>DF970675.1 GCA_001270045.2 Bacteroidales bacterium 6E | reverse complement strand
CGGCAGTTCGGCAATGGTGGCTCCGTTACAGAAAGGTCCAACCTGTGTGAAGATTGGGGTAATCTGATCATCAATGGTGATGGTCATGGTAGCGGTGGTGGCACACTGTCCTGCATCCGGCGTGAATGTGTAAGTGGTAGTTTGGGTATTGTCGATGGCTGGTGTCCATGTACCGGTTATTCCGTTTTCGGAAGTTGTCGGCAGTTCGGCAATGGTGGTTCCTTCACAGAACGGACCGACCTGTGTGAATATCGGAGTATTGTTGCCATTTACTGTCACCTCAACCGTTCCGCTTCCTTCGCATCCCTTATCATCAATGACATTGTAGGTCAGGGTGTAGGTTCCGGGGGTGGCATCAGCACTGAGTATTGGGTTTTGCAAAGAGCGGTCATCAAGCCAGTCGTTTACCGTTTCATTTTCGGCTGTCCACAGATGGGTGACGTATGTGCCGCTTCCGCCCGATGGACTTCCCTGAAGCTGGATTGGGGTTCCCTGGCAAACTTCGGTCGGTGTGGCGGTTGCTGTTGCCGTTGGTAATGGATTGACGACAAGGGTGATTTCGTCGGATGCCATACAGCCATTTCCATCGGTTACGGTATAGGTAAAGGTGTAACTGCCAGGTAAGGCCGAACCGATGAATACCGGATTTTGGATATTGACATCGGTTAACAAGTCGAGATCATCCGGGTTTGCAGAGGTCCATTCATGATTTGTATAGTTGCCGCTTCCGCCTGAAGGATTTCCATCCAACGGTATGGCATTGCTTTCGCAAACCTCCGTTTCATCTGCAGTAATATCAGCAAGCGGATTATCAAAGATGGTGATGGTGATATTTTCGGTAACCTCACAATCCTCGGCGTCTGTGGCGGTATAAGTTAGGGCATAATCACCTGCCGGGGCGCCGCTGAAAACAGGATTGGCTATGGAAACATTGCTCAGGTAAGTTGCCCCTGTGCCTGTCCACAGGTGGGTAATGGTACCGATTCCGCCAGTGGTGGTAGCTTCCAGACTAATGGTACTGCCAAAACAACCTTCCAGAGGACCTGCAGGAAGATTTGCGGTCAGGTTACTGATCTGGATCACAACATCATCACTGACTGGTTGGCAAGTTCCATTGCTTGCCAGTCCTTCGGCAGAGAGTGTCAGTGTGACTGTTTCAGCGACAATGTCTGCGGTGCCCGGGGTATAGACAGGATTTTGGATGGTGGCATCATCAAAGGTTCCGTCACCGGAGGTTGTCCATAAAAGTGTTGAATAATCGGAAGCTGTTGCTGCGCTTACGGTGACCGGTTGGGCATCACATGCCACAAGGTCAGGACCGGCATTGATCATCGGATTTGGCAATACCTCAATGGTGCCCAGCTCATAGTTTTCGCAGCCATGTATACTGGTTTGTTCGGCTGATAGGGTATAGGTTCCTGGGAGTAAGTTCCAGGTGATGGTGATTTCGCTGCCCTGGATGGGGTTTCCATCGGTGTCCATTTCCGAGAAGTCCTTAAATGGATAGGTTGATATATCCAATGTGTCACCGGTTTGGTTAACGAGCGTCCATGCCCAGGTGGAGCCAGCCTCTCCGTTGATACGGTAGGTCCGTTCTGCTCCCTGGCACACCCGATCTATTTCATAGGCGTACCCGGCGGCTGTCAGTACAGTCACCAGAAGGGTTGTCAGCAATATGGAAATCCACCGTTTAATCATATATAAATAACCTATGTCAATTTACAAATTCCCGTTATAATGTTGTCCTGTTGGCTTGGGTAAATCATTGTTGCAAATGTGTCTCCCGCTCGCTTGCGCGTCCGGGATCGAAAACGAACCCCTACGGGGTTTTGTTTGATATACATTTCATTGATTCTACAATTATGCCACCCCTACGGGGTTTCGTTTGCTACACATTTCATTGATTTTACAATCATGCCACCCCTACGGGGTTTCGTTTGATATAATTGTCCATGTTTTATAAATGTGTCTCCCCTATGGGGATGCAAATTATTCTTATAACGTTTAACCATATCTCATTTTTTCATTGTTTTAGGATGTTACTCTTCGCTTTTCACTTTTCATTTTTCACTCTTTAATGTAAATCGGTGAGTTCTTTGGTAATGGATGTACGGTGAGCGTGACCGAATTGGATGGTTCAGGTTGCGGACCGCCATTGTTGTCGTACAGGTCAACCACCCTGTAAATGGTCGTGACGGTTGGAGAAACCGTTATTTCCAATGGGTTGGTTGTCACGTTGTCATATTCGGTACGATCCCAGACCACAAAGTTTCCGTCCTCGTCGTATGTCCCCGCTTCAAGTGTAAACTTCCACGGTTGTGTACCCGTGAAGCTGATCCCGATAAGCGCAAATTCAGGCTTCGTCGGGTCCACGGTGATACAGATCTCATTCGGTGCCAGGTCAAGCAATGCGGTTGGCAACGATTCTTCCACAATGACATAGTAGAATTTCATGTTATTCGTACACATGACGGCATCCCAAACCTCTATTTTGACAATGTACTCTCCCGGTGTATTGAAAACGAGTGGTGCTTCTGCCTTGTCGTTTCCGTTTGGGAAATTATACTCTGTACCAGAACAGTTCGAAGGAGTCTTGGCAAAATTGACCGTCAGGTCGCAATAGACCTCCCATTTATAGGTTCCGCCTGGAATTGGTTCAACGGAGAAGTCGATTTGTTGTCCCGGATAGACAGTAATACCCTGTCCGGCGGCGGAAGCCGCGGAAATCATTACCATCATCCCGATCGAAATCGGAAACAGCAATGCAAGGTGTACTATTTTTCTAAACCAGGTCAAATCATATCAACTTATCAGGTCATCACCAATTCATAAGAATTATTAACCATGTAGAGAATCCTCTCCGTGTCCCGATAGTCGTCGGGAGCCAGGGAGTCGCAAAGGGCCGCAAAGGGTCGGATACACAGAATTTTCTCTGTGTCCTTACCAAAGGATCTGGGATAAGAATTTTCTTCTTTGTGCTGACTGTGTTCAGATAAGCAATTTACAAAGTCGTCATCTCTTATCCTGTGGGGACCAGGTGCACCTCGCCCTCGCCCCCGATAGCAATCGTGGGCCGCAACTCGCAACTCATGGGTCGCAACCCGCAACCCGCAACTCGCAACTTGCAACTCATGGGTCGCAACCGCCCCCGATAGCAATCGTGGGTCGCAACTCGCACCATTTTTCCATTCCAAGCCACAGCCTGGTGGCGCTCCACTCCGGTAGTAGCTTACAGCCGGATGGGGACCGTGTCGGTTATTGATCATGTTGCATATTCTGCCATATTGAAATATGCCGTTTTACCCCGCACTTGCGGGACACAATATCTTCACCCTCAGGTGATCGTTACAGACGATACAGGGCAGATCTGTCGTATTTGCAAGGGTTCAAACCATCCCTTGCACGGTGCCGTTATGGCTATCCGGATGCAATGGGCAACACATAAGAAAAGTTCCACGATGGCAACGCAAAGGGTGTACTTCCCCCGTCCGCCCTGCAAAAAGTGCATAGCGGTAACAGTTTGGGAATGGATTCAATCCCATGGGGAGGCCCGTTGCTGAACAGCAGGCCCATACGGCAATCCAGCACCCCGGTTGGGGGACTTTTGCCTGGCCCGTGTTTGTTTAAGGTCATCGGGTATTCATATGATGAAGCATTGCTTACAAAATCATTTTTTGGACCTGGACCACCATTGGCGATACAGTAGGGTATGTTCACCCTGAGATGCCTTCTTTTTCATTCCTTTCCAACGTCCGGGTTATTATACCGTTCAGATATCAAACCTGTTCGGAAACCCGGTCCCGATCCCGGCCTGCCCGCCGGTTAGGCTGAAACAGACCGGGATGGGGTGGGAATGAAAAAGCAAAAAATCTAAAATTAATATCTGTTACGGATTTGCATCTCCTGTATTTAACAAGAATGGTGACTTAGTCGTAGGGCCGGGTTGAGTATTTGTTTGAACATCAGGTCTTGGTTGAATAATGTGTTGAGCAAAATCATACATAAAACCATCATCCTTACCACATTCTGCATCAGCATCATCATGATGTAAGTCTTTTAATGGAGTGGCTAGGGCTAACTCTGTCTCACCATCTACTCGAAGTGTAATTGTTTGAGCGGCGATTCCTTCAAAGTTGTTATGCTCAAGAGTAAGCCTTACAATAATACATTCTCCTGTGGCACCGACTGCACCAGATTCATCCTGGGCTTCAACTAAGTCAATTACGGGGGATGTAATATCAGCAACTGATGTCCATGTGTCATTAGCATATTTAGCTTGATATTGCCATGCTATATCTGTTAATACTTGTGGCGCTGTTACACCTTCTACCTGGAAATACGCTTTCCATGCTTCATTAAAGTTTGCTGCAGTGATAATAAAATAGACATAACTTGTCCCATAATCATAAAGGACTCCACCTGAAGTTGCATCATATCTTGCATCAACAATTTCTGGAAAGCAACTTTCAGCGGGTGTGTCATAATCAAGAATTGTTCCATCAACATGAAGAGCAGCAATGTCAAGTGTAAATGCATGCTCAGGCTGGATCATGTAAACTTTAAGGTTATTTACGGGACAGTCATTGGCATCAGTGCCTGTTACTTCAATTACAACAAAAACAGGATTATCCGGATCATGAACAAAAGATTTCCAAATAATTTCAATTTCGTCCTTCCCTGCAGCTGTTACAGCTGTTCCATAATTCGCTGATGGATCAACTGATAATACGTGAGATGCTAATGAACCTGGTGTCTCAAAATTTTCCGTTAGAACTCCGTCCACAATAAAATCCTTATCTTGTGTTACCATCCAAAAATAGCTACCACTACCATCTTCAATATTTGGTACTGTCACAGAGTAAGTATATGGTAAACCTGGAACAGGATTTAATGCATCACCTGTTAAACATTCAATGGTTCTAGCAGTAGGGCAGGATTCTGGTGCAGAAGTCAAATTTTGCCCATTGGCAAAAGAAATGGTTAGCATAAATCCACATAGTAATAATAAAATTTGCTTTTTCATTTTTCAAAGATTTAATACCCAAATTCTCAAGGTTTGTTAAAGAGATTATTTGGGTATGGTTAATAAATCAATGTTTCAAATAACTCAATCGTTTAAATGCTTGTCATTTAAACACTTCGTTTCATTTGAGGGGTTTGGAGAGATTTTCCATTAACATGGATATCGGATAATTCAATTTTATAATTTGTTTTTGATTTAGTCCGATGTGCCATGATGATAGGGAAATGGATCAAACTTGAAAGAACTCTTACAAAAGATTTTGTTAGGTTGTTGCTTTCGTCTTAGACATCCGGAATCCGGATGGACGGCCATACATCTTGGTTTGACCTTGGTTAATACTCAATCTTTCATTTCACCTCCTTTCCGGTTCTGCCTTCGCCAGCTCCCGCCATACTGCAGGAGGGCGAAGGGTATTTCGTGGATATAGTAATGATTGAATGCGACAGAATATTCCGTCTTCCCCAAGATTGGGAAGTGGTAATGTTGGAATTGGTCCTGCACACTCTTTGCACAAAAGACGCTGTGCGGTCAGCGTTTGACAGAGGTTTTGCCGGATTGGGATTATTGTTATCCCAATAGTTGGCTGGGTATGTCGATACTATGTAGAATAGTCGGTTGTTCATGGTTTAGTTTTTTATGATTTGGGGGCGGGGTTTAACCGTGATGTTCACCTCTGCAGGGGAGCTGCTGACTCCATTGCAATCAATTACGATATACCTGATGGTGTGAATCAGGGTTGTGTAATTGATCCCGTCACCCCAGAGATAAAGGTCAATGTCCGATGGCTGTCCGGTGCCTGTCTGGGTGGTTCCCCCATATCCGTATGGGGTTTCATCATCGAAAGTGATCTCCCATTCAATCAATAATTCATCACTTTCCTCACATTCACAGTTGTCGGTCAGCCCGGTGAGGTCGAGGAGTGTACTTCCTGCCTTTGACAGGTAGTGGTCGGGATCCGGTGTAATTGACAGGTCGGGTCCGTTATAGGATGCAGTGATGAGGTTTTCCACACATACTTCCGGAGGATCCGGCGTCGTGAATTCGGGCATCTGGGTATCGTTTACCATAATTTCTTGTGTGCATGTTGATGTTCCCGCATCATTGGTGGCGATCCAGACTATGGTGGTCAGGCCTCTCTGGAAATCGTAGGCATGCGGGGGGGCGGCCACAATCGGGGAGGGCACAGGTGACAGCTTCGTGGTCGAACTGCCACCGTTTGAGATGGTCCCGTCAGGATTGGTAATGGTCCATGTCCAGTCGATGGGTTGAGCCCCTGATACCAGGGTGGGTACCCCCGGGTCAACCGTCGCGTCGCATTCCCCTTCATCCGCATTCAGGTTGAGGTCGGGAGGACATTTGATCAGCGGTGGTGCCAGTATCGTGACGGTAAAGTCGCAGGTCGCGGTGTTGCCGTTCAGGTCGGTAACCGTATAGGTAATGGTCGTGATGCCCAGGTAGAAATTGGCAGGGGTTGGATAAAATCCGGTTCCCGCAAGCCCAGGGGGACTGTATTGTGATTCGAAGCCTGTCGAAGGCACCAGTGTCCATGCAACTTCAAGCAGGGCAATGTCGCAGTTGTCACCCAGCACGGGATCAGCCGGTGAAAGGTTACTGGCGAAATTCTCCCCATCGTCCGCGAATTCCGAAATGTCTGCCGGACAGGTAATGGTGGGAGCAATATCATCATCCACGGTCACGGTCACCTGGCAGCTAGCCTCGTTGCCTGATATGTCGGTAATGTACCAGTGAAAGGTGGTGGTCCCCGACGGGTAGGTGCCGCTGGCATCGGTCAGGCTGGTCCGGTAAGGCGAGTCGTTCCAGTAATCGACAATTTCGTTACAGGGATCGGTCACGACCATCGCATCGAGGGTCAGGTCAGCACTGCATGAAACCGGGTCGACTTCGGCGGTGTGGGTTGGCACCGGACATTCATAGGCTGTTACTGGCACCTCATCCCGCAAGATGGTCACGGTAAATGTGCAGGTGGCTTCATTGCCGTCGGGGTCCGAAACTGTATAGGTAACCGTGGTGACTCCCACGTTATAGTTTTCACCGGCTGCCGAACCGGTTCCCGACCCTACGGTGGCGCCTGTCATTTCCCAGGTCAGCGTCAGGTCTTCCGTGGGCCAGCAGTTGTCGGAATATACCGGATCTTCTATCTCTGCCGGAATGATGAAACAGTTGTTGGGCCCGGCTATATCGCTCACGTTCTGGCATCCAACCGTGATCACGGGATCGGTGGTGTCGAGTATGGTCACGGTAAAGGTACAAGAGGCTTCATTGCCGTCGGGGTCGGTAACCGTATAGGTTACGGTGGTGACTCCCACATTGTAGGTTTCGCCGGCTGCCGAACCGGTACCCGTCCCTTCGGTGGCGCCGGTCATTACCCAGGTCAGCGTCAGGTCTTCCTGTGGCCAGCAATCATCCGAATAGGTGGGATCTTCCATGGTGAGGGGTATTTTGTTGCAGTAACCTGAATAGGCTTCCTCTGCCACATCCTGGCACCCGATGGTCAGGTTGGGCGGGGTTACGTCAACAATGGTGACGGTTTGAGTACAGGTGGCGGTATTGCCACAGTCGTCGGTGGCGGTGTAGGTGATGGTTGTCACCCCTACGTTGAATGGTCCCGTAACCGGTCCAGTGCCATTGCCTGCGGTACTTCCCGTTTTGGCCCACGATATGGTGACATCGTTGTCGCAGTTGTCGGTGGCAGTGGGGGCCTGCAGCGTGTAATTGGTTGTAAAGCACTCATTTTCATCGGCCGGAAGGTTGCCGGTATTTTCGGGACACAGGGTAAACACGGGAGGGGTATTGTCCATGACGGTGATCACCTGTACTTTCGAGGTTTCACTCAGGCAATCGTCCGTGACTGTCCAGGTACGGTTGATGACAAACGTTCCGGGGCAAGTTCCGGGGGTGATGTCATCACTGTAAGTGGGAACCAGGTTTACCTCCCCGCAATTGTCGTCCAGGTTGGTGGGAGTTCCGGTGACGGCAGGATCGGCATCATAGGTACAGTCGGCATCGGTGTATATGGTGATGTTGGCAGGTACCGTAAAGGTGGGTTCCTGCGAAACATTGGACGGAAAATCAATGGTGAAAATGGCCGAATTGACCTGCACCTGTCCACAAATGTCGGTGGCCGAATAGTTGACAATGATGGTTCCTCCACAAGCATTCGGGGCATTGAATTGCGACATGTCGGTCGTGGTAACCCCACATCCGCCCATATAATCAAACTGGTCGATCCATAAATCAAATGCCAGGTCAATTTCATCCTGTGTCTGGCAGGCCGGCTCGAATGCGTCGGCAGGAACGATGACCGCCAATGCCAGTGGTTCGACCGTAAAGGTGGAGACACAGGTTTCGCTGTTTCCGCACTCATCAATCACCTCGTAAGCGATGGTCAGGATACCACCGCAAGTGGCGGGCGGGGTAAAAAACGAGAGGTCGGTGGCCGTGGCGTTGCAGCCTCCCGTAAACGAAAATCCGCCAATCCAGGCATCAAAGGCTGTCTGTATTTCTTCGGTGGTGCATCCGTGGACCAATTCCGGGGCGGGGCACGTTACGGCCAGTTCAGGTGCGTCTCCGATGGTAAAGGTCGAGGTGCATGAAATTGTTTCGGGACAAACATCGCTGCCGTTTGAAACAATAAAGGTAAACTCGAGGGTTCCTTCGCACAACATGTCTCCCAAGGGAGGAATTTCCGATATGTTGGTGACTACATCACATCCCCCGGAAACCTTGAATCCGTCTACCCAGGCATTATAGGCATTCGCCACGGTTACCGGATCTGAACAGCCCGGCAATACCGGGTCGGTGGGACAGGTTACAACCAGTGGCGGAGGGGCAATGACCGCAAATGTCGAGGTCCCTTCGGCATGGTCCGAACAGCCGCCTGTCCCGTTATCGGCCTCAAAGGTAAAGGATATCTGTCCGCCACAATTGATACCCTCCGGCAATGCCGGAATTTCTGCAATGTTGGTGGTCATGTTACATCCTCCGGTGGCAGTAAAGCCTGCCTTCCAGGTGTTGTAGGCTGTTTCGATTTCATCGGTGGTTGCACATGCCGGCAGCGAAACGTCGGGGGCAATGGCAATGGTAACCGGTTGTGCCTCCTCTACGGTGAAGGTTGCGATGCAGTCAACCGCAAATTCACAGCCTGTCGTGCTGTAATCGGCCCGGTAGGTAAACATGACCTGGCCTCCACAGGTTAAGTCAGGTAGATCGGGCAATTCATCGATGTTGGTGGTTACGCCTGCACATCCGCCCGAAAAACCGAAACCTGCTTTCCATGCGTTGTAGGCTGCCTCGATCTCTTCACTGGTTGAACAGGCAGGCAGCATGGGATCGGCAGGGCAATCAACAACCAGGTCGTTGGCGGTCAGTACGGTAAATTCGGATGAACAGGTGTACTCCTGGCCACATTCGTCAGTGACTGTCAGGGTAAATTCGAGGCTGCCGCCGCAGCTCATGTCGGGTAATACGGGGAATGCCGCCATATTGGTCGTTACGGTACCGCAACCACCCGTGTGGGTGAATCCCGCTTTCCATGCATTGTAGGCAGTCAGTATGTCCGATTGGGCGGTACAGGCGGGCAGTTCAACCGGGGCAGGGCAGGTGACCGTGATGGGGGAGATTTCGGTCCAGGTAACGGTCTGGGTAAATGGCTCACTTTCGGCACCGCAGTTGTCGACATATATCCAGGTACGAGACTGGCTTCTTTCGCATCCGGTCTCCACAGGGGCCGATGTTTGGGGATAACCCGTTTTCAGGTCGGGTTCATCGCATTCGTCAAATACCAGGGGTGCCTCAAAGGCTGGTTCATAGCCGTCGGGCTGGCATCCTTCGATGTCGATTGTCGTTTTTCCTGTCAGTTCGGGAATGTCGTTCGGTAACTGCAGGTTAAATATGATCAGTTCTCCGGGACCGCCTGAGTTCTTGCTTGTAGTCACGCGGAATCCGATTTCGTCACCGCTGGCGACGGGGACGGAAACCGTGCCGGTAGTGCCGTTTGTACTGCTGATTGCGACAGGTGAGCCATTGACCAGGTAGAAGGAAGCATCCACATCGGGTTGTGCCGGATTGATGAAGAACATGTGCGCGACAGCGGCATAGTTGGATGAGTTAACCGTGCCATATCTTGGCCAGGTGAACGATTTGTTGCCCGAAGCTCCCGATACCTCCTGAATGGCCACACGGGCTGCAGTCTGGGCATCATTGTAAAACACGGTGTTCATGTTTGACGGCGATAAAGGATAATCAAGTGATCCGCCCACCGACAGGGCAGCCACCAGGAGGGAATTGGTGTTGCCGTTGATTGAGTTCAGGGTAATGGTACGGTAATCGTTGACTACCGGAGGTCCGTTGGCTGTATTGGAGGTTGTGGCCCCGATGGGGCTGCTTTCATCGAAGCCGGTTACCCTGGTTGACAGGTATCTTGTTGAGGAGCCTACCGTGTTTGCAGTAAAGGTATAATAGGCTGCACTGACATCGGCTGCCGTGGCAATCTTGTAAAATGAGGCCACGCTGGCGTCATCATCATAAGTATTGGTCGTATGGAGTATTTGTGTAAATCCTGTCGGGCGGTTAATGGTTCCGGGGTTGCTGGTGAAATGAAGGGTGACAATGATCAGGTCCCCAACCTCGAGGTTGTTGGGTCTGTCTACCCTAATGGATGAACTGTTGTACCTCCCGCCTGATTTCTGGTCTCCCGTATGCCAAACCAACCTGTTTTCGGGAGCCGTGAAAATCCAGTTGAACGACATGGTACCGGCACCCACACAGTTCGTGACCTGGGTGCTTCCGTTGGTTCCGCTTCCGTTGTCACTGCCGGTAAGCCTCAAGCCGCAATCCACGCTAAACGATCCGTCAGAGTTGGTGTGGGTTATTTCCCAGCTGTCCTGTTCGAGGCAATTGTCAAATGATCCGTCGGGTAAGACAAAAATGGTACGGGTATCGGTCAATGGATCACACTCACCGGTCGGGTCGTTTGTCCTTAAGGTCAGGGTCACCTCACCCACATAATTGGCAGGGGGCCGGTAAGTGACCGACGACGGATCGGTGCTTAATGAAGTGCTCGACAATGTTCCGTTGCTGCCGTGCGGTGGATTGAGACTGGTGATTTGCCACTGGGCCTGAGGTGTTCCGCCAGCCATGACACCACCCACGGAAGCCCCGGTGAGCGGTATGGCTGAAGGGGTCGGCGAAGTGCAAACGTAATCAGGTTCACCGGCATCAACCTCCATGGTCGAAATGATCCTGACATCCACGATATCGCTGCTCGAGATACACCCATTGTTGTCGGTGATTGAAAACCTGAAATAATAAGTGCCGATCTGGCTCATCAATTCTGAAGCCACGATCCATTGGTAGTGGCCTGAGGTCCTGTAATTGGCGATCCATTGGCCTGGGGCCGGCAGCCATGGGCCGTCGGGTGAAACGGCATATTGCCACTCGGGATTACGTCCATCATATTGATAGTTCGTGGGTTCCGGAATAATATCGAGGTCATTGTCATTCAATACCGATCCGCCCACACATACCTCATAAGTGTTCTGGTCGAAGTTGGAATTCCAGCTGATGTTTCTTGGGGTAATGGTGGGCCTGACGGTGACGTTGATGTTGAACGTGCCTGTACAGTTGTTGTCGTTTGCGGTCACCACATATCGTACGATCCCTGTCTGTCCCCCCGCACCGGAAAGGTTGGTGTAGGTCGGGTTGCCGAGCAAGTCGGAAATTGTGGTCCCGCAGCCGGTCGGGCAGTTTGTAAATCCGGTGATGGCAGCGCCAGAGGTCACGGAGGCTGTCCAGGTGAACGTGGCCCCCGGCACGAGGCTGTTCAGGTCGATTTCAAAAAGGCTGCCACTGCAGATGGTGATGTTCTGGTCAGGCACCGCGGGTACCGGATCAACGGTAATGGTAAAAGTACAGTTGTTCGAACATGAGTTGGCATCGGAATAGGTATAGGTAATGGTATGGTCTCCCAGTCCTGCAACAGAGGGATTGAAAGTTGAGGAGGCCACCCCGGTGCCGCTGTATACCCCACCTGCAGGAAGCGCTCCGGCAAGGGCAAAGGGCGGTTCATTGATACAGACGGTAATGTCGGTTGGACAGGTCACTGCAGGCCGGTCGTTTACGGTTATGTTCAGGACCGTGGGGGTGGCAGGTGTGCAAAGGTCGGGCGTGGTGTAGCTAACGCTGATGGTACGGTTTCCTGCGGCTCCCCATGTGATTTCCACAAAATTGTCGGTGGCCGTTCCACCTGCGGTGATGGTTCCCCCTGTCGATACCAGCCATGCATAGTTCGACATTCCTGTTTCAGTTTCATACCGATTGGCGGCAGATCCGCTGCAAACGATCAGATCACCGGTCAGGGTGGGCGGTTCATTTGTGTAAACCGTAACGGGATGGCTTGCGGTCGATGAAGTGCAACCTGTGCCGTCGGTGTAATGGACATCCACCGACTGTGGCCCGTCGGTATCCCATAGTATGGTGACGGTATTTGAAGTGGTGGTTCCGCCTGCGGTGATGGTGCCTGCCGAGACAGTCCAGATATAATTTGTCATGCCCGACTGGGTGGAATAGGTCCTGGAGGTTCCCTGGCATGTCTCGGATACACCCGTTATGGTGGGGACACTGGCTGTTCGTACGGTGATATCCCTGACGGCAGGATTGATCCCCGGACATCCAAGGCTGTTCTCATAATTGACGCTGACGGTCTGGTTTCCGGATACGTCCCATCTTATCGTGACAAAGTTGTCGGTTGCACTGCCTCCGGCGGTGATGGTGCCGCCCGGTGAAACCAACCATGCATAATTATCCATGCCACTCTCCGATGTGTAGGTGTATTCACCGCTGCCGGCACAAATGCTGGCCGGGCCGGTGATTGTCGGCGAGGATTTCGGATGGACGGTCACATTCAGCAATTCGGGTGTTTGGGCAGCGCATCCATTGGCATTGGCATAGTTCACGCTGATGGTCTGGGGGCCTGCA
Organism: Bacteroidales bacterium 6E; assembly: GCA_001270045.2. Lineage (GTDB taxonomy): Bacteria > Bacteroidota > Bacteroidia > Bacteroidales > Prolixibacteraceae > UBA1413. Next base: position 63,249 of record DF970675.1, on the reverse strand, counting down.
GTATTCCACTTGACGGTTGCCGTATGGTCATTGACGGTTCCTCCCGACTGAATGGAGCCTCCCGGACTGATTACCCAGATATAGTTTGACATGCCCGGTTCAGTGGTGTACACATGTACCGAAGATCCTTCACATGCTTCCTGATCACCTGTCAATGTGATAACGGGTTCCGGATGGACGGTAATGGTGTTGGTCCTGGGTGAGCCGGCTGAACAGCCATTGGAATTGGAGTAATTTACGCTGACACTTTGTTCTCCACCGGTATGCCAGAGAACGGTGACCGTATTGTCGGTTGATCCCCCTCCAGCGGTTATGGTGCCACCGGCAGATACCGTCCAAACATAGTTGGTCATGCCTGCCTGGGTGGTATATACTCTGGCGGCGGTGTTCGCACAAACCGTGGCGGGGCCGGTGATGGTTATGACCGGTAATGCATTGACCGTGACGGGGTAAGTTGTCGGGTTTGACACGGAACAGCCATTGGTGTCGGTATACCTGACACCGACATTTTTCGTTCCCGATGTTTCCCACGTGACCGTAATGCTGTTGTCACTTGCGGTTCCACCTGCCGTGATGGTCCCTCCGGCCGAAATGCTCCATTGGTAATTTGTCATGCCGGGCTCGGTTGTATAAACCTGTCCCGTGGTTCCTGCACACAATACATTGGGTCCCGTAATGGTGGGTGTCACCGGCTCCAGGATGGTAAACTCCACGTCACCCGTTATGGGATGGGTACAATCCGGATCGGTGATATACTGGGCACTGACAAGCTCGTACACAAAAGTGCCGGCATTGCTGGTTGGCACGGCAATCGGAACCGTTGAGCTGGCAGGGACATTGACGGTGAAGTTTCCTGCGCCGTTGATGTTGTAGATTACTTTAATAACGGCATTCAGCGGGTTAGTGATGGTCGCGTTGGGTGCGGCCGCCCCGCGGCAAATTGTTGCCCCCCCCGAGATGCTCACCGTGGGTGCAGGCCTTACGGTAACCGTAAATGTAACGGGTGTCCCGACACAGTTGAGGGCTTTGGGTGTCACGGTCAGGGTGGCAGATCCCGCTATCGGGGTGAACGACGGGATTTCCGACACATCGGTGGCATCGGCCAACCCAATGGCCGTCCCTCCTGAAATGTCGTAACGAACATTGGCCGGGGTGCCGTTCAGGATGAAAGGATCACTGACAACCCCCTCGCAATAGGTAAGCCCAACCGGTGCGGTCACGGTGGGCAACGGGGCAACGGTGATGTCGACTTCTATCGGGGTGCCGGTACAGATACCCACCCTGGGGGTGATGGTAATGGTGGCGGTTCCGGCAATGGTCGTGAACGATGGGATGGCAGTAACCCCGGTTTGGTTGGCAAGCCCGACGGCACTCCCTCCGGTGATGTCAAAAACAACCCCTGCCGGTGTCCCGGTCAAAGGGATCGATGTGGTATTGGCAACATCACAGAAGTCGAGCGGTCCCGGGTCGTTGACGACAGGAACGGGTGGTTCGGTAATTTCAACGGCAGGGTTCAGGGTGATGACGCATGTGGTGGCATTCCCGTCCCGGAATCTGACATCATAGCTTCCGGGTGTCAGGTTTTCAAAGAGATTGGATGACTGCCATGTGGTCCCTCCGTCGATCGAATATTCATAGGTGCCTGATCCACCATCCGCGCCGGTGATGGTGATCTTGCCATCGTTAAAACCATTACAGGTAATGTTGACGGTCGATATGGCGGCGGAAAGGATTTCGGCCTGGTCCAGAATCACGGTTGGAAGATTCTCGGTACAGGTGACGTGGTCTTTGTCGCGGAGAAGGACATTATAGCTGCCCGGGTTAAGGTTTGTGAATGTATAAGGCGTGGTGGTCGTCACATCGAACCAGTTTACTCCGTCAAGCGACACTTCCCAGGTTCCAAATCCGCCTGTCGGGTCTGACACAGTGATGGTTCCGTCACTGCCTCCAAAGCAGGTGATATCGGTTGGGGTCAATGTGGCATTCAATACTGAAGGTTCAATGATGTCAACAGGATCATTGAACAGGTTCACGACACAATAGGTCTGGACGGCATCCCGTATCCTGACATCATAACTTCCCGGTGCCAGATTGTGGAATGTGCCCGATGATTGCCATGATGTCCCGCCGTTTATGGAATAATCGTAGCTTCCCGATCCTCCGGCCGGATTCAGGATCTCTATTTTTCCGTCGGTTTCCCCGAAACATGAAACCGGTGTGATGGATACCACCGCGGTAAGGATATAGATTTCAAGGGCGGGGTTGAGGGTGACCTCGCAGCCATTTCCGTCACGGATCATGACATGGTAGATGTTGGGTACCAGTCCCGTGAACGAAGGGTTCAGCTGCCAGTTGATGCCTCCGTTGATGGAGTATTCATAACTGCCTGTTCCCCCCGAGGCGCTGGAAATGGTAATGGACCCATCCGAGCCGGATGAACAGGTTACATCCGTATTGGCGATGGTGGCTGTCAGTTGTTCCGGTTGCGTAATGTTGACCGTTCCGGTGGTGTTGCCACATCCAAGCGGGTTGGTGACACTCCAGCTGTGGCTCCCGGCCGGTACATCGGAGAAGACACCTGTGGTGTTTGAATTGCCGTCCAGCCAGTAGGTCAGGGTACCTACACCTCCTGAGGTGACGGTGATGGTGACTGTGCTGGTCTCCCCAAAACAGTCGATGGGGGTGTGATTGACAGTTGCGACAATGGGTACCGGATGATTGTCGTCCTTGAGGGTGACAATGGCCGTACAGGTGGCCGAATTACCATAGCCGTCCGTTACGGTAAGGGTTACCGTGTGATCCCCCAGTTCGGTACAGTTAAAATCGGTCTTGCTGAGTGAAAGTGATGGTGTCCCGCAATTGTCGGAGCTGCCGTTGTCAATATCGGCAGGTGTGATGGATGCCGTTCCGTCGGCATTCAATTGTATGGTGATGTTTTTGCACAATGCGGTCGGGGCAACATCATCCTCAATGGTTACGGTAGCAGTGCAACTGGCGGTGTTGCCATTTATGTCGGTAATGGTAAGTGTTACCGTATTGGTTCCTGCGTGCGAACAGTCAAATACGGTCTGTGAAAGCACCCGTGAGTCAATTCCGCAATTGTCGGAACTTCCATTGTCGATATCGGAGGCTGTGATGGTAGCCTGTCCGTCACTGTCAAGCTGTACGGTAATGTCTTTGCAAACCACTGTCGGCAGAATCTTGTCCTCGACCGTTATGGTTGCGGTACAGGTCGAGGTATTGCCGTTTTGGTCGGTGACGGTCAGGATTACGGTATTGGTACCCGCATCGTCACAGTCAAAATCTTGTTTGTCGAGGCTGAGTGTAACCGCCCCGCAATTGTCACTGCTGCCATTGTCAACGTCTTCGGGAGTGATGGATACCGATCCGGAGGCGTCCAGTTGTACAATAATGTTTTTACATAGGGCAACAGGTGCAATTTTGTCTTCGACAGTAACGGTCGCTTCGCAGGTGTTTGTGTTTCCTGACGCATCGGTGACAGTCAGGATTACCGTGTTTGTACCTACATCGGCACACCCGAAATCTTGCTTGTCGATACTGAGGGTTACCGTCCCGCAATTGTCGGAACTGCCATTGTCGATATCGGAGGCAGTGATGGATAAGGTTCCCGAGGCATTTAGCTGGACCGTTATGTCCTGGCATACTGCCGAAGGTTGAACATTGTCGGTAACGGTAACATCGAATGAGCATGTGGCAGGACCGTTCCCTGCGGCATCGGTATATTCCCAAGTGACTGTCGTGGTGCCTATCGGGAAGGTGGAGCCAGGTGCCAGCCCCGAAACCAGGGTGCCTGTCTTTCCGTTTCCGTCGCAACCGTCATCAAATGTTGGCGGGGTGTAGTTTACCACCGCCCCGCATTTGTCGGCATCGGCATTCACCTGGATGTCGGCCGGACAGGTTCCGGGAGTAACGGTGGGAGCTTGGTTGTCAACGACGGTTACGGTTACGGTACCTGTCGATACACACCCATTGGCGGTGGCCGTAATGGTAAAGGTAACCGTTTGCTCGATCCCGGGTGTCTGGCTTGACAATGCCCCGGATATCGTTTCCCCTAAACCCGATGGGTCCATGCCCGTAAGAACGGTGGTATTGTTGCGTGTCCAGGTATAGGTGGTCCCCGGAGTTGCATTGGCATTGGAAAGTGCAATGGAAAAGGTTTCTCCCGGACAAACGGTTTGTGTCGGGGGAGTGGCCACAATGTCGGGTCCCTCATCAATGGTCAGTCGGCCGACCAGGGCAGAAACCTGGCAGGTGGTGACCCCCGCACCATTATTGTTGGGTTGTGTGATGCCAAAGGTGACAATCACCGAATAGTCCCCGTTTTCGGTTACCTGGGCATTGTTGATGGTCAGGGTGGGCGTGGTGGTTCCGGCATATGCGCCTGTATTGTTTATGTTCACGCCATCGCGTTGCCACTGGTATGAAACGGGTGTCGTTCCCGAGGTATTCACCGAAAAAGTTGTGTTTTCTCCCTGGCAGAGGGTGGTCTCGACAAGCGGGGCAGCAACGATTCGGTTGACGGTCAAAACGGCAATCGAGGAGGTGGTGCTGTTGTTGCAGTCGTCGGTCACGGTCACCCTGTATTCTGTGCCGCTTGCAGGCCCTGTTTCACCGATATCGGTGATGGCAAGTGCCGGAATGTTGGTGCCGACAGGACTCCAGGGATCACCCGATGTGGGCCTGGTTTCCCATTGGTACGTGTAAGGTGCCACGCCGCCGGCCATTACCACCGAGAATTCCACGCTTTCGCCCGGACAGTCGGTTTGGCTGGCGGGTTGCGTCGTAAACACGGGGGGGGTGGTCACGGTTATGTCGGCGGGTGCCGATATGGCCGCTCCGCAATCATTCTGTACCTCAACGGCATAACTGCCTGCGTCGCTTGATTGTATTCCACTGATGGTAAGGGTTGGATTGGTGGCCCCCGGTATGGCATCCCCGTCCTTGTACCATTGGTAAGTGGGAGCAGGAGTGCCGGAAGCCACAGAGGTGAGTGTCACCGAACCATTGAGACAGACAGTCTGGCTTACAGGGTCGGTGGTGACTGCCGGGGATTGGGTCACAACGACTTCAAAAACACAGGATGAACTGTTCCCGTTGGCGTCTGTCGCCAGCCAGGTAACCACCGTGGTGCCTACCCCAAATCCAACATTGTCAAGTGAAGTGCCGGTTCCGGAGGTTGCTCCGGTGAGTGTATAACTTTTGGTGATGATTCCGGGACAATTGTCGGTGACGGTAGGGTCCCAGGCAGTTCCGACCATGTTGTACGGACTGCCAGCCGGCGCGCATATCGCCTGGTTCCCGATACAGTTCCATACGGGTGGTTGGGTATCGGGTGCAACAACGATTTCAAAACTGCAAGTGGCGGTATTGCCTGCCGCATCGGTTGCAAGGTAACTGATGGTGGTGGTACCGGCCGGGAAAGTGTCCCCGCTGTCAAGTCCTGTCCCATCAGTTCGAACCAGCATGACGTTTCCTGCGCAATTGTCGGTAACCGTTGGGTCCGTCCAGGTAACCACGGCCCCGCAGGTACCCGGGTCCATCGGCTTTGAGATGTCGGCCGGACAGCTGATGGCTGGAGATTCTTCATCGGCAACGGTAACGGTAAAGGAACAGGAGGCGGTTTTGTTCTGGCTGTCGGTTGCCTGATAGGTTATGGTGGTCACTCCTGTATTGAAGCCCGTTTGTGGAACGGTGTTGATCCCGGTTCCGGGCGAATTCGCCGTGGTGGCCCCGCTCATCGTCCAGGTAAGCCTATTTGGCGGACACTCGAACGTGGGTGCATCCGGCGTAAAAGTGGCCGTACATGCCCCTGCATTGGTTGTTAAAACATAATTGTCAGGACAGCTGGCACGGAACGGATGGACAGTGATGGTAAAGGATATGGCATCTCCTGAACACGGTCCCCTTTGCCAAACACTCCAGCCAGAACAGAAAATCCACAAACAAGACCTTGAACGGGAATAGGGTATTGGAATAATGGTGATGGTCGAGGTTTGGTCTTCATCGGTCAGGTTTTGGGTGGTAAACGTAAAAGTGCCATAATTGCCGCTGGTTGTGCCGGTGGAGGATGATAGCCCAACATTGGGATTGCTGCTTGTCCATTCGAACCGGGTTTCCCATTCAGTCTCCTGATATGATTCCTCATTTCCGTCAAAGGCAATGGAAACAACCTGCCCGGCACATGCCGTGGAGGGTATTCCACCGCTCAGGATATTCACATCCAAATCGAAGGAGGTGGAAATCACCTGGACAGTGACTGTAATATCATCTGCAGTACATCCATTGGCTGTGGGTGTAATGACATATTCGACTAATCCTGCCCCGGTCAGGTTGTTTTGTATGACACTTCCGTTTCCATTCGAGAACCCGGTGGTAGATCCGTTGATTCTCCTTGCGGTCCATGTATAGTTGGTTCCCGGTATATTACTTTGCATGACGATGTTTGTTTGTCCATTGTTGCAAAGCAGGGGTGAGTTATTTGTGACGGTCACCTCAGGTATCGGATTCACGGTAATGGTAACGGTAACGGGTGTTCCGGTACAGCCGTTGCCTTCGGGTATGACCGTGATGGTGGCGGTGACAGGGGCAATACCTTCATTGATCCCGATGAAGGGGGGGATATCCCCTGTTCCGCTGGGATCCAATCCAATGCCGGGATTGTTGTTTGTCCAGGTATAGCCGGAAGCGCCGGTAAAGATCACGGCCACACTTGAAGAGTTATGGCAAACCTGCTGGTTGGCCGGTGTGGCCGTAACAACGGGAGTGGCATGCACGGTCACGCTGGTTGTGGCGGTGGCTGTACAGTTATTGGCATCCGTGACGGTCAGGTTATAAGTTCCGCTGGCTGCAGGCGTGGCATTGACAATGGACGGATTGGGTGAATTGCTGCTGAAGCCGTTTGGGCCGGTCCAGTTGTACCTGAGCGTACCGGTTCCCCCTGTGGCCTGGGAATTCAGTGTGAGGGTCTGTCCCTGGCATATCGCGGTGTTCGAGCCAATGGAACTGATCACGATCTGGTCAGGCTGCCCTACCGTATAATTTCCCGAAACGGTACAGCCGTTGTCGTCGGTCACTTGCCATGAATAGGTGCCGGCAGTGATTCCGGAAAAGGTTCCGGTCGTGTTGTCGGTCTGCCCTTGAAAAGAAAAGGTCTTGGTACCTGTGCCACCCGATGCGGTGATGCGGATGGTGGCGGTTCCCCCATAGCAGGCGATGGGAGTGGTTTCCGATACGGCAGCTCCCAATACGGCAGGTTGGGTAACCGATATTGTACCGCTGGCCGGACCGCAGTTGCCGGCATCGGTCACGCTCCAGGGAAGGTTGTTCCTCGGTAAAACGCCCGTAAATACATTGGTTGCCTGTGTGACGCCATTAAAGGTATAGCTTAATGGCGGGGTCCCCCCCGAAGCGGTTATGGTTACGGTGGCCGTACCCCCATTGCAAAGAATGGCTGTGGTAATGGCAGCCGATGCGCCCGAAATGGCAGGGGGTTGGGTAATGTTGAGGCTTCCTGTGACCGGACCGCAACCGTTATCGTCGGTCACGCTGTACGAGAGTCCGTTTCCGGCATAAACTCCGGTAAAAATGCCGGTTGTATTGGTCTGGCCGTTAAACGTGTATTTCAGGGTCCCGGTGCCTCCCGATGCCTGGATCCTTACTTCGCCCGTCCCTCCGTTACAGGTAATGGGTACGGTTACGGTCGCGCCGGAAACGGTAATGGGAGATGGCTGGTCAACCTGGATGTTTCCGGAAACAGGGCCGCAATTGTTGGCATCCCTGACACTCCAGTTGTAGGTGCCTGAAGTTACGTTGGAAAATATCCCTGTGGTACTGTTTTGCCCGTTGAGCGTGTATGTCAGTGGCCCGGTGCCCCCTGAAGCGGTAATCCTGACAGTCCCTGTTTCCCCGTTACAGGTTATGGGCGAGGTGACGGCAGCCGTGGCAGTCAGTGCCTGTGGTTCGGTAACCATGATGGTTCCCGTGGCGGCGACACATCCTCCGGTATCGGTCACATTCCAGGTATATGTGATTCCTGCCGTCGAACCTGGAATGCCTCCGAAAATCCCGTTCGAATTGGACGAGATTCCCTGAATCGTATAAGTATAGGGTGCTGTACCCCCAGATGCGATAATCCGGATGTTTGCGGTTCCTCCGGCACAGTCAATGTCATCCGTGATGGCTGCCGATGCGGTGATGGGGGGTGTAACCGTAATGGTTGCCGTTCCGGATTGGTTTTGTTCACATGCGGTGCTGCTTGCATCCTTTACACTGACCAAAGTATAGGTGAAAGTCCCGGCCGAGGCAGTGCTTTGGGGCAAGGTGACTGAATTGCCCGATGTGGTGGTAATTGTCTGGTTCGCACCACCATTAACTTTATAGGTGAAAGTATAGGGTGCAGTTCCCCCCGCCCCGGTAAAGGTTATGACTGGATTGGTCGTTCCGGCACATACAGTGGCATTTCCCGAAATTGTTGCGGTGGGCAAAGGGTTGACCGTGACGGCATGCTGTGCGGAGGTTGTCGAACAACCATGACTGTTGGTGACGGTTACGGTGTAATTGCCGGCCTGGTTGGCAGAATATGTATTGGAGGTTGCACCGGAAATATTGGCACCGTTCAGTTGCCATTGGTATGAAGTGATGGTGCCGCTTGAAGTGTTGGCATTGGCGGTCAGGGTGATGGCCGATCCGCTGCAGACCTGGTTTGCCCCGGCAATGTTAACTGTTGGTAATGGATTTACCGTGAGTGTGTGTTGTGCGGATGTTGTCGAACACCCATGGCTGTTGGTGACGGTTACGGTATAATTGCCGGACTGGTTGGCAGAGTAAGTATTGGAAGTTGCGCCGGAAATATTGGTTCCGTTCAGTTGCCATTGGTATGAAGTGATGGTGCCGCTTGAAGTGTTGGCATTGGCGGTCAGGGTGATGGCCGATCCGCTGCACACCTGGATTGCCCCGGCTATGTTAACTGTTGGTAATGGATTTACCGTGAGTGTGTGTTGTGCGGAGGTTGTCGAACACCCATGGCTGTTGCTGACGGTAACGGTATAATTGCCGGCCTGGTTGGCAGAGTATGTATTGGAGGTTGCGCCGGAAATATTGGTTCCGTTCAGTTGCCATTGGTATGAAGTGATGGTGCCACTTGAAGTGTTGGCATTGGCGGTCAGGGTGATGGCCGATGCGCTGCAAACCTGGTTGGACCCTGCAATGCTGACCGTGGGTAATGGGTTGACCGTAATGGTGATGGTCCCGGTTCCGGTTTGGTTTTCCGAGTCAGTGACAGTGAGGGTGTAAGTCGTTGTGGCAGTGGGTGTGGCAACGGGATTTGCAATGGATGGATCGTTAAGTCCGGAAGTAGGATTCCAGGAATAGGTAGTGATTGTACCGCCCGTGATAATGGAGGTAATCTGGCTGGAGGCACCCAGGCAAATGTTGGTTGGTGAAGCGGAGATGGATACGGAAGGGGGATCGGCAAGTTGGTGATACTTTGTGTGGCCATGAATAACAGCCTCTCCCCCCGACAATCTGCCGAAGCACAGGAGTACCGCAATCAGTAAAAGGATTCCCCTATACAGAAACCGGAAAAATAAATCCCGTTTAGCCATAGATATGGTCTATAGGGCAAGAGAAAGCGTCAAAAGGGGAGTACACACCAATGGCCGGTCGGTTCAGACCAGCGCCTTGGGGATACGATAAAAACTATTCTTTAAGTAAAAATTTACTGCATAAACAATCTTTTAACCCTTTATTTAACTAACCCATTACCACACATGTTAATTAAATCTGGTTCGTTATTCAGTTGAAGCCCATTCGCGGCACGCTTGCCGTATTTCGGACTTTTGTCAACAAGGTCCTTCCTCCATTTCCCGCAATCCGGCAGCAAGAACCTTGTATCTTCCAAATTTATGGTTTTTTCACATTATCACCTAGTGTTTGAAAGGTTTTCTCAGGGAAATTGTTTTAAATTATATTTTCTCCAATCTATTAATTAATGATTTGAAAATCAAATTGATAATTAAATAAAGACTTAAAAGTGTTTAAGGATGGGCGGAAAGGCTAAAACATTTTGTTCACCAAAAGATATTAACAGTGTGATAAAATTGGCATCTCATGCCAATTTTATCTTGTTAATAAGGGGTTTTTGTATCGATTGGCGGCAGAGCCGCCAATCGATACAAAAATAAGCCACCCTGTCATTCTGAACGTGGTGAAGAATCCCAGCACTGTCATTCTAACCCCATTGAAGAACCAAAAAAGAGAAAAAAGTATTATATTTGCCCAGTAGTTTTTTGTTTTTTTTGGACGTTGTTATTTTTCGTGGGGTCTGTTGTAAACCCTTTTTGGCCCAATGGCCTTTGCCCTCAAACGGACCCTCGTAAATGACTTTAACTCTTACTCTACCCAGGTAGCTGGTCATGATACTTTTGCACCATGGTCGGTTTGATATTTGATCCGCCTGACTATCTCCGCCCACCTTGGCGTGGGTGATCATGGTCTGGACGGGTCTGGCTGTCTTGGTTATGTCGCCGTGGCATTTTTGCCGGGCGGATGGCTTTGTCGGTTTCGTTTTTGGGGATTGGTAAGTTAGAATTGGTATGGATCAGTTAATCAGGATATTGTTAGTGGAGGATTCGGCAAACGATGCCGAACTGGTGGTCTATGAACTGGGCAAGTCGCTGCCGCATGCGGAAGTCCTCGTGGCGGATAGTCTCGAGGCTTTTTCTGAAATCATCGCCTCCTGGAATCCCCATGTGGTGGTCACCGATTTCGTGATGCCTAAACATGACGGTCTGGAAATCATCCGGCTAACGGGTGAACAGAACACTTTTACACCGGTCATTGTTCTCTCCGGACTTGCCGACGAGTCGGTCGCGGTTAGTTGCATGAAGGCGGGGGCAGTGGATTATGTGTTGAAGTCACTGTTGAAACGTCTGGCTCCGGCCATCGAACAGGCGCTTGATTTCAGACGGATTCAGGTGGATAAGGAACGTTATCGCCAGCAGCTGATCAGCAGCGAAAACCGCTTCCGGCAGTTGTTCGAGACCATGTCGCTCGGCGTTTTGTGCTATGGTTCCAACGGGATCATCACTTCGGTAAACCAGGCGGCCCTCGAAATCCTTGGATTGCCTGCCCAAGAGGTGGCCGGTTGCTGCTATCGCGACCTTGAGATCCAGGTGATCGATACGGAAGGCAACATCTACCTGCCTGAGCAGTGGCCTGGTCCTGTGGCATTGGCCCGCGACGAGAAGGTGGAGATGTCGCTCGGTGTCTACAACAGGGCCCAGGGCATGATCCGCTGGGTGAAAATGACGGCTCTCCCCCTATCGGAGGCTTCGCCCGATTCGATGCTGCATGTTTGCATCACACTGGAAGACATCACTGAACTGCAGGGGAAAATCACCGCCCAAAACCGTGAGAGCCGTGAAATGATCCGGAAGACGGAGGAGGAAAAACGGGCCATCATCGATGCCGTGCCCGACGTGCTGATCCACCTCGACCGTTCGGGAAAGATCCATTCCATCCGCTATCCCGAGGATAACGATTGCTGGTTCGGGAAGGAGGGATTGGAGCAGAGCCGGGTCACCGACATATTCCCCAACGATCTGGGTGTCGACATCATGCAGCGTCTCGAGGAGGCTTTCATGGAACGGGAAACCGTCAATTTTGAGTTTGATATCGATTACGAGGGGACTACCCATTATTACGACGTCCGCATCGTGGCCATCAACGACCGGATGGCGCTGGCCATCGTCAGGGATGTCACCAACAAAACGACTGCCATCCATGCCCTGAAACAGAACGAGATGATGATGTCGATGATGACGGCGACCTCTCCGCTGGCATTCCTGATCATTGACCACCGGTTCGACAAGGTGCTGTATGCCAACCGCCGGTTTCCCGAAATATGGGGTCTGGATTCCATATCGGATACCCAGGATCTCACCCGCCTGCATTTCTCGGAACTCCTGAAGCTCCTCAACCCGAAGCTGGAAGGGGAGGGGTTCATGAACCAGGAGCTGAAGGGCCTGATCAAGCTGGGCAAGCCTGATATCCACGAGGAGATCCTGCCGCTGCGTGACGGGCGCTACCTGAAGCGCTACACCGCACAGATCCGCAATGCCGACGATGTCTACCACGGCCGGCTCTATATTTTCGAGGATTTCACGACGGCCGTCAATCTTGAGAATTCACTGAAGCGCACGGCCGCCAAGGAGAAGGAACTGAACGACCTGAAGTCGAGGTTCATCGCCATTGCGTCGCACGAGTTCAAGACTCCCCTGGCTTCGGTGCTCATGGCTGCCGAAACCATCGAGAACTATGGCTCGCGCATGACCGAAAAGGACCAGCTGATGTACATCGAAAGAATCAAGAAGAATGTCTATTCGCTGCGCGAGATGATCCACAAGATCCTCAACATCTCGAAAATCGACGTCGGCGAACTCTCGTTTGCGCCGGTGGAACAGGATTTCAGGGAGTTCCTCGAATCGTGGCATGCCGATTACCTGAACCGGAACCAGCTGAGCCACCAGCTCGACATGATAATTCCCGAACAACCACTGCACGTGAAAATCGACGAACAGCTGATGTCGCAGGTGCTCGACAACCTGGTGTCGAATGCCGTCAAATATTCCGATCCCGAGTCACCGGTGATCATTGAGTTGCAGTCGGCCGACAACCAGATGCTCCTCACTATCACCGATCAGGGCATCGGGATCCCCGCCGCCGAGCAACCCTTTCTCTTTAAACAGTTTTACCGCGCCACCAACGTCAAAAACCTCCAGGGCACCGGCCTCGGCCTCCTCCTCGTCCGCCAGATCGTCCTCCTCCACGACGGCAACGTCACCATCACCAGCACCGAAGGTGAAGGGACATCCGTTTCCATGGTTTTGAATCTTTTCAGGGCTGCTCCGCAGCCCTGAAAAGATCAATAAAATGGGATTGTGCGTGATGGGCGACAGCCCATCATGCACAATCCTGCAAAAAACGTGTAACGTTTTGAATTTGACGTCGTCATATTCAAAACCGTTATCATCAGCCATGAAAATCAGCATTGCAATGTTCTTCCTGTGCCTGGCATTCAGTCTGGCCGCACAAAATCCACCCCCTCGTTCCATATCTGCTTCGCGTCTCGACGGCCGTGTGTTGTCGGTCGACGGCCTCCTCAACGAACCTGCCTGGCAATCGGCCGTCTGGCAGAATGAATTCACCCAATACCAGCCGGTCGAAGGATCTGACCCATACCAGCAAACCAGTTTCGCTGTGCTCTTCGACGACAATAATCTATATGTCGGCGTCAGGGCTTTCGACAGTTGTCCCGACAGCATCGTCAACCGCCTGTCGCGCCGCGACGACCCCGATGGCGACCTGATCGGCATTGAGTTCGACACGTTCAATGACGGTCGCACGGCCTTTGCCTTTATCGTGACTTCCGCCGGGGTGAAGTACGACTTCGTGATCAGCGACGACGGGGCCATTGAAGACCCCACCTGGGATCCGATCTGGTGGGTGAAGACTTCGGCCGATTCGCTGGGTTGGTATGCCGAGGCTCGCATCCCGCTGTCGCAGCTCCGTTTCGGGAATAACCATTCCGATGGATGGGGTTTGCAGGTTGGCCGCCAGGTGTTCCGGAAGCAGGATATGTCGCTCTGGCAATCTGCCGAACGTGCCAAAAACAGCTGGGTGTCGCAATTCGGGCGGCTCAATGGCATCGAGGGTATCGAACCCCGGCGCATGTTTGATTTTACCCCTTATGTGGTGGCTCGCACCGAACGTTTCAAGAAGGATCCCGAAAATCCCTTCCGCACGAAGGGTCAGCGGCAGGACATCAGCGCTGGTTTCGACAGCAAGATCGGCGTCACCAGCAACCTGACGCTCGACCTCACCGTCAATCCTGACTTCGGACAGGTGGAGGCCGACCCGTCGCAGGTGAACCTGTCGACATACGAAACTTTCTTCACCGAAAAACGCCCTTTTTTCATCGAGGGCAAAAATATTCTATCGTTTCCGCTGATGTTCGGCGATGGCGACCTCTCGACCGAAAGCCTCTTCTATACCCGCCGCATTGGGCGCCGTCCGCACCTGAACCCCGACGTGGCCGACAATGAATTTTACGAGATGCCTGAGTTTACCCGCATCCTGGGGGCAGCCAAGCTGACGGGCAAAACCAGCGACGGCTGGTCGGTCGGACTCCTCGAGAGTGTTACCTCGCGTGAGTTTGCCGATATCCGCAACCACCAGTCCGACCGCGAAGTGGAGGTGGAGCCGCTGACCAACTTTTTTGTGGGACGCCTCCAGAAAGATTTCAACGGGGGCAACACCTGGCTGGGGGGCATGATGACGGCCGTCAACCGGAACCTTCGCACCGATGACCTCGACTTCCTGCATAAATCGGCCTACACCGGTGGACTCGACTTCGTCCACAAGTGGGACAACAAGACGTGGGAGCTCAACATCAGCAGCTATTTCAGTCATGTCACCGGATCGGAAAGGGCCATCACCGAAACCCAGAAATCGTGGGGACACCTTTTCCAGCGCCCGGATGCCACACACCTGAAACTCGATACCACGCGCACTTCGCTCACCGGTCAGGGCGGCAAGGTCACGTTCGGCAAGATGGGCGGCAACCTGAAGTTCATGACCGCCGTGGCATGGAAATCGCCTGGACTGGAACTCAACGACATCGGTTACATGCGTCAGGCCGACAATATTTTCCAGGTGTTCTGGGCAGGCTACCGTATTTACAAGCCTTTTTCCATTTTCCGCGATTTCAACGGGAATTTTAACCAATGGACCGAATGGAACTTTGGCGGTACGCTGATCAATCCCGGGGCGAACATCAACCTGCACTCTAACCTCAAGAATTTCTGGGACGTGCACTGGGGGATCAACTACAACGGAAGGACCATCCGCACCAGTGAACTGCGTGGGGGGCCTGCCCTGAAAACCCCGGCCAGCTGGAATACCTGGTGGGGCTTTGGCTCCAATAACCAGAAGAAACTCACTTTGGGCATGAACGGAAGCCTGAACCGGAGCTTTGAAAACCATTACCGCGAAAGCGAGTATGTCAACCTGTCGGTAGGCTACCGTCCCACGAAAACCCTGCGCATCTCGGTGACCCCGGCCTTTTCGCACCAGCACAACTCCCTGCAGTATGTCAACACCGCCGAGGTGGGCAACATCACCCGTTATATCTTCGGGACCATCCGACAGAACACCGTCAGCGCCTCCCTGCGAGTCAACCTCAACCTGACACCCGAGCTGTCGCTGCAGTATTGGGGACAGCCCTTCATAGCAAGCGGGAAGTATACCGATTTCAAGATGATCACCAACAGCATGGCCGACAACTATTACGACCGCTTCAGGAATTATGCCCCGGGCGAGGTGGTGTGGAACACCGAATCCGAGGTCTACCGCGTGCAGGAGGCATCAGGATTGCAGTACACCTTTGACCAGCCCGACTTCAGCGTGAAGGAGTTCCTGAGCAACCTGGTGATCCGCTGGGAATACCAGCCCGGGTCCACGCTCTTCCTTGTCTGGTCACAGAACCGCAAAGCCTACCACAACGATGGCAGCTTCGACTTCTCCCGCGATTTAGGCCGCCTCTTCGGCGAGTTCCCGCATGATGTGTGGCTGGTGAAGTTTTCGTACCGGCTGGGGCGGTAAGGGGATGACATCCTCAAAACCCCGTAGGGGTGACACATTTATAACCGCATGGGCATGGGTAAAATTGGAAAACCCCATAGGGGTGACACATTTATAACCGCATGGGCATGGGTAAAATAGGAAAACCCCATAGGGGTGACACATTTATAGTTAAAACATCGTAAGGAACCCCACCCCACCGCTAAGGATGACATCTTTTCCGAAGAGGTCCTCAACGAAAAGATGTCATCCATTGTAGCTTTCAGCGATCACTTAAAATTTGTAAATTGCAATTCAATTTTCAATCTCATGAAACTAGCTGAAATCATAAAAGAAATTCGAAGTCTGCCTATCACTGACAGGATGTATGTTGTGGAAAAAGCCATCCGATCCATTCGGAATGAAGAGAACAAGACTTCATTGCAACTGGCAGCCGAAGCACTACGATCAGATTACCTTACCGATACGGAATTAACTGCATTCTCAAGGAGCAGCTTTTGAGATTCTTCACTACGTTGCCAATGACAGGGGAAATTAGCCTAAATTGTAGTTGACCTGCACAGTTTGGCCGTTCTTTAGGTTAGTGTTTTCTATACCTGTTTCTGAGTTTGGTTCCAAAAAAAATAAGGCAAACCCAAAACAGGTCAGATTTACAGGAAGTATCATAGTTTAAAAAATGTCCAGTTTTTTAATTAATAAACTGGACAAATAAGTTATATTTGTGGTAACTATAAAACAATGAAAGTCTCTGATTACATAGCATCTACATTAGATAGACTTCCGAAAGGATATGTTTTCACCTATTCCGACTTTATAACAGAGGTGAATAAAAAGGAAGCGGTGATAAAAGCACTCAACCGGATGGTGGTGTCAGGTAAGATTGCCAAGCTATCAAAAGGCAAATACTACAAACCTGAGAACACTCCTTTTGGCAACCTGCAACCCAAACAAGCCCAGATAGTGAAAGATTTACTGGAAGACAACGGAAGGATTACAGGTTACCTGACAGGTTACAGCATTTACAATCAACTGGGTCTGACAACTCAGGTAAGCAATACCATACAGATCGGCAAAAATGAAATCCGGCCCAGTTTCAAACGCGAACGTTATTCCATTTCGTTTATTAAGCAAAAAAATACAATCACAAAAGAAAATATTCCCCTGCTGCAAATACTGGATGCTATTCGGTACATCAAAAAAATACCCGATTCTACGATAGAATTGTCATGCAGGCGCCTCTTAGCCATTCTAGGAAATTTGCTGGAGAAAGATAAAATCACACTGGTTCGCCTGGCATTAAAATATCCTCCGGTTACACGTGCATTATTGGGTGCGATGCTGGAACAGTTGAAACAAATCGATTTGACTCAATCCCTTCTGAAATCGCTTAACCCCATCACCAAATACAAATTGCCTGGTGTTGCGAAAATACTGTTAAGTACCGAGAAATGGAATATACAATGAAGCTACACGAAAATAAAACGCTATACCGGCAAGCAGTACCAATTCACCGCCGATAAGTTACAGATAAAAACCATTTTCATTGAAAAGGATTATTGGGTTACTTATGCTCTTCATACCATTTTTAATGATGCAATTGGGAACGATACTGTTTTTAAAGGCGGAACGGCTTTATCGAAATGTTATAGGATGATTGAGCGCTTTTCAGAAGATATTGACCTTATTGTCTTAAGGCGCGATGGAGAATCAAATAACAGGCTAACCACAAAAATCAGGACTATAAGTGAAGTTGTAAATTCAGTATTGCCAGAGATTAACATTGAGGGGTTAACCCAGAAAAGAGGGATGAATCGTAAGACTGCACATTCTTACAACAAAGAATTTCAGGATGATTTCGGGCAAGTTCGGGATTCAATCGTTGTGGAAGCAACCTGGCTGGGATACTACGAACCAAATACGGTGAAATCAATAAACTCCTTCATTGGAGAAATGATGTTGAATAATGGACAGGAAGAAATGGCTCGTGAATATGGTCTTTTACCGTTTGAAATTCGGGTTCTGGAGCCTGAAAGAACGATTTGCGAAAAGATAATGAGCTTGGTCCGTTTTTCGTATGAACCAAATCCAGTAGAAGTTTTGAAGAAAAAAATCAGACATACATACGATCTGCACCAGCTGCTACTGCAACCAGGTTTATTGGATTTTTTCAACTCTCCCGCTTTTGACGAAATGCTGTTGAAAGTAGCTAATGATGATATTGTAAGCTTTAAAAATAATAATCAATGGTTAATTCATCATCCCAACCAATCATTGATTTTTAAGGATTTGGATAGTATTTGGATCGATCTTAGAACTGTTTATATCGGTGATTTTAAGTATTTGGTTTATGGAGTCTTACCTGGTGAAGATTTGGTTTTGGATACATTGAAGGGGATAAAATCCAGGTTAGCAAAAATTAATTGGACAATTAAATTAAAACCTTAAAATGAAGATTGTTGAAGTAAAACAGAGATAGAATTGTATTTTATTTCAACGATAGGATGACATCCTTTCCGAAGAGGTCCTCAACGAGAGGATGACATCCTTTCCGATGACAGATGCAACGAGAGGATGTCATCCTTTTGCAACGAGAGGATGACATCTTTTCCGAATAGGTCCTCAACGAAAAAGATGTCATCCTTTCCGAAGAGGTCCTCAACGAAAAAGATGTCATCCTTTCCCGGCACAAACCAGCGCCCCAGTCATCACTGCCACCAGCGCGGCAGTCTCGGTCCTCAGCCGTGCATCCCCCAATGTCACCGGGATAAACCCATTTGCCATAGCGAGTTCCACCTCTTCGGGGGAGAA
This sequence comes from Bacteroidales bacterium 6E, assembly GCA_001270045.2. Classification (GTDB taxonomy): domain Bacteria; phylum Bacteroidota; class Bacteroidia; order Bacteroidales; family Prolixibacteraceae; genus UBA1413. The sequence goes on along the minus strand of DF970675.1, from coordinate 44,781 downwards.
GTCGCCTTCCGGGCCGATCATCACCAGGGCCTTGTCGTGGGGCTGGAGGGCATCCTTTAAATGGACCTTCTCGCCGGGGTAGCAGTGGGCGATGAACTTCTTTCCCTCAAAGGGCTCCCGGATGAGTGTCTCAAACTTCGTCAGTTCCGAAACCTCGGGTAACCAGGCTTTCAGTGATTGCTTCATGGCCGAGATGGCCACCTTCTTGAGACGCTCCGTGTTTACGTTTTTCCGTTCGCTGTGGGTGCAATGAAGGGGCACCAAACGGTCGATCCCGATCTCGGTGGCCTTCTCGAGGAACCACTCGAGCCGGTCGCTGTTCTTGGTGGGCGCCACGGCAATATGCACCTCGTAATTGCGCTTTTCGAAATTCATGACCGAACGGTCGACCTGCACCATGCAGCGCTTATGATGGGGATCGGCAATGGTCCCCTCGTGCCATCCACCTTCCCCGTCGACCACCACCACGGCGTCGCCGACCCGCAGCCGCAACACCTTCACGGCATGTCCCGACTCGGTCTCGTCAAGTTGTATCGGGTTCCCGGACACCCCGGGCGTATAAAAAAGATGCATTGGGTATTGGATTTTAGGCAAAAGTAAGGAAATTTGAAGTGTCTTCATGAGGCTGCGCCACATGAAACAGCAAATCGGCCAATTTGCCAGCGGATTGGCGGATTTGAGGCTTGCCTTCGGCAATCCTCAAATCCTTTTAATCAGTTTTTGTACCGGGCTACGCCCGGTACAAAAACAAAAAATAAAAGATGAAGAATGGTTAAAATATTGATAATAATGCTATTAATGGTGCCGGTGGTATCACCGGCCCAAAACACCTCGGTGAAAATTGCGCTGGCGAAGTATGGCGGGGGGGGCGACTGGTACTCCAACCCGACATCGTTGCCGAACCTGATCCGGTTTTGCAACTCGGAGTTGCGGAGTAATATCCATCCCGAGCCGGCAACGGTGGAGGTGGGCTCGCAGGAAATCTTCAATTACCCGTTCGTGCACATGACTGGACACGGCAACGTGGTGTTCTCGTCGTCCGACGCCCGCAACCTGCGCCTCTACCTCGAATCGGGCGGTTTCCTGCACATCGACGACAATTATGGCATCGATGCCTTTATCCGCCGCGAGATGAAGAAGGTCTTCCCCGAAAGGGATTTCGTGGAATTGCCCAACAATTTTCCCATCTTCAGCCAGAAATACAACTTCCCCGACGGCTTGCCCAAGATCCACGAGCACGACAACAAGCCTCCGCAGGCCTTCGGACTCTTTATCGACGACCGGCTGGTGTGCCTCTATACCTATGAGGCCGACCTCGGTGACGGCTGGGAAGATGCCGAAGTGCACAATGATCCCGAGGAAGTAAGGCAAAAAGCCCTGCAAATGGGGGCCAATATTATCTCCTATGTGTTCGGGCAATAATAAATTGTTGTAATTTGGAGTTTTTCTGGTTCACGAATCACGCAAAACGAAAAAGTATGGATTGGAATGGAAGCAAGGAGTCGATCAGCCGGGAGTTTGAATTCGCAAATTTCAAACAGGCGGTCGAATTTATCAATAAGGTGGCCGATGCCGCGGAGCTGAATGACCATCACCCCGACATCCTGCTGCACGGATATAAAAAAGTTACCGTTACCCTGTCGTCGCACGACCAGGGGAAGGTCACCCTCCGCGACCTGAAACTGGCGGAGATCATCGACGAGGTATACACCCTCATGCAATAATCCACACGTATGAACAGAAATGTCACCCCAAGTCTGCCCGCCGAGTGGGCCGACCAGGACGCCGTCATGCTGACCTGGCCCCACGAGGGCACCGACTGGGCAACCATGCTCGGCGAGGTTGAAGAAACCTACGTCAACATCTCGCTCGAAATCGTCAAAAGGCAGCGGTTGCTCATCGTTTGCCAGGATGCCGAGGAGGTGAAATCAAAGTTTACCCCGGAACAACTGGAGAAGATCGAATTCTTCGAGATTCCGTCAAACGATACCTGGGCCCGCGACCATGGCCCGATCTGCCTGTTTGCCGGCACCCACCCGGTGGTGAAGGATTTCGGCTTCAATGGCTGGGGCAACAAGTTTGACGCGACCCTCGACGACCAGATCACCTCGAAGTTTTTCGGGCAGAAGGCTTTCAGGCAAAACGTGCTCTATATCAACTGCCGCGATTTTATCCTCGAGGGCGGAAGCATCGAATCCGACGGCAAGGGAACCATCCTGACCACCTCGGTATGCCTGCTCAATCCCAACCGGAATCCCGACATGTCGAAGACGGAAATCGAACAGAAGCTGGTGGCCGAGCTGGGTGCCGAACGGATCCTCTGGCTCGACCATGGCCACCTCGAGGGCGACGATACCGACAGCCATATTGATACCCTGGCGCGGCTTTGCGACGAACAGACCATCGCGTATGTCCAGTGCACCGATCCGAAGGATTCCCACTATGTTGACCTGAAGAAAATGGAGGAGCAACTGGCCACGTTCCGCCGTGCTGACGGTCAGCCTTACCGGCTGGTGCCGCTGCCCATGGTCAGTGCACGATACGACGACGAGGGCCGGAGAATGGGGGCCACTTATGCCAACTTCTTAATCATCAATGGTGCCTTGCTGGTGCCGGTTTACGATGCACCCGAGGATGGCCGTGCCCTGGAGATCCTTGCACAGGTATTTGCCGATCGCGAAATCGTTCCGGTCAATTGTGTATCTTTGATTAAACAAAATGGATCGCTGCATTGTATAACCATGCAGATACCCAAAGGATTTTTATCATGAACGAGAAAATAGTACGTACCGGGATCATCCAGCAGACCTGCTCGGCTGATGCACGGGAGAACCAAATAAAGATTTCGGGGAAGATCGCCGAATGCGTGGCACAGGGCGCGGAGCTCGTGGTTTTGCAGGAGCTGCACGACAGCCTCTATTTCTGCCAGACCGAGAATGTCGACCTCTTCGACCTGGCCGTGGAAATCCCGGGGGAGACCACCCGGTATTATGCCGATCTGGCCCGCGAACACGGGATCGTGCTGGTCACCTCGCTGTTTGAACGCAGGGCTCCCGGGCTCTACCACAACACGGCCGTGGTTTTCGAGATGGACGGCTCCATCGCCGGGAAGTACCGGAAGATGCACATCCCCGACGATCCGGCCTATTACGAAAAATTTTACTTCACCCCTGGTGACCTGGGCTTCCATCCCGTCGACACGTCGGTCGGCAGGCTGGGTGTGCTGGTCTGCTGGGACCAGTGGTATCCCGAGGCTGCCCGCATGATGGCACTCGCGGGTGCCGAAATCCTGATCTACCCCACGGCGATTGGGTGGGAGAGCAGCGATACCGACGACGAGAAGGGGCGGCAGCTCGAGGCATGGGTGACCGTGCAGCGGGGACATGCCGTGGCCAACGGATTGCCGGTGGTGTCCGTGAACCGCACCGGGCATGAGCCCGATCCTTCGGGACAAACCAATGGCATCCAGTTCTGGGGCAACAGCTTTATCTGTGGTCCGCAGGGCGAGTTCCTCAACCGGGCGTCGGCCGACCGCGAAGAGGTTATCGTACACGACATCAGCCTGTCGCGAAGCGAACAGGTGCGCCGCTGGTGGCCCTTCCTGCGCGACCGGAGGATCGAGTGTTATGGCGACCTCACCAAACGATACAGAGACACACCTTAAAAAATAAAATCACCTTAAATCAACAGTCATGAGAAAAATTTGGATCATATTGGTTTTGATAACAGGAATGGCCCTGGCAGCAAACGCCCAGGACTACCGGACAGGCATCGGCCTGAGGGGCAGTCCCACCGCCGGGATCACCTTCAAACATTTCATTGCGGGCGATGCAGCCCTTGAAGCGTTGCTCAGCACCCGGTTCAACGGTTTCCTGGTCACGGGCCTCTACGAGGTGCACGCCCAGGCGTTCGGCATCACCGGACTCTACTGGTATTATGGCGGTGGCGCACATATCGGGTCGTGGAACAAGTTTTACAAGGATGACCGTGCCGACAACTATTCGGTGATCGGTATCGACGGCATCATCGGGATGGAATACAACATCACCGAGATCCCGTTCAACTTCAGTCTTGACTTCAAGCCTGCCATCAACGTGTTGGGCAAACCGTTGGGCCTCGCCGACGAGGTGGCCTTATCGGTGAGATACGTCTTCGGTAGGAGGTAATTTTTCAGGCGGCACCGCCGCCTGAAAAATAATTGTAAGAGAGGGGTACCCGGCGCAGCCGGGTACCCCTCTCTTATTGGATCGGTATGGTACCGACAGGGTACTTGTACATATATTGTACATATATTGAATAGTGCTTGTATAGTTGGAACTATACAAGATGTATTAAAGATGTGTGAAAATTACGTCTAATTACACTGTCGGTACCCTACCGGCAGGGGGCCGACAGCAACCATCACTCACAATGCAAATCGATGATCCGCTGGATGGCCGACTGGCACGCCGGACAAAAATCATTGGTGACATTGCTCTTCATGCGGCAATCCATCATCGGACTGTAAATCCCCTTGTTCATGTAGCCGCCTCCTTCAAACACGCCCAACGTTTGGGTGAATTTTGCCTCCCGTGGGGTGGGCACAGGGGTACCCGGTTTCAGCATGTGCTTCCACTTCGATTCGAAATCGACCAGCGTCGTGATGTTCGGCTCCCAGGGTTCGACCTTCAGGTTGTAGAAGTCCTCGTACGCCACTTCCGAGTTGTAGTATTCGTCGCCCAGGCCTGCAAACGAATGGCCGAATTCATGCACCATCACTTTTTCCGACAAGGCATGGTCGGTCGAGCCGATGCCCATCAGGTTGTAAAATCCACCTCCCCCGTACATTTCGGTGTTGACCAGCAGGAAGAAGTGGTCCCACGTGACGCCCGACAGCGCATCGTACACCGACCGCATGTCACTGGTGGTCAGGTAACGGTCTACGTCAAACGTATAAAAGGTGGAGTTAAACTTTGTATTGCGGTAGATCCGGGTGCCCGGGACATCGGTGCCCTTTTCTGCGGAGGGTGTCCACACCGCCTTGACGATAAAACGGTCGCGGTTTTTGTCAAAGGGCTCAACCGAAAAGAGATAATCGGTCATTCGTTGGACATCGGCCAGGAATTTTTCCTTCTGTTCGGTGGTGTACCCTTCGCCAAGAAATACAAGGTCGACCTTCCGGTGCGATTCTCCCTTGCCCGAAATCACGGTCACGTCGGGCGTGGCTGTCTCCTCCCTGATGAAATAATTTGCGGGATCAACCAATGTCTGGTAAATCATCTCAAATTGGCCGTCGTAATTTCTTGACTCGATGACCAGCGTGACCGGTTTCTTCGGAAAGGGCATAAAGATTCCCTGGTAGAACGATTTGCTGATCTTTTTGGCTTCTGCGGTCGTTTGCCACTCCTGGAACAGGGTGGTGAATCCCTTTACAAAGAGGAGTTCGTTGCTGGTGGGGTCAACCAGCCTGAACCGGTATGTCCCGTAGTCGGGTCCGTCGGTGTCGACACGCATCGTGCCGGCCCATCCCGGCTCTTTCTTCATCTGTTCGGGGAAAACGTCGATCTCCTGATGGTTCCCGGCCAGGACAAAATCAAACCGGAGGGTGTTGTCCTCAAAATTCTCTTTGAAAGATCTTTGCGCTGTTACCGAGGTTAAGGTTGACAGTAAGGCGGCTAAAATAAAAAAACGGACCCAATGCTTCATTTTTTGTAATTTTGTGGGCTAAAGATAAGAGGGAACGGGAAAACTATGGTACAGGAACTTTATAAATTTTTGCTCGGCTTTTTCAGGGAACAGGCTTTTTTTGAACCTGCCGCCAAGCCCTTGTCGGCCTTTATATCAATTGTCGCCCTGTTGGTGGTGGCCTGGGTGGCCTTCAAGCTTACCCGGTACATCATGCTGCTGGTTGCCCGAAGGGTTGTGGCCCGCACTTCCACCGACTGGGACGACATCCTCCTGAAAAGGAAGGTCTTTAACAGTCTGGCCCATCTGGTGCCGGCCGTTATCCTTTATAACAGCATCCATTTCGCCGGTCCCGCACTCATGCAAAACGTGACCGAAATTCCGGCAGAGACCATGGCCCGCATCGTGGCCGACTACTATCCCGGACTGGGTATCATTTTGCTGAAATGGGTGAAGATCTACATCATCGTGGTGGCCATCTACATCATCAGCACAGTCCTGAATGCGGTCAACGACATCTACATGACCACGAGCTATGCCCACCACCGCAGCATCAAGGGGTACCTTCAGTTGCTGAAGATCCTGATCTATTTCCTGAGCGCCATTCTGGTCGTGGCGGTGATCCTGGGAAAGGATCCCACGGTGCTGATTGCCGGACTGGGAGCCATGGCGGCCGTGCTGATGCTGGTCTTCAAGGACACCATCCTGGGATTTGTCGCCTCTATCCAGTTGTCGGCAAACGACATGGTAAAAATCGGTGACTGGATTGAAATGCCTTCGCACCGGGCCGACGGGACGGTCATCGACATCACCCTCAACACAGTGAAGGTGCAGAACTGGGACAAGACCATCACCACCATCCCGACTTACGCCCTGGTGTCGGAGTCGTTCAACAACTGGAAGGGCATGGAGGAGTCGGGGGGCCGCCGCATCAAGCGCTCCATCTTCATCGACGTCAATTCGATCCGGTTTGTCGATGTCGATATGCTGAAGAAATTTGAGCGTTATGAACTGATTCGCGAATATGTCATCAAAAAGCAGGAGGAAATCACCCAATACAACAAGGAACGCAAACTGGCCGATGAGGACCTGATCAGCGGACGGCGCCAGACCAACGTGGGGATCTTCAGGAAATACCTCGACAATTACCTGCGGGCCAATCCGAATCTGAGGCAGGACATGACCTTTCTGGTGCGGCAATTACAGCCCGGAGACAAAGGATTGCCCATTGAGATTTACGTCTTCAGCAAGGAAACCGCCTGGGCCGTTTACGAGGGCATCCAGGCCGACATCTTCGACCATGTGTTTGCCGTGGTTCCCGAGTTTGGACTGAGAATTTTCCAGGCACCGTCGGGCAACGACATCCGGCAGGCAGCCGACAGGATGCTGACTCGCTGATTTTGAACTATAAAGACATTTGTTCGAAAGTCGGATTAATGGGGAATGGCTTACACATTGTCATATTTGTTATGATATTTCACAGGATTTCTTATGATTTGTAATATTTTTTTAGTTTTGCAATAGAATTCGTAAGTACCATAAAAACTTCCCTGCCATGAATAATGACAATCTGCAAGAGCCTGTGGCCGACATTGATGCCCTGGATGAAAAGATCCTTAGACTGATCACCAAGAATGCGAGGATTCCGTTTCTGGAAGTGGCCAGGGAGTGCAATGTGTCGGGCGCTGCAATCCACCAGCGGGTGCAGCGTCTGCTGAATATTGGCGTGGTTTCGGGAAGCGAATTCATCCTCAATCCGCAGAAGCTGGGTTACAACACCATGGCCTACATGGGCATCTATCTCGAGAAGGCCAAGAACCACCGTAAGGTGGTGGAAGCGCTCACCAAAATTCCCGAGGTGGTGGAGTGCCATTATACCACCGGACAGTATGCCATTTTCATCAAGGTGCTGACCAAAACCAACAAACACCTCAAGAAGCTGATCGATGACCAGTTACAGGAAATCGACGGCATCGCCCGCACCGAAACCTTCATTTCGCTCGAAATGGAATTCAAGAGGCAGGTGGAGATCAAATAAGGGTGTCACCCCTACGGGGTTAAGATCGTATCACCTCTACGAGGTTTTATAAGCCTGTCACCCCTAAGGGATTCTGCGATGATTCACATGCCATTCGGTTACAATAGTGTCACCCCTACGGGGTTCTTGTGTGATCCTTGATACGCCTGGTTACAACCATGTCACCCCTACGGGGTTACAATCGTATCACCTCTACGAGGTTATGATTGATTTACCTTTGAAAAGCATTTCCCAATGATGGGGACCACACCAATCCCATCGGGATGGCATGATTATAACCACGTAAGCCAACCATATAAACTGCAGAATCCCGTAGGGGTAACACATCAGAAAACATCACCAATGGTTAATAGTATCCCAATGATGGGGACCACACCAATCCCATCGGGATGGCATGATTATAACCACGTACGCCAATCATATAAACTGCAGAACCCCGTAGGGGTGACACATCAATCTATCCAGTCGAATAAATATCGATCATCAAAATCAACTTCGAACTTTCTCAGGAACTCAAGATATTCATCCCTGAAACTGGACTTTTTATGATGTTGCTCTTGGTTGCTGATATATTTGTATACCATATCGAGGTGTGAATGTGAATAGGAAAATACCCCATATCCTCCCTGCCACGAGAATTTGCGATGCAGGAAATTATGGTCATTGATGTACTTTGATGAGTTGTTTTTTATGTCCCTTACAAGATCGGATATCGAGCCTGAAGGAGCAAATCCGACAAGTATGTGGACATGGTCTGCCACACCATTGACAATGATGGCCTTATGTCCCTTGTTATTTATTATTCCCATTATGTATTTGAAAACATCTTCACGCCAGGTTTTTTGTAGCAGGTTTTCACGGTATTTCACGACTAATACAATTTGGAGGTAAATTTGGGAATAGGTATTGGGCATAGGATGGATGTTTTGAGTGATGTTAGGTATTATAATGAACAAATGTAATTAAAAATATGATTTTTGGGATGGGTGGTATCATCTTTTTTCCATCTCCATTCGGTCACAATCGTGCCACCCCTATGGGGTTATGGGCGTGCCACTCCTGCTGGGTTACAATCGTGTCACCCCGATGGGGTTTTCCTGTTTTTCACTTTCCATGCGGTTACAATCGTGTCACCCCTACGGGGTTATGATCGTGTCACCCCGATGGGTTAGGGGCGTGCCACTCCTGCGGGGTTATAATCATGTCACCCCTACGGGGTTTTCCTGTTTTTCACTTTCCATGCGGTTACAATCGTGTCACCCCTACGGGGTTATGATCGTGTCATCCCTACGGGGTTAGGGGCGTGCCACTCCTGCTGGGTTATAATCATGTCACCCCGATGGGGTTTTCCTGTTTTTCACTTTCCATGCGGTTACAATCGTGTCACCCCTACGGGGTTATGATCGTGTCATCCCTACGGGGTTACAATCATGTCACCCCGATGGGGTTCTATAAGCCTGTCATCCCTACGGGGTTATGATCGTGTCATCCCTACGGGGTTATTAGCCTGACTCCTCTGCTGGTTACAATCGTGTCACCCCGATGGGGTTTTCCTGTTTTTCACTTTCCATGCGGTTACAATCGTGTCACCTCTACGAGGTTATGATCGTGTCACCCCTACAGGGTTAGGGGCGTGCCACTCCTGCTGGGTTATAATCATGTCAACCCTACGGGGTTCTATAAGCCTGTCATCCCTACGGGGTTCTATAAGCCTGTCACCCCTACGGGGTTATGATCATGTCATCCCTACGGGGTTATTAGCCTGACTCCTCTGCTGGTTACAATCGTGTCACCCCGATGGGGTTTTCCTGTTTTTCACTTTCCATGCGGTTACAATCGTGTCACCTCTACGAGGTTATGATCGTGCCACCCCTATGGGGTTAGGGGCGTGCCACTCCTGCTGGGTTACAATCGTGTCACCCCTACGGGGTTCTATAAGCCTGTCATCCCTACGGGGTTATGATCGTGTCATCCCGATGGGGTTACAATCATGTCACCCCTACGGGGTTAAGGGCGTGCCATCCCTGCTGGGTTATAATCATGTCACCCCTACGGGGTTCTATAAGCCTGTCATCCCTACGGGGTTATGATCGTGTCATCCCTACGGGGTTCTATAAGCCTGTCATCCCTACGGGGTTATAATCGTGTCACCCCGATGGGGTTTTCCTGTTTTTCACTTTCCATGCGGTTACAATCGTGTCACCCCTACGGGGTTCTGATCGTGTTACGCCTACGGGGTTAGGGGCGTGCCACCCCTACGGGGTTACAATCATGTCACCCCGATGGGGTTTTCCTGTTTTTCACTTTCCATGCGGTTACAATCGTGTCACCTCTACGGGGTTAGGGGCGTGTCACCTGTACGGGGTTACAATCATGTCACCCCTACGGGGTTAGCGTTTGATGATCATATCCATTCGGTTACAGATGTGTCACCCCTACGGGGTTCTTGTGTGAGCCATGGTGCTCCCGGTCACAATCATGTCACCCCTACGGGGTTCGAGTGTGATCCTTGATACGCTTGGTTACAATCGTATCACCCCTACGGGGTTTTCTGCTAAATGATTATCTTTGGGCGCTTGAAAAGGAGTTTATGATTTCGGTAGATAAGGTATCGTTGAATTTTGGTGGGTTTGAGTTGTTCAGGGAGATCAGCTTCCTGGTGGGGGCTCGTGACCGGATTGGCCTGACCGGCAAAAACGGGGCGGGGAAAACCACGCTGCTCAAAATGATGTCGGGACAGCTTTCACCGTCCGCGGGACGGGTGTCGATGCCGAAGGATGTCACCATCGGTTACCTGCCTCAGCAAATGATACTTTCCGATTCGCGAAACGTCATCGAGGAAACCCGCCTCGCCTTCAAGCCGCTGCTCGACATGCAGGAGCGGATCGCCGAGCTGAGCCACCTTCTGGCGGTGCGCGAGGATTACCACAGCGACGAATACCTGAAACTGATCGAAGAACACCACGAACTGGGCGAACGTCTCAGGCTTCTGGGGGGCGACAACTACGAGGCTGCCATGGAGCAGACCCTCGCCGGACTGGGTTTCGAGCGCTCCGATTTCCAGCGTATGACTTCCGAGTTCAGCGGTGGATGGCGTATGCGTATCGAGCTGGCCAAACTGCTGCTCAAAAATCCCGACGTGTTCCTCCTCGACGAACCGACCAACCACCTCGACATCGAGTCGATCCAATGGCTCGAGGATTTCCTGAAGAACTACCGGGGCGCCGTGGTGCTCGTGTCGCACGACAAAGCTTTCCTTGACAACATCACCAACCGTACGATAGAAATTTCGCTGGCAAAGATTTCGGACCAGCGCATGAATTATACCGCCTTCCAGGTCTGGAAACAGGAGCAGCGCGAACAGCAGCTGGCCGCTTTCCGGAACCAGCAGAAGCTGATCGACGACACCGAAAAGTTCATCGAGCGCTTCCGCTACAAGGCTTCCAAGGCCGTGCAGGTGCAGTCGCGCGTGAAGGCTCTCGACCGTCTCGACAGGCTGGAAGTGGAAGAGGAGGACAACAGTGCCGTAAGACTGCGGTTCCCACCCTCACCCCGTTCGGGGAACGTGGTGGTCGAGGCCCGCGGTGTCACCAAAGATTACGGCTCGCTGCGCGTGCTCGACGACATCGACCTGACAGTCATGAAGGGCGAGCGGATCGCATTCGTGGGACGAAACGGGGAGGGGAAGACCACCCTGGCAAGGATCATCATGAACGAAATCACGTACGACGGCGAGATGAAGCTGGGACACAACGTGAAGATCGGCTATTTTGCCCAGAACCAGGAGCAGCTGCTCGACAATAACCTGACGGTGCTCGAAACCATCGACCAGATTGCCGTGGGCGACGTCCGCACCCGGATCCGCGACATCCTGGGGGCTTTTCTGTTCTCGGGAGAGGAAGTCGACAAGAAGGTGAGCGTGCTGTCGGGCGGGGAACGTACCCGTCTGGCCATGATCCGCCTGTTGCTCGAACCGGTAAACTTCCTGGTGCTAGACGAACCCACCAACCACCTCGACATGCGTACCAAGGACATCCTGAAACAGGCGCTGGCCGACTATGACGGCACCGTGTTGCTGGTCTCGCACGACCGCGAATTTCTCGACGGACTGGTGACCTGCGTGTATGAATTCAGGAACAAGAAACTGAGGCAACACCTGGGAGGCATCTACGACTTCCTTCAGGACAAAAAGATGGAGTCGCTGAAAGAGCTCGAGGCCCGGCAGACCACCAGAACTGCTGACCGCGAGATGATGAAAGCCGCACCGGATCCGGTGCAGGAGGAGCTGTCGTTTGAGGAACGCAAGAACATCAACAAGAATATCACCCGCCTCGAAAAGAGCGTGGCCGCCGCAGAAGAGGACATCACCCGGCTGGAAAAGAAGATCAGTGAGATGGATGCCCTGCTGGCCAATCCCGACAAGATCAACCACGACGATTTTTTCGGGGATTACGAAAACGTGAAAAAAGAACTCGCCGATACCATGGAGTCATGGGAGCGGCTTCATAACGAACTGGAAGAATGGAATACAAAAAAAAGCTGGTAATTGCCGATCGTAGCGAACCTAAGGAAGATTTCGTGTTTGGCACCCGTGCGGTGATTGAGGCGATCCGCGCCGGCAGGAGCATCGACAAGGTCCTGATCAAAAATGGTTTGTCGAATGAGTTGTTCGGGGAATTGTACCAGCTGATCAAGGAGTTCGAGATTCCTTTCCAGTATGTGCCGCTCGAGAAAATCAACCGGATCACCCGGAAAAACCACCAGGGGGTACTGGCCTTGATGGCCTCGGTCGAATTCTTCCGGATCGAGGATATATTGCCCGCCATTTTTGAAAAAGGGGAAGAGCCGCTGATCCTGCTGCTCGATCAGGTAACCGACGTCCGCAATTTCGGGGCGATTGTGCGGTCGGCCGAATGTGCCGGCGTCCATGCCGTGGTGATCCCCGAGAAGGGAGCCGCCCGCATTGGTGCCGATGCCGTGAAAACCTCGGCCGGGGCATTGAATATCGTCCCGGTGTGCAGGTCAGCCAACATGGGCACCACCATAGATTTTCTCAAAAATTCGGGGATCACGGTCGTGGCCGCCACCGAAAAGGCCGCCGACGACTATACCCGCGTGGGCATGTCGGGACCGCTGGCCATCATCATGGGGGCCGAAGACAAAGGGATTTCACCCGCCATGCTGCGTGCGGCCGACCATCTTGCCAAAATACCGATTCTCGGGACCATCGGTTCTCTGAACGTTTCGGTAGCTGCCTCGCTGATGATGTATGAGGCGGTCAGGCAGCGCGGACTGGCCCACGAGTAGCCATCAGGAAACTGCCGGATCCCTGAAAGAATTGGTAGCTTCCTGGCGATTGTTGCAGGAGGAAGGTCATGCGTCGCGGCTGACTCACGAATAAATGGGAAGACTTCTGCGGAAAGTCTCCTCGAGCGAGATGAACGTTTCGGTACTTGATACCCCCTGGATCTTCTGGATGTGCTCGCTCAGTATGTTTTTCAGGTGCTCGTTGTCCTTGGCATACACCTTGACAAAAATCGCATACTGTCCGGTGGTATAATGACATTCGACAATTTCCGGAATTTCCTGCAGGCGGTTGGCCACATCGGTGTAGATACCGCCCTTTTCGAGGAAGATACCGATATAGGTACAGGTGCGGTAGTCGACCTTTTTTGGATTCACGTAATAGCCCGATCCCGTGATTACTTCAAGCTCAACCATCCGGTTAACCCTTTGGTGAACAGCAGCTCTTGAAATTCCAACCTCACTGGCTACATCCTTAAACGGAATTCTTGCGTTGCGGCTGATGATGTCGAGGATTTTGAGGTCCACATCATCCAGATGATTTCGTAATGTCATAATTTGGATACTATTTTCCACCAAATGTAAAAAATTTCAATAAAAAAGAGCAAGATTGCGAAGCAATCTTGCTCTTTTTGATTTTAGACCTTTATCCGTGGCCTGCGGCCACAGATAAAGGCAAACTCACTTTGCTACTTATCCATGGGGAATTCGCGCCCGGTAACGCGGAAGCGGGTAGTGATGACATCGGTGGTGGTGGCGTCGGCTGGGCCGGTGAAGCCGGGCTGTTTGCCGCCGGTTGCGATGGTGAACCATCCCGGTTCGATCACGCGTTGTTCTTTATTGTTGATGAGAGAGAGCTGGCGTGGATCGAGGGTGAATTCCACCACTTTCGACTCGCCGGGTTTCAGGCTGATGCGCTCAAATCCTTCGAGCTGGCGTATCGGACGGGGTGTTGACGCTTTCTCGTCGGTGAGGTAGAGCTGTACCACCTCTTCGCCGGCAAGTTTTCCGGTATTGGTGACCTTCACCGATACCTTGACGGGTTGTCCGGCCGTTACCGATTGCGGAACTTTCAGGTCGGAATAGGCGAAGGTGGTGAAGCTGAGCCCGAATCCAAAGGGATAAAGCGGATCACCGGTGAAATAGCGATAGGTGCGGTTGGTCATGTCGTACTCCTCAAACGGCGGGAGTTGGTCGACCGACTTATAATACGTGAGCGGAAGCCGACCGGCAGGGTTGTAGTCGCCGTTCAGGACGTCGGCCACGGCGTTGCCGCCCTGTTGTCCGGGATAACCTGCCGTGAGGATGGCATCCATGTTATCTGCGGCATAGTTCACCGACAACGCACTTCCGTTGAGCAACACCAGCACGGTGGGTTTCCCTGTGGCCTTGATGGCCTTCATCAGTTCCTCCTGGATGGTTGGCAGGTTCAGGTGGGTACGGTCGCCCCCCTCGAATCCGTCGACCTTGATGCCCATTTCCTCGCCTTCGAGGCGCTGCGACAATCCCAGCACCAGGACCACCACGTCGGCCTGACGGGCTACGGCCACGGCCTTGTCAAGCATTTCGTCGTCGGGCATGGCCCAGAGAAGTTTGGCGTCACCGTCACCGAATGTATTGCGGTACTCGTAAACGAACTTATATTTTTTACCGGCCTCGAGCTCGACCGGTTTTTCCTCGTGGAAGGCATGGTGGTCCGATTTAAAGGTGATCAGCTTCTCACCCTCGAGCCAGAGCTGCACGTCGGGCATACCCCAGGTACCGATACGATAGGTTCCGGAAGTGGGGGGCACGATGTAGCCGGTCCAGCGGACACTGAAATTGTCGTCGGGCAGTTCCGGGGCGGGAGAGTGCGACTCCCAGTAGAAATTGACCTGGTCGTCGGTCCGCACAAAGGCCGGCTCCCCTTCGAGGTTTCCATTTGCAAAGTATTCGCCCTTGACGCCCTGTTTCCCCTCTTCGGTCATGAGGAAGGCCGATGGCAGCGGCTTCAGGTTGTGTACACCCTCGGCCAGGTGCGAGCCTTCGGCATAGAGTACCCTGGCACGGGGCTCAAACTTGTTGCGGATTCCCTGCAGCACCGTGACCGGCTCTTTGGGGATCCCGTTATAATTGCCCAGTAGTGCCTCGAAATTGTCGGCATTGGGTCCGATTACCGCAATGGTGCGGGCAGAGCTGGTCAGGGGCAGGATCTGGTTATTGTTTTTCAGCATCACGATGCTCTTTTGGGCGGCCTCGCGAGCCAGTGTATTGTGTTTGTCGGAGGTGTTGACGGCAAAGGGGATCTGTGCATAAGGCACCTTTTCCTGCGGGTCGAAAACGCCCAACCTGAAACGGGTTTCGAAGAGCCGTTTGACGGCCACGTCGATATCACTTTCGCTGATAAGACCCCTGGTGACGGCTTCTCCCAGTTTTCCGTAGGATACGCCACAGTTCAAATCGGTGCCAGCCTTGACGGCCACCGCAGACGCCTCGGCGGCATCCTTAGAATAATTCTGGAAAGTGTAGAAATCACTGATGGCCCAGCAGTCGGAGACGATATAACCATTAAAGCCCCAGTCGTTACGCAGTATTCCATACAGATAAGGGTTGGCGCAGGCCGGGTCGCCCCTGAACTGGTTGTAGGCACACATGATCGACTGCACCTTGCCGTTGACGACCAACTCCCTGAAGGCAGGCAGGTAGGTTTCGTACAGGTCGCGTTCGCCCACCACGGCATTGAACTCGTGGCGTAACGGCTCCGGTCCCGAATGCACGGCATAATGTTTGGCCGTGGCCACCACCTTGAGGTAGTCGGGATGGTCGCCCTGCAAACCCTTCACGAATTCGGCACCCATTTTCCCGGTCAGGTAGGGGTCTTCGCCATAGGTCTCATGACCGCGTCCCCATCGGGGATCCCTGAATATGTTGATGTTGGGCGACCAGAAGGTCAGTCCCTGGTACAATCCGCGCTTGCCCCGGCGCGCCATTTCGTGGTGCTTGGCCCGGGCCTCGTCGGAGATCACCGTGGCCACCCGGTTCATGAGGTCTTTGTCCCACGAGGCCGCAATGGTGATCGACTGTGGAAAGACTGTGGCATAACCTGCCCGGGCTACCCCGTGGAGGCTTTCATTCCACCAGTTGTGCGCAGGAACGCCAAGGCGGTCGATGGCCGGTGCGGTATAGAGCAGCTGCCCGATTTTCTCGTCCAGTGTCATTTCCGAAACCAGCAGGTCGACCCGTTGCTCGAGTGGCAGGTTGGTGTCCTGGTACAAAAATTTCAGGGATTGTTGTGCATATAGTCCGGAAGTGGAAAAAATGAGTGCGGCCATCAATAGCGCGCGGTGAAGCAGTCGTGCCATATCGGATGTTTTCTTTAGGTTTGGTCCCAAAAATAGCGAAAAGAAAATATTTACCGACCTGTGTCTGGGAGGCAGGTGCATGTTTCCTTTTCAATTAACTTTACGGGGACATGGAAAAGGAGGAAAAAGTATTTCAGAAATACCAAAAACTGGTGGGGCAGATCGATCAGGCAACCCGGCAGCTGGAGGAGGTCCACCATTCGCATATGGTGTGCAGGAAAGGCTGTTCGGCATGTTGCATGGATTATAAAATCTTCCCGATCGAGTTTTATTCCATCCTGAAAAATATCAGGGAAAAGGAGATCAGGATCGCAAAGGATGTCGCCGAAGGGGATTGCGTATTCCTGGTCGACCATGCCTGTACCATTTATGAATGGCGCCCCATCATATGCCGTACGCACGGACTTCCGCTGCTGTATACCAACGACGAGGGAGAGTGGGAGCTTTCGGCCTGTGAACTGAATTTCACGGAATTCGATGAGGAATTTCACACCGACAATACTTTCCCGCAGGACAAATACAACAGTCGGCTGTTTATGCTGAACAAAGAGCTGGTTGCACTGCCCGGGTACAGTGAACACGGGGAGTTTGACCTGCTGGGGATCAGGGAGTTAATTGAGAGGATGTCATCCTTTTGAGGTCCTTCACTTCGTTCAGGATGACGGGCCTGCTGTAATATAACAACAATGGGATGTGGGGCGGCTGTGCCGCCCCACATCCAACTATATAAATAAGCTGCGCCTGTCATTCTGAGTGTAACGAAGAACCTCTTGATAAGCAGCGCAAATAATTGCGAGCTGGAGCGATAATAGTATGCCATACTTTCCCAAAGACAAAATAAGCGATAGTATTTCATCCTTAACGAAAAACCAAAAACCTATGAAAAAATTTAATTTCCTTCCGGCCATCCTGTTGTTTGTGGCCATCCTGATCCGGATGATCTCCGGTGCGCAGGAAACCCGGGTACTTTATTTGTCGGGGACCGGCATTGACGATGCCATAGACTGGGAGTTTATGTGCACCGACGGACGGAAGTCGGGCACGTGGACGACCGTTCCGGTGCCGTCGTGCTGGGAACTGCATGGTTTCGGGACCTATAACTATGGCAACGACAAGGATGAAATCCGCGGCAAGGAAAAGGGACTCTACCGGCACCGGTTTGAGGTACCCGCCGAATGGAAAGGAATGGCCGTCAATATCGTTTTTGAAGGATCGATGACCGACACGGAGGTGAAGATCAACGGCAAACCGGCCGGACCGATGCATCAGGGCGCATTCTACCGTTTTTCGTACGACATTGGCAAGCTGGTCAGGTACGGAAGGGAAAACCTGCTGGAAGTGACCGTGGCCAAACACTCGTCTAACGAATCGGTGAATGAGGCCGAGCGGAGGGCCGATTACTGGATCTTTGGAGGCATCTTCAGGCCCGTATACCTGGAGGCCAAACCGGCAGGACATATCAGCCGGATCGCCCTCGATGCCCGTGCCGACGGCTCACTCACGGTTTTTACCTACCACAACCAGCCAAGGGGTGCCACGCATGTTACCGCCCGGGTACAATCCCTGACAGGCGAGAAGGTGGGCGATGAATTCACCGCAGAAATAATCGGACCTGAAACGCGGATGTCGGCCCAATTGCATGACATTGACCCCTGGAATCCCGAATTTCCCAATCTCTATTTGCTGGAAGTGAGCCTGATGCAAGATAACCAGGTGCTGCACACGGTGAGGGAGCGGTTTGGATTTCGGACGGTAGAACTCCGCGAACGGGATGGATTCTTTGTGAACGGCGTGAAAGTGAAGATGAAGGGCGTCAACCGCCACTCCTTCAGGCCCGAAAGCGGGAGGACCCTTGGCAAGACACAAAGCATCGAAGACGTAAAACTCATCAGGGAGATGAACATGAATGCCGTGCGCATGTCGCATTACCCTCCCGACAAGCATTTCCTGGAGGTGTGCGACTCACTGGGACTTTTTGTGCTGAATGAGTTGGCCGGATGGCAGACGGCCTACGACACTGAGGCCGGGTCGGTTCTGGCCCGTGAAATGATCATGCGCGATGTCAACCATCCCTCGGTGGTGATATGGGATAACGGCAATGAGGGAGGTTGGAATATGGAACTAGACCACTGGTTTGACGAACTGGACCCGCAGAAACGGCCGCTGATCCATCCGTGGGACATCTTTCGCGGGACCGACACGCAACATTACAAGGACTACGATTACGGTGCAGGCACCCACCAGCATGGGCGGAACGTGGTTTTCCCAACCGAGTTCCTGCATGGGTTGTATGATGGCGGACATGGGGCTGGACTCGAGGATTTCTGGAACCAGATGTGGCGCAATCCGCTCTCGGCCGGAGGCTTCCTGTGGGTGCTCGCCGATGAGGGCGTCGTGCGCACTGACCGCGACAATACGATCGATACCGATGGCAACCATGCCCCCGACGGGATTGTGGGGCCCTTCCATGAAAAGGAAGGCAGCTTCTATGCCATTCGCGAGATCTGGTCGCCGGTATTCATTGAACGTTCCTATATTACCCCGCAATTTTCGGGACAGCTGCAGGTCGAAAACCGCTATCATTTTACCAACCTGAACCAGTGTACTTTCAGTTACCGGCTCGAAAAGACAGGCTGGACGGAGGAAGTGCCAGTCCCGATAACCGTACAGGTCGGAGCCCCCGATATAGAACCCGGGCATAAAGGTGTGATTCACCTTGGACTTCCGGAAAATTTTACGGAGTATGATGTTATCTACCTTACCGCACATGACCCCCGCGGGGAAGAGATTTACACCTGGAGCTGGCCGGTGACCACACCTTCCGATTTTGTCAAAAAGGTAGTCGACATGGACCTGAGCGCCAGGGCCGGGGTTACGGAGACCGGTTCGGAAATCAGGGTTACCGCGGGAGGCGTGACCGCAGTGTTCGGTAAGAACGACGGCCTGTTGAAATCGGTATCTAACGGCAAGGGAAGTTTCGGATTCGCGAACGGTCCCGTCCCCGCGCAAGGCGAAGCCAAGTTCAGGGAAGCAAGGGTGACCGAAAATGACGGAAAAGTGATCCTCGACATGAAATATGACGGCTATTTCCGCGATCTGCAATGGATCATGCACCCGTCGGGATGGCTCCAGCTGAAAGTCAACTACCTGCCCGGTTACCAGTCGGACGCCATGGGCATCTCCTTCAACCTGCCCGAAGAACAGGTACGGTCGATGCGATATGTCGGCTCCGGGCCCTACCGGGTGTGGAAGAACCGGCTGAAAGGAAATACTTTCGGGCTCTGGGAAAAGGAATACAACAACACCATCACAGGGGAAGGCCCACTGGTTTACCCCGAATTCAAGGGCTACCACAAGGATTTTTATGCGGTGGAGATCGAGACCACCGGACAGCCCTTCACCATTTTGTGTGGAAGCGAGGATGTGTTCCTGCGGATGCTGACACCGGAACCGCCCAAAGGGGCAGGGAACAGCAACAATGCCCCGTTTTTTCCGTCGGGCGACATCTCGTTCCTCCATGGCATCAGTGCCATCGGGACCAAGTTCAAAAAGGCCGAAGCATTGGGCCCGATGAGCCAGAAAAACATTTTTTACACCCAGGGCCGAAAATTCTATAAAGAACTGGATCTTTGGCTCGATTTTCGCGGTGAGTAAAATCATGCGGCAAAGCCGCATGATTTTACCAAGACAAGAAATGCGGGATTGCCAAGGGCAATTCCGCATTTCTTTGTACATTTACAACTTTGTAAAAAAACCAAAAATATGCCAAATCTCGAAACAACCTATCTCGGAATACCACTGAAAAACCCGCTGGTGGCAGCCAGTTCGGGAATCACCGGTTCACTCGACAAGATCAGGGATCTGGAAGAAGCCGGAATCGGTGCGGTCGTGTTGAAATCCATCTTTGAGGAACAGATAAGCAATGAGGTGGGAGCCATGCTGCGTTCAGCCGAACAGAACATGGATTATCCCGAGGCAGAAGATTATATCCGCAGTTACCTGCGTGACAATTCCATTTCGAAACTGACCGACCTGGTGAGCCAGTCCAAAAAGGAGACCGGAATTCCGATCATCGCCAGCGTGAATTGCATTGCCGGGGACGAATGGTCCTCTTTTGCGACCAATCTTGAAGAGGCGGGTGCCGATGCCATCGAGCTGAATGTTTTCTACCTGCCCACCAACCGGAACCAGACAGCCACGGATGTGGAACAGCTTTACTTCAATGTGGTGAAGCAGGTCAGGTCGAAAGTGAAAATACCGGTATCGGTGAAAATCGGATACCATTTTACCAATATTGTTCGCATGGTTGACCAGTTGAGGGCGAACGGTGCTGCAGGCGTCGTAATGTTCAACCGTTTCTACCAACCTGATATCAACCTTGACAAGCTGGAATTGTCTGCCTCCGAGGTGCTGAGTTCGCCGCAGGAATTGCGCAGGTGTCTGCGTTGGACCGGACTGGTTTCCTCGAAGGTGCCTACCATGGAAATCGCGGCAAGTACCGGAATCCATGACGGCGAGGCCGTGGTGAAACAGCTGCTGGCCGGGGCCCAGGTGACCCAACTATGCTCAACCCTTTACCTGAACGGGATCCAGGTGGTTCCTGAAATCCTGGAGTTTTTACGGACATTCATGCGTAAATGGAATTTCCGGAAAATTGACGACTTCAGGGGACGGCTATCCTATAAAAACCTCAATGACCCCATGATGTATGAGCGGTCGCAGTTCATGAGGTACTATTCATCGAGGGATTAATACAAAAAATTACACCGTGATAGCCAGACTGACGCTGTTTGTGTTGTGTTTCGTGCTTTTCCAAACAGCGTATGCCGATGATGCCAGTCTGGAAATCAGGAATGTGCCGGAAAATCCTGCCGAAATCCCTTACTGTGAGGGAGAAGTCCGGATTGGTAATGCCATAGCCATCAGTGGCAGGGACTTTAACCAACCTAACGATGGGATCAAGGTTTCCATTTCGAATTACCGGAAAGGGGAGGACAAGCTCATATATAAAGGGAGTAATCCTGCCATCCAGTCAAGCTGGAATGACGATCTCGGTGTGTTGGTATTTACCGGTAACGCCACTGCCGCTGCCTACCAGGAGGCGGTCCGCAATGTCTTTTACGTCAACAATGCCCAGGTGCCCACAGTCGGTAATCGGGAAATCGTGGTGACCCTGAGTGATGCCGATTACCTGCATCATACCAAACACTTTTATAAATTCATCAGCCAACGGGGTATTTACTGGACACAGGCCAGGGATGCTGCCGCAGCGATGACATACAACGGATTGCAGGGATATCTTGTCACGATTACGTCGGGCATTGAAAATGAGTTTATCTGGAACAAGACGCTGGGGGTTGGATGGATCGGGGCCAGCGATGCCGAAGCCGAAGGGGTCTGGAAGTGGGTCACCGGTCCGGAGGCCGGACAACAGTTCTGGCAGGGAAACGCCTCAGGTCGTCCGGTCAATGGCATGTATAGCAACTGGAATTCCGGGGAGCCCAACAACGTCAATAAAGGAAATGGCATTGATGAGGATTATGCCCACATGAACAATTCGAACGTCAATCCCCGAACCTGGAACGATCTGCAAAATACAAGCGAGGGTCCTTCCCTTCCTACCTACTACTCCCAGGGATATATCGTGGAGTTTGGGGGCATGCCCGGGGATCCGGAAATCAACCTGATGGCTCACCAGATGGTGTCAATACAAAAAGTGGCGTTTTCGGACGACCTTGATCTGGAAATTTGTGAGGGTGGGTCGGTACAGCTAAATCCGGAGGGGAGATCAATTTATGACTACCAATGGACCCCCAACGATAAGATATCTTCGGTGACCGAGCCTTCACCAACAGTGAATCCGAACCAGACCACCGCATATCAGGTGACAGGTACCTACCAGGGTGCCTGTCCGACCCAGCGAACTTTCACGGTGACGGTAAATCCCCTGCCGGTCAGTGAGCTGGAAGCCTCATATGCACTTTGTCAGGGTGCCACGCTGGTCCTGGATCCCGGCAAACATGACAGTTATCGCTGGAACAATGGTGCAACTTCCCAGACCATTAACGTCTCGCAGCCCGGTACCTTTGACGTCACGATCACCAATCCAAAATGCCAGGTGAAATCCACGGCAACGGTTTTTGAAAGCCGGATGCCCGATGTGGTGATTGATCCTGCCGATACCCTGGTGTGCGGTGTTATGAAGAAAGTCGTGCCCCTGAAAATTTCGGAGGGGACCCATGTAATAACCGGCAACCAGACAGGGCTCACCATTTCCGGGGAGACCGGACTGAATCCCGAGGTCACCGTAAACCAGTGGGGCAGGTATGGTTTGAAACTCGACATGGTCAACGATGACGGCTGTGCGTTCGATACCGCATTCTTCTTGTCCATCAGGCATCAGCCAACATCGGAATTCAACATCGACTCAGGCTCCTGTTATGGTTATAACCTGCAGGTGCAATATGAGGGCGACCGTTACGACAATGCCCTTTTCGAATGGTTTTCGTCGGATACGCTTTATTCGTCCGGCATGAATCTGGAATCGGATACCATCCCGCTGGGACATGGTGAAAATCTCCAGCGTTCGGTCTTTCTACGGGTAAACGAATGGGGATGCATTTCCCAGTCGACACCTGTAAACATCAAGGTAAAGCCCGAGATGTCGTTCGATGCTCCATACCAGGAGGGCTGTTCCCCATTACAAGCTTCCTTTTCGGCGAATCCCGGATCGACCATCACCGGGTACCTTTGGGATTTTGGGGATGGACAACGATCCAGTGAGCGGAATACTTCCCATACCTATCCAAACCGAACAGGGGAGACGCTGGTATATGATGTCAGGCTGACCGTTTCCGACAATAAAGGGTGCGAAAATGAAGCGCTGATACCTTCGGTGGTTTCCGTATTTACGGCACCTGTTGCCGGTTTTTTCCAAACACCCGAATATGCCCTGATTACCAATCCGGAGTTCAGTTTCAGGAATGAGAGCCTTTATGGTGCCGACTATCTATGGGATTTTGGTGATGGATCCGGGTTGGTTTCCGATGAACATCCGACACACCGGTATGATCATCTTGGTATTTATGATGTGTCGCTGGTGACAGCCACTGAATACGGATGCACCGATACAGCCCAGGCTTCCGTGGTGGTCGCATTTGACAAACTTTATCCGCCGAACGCCTTTTCGCCGAACAGTCAGTTGCCCGAGGACCAGCGGTTCACGGTGAATGCCGATGGAGTGCTGGAAACAGGCTACCGGCTGACAATCTACAACCGATGGGGAGAGGTGATTTTTGAAAGCCGTATCCCCAGTGAAGGCTGGGATGGCCGGATGGCAAGCGGAAATTTCGCCCCTGCCGGGGTGTATGTCTGGACCGTTGCCTATTTTGACCTTCGGGAAGAAAAGCATGAGCAGCAGGGCAATGTGACACTGCTCTTCTGAAAGCGTGTCAAATGGCCGGGATGAGCAACCGGTTCGAATCGGGCCACCCTTCCAGTCGGCCGAAATAAAACGTCAGCGAAATCTCATGCGACCCATAGCTGTAGTTGGTCAATCCGGACAATGTATAATCAAAGCTGTACCCGAACTGGAAATGCTGGTTGGAGATTCCCGCCAGGAAGATCAGGGCATCCGGCCTGACATCGAGGTTATGCCTGAACCATCCCCCCACCAGAAAAGCCCTGTCGATGAGGTACACTCCCAGGTTCATCTGCTTGAAGCTACCTTGTTGGCGATATATCATGTTGGGAGAAACCATGAATTCCCTTGAAAACAAACCCCTTTTCAGCCGGAAGAGCCTGGCACCGGCATGTCCGGTAAATTTGACAGGAAGGTTTCCCTCCTGGTCGCCCTGGATGATGGATTCATCGGGTTGGTTGAGGTGGTGCAGGCTGAAGCCCCCGAACACGTCGTTGTGCCTGAACAAAACCCCGGCACCGAGGTCGGCATAGGTTTTGGAGGTTGCCTCGAGATCCCCGGGCAGCACTCCCGACATGCCACCGGTCAGCTGGTCGATCATGGAAGGGAAGACCAGGTTAGCCGGATTGAATTGTTTTCGTGTGATTCCAGCCTGGATTCCAGCCGAAATGTGTGACCAGTCGCCGGCCTTGATGTGATACGAGTATTGAAGGGTGGCGGCATTCTGCCGGATGATGTCGTTGAGTTGCCGGTCGTGCAGCATCTGGATGCCCCAGCCGGTGCGATACCGCTCGGAATAGTGGTCGAATGAAACCGAATAGGTGGTGTAGGTTACCCCGTTTTGCGGCCACTGGCTGCGGTAGTTGACAGCCATGCGTCCCAGTTCGGAGGTGCCGGCAAGCGCAGGATTGATATACAGGGGATTGGCATAGAATTGCGAAAATTCAGCATCCTGTCCCGCAACATTCCATGCGAAAAGGCTGAGGAGGAACAAAAAGGAAAAGGACCTGAATCGGGACATACTGATTTTTGTAATTTGGCTGGTAAAGATAAAAATCCCCGGGAGGTCAGGCAATTATACCGCGGAGTTCTTTCAAAAGATATGCCTTTACCTGGTCGGCTTCCTGTAATGCCTGGTTGATTTTCCGGATTTCAGCTTCGCGGATATCGGTTTCGGGGAAATTTTCGAGGTTTTCGATCACGGTAAATGCCTCAAAGGCGATCTCCATCTCATTTTTGATCACCCAATCGACGAACTGCGACAGCCACGGTGAATAATCGAGACCGTTTTGCCAGCAGGCGGCAATGAGCTCTTTACGGACCGGCAAAAAGTGGTCGTTTTGGATAGTCTCGACCAATACATGGGCCGATTCCTTCTCCTTCAGGTCACCCAATAATGCCAGGATGCCGTTTCTGATCTCCGGCCCGATGCCTGTCAGCAACATTTCGGCAAGAATGGGAATGTAAACCGGTGATCCGGTGCTTCGGAGACCTTGCAGGGCTTGCAAAACCACTTCCTGGTTGGGCGACATCAGTTGCATGAGCACTGCCGGATCTGTTTTCTTTGTCATGGCACTGTTATTTGAATGTTGGATTTTAGGATAAAAAACCATGTAAAAGTAAAAAATTCCATCGCTCTGAGCTTCAAATATTAACTTTGTCCCTCTTTTTGCATATGAAGAGAACCGGAGAACTGGCAGAAGCGGATGTGGGACGGTTAATGCTGAGGTACTTTGTACCGGCATTTATCGGGGTGTTTGTCAACGCGTTATATAACATTGTTGACAGGATCTTCATTGGCCAGGGCGTGGGTGCTGAAGCACTTTCCGGGATCTCGGTCATTTTCCCCGTGATGCTCATCATGATGGGATTTGGCATGCTCATCGGGATTGGTGGGGGTGTGCTGGTGTCGATCAATTTGGGACGGCGCGACCTTCCCCGGGCGGAGAAAATCCTGGGCACCAGTTTCGTGATGATGCTGGTGGTTTCGGTCATCATCATGATCACCGGTTTCCTTGTCAAGAATCCCATGCTCAGGGCTTTTGGCGCGACTGAGCAGACATTTCAATATGCAAACGACTATCTTGATATCATCCTGCTTGGGGTGGTTTTCCAGGTGGTAGGATTTTCACTCAACAATATCATCCGTTCAGAGGGGAGTGTGCGGACAGCCATGTATTCGATGCTGATCAGTGCCGGCACCAACCTGGTCCTTGACCCGATATTTATCTTCGGGTTTGGCATGGGTGTCAAGGGAGCCGCCTGGGCAACCGTCATCTCCATGATTGTTCTGACCGTTTGGGTTCTTCGCCATTTCAGGGGAAGCAAGTCGGTCATCAAATTACGCCGAAGTAACCTGAATGTCGACTGGCCGATCCTTGGTGAGATCACCGCCATCGGGATGGCCCCTTTTGCCATGCAAATTGCCGGTAGTGGCGTTCAGGGACTGCTCAACAAGCGGCTGATAGAATACGGCGGCGATCTGGCCGTTGGGGCCATGGGAATCATCAACTCTGTGGGAACCCTTGTGATCATGACCATCGTGGCCATCAATATGGCATCGCAGCCCATCATCGGGTTTAACTTTGGGGCCAGGGCTGCCGACCGGGTGAAGGACGCCCTGCGCTATTCGCTGATCTCGGCCTCCATCATTGCGGTTTCGTCGTTTATCCTGATTGAGGCCATGCCTGGTGTGATCGTGTTATTGTTTAACCGCGACAGTGCCGAGCTGTATGACCTGACCATACAGGGACTGCGTATCTATATCCTTGCCTGGCCGGTCGTCGGGTTCCAGGTGGTGGCCGGAAACTTCTTCCAGTCGGTGGGCAAGGCCAAAATCTCGATGTTTCTTACATTGCTCAGGCAGGTGCTGGTACTGCTTCCCTTGCTGATATTCCTTCCCGGTACCTATGGCCTGAACGGGATCTGGGCTTCTTTCCCGATTGCCGATACGGTTTCCTCCATGATCGTGGCGGTTTTCCTCGTCAGGGAATGGCGGAGGCTGGACAGTCTCTCGTCATAGATCTGGCCTGCGGCCAGCTACAAGCTGAAGGATTATCCCCGATAAGCTACTTGAGCTTGTCCTTCAGGGCGAGCCCTGTATAGGAACCCTCTACCTTAACAAGATTTTCAGGGGTACCTGCGAAAATGACATACCCGCCTTTGTCGCCGCCCTCGGGACCCAGGTCGATGACCCAGTCGGCCGACTTGATCACGTCGAGGTTGTGCTCGATGACCACTATTGAGTGTCCGCGTTCCATGAGTGCATTAAAAGAATCCAGGAGCTTGCGGATATCGTGGAAATGCAGTCCGGTGGTAGGCTCGTCAAAAATGAAAAGGGTAGGGGTGTCCTTCTCTTTGGCCAGAAAGGAGGCAAGCTTGACCCGCTGGCTTTCGCCGCCCGACAAAGTGCTGCTCGACTGTCCCAGATGCACATATCCCAATCCAACGTCCTGCAATGGCTGCAGTTTTTTGACAATCTTCTTTTCGGTCGATGATTTTCCCTTTTGAAACAGCTCGATGGCCTGGTCGACGGTCAGTTCGAGAATGTCGTTTATGTTGAGGTCCTTGTACTTCACTTCCAAAATTTCCTCCTTGAACCGTTTTCCGCCACAACTTTCACACACCAGATATACGTCGGCCAGGAACTGCATCTCCACCTTGATGGTGCCTTCGCCCTGGCACTCTTCACAACGGCCACCGTCGACGTTGAACGAAAAGTGCGATGGGCCGAATCCCTGGTATTTGGACCCTGGCTGGTCGGCAAAGAGCTTGCGGATTTCGTCGTATGCCTTCAGGTAAGTGACCGGATTGGAGCGGGAACTTTTCCCGATGGGGTTCTGGTCGACAAACTCGATGGCTGTGACCAAGTGGGTGTCACCCAATAAGGCATCATGTTGTCCGGTGCGCTCACCGTAACCTCCCAGCATTTTTGCCAGTCCGGGATACAGGATTTTCGTGACCAGCGATGATTTTCCCGAACCGCTCACCCCCGTCACGGCGGTGATGGTGTTGAGCGGGAATTTCACCTTCAGGTTTTTCAGGTTGTTTTCACGCGCTCCCACCACCTCGATGTAATTGCGCCACTGGCGGCGGTATCCGGGAACCGTGATCTCCTTGCGGCCGGTGAGGTAATCGGCAGTGAGGCTGTCGGCACTATCCTTCAGCTGGCCGTGGTTTCCCTCGAAGACGATTTCGCCACCCAGTCGTCCTGCATGCGGACCCATGTCGATGATATGGTCGGCAGCCTTCATGATATCCTCGTCGTGTTCGACCACCAGGACCGTATTGCCCAGTTTCCTGAGTTTCTGCAGTACCCCGATCAGCCGTTGGGTATCGCGACTGTGCAACCCTATGCTGGGTTCATCAAGGATATAGATGGACCCTACCAGGCTGCTGCCCAGGGAGGTGGATAGATTGATGCGCTGGGATTCACCCCCCGAAAGGGACGATGACAACCGGTTCAGGGTAAGGTAGCCCAGTCCAACCTCACAGAGGAAGCCAAGGCGGTGCCTGATTTCGGTCAGGAGCCTGCGTGCCACCTTCTCGTCGTGTTGGTTGAGCGACAGTCCGTTAAAGAACACACGGAGGTCAGAGACCGGCATCAATACCAGTTCCTGTACCGACCGTCCGCCTATTTTAACATAGCCAGCCTCCTTCTTCAACCGGCTGCCCCGGCATTCAGGACAAATTGTTTTTCCGCGGTAGCGGGAAAGCATCACGCGGTACTGTATTTTGTAGGATTGTTCCTCGAGGTGCTTGAAAAATTCATGGAGGCCGTTGAACCAACGGTTCCCCTTCCAGATCAGTTCACGCTGTTCTTCAGACAGTTCGTAATATGGTTTATGGATCGGGAAGTTGAATTTTGAGGCATTCAGTACCAGCCGGTCACGCCATTCCTTCATTTTCTCGCCCTTCCAGCAGGCAATCGCTTCCTGATAAACCGACAAAGATTTATTGGGGACCACCAGGTCCTCGTCGATGCCGATCACCTTGCCGTAGCCTTCGCAAAGCGGACAGGCTCCCACCGGGTTGTTGAAGCTAAACATGTGTTCCGTGGGCTCCTCGAAGATAAGGCCATTCTCCTCGAACCGGTTTGAAAACTGTTGCTCAAAAACCTGGCCTTCGCAATGCACCTTGATGATGCAACTGCCATTGCCTTCGAAAAAGGCCGTCTGTACAGAGTCCGACATCCGGTTGATGGCATCTTCATCGTCGCTGACCTGGATACGGTCGACCACAAGATGACAGGTACCTTCGCAGGAGATGGCGGTATTGTCGGCAATCAACTGGTCAATCCTGAAAACCTCATTGTTGATTTCAAGCCTTGAGAAACCCTGTTGCAGGAGTAATCCGGCCTCTTCGAGCAAGGAGCGTCCGTTACGGGCCACCAGTGGTGCGGCTATGACCATGCGGGTGCCCTGCGGATGGGTCAGCATATAGTCGACCACATCGGTCACCGAATGCCGGGTGACCTCCCGGCCCGAAACCGGCGAGATCGTTTTGCCGATCCTGGCATACAACAACTTGATATAGTCATAGATCTCGGTGGAAGTGCCCACCGTGGAGCGCGGATTTCGGGTCGTGACCTTTTGCTCGATGGCAATGGCCGGTGGGATTCCTTTGATAAAATCGACATCCGGCTTATCGATCCTGCCCAAAAACTGACGTGCATATGCCGACAAACTCTCAACGTAACGCCTCTGGCCTTCAGCAAATAAGGTGTCGAATGCAAGGGATGATTTGCCGGATCCTGACACACCAGTCACGACCACAAATTTGTTTCTTGGTATTAAAGTGTTGATATTCTTTAGGTTGTGTACTCTTGCGCCTTTGATTTCGATGTTTGGGGAAACCGCGATTTGTGACATAATGATATATATAAGGATGCGAGAAAAAAAATTTGTATTATTTGTAAAAAAGTCTCAATTTTACTCCGTACAAAAATACGAATTTGTTTAACTCACTTTAATCTGATTGCCTATTGACAAGACTTTACTTTTTCTGATTAAATATCGAAAGTAATGTTCAAAGCGGAAAATATGAACGACAACGAGCTCGTTCGCAATTTTGTCAATGGTGATTATCATTCCATCGAAGTTTTAATTCAGCGGCACAAGAACCGTGTCTATTCCTACATTCTTCTGGTTGTGAAGAATCAGGATCTTGCGCAGGATATCTTCCAGGATACCTTTATCAAGGTGATCAGGTCGTTGAAGCATGGCAAGTATGTCGAAAACGGGAAATTCATTTCCTGGGTATTGCGGATCGCCCATAACCTGATCATCGACCACTTCCGCAGGGAAAAACTGAATGCCACCATTTCGAACGACAGCTGTGAAAACGACCTCTTCAATTCGGCGAAGTTTTCGGACCAAAACATCGAGGACCAATTGGTGAACAACCAGATCCTTTTTGAGGTGAAGGAGCTGATCCGGGAATTGCCCGAAGACCAGCGCCAGGTAATCCAGATGCGTCACTATCAGGGATTGAGCTTCAAGGAGATTGCCGAACAGACCGGCGTCAGCATCAATACTGCCCTGGGCAGGATGCGTTATGCGCTGATCAACCTGCGCAAGATCATTGAAAAGAAAAACCTGACACTCACCCGTATTTAACTTCCATTAACACAATATTGCACGGTGTGCGCCGTTTTATCTTCGAATTTTAAAATGGTGCGAATGAATAAAATTTCTACGTTGCTTTATTTTGTTAGTCATATCAGATCAGAATGGGTGCAGACAAATTCACTGGATGCATCGGAAAGAGGGGAGGAAGCAGGGATGGTAAAAAATCTGGAAATCTACTCGCCGCCCGACAGGACGGTTAACGCGATTTTAAATTTTGCCCGGTCGCTGGAGGTCAAGGAAACAAAAGCCGTGGGCGAAATAGAATGGGTTCTCAATTAGAAAGAGGGCTGGCTTTGGGCCAGCCCTCTTTGTTTGGTTAAGTATAAGGGGGTTGCCACCGGCAACCCCCTTATACTTAAAAAATATTTCATAAAAGTATTGCATTAATCCAATTTATATTGATATATTTGTGATATCAATATGATATCAAATTTATCAACTATGGAAAAGCAATATTCGCCTTTGTCGGGCTACCTGATGGTACTCATTGAATTGGTACTGGTTGTAGCCATTGCGTTCGGATTTATGCGCGGGATGGTGATCCCTTCTGTCGTGTTAACCGTACTGTTTATCTTTATCGCGGTTGGTTTCCTGATTGTGGATCCCAACGAAAGCGCGGTGCTCGTCCTTTTCGGGGCTTATAAGGGAAGTGTGAAAACCAACGGTTTTTACTGGGTCAATCCCTTCTTCGTGAAGAAAAAGATCTCGTTGCGTGCACGGAACATCGATTCGGAACCGATCAAGGTGAACGACAAAATCGGGAACCCGATCATGATTGCCGTCGTCTTGGTCTGGAGGGTGAATGAAACCTTTAAGGCAGCTTTCCAGGTTGATGATTACGAGCATTTCGTGAACATACAGACCGAGGCTGCCATCCGTAAACTGGCAGGCTTGTATCCTTACGACAATTTTGAGGATCACGAAGCCGAAGTCACCCTGCGCAGTGGTGGGGAAGAGGTGAATGACCAGCTGGAAAAAGAGTTAAGTGAACGACTAAATATTGCTGGGGTGGAAGTGATGGAAGCCCGGATCAATTATCTGGCCTATGCCCAGGAAATCGCACAGGCCATGTTGAAACGCCAGCAGGCAGCGGCCATCGTTGCTGCCCGTTACAAGATTGTGGAAGGGGCGGTGAGCATGGTTGAAATGGCCCTGGAAGAACTGAGCAAGAAAGATATCGTCCGCCTCGATGAGGAAAAGAAAGCCTCGATGGTAAGCAACCTGATGGTTGTATTGTGCGGCGACAAGGAAGCCACGCCCATCGTGAATACCGGAACCCTGTATTAATGGTTCGGGATATCCGGAAAGTGGTTCCTGATTCAAAAGCAAAGCCATGAACAGAATATATTTTAAGGAAGAGCAGCGCTTCACCCAGTGGTGGGTGTGGCTGCTGCTTTTGTTCGCGACTGCTGTTTCCGTGGGGCCACTCTGGTATGGCGTTTACTCGCAGTTGTCCACGGGTATACCCTGGGGCGATAATCCAACTTCAGACGATATGCTGGTCGTCATCGCCATTGTGATGACCCTTTTCATGGCGACGGTCGTTATCCTTTTCAGAATTCAAAAACTGGAGTTGGTCGTTTCAGACCAGGATGTGTCGTTCCGTTTTCTTCCGTTTATCAGAAAATGGATCAGGATTACACCCGGAGAGATCAAGAGCTGGGAAGTAATCACTTATAACCCGATCAGGACCTATGGAGGGAGGGGCATCAAAAGGCGAAACAAGAACGATAGGGCATATAACGTATCCGGAAACCTGGGTCTGAGGATCCATTTGGTGAACGGTAAAATGATACTGATTGGAACACAGAGAAGGGATGCCTTGATTCATGCCATGGCAAAAATGGCAGGACAAGGCAATGAATAGTCGGGCTTCATCGGTGGATAAGTTTAGGTGAAGGAGAGAAGAAATGACTAAAAAGAAGACATTTGCATTACGCATCGATGCTGATCTGTTGTCTGCCGTTGAAAAATGGGCGGCAGATGAGTTCAGGAGCACCAATGGGCAACTGGAGTGGATGATCCACAAGGCCCTGAAGGAAGCAAGACGCCTGAAGTCAGCACAAGATGCCGATGAAACAAAACAATAAACCACTTGAAAATGAAAAAGCTTGTATTGTGGATGTTGGCTATGGTTGCCATCCTTACGACAGGTGCCCAGGAAATCACGGGTTCGTGGTACGGTGCCCTGGATCTCAACGGAACAAAGCTGAGGATAACCTTTCATATAGAAAAGGGTGATGCAGGATATTCCTCCAAAATGGACAGTCCCGACCAGAATGCATTTGGTATTCCGGTCGACAGCACATTGTTTGCCACCCCGACCCTTACCCTGAAAATGAAGGCACTGATGGCAGAGTACACCGGTAAGCTTGAGGGTGAAACACTGAAGGGAACTTTCCGCCAGATGGGCATGAACATGCCTCTCGATTTAAAACGCACGCCTTTGGAGAAGGCGGCAGTGGTTCGCCCCCAGGAACCGAAGGCCCCTTATCCCTATAAGGTCGAGGATGTAAAATTCAGGAATGAAAAGGACCAGATCACGCTGGCCGGGACCCTGACCCTTCCGGAAGGAAACGGTCCTTTCGCGGCAGTGGTGATGATTTCCGGCAGCGGCGCCCAGAACCGTGATGAGGAAATCATGGGACATAAACCCTTCTGGATCATCGCCGACCATCTCACCAGGGCAGGTATCGCGGTATTGCGGTTTGACGATCGCGGTACGGCGGAATCGGAAGGGAACCATGCGCAGGCCACTTCAGCGGATTTTGCGACCGATGCGCTGGCTGCCGTTACATACCTGAAAACCCGTAAGGAAATCGAACCCAAATACATCGGATTGGCCGGACACAGTGAGGGTGGCGTGATTGCCCCGATGGCTGCCGTTCGCTCGGATGACGTGAAGTTTATTGTCCTGCTCGCAGGGACCGGAATTCCCGGGGATGAACTGCTCATGCTGCAGGCCGAACTGATCAGCAGGGCGAGCGGCATGTCCGACGAAAACGTAAAGCAGGCCATGGCTTTTAACAGAAGGTTGTATGATGTGGTCAGGTCCGATGCATCGAATGATGAGAAGCTGGCCAGTGCCAGATCCATTTTGGAAGAGGCAGTAGATCATTCTTTTAAGGCAGGCACGCTTCCTCCGGAGACACCCAGGGAACAGTTTATCAATGCCCAGGCCATGCAGTTGCTCAGTCCGTGGATGCAATATTTCATTCGCCATGATCCGGCCCCGGTACTTGAAAAGGTAAAAGTCCCCGTTTTGGCATTGAATGGGGAAAAGGACCTGCAGGTTCCACCCAAAGAGAACCTGTCGGCCATCAAGGCGGCATTGGAAAGGGGAGGAAACAAACAATTCACCATTGTGGAGCTCCCCAGCCTCAATCATTTGTTTCAGGAGTGCGAAACCGGCTTGCCTGCTGAATATGGCATGATCGAACAAACCTTTGCCCCTGCAGCCCTGGACCAGATGGTCCAATGGATCCTGAAAATAACACATCAGAAATAAGTACTTAACCCAATTAGAACGATGACAACAAAAACTTATGTATGTCCCAAATGCGGCAACAAGAAGGCCGAGATGGATAATATAAGAACCACGGGTTCTGGATTTACCCGCTACTTCAACATCCAGAACCGCCGTTTCCTGGCGGTGAGCTGCTCGAAATGCGGCTATACCGAATTTTACAAGGGATTGTCGACCTCGACGGCCAGCAATATCCTTGATTTCATCACCGGTTAATCCTGACCTTACGGTTTATTGCAACCAGATTTCGGCCCGACATTGCTTCACGTGAACGTCTGTCACGTGAACGTCTGTTTTGCCGAAGATTGGGATGTATGGTAACATTCTTTGCCTTACCTTTGCGCGAAAATATTCAGTAAATCCATATGAAGATACTGGTAACCGGTGCTGCCGGATTTGTGGGGTTCCATTTGGTGAACCGACTTTTGCAAAGGGGAGACGAGGTTGTCGGGATAGATAACCTGAACGATTATTATGAGGTAAGCCTGAAACTTGACCGGCTCAGGGAAGCAGGAATCGAAGGGGATTCAGTAATGACGGGAGATCCGGTTCAGAGTTCCCTGCATGGGGGGTACAGGTTTTATCGTATGGCACTGCAGGACAGCCCGGCCATCATGGACCTGTTTAAACGCGAAAAATTTGACCGGGTATGCAGTCTGGCTGCCCAGGCAGGTGTGCGTTACAGCCTTGAGAATCCAAAAGCCTACATTGACAGTAATATCCATGGATTTCTGAGTATCCTGGAGGCTGCGCGGCATTTTCCGGTGGAACATCTGGTGTATGCTTCCAGTTCTTCGGTTTATGGAAACAGTCCTGACATGCCTTTGTCGACCGAACAGCGAACCGACCATCCGGTCAGTCTCTATGCCGCCACCAAAAAGAGCAATGAGCTGATGGCCTATACATACGGCCATCTGTTTGGCATTCCCTCGACAGGTTTGAGGTTCTTCACGGTATATGGTCCATGGGGCCGTCCCGACATGGCCTATTTTTCCTTTACCCGGGATATCCTGTCGGGAAAACCTATCAAGGTATTTAATCAGGGAGACCTTTACCGTGATTTTACCTTTATTGACGATATCATAGAAGGGGTTGTCAGGGTGATTGACCAGGTTCCCATGGGTCAGCCTCCAGTGAAGGTATACAATATTGGCAATTCGGATCCAGTCAGGCTTGACCGGTTTATCGGCGCGATCGAGTCGGCCGTGGGTAAAGATGCGGTGAAGGAGTACTGTCCGATGCAGCCGGGTGACGTATACAAAACATTTGCTGATGTAACCGCCTTGGAAAACGAACTGGATTATCATCCGTCGACTCCCATTGAAACAGGCATACAGAAGTTTGTAGCCTGGTACAGGGCTTATTATCGAAGTTAAAAGAATTCAAAAAAAATGGCAGACCTGTAAGCCGGGTTCTGTTTCCGGGATTAAAAATCACCGGACCCCTATCATTTATCTTGTCCCGCCATTGCTGACGGGATCCAGCAACCTACCCCTCCCGGCAGCCTTGGGCCATTGGCCCCGGGCAGCAAAGCGGGCCGCTTTGCCCCGAAGGACCGGGATATATTTGGTCTTGCAACCCATGAGTCGTACGGCCGGAATTGTCACCAATCCGCCGGTGCGCTCTTACCGCACCTTTTCACCCTTATTCGCGGAATGAACCATCCCTTGAACGGTTATTTTCTGTTACGTCGCTTCAGGCTTTCACCTGACTTCCCGTTAGGAAGCATGGCGCCCTTTGTTGCCCGGACTTTCCTCCCCGGGACTTCTTCCGAAGAAAAAGCCGTCCGGAGCGATAGAGCGGTCTGCCGCCACAAAGATAGTCAAAATCGGTGCCGAACCTCAGAAAAATGCAACTGCCTTTGAGGTCCCGGGAATGGGGTGTATTTAAATAATCCTGTTGGGATCATGCCTCGTCAAGTGGTTTCCCCTTCTGTTTCTTCACTAAGGTTGAAGTATTGCAACGCCAGGAAGATAAAAGGCACAACCGTGAAGAGGGAGCTGACGGCCACCGACAATCCCATCATGGCCAGCCGCCAGGCTGGAAGATTGTCGAGTTGCAGTTCTGCCCCGGTGGGCGGGGCGTTAAAAATGTCGTAGATATAAAGTGGCAGGGAAAAGACGATGCTGGAAAGATAGACAATGAGGATGCCCGAGATATTCAGGGCAAGGGTTTGCCACCAGTTTTTCCGGACCAGCCTCCATGAACGCTCTATGGCATTGCCGACGCCCTTATTCTCGAAAACGGCCACAAACATGGCCAGGGATAAGGTATTGGCAATAAAAATCCCGGGAATGATGAAAAAGAAGAACCCGGTCAGTGCAAAGACGGTAACCACAAGCGCCGCAGCCAAGGCCTTCAGGGAGTTGGGAAAGAGCCTTTGGGTGACTTCCCCGAAACTGGCCTGGCCGTCGTTTTCTCGGTAAACCTGGATATAGGAATAGATGGCCCCTGCAAGGAGTGACTGCACGAAAACGTTGAAAAACAGTGAAAACATCAGGTGTTTCATGACTCCACCCATTTCACCAACCAGCTTGTCGGGATCAATGGCGGCGATGCCATCGTTCATTTCGATCAGCTTAAGGGACAGCTGGACTTGCATGACCGCATACAACACCATGAATGGGAACACATAGGTGAAAAGCAGTCTGACGATAGGTTTATATTCACGACGGAGGAATGCCATCGTTGTCCGGATGATTTCCCCGGATTCCCGTTTGATTCGGAAATCAAAATAATTATGCAGATTCTCCAATGGTGATCAATGCGTTAATGGCGGGATTAAAAAGTCCGCCTTTCTATAAAATATTTATTTCTCTCGGTTGAATTGCGGGAAACCAGTTCACCGATGAAGCCTGAAAGAAACAGCTGGCTTCCGATGATCATGCAGGTAAGCGCAATATAGAAGTAGGGATTGTCGGTTACAAGCGGTGCCCTGATCCCTTGTGCAAGCATGTAAAGTTTATGGGCGCCCACGTAAATGCTTAGTCCCAGACCGAGAAGGAACATGAGGGTTCCCAGCAATCCAAAAAAGTGCATGGGTTTCTTCCCGAATTTCGAGGTAAATGTTACCGAGAGAAGATCAAGATATCCGTTGATGAATCTTTCAAGACCAAATTTGGTCTTGCCATATTTCCTTGCCTGATGCATGACGACCTTTTCTCCAATCCTCTTAAATCCGGCATATTTGGCCAGAATGGGAATATAGCGATGCATTTCGCCATAAACCTCGATGCTTTTGACGACTTCGCGACGGTACGCTTTCAGTCCGCAGTTAAAGTCGTGAAGCTTGATGCCCGAAGCCATCCTGGCTGTTCCGTTGAACAATTTTGATGGCAGTGTTTTCATGATTGGGTCGTACCGTTTCTTTTTCCACCCCGAAACCATGTCGTAGCGTTCTTCGCGGATCATCCGGTAGAGTCCCGGGATTTCATCCGGGCTGTCCTGGAGATCGGCGTCCATGGTGATGACCACGTCCCCTTCGGAAGCCTCAAATCCGCAAAACAGGGCGGCAGATTTGCCATGGTTCCTCCTGAACTTGATGCCCTTGATGGCAGGGTTGGCTTCGGCCAGATTTTCGATCACTTCCCAGGAGCGGTCATTGCTTCCATCGTCAACGAGCAGAATCT
The DNA here is from genome assembly GCA_001270045.2 of Bacteroidales bacterium 6E. Taxonomy (GTDB): domain Bacteria; phylum Bacteroidota; class Bacteroidia; order Bacteroidales; family Prolixibacteraceae; genus UBA1413. Next base: position 7,230 of record DF970675.1, on the reverse strand, counting down.
CATAGCTGTATTTGTTTTCTTCAGCCACCCGCTGGATCCAGGCGGTCAGTTCAGGCAAGGATTCTTCTTCATTAAACAAGGGAACAACTACGGAAATATCCATTGTATAAGGTTTGCTGGTTATTCGAATATGGTTTGCGGGGACTGCTTTTTCGTAAAGATGGCGGTGATTGCCCCGATGATCAGTCCCATGAATGTCAGGGAAAAAACGGATGAAATGGCATAAAAGGCTGGCGTCTGGAATTTTTCCATGAAACCAAGTGACAGTTCAATTTCTTCCTCTGACATACCCTGGTTTACCAATGCTTCTTCCTGGAGCAACCTGATTTGCCCAAGCAGGTTGGGATCGGTTTTGTAAAGTACATAGGTAAAGATGCCGACAATGACGGAGGCATAAAACATCATCAATACCGCGATGCCCAGTCCTTTTCCGTAGGTCAGGTATCCTCCCCATGCCTTGCGGTAGGCGAGTTGGACCAACACAATGGCCAGAATCATGAGGGGGATACCCACCCATTGGTTGATTTTTGCACCGTAATTTTCAGATGCAAAAACGGCTGCGGTGGCCCCGTTTAAAATGATGGCATAAATGAACCCATACATGAGGGCAATTTTTGACATGCCAGGGGCGGGATTATCATTTTCAAGTTCCTTAAAGACAGAATTTGAGTCCATAAGTGATGGATTTTATTGACAGGCAAATATAATGGTTTTTGGCTTGCAGTCCGGAAATTGTCCGGGGCATCATTCAACAAAAAGTTTACATGCCTAAGGAGTTGGATATCATGCCGATGGTTGGTTTGCTTTGGGACGGGCGAAATATTTTTTGCCTGCATAAGAAAAATTACTACTTTTGCGCCGGGTAAGTCCTGTACGACCAGCTCCCGCTGAATTCCCCCAGGGTTGGAAAGCAGCAAGGGTAGGTGGTTGAGCGGTGCGATGCAGATCGCTTACCCACTTTTTTTCTGAAATTTGTTCTTTGAAAAAATCATTTCAAGTATTGCAGATTCGAAAATAAATCTTTTTCTTTGCCGCCGCGTTTCCAGAAACGCAGACGTTCTGAAGAGATCTGAAAACTGATAAAATGCCGGATTAGCTCAGTTGGCCAGAGCACGTGATTTGTAATCTCGGGGTCGTCAGTTCGAATCTGACATCCGGCTCTGTTCATTGATTTTTTATCAGACAAGATATTGGGGAGATTCCAGAGTGGCCAAATGGGGTAGACTGTAAATCTATTGGCGATGCCTTCGGAGGTTCGAATCCTCCTCTCCCCACCAAACAAAACCGTAATTGATGGTAAATCAGTTACGGTTTTTTGTTTTTAAATACTGCTATTATCGGTACAATAGATGATCAATCGGCTTCCCTGACAGTAAATGTTTTTCCTGTTGATCAGGCATAATGAGGAGAATAGTGGGCAAGACCTTTGGATAATTTATCGATTGAAAAAAAAGCCGGCACTGAAGCATCCTTCTGGAAACACTTCAGTGCCGGTTGGCATATTGATATTCACCAGGGCTTATGTCCCCGCTAAAACTTCCTCTTAAAGTTTAATCAGTTCGGGCTTGCCCAATCCTGCCTTTTCCATTTCAGGCAATTGCGTTTCGGCATCCCCGGCAATCACATAATAAAGATTGTTGGGCAGAATGAAGCGTTTGGCCAGTTGTGTGTGCTGGTCAGCGGTAATCGCCTTGACAAACGCCTCCTCTTCCTTGACGAAATCGGCAGGTTTATTATAGGTGCTGATTTCCATCAGCATGCTCAACAGCGATCCCAGGGTTTCAAACTGGCGGGCATTTGACTTAATCCTTGAATTCTTCACGAACTGCAGGTCTTCGTCACTGATTCCCCGGATATATTTCTCCATTTCATCTTTGATGATCTGGACTGATTCAAGTGTGGCTGTCGACCTGACACTGGTGGACGCCGTGAATTCACCGAAGGTGCGGCCGCCCGAGAATCCTGATCTTGCACCATAGGTAAAGCCCTTTTCCTCGCGGAGGATCAGGTTCAGGAAACCATTGAATGATCCGCCCAGTTTATCATTGACAACCGTTGCGGCAAAGAAATCCTCGTTTGTCCGCGGGAATGCAGGACGTCCCACGAATATGACCGATTGTTTGGCTCCAGGAACATCAACAAAATAGATGGCTGATTTTTCGGGAATCTCCGGAATGGTCACATGTGGCAGATCAACATTGAAAGGTTTCCAATTGGCGGTGAGGTTTTTGGTAGCATTGACCACCTGTTTGCTGTCGATGTCACCTGCAATATGGAAACGGGTCACACTGGGTGAAATGGTTTTGGCAAAATAGGTTTTCAGGTCGTCAAGCGTGATGTTGGCAACAGTTTCCGCTGTTCCCGATGTCTCGGTAGAGAGGATATGGTCATTGCCGTAGGTCAGCTTCCGGAAAGCTTCGGCTGCCAGGTAAGTCGGATTGGCCTGGTTTCGTTTCAGGTTATTCAGTGTCCTGATTTTGATGAGGTTAAATTGTTCCTCGTCCCAACGTGGCTCGAGCAGCATTTCCTCGACAATGGCAATGGTTTTCTCGAAATTCCGGGCTAAAGTATTCACGGAAATCGTGATTTGCTCGGTACCTGCATTGACTGAGATCCTGGCTCCCAGCAGGTCGATTACCTCTTCCAGTTCCTCGGGAGTTTTGGTTTTGGTGCCTTCGGTCATCATCGAGGCCACGATTGCGGCCACTCCGGCTTTTCCGGCTGGGTCGAGAAGATGGCCTCCATCAATCGAGATCGTATACTGCACGAGAGGAAGCTCTTTGTTGGTGATACCCCAGACCTGCATACCGTTTTTGAGACGGGTATTCCAAACTTCAGGCAGGTTGACTGCAGGATCTGGTCCCTGGGCCGGTTCCACGGATCTGTCGATTTTGGAAGGGGTCTTCTTTATTTCGGTTTGGGTGGAAGTCTCTTCCAGAACAACCTCCAGTGCTTCTTTGATATTCTCTTCTATCACATCGGCCTTGACCGAATTTTCGGCTACCAGATTTACCTGTCCTTTAGGCACAAAGCTGGTTGCAACGTAATTCATGCCCTTGATGTATTTCTCATATACACGTTTGACATCCGCAATGGTAACAGCCTGGATTGCTGCCAGATCTTTTGCGGCATAACCGGGATCGCCGGCATATTCGTTGTAACGGGCCAACTGCATCGATTTGGTTAGCACGGAACTTAGCTGGTTGTAGAAACTGGTTTCCAATCCGGCCTTGATTCTTTCCAAGTCATTCTCGGTAATTCCTTCCTGTTCAAACATCGCGAAGCCTTCAAAAATTGCCTTTTCAACCTCGGCAAGGGAAATTCCACTGTTTGCATTGACGGATACCTGGAAACGGCCACCCAATTCCTGTGACATGTTATAGACATTCACGTTGGAAGTCAGTTTTTTGTCACGGACCAGTACCTTGTACATGGGAGCCTTTTTTCCGTTGCTGAGAATTTGTCCAAGGAAACTCAGTGCATAGGCATCGGGGTGATACTGTTCAACCGTGGGCCATGCCATTGTAAGCTGTGGCGTGGTGGCAAAATTATCTTCGTGGTATAGTTTTTTGGTTCGTTCTATCTGTACCGGCAGGGGTTTTGGGTCGGTAATGTCACCTCCCTTGGGAATTTCCCCAAAATAGCGCTCGACCATTTTGCGAGCCACTGAAACATCAAAATCACCAGCAATAACCAATGTTGCATTGTTGGGTACATAATATTTTGCATGGAATTCCTTGACATCTTCAACGGTTGCATTGAACAGGTCTTCCATGACTCCAATGGTTTGCCAGCTGTATGGATGTCCTTCGGGATAAAAATTCTTGTCCATTACATACCCTGCATGTCCATAAGGACGGTTGTCGTAGTTCTGGCGCTTTTCATTCTGGACAACGTTTTGCTGGTTGGCGAACGCCTCATTGGTTACCGTGTTGGCCAGGTAACCCATTCGGTCTGATTCCATCCAAAGTACCATCTCCATGGCGTTTTTGGGCACTACCTGGTAATAGACAGTCCCATCCTTGTTGGTTCCGCCATTGAGTGTTCCTCCGGCATTCTGTATTTTCCTGAAAAACTGGTCCTGTGGCACGTTTTCAGATTCCTGGAACATCATGTGTTCAAACAGGTGTGCGAAACCAGTCTTGCCCGGAACTTCACGATTGGAACCCACATGGTACTGTATGGCGATGGCAACCACCGGATCCGATTTGTCGGGATGAAATACCACCTCAAGCCCGTTTCCGAGCGTGAATTTTTCGTAGTTGACGGCGAATTTCTCTTCCGCATGTAAATTGTTGCTGAGAAATGTGCTGATAGCCAGTAGCATAAACATTATTTTTCCATTTTTCATATCAGGTATTCTTGAAATTTATCAGCTTGCAATTTAGTAAAAAACATAAGCTGGATGATTGATTTTTACAAGGGTTGTTGATCAGATTTGAATACGGTATTGGTTTCATCTATGGTTGATAGGTATTTCCGATAGTGCCTTGTGAACTTTATGAAATGCTTTCTGTTTCAAATCAAAACGACCAATGATGGATTTTTTCAAAAAGAATAAGTTGCCCCTGGTTTTTGGGGGGTTAGGTGCTTTGGGTGGGTTTCTCTACTGGAAGTTCGTGGGATGTGTATCGGGTACCTGCATGATACAGTCGGTGTGGTACTGGAGCACCCTTTGGGGTATGGCCGTAGGGTATCTTATTGGCGACATGATCAGGGATTTTATGTTGAAGCGGGCAAATAAGAAGAATGAACGAGAGGTTTAAGACAATTATTAACTCTGAAAAACCGGTTTTGGTTGATTTTTATGCAGATTGGTGTGAACCATGCAAGCATATGGAGCCCATTTTGAAAACCGTTAAAAAGGATTTAAGGGCCAATGTGCGCATTATCAAGGTGAATGTTGACCATCATCCTGTAATTGTCTCGGCATTTGGTGTCGACAAACTGCCAACAGTTATGCTCTTCAAGGAGGGGAAACCATGCTGGACCGGAGTAGGTGTTCAGTCGGCCGGAGAAATACTTCAATGTATTTCAAGGGTTATCTGAAAAAATTCCCCTCAAAAACATTTCACGGATTTATCATTTGCATTTGGTCAGGACTGGCTTTTTCAAAAAGGCCAAAGATATGGAATGAGTGTTACGGATACCAAAAATGCCAAGAGGTTTAAGGGCAGTCCTATCTTGACGTAATCATTAAACTTGTAATTTCCGATTCCCTGTACGATCATGTTGGTCTGGTAGCCGATTGGGGTCGAAAAACTGGCAGAAGCAGCAATAGTGATGGCAACAAACAGTGGTTTTGGATCAATCTGCATCTGGTTGGCTGCAGCAAGGGCTATGGGAAAAACCAGTGCGGCAGCGGCATTGTTCGTGATTACTTCAGTGAAGATGGTAGTGATCAGGTAGACCGCAGCCAAAACACCTATAGGGCCAAACGCTTTCGAGAAATTGACCGTTGAACGCGCAAGGGCATCGGCAGCCCCGGAATTCTGCATGGCTTTGCTGATGGCAAATGACATGGCTATGGTTATTAAAATATCCCAAGAAATGGATTTGGTATATTGCTGGGCTGGCAGGATTTTGGTCCATACCATCAGGATGGCCGCCAATGCGGCAAAATAAAACATGTCAAAATTGATTGCCCGTGGAGTGTAGATGTATTTTCCGAAAGTGGCTCCCGCAATCATCATGAGCAGGATGATCAGCGCCGCCCAGCGAAGTCCTCTTCCCCTGGAGGTATTGTGTTCCCCGATATAAGATGTAAGGTAAAACACTTTTGATTCGCCCCAGTTTCTGATGAATTTGTCGTCGGTCAGCAAAACAAGGCTATCGCCCGGCTTAAGGCGGAGGTGTCCAAGATTTGAAGTGATACGTTCACCGTTGCGGTGAATGGCCAAAACAGCCGCCTTGTAGTGCTCCACAAAATTGAATTCAGCGATGGTTTGTCCAATTCCAGGGAAGCGAGGTGCGATAACGGCCTCATACTGACGCAATTCTGATTTTGGAATTATTCCTTTCAATTCATCTGTCCCCCTCAGCATTATCCCCTCCATGGTCAGGATCTGGTTGAGTGCGTCTGATTTCCCAGCAACGAGCAGTATGTCGTTTTCCTTGATCACAAAACTGTCGTCAAGATCTTTGAGGATCTTGCCATCACGCTCAACCGCATGCAGAATCAGTTTTTTGAGTTCCTTCACCCTTCCGGTTTTAATTTCAATACCTATAAGCGGACTGTTTTTGGTGACAATCAGGTCATAGAAATATTCCTTCAGGTCGCGAGAGGATGAATTGAATTTGATTTTCTTCCCCGGAAGGAGCCAGTTCCCGAAAATACCGACATACAATGTTCCAATGATTAATATGGGGACGCCAATTTTTCCCAGCTCAAACATGCTGAATCCATTAAAACCATTGTCCAGCATCAATCCGTGTACCACAAGGTTGGTGGATGTGCCGATCAGTGTACACATACCACCGAATATGGTGGCATATGACAAAGGGATCAGGAATTTCTGAGAGGAAAGGTTAAGCCGTTCAGCCCACTTTTTGATCATGGGGCCGAAGATGATCACGATGGGAGTATTATTTAAAAAAGCGGACAAAAATGAAACGGGAAGCATGATCCGCGGCAACATAAAAGGAATTCGGGAGCGTCGACGGGGTAAAAAAAAGGTTGCAAACCTGTTTAGTGCCCCTGTTTGCCTGATACCTTCACTGACTAGGAAAAGTATGGCAACCGTAAGCATGCCAATATTGGAAAATCCGGCGGCTACCTCCTGGGCGCTGATAATGCCGACACCCATCAGGATGGCAGCCACAGAGAACAGGACCAGGCCTGGACGAAGCATCTCCCTGGCCAGTGCAATGATCATTAATACAATGAGGCCTACAACAATGAAACCGTCAACAGACATATAGAAAAGGCTTTTTTAAGTGAAGGAAAAGGATGTTTATTCCTCAAAGTAACTCGAACAAAATAATTGGATATTCATGAAATTTCCTAATTGAGTGAATCGAATCGTTAGTAAAAATCCGGTATTTGCAGAAAAAATCAAATAAATTCATCAAAGATTTGTAGGTAAAGAAAAATGTTCTACTTTTGCACCCGCGTTAAAAACAAAGCGCAATCGTTCTAAAAGTTTTGAAAAACATTATTGTAATTTATCTGTTAAAGTTGACAGGATTGCGGTAATTGTTAAATTTGAGGATATTATCTGATCAACAGAT
>DF970674.1:60485-91704 GCA_001270045.2 Bacteroidales bacterium 6E | reverse complement strand
TTTAGTGGACACTACTGATTCAATATATTATTTACGACAATAAATTTCCGCGTAAATACCAAAATATTAATTCACTCTCTCGACAATCTCCTGACCTTTGCGGATAGCGTCCAGGTTCAAGGGTATCAGGTGATGGTATCTTGAAGGAAGTGACTTTACCAGTCCTTTCTCCACATGATCCAAACTTACGATGGGACGAACTTTAAGGTACCCTCCAACAATAATCATATTGAATACCCTTGGGTTTCCCATTTCAACGGCAGTCACGGTACCTTCAACCTTAAAAATTTTTATATCAGTCCGTGTTGGAGGGTGGATGATCCCATTAGGATCATATAGCAATACACCTCCTGGTTTCACACTTTTTTCAAATTTATCCATCGACTGCTGGTTCAGAATAATTGCAGTATCATATTCGTGAAGTACTGGCGAGCTGATTCGATTGTCACTAACGATTACAGTTACGTTGGCCGTTCCTCCTCTCATTTCCGGCCCATATGATGGAAACCAGGTTACCTCCTTATTATCCATGATTCCGGAATATGCCAGAATTTTACCCATTGACAATACACCCTGACCACCAAAACCGGCAATAATTAATTCTTCAGTCATAATTTCAGTTTTTAGTTGCCTGAGGCAGGTTTTTGAATATCATTATCTTTCAGATCTCCGGGAACATATTCAGGAAACATATTTTCCTCCATCCATGTGTTCGCGCCTACTGGAGTCATCTTCCACCCTGAATTACAGGTTGATACCACTTCTACAAAAGAAGTTCCCTTCTTGGCAATTACATTTTGAAATGCCTTTTTTATAGCCTTCTTACACTTTCTGACAGTGGCTGCCGTATGTACCGATTGCCTTGTCACATAATAAGTTCCGGGAAGAGTGGCAATGATCTCTGTCATTTTCATTGGATAACCGTTAAGAGCCACATCTCTTCCATTAGGGGATGTGGATGTTGGCTGTCCAATCAGGGTGGTAGGGGCCATCTGGCCACCGGTCATTCCATAAATGGCATTATTAATAAAGATCACTACAATGTTCTCACCCCGGTTACAGGCATGTAAAATCTCACCAGCACCAATAGAAGCCAGGTCACCATCTCCCTGATAAGTAAAAACTATTTTCTCTGGATTTGTTCGGGCGATACCGGTCGCTACCGCCGGAGCCCTGCCATGAGCAGCTTGTTGCCAGTCAATATCGATGTAATTATATGCAAAAACGGCACATCCAACTGGTGACACACCAATGGTGTCTTCCTGTATGCCCAGTTCCTCAATAATCTCTGCAACCAGCTTATGCACGACTCCATGACTACATCCTGGACAATAATGCATGATGGTATCAATTTGGAGCGGTGACTTATCGTATACCAGATTTTCAGGTTTTATTATATCATTAATATCCATGATTTTCATTGATTTAAGAATTTTGATTCCAAAGCATCCACTACCTCATTGGGAGACGGAAGAATTCCTCCCATGCGTCCAAAATGTTCTACCGGAGTAATACAACGAGCGTTATAGACAGCCAGTTTTACATCCTCAACCATTTGTCCTGCACTCATTTCGACAGAAAGAAATCCCTTTACTCTCGGAGCGAGTTCAGCAATGATAGCGGTTGGGAAAGGATAAAGTGTAATCGGCCGGATCAATCCTACCTTGATACCTTTATCCCTTGCCAGTTCAATCGCTTTTTGGCAAATCCTGGATGATGTCCCGAATGCGACAAGGATCAATTCAGCGTCGTCACAACGGATGGCTTCATAACGGACTTCATTCGCCTCAATATTCTTGAATTTGTCTTGAAAACGAAGATTATTCTGTTCCATTTTATGGGAATCCATTTCAAGGGAGGTAATTACATGCTTTTCCCTGCCAGATGTTTTGCCGGTTGTAGCCCAGGAGCCACATTGGTCAATGATTTCCTCCTTTGTTCTCCTGGGCGTGTAATCGGCAAGTTCTACTTTCTCCATCATTTGACCCAATGCCCCATCTGTCAGAATCATTGACGGATTCCGGTATTTAAAAGCCAGGTCAAAGGCTAATTTTACAAAATCGTGCATTTCTTGCACAGATGCAGGTGCAAGGGTGATCAATCGGTAATCACCATGGCCTCCACCTTTAACAGCCTGAAAATAATCAGCCTGCGAAGGCTGGATAGTTCCCAGTCCAGGGCCACCTCTTTGAACATTTACAATCAAACAGGGTAGTTCGGCACCAGCGATATATGAAATGCCCTCTGTCATCAAGCTTATCCCCGGACTTGAAGAAGATGTCATTGCTTTTTTGCCGGATGCGGCGGCACCATATACCATATTGATTGATGCGACCTCACTTTCAGCCTGTAGAACAACCATTCCGGTTGACTCCCAGGGCTTCTGTTCCATGAGTGTCTCCATTACTTCTGATTGCGGGGTAATCGGATATCCGAAGTAAGCATCACATCCACAACGGATGGCTGCTTCGGCCAATACCTCATTGCCTTTCATTAATCTCAGTTCTCCCATTGTTCTTCAATTTTTCACTGATTTTTAAAATTTAACGCGGTAAACCGTAATGCATGTATCCGGACACACCACTCCACAATTGGAACACCCGATACACTCTTCAGGATTTTTCATATAGGAATAATGGTACCCTCTGCTGTTTACTTCCTTGTGAAGTGCAAGTACCTCCTGCGGACATGCTTCCACACAAAGGCTGCAGCCCTTGCATCCTTCCTTTTCCACTACAACAGCACCTCTGACTTTTGCCATATTAAACTGTTTTTTGAATTTACTTTAAGTTGATATATTGATCGCCGTTCCTTCATCTCGTTTTAGGATTCAGATGGACTGGCATCATTACTTTTCATTTTCCAAAACAGGCATTGAAACTGGCCAGTCGAGACCCTAAGTCCTCCAGCTGATTTCTATAGACATGCGACACACAAGCTCTAAGTCCTTCTCTTTCACTGCCTGTATTTTTTAGGGCAATTGCGCTTACACCAAACATCAAGAGGTTGGCAACCAGCTCAGCACCGGTCATCCCTGGATAACCGATCGTAAAATAAAATCCATCGGCGATAGGTACACCAAGATCCTCATCATAAACAATGTTAAATCCATTCTCTGTAAAGAGTCCTTTCATGATGGCTGCCTTTTCTCCATACTCCTTTACCTCTTTGATAAAGTTAAAACTTCCATCAGAAGCAGCTTTAAACATAGCGGCCAGCGCATATTGCGCAGAATGGCTTAAACCTGAAGTCAGGGCATACAATATCCTCTGAACAACCGTATTTCCGAAAGTACTGGAATGAAATCTATCTTTCAGTCCCGGATATTCCCTATCATATAAGTGGTCAGAAATGCACATGACAGCACATCGCTGGCCTGCATATGAAAATATTTTTGAAGCAGAAATAAAAATGATGTAATTGTCGGTGTATTTTGCCACTGTCGGCTGGAATGGCGGAGCTCCCGGAGTATAAAGGTCTTTCCTGAAATCCATGCCAAAATAGGCAAGGTCTTCCAAAATGATTACATCATATTGATTGGCAAGCTCACCAATTATGCCTAACTCTTCTTCAGTGAAACATATCCAGGTAGGATTGTTAGGATTGGAATAAATAATTGATGCAATATTTCCCTTACTTAGGTATTCGGTAAGCTTATCCCTTAATTTGGATCCCCGGTAATTGAAAACGTCGAAGGAAATATACTTCATTCCCATCACCATCATCTGTTGCTTTTGGACAGGGAATCCCGGATCAATAAACAACACTGTATCCTTTTCCTTATCCCTGTTACCCACGGCCATAAAGGCAGTATAAGTACCTTGCATAATACCGACTGTTGGAATACATCCCCGAGGCGATATGTCAATATCCATGAATTTTTTGATGAATCGGGAGGCCTCTTCCTTTAAGGGTTTAATTCCATCCACCATGGGATAATCAGAGGCGACTCCTTTTCTGAGAGCTTCGATTTCGGCTTCGACTCCAACACTGGCGGGCGGCAATCCCGGAACACCCATCTCCATTCTTACGAATTTGAGTCCGGTCTTTAACTCTAAGGCATTTACAAGCGCCACCAACTCTCTGATTGTAGCCGATCCCGGATCATTGATCCTGAGCTCTTTTATCTCTTGGTCAATTACTTCTTTTGGTATTAGCGGTTGATTCATGAAGCAATATTTTTTTAAAGTAACTAAAGGTTTTGCGAACTGCCAAACTATGGGAAGCTGCCATTTCTCAGGAAATATCAAACCAAAAGTCAATGACAGTCATTGGTTTTGTATTTTAAGCAACTAAGTAGACATCGCTTCTCAAATAAAAGAAAATCAGGAAAAATTCTTTTCCTGATTTTTATCAACCTTTAGAAATTGAAGTCTTTTCTTATAATTTCCAGCCAGTTTTCCACCCTTTCCGGGGTTAGTTCAGGCTCAAAATCTTCATCCAGTGGCAGTCCAATAAACTGTCCGTTATAGATAGCTGCAGATTCCTCAAATTCATAATCATCCACAGAAACCTGCCCTACTATCCGGGCTTCTGTTTTCATCAGTTCTTCAGCCAGTAACCCCATGAAATCAACAAAACTGGCAGCATATGTCACATGGTTCCCCAAACCGAAAATCGCAACTGTTTTTCCTTTGAAGTTACCTTTACTCACTTCAGGAAGAAAAATCCCCCAATCGGTTTTGGTAATGCTGGCATCCCAGGTTTCCTTACCGACTGTTGATATGCCGAAAATAATCTTGTCAAAGCGTTCAAAATCAGCGGACGATGCGGTTTTCACATGCACCATCTCCACATTTTCCTTACCAATCTTTTCGCAGATCATGTCCGCAACCCTGTTGACCGAACCTTTGAGTGGGCCGAAGAATAAACCTATTTTACTCATAATATTATTGATTTAGCTTTAGAAATAAACTCACTGATTATGTATCGCGACCTCTCCACGTTTATATTCGCCCAGGATCGCGAGACTTGAAACACTTTTCAAAACCTGATGAATGGCACGTTCATAATTTTCAAGTGATTCCCATTCAATGTCGACATGAAAAGTGTATTCATTTGGTTTACCAATAATTGGTACCGACTGTATTTTGGTCAGGTTAATTCGATACTCTGAAAAGGTATTTAAAACACGGGCCAAAGAACCATAAAAATGTCCAACTTCAAAACATATGGATGCTTTGTTGGCGAATTCACTTGGAATTCCCTGCTTCGAAAGCATTAAAAAACGAGTATAGTTCTTTTTGTTTGTCTCAATTCCGGTTTCCAGAATATTCAGACCGTACAGTTGGGACGAACGTAGATTTCCAATAGCCGCAGACTTTACGGGCTTTTCTTCTGATATGAACTTGGCCGAAGCAGCTGTGTCACTCATTTCGTGCAATGACACATTCGGATAATATTTTTCAAGATATTCTGCACACTGCTTCAGGGCAATGGGGTGTGAATAGATATCTGTGATATCCTCCTTGGTAACACCATCCCATGACATCAGGTTCATCTGTATATGTATATAGATCTCACCTATAATCTTAAGATGATAATCCCTAATAAGCTGGTAATTATTCAATAAACTTCCAGCGATCGAATTTTCAATGGCCATCGCGGCATAGTTCACTGCATCCGAGTCAATTACCTCACAAACCCGGGTGAATGATTTACATTCCACAATTTCAAGCTCTTCTTCGAAATAGCTGTTGACAGCATCTTCATGAAAGGAACCTCTGATTCCCTGTATCGCAATTTTTTTCATTCTGATTATCAATTTTTCACGTCGTGCCAGTCACATCTCCTGCAAATCAAACGAATACGAATCATGAACTGGAACAAACCATTCTCAAAGATAAGAATTATCCAAAATCATGTCTCTTAAACCAATGAATTGATGTAGGTCTAGAAATAGCCCCATTCTCCATGCATTCTTAGGAGATAATGGATCACAACCTATCTGGATCAGATGATATATTGGTCATTTTGACTATGTAGTTCTTCCCTTCTTTCTTCAAGGGCACGCAGGCAACGATTGATATCAGAAGGCCTGATGACAATGACCGCAGAGTTTTCGTTCATTGAAAAAGCATAAATGTATTCAATGAATATGCCATCCTCACTGAGAATATTCAACAAGCGCGAAAGTGATCCAGGTTTGTTTGGACTGGTAATAATAATGACAGGGGTAATCTGTACCGAAAAAAGGTGCTCCCTCAATATGGTTACCGCTTTATCTGGATCAGGAACGATCATCCTTAGGACACCAAAATCAGAACTATCGGCAATACTAAATGCCGAGATATTTATTCCTGCCTCACCCATAATTCGGGTAACCTCATTCAACCTTCCTGACTTATTTTCAAGAAACACTGATACCTGCTTGGTTATCATTATATTACAATTTACGATTATCAATTACTCTTTTTGCCTTTCCTGCAGTACGCTCAATCGTTCTAGGCTCAACAAGCCTGACATCTACCGACACGCCCAAGGTACTCTGAATGTTACCTGTAATCTTTTTGCGAAGGGCTTCCAACATTTTTATCTCATCTGAAAAAAACTGTTCCTGTACCTCAACCAGCAATCGCAAAGTATCGAGATTTCCTTCTCTATCAACAATTAATAAATAGTGTGGCTCAGTTTCACTCATTTCTAACAAAATGCTTTCAATTTGTGATGGAAATACATTAACTCCCCTTATGATCAGCATATCGTCACTTCTGCCCCTGCATTTCTCCATACGCACCAGGGTACGTCCACAATCACATTTGTCATAAATGAGACGTGTCAGATCCCGGGTTCGATATCGAAGGAGAGGAATACCCTCTTTAGTGACGGTAGAAAAAACAAGTTCACCCAGTTCACCACGGGCCAATGGCTGAAGTGTTTCTGGATCAATTATCTCGGGTATGAAATGATCTTCATTGATGTGCATTCCAGCCTGGCATTCACATTCACAGGAAACACCTGGACCAATAACCTCACTCAGTCCATAGATATCAATGGCTCTAAGCTTCAATTTGCCTTCAATTTCCTTTCTCATGTTTTCACTCCAGGGCTCGGCACCAAATATGCCTGTTTTGAGCTGCAGATCTTCCGGAGATATCCCCATGTCAACCATCACCTCTGCCAAATGAAGAGCATATGATGGCGTACAGGCTATGACAGTTGTTCCAAAATCCTGCATCAACTGAATTTGCTTTTGTGTATTTCCACCCGAAATTGGAATAACTGTGGCTCCCAGATTCTCTGTTCCATAGTGAATTCCCAGCCCTCCGGTAAAAAGACCATAACCATAAGCCACCTGTACCACATCGTGTCGGTGGACTCCTGCCATCACCAAGGTTCGGGTCACCACTTCCGCCCAGGTATTCAAATCTTTACGGGTATATCCAACAACAGTAGGTCGGCCAGTAGTACCTGAAGAGGCATGAACTCTGACAATTTCGCTCATCGGAACAGTAAACATCCCGAAAGGATAATGTTCCCTAAGGTCCTCCTTGGTGGTGAAGGGCAATTTGCTTAAATCGTCCAAACTTTTGATATCGGTAGGCACAAGACCAGCTTTTTGCATTTTATTGCGGTAACCCGGTACATTGTGGTAAATTCTTTGAACGGTTTCAATCAGCCTTGCCGATTGAATACCTTTCATTTCATCCCGGGTAGCGCATTCTATCGTTTCATTCCAGATCATATTCTGTTATTCATTATATACAAGCCATAACGAGCCATTGAAAACCGCCAAAAATATTATTCCCATTAACCGTTACGGTGATAAAAACCGATAAACCAGCCTTTGCTGATTCGTAATTCGATTGACTTGAAAGAAAAAGGCAAAAATAATCGATTTTACAGCAGAATGCCACCAGCGTTAACAATATGACAGAAAATACAGGTAATTTATTTTGATTTCAAATCAACTGAGCCCGATCAGACACTATCGTCATTTTTGGAATTGCAATTCGAAATACTTACCAAATAAAAACAAAATGAAATTCAACCACATTCTTTTAAGTCTTTTACTGAGGTATCCTTAGAAACAATCACGTAAATTAATCTTCAATTATGTAACAAATGGTACAGGTAATGCCGTATATTATTCAAAACTTGCATCAACTTTAAACCGAATAACTATGCTCAAACAGATTCTGCCGCCTCCAAAGTGGCGATTTCCCGTTATGATCATAATAGGGATATTTATTGGTTTGGCTGCATTTACCATTTACCTTTCGAAAGCCCATTCCTATCTTTCCGACAGCCCGCAAACCTGTGTTAATTGCCACATTATGTCCCCCCAATATGCTACGTGGAGTCACAGTTCACACCGGGAAGTTACACATTGCAATGACTGCCATGTGCCTCAGAACAATGTTTTTAACAAGTATTATTTCAAGGCAATGGACGGTCTTCGACATTCGACCATGTTTACACTAAGACTTGAGCCTCAGGTAATAAGAATTAAGTCGGCCGGTGCAAAAGCAGTCCAGAACAATTGCATCAGATGTCATGAAGACCTGTTGGTTGATCCCAAGTTGGAAGCAAGTGTTGCCATGTACAGGGCAGTTAAGGAAGGCCGACGCTGTATCGAATGTCACAGGGAAGTACCACATGGAAAGGTCAACTCTCTTTCCAGCGTTCCATTCGCAAGAGTACCCATTCCGGAAAGTCCGGTACCCACCTGGCTAAAAAATCTGATCAAAAACAACTAAATAAAACCGAATATGAAAAGTATTTCCGAATTGACTGAAAAAAGGCCAGCAATGGCTTGGCTGATTTTTCTTGCCACAATCGTGGTCGTGTTTTTACTTGGTTTACTCGCTTCAACCATTATTGAGCGTCGCGCAGAAACAGTTTTTACAAATGTTCCACTGAAGGAAATCAGAGATTTTGAACCCAGAAATGAAGCATGGGAACAAAATTTCCCGAGACAGTTTCAATCCTATTATGGTACAGCTGACACTTCCTTTAGAAGCAAACATGGTGGAAACGCAATGGTCGACATGCTGGAAGTTGAACCTGAACTGGTGGTTTTATGGGCAGGATACCTGTTCTCAAGGGATTACAATCAGGGACGAGGTCACTACTATGCAGTGGAGGATATATATAACACACTTCGCGTTGGTGCACCGAAGACTCCGAATGCAGGCCCACAACCCAGCACGTGTTGGACCTGCAAAAGTCCAGATGTTCCAAGAGTCATGAATGAAATGGGTGTTGCACAATTCTATTCGAAAACCTGGGCAGAACTCGGTCCTGAAATAGTAAATCCTATAGGTTGTGCTGACTGCCATGATCCAAAAACAGCCAACCTGCATATTTCAAGACCTGCATTGATTGAGGCATTTGAAAGACAAGGAAAGGATGTGACCAAAGCATCCTATCAGGAGATGAGAAGCTTGGTTTGTGCACAGTGCCATGTAGAATATTATTTCAACAAAAAGAAGGTTGAGGGAGCCCAATACCTTACGTTTCCCTGGGATGGTGGCATGACAGTGGAAGCCATGGAAGAGTACTATGATAACATTGAATTCTCCGATTGGACTCATGCGATTAGCAAAGCTCCGATGCTAAAAGCCCAACATCCTGACTATGAAGTCTTCATGTTAGGAATTCATGCTCAAAGGGGTGTCAGTTGTGCTGACTGCCACATGCCCTATGTTTCTGAAGGTGGACAAAAATTCACGAATCACAAAATGCAATCCCCTTTAAACAATATTTCGGCATCATGCCAGGTTTGTCACCGCGAAGAAACAGCTACTCTTGTACAAAATGTTTATGAGAGACAGGATAAAGTCTTAGAAGGTCGTCACGAATTGGCAAAAATGCTTGTTCGTGCTCACCTTGAGGCAAAAAAGGCATGGGAACTTGGGGCAACTGAAGAGCAAATGAAGGACATTCTAATTGGAATTCGTCATGCTCAATGGCGCTGGGATTTTGTTGCTGCCAGCCATGGTGGTTCATTCCATGCTCCGATTGAGATGTCTCGAATTGTATCCACTGGGCTTACCCGAATCTCAGAAACGAGAACAAAGCTTGCCCGCCTGCTGACCTCATTGGGATTCAATGAAGAAATTCCTTATCCTGACATTGCCACAAAAGCAAAGGCACAGGCTTTCATTGGCCTTGAAATGGATACGTATAATGAAGAAAAATCCGAATTCCTTAAAGAGATCGTTCCGGCATGGAAAGCCAAAGCTGCCGAACGGGAAGCAAACTGGAACTAATCATTTTCCCATATGGTTAATATAAATCATCTATCTCGTTCATCCTGAATATTATTATTTCTACAATATTGAAAACCGGAGATTCCTCTCCGGTTTCTTTCTAAAATAAAAATAACCGCATTAATCACATATTACAATGAAAAAGAATCAGATTCAATTCGCACTTGTGATTTTGGGAATTTTTATCCCCTCCGTATTGTTAGCACAGTTTTCTTTTACAGGGGAGTTCAGACCGAGGACTGAAATCAGCCATGGTTATGGCACATTGGCAGAGGAAGATCAAAATGCTTCCACATTTACTTCTCAAAGGACCCGGCTCAATTTTCAGTATAATAATGAATTCATTCGAACCATAGTAATGCTCCAGGATGTAAGACTCTGGGGCAACCAACCCCAGCTTGTCGAGAACCAGGAAAAAGCAGTATCACTTCACCAAGGGTGGTTTGAAGTGCTATTTAACAAGGAATTCTCCCTAAAGGCAGGACGCCAGGAGCTCAACTATGATGATCAAAGAATTTTCGGAAATGTTGGTTGGACTCAACAGGCACGGTCACATGATCTTGCATTGCTGAAATACGAAGGCAGTTTTAAGTTCCACCTGGGTATCGCACACAACGAAAATGGCAACAGGCGAAACAATCTTTATGATGGTCCTGATGCTTACAAGGATATGCAGTTTTTTTGGATCAATGATTCCTGGGATAAAGCCTCATTCAGCTTGCTTTTCCTGAATAATGGGGTTCCCTTTATATCTGGGGGAGAACAGGAAAACAGGTACTCCCAAACTTTCGGTGGTCATTTCAGATACCAGCCTGAAAAAATTCAATTGGCTGCCAACCTTTATGCACAGACGGGTAAAGATGCATTAGGCAGGGACATAAATGCCCTAAATTTGATGCTTGAAGCCAACTTTAAAGCCAATCCAACCGCAACAGCCACTTTTGGATATGAATATCTTTCAGGCAACGATTCTCCGCAAGAACAAGGCAAGAACAAGGCATTCAATCCTCTTTATGGTACAAATCATAAATTTAACGGATTCATGGATTACTTTTACGTAGGAGGGCAGCATATTAATAGTGTTGGACTCCAGGATGCCTATTTTAAATGGGCTTGCAGTCGCTTTAAAAATATCCAATGGAATCTCCATATACACTATTTTGCAGCCGCAGGTGAAATGAATATTGCCGATGCAAAATCCTATTTGGGTACTGAAATCGATTTCGATTTGACCTATACGATCAATCCAATTTCCAAGCTTACTTTTGGTTATTCTCACTTATTGCCAGGGGAAAGCATGTCACTTGTCAAATCCACCGGCACTCATGAAAGCACCAACAATTGGGCATACCTGATGCTTTCCGTTACACCAAAATTCTACTAAATTACCAAAACATCTTTTTATAATTTATTATCTTTGCACCCTTAAACCCGGAATTGGGAACACCTGATTCCGGGTTTATCATACAAGCTGATTAACGGGAGCTTAAAAGTACCATTAAGTTCACAATCTTTAATTCTCATATTTCAGGTGTTTTATAATGAAGAAAGCTAGATTGATCAGATTATTTAAAAAATTCCACAAGTGGCCAGGAATCATCATTTCTTTTTTTGCCATCCTTTACGCTCTTTCAGGCATAGTCCTTAATCATAGAGAAACCTTCTCTTCCTTCGATATCCCAAGAAAACTGATGCCTCCGGGATATCAGTATAAAAACTGGAATCTTGCCGCGGTTCGGGGATCAATCGAGATAGGATCAGATTCAATATTGATCTATGGCAACATCGGGGTTTGGTTGACAAATTATAAATTCGATCAGTATGAGGACTTCAATGAGGGCTTTCCAAAAGGCATAGACAAAAGAAAAATTTATACTCTGAAGTTATTCGGATCCAAAATTATAGCAGCAACACATTTTGGTCTTTATGTCACAGAGGAAAAAGACTTAAATTGGAAAAAAGTTGTCCTCCCACTGAAAGGAGAGAGAATCACTGACCTTACAATTAAGGATGATACAATTGTTGTGATGACCAGAAATCATTTGGTGAAAACCGCAGATTTTCAGTCGATGACTCCTGTAAAATTGCCTGATCCAATGGGATATCAAAGGGAGATAGGTCTATTTAATACTTTATGGGAATTGCACAGTGGTGAGTTGTTTGGACTGGCAGGCAGATTATTTGTTGATTTGTTGGGCATTGTCATTATTTGGCTTTCAGTTTCTGGCCTTCTCCATTTCTTTTATCCTAAATGGATCAAAAGAAGAAAGGAAAAGAAAATTCCTGCCCAAGCCATGATTTCGGCAAAGAGATGGAATTTACACTGGCATAATGTGATAGGTTATCTCGCAATAATATTTCTGATCATTAATACAATCGCGGGAATGTTTCTGCGACCGCCTTTGCTAATACCTATCGCCAGCAAGCAGGTGGGAATTCTCCCATACACACATTTGGATAATGGAAATGCATGGCATGATAAACTAAGACGGATTCACTGGAATGATTCTCTTAATGTGTTCCTTCTTTCGTCTTCCGAAGGATTCTATATTCTCGACGAAACCCTTACTCAACCTCCTGTACCTACCATAAATCAGCCGCCGGTTAGTGTCATGGGACTTAATGTTTTGGAGCCCGTTAAAATCGACACATATCTTTTAGGCTCTTTTACCGGCATGTATGTATGGAATATCCGAAATGGCTCGCTGATTGATTTTATGACTGGCAAGCCTGCAGCAATGACCCTACCTTCAGGAAGGCCTATTGGAACCCATATGGTTGCCGGATGGGTTAATTCGCCTGAAAAAGGAGCGGTCTGGTTTGATTATAATCATGGTGCATCCCCACTGAATGCCCAAACCATTTTTCCAGAAATGACTAAAGAAATGTTCAGCAAAACCCCAACCTCATGGTGGAATGCGGCATTAGAAGTCCACACAGGGAGGATTTTTGAGCATTTAATCGGTCCATTTTATATTCTGTTAGTTCCACTTGCCGGATTATGTATTATCATCGTCCTGGTTAGCGGCTTCTTTATATGGTGGCTTGCCTATAGAAAAAATTCACAAAAAACTTTACAAAAAAATCACCTTCAAAAATAGCAATTAAGAGTTTTTTGTATTAATCTTGTATATATGAAAAGAAAAAATCTTGATACCAATGCTTGTTGTTGCCGTGAATTCCCGAATTCACGACAGGAAGGGTATTGAACAGAGGTTAAAATATTTTATTAAAACAACTGAAAAGGCCTTCCATAGTGGATGGCCTTTCTTATTTTTAATCCAAAATCTGAGTGCAATGAAATTAAAAAACATGTTGGAAGCTATCGGTAATACGCCTCACATTCGTATTAACCGTTTATACCCTGAGGGGTATGAAGTTTGGGCAAAACTGGAACGCTCTAATCCGGGTGGAAGCATTAAAGACAGGATAGCACTGGCCATGGTGGAAGATGCTGAAGCCAAAGGCATAATAGGTCCGGGAAGCACCATTATCGAACCCACGTCGGGCAATACAGGGATTGGATTGGGGATGGTGGCGGCAGTAAAAGGATATCGGCTTATTCTGACCATGCCCGAATCTATGTCTATAGAACGCCGAAGAATATTATCTGCCTATGGAGCAGAACTCGTTCTTACCCCCCGTGAATTGGGAATGAAAGGGGCCATTGCAAAAGCCAGGGAATTGGCATCCGAAATTGAAAATTCATGGATTCCAATGCAATTTGAAAACCAGGCAAATGTTG
Source organism: Bacteroidales bacterium 6E (assembly GCA_001270045.2). Taxonomy (GTDB): domain Bacteria; phylum Bacteroidota; class Bacteroidia; order Bacteroidales; family Prolixibacteraceae; genus UBA1413. Next base: position 77,745 of record DF970674.1, on the reverse strand, counting down.
AGGCTCATCTTAAAAATACTGCTGTTGAAATCTTGGCTGATTTCCCTGACGGATTTGATTACCTTATTACGGGAGTAGGAACAGGGGGGCACATTACTGGAGTTACCCGTATCCTGAAACAGAATTTTCCCCAACTTAAGGTTTTTGCCGTGGAACCACTGGCCTCGCCGGTTATCAGTGGCGGAAATCCCGGACCACACCCCATACAGGGTATTGGAGCTGGGTTTATTCCAGCTATTTTGGACACCGGGTTACTTGATGGTGTTATTCAGATTGAGAAGGAAGAAGCCTATGAATTTGCAAGGAATGCAGCCCGGCTTGAGGGCTTGTTTGTTGGTATTTCAACAGGAGCCTCTTTTGCGGCGGTTGCAAAAAAAATACCCGAGCTAAAGAAGGGATCCAGAATTTTGACCTTTAATTATGATACCGGAGAAAGATATTTATCAGTTGAAGGTCTTTTCCAGTAACTTATCAAGATCAAGCACTTATCCAAATAAATAGACCAATGCTCTTATCTCTCCTATTTCTTTGGATAAGTGTATTTCGTAGCTGTTAAAATCCAATTTACCTGATTTCTGGCTTATCCATTTTGGAGGCACTAATAACCAACGGCATTTTATCCTTGCTGAAAGGGCTTCCGTCAAAGCCACCAAATAGTACTATATCTTTAAGTCCAGCGACATCCATCAACAATGTAAGATCTGCACTTCCTATTCCCAGCAACTCTGTTTGGTTCTCTATTAACTCGCCTGTATATTTTACTGTCAACCGGGTATGGAAATCGATTTCCCGTGTGCCTTGTTCGTAAACGTAATTCCTTTCAAATTTGATCACAGAAGTTTCAATTAATGGAAGGCTAGCTGGTCGCTCTGAGAAAATCTTGTCGTAATTTAGGATTTGTAACATAAATTTTCCTCCAGGTTTCAGTACCGTCAAAACGCCACTAAAGAAATCCCTCATTTGCATAGGATTCATTAAATGAACCAGAGTGTTCCCAAAACAAACAACTCCATCAAATTTTGCCCGTCCAAATAATCTTGCAATATGTAGCATATTTGCCCACATATAGGTCACATTTTCATGACTCCTTTTATCCCTTGCTGCTGCCAATAGGTTTTTATTCAGATCAATGGCAGTCACCCTGGCACCTTTTTCAGCCAAATGATATGCCAGTTCACCTGATGCACAACCAACATCCAATATGGATTTTCCCTGAAGACTTCCCATCATTTGTTCCATCAACTCAATCTGGGAAGGATTAAATGGAAATATCTCACTGTAATAAGTCGAAATGGAGGAATAAAATTTATCCTGCTGACTTTTAGTAATTATCATGGCATTATGGTTTTTCGATTCGTATACGTGCATCGACCGCAAAAATCCTGCTACCGTCTCCAAGCAGTGGATTGATATCCAATTCCTTGATTTCGGTGGCAAATCGCAATAGACTGGAAAGACGCACAATTATTTCTGCAAAGTAACGGATATTTACACCACGTTTACCTCTGTATCCCTGTAAAATTTTGTATGATTTCAGGTTCTGTATCATCGACATCGCTTCGTCAATAGTCAAAGGAGCCAATCCAGAGGTTACATCCTTCATTACCTCTACATAAATTCCTCCCAAACCACACAAAATCACATGACCAAATCTGGGTTCATATTTGGCCCCAATGAATAACTCTGTACCAAATGCCATTTGACCGACAAGAACAGCTTTGGCATCAGTAATATTCATCAAATGTTGAAATTCTTTGGTCACACTTATCTCGTTTCGGACATTAAGGACAACTCCACCCACATCCGTTTTATGAATTGGGCCCACCACTTTCATCACAAGTGGAAAACCAATTTGCCTGGCAGCGTCCAGCGCTTCAGCTTCAGAATACACTACAATTTCTTTTACAACCGGAATCCCGGCAGCCTTAAATAACTCATGAATTACTCCGGGTGGCTGAAATCCAGATTCTGAGCTATCAACTATTCTCCTGATGGCAGGTATATCAACTCCTTCAAGGTATATTTTTTCCTCCGACGGAGGGGGGGTATTCATCACCTTGGTGAGGGCTCTTCCCAAAAGCACTTCATCAGGAAAGTTTACATTCCCTTCTGAAAGAAAATATGCCACATCATCCTTCACCTCGAGCAGTGATGGAAGTATTGGGTAAATGGGCTTATGGCAAGTCTGCATTTTCTGATTGATAAGCTGAAATACTTCCCTGACAGGATACAATCCTGAACTACCATAAATCACAGCCATGCCATCGACATCAAAATTTTTTTCACAGGCATCGATTATGGCACCAAGCTGCTCTGCAGTTCCCGTGGCCAGAAAATCAATAGGATTTTCAAGAGATGATCCGGCGAACAATTTCTCCCTTAATTCCTTTTTTGCCGGTGACTCTTTTATTTCAGGGATAGATAGTCCTCCATCTTCAAGAGCATCCGTCAACATCACACCTGGACCCCCTGCATGGGTGATTATTGCCATTTTTCTATCTTTCAACTCTTTACAAAGGAAAACATTCCCTACAGTTACCAATTCCTCTCTTCCATAACACCTGACTATTCCGGCTTTTCTGAAAAGTGCTTCAACTGCAGCATCTGAACTGACCATTGCACCAGTGTGAGATTGTGCAGCGCGTGTGCCTGCTGATGAACTTCCCGCTTTTATCCCAGCTATCCTGCATCCCTTTTTGATCAGTGATGAACAATGATGGAGCAACTTATCCGGATTCGATATAGACTCCATATAAAGGAGTTTTACTTTTGGACTTGTGGTTGGATCAAATGTTTCATCCATATGGGCAAGAACATCTTCTACACTGGTTTGAGCGCTATTTCCTACCGACCAGACACTTGAAAAACGCAAGCCTTTGGGTATACCTGATTCCATTATAAAGACGGCAGTCGCCCCAGATCCGGAAATAAAATCACATCCCGTGCTCCACAACCTGGGAACCGGAGATGTAAATACACTTGCATGCTCAGGTGTTATGATCCCAATACAATTTGGGCCAATCAACGTTCCCCCTACAGAATTTATTACCTCTACCAATTCCACCTCCAGTTGTTTTCCCTCTGGACCCGATTCGGAAAATCCGGCACTGATAACGATATATGATCGGGTTCCTTTCTCTTCTGCAAGAATCTTCGCAATCGGAGGACAAAACCGGGCAGGAATGGCCAAAATGGCCAAATCAATCTCAGGTAAATCTTTGACATCCGGGTAACAAATAAGACCCTGGACTTCTTTTTCCTTGGGATTGACTACATATATTGATCCGGCATAATGATTTTCAATCAGGTTCTTTAATAGTTTGCCGCCTGGCTTGGTAATCTGGTTTGATCCACCTATGACAGCAATACTTGACGGTGAAAAAAGTGTTCTATTGATCATCTTATAGATTCAGTAATTCTGACAAATTTAAAGATTGCCCCCGAAAGCGATCATGATATTTTTCATCCAAACCGGGAGGATTTTCCCTAACAAAAAAGGATTGTGTAGATTTGTCATAAATCTGATCGCATGCCTGATACTGACATTCAGAAAATTGGAGTACTCGTGTCGTTTACACAGAACGATAAGATACTGATTGACAGTGCTCTTACGCTTTGCAGGGCTTTTAAAAAAGACCTCATGATCATAGGACTAAATAGGAAAGAAGAAATATCTGAATCTCAAGAAGAAACCGTCCGAAATGAACTTTTATCTATAAAACAGACTTTCCCGGAATGCCGCCCGTCCTATCAAATTCTCAAACAGCCCTACCAGCAATTTGCCCGTATTCTGGCAGATGATCTTGAAATAATTCTTTTGGTTACCGGAAAATCGAGATTTCATGAACTCGCCCGACCCTTAAGATCAAGTCCTATCCCATTCCTTTTTATCAATGAACATTCTGAACAGACATTAACATTTAAAAAAGTTCTGATTCCCGTTGATATGCGAAAACAAAATAAGGATTCACTTTTGTGGTCCGCATATTTCGGCAGGCATCTTCAATCTGAAGTTATTGCCATTGGGGCCAATGACAATAGCAAGGAGGCCAGAAAAAGTATTGCAGCCCACCTTCTGTCGTTTAAAAATCATCTCACAAAAACAGGTGTGGCACATAAAATCTATAAGGGCAGTAAAGGAAGTCTCGCAATCCAAAGAGAAGCATTTGAAACAGCTCAGGCATTTAGGGCTGACCTGATGATATTGTTGGGAAGTTCATATGTTACCTGGCTGGATCAATTGATCGGACTCCCTGAAGAAAAGATAATAAAAAAGGCCATTGATTTCCCTGTTCTGATTGTCAATCCAAAACGTGAAACCTATCTGTTATGTGAGTAAAAAACTCTGTTCATTATCTTAGTTAGTTTCATTTATATTTATGAGACCAAAAAATTTAAATAAAAACAGTAATCATATGAAAAAGGCCTTCCTTTTACTCTTTTGTCTGGTTTCTCTTGCGGCTTGGTCTCAAAAGCCTGAATTCAGCCTGCTTTTTGAAGGCATAGGCGACAACCGGGAATTCTCAAGCAAAAGAAACATCTCCCAGACCATTTTGGGAGCCAGGGGAGCTTTCGAATTGGGCACTAATATCGATCAACACAGATTCAGGTTCGGAATTAGCCATCTTTTTGAATTTGGCAGCACAATCGATGGCCAAAAGCCATTATTGATATTATATTACCACTTGGAAAAGCCAAATACATCTTTTCATTTTGGGAGCTTCCCTCGAAGGGGACTTATAAATTTTCCCCTTGCTATGTTGTCGGATACTCTGATGTATTATCGGCCTAATATTGAAGGCTTAATGGGTGAAATCCGCTGGGATATTGGTTTTCAGAATGCGTGGGTTGATTGGACGGGCAGACAGGCAATCGGAGTCAGAGAGGCATTCACCGCTGCAACTTCAGGGACCATCCGGTGGGAACGTTTCAGAATACAGAATTACATCCTGCTAAATCATTTGGCCCATAGTGCAAACCGAACACCCTATGAACACGTGAATGACAATCTCGGATATTCGATTCTATTTGGATACCATTTTTCGGAAACGGAAAACCTCGAATTACATTTTCAGGCAGGAATTTTGGGTTCCGTATTCAGGGAAAGGTCGGTCACTGATGGCTTTATCAATTCGGAAAGCCTTTTGGCCGAAGCTTTCTTCCGTTATAGAAGTTTTGCGTTCAGGAACGTACTCCATACAGGGGAAGGCCATACTTTTCTGTCGGGGGATCCATTCTATCGCCTCGACAATTACAACCGTACGGATATAGTTTGGTACTTTATCCGGCATCATAATGTCATTGGTCGATTCAACCTGTCCTTTCATCTGATCGACGGGAAACATCTGGACCAGTCCCAGCAGATTTCGATTGTTTATCAAATCCCAGCAATTCCCTAAAAATTAAAAACAGGGAATGGCTTAACATTCAGTCAGTCCAATTCCCTGTTAATTTCTCTTTATTATTTTTATTAATTCTCAGATATTTATCTGATCAATTCCATTTCATCCAACAAGTAACCAGCGCCGGCAAATTTGTCAATTATAAATAAGGCATATCGCATGTCAAGGGCAATATTCCGGCATTGCTCAGGATCATACATGATATCACTCATCGTACCTTCCCAACATCTGTCAAAGTTTATCCCTATCAGGTGACCCTCGGCGTTGATGACCGGACTACCCGAATTACCACCGGTTGTATGGTTTGATGCCACAAAGCATACAGGTAGTTCCCCATTGTCTGCATAAACACCATAATCTTTGCTTTGGAATAGTTCTTTCAACCTGGAGGGCACATCGTAATCATAAATATCCGGATTATCTTTTTCCATTATTCCTTCCAGAGTAGTATAGTGTTTGAATACAATTCCGTCCCTGGGTTGATAACCTTCAACACGGCCATATGCAACACGCAATGTAGAATTCGCATCCGGATAGAACATCTGACCCTCCATCATTTCCATGACCCCAGCCATGTAAGGCTTCATACTCGTCTCGATATTGTCTTCTATTTCCTTTAAGGTAGGATTGATCTGGGTGTCGAAAAATGTCCGTAAAGAACTGAACATTGTGAAAACAGGATCATTCAACAATAGTTTCATCTTCTTAACAGATCCGCTTTCGATGAGAGAGATCACTTTCGCCTGATCGGTCAGAACAGACTTACGATATAATTTAAGAAATTGATCAGACGAGGTGTTTTTAGATATAACCTTCAAAACATCAGCTGGAACAAAAGAAGCAGGCAATTTCTTGCCAAAAACCGGAAGAAGGGTAAAAAACAATTCTTCATCAACAGGTTGATGAAAATCCTTATAAAATCCTTCAGCCATACGTTTTACAGCAATCCTGGCGCTCTCAGGGATTTCGCCTTCATCATTTGCCTGCCGAATCAGCATCTGCAGATAACTCGACAAAGTAAACAACTCGACACCGCTCCAAACAACCTCAGCATAAAAGTCTGAAGCCTTTGCTAATGGAGCATATTGCCCATATAAATCATTAAATTTTTCGAGCAAGGGACGGAATTCATTTTCCCAACGCCCATGTTCTTCTGCCCAAGCCTTAAACTCATTTTCAAATTCCTTTTTCTTTTCAACGGCAGCCAAACGGTCAATCCCAAGATTTTCACCCTGCCATTTCTTCCAGGCATTGGAAACACCCGCATGTTTTGAAGCATATTGAATCCTTACTTTCGGATCACTGTTCATATGCCTGCCCATGATATCCAGCTTCATGTCTCTAACAAAAATCCGATCAGGATTTCGCTGCTCACGGATCAATCTGACAGCGTCAGATGTCAGATATTGTGTAGTTCTTCCCGGGTATCCAAACACCATAGTAAAATCCTCCGGGCTTACGCCTTTAATGCTTATCGGGAAAAACCTTTTGGGTTTATAGGGAACATTTTCCTTTGAATAAGCGGCAGGTTCATTATCTTTATTTGCATAGATGCGAAAGAGTGAAAAATCTCCGGTATGTCTCGGCCACACCCAATTGTCAGTATCACCTCCAAATTTCCCGATTGCTGAAGGAGGCGCACCGACAAGCCTAACATCTGTGTAGACTTTGTATACATGGAGAAAATACTGGTTACCATAGAAAAATGGTCTCACGGAAGCCTTGAATTTTCCATCCTCCTGAGCAGTCTTTTCAAGTTCAATAATATTGCTGTTGATAATCTTCTGTTGTTTCTCTGGATCGTTCTCAATCTCAGTACCGGAAAGAACCAGTGATGTAACATCCTCCATCCTCTCTAAAAAGCTAACGCTTAAACCCGGATTAGGAAGTTCTTCATCACGGTTCTTAGCCCAAAAACCATGGGTCAGATAATCATTTTCGACTGAACTATGTGTCTGAATCTGTCTGTATCCACAATGATGATTTGTAATCAACAGTCCCTCCCCGGAAATCAATTCACCGGTACAGCCACCACCGAAAAGCACAACGGCATCTTTCATACTTGCATTGTTGACATCGTAGATATCAGAAGCAGTCAGCTTAAAACCCATTTGTTGCATTTCGGCGAGGTTATACTTCTCCAGGAGAACAGGAATCCACATTCCTTCACGTGCCTGCAGTCCGGAAAGGGATAAAAGAACGGCGACAAGAATAAGATTGAATTTTCTCATAGATAGAATTTTTCTTGATAAAGCCTCAAATATACTTATTTCACCTTAAGCTGTTCATGATCAATGGCAGGTGAAGACCATGAAATTTTACCTTTTTAGGTGATATTTATTTTTAAACAGGTCAAGATTATTTTCTACAAAACAACATAGCCCAGCTTTAAAGCCGGGCTATGCAGAATAGTATAACTATATAATTATTTAAAAATCTCTTCTTCTTTCTGATAACCTTCTGAAACGACTGTCAATTTCAGGTTTTGCTTATTGACAACTACACCATTGAAAAGATATGAAGGCACAAGTTTCTGTCCATTGGAAACTGTCTGAAAGGAACGTTCACATTCCTCGCCATTTCCCAGTTTCATGGCTATTTCGGCGGCAGCGGTTGCCATTTTCTCGATTGGTTTATAGACAGTGCAAGTTTGGTTACCCTTGACAATTTCCTGAAGATTGGCAAGGTCAGCATCCATACCTGCCAAAAGTACCTTTCCTGCAATTCCTGCTTCTTCCAAGGCCTTTATCACTCCCAAAGCGATGGCATCGTTGCCAGCTATAATTGCATCTGGTTTGGATTCTGGTTTAACCAGAAAATCCCTTGCAATAGTATAGCCTTCATCTTCTTCCCAACGCTCTGTATAAGTATTCAGGACGATTTTAACATCACCCTTTTCGATAAGTGGAGCTAGGACGTTCATATGTCCCAGATAAAGAAACTGGCTATTGTGATCGCTTTTTGCCCCACCAATCAGGGCATAATTTCCCTCGGGCTTAATGGTTGACAAATAGGAAGCCTGGAGTTCACCAATCTCAACATTATCTGTCGAGACATAATAATCTAGGTCGCAATTGAGAATTAGGCGGTCATATGAAATCACCGGAACGCTTTTTTTCTTTGCTTCTTCAACAATTTGAGCAGCAGCAAACTGATCAACAGGTACAACCACCAGTACGCTCACACCTTCGGCAAGCAGTTTCTGCGCCTGTTCCAGTTGGGTTTCAGCAACATTTCCGGCTTCAGCAACTGTTACAGTTCCTCCGAGTTCCTTTACCTTATTTACAAAGAAATCCCGGTCACTTTCCCAACGTTCCTTATCAACGGCATGCAACAAAAAACCAACAGTTACAGGTTTGGGATTCTGGCATGTAATTGAAACAAGGGCGATGAGTAAAATCAGAAAGAATCTGGCCACAAATTTCATAACATCATGAGTTTAGATTTTTCATTAATTTACGGAATATGGCCTTCTTATGTTTTCCTAATTTCAATTTAATTATCTGCTCTTCAACAGATTTTGGAATTTTATGCTAAAAACGGAGTATTTCCTCATATAATTTCTGGATCGGCATACCAACAACATTAAAAAATGACCCTTCAATCTTTATGACACCGGCAAGTCCTATCCACTCCTGGATGCCATAAGCACCTGCTTTATCATAAGGCTGCCATTCATCAATGTAATAATTAATTTCGGCATCTGCGAGTTTTTTGAACTCAACACAAGTGACCTCTGAAAAGACAACCTGTTTCCGATTGGAGGTCAGACAAACCCCTGTAATAACTTGATGGGTAGTTCCGGAAAGCATTTTCAGCATTTCACGGGCATGATCCCTGTCTCCAGGTTTGCCCAATACTAACTGATCTAAACAAACAATTGTATCGGCTGTGATTAACAGATCCTTCTCTTTCAATAAACTCAAAAATGGAATGGCCTTCTGGCGGGCCAGAAATATGGGTATATCTGTCACATTCATTCCCTGGGGATAAACCTCATTCGTATCTGAAATCCAAATCTCAAATGGCAGTGAGAGGTCTTTAAGCATTTGTTGCCGGCGAGGAGAACCTGATGCCAGTATATAACGGTAGTCTGGAAACCATTTCATCAGAAGGCTTGTTTTTCGGTTTGATTATCTGCAAACCACTTCCCTTGGGCTCGCATAACCTGCTCAATCACATCCCTTACACAGCCGTCTCCTCCCTTATGATCTGAAATATATCTAGAAATCAACTTTATCTCAGGAACAGCATCCGACGGACAGGCTGCAATCCCTACCTGAAGCATCACCGAATGGTCAACCAAATCATCACCCATAAAGAGTATCTCCTTTTTGGAAATACCGGTTTTAATAACAAACTCATCTAAGATTCTGGCTTTATCACTTACATTATCATAGTAATAGGTGATCCCAAGCTTCAGGTGCCTCTCTCGGACTCTTCTCTGGGCACCTCCCGTTATGATACCAACTTCAATTCCATTAAGTAACGCCTGACGAATGGCATAACCATCCTTGACATTGGCAGTTCTCATTGGATCGCCATTCTTGTCAAGGGGTGAAGTGTCGGATGACAGAACTCCGTCTACATCCAATAATATGGCTTTGATCTCTTTAAGATCATCTTTGAAAAACGACATTCTTCTATTTTTGTTGAAAGGTAAAAATATGTTGTGATAATAGTTCATATACTTTACTCAAATCACCATCTTGTCTCAAACAATCAAGATGACTCTCAATAATGTTTCGGTCATTTCGTACCGCCGGTCCTGTCTGGGCATCTTTAGGATGGAGATACCGTATTTTTTCAGAAGTTTCCTGAATCAATGGCTGTAAAATTTCGAATCCAAATCCGGTTGACACAACAATTTGATCGGCAAGTGCATACATATGGTTAACAAAATTGCAGGCAAAGACAGCAGCAATATGAAGTCGCATTCTTTGGCGGCTGGTGGCTCGATTAATTTGATTACTGATTTTTTGTGCAAGTTGGAATATTTCCCTTTCCGTTTCGGAATCAGAAGCCTCAATAAAAACGGGAATTTCCCCGGTTTCGACCTCCCTTGATTTTGAAAAGGTCTGCAAGGGGTAAACTACTCCAAATCTGCTCGAATACCGAGCTAATAGTGAAATATCCAGGCTACCGGAGCAATGAACCAGAAGCTTATCCTTAAGCCCTGAAATATCAAGAAAATCAACCAAAACAGAATCTTTTAAAGCCAAAAAATATACATCTGCTTGCTGATCAATCGCCCTCGGGTCGGTGGTCCACTCAGATAACATACTATCAGCCAATGTCATGGCTGTCTCTTCGGTCCGACTGTATACCTGAGTAATCCTGACTCCCTGATTTTTCAGCCTTTTGGCGATGTGAGTGGCCACATTACCAGCCCCAATCATAACAACAGAAAAGCTCATTATTCAGATTTTAGGTCAAAAATAATGAGCTTATCACCAAATAAAAAACAAAATCTACCCTATGATCAATTTATATCGTTCTTCAACTTTAGCCCAATTGACAATATTCCAGAAATTATCGACATACTCTGCCCTACGGTTCTGATAGTGCAGGTAATACGCATGTTCCCAGACATCAAGTCCCAACAAAGGTATTCCCTTTTGTTCTGCAACATCCATCAGAGGATTGTCCTGATTAGGAGTCGATGAAACAAAAAGCTTTCCGTTAGCATCTAAAGATAACCAAGCCCATCCACTTCCAAATCGGCCTTTTGCAGCATTTGCAAACTGACTTAAAAAATCATCAAAACTTCCAAAATCCTTTTCTATGTTACCTTTAAAATCGGTCGATATTTCGATTTTTTCGGGTGTAAGTGACTCCCAAAATAATAAATGGTTATAGAATCCGCCACCGTTATTCCTGACACCCTCAGATTGAGAACTGATATTAGCAAGAATCTGTTCCATTGGAGTTTTCAACATATCAGTCCCATCAGCTGCCTTCATGAAATTATCATAATAAGCCCTATGGTGTTTTGTATAATGAATTTCCATGGTCATTGCATCGATATAAGGTTCAAGCGCGTCGAATGTGTAACCAAGTTCAGGAAAAACATGTCCTTCAAATACCTTAGTTTCAGAAGCACATGAACTTAAGGCACCCATTAATGGAGCCGCAGCAGCGACAGTCCCAACCGTCATTATGAAATTTCTTCTAAGCATATCTTTTTATATTTTAATATGATAGAAAAACAACAGTCAATGAAAATTGTTTGGTCTTCTTAAATTTTAGGAATACAGAAAGACTGAAATTGAATCCATTAGGTCAAAGAAGGATTAATCTATCCAGTAAAACCTCAACTAAGTATACGAACACAATCTTTTATAGAAATACATCCATTTTATTAGATATTCAGAAATAATTGAAACTCCGGAAAATTCATTATCTCCGTATATTTAGAGCGGTCAGAGAATTTCTTAATCTGTCAGGTGAATTCCAAAGGAAAAAGCTGTAAAAAAATGTAAAAAAAGACAATCCCATATGGGTCTCCAAGTTTGAATCGCCAAAATTGGCAAACAAAATCACTAATAGAAACATTAAAAAAAGGGAATTGTTCTTTTGATGCGTCCAGAACAGGGGTAAAACAACAGCAAAAACTATCCAAACAAATCCAATAAATCCAAATTTTACAAGATAGTTTACATACTGATTATGTGAGGTTGCCCGCTTGTCCTTATCTAACTTAGAAAGCATTAAATCATAGATACGATTATATTCTAAGTTGGCATTTCCTGTACCTATACCCAACAAAGGTTTTTCCCTTACCAAGAGAAAAGAGGCTCTCAGAAATTCGATTCGTTGCGCCAAAGATTTGTTGTTTGGATCTCCCGAACGCCAATAGGCATCCAATTCCCAAATAGTTTCATAAATCCTGGGATAAAGAGAAAGCAACCTTCTTTTAAACTTAAAATTGGTCAATCCTTTTTCAACCTGCCTGATGTCATCGTCACTCAACCTGGAAAGACCCACACTATCTTTCCTCAACCCCAGGCTTGTCATATAGCGAAAAAGGGTTATGTGTAATGGAAAACCATTCAATTGTTCATCGTATCCGTGATTGCTACGTTTATCCCATTCCCGGCGGAGTTCATCATGACTCACATAGATAAATACTAAATTTCCATTCTCCCTCGAAAGATCATTAAGATCATGAAAGTACAGATTTCCGGATTCCGTATATTTTTCAAGCGATAACGGATCAACATTCTCGTAATTGAAATAATCATATATAACTTTAGAAGTATACAGAAAAGGTATGAAAAAAATAAGGAAAAGTACTGTTTGAATCACATACCTTTTCATCCCCTCTGGTGTATGCCACATGTAAAACAGCAAAAAAAGAAATATCGTGATTGCAAATGATATAATTGCCAAAAGTGATTGAGCGATAATGAGGAAGGTAATCAACCAAATTAAAATGATAAAGGCAATCCAATAATTGTGAAACTGAAAATTGTAAGGTTTATCCGCAAGGAAATATCCCAGGACAAGAATGGCCAGGATCACTTGAAAAGAAAACCGTATATGAGAAATATAAGAGACCTTACGATTGCTAAAAACCTCAGAGAAATCAAACAAGAGCAGTTTCCCTGTACTTATTAAACTTGAAACAAAAACTGCAATTACAAAGACCAGCAAAATAATATAACTCTGCTTTTCCGTTAACCGGGGTGAAATAAAAAAGGCTAAAGGAATGACCAACCAAAAGATGACCTTTTTAAGTTCATAAACACCACTGTCAAAATCCTTGCAAGCCAACATCCAAAGGAGGTAAACCATAAAAACGGAAACCAGCGAAAGCAAGGGCAATATACTTCTATTCCTGACATCGGGATGTTTCCATGATCGCATGACGACAGCTTGCAGCAACAGAGCGCCAGAAAAAACAGAAACCATTGCTTCCGAGAAAGGGAAGAAAATGGCAGTTAACAGCGCCGTTATAAAGAAGATTCTTTCCCTGTAAACATGAATCAAGTCAAACACAAACAAAGCATTATTATGAATGAGTCAATGAATAAACGAAGATATAGGGAAAAATTATGAAAGAGAGGGGAAAAATTTTAAATATACCAATTCAATTAGATCACAAAGTTCACCAAAACAAGAAACCCCGGCTCCAGGGAACCGGGGTTTAAGAAGTGAGGCGACGTCCTACTCTCCCACCGTAGCAGTACCATCGGCGCAGGCGGGCTTAACTTCTCTGTTCGGAATGGGAAGAGGTGGTGCCCCGCCGCTATAATCACCTAAGATCGTTGTGGCTTAACTTATTTCACACACTGTATCATTTTAATGAACAGGCGCAAAACCTACAATATCATTAAAAACATGCTGGAATCAAAAGAGCAAGAAGCAAAAACCAAATTATAGAAAACTATCAAGAAAGCTTTCGGGCAATTAGTACTGCTCGGCTACGGACGTTACCGCCCTTCCACCTGCAGCCTATCAACGTGGTAGTCTCCCACGGCCCTCAATGGAGATCTCATCTTGAGGTGAGCTTCGCGCTTAGATGCTTTCAGCGCTTATCTCATCCAGACATAGCTACCCAGCGATGCTCCTGGCGGAACAACTGGTACACTAGAGGTCTGTCCAACGCGGTCCTCTCGTACTAGTGTCAGGTCCTCGCAAATCTCCTGCGCCCACAACAGATAGGGACCGAACTGTCTCACGACGTTCTGAACCCAGCTCGCGTGCCACTTTAATCGGCGAACAGCCGAACCCTTGGGACCTTCTCCAGCCCCAGGATGTGACGAGCCGACATCGAGGTGCCAAACCGCTCCGTCGATATGAGCTCTTGGGAGCGATCAGCCTGTTATCCCCGGAGTACCTTTTATCCTTTGAGCGATGGCCCTTCCATTCGGAACCACCGGATCACTATGCCCTGGTTTCCCACCTGATCGACCCGTCGGTCTCACAGTCAAGCACCCTTATACCATTACACTCTACTGGCGGTTACCAATCGCCATGAGGGTACCTTTGGGAGCCTCCGTTACGCTTTTGGAGGCGACCACCCCAGTCAAACTACCCACCACACACTGTCTCCCGGTTACGGGATTAGGCTCCAAGTAAGCAAAGGGCCGTATTTCAAGGATGACTCCTCGATTCCTGGCGAAACCGATTCATAGTCTCCGGCCTATCCTACACATCACTTACCCAGAGTCAATGTGAAGTTGCAGTAAAGGTTCACGGGGTCTTTCCGTCCCGTTGCGGGTAAGCGGCATCTTCACCGCTACTACAATTTCACCGAGCTCGCGGCCGAGACAGTATCCAGATCGTTACACCATTCGTGCAGGTCGGAACTTACCCGACAAGGAATTTCGCTACCTTAGGACCGTTATAGTTACGGCCGCCGTTTACCGGGGCTTCAATTCAATGCTTCTCTTGCGATAACATCCCCTCTTAACCTTCCGGCACCGGGCAGGTGTCAGGCCATATACGTCATCTTGCGATTTAGCATAGCCCTGTGTTTTTGTTAAACAGTCGCCTGGATCATTTCTCTGCGTCCCGCATCGCTGCGGGATCCCCTTCTCCCTAAGTTACGGGGTCATTTTGCCTAGTTCCTTAGCCGCGAATCACTCGAGCGCCTCAGGATTCTCTCCTTGACTACCTGTGTCGGTTTGCGGTACGGGACCATATACTCGCTTTTCTTGGAAGAAAGTTCATTGCTTCGCTTCGCCCGAAGGCTATGCTCAGCGAGCTATTCCGTCAGCTCCCAGCAACTACGTCTCTCCGTCACTTTCATTGTATATGGTGCGCAGGAATATTAACCTGCTGTCCATCGGCTACCCCCTTCGGGTTCACCTTAGGCCCCGGCTTACCCTGATCCGATTAACGTTGATCAGGAAACCTTAGTCTATCGGCGTGCGGGTTTCTCACCCGCATTATCGTTACTTATGCCTACATTTGCTTTTCCAAACGCTCCAGCAAACCTTACAGTTCACCTTCTGCGCCGTTTGGAATGCTCCCCTACCACTCCTGACTTATAGTCAGAAATCCACAGTTTCGGTGGTGTGTTTAATGCCCGATTATTATCCATGCCCGGCCGCTCGACTAGTGAGCTGTTACGCACTCTTTAAATGAATGGCTGCTTCCAAGCCAACATCCTAGCTGTCTCTGCAGCCAGACCTCGTTTTTTCAACTTAACACACACTTGGGGACCTTAACTGATGATCTGGGTTCTTTCCCTTTCGGACACGGACCTTAGCACCCATGCCCTCACTCCCGATAAACATTTTACAGCATTCGGAGTTTGTCTGGATTTGATAGGCGGTGAAGCCCTCGCATCCAATCAGTAGCTCTACCTCTGTAAAACTATATCGAGGCTGCCCCTAAAGGCATTTCGGGGAGTACGAGCTATTTCCCAGTTTGATTGGCCTTTCACCCCTACCCACAGCTCATCCAAGAACTTTTCAACGTTCCCTGGTTCGGCCCTCCACTCCGTGTTACCGGACCTTCAGCCTGGCCATGGGTAGATCACAAGGTTTCGCGTCTAGCGCTGCTAACTATATGCCCTATTCAGACTCGCTTTCGCTTCGGCTCCGGGGCTTAACCCCTTAACCTCGCTAGCAACGACTAACTCGTAGGCTCATTATGCAAAAGGCACGCCGTCATTCCGCATGCGGAACTCCGACCGCTTGTAAGCGTATGGTTTCAGGTACTATTTCACTCCCCTGTTCGGGGTTCTTTTCACCTTTCCCTCACGGTACTTGTCCACTATCGGTCTCTCAAAAGTATTTAGCCTTACCGGATGGTCCCGGCTGGTTCAGACAGGATTCCTCGTGTCCCGCCTTACTCAGGATACCACCTGTGATTCATCTCTTACGTGTACAGGGCTGTCACCTCCTTCGGCCGACCTTTCCAAATCGTTCCACTTAAGATTTACTCACGTCTGATGGTCCTACAACCCCGACATTGCCTGAACAACATCGGTTTGGGCTGTTCCCATTTCGCTCGCCACTACTCTGGGAATCACTATTGTTTTCTTTTCCTCCGGGTAATGAGATGTTTCAGTTCCCCGGGTTTGCCTACCGTTTACACGGTATTCCCGATTTGACTCGGGAGGGTTGCCCCATTCGGACATCTGCGGATCAGGGCTTATTTGCAGCTCCCCGCAGCTTTTCGCAGCTTATCACGTCCTTCTTCGCCTTTGAGAGCCTAGGCATCCCCCATACGCTCTAAGTAACTTTCTTCTTTCTAAAATCCTCGCTTTATCTTCTTTTCTCTTTCGTGATTTGACTCTATTCCAGCATGTCAAAGAACTTTTTCTTCCACCAGCAGGCCCACATTCACATGCTTCCGACCCATGGCTTCCGATGGCCGATATCCGGGGAATCGAACCCCAGCCTCTCTCAGGACTCCAGTCCTATCCGGTTTTTTTACCATCTGATCGCCTCCTTTGGGAATCCCGGCCCTTTTTGACCCGGCACCCGGCGGCAACCCATTATGTTTTGAACTCTTTCGGTGTTATTTTATCGTCTTCCCTGACGCCCTGGCCCCTTGTTTATGCTGCCGGACCAAAAAAACTGGGCAGTCAATGCTTTTCATTGGTGTTTCATCGCATTAAAGTGGAGAATAAGGGAGTCGAACCCTTGACCTCTAGAATGCAAATCTAGCGCTCTAGCCAACTGAGCTAATCCCCCGGCCTGTAACCTGGTAGTCCCGCCCAGAGTTGAACTGGGGACCTCTACATTATCAGTGTAGCGCTCTAACCAACTGAGCTACGAGACTGTCTATCTTTCACTAACATGCCTCGAGCAGATCCCGCATCTGTTTCCATCCTGCGCTCTTCTCTGGGCTCGCTCTCGATATCCCGAATCATTCATCTCATTCGAGTGTCTCGCTCT
>DF970674.1:44628-60466 GCA_001270045.2 Bacteroidales bacterium 6E | reverse complement strand
CGAAATATCCACCTTGGAAGCCAAAGTTGCCCAAGAGGGTCTTATTCTCACAGAAGCGCAAATTGTGGCCTTGGAAAAGGCAAAAGATGAGAAACAAGCCATCGGAGAAATTGAAACCTGTCATCCCGGTTATCTCGGGGCTCAGGACACCTACTATGTTGGGTATATCAAAGGTGTGGGTAAAATTTACCAGCAAACATTCATTGATACCTATACCAGGGTTGCCACGGCTAAGCTCTATGACCGGAAGATCGCCTTGGTTGCTGCCGATACGCTCAATGACCGGGTTATTCCGCTGTACGACAAATACGGTATCCCTCTGCTGCGGATTCTGACAGACCGGGGAACCGAGTACTGCGGAGCACGCGAACACCACGAATTCCAGTTGTATCTTGCCATTGAGGATATTGACCATTCAAAAACAAAAGCTAAAAGCCCGCAGACCAATGGTATCTGTGAACGGTTCCACCGAACCATGCAGGATGAGTTTTACGCTATTGCATTCCGTAAAAAGATCTATACTTCGATTGATGAATTACAGGCGGATGTGGATATCTGGCTGGAATATTATAACAATCAACGACCACATTCAGGCAAATACTGCTTCGGGAAAACACCAATCCAGACCTGGGAAGACAGCCTGCATCTGGCAAAAGAGAAAATGCTAACGAATCATTTTCAAAATGATGTATCTTTACCGGTGTCAGATCAAGCGGAAACAGGCTCTGGTGGCGACCAACCTGCCAGGAATAATCTGACCGACTGGAATGGTCAGGGGAACCCGAAAAGTCCCCTTTTACCCTGGATCATTCCGGGAGTAAATGCCTTGGAAAACGCTTTGCCTCGGTAGAGGCAAAAAATGCCTCACTGTCAGATGAAGTCTTAACTATTACAATTAACGGAACTCATATCCACATTTTTACTGGTTTGGTGGTGGTTTAGGAATGCAATGATTGATGTCGATTTTTTTCATATTTCCAGATCTAGAAAAAAAATCACTTTTTGTCTACGCGTTTTACTGTTCCAGATTGTATTATCATAAAACCACAATAAATTTTAAGAGTACAATAGAAATTAATTAAATGAAAACAAATAAACACATTAAAAAATCTGATTCAATTTTCATCCAATTTATAGAATACAGGAAGAGTTTAACACCCTTCGAAATGAAAATGGAAGCGGCTAAATTAATCAATCAAACTGATTCTGTTGACTTAAACAAAGCATACCATAACGTTTATGACAAAATCAATCTGAAGACTAATTTTAATGTCATTTATACAACCCTTACTCGAATTGCTGCTGTCCTGACATTGCCTCTGTTGGCTTTTACAATTTGGAGTCTTTTTTTTCAAGATAGTCTACAACAATCGGATTTAATTGCCAGAAACAATATTTCTATTCAAGAAATCCACAGTCCAATTGGTATGCGTTCATATGTTGTCTTGCCCGACAGTACCTGCTTATGGCTCAATTCCGGAAGTTACCTTCGATACGGTATTCCATTTATTCGGGAGAACAGGGTAGTGGAACTCATTGGTGAAGCATTTCTCGATGTGGCAAGAAATGATGATTCACCTTTTGTGGTAAAAGCAAATGGGGCTGAGGTTGAAGTGCTTGGCACACGCTTTAACGTTAATGCCTGGCCCAATTCAAATGTTATTTCAGTTGTTTTAAAAGAGGGTAGCATAAATTTCAAGTTTCAGGTGGAAGAAGGAATTTTCAAAAGAACTGAATTAAAACCTAACGATTATTTACAATTTGACACAAATGACAATAAAATTGCCGTTGAAAATACCAATATAGAGAAATATATCGCCTGGCACCAAAACATTATGATCTTAGATGATACACCCATGACAGAACTGGCCGAAATGTTGTCAAAATGGTATGGTGTTAGGGTCGTTATTGCCAGCGAAGAAATTAAGCGCTATAAATTTACAACTACGTTCGATAACGAACCGTTGCACCGCGTACTTGAATTACTTGAAATCAGCTCGCCAGGAATCAAATTTCACTATTCAACAGGAAAGCCAATCGAAGGGACAAAACAATTCACATTACCATTAATAACCATAACAAAAAAATAATGCCTATGATAAATTGGAAATAGTAAATTGGTGAATGTGCTGCGAATACTTTTGCCATAACATCTTTTGAAAGTTAATTTTAAACTTAAATCATCTTTAATTTTCAAACAACATGACAATCAATTCATTTTAGTTTTCTATTAACATACAAATAGAAGTAGTATTTATTGACTGATTCAAAGCATTTGAGCTTGAATTATTAATGCGAAATGATAACTCTTTCATGGTCTCCAGATTCAAATTTTCATTTTTGAACATAGTAAATAGCATTACAACAAATTGTAAACCAAGACATTATAAGTAATGAGAAATCTCAAATCCAAAAATCCAGTACCATTTCTTTTAAGGCTCTTCATAATGGTATTGGTATTTACCACATTCAAACCTATTTGTTCAGTTTCAAACAACCACGATCAAACAAGAATCAATCAGAAATCACTCAATAAGTGGACATACATTAAAATTGACAGCACACGGGCAAAATGGGGTGACTGGGATCAACCTGAGTGGTTGAGGTACTTCGGCCTTGACATAAAGGATGTTACAGGCAACGGATATAAAGATATTGTAGCCGGACGATATTTCTATCGAAATCCAGGTCGTGACATGACGAACAAATGGATTAGGGTTGACCTTGATATGAATGTAGACGGATTGTTATTTATAGAAATAAACAATAGAAACACTGGAAATATTATTGCGACAGCGTTGCCCAATGTTTATTGGTTTTCAGCGATAGATAAAGAGGGATCATCATGGGAAAGCACTTTAATTGGACAGGTACCAGTAACTTCGCATGTAAATGGACAGGGATATCACACAGCACAAATCATTCCAGAAGGCAATGAGGAGATTCTCCTGGCAACAGGCGCAGGTGTATACTTCTTTATCATACCTGAGGAAAATCCGGGGGGCGGCAACTGGCCATTGATTCATGCAGCTCCTGAAGCTTCAGATGAAGGATTTGCAATTGGCGATATTGATGGTGATGGATTACTTGATATTGTGGCTGGCTTACGCCAAGATAAGGAGGAAGGGAAAGGTATGGAAATCAAGTGGTGGAAAAATCCTGGAAATAATGAAGGGTATTGGGAATATTATCATATCGGAAGAACCGAATATGATGCCGACAGGATATCAGTGGCTGACTTAAATGGAAATGGGAAGATCGACATTGTAGTTACTGAAGAAAGGTATCCAGGCAAAGAACCTGATGCAAGTATGTACTGGTTTGAACAACCTGCTCACCTTGTAAACAATTCATGGGCTCGGCATAAAGTGGTTACACAGTATTCCATGAATAATCTTGATGTTGCCGATATTGATGGAGATGAAAGTATAGACATTATAACTGCAGAACATAAAGGTGATAAATTGGAATTACAGGTGTGGTTAAACGATGGATTTGGAAATTTTATCAAAACGGTCGTAGACGAAGGGAAAGAAAGCCATCTGGGCGCTCGAGTTTCCGATTTGAATGGGGATGGAGCAATGGATATTATTAGCATAGGCTGGGATCAGTATAAGTACCTACACATATGGCGAAATGACGACACGGTTAAGAAAACAACTCGTAAAAAAAATAATCCCTAATCAATAGAATATAGATGTCACGTCTTAATCAATGGTCAAGTGTAAAATACTAATAGGAGCAACAAAAAATACCAATTATATGAAAGGCACCAATTTTCTTGCGATAATAACTGCTTATATGTTATTTCTTTCATTTAAACCAATATCTGTGATCACAGATTCCTATGAAGACCGTCCTCATTTTGTTATTGAAACAAGATCAGCAATTTATTATTATGACAAAAGTGGCGGTGGGTTTTCCAGAATCTTTGATGTGGATGGAAATGATTGGGTGAACTTTAATGGTGATCCAAAAGCGACGTATCCTTCAGGTGCTTCAGGGGGATTTCGGGGAATTCCTAATCTTGTGTTTGGATCAGAAGATGGAGGGGCAGGTCACCCTGGATTTAATAAATGCATAAGTAAATTGGAAGGGGATAATATCATTCGTACAACCAGTAAAAGTGGAAAGTGGGAATGGACTTGGACATTTTATGATAATTATGCAGCTCTGACTGTCATCAAAGCAGATTTGGATCATAAATACTGGTTTCTTTATGAAGGATTGGTAGCAGGTAGTTTTAATCCGGGAAATAAATATTGGGGAACTAATCTTGGCGGTCCGTATAATGCGACCCCTTCATTAAATCATGGTGAGTACATATTAGGAAATTGGAACTGGGCTTATTTTGGAGATTTTGAATATAACCGAATATTATTTGTTGCCCAGGATAAAAATGATGACCTAACTGATCATTTTTCATATATGGGTGATAGCAGTGATGGGGTTAACTCATCAGATGGTATGGTGGTTTTTGGATTTGGACGCGACAAAGGTGCAAAACCATTATTGACAGGTACCACAAATTCCTTCAATATTGGCTTTATCGATAAAAAGGTGGTAACGGCCACGGATCACGAGGAAGTAAAAGCTCACATTTTCAACATCTTTAATAAGTAATTATTCGATCTCAAAAAAACTTTACGAACTTAAAATCGAAAAAATGAAAAAAATATGGATATTCTTATTGATTGTCTCGAATCTATCAAATGCACAGGAAGACACATACTATGATAATACAAACTGGAAACATCTGTCAACCGCAAATTATGATTTTGAATTGCCTTTTACAGGGAAACAACAAACCTCAAGCCTTGTTGTCGATATCGACAATGACGGGATTCCAGAAATTTTCCTAACAGAAAGAACCTCTGCTCCATCAGTTGTAATGTATAAGTGTGAGGCAAATAAATGGGAGCGCTACATAATTGATAATGAGCCATTAAGAATTGAGGCGGGTTCAACGGCTTGGGATATTACAGGTAATGGCTATAAGGATATTGTATTTGGTGGCGACAGTGGTTCAAACCAAGTTTGGTGGTGGGAAAATCCATATCCAAAACTTGACAAGAATATTCCTTGGGTAAGGCGAATAATAAAAAATGATGGAAGCAACAAACAACATGATCAAATATTTGGAGATTTCACCGGTAAGGGACAAGGTGAACTTGTCTTTTGGAATCAGGGTGCTAAATCTCTAATGATAGCAGAAATTCCCACGGATGTTAAAAATGTTGATTTCTGGAATCATCGTCCAATTTATCAATACAGCAGCGATAGCCAAATGGAACAGATTGGACATGAGGCTTACCCAAGATGGAAAGGCGTAAATGAACATGAAGGACTTTTTAAAATTGACATTGATGGCGATGGTATAGATGATATAGTAGGAGGTGGGTACTGGTTTAAATATATTGATGACAATAATTTTCAAGCTAATATAATTGACGCTCGTTATACGTTCTCTCGTGTTATTGCCGGACAGTTTATTGGCGGTGGCAGACCCGAAGTAATTCTTGTTGCAGGCGATGGTTTAGCACCAATTATGCTTTATGAATGGGTTAAAGGCACATGGTTTGGAAGAGAAATCCTGGATGGGCAAAGAATTGAAAATGGTCATTCTTTAGATGTTCTTGATTTCAATAATGATGGTTGCCAAGATATCTTTATTGCTGAAATGCGGCTTAACGGAGATAATCCTGATTCAAAGATGAGTATTCTCTTTGGTGATGGGAAAGGAAATTTTAAAGCACACAATATAGCATTGGGTTTTGGCAACCATGAATCACGGATTATAGATCTAAACGGGGATGGATTATACGATATTGTCGGAAAACCATATAATTGGGAAGTCCCGAGACTTGATATCTGGATCAATAAAGGGAACAAATTAAATCTCAGAAGATTCTAAAGGAGTATTCTCCATTCGTAAATATAAATGCCAAGAGATAGAAAATTTTATTAGGAATTTCACGAATAACGATACGTGTTATCTTTTTTTTAATTGTATTATAACAAACAGCATATATCTGTAAAATCAATATCAATAATAAACAACGAAAAAATCATGCAATCGAGGGATTTAAAAAGAACATAGAATACCTAATTGAAAGTTGCCATTTCTAATGAAGGAAGTGCTGCGAACACTTCCTTCAACTCATCCCGGTAACGCCGGTGGAAATTTTAAACCAATTCTTTAATTTAAAACAATGTAAATTTATGAAAAAAAAGCAAAACTTATTGTGTTTGCTGCTAATGCAACACAGGAAAAAATTGATTATTATGCGTAATACTGTTTTAATAATGCTCATCAGCACCTTTCAGGTTTTAGCTACAGGAAGCTATGCGCAGACTAAAACGATCAGCTTAAGCATGCATGATGCCTCTATCCGAGAGGTATTATATGCTATTCAAAATCAGAGTGAGTTTTATTTCCTGTACAACAGCGAGTTAATAGATGTAAACAAGAAAGTTAACATAGTTACGGAAAAAGAAAAGGTAGATGAAATTTTAACCTTGCTCTTTGACAAAAACGAGGTTGATTTTTTAATTAAGGACCGTTACATCGTTTTAACTCCTGTTGGTGGAAATGAAGAGTTGTTATCAGGACAACAACAACGTATAATATCGGGTAAGGTTACTGACGATTCAGGATCGGCAATGCCCGGTGTCACAGTTATTATCAAAGGCACAACACAGGGAACCATAACCGATACAAACGGAAATTACTCAATTACATTATACCCTGAAAGTAAAGTCTTACAATTTTCGTTTGTGGGAATGAAAACTCAAGAAATTCCTATCGATAATAATACCACAATAAACGTAAAAATGGTTGTCGATGCTATTGGGATTGAAGAAGTGGTCGCAATAGGTTATGGTACACTTAGAAAAAGTGACATTACTGGAGCAGTGACCAGTATTAGAGGCCAAGCTCTTATTTCTGAGTCCGCTTCAAATCCCGCACAGGTTTTACAAGGACGGGCACCTGGTGTACAGGTAGTAGGAAATGGAGACCCTGGCACATCGCCCACAGTAAGAATAAGGGGTATAGGAACAACCAATAATTCTGAACCTTTATATGTAGTTGATGGATTAATGGTGAATGATATCAACTTCCTTAATAATAATGATGTTGAGTCAATCGAAATATTAAAGGATGCATCGGCTACTGCTATCTATGGATCAAGAGGGGCGAATGGAGTTATACTAATTACTACCAAAAGAGGAAATTCGAATTCACCGATATTTTCGGTTGATATACAGGAAGGCATTGAAAGACCACATGCATTTTCTATGGTTGATGCGTGGGAATACGCAACCTTAATTAATGAGGGCCTCACAAATGCAGGAGGCCAGAAGGCATATGATGTTAACAACATTACCAAATCAACTGACTGGATTGATGAAATATGGAATTCTGCATCGCACAGAAATTACAATGTATCCTTTAGTCAGGGAACTGAAAGAAACAATTACTATATCGGAGTAGGTATGTTTCAACAGAACGGCATTATTGACAAAAGTGGATATGAACGTTATAGCATAAGGATAAACAACACGTATGCATTAAATAGTAATATCACTTTAGGTCATAATTTTGTTGGAAGCTGGGAGACTAAAAATAATAGACCTCGTGAAGCGTTTGATGATATTTACAGAATTCCTCCAACTGTTCCGGTTAGGGATGAGGAAGGAAATTTTGCTGATACCAAAATTGGCTCAACAAGTAATATTGCTGGAGCAATTCATTATTTCCACAACTTTACCAATACACAATCACTCGTTGGTAATGCATTCCTCAATATCCGCTTTTTGGAGCACTTTCAATTTAGGTCAAGTATTGGCATCGATTTGCGATATGGTGAAACAACCAATTTCAATCCAATTTTCTTTATTAGTAACACTCAACGGCGTGAACAAAACAGTATCAATAAAACTTGGGCGAAAAATAATAATTGGCTCTGGGAGAACACTATTTCCTATATACAAACTTTCAATGATGCACACAGAATCAATGCAGTTGTAGGTTATACCGCACAGGAGAATAATTTTGAAAACATTGGTGGAGGCCGGAATGAACTTTTTGCAGAAGATCGTTCACTTTGGTATTTTAATGCTGGTTCGCCGCAAGGTATAAGAAACTTTAATTCGGCCAACTCAAGTGGAATAATCTCTTATCTTGGAAGGATTAATTATACTTTCAAAGATCGATATCTTATCACCGGCACATACAGGATTGATGGATCCTCAAGATTCGCCAGTAATAACCGTTGGGGACAGTTTCCTTCATTAGCAATTGGATGGAGAATTTCTGAAGAAGAATTTCTGAAGAATTTGGATTGGCTGTCTGATCTTAAATTTAGAACGAGTTGGGGACAAATAGGAAATGAAAGGATTGGCGATTACCGCTATTTCGCAACGGCTGCAACAGGGAATGCCTATGCTGGAATATGGAACAATACAATTGATCCCGGTGTTACAGTTACAACCCTTGCCAATAGGAAAGTCAGTTGGGAAACAGCCGAACAGTTTGATATTGGTCTTGAGTTCTCATTGCTCAAGAACAAGATAAACGCTGAAATTGACTGGTATAGAAAAACGACAAATGATATGCTTGTTATTGTTGGACTGCCAGCATCTGCTGGATTTAATGCCACCGAAGGGAACGTTGGTTCTGTCAGAAACGAAGGATTCGAAATAAATCTTAATTATATTGGTGGACGAAATAATTGGTCATACTCAATTGGTTTAAATGCAGCTACAATAAACAATAAGGTTATTAGTTTAGGTACAGAAAAAGAACTGATTGGAGGAAACATAGGTCCAGGCGGGAACGTAACCCGCACGATGGTTGGTCAACCTATAGGCTTCTTTTATGGATACAAATCACTAGGCCCATTTGACACACAAGACGAAATTGATAATGCTCCATCTCAGACAAATGTGAAGCCTGGTGATCTAAGGATGGCTGATATAAAGAAAGATGGAATAATAGATAGCAACGACCGGACAAATATAGGATCAGGTATCCCTGATTATACTGCAGGTCTAAATTTGCAATTAGGTTACAAAGCATTTGAGCTGGTAGTTGACCTATATGGATCATTCGGAAATGAAATATATGATGGCAACAGTCAGTCCCGTTATTCAGGAGAAGATAATTTTACAAAAGAATGGTTGTCGCGTTGGACGGGACCAGGGACAAGTAACAGAATCCCTAGAGTAACATTTGGGGGCGATTGGAATTATGAGATTTCTGACAGATGGGTATATGATGGTTCATTTATCAAACTTCAGAATGTAAGGTTTCAATATACAGTTCCGGCTTCTATTGTTGATGCCCTGCCAATCTCAATGGCCAGACTTTATATCTCCGGGAATAACTTGCACTACTTTACCAAATACCCAGGATTGTCTCCCGAAATTCCTGGAAGTGGACTTAATGCTGGTGTTGACAGAAATGTTTTTCCTGTTTCAGCTTTTTATCAGATAGGAGCAACAATTAAATTTTGATGAATGATAATTATTAACAAAAAGCCAATAATCATGAAAAATATAAAATATTTGATGTTTATCAGTATAGCGTTGTTTATTGGGGTAGCGTGCGATGATGTCATACTGGACCTCGACAAACAACCTCTTGGAGTTCCTTCAAGTGCAATTCTATTTGAAACCGAAGAGGGTATTCACATGGCTTTAAACGGGGCTTATTCCTATACCCGAAGTTCAGGGTTCAATGCATTTGGACAATTTGTGGCTAGGGAAGTTGGCTCAGATGATGCAAATCCGGGTAGTGCTCCTGCCGATGGCAGCGTTGCAAGAATGGAACAAGTAAGTAATTTTACATACTTACCAACGCAAGTAGATTTAACTACATACTACGTCCATAATTATACTCTTATTGCTCGCTCAAATCTAGTAATAAACAATGCGCCTAATGTGCAGATGAACACAGTACTTAAGGCACGGTATATAGGAGAGGCTAAGTTTTTAAGGGCATTTTCGTATTTCAATTTAGTAAAAGGGTGGGGAGGTGTTTCAATTATCACAGATATACCTAAAGACCCTCAAGAAGCTTCTATCATAAAACCACGAGCATCTGAGGCTGAAGTATACGAACTTATTATAAGTGACCTTGAATATGCCATCGAAAACCTTCCTGAAAAGAGTGAATACCCTGCTGCTGACCGTGGTAGGGCTACTAAAGGTGCTGCACGAACAATGCTTGCACAAGTATACATACATCAGCTTGATTTTACCAATGCTTTAAAGTATGCAATGGATGTTATCAACTCCAATCAATACAGTCTCAATCCTGAATATGCGCGCAATTTTGCCCCTGAACATAAAAACGGGATAGAGTCAATTTGGGAAATACAGTTTATTGCACGCGATGAACGAGATGTTTCAAACCAGTGGTCTCATTGGCAGGGAATTCGGGGTTACATTGGCTGGGGATTTAACTCTCCTTCAAAAGAACTGGCAGATCATTACGAAGAGCATGATCCACGGAGAGAGGCGACCATATTCTTTTCAGGGCAAAACTGGCCGGGATCAAATGAAATTCCAGTCTTTGCGTCAGGTACAGATCCTAGGGCAAATAGGAAGTCGATGTTACCAAAACCCTGGCCCGTAGGTTATCCCCCTAATTCACCTGTAAATAAAGTTGAGATGCGTTATGCTGATGTAATACTAATGGCTTCAGAAGCTTACAACGAACTAGGCAATCAAGGCAATGCACTAAATTATCTTGAAATGATCAGAAGCAGAGCAAGAGCCGGAAACCCAGACATACTACCACCGATAACTACTACAGACCAAATAGAATTAAGGCATGCCATTTGGAATGAACGAAGGTCTGAACTTGGAATGGAGGGGTATCGTTATTTCGATATCTTAAGGTACAATAGATTGGAACCTGGTTTTGCGCAAACTTTATTTCATTCACTTGGGAAGACAAGTTTCGATCCTGCGAAACATACACGATTCCCTATTCCACAAAGTGAGATAGACTTCTCCGGTGGCTCTCTTGAGCAGAATCCCGGTTGGTGAAATGTAATGCACCATCAGACTCATTGTGCCGACTTCCAATAATGCCAATAAAGTTTTAATAAAAAGTGGCTTAATATAAAGGCATAGAAATTATTTAGCTTTCGACAGATTAACTTGTAAATCAGTTATATCTGTCGGAAGCTGTCAATAACTCTTTTGTTATTTATTCGAATTGAAAAGATTAATCTTTAAAACAGATTTTGTTACAAAATGGAAAAATATGTACAAGTTTTTAGCCAATTCAAGAAAAGCTTATTAGAAAAAATTACATTTCCACTCTTCTTCATATGTCTTTGTTTTGTAACAAAAGGGATGTATGCACAAAACGAAGGCCAGTTTTTTAGAACCTATTGGTTTGAAATGGGGGTTGAACATGGAAATCCCTCATTTAATAATCGCTTCAGGGTAAATGCACCCGAAGCAGGATTGCATCATATTTATGCATACAGAAGTGAAACAAGGGGTAATGGAATGATGCAGATTTTTATTGATGAAGATCTGCGAGCAATAGAAGGGGCTGAATTATATCTTGAAATCTGGGGCGGCCATGCTGGTACTGCAAATAAAAGAGTTACAATTAACGGTCGAAGTACTTATTACCTTCCCGAAGATGGTACCGCAGAAGGCTATATGGCTCATCAATATCCGACTATAACCTTGTCAACAACTGACTTAGTAAATGGGTATAATGTTCTTCAATTCGCCTGTGATCAAGGAACAACGTTCTGGGGACATTTTATTGTTGAAAATGCTCAGATTCGTGTTAGGTTATCTCGTGATAATGAAAATATTAAAAAACTCATGCTGGAAGAATTTACTCCATCTATTAAGGCAGGACCACTATCTGAAAATGAATCAATCCTTCTTTCGCTTGATGTACCTGAAGAGTTTAGGTCAAAAATTGCTTCCGTCGAATTTCTTGGTAACTATATAGGTTATAATGAAAACGGAAGCACGAAATCAAAACAATGGCATGGATTTACAAAGCATCGGAAGCCTGTCGGTCTGCTTGGTGTCGACACAATTTATCCCTTCTATACGAATTGGGATGTACACATGTTGCCCTCCCAAAAAGGAATTAAAGCAAAGGCAATAATTCAGTTCAGACATGCTGAAAATATCATATATATTACAGACGTACTTACTGATTTAGAGATAAAACAAAGAGCTACAAAACATGTACGTTTGTATGAATCAATGGATATACCGAAACCTTTTTGGTCACGTGCAGGCAATCAAAAACATGCAACAATTCAGCTTGATATTGAGCCATCATTAATTGAGGAGGCACACCTACATATTGTGACTTGGGATGGCGGTGCAGGGAGCGTCAAGGAATATTTTAAGCTAAATAATATTTTTTTCCCGGTTGTAGCTGAAGGTCGGCATGATGTATTATATTCAGTTTTACCAATTGATCCTTCAATACTTCGAAAAGGTGAAAATATTTTTCAATTGCTCTCAGATACAGAACATCATGGGATTGAAGTTTTGTTGCCTGGACCCATGTTAATTATCAGATACAAATATCAATGCGATTAACACATCATCCTTTAGAATCAGCTTGTACTTTAATAGAACAAATACTCTATTTAATTGATCTGTATTATTATTCCCTATTTAGTAGCCTATTATGAAACACTAACGAAGATTATATTACCTGAAATTTTCTTAAAGTATCATAGTTTATAGGAATAATCTAAGAATGATTGTATACCGGTATCGAACAGGGATAGTAAAATATAAAATCATTTTTCAGAAAATTACTGAACTGAGATTGACAAGCTCATCGTCACAACTATGAAGGAAAGACAAAAACATTGTAGTTTCATCCAGCATGGTAAGTGAAAGAGAGACATTCCAATTATTAAAGTAAGACCAATTTAAGTTTTTATTACAAATAGAAAAAAACATTATGAGATATTTATTCTTCTTATTATCAATTTTTTGCGTTGCATTTTCATCTTGCAATTATTCAAAAAGAGACGTGGTAGTTTATAATGCACCAGAAGGAGAAGCTTTAAACGATAAGTATAAAGTTGCTGTGAACGGAATCGATATTCCTGTTTATAATGTCAGAATATGTACAGAAGACATACAAGGTCGTCATAGAGCAGGGAGAGTAGCATTTGCAGATTCAGCTTTTGATATTACTGGTTTTGCCTATTTTGATTTAATAAAAGGTCCGGTGAAAATTAGTGTAACTGTTGATGATTTAATTGCTACTGCCAAGATATTACCTTCATCTTTTGGTATTATTCCTACAATAAAGGGAAAAACGCTCACTTTTGAAGTAACCAAACCTCAAAACATCACAGTGGAGATCAATGGCGATCATATACGTTCGTTACATCTTTTTGTGAATCCTGAAGAAACTGACATTCCTGATCCTAATGATCCTAATGTTATTTATTTCGGACCTGGATTACATGAAATAGCTTCAGTTAATGTTGGTGACAATCAAACTGTTTATATTGCCGGTGGTGCAATTGTAAGAGGCATTATGCCTGAAGATGATTCTGTTCGTAAACCATCATTCGTATTGAATGGGAAAAGCATTACTTTTCGAGGAAGAGGTATTTTCGATCAAGGATTGATACCACGTATGAAAGCCAGACAAACGATGAGTGTAACCGTCGATAGATTCACTTTAGAAGGGGTTATATTATGTAATTCAAGTGTATGGACAGTTGCATTACGTGATTGCAATAATGTCCACATTGACAATATCAAAATATTTGGCCATCGTGCCAATTCAGATGGAATAGATATTACTGCCTGTATTGATGTGCTGGTTGAGAATTGTTTTGTACGCACATGGGATGATCTCATAGTTGTTAAGACATTACGGGGAGTCACACAAGACGCTCGTCATATACATGTAAGAAAATGCGTATTATATAACGAAATAGCTCATGCTTTGAGTATTGGAGCCGAAATAACAAGAAATGTAGAAGATGTTTTATTTGAAGATTGTGATATTATCGGCGATCACGGACGCGAATGGACACTAAGGATTTATCACACCGATGCGGCAACAGTTAGAAATGTACGTTTCGAAAACATCCGAATAGAAGAATCAGTTCAATTTGCTTCATTGTGGATTAATACTGCCATGTGGAGTACTGATGACTCACGCGGTCATATTGAAAATGTAGTTTTTAAAGATATTACAGTAAATAATTCAGGGTATCCTCTCCATAAGGAATTTGAATTTCTTGGTTACGACGTTGATCATGCAATCAACAATGTATTAATTGATAATGTCGTCATCAATGGGAGAAAAGTAACCGAAGAAGATATTAAAAGAAATCCTCTAATTGGAAGTTGGGCATCAAAAGATGGCATTGTTATCAATGATTTCGTTAATGATATTATTGTAAGATAATTTGGCATTTATTTATAGCCCATATCATCTTATGGTATATCAGATATTAAATAATTAATTTTTCATTGATTTAGATATTAATAACCTTATTGAAAGAGGCGAGCCTTGTACAATTAGAGATATTTGTGAACTTGAAAGCAAACAGTTTAATATAACAACTGTGTCCATGTTCTTAGATGATTTATTCTCAGTTTCACCCCTTTCTTATAAGTTAAGTAGTGAAATATTTTGAATAAAAGATCAAGATGAAAACAAAATAATTCATGTGTGTTAAGTGAAAATGCTACATTTGATCGGACAGTAAGTTAAGGTATGATTGTTTTAAAAATTGTATCTTAGAATTATGAGTAGAGAAAGGCGAACATTTACAAGAGAATTTAAGCTGAATGCAGTTGAATTAAGTTATTCAAGGAAAAACATTGTAGAATTGGCAAATGAGTTAAAAATCCGGCCGGAGTTACTTTACCGATGGCGTGCTGAGTTTGCAAGTTTCCAGGGAGCAAGTTTTCCAGGGAACGGCAATTCCAAACTGACCGAAGAGCAAAAAGAGATTGCACGTTTGAAGAAGGAACTTGCCAATATGCAGATGGAAAGGGATATCCTAAAAAAGGCGGTAAGCATCTTTTCCAAGAGCGATGGAAAATATACCGGTTTATAACTGAAAACAGCTCCATGTTTCCCATTGAAAAGATGTGCAAAGTCTTAGGAGTTAGCAGAAGCGGATATTATTCGTGGAAGCAAAGAAAGCCTTCGGAAAGGGCAATTGAAGAAGAAAAGCTAATGGAACAGATTCGTTTGATACATAAAAAGAGCAGGTTCACTTACGGAAGTCCACGGATTAGCGAGGAACTAAAGAAAAATTATGTTCACGTGTCACGGCGGCGAGTTGCCCGGCTGATGAAAAAGGCCAATATCCATGTGAAAACAAAGAAAAGGTTTAAAGCAACAACTGATTCCAGGCACCGGTTCCCGGTAGCACCAAACCTGTTGAACAGGGAATTTAAGGTAGATGAATTAGGTAAAGTTTGGGTTTCCGATATTACATATATACGGACATTGGAAGGATGGCTATACCTTACAGTTATTATTGATTTGTGCGACCGCAAGGTAATTGGCTGGTCCATCAGCAATACACTAAAAACTTCGGAAACAGTTATTCCCGCATGGAAAATGGCTGTTATCAACCGTCCCTTGAATGATTATTTGATTTTTCATTCTGACAGGGGAATACAATATGCCTGCACCGAGTTTGTAGAACTTTTAGGAACCAAT
This sequence comes from Bacteroidales bacterium 6E, assembly GCA_001270045.2. GTDB lineage: Bacteria > Bacteroidota > Bacteroidia > Bacteroidales > Prolixibacteraceae > UBA1413. The sequence continues at coordinate 44,748 of DF970674.1, read as the reverse complement.
CCCAAAGTTATGCAAAGCATGAGCAGAAAAGGCGACTGCTGGGATAATGCTGTAGCGGAAAGCTTTTTTAAAACCTTAAAAACGGAATGGATTTACAGAAATAAACACTAGTGTCCAAAA
>DF970674.1:20734-44612 GCA_001270045.2 Bacteroidales bacterium 6E | reverse complement strand
TCAGCAATACCTCGTCAGGTCCTGCTCTGTATTACAATGGTTATTCAAGTTCGTCGTCGACTGGCAACGAGTTCATTAATAATATTTTCAAGGCCAACACCGGATACTCGATAGATGTGGGTAATTCTTTCGGGTTGGTCACAATGGACTACAATGACCTGTTTACCTCGGGCACTACCCTTGCCCGTTTAGGAAGCACCAACGCTGCCGACTTGACAACCTGGCAAACCTTGTCGTCAAGGGATGCCAACTCACTGAACGTGGATCCGCAGTTCGTGTCGTCTACCGACCTGCTGGCCCAGAGTCCTGCCCTTACCGAAGCGGGGACCGACCTTACCGCCGACGTCTCTGTGGATATCGACGGGAATCCCAGAACGGTTCCCGTGAGCATTGGCGCAAATGAGTTTGCCGTGGCCGGGGAACCCCTCGCCGGCGACTACACCATCGACCCTGCAGAAACAGGCGAACGCAACTTTACTACTTTCGCGGCTGCTACCGAAGCCCTTACCCTCAACGGGATTTCGGCAGCGGTCAGGTTTCTGGTGGCCGACGGCACTTACACTGGACAAGTAAACCTGGGTCCGGTGTCGGGTGCTTCCGAGACCTTCACCATTACCTTCGAATCGGCCTCAATTGATCCGGCACTGGTCATTCTCGAACATACCACCGATTACACCCTGCGCCTCGACAATGCCGAGCATTACATCTTCCGGAACCTTACCCTCACAACGACCGGAACGGCACAGGTGATCCTGGTCAGGAACCGGGCGGTCAACCTACTGTTCGAAGGACTGATCATCGACAGTCCGGTTTCTTCCGGAACGCTGGCTACAAAGAAGGCCATCGATATTGCCCCTTCGTTCGGACAAAACATCCGGATCATCGACAACACCATCACTGGCGGGGTTTATGGGATTTATTACGCGCTTACCGGCAGCACCAACAAGGCTTCAGGTACCGTTGTTTCCGGAAACCAGCTCAACGAGGTGGGTTACCGGGGTATTTACCTGAACAACCATTCGAATCCACAAATTACCGGCAATGTGCTGCAGACCAGCTCCATGGAAGACCAGATTTCCCTGTTTGCCGAGAATATCTCCGATGGATTGCTCGTCAAACAGAACCGGGTGGTCAGTGTCAGGGGCAATGCCCTTCGATTGGTTAATATTGCCGGCAACGCCTCCACGCCGAACCTGGTGTACAACAATTTTCTATACTCAGAAGGTCCCAACCGGGCCATTTACCTGTCAAACACCAACTACCTGTCGTTTTACCACAATGCCGTCTGGAACCAGTCGGGCGGTGCAGCCCTGGAATATGCCTCCTCGGGCGGCAATAACCAGTTGGTCAACAATATCTTCCAGTCGGCGTCTGGTTATGCACTGCGTGTCAGCGCACCTGCCGCCATTACGGAAAGCAACCACAACGACCTGCATACCGCGAGCACTAATCTTGGCCGATGGGGTAGCAGCGATGCGGCCGACCTGTCGGCATGGCGGGCCTTGTCGGGACTCGATCTCCAGTCGGTCACCGTCAATGCCAATTTCGTCTCGACTTCCAACCTGCAGCCCCAGAATGAGGCACTGGCAGCCAACGGATTCGACCTGACAGCTGTCGTGGCCGACGATATCAATGGCAATCCCCGTACCCTGCCGGTGAGCATCGGGGCGGTCGAATTTGCTGCGGTAAGCGGACTCGACATCGCGGTCAACCAAATAATCTATCCTGGGTCAGGATGCAGCATGTCCTCCCAGGAGTTCGTGGCCGTGAGCATCGAAAACAAGGGAACCACCTTCGCCGAAAACATTACCCTGGCCTATTCGGTCAACGGAGTGACGGTAGCGCAGGAGACTTTACCTGCAGGTACGGTTTTGTCGCCGGGACAGATCTTCTATTATCAGTTCCTGCAAACGGCCGATTTCAGCGCAAAAGGGGATTACACAGTATTGGCGTGGGTCGTCGGTGACGACGAAAACCCGGCCAATGACCAGGCTTCGGCCACCATCACCCATTTCCCTGATGTGGTGGGAACCGTCACGCCCGACCAGGACATCTGCAAGAACAGCAGTGTTGTTTTAACGGCCTCAGGCGGAGCTACCTACTTGTGGAGCACCGGTTCAACGCAAGCGTCCATCCAGGTCTCCCCGTTGGTCACCACCACCTATCATGTGCAGGTTTTCAGCGAAAACGGATGTGTCGATTATTTATCAACCACCGTGAACGTGGCCGATATTCCTGTACTCGATGCAGTGGGGGATGACGGCTATGTGGATGGGTTTGTGTCGCCCGTTGTGGGCACCTCTGAAACCGACTTTACCTTCCGGATCCTCTATACCGAACCGAATGGATATTTACCGCTGGCTGGATATCCCAAACTGACCTTGGTATCATTTTTTGAAACCCTGGAATATGTGATGGTCGGGGAGGATGCTACTGATACGGATGTGACTGACGGTAAGGTGTATTCCGTGACGGTATCCGGGTTGACCAATGATGCCGACTGGGAATCCAGGTTCGAGGCGTTTAATTCGGCGGGATGCCCTGCGATGTGGATAATTGATTCCCAGCCCTTGGTCACCACCGATTTCCTCGACATTGCCATTTTTGCCGATGACATCCTGTTCAGCAATGATGAACCGGCCATTGGCGAAAACTTCACCATCACGGCACGAATCCGGAATACGTCCGATTACATTGCCGAAAACTTTGAGATCCATGCCTTTGACGATAAGACGCTCATAAATACCGGCGTGATTACGTCGATAGCACCTCAGGGTTATACCGAGTATTCGTTCGACTATGCCTTCACCAATTCGGGATTCCATGAGATCAAGGTAGTGCTTGACTCATCGCAGGTACTGCTCGAAAAGAATGAGCTGAATAATTTTGCAATCCGTTTCTATGCATTGCCCGATGGCATTTCGGTTACTGCCAGTACCAACAAAACTAGCTATTATGTCGACGAGAATGTCACCGTGAATGGATTGGCCACTTTTACAGGGCTCGACCCGACCTCTACCCCAAAGGTCAAGAATGCGGCAGTCAGGTATGTGGTGAGCGATGGCCGTATGCGTACGACCTATACCAATTCGCTGGGGAATTTCGGCACCACCTTCTCCGGGTTCCCGGTAACGGGCAACTATTCGATTTCAGGTGAAGTCGACGACGGAAGGTTTGTGCAACCGTTCGGGCCGCTCTCCTTTTCGGTGGTCGACAATCCCGACATCGTGCCCATGGCCGACCTTGTGCCTGATGTAACGGTAACCTTACCCGAGGGAAGAAACTATTTCCTTTCGGGCGAAACGGTGATGGCTACCGCGAAAGTGACCAACTCGGGGGATGCCGTGGCCGAAAACTTCGTGGTCCGCTACTACAGTTGCGAGAAAACATTGGGAGAGGTATTCATCGAGTCGCTAAATCCTGGCGAGTTCATCGAGTACCAGTTCACCACCATTCCCGAGGTCATCAATACTTGCGAGGGTTCCACCTGTAGCATTAGCTTTAAGGTAGACGTTTATGACCAGGTGCTGGAAGAATATGAGAATTATAATACGGATATCTGGTCCTTCAAGGTCTTTAGCGGTACACCCGAATTAGGCCTAAATTACTTCGGTGGAGATTATTTCAACCTCGAAGACCCATATAAATTTACAATACGAGTCAGAAACGATGGCGGGGTACCAACCGGACAGCTGGTCAATGTAAATGTCTATATTGACGGAGTTTTGTTTGATTCGAGGGATATTAATGAACTCGACAGGTGCGGTGCCTTTAATTACTCCCTGCAAAACCTGTTTACCACCACAGAAGACCACCTGATTGAGGTTAAGGTCGATGAGCCCATTGGAACCGGCGAGATTGCAGAAGGCAACGAGAATAACAACACCTATTCAAAGACTATCAGGTACCGTCCCAAGAAACCCGACCTGGAGACCCGACCATACTGGTTGTCGGTCGAACCCGGGATGCCGCTTCCGGGCGAGGCATTTACCATCAGCGCATCCTACATGAACGCGGCAAGTGGTGAAGTTTCGGGCTCGATCGAGAATAAGCTGACCGTGGTGGAATCGGGTGTGGAACGGAGCGAAACTTCCATCTTTACGGGAACCCTTTCAATTGGGAATCGCGATACCATGGAGGTTACCACACAAATAGCGGCGTACGGTAACCACAGCGTCAGTTTTTCGGTCGACCATACCAACCTGGTCTCTGAACTGTCGGAGACCAACAACGTGGCTGAAATGCCCCTGTGTGCCGATCTGACGGCCTCTGCCGATATCTACAACTCGGGTGTCTGGAGAGGGAATTTCCAGGTATATACCAACCAAAATCTATTTGCGTTCATCGGAAACCGCGGATTGTTTGTGCCCGAAAATGTCAACGTACGCTTTTACCTCGATGAAGTGATGATTGCCGAGAAAACCCTTGCGTCGGTCCCAAAATCGTACGACGGACAAGGATTGTTTATGTATATACCCCATGTGTTCACCGAGGCAGGTACTTTTACCCTGAAAGTGGTGGTCGACGAGGACAACCTGGTTCCTGAGTGCAATGATGGTAATAATACGTATTCAAGGCAGATTGTCATCAATACACCCGGACCCGACCTTTGGGTGGAAACGTCATATATTGCGCCTACCAAGATCAATCCCGACCTGGATGAACCTATAAATATTTTCGTTTCGTATGAAAACAGGGGTGTTGTGCCTGCAGGACCGTTCAAGGTACGCCTCAATGTGGATGGCGTACAGCTGGGCGACGATGTGCCGGTACCCGGCGTGGCAGCAGGTGAGGATGGAACCGTGGCCATCACGCAGCCCTACAGCAGTTCCATCGGTGGACTGAAAACCCTCCAGGCGATTGTCGATGTCGAGGAAGTGCTTGACGATCGAAACCGACTGGACAATACGGCCACCCGTACCATTTTTGTGGGTGATGCCCCCAACCTCTATTTCCTGAATACCGCGCTGAGCAATGAATGTCCGGCCAACGGCGATCTCATTTCGGTCGACTTTACCGTGGCCAACGAGGGGGATGTCGGCACCGAAGGAACTTTGATACTATACCATAAAGTCGGCGACCAGCTCGACGAGATTTCGCGCCAGCAGGTGAACGTGGGTCCCAAAAGCTCCACGGTAGCCTCGTTTGATATGACGGTCCTGAGCAATACTTTTGAGTTGTATGCCGAAATCATCGATGCCTATCCATTTGAATATAACCTCGACGATAACACGGTTACCCTAGGCTACTGCCAGACGCCCGAATATGAGCTGGCCACCTCTGTTGTGGGCTCAGGAGTGGTGGTGCGCAATCCGAACCAGATCAATTTTGAGTCTGGTTCATCGGTGGTTCTCACCGCCGTGCCTGCCGTTGGGTACAGTTTTAAGCAATGGCTGGGCGATGCCTCGGGAACAACTCCCGAGATCACGGTCGTGATGGATGCCGACAAGAATATCATTGCCGAATTTGTCGAAACCTTCAGGATCGATGTCAACATTACCAATGAATCGTGTGTCGATGCTTCCGATGGAAGCCTCGAAGTGATCATCTTCGCCGGAACGGCACCATACTCCATCGAGTGGTACCACGAAGGCCAATTGCTGGAAGGGGAGAGCTCTGCCCTGGTATCCAACCTGTCTGCCGGAAGTTATGAGGTGAAGGTCACCGATGCCGAACTCCAGACGGTTACCCTTCCGGTCGACATCATCGTGGGCGACCTCGAAGGTCCCATCGTGAAGGTGAAGGAAAACATTATCGTGCTCCTTGATGATTCCGGCTCGGGTACCCTGACCATCGACATGGTCGAGAACGGGTCGCTCGATAACTGCGGAATCGCCGGTTACTATTTTGGCGAGGACCAGTCGACCGTGGTGTTTGGGTGTGCTGATGTAGGAGGTAACCTTGTGACATACAAATTGGTGGATACCAACGGAAATGTCAGCACCAAAGAGGTTACCGTGACGGTCACCGATCCGGTCACTCCGGAGATCACCGGAATGCCTGCGGACTTTGCCGTGAACAATGATGCCGGACTTTGCTCTGCCGTTGTTACCTGGGATGCGCCTACAGCCACCGATAATTGTGGGGTAGCCAGCCTGACCAGCGACTATGCTTCAGGTCATGCCTTCGCTGTAGGAACCACTGTGGTCACCTACACCGCCACCGATGTGAATGGAAATACCACTACCGCTTCGTTTGATGTGGTGGTCACCGATAATGAATTCCCGGAAATCTCGGGAATGCCCACAGATGTTGCCGTGAACAATGATGCCGGACTTTGCTCTGCCGTTGTTACCTGGGATGCGCCTACAGCCACCGATAATTGTGGGGTAGCCAGCCTGACCAGCGACTATGCTTCAGGTCATGCCTTCGCTGTAGGAACCACCACGGTTACCTATACCGCCACCGATGTCAACGGAAATACCACTACCGCATCGTTTGACGTGGTGGTTACCGACAGCGAATTCCCTGAAATCACGGGTATGCCATCCAACTTTAATGTGGATGCCGACCCGGCAAATTGCACCGCCGTAGTTACCTGGACTGCCCCATCTGCCAACGACAATTGCGAAGTGTCCAGCCTGACCAGCAGCCATGCTTCAGGCTCTGCCTTCCCGGTGGGAACCACCACGGTTACCTATACCGCCACCGATGTCAATGGAAATACCACTACCGCATCGTTTGACGTAGTGGTTACCGACAGCGAATTCCCTGAAATCACGGGTATGCCATCCAACTTTAATGTGGATACCGATCCGGCAAATTGTACCGCCGTGGTTAACTGGTTAGCTCCTGAGGCTTCCGACAATTGCGAAGTGGCGTCCTTTACCAGTTCACATGCTTCCGGAGCAGCATTCCCTGTAGGAACGACCACGATTACCTATACCGCTACCGATGTCAACGGAAATACCACTAGCGCATCGTTTGACGTGGTGGTCACCGATGCCGAGTATCCGGAAATCACAGGTATGCCAGCTGACTTTAATGTGGATACCGATCTGGGTACCTGCACCGCCGTGGTTAACTGGTTAGCTCCTGAGGCTTCCGACAACTGTGAAGTGGCCAGCTTTACCAGCAGCCATGCTTCTGGCTCTGCTTTCCCGGTAGGTACCACCACGGTTACCTACACCGCCACCGATGTCAATGGATATACCACTACCGCATCGTTTGATGTGGTGGTCACCGATGCCGAGTATCCGGAAATCACAGGTATGCCAGCTGACTTTAATGTGGATACCGATCCGGGTACCTGCACCGCCGTGGTTACCTGGGATGCCCCATCTGCCAACGACAACTGCGAAGTGGCCAGCTTTACCAGCAGCCATGCTTCTGGCTCTGCTTTCCCGGTAGGTACCACCACGGTTACCTACACCGCCACCGATGTCAATGGATATACCACTACCGCATCGTTTGATGTGGTGGTCACCGATGCCGAGTATCCGGAAATCACAGGTATGCCAGCTGACTTTAATGTGGATACCGATCCGGGTACCTGCACCGCCGTGGTTACCTGGGATGCCCCATCTGCCAACGACAATTGCGGAGTGGCCAGCCTGACCGGCGACTATGCTTCAGGTCATGCCTTCCCGGTGGGAACCACCACGATTACCTATACTGCTACCGATGTCAACGGAAATACCACTACCGCCTCATTTGACGTGGTGGTGACCGACAGTGAATTCCCTGTAATCTCGGGAATTCCAACAGGTTTTGCCGTGAATAACGATGCAGGCCTTTGCTCTGCCGTTGTTACCTGGGATGCGCCTCCAGCCACCGATAATTGTGGGGTAGCCAGCCTGACCGGCGATTATGCTTCAGGTCATGCCTTCGCTGTAGGAACCACCACGGTCACCTATACCGCCACCGATGTCAACGGGAATACCACTACCGCGTCGTTTGACGTGGTGGTCACCGATACCCAGTTGCCGGTGATCAGCACCAATGGCGACCAGACCGTGGATGCCGCTACAGGTACTTGTGAAGCCTCGGTCACCGTGAGCGCATCAGCTATCGACAACTGCTCGGTTGGCACCCCGACTGGTGTCCGCAGTGACGGGAAATTACTCTCCGATCCATTCCCGGTTGGAATAACCACCATCCGCTGGAATGTTGCCGATATAGATAATAATAATGCCATTGAGGTTGTCCAGACGGTCATCGTCGAGGATAACGAGGCGCCAATTGCTGATGTGGCCATGTTGCCTGCCGTAACGGCCGATTGCGAGATCATTGCATTGACTGCGCCCACTGCCAACGATAATTGTGGCGGACAAATCACCGGGGTGACCGATGTAGTCCTTCCTGTGACGGCCTCCACCGTCATCACCTGGACTTACACCGATGACGCTGGTAACATGTCCTCACAAACCCAGGAACTGACCATCCTGGTCGGCAAGACCACCTGGTATGCCGATGCCGATGGTGATGGGTATGGTGATGCATCATCGACTTTGCTTGCCTGTGACCAGCCTTCTGGCTATGTAGCCATGGCCGGTGATTGCGACGATAATAATATGAATGTCCATCCTGATGCGACTGAGATCTGTGATGGTGTCGACAATGACTGCGACGGTCTTGTCGATGGTGACGATGATTCCGTAACGGGACAAGCTATCTGGTATGCCGATGCCGATGGTGACGGCTATGGTGATGCATCTGTAACAATGTTAGCCTGCCTCCAGCCTGTGGGTTACGTAAGTGACGCAACCGACTGCGATGATAATGATGCGACGGTATATCCCGGTGCCACCGAACTTTGCGATGGCAAGGACAACGACTGCGACGGAACCGTAGATGAAGATACTGAGATTGTTGCCTGGTATGTTGATGCCGATGGTGACGGATTTGGCGATGCCTCTGCATCCGCGGTGATGTCCTGTTCAACGATAACCGGATCGGTTACCAATAACCTGGACTGCGATGATACCGATGCAACTGTCCATCCAGGTGCTGACGAGATTTGCGATAACATCGACAACGACTGCGATGGTAAAGTTGACGATGCGGATGATTCCGTCACTGGAACAACCCTATGGTACGCTGACCTCGACGGTGACGGTTATGGTGATGAAACCAATGTGACCTATGCCTGCGACCAGCCCGATGGCTATGTAATGGTTGCCGGTGACTGCGACGACACCAATATCTATGTCAATCCCGGTGCAATTGAAGTGTGCGATGGCGTTGACAACAACTGCAACGGCCTGGTCGATGACAATGATCCTTCTGTTACGGGTCAACCCAACTGGTATGCCGATGCCGATGGTGATGGCTATGGTGATGCATCTGTAACAATGTTAGCCTGTGAACAGCCTGATGGTTACGTCAGCGATGCCACCGATTGCAACGATGCCGATGCATCCGTCCATCCCGGGGCCACCGAACTTTGCGATGGCATCGACAATGACTGCGATGGAGATGTTGACGAAGATATCCAGCAGTATGCCTGGTATGTCGATGCCGATGGTGACGGATATGGCGATGCCTCTGCATCCGCGGTGATGTCCTGTTCAACCATAGCCGGATATATTACCAATAACCTTGACTGCGACGATAATAATATGAATGTCCATCCAGATGCCGTTGAAGTATGCGATAACATCGATAACGACTGTGATGGTGCCATCGATGAGGATGTTGAACTGACGCTGTATGTCGATGCCGATGGTGACGGGTTTGGTGATGCCTATGGCGAACCGATGATGTCATGCACACCATTGTCGGGCTATGCCGACAATAACCTCGACTGCGACGATTCCAATGATGCAGTAAATCCTCAAGCCCTGGAAGTATGCGATGGTGTCGACAATGACTGCGACGGTCTTGTCGATGGTGACGATGACTCCGTAATGGGACAACCCACCTGGTATGCCGATGCCGATGGTGACGGCTATGGTGATGCATCTGTAACAATGTTAGCCTGTGAACAGCCTGATGGTTACGTCAGCGATGCCACCGACTGCGACGATACCGATGCATCCGTCCATCCAGGTGCCACCGAACTTTGCGATGGCATCGACAATGACTGCGACGGAGATGTTGACGAAGATATCCAGCAGTATACCTGGTATGTCGATGCCGATGGTGACGGATATGGCGATGTGACCAATACCGTATTGGCTTGTGAACAGCCTGTTGGCTATGTAATGGTTGCCGGTGACTGCGACGATAATAATATGAATGTCCATCCAGATGCCGTTGAAGTATGCGATAACATCGATAACGACTGTGATGGTCTGGTCGATGATGCGGATGATTCAGTAACTGGTACAACTCTCTGGTATGCCGACCTCGACGGTGATGGTTATGGCGATGAGTCCAATGTAGCCTATGCCTGCGTCCAGCCCGATGGCTATGTTTTGGTTGCCGGTGATTGCGACGATAATGATGCAACCGTTAATCCTGATGCCGTTGAAATATGCGATGGCATCGATAATAACTGCGACGGTCTTGTCGATGGTGACGATGACTCCGTAACGGGACAAGGCACCTGGTATGCCGATGCCGATAATGACGGTTATGGAGATGCATCTGTAACAATGTTAGCCTGTGAACAGCCTGATGGTTACGTCAGCGATGCCACCGACTGCAACGATGCCGATGCATCCGTCCATCCCGGTGCCACCGAACTTTGCGATGGCATCGACAATGACTGCGACGGAGATGTTGACGAAGATATCCAGCAGGTTGCCTGGTATGTTGATGCCGATAACGACGGATATGGTGATGCTTTTGCCTCCGCAGTGATGTCTTGTTCAAATGTATCTGGTTCGGTTACCAATAACCTGGACTGTGACGATACCGATGCAACCGTCCATCCTGGAGCTGACGAGATTTGCGATAACATCGACAACGACTGTGATGGCGCCACCGATGAGGATGTCGAACTAACGTTGTATGTCGATGCCGATGGTGACGGGTTTGGTGATGCCTATGGCGAACCGATGATGTCATGCACACCATTGTCGGGCTATGCCGACAATAACCTCGACTGCGACGATACAAGGGCGACTGTCTATCCCGGTGCCACTGAAGTATGCGATGGCCTTGATAACAACTGCAACGGGGAGGTAGACGAAGATCTCGACCTGACCACCTGGTATGCCGATGCCGACTGGGATGGATTTGGTGATCCGAACGATTTGCTCATGGCTTGTGCCCAGCCCGAAGGTTATGTCGCCAACGGTGATGATAACTGTCCGGATTTATACAATCCCGACCAGACCGACAGCGACAACAATGGTATCGGCGATGTATGCGAAGGCGATTGCGTTACCTTGCCTGTCGTCCTCTCGATCAATGCGCCCATAGACCCGAATCCGGTCAACACGACAATCCATGTCTCGGCCCAGGTGAATGTTTCTGTCACTGAAGCAATATGGATCTGGGGCGACGGCTCCGAAACGGTGGTGGCCAATCCGGCATCCAGTCTTGACGCCTCCCACGTCTACACTTCGGCCGGTGTATATGTGATAGAGCTTATTGTCAGGGATGCCTGCGGAAACGAGGCTTCATTACAATCCCATTACATGGCGATATACGATCCCGATGGCGGATTTGTCACCGGCGGCGGCTGGATTTGGTCTCCCCCGGGAGCCTATCAGGCTGATCCCGTTCTGGAAGGTAAAGCCAACTTCGGATTTGTGGCCAAATACAAAAATGGATCCCATACTCCCACCGGACACACCGAATTCCAGTTCCATGCGGGTAACCTGCGCTTTAACAGTTCGTCCTATGATGCGATGCGCCTGATCATTTCCGGGGCCCGTGCCCAGTTCAAGGGCGTGGGGACCATCAACGGCGAAGGCAACTACGGGTTCCTGGTTTCGGTGGTCGACGGACAGGTCAATGGTGGCGGTAACCTCGACAAGTTCCGCATCAAGATCTGGGATCTCGATAACCACGATGCCATCGTGTACGACAATAACGTGCAACTGAGCGACGACAACGCCGAACCTGCGACCGTTATCAGTGGTGGTTCCATCATTATCCATAAGCCGTCGGGCAAGAAATCGGCCCAGGCGATCGCCGACGATGGATCTGCGGACGTGGATGTGCAGGTGTGGCCGAACCCGACTACCGGACTGGTACGCATTGCGCTACCCGAAACCATGAGCAACCGCGTGCGTGTCTATGTCCACAATGCCGCCGGTACCCGCGTGATTTCTGAGGAGTTTGCCTCCGGACAGCAAGTCACGCTCGACCTGACAGGCAACGTCACGGGCATGTACATGGTCCGCGTGGCCCTCGATGACGAGGTTGTCATCAGAAAAATAGTGCTGACCGATAGATTTTAATCTGAAGGATGTCTGAATGCCGCTCCCCCGTTGGAGCGGCATTCTTTAAAACCTGGCCTGGAAGTAATTACCTTGCATATCACGATATGAAACTGAAAGTAGGAATCATCGACGATGAGCAGCATGCCATCGACACCCTGAAATACGACATCCTCGACCTTTACGGCGATGAGGTGGAGATCGTCTTCACCGAGACCAACCCTTACGAGGGGGTCCTCGCAGCCCGGCGTACCCTTCCCGATATCCTCTTTCTCGACATCGTGATGCCGGGAATGTCCGGCCTCGAAATCTCCGACCTGCTCGCCGACCTCGACATCCGCGTGGTGTTCATCACCGCCCATGCCGAGTTCCTCCTCAAGGCCAAAAAGAAACCCAACGCCTGGTGCTACCTCTCCAAACCTGTCATGTCCGATGAATTGGGTGGGGTGTTTGTGCGGTAGAGAACTAATTTTTTAGACAACCTATGGGAACCACCAACACCCCGTCATCGCGACGATATGCATACTGGCCGCCTGTAATGACCATCAGGAACGAGGGATCCCCCATTTTTCCGGTATCAATTTTGCTTTTAAGTTTAAGGAGGTTTTCGGCAGCAACTTCAGTTTGTTTATTGCCTAATTTCACTTCAATGGCACCCCAGCGACCATCGCGTAAAGCAACGACCATGTCGGCTTCCAGACCGCTCTTGTCGCGGTAATGGAAAACGTCTCCATCATTTACCTGGGCATAAATTCGTAAATCTCGCACGCAGAGGGCTTCAAACAAGAGGCCGAAGGTCTCAAAATCTTTCAGTATCCCTTCCGGGTTGGTCCTCATGACAGCCGTGGCTATTGACGGATCTACAAACTGCCGTTTTGATGAAGTCCTGATGGTTGTTTTTGAACGCAGTGATGGTGACCATGCCTGTAAATCTTCAACAACATAGATACGGCGCAGGGCATTCAGGTAAGCATAAATTGTTTTGTCGGAAATGGTGTTGTCAGTGGCCTCAATATCATCCTTGATGGTCTGGTTGGTGGCCATGGTGGAAATATTCCGGGCTAACGACCGCAATAACAAACGAACCCTGTTCGGGTCTTTTTCCACATTGTCAACCCGTGATACATCATGGTTAATGACTGCCTCGACATAGTCCAGTGACATTCTGAGGGCGGTCTGCTTTTCCCTCCTGACCGACGCCGGCCATCCACCACGACAAAGCGCAAAGGCAATGTCTTCAATAGTCAGGTTGGATATGGCTTCCACATAGTGCTTGCCGGCAAAAAGATCGACCAGGGATACCGTGCCGTTCGACTCCCGTGATTCATACAGGCTCATTGGGCGCATCTGCAATCGTGAAATGCGCCCGGTTCCGGTATGTGCGGTTACGTTATCTGAGGGGACGGCTGAGCCAGTCATGATAAATTGCCCGACATCATTCCGTTTATCAACCTCGAATCGCACGGCATCCCATAAAACCGGTGCCATTTGCCATTCGTCGATCAAACGGGGAGTTTCCCCTTTAAGTAACAATGAAGGCTTGGTATCCGCCATTGTTTGATATGATGTTGCATAATCCGGATCTTGCATATATAAGGCACTCTTTGCCATATGGGAGGCGGTACGGGTCTTACCGCACCATTTGGCACCCTCAATCAAAACGGCTCCTGATGATTCGAGTGATTTTCTTAATTCTATGTCACACAATCGGGGAAGATAATTATCGGTTGGGTTCATTTGTTTTAATGTATTCAAATTCAATTACAAATATAATTATATTACCGACATTGTCCAACTTTCATTACCGAGAATGTCAATCTTTTGTTACCGGGTTTGGCAATTTATTGTAATTGAGATTTGGGTTGCCAGTTTAATAGGGATCTTGGGTGTCGCAGGCAACCACCATTCTTCCAAATAATGTTTTTTTAACATTTTGTCATTTCCAATTGAAAAAATCCTTAAATTTCAAGTGAGATTTATCATGTTCATTAACATATTGTCATTAACTAAAACCTCCGCGTGATGAAAAAGCTTTTACTTATTGTAGTTGCCGTGTTGGGAGCCATTCTGTTCTCCTGCCAGAAAGAAGACATTCCCGCCATCCAGGATCAGGAATCTGATCTGGTAACCTATACCACCCGTGTCATTCCGGGCAAGTATATCGTTCGGTTTAACGAAACGGCCGTGCTGAAATCGGCTTCCAAAGACGGGGTTGTCTCCCCTGATGCGGTAATGAAAATGGCCGTGGCATTGTTCAACGACCTCGACATGCCGGCACGCACCCCTGATTTCGTATATAGCCATACCATCCAGGGCATAGCGGTGAGCCTGTCCGAAAGTGAGGCTGCCCAAATGGCCAACGCCCTGGGCGTCAAAAGCGTGGAACCCGATATGGAAATCACGCTGAATTTACCACATGCCAATGCAAAACCTGCTCCCCCGACTCCTGTGCAACCGGGAGAAATAGTACCCCCAGGGATTACCAGAGTTGGTGGAGGTACTACGTATACAGGCACAAAAAAGGCATGGGTCATCGATACAGGGATCGACCTGACTCACCCGGATTTGAATGTTGATGTAGCCTCTGGAAGGTCATTTGTTCCGCGTGTTAACTCTCCGAATGACGATAACGGACACGGAAGCCACTGTGCCGGTATCATTGGCGCTATTGACAATTCTATTGGTGTTGTAGGTGTTGCACCAGGTGTAAAGCTCGTGCCTGTCAAAGTGCTTGACAAAAGGGGCTCTGGGGCGTATTCAGTGATCATCGCCGGGGTGGATTATGTAGCTGGAGCTGCCATATCTGGAGATGTTGCCAATTTGAGCCTGGGTGGGCCTGCCTATCAAGCCTTGGATGATGCTATTTTAAGATTGGCTGCAAAAGGCGTTAATGTTTCTCTGGCGGCTGGTAACTCAGCGGACGATGCAACTAAATATTCCCCAGCAAGGGTTAATGGTCCAAATATTTATACTGTCTCCGCAATGGATGCAAATGATGTATGGGCATATTTCTCTAATTACGGTAATCCACCGATCGATTATTGTGCTCCCGGGGTCAAAATTTATTCTACCTACAAAGGTGGTGGTTATGCAACCTTAAGTGGCACCTCCATGGCTGCCCCGCATGTGTGCGGGTTGTTGCTGTTAGGGCCTGTCAAAACAGATAGTTATGTTATTGGTGATCCGGATGAAGATCCCGATCCGATTGCACATAAATAGCAATAATTCATAAATAATAACAGGGGGTTGCCACCGGCAACCCCCCTGTTATTATGATTTCCCTACAATTCAACCACCATCTTTCTTGTAACCGAAAAGGTATCGCCGGTGGCCTTCACGATATATATCCCTGATTTCAGGTCGTCAAGCTTCATGACCGTCGCCCTGTAGTTGTTTTGATAATCCCGGAATGCCAGGTAGAGTGTCGACCCGCTCACGGTAAGCGAATATACCCCTGTCGAGCCCGATGTAAATCCCGGAGTGCCCACAACGGTCCACGTTCCGCCATCCGATTTCACGAAGGTGGCCTTGTCGTTGAATTCCGCATCGCTGTATGCCAGGTAAGCGGTTCCCTTCACAACCTTGAGCGCGAGGTCGCTAGCCATGTATTTCGTCATTCCAGCACCGCTAACCGTACTCTAGCTTCCGCCGCTGTATCGCATCACGGTGGCCTTGTTCCCGTTGGCTGCATCCATAAATGCAACCCAGGGAGTTCCGTTGCTGATGTCGAACTGCAAATTGACCGCCTTTCCGGGCGAAAAATTGGCCTGTCCAACCCGGCCCCAAGCGTTGTTGGAATATTTCATCACATTCACTTTCTCGTCGTTCCCCTTGTCGGTGAAGGCAATGAATATGGTGTCTTTGTGCATTGCCATTTTCACGTAGTAGGCTGCCCCGGTTGAAAGCGGACTGGTTACCAGGTTATTTGACCAGGTTTGGGCCTGTACCGTCATAAACAATGATGTGATCAGGCAAAGGGTAAAGGTTAGAATTGTTTTCATAAATTTTTGTATTAAGGGATTGGATTCTCCATTTCGTTCTGGTTCCCGGATCCATCCGGGTTGCAATGCGTGATTACATCCCTGAAGATGTAACCCAATCAATATCAATATTCGTTACCTGGTTTAAATTTAGTGATTATCAATGACCTGTGGGCAATCATAAATTATATTTTACAGCATATCGGGATAATCATTCCCTGATACCTGTAATTTTTTCATAACCAATCGCATTGTCAATATTGTACAATATTCATTACCGGAATTGTCCTGTTTTTGTTACCGGGTTCGGCAATGCATGTTCAATATACGGTTTGGCGGGAATGGGCATGCCGATTCCTTGCTTTTATCTTATCTGCAGACACATTATATTTGTTCTTGTCTTTCCTATTGGTTTTGTTAATTCATATTTATAAATCCAGTCATATGCTAATCTGGTTTTTTGTTTTATTGTTCTTCTCCCAGGGTGCATTCGCATGTTCCCCTAAGAATTCAACCCCGTCTGATTTGCCTCTTGAGGCTTTTACTGACACTGTCAGGATACTCTCCTATAATGTCAGGAATTGCCGGGGGCTGGATGATAGTGTCGATTACCAGCGAATAGCCGACATTATCCTTAGGGTCGATGCGGATATCGTGGCCTTGCAGGAACTTGACAGTGCAACAACCCGCAGCAACCGTGTCGCGGTATTGACCGAATTGTCCAAGCTGACCGGATTGCATGCCACTTATAGTGCCTCGATCGATTACCAGGGCGGAAAATATGGAGTGGGTACCCTGTCCAGGAAAAGACCTGTTTCTGTCGAGAAAATCGCCTTGCCTGGAACCGAAGAAAGAAGGAGTGTCCTGATCATGGAAATGGGGAATTATTATTTTGCCAATACCCATTTCTCGTTGACCGAATCCGACAGGCTCAAATCGCTCGATATTATAAACCAGGCGGTCAAGGACCTGCCTAAACCGGTTTTCCTGGCGGGCGACATCAATGCTGTACCTGAATCGGAATTGTTAACCAGGTTCGGTGTGGAATGGTTCATTTTGAATGATCCTGCCGTGCCTACCATTCCGGCCAATAATCCCAATAAATGCATCGACTTCATCTTCCTGATGAAGGATAATGGTTTGAAACATTCGGTTTTAACTACCAGGGTCGAATCCGAACCTGTTGCGTCAGATCACCTGCCGGTATGGGTCGATGTCGTCATCAGTAATCAATAATTGCCCATCAAAAGGAAACATCATGAAAGTATATAGCACACTTTTAATTTTTATATTTTTTGTATTAAGCGTTACTGCCCAGAGTGTGAAGATCACCCATGGTCCTTACCTCCAGGCGGTGGGTGTGGATGAGGTAACCATTGTCTGGACAACCGACAAGGATGCCGTATCATGGGTCGAAGTCGCCGAGGCTGGAAAGGAAAGCTTTTATGCCAAGGAAAGAACCCCTTTTTATGAAACGAAAAATGGGAACCGTATCATAGGGAAACTGCATAAAGTAAAAATCAGGAAGTTGGACCCTGGCACAGAATACCGCTACAGGGTCTTTTCAAAGGAGGTGCTCAGCTATGAAGGGCACCGCATTTTATACGGTAACATTGCCTCAACCGATGTTTACAGGGTAAAACCGTTGCTTTTCAAGACACTCGACAGCAAAAAGGAGGAAATTTCCTTCAGGGTCATCAATGACATCCATAGCCGTATTGCCGACTTAAAAGCGCTTTCAAGGGGTGTCAGTTATGGCGAAACCGACCTGGTGTTTTTCAATGGTGACATGGTATCATCCATGATCGATGAAGAACAGTTTTTCAGCGGTTTCATGGATGAATCGGTCTCAGCTTTCGCAAATCAGGTTCCCGCATTTTTCAGTCGTGGAAACCATGAAACCAGGGGGCCGTTTAGTATTTATTTCCCTGACTATTTCCCCACTACCTCCGGGAAGTTGTACTATTCATTCAGGCAGGGACCGGTATATTTCATTGTGCTCGATTGTGGCGAGGATAAGCCCGACTCCGACATTGAGTATTCAGGCCTGGCCCGCTTCGATGAATACCGTTCAGAACAGCGGGATTGGCTCATGCAGGAAGTGGAGAGCGAAGCCTTTAAAAGCGCTGCCTACCGGCTGGTGATTGTTCATATTCCCCCGGTGGGTTCCGACTGGCATGGTCCGAACGACCTGAATAGGAAGATACTGCCTGTATTGAATAATAAAGGCATTACAGCCATGATCAGCGGCCATACCCACCGTTATAGCTATCTTGAGCCAGATGCCTCCCTGCACGATTTCCCGATCCTTATCAACGCACATAACACCATGCTCGACATCAAGGCCAATGCCACAGGCATACACGTTGCCCGCAAGGACACCGCCCACCAGGTGTTGAACGTGCACGAATGGAAACCATCAAAGTAATTACAGATTAACAATATTGCTGGCACGAGGCCAGCTTTGAAGTTTGGTTAATAGCTGGCCGCAGGCCGGCTATTATTCTTGTGGGTTTCGTGGGTGCCGCAGGCAACCACGAAACCTTGTAATATTTCATTAAATTTGGTTCACCAAATTGAATATCCATCAAAATTACATCCAATGAAAACCAAATCCATCATAATCATCATTTTCATGTCCCTCTCCTGGTCATTGTCGGCCCAGCGGGTCACCATCCCGGTCGAGACACAAAATGCGGCCATGGTGCTGCAAACCGACGACAACAACCGCCTCAAGATTATCTATACGGGCAGGGTGCTGGCCGACGGCAGCGAATATGCCCGGGTGCTGCCCATGTACCAGCTGCAGTCGCAGGGTGCCGCCTCCACCAACAATGCCTTTGCCGTGGCCGGCATCGACAACAATTTCACCGAACCGGCCATCGCCGTGGTCCACACCGACGGCAACAACTCGCTCGACCTGCTCTACGAATCGCATACCTCGGTCACGACTCCCGACGGGGCCACCCTCACCACCGTCACCCTAAAGGATCCGGTCTACCCGTTCTGGGTCGACCTCTTCTTCAAGGCCTGGAAGGAAACCGACGTCATCGAACAGTGGACCGTCATCCGGCACACCGAAAAGGGCCCCGTGACGCTCAATAAGTACGCCTCGGCCAACCTTTACCTCTACGACACCGAATATACCCTCACCAGCTACAATGGTGACTGGGCCCAGGAAATGCAGCCTGTGACCACGCCCCTGCGCCAGGGTATGCACACCATCCAAACACGCCTGGGTACCCGCGAAAACCTCCACACATCGCCCAACTTCATGCTGGCCATCGGGGGCGAGGCTACCGAAACGTCGGGCACGGTCATGATGGGACAAATCGCCTGGAACGGCAACTTCGCCATCCAGTTCGAGACCGATGTGTACAAAAACCTACACATCGTGGCCGGCATCAACCCTTACCAAAGCGCCTACCGCCTGCAGCCCGACGTCCCGTTCGAGACGCCCCGCTTCATCTATACCCTCTCTTTCGAGGGGAAGGGCAAGGGAAGCCGTAACCTGCAGCGCTGGCTCCGCAATCACCGGCTGCTCGACGGTCATGGCGACCGGCTGACGCTGCTCAACAACTGGGAGGCCACTTATTTCGATTTCGACCAGGAGAAGCTGGTGTCGCTCTTCTCGGGCGCAAAGGAGCTGGGGGTCGACCTGTTCCTGCTCGACGATGGCTGGTTTGCCAACAAGTATCCGCGTAACCACGACCGGGCCGGACTGGGCGACTGGGAGCCGAACAAGGCGAAGCTGCCCGACGGCGTGCCTTACCTGGTGCGCGAGGCCGAAAAGTCGGGCGTGAAGTTCGGCATCTGGATCGAACCCGAGATGGTCAACCCCAAAAGTGAACTGTACGAGCAGCATCCCGACTGGGTCCTCCGACAGGAAAACCGCCCCGAAATCTATTTCCGCAACCAGCTGGTGCTCGATCTCAGCAATCCCGAAGTGCAGGATTTTGTGTTTGGCGTGGTCGACAATCTCTTCACCGAGAACCCTTCGCTGGCGTTTATTAAGTGGGACAACAATGCGCCCATCTTCAATGGCCATTCAAAATACCTCGAGCGGAACAACATTCCGCAGTCGCATCTCTATGTCGGGTACACCAGGGGAATCGAAAAGGTGCTGGCACGCGTACGCGAAAAGTACCCCACCGTGCCCATGATGTTGTGCTCGGGTGGGGGAGGACGCTCTGATTACAGTCTGCTCGGGTATTTCACCGAGTTCTGGCTGAGCGACAACACCGACCCGCTCGAACGCGTCTACATGCAGTGGGAATATTCGTATTACTATCCCGCCATCGCCATGTGCAACCACGTGACCGACTGGAGCGACCGGTCGCTGAAATACAAGATCGACGTGGCCTCCATGGGCAAGCTGGGATTCGACATCCGTGCCGACGAGCTCAGCGACAACGACATGAAGTTCAGCCAGCAGGCCATCCGCAATTACGACTATTTCAAGGAGGTGGTATGGC
This sequence comes from Bacteroidales bacterium 6E, assembly GCA_001270045.2. Lineage (GTDB taxonomy): Bacteria > Bacteroidota > Bacteroidia > Bacteroidales > Prolixibacteraceae > UBA1413. Next base: position 23,882 of record DF970674.1, on the reverse strand, counting down.
ATGGCGACATGTTCCGGCTGGCCAGTCCCTATGAGCACGACCTCGCCTCGCTCATGTTCATGAATGCCGACCGGTCCGAAGGGGTGATGTTCAGCTACCTCACCAACTGGCGCTACCTGTCGGCACCCCACGTGCGACCGGTCAAACTGCAGGGCCTTGCCCCCGAAAAGCGCTATCGCCTCACCGAACTCAACCTCTACGAAGGGGCGCGTTCCCCTGTCGACAGCCAGCAGTCCTACACAGGCGAATTCCTGATGAACGTAGGCTTCAACCCGTCGGTCAACACCTCACGCAGCAGCGTGGTGATCAAAATAGAGGAGGTAAAATAGTGTTCCCTTGGGGCGCCCAATTTGGAGTGGTCCAATATAAAGAAGCCCCAATGGGGTGATTCCAATTCCGGCTATCAGTAGTTGATCCCTAACCGTTGGTAGGTATCCAGCAAGGCCTCGTGGTTATCGGTGATGACCAGGATCTTGTCTTTTTCCACCAGGGTTGTCTGGCCAGTCGGCACAAAATAGTTTTCGTCGCGTTTGACCATCACCACCAGCGTATTGTCGGGCAGTGCCAGATTCATGAGCCGGTTCCCGTTCTCCAGAATTTTCGGGGTAATCTCTATCTCGGTGGTTACCGACTTGATGTCGTTTGAGAAATCGACATCAAAGTTCCTGATTTTCCGGAGACGCTTGGGTTCTTCGGCCAGGTGGAGCCACCGGGCGATGAGTGGCAGCGATGTTCCCTGAACCACCAGCGAAACCAGCGTGCAGAAGAACACGATATTGAAGATAAGCCTGGCATGCGGAACATTCTCCACCAGGGGGTAAATGGCAAAAATGATCGGTACGGCACCCCTCAGCCCCACCCACGAAATATAGGATTTGTCCTTAAAAGTCATCTTCCTGAAAGGTAGCAAGGTCAGAAAGACAGTGAGTGGCCGCGAAACGAATATCATGAGAAAACTGATGATCAGTCCGGGAATGATGATGGGCACAAGCTCGCTCGGATTCACCAGCAGCCCCAGCGTAAGGAACATGATCAACTGCGACATCCATGCCAGTCCGTCGAAAAAATTGAGCGACGAGCGTTTGTGGGGAAACTTCGAATTCCCGATGACAAGTCCTGAAATATACACGGCCAGGAAGCCGTTCCCTTGGGCAAAATAAGTCACCGAAAAGATAAAGATGCAAAAGGTGAAAATCAGGATCGGATACAGCGAGTCGTTGCCGATTTTGATGCGGTTGATGATACTTACCGACATTTTTCCCAGCAGAAAGCCAAAGGCCGCGCCAATGGAGAGCTGCAGCAACAAGGTTCCGGCCACCATCCAGTAATTGGGTTCACTGCCCAGCTTGATCAGGTCAATGAAAGTGATTACCAAAACGTAGGCCATGGGGTCGTTGCTACCGCTTTCGAGCTCCAGCATCGGTCGCAGGTTGTTTTTCAGCTGCAGGTTCCTCGACCTGAGGATGGAGAATACCGAAGCCGAATCGGTCGAAGCCATGGTCGAAGCCATGAGCAGAGAAGTCAGCAGTCCGATGCCTGCCGAAGGCATGGTCGCGCCCAGTACCCACCAAATGATCACACCCGTGATAATGGCCGTCAGAAATACCCCCACAGTCGCCAGGATGACCCCCTGTGCCAGTATCGGCCTGATTTCGGCAGTCTTGGTGTCCAGACCACCCGAGAAGAGGATGATACACAACGCCACTGTGCCAATGGTATTGGCAATCTGGATATTTTCAAACTGGATGCCCAGTCCGTCGCTGCCAAATAACATTCCAACGCCCAGGAACAGCAATAATGCCGGAACCCCAAACCTCGAACTTGCCTTCCCGGCCAGGATGCTCAGGAAAAACAGTACCGACATGATCAGTAAGATAACTTCAATTTTTAAACCCATGTTGTAAAGGTTCCGATGAGTTGTTGATTTCCGATTATTCCCGTATCGACTGACAATACAGGCCTGACCGCAATTTAATATTTTTCGGGAAAAATAATTCTGTTCTTTTCCTGTGAGGACATATTTTTCGTTGAATTTGTCAAAGGGAGAGATGTCATCCTCATTATATTTGAACCAACCAAAACCTTGACCCATGAATCGGATATCAGCCATCATCTTCCTTGTCATTCTTCCGTTTACGGTTTGCCGTGCTGCCACGAAGCACCGGGTATTTGTGTTTACCGACATCAACATCGATGCCGGTGACCCCGACGACCGCCAGTCGTTGGTCCATTTACTGTGGTATGCCGACGAGCTGCAAATCGAGGGGGTGGTTCCCGATCGCTGGGAGGCAAAAGGGTTCGAGGCATGCCAGCTGGTAATCGAAGCCTACGGTAAGGATTATGCCGCCTTCCCGTTGAAAGAAAAGGGCTTCCCCGATCCTGAAGCAGTCAGGGCCACGATCGCGAAAGACAGGGCAGATGCGGCCCGGATGTTTTCCCTGGCTGCCTCCGACACGTCCAGTCCCTTGTATGTCCTGGTATGGGGAAACATGAAATTGTTTCAGTCCATCCTCCTTGAGCGCCCCGGGTATGCCAAAAACATCCGCTTAATTACCATTGGGACGGGCCTGATGGCCGAAGCCGATATGGTCCATATCCCGGCCGGATGGAGCAAATCGGAGCCTTGCCGGCAACTGAACTGGAATGGCGCAGGAAGGGATGAGATATACAACCATCCTGATTTTCGTGACATGTGGTGGGTCGAGATGAACTGGACATATGCGGGCATGTTTTCGGGCGAGGAGCCTGCGCAGATGTTTGAAAAGCTTTCACAATTCGGGCACATGGGGCAACACATCAGGGAAGTGGTGAAGAATGAAAGCTGGGCCCAGTATTTCAGGGTGGGCGATACCCCGTCGGTATTGTATGTCATTGACCCCCGAAACGACCTGGATGATCCCACCCGGGGCAGTTGGGCAGGCAAGTTTGTCAGGCCATTTCCGGCCGACCGGCCCCATTACTTTACCGACGACTGCGGATCTGTCGAATGGGATTACACGGATCCCTGTTCTACCTGGCAGAATCACCGTGAAGTGCAGAAAGCCGCCATCAAGACCCTCGAAGACCGCAGGTCCGATATGTATGATGCCCTGCTCAAAAAACTGAATAAGGTGTATGGCGTTTTGTAGGAGGCTGTCTCAAAAGGGCA
>DF970674.1:0-20215 GCA_001270045.2 Bacteroidales bacterium 6E | reverse complement strand
CTTTTGGGACAGCCTCGTCCTTTCGTTAGGGGATATTTATTGGGTGGGGGGTGATTGACGCGATGAATCGCGTCGCCACAATTCTTTTCCAATTAGAGAATAGTGAATCGCGTCGCCACAATTCTTTTTTCAATTGGAATGAAATTTAGGGAAAATCTGTGCAGCATAAGTGACAAAACCCGTTAAAAATCAAAATCTGTCCAGCATAAGTGACAGATTCCATCATTCGTCAAACTCAACAGGCACCAAAAAACGGTGTCCCGAATTGTATGGAATTTTCCCTTTATGTTGCAGCCTGCCGATGATGATAGCAGGATGGGTATTGAACTGTCGGGCAAACTCCCTGATGTCCTCTTCGCCCAAAGATGCTGAAGCCAGTATCTCTGCCTCTTCGTCTTCGGTCAGTGTCCATTTGATGGCGAATTCATCAGACTCCTGTTCTTTCTTCAAGTCCTTGTCACCATAATCTAAATTCTCAAGGAAAATATCCTTTTTCCCATGCAGTAGAATATGCCCCGCTTCGTGAAAGAACGTGAACCAGAAGATGTCGTTGCGATTGTATCGTCCGGACAGCTGAATAAATGGAGTGTCGTTGAGCCAGCGTGTCGAGCCATTGATGGGAGCTTTGTGGATGCATGGGGTATGTACTACCTTAACGCCTGCCTCCCGACAAATGCCTTGCAACTGATGAAAGAACCCCTGGGGGTGTTGGGCCATCAAAGATTTAACCTGTGGCAGGGCCTCCCTGAATTTCTTTTCCGAATAGGTGTTTGCCGTCAATGCGGCTGCCTGTAATTCCCCTTTGCGAAGCCAGGCCGATATGGCAAAGGGTTCCTTGGTTTGCGCGAGCGAAATGCGGAAAGCCACTTTTAGCTCTTGCCTGAAGTAATAGTCTTCCCAGGCCGTATGGTTTGAGAAGCCAAAGAAAGCCAGCAGGTTCATGGTTTTTTCCTCAATTGACCTTGCGGGAGGTATCCAGCCCTGTCTGATCATGTCGGCCAGCGGAAATTGCCTTGCCCATGGTACGGCCATGTCGATGATAGCTTTGCGTTTCTCACGGGCAAGGTACTCATCGTAGCCCCGCTGGTGGTTCATCCAGAAGTGGGCGGGAATCCGGGTGACGTTTTCGAACTGTACGGCCATGTCGGGCGTGATGGAGCTTTCGCCCTTGAGCACGGCAATAATGGTTTTCTCGGGCTTGCCGGTACGCAGGGCAAACTCTTTGGGCCCCATTCCCATCTCCTCCAGCTTCTCCGATAAAGTCTCGCCCGGATGTGGAACAGATTGCGGGAAATATTGATTTTTGATTGCCATGGTTATTATGCTTTGTGATAGTTGAAAATCCCTATTACTTCTACGCCTGTAATCTCAATCCAGATAAACTGACCATCAGCATTGGCAGGGATGGGGTTTTCGTGCGGTGTGAAAACCAATCGGTAAGGTTGATCCAAATCACATGCCCATTGCCCTTTCCGTGTGCCAGTAAGCTCGTGGTAGTTGCCAGGCAGATGTCTTACATCCTCCAGGGTAGTGGCAAATCTTAGCTGTGTTAGCCTTGCCTTGATCTTCCCTGCCCTGAGTTTACCATACTTCTTTACCAGCCTGCTGTCATCGTTTGCCAGTCTTTCGAGTTTTTTGTCTGCAAAAGTAATGTTCACTGCAAAGATAAAAATAAAATGATTTACAGAAAATGTAAGTTAAAATAAATATTGCATTTATGTTTTAATAACCCATATCCTTCATAAAGGTAGTTCGAAAGGGAAGATGTTTAAATACATGCCAATCCTTATCCTGCGAATATAATGTTCTTTTTCAATTTTTATGCCTTGTGAATACATGGTTTCCCAAAATGTGAATACTGATTTATTGATAGCATATGTATTTATAATGGGGGGGGTGATCGACGCGATGAATCGCGTCGCCACAATTCTTTTCCAATTAGAGAATAGTGAATCGCGTCGCCACAATTCATTTTTCAATTGGAGAATTGTGAATAGCATCACCACAATTCATTTTCTATAGGATTTAATCCTGGTTCATTTTCCAAATGGAATGATATCAGGGGTATATGTCATCCAACTAAAATCATTTAAAATCAGAATCTGTCCAATATAAGTGACAAAACCTATTCAAAATCAAAAACTGTATGGTATAAGTGACAGTAATCTTCATGAATGGAAGAATTGTGGAAACGCGATTCATCGCGTTTAATCCATCCCAGGTGGGTAAACCAAAGTTTGTGTATGCCCAAATCATTATCCCACCTTTTTATATATTTATGGATAGGAAAAACTATTCATGCCTAAAATGTAACGATCATGAATGCCCGCAACGAAAACTCAAACGAGACCGGTAAGCGATATTTATTTACCCCCCATCATATTGACTCGCTGTTGCCCGATGAAGTATTTGTCTTTGGTAGCAATCTCGACGGGTATCATGGTGGAGGGGCCGCAAGGCTAGCTATGGATAAGTTTGGTGCCATCTATGGACAGGGCGTGGGACTGCAAGGCCAGTCTTATGCCATCCCGACCATGCAGGGCGGCATCGAAACCATTGTCCCGTATGTGGATGAGTTTATCTCATTTGCCAAACAGCACCCCGACAAGTTCTTTTTCGTCACCCGCATCGGGTGCGGAATAGCCGGATTTACCGACCAGCAGATAGCTCCGTTGTTTAAAGGGGCTTTGGAGTTGGAGAATGTTGCTTTGCCAAGGTCGTTTTTGGAGGTGATAAAACCTGGAACTTTTTAGATGTATGAGTTACAGTTTTTTGGATAGATTACTAATTGACCCTGCCTAGGACGGGGACGTTGCCGTTGTAGTCGATCACGGTGGTAAGAGGATGATCTCTGTATTCTATCTGTAATAATACTTTTAAAAGGTGTTTATCGGTAAAATACCGTTATTATCTCACAAAGAGTTTATCTTATTTTTAGAAACCTTAGCATTTGAAATTTGGTTTGCCTAGGCAAGCGTAGTCTGGAATACTATTGAACGACATCCTTTCGGAGCGGGATGAGATCTTCACCTTATATTTGTCTTCAAAAAAGATGTCTTCCATTTCAGAACCATCACCAACCGGGAAAGAATCGTGGCAACGCGATTCATCGCGTTTTTTTATGACTATCTAACCCTCCCCCTCACTCCTGCCAATACCCATACTGATACGGGTCATTTACCCGGCCCAGGACGGGGACATTACCATTGTAGTCGATCACGATGGTGGGTGGGTCTTTTTCGTTGGTGGGGTTTACGGGGCGGTAGAGGCCGACAAAGCCCTTCAGGGCGCCTGAGGTGAAGCGGATGGTTTTGGTGGCCCTGTCGTATGCCACGGTGCCGGTTTTGCCGTTCATCTCGTAGGTGGTGTAACTGCCCAGGGTGAACTTGTATTGGAACATGCCTCTCTGGTGCACACGGTAGGTGCCAAAGGGTATGTCGGCGGGTACGCCGTTGGTGGTTGCGGTTTCCTGTGACTGGGCTTTGTCAATGGAGTGACGCATGTCTTTGGATACCCTGTTCGCATCAGTGGTTTCCTTTGGCAGGGTTTCTTTCGTGGATAATGGAAAGTTATCAGTTTTGGTGTTGGTGTTTGCAGTTTCCTTTAGTTGGGCCTTTCCTTTAAAGAGGGGATTGTCTCCATGAATTGCTTTAGTGTCTGCGGTTTCCTGTGGTTGGGTTTCTTCCGTGGTGGGTGTCCCGAATTGGCAGTCGTTGAGCACCACGTAGTCGAGGAGCCTTTCGTTGTAGGTTCCGGTGACGGTGATTTCCTGTCCTGTACTCAGTTTCTCGACCAGCTCTTTTTGCTCAAACGGGATCTGGCATACGATGAACGATTCGTATCCCGTGCCGGTGATCGCCACCTGGTGATGGTTCTTGAATCCGGGCATGGCCGTGGTGGTGGGCGATACGCGCCAGATCTTTCCCTTCACTGTGATGGTTTTACTGAAGTACCTGGTTTCAAATGCCTGCCCGTTGGCGAGCTGTTCCTTGTAGAGGTCCAACGCCGTAAGGGTTTGCGAAAAGGTGGCTGTGCCTAAAGCACACACGAGGAGCACGACGAAAAAGAGTCTTTTTTTCATAGTCAGTCAGATTTAATTTAATATATATGTTGGCTGCAGCCATTGGCAAACCGCCATCTGCCTGCAGAATTCAGTATAGTAAACAAAATTATTGGGATTTGGTTTGCGGAGCAGGATGCCATCTTTTCGTTGTAAAGGATGCCATCTTTTCGTTGCGTCTGTCTGCGGAAAAGATGGCATCCTTTAAAGGGGGGTGGGGTTCCTTACGATGGTGTGTTACAATCGTGTCTTCCCTACGGGAATCAACAGAGGATGCCATCCTTTCGTTGCATCTGTCTGCGGAAAGGATGGCATCCTTTAAGGGGGGTGGGGTTCCTTACGATGGTGTGTTATAATCGTGTCTTCCCTACGGGAATCTGACAGAGGATGCCATCCTTTCGTTGCGTCTGTCTGCGGAACGGATGGCATCCTTTAAGGGGGGTGGGGTTCCTTACGATGGTGTGTTACAATCATGTCTTCCCTACGGGAATCTGACAGAGGATGCCATCCTCTCGTTGCGTCTGTCTGCGGAAAGGATGGCATCCTTTAAAGGGGGTGGGGTCCCTTACGATGATGTGTTATAATCGTGTCTTCCCTACGGGAATCTGACAGAGAATGCCATCCTCTCGTTGCATTTGTCTGCGGAAAGGATGGCATCCTGTTTAATGACAAAAGGAATATTTTAAGTTTAAATATTTCTGTATATTTGTACTTTAAGTACATTTGAGCCAATGAAAATAAACAAATTGCTCCAAAGATTGCCTTCAGGGTCGCTGTTCTTTTCATCCTGGATGAAAGTGAACGGCATATCTTATGAACTGCAACGAAGGTATCGTGACTCTGGATGGCTGACCTCCATAGGGGCAGGTGTGATGATCCGTGCCGGCGAGACCCCAACCATATACGGGGCTCTTTCTTCATTGAACAAACAAGCTGGCAAGCATTTTTATGTTGGTGGACTATCTGCTTTGGAGCTGTCGGGATACACCCATTACGTTCCTATGGGGCGTCCGGTTGTATATGTCGGTCATCCTAAAGACGAGTGGGTCCCGTCGTGGCTCAATAAACATGACTGGGGTGTGGATCTGTTGCCCGTTACCTCAGAGTATTTCGATACTGATACCGGATTAACTCCGCTGATGCAGGGTGCATTTGAAATACTGGCTTCCACCCCTGAACGCGCGTTTATGGAATGCCTGAACCTTACTCCGCGTCAGTACCACCTCATGGACTTGTATTATGTCATGGAACAATTGACCGCACTTCGCCCCGGCATGGTACAAGCCTTGCTGGAGCACAATACATCAGTAAGAATAAAGCGTATGTTCCTATATATGGCCGAGAAAGCTGGTCATGCGTGGTTCAGTGACCTCGATTTGCAGAAAATAGATATCGGGAGCGGTAAACGTGAAATCGTGCCCAACGGTGTTTACGACAGCAAATACCAGATAGTAATACCCGAAGAACTGAAAAACTATGAATAACCTTTACAAAGAACAGGTCAGGCTTTTGCTGCGCATATTACCCGTAATCTACCGTGAAGATGATTTTGCAGTCCATGGCGGCACGGCCATAAACCTTTTTATCAAGAACCTTCCACGGTATTCAGTGGATGTGGATTTAACTTATATTCCGCTTAATACACGGGACGAAAGCCTTGCGGATATCGACATGAAGCTGGCGACAATCAGTCAGCAACTGCAGCGTGCAGCACCTGATATTCATATTCGTCAGGTAGCCTATAAGCTTTTATGCTCATTGGGGCGGAGCACTGTAAAAATTGAAGTTAACGGGATTAAGCGGGGCATTATCGGACCAACAATTGAAGTGCCATTATGCGATAAAGCACAGGAAGAATTCGGGATGTACTGTAAAGCACGAATCGTACCGATGGAACAACTGTATGGCGGGAAAATTGCTGCTGCCCTCAGTCGTCAGCACCCGCGCGATTTGTTCGACTACAATTATATGGAACCTGATAAAATAGACAATTTGAAACGAGGTTTTATGTTTTCCTTGCTGGGAAGCGACAAACCGTTTATCGAGTCTTTGTATCCAAATCCTATAAATCAACAGGAAGCCCTTGAAAACCAATTTCGAGGTATGACAGATATTCCTTACTCTTATGAGAATTATGAAGCAGCACGGGAACATCTTATTGCTTTTGTCAACTCAATGCTGAGCGAGGAAGATAAAGCCTTCCTCGTCAGTTTTGAAGAAGGCGATCCGCAATGGGACGAATCAGTTTACTCGGATTTTAGGGATTTTCCTTCTGTCCAATGGAAGCTGCTTAATGTGAACAAACTTAAAACCCGAAATCGGCCAAAACACAGGCTGGAAGTTGAGCGATTAAAAAGCTTTTTCGTTCCTGCAAAAGGATGACATCTTCTCGTTGCCAAAGGATGCCATCTTTTCGTTGCGTCTGTCTGCGGAAAAGATGGCATCCTTTAAAGGGGGGTGGGGTCCCTTACGATGATGTGTTATAATCGTGTCACCCTTACAGGGTTTTTTTTGGTTCCTTACGATGATACAATCGTGTCTTCCCTACGGGAATCTGATACAGGATGCCATCCTTTCGTTGCATCTGTCTGCGGAAAGGATGGCATCCTTTAAAGGGGGTGGGGTCCCTTACGATGGTGTGTTACAATCGTGTCACCCTTACAGGGTTTTTTTTGGTTCCTTACGATGTTACAATCGTGTCTTCCCTACGGGAATCTGATACAGGATGCCATCCTTTCGTTGCATCTGTCTGCGGAAAGGATGGCATCCTTTAAAGGGGGTGGGGTTCCTAACGATGGTGTGTTACAATCGTGTCACCCTTACAGGGTTTTTTTTGGTCCCTTACGATGTTACAATCGTGTCTTCCCTACGGGAATCAACAGAGGATGCCATCCTCTCGTTGCATCTGTCTGCGGAAAGGATGGCATCCTTTAAAGGGGGTGGGGTTCCTTACGATGATACAATCGTGTCTTCCCTACGGGAATCTGATACAGGATGCCATCCTCTCGTTGCGTCTGTCTGCGGAAAAGATGGCATCCTTTAAAGGGGGGTGGGGTCCCTTACGATGATGTGTTATAATCGTGTCACCCTTACAGGGTTTTTTTTGGTTCCTTACGATGATACAATCGTGTCTTCCCTACGGGAATCTGATACAGGATGCCATCCTTTCGTTGCGTCTGTCTGCGGAAAAGATGGCATCCTTTAAAGGGGGGTGGGGTCCCTTACGATGATGTGTTATAATCGTGTCACCCTTACAGGGTTTTTTTTGGTTCCTTACGATGATACAATCATGTCTTCCCTACGGGAATCTGATACAGGATGCCATCCTTTCGTTGCGTCTGTCTGCGGAAAGGATGGCATCCTTTAAAGGGGGTGGGGTTCCTAACGATGGTGTGTTACAATCGTGTCACCCTTACAGGGTTTTTTTTGGTCCCTTACGATGTTACAATCGTGTCTTCCCTACGGGAATCTGAAAGGTACCTTACGATGATACAATCATGTCTTCCCTGCGGGAATCTGACAGAGGATGCCATCCTCTCGTTGAATTCGTCTGCGGAAAGGATGGCATCCTCGGCCTTCGGGAAAGGATGACATCCTCTCGTTGATTCCGTCATCGGGAAGGATGTCATCCTGTTGGATCGGGGTTATACACATAGAAATCGACGTCGTAGGTGTCGGTGTCGTTGCGTTCGTGGGCGGTTTGGATGAAGGCCCAGGTCTCGTTGGTGCCCTCGTCGGCATAAAACCGGGTGCATGTCGGGGGCAGGGGGTCAAATATCAGATAGAAGTACCACCATTCTTCGCCCTTGGGGATATGCATCCAGTGGGGGTGTACACTGGCCCCGTACACCCACAGCAGGCGGCTGGTGTGGTTCGAGTCGAGGTCGCGCAGACAGGCGTTTTTCCATACGCGCATTCTTGTGGTCGCGTCTCTGGGCAGGGCACGGGCGCGCACCAGCACCTGGCGCTCCACTGTGAGGTTGTCGTACAGTATCCAGTTCACGTGGGGGTGTATGAAGGGCCTGGGGTCAGTCCACAGTCTGGGTTTCCTGTTCCCGTCTTTCATGATGTTGTGGTTTTCATTTGTTCGACACATTGTTTGATCCAGCGGGTGATGCGCACCACTTCGGGATCGGCGAAACTGTCGCGGTGCAGTATGGGCATCCCGGGGTCAATGGGAGTCCGCTCCATGATGCCGGCCAGTTTTTCGCGGTCTTCGGCGGTTTTCACCACCACCGTGATCTCTTCTTTCAGGTAGGTGAATTCCTCGTCACTGACCTTGTATTCCGGTATCTTGCTCCGGGTCACGATGGCTCCGGTCCGGTCGATGCCCAGGTACCAGCGCGGCTGCAGTCCCCAGGGGAAAAGGAACACGGTTTCGGTGGGCGATTTCTCGAGAATGATGGCGTCGAGCTTGTCGTGGATGTCCTGGTCGAGTATGGCCAGTGCCCCCCGTGCGGCTGTAAAGTTGATGTTGCCCATGTGGATGCACCTTGGCGAGCGGATCATCGAGTCAAAGTACTGGATCCGGGGATCCATGCTTGCAAAAAAGTTGTTCATGTACATTCGTTTTTAAGGTTAAAAACTATGTGCATCACGAACCCTGGGATAACCCATAAAATCTGGATTACACGTTTTTGGCCGTCGGGCCCGCATGCTGAACCACCGTGGCGTGACACCCGGTTGGTATCCCTGTCGGGATTCATGATGCACTCTGGTTTATGTCTGCGCCCCGTTTTGCGGGACTATCTCTGTCGGGGCACTCCTGTCACTCCGGTTGTCCGGTGTTGTCGTCAATGACGCCCTGAGTCGAAATACGGCCCTCGCTGATCAGTCGGCCGACAATCGCCGAGCCTTCGGCTGCAGTCTTGCCCTCAAGCCCGAGCAAAAAATTCCTGAAAGAATCCTTGTGCAGGTAATTGGCCTTCTTGCCTCCCGTGCGCAGGATATTGAAGAACTTGCCGATGTCTTTCCAGGGTTGGTTTTCGCTTTCGTACGCATAGTCGTAATACTCGAACAACCAGAAGGTCATGAGCAGCAGGACGGTTTCGCTTTTCCGGTCGCGGACGAGCCGTGGGGTCTGCGCCACCACGAACCACTCGCTGAGGTCGCCGCCCAAGTCACTCCTATATATCCAGTCGGTCTTCACCCATTGCAGCAGGAACCAGTAGCCGTCGTACGTGGCCAGGTAAAACCGCGAGATTCCGGTGCAATATCCCCACTGGAAGGCGATCTCGAAAAGATCGTGCTCCAGCTCGACGAACAGTTCCCGGCGCAGTCGTGTGATGGGGAAGTCGATGGAGTCGAAGTGGTTCCTGAACCTCGACCACACCTCGCGACCGGCAAACTTCACCGGTTCGTGTTCGCGGGGGGCCTGGTGGCTGATGTAGATGCCCGACCGGTTGATGCTCCTTTCGAGGCAGAACTGGCTTGCGCCCACGCGGGCGATCTCGCGTGAAGGGTCTTCGCCACTGGCAATGGCGAGCAGTTGGCTTTGCGGGTCATACGCCAGCACGGTGAACCGTTGGTCCTTCGCGCAATGGCCGGTTTCAGTGAGGCACACGACCGTGTCGCCGGGTTCGGCACCCGTGAGGTCGACTGAAGGGGGATTGGGGGTGACTTCGAAAATCCCGTTGGAGCGGGAGCGAAGCAGGTGTCGGTAGAAATTGACCATCATAATTCAGGAGTTTAGGTGTTGCTGGATTTTTTCGGCAAGTTCGATGTGACGCACAATCAGCACCACAGGGGCGTTGAGCAGCACATGGTTGTTTCCCCGGTATTTCCAGGCGGGAAGGATTCCCTGGGACGCGACCCTCATGTCGTGGCCGATACCCAGGAAGAAGAGGTCGCATTTGCGGTCGAGGAGCACCATGCGGTTGGTTTCGTTGGGATTGAGCACCACCACCGCGTCGGTGTCGGGTTGGTCAAACAGGGCGAGGCACCCGAAAATTTCGGTGGCGTTGTCGACCCGTGCGGCCCTGAGCCTGAAGTTGTGGAGGGTTTCCCCAAGCCTTTCCGGCCCAAAGCCGGGTAAAAAAACATTCGTCATAACACAAAGTTTTAAAGTTTATACTTTGTGCACCGTGAAGCCCAATGATGACCAACAAACGCAGGTTTGCACATTTTTGGCTCGTTTGGCCCGCATGCTGAACCACCGTGGTGTGCCACCCGGTTGGTATCCCCAAAGGGATTCATGATGCACGTAAAGCACTCTTTATTTCTGTGGAAATGAAACCGGGGCCCTCCCCGTGAACTTTTTTCGGACATCGGTCCGCGCATTGTTTTGGCACCGTGGTGTTCATCCCGGTTGCCGTTCCATCCCACTGGAAACTCGTAATGCAGGGGTAAAGATAGGAAGAATGGTGGGATTTGCAAATTTTGGAGGGGGGAATTGGGACGAGATATGATAAATTCAACCCCACATTGAAATAGAGGAGTGCGTAATTTCGTAACATGAGTCTGGTAATAATGTCTTATTTTTGATTTGAATTAAATTTGATTAAAATGACCCAGATATTCCGCATAACGCACTTTAAAAATCTGCCATTTATCATGCGGAATGGCCTAAACTGTCCCAATTCTGATATTAAGGATGCCGATTTTGAGCCAATCGGATTTCCCACACTAATTCATAACCGGGAAGAACGAATGGTTCCTTTACCGCCAAAAGGAACATTGTCTGATTATATACCATTTCATTTCTGGTATAAAAGCCCGATGTTGTATGTGATTCACAAGGGGAATGACCCTGAAGTTATACAGACTCCGCAGGAGGAAATTGTTTATCTGGTAAGTAGTCTCGAAAAATTACAGCAGTGTAATTGTTAATTTTTGTTTACCGACAGGCACGCCATGCTTGACTATGCAAATTTTTATGGAAGAATTGAAGACATCGATAAACTCAACTGGGATATCATTAAAAGCGATAAATGGGGAAGACGGTATGGACCAGAAAGGAGAGAGATGAAACAAGCAGAATGTCTGGTTTTTAAACACCTTCCTTTTGCGGCAATTATTGGAATTGCCGTCATGAATGAAATGATGCTTGAAAAAGTAACCGATATTTTAACCGGTTCTAATAAACCTGATGTTAAAATCAAACCAAATTTTTATTTTTAAACAATGAAGTTTACAGCCGGAAATATACTGGAATGCAAAGCTGAAGCATTGGTTAACACCGTCAATACTGTTGGTGTTATGGGAAAAGGTATTGCTTTGCAGTTTAAGGAGAGATTTACCGATAATTACTTGCAATATGTTGCTGCCTGTAAAAGGGGTGATGTAAACATCGGGAAAATGTTTATTACACCCACTAACAGCATGGGTAATCCGAAATGGATAATCAATTTTACAACGAAGAAGCATTGGAAATATAAATCGAGTTATGAGTTTATAACTGCAGGATTAGATGATTTGGTTATCCAGTTAAAAGAGAGAAACATAAAATCAGTGGCAATACCTCCATTGGGAGCAGGACAGGGAGGTTTGGACTGGCAAAAAGTGAAAGTAATCCTGATTGAAAAGCTCAGCGATCTGGATATTGACATCATTATTTATGAACCAATAGATCAGTGGCAAATGGCCAAAACCAATTCCGGGATCTCGAGACTTACCAAACCTCGCGCTTTGGTTTTGGCGCTTATAAATCGATATCGTCAATTAGGGTATGAAATTTCTTTGCTTGAAATACAAAAGCTGGCTTATTTCCTTCAAAGAATGGGTCAAACGGATTTGAAATTAAATTATAAGCAATTTCACTACGGCCCATATGCTCACAATCTTCAGCATTTGCTTCATCAGCTTGAAAAGGGCTACATTATTTCAGAAAAGTCAATTCTTGATTCAAAGCCACTTGATGTAATTTCTTTGAACATTAATCAAATAGATAACATACTAAGCTTTATCGAAAAGGAATGTAATCAAGCTGAAAAGCTTCGCCTAAAACAGGTAGAACAATTGATAAGTGGGTATGAATCTCCATTTGGGTTGGAGCTGCTTTCGACCGTTGACTGGATAATTAAGGAAAACAAGGAATCTGCATTAGACCCCAGTTTGATAAAAGAGAAAATTAAAGAATGGAGTGAAAGAAAAGATAGCAATTTCTCAATTGACCATATAAAAACGAGTCTGACTAAATTAGAGAAATTCACAAATGACCTCACATACGCTTGATTTTATTGTTTTATTACCCTTGTAGTACTGTTCAGGTTTTTCATATTTCCAGATATTGATAGAATGAGTGAATTGCCGAATGATTTCAATAAGCCAGCAATCAATTGGGAAGACCTTCCAAAGGCAACCCGTGAGTTCACTTGTTTTCTTGATTTGGTTATCGATGAGACATTAGAATCGGGAAATGAGGAATATGCTCCAACTTATATTCGTTGCTTCGGGAAAAAATGTCATGGTATAATTGAAACCGCCATCAACCTTATTGAAGAATCAATTAACTGGCGATGCACATCTTGCGATAAATCAGGAACAATTACCAAAATATTTGGCAGGTAATTCCTGATAAATCAAGAATAAAAGGCAGTGCCATATATCGCCAATATGATACTCCCCTTTTTGGTATCTGAAAAAAAAGAGATAATTTCAAAAAATTAAACTTATGTGCTAAATGAATTCACGACTTTTGCAATTGGCGATATTCACGGATGTTTTGATTCATTAAAAGAATTGGTGGAAAACAAAATCCAACTTCAAAAAGATGACAAACTTATTCTGCTTGGCGACTACATTGACAGAGGAGATAAAAGCAAAGAAGTTGTCGATTGTATAATTGAGTTCTTTAAAGGGTTGAGGTATTATTACTCATTTGAAAATTTTCTTTTTGTGCATGCCGGTTTTAATGACTACGGGCTTAATCCTCTTACTGATTATTATTCGATGCTTTGGAAATGTAAGGAAAATTACTCGAATCTGTTTTTATCTGATAAAACGATAGTTCATGGTCATCGTCCTGTAAGAGTTGCAATATGTGAAGAAAGAGTTCTTGCGAAACATAGGGTAATCAACATTGATATTGGCTGTGTATATAAAGATAGTGTAGGTTATGGCAGGCTTGCGGCATTTGATTGTAATTGTCAAAGAATACTTCTTGCTTGAATTGATATTTTAAATATATTTGCAATTCGCGAATCGCGAATCAGGGTAGTTATTATGAAGAAACATAATGGAATGCGTCCACAAGATATTGTCGTTCTATTGAAGATTATTTCAATGACAGATGAAAACTGGCGTAATATGGATATTGCAAATGCTGTTGGAATAAGTCCTTCCGAGGTTTCTGAAGCTCTTAACAGATGTAAGATTGCAAAGCTTATTGACAGTAAAAAGCGAAAAGTTAATATCAATTCATTTGCCGAGTTCCTTATTTATGGGTTGAAATATGTTTTCCCGACTGAGCCGGGAGCAATTGTTAAAGGAATTCCTACAGCGCATTCTGCGTCACCAATTAAAGAACATATTTCATCTGACACTGATGTTTATGTTTGGGCTAATGCCAAAGGAACTCACCGGGGCCAAGCCATTGAGCCGTTATATAAAACTCTTCCCCAGCTTGTTCAAGAGGACAAATTATTCTATGAGCTTTTGGTCATTGTTGACACCATTCGGGTAGGTCGGGTCAGGGAAATACAAATTGCCATCGACGAGCTAAACAAACGTGTGAAAAATGCATAGCACAAATATTATAATGCTGCAAACTGTTGCGAATGGTTTGGGTAAGTTAAAAGATGAGATGGTTTTTGTAGGTGGTGCGGTTGCTGAACTTTACGCCGATAATCCGGCAGCTTCTGAAATCAGGCCTACGCTTGATGTCGATTGTGTCATTGAAATTAGTTCGAGGCTCCAATTCGCAAAACTGGAAGAAAACCTAAGAGCAAAAGGATTTAAAAACGACACATCGGAAGGTGCGCCTATTTGCAGATGGATTTACAAAGACATTAAAGTTGATGTTATGCCAACTGATTCCGAAGTCCTTGGGTTTAGTAACCGGTGGTATGAAGAAGGAATTGAAACCAAAATACAAAAAAACGCTTCCTGATGGAACCGACGTTTTTGTTTTTTCACCAGAATATTATTTGGCCGCGAAATTTGAAGCACATAATTCCCGGGGAGGAAACGACCTACGTCAAAGCCACAATTTTGAGGACATTATTTACATCTTAGACAATTGCTCTGGCATAGTGGAAAATATCAATGCTTCGAATCGGGGTGTAAAAATGTTCTTAAAAATGGAATGCCGGAAACTTATGGAAAATCCCAATATCACCGAAGGAATTGAGACAGCTTTACCTTATGGCTCGGGTGAAGAAAGCAGCGATATACTTGGTATTCTAATTCGTGAAATTGCGGAGATTGAATAATTTCTCTTATTTTTTCCACGTCAATTCTTAGTCTTGGCATTGTTCCCTCCTGTTGATTAATGGTTATTTATTTAATCAACAGAAGTACAAATATTTACGTGGAAAAAGAGTAGTGTTGCATTTTGTGTGTCTCGCGACCGCGGTTTCCCATTTTAGTTTTGCAATACCAAAATACTTTACTTTTTCGGTTTCTTGATCTGTTATACATCATTTTTTGAATCGCCGGGTCTTTGTCAAGGCTCCCGACCGCAGGGAGGGACTTGTATAGCCTTGACAATGAGACGGCTATTCTGTTGCTTTGTTTATCAGATCAAGAAAGTTTTTCCCTGCTCCCGGAAAAAGTTTCCCGTCAATATCGATTGCCGGCAATGCACGGCCATATGCAGTTTTGTCCATGGCCGTTTTTGCCATGAGCACTATGACCGATTCCTCATCAGGCATGGCACTCCTCATCCGCAATACCCGCCTGAAATCACGTTGTAAGCGCTCAATCCAGTTGGTTGTATAGATCATCGACTGGATGTGCGGATGGTAATGCAAATAAGTGAAATAATACCGGTACACCGGATCTGTTCCCATCTTGCCGATGCTACGGTAATCCTTACCCCACTTCCTGCATAACTCCTGCCACGCATCCCATCCTTGCTCCGGAGTGTATGAGCTGTCCCCGGTCCGGAACACCTCCCTGAGATCTCTGGCCAAATCCCCTTTGTCGCCATGGCGCACTTTATTGAACAGGTTCCTTTTCAAATGGGTGACACACTTCTGCAGTGCAGTTCCGGGAAAAACTTCTGCCAGGGCATCCTCGAGCGATTTTAATCCATCGGCCACCAACAGGCCAATTCCTTTCAATCCCCTTTGCTGCAACGAATGAAACATCTCCTTCCAGCCGCTGGCGCTTTCCGACGGGCGGTTGAAAATACCCAAAACCTCCCGGGTCTTGTCTTCCTTGACCGCCATTACCACATAAAAGGCCTCCACTTCAACACTCCGCTTCCGATGCACCTTGACGTGAATGGCATCCGCAAACACCACCGGATAATAATCCTCAAGCCACCGGCCCAACCATTTTTCAACATCCGTACGCAGATACTCGATCATCCGGCTGATGCTGGATTTGCTGTAACGTGTCCCGTACACCTCTCCGAATACCTCACCCACCTGGGATTGTGTCAATCCCTTACAATACAGGCTGCTGGCCAGTTGCTCGCATTCTACCTCCTGATCTTTTAAGATGGCCAGAATCGTGGGGTGAAAATTGCCATATCTGTCCCGGGGAATCTTAAACTCAAGTACCCGGCCCTGACCGTAACTCTTGCCTTGGCGGTAACCATTCCCTTTGTTCCCGGGGCTGTAATCCAAAAACTCACGCCGCTCGGCCCGCATCATACTTTCGATCATTAACTCCATTAAATCCTGCAATCCTCTTTCCCTGTCAAGATGCTTGATAAATACCTCTGAAAGTTGTTCCTTTGTAAAATCCATGGTCTTCCTGGTTTTAGTTTTACATTTTGTTTGAAACACTCTTTGCAAAATTAATCCGGGAAGACTTTTCTTTTTTAAAAATCAGCCGATAGACACACTTTTTGAAACACTATCAACATGGTCCGAACTATCCAGGTTAGATAAAAATATAGGAAACCGCGGTTGCGAGACACACAAAATTCTGCACTACTAAGGTCCAGCTATAAATAACTAAACCATCAGTATTTTTTCTTACACACTTAGTGAAACAGTGTCTGATGGTAGATGAAAAACAAGGACAAGACGGTAAGATGAAGTCTTAACTTTTACACTTTTACAGTTTAGTTGTTGTCAACCAGCCACTGTTTAAGTTTTTTTGAAAAGCTGGGTACACCAATTCTACCTTTATAAGCAAAATAGCGCTGTCTTAATTCTTGAATAAAAGGTGTATTAAGTTTTGCAATCCTTTTTCTAATTAATTCATCAGTATTTTGTAATAAATCAAATCCTTTCTTGAAGTCAATTAAAGCGATTCCACCATAATTGCCTTTTTCAAATTCGAAACAGGGCAAAAAATGCATGCTTGGATAATTTGTTTGTGTAAATGCCCCAATTTTTATTTCCTTTTTGACGGTATTCAAGTGATTGTTTAAATCTGCAATTAACAATCTTCTTTGTTGATTTGTAAACTGTGTTTTTAACAATTCTTCTACTTTATTTACAAGAGTTGAAGCTTTTAGATTCGCATTAAAAGTAAATGATGCAGAATTGAATCCATTATTTGAAAAGCATAACATCTCATAATTCTCATTTATTTTAATATTACGAATGTTGCATTCTGGAGTTATAATAATTCCATATTTGCTTTCATCAAGTTTAAATATATCACCAGTCATTATTGGATCATTCTCGGAAATTGACCCATAATATAGAATATGCGTCAATTCAGCATAGCTTTCTGGAGAAATGTCCCCTTCCTCCACTTTGTCAACAGTATCAATAAGTGTTCTTAAATCCTCATTTTGGATAATCAACTCAGAAAGAATATTCTGAAATAGATTAATAACTTCAACACTTGGAGAAACTCCATCAGTTTTAGCCGTATTGTAGTATTCTTTCAGCCAATTAGGATCAATTGAGTTGAGTTTGGAAAATATGCTTTGGACAGAACGATTAATTGCTTGACTCCAACTAATTGGAATAGCTATCTTCTCATTATTCGTTTTCCAGTTTCTTATTTCATCTAAAAGCTTTGATGCTTCAGATTCAGTATTAGATAAATTTGTTTTATCCCTAAATTCAATACGATTTTTAAACTTATTTTTCAATTTTTCGCCATATGTCATTTCGACCTCATCTTTCGCATCCGAATAAATATATACCAAGGAGTAAAAGTCATTTTGCATTAGTAAATTGTAGGTTCCATGTTCTTTTTGAGAGGTTTTTTGTATCATTAAAACAGATTCATCATCATCTGATTCTTGTTCTATTTGGTCTTCTTCGTCAAATTGCCAATCCAATATAACAGCAGTAAATGAGCCAATTGAACTTATCGTCTCACGGATTTGTTGCCTACTTTTTATTCCCAAAACTGGTTGTTCCTGTGAAAGGAATCTATACAGGCGATTTTCTGATGATGGTTCCCCATTTTGACCAGTTGAATAATCAAAAATATGGTCATCGGCAAAAAGAATAACTCCCTTCATATTACTTTTCTTCTTTTTTAAATTTGATGAGAAAATTGGCACCATTAAGTATTTTCTGTCGAGGATCTGTGATAAGAGTGATTTCAGCGTCTATCCTATCTAAAAGTTCTTTTACTATATAAAGCCCCAAGCCTCTACCCTCTGATTTTTGAGTGAAAAATTCGGTAAAAATTAACTCACTAATTTCTTCTGAAATACCTGGCCCTGAATCAGCAAATGTTAATGAATTTTCATTTTCGTCAATTCGAATACTTATTTTCTTATCATTATCAGATAATTGTTCAAGCCAATAAATAGAGTTATCCATTAAATTCAGGATTACTTGTAAGATCAGGCCAGTATTGGTTTTAACAATAATGTCGTTGTAAGGATATAATTTAACTTCTATTTTTCCTTCTAACTCTTTTCTAAAATATTTTATTACCCTTTCTGACACACTCTTTACACTTACATCTCTTGTAACTTTCCTTGCTATTCTAAATAGAGGCTGAAGTACTTGCAATTCTTGATATAAAAATTCTAAGTTTTCCTTTAATTCTAAAAGAAAATCCCTCAATTCCAAAGTTGATATTTTCCCTATATCAAAGCGATTAACAAAATCTTCTGTGTTAACTTTGAGTCGTTTTAGTAGAGACATGGTATCATGAGTGGCCTTCTCTACAGCCATACCAGTTCCTGCAAGCTCTTGAGTTATTTTAAGATCTTCTTTAGCTTTTTGAACTAAATTATTTGTTGCAACAAAGAACCTTTTGGATGTTTCTATTAAACCGGCATCATTAAGATCCAAAAGTTTTTTCTGAAGCAAATTATAATTATCTAGGTAGATTTGGTTCAGGGATTTTATAACTTTCTGTTTTCTTAATTCATGTTTTTTCTTGTCTATAGTAACATAATCTTTCATTACTTTTAAAGAAGCTTGAATCAACGCTATAAAATCATCCTTTGCTCCATGAATATTCATCAAACCTTCACGATCGGCTGCGTCTCTTAACTTCGGATTATCTTTCTGTGTTATAAAAACAAATCCAATTAAGTCATTATAACTGAAATAACTTCCAAGTTTGTCCTCGGCCCTATATTTACTTAACCTTAACCAATCATCTCCGATTTCCCCATATGGATAGACCCTGATATTGTCCCTATAAAGATATACAGATGTTTCTTTTAAGAAATCTTTTTCAACCTTCTTTAATCCTTCTAATGGATTCTTAAGGTCATAACCATAAAAGAAAAACAGAAAGCCCCCAGTTTCAGGTTTTCTTATTTCTATTAAAGTATTGTTTTCACTAGTGTCCAATAAATTTTTTTCAACTAATATTTAAAGGCAAATTCAAGTTGAGCGGGTTTTTCACATATATCATCAATGGTCTCAGGGGTCAGAAAAAGATCTCTGATGGGCGTCTTGTCTGTCAGTACTCTGCTAATGACACGAAGTACATTGAATGTAGTCCTGCCCAACTGACAGTCATGTTCGATGATAGCCACGAGACAGTATGTGATAACCGCAATGTAAATTTGTATTCTCACAGCGTTTTCCGTATTACCCCAGAAAGATGTGATGCGGAGATGCTGCTTTATCCACCGAAAAAAGAGTTCCACCTGCCAGCGCTGCTTATACAACATAGCGATGTCTTTCGCCTTGATGCTGATGTTGTTGGTCAGGAACGTGAACGTTCTTTTAAGGTCGGGAGCATAGTAAACGATCCTCCTCATTACGCAGGAATATTTCTTCCGGGTCTGGTAGCCCGTAAGGCGTATCGTCTGATCAATCAAGACGTTATCCGTCTCATCCAGAAGTTCCTCACCATCAACAACTTCATACTGGAGATGAGACTTCTGTCGAATAACAAAGTAGGAGCCGATTGTGTTGATTGTATGCAGCCTGGCAAGGTCATAATATCCCTTGTCAAAAATGTAGAATGCATATGGCTCATACGGAATCTCATCCATGGCATTCACATCATGAACTTTTGCTTCCGTGATATGAATGTAAGTCGGTATCTGGGTTACAACGTCAAACAGCGTGTGAACTTTGATGCCACCCTTGTTCTTCCTGAAGTATGCCCACTTGAACAAGCTCAGACAAAGGTCTATAGTGGTGGAGTCGAACGCATAGAACTTTCCCTGCAGTTCGAACGGCCTTGCAATTCGCTTATTTTGAGCAAGATTGATCATGTGATAGGCAAACTCTTCAAATATCTTGTAGTCCCGGTTTACATTGGCGTAGGAAAGATTGCTCAGTTTAATCTCCCCAGTGCCAAATCCGAGATGGTAACTCTTGTTTTTGATAGAGTCAACGATACACGCAACCTCTCTAAGACTATCACAGGCAGCCAGCTGCCCATACATCATAACAAGCAGTTGGTTCCAACAAGTGAAAGTCTTCACCCATTTATCTCCGTCATATCGTTTGACTATCATATCAAAAACTCGCTTTGGCAGGAAGTCCACGAGTTGACTGAATACATATTTGCCGCTGTTCATATTTGCCTGGTTTTCTTTCAGGCAACGAAGATGGGAAATGAATTCAAATCGACACGCGACTTTATTGCTTGTAATAAACTATATACTAATAACTTACAAAGGTTTTGTAAAAAATCTTTTGGACACTAGTG
>DF970673.1:12123-135208 GCA_001270045.2 Bacteroidales bacterium 6E | reverse complement strand
CATCCCCATATCATCCCAAGTCTTTAGCCTTGCATATTCATTACCTCTAGAACTTCGCTTTCGCGGCTGCAAAAGTAGTCAAGCTTTTTATTCCTGCAAACCGGTTATGAAAAAAAGTTTGGGGAACCTCGGCGAGTGACATTCTAAAGAAATGATTTTCAGGCAAAACACTTTGTAATTTTTTTAAATACCCAAAGTAAACTTTCGATTAACATTGGATTAACATTGGCCCTGCGGCAGAGGCGCTGAGGATTAAACGGAAACCTAACTTAATGAATATCTGATGCTTTATTAATTCCAAATATTCCTTCTGCATTTTTTGACAATTTATGGAAAAAAGTCATTAAACGAAAAAAGTCGGGCCTTCAGCCCGACTCCTATTTAAATAGTACGATATAATTATACCAAAAGATATTTATAGGAACCCAAATCATCGACTGTACTGCTACCGATAAATACGGCATGTGCATGGACACTTCCTTTTCCAAACTTCACAAAATTCCTTGCGGACCTCAGATATTCCCTGTCGCGATTGGCATCCAACATCAAAAGATAACCCATGATGATGTAACCTGCCATTTCCACCATCCTTCTTGCATGGAAATCTACATATTCATTATCGTTAACATCCAGGACATGCTTTACTGCATGTTCATATTCATCGGTCATAATGATCAGCGATCGCTTCAAAAACGCCAGTTCCGGAGCAACCTTTTGTGACTCATATTCCCTGATCTGGTTTAAATATGCCCCTGTTGTTACACCCCTGATTGCAGCAACAACTTGCAGCTGTGTGGTTCCTTCATAAATCGAAGTGATCCTGGCATCCCTGTATATGCGTTCGACTGGATAATCCTTCATGAAACCAGATCCTCCATGAATTTGAACGGCATCGTATGCCAATTGATTGCAGAATTCGCTCGACATGCCCTTAACCAATGGAGTAAAAAGATCCGCAAGTTTCTGGTACTGCTTCATTTCATCCCTTTCGTGCGGTTCAAGCTTTCTCTCTTCAGCGATATGCATATAGGTTTTATACATGTCGACAAACCGGGCAGTTTCATAAAGAAGTGTTCTGGATGCATCAAGTTTGGCTTTCATGGTGGAAATCATTTCGTATACCGCCGGGAACCGGATGATTGCTTTTCCGAACTGGATACGTTCCATTGCATATTGGAGAGCTTCCCGGTAAGCTGCCTCAGATATACCAACCGATTGGGCAGCAATTCCCAGTCGCGCACCATTCATAAGAGCCATAACATATTTAATAAGGCCCATTTTCCGGCTGCCTACGAGTTCTGCAGGTGCATCCCTGAAAACCAATTCACAGGTAGGTGAACCAATGATCCCCATTTTATGCTCGATCCGTCGAACTGTTACACCACCATTCATCTTATGATGGATAAACATTGAAAGTCCTCGGCCATCCTTGGTGCCTGCTTCACTTCGTGCCAATACCAGCGAGATATCCCCATCGCCGTTGGTAATGAAGCGCTTAACCCCATTCAGAAGCCATACCCCCTTTTGTTCATCGTAGGTAGCCTTAAGCTGGACAGCCTGCAAATCAGAGCCGGCGTCCGGCTCAGTCAGGTCCATGGCCATTGTCGCCCCTGCAGCCACTTGAGGCAAGTATTCCATTTTCTGCTCTTCCGAAGCAAATTCGTTGATGGTTTCGGCACAGTCCTGCAACCCCCATATATTGACAAATCCGGCATCAGCCCGCGATACAACATCCGCTGCCATAATATAAGGAACAATTGGAAAATTGAGGCCTCCAAATCGACGGGGCAACGACATTCCCATCAAGCCTGCCTTTACAAGGGCATCGATGTTATCACGGGTACCATCCGCATATTTCACATGTCCGTCAATCACTTGAGGTCCTTGGGCATCAACACCTTCGGCATTGGGTGCTATTACATCGCCACTGATTTCACCTGCCACTTCCAGTACTTTCTCATAGCTGTCCATGGCATCTTCAAAATCCATAGGTGCGAAGTCGAACTGATCTTTTTCACTGAAATTCCTTTCTTTCAACTGAACGATCTTTTCCATCAGCGGATGGTGAAGATGGAATTTCAAGTCTCTGTTATCGATATAATAATTAGCCATTTTGTCTTATTTATAATTGAACCCAAATTACTTGGTATTTTTTCTGTAAAACTTAATCATCTTGGGAATGATTTCTGCGACATCACCGGTGATGACATAATCTGCTACTGCATTGATAGGTGCTTCAGGATCCGTATTAATCGCAATGATTTGGGAAGACTCCTCCATACCAGCCCTGTGTTGGATCTGGCCTGAAATTCCACAGGCAATGTAAAGTTTTGGACGAACAGTCACACCTGTTTGGCCAATCTGCCTTTCATGGCTTGCATATCCTGCATCCACGGCCGCCCTTGATGCGCCAACTTCACCACCCAGCACTTCAGCCAGATCATAAAGCAAATTGAAATTTTCCCTTGAGCCCATTCCATATCCTCCAGCAATCACTATTGGAGCGCCTTTGAGGTTTACCTTACTCTGTTCAATATGCCGGTCAATGATGCTGACAACAAAATCTTCGGATGATACCCATTTTTCAACATCAATGGTCCTTACTTCACCTTTATAGTCCGGATCCAGAATCTCCTTTTTCATTACCCCTTCCCGAACTGTTGCCATTTGAGGTCTGCAATCCGGATTTATGATGGTCGCAATAATGTTACCGCCAAAAGCAGGTCTGATCTGGAATAGCAAATCCTTGTAATGCATTCCGGCTTTTTTGTCTTCATGATCCCCGATTTCCAGGCTGGTACAGTCAGCGGTAAGTCCGCTATGCAGTGCCGATGAAACACGAGGTCCCAGGTCCCTGCCAATTGAAGTGGCACCCATTAATGCGATCTGTGGCTTTTCCTGTTCAAAAAGCTTCACCACAATTGATGTATGTGGAAGAGTCTGGTAAGGATACAGTCTCGAATCGTCTGCTAAATGCAATATATCTACGCCGAACGGGAAAATCTGATTTTCAATTCCCTGAAGTCCGGCACCTATTACAACGGCTTCCAATTTACATTTTAGTGTATCAGCCAGTTTTCTTCCCTTTGTCAGGAGTTCAAGACTGACCTCTGCCAGAACACCGTCCTCAATTTCACAATATACAAATATGTTGTTCATACAATTTTCAATGTTTAATGGTTAAATTAACCGATGGTGTGGCTTTCGATCAGCTCTTGCATCAGTGCTTCAATATCCTCATCCGAAGAAGAAATCACCTTTGATTCTTTAGCCTGAAGGATCACATTATCAATTTTCTTGACCTTTGTGGGCGATCCACTGAGTCCAAGTTGCCCCTGATCAGTTTCAATGTCATTCACCGACCACTCAGTAATGGTAAGGTAGGGACGATCATTATACAGATGTAGATAATCTTCGTTGGCATTTTGTATCTCCGAAACGGTTTTGGCATGTTTGTATTTCATCAGCAATCTGGCATTCCGGGCTCTGCAGTCCGCTGCAGAGCCATTCACCGTCAGGAGCAGGGGAAGCGGGCACGATGATATCTCCACCCCGCGTTCCAATCGCCTTTTCACGGTTGCATGCTTTTCAGTAATTTCCATTAACTCTTCAACATAGGTCAATTGCGGCAGACCGAGTTTTTCGGCAACCTGTGGACCAACCTGCGCAGTATCTCCGTCAATAGCCTGTCGCCCAGCCACGATCAGGTCAAAATTCTCCATTTTTTTAATGGCCTGAGATAGGGCATAGGAGGTTGCAAGGGTATCAGATCCTGCAAATGCACGGTCACTTAAAAGTATTCCATCATCAGCCCCCCGGAACAATCCTTCCCTGATAATGTCGGCAGCCCTCCCCGGCCCCATCGTCAATACGGTAACCTTACTGCCCGGTATACGATCTTTAATCTGCAAAGCCTGCTCTAATGCATTCAGGTCTTCCGGATTAAAAATTGCCGGCAGCGCAGCTCGGTTAACAGTCCCATCAGCCTTCATGGCATCTTTCCCTACATTTCGGGTATCGGGCACCTGCTTTGCCAAAACAATAATTTTTAAACCTTTCATTTGGATTACATTTAGTTTTTAATGTTTAGATTGTTCCACTTCCATCGGATACTCCCTCCGAAATACACATCACCCCTACAGGTGTGCTTCTACTCTTTGGAACACATCTTACCAGAATAAATAAAACTTTAAGATATATGGCCGCAAATTCCAAAAATGGATCAGAAGTGCCTTCAGTTTGTTCCCGAAAGTAATAATTCCATGGTTCGGCATATCGGCCTCAGCAAATATATAAACTGACAAGTTAAGTACAAAGAAGGGCTTCCGGACGGGAATAAGGGAAAGGATGGGTATATCGGCTGATTCAGCCATCAAATGAGAGACAGAATTGAAACCAGCGTTTTCATTTCAAGGCATTAAAACAATCAAACCATTTTATATAAAATTCTGATTTCTGAAATTCAACCCGAAAATTTATACTGATTTTAAATAACGTATGGTAATAAAATTAAAACTGACCCGTCCTGATTATTCATTACAGAATTCCATAAACCGTTCAATAGCAAAAAAAAAGAGGCTCTTAAAAGAACCTCTTTCTATCTTATCTTATGCCTGGGCCGGAGGACCTCCAAAAGTCATCGGCGGCATCATGGGATCATTACCTGAACTGATTTTAATCGGGCCATTGGCCCTTTCAAATTTTCCGACATTGTCCTGCAACGCCAGAAGAAGCCGTTTGGCATGTTCCGGGGTAAGGATTATCCTCGATTTGACATTTGCCTTGGGAACACCGGGCATTATCCTGACAAAATCAATTACAAACTCTGAACTTGAATGGGTAATAACTGCTAAATTGGAATAAATTCCCTGAGCGATTTCCTCGCTGAGTTCAATATTCAATTGCTGCTTATTTTGATTATTATCGCTCATCTTATCAGTGTTTACTCTTCTTCTTCTACTGGCTCCTTCATGTCGACTAACCGATCATACTCGGTCTTTGACCCGACAACCAGGTTTTTGTATTCTTTCAGACCCGTACCGGCAGGTATCAGGTGACCGCAGATCACGTTCTCTTTCAGTCCGTCAAGGTAGTCCATTTTTCCCTGGATGGCAGCTTCATTCAATACCTTGGTGGTTTCCTGGAATGAGGCCGCTGACAGCCAGCTCCTCGTCTGCAGCGCAGCCCTGGTAATACCTTGAAGCACCTGACTTGATGTTGCAGGGATTGCATCCCTCGCTTCAACCAAACGTTTATCCTTTCTCCTGAGCAGTGAATTTTCATCCCTGAGTCTTCGCGCAGAAATAATCTGGCCAGGACGAAGTCCTTCAGAATCTCCCGGCTCCACAACAACTTTCTTGTTGTAAATCCAGTCATTCTCCTGCATAAACTCGTTCTTGTCAGCTACCTGCTTTTCAAGGAATCGGGTATCCCCCGGATCATCGATTTCCACTTTGCGCATCATCTGACGAATGATTACCTCAAAATGTTTATCGTTAATCTTCACGCCCTGCATCCGATATACGTCCTGTACTTCGTTAAGAATATATTCCTGGACAGCTGTAGGCCCTTTGATGGCAAGTATATCGGAAGGAGTGGTGGCTCCATCAGACAGTGGTGTACCAGCCCTGATATAGTCATTATCCTGAACCAAAATCTGTTTGGACAATGGAACCAGATACTTCTTGACCTCACCAGTTTTGGACGTTACGATGATTTCACGATTACCCCTCTTGATCTTGCCAAGGGTTATTTCGCCGTCAATTTCGGAAACTACTGCCGGATTCGAAGGATTACGTGCCTCAAATAGCTCGGTTACCCTTGGAAGACCACCCGTGATATCACCGGCTTTACCGGCAGCACGTGGAATCTTGACCAGAACCTGACCAGCCTTAACCTTATCACCATTGTTCACCGAGAGGTGACCTCCCACCGGCAAGTTATATGCCCTGATGACCTCACCATCCTTATCAAGGATCCGGAGCGATGGGTTCTTGGTCTTATCCCTGGTTTCAATAATTACTTTCTCATTGTAACCCGTCTGTTCATCTGACTCTTCACGGAACGTAATACCTTCCACAAGACTGTCAAATTCGATAGTACCGTCGAACTCCGTGATAATAACACCATTGTAAGGGTCCCATTCACAAATCAGCAAACCTTTGGTGACTCCATCACCATTTTTGATATAGAGTTTTGATCCGTAAGGAATCGGGTGGCTTGACAATTGAATATTGGTGTTCTTGTCAATGATCTTAAGTTCTGCCAAACGGCTCACCACAATATCAATTTTCTTTCCTTCCTTATCCAAATACTCAACCGTTCTCAGCTCTTCAATTTCAGCATAGCCATCATATTTGGATACAACTGATGATTGGGCAGAAATGTTACCTGCAATACCCCCAACGTGGAAAGTACGAAGCGTAAGCTGGGTACCTGGTTCACCAATTGACTGGGCAGCGATAACACCAACCGCCTCACCACGCTGTACCTTTTTGCCTGAAGCCAGATTGCGGCCATAGCATTTGGCACAAACCCCCACTTCAGATTCGCATGTAAGCACCGAACGAATCTCCACGCTTTCAATGGGTGATTCTTCGATAATATTGGCTACATCCTCAGATATTTCATCACCGGACTTCACAATAAGCTCCCCATTGAATGGATGATAGATATCGTGAACCGATGTACGGCCAAGAATCCTGTCAAACAGTGACGCAACAACTTCCTCATTGTTCTTGATTGCCGAGGCGACCAATCCTCTCAAAGTTCCACAATCGTCTTCCGAAATAATGACATCCTGGGCCACGTCAACAAGACGGCGTGTCAGATAACCGGCATCAGCTGTCTTGAGAGCGGTATCGGCGAGACCTTTACGGGCACCGTGGGTTGAGATAAAGTATTCCAAAACTGACAATCCTTCCTTGAAGTTTGCGAGAATCGGGTTTTCAATAATCTGGGATGTTGTTGATCCTGACTTTTGTGGTTTAGCCATCAAACCCCTCATTCCGCATAGCTGCCTGATCTGTTCTTTCGAACCACGGGCCCCAGAGTCCAACATCATATAAATGGAGTTAAACCCTTGCTTGTCGGAACTTAAAGTTCTCATAACCGAATGGGTCAACTTGGCGTTGGCATGTGTCCAGATATCAATTACCTGGTTATATCTTTCATTATTGGTAATGAAACCCATGTTATAGTTGGCGATGACTTCCTCAACTTCCTCGTAACCTTCTTCAACGATCGTCTTCTTATCCTCGGGAATAATAACATCGTCGAGGTTGAAGGAGAGACCACCACGGTAAGCCCAATAGTAACCCAGGTCTTTGATAGCATCAAGGAAAGCAACTGTCGCGGCATTCCCGGCAACCTTGAACACATCAGTAATGATATTACGAAGTGCCTTTTTGGTCAATAACTGATTGATGTATCCTGCCCCTCGTGGAACGTGTTCATTGAATAGGACGCGTCCAACAGTGGTTTCAATAATATGATGGAAGAATTCACCCTTCTCATCCACATCTTCAATTTTAACCTTGATCGGGGAGTGCATGGAAACAGCACCTTCGTTAAAAGCGATCACGACCTCATCGGGAGAATAGAATACCATTCCATCACCCTTTGCACCAGGTCTGGCTTTGGTCATATAATATAGTCCGAGAACCATGTCCTGTGAAGGTACGGTAATCGGGGCACCATTGGCAGGGTTAAGCAAGTTATGGGATGCAAGCATCAGTAACTGTGCTTCCAAAATGGCAGCGTTCCCAAGTGGAAGGTGTACTGCCATCTGGTCACCATCGAAGTCGGCGTTGAAACCCGTACATACCAAAGGATGTAATTGGATTGCCTTACCTTCAATCAATACCGGCTGGAAAGCCTGGATTGAAAGACGGTGAAGAGTGGGTGCCCTGTTCAACAAAACCGGGTGACCCTTGAGAACGTTTTCCAGGATTTCCCAAACTACAGGATCCTTACGGTCAACGATCTTCTTGGCCGATTTGACGGTTTTCACGATTCCTCTTTCAATCAGTTTCCGAATGACAAAAGGTTTATACAACTCTGCTGCCATGTCTTTTGGCAGACCACACTCATGGAGCTTGAGTTTCGGCCCGACAACAATAACGGAACGGGCTGAATAATCGACACGTTTACCGAGCAAATTCTGACGGAAACGTCCCTGCTTGCCTTTCAAGCTATCAGACAGTGATTTTAAGGCCCTGTTATTCTCGGTTTTTACGGCATTAACCTTTCTGGAGTTATCAAAAAGCGAATCAACAGCTTCCTGGAGCATTCGTTTTTCGTTTCTCAGGATGACCTCAGGTGCCTTGATCTCAATCAATCTCTTCAAGCGGTTATTCCTGATGATTACCCTGCGATAAAGGTCGTTGAGGTCCGATGTGGCAAACCGCCCTCCATCCAGCGGTACAAGAGGCCTTAAATCAGGAGGAATGACAGGCACAACCTTCACGATCATCCATTCAGGACGGTTGAGATTTTTGCTTGCACGGAAAGCCTCGACAACCTGAAGCCTTTTCAGGGCTTCATTCTTTCTTTGCTGGGAGGTTTCGGTGTTTGCTTTGTGCCTCAGATCGTATGAAAGTTCATCCAAATCGATTTTACCCAGGATATCATGCAATGCTTCGGCACCCATTTTGGCAACAAACTTGTTGGGATCATCGTCTTCCAGGTATTGGTTTTCCCTGGGAAGGGTATCGATGATGTCAAGATATTCCTCTTCTGAAAGGAAATCGAGAAATTTAACCTCCGGAGCCTTAATACCGGGGTTAACCACGACATACCTCTCATAATAGATGATTGAATCCAGCTTTTTGGTCGGTAACCCAAGAAGGTACCCAATTTTGTTGGGAAGAGAACGGAAGTACCAGATATGGGCAACCGGAACCACCAAGGAAATGTGCCCCATGCGTTCGCGACGTACTTTCTTCTCGGTAACCTCAACTCCACAACGGTCACAAACTATACCTTTATAACGGATACGTTTATATTTTCCGCAGTGGCATTCATAGTCTTTAACCGGACCAAAAATCCTTTCACAGAACAAACCATCCCTTTCGGGTTTGTAAGTCCTGTAATTGATCGTCTCAGGTTTCAAAACCTCACCATGTGAACGCTCCAGAATCTCTTCCGGAGATGCGAGACTGATCGAAATTTTCGCAAAATTACTTTTAGCTTTATTATCTTTTCTGAATGCCATATAAGCTAATGTTATTGGTTGAAAAGGATTCCCCCTGTAGGAGGGATTCCCATACTATTCCATACGAACACTGAGTCCAAGACCACGCAACTCGTGCAGAAGAACATTCAATGATTCAGGTATACCGGGCTGTGGCATAGGTTCGCCTTTGACGATTGATTCATATGCCTTAGCCCTTCCCATGACGTCGTCGGACTTGACTGTCAGGATTTCCTGAAGGATATGGGATGCACCGAATGCTTCGAGCGCCCATACTTCCATTTCCCCGAAACGCTGTCCACCGAACTGGGCTTTACCACCCAATGGCTGCTGGGTAATCAGCGAGTATGGTCCAATCGAGCGTGCATGCATCTTGTCTTCGACCATGTGCCCCAGTTTCATCATATAGATTACGCCAACGGTTGCCGGCTGGTCAAAAGGCTCACCAGTCTCACCATCGAAAAGTATTGACTTACCATTACGTGGTATTCCGGCTTTCGCGGTATATTCATTGATCTCTTCCAGAGATGCACCATCAAAAATAGGGGTCGCAAATTTCAGACCCAATTCCTTGCCGGCCCAACCAAGAACAGTTTCATATATCTGCCCAAGATTCATACGGGAAGGTACCCCCAGCGGATTCAATACGATATCCACAGGTGTTCCGTCTGCAAGGAATGGCATATCTTCACTGCGAACTACCCTTGAAACTATACCCTTGTTACCATGACGCCCTGCCATCTTATCCCCGATCTGGAGTTTACGTTTTTTGGCAATGTACACTTTGGCAAGCTGGATAATACCGGCAGGTAGCTCATCTCCGATTGTCACGTTAAAACGTTCACGACGAGCAACAGCCTCTGCCTCCTTGTATTTCATGATGTAATTGTTCACAAGCCTGAAAATTAGGTCATTCTTGTCCTTATCTGTTGTCCATTTCGATGGATTTATATTCAGGTAGTCAAGTTCCTGTAACTGTTTAAGGGTAAATTTCAGACCTTTGGCAATTACTTCAGTGCCAAAATAATCTTTGACACCCTGACTGGTTTTACCAGATACAAGCTCGTACAGTTTTTCTTCAAGTTTTACCCGAATGGCGGCGACTTCTTTTTCAAAAGCCTCATCAATCTGCTCCAACAAAGGCTTGGATGAAAGTTTACCTTTCTTTTCCTTATTGACCCTGGAGAAGAGTTTTTTGTCGATGACAACCCCCGAAAGTGATGGAGAAGCCTTCAAAGAAGCATCCTTCACGTCACCAGCCTTGTCGCCGAAAATGGCACGAAGCAATTTTTCTTCTGGAGATGGATCCGATTCTCCCTTAGGAGTAATCTTTCCTATCAGGATATCACCAGGTTTTACGATGGCACCGATACGGATCAAACCATTCTCATCAAGATTCTTCGTTGCATCCTCACTAACGTTCGGGATATCTGAGGTAAACTCTTCCACCCCGCGTTTCGTATCACGAACTTCAAGGCTGTATTCGTCAACGTGAACCGAAGTAAATACATCTTCACGAACAATCCTTTCAGAAATCACGATGGCATCCTCATAGTTATATCCCTGCCATGGCATAAATGCAACCATGAGGTTGCGTCCAAGGGCAAGTTCTCCGTTCTGGGTTGCATAACCTTCAGTCAGGATTTCTCCCTTTTTCACTCTCTGGCCTTTGATCACCAAGGGTTTCAGGTCAACCGTTGATCCCTGGTTGGTTTTTGTGTATTTCGGAAGTGTATAGGTAACAACCTCCGGATCGAAACTGACAAATTTATCTTCATCAGTCATATCATAGCGGACCATGATCTGACGTGCATCAACATATTCGATAACACCGTCGGCTTCGGCCTTGATCAGAATGCGTGAATCGCTCGCAGCCCTGCCTTCCAAACCGGTACCAACAATGGGAGCCTCGGGGCGAAGCAGCGGAACAGCCTGACGCATCATGTTTGAACCCATAAGCGCACGGTTGGCATCATCATGTTCAAGGAATGAAATCAATGACGCGGCTAGAGAGGCAATCTGGTTGGGACCAACGTCCATCAAAACAACCTCTTCACGATCGACCAAAGGATAATCACCATCCAATCTTGCCTTTACCTTCTGATTCTTGAAATAACCGTCAGCATCGATTGGAGCATTGGCCTGGGCAATGATTTGTCCCTCTTCTTCTTCAGCAGTCAGATATACAACCCCATCATCGGACAGGTCTACCCTGCCATCTGTCACCTTACGGTAAGGAGTGGCAATAAAGCCCAGATCCGTAATTTTGGCAAATACGCACAATGAAGAAATCAAACCGATGTTTGGTCCTTCAGGAGTTTCAATCGGGCAAAGCCTGCCATAGTGAGTAAAGTGAACGTCCCTGACCTCAAAGCCAGCTCTTTCACGAGACAAACCGCCTGGTCCCAAGGCTGACATACGACGTTTGTGAGTCATTTCAGCCAACGGATTGGTTTGGTCCATGAACTGTGAAAGTGCATTGGTTCCAAAGAAAGAGTTGATGACGGATGACAATGTCTTGGAATTGATCAGGTCGATCGGGGTAAAAACTTCATTGTCGCGAACATTCATACGTTCACGAATGGTTCTTGCCATACGGGCAAGACCAACTCCAAACTGACCAAACAGCTGCTCACCCACGGTCCTGACCCTCCGATTGCTCAAGTGGTCGATATCATCGACATCGGTTTTGGAGTTAATCAGCTGGATCAGATATTTGATAATCTCGATTATATCTTCCTTGGTGAGGACTTTGGTATCCATTTCAATATTAAGACCAAGCTTTTTATTGATACGGTAGCGGCCCACATCACCAAGATCATATCTCTTGTCTGAGAAAAATAACTTGTCGATTACGTCACGTGCAGTTGCCTCATCCGGCGGTTCGGCATTACGCAACTGACGATAGATATGCAACACTGCTTCTTTTTCAGAATTACAAGGGTCTTTCTGCAATGTGTTGTAAATAATTGCGAAATCCTGTTGATTCTGATCTTCCTTATGAAGAAGAATCGCTTTAACGCCAGCATCAATGATTTCGTCGATATGATCATCCGTGAGAACAATTTCACGATCTATGATCACTTCATTTCTTTCAATCGATACAACTTCACCAGTATCTTCATCCACAAAATCTTCAACCCATGATTTGAGTACCCTTGCGGCAAGTCTGCGGCCAACAACTTTTTTGAGTCCAGCTTTAGAGACTTTGATTTCGTCAGCAAGGTCAAAGATTTCGAGAACGTCCTTATCGCTTTCATATCCGATGGCACGTAACAATGTGGTAACCGGAAGCTTTTTCTTCCTGTCGATGTAAGCATACATCACATTATTGATATCGGTAGCGAATTCGATCCATGAGCCCTTAAAGGGAATTATTCGTGCGGAGTAAAGTTTCGAACCATTGGCATGAACACTCTGACCGAAGAAAACACCGGGAGACCTGTGAAGCTGAGATACAATAACCCTCTCTGCCCCATTGATAATGAAAGTTCCCTTATCGGTCATGTACGGCACAGTGCCAAGATACACATCCTGCACTACCGTATCAAAATCTTCATGTTCGGGATCAGTACAATAAAGTTTCAGTTTTGCCTTTAACGGGACAC
The DNA here is from genome assembly GCA_001270045.2 of Bacteroidales bacterium 6E. Taxonomy (GTDB): domain Bacteria; phylum Bacteroidota; class Bacteroidia; order Bacteroidales; family Prolixibacteraceae; genus UBA1413. The sequence continues at coordinate 122,407 of DF970673.1, read as the reverse complement.
TGAAAGTCAAACCACGCTCGATACATTCATCAATCGAATAACGGGGCGGGTCAACCTGGTAATCCAGGAACTCGAGTACGAAGTTATTGCGCGTATCGGTAATCGGGAAATTTTCCTGGAAAACCTTATACAATCCTTCGTCCCTGCGATTATCGGGAGTGGTTTTTAACTGAAAAAATTCTTGAAAAGATTTGACTTGTACCTCCAGAAAGTCAGGGTAATCAAACCGTGTTTGTGTTGAGGAGAAACTTATCCTCTCGTTCTTTTTGTTTATGAACATGTATTTATACTGGTTAAGTAATATAAAATATAAATACAAAAAGGTTTAGAACCTCACAGCAGTAAGATTCTAAACCGTATTTACCTTAACAGGCTTCCACCTATTTAATTTCAACTTCGGCTCCTGCCTCTTCCAGCTGTGCTTTCAAAGCTTCAGCTTCTTCTTTTGAAACTTTTTCTTTGATAGTTTTGGGTGCTGCGTCAACGACTTCTTTAGCTTCTTTCAAGCCAAGGCCGGTTAATTCTTTAACAAGTTTAACGACCTGAAGTTTTGATTGGCCACCAAATTTCAGTACTACATCGAACTCAGTCTGCACAGCTTCAGCAGCAGCTTCAGCACCTGCAGCTGCAGGACCGGCTACTGCAACAGCGGCTGCTGCAGGTTCAATACCATACTCGTCTTTCAGAATTTTAGCCAATTCGTTAACCTCTTTGACAGTCAAGTTCACTAACTCTTCTGCAAGCTGTTTTAAATCTGCCATCGTATTTATTATTTAATGATTTGTTACAAAAAAATTATTTTCTCTCTTCCAGTGTCTGAAGAACACCGTGTATAATATTGCCACCTGACTGCAGCTGTGAAAGCACAGTTTTAACTGGTGACTGAAGTAAGGCAACCACATCCGCGATAAGTTCGTTCTTCGACTTAATAGCGACAAGTGCGTCCAGTTGATCATCGCCGATATAAACCGACTCTTCCACAAAGGCACCTTTCAGCAAAGGCTTCGGACGCTTTTTGCGGAAATCCTTGATCAGCTTTGCGGGAACATTTCCCTGATCGGTAAACATCACCGATGTACTGCCTTTGAGAATTTCATAAAGGCCCTCAGCCTGTTTGTCAGACTTTTCGAGCGCTTTACGCAGAAGGGTATTTTTAACTACAACCAGTTTTACATTCTGTTTGAAGCATGTACGTCTCAGCTCGCTGGTATCAGCAGCGTTGAGTTCACTAATGTCAGCCAGATAAAAATGGTTGCTAGAATTGATTTGTTCGACTAAACTATCAATAATAGTTGCTTTTTCAGAACTTTTCATAACTACACATTTTTAGTCAGCGACTGACTTAGGTTCAACTTGTATACCAGGACTCATGGTACTTGAAAGATAGATACTCTTGATGTAGGTACCTTTGGCAGCCGTAGGTTTCAGTTTGACAATCGTGTTAACAAACTCCTGCGCGTTTTCCTTGATCTTGTCAGGAGTAAAGGAAACCTTGCCAATTGAAGTATGTACGATACCAAACTTGTCGACCTTAAAGTCGATTTTACCCTGTTTGACTTCCTGAACAGCTTTTCCAACTTCCATGGTAACGGTACCACTCTTGGGATTAGGCATCAATCCACGGGGACCGAGGATTCGTCCTAAAGCACCAATTTTACCCATTACCGGAGGCATGGTGATGATCACGTCAACATCTGTCCATCCGCCTTTGATCTTGTCGATGTATTCATCAAGACCTACATAGTCAGCACCAGCATCCCTGGCTTCCTGCTCTTTGTCAGGAGTAACCATGGCCAGAACCCTGACCTCTTTTCCAGTACCATGGGGTAACGAAACTACGCCTCTAACCATTTGGTTAGCCTTCCTTGGGTCTACCCCCAGACGGATATCGATATCAACCGAAGCATCGAATTTGGTGAAGGTAATAGCTTTCACCAATTCAGCCGCTTCATCAATTGAATATAGTTTACCCTTCTCGAGTTTACCAAGTGCAGCTTTTTTATTTTTCGTAATTCTGCCCATCGTATAAAATTTAATTAATTATTGAATGGAGATTCACCTTCGATGTTAATCCCCATACTTCTGGCAGTTCCAGCTACCATTCGCATTGCAGCCTCCAAAGTGAAGCAGTTAAGGTCGGACATTTTGCTTTCGGCAATTTCCCTGACCTGAACCCAATTTACTGCACCCACTTTCTTTACGTGTGGTTCAGCAGATCCTTTTTTCGCTTTTGAAGCTTCTAACAATTGTATGGCTACAGGAGGTTGTTTGATAATGAAATCAAACGATTTATCAGCGTAAACTGTAATGATTACAGGTAAAACCTTTCCGGCAAGATCTGCCGTACGGGCATTAAACTGTTTACAGAATTGCATGATATTAACCCCTTTGGAGCCAAGCGCTGGTCCTACCGGAGGTGATGGATTTGCCGCACCCCCTTTGATTTGTAATTTGATTAATCCAGCAATTTCTTTCGCCATAGCAAAATTTTAGAGCGTTTCTTACTCCTTCTCGACCTGTAGGAAGCTAAGTTCTAAAGGAGTTTTTCTACCAAAAATCTTCACCATTACCTGCAGCTTCTTCTTCTCCTCATTGATTGCCTCAATGGTTCCGTTAAAGCCGTTAAATGGTCCATCGATTACTTTTACAGTTTCGCCAACCATGAAGGGATTATTCAATTCTTCATTGGAATCAGCCATTTCGTCAACCTTACCAAGGATTCTGTTTACCTCGTTCTGCCGCATCGGAACAGGATCACCACCCTTGGTGGCTCCCAAAAAACCGATGACGTTGGGGATGTTTCGCAAAATATGCGTAACCTCTCCAACGAGAGCAGCTTCGATTAAAACATAACCTGGATAAAGGCTTCTTTCCTTGCTGATTTTTTTACCATTCCGAATTTGGTAAACCTTTTCGGCTGGCAACAAAACCTGTGTAACAAAACCCTGAAGATCACCCCTGGCGATTTCGTTCTCTATGTATTCCTTCACCTTCTTCTCTTTTCCGCTGATTGCGCGAAGGACATACCACTTCATACTAGTTTCGCTCATTGTGCTTCAGGATAAAAATTAATAAAATAAGCCATAGATAAGTTCCATTATGTTCTCGAAAGAGATATCCATAACGAAAATTACGAGCGCTATAATAAAGGAAGCAACCATTACAACCAATGCACTGCTTTGCAGTTCTTTCCAAGTAGGCCAGGTAACTTTGTGTACGAGTTCGTCGTAGGCCTCTTCGATGTATACTTTGAGTTTCATCTCAATAAATTTTTTAGTACGGATGGTAAGACTCGAACTTACAAAAGCAACTCCCCTTTTGAGTTACATCCGCAAATAGTCCCGGAAATTCTTCCGGGACTATTGTGGAGTAATTATTTAAAAATATTGTTATTCAACAATTTCAGTAACCTGACCAGCACCTACGGTACGTCCACCTTCACGGATAGCGAAACGGAGACCGATGTTGATAGCAACAGGGTAGATCAGTTCAACTTCGATAGAAACGTTATCACCAGGCATAACCATCTCACGTCCTTCTGGCAGGTGAATTTCACCAGTTACGTCAAGTGTACGGAGATAGAATTGTGGGCGATATTTGTTATGGAACGGGGTGTGACGTCCACCTTCCTCTTTTTTCAGGACATAGATTTCAGCCTTGAAACGGGTGTGGGGAGTGATTGATTTTGGTTTTGCCAAAATCTGACCACGCTTGATTTCTTTTTTGTCAACACCACGAAGAAGCAGACCTACGTTATCACCAGCCTGACCGTCATCAAGAATCTTGCGGAACATCTCAACACCGGTACATACGGTTTTGCGACCTTCGGCACCAAGACCAATAATTTCGAGTTCGTCACCAGTGTGAACAAGACCAGTTTCGATACGACCGGTAGCAACAGTACCACGACCAGTGATTGAGAATACGTCTTCAACAGGCATAAGGAATGGCTTGTCAATATCACGGGGAGGCAGAGGAATCCATGTGTCAACGGCATTCATCAGCTCCATGATTTTATCTTCCCACTGGGCTTCACCATTCATGGCACCCAAAGCAGAACCACGGATTACCGGGCTGTTGTCACCATCAAACTGATAGAAGCTCAGAAGGTCACGAAGTTCCATTTCAACAAGGTCGAGCAACTCTTCGTCATCAACCATGTCAACTTTATTCATGAAAACAACGATACGGGGTACGTTTACCTGACGGGCGAGAAGAATGTGCTCGCGTGTCTGCGGCATGGGACCATCTGTTGCAGCGCAAACCAGGATGGCACCGTCCATCTGGGCAGCACCTGTAACCATGTTCTTCACATAGTCAGCGTGGCCGGGACAGTCTACGTGAGCGTAGTGCCTTTTTTCGGTCTGATATTCAACGTGCGAAGTGTTGATGGTAATACCTCTTTCTTTCTCTTCAGGAGCATTGTCAATCGCATCAAACGATTTGATTTCGGAGAGACCTTTTTTTGCCAAAACCATGGTAATGGCAGCTGTCAGGGTAGTTTTTCCATGGTCAACGTGTCCAATAGTACCAATATTGACATGGTCCTTATCCCTTTTAAAATGTTCTTTTGCCATAACTCGAAATTTATTTTTTTTAGTTTAAAATCATTTGAGCCGAAGACGAGAATTGAACTCGTGACCTCATCCTTACCAAGGATGCGCTCTACCCCTGAGCTACTCCGGCAAAAAACAGCCGCCAAAAGCCGACTGTTTTAAATTTGAGCGGGAGACGGGATTCAAACCCGCGACCCTCAGCTTGGAAGGCTGATGCTCTATCGACTGAGCTACTCCCGCTTTATCAATAAATCCCGTAATCCTTGAAGCAACCGATAGGCTACAAACAGACAACAGTATTATATTCCGCCTAATTTTGAAACCCGAATTCAGATTATTCCCGGAATCAAAAAATGCTTTCGAAAAAGCCGTGCAAAGTTATAAAAATTTAAAAAGAACGAAACCCATCTTCCTGTTTTTTTATAAAAACTTTACATTTTCATTTAAGAACTTGATTATGATGATATAACCAATATCAGGATTCAGTAATTCTCACCTTGCGTCTGTTCATTTTTGGGTCATACCCTTTAAATTTACGGCACAGAACCAAGACGTTACTGAAAGGGTTTGCAAAAATATAAATTTTTGATATAAACTAATGAATGATTTTGATTTTTCCCTTATTATTTTTCCCGGACCTTTTCCTTATGTTTTTTCAATTGCCGACGAATGGCTTCTACAGCCAGATCAGTTGCCTCTTCAAAAGAATCAGCCTGCTTTTTGGCAAAAAGCGTATCGGTAATGGGAATTGACAATTTCACTTCTGAAATTTTGTTGTTCACAGTTTCAGGTTTGTCAACCTTCAGTGTAACCTCCGCATTAATAATCCCCTCGAAAAAAGTATCAAGCTTGCTGACCTTTTTCGTTACGAAATCGACCAGTTTCTGGTCTGCCGTAAAATGCACTGAATTTACCTTGATATTCATAATCCAACTGTTTTTTAACCCCTTGGATGGGCTTGTTGATAAATACTGTGTAATCTCTCAAACGTCGTATGTGTGTAAACTTCCGTGGCGGCCAGGTTGGAGTGCCCCAGAAGTTCCTTGACTGCATTCAGGTCTGCCCCCCTGTTTAAAAGGTGGGTCGCATAGGAATGGCGTAAAACATGGGGACTTTTCTTTTCAAGTGATGTGACACGCGTAAGATAGGAATTAACCACCCTGTAAATAAGCTTGTCGTAAGCTGGCTCACCTTTATCGGTCACGATAAATGGCCCTCCTACTATCCCAAATTGCCCGGCCTTCGATTGACGGTAACTCTCCAATAAAGGATTGAGACTTCTGGGATATGGAACGATGCGCTCTTTATTTCTCTTTCCTTTCACTTTTATCTGGCTCTGATGCAAATCAATGTTATTTTCCTGCAAGCCCAGCAATTCACTCAGGCGAATACCAGTACCATATAAAAGTGAAATAATCACCTTGTCACGAAGTCCTCTGAAATCCTGATCGAAGAATCCATCGTCCAGCAAATGGATCAGGCTGCTTTCTTCAACAAAGGAGGGAAGCTTCTTTCTGATTTTGGGAAGCGGGATTTGGGTGACAGGACTTTTATCAACGACTTCCATTTTCATAGCATACTTATAAAATGACTTAAGGGCCGAAACCTTTCGATTGACAGTCCTGGGTGAATTTTTTCCTTCCATCAGGAAGACAATCCACGCCCTGATCAGCTTGTTATCGACCGCCTTAAGATCAAATTCCCCGACCAACCCTGTGCAAAACTGCACAAACTGATCGAGGTCATTTTTATATGCTATTAATGTATGAGACGATGTCCGTTTCTCATACCGCAAGTAATTGATAAAAGATTCCTGAAAATCCATTCAATACAATCAAAAAATCAGGAACCGAATAATTTCCTACTAGTCTTCCTGTCTTTGCAAGCCCTGAATATAGATTGCCTTCTTCAGTTCAGTTCTTTTTTTGACAGAAGGTTTCGAAAAGGCCTGTCTTTCACGCAGTTCCTTAATCACGCCTGTTTTTTCAAATTTCCTCTTGAACCTTTTTAAGGCTCTTTCAATGTTTTCGCCTTCTTTTACGGGAATAATAATCATATCTTTTTCCTATTAACTATTTTTGAAATCGAGGCGCAAATTTAGAAATTATTCAGTCGTAATCAAATATAAGACAAAAAATTGTTTTTCGGTCATCGTAAACGTTAACAATTTAAAAAATCACCAAAGTGTCAGATAAGGTGAAACCCGCTCAAACTCTGGCATTGAGAAAATTGTGTCGAGTTTCAGTTCATTGACGTTTCCCCATGGTCCCCTGTCAGATCTGGAATCAAGAATCAGTCTGGCCTGTCGGTTCGAAATATAGGGATGTGTCCTCAAATCAGCATATTCAGCGAGATTAATCTTCTTTTTTTCAATCCGGACTGTGTCAATTTCAAGGTATGCGCATATCTGATGAAAGAGTGCCTCTGTCATCCCATAAACTTCGAGTAACTGTTCCTTTTTGTAATATCCGCCCAAAAGTTTCCTGTACCTGATGATCCGTGAGGCATACGCCGGACCTATTCCCGGAATGGAGATAAGGATTGTCGAGTCGGCACTGTTCAATTCAATTACCAAATGCTCCACCTTTCCTTTCATAAACTCCTTCGTGGAATCCAAAGCGATATATGGCGCTATTTTTCCGAAAAAATCATTGTCCACACCATAAATTTTCAGAAGGTCTTCCTTTTTCCTGATTACACCGCCTTTGGAGATATAACGGCAGAGATTATCGGCGGCAAAATCAGAAAATCCCAGTTCCCTGAGTGTATCCATTGATGCTGTATTGGGATCAAACACAAACAATTCCCTACCTGACGACTCATTCTCCTTACGGAAGATAAGCTTGGGTTCCCTTACCTGAAAGGTCAGAAAAGGGGATACCAAATCAAATAAGCTGTCGTTCATTCCATAGATCTTGCGAAGATCATCAGGTTTCTTAAACTTGCCACCCTTATGTCTGTAACTTATTATATTTCTTTTTACCCTATCAGGGATATCTAGACTTTCAAAGTCAGATTCAGAGAGTGCATTTGGATCAAATTGGAATAACGAACGGGGCGATTCATGAACTTGATCCGAGGCTAACTGTTGAAGGATATCCAGTTTTTGAGAGATTTCAGCATAATCAAAAGAATCCTCAGAATCCATCCTGACAGATAGGACATTCAAGACAATTGCAAAAACAAGAAACAGGCTGACTATTATAAAGCCTCTCTTCTCTGATCTGGTTAAGCTGAACCATTTCCGTAAGAAACTTCTCATTCTCTCCATATTCATTTCTGCCTAACTCAATATAATGAGAATAAGTGCAAACGAAATTTTCTTCCCAAACTGAAGAACAGGATCAATCGAGAACAATCCAGGGTATGTGACAGGTATTGCCATGAAGAATCAAAGAAACAAAAAGAAAAAAAACCGACCAAAAATCTGGTCGGTTTTATACATATGATCTTTATGGAATTTTAAAATTTAATCAGACCTATGCCCTGAAGGAATATGAATGCAATGCAAATTGGGGCTAAGAACCTGATGACAAACAGGAAAAATGGGAAAAATCTGATTTTCAACTTTCCTTCATTCGATAATTCATTTGCAGCCCTTTCCCTTCCATAAAACCAGGCAACAAACAACACTATGAAAAATCCTCCCAAAGGAAGTAAAATATTCGCCGAGGTATAATCCAGCAATTCAAAAACGGAAAACCCTAATATTTTTAAACCCGATAATGCACCCCACGACAAGGCAGACATAACGCCAAGTATTGAGACCAATGAAATTGAGATCCATGTGGCAGCCTTCCTTTTAAGATTTAGTTCTTCCACAAAGAATGCCACGATCACCTCAAGAACCGATATCGTTGAAGTTAAAGCAGCGACACCCAACAAAACAAAAAATATAATGGAAAAGAAATATCCTCCCAACATTTGTTGAAAGATATTTGGCAATGTGATATAGACCAGTCCAGCCCCAGAACCTGGCGCTATTCCAAAAGCGAAGACGGCGGGAAAAATTGCCAATCCAGCAAGAATCGCCACCATTGAATCAGCGATTGCCACCGAAATGGCGGTATTTCCCAGTTTATTGTCTTTGGGCACATAAGAGGCATAGGTTATAAGTGTCCCCATCCCAATACTCAGTGAAAAAAATGACTGTCCAAGTGCCTCTAGCACCGATTTTGGTTGTAATCTTCGAAAAATCAGGTTTAAAAAGAAACTTCACACCTTCCATGGCACCGGGCAAGGTAACTGAACGTATTGCCATAATAAGTAACAACAACACCAAAATTGGCATCATTATCTTAGTGGACTTTTCAATGCCTTTTTTTACGCCCATCATGATAATGCCGGCGGTCAATCCCATAAAGACAAAAAACCAAAGTATCGGTCTGAAAGAAGAACCCTGAAATTCGGTGAACATTGTCTCGAGCTGCGCCGCATCTTTCCCTGCAAATCCATTTGTCAGAGATTGATAAAGGTACTCAAGGGTCCATCCGGCCACCGCGGTATAGAACGCAAGAATCATGAAAGCGGCTACCACCCCCATTAACCCAATCAAATACCAGGGTTTGCCAGGCGCCAATTTCCTGAAAGAACCGAAAGCGTTCTGCTGGGCACTTCTGCCTATCACAAATTCGGACAACATTACAGGAACCCCGATGACAATCACAAAACCTATATATATCAGCAAAAATGCCGCCCCTCCGTTTTCCCCGGCGACATAAGGGAATCGCCAAATGTTTCCTAGTCCGATGGCAGAGCCTGCCGTTGCCGCAATTACGCCAAAACGGGAACCGAATACTTCCCTTCCACCTGTATCCTGCATCATAATCGATTGATTGTAGAAGAAATCATTAAACCGCTTCCTTTTAATCGAAACGGGGAGGTAAAAATGCAAAATAATTTCAAAGTGTAAACGAAAACCTTCAAAAGATTATCAAATGAAAATTCACCAAACAATGGTACGACGCATATGTAAGCAATCAAATTCAAAGCATCAATCAGAAAGGATAACCAATGGCAAACGACAGGTTAAAATCCTCACCTTTAAGCTTTCGGCTGCCGGGTATCCACCCGCTGTTTTCGGATTGGGCAGGATCACGAAGTTTCATTCCCAAATCGAGCCGAAAGATAAAATAATCAAAATCCAGACGAATACCGGTTCCCGTTCCGACGGCAAACTGCCTGTAAAAGCTATTTAGGTTGAACTGGGCGCCGGGTCGGTTGTCCTTCTCATTGATAGCCCATATATTTCCTACGTCCAGGAAAAAGGCACTTTCAAGATAACGTATCAGCCGGAACCTGTACTCAAGGTTGGCTTCCAGTTTTATGTCGCCCGACTGGTTTGGATATGACCTGGGAGGAGCCTTGTAGGTACCGGGCCCCAGGGATCTGACCTGCCATGCCCTGATTCCGTTGGCACCTCCCGTGAAATATTTCTTTTCAAACGGCAAAACGTCAAAGTTACCATAGGGCAAACCCACACCCGCAAAGAAACGGCCTACCACAGAATTATAGCGGTCGATCATTACTCCCCTGCGTATCTCAATATCACTTTTCAAAAACTGGGCATAGCGTGAATCAAGGAATGTATAATATTCCTGAGGCTTTAATCCTACCGTATCCACTTCCATGGTCTTGGACGCTCCTAGCATTTTCGAAAGAAGGTACAGTGTATTACCTGAGGACTCGGCAGAGAATCTCAGATAATAATAGTTACTCCTTGTCCTGATTTCCTGAGTATTATGGGTAAAAACATAACTCGTTCCAAAAATCAAATGGTCGGTAAAACTACTCTTGATATAAAGATCGTAAATAGAATTTAAAAACGCCGGATCAAATCTGGAGAGATTGACTAGGTTAAAATCAAGTATATCCCAATTGTGGCGGGTATAGGTTGATGTCATCCATTCATAGCCAAGTTTCATGGAAGAGATGGTTCGGGTATAATCGGGTCTGCGCTGAAAATTGTATCCAATCGAAATCAAGGTTTTAGGCAAAACATTCCCGAATGAATGGAAAAGATTGGCCGGACCCAGCAATTTGGGAACACTTAAATTTGCCTCCACGCCAATTTCCCGTGTATTAAAATCCAGAGACTGCTCACTTACCACTGCTTGTTGTCTTTCCATTGCCCCTTTCAGCTTCAGTGATATGATTTCGGCACCCTTGAACAAATTGCGATGCATATAATTGACATTTCCGGCAACCCCCAGGTTACCTGAGGTATTTGTCCCCTCTACGTCAAACGTTACCGCCTGCCGGGGCAAAGGCGCAAGATCTATATATCCGTTCAGCCAGGTTGTATCGCCTTTTAAGGATTGTGGCTGGAAATAGATATTGATAAACCGGAACTGCCGTAAGCGGTTCAGTGCGGTAAAGGTATCCTCGGCTTTACCAAAATGATATAAAGAATCCGTCTCTATGCGGCTTAACCGCTGAAATAATCTGGGATTATATGGAAATTCGTCACGGAAAATGAACAAATTCTTTCCTGCCTTGATCGTATCCGGACCCAAACTTTCCTGATAGGCAAATTCACGGTTATCATTCAATATCGACCATTGCAGGTCCTTGACAAACCATGGCCTGAATATCCTTGCGGAATCAAGGGCATTATCGGTTCCCGGTTCAATTCCCAAGACTAAATCTGCAACATTCCCCTCCCCTAACGTATCAGCGTCAAAGAAGAGCATCGATTTATTGAAGTAATAATAACCCCGGTTCCTGAAAAAATTTGAAATCCGGTCGCGCTCTGAATCAAGCATGTCCAAATCAAACCGATGGCCCGGTTTCAACACCGAAGATGAATAATCCTCCTCAAACAATCTTTTTAACTCCTCCTGACTTATCTGGTTATCCACTTTCCCGATCCTGAAAACGTTCCCACTTTGAATGGTATAATGCAAACTGACCTTTTTTCTCTCCTGGTTCTCTTTTGTGTCAAGGTCAACCTCTGCATCATAATAACCTTTATTGTGAAGGTACTGGATGATCTGGTTACGCGACAGGTCGGCAGCAACAGGATCGAACAATTGCGGTGCTTCACCTGTCCGTTTCAACCATCCATCAGGCTTATTTCTGGAAGACAGGTTATATAGCCACAAATGAAACTTAAAAAAGCCGAGGATTCGGGTATTTTCCTTTATTCTCAGATAACTTCTCAATTCCTCCTTGTCAATATCGGGATTGTTTACATCTACGACCACCTTGTTCAGAAGATACTCATCCTCTCCCAAATATTTGGTGGTCGAGCATGAAGCCAGAACAACTGCCATAATCACAATGACGAATATAGGCCGGCAACTTGTTATATATGTATCCCTTCTTTTCAATTGAGTCTCATTTCATGCAAAAATAGTCAAGAGTATAATCAGGAATATGTTATTTTGTACAAACATTTCAAAAATATAGCAGTGATCCCGAAATCCATCATAAAGTTGATAAAATCTCTTGACCAAAAGAAATACCGGAAACTATCGGGACTTTTTTTGGCCGAAGGAAATAAAATGATTCATGACCTTCTGACATCGAATATTGAAATCGAAACCCTGATTGCAACGCAAGGTTACCTTGAGGCATACGCTTCACAAATAACAAGCAAAACAGAGGTAATTGCAAGCGATTGTGACCAGATCAGTAAGGCGAGCCTGCTCAAATCTCCCCAGGAGGCCCTTGCACTTTGTAAAATTCCTGATTACGACCTGAATGAAGCTAATCCTGCAAAAGATTGGGTATTGTGCCTTGATGGAATTCAAGATCCCGGAAACATGGGAACCATTGTACGAATTGCGGATTGGTTTGGGATCACTGACATTGTATGTTCTCCCGACACTGTGGATGTTTTCAATCCCAAAACGGTACAGGCCACCATGGGATCTATCTTCAGAACCAGGGTACATTACGCGGAATTGCCCGGATATTTATCAACCATGAAGGATAAGAACATTTTTATCGGAGGCACATTCCTTGAGGGTGATAACCTTTACACCAAGCGCTTACCTTCTTCCGGCATCATGGTAATGGGCAATGAAGGTTCAGGTATCCGGGATACAACCATGCCCTTCATTTCGGACAAAATCTTCATCCCGTCCTTTGCAGTTGGAGACAAACATGCCGAGTCCCTGAATGTGGGAGTTGCATCTGCCATTATCTGCTCGGAAATAAGGAGCAGAAATTTGCGGCCATGATCATTCGAAATGAAAGACCAGTGTAAAAATGTTCGATCGCAGTGACTTGATGGCTTCGGTGTAATATTGCCGCTGTGTTTGGTCTGGCGCAGGTCCCAGAATGTCGTTAAGCCCGATGCTAACCTTGGCCTCAACCGAAAACCTGAAAAACTGAAGGTAAGTATCCCAGCCAGCCCCCAGCTCGGCATAAAAATTACCCCTTTTGATGGAAACAAGATCTTCGGAGGCCGACTTTGAAATATCCACCCGGTAGGCACCGCCAAAAACCACATATGGCCTGTCATTATTGATCCTCAGAGCCTTATATTTGATAAGCAGGGGAAAATCAAGAAAGGTGCTTTTTATAGAGTATTCATACTGAGGCGTGTTAAATTCGAAGTTATTGTCAATGACTTCCCGGTTGTACCTTAATTTTCGTTCCCCAAATGACATACCGGGTAGAAACCGCAAATCCAGATCCCTTGTTAAACGAAGACTGGAAACCATCCCCACCGTAAAGCCTGGAATCAGCCCAGCCACGTCGGCCGTAACCGTATCCGTAACATTGGGATTACCCGACCAATTGCGGACCATAAAATTCTTGTTCTCCCCGATGGGAGCATAATTGACCACACTGAAATCCAGCGTATTGACTCCCAACGAAAAACCAAAATGCAATCTCTTATCATCAAAAGTGGTGAGATATTTTTGTTTCACTTTTTGGGAATGGGCGGTGCTTGCAGCCATCAAACACAGAAACATCAGAAAAATTCGCATGGTCTATCAGGTAATTATCTGCTTTTAAAACCGTTCCCTGTTAAATTTATTGTATCGAGTCCTTGATTACTTTTCTCCCACATATATCGAAACAATTCCGGATGTCAGTCGTTTGTATCTGCTGTTCCGAAATCCGGCAGCTTCCATCAAACTGAGAAATCCTTCCTTTTCCGGAAAATTCAGAACTGATTCAGGAAGATAAGAATATGCCTCATTGTCCTTGGAAATCACTTTTCCGAAGAGGGGCAAGATATACTTAAAGTAAAAATTGTACAATTGCTTCATCGGGAACCGGTCGGGTTTTGAAAATTCAAGGACAACCAATCTTTTTCCCGGTCGAAGTACACGGAAAATTTCGGAAAGTCCCCTTTGGGGATCCTCAAAATTTCTCACGCCAAAAGCCACTGTCACTGCATCAAATGAATTTCCTTCAAAAGGGAGAGCTTCAGAATCTCCCTTAATGAATTCAATAAGAATACCTTCCTTCTGAAGATGCTTCTTTCTGCGTGCAATTTCCAGCATACCTTCCGACAGGTCAATGCCGATGATGTGCCGTGGCCTTAACCGTAAGGCAGCAGCCACCATATCTCCGGTACCGGTTGCAACATCCAGCAAATCCATGACCTGGCAATCTGACAGTTCCATTATGGCCTTTCTTCGCCACCATTTATCCAGCGAAAGCGAAAGAAAATGATTCAGAAAATCGTAACGATGGGAAATATTGTCGAACATCTGTTCTACCTGCTGCTTCTTGCTACCGGCAGAATCTTTGTAAGGTTTTACAGCCATTAATATCCAGCACTCATTTTATCGGTATAGCCGAATGATATATCGTCAATCCGGATCTCACCCCTGGTGACATGTCCAAGGGCGAAGAAAGGAACTTTCATATCCGTTAAAACGTCTACAAATTCATCTTCCATTTCAGGATTCACGTCTACCACGATTCGCCCCATTGATTCACCAAAGAGAAATGCGTCTCTCCTGATTTCGGCATCGGTGGTAATATCAAATCCGAGGTTATTGGGAAACGCAGCACGAAGAAGGGTAAAAAACAATCCACCCTTACCGACCGGATTGGCACTATTGATGAGTCTCTTCTGGTGAAGCACCCGAAGAACCTCCTGGATTTTAACTTCGGTTGAAATATCAAATGCAGGCAGTGGTGATTCAGATATACCATGATAGAACTCAAGGTATTCCGAAGCCCCAATATCATTCACTGACCTGCCAATCATGAAAATATTGTTTCCTTTTTGCGAAAATGTTCCCGTGGTCAAACATTCCTTGCTTTGGATAAAGCCCATCATACTAACGATGATAGTAGGAGGTACAGGACCATGTCCCTTGAAATGATCAAACCTGATCTTCCGGTCCGTGATCTTCAGATTAAAGTGACTACATGCATTCTCAAGGCCCTGCTTTGCACCTTTAGCAATGGAGTGGCCATTGGGATCGGCAAAGTCGATGTGATAAAGGAAAGCACTGACAGCTGCCGGCTGGGCACCAAAACATAACATTTTCCGGGCTGCACGCGAAACCAGAATCTCCGTGGCAGTTTTGGGATCATCCTCGAGATGATGATGAACGGCATGTGTTGTTATAGCCAGGGACTGGCCGGTAGCTTCGAGTTCAAAAATGCCGCTTTCATCTGGATTATCGCTTTCCAGACTTTGCGGAGTGATGACATCCTCACTGAAATCATTAAAATAGTTAATGGTCGACAAATTGGGATTTACCATCAATGAAAAAACAACATCTTCCAGATTATCAGGTTCAGGAATGGAATCGATTGTCAATTTTTTGGGGGATTGGACTTTTTCCTGCATGGGATAATTTTTAGTCGTTGGTACAGCAAAGGTAATTAAGTAGGAGAATAAACCATCACACCAAACTTTTTTTTTAAATTCGTTGCTCTTATTCAAAGCAACACAGATGTCAAAAAATGTATTGATCACGGGGGCTACATCAGGTATCGGGATGGCAACTGCGAGGCTTCTTGCCGCCCAGGGCTTTCGGCTGATACTGACCGGGAGGCGCGCTGAACGCCTTTCCGCAATGAGAATGGAACTGGAGCAGAAATACCCGATTAATATACATATCCTCCCATTCGATATCCGGAATTCCGATGCAGTGAAGGCTGCAGTCAATTCCATTCCACTGGAGTTTAAACCAGTTGACATACTGATCAACAATGCCGGACTTGCCGTGGGTCTGAATCCGGTCCAGAACGGAGATCTAGATGACTGGGAAAGAATGATTGACACCAATATCAAGGGGCTTATATATATGACAAGGCAGATCTCTCCCATGATGATTGAAAGGGAATCGGGCCACATAGTCAATATATCATCTATCGCCGGTAAAGAGACCTATCCCATGGGAAACGTTTACTGTGCGACCAAACATGCAGTCCAGTCACTTACAAAGGCTATGAGGCTCGAAATGCTGCCTTACGGTATTAAAGTCAGCTCCATTGCACCCGGAGCAGTAAATACCGAATTTTCTACCGTTCGTTTTAAAGGGGATTCCCAAAGGGCAAATGAGGTTTATAAAGGTTTTACACCTCTCATGGCAGAAGATATCGCCGAAACTATCCTGTTCATTATAACAAGGCCAGCACACGTAAACATCGACGACATTTTGATTATGCCAACAGCACAAGCCTATTCACGTGATTTTAACCGCACACCGCAATGAATGACACTGAAGGGAAAAAACCATTGAAAACGGAAGCCATCATCATAACACCGGTTAAAGATTCACTGGATACCGTCAGGTTAACTCTTGAAGCCATCTCAAAGGCAAAAGGTAACTTTGAATATTTCATTTATAATGATTTCAGCAAGAAGGAAACTAAAAACTACCTTGAGGAACATCAGTCGGCATTCGGGTACAACCTGATTCATCTTGAAGATATCACAAACCATCCATCCCCAAATTACAAAACAGTATTGAAACTTGCCAGAAACAAGGCAGTTGAGGCCTCCATTCCCCTGATCATAGTAGAATCGGACGTTATCGTTAAAAGGGATACCATTTCGGAATTGATCAAGCTGAGCAGAAGATTAACCAAACCAGGATTGATCGGTTCCATAACAACCGATACCGAAGGGCACTACAATTTTCCGTACGCCAGTGAAAAGAAGTTGGATAAAGGTATTTCTGAAACACGTCGCAGTTTGAGTTTCTGCTGTACATTGATATCCACGGAATTCATGAAGGTCTATGATTTTTCAGAGTTGTCCGGAAAAAAAGACTGGTTTGACATTTATATCAGCAGGCAATCCAGAAAATCAGGATTCAAGAATTACCTGATCAGGCGATTGCCAGTAGTACATTTGCCCCATAGCAGTCGCCCCTGGAAACAGTTAAAGTATACAAACCCAATTCGATACTATTTCTACAAGCTGATCAAAAAGCGCGACCGGATCTAAATCAAACATTAAAGCCTTGATCTCTAAGTGTACTTATGAAACGGTCAGAGTACTTCTCATTGTCTTCCTTCTTATACCGAATATCCGTAAAGACCTGCGCCAAAGTTTCCTTTTTGTTTTCCCGTACATATTGGACAGACGATTCCTGCTGTTCCTTTAAATGATAATATTCCATAATTTCATCATCTCCATAATTCTTATATACATTGCGATGGACAACCGCTTTCAATGGAAGTCGATCGGCAGGCAAAGGAGATATGTCGGGCCAACCAACAGCCACAGAAGCCACAGGCATCACCAATTCGGGAAGCTTTAACAATTGAATGATTTCGCTGGCATTATAGGTTACTGTCCCCAGATAACAAATACCAAGTCCGGAATTCTCGGCAGCGATACAAAAATTCTGTGCCACAAGCAATGCGTCAATTGAGGCATTCAGGAACGACATAAAATTATCGTAGCCAGGGATAGCCTTATTCAAGGTACACCATTTACCAAAACGGTTAATGTCGGCACAAAAAGTCAAAATAACAGGAGCCGTGACAGCCGCAGCCTGATTGAAATGTAATAATTCCAATTCCCTTTTTATGGAAGTCTCGGTCGTTATAATTATACTATACCATTGCATGTTCCCGGTAGTGGAAGCCCTAATCCCAGCGTGTAACAATTGCATGATCAATTCTTCCGACAAAGGTTCATTTCGATAATTGCGTATCGTAACATGGTTTGTCAATGTATCCATAGGAAAAATATGTTGATTCGTATATTCAGACAAACTTAATAAAACTAAAAAAGGGGAGTCAACGACTCCCCCTTTTTAATCAATCAATTCGGTACTACCTCTTAACAATCCTTTCTGATTTGACGATTCCGTCTTCTGTGAACAGAGTCACAACGTAAACGCCGCTAACCAGATTGGCAGTGCGGATAACTCGCTCAGGATATTGAACATCCATTACGCGCTGACCGGCAATATTGGTAATAGTTGCACGAACCAGTTTGTCATGGTTGTCAATGTTCAGTTCATTATTGAACGGATTAGGATATACTTTAAATGAAACACCTTCAACGATGTTTACATCTGTAGTAGCAGTAATGTCACGGATATCAGCCAATTTCCTCGGTTCGAGTTTGAAGACATCCAATGCACCGAATACAATACCGGTAACATCATAGAAGTGACCAGCAACTGGTTCATATTCGAAGATCAGTTTATCGACAACTATGTTATCGTCTTCTTCGTAGTATACTGACCAGCTTCCATCAGGATTAACTTCAGTTGCACGGGCACCAGATACCTTAACCAGAACGCTTTCATACATCTCATCAGCAGCAGCTGAAGGAGAATCAACGCTGATAGGAGTAATTGCAAGCGGAGGATTAACAACAGTACCCACACCAACAAGTGAGGTTACTTCGTTAATTTCAGCTACAACACCTTCTACATGGACACCGTTGCCTTCAAGAACAACAGTTCCAGCATCAACAACCCAGATACCGCTCCAAGGAGCTACTGCATCCTGTACAAAGTAACCCACTCCAGGTACAACACCGGTAACAGTACCAGTAATACCTCTTGTGGCACCCACGACAGGTGAAGCCCAGCTGTCACCCTGAATGTCAGCGATGGCAACTTGTCTAACAACTTCTACAACAGTTACAACCAGTGTGCGAACACAACCTTCTTCGGTAGTGTAAGTAAAGGTATAAGGAGAATCAGATGCATTCAGCAGACTGTCAACACCGTATTCAGCATTAACGTATTGGCCTTCTTCACCAACGAATACTTCAAATGTTTCGTTTACAACTACAGGATTTGAAGCAACTGTGACTTCCTGTACCAATTCACATTCATGAGCATCAACTACACGAAGTTCATAAGTACCGGATGCAATCATACCAGCAACAGAAGTATTGGCGGCAACACCAGACATCAATAATTCACCATTGGCGTATACATCGTAAGGAGCGATACCACCATTTACAAGAGCGGTTACTTCACCGGTACATTCACCAGCAACAGAAGTAACAACAATTGCGAGTTCATGCTGAACAGGAACGAATGTCATGGTTTCAATTTCAGATAAGCAACCCATATTGTCGCGAACCTGGAACTTATAGTGACCTTCTTTTTCGCTTTCGTTACCATAGGTGAGGCTATTCAGTTCAATAGAGCTTTCAAACTCTTCTGACCAAGCACTCCAAGGCAGATATTCTTCGCTACCGGCAAATCTCAGGGTACGAACCTGGAAGGTACGTCCTTCTTCACCAGAGACAGTCACGCGTGCAGTTGCATTAGCATCACCGAAGCAAGAGATATCCTTGATTTCCTCAATTACCACAGGCGCAGGAGCAGTAACAAGAGTATCAGCTTCAGCGATACAACCATTCTTGTCACGGGCAGTCACATAGTAATGAATGTCAGCATATCCCAGGAACGAAGAAGTGTATCCCCAGTTACCGGTCAATGAGTCAACTTTCACACCAGCTTCAGTGTAAGCTTCCCATTTGTACTCATAAATTCCCTTGTTATTGGTATCATAAGAGAATGGGGTGCCACCACGGGCAACGATGATTTCGAACAGACCAGCTTTATCATCAGAGCAGATAAATGCATCCTGTTTTGCACGGATGATAATCTCAAACTCTTCAGGCTGGTGGACAGCTACATAATATACATCAGATTCGCAACCTTCGCTATCGTAAACAACTACCTGATATTTGTCAGCGTTGGTCAGAGTAGCGGTAGGAGCTTTCGATGTGCTAGCCTTAAGGCCAGTCAAAGTAAGGGCAACATCGCTTACATTGGCAGCTGTATAGAATTTATCCACGGCAGCACCACTGAAATCATTACCGGTTACACGAGCGGAATATTTTCCACCATTACCACCAGAAATGCCAGAGATATTGATCTTGCCGGAAGCGTCATCATAACAGAGAGCAGCGGTACTGGTTCTGGTTGTAGCAACAACCTCAGCAGGTTCAAGAATGGTAACCCTGTGGTTCTGGATAACAACACCAGTTTTGGTAGTTGGACCACCTTGGATACATCCATTGGCGTCTTTTACATAACCAACCCAAACACCGGCAGGTTTTTCGAACACAGGTGAATCTTGCCATACAAGACCACTTTCTCCAAGAGTATTGAAATTGTAAGTATTGGAAGATACAGCATATTTATATCCACCGACACCACCACCAGCGATAACCTCGATTTCGCCAAGACCTTCGAAGCACTGTGCGTTTTCATTGAGCTTCATATTGACGGTCAGCGAGTCAACATTATTGACTTCACCAGATTCACGGAAGATGGTACAACCTTCAGCATCTTTAATATAGATGTTGTAGTGACCATGGATCAAACCAGTCCAGGTGTATTCATCATCACCTAACAATGGTTTCCATGCAGTTGAAGTAGTAAGAGGATTGGCTTCATAACCTGATCCAACAGGACCGGAAATTGCGAACCAATAAGGTGCAGTACCACCAGTTACATTGGTCAATTCGATTGAACCAGTAGCGGTATTACGGCATACAACAGAGTTGAATTCAATGTCATAGTCAATTGGTTCAGGTTGACCAACAGTAATGACAGGTGAAGTATAGAAGCAGTTTGCATCAGGATTCTGCCATGGCAGCTGTGAAGCATAATCATGGAATTTAGCAAAGTAATCAGGATCAGATGCAATTATTGGCAACTGCCATGGTAAAGAAGCATTTTTCTCAACAATTTTAACAGTGTAATTGCCAGCTGTCAGGCCAGTAAAGGTATAAGAAGCTGCAACATCCTGGGTAACAGTACCCTTAACGGTAGTACCCTGGAGAAGCTGGATGGTATAAACATATCCGTCACCGGCTTTATTCCAACCACCTGAAGGCATAACAGTAATGGTACCATCATTTACAACAGGATTAATGCTTCCGTTCTGGCTTACGCAACTAACTGCAGTAGCAGAAGTGGTGGCTCCCAATTGTGCAGGTTGAAGAACCTGAACCTTTACAGGACCATACACACAACCATTGGCATCACGAACATAGATTTCGTAATGACCGTTGCGGACCCTACGGTCGAAAGCAAGGAAATCATGGAATACTTCACCGTTTTCAACACTTACCCAACGATTTTCGGGAATCAAATTTACGTTTTCAAATTCGCCAACATTGTTGGTAGTTTCCTGGAAAGGACCAGTACCGCCATAAATCATGTAGCGAATGAATCCATCATGTTCGTTGAAACAGCTAGGATATGCAACAGCAGTTTCGAGCCTGAATGCATCCGGTTGGGTAACTTCAAATTCCTCAACGGTATAGCAACCATGGTCATCGGTTACGGTCAAAGTATAAGTTCCGGCAGCCAGATTGGTGAAGACACCAGTTGAATTGCTTTCCG
This sequence comes from Bacteroidales bacterium 6E, assembly GCA_001270045.2. Classification (GTDB taxonomy): domain Bacteria; phylum Bacteroidota; class Bacteroidia; order Bacteroidales; family Prolixibacteraceae; genus UBA1413. The sequence continues at coordinate 101,082 of DF970673.1, read as the reverse complement.
GGAACCTGTCAACAACACTTGCAGATTTCAAAGAAGCTTCATACGTAACAACATCCAGAGTGAAGGTATAGTTACCATATCCGCCTGTTACAGCAGTTGCAGGAACCATGATGTGACCATCATTGGATGGACCATTTTCGTCACCGTCAATGTTACAAGTAACATTCTTGATAATAACAGATTCAGTATCAACGATCAGTTCATCAGCACCATCAATTGTAATGCTGTTGATCACAATCAATTCTGGATGATCAATGGCACAATAGTCACGTACTGCGATATAATAAGTACCAGCCTGCACAGTCAGAGTTTTTGGATTTGAATCCATTGGTAACCAGGTTACCTGTCCGGCATACCAGTTTGGTACGTTGAAAATAGCGGGATTGTTAACAACTGCATACTGCAATGTTGGATTTCCAAATGGAGTTCCAGGAATAACCGTGTCGCTTCCATTTTCTGCAGTAATGGTGATCACACCGTCAGTTGCACCAAAGCAACCAGCTGCATCTTCAGCCAAAGTGACTTCGAGTTGAGCAGGTTCAATGATAACAACCTTTTCAACATTAGAATAGCAACCAAACTCATCGCGTGCTACAATATAATATGTACCAGCACCAAGAGCGGTGGTATGGTTCATTAAATGACCTTCAGCATAAATGGCATCAGGCGTAGTAGCAGTGGCACTGTAATACAACATGGGGTTGCGAAGTGGCTGAACACCCTGGGTAATTGCATATTTCCAGCCTTGATCTGAAGTCCAGTATGAATATTCAAAATTCATGGAAGACATCCATTCAACTAACTGTTCAACAGAAGCTTCGGTAATGTCATCAATTCCATAAACTTCAATGTTTAATTCTTCGAGAAGAGCCGGAAGTTGCTCCAGGTCACCCCAGGTCATCACTTCAGCAATCAAAGCGTCAACATCGAATTCGGTCATACCCAAACTGGTCAGATATGCTTTTGCGAGAGGCAGGTAATCTTCCAGATTTTCCATGCTTGAAGGCAGGAAGTGTTCGAGCGGAACACCATGCCACTGGCTTTCCCAGATATTGAAATATGCATTGTCCATGTCAACACCGTCAACACAGAAACCAAATGCAGTTTCAGCACAAGTTTCAGGAATACCGTTGAAAAGGTTTACCTTGTCCATAGGACAGCTGGTCCAGATGGTATCCTGGAAAGAGATTTTGTTTTTGAAATCCGGGAAGTCGAAAGTCAGTTCATAAGTACAGCCATTGGCATCTTCGATAAGAATATCGTGAGGCTTATTGTCAATTAGGAATGTAAATAGCGCATTGCTGGTCACATAATTTCCTTCATCAATTTTGAATTTGTATTTTCCGCCAGTCAGAGGAGTACCACCACTTACCTGGATAGCCAGGTTACCGTCGGTACCTTCCGGACAAGTTGGAGGAAGGGTAAGGTAAGGAACGATATAAGCAGACAGAGGAGCGGGTTGTTCAACTTCTACAGAAAAAGTAACTACACAACTGTCAGCGGTAACGTCCATCGCCCAGTAAGTCAAGACAGTATCCAGAGCTGTAAAGGATTCAACTTCAAATTCACCTTCTTCTACCCAGGTAGTACCATCATTGCTGAAAAGAAGCTCATGATTGCCGCTTCCTGTAATTACAGAAATGGTAACTGTAGTTTCACCACCATAGCAAGAAATGGGTGCATAAGTGATATCAAAGTCAGTATCCAGAACCTTGACTGCATCGTCACCCTGTTCGTTTGACCAGTAACCGACACATCCGGTAGCATCCATTACGCGAACGTAATAAATTCCGGCTTCCAGATTATCAGCAACAAGACCTACACCATTATGGGTAGTAGCAGTAGCCCAAGGAAGAACTGTGGTATACTGAATGGTATATGGACCAACTCCACCTTCAACATTGGAAACGGTAATGCTGCCTTCATTTTCCTGGCAACCGGTATCTTCCCAAGTCAGGTCAAAAGTGATAGGATCAGGACGGTCAATTTCAATAACTTCTGAATGAGTACATCCGTTGGCATCCTGGAACATTACGGTATAATCACCAGTTGTCAGGTTGTTGCGGGTAATCGATGAAGCTCTGGTAACATATACATTATTAATATAGATGTTATAACCATTCTCGAAAGCAGTGCCACCAGTTAAGGCAACAGTAAAAGTACCATCATTGTTATTGCAGGTAGCATCAGTAAATGTTACAGTTGATGCAAAAGCATCAAGTTCATCAAAAACACTAACCATTGTCCAACTTTCAGCTTTGGTAAGATCAACACAACCATTCTTGTCCTGAACGGCAACCATATAAGTTCCTTCAGGTTTCTGGAAGATATTGATCGGAGAATCGAAATTGGCAAGCTGGGTGGCTGTCATGGTTAAACTCCATGAAGCGGCAGGAACCACATAGTATGTATAGGCAGATGTTCCGCCAGTGGCGAAAATTTCGATATCACCATGTCCACCAGGACAATTAACAGAAACTTCTTCTTCTGTTTCAAATGAAACAACAGCGGGACCTTCGACATCGAAAGTCTCGATATAGGAAATACAACCTGTAGCATCCTTCACAACAACCTGCTGGTCAACCGAAGGAGAAACTACATTGGTAGATGTATTAGAGGTAAATGTATCACCATTCCATGAATACAGCATTCCTGCAGCATTGGCAGGAACAGATACGGTAGCAACGGCATTTCCACCAAAGCAATCAGCAGCTTCGACGTCTACCTCAACGCTAGCCCATTTCTGGTCAACTTTAAGATTTCCATTAAACTTGGCGTAAGTTAAGATCCAGTCTTGTACTGCGTTATTTTTATATTTGGTGTCACCCCAGGTCAAACCGTTGGTAAATGAATTAACACTGTTGGCAGAATAGAAATAAGGAGTGTTATTCAAGGAAAACCTTAAAGTTGCAACCTTAATTCCGCCCTCAGCGTTATCACTCTCCAGGATTGTCACGGGAGTAGTACCGGCAGTAAACGCAATAGTAATCACATTACCGCTGGCAGTGGCGGTCATCGATGATAACAACGCATGTTTCCAGGTTGTACCCACATAGCTGAATTGTGTACCATTGAAATTCAACTTGAGGTCTAACTGGTGAATGGCGATGAAATCCTTCATCGTAATGTCAACCTCATACATGTTATCCTCCTGATAACAGAATGAGGCATCTTTAGCCCAAACTTCGAGTGTACTCTGAGCTTCACCTTGAGCGAACGACGCAAGAGCAAAGAGTAGCACAACCAAGCTTAAGCCAATTTTTCGAAGAAACAGCCCAACGCTGCGTTCTCCGAGCAAGAAAAATCTAGTAAATTTTTTCATAGCAACTTGCTTTAAATTGAACTTAATTGATTGATTGATTTTGATTTATAATTCATTCTATCAAATTTTCAGACATAAATGCCTTGTTTTTCCATAGTTTAATCACAAACGTAATAATTTTCCCAGCAATGTACAATACATTGGCTTTCAAATTTCCGGGTTTTTTCTGAGTAAAACATGCTTAAAGCCATTATTTACCAACAATTCTGACTTTTATGGTTGATTACTGCCTGTGGGCCTGTTCATTACCCAAAATTGCCTGTCTGTCTGGTTTGAAATCATTATAAATAACGCATCAAATATACGCTTTTTTGGAAAAATGCGTTCACTGATTATCAAAATTGAATTTTATTTAAAATGCGTCTATGACAAGGCTTTCCATTCGTAAATCAATTATCATCGTAATTCTGCTTGTAACAGGTTGGGCCATGGCTGCCTGCAAAACCTGTAACTGTCCGGCATACTCATCTGCCAAAGCAGTCCCTGAACTGGCATTACCGTCATAGTATACCTTTTATATATAGGTATCCACTTCTATTCATGACTACAATCAATTTACCAAGGATGATTGGTAGCTCTTGCTTGCTGATTTCCCTGAAACGCGATTTCCTGATTGGGCATTAATGCTTCCAGTGAATAATTGAGTCCAGACCAAAGCCGGTACAACGTCGTATATTGTATAGTAATTGTGCGGTTCTTCTGCGGATATTGTATAGTAAATGATATACAAGATACGTTGAATATACGTCGAAAATACGCACAATTACAGAACCGGCTCAAGAGTTGATGGGGACATAATCATACCAGCCTTGTTTCGCGACCCTAATTCAAACCTGGCAAGTTCCTGACAACCGGCCGTTAATAAAATCTTAAACTTGGACCCATCTGCCCCGAAAGTATATAGGTTACTGGTATTGTTTTGATTAATAGTATTTATTTTGTAATATATTTTAAAACCTTATTCATAAAAATATAGTAACAGTACTTACAATAACTTAAAAATTCAACTATGTCGAAAATTAAAATTGGTATCAATGGATTCGGACGTATCGGAAGACTTGTATTCCGTGTGGCCGTCGCTAAAGAAAACATCGAAGTGGTAGGTATTAACGACCTTCTCGACGTGGATTATATCGCTTACATGCTGAAATATGATTCAACCCATGGCCTTTTCAAAGGTGAAGTTGCCGTCGAAGACGGTTCACTCGTGGTTAACGGCAAGAAAATCAGGGTTAGCTCTGTTGCAAATCCTGCCGAATTGAAATGGGACGAGGTTGGTGCTGAGTACGTTGTGGAATCTACCGGTCTTTTCCTCGACAAAGTTAAAGCCCAGGGCCATATCGACGCAGGTGCCAAGAAGGTAATCATGTCGGCCCCTTCAAAGGATGACACCCCAATGTTCGTTATGGGTGTTAACCACAAAAGCTATACAAACGATATGACTTTCGTTTCAAATGCTTCTTGTACAACCAACTGCCTTGCCCCTATCGCCAAGGTACTGAACGACAATTTCGGCATTCTCGAAGGTCTCATGACTACAGTTCACGCTACCACAGCCACCCAAAAAACCGTTGACGGTCCTTCCAAAAAGGATTGGAGAGGCGGTCGTGGTGCCGGACAAAACATTATCCCTTCTTCAACCGGCGCAGCAAAAGCTGTTGGCAAGGTAATCCCTGCCCTGAACGGTAAACTTACCGGTATGGCTTTCCGTGTTCCGACCCCGAACGTTTCTGTGGTTGACTTGACTTGCCGTCTTGAAAAACCCGCCAGCTACAAGCAAATTTGCGAAGCCATGAAAGCTGCCGCCGAAGGTGAACTGAAAGGTGTACTTGGTTATACCGAGGATGCTGTTGTTTCAAACGACTTCCTTGGAGATGCAAGAACCTCCATTTTCGATGCTGGCGCAGGTATTGGTCTTAACGACAACTTTGTAAAAGTTGTTTCATGGTACGACAACGAATGGGGTTATTCAACCAAAGTTGTTGAACTGATTGAATACATGGATTCTGTAAAGTAATTCAAATTATTTTATCATAATGTAAGGGGCGAGATTCGCCCCTTTTTATTTGCCTGTGCATTACCGGACAAAAAAGAGATTCTTATTGAGTATTTTTTGATCGCTTGTAAAATAATTTGTCTACCCGAAAAATCCCAGATTATTTTGAAAATAGAATACATGGACTGAGATAACCCCGAAAATCAATTTTTACTTTTTACTCCTTTTAATCAAACTATACATCCAGAATTTACCTTTTAATCAAAGTATGATTCTTTCCTTAAAAAAAGAATTCCAATTCTTGGTTGGCAAACAGAAAAATTAGTAGCAAAAACGACCAGACCATTTCAGGATTGCCTATTGGTTCGAAATGTAAATACCTGGCACATTAGTCCCCACAGGATCTTATTCATGTCAAACCAACAAAAAAATTTCTTTATATATCTCATATTCTGTGCATTATACACACTTTTTATTGAACATACCACTGTTAGCGGCTTATTGGTTTACCGAAAAGATGAAGAATATAGTCGAGAATTACGACGCGTATATTAAAATTAACATTTTTTAATTTTCTTAATCTTATCGATTTTTCGCCTGTCCTGACACGATCATTTATATTTCCTACCTATTCATTTGCAACGACATAGCACACATCCAATACCCTAGGATCACAAAGCAATGACACCCATTTTACGCCATTTCCCAGTAAGTCGATAATAAGTAGGGATAGCAAATGGATAGAATGATTTATAAATTTGAGATGGTCAAATCCTAATGGTTATGATTTATCAGTTTAAAGTCACATCATACCAACCCTCCCGATATCAGTTCTCCATTGAGACTGATATTGAGCACAGTTTTCAGGAATTGCACCAGGCACTGCAGGCAGCGGCAGGGATATCACCCTTCCAAATGGCCTCCTTTTTTGTTTTTGACGCCGCAGGAAAATCAAACACCGAGATATCCGAAGTTGAATTGCCCTGCACAAAGGCACCTTGTCTTAGTATGAGAAACACCTTGATAAAGGACATCATATCATCCAATACCCCTTACATACGTTATACCTATGATTTGTTTAACGATTATTCATTCATTTTGGAATTAACTGGAATAAATATGGAAAAGAATCTCAGAGAACCATTGGTTATGGTGAACGGTAATGAGTCTCCGACAGAAGTACTGGATGAGGTCATCACCAATGATGCTGCAGCAGAAAAAAATCATGCTCCTGACTACGGCATCCTCGATGATTATTACGAAATTTTCGGTGACATCGAAGAATTGACTTTATAACCCAATGGAATGAAAATTCTTACGGTCCGGCTACCCGGACCGTTTTTATTTTTACCCCCTCGAACAGTCTGTATTAAACCGAATCGTTATTTTTGGCCGAAAGTAAAAAATTCCATCTTTATGAAGCCTTATCTGGTCGTGGTAACAGGTCCGACAGCCATAGGAAAAACTTCAGTGAGCATCGACATAGCACAACACTTTAAAACCGAAATCATTTCTGCCGACTCCCGGCAGTTGTTCAAGGAGATGGTTATCGGTACAGCTGTACCCGACCATGATGAATTGCAAAAGGTCCCTCACCATTTTATACATACCCATTCCATATTCGACTATTATAATGCCAGTCGGTTTGAGTCGGACGTCCTTGACAAATTATCTTTGCTTTACAAATCTTATAAGGTAGTTGTAATGACCGGTGGCTCAATGATGTATGTCGATGCGGTATGCAATGGCATTGATGAGCTGCCGGCCATTGATTTTCGAATTCGGGAACAAGTTGTCGAACAATTTGAAAAGGAAGGGCTTGAGCCTCTACTCATAGAGCTAAAAAAACTGGATCCGGAATATTACGGTCAGGTTGACCAGAAAAATCCGAAACGGATCATGCATGCCATCGAGATTTGCAGAATGACCGGCACTTCCTTTAGCTCATTCAGGACAAACCAGAAAAAAGAAAGACCCTTTGAAGTAATCAAGATCGGATTAACGGCATCACGTGACATCCTCTATGACCGCATCAACCGAAGGGTTGATGCGATGGTTGAATCCGGATTGGAAGAGGAAGCAAGGCAACTTTACGACCACCGTAATAACAATGCGTTGAATACAGTGGGATACCGTGAATGGTTCGATTATTTTGATGGCCTTATGAGCAGAGAGGAAGCCATTGAAAAAATAAAAAGCAATACCCGGAGGTACGCCCGGAAACAACAGACATGGTTCAAGCGTGATCCCGATATCCAATGGTTTGATACAGCCGACAAAGATCTGATCATCCCTTACATTCTGCAAAAAATGAATTGACAATGGAATACGAAGGAAAATTTGTTTTAAGGGTATATGGACTCATACTCAATACAAGAGGTGAAGTGCTGATTACCGATGAATTCCAGTTGGGTCAGTCTATGACCAAATTTCCGGGAGGCGGGCTCCAATACGGGGAAGGACCGATCGATTGTCTGGTCAGGGAAATCAGGGAAGAATGTAACCAACAGGAAATTAAAAACATCCGCCATTTCTACACGACAGATTTTTTCCAGAAGGCACTTTTCTATCCCAACCACCAATTGGTCAGCATTTATTATACTGCAGAACTTAATGGTGAAATCCAATTCAAAATCAGCGACCAACCCCACCAATATCCGGCTGGCGTAAACGGTGGACAGTCGTTTCGATGGGTTAAAATAAATATGCTGGATCTTTCGGAATTCAGCTTCCCAATTGATAAATTAGTGGCTGCCAAATTGCAGGAATCCTTAGAGTGTTAGCATGAGAATAGTGATTATCGGTCCGGCACACCCCTACCGCGGTGGAATTGCAGCCTTCAATGAACGGCTGGCACAAGAATTCATCAGGGAGGGACATGACGTGAGGATCGAAACTTTTACAATCCAATATCCTGATTTTCTGTTCCCAGGAAAAACCCAATTTTCGGATGACCCCAAACCTGATGGGCTATCCATAAACCGCACGGTCAACAGCATCAATCCCTTCAATTGGATCTCGGTTGGCCAAAGGATCCGTAAGGAAGCTCCCGACCTGGTCATTTCCAGGTTTTGGATCCCATTCATCGGTCCCTCACTCGGAACGATCAGCCGACTTATTGGAGGCAACAGGAAAACCACTGTTATAGGTCTGACAGACAACATCATACCTCATGAAAAGAAACCGGGAGACCGTCCCCTGACTGCCTGGTTCCTGAATTCATGCGATGGAATCATTGCCATGTCGGAAAGTGTTTTGACAGATCTTGACACATTCGACAAAATGAAACCGCGGCGATATGGCCCCCACCCCATTTATGACCATTACGGTGATATTTCCACCCGTGAGGAAGCATTAAACATACTCGGACTGGATCCGGGATTTAACTATCTGTTGTTTTTTGGTCTGATCCGTGATTACAAAGGGCTTGACCTGGTGATTGAATCCCTGGCAGACGAACGTTTGACAAACAAAAAATTAAGACTGATCGTAGCAGGTGAATTTTACGCCAATGAAAAAAAGTACAGAGACCTGGTAAAGTCGCTGCAGCTCGAAAATGACATCATTTTTGTTGACAAATACATACCCAACGGCGAGGTCTCTTCCTATTTCAATGCCTGCGACATGGTGGTGCAGACTTACAAGTCGGCTACACAAAGTGGAGTGACCCAGGTAGCCTACCATTTTTGCAAGCCCATGCTTGTAACCAATGTCGGCGGATTGCCAGAGATTGTTGCCCATCAAAAGGCCGGATATGTTTGCGAACCGGAACCCGGAAGCATCACTGAAGCCATCCTCGATTTTTATGGACAGAACCGGAAAAGCAGTTTTGAAGATTTTGTCAAAAAAGAGAAAGAGCGATTTGCCTGGCGCCATTTCACCCGTTTATTTTATGAACTCAAGAAAGAAACCGATGATAAAAAATATCCAAGATAACATCCGGGAATCCATTGCCATCAAGAATTCAGTCCTGAATGACAGGTTGATTCTCGACCAGGTTGTGGGTGCGGCAGAAAAAATCACGAATGCCCTGCAGACAGGACATCGGGTCCTTTTTGGAGGAAACGGCGGCAGTGCAGCTGATGCACAGCACTTGGCGGCAGAACTTTCGGGAAGATTCAATCTCGAAAGAAAGGCCCTGAATGCCGAAGCCATAAACATTAATGTGCCATTTCTGACAGCAGTTTCCAATGATTATGACTTCGATTATTCCTATGCCAGATACCTGGAAGGGGCGGCCAGAAGCGGTGATGTTGTCATCTTGCTTTCAACTTCGGGACAATCGACGAATATCGTAAGAGCAGCACAGTATGCTTCGGATGAATCGATTTACACTATTGCCCTTACGGGTGAAACAGGTGGTAAACTGCTCGATATCTGCAATATCACGATCCGTGTACCATCGACGGACACTGCACGGATACAGGAAGTACATATGCTTTTGGGACACTGTATCTGCCAGATGGTCGAGAAAAATATTTTCGGGGCTGGAACACCCGGATAATTTATACGTCACATCAGGATATAAGTGGAAGGAACCATGAATAAAGCTCTTTTCCTGGATCGGGACGGCACCATCAATGAAGAAAAGAATTACGTTTATAAAATCGAGGATTTTATTTTCAGGGAAGGCATTTTTGATCTTGTTAAACGTTATTACGATTCAGGATATGCTATTTTTGTGGTAACCAATCAATCAGGGATTGCCCGGGGCTTTTATACCGAAGCAGATTTTGAGAAGGTGACCCAATGGATGTCATTAGAGTTCCGTAAAAAAGGAATTGAAATCAAACGGGTATACCATTGCCCCCATCATCCCGAAATAACCGGGGAATGCCTGTGTCGGAAACCCAATCCCGGCATGATTAAGCAGGCATTGGATGAATATGGAATAAATCCGGCACAGAGTGTGTTGATTGGAGATAAGGATTCAGATGTTATAGCCGGGAAAAAAGCCGGAATAGGCACCATCGTCAGAATCAATGAGACAGGGAGGATAGAAATAGAGAATGGCACTGTTTACAAAAGCGGAAATACGACAAATTAACGATTGTTACGATGATCTCGTCAGGGAAATCGGCAAGCGTTTCGATGCTGAGCGAATGGCAAAAGTCAAAAAGGCATTCGACTTCGCCAATTCCGCCCATGAAGGAGTGCGTCGCAAGTCAGGAGAGCCTTACATCATCCACCCCATTGCCGTGGCCACGATTGTTGCACGCGACCTTGGTCTTGGGGCTACCTCTGTCATCGCATCCATCCTGCACGACGTGGTGGAAGATACCGAATACTCCACATCCGATATTGAGAACATGTTCGGCAAGGATGTTGCCCGACTTGTCGACGGCCTCACCAAGTTGTCAGGAGAGATGGATGGCCGACAGGCACTTACGCTCAGGAAGATGCTGATGACACTTTCTGACGATGTCAGGGTTGTGCTGATCAAACTGGCAGACAGGCTCCATAATATGCGGACGCTCGAATCCCTACCTCCCTACAAGCAAATCAAGACGGCCAGCGAGACACTTTACCTCTATGCCCCGTTAGCCCACAGACTGGGGTTGTATTCAATCAAGAATGAGCTGGAAGAGCTGAGTTTCAGGTTCAAACACCCTGAGGACTACCGTGACTTGCTTTATCAGTTGCACGATCAGGAAGAGAAGCGCAACTATCTGGTCAACCAGTTTATCGCCCCTATAAAACAGAGACTGGCCGAAGAGAATATAGAATGTACCGTGACCCACCGGCTCAAATCGATGTACTCGATATGGACCAAAATGCACAACAAGGGAATCACCCTTGACGAAGTTTATGATTTGTTGGCCATTCGGATCATCCTAAAAGGAAAGCCAGGCGTTTCTGAAAAACGACAATGCTTCGAGGTGTTGTCGCTTGTAACGGATATTTATGCTCCCAAACCCGACCGGATCCGCGACTGGATTACCATGCCCAGGGCAAACGGTTACGAATCGTTGCATGTCACGGTGATGGGCCCCCAGGGTAAATGGGTTGAAGTCCAGATCAGGACTGAACGTATGGACCAGGTTGCCGAGTATGGTTTCGCGGCCCATTATAAATATAAAGGAACGGTCACCTCAGAAAATGAACTTGACCGCTGGATAGCCCGGATCCGCGAACACCTGACGAATTCGGAATACGATGCCTTCGAATTTCTCGATGAGTTCAAGATGAACTTGTTTACAGATGAAATCGTGGTCTTTACTCCCAAGGGGAAACTGATCAAGCTTCCCAAGGAATCAACCATTGTTGATGTGGCATATGAAATCCACAGTGACCTCGGCAACAAGTGCATTGGGGCCAAGGTCAATTTCAGGCTGGTGCCGCCCAGTCACATATTACAGAATGGCGACCAGATAGAAATACTGACTGCCGAAAGCCAGTCACCCCAGCCTGAATGGCTGAATTTTGTAACTACCGCCAAAGCAAAAACCAAAATCAAGGATGCCTTAAAACAGGAAAAAAAGCAACATCTTGAAATGGGCAGGGAAAAAGTGGAGGAAGCCATCAGGAATCATGGATTTCCGCTGGTTGCCAACACCACCAAGAAAATCGTTGCCCATTACAACCTGAACAATAAGGAACAACTCTATTCCCATGTCGGGATGGGCTTGATTGACCTTCAGGATCTGGACCAGGTCCTGAAACGCAAATCAGTCAACAAATTTGTCAAGTACTGGAACATCACTTTCAACAGAAAGCCAAAAGAAGAACCGGCAGCAGAAACCGATGAAAAACCCGTGAAATTTGACAAGCGAAAACCGTTTATCCTGAAGGAAAATCCGGATAACATTGAGTATTCTTTGGCCAAATGCTGCAATCCCATACCTGGCGATGACGTGATCGGATATATAGGTTCCGGCGATTTGGTGATCATTCACAAAAAGGAATGTCCAACTGCCGAGAAACTGCTTGCGAGCCAGGGAGACAAGGTGATCACTGCCGAATGGACCAAATTCAAGAAACTCTCCTACCTGACGAGATTGTCTCTGAGTGGTTTCGACCGCCTGGGTATCGTGAATGAAGTCACCAACATCATTTCCAAGCTACACAACATTAACATGAGGTCTGTAAAATTCGATACACATGACGGTATCTTTGAGGGAGACCTTTATTTATATATCCACAACACCGAAGACTTGCAGCATCTGATACTCCAGCTGGGAAAAATCAAGGGGATCGAAAAGGTAGCCAGGGTTGAAAACCTAAACGACTGACCAAAGTCTTAATTAATCATTGTAAAGGCGGCCTCCCGATCCCGATATTCAATCAATTTGGATACAATATTTAAAAAAACGGCTATATTTGAATCGCTATTTGAAATTGGTTTAAATATGGATAACGATAAAACCAAAGAAGCCGTTAAAACTATCTTCACCGAATATCTGGAGGTGAACGGCCACCGTAAAACACCTGAAAGATTCGCCATTGTTGACGAGATATTTTCAAAGGATGGACATTTCGATGTCGAATCACTCTATATCTCGATGAAAAATAAAAACTACAGGGTTAGCCGGGCCACCCTGTATAATACCATTGAATTGCTTTTGGGATGCAAACTTTTGGTCAGGCATCAATTCGGGAAAAACATCGCCCAGTTTGAAAAAGCGTTTGCCCGCAAACAACACGACCACCTGATTGATGTCAACAACGGTCAGATTGTTGAGTTTTACGATCCCCGAATCAGGGAAATCATTGAAGATGCCTGCAAAAATAACAATTTTGAATTGTCACACCACACATTATATATATATGGCCATTATACCAAGCCGCATGAGTAACTCATCCCAGCATCCTTGCTTATTTTAATTTTAAATAGCATACTCAACCCAGAACTGCCTCCCTACAACTTTGAATAATTTGTATTTTTACCCATTGGGAAGGACCTGCCCATGACCATTAGGAATGGATCAGATACAGTGCCTGTCCAATCATAATAAAAAAGAAAAATTCATGAAAGCCGATGTATTGCTTGGACTCCAGTGGGGAGACGAAGGTAAAGGAAAAGTTGTCGACGTATTGACACCAACATACGATGTCATAGCCAGGTTCCAGGGAGGCCCGAATGCAGGCCATACCCTCGAATTCAACAACATGAAGCAAGTGCTCCATACCATTCCATCAGGCATTTTCAGGGAAAACAAGATCAATATTATAGGTAATGGAGTGGTCATCGACCCCATCATCTTCATGAAAGAAATTAAATCATTGTCAGATAAAGGATTTGACATTTCAGGTAATCTCTACATTTCGAAGAAAGCCCACTTGATCCTGCCGACACACCGACTCCTGGATGCCGCTTCAGAACAAGCAAAAGGAGATACCAAGATTGGCTCCACCCTGAAGGGTATTGGCCCTACATACAGGGACAAAATTGGCCGCGAAGGATTGAGGGTCGGAGATATCCTGCATGACTTCCATGAAAAATACACCGCCCGGATCGAGAATCATAAAAGCCTTCTGGCCAATTATTACCACTTCGATTATGAGGAAGCCCTTATCTCATGTGAAAAGGAATGGTTTGAAGGTATCGAGCTCATCAAGAGTTTTCATCTGGTCGACAGTGAAAATTTTGTAAATACACTTTTGAACGACGGGAAGTCAATACTTGCCGAAGGAGCGCAAGGAACCCTTCTGGATATCGATTTCGGATCGTATCCATTTGTCACCTCATCCAATACCATTTGTGCCGGTGCGTGTACCGGACTAGGTCTGGCCCCTTCAAGGATCGGCCGTGTCCTGGGTATATTCAAGGCTTATTGCACCAGGGTCGGATCAGGCCCATTCCCGACAGAACTAAAAAACGAAACCGGGGAACTACTCAGGAAGGCCGGCAACGAATTTGGTTCAACTACCGGACGGCCCAGAAGATGTGGTTGGCTCGACCTTGTTGCCCTGAAATATTCAATCATGATAAATGGCGTAACCGAAATGATCATGATGAAGGCAGATGTTCTTGACCAGTTTGACACCATCAAGATTTGTGTCGGATATGAAATTAACGGGGAACTCGTTGACACGATACCATATGAAATGACCGACGACTTACGGCCTGTTTATATTGATCTTCCCGGATGGAAAACTGACCTGACCCAGATAACCCGTCAGCAAGATTTCCCTGAAGCCTTTTCGCAATACATTGATTTCATCGAAAAAGAAACGGGAGTCCCCATCACCATTGCATCGGTCGGTCCGAACCGGAACCAGACCATTCAACTCAGGAAATAATCCTGAACTTTTACCACTCCTGAATCTTCTGCTGTTATGCACATTGAAAACTTTTCGTCAAGGCTACTGGAGAATGCCGTCAATGAATTTGCCAAACTTCCCGGTATAGGCAGAAAAACAGCACTCCGTCTGGTTCTGCACATGTTAAGACAGGAAAAGGATTCAGTAAGGCAATTTGGGGAAAGCATCATTCGACTTCGGGAAGAAGTCGTCAGGTGTAAAGTCTGCTTCAATATCTCCGACACAGAAGTCTGTTCCATTTGCTCCAATACTTCACGCGAAGGATCTGTCATCTGTGTGGTCGAGAATATCCGGGATGTCATGTCCATTGAAAACACCCATCAGTTTAATGGCAAATACCATGTACTGGGCGGAATAATTTCGCCTGTTGACGGAATAGCTCCCTCCCAGCTGGAAATTGATTCACTTGTACGCAGGGTCGGGGATGGCACTGTAAGGGAGGTAATTTTAGCTTTGCCCACAACCATGGAAGGTGACACGACCAACTTCTACATATACAGAAAACTGAAACCTTTCAAGGTGACAGTGACGACGCTGGCCCGTGGCATTTCGGTAGGAGATGATCTTGAATATACCGATGAAATTACATTGGGCCGATCGATTTTGCACAGGGTTGATTTTGAAAGCAGTCTGGGAAATTCATAACCTTACATTATTTATTCACGGAATCCTGCTTTTTCAGGCTGAAAGCTTAAATTTGCCTTTAAACTTCGACCTGGCAGCATGAAGCTTTCGATCATCATAGTCAATTATAACGTCAAGCATTTTCTTGAACAATGTCTTCATTCGGTTTACAGGGCGTTACATGGAATAGAATCAGAAACCTTTGTTGTCGACAACCATTCTCTTGACGGTTCATGCCATCTGGTAAGGGAAAAATTTCCCGAAGTGATACTCATTGAGAACCAGGAAAACACAGGTTACTCCAAGGCAAACAACCAGGCCATGCGAATGGCAAGGGGAGAATACATTCTTTTATTGAATCCGGATACGGTAGTGGAAGAAGATACATTTCACAAAACAATTCAATTCATGGATGACCATCCTGATGCCGGAGGACTGGGCGTTAAAATGATAGACGGGAAAGGCACTTTCCTGCCTGAATCGAAACGTGGACTTCCCACACCCTGGGTAGCCTTTTACAAAATCTTCGGACTTTCAAAGCTCTTCCCTTCCAGCAAAAAACTGGGTCGCTACCATCTCTCCTATCTGGACAATGAACAGACACACAGTGTAGACATCCTCTGCGGGGCATTTATGCTCATGAGAAAAACAACACTGGAAAAGACTGGCCTTCTGGATGAAACCTTCTTTATGTATGGGGAAGACATTGACCTATCTTACCGGATTTTGAAAGCCGGATACAAGAATTATTATTTCCCTGAAACCACGATTATTCATTATAAAGGAGAGAGCACAAAAAAAGGTAGCATCAATTATGTGAAGATGTTTTACCAGGCTATGCTTATATTTTCAAGGAAGCATTTCTCGGAAGGACATTTCAGAATGTATTCATTATTTATCCACCTGGCCATCTATTTCAGGGCATTTCTGGCTATTGCACAAAGGATTGCCAGCAGGATCTACCTGCCTGTGTCTGATTTTATCACAATATTCCTTGGATTTATGGTGTTTGTTCCCCTATGGGAAAAACTTATGTTCGAACCGGGATATTACCCTGGACTCTTTCTCAAGGCAGTTGTCCCTGCCTATATTCTGATCTGGCTGACAGGTATACAAGTTTCAGGTGGTTATCGCAAACCCGTAAGTGTACTCCGGATCATCCGGGGAATCTTCTGGGGAACATTGACAATCCTGATCGCCTATTCGCTGATCGATGAACAATACCGTTTTTCCAGGGCGTTGATATTGATAGGGACGGGATGGTCACTTCTGCTTCTTCCTGTCACCCGTATATTTTTAAGCAAATTAAAAATCAAGGGATTTGAGCTGGATATTGAACGACAGAAACGAATTGCCATTGCCGGAAGGGATGAAGAGGCTGCCCGTGTCAAGAACCTGCTTCACCTGACACCTGTTAATCCGGTTATCGTTGGGACCATTTCACTTTCACGCGATGAGCATTCCCGGGAAGATACCCTGGGCCCAATCAGCCAAATAAGGGAAATCATTCAGGTAAACCGGATTGACGAAATCATATTCTGCGCAGAAGACCTGAGTTCAGCAGAAATTATTCGGACCATGCTGGATCTCAGCAAACTGGATGTAACATACAAGATAGCCCCTCCCGAAAGCTTCAGCATTATTGGGAGCAATTCAATCCATACGGCTGGAGACCTTTACCTCGTGGATGTAAATGCCATCACAAAAACGACAAATCTCAGGCAGAAAAGGTGGCTTGACCTGATCTGTTTCATTTTGTTGGTCTTTTCGCTGCCATTGACATTCTGGTTCTACAAACGAAAAATTCAAATCCTGAGTAATCTGGGCAAGATTCTGACCGGAAAAATTTCATGGGTGGGTTACATTCCAGACGATGATCAGGCAGGAAATTTGCCAGACCTGAAACCCGGCGTCCTCCATCAGGGGGTCATGTTTCACACCCCTCCGCCAGCCAGCCAGATAAGGCAGTTGAATATACTATATGCCAAAGATTACCGAATATGGAATGATCTTGAGTTGATCGCTAAGAACTGGAACAAATTGGATACCAAGCCAAATGGATAACATACTTGCATACGGGAACGTCATTCTGAGGGCACTGGAACCTGATGATATTGACCTGCTCTACCAATGGGAAAACGACTCTTCCTTATGGGAAGTCAGTAATTCGAGGACACCCTTCTCGAGACACCTGTTAGCCAGGTATATCCAGGAAGCCACCCGGGACATTTACGAGCAGAAACAGTTTCGCTTTATCATTCAGGACAACAATCTTCAGCCCAAAGGCGCCATCGACTTGTTTGATTTTGACCCTTATCACCAAAGGGCCGGGGTTGGGATAATGATATATAACAAAATCGACCGGCGAGCCGGCTATGCGAGCGATGCGCTCAGGGCTCTCGAGAATTTCTGCCTGAACTCTCTAGGAATCAGGCAGCTATATGCCAATATTTCTGAAATGAATGAAGCAAGCCTGCAACTCTTCCAAAAATCGGGATATCAGGTGACAGGCATCAAAAAACAATGGCTAAAGACAAGTTCAGGATGGTGTGATGAATGGCTGATGCAGAAATTCCTGTCCTGATCGTTCATGGGAATGGGCCTACAGAAGTGCCTCAAAAGGAGGAATATCATTCAGGAATGAATAGCTGCCAGCCTCAATATCCAATTGACATATATAATGATTCATGCCATTACTGACCAGTACATAAGGCGCCAGTAACATATTGTTATAACGGATGGCCTGGTTGATCACCGACTGGTCAATCCCGACTGTAGGCGCCTTGAATTCCGCGATCATGAGAGGCCTTCCATTGCGCTCACGAACAAGAAGGTCATACCGTTGGGATAAGCCATTGATTTCAACTTTTTTTTCCATTGACATCAGGGTTGCAGGATATCCCTTATGGACTGCAAGGAATTTCACCATATTTTGCCTGACCCATTCCTCAGGGGTGAGAACCACCCATTTTTTCCTGAATTCATCAAAAAGCATAACCTGCCCCTTTGCATTTTGCAGACGAAAGGAGAATTCAGGTAAATTCAAAATATGCATTGGGGCACTGTCCAAAATGTTATTTTTGTAATTTGTTGATCTTACAACGAAATTAGCAATATTTCATCAATACCATGCCCATGAAGACGAAGGAAGAAATTGTCGAGAACTGGTTGCCCCGCTATACTGGCCGACCGTTAAATGAATTTGGGGAATACATCCTGTTGACCAATTTTCAGTTATATGTCGAAATGTTCGCCCACCGTTTTGAAGTTCCTATTCTGGGCAGTGACAGAAATATGCCCAATGCCAGCCATGACGGTATCACTATCATCAATTTCGGAATGGGTAGCCCGAATGCGGCCACGATCATGGATCTTCTCAGTGCTATCCATCCCAAGGCAGTCCTGTTTCTGGGCAAGTGTGGCGGACTAAAACCCAAAAACAAGCTGGGTGACCTGATCTTACCCATTGCGGCCATCAGGAGCGATGGTACTTCCAATGATTACCTGCCACCTGAAATCCCGGCCCTTCCGGCCTTTAACATGCAGCGGGCGGTATCACACGTCATTCGCGACAAGCAGTTGGATTACTGGACCGGAACCGTGTTCACCACCAACAAACGGGTATGGGAATATGACGAAAGGTTCAAGAAATATCTTGAGAAAACAAGGGCCATGGCCATTGACATGGAAACCGCCACCATATTCGTTGTAGGTTTCGCCAATTCAATCCCATCGGGCGCCCTATTGCTGGTATCGGATCAGCCCATGATTTCGACCGGGATCAAAACCGAAGCAAGCGATAAAAAGGTGACCTCCATGTATGTTGAAAATCATCTGAATGTCGGCATTGATGCATTGCGCGAAGTCAAGAACAATGGACAATCCGTCAGACATCTAAAATTCTGATATCGTGGATTTTGAAAAAATCATTCAGGATCTTTCCAAAAAGATATACCATCCCGTTTATTTTCTTACAGGCGAGGAACCCTATTATATTGACCAGATTTCGGACTACATCGAGAACAATGTACTGACCGAATCAGAAAAAGGATTTAACCAGGCCATCTTTTATGGAAGGGATTCTGACCCGATGACGGTGATGGAATCAGCCCGACGGTTTCCCATGATGGCAAACCAGCAGGTCATCATTGTAAAAGAAGCCCAGGAATGGAGGAGTCTGGAAGCATTGCAAAAATATTTGACAGCCCCATCCAGGACCACTATCCTGGTGATTAATTATAAATACAAGAAGGTCGACGGAAGGACAGAACTTTCAAAGACCCTGAAGAAAAGTACGGTCTATTTTGAATCAAAAAAAGTCCGTGACTACCAAATACCGCAATGGATTGACAAATATGCCAGAGAAAAGGGATTCAGTATCAATGCCCAAGCCACCCAGATGCTGGCTGACTTTTTGGGGGAAGACCTGTCGAAGATAGTGAACGAACTGAACAAACTATTCATCCTGGTACCCAAAGGTACCACTATCAATGCCGACCATGTGGAAAAGAACATCGGCATAAGCAAGGAATTTAACACTTTCGAGCTCACCAATGCATTAGGATCTAAAGACATATATAAAGCAAACCTGATAATCAATTACTTTGCCTCCAACCCAGGCAGCAATCCGATGCCTGCCGTTACGGCGGTTCTGTTTACCTATTTCAATCGGATGTTCCGTTACCACTTCCTGCCCGACAAGTCGGAAGGCGCAGTGATGTCGGAATTCAGGCTACCGCCCAATATCGCACGAAAATTCATTGCCGAGGCAAAAAGGTACTCACCTACCAAGATATTCGAAATCTTTGGCATCATCAGGGAGTACGACATGAAAGCCAAAGGATTGGAATCGTCAGGGGAAGTTTCGACAGGTGATCTTCTTAAGGAAATGATTTACAAAATCTTACATTGACATGATAACATATTTTATAATTGGAATAACCGCATTGGTTTCCTATATGGCATTTTCGAATAACCAGCTAATGGATAAACTTCAATTCAATGCAGCCAGGATTGTCCACCAGAAACAGTATTACAGGCTACTGTCCCATGCACTGGTACACGCCAACTGGAGCCATCTGCTGGTAAATATGCTGGTCTTGTTTTTTTTCGGGGTTGCCATTGAACAATACTTTGGATATTACTTTGGCCGTATGGCAGGGGCTTATTTTCTCCTGTTATATGTCGGAGGAACGGCTTTTTCAAATTTGCTGGCATTAATCAGGCACAAAAACAACTATTATTATAATGCCATCGGTGCTTCAGGTGCAGTTGCAGCCGTGTTGTTCACATTTATATTTCTTAATCCCTGGGAAAAGATCTATTTTTTCGGGATACTGCCTATTCCGGGTATCGTGTTTGCGGTGCTTTACCTGGCCTATTCATACCACATGAGCAAGAAGGAACTTGATAACGTGGCACATGACGCACATTTTCTGGGAGCCCTTTTTGGGTTTGTATTTCCAATCATTCTGCGGCCAGGACTCTTCGAACGATTTTTGGACCAGTTATTCAGAACCCTCTAATCCAAAGTGAATGGAATTTTACCTTCAAAAGGGAAAAATTACCAGCCATGAGGATTTCAATCCGCGGGAAGAATGGCTGATGTATCCTAGCCATTGGACAGTAAAAATGTGGTTTGCCCATGGGGAAATCCCGTTTTTTTCAAAGTTTATTGACTTGATAAACCGGTACTTTGAAGAGCACGACCGCGAATACAGGATCTCAGAAATAACCAAGTCTGAAATGCTGCGAATGATCCTACGGCTTATCAACAAGAACAAAGCCTATATGGGAGGATGGGTCAATCTCACCGTTTTTGAAGGATTCCTTGACTGGAAATACATTGTCAGGATAGAGAAGTACCACGAACGCATGATCCCTTTTTATGAAAATGGAATCCTTGCCAGGATTTCAGAAGAAAAAATCAGGGTTGGAAGAAAACCGGAAACCTCACTCATAAAATCAGAGGCCATAATTACATGGGAAATGCTCAAGCTCGCCGGCAGCAGGTATGGTGATTCAATTTTCTGTAACGATGCGGGAGCCATTGTGGCTACTACGGGAGGTAACCTCTTCACCATTGAAAATGAGACAGTCTATACTCCATCCTTAAACAGCGGATGTAACAACGATAACTTCAGGCAACTGGTAATCAGGGCGTGTGAGATCCTTAAACTCAAAGTGGTGGAACGAGACGATATTGAACCAGGCACCTTATCAAAAATGGATGAAGTTTTCACTGTATCGGAAAAAACCGGATTCAAATGGATACTGGGTGTGGGTATCAAACGTTTTGTGAAGCGAAAGTCTGAAAGCATTCGTGAGGTTACCGACCAGTTACTTTGGATTTCCAGAAGGCAAGGTACCGATGGCTGAAAATCAATTCAGTGAAGGATTTTCAGGATAATTCACCCACAGATTATAAGGTTTTCCCACCTGTTTTACAAAATCGACCCAGGAGGACATATTCAGATGTCTCATGACGGCGGTACCGTTAACATTACTGACCAACCATGAATTCTCTTTAATCTCCATGTCGAGCTGGCCGGCATCCCAACCGGAATATCCCAGAAAAAAGCGGACTTCATCCGACTGGATCATCCCCAAGCCAATCATCTTTTTCAACTCCTCAAAATCACCTCCCCAAAACAAATTATCCAGGACCTGAATACTTCCGGGAATGAGATCACCTCTCGTATGGATAAAATAAATGGAATCGGTTGAGACAGGACCACCCATATAGACTTGGGAGTTAAAATCAGGAAAGTCATCGATATAATTCTGAACCTGAAGCTCTGTCTGCTTGTTGATGATAAAGCCAACCGTTCCCTTATTGCTGTGAGCAACCAAAAGGATTACAGCCCGATTGAAATAGCTTCCCGGAAGAAAAGGTTCGGCAATCAGTATCCTTCCCTTTTTTGGAACAATATTGTTGCTCTGAATCTTGAATATTTCCGGATCGTAATACATTTTCTGATGTAAATTAAATTACAATATATACAAATTCTGCCTTATTCAGATTAAAATGAGAACCCATTTTAATACCTGTCAGAAATTTTAACGAATCTGGCAAAGAATGGTTCACCCAAATGATCCCTTTGTGCAAAACACGAAAAACCATTGTCGGCAAAATAGTAACTTTGCGCCAAAGACTTATTTGATAATAATTTAGTATGGCATTCATCTTATTGATTGAAACAGCTACTGAGTCATGTTCAGCAGCCATCAGCTTGGAAGGGAAAATCATTTCCTTCCGGGAGTCTTCAGGAGGATATAACCATTCTGAAAAGCTGACCTTATTCATTGATGAGGCAATGGACATGGCAGGGATTGATTCCTCAAAACTGGATGCGGTATGCGTCAGCCGTGGACCAGGATCCTATACGGGACTCAGGATCGGTGTATCAGCGGCAAAAGGCATTTGTTATGCCTTGGGGGTGCCACTGATAGCCATCAGCACCCTTGACTGCCTTGCATCGCATTTAGCAGATTCCCTGGGTGATTATAATTTACCAGCAGAAAAACCAGTCCTGCTTTGCCCCATGCTTGATGCAAGAAGAATGGAGGTTTATACTGCCATATATAATCACAAGGGAGAGAAAATGTCAAATATTGAGGCTAAAATCATTGATGGAGATTCGTTTGAGGATTTGATCAAAGAGCACGAAATATTGATTTTTGGCAATGGGGCCGAAAAATGTATGTCCACACTGACCAGCCCGGGGATTCAATTCATAAAAGAAGTAGAGGTTTCGGCACGGTTTATGTCACAACTGGCTTATCAGCGATATCAGGAAAAAATATTTGAGGATGTAGCCTATTTTGAGCCCTTTTACCTGAAGGATTTCATTGCCACTATCCCCAAAAACAAAATTTTCTAAAGCCATGAAGATCAGTCAACAGACAAATTCAGAAATACAGATCGGGATTATAACTTTAAAATCCGGGAATTTCATTTTGGGGAGAGCTCTTCTATTTCTTGTAATTTTGTTTATATCCACCTCAAACACCCATGCGCGAAATACCACTGAAATCATTTTTAACCTGAAATATGGAATGATGAAAGGCGGTGAAGCCAAAATGATCGTCAGGGATACCGTATATAACGGAAAGAAAGCGATTCACTATTACATGGAGGGCAAGACCACAGGGGTAACCGATGTCATTTTTAAGGTACACGACATATACGAAAGCATAGTTGATGCAGAGACACATCTACCCTTGAAAGCGATTCGCAATATCAGGGAAAGAAGCTACCGCTATTATAATGAAGTCTATTTTTATCAAAACAACGATTCCATTTACAGCAAACGAACAGGGGGTATCAAGGTCCCACACGAACTGACAGACATCATTTCGGTCTTCTTTTATTTTGTCAACCGCAACTACATCCACAACATTGAGGAAGGCAAACTGGTGGTCATGCCGGTAATAAACGGGCATGATATTGGCCAGATCAAAATCAAGCATTCAGGTGTCCAAACTATAGATACTGGCGTGGGGAAAGTTGAATGCTACCTGTTAACTCCTGAAATCGAAAAAGGGAAGGTATTGAAACGTTCAGATGGACTGAGCTTTTATATATCAAAAAAGGACAAGGTGCCAATCTTGTTGGATATTGACCTGAAGGTTGGAACGCTCAGAGCCGTTTTAGACAGTTACAAGGTCAACGGAAAAAAAATTAAAGCCTTGTAAAGCAACCCTCAAGGCCTTATTTTCGTCATGTACATAAAATAAAACCCAGCCATGACAAAGTCGACCATTACCTATCTTTCCCTTGCAATATTCCTATTATGTAGCTGCGATGTAGTTGACAATCCCGAAGATTTATTTCCAAATACCGGACAGCGCAAGCTTTTGGAGATTTGGAAGGACGGCCAGACATGGCAAAAATTCACCTATAATGACAAGGACAACTTAATAAGATCTGTAGTATATTATTCAGGTCAGGACTCCAGCCTATTTTTGTTTTCGTATGATGAAAGAGATAGACTTATAACAAGGGAAATGCCTTATCAAAAAGACACCCTGATCTATGACGAAACAGGAAGATTAACCACAATGATTACCTCATCACCCGGTTCTCCAAGAAGTGAAACAACACACTATACATGGTCAAAAGGACGAATTACTATGGGAAGAGTCTTTTTAGATGGAAATCTGGTCAATAAAATTGATTTCATGTATGATTCCCATGGTAACACAATCCGCAGGAAGTGTCAGATAACCGACCGTACTTTTAACTATGACGGCAAAAGGAAGCCGATGAAAGACTTGGTTCATTTGCCATTAGATATAATACAAAAGAACAATCCTGTTAAGTCATATTATTCCAACTCGCTAATGAGTAGTTTCCCCCCAAATTATGAGCACCAATATGAGTACGATTCTGAAGGATATCCTATTAGGGAAACTCGCACCGATACACGCACGAAACTGACCACCACGCTGGAATATTTGTATTCGGAATAAACAGTGACACAGAAATTTGCTGATTTTTAACAGATTTGTATATTTTTGCGCCGGAAAAATATTAAAACAAATTGTATGGCTACAACAGCAGATTTAAGGAACGGACTGTGCATAGAGTGGAATGACCAGCTTTGGACCGTTGTACAGTTCCTGCATGTGAAACCGGGAAAGGGTCCGGCCTTTGTTAGGACCAAACTGAAAAACCTCAAGACTGGCAGGGTTTTGGAAAACACGTTTAACTCTGGCGTTAAAATAGAAACCGTTCGCATTGAAAGAAGACCTTACCAATATCTGTTTAAGGATGATATGGGATGTCATTTCATGCAGTTGGAAACATTTGAGCAGATTTCCCTGAATCCCGAATTGATTGAAAACAATGATCTCATGAAAGAGGGTCAGGTTATTGAAGTGCAGATCCATGCCGACACTGAAACCCCATTGACAGCGGAATTACCTCCGTTTGTTGAGCTCGCGGTAACCTATACTGTCCCTGGCGAAAAAGGAAATACAGCCAGTTCGACAGCATTAAAACCAGCAACGCTGGAAACCGGTGCCGAAATTATGGTTCCACTGTTTATCAACGAGGGAGAGATCCTGAAAGTGGATACCCGCGACAGGTCTTACAGCGAAAGGGTGAAGCAATAATATACATTGAATTTATAAAGGATCCGGGCAAAGCAATTTCTCCGGATTTTTTGTTTTATGAAGCCTCATCTGTATTCTCATGCCAACTAAAGGATTCATTACAATTTCTCCAAATGGGATGAAAGTCTGTTGAATCCTTGATGATACATACGAGATCAAGCCAGGCTGGTCAATCCACTTTCGCTGACCGGCTATTTAGGTCAATCCAGACAATCATAGCCGTAAATGCCCAGAAAGGAACGGCTGCCTTATCGGTATCCAGAAAATTGTTCATAAACCCATGGGCATAGTAAGTGACAAGTCCCAGAAAAGTCGAAACCAGAATTCCCTTCAACCTTGGATCCTTGAGACGGCTGTATGTTTTAACAGAAGTATAAACAACCATGATGACTACCAGAAGAAATGTTAGCATCCCTGCCAGACCACTTTCAGACAAAGGTCCAAGGTATTCACTATGGGCATTTCCGGCATCCCCCATGTTGGTGCTGATGATGGTCTTGTCCCGGGATAATTGGAAAGGTGCATATTTAAACATATAAGTCCCCGGTCCGAATCCAAATACAGGCCGTTCTTCAAACATTCGGATGGCACATCCCCATCGGTTGAGACGCTCAAGGTTCGAAGCATCGGAGGTTATATTTGACATGGAGCTGAAATGTTCAAGCAGGTTGGAAGAAGATTCATCTTCATTACGCTCAAGATACTGGACCAACTGGTTTTGGAAAAGCAAAACCACGGAGATTAAGCTAACGGCAGTAATGACCATGGTCCGAAAGCGGATTTTGAGCAATATCAGCACCCATATTCCAATGGCAAAAATCAGGCTTAACCATGCTGCCCTCGTATAGGACAAAATAAAGGCAATAAAAAGAACCCCCAATACTCCCCTGGCCAACCATTTGACAGATGGAGAGAAGTCCTTACGGACCGAAAAAAAGGCCATAATTGGAATGAACATGGCGAGCACCGCGCCATATGAAGTATGGTCATTAAAAAAGGGCGTCATTACCCAATGGGCAGCCTGCTTGTTCAGCAGACCAAATCCGGCATGACGGAATATGGTATAAGCAATGACAAGCAGAAGTGCGGTAACATACACCCATACAAACTGGTCAAATTTCCGATTACTATCAAAAAGTTTCATGGCGAGCAGATAGAAACCCACAATGAACCAAATCCTGACAAGCAGAAACTTAAAAGATACCAAAAACATCGTGCTGGTCAGGGTAGTCACAAATAACCAAAGCAAATAAATCCAGATGGCAATGGAAACCGGGTGTGAGAGAATCCTTCTATCAAAACCGCGGTCGGCCGATACCCTAAGAAGAAATATCAAAAGGACGCCAAACAGCAAAGGTTCAGTAGGCAGAAACATATCGAAAGATAACCCACCTGCCAGTTCTTTCAAAGGCAATGAAAGCGGCGTGAAAAAAACCACGATCATCAGAACACGGTCGAGGGAAAAAATCGCGAGCAAAACAAAGAACAATGCGAATGGCAACAGATTAATCACCATAGAGTTCTTTGCGAAAACAAACCAGATGTTCAGGAATATAAACAGAAGTGAAATCGCATAGAAAGCAATCAGTTGTATGCGAGAATCCTTAAACACCCCTCTTCTCTCTTTTCCTGTAATCCAACGCCATAAAAACAAGCAGAGCAAAAAACAGGGAAGACATCAGTGTAAAGGCAACGATCAGCCATCTGACCGGATAAGCCTTTTTATCAGGTACCAATGGTCTTTCCACCACATGCGCGTAAGTGATACTCTTGTTTGCCTCTGAATAGTTAACATGGTAAAGCTCAGTAAGAGAATCGATAGTATTATTCAGGTAGGCGAAATGCCTTTCCATAACCAAGGCTTCAGTACCCTTTTCCAACATATTGTCATATAGCCTCTTAATTTCGCGTGTTCCGGCAGAATTTTCTCCAGTTTCGGCAAGCGCTTTCATGTAACCTCTGGTCACTTCCGGAACCTGGCTTTGCATATCCAGGATCTGGTAATTCCGGCGTATTTCGCTTAATAAATCAGCCAGGGAGTCTCTTTCTTTACCCCTTTTCATCAAATTATCAGAAGCAATCTTTACCATTTCCCAGTTTTTGGCAGAGTGCATTTCCCTAACCTTGAGATTGTAAAAATCGATCAGCGAATCACACATTTCATATGCCCTTACCGGGTTCTCATCAAGGACTTCAATCTGAACCGTCTCAAATTCAGTTTTCCGCACCGAGAAATGATCATTATAAATAGCCAGCATATAGGTCAGATACAATGGATCATCTCTCCTTACCTTGTATACATCATACAGATTGAAAGTATCAAACATTTTCAGTTTGATATCATTTGAATTCAAGATCTCCAGCATCTGCTCCGATTCCGACTCCTCACTGAGTACACTCAGGTTGACGGGGTAAAGTCTCGCAGTGGATTTATACTTAGGGGTGATAAATACAGGCGAAGAAAATACCGCTGCCACGATAATGGCACAAAGTCCGATAATTACGAAATGAAGACGGCGATTCCAGACAATGTCGAGAATTCGTTGGTTATCAAAGAAGTCGTTCATAAATTTGATCTGGTTAATTCCGAATATTTGGTTTAACGACAAATGCCCGGGTTTATTTTAAAGGTCAGTAAATTACCGGACTATGATCAGGTAATAATTCTTTTTACCTTTTTGGGCAAGAATATATCTGTCTCCGAGTAAGGCAGACTGATCAATGACAAAATCGGCTGATATAACTCTTTCCTTGTTGATGCTTAACCCATTGGATTGAATCGTCCGGCGAATCTCTCCTTTTGAGGGAAAGACGGCTGCCTTTTCGGTCAGGAGGTCGACCACATTAATGCCACTTACCAATTCAGACATGTCTACTTCAAACCGGGGAACACCGTCGAATACCGACAGCAGTGTTTTTTCGTTTAATTTTTTCAACTGGTCAGCCGTTCCCTGTCCAAACAGTATCTGTGATGCTTCCACAGCCATGTCATAATCGTCGCGTGAATGAACCATTACGGTCACTTCTTCCGCCAGTCTCTTTTGCAATGCACGTTGATGAGGCGCATCACGGTGCATTGTAACCAGTTCATTTATCTCTTCCTGACCAAGGAGCGTAAATATCTTGATGTATTTTTCGGCATCCTCATCAGAAGTGTTTAACCAAAACTGGTAAAACTCGTAGGGAGAAGTTTTCTCGGGATCGAGCCATACATTGCCAGACTCAGTCTTGCCGAATTTTCCGCCATCTGCCTTGGTTATGAGGGGACAAGTCATGGCAAATGCGGTGCCTCCGGCAATTCGGCGGATAAGTTCAGTCCCGGTGGTTATGTTACCCCATTGATCGGAACCTCCCATCTGCAACTTGCAGTTATAATTCTGGTACAAGTACAAAAAGTCGTATCCCTGAACCAACTGATAAGTAAACTCCGTGAATGACATACCAGAAGAAGAAGACTCTGAAGAGATTCTCTTTTTCACGGAATCCTTTGACATCATATAATTAACGGTAATGTGCTTCCCGATATCGCGAATGAAATCAAGAAATGTAAAATTCTTCATCCAGTCATAGTTGTTAACCATAACCGCAGCATTGGGCTCATTCGAGTCAAAATCCAGAAATTTGGCAAGCTGCCGTTTCAAACAATCCTGGTTGTGTCTCAGAGTAAATTCATCGAGGAGGTTACGCTCCTGTGATTTCATGCTCGGATCACCGATCATGCCTGTTGCTCCCCCAACAAGGGCTATTGGTTTATGGCCTGACCGCTGTAAATGCTTCAGCATCATGACACCTACCAAATGACCAATATGAAGTGAATCGGCAGTTGGATCAATTCCGACATAAGCGGAAGTCATCTCCTTTTCAAACTGCTCTTCCGTGCCTGGCATAACATCGTGGATCATTCCGCGCCACGACAGTTCATTTACAAAATTCATCTCTTAAAATTTTGTGCAAAGATAAAAAGCTTTTTGAGTTGGGATGTCTTCCTAACACAACCTTCAGGAACGCTTTTTTAAACGCAGGATATTGGCCTGTGCCAGGGTCATGACCAGGACACCAGCCACCGTTAACAATCCGCCCCAAAGCTGGTGTGGCAATGGCAGGGTTTGAAAATAGAGCCAAGCACCAATAAGCACCACGATACCCTTCAGACTCTGCACAATAGAGGAACGGGAAGCTTCAATATACTGGAAAGAGTAATAAATCGTCAGAATACCCATGAATGGGCCGAGGAAGGATCCTATCGCCATGTTCACAAGAGAACTTGAAGGCACATCAAACGATTTTGCGGTCGCAAACATCAGTATTGTTGAATATACCAATAACCAAAGATTGTGGTTCAGGGTTATCAGTTCGGGCGAGAGTCTCTTGACATTGACCTTCACTACCAACGAGGTTGTTGCCGCCAGTATGGCATTGATCACCACAATCATCGTTCCCGGAATAAACATAGCCGACAGATCACTCCCCCCGCTGTAACTGATTATAAAAGCTCCGGCAAAGGCCAGCAATACCCCGCTTGACTCGATCAGGGTAAACCGCTCCTTTAAGAATGCCACAGCACCAAGGGTCAGAAATACCGGATACAGATTTCCGAGAAAAGAGGTTACCGAAGGGTCAGGAATAATGTGAATCGACAGGAAAAAAGTTGAGTTCGTAAGGATTTCCAAAATTCCCAGTAATATCAGGATCCTGAATTGAGGCCACTTAAGCCCCGATATTTTTCCAAGATTGCCGCGAAAAGCAGACCATCCGGTATTCAGAACTGCCCCAAATGCATACCAGAAAAAACCGAACTGAATGATATGGATCTCATTCAATGCCGCCTTGCTGAAGATATATACGTTGGAGTATGATATGGTCGCCAAAATGGCAAAGAAATAACCTTTAAACCGATCAGATTTCATGTCGCAAAAATAGAAAAAGAATCTCTTGTGTGTTGGAAAGTAAAATATAACTTGCAGCACAAAATTAAGCCAATGCAGGAAGTGAGGTGGTTAAATGATCAAAACATTCAGAGCCTGGGAATCATGGGAATCATGGGAAAAGGCGGATTATTGACATTTTTCCTGGCATTGGGACTTTGGGTGATTCCTATCAGCAGTTTCGGCAATAAGGCATTGCCTTCTGAAAGAACCAGCAAGGAAGGAAAGACCACTTTGACTTTCGGGTCAGATGAATACATACTTGCAGAATCAAAATTCCTGATTGAATTTCCAACTGATGCTTCCCAGCCTCATCCTTTACGCAGGAGAAGAAGCTTAAGAAGGGAAAAGGCATTGCTGGTTGGAGTCAATTTATTGGGAGCCACCATGAATTACGGATCAGCATATTTAGGTTATGCATTAGGCCGGGTGGTCAATCTGGAAACCGGGATAGATCTTTCAACAGCCTATGGAGGGATCTCGTTACATCCCGTACAATTCAGAAAAATTGAAGGCCTGTCACCTTACATGGGACTCATGGCAGGGTACTCGGGAGTCGGAAGCGGGCAGCAAAAAGAGGAATTCTTCATGTACATGCCCGTAGGAGTTCGTTATCTGACACCCGACAATTGGCATATAAGTATTGAGGTCGCAGCTACCACGGCTGACAATATTCGCACAGGCCCCCTCTTTGGGGGAATAAAGCTCGGATATTATTTTAAGTTATGACTGAAATTGGCGTGGGAAATTCGGACATTCCACAATAGAAAGAAGGTACGGATCCTTATGTTTCTCCGTACCTTCTTTTATTCGATCCCCTTCAGGGTGAAAACTTAAATGATTACAACCTCGCCTTAATGGCTTTGGTATCAGCCTCGAAACCTGGTTTTTCAAGAAGCGCAAACATATTCTTCTTGTATGCTTCAACACCCGGTTGGTCAAATGGATTTACACCCAGGGTATATCCACTTATGCCACAAGCCTTCTCAAAGAAATAAATGAGTTGGCCCAGGTTGTATTCATCCAGTTTGTCAATGGTTATCCGGATATTGGGGACCCCACCGTCAACATGGGCAATTGCAGTACCCAATTCAGCCATTTTATTGACCTCATCAACTCGCTTGCCGGCTAGGAAATTCAGTCCGTCAAGATTTTCGGGATCAGTTGGGATGGAGACATCCCTGTCAGGATATTTCACGGAAATGACAGTTTCAAATAGTTTCCTTTCACCTTCCTGGATATATTGCCCCATCGAATGAAGGTCAGATGTAAAATCCACACTTGCAGGAAATATTCCCATTCCTTCCTTACCTTCACTTTCTCCAAAAAGTTGCTTCCACCACTCGGCAAAATAGTGCAACTTGGGATTATAATTTACGAGTATCTCGATCAAATAACCTTTCCTGTAAAGTTCATTCCTCACGGCGGCATAGGCAGCCGAAGGATTGTTATCAAATGATACGTTTGCTGAAGTACTCTTCTCCATTTCAACCGCTCCCCTGACCAATTCACGGATATTGAAACCGGCAACAGCAATCGCAACGAGTCCGACCGGTGTGAGAACTGAATAGCGGCCACCAACATCATCGGGAATAACATAGGTTTTGTATCCTTCCGTTTCAGCCAGTTTCCGCAGTGCACCTTTGGATTCATCAGTTATGGCAATGATCCGTTCACGGGCTTCTTGTCTGCCATATCTTGCCTCAATATCCTGTTTCAGGAGTCTGAATGCAATGGCAGGCTCAGTGGTTGTACCCGATTTGGATATGACCACCAATGCGTACTCCTTTGATTTCAACAAATCACGAAGTTCATAAAGATAATCTTCCCCTATATTCTGTCCTGCAAATACAACCAAAGGATTTTTGGCTGGCCTGAATGATGCGAAGTTGTCAGAGAGGGCGTCAATTACGGCCTTGGCTCCAAGATATGAGCCACCAATTCCCACAACAACCAGAATGTCAATTTTTTTTGCCTTCAGACGGTTTGCTGTCCCTTCGACATCAGCCAAAACATTTTCATCTATCGATGACGGAAGGTTGACCCAACCCAGAAAATCATTTCCCTTTCCTGTTTTCAGGTCAAGAGCCATATTGTTTTTTTCGGTAACAGCCCGGTAGGCATTAATGCTCTCCTGGCTGACAAATCCCAAAGTTCTTGAATAATCTATATTCATTTTTTGAAAATATTTATGATAATTTTTCAGTCAGCTTCTGAATCTCTTTTCGGGGTGATCGGTTGTTGTAGAGAATTTGGTAAACAGCCTCACAAATAGGCATATCAACATTATATCTGGCGTTAATGTCCCTGATTGATTTGGCTGCATAATACCCTTCGGCCACCATATGCATTTCAAGTTGTGCTGTGCGGACTGAATACCCTTTGCCGATCATATTGCCAAAGGTACGGTTTCGGCTGAATTGGGAGTAGGAAGTAACCAGCAAATCGCCCAGATATGCAGAACTTTTAATATCACGGGTAATCGGATGAACGGCATTCACAAATCTCTCAATTTCAAGAATGGCATTGGAAACCAAAACCGCCTGAAAGTTATCGCCATACATCAGTCCATGTACAATCCCGGCAGCGATGGCAATAATATTTTTGATCACAGAACTGTATTCCGTACCCCAGATATCGTCAGAAATATTTGTTCTGATGTAGGAACAAGAAAAGAGCCTTGCAAAAAGAGATGCATTTTCTTCACTCTGGCAAGCCAGCGTGAGGTAAGAAAGTCTTTCAAGTGCCACTTCCTCCGCATGAGAAGGACCGGCAATAATACCAATAGATTCATAAGGTACCAGAAAACGTGTGTGGAAATATTCGGCAATCACCATATGATTGTCAGGCACCAGTCCTTTGATTCCCGATATTATCAGCTTGTTTGAAATATCTTCGGTCAGACCACTTATATAATCCAGCAGGTAAGCTGAAGGAATGACCACAACCAGAATATCCGAATCCCTTACCACCTGGTTGATGTCGGATGAAAACCGAATCCGGTTGATATCGAATATGACTCCGCGCATATAACCTGGATTGTGACGGTATTGCCTGAACTGCTCGATGGTATCATCGTCACGGATAAACCAGTTAATTTGCCCGACATTCTCCATCAGTATTTTGGCCACAGCTGTTGCCCAGCTACCGCTACCCAGCAATGCTACCCTCTGTTCTTTCTCATTCATTCGAAGACGGTTTAAATAATTGGATACCCATCCTTTCTTCCGGCATTAAATCCAGACCTTTTCAATGGATATCCCTACCAATCAATTGGTTATAGCAGCATCAATCCAAGCTTTTACCTCGTCTTGTGACGGGTTCTGTAAACCAAGTTTATTCTTTTTATTATATCCACACAACTCCTGGTGCAGCTTGGTATGCTTCTCGACTTCCTTAAGTTTGGAAACCTGTGAATATCCCATATTACGAAGAACATCCACCCAAGGTTCCGGGACTCCAATCTGAAGATAGTCCTCAGTTTTACTCATGGTTTCCTGCTTCTTGACTTCCGGTCTCATTTGGGGGAAGAACAGGACATCCTGGATGGAAAGGTTATTGGTCATAAACATAGTCAGACGGTCGATACCGATACCCATACCCGATGTTGGCGGCATACCATACTCCAATGCTCTAAGAAAATCCTGGTCGATAAACATAGCCTCATCGTCACCTTTCTCTGAAAGTCGTAATTGCTCTTCAAACCTCTCCCTTTGATCGATTGGATCGTTCAATTCAGAGTATGCGTTGGCCAGTTCTTTTCCAAAAACCATAAGCTCAAACCTTTCAGTGAGGGCAGGATTGTCTCTGTGCTTTTTGGTAAGTGGTGACATTTCGATAGGATAATCAATGATAAAGGTAGGTTGTATGTAATGATGCTCACACTTTTCGCCAAATATTTCATCGATCAGCTTTCCTTTGCCCATCGTTGGATCGGTTTCAATTCCGAGCTTATCGCAAACGCGTCGCAGCTCTTCCTCGGTCATTCCTGCAATATCGTACCCGGTATGATCCCTGATGGCATCATACATGGTAACCCTTGGATAAGGTGCCTTAAAGTCGATGGTATGTTCACCAAGCTGGACCTTAGTAGTCCCATGCAGAGCCAACGCCACCCTTTCAATCATTCTTTCGGTGAAATTCATCATCCACCTGTAATCTTTGTAAGCCACATAAATTTCCATCACGGTAAACTCAGGATTATGCGTCCTGTCCATACCCTCATTCCTGAAGTCCTTGGCGAATTCATAAACTCCATCGTAGCCACCGACAATCAGCCTTTTGAGGTAAAGTTCATTGGCAATTCGCAAATACAGGGGTATATCCAGAGTATTGTGATGGGTAATGAAAGGCCTGGCCGCAGCACCGCCGGGTATCGGCTGAAGTATTGGGGTTTCAACCTCGAGATATCCATTTTCATTGAACATCTCTCGCATGGTATTGATAATCTTTGTTCTTTTCACGAAAACATCCCTGACATGGGGATTGACGATCAAGTCGACATACCTCATCCGGTAACGCTGCTCCATGTCAGTATAAGCGTCAAAAGTAACGCCATCCTTTTCCTTTACGACAGGCAGTGGTCTCAAAGATTTATTAAGTATTGTCAGTTCTATCACATTCACCGAAAGCTCACCCATTTGAGTAATGAAGGCATTCCCTTTCACCCCAATGATGTCACCAATATCAAGAAGTTTCTTAAACACTTCATTGTAAAGTGATTTATCTTCGCCCGGGCAAATTTCATCACGGTTAATATATAATTGGATACGGCCGCTGGAATCCTGCAATTCGGCAAAAGAAGCCTTGCCCATGATCCTTTGTGTCATTAAACGCCCTGCAAGGCATACCTCACTGAAATTATTCATGTCAGGATTATATTGGCTCTTAATTTCAGCGGCAAGGCTGTTGACGGGATATTCTGCAGCTGGATATGGATCTATGCCCAAGTCTCTTAATTTCTGAAGGGAATTTCGGCGGATAATCTCTTGTTCACTTAACGATATGTTTGTCATGCTCAAATATTTACTTTACAAAAAAACTTTGCAAAGATAGAAAAAGAATCATTTACACTCAGAACCAGCCAGATGCCAAAATTGGTCGAAAATCAATATGGACAGCCTATTTTACGACCTATAAAATTATGAATCAAAAGGTTGGAAAAATCTTTGCCGCCCTTATTGTCTTTTATTATCGTTATCATTTTGCATTTTATATCTTTGCACAAATCTAACGCATAAGGTAACGGCGGAAAGGCAAAGCATGGAGAAAGTATGGAATTTGAAGCCCCAGGGGGAAGGTAATGACATAAAGCATCTGTCGGCTGCGTTAAATGTTAATATGGTGATTACGAACCTTTTGGTTCAAAGAGGCATAAAGACATTTAGCGAAGCCAAGGCTTTTTTCCGGCCCAGACTTTCCGACCTTCATGACCCTTTCCTAATGAAAGACATGGACAAAGCCGTGGAGCGTCTGGAAAAAGCCATTGAAAACCAGGAGAAGGTAATGATTTATGGTGATTATGACGTTGATGGCACTACCTCGGTGGCGATGATGTACCTTTTCCTCAAAGACCATCTCAAAAACATTGATTTCTATATACCTGACAGATATACCGAGGGGTATGGTATAAGTCCTCGCAGCATAGAATATGCAGCAGAAGAAGACTTTTCGCTGGTTATTGTGCTCGATTGTGGCATCAAGGCGGTTGAGAAAATCAGTTATGCACGTCAAAAGGGACTTGATTTTATCATTTGTGACCATCACAACCCCGGGGACTCCATTCCTGACGCTGTAGCTGTTCTCGATCCAAAAAGACCCGATTGTACCTATCCATATAAGGAATTATCAGGTTGTGGTGTTGGCTTCAAGCTGTTGCAGGCTTACACAATGCGGAAGAAATTACCAACAGATAAACTTTATAATCTGCTTGACCTAGTGGTTGTAAGCATTGCATCAGATATTGTACCTATAACAGGAGAAAACAGGGTGCTAGCATATTATGGCCTGAAAAAACTGAATAAAGAGCCGGGGATGGGACTTCAGACCATCATCAACTATTCAGGACTAACGGCTGGCGATATTACCATCAGTGATATCGTATTTAAAATTGGGCCAAGACTTAATGCTTCAGGGAGAATTGAGCATGGAAAGAAATCAGTGCAAATTTTGGTTTCGCTCGATGAAGACAGTTCGGATGCCCTGGGCGGAGAAATTGACTCATTTAATGAAATCAGGAAAACACTGGATAGGGACATTACCCAGGATGCGCTCGACATGATAGAGAACAACCCGGAGTTGAAGAACCGGAACAGTACCGTGATATATAACCGCGATTGGCACAAAGGTGTTGTTGGAATTGTCGCTTCCAGACTGACAGAATTTTACTACCGGCCTACTGTAGTCTTGACAGAATCAAATGGTCTAGCAACAGGATCAGCGAGATCAGTAAAGGATTTTGACTTATACGAGGCTATCGGCTCATGCAGCGATTTGCTGGAATCCTATGGAGGACATATGTATGCGGCAGGTTTGACAATGAAAATTGAAAACATTTCGGAATTCTCACGACGATTCGAAGAGATCGTCACGCGAAGCATGGCAGGCCAGCCCCAAATACAGACTATTGACATTGACACAAAACTGGCACTCCACGAGATTACCCCACGCTTTTTCAGGATACTTCGACAGTTTGAACCTTTCGGTCCCCATAATCAAATGCCAGTGTTCATTACCGAGGATGTTCTTGATGCAGGAACAAGCCGACTGGTCGGTAAAAACTCGGAACACCTGAAACTGGATTTGGTTGAACCAGACGATTCGTCTGCTGTATATGCCGGAATTGCATTTAACATGTCAGAAAAGATGCCGGTAATCAAGTCCGGAATGCCATTTGATATATGCTATTCAGTTGCCATCAACGAATTCAGGGGAAAAACGAACCTACAGCTTTACATCCGGGACATCAGGACCAAAGATATCTGAATCTAAGTCCGAAATACCTCCATGGCAATCAATGAATTCTCAACAGGCTTTGCATACATACGGATGAATTTTTTGGCAGCTTCTTCCGGATTTGAAGGCACCATTTTTTTTGCTTCCTCAATCATTTCAGAGAATGCTGTCATATCCTGTGAAGTGTAATTGTCGATAAATTCCCCTGCTCCGTACATCATGTCATATGCCACATAATTATATGGCCAGAGTTTAAAATACTGGTGGATCCTGTGATCAATACGGATTGCCAGCTCTTGAATAAATTCATTGGGCTGAAGGTGATTGTTTTGCTCCAAAAAGCTGGTTAGAATAGGTTTTCCGAATGAAAAATGCACCCTGCCTTTTTGGCTGAACAATCCGGATGCCATACTCTTCAAATCATCAGCGGTTGTTTTACTGTAGCCTTCTTCAGAATCACGTTTTACAAGTTCTTCAACCTTGCACAAGCCGCATGGCTCAATCTCGTATGATATGGAAAGCGGAATGATGGTCAACTCCCCAAATCCCTCAGCCAAACTTTTACTATTGCTCATGTTGAGCATTTTAAGCAGTGACAGCTGGGTCTGGTCATCACCATCTTTGGTTCTTCCTTCCCGTTGGGCAATCCAAACGGAGGTGTTGTTTTCCGTGATGGAACCTCTTATATACGTCGACAACTTTCGGGATGCTTCCAAAAGTTCCCGGGCCGCAATATTTCTTTTAACAACAAATGCCCGGTTCAACTTAACCGCGTGTTTAATCCAATCATATATCAGCAGATTGTCTCCTATGGCAATCTGGGTAGTATTCATGCCATTAGACAGAATCAGGTAATTCAAAAATGCAGAATCAAGAATGATGTCACGGTGATTGGATACAAAAAGATAGGACTTTGATTTGTCAAGGTTT
This sequence comes from Bacteroidales bacterium 6E, assembly GCA_001270045.2. Classification (GTDB taxonomy): domain Bacteria; phylum Bacteroidota; class Bacteroidia; order Bacteroidales; family Prolixibacteraceae; genus UBA1413. The sequence goes on along the minus strand of DF970673.1, from coordinate 62,948 downwards.
TCCAATCCACTGCAGGTGAGACCCTTGGTAGTGTTATGAAGAATTATTTCAACAAGATGTCTTACAAAAGTTGTTTGAAGTTGTTCAATAGACCTGATTTTTTTCAGGTGTTGCAATTTATTTTCTTTCAGTTCAGGATTTCGAAAGATGTAGCCCATTACTTCATTGAAAACTGGATCTTTAAGCAGTAATCCTAATTTCTCAGGTAGTTCTGCATCATTGTATGGCCTAATGTCATCAAACTCATTTACCTGCATGATCTATTCGGTTTTTGAACACGGCAAAGTAACAAAATAACAAGTTATAACCGGTACCGAAATTGAATTTTCATTTCAGATTTTGAGTCTCCCTCAATCATATTGTAGCCTGAACCGATATTATCCTGCTCAAAATAAGCGGTATAGGCGATCTTGAGCCACATATCCAAATGACTTGAAAATCGGTATTTTAGGTTCAAATAGGTACGGTATCCTTTTCCGAAAAACGAGATAGTGGAAAAATTGTATAACAAGTCGTTTTCATAGGCATAAATTCTTGACTCGTAACTGTCTGTCTTGAAACAGGCAGCCCTGAAAACTATTGAAAACTCAGGATCAGAGGAAGTCCACCCCACATCCTGCAGGACCATAAACCCCTTTTCTGTTTTATCCATCTGAATGAAGGAATTCTCGACACGGGTGCGTAATACCCAATTAGAAGCGGGTCGATAATTAAGATGCAACCGAAGTCCCGACCTTTTATTATCCTCATCATGTAAAGCATTCCCTGGATTGATTTTTTTGCCTTTGATCCTCCTCTTATACCTGACATAACCATCCATCTTCCCTGCAAGCTGAATATCAGCCTGAACCAACATGTCTCTTCCTCGTGAAGGTCCGACAGTTGAGAAGCTCATCCATTTTGAAGCGAACCAGTCAACATACCCTGATAACGAAACTCCTGATACCGGCAACAGCCGAAAACCGGCATAATACCCTGATTCATTATTCACCTGATTTGTTTCCCCAAAACCATTACCCCAGGTAGCATGGTACCTGAAACCATAACTTCTGTAAAGCATTGAAAGCGACATCTGATCGTGAAGGTGAGCCAGAAATCCCTGGATAAACGATATGCTACCATTTAAACTGATGGCACCTTCACCAAACAGCTGATACTTTCCCCTGACATGACGGTAATCAATTCCAAAGTTGGCATTTTCATTACCTTGAAACTGAAATCTGTTAAATAGCTGTGAATTATTAATAATTGGAAATTGAAACCTTTCGTATAAAAATGTTGTACCCCACCTGGTTCTACCATTTAACATTGACAGGACGGTACCAATCACCGAATGGCCAACCTTGTTTTTGTCTTCCATCTCGGAACGTGTACGATGGTATCCTGACGTTTGTAAGCCTGAGATGGAAATTGAACCATCATCGTGAAAGATTCTATTCGCATCTGATTTCTTATGGGAGGCAAAAAACACGGCATCAAATCTTTGAAAGTTGATTTGTGTAGCAATACCTCTGAAAAAGAAATTTTCATCAGTTGAGGTATATGGTCGCAAGCGCATGCCCGGATTACCTGAATTCAATATATTTGCAGTTTTACCCAAAGAAAAACCTGGCTGAAGAATCAGACCTTGTCCTGCTTTTAAGGAATAATCACCCACAATCACATAAGAGATGTCAGGCTTGAGATGCAAAGTAAGGTGTCCGGAGTAAAAATCAAATCCAAATCGGTTTGGACCTGAGAAGAAGGGCTCCCCGGGATCTTTGTCAGCAGTCAGGCCAGCTTTAAAAGTCTTGTTATTTGAAATTTCATATCGGGCATAATATTTTCTGGGATCACCAAGATAGGCAGCTGGCTTGTTGTCAGTTGGCAAGTATCCCGCCGAAAGGGGGAAAGTTTGCCAACCCTTAATCAATAGCTGTTGTCGTATCTGTTTATTCGATATAGGGGTTGTAGAATGGCCTCCTTCCGATACAAAAACAAAAAGAGAAAGCTTTGAAGCCAGCGCAGGGCTCACTCCTTCGACAGATGATAATTCATAAACAGTCAAAAATTTCCCTGCTTCAAGTCGGTACTGCAGGATATTTCCGGCGACCATTGGATCCAAAAAAGGAATCTCGCAAAGTTGTTCCAGTGTTGCTCTGTTTAAATCGATGGGTGCCTCATAAAGTACCTGTAAATCTTCAATCAATGCCATATCAGAGATTCCTTCCTCAGAATTTTCGGTCAGTTCTTCAATGAAACTTTCGAGCGAATAAGAAAAAACTTGCGCATAGGAACTAAACGTGAAAATTACGATCACCACCAATAGATAAAAAACCCTTCTCATAGGCAATAATTTAGGGTTATGATTGGTGAAAATCCAAGATTTCCATGGTAGCTGAAACCCATATCAACCATCAGTCTGTCATTAATAAATCCAAATCCGGCAGACGGCTGAAGATCGACTCCCTGCACTCCGGCCCGCAATTTAAATGCACCCAATGCAGAAAACTCAATACCAGTCTTTATGCATGGTAAGTTTCCGGACATCTTTTCAATTTCGCCAAAATAGTTCAACTCGTTGCTGATAATCCATGCAACTCCACACCTGAAAACCGAAGGTCTCCGATGCATGGAAACAATTGCCGATTTCGTGTAAGAAAAGGGATTGCAGAGATGGAACCCGACTTTGACAATTGGACTGATTATGGTAATCATGCCCATTTCAACCGTCATGGTCATAAATGGAAGACTGTTCTCGGGGAAAGACTCTGATAAAACATCAAATTGCAAGGCAGCGGCCACACTTTCTCCAAAATTCCTGGAATATGCAATGCCTGTCTTGCTAATCCTGTATAATTTTCGGCCAAACTGTGTGAATGATATTCCCGCAGTTCCTTTGGCGAAAGGGATTACGGTACCAAGGGCCATGGTCGAATACTCATTCAAACCATACTTGGATTCATAAGTGACCGTGATCAGAAAATCCCGGATGCCAGCTAATCCAGCCTGATTACTGAACAGTGATTCATTGGAGGGAGATGCAATAACGGCATTCGCCATGGAAACAGAGCGGGCACTTGTATTGGTAAGCCCTTGTCCGGCTGTCAAAAACAAGCCGGATAACATTAAGGCAAAAAGAAGAAATACCTTCATGAGCGTGAACCAACTGGTTTTAATTTCCAGCTCAAAGTAAGGTTTTATTTTTTACATATGCTATTTATATTTTCACTTAAAAGAGCATTTGTAATATTGGAGGTCACACTCCACAAAAATTTACCGATCTCAAATCAATCGCAACCCTTTATTATCCAGAATATAACCATTAAAAACGGGAAACCTAACAACCGTCTTTTATACGGCAGCTGAAGTTTCCCGTTCCATGAAAAAATTATGCAAGTTTACAACATGACCATATTCCGGATCAATTTGTTTTAAACCTGAATTTCACTTCTGACAATTCCTTGTTTGCCTTTACAATTTTACTCTTCAGGTTTTCCTTGTAGGTTACAAACTTTTCCATCAGGTCGCTATCTCCTGTAGCCATCATTTGAATCGCTAAAAGGGCAGCATTCATTGCACCATTAACTGCAACGGTGGCAACAGGAATGCCGGGAGGCATCTGGGCTATTGACAGCAAGGCATCAAGACCTTCAAAACCCACCTTGATCGGCACCCCAATCACAGGCAGTGGGGTCATGGCTGCAACAACTCCAGGCAAATGGGCCGCCATACCAGCTCCTGCGATAATTACCTTAATACCCCTGCCTTTGGCAGCCCGGGCAAATTTCTCAACCTCATCAGGTGTTCGATGGGCCGACAAGGCATTAATTTCAAATGGAATTTCAAATTCATCAAAAATCTTTGCAGCTGCTTCCATCACTCCCAGATCGGAGGTACTTCCCATAATAATGCTAACTTTCGGTGTCATATCTGAATTTTTCTTTTAAGTGTTTAAATTGTTTTTGTTACTTTGCCTGTTCATTGCTAAAATAAGTTTTTAATCAATATCAGACCTGCCCATATCATCAGAAATCCAATTTGTTATGAAAAAAATAAAGTTGCTCGACAAAGAGTTCCAGCTCTACATTCCTTATGAAAAAATTCGTGAGGTCATCGAACACATGGCTGCAGATATGAACCGCGACCTGGAGGGGAAGAATCCTTTGTTTGTTTGTGTGCTGAACGGGTCCTTTATGTTTGCGGCCGATCTTTTCAAACGGATTGATGTTCAGGGAGCTGAAATCACCTTTGTCAAGATGGCATCTTATAAGGGTATCCATTCCACCGGAGCCATCAGGCAACTGATTGGATTAAATGAATCCATTGAAGACAGGTCGGTCATCGTTTTGGAGGACATCGTCGATTCAGGTCAGACCATCGAAGAAATCATGGCCCAGTTAGCTATTTTAAAGCCTAAAGAAGTAAAGATAGCCACCTTGTTATTTAAGCCAGAGGCCATGATAAAAAGTGTAAAACTCGATTATATTGGACTGGAAATCCCCAACGACTTCATTGTTGGATATGGGCTGGATTACGACGGGCAAGGAAGAAATCTGATTGACATTTATTCGATCGTACCATAAAACCTGTTAGTCATGCTGAATCTAGTTCTGTTTGGCCCTCCAGGCGCCGGCAAAGGCACCCAGGCTGAGTTTCTGATCAGTACATATCACCTCAACCACTTATCGACAGGGGAAATTCTCCGAAACGAGATTTCCCGGCAAACCTCCCTTGGCAATCAGGCAAAAAAATACATTGACAAGGGTGAACTGGTGCCGGATTCGGTAGTGATTTGCATGATCAGACAAAAAATGGAATCCACACCCGAGGCAAAAGGTTTTATTTTCGATGGATTTCCCCGAACAGTCGACCAGGCAGTCGCCCTTGATAAATTATTAATTAAACAAGGGGCACCCTTGAAAGGAATGCTATCACTTGAAGTTGAAGAACAGGAATTAATTGACCGTCTCCTGAAGAGGGGGCTTATATCAGGCCGCAGCGACGACCAGGATCTGAGCATCATCAAAAACCGCATTGAAGTTTACAACCAAAAGACAGCACCTTTGATCAGGTATTATTCTGATCAAGGTAAATATTACAGCATCAATGGCATGGGTAATATTGAAGATATTGCAGACAGGTTAATAAAAGCCGTTGATACCTTGCAATAAATTATAACAGTATAATTCCACAGATGTCAGAATCCAATTTTGTTGATTACGTAAAGATATTTTGCCAGTCGGGAAACGGTGGACCCGGATCCGCCCATCTGAGGCGCGAGAAATTTGTCCCCAAGGGTGGACCCGACGGAGGAGATGGTGGCAGGGGCGGAAATGTATACCTCCGGGGAAATGCCCAAATGTGGACATTGCTTCACCTGAAATATCAGCGCCATATCAAGGCCGGGCATGGAGAATCGGGAGGCAAGCAATGCAGTTTCGGAGCAAGTGGAGAGGATAAATACATTGAGGTACCGCTTGGCACCGTGGTCCGTGATGCCGAAACCGGGGAATTCATGATGGAAATTACCCAGGACAAAGAAGAACGGATTCTGATGCCCGGAGGACGCGGAGGACTTGGTAACACACATTTCAAATCAGCCACTCATCAAACACCCAGGTATGCCCAACCAGGTGAACCTGGCATAGAAGGATGGGTAATCCTGGAACTGAAAGTTCTGGCCGATGTTGGACTGGTTGGATTTCCGAATGCGGGAAAATCGACATTGCTCGCAGCAGTTTCTGCAGCCAAACCGAAAATTGCAGACTATCCTTTCACAACCCTGATTCCCAATTTAGGCATTGTCAGCTACCGCGACAGACAATCATTTGTCATGGCTGACATACCCGGCATCATTGAAGGGGCTCATACCGGCAAAGGCCTTGGGCTAAGATTCTTGCGCCACATTGAAAGAAATTCAATGCTATTGTTCCTCATCCCTGCTGATGCCAAAGATTATCGAAAGGAATACCAGATTTTGATGAATGAACTGGGTAAGTACAATCCCGAGTTACTTGACAAACAGAGATTCCTGGCCATAAGCAAATCAGACATGCTCGACGAAGAACTGATGAAAGACATCAGCAAGGAATTACATGATATACCCCACCTGTTTTTCTCTTCCGTGACCGGTTATAATATTATTGAACTCAAAGACCGTATATGGTCGATTTTAACACATGCATAGATTTAAAGGATGGAAACCATACTGCAATTCGACAGCAACCTTTTCCTATCCCTCAATCAGATACATTCCCCATTTTGGGATTCAGCCATGCTTCTTTTCACCCGGAAGGAAACCTGGCTCTTCTTCTACCTGATGATCATTTTGGTTGCCTTTCGCAATTATGAGCGAAAGGCAATGTTGATCATATTTATGATGATACTTGGCCTTATTGCCAGTGACCAGATATCCACCTTAATTAAAATGATCACCCAAAGACCCAGGCCTGGTCATGATCCGATAATCAGAGATTTGGTCCATGTTGTTCTTCGAAAGGGGGGCCTCTATGGCTTCGTTTCTTCACACGCCTCCAACACCTTCTTTATCCTAGCCTTTACTGCTCCTCTTTTCCGAAACAGGCTGAGTTTTTTTACCATCCTGATTTGGGCCGTCCTGATATCATATACCCGTATATATAATGGTAATCATTATCCGCTGGATATCATTGGCGGATGGGCTTTAGGCATAGGACTGGGATATATCTTTTATCGCTTTTTGATTTTTATCGAAACCAGGTTCTTTGTCACCCGCTTGCCACGATTTGAAAAAACACCCCTTAAATCAGGCAATGTATGGCTCCTGTTTCTGACTTTCGCCATAATAAGCGTAACGGTTTTATTAATCGTATACGTATTCCACAAATACAATTTCATAACACCCCCACCCATCACACAATAAGTTGGAATTGAATATATCATCACAGGTATGCCACTCAATTGACGAAATTGTTTTCACAGCTTCCATAACGGATATTTTGGAAAGCTCAACTCAAACACTGAAACGGAATCATGACCATCATTGAATACTACCTGTCAAAAAATGAAGACGCCTGCAGTAAGACAGCCATGCTATCCCGAAGGATGGAACAATTCTCTATCCTGCGGCTAATAGCATTTTTAGGCACCTTCGTTTTCTATTGGATTTTCAGACATTCACTGGTCCCGGCCATATTGCTCCCAGCTGCCTCATTCGCATTTTTCCTTTTCCTGGTCAGAAAACACATTCAAACTTCCAGGGACAAGAAGAGAAACCAGGTGTTGTCGATATTATGCGAAAGGGAAATAAAGGCAGCCCATCATGGATTTGGAGACTTTCAAGATGGTAATGAATTTAGTAATCCCAACCACCCTTATACATTCGATTTGGATATATTCGGGAAAGGTTCACTGTTTCAAATGTTGAACAGGACGACTACATCAGGGGGGAAGGAAGTTTTGGCTAAATGGTTGCAGGCTCCCCTTCTAAAACCTGACGAAATCAACGTAAGACAAAATTCAATCCTTGAACTCACACAACTTCGTGACTGGAGGACCCAATTTATTCTTGAAGGCAGTTTATTGGAAGTGTCAGATGCAGAGAAAGCGATGCTTACAGGCAATTCTTCCGACCAATATCAAATAAAAAATTTGAAAATATTGCGAACAATGATTTACATCCTACCGGGATTATCAGGTGTCGCATTAGTGTGGCTGATTACGGGAGGGACACACCTTTGGCTATTGCTTATGATACTCATTAACCTGGGACTTATTTTCAATTATCGCAAAATCATTGATAGATATTATTTATTATTTGGAAACAGAACTCAAACGACAGAGAAATATATTTCTCTTCTCGATTTGATAGAGAAGCAAGACTTTCATTGCGCTGAATTACAATCGCTTCGAGATAATATCACTAAAGACGTAAAGGCTACCAGTGCTTTCAGGTCATTAAAAAAACGGATGGCACAATTTGAGATCCGGCAAAATATCATTCCCGGAATGATTCTTAATTCACTTCTCATCTGGGATTTAAAATCCATTATCCGTTTACACGACTGGCAAGAAGCAAACGCTTCAAGACTTAAAAGCTGGCTTAAGACGATTGATGTCTTTGATGCACTGACCAGTTTGGCAACTTTTGCCGATCATAATCCAAAATACACCTGGCCTATTCCCTTAAAAGAGAATATCATTCTTGATGCAACAGGCCTTGGACACCCGTTGTTGAAACCCGAAAAGAGAATCGTCAATGACATTTACATAAAAGAATGGTCAGAAATTGCAATAATTACAGGGGCGAACATGGCCGGTAAGAGTACATTCCTCAGATCTGTCGGTTTGAACTTCGTGTTGGCAGGTTTGGGATGTCCGGTAACTGCAGAAAAGATGCAATATTACCCACTTGATATCTATACGAGCATGAGAACTACCGATTCATTGCTGATGGAGGAATCATACTTTTTGGCTGAATTGAAGCGTCTTGCCAAACTGATGGAAAGATTGAGAAGCGGCGAGGCCATGCTTGTACTGCTGGACGAGATGCTGAAAGGCACAAACTCAACCGATAAATTAAAGGGATCACAATATCTTGTAAGGGAACTCGCAACAACCCAATCGGCAACAATCCTTGCCACCCATGATGTTCAACTAACGGAAATGGAAAAACTTTATCCTGACCGCATCACCAACTATTGCTTTGAAATTTTGCATGATGGGGATGAGCTTGTTTTTGATTACAAACTCAGGCCTGGTATTGTGAGAACCATGAATGCGTCACTTTTGATGAAAAAGATGGGTATCATCAAAAGTAACAGCTGAAAAGTTTTTTTTTCAACTTAGCACACTCACTCAACCCATTCATTACCATTGGTTTTTCAACTACAGCCTGTTTATTACTGGTATTTTTTCAACCCTGAAAAGCCCAAGGTTTTATCTATATTTGCATCAAACTGAAAACTATATATGACCGCGCAATACGACGAAGGAACCATTAAAACATTGGAATGGCAGGAACATATCCGCAGAAGGCCGGGTATGTACATTGGAAAGCTGGGAGACGGATCTGCCGCCGATGATGGTATATATGTCCTGCTGAAGGAAGTCCTAGACAACTCGGTTGATGAGTTTATGATGGGCCATGGAAAGAAGATTGAAGTATTTATCGAGCAGGATAAGGTTATGGTACGTGACTATGGTCGCGGAATTCCACTCGGCAAATTGGCTGATGTTGTCAGTAAAATGAATACTGGAGCCAAATATGACTCCAAGGTATTCAAAAAATCGGTTGGGCTCAATGGGGTCGGAATCAAGGCAGTCAATGCATTATCAATCGATTTCGCCATCAGGGCAATCCGTGAGGGACAGGTAAAGGAGCTTAGATTCAGTAAAGGAATACAGATAGATGATTTGCCTCTAGCCGACACCTCTGAACCCAACGGTACCATGGTTGTTTTCAGACCGGATGAAAGCGTTTTCAGGAACTTCAGGTACATCAATGATTATGTCATCAACATGATCAAGAACTATACCTTCCTGAATGCAGGATTGACCATAGAATATAACGGACAAAAGTATTACTCAAAAAACGGACTAAGAGATCTTCTGGAGGAAAATCTTGAGGGGGAGCCCTTATACCCAATTATCCATTTGAAAGGTGAAGACATCGAGATTGCCATGACCCATGGGAATCAATACGGTGAAGATTATTATTCGTTCGTTAACGGGCAGCACACAAGCCAGGGAGGAACACATCTTCAGGCTTTCAGGGAAGTAGTGGTGAAAACCATTCGTGACTTTTATAAAAAAGATTTTGACCCTAGCGACATTCGGGCATCCATTGTGGCTGCCATAAGCATCAAGGTAGAGGAACCGGTATTCGAATCACAAACCAAAACAAAACTCGGGTCTCGTGACATAGGTCCCGATGGCCCGACAGTCAGGACTTATGTCACCAACTTCGTGGCCAAGGAGCTGGATAACTATCTGCATAAAAACGCTGACACAGCAGAAGTGCTCCTGCGAAGGATCCAGGAGTCAGAACGCGAGAGAAAGGCTATCTCAGGCATTAAAAAGCTGGCAAAGGCAAGGGCAAAAAAGGTTAGCTTGCATAACCGAAAGCTCCGTGATTGCCGGATCCATTACAACGACAATGACGAGAAAAAAGAGGATACAAGCATTTTCATCACAGAGGGGGACTCAGCCAGTGGATCCATTACCAAATCAAGGGATGTGGACACCCAAGCAGTTTTCAGCCTGAAGGGAAAACCATTGAACACTTATGGACTTACCAAAAAAGTTGTCTATGAAAATGAAGAGTTTAATCTGCTTCAGGCAGCCCTGAACATTGAAGATGACATTGAAGACCTGAGATACAATAAAGTGATTATTGCCACAGATGCTGATGTCGATGGTATGCACATCCGGCTTCTTCTGATCACTTTCTTTATTCAATTCTTTCCGGAATTACTTCGTCGTGGACACTTATTCATCCTTCAAACCCCGTTGTTCAGGGTAAGAAACAAGAAGCAGACTATCTACTGCTATTCAGAAGAGGAAAAACTTCAGGCAATCCAAACACTAAAAGGCAATCCTGAAATTACCCGATTTAAAGGTTTAGGGGAGATTTCCCCCGATGAGTTCAAAAACTTCATCAGTGAGAATATCCGGCTTGAACCAGTGCAAATGAAGAAGCACGAATCGATGACCCAGATGCTTGAATTTTATATGGGCAAAAATACGCCTGAACGTCAGGACTTCATCATTGAAAACCTTTATATAGAGAAGGACGAAGTTGCCTAAAAACTCAAAACCCAAGATTTAAAATGCAGGAAGAACAATATCAGGCACCAGATAACAAGCCGGAAGGATCCAAGGAAGGAATTACCTATCTGTCGGGAATGTACAAACAATGGTTTCTCGATTACGCTTCCTATGTCATTCTGGAAAGAGCTGTGCCTTATGTCATCGATGGTCTGAAACCTGTGCAGAGAAGAATATTACACGCGATGCGTGAAATGGATGATGGAAGGTACAACAAGGTTGCCAATATTATTGGACAAACCATGCAATACCATCCACATGGGGATGCCTCAATCGGTGACGCTCTCGTCCAGCTTGGACAAAAGGATTTGTTGGTTGATACCCAGGGAAACTGGGGAAATATTCTCACCGGAGACGGAGCCGCTGCACCACGTTATATAGAAGCACGGCTCTCCAAATTTGCACATGAAATTCTTTTCAACCCGAAAACGACTGAGTGGAAACTATCATACGATGGAAGGAAAAAAGAACCGGTTACACTTCCAGCCAAATTTCCACTGCTACTTGCACAAGGTGTTGAAGGGATTGCAGTCGGGCTGGCCTCAAAAATATTCCCACACAATTTTGTTGAGCTTATCGATGCCGCGGTTGCCTATTTGAAGAATGAGGGTTTCGAATTATTCCCAGACTTTCCGACCGGTGGATCAGTCGATGTTTCCAAATACAACGACGGAGTAAGGGGAGGCGCGATAAAAGTTAGGGCAAAGATCGAAAAAAGAGACAGTAAAACTCTGGTTATCACAGAGATTCCTTTCAGCAAGACCACAACCACGGTTATTGAGTCGATCATTAAGGCCAACGAGAAGGGCAAAATCAAGATTAGGAAGATCGATGACAACACGGCTGCAAATGTCGAGATCCTTGTTCATCTTACACCAGGTGTTTCTTCAGATAAAACCATTGATGCACTTTATGCCTTCACTGATTGTGAGATATCACTTAGCCCCAACTCCTGCATCATAGAAAATGACAAACCGGCATTCATAGGGGTAACTGAAATCCTAAAAAAATCAGTCGATGCCACCCGGCAACTCCTCCAACTGGAACTCGAGATAAGAAAGAGTGAGCTTGAAGAGGCATGGCATTTTTCATCACTTGAAAAGATCTTCATTGAAGAAAGAATATACAAAGACAGGGAATTTGAAGAAGCTGAGGACATGGATGCGGCAGTGGCGCATATCGATAAAAGGCTCGATCCCTGGAAACCCAATTTGAAAAGGGAGGTTACGCGAGACGACATCATGAAACTGATGGAAATCAGGATGGCAAGAATCCTGAAGTTCAACGCATTTAAGGCCACTGAACTTTTATTGGGCATCGAGGAGGAAATTGAACAGATTAACGAAAAAATCGCCAATATTATTCCATTCACAATCGATTGGTTCGAAAAACTGAAATCAAAATATGGCAAGGGCCGTGAACGACGTACCGAAATACGAAACTTTGAAAATATCGTCGCCGCCAAAGTCGTGGTTGCCAATGAGAAACTCTATATCGACCGTAATGAAGGTTTCCTTGGAACCAGTCTGAAGAAGGCAGAGTATATTTGCGATTGTTCCGATCTTGACGACGTAATCATATTCAGGCGCGATGGGACCTACCTTGTAACCAAGGTAAGTGAAAAAGCTTTTATCGGTAAAAATGTCATCCATGTTGATATCTTTCGGAAAGATGATGACCGAACCATCTATAATGTTGTTTATCGTGATGGGAAGACCGGATTTGCCTACATGAAGAGATTTGCCGTTACGGGAGTTACAAGGGATAAGGAATATGACGTAACCATGGGCAACAAAGGCTCCCGTATTCTATATTTCAGTAATAATCCCAACGGGGAAGCTGAGGTTCTCAGGGTTATTCTTAAACCAAAACCGAGAATCAAGAAACTGGTCTTCGAAGTGGACATGGGTGAATTGACTATCAAAGGACGACAATCCATGGGTAATATCCTGACAAAATATGATGTCCATAAAATAACCCTGCATGAAAGAGGGATTTCAACCCTGGGAGGCTTGAAAATCTATTTTGACCCGGATGTGCAAAGACTTAACGCTGATAAAAGAGGCAAATACCTTGGAGAATTCAAGGGAGAAGACAAAATTCTTGTCATTTATAAATCAGGAGAATATCAGCTATATAATTACGACCTCAGCAATCATTTCGAAAACAACATTCTTGCCATCGAAAAATTTGATCCTTCCAAGATCCTTTCTGTCGTCTATTACGATGCTGAACAGGAATATTACTATGTGAAGCGATTCGAAATTGAGGAAACCCTCAATAAACTTATCGGATTCATTGGTGAGAATCCTGGAAATAAACTGGTGAGTGTGACCTGGGTTCGTTATCCACGGTTTGAAATCGAATTCGGGGGTAAAAACAGTGACCGGGAAAATGAAATCATCGAAGTTGCGGAATTCATTGGAATTAAGAGCTGGAAAGCAAAAGGCAAAAGGCTATCGAACTTCTATGTCGAGAATATCCGTGAACTGGAACCAGTAATAAAGGATGAACATGATATCCCTACAAATGAAGATATGGAACCAGGAAATGCACCGGTTGATGATATTCCGTTTGAGATCCAACGTCCCGGCGAGGAAGATGCCAATCAGATGAGCCTTTTCTGAAATGAGAATTTATCTTGTAGGATATATGGGATGTGGAAAGTCAACATTAGGCTTGAACCTGGCAAAAAGCCTCGGTCTTTCCTTTATTGATCTCGACAAATATATAGAAGAGAGGAATTGCAGGACAGTTCCACAGCTTTTTGAAGAATTGGGAGAATCAGGCTTTCGAAATAAGGAAAGACAGGCCCTTGAGGAAGTATCTCAATTCAGTGAAGTCGTAATCGCAACTGGTGGGGGAGCACCCTGCTTTTTCGACAATATGGAGCTCATGAATGAAACCGGAATTACATTGTTTATGGACATCGACCCTGCGATTTTGGCTGAAAGGTTATTGAAATCAAAAACAGACAGGCCGCTCATCCGAGGCAAAAATCGTGAACAACTGGTGCATTTCATAACGGAAACACTACAAAAAAGAGTTCCGTTTTATTCAAAAGCCCAGATCAGAATAACTAGACCGGATGAAGCGGTGGCCATTGCATCCAGAGAAATTGCCATTATCACAGGTAAACGGATAAAAAAATAACAAATTGAGTTGCATTTTTAAAAAAGTACATTAATTTTGTCATACTTCACGTCAGATATCTGTCTGACATGTGTATTTGGGGGTTAACAATTAAAAGGGGAGCTAATTAGCTCCCTTTTTTTTTATTTTAAAATATTTAACCTCCCTATTAATCCTTTATTCATATGAACAGTCAAATACACAATTGGAGATATTGATCTCTTCATAAGTTTGTTTAGTTTGGTTAAAGAAAATGCCATCTTTCAGGATGGCATTTTTATTTATATACTCAACCTATCTGAGATTTCAGGTGCATTTTGGAGTAAATATTCTTCCGCTTCGACCGACCATAATCCATTGGTTTTGGCAATAATGGCAGCCAGATCACTATAAAATGGCAGTGTTTTACCCAAGATTCCAAAATCGCTGATTGCAGTCAAAGGAAGGTCCTTATGAGTATATATCAACTTTTTCCCACCTGGAATCGAGGGCAGATTTAATGTCGTATCTATGACAGCATTCAGTCCGCCTATATGCGTCACCAAACCAGCAGGATCCAATCCCTTTGACATGCATTCCAAAGCTTCCACCATATCATCATTATTACCTCCGGAGGTTCCAACAATATGGGTGGAAGCATAATGGACATTATAAAAATTCATTTTTGCGGAAAATCCAGGATCGGATGGCCCGGCAAAGAAGTTGAGACATCCGTCATTGGCCAGAATCGCATCACCCTGTTCAATTACGTTGGATACCGGTGCAAAAACAAAAACATCGTCATATCCTATACCTTTTGTTTGTTGGCGAAGGAGAGCGATCGGGTCTTCACTATCAGAGGTATTCAGGTACACCAAATCAATACCCCTGGTTTTTGCCCATTCGACTGAAAAAATTTCAGCTGCCCGATCTAGTCGTTTCTGATCAATATCTGTGACAACCAGTAGTGATGGCTTTCGGTCTCGCCGGTTAACTACGTAATTGATGGCTGCCAAACCCATTGGGCCTACACCTGCAAGGATTGCCATTCGGCCCCCTTGTTTGATTTCCATTTCGTGTACATAAGATCCGGGACGTGTATGATAGTTAGCATGCATTGCACCAATCACGCAAGAAAGCGGTTCTGCCAGGGATGCCGGATAATACCCGGGACCATTGTAAACAAGGAGGCAATCCTGCTCAAGTACATCTTTCGGAATTATTACATAGGTAGCATTTCCACCGATGTACTGATAGCTATATCCGGGAGCACTGAGTATCCCAACCGGGCCCTCCGGGTAATATATGGCTGGTTGTATGGAGTATTTCTGACCAGGCTTAAATTTATGGCTCCAGCGTGCCCCAACTTCGATTATCTCGCCGGCGAATTCATGCCCTATGATTACAGGATGCTCTGAAACATTATCAGGAACCCTTTTATGGTCGCTCCCCTGATGGGCAGCTTTATATGATGACATGCAGATGCTATCGGAAACCACCTTCGCCAGGATTTCGTCTTCCTTGATTGCCGGCAACTCAAAAGATTCAAGTCGCAGGTCGTTTTTCCCATACATTCTGACTGCTGTTGTATTCATTCTACAGATTTTTTAAGGTATTACAATTTGTGTCAGCCCAACATTTCCTGACCGCCAGTTACCGGAACGGCCTGACCTGTCTCGTATTCTTGTTCAATGATATAATAAATTGCCTTCACCACATCGAGGGCAGTACACCCCCGTCCGGCAGGAACCTGGCTCTCATAATGATTCTTTACATCTTCAACACTTTGTGCTCCAGGGATTTTTCCCGCCCTTAAATATTGTACAAATAGTCCGTTAACTGGATCGGACCAAAGCGGACCATCAAAAAAATTCCCGGGACATACCGCATTTACTTTAATTCTGTATGGCATTAGCTCGAGGGCAAAAGACTGTGTCAATCCGATACCCCCGAACTTGCCGCCGGAATAGGCAAAGTTTTTGTTGCTCCCCTTCAATCCTGATTTTGAGTTTATCTGAATAATATCCATATAATAATCAGGACGATATTGATGTTGCAACTTCATGACGGGCCCGGTATATTTCACACAGTGGAAGTATCCGTTATAATTCACGCGGGTCATAAGGTCAAATGTTTCAGGCGTCATATCTTCAATTCCCCCGGCACGCAAAATCCCGGCATTGGATATCACTACATCAACTCCACCAAAAAAGGAAACCACCTTGTTCACCATCGTGCTCACTGAAAGTGGATCTGAAACATCCACTTTTAAAAATATGCTCCTGTTCATTGTGGCTTTTCGGTTAAGGGTTTCCGTCATTTCAATACCCTTTTCCTTATTCATGTCAGCTATTACAATGTTTGCTCCCTGTTCAAACATCAGTTCTGCAATACCAGCCCCAAATCCCTGGGCAGCACCTGTGACAATAACCACCTTATTCTCAACCCTACCCCCATTATTTGCACCTAGAGATACTTTTTTGCGGTAGTTCTCAACTTCCCAGTTTTCAATAAATAAAACCTGTTCAGCAGTCATTGGATGGGGGCCACCAAAATTTTCGGAAAGGAAGGCGATCATAGTAAAATCCATTACGATATCAGCAAGGTAGTCAAGAGCCATGGCCGTATTGGCAACCACCAAAACTCCCTCTCCACGAACAAAAATCAATTTTGGATTTGTCCCTTTTCGGTCTCTGTATTCCCTGGCCTTTGCGCTGATTTCACTCAATATCTCATGTTGTGATGAAGAATTTTCAATAAACAAATATTCCGATTGGCAATAAACCATTTGATCAGGGGTAAAGGGCATGGATATTTTGCCAAATTGAACGGAATTAGTAATAAAATGATCCAAAACTGTTGAATGAAATCCCCGCACCAATTGGACCGTTTCTGTTGACAGAAGCATTCGAACCGCAGGAATTATACCTGTGATTATATCTGATAAAGGCAATGGTTTATTGTCAGGGACATGTTTGACAAAACTCCGGATTGCCTTCTCTATCCGATGATAAAGTCCTTTGATTTCGTCTGTTGTGTTCGCAGCCACGAAAACACCATGATTCTGAATAAATACCAGATGCGGATCATGCCCTTTCCGTGCCCGGTAATCCAGAATCTTTTGCCTGATGATTGTAAAAAGCATAAATCCGGGGTCGGAATATGGGATAAACAAGGCAATGTCACCAAATAACTCTTCCGTTTTATTCAAAGCGTCCTTACTGCACATCAGTGCATTTACCAATGTTGGGTGGGTATGGACGACGAATGAATATTCAAATAGATTATGAAGAGAAGTTTCAACAGAAGGCCGCAGTCCGGTATCCGGATTAATCCGACATGCCATCAGTGCGTTTTTTACCTGTTCTTCTCTGGTTGCGGAATCGCTACTGAAGACCATCGAAGAAATGTCATTCAACTTGCTTCGGTCAAGAATACAGAATCCATGCTCCGTGATTGTTGATAAACTGATCCCACTGGCCTTGATATAAAGATATTGATCATCCTTCCATGAAGTATTTCCACCACCGGCTATAACAAAATCCTTTCTCTGTCCATAATATCGGGAGACCTCTACTAACTCATCAATTCTGCTGTTCATTATCAACTATGTATAAAATTTTCAATGATTTTTCCCCCCAAATTGGCGAGTTCATTCAACCGGTTTGTCTCAGGAAAACGTTGTGTTGGAAATCCTTCCTTCGCAATGGAGACCAGAAATTGATGGGCTGCAATAATGCATGCACCCCTGTAATTAATCTCCATCAGAAATTCATCAAGTTGAACCCCTCCCCGACACGAAACAGTCAATGGATCAAGCTTGGGAGTGTTGTGTTCGGTACCGAAAGTGATCACAAACCCCTTTTGGTCGAAGAACTTCACAAATTCTTTCAGAATGTGAAAATCATTTCGTCCAGGGATCAATTCAATCATGAATATCCCTTTATCCTTAAGCTTTTGAGCCATTGCTGAATAATCTGCTTCGAAGTCAGTAAGGTTTCCCTTCGCATCATCCAGAAGTACAGGATAACAAGGTATACCCCCACCGTCAATTATAAGTTGAAGTACTTGCTCAAGTGATAGGAATGCGTCCTCATCTTCGGGTACATAGGCGGGCCCTCCAGCTTTAAGCAGCTTATTCCTGATCTCATTTTCAAGGCTGGAATGATCATTTAAGGTGTTTTCAGGAACAGTTGATCCCAGAATTTTCTCCAGTATCGCTTTTCTGGTTTCCGCATCTGAATACTTTTCAAATACGGCGTTTCTGACTGCGGTTGCAATATGTCTTTCCCTGAAGAGATTGCGGGCAAAAGTTCGATGCAGCTCCTCTGCAGTAAAGCTGATACCAACCGATTTCCTTTCAAGATGAAGATTGAGCATCTCTACCATCTTATATGTCTGACGGTTACTCTCTTTCATCAGGAGATCCATCTTCGCACTTGCCTGTTCTCTGAATGAAACCGGAAAAGCCAATCCCTTGCCACTGATATAGGTTCTACCAGGATTCTGAGGGTCATTTACACGGATACCGGCCTTCTGTTCCTCCATTTGTAGACCCATAAATTCAATATTGAACAAGGGAAATACTTTCATCTCTCGGGCTAGTTCTGCAAAAACCGGATATCCATCTGTTGTATAAAAATCATTGATCCCCAGAACAGAAATATCTTCTTCAACCGCCATTGAAAAAGGCTGTTGAATATTTGTAAAGGCACTAAAAGAAAATGGCGAATGAATATGACCATTGACCTTTCGGATTTTCCCTTTACTGAATGATTGATCTTGACTTTGTAATTTTTTAATGAGAAATGAATAATAATTTTCCATAGCAAACTCAATAATAGTCCCAAATTAATGAAATACGGACTAAAAATCTATCCTTTGGTATCCTGCCAATAGAAAATTTCACATTTTCATTTGAAAAATTTTCTATATTTTTGCCTCCAGCCGTACAGAAATGGTTGCTGTAAACAAACGAAACAAAACAAACCAAATTCTGCAAAACGTGAAAGTATTATTTATCAAGCTATTACTTACATTTTTTATTGTATTCCTACTATTCGCTTTTCGCGCTGAGGCAGGTTTTCATACACGCACTGACTCGGTATCATTATACGTTTTGGACGAGGAATTATTTACGGACACTCTCGATATCGGTCCTGAATTTGCAGTTTCAGAGGATGTTTTCCTGATTGACGAAGATGCAATACCTTCGTTCAGCGAGGTCCTCGATCAATTTGTCGTTCCTTTTCCAGGCAAAGTGATCAGTAAATACGGGATGAGAAAAGGCAGGATGCATACTGGCACAGACATTAAACTTCAGTTAGGGGATACGGTCGTTGCAGCCTACCAGGGTATCGTCACACGTGCCACTTCTTATTATGGTTATGGCAAACTGGTGGTCATAAATCACTTTCATGGCTTGGAAACTTATTATTCCCATCTGTCAAGTATTTTAGTTAACCCAGGTGATACCGTTAATACAGGGCAAATTATTGGTTTGGGAGGGAGAACCGGAAGAGCTACCGGAACGCATCTCCACTTTGAGATCAGGGAGAATGGCAGGGCTTATAATCCGGAATTGGTTTACGATTTTGATGCGGGCAGGATCAGGCCGGAAATATATGGCAAAGAAATGTTGGCCGATCTGGTACAAAAACCAAAAACGACTCCTAAGAACCATGTCATAGACATGAAGGACACTCCTTCTGAATATGTTGTAAAATCAGGAGATTCTCTTTGGTTGATTGCCCGCAGGTTCCAGGTCACGGTTAATGAACTTTGTGAACTGAATAACCTGACAAGCCAATCGGTACTAAAAATAGGAGCCGTTCTGCGTATATTCTAACAAGAAAAAGAATAAAACTGAAATGATACAGTTTTGTTCTCCCGAAATAATACAGCTTTTCAAATATCAAACGAAATGCAAGTGAATTAAATTCCTCTGGCATTTCGTTCTAGTTGAGCACTCTCCGAAAAATCAATCGATGATTGATGCCCATTCAAGGGTAGAATCCTTTGATGTATCGCATCAACAATCCATGAAGCTTGTGGAAAGAAATATTCTTCCAATTCATATGCCGGCGTAATCCAATTCCGTGACCCGACAACTACCGGTGGTGCATCGAGGTAATCAAAGGCCAGCTCAGTAATGGTCGAAGCTAATTCACGTAAGAATGACCCCCTTGTGGAAGCATCTCCTGTAACAACTATTCTGCCAGTTTTGCGTACCGAATCAATAACAGTCTGGTAATTAAATGGCACAAGCGATCTTGCATCAATGATTTCGGCCGACAAATTGTACTTTTCACTCAGGATATCAGCTGCCTCCAAGGCACGATAAAGTGTGGCTCCAATCGAAAGAATGGTAACATCATTCCCTCTTCGTTTTACATCAGGTTCCCCAATTGGAATTTCATAATATCCTTCAGGTACGCCCTCCTCATGAAACAATTCTCCCATATCATAAACCCGCTGACTCTCAAAAAATATAACGGGATCTGTTCCCTGAAGAGCACTGTTCATCAGCCCCTTGGCATCATAGGGCGTTACCGGGAAGACTACTTTCAATCCGGGGATATGTGCTGCGAGCGCAGTCCAGTCCTGTGAATGTTGTGCACCATATTTCGATCCGACAGAAACCCGAAGAACAACCGGCATTTTGAGAACATTTCCACTCATTGCCTGCCATTTGGGAAGCTGGTTAAACACCTCATCCCCTGCCCTTCCCAGAAAATCACAATACATGATTTCAGGCACTACCCTGCCGCCACACATGGCATAGCCTATGGCTGTTCCGACAATGGCTGCCTCGGAAATAGGAGAATTAAAAAGGCGATGGTAAGGCAATGCCTCTGTTAAACCACGATATACAGCAAAGGCTCCACCCCAGTCACGATTTTCTTCCCCATAGGCAATCAGCGTTGGATCTTTGTAAAAACGATCTATTATTGCCTCGAAAATCCCATCCCTGACAACATAGTTCTTGATTTTTGAATGCGGTTTCCCTTGGACATCAAATGCAAATCTTTCCTTTGAGGCTAACTGCTTAACGCGAGGATTCTCTTCCATGGGATGATTTACCTCGGGAGCCCTGTCCTCCAATCGGTCTATTGACTCATTTGAAAACATCATTTCGCCTATGAGGTCAGGCTGGTTCTTCATATCCATATGTGGAGAAACTTCATCGTCAATAGCAAGCTTAAGTGCCCACGATACGATTGACGTGATTTCTTCATCCACTTTCTGAAGCACCTCTTCGCTGGCAATTCCCTCGTTGATCAGTTCCTGTCCAAACCATGCGATTGAATCAGCGGCTTCCCATGCCTCCACTTCTTCTTTCGAGCGATAAGAAGAGGCATCTGAAGGAGAATGCCCACTATAGCGATAGGTAAGTACATCAAGCAATACAGGTCCTCTTTTTTCTTCAATTAGCTTGCGCTTCCTGACATATGCATCAATAACAGCCAAGGGGTTATAACCGTCGACCCTTTCGGCATGCATCTGGTCTTCGTTAACTCCTGCGCCAATTCGCGCGGCAATCCCATAGCCCATGGTTTCACCACATGTTTGCCCCCCCATACCATACTGATTATTCATGATGTTTATGATTAAAGGAAGGCCACCTTTCATATCTCCATCCCAAAGTTCTGAAAACTGATCCATGGTGGCAAATGAAATTCCTTCCCAAACCGGACCACAAGCCATGGATGCATCCCCGATATTTGCAACAACTATACCCTTCTTTCGGTTAACTTTCTTGAATAGTGCCGCACCTACCGCAATATCACCTGATCCGCCCACGATGGCGTTATTGGGATAAACCCCAAACGGGGTAAAGAATGCATGCATAGATCCGCCCAATCCTTTATTAAATCCAGTTTTACGGGCAAAAATCTCGGCAAGTGTTCCATAAAGAAGAAACTTCACTGCCAACGACTTGACAGAACCCTTATGGTCGGTTGCAACAGGACGAAGCGTAGCTCCATTGAAATGTGACCGCATGATTTGTGACAGTTGCTCATCATTCAATTGATGAATGGCCGAAAGCCCTTTTGCCAGAATCTCTCCATGGCTTCTATGTGATCCAAAAATAAAGTCATCAACCGAAAGGGTATATGCCATTCCAACTGCTGCAGCTTCCTGTCCAATGGAGAGATGCGCCGGACCGGGATGATTATAAGCAATCCCATTATATTCACCCCTGATCTTGATCAGATTGAGCATGGTTTCAAATTCGCGAATCATCCGCATATCATGGTAGATACGCATAAGGTCGTCATCACTGTAACGGGTTCTCTCCTCTTTGATGGTTCGATTATATTGATTCACCGGAACAGGCCTGAACTCAATCATTCCAGGCTTCCTTACACTTTTGGGATCTATATACTGATTCTTTGGCATATGTGTACTATTTAAAAGTCGCTATCGTATAAGCAGTTATGATACAAATACTAGATTTTCAATTTCGCGTGCAATGTCGGACAGAAAACGGGTGGCTTCACCGCCATCGAGGGCACGGTGGTCATATGTAAGTGAGAGACCAATCATGGGAACAAATCCATAAACACCATCTCCCAGATCCATTGGCCGTGGGATGATGGTATTCACACCAAGAATGGCTGTCTGAGGAAGATTTATTACAGGAGTAAAGATTTCGACACCGTAATTTCCAAGATTGGAAACCGTAAAGGAAGCAGCTTCCGGATTCAGGAGATCGGGGTTAATATTCCCTTTCCTGCAATTGTCTGCAAGTTTGCCAAGCTGGTTCGAGAGTCCACCAATGGAAAGGTCATCAGCATCCTTTAGTGCCGGAACCATCAGGCCCCGATCAGTATCCACTGCAAATCCCAAATTAACTTTCCTGAAGATCTTCATCTGATCTCCCATAAAATGGGCATTCACTTGGGGGAACTTCTTCAGTGAACGGATCACGGCATAACACACCATATCGTTAATGGTAATGTTCTCCGAAATTTTTCCTGTCTGAAAATCCGCTTTAAACTTCTTTCTATAAGACAATAGCTTCCTTGCATCTGCACTTAAATGGTGAGTCAACTGTGCCGAGTTTTGTAATGATTGGTGCATTGATTTTGCAATCAGCTTACGGATATTTGTCAGAGGCTTCAAGTCATATTCCTGTCTTAATACTATATTTTCCGGTAAAATATTAGATTCGGTTTTATTGATCGGGCTAATCTCATCAGGTCCATAAAGCTCTCTCCCCGTCTTGTAGGACTTTTCATTTAAAGAATAACTTTCTACATCGCGGGCAATAATTCTGCCCTGCGGACCAGTTCCTTCCAAAACGGTATAATCAACACCCAGCTTTATGGCCATATTTCGGGCAAGCGGTGAAATCCTAATCCTTTCATCACCCCCCTGATCAGGATCAAGGCTAAATTCGATGACTTTAGCAACTTCATCAGAGGCTTCAGGAGTTTCAGCCGATGACTGTTGCTCAGGTAATTCAAACTCCTCTCCTGCCTCTCCAATCAGACCAATATTGGCCAATACTGGCACCTCATCGCCCGGATTATAAAAAATGGCCAACAGGACTCCATCAGATTTGGCTTCCTCATCAAAAGCAGCCTTATCGGTTTCATATGAAAAAAGAAGATCACCCGACTTTACGGTGTCTCCCACTTCCTTATACCATTGTCCCAGAATACAGGTCTCCACCGACTGGCCCTGGCGAGGCATGATTACAAACTCTGCCATAATTAATTCCTTTAAACTTGTACTGACAAATACTTTTTAGAACAGATTCGCTTCAAACTGAATATCAGATATTTTAAAGCGTAAAAAAAATATCGGCCGTAAAGTTAATGAAATTACTTGTCTATACAAGTTGCAATCATTGTATTTAAAAATAGATTAACTTTACACCCATGAGTCAGACACCTCAATACAGAAAACTCTATGAACTCCTGCGTAAACATATTTTATCGGGGGTTTATGAAGAAGGCAGTCTTCTGCCATCCGAGAATGAACTATGTGCAGTCCATAACCTTACACGTCCTACTGTCAGACAGGCACTTGACTCATTGGTGAGGGATGATTTGATTCAAAAGAAAAAAGGGAAAGGCAGCATTGTCAGAAAACCTCCCCAAAGCATTGGCATCCTGTCGGTATCGGGTACTGCATCAGCCATTGGGAGTCGCTATCTCAAGACAGAAATATTGCAGAAACCTGTCATTAGACCCTGGGACGAAAACTTTCCTTTTGAATTGACTGAAGCTGAGAAGGAATCGGGCTGCATTTATATGGAAAGACTTCGTTATGTGGAGGGAGTACCGGTATTTTATGACATCAACCATTTGCCAAACCTGAATCTGCCACGGTTCACCGGCCGTACTTTTCAGAACAAATCCCTCTTTGAAATCCTACGTAACCAATACCAAATCGAAATTACAGGCGGGGAACAGCGACTTAAGGCGATTGGCTGTCCGGATACCATCGCGGCCATACTAAATGTAAAAAAGGGAGAACCTGTCTTATACCTTCAAAGAAAACTGACCACAAACCGCGATGGGTTCTCCATATACTCCACCATCTGGTTCAACTCCATGAATCACACAATTTATGGAAGATTCTGAATATCTGTTTCGTTAAACAACCCCGTAAAAAAAGCTTGGAAATCATATCTAAACCCTAAGTTTTCCGTAAAGAAGGCTGTAATAAAATTTTGCCTCATCGAAATTAGTGAACCAACCTAACCTTTTTTTCATTGTGTTAAAAAAACGATCACATAAGGGTCAAAATGAAGTTTTTTGTCGCATTTCACATGAATTTATTTGGAGATATTGATTTTTTTTCATCTTTGCGACCATAAAGAACAATATCATATGAAAGTTTTAAAGTTTGGAGGAACCTCAGTTGGTTCCCCGCAGAACATGCGAATGGTGATGGGTATTATCACCGATGGAGAACAGAAACTCGTGGTTCTTTCAGCCATGTCGGGTACAACCAACAGCTTGGTTGAGATTTCCAAACATCTTTACAACAAGGAGAAGGAAACAGCAGTTTCCATCATAGATACCCTAAAAACAAAATACGACGCAGTTGTCAATGAACTTTTTGCCACCAATAATTTCAAACAAAAAGGATCAAGCGTAATCGACGAGGTGTTTTCGCTGCTGTATAACCTTACCCATTCAGAATTTGGCGAGTGGGAGGAAAAAATCACGGTTGCCCAGGGCGAATTGATTTCCACCAGGCTTTTCACTTTGCTAATGGAAGAAAACGGATATAGCGTTGCATTACTTCCGGCACTTGATTTTATGCGCATCGACGACGAACGAGCTGCTGACCTTGAAGCAACTGAAACCTTGCTTTCCGAAATCATTAACGGAACTCCGAAAACCGATTACTATATTACACAGGGATTCATCTGCCGTGACCCCCAGGGTCGTATTGACAATCTGGACCGCGGTGGCAGTGACTACACTGCTTCACTCATTGGGGCAGCCATTTCAGCTGACGAAATCCAGATCTGGACAGACATCGATGGATTTCATAATAATGATCCGCGATTTGTCAGCAATACCCGGAAAATTGACCAACTCTCTTTCAACGAAGCTGCAGAGCTTGCATATTTCGGAGCCAAGATTTTGCATCCACAGACCATTTCACCGGCAAGGGTCAAAAATATACCGGTTCGACTGAAAAACACTATGAATCCTGCAGACAGCGGCACCCTGATCACTACTGATTCGGATGGCAGCGGAATCAAGGCTGTTGCAGCAAAAGACGGCATCACTGCCATCAAGATCAGGTCGGGTCGAATGCTAATGGCATATGGCTTCCTGAAGCGTGTCTTTGAAGTATTTGAAAAATACAAGACACCAATTGACATGATTTCCACTTCTGAGGTTGCCGTATCACTGACAATTGACAACACCAGGCATCTCCAAGGCATACTTGCCGATTTATTGCAGTTCGGTGAAGTTGATGTGGATCAGGACATGAGTATTGTCTGTATTGTTGGAGACATCATTCGTGAGGAAACCGGCTTCGCATCACGTGTTTTCAATGCAATGGATGGCATTCCCATCCGAATGATTTCCTATGGTGGAAGCCGTTTCAACATTTCTGTTCTGGTACCAACCTCTCACAAGAAATCAACATTGCAAACGCTTAGTGACCGGCTTCTGAATGATATCGTATAAGTGTTAGATCAGAAAGCCTGAACCATTTGTTTTTCAGGCGCGGATGTTTCATAAGTCGGGGCAATTCATAACCAGAAAAAATCATTGGAAAACTCCCTTTGATATCAACTTTGGGCATAACCATGTCTCATGCCTCTTTTGGGTTTTACCATTGTTTCTCCAGTCTTTTACCATAGTTTTACCAATTGGATATGGTGTAATGATGGTAAAACATAGCGAAAGGTTTGCAAAGAGTAATAAGGGATGTAAGACCTGTACCAAATCTTGACAGAATCCTTTACCGGGATGCGTGATGAGTATTACAAAAAAAAGAGGCTATCTTATTTCTAAGACAACCTCCATTTTTTGAACATTAAGTGCATTATTCTCTTGAATTCTGAGCTCAATTTTTAATTAATGGAAACAGGAATTTTCCCAAGCAACCTTATATTCTGCAAGTCGGAATAATCATACAAATGAAATCCATCGGAACCAATCATGAACAGAAGACCATTGAACGGAATAACATCATATGTTTTGATGTTGGGGAAAACCGCCAGTTGATGAGAATTGATCGTCAGTTTATCTTCGACATTGTAAACTTTCAGTCCGGCATCACCATCACACACAAAGAGAATATCCCCGTCGATACCAAGCCCGTAAGGACTGTTCATTACATAGGTTGCCACCATTTGATTGCTCTTGTAATCATCTGCCAGCCGTATTACATCAAGCCGGTTGGTTGTGCTTCGGCATACTTGGCCGCCCCTTAGCGTCACATAGGCATAACCATCCGAAACCACCACGGGGTCGCAACTGGTGACATGATTGAATGTACTGACATATTTAGGGGCCAGGGGAACTTCAAGGGAAAGAATAATCATACCATTCATGGTTCCCAAAAACATATGATGGTCATAGATAAACATGGTTTCAACATCCCACCCAACAGATTGGCTCCCGGCAGTGATTGGACTGACAGGATTGCTGACATCAAACATGTAGCATTTGCTGTTGTCGACCGCATACAAATACTCTTTATAGAGTCCGAACCGGGCCATGGATCCTCCCACCCCAAAAGATGAGCCAGAGCTGCCACCAACGCCGCCGCCACTAGAACTGGTGTAATCCATCTCCTTGGCTCCACCCCATATGGGGTAAATCGGAAAGATTGGATAGTACTCATAATCCATATCTTGCCTTACCTTTTTAATCTCCCAATCGATGACAACACCCTTTTCCTTATCAACTTCCGCCATGCGATAATCGTTATCTGCAGGAGGAACAAGATAAGGCAATACATCTTTAACGCGGGCAACTTCTTTAATGTTATTCAGGTCTGAGACATCAATCGCCACCAGGTCTATGTAGCTGTCGGCATAAAGCGTACTTCCCTTGATTGCTATATCCACGCAACCGGGAACCTCAATAAATTGAAGAATCTGTGGGCTGGCCGGAATCTCAATGCTCACAATATGTACTCCCTTGCGGTCTTCCACCACGAAAAGATAATTATCCTTGAAATAAATCTTCCCGGGTTTCTCAAGAGACCTTGCCTGAGATGGCTTCACTGCCTTTCGGAGTTCCTCATAACCCATATAGACAGGGGAATTGGCGGTAAACACTTCGGTATAGGTATCCCTGCATGACGACATGGTAAGGGTTATCAGAAGGAATGAAATGATATATAGTTTTTTCATGGCTTTTAAATTAGTTGATGGCTACACCCAGTTTTACAGACAGGCGATTGAAATCAATATCCAGATTGTAATCATTTTCGCCTGAATATCTCAATCTGTGGAATCGATAACCAACCGACATGTTAAATCCATATCCAAAACGATTGAAACTCAGGATCCCAAAGGTAGGGTTCAACAATAAACCCCCTTTGGCTTCCAACTCGGTCTGGGAGGTCGGCCATGGTCCCGGCCATATGATGGAAGAGCTGATGTAATCGGGAACAACACTGTAATACAATGCCCTCGAATCCTCAACGGGCATCTGGTATCCAGCCTGAAGGTTAAAGTAGGGCGTAACCCTGGTGCTTTTAAGTTTATACATCAGGTTCAATGACAAGGGAACATAGGTTTCTTTAAGGAACTCTACCCCAAGCCCAGCTCCAGCAGAAAAGTTACCATGAAAATTATAGAACATGGCAGTCCCGAAAACCAGAGGTGCCGACTGGCTATTGTCAGGATTTCCCACCAGCAATCCGGCATCCGTAATATTAAATAAGCGCGGCGGCTTTACTGTAAAGTCGTCTTTTATATCGTCGCCGGCATATTGCCTGGGAGGACGCATTTTGGAAATCTTTTCGACCTCTGAGGCATCCAAAACCATTGAATTCCTGCCGGAATTGATTCGGATTTTATCCATGTCAGGGGAGTAGAGATAAGATCCTTTGAAAACTGAACCGTCCTTGAAGTAAATATAGCCTCGCTCAAACTGGGAGGCTCTCTGGTAATAAGCACTTTGTGCAAAAACGACTACTGCCGAAAATACCAGCAAAACCATTATTATCCATCTTTTCATGGTCGTATTTGATTTTTATAAGTAGATGGATGTTTGAAGGAAAGGTTGCGTTGAGTTTGACTATTTCCGAAAAAAGTCATTCTCGTCGAGTAACCTGATGATGGATGGCAAGTTCTCAATCCTGTAACTATATACTTCTTCCATGCGCAACAATCGCCTGATTTCTTTCTTTTTATCAGGGAAAAGGCTGAGTATTGGTTTTCTCCCGGCATGCATACGCTGTATTGTCATATCTGGATGAACAAGATAGTATTGCTGGTTTAACAGGAACATGGTATTCTTCAACTTGCCCAATTGATCCTTATAAAGAGATGTTTTGTATTCTTCGATCCGGTTACTTCGAACCAGTATTATATCTCCCTCATAGAGCACCTCTGCAAACAACTGCTTTCCTCCAGGCCCAGCTATATTCAATTTTCGGAACTTCTCCACTTTTCCCGGACCGGTTATCGCGGTAAATTCCACAACCGTATTTTTGTCAACTTTAACAAGTCCATTGGTCCTTACATTGAAGGCAATCAACTCGTCATGAAACCCATCGTACCTGAGCCTTATATTTTCATGAAGTACATTATCAACAGTCAAAATGGTACCATCATTCCAATCCTTGTGATAAAAATGATTATTTGAAGTGCCGACAAGGAAGCTGAAGTTTGCCCCCATAAGCTTACCTGGCCCAGGGTTACCCATATTAGCCGGATCACCCCAGTAAAAATCCTCCATCTGTCCGGCAGAAGTGATCGCATTGAAAACCACGACCAGAATCATCAGTAACTTTTGCCTATTCATTTCATTTCAATTTTTCGGATGATTTCAAAAGGCTCATTGGAATTCGTCACGCCTTCAAGCCTGACCACCATGGTTCCCTTAAGATCGGAGGATGGAAAACTGAACATCTTATTTCCAGCAGTAGTATTCACAGATTCAAACAGGAAAACCCTGCGAAAATCCGGAAGTTGATCACTACCCTGGCTTAAAGCTGTTTTATAAATCCCTGCAGCCTTCGGAATTTGAAGGCATGGGATCCTGTACCGTCCAAGGTTATTCTGACCCTGTAACCATTTTTCATTTCCATCATTCATGTAAATGGCAAGGATCCCTTTAAAACTGATATCTCCAAAAACCCTTTCCTGCAGGATTATATCGATGTAATGTATATCAGTACTGTTAAAACCATACAATAAATCATTGTCAAAAACGGGTATTCCATTGATCAAACGAAGCGGGCCGTTTTCAAAATAATATCGTTCATCAAGATTCAGCATGTGGATGACAAAATGATTGTCCCTCTGTCTGAAACGTACTCCTGGCAGCAGCTCCCTTGAGATTTCCATAAAGTCAGGCAAATCAAAAAACTCAGACGGGTAAACACGTTGATAAGGCTCTCCATAAAAAGCCTGATCAAAAGGGTGGACCATCCTGAATTCGCGATCCTTCCATGCTACCTCACCTCCAAAAATGCGCTCAAACCATGCTGACTCAAGCATATTGTTTAGTGAAGTCATTTCGTCCGGGTTCAGAAGTCTCTCCTGTATTGGCATTTTGTCAGCTCCGGTCATCAATCCTTCAGTCAGATCAGTAAACAACTCTTGCCCATTTGCCGCGACTGCCCTCACGAAGATCTCGGCTGTACCGAAGGCCGATGAGAGCATAAACTGAAAATACCCTCTTGAATCAGTAACGTAATAATCAAAATAGGGGATAGAATCCGAAATGGAAAGCATTACCAACGATCTCTCCGGAAGGGTTTCACCCTGCCTGGGTTTAACTACCCCCTCAATCAAAAAACCATTTTTTTCAGGAGGAAATGATACCCCCTCAAAATTCAGCGCTGGAGTCAATCCCGTTACATAATGACTTGCCAGATCAAGAGGCACTGGAACATCCAGAAATGCACTGACAGTTAGCTCACGGACTGACCGACTGGCATCCTCTGAAAGGTTGACTGAAAAGGAGACTGTATCACCCGGAGTCCAGGCACTCCGGAGAATATGAAGATTAACCAAACCCTCCGGGACAGATGTCTTTACAGGCAGGATCTGGTCAGGAACCTGAAGGCTTGTAATATCCCTGTCGAATCGATGAAATACTGTTATTAACCGACTGAGGGTTGTCGCAGAATCGCCATTGCGCATGAAACCCGAATAGCCCCTAAGCCAATATGCACCAGTTGCAAGTGAGTCAGGCACAGGAATATAACCCGACCCTCTCCCATGATCGATCGTTACCATTACCCCAGTAACCACTTCATTTTCCATATTTTCAAGCTGCACATGCAGTACATTTCCCATCATATTGGAATCACCTGTCCAGGAGACCCTAAACCATATTGTATCACCTGACAGAGCCCAGGTTCGATCTGTAAAGAGCACTGAGTTTTCTGAATCCGCAATCACTGGTCTGGATAAAGCCACCAAAAGCATGCCTGTTATCCAGAGGATAATACAATATCTGCCGAGTCCGGTCATTGCAAGCCTTATTTTCATTCTGTCAACAATCATTCCTCATAATTTTAACCATGATCCCTAAATCCTGTTCAAGGATAGGTTTTCGATCTGCTTTCCCACCATTCTGGCGGCACTGACTCAACAGCTCCATTGTCCGGGATCCAATAATGTACCGGAATTTTTTTCAGCAGGAAATTTTCATTTCCAGGAGAAATCAAAAAATACCGGCTCTCTTTCATTGTAGATATCTCAAAATTACCCAGTATCACCTCTGATGGATCAGACACACACCTTAGGTTTCCTCTAGCCTGGGTATGCATGGGGTCAAAAAGTTTATCCCCTGCAGAAAGCTGCCTGTTCAGGTCTCTGTAAAACTCCCATGTTTCCTCAGAAATGGCATATTGTGAAGTAATGCTGATCCATCCCTGAAAATAGGTGGCTGTATCCTGCTTTTGAATTGTATAATCACGATTCAGGAACACCAGGGGGTGCTTTACAATTCCTGCCTGTGATGAATACTCAGGTGGAGAGGCAATATTGAATATTCCACCGGGCGTCATGGATTGCCAGGCAAAAACCGTGATATCTGTGGGGATCCCGTTTACGGGCTTTTTGATGTTAAAGGAATATTGTGCAATCAGCCGATGCGTAAAACGATAATAAGCGGTACCCTCATCCCTGCCAATATCGGCGTACAATTGAAATCCCCTGAGACGTCCAAGTTCATCTGCTGACTGGTCAGTTCCTGAAGGAACGATCTTCTCCATATAGACAGCATAAACAGAATCAATTTCAGAAACAACAGGTACGGATTGGTAAGCTGATTCATAATCCTTGCCTTCGAGGGTGATAACCAACTTATAAGTCTCATTGGCTTCAAGGTCCTGTCCCAAATAATAATTTCCATCACCCTGTGAAGAAAGCGCTATCGAAGTTCCATGACCATCGACCAGGCTGACCATTGCATTGGAAACCTTCGGGTAAATGCCCATTGGATCATTGAAGTTGACAGTCCGGTACAACCTGACGATCTGGCCTGGTTGTCCATATACAAATCTTGCCTCAACCACAAGAAGATTATCCATTTTCTCCAGTTCAGGAAGATATATTTCCTCGCACGACCAGGTCATGGCTGCCAGAATGAACGCTATTATAATTGATCTTGCCATCCTCAAAACTTAAAATTATAGGTTAAAGACGGAATGGGAACCCCAATGACCGAAAGCTTGAACAGACTATAGAGTCTGTAACCGTTATCCATAGTTGGCATGGTTTTTCGGTAATAGACTGAATAGGGATTGTTGCGGCCATAAAGATTATAGACCGATAACGTCCAGCTCCCCTTCCACATTCTTTTTTTCCGCAGATTTTCATCCAGCGTAATGGAAACATCGAGCCGATGATAGGAAGGCATCCTGTACTTATTTCTCTCCGAATAAAAGATCAAGGATTCTCCCGCATAGGAATACTGCAATTCCGGCAAAGTTACGGGACGTCCCGACACATAAACGAAATTACCGGTAAACCGCCATCTTCGACTGATATTATAGGTTGCCACCATTGAAAAGTCATGAGGCTTATCGTAGATGGAAGGATAATAATTACCGTTCCATAGTTTTTCCTCTTCAAGGTCAGAATTCGTACGGCGCATGGTTCTGGAGAAAGTATAGTTAGCCCAACCAGTAAGTCGTCCATAATTCTTGCGGGCCTGTAGCTCTATCCCCGCCGAATAACCATCTGAAGGTATCAGGCTTGTTTCAACATGGGGATTCATCAATAACTGTGCACCATTCTTGTATTCAATCAGGTTTTGAAGCCTTTTGTAATAGGCCTCCACCGAAAGTTCGAACTCCTGTTTAAAAGCCTGACTTTCGTAACCCAGGGCTATCTGGTCACTAATCAGGGGTTCCAGATGATAATCACTCATTTTCCAGCTTTCAGCAGGAGAGATAACGGCATTGTTGCTGATTTGAAAAACATATTGGCTTATTCTTTGAAGGTTCAGTTTAAATGCGCTTCCTTCCGGTAGTTCATATCTTACC
The DNA here is from genome assembly GCA_001270045.2 of Bacteroidales bacterium 6E. Classification (GTDB taxonomy): domain Bacteria; phylum Bacteroidota; class Bacteroidia; order Bacteroidales; family Prolixibacteraceae; genus UBA1413. The sequence goes on along the minus strand of DF970673.1, from coordinate 29,879 downwards.
ATGACCCTGGGTTCAAAATTCCCATATGTCTTTGCCACCTCACCAGGCGCAAAAGTCAGGCTGTCAATGACTGATTGTGGGGTTTTGGGACGGTTTGGATCGTATATGTAAACAACCGGAGACCCTATGGCCGAGAAACCGCTGTAACGAATTCCGGCTGAAACCGACAACTGCGGTGTAATAGTAAAATCATCGCCCAGATATGCAGCCCATTCCAAGGCCTTTTCCTCATTTAGTTTCTGGTTGGCAATGACGGTCGGATCGAAAACACCCCGGACTTCGCCAGGGTCTATCCTGTATCCCACAAGGTTTACGCCACCTTCCAAGGTATGTCTTTCATCCGGCCTGAACCTGATATTATATTTGAATCCACCGTATTGCATACGGTTTGAAAGATCATAGGCAAGCTCCTCCACATCATTGGCCATGTCGGTCAGTAAATAGTCATATTGACTATATGAGAGTCCTCCTTCGGCAGTCATTTTGTCCGACAGGCGGTTCCGGATCTGTATTCCGGCCAATAAGCTACCATATTTCATGATGGTGTTGGCACTGGTACTGAATTCATCGTGGCTGTAATATCCCATTCCGCTGATACGGTTGTGCGGATTAAACTTGTAGGTAATTTTACCGGCGAGGTCATAGAATCCTGTGGTACTCTGAGATATATCAGGATTAGGAATTTCACGTAATATCCAGTTGGTATAGGAACTACGCCCCCCCATATTCAAGGTTAGCTTTTTATTGCCTGATACAGGTCCGTCAAAGGCAAGACGTGAATTAATGATTCCCAGACCCCCTGATACCCGCATTGCTTCGGCATTTCCATCTTTCAGCTCAACCTCCATTACCGAGGCGACCCTTTCACCATAGCGGGCAGGCATTCCTCCCTTAAACATCCTTACATTATCCACAAGGTCAGGATTGATCAATGACAGAAAACCAAATAGGTGGGAACTGTTAAAGACTGGGCTGCCATTGATAAGCAACAGGTTTTGGTCAGTATTTCCGCCACGGACATTGAACCCCGAAGAAAGTTCACTAACGGTCTGGACACCGGCCTGCATGGTCATGCCCCGCATGACATCCACTTCTCCCATGAGTGCCGGCAGATCCTTTATTTTGCGGACTTCCATCCTGATCATGCTCATCTGTGCTTTAGGAAGATCAGCCGATTCTCCTGTCACGGTTACCTCGGCAATGCTATGGCTTTCCTCAAAGATCTCAATTTCAGCATATCCATTCTCGATTAATCTAATCCTCTGATTCACGGGTTGATATCCCAAATATGAAAATTGAATCTGATGCTCTCCGGTGGAAAGTTCCATGGTAAAGTAACCTCCCCGGTCAGTCGAGGATCCCTTGTTGCTTCCAACATCAAGAATCACGGCCCCGGGAAGCGGATCGCCAGTTTTTCCATCCACAATTCTACCTTCAAGCACTGCCGTTTTGTACCTTCCCTCATTCAGGGGATTCCCTATCACCAAAAGCTGCAGTGCATCAACATATTTTTGGCGGTCACTAACCGGAATCGGGAAAAGAATAATGGAATGTTCCTGAAATACCTGCCAGGTAATATTACGGTTCTGAAATATGGAGTTCAAAGCCTGAACCAGCGGGGTTTGGTCAAAATCACGGCGAACCGTAACAGTGTCAATCCACTCTGATTTATAAAAGAAACGAACTCCATGCGAATCAGTGACTTGCCTGAAAAACTCGGCAGCTGGCAGACCTCCATATCGGCCGGTGATCCTGATTTCAGAAATATCCTGGGCCCGGGATGGGCTGGCAAACTGCATAAAAAGAAACATCAGGCCAAGCCTGATCAAGGTTCTTATGAGGCGATCGTGAATCAAAACAAATGGTCTTAAATTACTTGTTTGTATCAAAAGCATGCTGGGCATTACAAATCATTTCGATTTGAGATGTCATTTTGATGATCATATTGAATCAACATTATATGGCATTCATAAGATAAGCAGCTTCCAGGTTTATTAAATGAATGACGTAAGAACGTCTACCCAGGTTGCCTTTATACCTGGTTAAATATAACATAAAATCAATCATTGAATCAACAGTTTGATTTTATTGCTATTTTTCAAAGAAAAAATTTGACATCAATCCTATGCGTTTAACCATTAATCTTTTGGTCATTGTTCTGATCTTGGTCGTTTCAGGGATAAAAGCCCAGTCCACCATTGCCGGTTTTTTACCTGTCGAACCTTCGTACAGGCAGGATATTCCAGATCCCCAAACCTTTTTCGGACATATTCCGGGAGAGAGGCATTTGTCTCACGACCAGATCGTTTCGTATGCCAGAGAACTCGAAAGGCTTTCCGAAAGGTTGGTGATTGAGGAATATGCCCGGTCACACGAGAACAGACCCTTGCTATATCTCATTTTCACATCCAAAGAAAACCAAAAGAATCTTGGACAATTGAAAGAAAGGCACGCGCAATTCTCCGATCCGGGACAAAACATTCCCGCAGATGATGTGCCCCTGGTCATATTGCTGGGATATGGTGTGCATGGAAATGAGTCGAGTGCACCAAATGCAGCTGTCGTAACCATGTACTATCTTGCTGCAGCAGAAGGTCCTTCCATCGACTCTTTGCTAAACAAGACCATCATTCTTGTTGATCCCAGCTTAAATCCGGATGGCCTGACACGCCATAGCACCTGGGTCAACATGCACCAGGGAAAGACCGATGTATCTGATCCGGCCTCCAGGGGATTTAGTGAAGCCTGGCCGGGAGGACGCACCAACCATTACTGGTTCGACCTCAACCGGGATTACCTCTTTGTGGTACATCCCGAAAGCAAAGGCCGGATCCAAAAATTCCACGAATGGAAACCCAATATCGTCAATGACCACCATGAAATGGGGGCCAACAGCACCTTCTTTTTCCAACCCGGAATTTTCTCGCGGATCAATCCGCTTGTTCCACTGCGCAATCATGAACTTACAGCCAATATTGCAGCTTTCCACAGCCGGAAATTTGATGAGCGTGGAGAACTTTATTATACCGAAGAAAGCTTCGACGACTTTTATCTCGGGAAAGGCTCCTCTTATCCGGATGTCAATGGAAGTGTGGGAATCCTTTATGAGCAGGCAGGATACCGGGGGAAAGTAAGGGAAACCACCCAGGGAATCAAAACACTTGCAAGTGCTGTAAAAAACCAGTTCGACCTTTCATTATCCACATTGGAAGCCGGCATGAAGCTTCGCAAGGATTTGCTCAAAAGCCAGAAAGCGTTTTTTCAGGAATCCCTGGAAATGGCCAAGAATGATCCTGTAAAAGCCTATGTTTTGGGAGAAAACCATGATCCGCAAAAACTTGGTGCATTTACGGAAATACTTACCACGCATCGTATAAAATTTTATGCATTGACCCGACAAAGCACCATCAATAACCTTGAATTTCAGCCAGGCAAGGCCATTATCATACCGATGAACCAGCCTCAATACCGATTGATCAGGGGAATGATGGAGACCAATACCAGGTTCGCCGACAGTACTTTTTATGATGTCTCGACATGGACCTTACCCCTGGCTTTTGGATTACAATATGCTGAAATCAGGAACCAAAGGGATCTACCAGAAATGATGTCGGATACACCTTCTGAAACATTGATGACTTCAGGTGCCCTGATCGGACCCGAAGAAAGTTATGCCTGGTTGATGAGCTGGGATGATTACAGTGCTCCGGCGGCTTTATGGCAATTACAGCAGGCGGGGATCCGTACCCTGGTTGCTACCCGCAACTTCAAGGCAGGACCGGAATCCTCCGTCCGGGATTATTCATATGGCACCATCCTGATCCCTGTATCAGGACAAAAGCAAAGCAAAGCTGAATTATTTAGCCTACTGAAGAATATAACCGAAAAATGGGCCGTAAATATTCATGGAGTTAGCACTGGCATGACAAGCTCAGGAATTGATTTAGGCAGCAACTATTTCATTCCTCTTAAGAAACCAGAGATATTGATGATCATCGGAGAGACAGTCAGCAGTCGGGAAGCAGGGGAAATTTGGCACTTGCTTGACCAGCGCTACGAGATCCCGGTCACACTGGCTGAAATCACATCACTTGACAGAATCGATCTAAACAGATATACGAACATTATTTTGCCGGGTGGAAATCTCAGGTCAATCAGTCAGCGGGGAACCCAAAAGTTGAAGGACTGGGTTTCGGAAGGAGGTATCCTGATGGCTATGGGTGATGCAAACCAATGGATTGCCGATAAGGAATTAGCCAAACTGACCTTTAAGAATACAGTCCGTCCCGATACAACACTTCAGGTTATTTATGCCGGGAGGGAGGAGACAGCAACCATCCATTCAATTTCCGGGGTCATTTTGAAAGCTGAAATGGACATCAGCCATCCACTGCTTTATGGATATAACCAAAAAGAGTTACCGATCTTTAAAAGTGGCATAAGAGTGGCCAATACACCCTCAGGACAGTTTACAGCACCTGTCAGGTTTGCAAAAAATCCCCTATTGAGCGGTTATATCTCAAAAAAGAATCTTGAGAGACTGGAAGGAGCTCCTGTAGTGACTTCCATTGCCAATGGATCAGGAAGGGTTATCAGTATCTTTGAGCCCATGAATTTCAGGGGTACATGGCTAGCAGGAAACAAAATTGTGGCAAATGCACTCTTTTTCGGGGGTGCCATCAGATAAACCCTAAATGAACCATTCGTTATCCAACGGAATCAGAACTCATAGCTAAGTCCAGTATACACTCCAAGTCGCCAAGGCCTGAAGTTTACTTCTCCACTATGGTTAATGGAGCTTAGGTAATAAGTGAACCTCGGTTCGACGGAAAGCGATAGATTTTTCCCCAGGGAATAAGCCAGGCCTATACCTGTAGTTCCTGCGACCGAGAAAGTCGAGATGTCTTCCGTTGTCCCCACTCTTTCCCTGTTGCTGTTGGATTCCATGTAAACATTGTTTCCGACTGTGAAGTTACTGCTTACTCCACCAACCCATTCCACATCCAACCGGGAGTCATAAAGAAGGTATCTCGCAAAAAGTGGAATCTCCACAAAATCAAAAACCTGTGTAAACTCACCTGGTGAGAGCATGGCAGTTGTAAGTCCAAAACCACCAACAGGCATGGTAATCATTTCGGCTTGGGCAGGAGTGCCATCGAAACGGATGACCCCGGCCGTACTGTTCATTTCGAGCTGACCCCGATTTGAATTCACCAAGGTATTGAAATATTTTTCGGCAGAACCCGGAGCCGACACAAAATCGGCATGTGCATTTCGCGGACTCAAAGAGTTACCACTGCTACCTCCCGTTTTGGAATAGTACATACCACTTTCGATCCTCCACCTTGAATTAGTTTTATACTGGACCGATATACCTCCTCCCATTGTGGCGTCAGAATTGTCGCCCGAATAAGTCATGTTACTCGCGTAAATGGCAGTGTGGTCAGCATTATGTGATGAGAAAGCAGGGGAAACATGAACACCAAGCTTCCACCCACCTGATTCCTGGTATTCATCTTCATTTCGGCCAGCCAGATTGGCCGCGATGATCATTTGGTCCTCATGTGTCAGGCGATCAGCAGGGATTATCAGTTTCTGCCTTTCATGAATATTGTTGTTCCCTGACAAATTCCTGGCAGCGCGACTTTCCATGACGTCCATTTGGCTGAATCGATTTGCATAAAGGCTCTTGTCGGAAGGCACAGATAACATTTTCGCTGAAATATCGGGAACCGGTTTTTCCTGAACCTGATCGGGAACTGATACACCGGAATGTGTAATCTGTACAGACCCGACTGTTGAAGGTGATTCAAGAGGCTTATCTTGTCTGGGTGCATTTGCAGGTGATGTCGCAGGAACGTTTAAAGTATTCTGTTCTGATGCAAATTGAGCTTCTTCCTGTCTGTCGAACAGCAGCAAAGTGGTTGATGCAATTATCAAAATGGCAGCAGCTGCAGCCCACCTGATAAGGACTACCTTACTTTTGCCTTTACGGACAGATAATTCCGATTGAACGGAATTCCAGACCCATTCAGGGGGATCAGGGGCATAATTTTCGACACGCTCCCGAAGCAGTTGGTCCAGTTTATCTTCCCTTCTCATATTGAGTATCTCCTGTTTTTTTTCATTTCTCCATATTGACTTTCCAGTTTTTGCCGAAGAATTTCACGAGCCCGTGAAAGATTGGATTTTGATGTGCTTTCAGTGATGCCCAGCTGCTTACCGATATCCTGGTGGCTTAAACCTTCAAAAACATACAGGTTGAAAACCATCTTGTATTGAGGAGGCAACTCCCTGATCGTCCTGACCAGATCTTCCACCGGCAGGTTTGCCATTGCTTCCTCTTCGTGGGTTGCCACATCATGGGCGCGCACTTCATCCACAAAAAGGAGAGGCTGATTTTTCCGGTATCGGTCAAGTGAAACATTCACCATTATTCTCCTTACCCATCCTTCGAAAGAACCTTCATGTCTGAAATCCCTTAACTTGGTAAAAACCGTAACAAATCCATCCTGCAGATTATCCTTGGCCTCATCAGCATCCTTGGCATATCGCAGGCAAACCCCATACATTTTGGGCGCCAGCATACGGTAAAGCTTTTCGTGGGCCCGGTTATCCCCCGAAATACAGGCATCAATTATGTCCCTGATGTCTTCCAAGTTGTCGAAAAATTTTTCTACAAAATTAAGGATAATTACCGGCTATTACCCTGGCAAATATCTGAAAAGGAATCTCAACTATCCTTGTTTCTTCAAGATGTATAATGATTTAAAAAGGTTGCGTTACGATTTTCAATAACGCAACCTTTCAAAACTTCTTCCGTCTAAGTTGTTATAAAGATTAAACCATGAAAGCAATGAAAACGAATCGTATTACCCGAAAAACAACCACGATGACTGCACTGTTTATTTTTCTGATGAGCATTGCCCTGGTATCATGCCAAAAGCAGGAACCAGAGCAAGAAAACCCGTTTGATCTTCCACAGAAATCAGCTGAATTGATTGAGGCTGACAACGCATTTGGACTGGATTTCTTCAAAAAGGTGACACAACAGGCGAATCCCAACGACAACACCATGGTTTCACCTCTCAGTGTAAGTCTGGCTCTTTCGATGACATATAATGGAGCTGAAGGAAACACCAAAACGGAAATGGAGAAAACCCTACGACTGAATGGATTATCAACCGCACAAATCAATGAGTCACATAAGGCTCTGCTTTCTGCACTGAAATCGGCCGATCCGGATGTACTTCTGGAAATAGCCAATGCGATCTATTATCGACAGGAATTGACGGTGAAGGAGCAGTTTATTGCAACCAACAAAAACTATTATGACGCAGAGATACAATCATTGAACTTTAATGCTGTTGATGCAAAAGACATTATAAACCAATGGGTTGCCGAAAAAACCAGGGATAAAATACCTGAAATCATTGACCAAATCGATAGTGACCTTGCCATGGTCCTGTTGAATGCCATCTATTTCAATGGCATATGGCAATATAAATTTGACGAGAACAAAACCCATGAGCTTCCTTTCAGGCACGGTGACGGCACTATGAAAGATGTTGCAACCATGTCGCAGGAAACCTCACTTGAATATTTCAGCAATGACAAGTTCAGCGCCATCCATCTGCCATATGGCAAAGGCCAATACAGGATGACTGTGCTCCTTCCAGACCAAGACCAGACTAACCAAAACCTTATCGCTGACATGAACCTTGCCAATTGGAAAGGATGGCTGAAGGAATTCAGGAAACATGACAACGTGGTTGTGTCAATGCCCCGGTTTAAGTTTGCATGGGAAATGACCTTGAACGACATCCTGGCTACAATGGGTATGCCTTCAGCGTTCAATCCCAATACAGCCGACTTTTCCGGGATTACCGGTGGAAAAGATCTATACATCGGCTTTGTGAAACACAAAACCTATATCGATGTCAATGAAAATGGTACAGAAGCCGCTGCCGTCACTGCGGTAGGCATGTATACAACGAGTATGCCCTCTGACATGCCCAAGAAGATCTACTTTACAGTCGACAGGCCTTTCCTTTTTGTCATTACCGAAAAATCAACCGGTGCAATCCTGTTTATTGGTGAAATCAGGGCACCTGAATATTCATAAGCTAGTCCATTATTTTTCTAGAAAAGTTTGAATCAGACAACCTGAAAAAATGGTGCGATAATTGAGGAGCCGAATGACCCGGGGTTGATCATTCGGCTCTTCTTTATATGGGCTCTTCCATCGAAAAGAATATTTTTGCAAAGAACGAAAAGTTAAACGTCATGAAAACAAAGTGGTTTGGCATCGCAGGAATCATCATGCTGGCAGGCACAATTATGCTGACTACCTGCAGCTTGAAAAATGAAAACAGGAACAGCAATTTTGAAGATCCTGAAGAAATATCCACTTCCCGACCTGTATACCAGGCTCCCCCTCTGCCCGACTCCATACAATTTGTTGGTGATGCCGTGCCACTCGACAGGTTTGATGTCAGGGAAAACCTTGAGAGGGAATTATTGGTCAATGCATACTTCCATTCCCAGACCATCCGGCTAATTAAACTGGCTCCCCGGTTTTTCAGCATGATTGATCCCATTCTTAAGGAAGAAGGCATCCCTGCTGATTTCAGGTATCTGGCTGTAGCCGAAAGTGGCTTGAATCCCAAGGCAGTATCACCTGCCAGTGCCGTTGGTTTGTGGCAATTAATCTCCTCGGCCGCGAAAGAAAACGGGCTTGAAGTTACCAGTGAGGTGGATGAACGTTATCACATCGAAAAATCGACACGGGCTGCCTCAAAGTATCTCAGGAAGGCATTTGCCAAATACCAGGACTGGGCATTGGTTGCAGCCTCATACAATGCCGGTTTCACTGGAATTGACCGCCAGTTGGTACGACAAAAGGTTGCCAGTTATTACGACTTGTTACTGGCGGAGGAAACTGAGCGATATGTTTATCGTATCATGGCGTTGAAATTGATCCTTGAAAATCCCTTGAAGTATGGATTTAATGTAAGTGAAGATGAATTATATCCTCTCTGGAAAACAAGGGAAGTCGAAATCAAGGGTCCGGTCGAAGACTTTGCCGATTTTGCCATCAGTCATGGAATCACATACAAAACATTGAAATATTACAATCCCTGGCTTCGTGACAATAAACTGACCAACAAGGATTCCAGGACTTACCTCGTGAAGATCCCATCCGAATAAGGATGTTAAAAGATGTTGAATATAATGTATGCAACAATTCAGCTTATATCTTTGGCAAACTGAATAATTCTGATGCAGAAATCTCTGACACATATCATTTTTCTATTCCTGCTTCTTGCCTGCACTTTCGCATTGCGGGCACAGGAGTCGGGCATTGATGATGATCCTATCCTGATACGCCTGAAAGCCCAGGTTCTCAGTCGGGGAGACAGTCAGCCCGTACCTTACGCCAACATTATTAATTACAGGAACCGGACTGGAGCCAGCACCAATGTCAGTGGGCACTTTTCCCTTGAAATGCTAAACATTGATACACTGGTCATATCAGCCATGGGATTCAAGACAGGATCGGTACGCGTTCCCCGTTTTCATTCACAGGATAATATACTTAAGATTTATCTTGAACCTATCGTTTATCCATTGCAGGAAGTGCAGGTCTCGGGTGACAAGCAGAAAGTCAATATGGATGGAATCCCGGTTGGCAAGCAGGTTGATATTGCTCCCGAACTGAGAGGAGATGCGTTCAATGAAAAACCACCTGTCATTGCAGCCTTTTTTAATCCCATGTCATACTGGCAATATTATCTTGGCAAGAAGGAAATCCAGAAAAGGAAGGTCAGGGAGGCCATGGCCCTGGAAAAAAATTGGGAAATGCACTCCAAAAATTACAACAAGGAGATGGTAAAGCTGTTAACCGGGCTGAACGACGGACAGGCTGATGAATTCATGGTCTGGTTCAACGCACAGAATGTTCTCCCCTACACAGCCACCGAATATGAAGTCAGGGCATCCATCAGGGAGTATTATCTCATTTATATGAGAGAGCGAAATGCTGCGGGTTCCGATTCTTCTTCCGGATATTAATTCAACCAATAAGTCAGTTTAAATACCAATGCCCTGTTTCTCGAATTCCAGGTTCCGGGCATATAATTGTCGGTATAAACGATAAATAAATCAGATACAGGCTGGTACCTCCACTGAAACCTCATGTTCAGGTTCACGTTGTCAATCTGTTCGTTGTATTGCACGAAAGTCGAGAGAAACAGTTTATCTGTAAAGGTCAAATCGAGCTTCGGTCCAACCAACAGCAGCTGTGTCCGGGTAAACGGTGCAGGAAGGGTGAAATCGGAATATGTAAACTTTACACTTAAATTGGCATATGGTTGATAGCGATAGTTAACCATACCCTCAATATAACTGAGGTCACCTTCATAAAAAGTACCATGAGCTGCAGTAGCCTGCCACTTCAGCAATTTTCGGTTATCACTGGTATACTCGATAAAATATTGCTGGTCCCTGTAATCAGTTCCTGCGGATAACACATGGTCACTAACATGGGTGGGATCAAAATCGTGATCAAGCCTGACATACAAGTCTTTCATGCCCACCTCGAATATCATCCTGTTGCTGAATTCAAGCTGATACCCATAGGTGTTCACGATTTCATTAAGTTCGAAACCAGAATCGTAATAATACTCGAGTTGAGCAAATGGGCCGTGTGAAAGTACAGTCTTGTTGGGAATGAAGATATATTTCATTTCCGGTCCCCAAAAGTGATAACCAGTCCTTCGAACAAAACCGGTCTCGGCACGGTAATTATCTCCAACGCTCGTTTGGGAGAGCCTGACATTGATGTTTTTTCGATTATACCCGACACTGACACCCTCAGCATATTGCTTGTCGGGATTCCCTGGTTGAAAAGAACGATGATAAAAGAACTTTCCATTCCAGTAATTATTGGCGCTAGCCAGATTGAAATCAGCACCGGCTACCCGATTGAACAAGCTGGCAGTATCAGGTTGGTTCAGGTATTCCTTGTTGACCATGATAAATCCAAGGTTGGACCTTGAGAACAGCTTTTTCTGGACGGTGAGGACAGTAAAATTCCTTGACAGGTGCATGTCCGTTTTTTCGGTGGTCATGTTCATAAAACCCACCCGAAGATTGTTACCAATCTTTCCACTGAGCCGGGCTCCTGCCAGCACCGGGGCGTCGAGGCCGATTCGGCGTGAGAAAAACGGGGTAACCGCATTTCCATACCCATAGCCTGAAAACAGGTCACTATTCTCAAGAAAGAACTGACGCTTTTCGGGATAAAACAATTCAAACCTGTCGACATTCATCTGTTGCTGATCAACCTCCACCTGTGCAAAATCAGGGTTATATGTCAGGTCAAGGTTCATGGAAGATGAGATCCCCACTTTGGCATCGAAACCCACATCATTCCTCCAGCCGTCCGTATTGGCTTCCTTATTTTGGTGATAACTGCTGAATACATAAGGGATCACCGAAAAATTGAAAGAAGGTTTGGGCAAGGGCTGGTCAAATTTTAAAACTCCTGTATAGGCAAGTGATGCTGTCGGGAACTGCCGTGGAACGGGTGCCCAGGATGATTTCTCATTGGTTTTCAGGTCCTGGCGGCTGAAATTGACGAACCAGGTCTGGCTGTCACTGGGATATCTGACCGACTTGAATGGGACTTTCATTTCAGTTACCCACCTATCGTCGTAATGTTTGGTCTTTGATTCTATCTTGCTGTCCCAATCGAGGTTCACGGTCGAACCACTGTGCATAATTCCGTCCCAGACAGCTCCAGAGGCACTTACGCCAAATGAAAAGCCATTGGTCTGATCGAGAAATGTATCAAAAAAGCCCAGGAAGTTGTCGTTGTTGCCAAATACAAAATCCCTTCTGAATGACTCGGCAATTCTTTTGCCCGGAATGGTATCGAAGAATGTAATCGCCATATAAAACGCCTTGTCATCATAGGTCAACAATATCTCGGACGGTTGCGCAGGGTAACCGGTATCCACCGGGAGAACCAGATAAAAATTATCTGCCACCTGGGCACTCTGCCAGTCAGGTTCATCCAGAACACCATCCAGATGGATCGTTCCCTCCATCTTTTTTGCGGTATAAACAAAATCCTGATTATTGGTTTTAATGACCTGACCGCTTTTTCCTTTCACAGGATCCTTTGCAAGGGTATTCCCAAAAAAGATTACTGCAAGCAATAAGGCAGAGACTGATTTTTTTAACATGGCGGAGAATTTTTCCGTTTGGTTTTTTGGTGTGCACAAAGATAATCGTTCATCACTTCTATACAATAAGGTCCAATTAAGTCAAAAAATAATCATAAAAAGGGTAACAATTATGGGAAATTCCCATGAGTGAACCACTTGTGGCTCCATCCGGCTATGTATCGAATATGAAGAATCCTTATCAAATACCGTGATTTTTAGAGGACAATGAATAATAAATAGTTTCTTGTCTTAATTTTGCATCTTTCAACAACAAAAATTCTTCAATCATCCGATGAAGATCTGATTTATTGAAGAATTATCCGGACTTAACGAACAATTTGTCGGAACGCACAATTGTCATCCGGATTAAAGGAACAGTATCATGAAAAAACCAGATATCAGAGAAATATTGAAGCACCGGGTGATGGTGCTGGATGGTGCCATGGGTTCACTGATACAGGAGTACCGGCTAGAGGAGAAGGATTTCCGTGGGGAATTGTTCAAAGACCATCCGGCCGACCTGAAAGGGAATAACGACCTCCTATCCCTGACCCGGCCTGACATTATCTCTGATATACACAGGCAATACCTTGAGGCAGGTGCCGATATATTGTCGACAAACACCTTTAATGCCACAAGAATTTCCCAGGCTGACTACAGCATGGAAGACCGTGTTTATGAAATGAACAAGGCATCGGCCTCGATTGCTGTCCGGCTGGCTGATGAATTCACTGCAGCCAATCCCGATAAGCCAAGATATGTGGCAGGTGCCATCGGGCCCACCAACAAAACCCTGTCGCTATCACCTGACGTCAATGATCCGGGTTACCGGGCAGTTACCTTCGACGAAATCAAATCGGCCTATCGGGAGCAAATCGAAGGCCTCCTTGACGGGGGAGCCAACTTATTACTGGTTGAAACCATATTTGACACCCTTAACGCAAAAGCTGCCATCTTCGCGATAGAAGAGGTTCTGGAAGCCCGGGACAAAAAAATACCTGTTATGATTTCGGGTACCATTACCGATGCAAGTGGCCGGACACTATCAGGCCAGACCCTGGAAGCATTTCTGCATTCGGTTTCACACATCGATCTTTTATCGATCGGCTTGAACTGTTCACTTGGAGCCTCGGAACTTAGACCCTATGTGAAGGAGTTGTCTCAAAAGGCACCTTTTTATGTCAGTGCGCACCCCAATGCAGGTTTACCCAACCAGTTCGGCAAATATGATGAAACACCCCTGATCATGGGGCAGTATATCAGGGATTATCTCGATCACCAGTATGTCAATATCATTGGCGGTTGTTGCGGCACTACTCCCGACCATATCCGGGAGTTTGCTCAAATGGCGCAATCGGCTTCACCCCATAAGGTTGTTCCACACGATCACCTCACGAGATTTACCGGACTTGAACCGGTTACCCTCACACCCGAGTCAAACTTCATGAATATCGGGGAGCGATGTAATGTATCGGGCAGCAGAAAGTTTGCCAGACTGATCCGGGAAGGGAAATATGAGGAAGCCCTCTCAGTGGCGCGTGACCAGGTGGAAAATGGTGCCCAGGCCATTGACGTCAACCTCGACGATGCCATGCTGGATGCCGAAAAGGAAATGGTAACCTTTCTCAACCTGATGATGGCCGAACCCGATATCGCCAAATTGCCTGTAATGATCGACTCCTCCAAATGGAGTGTCATCGAAGCAGGCCTTAAATGTGTGCAGGGCAAGGCCATAGTCAACTCCATCAGTCTGAAGGAAGGAGAAGGACAATTTATTGAACAGGCGAGTAAAGTGAAACGTTATGGGGCTGCCGTCGTGGTCATGGCTTTTGACGAGAAAGGACAGGCCGATAACCTGGAGCGGAGAAAGGAAATCTGTGCCCGGGCTTATAGAATTTTGACCGAAAAAGTAAAATTCCCGCCTGAGGACATCATCTTTGACCCCAACATCCTGACCATCGGGACAGGCATGGAGGAACACAACAATTATGCTGTCGACTTCATCAACTCCGTCAAGTGGATCAAGGAAAACCTCCCATACGCCCGAACGAGCGGTGGAGTTAGCAATGTCTCTTTCTCTTTCAGGGGTAACGACCTGGTCAGGGAAGCCATCCACTCGGTATTCCTTTTTCATGCCATCAGGGCAGGACTTGATATGGGCATTGTCAATCCGGGCATGCTCCAGATTTACGATGAAATCGAACCCGAATTGCTTCAATTGACCGAAGATTTAGTCATGAACCGCCGTCCCGATGCCACTGAACGACTGCTTGAATTCGCCTCAAGATTGAAATCAGGTACCACTGTCGAAATCCGGAAAGACGAATGGAGAAACCAACCGCTGGAAAAAAGACTGGAACACGCCTTGGTTAAAGGAATCACCGACTTTGTGGAAGAAGACATGGCCGAAGCGGTTACGAAATACGTACCAGCCTTATCAATCATCGAAGGCCCACTGATGGATGGAATGAATGTGGTCGGCGACCTCTTTGGAAGCGGAAAGATGTTTCTGCCACAGGTCATCAAATCGGCCAGGGTAATGAAGAAAGCTGTTGCCTGGCTGTTGCCTTATATTGAAGCCGACAAAGAAAAATACCCACAACCCGAGCAAAGAAAGAAAATCCTGATGGCAACCGTGAAAGGTGATGTCCATGACATTGGCAAAAACATTGTCGGAGTGGTTCTGGGATGCAATAATTACGATGTCATCGACCTGGGCGTGATGGTTCCTACCGACAAGATTCTGGACACTGCAATCCGCGAGAATGTCGACATTGTCGGCCTCAGCGGACTGATCACCCCGTCGCTTGAAATCATGGTCGAGGTCGCCCGTGAAATGGAGCAGCGTAAAATGAAACTCCCACTATTGATCGGGGGGGCAACTACCTCAAAGATCCATACGGCTGTAAAGATTGAACCTGAATATTCGGGACCTGTCGTACATGTCAAGGATGCATCGCGTTCCACCCAGGTAGTATCGGCCTTGTTGTCGGGTAATCCTGAATATACTGCAACTGTCAGAAAAGAATACGAAGAAATCAGGGGCTTTCAGGGTCAGCGAAAACCCAAGGAATACCTTACTTTGGAGCAGGCAAGGGCCAATAAACCCAAAACTGATTGGAAGAATGCGCCTATTTATACTCCAAAGTTCACTGGATTGAAAAAGTTCAACAATTTCCCATTGGAAATCCTGAGACAATATATCGATTGGTCTTTCTTTTTCTTCACCTGGGAATTGAAAGGTAGCTTTCCACAAATATTCGATGATCCGGTGCAAGGCGAAACCGCCCGAAAGCTCTATGCCGAAGCCAATGAAATGTTGGACGAGATCATCGAAAAGAAAATGCTCACGGCCAATGGCGTCATGGGATTATGGCCTGCCAATTCAGATGGTGATGACATTGTTCTATACACCAGTGACGAACGTACCACTGAATTAGGGCGATTCTATCATTTGCGGCAACAGGAGAAAAAGAAACCAGGACTCGCCAACCTTTGCCTGTCAGATTTTGTGGCTCCGATGGAATCGAACCGGGGAGATTATTGTGGTGCATTTGCTGTTACAGCCGGAATAGGGATTGAAGAGTGGAAGGAGAAATTCCATGCCGACCACAACGATTATAAAGTAATCATGATCGAGGCACTGGCTGACCGGCTGAGTGAGGCTTTTGCCGAATACCTTCATCTTATCGTCAGGAAAGAATATTGGGGGTATGTCCCCGACGAAAACCTTTCTTTGGCAGAACTCCTCCATGTCGATTATCAGGGAATCAGGCCCGCTCCCGGATACCCCGCTTGTCCCGAACATTCTGAAAAGGCCAACATGTTCAGCCTTCTGAAAGCTGAAGAGTCTGGCATTATACTGACTGAGCATTTTGCCATGTATCCGAATGCATCGGTATGCGGACAGTTCTTTGCCCATCCTGAAAGCCGCTATTTCGGAGTCGAGAAAGTTGGTCGCGACCAGGTGGAGGATTATGCTGCACGAAGGGGAGTCGGTGTGGATTACATTGAAAAATTTCTTCCGGCTAACCTGAATTATAAATAACTTTAACATTCACCTTTGATTTCATATTAATTGCCTGATTTGTCAGGGAACGGAAAGAAGAATGTTTTTCACGAGAAAATATATATCTTAATACTCAAAGGTGCCTGCAAAAGTCACTTATCTTAAAACAACCCTAAATATTGAAGGCGTTATGAAAAAATCGAATGGTAAAGCAATGAATTGGTTTATTTTTGGACTGGTAGTGGGTATGGCAGCCATGTTTTTGTTGGATATGGCATTCCACTTCAATAATTCAGTCGAAAAAGGAGTGAAACGGGAGATTGACAAAACCGTAAACAAGGTGGAAGAGATACTTAACTAGTCAATGCTACGGAATCCGCTCCGTGAAACAAAGAGAATGAAAGTAACAGACATCATCAGGAAATCAGGGAAAACCATTTTCTCGTTCGAATTGCTGCCCCCGCTAAAGGGGAATGATGCATCACGTATTTACCGCACGATTGAAAGTCTTCTAGATTTTAATCCAGCGTACATCAACATCACGACCCATCGCGATGAAATTGAATACAAGGAGCAGCCCGACGGGACGATCACACGGAAAATTACCCGTAAGAGACCAGGGACAGTTGCCATTGCGGCAGCTATTCAACACAAGTACAATATCCCGGTGGTGCCGCATATTTTATGCGGGGGTTTTACCAAAAGTGAGACTGAACATGTCTTGATTGACCTGAATTTCATGGGAATTCGGAATGTACTGGCTTTAAGGGGAGATGGCAGAAAGGGTGATTCAGTCTTTCGGCCTGAGCCTGAAGGGCATGCCCATGCGAACGAATTGGTTGAACAGATGGTGAACCTGAGGAATGGAAAATATCTTGATCCTGACCTGAAGAACAACCATCCACTCGATTTCTGTATTGGTGTGGCAGGCTATCCGGAAAAGCACATGGAAGCTCCCAATCCCGAAACCGATCTCTTGTATCTGAAACAGAAAGTAGACGCAGGTGCCGACTATATCGTTACGCAGATGTTCTTTGACAATGCAGTCTATTTCTCGTTCGTCGAGAAGTGCCGCCAGATGGGTATCACAGTACCTATTATACCAGGAATTAAACCAATAGCATTGAAAAATCAGGTGACAGTTCTGCCAAAGATCTTCAGTATTGATATCCCGGTTGAACTGGCAAAAGCCCTGACAGCTTGCAGGAACGATGAAGAAGCCAAAAGGGTCGGTACCGAATGGGCCATTCACCAGTCGAAAGAGTTGGTGGCGGCAGGTGTACCATCACTGCATATATACACGTATGGCATATCCGACAATGTAGGGGATATCGTGAAGGCAGCCTTCTAAAAGGCATTCGAAGACAATCCTGATAATGAAGAGGTAAGGAAAACCAGGGAATTAAAAGTCTACAAATTCCTTATTTTTTTCGAGAATACTTTTGGAATAATGCAAAATGTTTTATTTTTGCAGCGCTTTTAAAGGCAAAACGTTCTGTAGAATATCATTCTGA
>DF970673.1:0-12114 GCA_001270045.2 Bacteroidales bacterium 6E | reverse complement strand
GTCGGTTAGAGCGGCGGACTGTTAATCCGTAGGTCGTAGGTTCAAGTCCTACCTGGGGAGCTTTAAAAAGAGGTCAAAAATGACCTCTTTTTTTTTGTTAGGAACCTCCAGAACCATTGATATCACGAGGGTAGAAAGCAATACGGCCTTTTATTAGTAGGTTGCAACTTATTCTTAGGTCTTCTAAAACCTTATTAGACTGATTCTTTCCCCGTCTTTTTTACAGCATTCTGCGTAACCTGAAACCCAATGAGGCAATATGGTTATAAATTTTAAGCGCCCCAATAGTGAACCCATGAGAATTTAAAGCGGTGGATATTCAGTCATACGTTAGTGATTTTGATGTGAAGCAAGTGTGTTTTTAGTGTTATTGTATGCAGAAATTATTGGGAATCTGACAGTGCAGAAGAAATAGGAAAAGGACTTATTTCAACCTCTTGCCCCATACATACATGTAGGGTGATAATGAAACCATACAATAAAACCACAAAAACATTTTTTATACTTTTAGCCACACAAACTAATGAGATGCTCAGCTTTAAACGATTCTTGCTCCTGGTTCCATTCTTTCTTTCCGGAGGAATATTGCTTTATGCCCAGGAAAGTGGTATAAACCGTGATAAATACCGTATAAAAATAACCCGGACCAACGAGGCAATTAAAATTGATGGCGTGCTGGATGAGAATTCCTGGCAAATTTCAGAGAAAGCTGAAAATTTTATCCGGGTGACTCCGGTAGACACAGGTTTTGCAATTGCAAAAACTACTGTTGTCTTAACATACGATAAATCGTATATATATGTTGGGGCAGTCTGTTATGATCCATTACCCGGGAAACGGCCAGTAGAATCATTACGAAGGGATTTTGAGTTTAACAAAAATGATAATTTCAGGGTACACCTGGATACCTACAACAACCTGACTAATGGCTATGCATTCAGCGTTTCTGCAGCAGGAGCCCAGGGTGAAGGAGTGATAAATAATGGAAACCAGTCGAGCTTCACCTGGGATACAAAATGGAAATCTGCGGTGAAGAGTTATGACGATCGCTGGGTCACCGAGATGGCAATCCCTTTTCGCAGTTTACGCTATTTCGCGGGGGGAGAAGTTTGGGGAATCAACTTTGGCCGGCTCGATCTTAAAACGAACGAAAAATCAGCATGGGCTCCTGTCCCGCGACAGTTCCCGCATAATTCCCTTCCCCATGCAGGAACTTTGGTTTGGGATATGCCTGTTGATAAAGCTGGATTACGGATGTCATTCATTCCATATGCCACCTCAACCGTCCTTAAAAATACAGAGGACGGAGAACCTGCAAAGTGGAAATGGAATGCAGGATTTGATACAAAAATGATGTTGTCAACTTCCATGAACCTTGACCTGACATATAACCCTGATTATTCACAGGTTGAAGAAGACCGGCAGCAGACGAATCTCGATCGCTTTGAATTGTTTTATCCTGAAAGGCGGCAATTTTTTCTTGAGAACAGTGATCTGTTTGCCAACTTGGGAAACAGCACGGCACGACCTTTCTTTTCAAGACGCATAGGACTTAATGTCCCTGTGAATTTTGGGGGAAGATTAACCGGAAGAATTGGCAATAAATGGAGGATTGGAATTATGGATATGCAGACGGGCTCCAAAGGAGAAACACTTTCCGGTAATTTCGCAGTCGCTGTTTTGCAGCGGGAAATCTTCCGCCGTTCAAGTATTGTAGGATTCATTGTCAATAAACAAATTACTGAATCGTATAATGACACGTTGTTCAATGCATCCCGTTTTAACAGAGTGGCAGGCCTGGAGTATAATTTCGCCACAGAAGATAACCAGTGGCAGGGTAAAGTTTTCTATCACCAGTCAATCTATCCGGGTTCGGACAAAAATGCTGCAGCGCTTTCCGGAAACATCAGCTATTCCTCTCAGTATCTGAAAGCCGTTATAGATCAGTCGTGGATAGGATCGAATTACATTGCGGAGGCGGGTTATATCAGACGAACCGGTTTCTACGAGATCGCTCCGGCTGTGAATTACCTGTTTTATCCACCAGGATCAGAAAAAATAATCAGCCATGGCCCAGGTGCCAGCTTCAACATGTTACTTGACCCGGAATTAAATGTAACTGACCGGACAACACAGCTTTCATACATTATCAACTGGCGGAAAACAAGCCAGCTGTCGATAAGCGCTGAGGAAGAGTTTGTTAAGCTTAAAAATGCTTTTGATCCTACAAATACAGGGGGAGTGAAACTTGCCGCAGGCGAGCAGTTTTCCTGGAAAATAGTAAGGGCAGAATTTACTTCTGATCCCCGAAGATTATTAAATTACAGCCTGAATACCACCAGGGGAGGTTACTTTAACGGAACCCGTTGGAACATAGGTGGAATTATGAATTACAGGTTACAGCCTTATGGTAGTATTGGTATGACAGTAAATTACAATAACATATCGTTACCTGAACCCTATAACAGTGCAGAATTAATCCTTGTGGGGCCCACACTGGATGTAACCTTTACTGACAAGGTATTTTTCACTACTTTCGTCCAGTACAACAACCAAATCGATAACCTGAATATGAATATGCGGTTTCAGTGGCGTTTTGCACCAGTATCGGATCTGTTTGTTGTATATACAGAAAATTCCCACGCCGAAAGTTTCAGGAATAAAAACCGGGGGTTGGTAGTTAAGCTGTCGTACTGGTTTAACTAAGGATATGTCCAACAGTTAAAATAACATTTCAAAAGTAATGTAGGACTGAGGCAAAAAATCAAATAAACATACTATAGAGATAAAATTAGGCATAAGAATTCCAAAGAGAATGGTGGAAGAAAATCAACCATGTACTTACTGACTATCCACAATTTCAGAATTTTGAACTCCTTAAAGAACAGCCATCAGGCACTTTGTATAAAACGAAATGATGAATTGAAAGATCGTTTCAGTTGAGCTTTAAAAAGGTTGAGATGGTCGCAGATTTACTAAAAAGGAAGAATAATCCCAAACTGAAAAATACCAGTATCTCCAGCAACCGAAAGTTGCAGATTGTCGATATATTCAAGTCTATTGTTTCTTTGGATCCCCCACATTACTGCATCGAAAACAAACAGAAAAGCTCCCTGGAGAATAATCGAGTTTCCGTAACCCAGCAACAAGTCTTCCTTTTTGGGTTTTTTGGATGACAGATGCTTCAGATAAAAACCGGTTCCAACATAGAGAACGTCTAGCCCTGCGTTTATCAGATACAGATTTTCTGTCTTGCGGTGCGCTTGAAGGATTTCATCCGGAGTTAGCCCTGCCGCATTGGTTTGCAGATAATTATATAGTGCAAATCCTGCAATGGATAAATTGACGGTATTCCAAAAAAGATTCATTTGGTGAAAACGCATCGTGGCCCCACCGATATTTGACCAACCGATTGCACCGGTGGCGATATTGGCAATTGCCCATCCGCCCAAAACATACATCCCGGTTTTGTTTATTGCAGCACTTTTATCGTAAAAATCATTGTAGTTGGATTGTCCAAAAACTGCAGGTAAAAGCCATAGAAACATAAATGCCGCAAGTACATATTTTTTCATCTCTTGTATTTATTTATAAGTTATTTGCCTGGCCATGTTTATTCAAATTTGAATGACGTGCATGACAATTAGACAAATTGAATATTGAAAGCTAAGAGATATTTTCCATTAAAAAAACTATTTCATTTGATGATTTTTGGTACAGTTCAGCTGTTACAGACTTTTTACAGAGAGTTGGATTTCTGAGATGAGTTAGGATAATAATAGATTTCATACTGCTATAACTGAGACAGGTGGCATTTTGCACCAACCTTTCGCAAATCAATATGCAACTTCCAAATATCCGGGGAGCCATGGATCGGAGAAATCCGGTCTTTTTACTATACCTTCAGGAATATTTTGCGGCGATACATTACCCATAATATCAGGAAGATGATACTTACATTAGCAAGCCTCAGCACGACACGGTAATAATCGCCCAGAAACTGCTCGGTTCCAAAAAACAACGATTGTGAAATGCTGTTGAAATTCAGGATCATAAATAACATATATGCCATAATGGAATTCATGCCGTAGATTTTCAGCCAGTTCAGGTATTTCCCAAAATCCTTGTAATCAATAAGGTAATAAAACAAAGACATGAGCAGAAAGCAGATACCGCTGCTATGCAGTGTCATTGAGCTTGTCCAGATCTTTTTGATTATTGGCATTTGCAATCCCCAGATCTGTCCGGCAATGATCATGGCAACCCCTCCGATAGCCAGCCATTGAACTTTTTTAATTTTGGCGATACCACTCTTCATGATTTGTCCGGCAAATACGCCGGTCATAACGGTAACGCCAAAATTCAGGCTGCTGACTATCCAGGTATAACGGTATCTTCCGAAGTCGAGACCGCTTTCGGTTACGGTTACGCCATCGCGGAAGCGACCCAGCACTATCCGGTCGATATATTCGGCAAGGTTAAGGTCGGGTGTGAAGTTCCCTCCTCCAAAACCATCAATCCGCGCAAAGGTAAGCAATGCCCAATAGACCAATAAAAGTCCTGCACTGGTAATGATCTGCCATCTCAGGTTCAAATGGATGAACATGATGGCCGATATGAGGTATCCTATTGCGATTGCCTGCAAAGTGTTGGAGAAGAGGTAAATCTTATCCGGATTCAGCGCCAGAAGATTACCCTGGCACATCATGCCGAATATCCACAACAGAATGACCCTTTTCAGGATTCGTTTGTAAAGACTGAACCTGCTGCCCTGCCCCAGGTATTTCGAAAAGGCAAATGGCATGGAAGCCCCGGCCATGAACATAAAAAGCGGCATGATGATGTCCCAGAATCGAAAGCCTTCCCATTCCACATGCTCGAAAGGAATGGTCAGGGCATGCATCCAGGGTACGTCCATTGCCCTGGCAAGTGCCATCAATACGGGCTGGAAAAAGACCAGACAAAAAAGATCAAATCCCCTCAAAACATCAAGGGAGCCTAAACGTTCGGTTTGCGATGGTTTCATATCGTTTGTGAAGTCAAGGTTTATCGATTGGTTTACCTGAAGAATTTCTCCGCATTGGCAAAATAAATTTTGTCAATCACTTCTTTTGGGAGCTGCAGTCCCTTAACCGACTTCCCGTCAAGATCGTCAACGATCACAGCCTCGTCTGTAGCCAACCAGATAAAGTGATCTTTCCATCTTTTTACCAAACTTTCGGCGGTAGCCGCATAATCGCTGTTTCTTGCCGAGACCCCGACATCTGTACCATACATGATCCGGTCCTGGTATTTGATCATGAAGTCGCGCACTTTTTTAGGCTCGGTAATTGCCTGATACTGCAGATGCCCGATCCTTGCCGAGAATTCCACATCATAAGCCGGGAATCTGTCTAGCGTTTTGGCCACCTCATCAATGCTCCACTCCTGGCTTCCCAGGTGGGCGCCCGTAAAAGGAATTCCGGGATAGCGATCCAGCAGGTTGTCCCTTGCCCCTATCTGGTCTTCATAAGAAGGAGCCTCCGGATGGAGATACATGTGGTATTGTGGATTATTCCTGAAATAACTCCGGTCGTTGTCCAAGGTCATTTCTTCCAGTGGGAGCCAACAGTTTTTGGGTTCACCCAGATGGGCAAGCAGCCGGATGCTGTTTTCTTCCATATATGCGAATACGGGTGCAAATTCAGGGTCATCGGCCATAACATAGCTCCCGACACTGTCTTTCAATGTCATCCCTATGTTTTTCCAGATTTTAATTCCTGAGGCACCTGCGGCCATGCAGGTATCTATCCTGGTTATAATTCTGCCTTTAAAGTCTTCACCACCATAATGATCCACTCCAAATGTCCCGAAGAATGCAAATTTATCCGGATATCTCGCTTTCAACTCTTTGGCAATATCCAGTTGTTCGCTGATAGACCTTCCTGCGTCAACGTTTGGGGATACCAATTTGAGATTCAGCGAATCAGCCAGAAGCAGGTACCTGTCGTCCAGGGTTTCGTAATGGAAATGGACATCGATCTTCTGCACAGTCTGGAAATCATCTGCAGAATAAAATTCAGAATCTCGTGATATGCACCCTGAAAAAGACCCTGCCACAAAGGCAAGTAACACAAGCCATAAAATCAAATTGTCTCTCATAAGATTGGTTATTAATACAGGAATGCCCGGTGCCTGAAATTAGATAAAATTTTAATAAGTGAAACCGGTTTGTTTACGGATCATGTAATCCTGCAGTTGGAATTCCCAATCAATGCTCCCACATGATATTTATATGTGGACGCACCCTTACCTGAACTATATCTTTTTATTTTCCAATTACTTACAAATATTTTACTATTTTTATAGTATATTTATTAAAAAAATAGTACCAATTCAAACTTTCCTTACTATATTTGTAGTAGTTATAATTGGAATTCAATGGAAGAGATGAAAACACTCACCAAGGCCGAAGAGCAAATCATGCAAATCCTTTGGAATTTAAAAGAAGGTGTCGTTAAGGATGTGGTAGAGCAATTTGAGGAGCCACGTCCCGCATACACAACCGTTGCCACCGTATTAAAAGTGTTGGAGAACAAAGGATTTGTGACATGCAGAAAGATAGGCAACACCAATCTCTTTTTGCCGGGTATAACCAAACATGAGTATGCTCGTTTTCAATTTGGCTCCCTGTTGAAAGATTATTTCAGCGGTTCATTTCCAAAGCTTGCCACTTTTTTTGCCAAGGAAAACAACCTCAGCATAGCTGAACTGGAAGAAATGCTGAAAATTACGGAGCACGAGTTAAAAAAGGAAAATAACAACCATTGACCATGGAAACATTCATCGTGTTTTTAATCAAGGCATCTATCGGAACAATCCTGTTTTATCTGGTATACTGGTTTCTCCTGAGGAACGAGACATACCACAATGCCAACCGCTGGTTTTTGTTGTCAGCGCTATTCACATCAGTTTTAATACCCCTGTTCCCCGTTCAATACACATTGTTGGTTGAGCAAGGCAATGCCTCCAACCTGTTTGTTGCCATACCTGATAGCTTTAAAAATATTCCGGTAATTAACGGGCAAGATCAGGCTCCCACAGGATCTATTGATTGGCAACAGGCGATTCTGCTGGTTTATTTTACAGGTGCGACCATCTTTTTATTGCGCCTTTTAACCCAAACCATCATCCTGATCCAGTTAATGTTTAAAAACCGGATCAAGCCTAAGGAAGGCATCCATATTGTTGAAAACGAAAAGTACGGACTACCATTTTCGTTTTTCAATGTAGTTTTTATCAATCCTAAATTTCATACACAGGAGAACCTGCCAGAAATCCTGGCTCACGAAAAAGTGCACATTCGTGAGAAACACTGGTTCGACCTGCTTTTCATAGAACTGTTAACAGTCATCTTTTGGTTTAACCCGTTCATTTGGTTTTTCGAACGGTCGATCAAACAAAATCACGAGTATCTGGCCGATAAGGGTGTTCTTGCGCAGGGACACCCGGTGGGCCGGTATCAGGCTTTATTAATTAACCAGTTAATGGGCATGCAGATCATTGGAGTTACCAATAACCTGAATTTTGCCCTTAACACAAATCGATTAAAAATGATGACGAAAACGAAAACATCCCGCCTTGGCAGGATAAAATTCATGTGGGCATTGCCCGCTATTGCGCTGCTGATGTTTGCTTTTGCCGAACCGGCTTACAAAGTGAACAAGGGTGAACCTGCTGATCCAGTTTCGGCGTTGAAGCAAGGTGAAAAAGAGTTTGTTGTGAAAGGGAAAGTGGTACAGGAAGAAACCGGGAAACCATTGCCCGGGACTTCAGTAATCATCAAAGGAACCATGGTGGGAACAGTTTCCGACATTGATGGAAATTTCACCCTGGTTGATCCCAATCCAAAAAAAGGTGAAAATGGAGGGTATTCTACCGAAGTGGTCTTATCTTTTGTAGGCAGGGAAACGAAGGTAATAAATGCCTATTCGGTCGCAAATGAAATGGCCATTACAGTCCCTGATATCAAAATGAAGGAAGGAGTATTTGTAATTAATCCGAATGACCTGATAGCACCGCCACCACCACCGCCACCGCCATCCGTTAAAAAGGATAACAACAGTCAGGTCCCCCCACCTCCTCCACCTCCGGTTATCGACGAAGAAGAAGTTTTTATTATTGTTGAAGAGTTGGCAAAATATCCGGGTGGTTTCCCGGCTTTGGGGTCACATATCGCAGAAATGCAGAAGAAACTTACACAATCAGGGAAATTGTCAGGGAAAACCAGAATTGCCTTTACCGTTTCAGAAACCGGTAAGGTGACCAACGTAAAAATTGTCGAACAGGACAATGATGAGGTTGGCAAAGCCGCAGCTTCGATAGTCATGAATATGAAGGACTGGACACCCGGCAAACAACGCGGGAAAGCGGTTCCAGTCAATTATTTGCTACCGATTACTTTCAAGTAAATGAAGAAGGTTTAATTGAACGACAAGTTAAAGTCAGGTGTCAATTTACACTAATCTTCATAAGAATTAAACTACAGCATTCTACATTCAGGAGGAGCAAGAAAAAGAGGTCAATTATGACTTCTTTTTTGTTTAAACCCTTTTAAAATCTTTATATTCACAATTTTACTTTTGAATTTTGAGTTAGACTTTATTTCAGCAAAAGATTAAATTTACGGGAAATCGCGTATTTGAAGTCTGGAACAATTTGGTTAGGAACCTGGGTAGCCTCCCCGCAAATAAATGCGCGGTTTAGATAAACAACTAAAATACAAATGGATATGAAAGCATTCACGATTTTATTCCTTGCATTGCTGGTTTTGGCCTCGTGCCATACCCGGCCAAAAATGACCGATGATGAGGTCATTGAAAAGGGATCTGCGATCGCAGGGAAGCTACAGGCAGCACTTGCAAAAGAACTGACTGCCAAAATGAAGGAAAATGGTGCTGAGGAGGCCATCGACTATTGCTCCCTGCAGGCTTTACCCATTACCCAACAGATTTCGGAAGAGGAGAAGGTTGAACTCGCAAGGGTATCCCACAAATTTCGGAATCCATCAAATGCAGCCAGTGAGGAGGAACTCAAACTCATCGAAAACTATATCAATCTCCAGCAATCCGGGGAGCAATTATCTCCTGTGGTTATATCAGGGAAAGGGGTGAAAACCTACTACTCCCCCATCACCCTGGCAGCACCGTTATGCCTGTCATGTCACGGAAATTTCTCAGAAATTGATCCCGGCGCGCTGGCAGTGATAAAAGAAAGATACCCCGACGACAAGGCTGTTGATTTCGAACTGAATGAAGTCAGGGGGATGTTTAAGGTAGTTTTCAAGAATTAAAACGTGAACAACTTTAAAGTAAACAATTTAGCTAAACCAAAACCTGATTAAAAAATTTTAATCATTATGAAAAAACTGATATTCGCCACTCTTTTGGCGTTGCTTATATCGGCATCTCCAGAGATTCAAGGGCAGGACTTGAAACTCAATAATCTGGAATACTTCGAGACACAGGGCATTAATGTCCTGGTGTACAGCAATATGTTTACCGGAGGATTTAACGATGAAAAAACCGCCGGCATCGAACTGATACACCATGGCGTCAGAACCGCACAGGGCGGCGCTGTAAGGCTTTCCAACACACCTGAGCAGTGGGATTTGGTTCCGGCCGTACCCACCCGAACGGTTAACCGAGAGGCCAACTCCATCGAATCGATACTGAGGTATGAAGATTTTGGATTTGATTCGCGGGTAGTGGTCACCGCCAAAGACAAAGGCGTTGAGATCGCCGTGTTTCTGGATCAACCCGTTCCTGCGGAACTGGAAGGCAAAGCAGGATTTAACCTGGAATTCCTTCCCTCCCAATACTGGGGAAAAACCTACCTGACTGACGGGCGTCTTAACCGGTTCCCACGATATGTGGTTGGCAACACCGTTACAAGACCTAACAGCGAAAAAACAAAACAATACAAAGGCTACATCACATCAGACGACAGAGGGACCGGCCGTTTTGTCGATCCGCTGCCAATTGAAACAGGACGCAACTTCATTTTGGCTCCCGAAGATCCGGAACGACGGGTAAAGATCACCTCCGATGATGCCGATATCATGCTATTCGACGGAAGAATACTGGCACAAAACGGATGGTTTGTGATTCGCAGCCTGCTGCCGGCAGGGAAAACAGGCAAGGTGGTAAGCTGGATTGTTGAGCCTCATGCCATTGACGGCTGGATACGGGAGTCCAATATCGGATTCTCGCAAGTGGGATACCTCCCTTCCCAGCCCAAAATTTCCGTGATTGAACTCGATAAAAAAGACACGCCCCTTGCAACTGCATCGTTGTTTAAGATTGACGAAAACGGCCAGGCAGCCGAAGCGTTCAGCGGACCAGTCCATTCCTGGGGAGATTACTACAAATACCACTACGTAAAATTCGACTTTTCTTCGGTGAACACCCCCGGAATATACTACATCCAATATGGCGATCTGAAAACCAATAATTTCATTATAGATAATACCGTTTACGACAATATTACCGATGCCACCAGCGATATTTGGATTCCCATTCACATGAATCACATGTTCGTGCGCGAGGGCTACCGCGTATGGCATGGCGAACCGTTTAAAGAAGGATACCGGCAGGCGCCACCGAACACCGATCATTTCGACCTTCACTGGCAGGGCCCGACAACCGATACCAAATACCAAGGTGGGGAAATGATTCCCGGATTAAATGTAGGGGGATTTTTCGATGCAGGGGATTTTGATATCGAAACCGGCTCGAACATTGGTGTGGTGCAAAACTTTGTCCAGACCTGGGAGTATTTCAAACCCGAACGCGATCAGACTTTTGTCAGCCAGGAGCAGCGTTATGTCGACCTTCACCGGCCCGACGGAACACCCGATATTTTGCAGTTTATCGAGCATGGCGCCTTGAACCTGGTTGCCCAGGCCGAGATTATCGGTCATATGGCACAAACGCTCTCCAACTCTGTGCTTTACAATTACCATCATTTGGGTGATGCCGCCTCCCTGACAGACGGACTCCCCTACAATCCGGACCTCAGTCCATACGAAGTTGCTGCCGATGGCCTTTCAAGCGGGGTGAAAGACGACATGTGGGCTTTTACCAGCCGCAATCCAAGCCTCGATCTCAGGGCTGCAACCATGTTTGCTGCCGTTAGCCGTGCATTGAAGGGGTACAACGACGATCTTTCGGAAAGAGCGTTGGTACAGTCAAAAAGATTACAAAAAGAGGCAACGGAGTTGCTTGC
Source organism: Bacteroidales bacterium 6E (assembly GCA_001270045.2). Classification (GTDB taxonomy): domain Bacteria; phylum Bacteroidota; class Bacteroidia; order Bacteroidales; family Prolixibacteraceae; genus UBA1413. Next base: position 849 of record DF970673.1, on the reverse strand, counting down.
CAATTTACCGCAGGACAATCCTGGCAGGCGATTTGGGGCGGCTGATGTGAGTACAAACCTTCAGTTGTTTATCTCGACCGGAGAGCAACACTATTCCGAAAAATTTCAGAAACTGTTATGGCCTGCACTTGACCGGAATCTCAATTTTGCGATTTTAACGGCCCTTGAAGGCATTCCGTACATGGATGAAACATACAAGGAAAAGCTGCGACCTTACGTGGTTAAGTACAAAGAATACATCGACGGCTTAGAAAAAGATAATCCATATGGAGTACCCATAGGATTGGCCAATTGGGCAGGGAGCGGAGCCGTGGTGAACTTCGGGACCACCGTGTGCTTTGCCCATAAACATTTCCCCGATATCATCGACGACAGCCATGCATTCAAGACCACCAACTGGCTTTTTGGCTGCCATCCTTATCACAACTACTCATTGGTGGCAACATTGGGCGCCACTCGACCCAAAGAGGTCTTTTACGGGAACAACCGGGCTGATTTTTCCTTTATTCCGGGCAATGTGGCTCCGGGAATTCTGTTCCGGCAACCCGACCATTTTGAGAACTACGACGACTGGCCATTCCTTTGGGGGCAAAACGAAGGTACCATAGGCGGAAATACCAGTTACCTGATTTTTGGATCAGCATTTAAAAACATAATAACCAGATAACCATCGGATATTGTTTGGTAATGAAAAAGCGCACGAACAAATGAGATCGTGCGCTTTTTAAATTCAAACAATCAAATCACTAGTGTCTATTAAAAGTTGTTAAAAAAACATGTAACGATTTCATAATCAATATGAATTTTGCCAAAAACCTTGTCGCACATTAGTAGTGTTGCATTTTGTGT
>DF970672.1:93394-161678 GCA_001270045.2 Bacteroidales bacterium 6E | reverse complement strand
GATTTGACCTGTCTGCAACGGATCAACCATAGTAGACCCTCCGACCACCTCCGAAAACGGAATCACCTGTACACGGACACCCCCCATCGACAATACCCAGACCACCACGTACACTTGCACTCCTGATCCTGATCAGTGCGGCGGGCCTGTCACCATGACCATCGAAATCGTGGATGAAAATACCCCTATATTTACACAGGTTGGACCTTTCTGCACAGGAACCGCCATTGCCGAACTGCCGACAACTTCCGAAAACGGTATAACAGGTACATGGGCACCGGCCATTGACAATACCCAAACTACAACATACACTTTCACGCCTGATCCTGATCAGTGTGGGGTGCCTGTCACCATGACCATCGAAATCGAGGATGAAATTACCCCGATATTTACCCAGGTTGGACCTTTCTGCACAGGCTCGACAATTGCCGACCTGCCGACAACTTCCGAAAACGGTATAACAGGTACATGGGCACCGGCCATCGACAATACGCTGACTACAACTTATACCTTTACTCCGGATGTTGGACAGTGCGCAACAACGGCTATTATGACCATTACCATCAATGAAGAAATCATTCCGGTATTTGCACAGGTCGGTCCATACTGCGAAGGAGCTACCATTCCTGAACTACCAACAACTTCCGAAAACTTGATAACCGGTACCTGGGCACCGGCCATCGACAATACCCAGACTACCACCTATACCTTCACCCCGGATGCAGGCCAGTGTGCCACTACAGCCACAATGACCATTACCATCGACATTCTGAATAAGCCTGAATTTAATCCGATCGCCAATCTTTGTGTGGACGATACGCCTCCGACATTGCCGACTACCAGCCTGAATGGCATCAGTGGTACCTGGACACCAGGCAACATTGACACGAGCTCGCCCGGTACCTTCAGGTTTGTCTTTGAACCTGATGCATCCGTCGGTTGTCCTGTCAACGACACCCTGTTTGTGGTGGTAACCAATACTCTGAGGCCAAGGCTGGCCGACATCGGTCCGCTGTGCCGCGACAGTGAGGCACCTCTCCTACCGGCTACCGACGAGGACGGCATTTCCGGAACCTGGTCACCCGCCATCATCGATACCAAAGTGGCCGGCACCACCACTTATGTGTTTACTCCAGACGCCGGCTATTCATGTGCCGTTCCCGGTTCGATCAACATCACCATTGAAGAACTGCCGTTCCTCGAAGCCTTTGATCCGGCACCGGTATGCGAACCTTCGGTCATTGACCTGACCGCCGACGAAATTCTGGTGGGCGACAAAACAGGACTCATCTTCAGCTACTGGCAGGATGCCGAAACTACCATCGCGGTTGACAAACCCGACAGCATCTGGTATTCGGGAATCTACTTTATCAAGGCCATCAACCTTGCAGGTTGCGATACCACCCTGGCCATCAACGTGTTCATCAACCCGATTCCCGAACTGATCGTCAACAGTCCGGAAGCAGTGTGTGAACCGCTTACCGTTGACCTGGCCGACGACCGCATTGTTGCCGGCTCGGATCCCGGACTGATCTATACCTACTGGGCCGATTCGGCCATGACCATCCCGATTGACGATCCGAACAACATCGCCGTGGGCGGCAGGTATTACATCTGTGCCGAAAATGCCGGCAATTGCCGGATCGTGAAAGGCGTCGACGTGACCATCCACAGATCGGTCACCACCGATTTTGCCCAGATCGGACCATTCTGCCAGGATGAAATTGCCCCGTCACTGCCGGATATTGACCTGAATGGCGTTCCCGGAACCTGGGCACCCGACACCATCATTACCACGACACCGGGTACCTATGAATTCGTGTTCACGCCCGATCCTACCCTCGAGTGCGCCGTGCCGGACACCATCCAGGTCACCGTAAATCCTGTCATCCTTCCCGAGTTTGACCCGATTGATCCAATTTGTCAGGATGAACCTGCACCTGCATTGCCGCTGACCGACAAGAACGGCATCACGGGTTCCTGGGCTCCGTCGGCCATCACCACCGACATCGCCGGAACCTTTACCTTTGTGTTCACTCCGGATGCCGGACAGGGTTGCGTACTGAACGACACCATCGAGGTAGTGGTCAACCCGACAATAGTGCCCGAATTTGACCCGCTGGCAGCCGTTTGCCAGGGTACGGCAGCTCCCGCTTTGCCAACAACCGACAAGAACGGCATCACCGGTACATGGGTACCATCACTGATTGACACCCAGACGGCAGGCACCTTTGAATTTGTATTCACTCCCGCTACCGGACAAGGCTGCACCGTCAACGACACGCTGACCATTACCGTCACCCCGGCCATCGTTCCTGAGTTCGACCTGGCCGATACCTTCTGTGAAGGCGAAGTGCCTCCGGCATTGCCGCTGGCCGACAACAACGGGGTGACAGGTATCTGGCTGCCCGACACGATCAGTACCGAAACGGCAGGTACCTATACCTTTGTGTTTACCCCCGACATCGGACTGGAATGCGCGGACAACGATACCTTGACCGTGACCGTCAACCCATCGGTACTGCCCGAATTTGACCCGATTGACCCAATTTGCCAGGATGAACCTGCACCTGCATTGCCACTGGCCGACAAAAACGGCATCACGGGTACCTGGGCTCCGTCGGCCATCACCACCGACATCGCCGGAACCTTCACCTTTATATTCACTCCGGCTGCCGGACAAGGTTGCGTACTGAACGACACCATAGAAGTGGTGGTCAACCCGACAATAGTGCCCGAATTTGACCCGTTGGCAGCCGTTTGCCAGGGTACGGCAGCTCCCGCTTTGCCAACGACCGACAAGAACGGCATCACCGGTACATGGGTACCATCTCTGATTGACACCCAGACGGCAGGCACCTTTGAATTTGTTTTCACGCCAGACGCCGGACAGGGTTGTACTATCAACGACACGCTGACCATTACCGTCACCCCGGCCATCGTTCCTGAGTTCGACCTGGCCGACAACTTCTGTGTGGGTGAAGTGCCTCCGGCATTGCCACTGGCCGACAACAACGGCGTAGCCGGTACCTGGTCGCCCAGTGCAATCACCACTGCCATCGCCGGTACCATCAACTATACCTTTACCCCCGCACCGGGCGTTGAATGTGCCGAACCTTTGACCGTGGCCATAACGGTCCATGAAAATCCCGCCCCGGTTGTCGAGGCCATCCAGCCCGACTGTAACATCCGCCTGGGATCGATCGAGGTTACCTCGGCTACGGCAGGACTGGAATTCAGTCTGGATGGAGGTGCCTTTGCCGCCTACCCGGCCGGAGGGTATACCGACCTGGCAGCCGGAACCTATATCCTGACCACCCGAAACGGCAACCTGTGTGAGGTATCTGAAACCATAATAATTCAGGAAGCTCTGCCAATTCCGGATGAACCAGTACTGGCTGAGGTACCCCCACTCTGTGATGAAAACACCCGTGCATTTGATGTGGTTTCGCCGGTGGGAACCGAATTTGAATACAGCATCGACGGTACCACCTGGCAGGCATCGCGCAACTTCGGCGGACTGGCACCGGCCACCTATACCCTAAGGGTAAGGAAACTGGAAGGTTGCCAGAACAGCGCCACCATTACGCTCGATCCGGCCCCTTCAGCCCCTTCCGAGCCTGAACTGACGGCCGTAGCGCCCACCTGTGATGTCCCGACAGGCAGCATCACGGTTACCACGCCAACCGGAACAGGCCTCGAATACAGCATTGACGGCACCAACTGGCAGTCGGCCCCATTGTTCGAAAACCTGACTCCGGGAGACTATACCGTCAGGGTAAGGAATTCGGCACTGTGTGAAAACAGCGCAACCGTCACCATCGATCCGGTGCCCGACATGCCAGCCAAACCTGTTGTCGACATCACGCAGCCGAACTGTGACGTGGTCACCGGCAGCCTGACCGTCACCCAGCCATTGGGAGCCGACCTGGAATACAGCATAGACGGCACCACCTGGCAGACCGATCCTCAATTTACAGGACTGGCCGCCGGAACCTATACCGTTTGGGTACGCAACGAAGCCGATTGCAAGTCGTCGGATACCTTTGATATCATCCCGTCGACCGGCATCAGTCTGGCCGATGTAATTGTCAGCCATGTACTCTGTTATGGCGAATCCAACGGATCCATCACCATGACCGCCGCTACCGGACCGAATCCGGTAATCAGCTGGACCGGACCGAACGGATTCACGGAAACCTCACTGAATATTTCAGGTTTGGTGGCAGGCAGCTATTCACTGAACATCACCGACGACAACCTGTGTGAAAAAGATACCGTCATCGTGATCAGGCAACCTGATTCACCGTTGAACGCCATCGCCCTGTCGACCAATGTCACAAGGCCATATGCCAACGACGGTACGATTACGCTCGACATTGGCGGAGGTACACCCGGATACAACGTAACCTGGACAGGACCTGACGGATACACCGCCACCACCCAGAACATTTCCGGACTGGCAGCAGGTGTTTACACAGCCACCATTACAGACCAAAATGGCTGTCCGTTCAATCTGCCACCGGTAACCATCACCCAGCCTGACGGAACGGTGACCCTGCCCGAACCGGCACCGATGCCGCTTTGCCCGACTGCATCTTTGCCACCGGTGATTCAGACCTATCAGGATTATATCGCGGCCATTGGGGCAGGCACCACCGATTGTCCGGAAGGCTTCGACGAGTCCACCTTTAAGTTGGTCAGTGAAGTGTCGGACGGCTTGAAGTGTCCCGAAACCATAGTCAGGACCTACCAGATTGAAGACAAGTGTGGCATGACAGCAACGGTGGAACACGTCTTCATCAAGAATGACAACCTGCCACCGGCGTTCAACTTCCCGAACATCATCACCGTTGAATGTCAGGCAGAAGTACGGGGATATGCGACATTCAGGACACTGGACGAGTTCATCAATGCAGGTGGATTTGCAACCGACAATTGTGCCATTGATCCATCCACCTTTAAATATGCCGGTGACAGTCAGCTTGAGGGTACCGAATGCGACGGCATGATCAGAAGGCGCTATACCGTGGAAGACTTCTGCGGGATCCAGTCGACTGCCGAAGTACAGTTCAGGATCCGTGACGATCGTGGCCCAAGGGTACGCAATTACAAGCGGACACTCACCTCGGAATGTACAGCTCCGGCACCCTACAGAAATATCAACGATTTCAGGGCCGATGGCGGTGTGGCCGATGACAACGATTGCGGCAACATCACCTTGAAACTGGTCAAGACCGATACGATTTCGAGAAGTTGTCCGATGGAACTGGTGCGCCACTATGAACTGACCGACCGTTGCGGTAACCCCACTCCTTTCCAGCAGACCGTCATTGTCGACGATAATACGGCACCGGTATTTGCCGCCATACCTGACTTCCTCGGGGAATGTGAACCGGGCATGGAGGCAAAAATCAACCAGTGGCTGAGGGATGTCACGGCTACCGATAACTGCGGGATTCCCGTGATAACCCACGATTTCGACATGTCCAAATTGCCGGCCGATTGCTGCGGTGACCTTGTTGTGACCTTCACGGCGACCGATAAATGTAACAACTCGGAAACCACCACCGGTATCATCCGCCTGAAGGCCAAGGTATCGGTCGACATCGATCCTGTCAACGCCCTGGCATGTGAAGGATCATCGGTAACCTTCACCGCCGAGCCCCATAATGGCGGCACCAATCCGAGGTTCCAGTGGTACAGGAATGGCACTGCCGTGGCAGGACAGACCGGTATCACCTATACCGTCAACAATCCGCAGGCTGGTGATCGGGTATACGTCAGGCTTACTTCCGATATCGTTTGTACCGATGTCAAGGAAGCCAACTCGCCCGTTGCGACCATTACCATCACCAACATCCTGACACCAGCAGTATCCGTTGCACCGCTGAATCCCGATATCTGTGAAGGCGAAACGGTGACGTTTACCGCCACCCCGGTTAACGGTGGCACCAATCCGGCATACCAGTGGCTCGTGAACGGACAACCGGTAACTGGAGCCACGGGCGCATCCTTTACCTATGCTCCGGCTGATCAGGACCGAATTACTGTAAGGATCACCTCCGACCTGGTTTGTGTGGTTACCCCGACCGCCACGTCGGCACCTGCCGTCGCGAAGGTCATCCCGAACCTGGTGGTCACCGTCGATCTGTCGGCCAACCGCGACACCGTGTGTCAAGGGGAACCCGTCACCCTGCAGGCGGTCCATGAAAACGGCGGCACCAATCCTCTGTTCACCTGGTATGTCAACAATAACGCCGTTCCCGGCAACAATGCCGACACCTATACCTTCATCCCGGACAAGGGAGACCTGGTACGGGTTACCCTGACCTCCAGCGAGCGCTGCGTGGTGGATCGTACCGTTTCGTCAGGCATACATACACTCGACGTACTGGTCATCGATCCGGTAACCATCGTTTGTCCGCCCGACGTTACCTTCGAATGTCTGGGATCCGTACCGCCGATCACCGACATTGACGAAATGATCAATCTCGGCTATATCCGTAATGCCCACCATGCCAACAGGTCATCGCTGAACCATATCGACCGGCTGAGCAAGACACCACAGGAAACCGTCATCCTGAGAACCTATTACATCGAAGATCTTTGCGGCAAGGTTGATTCCTGCACGCAACGGATTACCGTATCCGACAATGAGCCGCCGGTGGCTGTTCCAAGGGATGTAACCGTGTACCTCGATGAAACCGGAGTTTACACTGTCGACAGGGACGATATCCTCGAATCGGCATCCGATGACTGTACGCCATTTGACAAACTGGTGATCAGGGCTGTTCCGCCAACGGTTGATTGTAGCAATGTCGGAGATATCATTCTTGTCCAGATTATTGTGGTCGATGAAGCAGCGAACGAATCCGTGCCGGTATACGCCAACATCACGGTACTCGACCAGATGCTGCCGGAAGCCCTGTGCCGTGACATCACCGTTTACCTCGACGAAGACGGCAAGGCCACCATTACCCCGGCAGATATTGACAATGGCTCGACCGACAACTGCCAGATCGTTTCAAGGACCCTTGACCGGACAACTTTCGATTGCAACAGCGTGGGCGTGAACCCGGTCAGGCTGACCGTCGTGGACGCATCAGGCAATATGGATTTCTGTGATGCCATGGTGACAGTGATCGACACCATTGCCCCGGTTGCCATCTGCCAGAGCGTCGACATCCAGATAGGTCCGAATGGACAGGTAAGGCTTTCACCCACCATGGTTGACGGCGGTAGCTATGACAACTGCGGTGTTCCGTCTCTCAAAATAGAACCTGAATTCCTGACCTGCGAAAACATTGGCGAAAATATCGTGACCCTATACGTGACCGACCGTTACGGAAATGTCAGCAGCTGCCAGACCATTGTCAACGTATTGGGCAACACACCTCCGATTGCCCGTGACGACAACGTGAAGGCACTGATGAACCAGAATACCATGATCCTGATCCTTCTGAACGATACCGATGCGGAAGGGGATATAGATTCGTCGACCGTATGGATCATGACGCCTCCCGAACACGGATCATTGTCGGTCAATCCGTCGGGAACCGTAACTTATAAGCCTTTCGACAATTATCTGGGGCCCGATACGTTTACCTATCGTGTGTGTGACAACGGACTGCCTTGTTTTGAAATGTGCGACACGGCCGTGGTAACCATTACCGTGGTTGAGGACAACCTGGCACCGATCGCCCGCGACGATGAATATGAAGCAGGCTGTCTGGCCATATCCGGAAACATCCTCACGAATGACAATGATCCCGACGGCGACAATATCTTCCTGAGTCCGTACCTGATCCTGCCACCGGCAAACGGTGAAATAGAGCTCAATCCGAACGGCAGCTTCCTGTATGTCAGCAAATCCGGCTACGTTGGCCTCGACAGCCTGATCTACCAGATTTGTGACGATGGTTACCCGTCGAAGTGCGATACCGCAACCGTCACGTTCAACGTATTCAAGGATGAGGATTGCGATGGCGAACCTGATGAAGGACCGCTCACCTTCTTCATCCCTGAAGGATTCTCGCCAAACGGCGATGGCGTACATGACTTCTTCCAGATCCTGGGCATCGAGGATTACCCGGATGCGAAGCTGTACATCTTCAACCGTTGGGGGAACAAGCTCTTTGAAAAAGAACATTACGGGAACCTTACCTATTGGGGATCGCCCGAGGAAGCCTGGTGGTGGGGATACTCCGAAGCCAGCCTGACCCTCGGCGGAGGAAAAGTGCCAGTGGGTAATTATATTTATATCCTCGAGTTAGGAAACGGGACTACCCACACCGGTACCGTTATGGTATCCTACTAGTTTTTGGCGGGCTCCGCCCGCCAAAAACTGGCATTAATCAAATAGCTGGCCTCAGGCCAGCTATTTGCAAAAGCAAGACGCAGCCATCCGTGAGGAAATGCTGTCATAATTAAGGCAGAATGCCAAATCTTGTAAATGAAAAACAATATATTTAGAGCAAACTCAGAAAACATCCATTGCTGAAACAACTGAAATATCTGGTTTTGATGGCTGTCATGGCTGCCACCCTGGAGGTGAAAGCCCAGCAAGACCCGATTTTTACCCAATACATGTTTAACATCCAGGCGGTTAACCCTGCCTACGCGGGAATGTGGGAAAAGATCGGCTTTATTTCGCTTGTGCGTAAGCAGTGGGCCGGAATCGAGAAATCGCCCTTCACCCAGATGGTTTCGTTTCACTCGCCCGTTTTCAATGAGTATGCAGGTATCGGTCTCAATGTGATCAACGACCGGTTTGCCTATGAGGAACGCTTGTCGATTTTTGCGGATTATGCCTATGAACTGCTGGTGACACCGGAAAAGCGATTACGGTTGGGGATGAAATTCGGGTTCATGAACTACAAAAACCCGTTACGGAGGTACCAGTTATACCCCGACTACATCTTCGACCCGGCCTTTCAGGAAGACATCGACCTGAAGTTTCTCCCCAATTTTGGAATCGGTGTATTCTATTATGACGAGAATTTCTATGTCAGCGCCTCCATTCCAAAACTGGTAAAGAACGATTTCGTGGAAAACCGGAATAACTATTCATCATTGGCAGAAGTACGCCATTTTTATATGTCGGGGGGGTATGTCTTCACACTGAATCCCAACCTGAAATTCAAGCCAACCGCCATGATGCGCGGAGCGTTGGGGGCCCCTGTCCAGATTGACCTGTCGGCCAACTTCATGCTCAACGACCGCTTGTGGTTGGGAGCCATGGTGCGCACCGGCGATGCGCTCTGTTTTGTGGCCCAGTGGATTTTTAACAACAACATCCGCATCGGTTACGCCATGGATATCACGTTTACCGAGATTTACCGGCACCAGAACGGCACCTACGAATTCACGCTCAGCTACGATGTCGACTTTTACGGTCGAAGCTACCTGCGCTCCAGGTATTTCTGATTTGAACAAGGTTTCAGGGCAATCCCTTATTCCAAAGGACCCTGGCTGCCTATAACCAATACCTCCCTTTCAAGCGACACCCCAAATCTTTCGAGAACTGACTTTCGGATTTCCTCCGAGAGACCATAAATTTCCTTGCCTGTCGCCTCTCCCCTGTTGACCAGCACCAACGCATGCCTTTCGTGTACGCCGGCACCTCCCCTGGTGGCACCTTTCCAGCCACATTGATCGATGAGCCAGCCAGCCGACAATTTTACCTTGCCGGGATCACTTACCACATATTGGGGCATTCCGGGATGGATTTCGGCCAGGCGTGAAGCAAGGTCGGCATCCACCACAGGGTTCTTGAAAAAGCTGCCGGCATTGCCGAATATCGCAGGATCGGGCAACTTTGACCTGCGAATATCCACGATGACATTTCGCACATCGGATACCGTTGGCCCGGCAATCCCTTCTAGCATCCGGGCAACGCCGTCGTAAGAGAGGTTTAACTGTGGAAATTTGTTCAATTTGAACAACACCGAAGTCACCAGGAATTTGGCCTTCAGCTCCTGTTTGAAAATGCTGTTCCGGTAGGCAAACCGGCAATCCGGGGCACTGATATCCCATTCCTCTCCGGTGCGCAGGTCAATCCCGCTCACCGATTCGATGGTATCGGCAGCTTCCTGTCCGTAAGCCCCGATATTCTGCACCGGGGCCGCGCCCACCTTTCCGGGAATCAGAGACAGGTTCTCGATGCCCCCCCATCCCTTGTTGACAGTAAATGCCACGAAATCGTCCCACTCGACCCCGGCACCCGCACGCACCCACACATGGCTGGCATCCTCCTTTTCGGGCACGATGCCCGGGATATTCGGATATATGACCAGTCCATCGAAATCACTGACGAACAACAGATTGCTGCCACCCCCCAGCACCAGCACCGGACCAAACTCCCCGAGCGGCCTGCTCCGGATCAGCTCCTGCAAGTCACCTACCTCGGTAAATTCGAAGAAGTATTTAGCGTTTGCCGGCGTGCCAAATGTTATATGGTGTTGAAGGGGAAAATTTTCAATATATCGTATCATTGGAAAGCTTTTCTATCTTTTGCAAAGATAGAAAAGCAATGATAGGGGTGAAAGCGGCTGCGCCGCTTTTAAGGATGACATCTTCTAAGAGGATGACATCCTTGGCGAGGATGTCATCCTTTAAAAAGATGTCATCCTAACAATATTTGCACATTTGTTCATTAATTATATATCTTTATCGGAAAAAATATGCCAGCAATTGATTCAGATGAAGCATTAACAGGAGGTTATTACTACCATATCTATAACCGTGGAATTAATAAACAGCAGGTCTACTTCAACCAAACTGACTACAGGCTTTTTTTAAAATTAATCAGGGTATATATTGCAGAATACACGGAAATTCTCTCTTATGCATTGATTCCAAATCACTTTCATCTTATTTTATGGATTAAGGACCGAATTGTTTTTGAAGGTAAATCGATTGAAGACCCCGTCATTATAGGCAAGATCGTTTCAGAGCAATTTCGAAGAATGTTCATCAGATACTCAATGACAATTAATAAGAGCAGACAACGAACTGGAAGCCTCTTTACAAGGCCGTTCAGACGCAATGTCATATTGGATGAGGAATTATTGAAATACAAAATTTTTTATACTCACTATAATCCAATAAAACATGGTTTTAGCAATACCTTCGAAGACTATTTGTATAGTTCGTATAAAGAAATCATTAAAGAAAATTCTGGCATGATAACCAAATCCCGACTTACTAAAGTCTTCGGTACAATAGAATGTTTCCGGGAATATCACACATTTGAGCTTTCTGAAAAAAATCAAAGTACAGAATAGGATTTCTTCCGAACTGGACCATTTACATTAGAGGATGATTATTTAGTCAGGATATCATCCATTTACAATATATTTGAAATAGCAAAGTTTAGCTAGATAAAGAAGTCATATTTTGCTTCGCAGTGCAATTACAGATAATTTTGAGAGGATGACATCTTCTAAGAGGATGACATCCTTGGTGAGGATGTCATCCTTTAAAAAGATGTCATCCACTTTGACTATTATGTCATCAGTGACCACTGACCTGGTCACTGACAACCGGGTCCATAAGGTTTGTACCTCGTTGGGGAAGATGGGGTACCGGGTGGTGCTGACGGGGCGCTGTTACCCGGATTCGCCAGAGCTGGCACCCCGTGACTACGAGACCCGGAGGATGCCCCTGTGGTTCAGGAAAGGCCCATTGTTTTACGCGGAGTATAATGTAAGGTTGTTCTTCAGGTTGCTGTTCGCGAAAGCGGATGTCCTGCTGGCCAATGACCTGGACACCCTTGCAGCCAACGTGCTGGCCGGGAAACTCAGGAGGTTGCCCGTGGTGTACGACAGCCATGAGCTGTTCACCGGGGTGCCCGAGCTGGTCGACCGACCCCGAATCCGAAAGATATGGCAATGGATCGAGGAAAAATGCCTTCCCCATGTCGCCCTCGCCTTTACGGTGAGCCCATCCATTGCAGTGCACTATTTTCAAATCTATGGCATAAACTTCCGTGTGGTGCGAAACCTGCCGGTGAAAAGTTACCTTCCTAAAGAGTCTGCCATCCTTGAAGAGGTTTCCCCAACGGACCAGAATACCTCTACGGAACCGGATTCCAGGCCAATGATCATTTACCAGGGGGCACTCAACAAGGGGCGCGGACTTGAATCGGCCATCCGGGCGATGGAATTCCTGCCCGAGGCCCGATTGGTCATTGCCGGGGCAGGAGACATTGAGGCCGAGCTGAAACAGATGGCCTCGCAAATCACTACCGGAAATGTTAGCTTCACCGGGCGGCTGGGACCTGAACAGCTGAACATGCTGACACGTACCGCAAGACTGGGCATTTCGGTGGAGGAAGACCTGGGGCTCAATTACCGCTATGCCCTGCCCAACAAGCTTTTCGATTACATACAGGCCCGGATCCCGGTGGTAGTGAGCGACCTGCCGGAAATGCGCCGAATGGTGGAGCAATACAATATCGGACTGATTACGACGTCAAATCACCCCCAGACCCTGGCCAGCCACTTCCGTACCGCATTGTTTGTCACCAGCATGCGTACCGAGTGGATCCGAAATCTCGAAAGGGCGGCAAACGAGCTGACCTGGGAAAAAGAGGAACAGGTGCTTTTCGACGGATTCCGGTCAATCGCCAGACCATAAAAGGAGTGTCAATTTTGCGAATGGCACCAAACATCCGGCAAACGGATAGCCACCGGCAGGCTAACCCTGAAGGCTTCCAAAACGAGTTTTGCCGGACAGGCGAAGGCCGGCCCGTAAAACTATTTATCTTTACACCCAAATTATACATTCGGAATGCTGGAACAGAAGAACAAAATCAACCGGATGCCCCGGATGGGCAAGTACGTGATCATTGGGGTTACCGTGGCTTTGGTGATTGCGGGACTTCGGGCCTGGCAGCTCTTTGGTTACATCTTCAATCCCAACGTGAAAAACGATTACGTGTTGTATGTGGTCAAAGGAACCACTTTCGACTCGGTACTCGACTCACTGGAGAAAAATGACGTGTTACACGACCTGAAAGCCTTCCGCTGGGTGGCCCGCAAAAAGGATTACCACCACGTGGTCAGGCCCGGACGCTTCCACTTCAAACAGGGGATGAACAACAACGAGATGGTGAATATCCTGCGGGCAGGGCTCCAGGAACCCGTCAACCTCATCTTCAACAACATACGGACACCCGAACAGCTGGCCTCGGTGGTGAGCACCTACCTCCAGGCCGACAGCGCCTCGATACTGGAGCTGTTCACTCCCGGGACAGCCGGAAAATACGGATTCGCGCCCGAAACCTTCATTTCGATGTTTATTCCCAATACCTACGAATTCTACTGGACCACCTCGGCCGAGGAGTTTGCCGACCGCATGAAGGTGGAGCATGAAAGGTTCTGGAATGAGGAGCGGAGAAGAAAAGCCGAGGCGCTGGGATTCACCCCACAGGATGTTTCCACGCTGGCATCGATCGTACAGGAAGAGACCGTCAAGGCCGACGAGAAAGCCCGGGTCGCCGGGGTATATATCAACCGCCTGAAACGTGGCATGCTGCTGCAGGCCGACCCGACCGTGAAATATGCGGTGGGCGACGTGACCCTGCAACGCATCCTGTTCAGCCACCTCGAGGTCGACTCGCCCTACAACACCTATAAAAATGCAGGCCTCCCCCCCGGCCCCATCACCTTCCCCGAAATTTCGTCGATTGATGCCGTGCTCAATTTCGAGGAACACGACTACTACTATTTCTGTGCACGCGATGATTTCTCGGGATACCATGCCTTTGCGCGCACCAATGCCGAGCATAACATCAACGCCGAAAAATACCGGAAAGCCCTGAACGAGCGGAAAATCTTCCAGTAGACCCTTTGGTCCGACTGCCGGTTTTGAATGTGCCGGTGGCTTTCCCAAGATGAATTTTACTATTTTTGGCCCCGAAATCTAAAGCAAAAACCATGTTGCAGACAAATCTGACAGACAATATTTATTTTCTGGGATTCAACGACCGCAGAACCGCCCTGTTTGAAAACATATGGCCTATCCCGCATGGGGTATCCTATAATGCATACCTGATCGTGGATGAAAAGATTGCGCTCATCGACACCGTGGAGCGGCAGTTCATTGACGACTACCTCGACCAGGTGGAGCTGATCATTGGCGACCGGAAAGTCGACTACCTGATCATCAATCACATGGAACCCGACCACTCGGGAGCCCTCAAGGCACTGGTCACCAAATACCCCGACATCATCCTGGTTGGCAACAAAAAGACCTTTGGATTTGTGGAGAGTTACTACCTGAAGCCCGCCCACACCCTCGAAGTGAAGGACGACGACATCCTCACCCTCGGGAAAACCCGTCTGCAGTTCCGTGCCATCCCCATGGTACACTGGCCCGAAACCATGGTCACTTACGAGATCGACAAC
Source organism: Bacteroidales bacterium 6E (assembly GCA_001270045.2). Taxonomy (GTDB): domain Bacteria; phylum Bacteroidota; class Bacteroidia; order Bacteroidales; family Prolixibacteraceae; genus UBA1413. Next base: position 147,264 of record DF970672.1, on the reverse strand, counting down.
AAGATCCTCTTCTCTGGCGATGCCTTTGGAAGCTACGGCACCCTCGACGGCGGCATCTTCGACGACGAAATCAACCTCGACTTCTATGAAGTGGAAGTGATGCGATATTTCACCAACATCGTGGGAAAATATTGTGCCCACACCCAGCGTGCCATCAAGAAACTGGCCGACCTGGAGATCAAAATGATTGCGGCCACCCATGGCCCCATCTGGCGTACCGACCTGAACTGGGTTTTGAGCCGCTACAACAAGTGGAGCAACTACGAGATGGACGAAGGCGTGGTGATTGTTTACGGATCGATGTACGGCAACACCCAGAAAATGGCAGAGACCGTTGCCCGGCGCCTGTCAGAGCGGGGTATCAAAAACATCAGGGTATACGATTCGTCAAAGACCCACTCGTCGTACATCATCAACGATATCTTCAAGTACAAGGGATTCATTGTGGGCAGCTGTGCCTACAACAATGCGCTCTTTCCCAATGTGGAGACCCTGATTTCGACCATCGCCCACATGGGCATCAAGAACCATTTGCTGGGAATCTTCGGAAACTACTCGTGGAACGGAGGGGGCGTGAAAAACCTCATGGCCTTTGCCGACAGCATACAGTGGGATCTGGTGCATGACCCCATTGAAGAGAAAGGAAACCTGAAAGTGTCGACCCGCGAGGAGCTGATTGCGATGGCCGACGCGATGGCCGACCGTTTGAAGGGATAGCTCAGGCGAGTCCGGAACTGGCCAGCAGCTGATCGAAATCAATCAGTCCGTCGGCTTTGGAAGCGTCGACCAGGCAGAACTTTTCGCACACCAGTGTGCGCGCCTTGTGCCGGCCGATCAGGGGATAATCGTGGGTAGCCATCACGATGGTCTTGCCCTCCGTATTCAGTTTCATCAACAATGCCAGGATCTGTTCCGACGTTTCAGGGTCAAGATTCCCGGTAGGCTCGTCGGCCAGCAAAACCAGCGGATCGTTCAGGAGCGCCCGGGCAATGACCACCCTTTGCTGTTCGCCCCCCGACAACTGGTGCGGCATCTTGTGGAAATAGCGTTCCATTCCCACCATGGTCAGCATCTCGATGGCCCTTTCGGTAATTACCTTGTCCTTTTTCCAGCCCGTGGCCTTCAGCACAAATTCAAGATTGGCCCCAACCGAACGGTCAGACAACAACCTGAAATCCTGGAAGATCACTCCCAGCTTCCGTCGAAGCATCGGGATATCGCGCCTTTTCAGGTTATGCAGTTGATATCCGGCCACCACACCCGTGCCGACCGTCAGGGGAATTTCGGCATTCAGTGTCTTGATCAGGCTCGACTTGCCCGTACCAACCCTTCCGATGATGTAGACAAACTCACCCTGGTTCACCTGCAGGTTCACATCCTGCAGGACCATGTTGTCCTCCTGGTAGATTTCGGCGCCCTCGAGACGTATGACTTCGTTGTTTTCCATGGATCCAAGCAATTACCAGACGAAAATAGCCTAAACTTTTCAACCCTCCAGCGGTTAACCCTAAAGTAATAAACAGTTTTTTGTTGAGAAAATCCATGAAATATAAGCCCCCCGCCACCGTTACTATATTAATTTAGTTTAAATTTTAATCGGGCGGCACAGGATTTGCAGCGGCGAAAACCTGGAAACCGCCGGAAGCGAGGCCGGGACAAAGAATCCGGGGAATCGACACGGAAAACAGGCCGGGCAGTTGACCCGTCAAACAATGACATTTGTGAAAATAACAGCGACATCATGAATATGAAAACAGTTAAACTACTCACTTTTTTGTGGGTCTTCTTTCTTTTCACCAACAGCGCGATTTCGCAGGAAACGATTTGGTTTACCGATATCCAGAAAGAGATCGCGATGGGAAAGGAATTGTTCAGGACCGGCAAGTACAATGCCGCCTACCGGCAATTCGAGAAAATAAAGGAACAGGCTGACGAGAAATCGGAAATCGCCTCCGAAGCGACTTATTACATGGCTTTGTCGGCATTGCGTTCGGAGCACGTGACCGGCGAAAAGCTGCTGGCCAATTTCATTAACGATTACGCCGACAGTCCGTACACCAACTATGCCCATTTTTATTACGGTGAATACCAGTTTGATAAGGAACGCCACAAGATGGCGCTGCGCTCGTTCAGCAATGTCGACCGCTCGCGGCTGTCGCAGGACGACCAGATCAAGGCAGGATACATGACAGGCTACTGTTACATGATGACCGACGAGCTAGACCTGGCCGCCAATGAATTCGTGACCATCAAGGACAAGAACCACGTTCTGGCCAAGCCGGCACTCTATTACTATGCCCATATCAACTACCTGAAAGACAATTTCGAAACCGCGCTCGACGGATTCAGGCAATTGGAGAATGACCCCAATTTCAACAAGGTCATCCCCATGTACGTGAGCCAGATCTATTACAAGCAGGAGCGCTACAATGAAGTGGTCAATTATGTGGTTCCGATCATCAACGACGTGGAGGAAGCCCACAAGCCCGAGCTGGCCAAAATTGTCGGTGACTCTTACTTCCACCTGCGTCGTTTTTCCGAAGCCATCCAGTTTCTGGAATACTACCACGAAACACCCGGGGCAAAATCGAGGGAAGACAACTACCTGCTGGCCTATTGTTATTACAACACGGGCGCTTTCGAGAAGTCGGTCCCGCTCTTTGAGGGAGCCACCCGGGGCAACGACCAGCTGTCGCAAAACGCCTTCTATCATCTTGCGGATGCCTACGTGAGGACCAACCAGAAAGAGAAAGCCCGGGCAGCCTTTGGCTCCGCCTCAGAGATGGAATTCGACGACCGCATCCGCGAAGATGCGCTTTTCAACTATGCCAAGCTCACCTATGAGCTGTCGTACTCACCCTTCAACGAAACCATCAAGGCATTCGACCGCTACATCACCCTTTACCCCAATTCGGAAAGAAATACCGCGGCATACCAATATCTGACCGAAGTGTTCATGGTCACCAAGAACTACCGCGACGCCATAGAATCGATCGAAAAGATCAAGGTCAGGAATACCGCCCTTAACCAGGCCTACCAAAGGGTAACCTATTACCGTGGCCTTGAGTTGTTTGGCAATTCGGTCTTCGACCAGGCCATCCAGAATTTTGACAAATCACTCCAAAACATCCATTCAAACGAACTGGCAGCAGGAGCAAGGTTCTGGAGAGCCGAAGCCCTCTACCGCACCGGCAACTACTCCTCGGCGATCAGCGGATTCAACCAGTTCCTGACCAGTCCGGGAGCCATTAACATTCCTGAATACAACGATGCGCATTACAGTCTGGGATACGCCTATTTCAAGCTCGAAGACTACAGGCAGGCCGAATCAGCCTTCCGGAAGTACCTCAATGCCGTCAGGAACCGCCAGACACCCAAGGTGGCCGATGCCTATAACCGGGTGGGCGACGCATATTTCCAGCAGCGCGAGTATGGCGAGGCCATCCGAAACTACCAGCAGGCTTATACCCTGAATTTATATGATGCCGATTATTCGTTATATCAGCTCGCCTTTACCAGCGGACTGCAGCGTAACCAGGCAGAAAAACTCACCCGGTTGAGGACATTGATCGCCACCTTCCCGCAGTCGGCCTATATCGACGATGCCCACTTCGAGCTCGGACGCACCTACCAGCAGGATGCCCGGTATGAGGAAGCCAAAAGGGAATACCAGATCCTGATTGACCGGTTTGCCCAGAGCAGTTACTACCCAAGGGCAGTGTTGCAGATGGGTCTGATCCATTACAATACAGGGGATTACCAGAATTCGCTGAAATATTATAAGGAGGTGGCCGAAAAATTCGGTGGCACCCAGGAAGCCCAGGCAGCCCTGATCGGGATCCGCAACTGCTATGTGGAAATGAACGACGTGGATGCCTACTTCGCCTATGCCGGACGCCTGGGAGGCGGAAGTGCGGTTGCGGTCACAGCACAGGATTCACTCACCTACCAGGCCGCCGAGAAACAATTCATGGCCGGGGATCCGAATGCCGCCAACCAGCTTCGCAGGTACCTGCAGCAATTCCCGAACGGCAGTTTCGTGATCAACGCCAACTTCTACCTGGGAGAATCGCTGTACAACAGCGGGCAGTACACCCAGTCGCTCGACAATTACATGTTCGTGGCCAGGCAGCCCCTGAACATCTTCAGCGAACCCGCCCTGGCAAAGGCGTCGGAACTGACCTACAACGCCAGGAAATATGACGAAGCCCTTGAATTGTATGACAGGCTCGAGACCGTTTCGAACAACAAGTGGAACACGGTACGGGCGATTGCCGGAAAGATGCGGTCGGCTTTCAAACTTGAAAGATACCGCAACGCCCTGGAAGATGCCACACGATTGAAAGAAGCCGAAAAGTCGAGTGTCGAACTCCTTCGCGAGGCCAACTACATCATTGCCAAATCATATTACATGCTGGGCAATTACGACCAGGCACTGACAGCCCTCCGTACAGTGGCCACCGAAACCAACTCGGTGGAAGGGGCCGAATCGAAATACCTGATGGCAGAAATCCATTTCAGGAAACAAAACTTTGACGCTGCCGAGAAAGAGGTGATGGATTACATTGACAAAGGCACGCCACACCAGTTCTGGCTGGCGAAAAGCTTTATCCTGCTGGCCGATGTGTATGTTTCCCGGAAGGACGATTTCCAGGCAAAACATACCCTGAAGAGCCTGATCGAAAACTATCCCGACAAGACCGATGGCGTGATCGACCAGGCAACCTCGCGACTGAACCAGATCGAGGAACGGGAAAGGAACCAGCAAAACCAGCAGCGCACCAACCCCATGCAAATCAGGTTAAACTAACAGAAAATTCAAGACACCATGATAAAAGCACATCATACAATCCAATGGGCGTTGGCAGCCATCCTGCTGCTCCCGTTCATCAGCGTCAAGGCCCAGACCGACACCACCCTCCGCCGGGAAGTGGAGGTCGTGAAATCATTCTCGCCAGCGGCCATGGATGCCCAGAAAATCAATGATATACCCACGATCAAGGATACTGAGTTCAAGAAACCGAACTTCGACTACAGCATTTTCAGCCAGCCTGTTTTCTCGACCTTTTCGGTGACCAGTCTGCAAGCCGCCACCATCGTTGGCAAGCCTAAGGAGGAAGTCGGGTTCGGGCTGCTACGCCTGGGAGCCGGGAACTACAACAAGCCTTACGGTGAATTCTTCTTCAACAACAAGAACCAGAAGAATTCGATCTTTGGGCTGCACCTGAAGCACCTTTCATCGCATGGGAAGATCAACCTCGAGGGAGGCGACCGGGTGAAGTCGCCCTTCTCCGACAACGAAGCGGAGATGTTCATCAAACACATGTTCCGCAAGTCGACACTCTCGTTCAACCTGGGCCTCGACCACGACGGATACAATTACTACGGGTACCCCGTAACCGGTATACCCGCCCTGATTGAGGATTATTCGCCCTATCTGGGTGACAGGCAAACCATGACCAAGGGAAAAATCAACATCAATTTGCAGAACCTGTCGAAAGGCAAAAGTGACCCCTCCACCGGATTTGACTTCCTTTACCACTATTTCGGGAACAAGACCGGACAACGCGAGCATTACGGTAATTTCACGATGGACTTCAAGCGTCCGACCGACATGTTCACTTTCCTGATTGATGCCGGGGCCGAATATTCCCAGACTTCGCTTTTATACATCGACACCACCAATACAGCCGCCACCCGCAAGCAGACCTGGATCTTCGGGAAACCTGCCTTCCTGTTCGGGAATGAGACCATCAACCTGAAAGTGGGCGTTAATGCGTGGATGACCTTCGACAACCAATACAAGACCAATTTCAGGCTGACACCGAACGTGAGGTTCAACTTTGCGCCTGTAAAAGAGCTGATCAACGTGTTTGCGGGAGTCGACGGACAGAATCACCATAACTACTACTCGGCCGTGGCCTATTTCAATCCTTATATCAATCCCGAACTGGCCGTGAAGAACCATTTCGAGAAATTCAGGATCTACGGGGGATTTGACGGAAAGTTTGCCACCAACACCAACTATAAAATCCAGGTCGACCACTCCACATTGGTGGGACACCCCTTCTTTGTGATGAACCAGACCACTGTTTGGGGGACCACCGATGGAGAGTCATCCATGCTGTTGGAAATCCCGATGGTTAACAACGTGTTTGACGTGGTTTATGATGACATGAAAAAGCTGAAGTTCAACGGGGAGATTGTCCACAGCATGGGCGACAAGCTGAACCTGCTGGTCAGCGCAAGCGTGTACAAGTACACGATGAACCATGAAGAGAAGCCATGGCACCTCCCCTCTTGGGATGCCAACCTGGGTATTTCGTACCAGGTGACCGACCGGCTCAGGGTAGCCTCCGAGATTTATGCCATCGGCAAACGGCATGCGTTGTTGCGTGAGAGCGATCCCGAAAAGCAGAACCTGAACCAGGTGATCCCGATGAACATGGTGATTGACATGAATGCCAGGGGCGTGTATGACATTACAGGCAAGCTGTCGGCATTCGCGCAGCTGCATAACTTTGGCTTCCAGAAATACGAGCAATGGCTGGGCTATCCGTCCCAGAGTTTCAACTTCCTGGGAGGCCTCAGCCTCTCCTTCTAAGATTTATTCAGTAGCCTGCGGCCAGCCCTACAATATATGCCAGGCTGGCCGCAGTTACTATTCACTATTAATGGCTGTAAGGAGTTGGTTTGCAGACAGCCCCCTCCTATAATACATACCATTTCACGCAGAAGCCCTACAATATATGCCAGGCAGGCTGCAGTTACTATTCACCATTAATGGCTGTAAGGAGTTGGTTTGCAGACAGCCCCCTTCTATAATACATACCATTGCACGCAGCAGCCCTACAATATATGCCAGGCTGGCCGCAGTTACTATTCACTATTAATGACTGTAAGGAGTTGGTTTGCAGACAGCCCCCTTCTATAATACATACCATTGCAAGCAGCAGCCCTACAATATATGCCAGGCTGGCCGCAGTTACTATTCACCATTAATGGCTGTAAGGAATTGGTTTGCAGACAGCCCCCTTCTAAAATACATACCATTGCACGCAGCAGCCCTACAATATATGCCAGGCTGGCCGCAGTTACTTTTCACTATTAATGGCTGTAAGGAGTTGGTTTGCAGACAGCCCCCTTCTATAATACATACCATTGCAAGCAGCAGCCCTACAATATATGCCAGGCTGGCCGCAGGCCAGCCTGCAACTCTTTGATGTTGTGAGGGGGCTGTCCGCCAGGACAGTCCCCTCACAGCCAGTTCACCTATACATAATATTGCCTGCCCTGCCAGGCATATTCCCCTTGAAAATCATATCACTGATTTTCAACCCCTTAATAAATGTTAAGAAGTTAATAACTTGTGTGAAAAATCGGTCTGGGAAGGCCGGTGCTTCACCCTCCCTCCGGTTATTTTTACTATATTTGCATGTTGGACAACAACCGATTTTCAATCAGGATAATGCATTGAAAATCATGGCATTTAAACCCAATTTCCGGAACACGGATGCGGAATGCCGAGGGTTATCCAATCACTTAACCATTATAGAAACAGGAGTAAACAATGAGTGAGTTAGAAAAAAACGGCCTATCCGAAGGGAATGGCAGGGGAAACGGTAACGGTAACGGTAACAATTACGGTGCCGACAGCATTCAGGTACTTGAAGGTCTGGAAGCCGTTCGCAAGCGCCCCGCCATGTATATCGGCGACGTGAATGAAAAAGGCCTTCACCACTTGGTATATGAAGTCGTGGACAACTCCATCGACGAAGCACTGGCAGGCTATTGCACCGACATTGAAGTCATCATCCACCAGGATAATTCGATCACGGTGAAAGACGATGGCAGGGGTATCCCGACCGAGATCCACACCAAGGAAAACCGTTCGGCACTGGAAGTAGCCCTGACTGTTCTTCACGCCGGGGGTAAATTCGACAAGGACTCTTACAAGGTATCGGGAGGTTTGCATGGTGTCGGGGTATCTTGCGTAAACGCCCTTTCGATCCACCTGAAAGCAGAAATCCATCGCAACGGACAGATATACGTTCAGGAGTATTCGTGTGGCAAACCGCTCTACAGCGTGAAAACCGTTGGCGAAGCCGAAGGAACCGGTACCATCATCTCTTTCAAACCCGACGATTCGATCTTCCTGGTGACTACCTACAAGTACGAAGTACTGGCTGCACGGCTCAGGGAACTTGCATTCCTGAACGCCGGGATCAAGCTTTCCCTGATCGATGAAAGGGTTGTTCAGGAAGACGGAAGTTTTAAGGGTGAAGTATTTTACTCGGAGGAAGGATTGAAGGAATTTGTTGAATACCTTGATGACTCACGTGTGAAGCTGACGCAGGACGTTATCCATGTATCAACCGAAAAATTCGGCATCCCGGTGGAAATCGCCCTCCAGTACAACACCTCCTACTCGGAGAATGTCCATTCTTACGTCAATAATATCAATACGATAGAGGGAGGGTCGCACCTGACCGGTTTCCGCAGGGGTCTTACCCGTACCATGAAGAATTATGCCGACCAGTCGGGTATGCTTTCCAAACTGAAGATTGACATCAACGGAGACGACTTCCGCGAAGGACTGACCGCTGTCATTTCGGTGAAAGTGGCAGAACCGCAGTTTGAAGGCCAGACCAAGACCAAACTCGGCAACTCGGACGTGACCCTTCCAGTCGACCAGGCCGTCAGCGAAATGCTTACGAACTATATGGAAGAGAATCCGAAAGCCGCAAGGATCATCATGGACAAGGTCGTCCTTGCAGCCCAGGCCCGCCATGCTGCACGAAAGGCCCGTGAAATGGTCCAGCGGAAAAACGCGATGACCGGCGGTGGACTTCCCGGCAAGTTGAGCGATTGCTCCGAAAGGGATCCCCAGAAATGTGAGATCTTCCTGGTTGAGGGAGACTCGGCAGGCGGTACTGCCAAGCAGGGTCGTGACCGACGGTTCCAGGCCATCCTTCCGCTCAGGGGAAAAATCCTGAACGTCGAAAAAGCGATGACCCACAAAATCTTCGAGAGCGAGGAAATCAAGAACATCTTCACCGCCCTGGGTGTGACCATCGGTACCGAGGAAGACTCCAAAGAACTGAACATTACCAAGCTCAGATACCATAAAGTGGTGATCATGACCGATGCCGACGTCGACGGCAGCCATATCGCCACCCTGATCATGACCTTCTTCTTCCGCTATATGCAGGAGTTGATCAGGAGAGGGCACCTCTATATAGCCACGCCCCCACTATACCTGCTCAAGAAAGGCAAGAAAGAGGCTTATGCATGGAGTGAGCAGCAGAGGCTGCAGCTGATCCAGGAATGGGCCGACGGCAACGAAAGCTCGGTACACATTCAGCGCTACAAAGGTTTGGGAGAGATGAATGCCGAGCAGTTGTGGTCGACCACCATGAACCCGGAACAAAGGACACTGCAACAGGTCACCATCGAAAACGCCGCTGAAGCCGACCATATTTTTGCCATGCTGATGGGCGATGATGTGCCGCCACGAAGGAAGTTCATCGAGGATCACGCCATATACGCCAACATCGACGCCTGATGGACATTTGTGTTTTCTGCTCGTCGAGCAATGCCATCGACGACATCTATTTCAATGATGCAGAGCGCCTGGGCGAACTGATCGGGACCCGTGGGCACAGCCTGATCAATGGCGGTGCCAATGTGGGCCTGATGGAAGCCGTGACCATTGCGGCACGGAAATCGGGAGCCCGCACCATTGGTATCATCCCGGAACGGATGCAGGAAAGAAATTTGGTTTCCAACCATGCACATGAAGTGGAAATCACCGCCGATATGATGGAGCGCAAGGAACGCATGCGGCAAATGTCGGATGCTTTCGTTGCCCTCCCAGGCGGATTCGGCACACTGGAGGAAATCCTTGAAGTGATTACGCTGAAACAACTTGACTACCACCGAAAGGCCATCGTCTTCGTGAATACGGGCAACTTTTTCGCCAGCCTTTTCGATCAATTCGAAAAAGGCTTCTCGGAAAAATTCAGCAAACCCGAATACAGGGAACTCTATTTCATTGCCGCTTCACCTGAAGAAGCCATGAAATACCTTGAAAGTTACCGGCCCGGTGAAGTGGTCACCAAGTGGTTCAGCGTCCCGGAAAAATAGGGTTAAAGGTTAGGGGCAATCGTTCCCCGGAATACAAAGGCGGCCGGCCCCCGGAGCCAGATGTTGGTAAATCCTTCCTTCGCTTTCTCGAAAGATACGCTCAGGTCGCCCCCTTTGGCCTTGACGGAAAATAGCCCTTTGTCGAGTCCCGATTTATGGGCGGCGCTCAGTACCGATGCCGTAATTCCGGTACCGCAGGCCAGGGTCTCGGCTTCCACCCCCCTTTCGTAGGTATACACCACCAAATGGTTTCCGGATTGTTGCACGAAATTCACATTGGTCCCCTTTTCCCGGAAACGGTCGCTATAACGGACAGCCCTGCCTTCATTGTAAACATCGACGCTGTCGATATTGTCGAGAAACCTGACGAAATGGGGTGAGCCGGTATCGAGGAAATACTCCCCGCCTGTGACATCGATCTGCTTCACGTCGGTCATTTTAAGGCTGACCGTGCCATCGCTCTCCAGCACCGCTTCGTGCGGGCCATCGACGGCAATAAACTCCGTCTTCCCCTTGATGATCCCCAACCGGGCGGCAAAAGCCACGATGCATCGTCCGCCATTCCCGCACATGCTAGCTTCGCGGCCGTCGGAATTGAAGTAACGCATTTCAAAATCGTATCCTTCTTTCGACTGCAACAGCATCAGGCCATCGCCACCTATGCCAAAGCGTCGGTCGCATAGCCACTCAATGTATGCAATATTGTCAGCCGGAAAAGTAAGGCCGCGGTTGTCGACAATGACAAAATCGTTGCCGGCACCATGATATTTATAGAATGTAAGCTCTTTCATGATCAGTTTCAAAGAATTTTCGGCAAAGCTAAAAATTAATGGTGGGACTATCCAACAAAACGCCTGACCAGCTGTTAAAAATTGCAAAATGAGAAGACATATAACAAACTTAACAGTAACACTGGCAGCATTTTTGCGTTTTTAGAGGACTTGAAACAATGAAAGAAAAACATAAAAAGCTTTAGTTATGAAAACGATCAGAAATTATACTTTAACCTTTGTGCTGGTAGTATTGGGTGCGTTCCTGGCAGTATTTGCCTACACCCGCTTTTTTGAAAAGCCACAGGTAATCACGATACAGGACACGCAGGCAATGCGATACGCCAATCTTCCGGCAGCGAGCGAAGGCAACCTGCCCGACCTGACAGCTGCCGCCGAGATAGCGGTTCATGCGGTGGTCCACATCAAGACCCAATCGATGCGTGGCGGATGGTCGAGCGGCAACCCAATTCTCGATTATTTCGGTTACCGGCAGGAACCTCAGCTGGCAAGGGGATTCGGATCGGGGGTCATTCTCTCTTCAGATGGATATATCGTGACCAACAACCATGTGATTGAAGGCGCCCAGAAGATCATAGTCGTACTGAACGACAACCGTGAATATGAGGCACGTTTGGTAGGGGCCGATCCGTCGACTGATTTGGCGGTATTGAAGGTTGAAGCAGATAACATGCCTTATCTGAGGTATGGAAATTCGGACAACCTTCGCCTGGGTGAATGGGTCTTGGCCGTGGGCAATCCTTTTAACCTGACCAGCACCGTAACTGCAGGCATTGTCAGTGCCAAAGCACGAAATATCGGCATCAACCAGGAAGAATACAGCATTGAATCGTTTATCCAGACCGATGCGGCGGTGAATCCCGGGAACAGCGGAGGCGCTTTGGTAAACCAACGGGGAGAACTGGTAGGCATCAATACGGCCATTGCCTCCAGAACTGGTTCATATGCCGGATACTCGTTTGCGGTACCCATCAGTATTGTGCGCAAGGTAGTGGAAGACCTGAAAGAGTTCGGGTCGGTACAAAGAGCACTCCTGGGGGTAGTCATCCAGACAGTCAATTCAGATGTTGCCAAACAGTACAACCTTGACAAGATTGAAGGAGTCTACGTAACTGATTTATCAGACAACGGTGCAGCCAAAGAGGCCGGAATCAAGCCGGGAGATGTAATTTTAGGTGTCGGAAACAAAAAAGTAAACACAAATGCCGAATTGCAAGAGGCTGTCAGTCAGTACCGTCCGGGAGATGATGTAAAAGTTACAGTAAAAAGAAACGATTCGGAGAAACAATTTACGGTAACCTTGCGTAACAAGTTAGGTGATACCGGAATTATAAAGAGTGACCAGTTGGTGCTGGGAGCAGAGTTGGAACCTCTGAAACCGAACGAAAGAGAACGACTGAGGATTGACAGGGGATTGAGGGTTGCCAAGATAGGCAACGGGAAGCTTCGTGAGGCTGGTATTACGGAAGGTTTTATAATCACTGATGTGAACAAAAGACCTGTTTATGAGGTTAATGAATTAAAGAGAATCATATCATCATCCCGTGGAGGAATATTGATTGAAGGTTTAAATCCAAATGGTGAACCGGCATACTTCGTGTTTGGTGTTCGATAAAACACTGAATTATTGTCCTGTTAACAATTTATTAATCGGAAATCCGCCTTCCACAGTTTAGGGTTTGGTTTCACCTTATTTATTCTATATTTGCACGTTTTTTAATAATAGTATATGAGACAGCTAAAGATCACAAAATCAATCACTAACCGTGAAAGTGCCTCTTTAGACAAATACCTGCAGGAGATTGGGAAGGAAGAACTGATTACTGTTGAGGAAGAAGTCGAGTTGGCGCAACGGATCAAAAAGGGTGACCAGGCAGCTTTGGAAAAGCTGACCAGGGCTAACCTCAGGTTTGTTGTGTCGGTCGCCAAACAGTATCAAAACCAGGGCTTAAGCCTGCCTGACCTGATCAATGAGGGTAACCTCGGCCTGATCAAGGCTGCAGAGAAGTTTGACGAGACACGCGGTTTCAAATTTATTTCCTATGCTGTCTGGTGGATTCGTCAGTCCATTCTTCAGGCTCTGGCTGAGCAGTCGCGTATCGTTCGTTTGCCATTGAACCAGGTAGGTTCGCTGAACAAGATCAACAAGGCATATTCAAAATTTGAACAGGAACACGAGCGCAAGCCATCGGCTGAAGAACTTGCTGAATCTCTGGAACTCCCCGCAGACAAGGTTGCTGACACCATGAGGGTATCAGGCCGTCATGTTTCGGTTGACGCACCTTTCGTCGACGGAGAAGACAACAGTTTGCTCGATGTTCTGGTGAACAGCGACTCTCCCAATGCCGACAAGACATTGATCATGGAGTCGCTCTCAAGGGAAATTCACCGGGCACTGGCTACCCTTACCGAAAGGGAAAGCGATATCATCCGGCTCTTTTTTGGCATTGGATGCCAGGAAATGACCCTGGAAGAAATCGGGGAACGTTTTGGTTTAACCCGCGAAAGGGTTCGCCAGATCAAAGAAAAGGCTATTCGTCGCTTGCGACATACTTCACGGAGTAAGTTATTGAAGACTTACCTGGGTTAAAGAAAAAGGGCTGGTTTACACCAGCCCTTTTTCTTTAATATAAAAATGAGGGCGCCCGCGGGCGCCCTCATTTTACTTGATAAGGTCTATGCTGCGCTTGACAAACTTGTCGAGATCGGCACCTTTAAGGAGACCGTTGGCCAGTAAGGCCAGGTCGACCATTTGTTTGGCCAGCTTGTTGTTTTGTCCGAATGTCTTCAGCTCGTTACGCTTCTGCTCCTCAAGTGAGGCGACTTCCTTGTTGAGGGCCTCGAGCTTCTCCTTGTCGGCCTGCGGAACCTCATCATCCTTTTTATCCTTGCGGGCAGCCTCGAGCTGGCTTACCTCAGCCTTGCGGTTATCCAGTTCAGCTGAAAGGCTATGCAATTTATCGCCAAGGTCGGCATCTTTCTGCTCCATGACTTTTTTTACCAGGGGATGGGCTGTATTCACCACTAAATTCAGGCTTTCGGGCATCTCGCCATAGAAGCTCATTCCGCCCTGAAACTGGCTCATGTCTTTCATACGGCGCATCCACTCACTACGTGTAATCACCATTGGCTGGCTTTCGGCCCCGAGGTCCTTGAAATCGACAATGTAAGTCACCCCGCCATTGTTCGGGGTCAGTGACTGGAACACCGGAGAGAGCTCCTGCTTTTCTTCCCAGGTCATCTCCTCCTTCACTTCCTCCTTCTGGATGAGATGCTCTGCCACATCACTGTCGACCCTGACAAAGCGCTTCTTCTCATATTTCTGCTCCAGCTTGTTGATCATTGGCGTAGTCAGGATATCGTCCATCACCAGCACATCATAGCCTTTGGCACGGGCAGCCTCCACAAAGGTGAACTGCTCTTCGGGGTGGTTGGTATACAGGTAGACCAGGTTCCCGTCCTTGTCGGTCTGGTTGTCCTTGATAAGCTTTTCGTACTCTTCGAGTGTAAAGTACTGTTTTTCGGTATTCTTCAACAGGAAGAATGATTCAGACCTTTCATAGAACTTCTCGTCGGTAAGCATACCATACACGATGAAGATCTTCAGGTCGTCCCATTTCTTTTCAAAATCTTCGCGGTTATCCTTGTAGATCTGGCTCAGACGGTCAGAGACCTTCTTGCTGATATGGCTGCTGATCTTCTTGACATTTGAATCGCTCTGCAGGTAGGAACGGGAAACGTTCAGGGGGATGTCGGGAGAGTCGAGTACGCCGTGTAACAAAGTCAGGAATTCCGGAACGATACCCTCGACCGAGTCGGTCACAAATACCTGGTTGCTGTACAACTGGATTTTGTTCTTCTGTACCTCGAGGTTATTCTTGATTTTCGGGAAATATAAAATTCCCGTAAGGTTAAACGGGTAATCGACATTCAGGTGAATATTGAACAGAGGGTCTTCGGCCATTGGATAAAGCCTGCGGTAGAAATTCAGGTAATCCTCGTCCTTGAGATCATCAGGTTTGCGGGTCCATGCAGGACTGGTCTCGTTGATCTGGTTATCCTCATCGGTTTCCACCTCCTTACCGTCTTTCCAGGTTTTCTTCTTTCCAAAAACCACCGGCACAGGCAGAAATTTGCAGTATTTATCGAGGATCTGGGCAATCTTGTTTTCATCGAGGAACTCTTCGGAATCGGCGTTCACATACATGATGATATCGGTTCCCACCTCTGCCCTATCAGTCTCCTCAAGGGAATATTCGGGATTGCCTTCGCAGCTCCATTTCACAGCCTTTGCATTTTCCTGCCATGAACGGGTCACGATTTCAACCCGTGAAGAGACCATGAAGGAAGAATAAAAGCCCAAACCAAAATGGCCAATGATGGCATTGACATCATTCTTGTACTTTTCGAGGAATTCATTGGCACCCGAAAAAGCGATCTGGTTGATATACTTCTCCACTTCCTTGTCGGTCATACCGATTCCGTTATCGGAAACGGTAATGGTTTTGGCTTCCTTGTCAAGAATGATACGCACCCTGGCATCAGACACATCGCCGTTATACTTACCCTTGGATGCCAATACCTTCAGTTTTTGGGTGGCATCGACCGCATTGGAAACGATTTCACGAAGGAAAATGTCGTGATCGGAATAAAGGAATTTCTTGATTATGGGGAATAGGTTTTCACTGGTAACCCCAATCTTTCCTGTTGACATATGACTCAAATTTTTCAGTTTAACATCTGTTTTTCAAGGGGGCGGTGTCTCAAACCCTGTGCCACCAGGAATAGGCTGACGAATTGTCACCGTAAAATGAGAGACTTCACCGAAAGGTTCGGACCATTTTCACTCTCACCGCATTTTTTTTGCTAATTTGCACCGCTAAATTTCCACTAAAATGAGCAGGCTGGAGGAGTATTTCAGGAAGTACAGGGAAGGAATCATCGGAATTGGTCAGGAGTTTGAGACACCATTTGGCACCCGGAAGATCGTGTATGCCGATTGGATTGCCAGCGGCAGGCTGTATGATCCCATTGAGCAGAAGATCATCAGGGAATTGGGGCCATTTGTCGGGAACACCCATACCGAGACCAGCGAAACAGGACTTCTGATGACCAAAGCCTACCATTGGTCACACCAGCTCATCAAGCAACACTGCAACGCAGGCCCCAATGACGTGATCATAACCGCCGGGGCAGGAATGACCACAGTTGTCAACAAATTCCAGCGAATTCTCGGACTGAAATACTGCAACAAGGCATCCAGCAAGAACTGTTTTCTGGAGCGTGACCGGCCGGTTGTTTTCATTACCCATATGGAACACCATTCGAATCATACATCATGGTACGAAACCAATGCCGACGTGGTCATTGTTGAGCCAGGCCCCAATCTGGAGGTAGTCCCCGAAAATCTCCGCGTCGCCCTGGAAAAATATAAGGACCGCAATTTCAAGATCGGTTCATTCACTGCTTGCTCAAATGTAACAGGGGTCCGTACACCTTATTATGAACTGGCTGAAATCATGCACGAATTCGGCGGGGTATGTTTTATCGATTTTGCGGCTTCGGCACCTTACGACCCCATTGACATGCATCCTGAGAATCCAATGCAGAAACTGGATGCCGTAATGTTTTCGCCCCACAAATTTCTGGGAGGCCCGGGTTCACCTGGAGTGCTGATTTTCGATGCCTCCATGTACAACAATGCAGTACCTGACCAACCTGGCGGAGGAACGGTCGATTGGACAAATCCATGGGGAGAATATAAATATGTCGACAACATTGAAGCACGGGAAGATGGCGGAACGCCCGGTTTTTTGCAATCCATCAAGGCTGCACTTTGCATTGACTTAAAACAACAAATGGGGTGTCGGAACATGCGGGAAAGAGAGGAAGAGCTGCTTGCCATGGCCTTCCATGGTCTCGATTCCATCCGTGGCGTGCATATCCTGGCTGACCAGATGCGAGACCGTTTGGGGGTGATTTCATTCTATATTGAGGGTATCCATTACAATCTGGTCGTCAGGCTACTGAATGACCTGTATGGCCTCCAGGTAAGGGGTGGCTGTGCCTGTGCCGGCACATACGGGCATTTCCTTCTGGAGGTTTCGCATGAAAAATCACGCGAGATTACCAGCAAGATCAACCACGGCGATCTATCAGAGAAACCCGGATGGGTGCGATGGTCGTTACATCCTACCACAACCGACGAGGAAGTGAGAATCATGATTGAAGGGTTGCAATACATTGTCGAGAATATCAAAGAGCTTCAAAAGCAGTATGTATACGACAACCACCATAACATATACTGGCACCAGGACGATATCAGGAAGGATTACCAGTCGCGTATCCAACAATGGCTTACCCTGGAACATCCTGTAATATATGCAGGCGAACAAGACTGACTTTAAAATATTGCGTGCACGACTCTGGAACTTAGGTCAGCAGACCCCGGTCGCATCTGATTCCGTCAAGTAACAAACAATTATGGAATACAAAATTGGATTTGTGTTGGGAGGTGGGGGAACCCGCGGCTTCGCCCATCTGGGCATCATCGAGGGACTCATGGAACGTGGCATCCGGCCCGACATCATATCCGGTGTCAGCGCAGGTGCCATTTCCGGTGCCTTTATCTCGGCAGGCAAATCACCCCGTGAAATCCATGAACTCCTTAAGAGAAAAAACCTATTCAGATATACGAACCTGCAGTTACCCACCAACGGACTTTTAAGGCTTGATGGCCTTCAGAAAGTGCTTGAAAAAGAAATCCCATACCAGCGCATCGAGGATCTGCCCATACCATTGTTTATTGGATTGTCAAACATTACCATAGGAAGGATGGAATACCACAACCAGGGACCGTTGGCAAAATCCATCCTGGCATCGGCCTCCATCCCAGTGCTGTTCGCCCCTGTTGAAATTGACGGAAACCTTTATGCCGACGGTGGATTGCTCGAGAACCTGCCTGCCGAACCCCTGGCCGGGATATGCAAGCATCTTGTGGTATCTAATGTCAGTCCGTTACAAAAGCCTTTCGAGGTTAAAAATATCATCCAAATGGCTGTACGCACGTTTCACGTAGGCATCCATGCGCGTGTACAGGAAGCCAGGAGGATGGCGACTCTCTACCTGGAGCCAACAGAACTCACCGACTTTGACCTGTTGAATGTCAGTCATACCGACCAGGCTTTTGAAATCGGGTACAAACTTGTAACCTCGCTGGATGACAGCGAGGTTGACAAATTAAGGGTTTAGCGCAAAAAAGTATTTTTCGGAGCTATCCTTTATAGGTTAGCCACTTATACAGTTCTTTCAGGTTCACTTTCTTGCCATACATTAATATACCGGTCCGGTAGATTTTGGCTGCAACCCAGATTACCCCAATGAGCGTGACTATCAATAATGACATGGAGAGCAAAAGCTCCCAGGCTGGAACACCATATGGGATTCGTGCCAACATGCATATAGGTGAGGTGAAAGGGATGATGGATGCCCAAAAAGCGACTGACCCTTCAGGATTTCGCGAAATGGAAAAGAGCAGGATAATGGAGAGAATCAGCGGGAAAGTAACCGGAAAAACCAGTTGCTGGGAATCCTCATCGTTATCCACGGCAGCTCCAACTGCACCCATCAGGGAACTGTAGAGCAGATATCCTCCAAGGAAATAAAAGATGAATCCAAAAATGATCAATGGAATATTCAGGTTGCCGATCATTTCTATAACCTCGGCGATTTGGTTCTGGGCTTCACTCATATTTGGCTGCATCGGCCCCATCTGTGCCTGCGATTCCATGATGCTTTTGCCCATTTCCTGGGCAGATTCGGGAGACAGCATGGTTTTGGTGATGGTCAGTCCAGCCACGATGAGGATGATCCATATGGCAACCTGTGTTAGTCCTACCAGGGCGGTACCCAATATTTTTCCGGCCATCAGCTGGAACGGTTTCACCGAAGAGATAATGACCTCCACGATGCGGTTTTTCTTCTCCTCCATAACACTGCGCATGACCAGGGAGCCATACATGAACACAAAGAAATAGATGATGAATCCCATCCCGTAACTCGTGATAAACGCAACCATCGACGAGCTCTTTCTTTCCTCACCGGTTTCGGTCACCTTCAGGGTATTTACCGATACTTTTGTTCGAGTGGCTGCAAGTTGGGACTCCAGATCGGGTACCCCTGCACTTTCAATCACCTTTTGCCGTTTATCGGTTTCGATGATCTGGCTAAGTTTACGTTCAATCTCCTCGGCCAATTCAAAAGGAACCTGTTTGGGAGAAGACAGTTGGGCCTGGCTATTAGTGTAAATATTGGCAGGAATATAAAGAAGTGCATAAAATTCGCTGTTGGAGGCCAGGCTTTCCTTCAGGGTGCCATAGGTATTCTGGTCAATGAATTGGTATTTGGTATACCCTTCCTGGTCAAGCTGTCCCATAAAAAGGGTTGATTCGTCATAAACCGCAATTGTTCTTTCCTGTTTATCATCGCGGGAGGCCAACCAGGCTGGAACCACCATCAAACCGATCATAAAAATGGGTACAAGAAGGGTGGTAACAATGAAAGATTTTTTGGCTACACGGGTCAGATATTCCCTTTTTAATATGATGAGTGTCTTATTCATGATTTACTTTTTTGTTCCGTTATACATCTCAACCGCTTTGATAAAAACATCGTTCATACTGGGTATCACTTCCCTGAATGAGACGATATCGGAAGTTCCGGTCAGTATGCGCAGCAATTCATTGCTTTCGCCACTTTCATTTTGCTGTACCCTGATGGTATTCTCGCGACTGTTCTCTTTGTGTTCAAGTATGACAAAGGAGCTATCGAGCATTGACTGGATTTTATTATAATCTCCGCGATAAGAGACCTCGAAGATATTTGATTTATACTGTTCCTTAACTTCATAAACCGGTCCATCCAGAATCTTTCTCGATTTATTGATCAGGGCAATATGGTCACATAAATCCTCGACAGTACCCATGTTGTGGGTGGAGAAAATGATGGTTGCGCCCTTATCCTTCAATTCAAGGATTTCCTGCTTGATCAGGTTGGCATTGATAGGGTCGAAACCGCTAAACGGTTCATCGAAGATCAACAGGCTGGGATTATGCACTACAGTTGCGATAAACTGCACCTTCTGTTGCATCCCTTTAGAAAGTTCCTCCACTTTCTTGTCCCACCAACTTACTATTTCAAACTTTTCGAACCAGTACTTAAGACTTTTCAGCGCATCACGCCGGCTAAGACCTTTGAGCTGGGCAAGATAGAGAGCCTGTTCACCAATCTTCATCTTTTTGTAGAGACCCCTCTCTTCAGGAAGATATCCGATTTTGGAAACATCACTTTCCTTCATCCTGTGTCCTCCGAGGAAAACTTCACCTTTGTCAGGTGCCGTAATCTGGTTAATAATGCGGATCAGGGTAGTTTTTCCCGCTCCGTTGGGGCCCAAAAGGCCGAAAATGGAACCCTCTCTGACAGATATGCTCACGTCATCCAAAGCTTTAGTGGTTCCATACTCTTTGTGAATATTGTTCGCTACGAAATACTCCATAAGGTTGATTTTAATGAATTGGTATTTTTAACCTACGCAAAATTACATTTTTAACACTAGTCACAATCATTAAATCACAGGCCCCCATCATTTCATCATTTTTTGCATAAATATTTTAAAATGGTCTTTCATGAATTTTTCTTCCTAAAAATCAGACTCGAGATTATATGGACACAAATTGAAGCGATATATGTTCAATAAGACCTTTCAAAAAAAACGGAAATATTCATATATTCGCGGAATCAACCTTGTGAAGAGATATCGGAGAACGGGCATGCGGGAAAATTGAAGATCCATTCTTCCGAAATCTCCAAATATTATGAACGTATGAAACAAAATGCAGATAAGCAGATTCTTGTCATCGAAGATGAAGAAGACATCCGGGAATCAATTGTTGATGTTCTGAAACTTGAAGGGTATTCGGTGTCATCAGCCGAAAACGGCCTGCGGGGAATGGAAGAAATCTCCAAAAAGAGACCCGACCTCATCCTGTGTGATATCATGATGCCCGATATGGATGGGTTTGAAGTCATGAGACAAGTAAGACAACTCTTTCCCCTTTATGAAATACCGCTCGTTTACATTACGGCACTTTCAGAAAGAAAGGATTTTAGGCAGGCCATGAACCTGGGCGCTGAAGATTTCATTACAAAACCGTTTACGGTAGATGAATTGCTGACATGTGTGGAGGTTCGACTTGAAAAGGCTAAATCTATTGAACAAAGGATCACACAGGAACTCGACAAAATTGAGGCAGAAATTCAGAGACAAACTGATTCTATCCTCCAGAAGATGAAACTACAGGAGAAGGAGTTAACCGAATTAAGTCACGAGAAAGGAGAACTTGAATTGAAGCTCAGCCTGAAGGAAAACGAATTCATGGATGAAGTCCTTAAAATGATAGATCTGTCGAATATGCTACAAAATCTTGAACGCACCATCAATTCAGAACTGGAGCGTATAGATATTACAGCCAGGGAGAAAAAGACACTTACCCTATTAAAGACAAGGATCAGGAGCCGTAATATGTTCTACAATTCCAGATCCCTCTTCCAAATGGTTTTTGAAAGAAACAATCCACATTTTTCAACACGTCTGACAGCCATTTACCCCAAGATATCGCCCACCGAGATAACCATTGCCTGCGCATTGGCGAATGACCTCTCGACAGATAATCTCGCTAACATGCTTAACATTCTTCCGGAAAGCATCAGAAAAACCAAATACCGTTTAAAACAAAAGCTGGAGCTGAATCGGGATGAAAATCTGGGTGAATACCTGAAAAAGTTCAAAATGGAGTCGAGATAATATTATTGTCCACGAATTGTCCACGAGTTGTTGGGTTACCTTGAGGTTCAGATTCATAAATTTGTACCAACAAGTTCTTTGATAATGTAACTTATTCCCGACATCGGAGGTGGAGCAGCATACAACATTACCTCCTGATTTGACTTTCGATGCTGGGCATAAGCGTGTTTTGCCATACTCATGCAGCCATGAGGAAACAGTGTTCGTAAGCAGATAACCTAAGATTCCCGTTGTCAACAACACTGGACCAGAGTTTCTTTTTCATAGTCCCAGTTAAAATTATACCGCTGCATGAGTATTTTTTTTTGTATTTTCACCACTGTGGAATCCTCCCCAAAACAACTATTTCCGATAGAAAATCATTCATGGAAGAGCTTTTCAGGATATTTCAGGTTGATGCAAAACGTGCCGCCGAAATCAAGACAACACCGGATGAACCGCATATTCATGATTTCGATGAAATGATTATTGGAGTGCATGGAACACTTGAACATTTTATCGATTTTGACAACCACACCCTGAATTCCCCATTTATATCATTCATCGCCAGGGGCAAGTTCCATCGCGTAGTTCCCCATAACCTTGATGACAATTACCACCTATGGGCAATCAGGTTCATGGAAGACTTCCTTCCCGGTGCCTCTTTTGAACTCACCCCAACTTACCATTTATCGTCGGGCTTTGAACTACCCCGGGACCTTTTTTTCAAGAGAATTGTCAATACATGCGAAATGCTCCATTTCGAAATGGAGCAACCTACGCCCAATTTTGCTGTAGTACGTGACCTTCTTAAGGCACTGTTGACCATGTCGACAGCCGAACAACAAAAGCATGCTGCGCGCCACCGGGGAGATATAAATTCACAAAACAGCACCTATATTGCCTTCCTCCAGATTTTGGAAGAAAACTTCAGAAGAGATGTAGGTGTTGACTTTTATGCCGAAAAGCTTTTTATGTCGACCAGAAACCTTAACCTCATTTGTCAGTCGATAATCCGGAAAAGCGTCTCAGAGATTATTGAGGATCGAAAAATCGCCGAAAGCAAAAAACTGTTGACCGGGACAGACAAGCCCATTTCAGAAATTGGTTATGAGATTGGGTACAATGACAAATCGTGTTTTACCAATGCCTTCAAGAAAAAGAATGGGATCACCCCTTCTGTTTTTCGCAAGAATATGCAAAAACTACTTTCCTAAAAACCCAACAGGATTTCCGAAAACTATACGTTTTGTTTGTATGGCAGACTCTATATTTGCAATACAGATATATTACTTATTTATACCTTTTAATATTTTATAATATGGAAACAACAGGAAACACCAAATGGGTACTTGACCCGACACACAGCGAAATTCTCTTTAAGGTAAAGCACCTCATGATCACCAACGTAAAAGGAGAATTCAGGAACTTTAACGCCGATGTCCTTTCAAGTGGGAACGATTTCACAACCGCGTCGGTAAATGTATCCATTGATGCATCATCGGTATTTACCAATAATGAAGACCGAGACAACCATTTAGAAAGTGCTGACTTCTTTGATACCGAAAACCACAAAGAACTTACCTTCAAGGCAACCTCCCTGAAAAAGGTGGATGAAGGTGAATATAAACTCACCGGGCTGCTGACCATTAAAGGTGTTACTAATGAGGTTTCCCTGAAAGCTGAATTTGGTGGGATTAATAAAGATCCTTGGGGAAATGAGAAAGCAGGCTTTTCTATCGAAGGAAAGATCAACCGAAAAGACTGGGGACTGAACTGGAATGCGGCCCTCGAAACCGGTGGCGTGTTGGTCAGTGACGAAGTAAAAATAAGCGCAGAGGTACAATTTGTCAAACAAGCATAATTCAATATCAACTACAAATGACAACAATGGTCTACCATAAGGCAGCAACGAGAGGCTTTGCCGACCATGGCTGGCTGAAAAGCCATCACACGTTCAGCTTTGCCAATTATTACGATCCTGAGAGGATCAATTTTGGGGTACTCAGGGTCTTGAATGATGACTTCGTGGAGGCCGGAATGGGCTTTGGAACACACCCTCACAGCAATATGGAAATCATTTCCATACCGCTGGAGGGTGATCTGGAGCACAAAGATAGCATGGGTAACACTACCGTCATTCGGAATGGGGATATCCAGGTAATGAGCGCCGGAAGGGGCATTACCCACAGTGAATACAACAAGAATGAAGATATCCCTGTGAAATTCCTTCAGATTTGGGTTATCCCCAATCAGAAGAATGTAACTCCACGATATGACCAAATCTCCTTGAATCCAGATGACAGAAGAGACCGTTTGCAGCAAATCCTGTCACCCAACAAGGGTGACGAAGGAGTTTGGATACACCAGGATGCCTGGTTCCACTTGGGAACGTTCAGCAAGGGACATCAGGAAACATATACGCTGAAGCGAGAGGGAAACGGGATATACGTTTTTCTGATTTCGGGATCATTGACAATTGGGGAAACTATTCTATCAAAACGTGACGGACTAGGAATCACGGGAGCCATAAATTTCACCATGACTGCCGGAGATAATGATACAGAGGTACTGGTTATGGAAGTCCCGATGACGTTATAATTTTTAATCCGATGAAAATGAAACGCCTCCAATTCCTGAAGACGTTCTCCATATTCACCATGGGATCCTTTTATAGTATGAAAGAATTATTTAAAATATCAGAAAGCCTGGCTCCGGATCAGCAGATGCCTGCCCTCTTCCTGGGCCACGGAAGTCCGATGAATGCCATCGAGGAAAATGAATTTGTTGCAGGATTCAGACAAATTGCCAGTAAGATACCCCGCCCCAAAGCCATTGTCTGTGTGTCGGCACATTGGGAAACACGAGGCACCCAGGTAACTTCAATGCCACAACCCAAAACCATCCACGATTTCGGGGGATTTCCGAAAGAATTGTATGAAGTGCAATATCCTGCACCCGGAAATCCAGAATTAGCTAAGAAAATCAGGGATACCGCCCGAACTACGGATATAGTCCTTGATGACAAATGGGGTCTTGACCATGGGGCATGGAGTGTAATTAAGCACTTATTTCCAGCAGCTGATATACCTGTCATACAAATGAGTCTGGACTATGGCAAGTCACCCCGGCAACATTATGAACTTGCAATGGAACTAGCTGGTTTAAGAAAAAAAGGAGTACTTGTGATAGGTAGCGGAAATATGGTACACAATCTGAGAATGGTAGCGTGGAACCGGCTGAATGAGACAGGATTCGGTTACGACTGGGCCATTGAAGCCAACGAAAAATTAAAACAATATATCAAGAACGATGATCACGATTCACTGATTCGGTATCAGAATTTAGGCAAGGCACTACAACTGGCCATCCCCACCCCTGACCATTACCTGCCACTGCTATATACAATGGCTCTGAAAGGGAAAAATGAAAATATAGAATTGTTTAATGACAAGGCTTTGGGTGGTTCCCTGACCATGACCTCAGTGAAGATTGGCTGATTTTTGGAACGATAGTGACTTTAGGTTGTCTTTTCATAACTTGCTGAAATATTCACGGGAAGCCTTCATCACTTTTGGTGAAAGCAGAAGAGCAGAGATCATGGTTGGAAAAGCCATCGATGCAAACGCAAGGTCGATCATGCTGATGACAACCGAAATTTGTGCAACGGCACCCAAAATCACAGATCCTATATAGAAAATGTTGTAATACTTCGCTTTCTCTGCACCTACCACAAACGAAGCGCATTTCATACCATAATAAGGGTAGGCAAACATGGTGGAAAGAGAAAAGAAAAGTACACAAGTTAACAGGATATATTTACCCATACCAGGGAACGATAATTCAAAAGCCCTTGTGGTCACTGAAACCCCGTCGACTGATGGATTATCCCACACCCCGGTAATGATAAGTACGAGGGCAGTCATGGTACATACGATCATGGTATCGATGATAGGGCCCAGCATAGCAATCAGTCCTTCTCGCACAGGCTCGTTTGTTTTGGCGGCCCCATGAGCCATGGAGGCTGTACCAAGGCCAGCCTCATTAGAGAAGGATGCCCTTCTTACCCCGGTAATAATCAATGATCCAAGCGATCCTCCCAATACTGCATCGCCTGTAAAGGCGTCATTAAAAATAAGCCGAAAAGAAGGAATGATATGGTCATAATTACTGATGATAATAATCAGGACTGCTACACTGTATAGAATCACCATCGCTGGGACCAGCCGTCCGGTAACATATCCAATCCGGCGAATTCCCCCAAAAATGACTAGTCCGACGACAATACTGATAGCAAGCCCGATATAAAGGTCAGTCATGAAACCAGGCTCACCAGTTAAAGGCAAGAAGATGACATCCCCAAGGATTTGGGTGAGTTGGTTCGCCTGAAAAAGGGGCAAAACTCCGATCATGCCCGCCAATGAGAAAAAAACGGCCATGGGTTTCCATCGTTGCCCCAATCCCCCGGTTATAAAATACATAGGTCCCCCCTGGATAGTTCCACAACTGTCCTTGCCCCGAAACATGACTGCCAGTGTACACTCAAAATATTTGGTACTGATTCCCAATAATGCAGAAATCCACATCCAGAACATGGCTCCCGGACCGCCGGTAGCGATAGCCACGGCCACCCCACTGATATTTCCCATACCTATGGTTCCGGCAAGCGCAGTACTCAAAGCCTGGTAGTGTTTTAACTGGCCAGGTTCGTCAGGATTATCATACTTTCCTCGCATGATTTGCAGGGCATGCCCTATATAACGTAATGGTATCAGGCGGGAATAGGCCAGAAAAAAGAATCCACCACCTAGAAGTAGAATCAAAATGGGAGTTCCCCATATAAAATCAGCGGCAGAAATAATAAATTGACCCATACACCATCGAGATTTCCTTGGTCAGGATTTGCCAGATTTCCTGACAGATTCACAAATCACCAAAAATCCAGCAGACCGCAACATGTCAGGCCCGCTAATATATAAAATTGTTGGAGAAACAGCCCTTGGGATGGAACTACTGCTTTACATACCTATACTCGAGGCTGACACCTTCCGGTTTTCGAATCCAGGTGTCAAAGCCATGCTTGTCCTCTTCCAATACAATGACCCGGGCACCACGGCCTATGCTACCATAAGTTTCATAGCCTGAACTTTGGCCATATGCGAGTGCAATGCCTTTATGCACCCCAATATAATTGTTGTCATGGTCATGTCCGACAAAAGTACCCATTACATCACCCATTTCAACAAATGCAGCCAGCATGCCGGTATTGATCTGAGGAGAGCACACCCTTTCTTCCGACAATCCGACAGTATCCTCATTTCCGATAACTGAATTATATTCGGGTAATGGAATGTGAAAGAATGCAAGTGCCGGGTATGGATTACTGCCATTAAGTGCAGTTAATTCAGCACTCTTCCTCCGGAACCATGCAATCTGGTCAAACCTGATCCATCCGTAATCACTGATGTTTTTATCCTCACAGTATGCATTTGAATCAAAAAACCAAAGAATGGCTTTTGTTTCATCGGAAGCATTGGATTTCAACTGGATGAAGTAATTGCCCACTCCATAAACCTCTTTGGGGCCCTTGCTTCCCAGAAATCCTGGAACGGATGCCAGAAAATCGAATATCTGGTTTCGAGACCAGTCAGCTTCATCATCATGGTTTCCAAGGGTGACGGCAAATGGGACTTCAGCCTCGGAGATGATTGAAGTAACAGCTTTCCAGCCAGCCTCGGCAGAACCAGTAACGACATCTCCCGTAATAACCACCAAATCAGGTTTCTCAGTTTCGAGTGCATAACGTAGGTTTGCAGCCGACAGGGCACAACTTTCGGCCGAGTCGTTATTCCAATGGATATCGGTGAATTGTAAAATTTTGAAAGTGCTGTCAACCTGAAACTTTACGGAAGCGATTTCCTCCTCTTCTACCCCGACAGGGCTGGGCGAAGAACAAGCAATCATTAAGATGGTCAACGACAGTAGCCAAAAACCAATTTTGAAAGTTAATTTATTCATGGCAATGTTATAAAACGATAAAGAATTGAAATAAACATCAGCTTTCCAGACATAAGATCCAGCACCTTACCAAAAAACATCAAACATAAAATACAGGACTGACACATTATGGAGCCCAAGGTACAATTTTCTGGAGGGAAAATTTCCATGAAAATAGAATTCAGGATCAATTTACTGGGATTTCTGCCCTGATCTAAGTCAAATCAGTCTCAATCGATTTTCATCGAAATCATCAAGGAATCTATCATAACAAACCTAAACGGAGCAGGCTGATTTTCCTAAAGACCTCATTGCCGGGAAATTGTTTTGCGGATGCATTTCAAGCTTATGACGACATTCGTCACTACAGCAGTTGTTCATTTGGGCTTGGCATGCATCACATTGAATAAAGAGTTGGTGACAGGCATTCCATGCACAATTGATGTGATCATCACATGGGGCTCCACAGGTATGGCATTTACCGATTACATCGGAAGTAATCCGCTCTCCCATCCTTTCATCAAATACAAAGTTTTTTCCTATAAAGTTAGATTTAAGGCCAAGCTGTTTGATGGTTTGTGCATAAGCTATCACTCCTCCATGCAATTGGTTTACGTCCGTGAATCCATGGTGACGCATCCAGGCACTTGCTTTTTCGCAACGAACTCCACCTGTGCAATAAAGCAAAATCTTTTTGTCCTTTTGCTCCTGCAAATGTTCAACGACCATTTCCACCTCATCACGAAAGGTAAAGACATCAGGACGTATCGCATTTTTGAAATGCCCAACCTCGCTTTCGTAATTGTTACGCATGTCGACAACTATGACATCCTCCCTCTCAGATAATTCATGGAATTCGACAGGAGAAAGATGTTTGCCGACATTTGTCACATCGAAGACCTCATCTTCCAGTCCATCGGCAACGATCTTTTTGCGAACCTTAATCTTCAATTTAAGAAAAGATTTTCCGTCATCCTCCACAGCCCATTTAAGGGGCATATGTTTCAGTTCCGTCCGCGAATCAAGAAATTTTAAAAAATTATCGACATGATGTTCGGGGACACTCATTTGTGCATTGATCCCTTCATGGGCCACATAGATTCTTCCAGAACAACTGATGGCATCAAGTGCCAGATACAACTCATCCCTGAAAAATTGCGGTTCAGATATTCGGATGTAACGATAAAACGAGACAGTCTTTCTATTGAAGTTTTCACTGTTGATCCGGGCAATCAATTGCTCTCTGCCCATACGGTTGTGTAATATCATCTTTACATGGATTTTATCAGACACAAATATAGTAATATCGGATATTTTTATCCTGTTTTTATAACTTTGCAATCCAAAAATGAACAGATGCAGCATGTGGATATTGTGATAGCCGGACAGGGCCTGGCAGGGACAATGCTGGCCTGGGAGCTTTGCGAACAGGATATCCCTTTCCGGATACTTGATCCGGGTGAAGGGAATCACTCTTCAATGGCGGCAGCGGGAATGTTTAGTCTGCTTGCAGCACGTCGTCTGAAGGAAATGGATTTGGCAGGCCAACAATATGAGGTTATGAAGGAAACTTTAAATAAAATTGAAAATAAGATTGGCGGGCAATTCCTGTTTGAAATTCCAACAGCTCGATTGATTGACAAGGAGGAGATTCCTGTCTGGGAAACGGCCTCAATGGGCGATATAGCCCATCTGGTAAAAAAACTTGAACCAAAGTTCCGTGCAGAAGGCATAGTTCCCGGATTCGGTGCGGCCATTATAGAACCTTCGGGATATATTGACATTCCCGGATTATTAATTTCAATGCGTGAATGGTTAATTGTCAGCAAAAACCTTGTGCTGGAAAAATTAGATTATGAGGAATTCAAGCCCGTTGATGATGGCTTCATTATTAATGGGCATACACGTGCCAGAAAAGTTGTATTCTGCGACGGTCCTTCCATCACGAAAAATCCCTGGTTCAGATATTCAGACATCAGGCAGAATAAAGGAGAATGGATTGAAATTGAGGCATCAGGGCTGTCTCCAGGATACATATACAAAAGGGAGATATTCATATTGCCTCTCGGAAATGATCGTTTCAGGGTAGGAGCAACATTCAGTCATGATGAAATGGACCCAAATCCCACCATGGCAGCAAGAGAAGAACTCGAACGGAAATTAAGGTCCATAATCAATGTCCCATATCGGATAACAATACACCGGGCCGGTATCCGGCCATCAAGCCGCAACCGTCTACCGGTTGCAGAACCACACAGAGATATTCCCGGGCTGTACATTTTTAATGGGCTTGGTAGTCGCGGTATATTGCAGGCACCCTGGTATGCCAGAACGTTAGCTGAAAAAATTGGGAGCGAAAATATCAAAACTAAAAAAACAGGAAACAAATCAGATAAAATCCTCCGCATACAGAAAATTGTTTAATATTTGCCTCTATTGATTGAACATTTTGTGTTCTTTCTTTGTATTTATGATGGATTCAAAATGAGTCAAACAACAACTTACGGATGGAAATAATTGTTTCAAAGATTGACAGGACCTCGTCAGAATTCGTTGAACGAAAAAAGGTATATGAAGAGCTGATACTCAAATGGCGTTCACATCTCAAAAGAACGACAGATCGTGGTAATGAACCTGCCATGATCAAGCATATCGAACGAGGCAAATTACCTGTTCGCAGGAGGATTACCTTGCTTACAGATCCTGGCACACCTTTCCTCGAACTTTCATCCTTGGCTGCCATAGGTCAATATAACAACAGCTTTCCTTCGGCAGGAATCATTACAGGAATAGGCATTATACACGGTAAACCTGTCGTAATTGTTGCCAATGATGCTACTGTTAAAGGAGGCACCTATGTAAAAGAGACTGTAAAAAAACATATTCGGGCGCAGGAAATTGCCATGCAAAACCATTTACCCTGTATATATTTGGTAGATTCAGGCGGTATATTCCTACCCGAACAGGCTGAATTGTTTCCTGACCGTAATCATTTCGGAAGGATATTTTTCAATCAGGCACAAATGTCGGCCGCCGGCATTCCTCAAATTTCAATTGTAATGGGCTCTTGTACAGCTGGAGGAGCTTATGTGCCGGCCATGAGTGACCAGACCATCATGGTACAAAACCAGGGTACCATTTTTATCGGGGGGCCACCATTGGTAAAGGCAGCGACCGGTGAAGATGTCACTGCCGAAGAACTCGGAGGCGCCGATGTACACACATCCATTTCAGGAGTTGCAGATCACCTTGCGGCAGATGATGCAGATGCACTTCGCATTTGCAGATCAATATTCGAAACTATGCCTCCGGTTATTCCATCATACCCTGAAGGATCAATCGGACAGGTACTGGAACAATCAGAACCCGAGGACCCACTGTATTCTTCAGACGACCTGTATGGCATTGCTCCCATCGACCTGAAAAAGCCTATTGAAGTATATGAAATCATCGCCCGACTGACTGACGGAAGTAAGTTTCAGGAATTTAAAGAGAATTATGGAACGACCATTATTACAGGTTTTGCCAAACTTAATGGATATCCAATTGGCATTATTGCAAACAATGGATTTCTGACATCAGAGGCTTCCCTCAAGGCTGCCCATTTCATTGAACTTTGCAATTTTAGAAAAATTCCCCTTGTTTTTCTGCAAAACATCACAGGATTTGTTGTGGGTAAAAAATATGAACACGAAGGCATCGCGCGTAACGGAGCCAAATTGATCCATTCCGTAGCAACCTCTACGGTACCCAAATTCACTGTAGTAATTGGCGGCTCATACGGGGCAGGAAATTATGCTATGTCAGGCAGGGCATATGATCCACACTTTCTTTTCATGTGGCCCAATGCCAGGATTGGAGTAATGGGTGGAGAACAGGCTTCTTCCGTATTAAGCAATATCAGACAAGAAAAATCGAGTACCAATGCCTCCACTTTGGTCGAACAGTTTGAAGAGCAGAGCACTGCCCTCTATAGTACTTCCCGGATATGGGACGATGGAATTATTGATCCCACGGAGACTAGAAAAATTCTTGCTTTGACCCTGACATTATCTCTTTATAAAAAATGGAAATCCCCACAGGCGGGAATCTATAGAATGTAAAATCAGCCAGATTAGATTTGATTTCAAAATAGAAACGCTCACATGACGCATAGTTTTGAAAATATCCGATATACCATTTCCGGGAAAATTGCCAGGCTGCACCTGAACAGGCCAGAGCATCACAACGCACTTAACCGCAAGATGGTTAAAGAAATCATCCTCTTTTTCCAGATGGTAAATAAGACGAATGAAATTCTGCTTGTAATAGTGCAGGGAACTGGAGAGTCATTCTGTGCAGGAGCTGACCTTCGTTGGATGCAAGCGTCAGTTAACCTTGATGAGCAAGAGAACCTGGCTGAAACCCGAATGCTTGCTAAAATGTTTGAAGCCATACGAACCTGCCGACCAATTGTTATCGCACTTGCGCATGGTAATGTTTACGGTGGTGGCAATGGCCTTTTCGCGGCTTGTGATCTTGCATATTGTACCTCTGGAAGCAGTTTCTCGCTAAGTGAAACCCGGATCGGGCTGGTAGCTGCTACAATAGCACCCTATTTACTGGTGCGGGTAAGGCCCTCAAAGGTCAAGGAATTGATATTTACGGCCAACCGGTTCAATGGAACCGATGCAGAAAAATTGGGACTCGCAGATGGAAGTTTTGATTCATTTGAAGTGATGGAAAATCATGTCCATCAGCAAATCTCAGCAATACTTAAGGGAGGTCCAAAATCGGTCATTGAATCCAAAAAACTGATCAACCAGCTTTCCTTTGAAGCATTCAAACCAGAAACTTTAAACTCCCTGTCAGAAATACTTGCCCAAACGAGGATTTCGGAAGAAGCACAAAAAGGGATGCTTTCATTTATTGAAAAGAAGAGATAGACCATGAAAATGATCAAAAAAATACTAATTGCCAACCGGGGTGAGATCGCCTTGCGGATTCAAAGAACAGCCCACGATATGGGTATCCTTACCGTTGCCCTTTATACTAGCGGAGAGGAAAGGGCAGCCCATGTCATGAATTCCCATGAATCAGTTTTTCTCGGCAATGGTCCTTTAAGTGAAACCTATCTCAATGTCGCAAAAATTATTGATGCGGCAAAGATCACTTCGGCAGACGCCATTCATCCCGGGTATGGATTTCTCTCAGAAAATCCGCTTATGGCTGAAGCCTGCGAAAAAATTGGAATAACCTGGATTGGCCCTACTCCTGAAACATTGAGGCTTATGGGCAACAAACTTGAAGCAAAAAACTTTGCCCAAAACCTTGGAATACCTGTTTTGAATGATGTGCCTATATTTTTGGATCATTTGGAAAAAACTGTCGCATCCCTACCCTACCCTGTCCTTATTAAATCGTCCTATGGAGGCGGGGGAAAAGGAATGCAAATAGTCCAAACCCCAGCTGAAATGAAAAAAAAAGCGACCTCTGCATCCAGAATGGCACTTAAGTATTTCGGCAACGGAGATATTTATACCGAACCATATATCGTAAACGCCCGGCACATTGAAGTGCAAATCCTAGGTGACAGCCATGGCAACCTGGTACATTTATACGAAAGGGATTGTACTTTACAGCGCAACTATCAAAAAATAATTGAAGAGGCACCAGCTCCGGGGCTCTCCGAAAATTTAAGGGAATCAATTCTTGACAGCGCAATAAAAGTAGGACGTGCACTAAGGTATACAGGAGCTGGCACTGTCGAATTCCTGCTTGATGAATTTGGAAGGTTTTATTTTATGGAAATGAATCCCAGAATCCAGGTAGAACATCCCATTACTGAAGAAATTACGGGAATAGATCTTGTAAGGGAACAAATCTCGATTGCATCTGGAATGCCTATATCTTTTCATCAAAATGAGGTGAAGGTCAAAGGCCATTCACTGGAGGTCAGAATATATAGCGAAGATCCCTGGAATGATTTTGTACCCTCCACAATTCCTGTCTCTTATTTTAGTTTTCCAAATGAGGAAAACCTTCGGGTAGAGACTGACCTATCATCAGAATCAAAAGTAATAGGAAGTCTGTTTGACCCCCTTCTATGCAAGATCATTACAAAAGGAACCGACCGCAACTATACGTTTAACCTTATGGTTGAGGCTCTACAGAAAACGGTAATTGCTGGTCCGGCAACCAATCAGCGCTATTTACATTCGCTGCTTACTCATCCAAAAGTCATGTCAGGAGATGTCTCAACTCGTTTCTGTGAAGAAACGACTGTTGAACTATTTTACCAGGCCGAACAACTCCGCAAGAACATTTCCATAGAATTTCCGATTGCTGCCTATCTGTTTCTCAAATTCATGCCCGTCGATCCAGGCAATAAGAATCCCTGGAAAAGCCAGGTGTTTGTCAATCAACAACATGAAGTGGAAATTACACTTGAAGACACTTCTTATATAATTCCCATAAACATTATTCATCTTACAAAAAAATATCAGGACCAATATGCGATTTTCCACTTTCAATACAATGGGAAAGAAAAGATAACAGAGGTAACATCGCAAACAGCGAATGTAGTCAAGGTTACCATTGATGGCCATACCGAAATAGTCCATTGGGCAGAGTATCAGGAGACGACCACCAATTTTTTCCTGAAAGGCAATACCTTCACCCTTAAAAGCGCAGACCTTCTCGAGTGTTATCCCAAAGTCAGAGATATTTCGGTTGGGATTGACGCACATGGATTTCACGTTCGCTCACCATTACATGGAAAGGTCATTGACATTAAGGTTCAGCCAGAACAGCTGATTTCCAAAGGAGACCTGCTATTGGTTATAGAGGCCATGAAATCAGAAAATCATATCATAGCACATACAGCCGGACGAATAAAATCGATTGATGTTTCGATCGGCACCCAGGTATATGATCAAATGACGTTGATAACGCTTGATGATCATTAGCAACAAGTTAAAACAATCCTTTAAATATCAATTGCCAGAATAATTTTCATGAGTATAATAACTGAAGTACTATTTTTGCCTCAAGGTATTTTGGGATATCCAAACCCAGATATCTTTTATATCTGTTTATGATCCTAAAAGCGCCATTTTAAATGAATCATTATTGTATAATAAATAATGTCAATAACTTTATAAAACAATTTTTGCCTTTGTTCACATGGATGCATTACTAAACACCAAATACGTAGAATATCGCAAACAGGTAAGAGAATTTGCAGAGACCGAAGTTTTGCCGATAGCCTTGGAACAGGATGCCAAAGAGGAGTTTTCAGTACCACTTGCAAAGAAGATGGGAGAAGCAGGCTTGTTTGGGATTACCATTCCAAAAGACTATGGAGGACAAGGACTTGACTATCTCTCTTATATAATTGCTGTTGAAGAGTTAGCGAGGGTAGACAGTTCTCCTGCAGCCACGGTTGCGGCTCATAACTCCCTTGGCATTACTCCTATCTTTACATTTGGAACCGAAGACCAGCGGAAAAGATTTCTTCCCGGACTTTGCACTGGAGAAAAAGTTTGGGCGTTTGGCCTGACCGAAGAAAACGCCGGTTCAGATGCCAAAGGTGTTGAATCACGTGCTGATTTGGTAAAAGGAGAATGGGTAATTAACGGATCAAAAATGTTTATCACCAACAGTGCATCCGAAATTGCCTCCGGAATTACACTTCAAGCTATTACAGGAGAGTCAGGTGGAAAGAAAGAGTTATCGGCCATACTGGTTGAAAGAAACACTCCCGGATATGCAGTCACGCCCATCAAAGGTAAACTGGTGTGGCGCTCAATCGACAATGGGAAGATGAACTTCAAAGATTGCCGGGTTCCTGAATCAAATCTTTTAGGCAAAAAGGGTGAAGGATTGAAAATCATGCTTTCCACTCTTGATGGAGGGAGGCTTTCAATTGCGGCAATCGGATTAGGTCTGGCACAAGGGGCCCTTGAAATGGCAATTAATTATTCAAAAAAGAGGAAGCAATTTGGACGGCCGATTGCCGATAATCAGGCTATCAGTTTTAAGATATCGGAAATGGCCGTAAAGATAGAAGCAGCACGATCATTGCTATATAATGCTTGCCGACTGAAAGATAATGGACAACCGTTCGGCAAGGAAGCAGCTATGGCAAAACTATACTGCTCTGAAATAGCCCGTGAAGTTGCGGACGAGTCGCTCCAGATTCATGGAGGATATGGTCTTCTTAGGGAAAACCACATCGAACGGTTTTACCGTGACCAGAGGCTTCTCCAGATTGGAGAAGGCACTTCCGAGATTCTTAAAATGGTAATTTCAAGATATTTGTTGAAATAATTCATATTCCTATTCTTATGGAAAAGGACCGTAAACTCGATCATATCAATCTGTCCCTGCAGTCACAGACCCCAGGTTCATCTGCAGATCAAAGGTTCTGGTATGAGCCGATTTTGTCGGCCCATCCATCAACACAAAATCTCGAGGTTGGTTTTCTGAAAAAAACGATGAAAGCACCCTTATGGATATCGAGCATGACAGGTGGGACACAAATGGCGCGAACCATCAATCATAATCTGTCCATGGCTTGTAAAGAGTTCGGACTGGGAATGGGATTAGGTTCATGTCGAAAAATTTTGGAAGACAATACACATTTTGAGGATTTCAACCTTAGGCCAATAATGGGAGATGATCTCCCCCTATTTGCAAATCTTGGAATTGCCCAAGTAGAGTATCTTCTAAAGGACCAGAAATTTCACCTTGCAGATCAGTTGATAGACAAGCTTAACGCAGATGGACTAATCGTGCACATCAATCCAATGCAGGAATGGATGCAGCCCGAAGGAGACCTTGTAACTGAGGATCCGTTGACAACCATTAAAAAAGTTCTGGATCATGTAAAATACCCCATTATAGTAAAGGAAGTCGGACAGGGATTTGGCCCTGAAAGCCTGAGGCAATTGCTTAAACTACCACTTGCGGCAATTGATTTTGGAGCATACGGAGGAACCAATTTTTCGCTGGTTGAGCTTTTTAGGCGAGATGAACCTGAAAAACAGAAGTATGAACCTATGGTCCGTATCGGACATACTGCAGATGATATGCTTAACATCATCAACAACCTTGTGAGTTCAGGTGCTACTATTGAATGCAAGCAGTTGATCATTTCAGGTGGGATACAGACTTATCTTGACGGTTACTATCTGATTGCCAAATCCCAACTACCGGCAATATATGCACAGGCATCGGCATTTTTGAAACATAGCCAGGGTGAGTATGAACCCCTTAGGAAATTTGTCGCAGGGCAAATAGAAGGTTATAAAATGGCCCATGCCTTCTTAAAAGTCAGGAAATGAATAAGTCATCAGAAGCAAAAGGAAAAATATCAGGATACTCAAAGCTCACCAGGCAACAGCGAATTGAGCTGCTCCATGACATTATAGAGCATAGTGATCTCCATAACTGGCTTGATTCCTGGCTTCATTCAGATGAAGAGCATCAAAGAACATTTGAAAAACTGATCGAAAACTTTATTACAACCTTTCACTTACCGATGGGGTTGGTACCCAACATTCTCATAAACGGCAAATATTATCTTGTCCCAATGGTCATCGAAGAAAGTTCCGTGATCGCAGCCGCTTCCAAAGCTGCAAAATTCTGGGCTGATCTGGGAGGATTTAAGGCTGAAATTCTAGGGACAGAACGGAAGGGACAAATTCATTTTCGTTGGACAGGAAGTCCGAAATGGCTGCAAAAACAATTTCCGGCAATTAGCCAGAAGATGAGAGACGCCACGCGACATCATACCCACAGAATGGAGCTACGTGGTGGTGGTATTACAAGAATAGAACTTATCAACAAAACCAGTGAAATACCTGAATATTATCAAGTTGATGTTGCATTTGAAACTGCGGATGCAATGGGAGCCAACTTTATAAATAGCTGTCTTGAGGAGATGGCCGGCATTCTAAAACAAGAGCTGGCTACTCCAAGTGATCCGGGTTCCGCGGAGGTCATTATGTCGATTCTTTCTAATTACACTCCTGACAGTCTTGTAAGATGCACCCTTGAATGTGACATACAAGACTTGGAAAAACTGAGTGAAAACAACTCTCCATATGTGTATGCACGTAGATTTGAACTTGCCAATCAAATAGCTATAGCGGACATTTCCAGGGCGGTTACACATAACAAGGGAATTTTCAATGGAGTTGATGCTGTTGTTCTGGCCACCGGAAATGACTGGAGGGCTGCTGAAGCTTGTGGCCACGCATTTGCATCATCTTCAGGGCACTACAGGGCACTAACAGATGTTGAAATCAAAGGGAATACCTTCAGATATACATTAACACTTCCAATTGCCCTTGGAACGATTGGGGGATTAACGCGTACCCATCCACTGGCCAAGTTAGCATTGGAAATTCTCGGGAATCCAGGATCAGCAGAATTGATGAAAATTGCCGCAGCGATTGGGATGGCCAATAATTTCAGTGCTATCAATGCTCTAATTACATCAGGTATACAGCAAGGCCATATGAAAATGCACTTACCCAATATCCTCGTTCAACTTGGCGCTTCTCAAATAGAAACAGAAACTGCAACCACTCACTTTAGCAACCACCCGGTAACCTATGCCTCAGTGGAGAAATTCCTTCAACAATTAAGGAAAAACGTATGAATATTGTGGAACATGAAATGTTTAATACCTATTCAAACGGGAAATTGTTACTCGCAGGGGAATATGTGGTACTGAAAGGGGCTTGGGCCCTTGCTGTTCCACTTCGATTTGGTCAAATGTTGCAGGTTTCATCGAATGCTGATACTCCTGGCATCTATTGGGAATCAATATCAAACGGCCGTAATTGGGTTCAGGTACACTTTTCGTCGCCCAATCTTGATATCCTGAGAACAGACAATCCTCCAATAGCCAAACAAATCAGGAATATATTGTTGGAAGCCCGAAACATTCAGCCAGCTTTCCTCGCTACGCCAAAACAACTTTCAGTTAAAGCGACGCTCAATTTCCCTTACGATTGGGGTATTGGCTCAAGCAGTTCTTTTATCGTCAACATCGCACGATGGGCAGGGTGTGACCCCTTTGAACTGAATCAGAGGATATTTTCAGGCTCAGGATACGATATTGCAGCGGCTAGCTCTGACCAACCTATACTTTACCGTATAAAACAAAGTGTCCCGGTCTGGAAAGCGGTGACCTTTAATCCACCCTTTATCGGTCAAATTTGGTTGGTATACCAAAATAAAAAGCAAAACACTTTACAATCGATCCGAAACTTTCTAAAAATGGCTGTGCCGGAAAATGCCATAAATACCATCTCTTCAATCAGTCTTCAGATGGCGCAAGCACCATCGCTGGATGAATTCATGACCTTAATGAATATTCATGAAAACCTGATGGCGGAGATTCTTCAAACTGATACCCTTCAACAAACTTTGTTCCCAGACTTCAGAGGTGCAATCAAATCGCTTGGTGCCTGGGGAGGTGATTTCTTTCTGGCAGCCAGCAATGAAAATGACGGATATGTTCCCGATTACTTTAAAGTCCAAGGATTTGAAACCTATTTTCAAATGAATGAAATGATACTAAAATGAACAGACCTGAACAATATATTAGTGCCTGGCAGGCACCATCAAACATTGCCTTGATCAAATATTGGGGCAAGCATGGTTATCAGTTACCCAATAACACTTCCCTGAGCATTACGCTGGAAAAAGCCGTAACCACAACATGTTTGACCGCTGTTCCCAGAAGCACCAATGACAGTATAAAAACTGAAATCAGTCTTGATTTTTCATTTGGGGGTTCTCGCAATCCAGCATTTGGCAAGCGCATTGAGAATTATCTTGCATCTCTTACAAATCAAATGCCGTTCCTTAAGGATATCCACTTGAATATTGAGAGCGACAACACCTTTCCCCACTCAGCGGGTATCGCCTCTTCCGCATCATCAATGGCGTCACTGGCCTTATGTCTGGCAGACATACAACAGGAAATGCAAAATGAAGTAGAACCCAGAAAGGACTTTTTCCAAACAGCTTCACATTTGGCACGATTAGGTTCAGGCAGTGCCTCCCGTTCGGTATTCGGAGGATGGGTCACATGGGGAAAAACAAAACATTTAGAGGGCGGTTCAAATGAGTACGCCTCCCCTCTTGATCTTGATTTAGATCCCATGTTCAGGGATATGGGTGTTGCAGTCATGATTGTCAGCGGTCAACCCAAAAAACTATCCAGTTCTTTAGGACACAAGCTGATGGAACAACACCCATGGGCACCTGCCAGGTATGTACAGGCAGAAAATCATCTGGAACAAATCATCCATGCTATGAAATCGGGCGATTTTGAAGTGTTTTCCCATATTACCGAAAATGAAGCGCTTTCGCTTCACAGCCTCCTGATGACCTCTGCCTCTGAAGGTCTGCTGATGAAGCCAGCTTCCCTGCATATTATTGAGGAAGTCCGACATTTCAGGGCAAGAAGTGGTATCCCCGTTTGTTTTACAATGGATGCCGGACCCAATGTATTGCTAATTTATCCAAGGCAATTTAAAGACCAAATCACTGACTTTATCCGGGCAGATTTGGTCCGACACTGTGAGAATGGAAGGTGGATTGACGACCATTCCGGAAAAGGTCCAATGAAAATCAAGTAACCATGAAAACCTTTCCAGCAAAAATCCTGCTTTTCGGAGAATATAGCATCCTTGAAGGATCTATGGCTCTAGCTATACCATATCCATCTTTTTCGGGATTTCTGAAAATTGATGATACTCCTTCAGGAAAATTAATAAATGAATCAGGGATTTTGCTTCAGGGATTCTGCAACTTTTTAAAGCAAAAACACACACATTTTCCATTTCTTGACATTTATCGTTTTGAAGATGATATCAAAAAAGGTCTTATTTTTTTATCCAATATTCCACAGGGATACGGTTTGGGAAGTTCAGGGGCCCTGACAGCAGCTGTTTATGACCATTATAAATCGCAGGAAATCGCTTTGACTGTGACAGATTTGCGATTAAGACTGGCATTAATGGAAAGCTTTTTCCACGGGACAAGCTCCGGACTTGACCCTTTGGTGTCATATACGGGGCAGCCGGTAATGATTGGGTCCGAAGGTAATGCAGTGCTTACAGTAGGAAATCAATGGCAAAATTTATTAAAGAAATCAAATGCATTTCTGGTCGATTCCAAGATAGTTGGGAAGACAGAAGGATTTGTCGGCTGGTTCAAAGAGCAAATGAAATTTAAAAATTATGCCGCTGAAATACACCAAAGATATACACCTGCAGTAAACCAGGCTATTGAGTCATTAACTAATGGCAATATCGATGATTTTCTTGAGGCTGCCAAAATGGTTTCCCGATTACAAATAAAATTGCTCAAACCCATGATTCCAACTATCTTTCAACCCTTGTTTGAATCAGGATTATCAACAAACGAGTACACGCTTAAGCTTTGTGGATCCGGTGGAGGTGGTTATATGCTAGGCTTTTTGAACAAACAGATAACAAGGTATTGGCAAACCAAGGAATTCCCCTCTGACCCAATATTTTTATTAAGTGGGGATGGCCAAAAAAACTAATTTAAAATCAAGAATTCAACTGTGACATTTGCACCCAATAATTAAAGGACATAAATAATAAATAGGTGATAATTGCAGTAATCGATCTGGGGACCAATAACAGTAACTTGGTAGTAGCCAGTTTAAGGGATCAGGATGTTAAGATCCTTTATCAGGGGAAGGAATATGTGCGGTTGGGAGATTGGAAAATAGCCGAAAACATCATAAGCGAAGCTGCCTTAGCACGAGCCTATGCTGCGGTTAGCCGGCAAGTAAGAACCGCCAGAAAGTGGGGAGCTGGCAAAATTCGCATTATTGCTACCTCAGCCGTACGACAGGCCGTCAATCGATATGAACTGACAGATGCCATTAATGAATCAGAAGGGATTGAGGTGGAAGTAATCGATGGCCAAAGGGAAGCGGATCTGATCTATCAAGGTGTCAAGCTGGCAATTGGGACCTTACCAGATCCATCAGTCATACTTGACATTGGTGGTGGAAGCAATGAAATAATCATCAGTGAAAATGGCAATTTGCTCTGGAGGTTCAGTTTTGCTACAGGTATGTCAAGGATTATCAGCCAGTTTCCAATTTCTGATCCAGCTACTGCGTCTGAAATAAAAAGGTTG
Source organism: Bacteroidales bacterium 6E (assembly GCA_001270045.2). Classification (GTDB taxonomy): domain Bacteria; phylum Bacteroidota; class Bacteroidia; order Bacteroidales; family Prolixibacteraceae; genus UBA1413. The sequence continues at coordinate 105,309 of DF970672.1, read as the reverse complement.
GAGGAGTATTTTGAAGAAGTCCATCAAGAGGCATTTATCCAATGCCGAAATTTTGGGGTAAAAACTCTGATAGGTTGCTCCGGAGCCTTTAACACACTTGCAGATCTTCTTGACTGCACTGATCCGGAAGTAGTTTTCAGGATTCGAAAAGATGTGTCGCTTGATGATTTCGGGAAGGTTTACCAAAGGATTATCGCCTCAAGCACTACAGAAAGAGTTTCAATGAAAGGGATGGACATGGTTCGAACAGAATTGATCGTCCCGGCATTGATATTGACCCATACACTGATCCAAAATGCAGGGATCAGGAAAATCATACAAACTGGTTATTCCTTAAGGGAAGGAGTTTTGCAGGAAATGATTAAACACTGATCAGTCCTTCCGCTATGAGAATAAACATCATCAACAAATAGAGTATATTCAACCTGTAAAAGGCTGGAAGTGGATGAAACTCGGGTTGCAAAAGGAAACGGAATACCAGAGAGAACATGAGGAAGAAAACGTAGACGAGGATAATAAACATCAGAATTGTATCAGTTAGCACAAATCCTGTTACAAGTAGAGCGCTTGCCAAAGTTGTCAAAATCCATACAAATGAAATTCTCTTAATTTGCAAAGATGTAAAAATCTTATTCAACGTTGGTAGGCCAGCCAGACTGTATTGTTCGCCAAACATTAAAAGCAGCAGCCAAAAGTGGGGAATCTGGCCAATGAAAAAGAACAAACCCACGAGCAATATTTTCATATCCAGCAATGCTCCACCAGCTGCCACCCAACCAATAAACGGAGGAAGTGCACCTGTAAGCGATCCGGGCACAACAGCAAATGCAGTCACTTTCTTCAGCGGCGTATAAATCAGATTATACGAAACCAAGGTAACCCAACTAACAAAAACAGTTAAAGGTGAAAAGAAGAAATATAGGATTGCTGAACCAACGACAAAATAGGCCAATGTAAGATATATGGCGTTTCTGAAAGATATTCGACCAGAAGGAAGAGGCCGTTTCATGGTACGAGGCATCAGACTGTCAATATCTCTTTCCTGGATGTGATTTATGGCTGATGATGCGCAGGAAACGAACAAGACTCCTATGCCAATCATCCATCCTGATAAACCTACATTACCATTCAACAACACGTAACCTGCCATTGCTGAAAGGGCTACCGGTATAGAAATCCTGATCTTACCCAGCTCGAGGGCAATCCTTAAAGACTCCTGATATCTCATTATTTTTTATTGCAAGGTTTTCAAATATTCAATTATCAGGGTTACATCATCATCTGACAGCTGATCTTTATATGACAGCATTAATCCACGACCAAAGCCATCAACCAAATCAGCATTGGGATCGAATATTGCCCTTCTGATATACTCATCATCAGCAATCACTTCCCGTTTCTGCCCATTGGTTGTCACATTCACAGCATGACCATATAAGCCTTTAAAAGTTGGTCCGACAAGTTTCCCCCCATCGATTGAGTGACATGCAAAACACCCAATATTCTGCATTATCCGACGTCCTGCAGCCACAGGTGATTCCACATCAGCAGATGCCACTGCCATAGTTGTATCAGAATACCAAGTATTAAAAATACTATCTTCCACAACTTTCACATAATTAAACATGTAGGAATGGTTTAACCCGCAATACTCAGTACAATAAAGTTCATAAGTACCTTCACGCTGCGGAATAAACCACATGAAGTTATCCTTTTTGCCAGGGACCATATCCTGTTTCACCCTGAAAGCAGGAATGTATACACTATGGATTACATCCATAGATTTTAGGTTGAGTTTGATGGCTTTATCCTTCGGAACATAGAGTGTGTCTGTCTTCCGTCCATTCTCATATTCAAAAATGAAGTTCCACATTCGACCAACAACAGTAATTTCCATAGCATCTTTTGGAGCTTTACCCATCGGTTTCCAACCAGCCCATCCATAATAGAACATCACCATGGTAAGGGCCAGCGGTATAAGGGTCCAAATAATCTCAAGCCGGGTGCTTCCTTCCATCTGGACAGCCTTAGGATGTCTTTTACGATTGTACTTATATATAAAATAGATCATGGTAGCAGTCAATCCCAAAAGAAAGACAAATGAGATTCCCATGATCACAATAAATGCTGAATCGACGCCTTTAACAAAATTGGAGGCTTGTGTTATTTCCGTATTGTACATAGCTCTACCTGTATAAATAATCCAAAAATGTAATGATTATGACCACAACGAAAAGCAGGAATACAGCGCCAACCATTATTCCGATATAAGGTTTATCATATTTCAAGTGCATAAAATATATCAACACAAGATATGTTTTGACGACTGCAAACAGCAAGGCAGCAGCCACCGTGAGACTTCCAAGTTCGATGCTGGTTATCCCTATGGATGCAAAAGTGAGAACAATAAGTGCTCCAAGGATTACAACATACACATAATATGGTACAATATGATGTTTTTCGCTTGACATACTGGTATAATTTAGTGAATAAGATAAAACAATGGGAAAAGGAAAATCCAGATAAGGTCGACCAAATGCCAGTATAGACCACTATTTTCGAGCAGGTCATACTTTTCGCCGTGGATTTTCTTTTGCTTCAGCTCGATCAATGTCCAAGTAATCAAAGCGATACCAACCAGGATATGTAGAGCATGTAAACCTGTCATGACAAAATAGAGTCCAAAGAACAATATTTCACCTTGGCTCATTGTACTTAGCATCTCCTGTGATCCTGGATAGATTCCATGTGCGAATTTCGAGCCCCATTCGAAATATTTGTTGACCAGAAAAACGATTGCCAGAATGAGTGTAATTCCCAACAAAATATTGGTAAGTCGGATATCATTTTTTTGTATTGCAGAAGTCGACATTGCTATAGTCATACTACTCACAAGAAGGATAACGGTATTGACTGCCCCAATAAAGGTATTTAGCTCTTCTCCTGCAAGGTGAAATGCTTCTGGATTAAGGTATCTGTATACCGAATATACAATGAACATACCTCCAAAAAGCAATAGTTCAGTAAAAATAAATAACCACATCCCAATCTTTGACGCTTCAGCATCATAGGGTAAATGGTGGGCCTGATGTGTGTTTTCCATGTTTAGCAGATTTCGTTATTTTACTCGTAATTATAAGGTCCATCCTTTTCACCTATCACGGGTACTTCCTTGAAATTTTCAAAAGGTGGCGGTGATGGAACTGTCCATTCCAAGGTTTTTCCATTCCATGGATTAGAGACAGCCAACTCCCCTTTTCGGGCAGATCGAACCAAATTAACCACGATGACCAGGAAACCCATTGCCAAAATCCACGATCCAAATGTGCTAAGAATATTGGCACCATGGTATTCAGGCAGATAATCGTAGTATCTGCGCGGCATACCTTTCATTCCAAGGTAAAACATGGGGGTATATAACGAAACAAATCCGATAAAAAACATAATCCAACCGACTTTTGCCCAATGTTCATCATACATACGCCCATAAATTTTGGGGAACCAGTAGTGAATGGCAGCAAAAAACGAGAAACTTACGCCACCGAAAACAATATAATGGAAGTGAGCTACCACAAAGGCGGTATCATGAACATGCACATTGGTTGCCAAGGAGCCAAGAACCAATCCAGTGAAGCCACCAATCATAAATACAAAAATGAAGGAGGAAGCCCAGTAGAATGGGGTCCTGAGATTAATTGACCCCTTATACATAGTTGATATCCAATTAAATACTTTTATAGCACTAGGTATGGCAACCAAAAAAGTAAGTAACGAAAATGCATATTGGGCGGTTCCGCTCATACCTGCGGTAAACATATGATGTCCCCAAACAAGATAACCAACAAACGCAATGGCCATTGTAGAAATAATAAGAGCCTTGTATCCAAAAATATGTTTCTGGGCAAAAGTGGGAATCACTTCTGAAATAGCTCCCATGGCAGGCAAGATCATGATATATACGGCCGGATGTGAATAGATCCAAAACAAATGTTGGTACAAGATAGGATCACCGCCCAACGCAGGATCAAAAACGCCAATGCCAAAAATCCTTTCGAGTGCAACCAAAACAAGGGTAATTCCTACAACCGGTGTTGCGAGTAATTGAATCCATGCAGTTCCGTATAAGGTCCATGCAAACATGGGCATCTTAAGCCATTTCATTCCCGGAGCACGCATACGATGGATGGTGACAATAAAATTCAACCCTGTCAGGATTGATGAAAATCCTAATACAAATGCTCCAAAAATCGCCGGTAGCATATTCGTCCCCGTCTTAAAACTATAAGGGGCATAAAATGTCCATCCTGTATCCGGAGTCCCAGGACCAAAAATAAGTGCAGCCAAAACCAGGAAAACTCCGGCGACATAAAACCACCAAGATAAAAGATTAATTTTAGGAAATGCCACATCGGGAGCACCGATCATAAGCGGTAGTAAAAAATTACCAAAGACAGCAGGTAACCCGGGAATTACGATCATAAAAATCATAATCACACCGTGTACCGTAAAAGTGGCATTGTAATCCCTGGCCTCCATAATGGTTTTACCAGGGGCGAGCAATTCAAATTTCATGGCGAGACCAAGCAATAGCCCCACCACAAACATGGTTGTGATCGAGTAAAGGTACAACAGGCCAATACGCTTATGGTCAGTGGAAAATATCCACCCCAACAATCCTTTAAATCTGCCCTGATGGTGCAGATAACTTGCCTGTAATGCTGATTGTGCTTCCTGCATAAGAAATGTGTTTAGTTCTATTTATCTTTTCTTTGGTTTAAACAATAGAAAGGCCAAAAAGATCGCGGCAAAGAAAAGAATGAGGATACCGCCAACCTTTGTGAAATTCATGACATAAGTCTGGCCGATAGGATCATAGGCATAACAATACCTTAAAACGCGGTTTAGTGTTGGCCCTGATTTCCCCTGAGAAGCTTCAATAATAGCCATTTTCCATTCAAATGGCATATAATACATACCATTCAGATAACGGACAATCTTTTTGTCAGGACTGACTACAGTCACAGAAGCCGCATGCAGGTAGTCATTGCCAGTTCGCTTATATTTAAATCCTACTGCTTCAGTAATCCTAACAATACTGGCACTGTCGCTTACAAAAAAATGCCAACCTTTGGCTGCCTCATCGCGTCGTGTCATTAGATTCAGGTAATTCTCCTTTTTTCGAATACCTAAATCTATTGTCTCCCGTGGATCAAAACTGATTGTCAAAACCTGATAATCTTCGCCAACTTTAAGCTCTGATTTATCCATGACTCCAGCTATAGCTTCCATTAGAGGACTACAAATACCAGGACAACGATAATAGACGAAATTGAGTACTGTAGGTTTGTCAATCAAATCGTTGAGAAAAACTTCTTCATTATTCTCATTGATAAGCATGATACTGTCTGGAAGAAACTCATCAAGATGCTCCACAACCCCTATCTCAACATCTTCAACAGGATTTATAACAGATTGATTATAAGCCAAAAAAGGCAGAAACACCATAAAAAGAAAAAGCGTTCTTACCTGTTTAAAAACCATTTTAGGAGTTATCATGATTTTGACATAAAATGAAAATATAAATAAATTAAAAAAAGTTCAGCCTTCCATGGATAACTGAATAATTTCTATAAAATAAGATCTTTTTGTCCTATTCGACATATCAACAAATTTAATACGGAAAAGATTAATCTGATTCCCGGTTTTAGTGTGGTTAATTTATGGATAATATCTGTGATTACCGATTAACAAATTAAAATTATTCTAATTTTGATTTTGAAACTCCTGACAGTAAGACTTTTAAGATTCTTTTGTCTTTTATTTCAGGGCCAAATTGAAACTTGTTGGGATTCTGAAAACTTGATTGTAATTGATATAGTATGATTAAACCAAAATAAATCAACTCATGAATAAAACAAATTCGAGAAGGAATTTCCTGAGAATGGCCGGTTTAACAGTTACAAGTTCTGGTATTGCAGCCTCAACCGCCTTTCTGAGTTCCTGTAACCGGATTGAAGCAGTGGATGGTGAAAAGATCAAACTTCTTACTTCAAGTGGGGAACTTGTTGAGGTAGACCGCACTTCCCTTACACCAGCTGAGATCCCTTCACTTACCGAAAATCAAAAGCGTGGCAGATCCGGCCTCCCGGGCAGAAAATGGGTGATGGTAATTGACCTGGCACGTTGCAGAAACGCCAGAAAATGTATGGAAGCTTGCCAGGCACATCATCAATTGCGTCCCGAGCAGCATCACATGAATGTTTTGCAGATGAAAGATGCCGAAAACACCGCTCCTTACTATATGCCTAAACCGTGTATGCACTGCGACAACCCGCCTTGTACGAAGGTATGCCCGGTGAATGCCACTTTTAAAAGAGAGGATGGGATTGTACTTATCGACAATGAACGTTGCATTGGCTGTAGATTCTGTATTGCTGCCTGCCCTTATTCTGCCCGTGTTTTTAACTGGCTTGAGCCAAGAGATTCTGACAAATATGTGGGCGTTACCTATAATATTGAAGCGAATGTACCTCAAAAAAAAGGTACCATTTCCAAATGTCTCTTCAGTGCTGACCGCCTTCGTGATGGCAAGCTTCCTTCCTGTGTATCAGCATGTCCTAATAGCGTATACTGGTTTGGAGACCAAAACGAGGATGCTGTCACGAACGGCACAACTGGTGAAACTGTCAGCTTCAGCAATTTAATCAGGGATAATGCAGGCTACACATTGCTTGAAGAACTGGGAACCAAGCCCAGGGTATATTATTTACCACCTAAAGGTCGTGCATTTCCATATCAGGGAGATGTTCACACATCCTAATCTTTAAAACCAAAATAATATGATACAAAAGAAATCACCTGAAGAAGCCAGAAAGAGCTTCGATCTGATTTTTCATGATCTGACCCGCTCTCTTCGTGTCAAGGATGAATTAAGTCGATTCTGGCTTTTCATCCTTATCATGTTTTGCATCGTAGGCGTTTGGGCCTGGGGCTATCAAATTAAGGAGGGTCTGGGCATTACTGGAATGCGTGATTACGTTTCATGGGGTATGTACATCAGCAACTTCGTATTCTTTGTTGCGGTAAGCCTAATCGGTCTTCTTATCAGCTCAATTATGCATCTTTTGAAAATACACTGGGCCCAACCAATTTCCAGGGTTGCCGAGCAGGTTGCCATTGCCGCAGTAGGATTGGCAGGTCTTATCATTGTTATGGACATGGGGCGGCCAGACAGATTCCTTAATGTATTTCTGCACGGCCGTTTTGCCTCTCCCATTATTTGGGACGTTACCGTAATCACCACCTACCTTTTCATTTCCCTATTGCTTTTCTATCTGCCTCTGATCCCCGACCTGGCACTTATGCGTGACCGGCTAAAGGGAAAAATTCCTGAAATTCAATACAAAATTTATAAGATCCTCGCCATAGGGTATAGAGGTAATGCTCAGCAGTTTAAAATCATTTATCATTCGCTGCGAACATTGATGCTCCTTATAATTCCAGTAGGGTTGGCTATACATACAGTCACCTCATGGCTGTTTGCTGCCACTCTGCGGCCCGGTTGGGATACAACGATTTTTGGACCATACTTCGTAGCCGGAGCCTTCGTCGCCGGCACTGCAGCAGTTATCCAGGTAATGTATGTATATCGTGTCAGATACAAACTCAAAAATTACTTTAATGATGAAGTATTTGACCGAATGGGCAAAACACTTGTATTTGTCTGTCTGGTTTACCTATATTTCAATATCAACGAATTCCTGGTACCCGGATATAAAATGAAAACAGCGGAAGGCATACATCTTACTGAGCTTTTCATCGGAAAAAGTGCCCCAATTTTCTGGTTCACCCAAATTGGGGGTTTAGTCTTACCAATTCTACTTCTATTGGTGAGGTACTTCCGAAAACCTTTTCCACTAACTGTAATTGCACTGGTTACTTTGGTCGCTTCATGGTTCAAACGCTATATCATTGTTGTACCAACACTTGAACACCCATTCCTTCCGATTCAGAATGTACCTGAGCATTTCGCTCATTATTCTCCGACCAATCCGGAAATAACTATCACATTATTCGCATTCTTTGCGGCATTGCTGATTGTGACTGCATTGGCCAAACTCTTTCCTGTCATTACGATATGGGAATATGCCGAACACCACGGGGTCGACAAGAAAATCATGTTTAACGAATACGAAAATTAACCAGCCATGAATAAAACCATCATCGCAGGAATAACCATTTGGCTGGCAGGTTTGTATCCGGCATTTGGAGCCGACACTTGGCCGGTACCGGAAGAATATAATGCCATGGTCAATCCGGTTGAGTTTAACAACCAGAATGTCAGAGCAGGGCGTGACATTTACGACAAAAACTGCAAGTCGTGTCATGGAGATCCGGGCAATTATAATGCCCTCCCACTTGTTCCACCTCCCCCAGACGCTTCATCTGAAATAATGCAGGCAAACAGTGACGGACAGCTTTTCTATAAAATTAACATAGGTCGGGCTGCGATGCCCCAGTTTGAAACCACGCTAAGTTCAGATGATATCTGGAGAGTAATCACCTACATCAGGAAATTCGATCCCCGAAATGTAGGCAAACTTGTGGAGGAAGCCCTCAGAAAAGGAAAAATATATGCCTTAGTTGGGAATAACAACTCGACCATTGATATCGTGGCCGAAGAGGAAGTAATGGACAACACCATTCCTCTTTCCAACACTATCATTTTTGTAAGGGCCAGAAAAACCTTTGGCAATCTTCTTGTTGGTAGCATAACCACTGATGAAAACGGTAGAGCCTCCTATGTCATCCCTCCAGACATGAAAGTCAAAAGTGACGGTCAGGTAGACTTTATCCTATCGCTTAATGATGATTTTGAACCAGTTATATTCTCTGTATCAGGTGTCCAGGTTAAACAACCGAATACAAGTGTGGAACTTCCGCGTGTACTCTGGTCAACAAACGACCGAACCCAGGTGTGGCTTCTTTTCACCTATTTTGCGGCCCTGATTGGAGGTTGGGCTGTCATCGGCTATGTTATACTACAGATCTTTAAGCTGGCCAGACTTGGCAGAAACAATAAACCATGAACATATTCTATCTCCTTATTGGGGCAAGTCTTTTAGTTGCATTGGTTTTCCTTGCAGCTTTTATCTGGGCAGTAAAAAGCGGACAATACGACGACAATGAAACCCCGCCTTACCGCATCTTATTTGATGACGATACCCCAGAAGAGGAAGATAAAGAATAAAAATCAGATAATTAATTCAACCATGGATATGGAAAATCAAAAATTCTACTACGATTATAAAATTGTGAAGCAATTCCTGATGGCAACGGTAATTTGGGGGATCATTGCCATAATCATTGGACTATTAATCGCTTTGCAGCTGGCATTTCCAGTCTTTAACCTTGACCTGGAATTCACTAGTTTTGGCAGGTTAAGGCCACTGCACACCAATGCGGTAATATTCGCCTTTATTGGCAATGCCATATTTGCAGGAGTTTATTACTCACTTCAACGCCTGCTAAAAACCAGGATGTATAGCGATAAATTGAGTGCCATAAACTTCTGGGGGTGGCAGTTGGTCATCGTCTTGGCTGCAACAACGTTGGTCCTTGGCATCTCTACTTCAAAGGAATATGCTGAACTTGAATGGCCGATCGACATCCTGATTGCTGGTATCTGGATTGTGTATGGGTGGAATATGATAGCGACTATCCTAATTCGCAGGGTGCAACACATTTATGCAGCCATCTGGTGGTATCTGGCAACCTTCCTGGGAATTGCTATGCTCCATGTTGTAAATTCATTCGCACTCCCAGTGTCCCTGTTTAAAAGCTATTCGGTTTATGCCGGTGCTCAGGATGCAGTGGTTCAGTGGTGGTATGGCCACAATGCAGTGGCTTTTTTCCTGACAACCCCATTCCTTGGGCTCATGTATTATTACCTGCCAAAGGCTGTTAACCGACCCATATATTCCTACAAGCTAAGTATAATCCACTTTTGGTCATTGATCTTTCTTTACATGTGGGCCGGTCCCCATCATCTATTATACCAAGCACTCCCAGAATGGGCTCAAGCTTTGGGAACCACATTCTCTATCATGCTTATTGCGCCTTCATGGGGTGGGATGATCAATGGTTTTCTGACGCTTCGGGGAGCATGGGATAAAGTCCGAGACAGTGCTGCCCTGAAATTCTTTGTGGTAGCACTCACTGCATATGGCATGGCAACTTTCGAAGGACCAATGATGTCACTGAAGAATGTAAATGAAATTACCCACTTTACAGACTGGACAATTGGTCACGTACACATTGCAGGAATGGGTTGGAATGCCGGCCTCGTTTTTGGAATGCTATATTGGTTAATCCCACTAATCTTTAACACAAAGATCTATTCCACAAAACTGGCAAATGCACACTTTTGGATTGCGACACTAGCAATTCTGGTTTATGCGATACCTCTTTATTGGGCCGCAGTCACCCAATGGCTTATGTGGCGTGATTATACCCCGGAAGGATTCCTCACATACCCGAATTTCCTGGAAACCCTTTCCCAGATTATCCCAATGTACGTAGCCCGTATCTTTGGCGGCACCCTATTTGTCATCGGGTTTATCATTATGCTTTTCAACTTCTATAAAACTATAAAAACTGGTCAATCAGAAGACAATGTCGCTGCTGAAGCACCTGCGCTGGTTCCAATTGGTCCACGCAACCCTGATCGGGAAACTGTCCATCGCTGGATTGAACGAAAGGGAGTCGTGTTCTCCATCATTGCCTTCTTTGTTTTGGCGGTTGGAGGTGCAGTTGAAATCATACCTATGGTTTTTGTTAAATCAAACATTCCTACCATCGACACTGTAACTCCATATACACCATTGGAACTTGAAGGACGTGACATTTACGTTTCTGAAGGATGCTATGTGTGCCACTCGCAAATGGTCAGGCCTTTCAGATATGAAACTGACCGTTACGGAGAATACTCCAAGATTGGCGAATTTGTTTATGACCATCCTTACCAATGGGGATCAAGGCGAATCGGGCCAGACCTTGCACGGGCCGGAGTGGTTTCAGGGCCAATGTTTAAGAGCGCTGCATGGCATTATAGCCATTTCATGGATCCACAGAAAATGAACGTTCAGTCAACCATGCCCAAGTATCCTTGGTTTGCCACAAAAGAAATCAACCTAGAGAAAACACCCGCAAAAATCAGGGCAATGCAGAAACTCGGGGTTCCATATCCCGAAGGATATGACCAAAAAGCAGTTGAGGATCTCAGAACGCAGGGTTCCGAAATAGCGGCTAACCTAAATTCTTCAGGAATTGAGGTCAGTCCTACTTCCCAAATGGTTGCAATGATAGCCTATTTGCATAAGCTGGGAAGAGATATTTCCCAACCAGTGACAGGAGAAGCGGTGCCTATGGAACTTGCACCTGTCACCTTGCCTGTAAGCCAGACCGATTTTGATGCTGCAAAAGAAAACTACCTAAAAATCTGTGTAGCCTGCCATGGTCCTGAAGGGAACGGCATCCCGCCAGCATTTCCCAGTCTTGTTGATGATGAATGGCTTCATGGCAACAAACCTGAAGAAGTAGTGCGCTCCATTTCGGAGGGTTATCCTCTCAAAGGAATGGTAGCTTACAAAAATCAGCTTTCAGGAAGCCAGATCAATCAATTGGCATCATATATCTTAAATGTTCTGAACCAATGAAGATCATCAGTAACCTACTGGAAAACATTGAGGGGATTGAAAACTGGTACATCTCAGGCCTGATAATATTCTTTACCATGTTCATCATTTTCTTGGTAAGGACCTTGATGAAACCAAGACAAGAAATGGAAGATATTAAGAAATCAATACTTGATGATGAAACAGTAGATAATGAAAAACCACTAGTGTCCAAAAGAT
>DF970672.1:0-93305 GCA_001270045.2 Bacteroidales bacterium 6E | reverse complement strand
TACCAGACCCGGAAGAAATATTCCTGCGTAATGAGGAGGATCGTTTACTATGCTCCCGACCTTAAAAGAACGTTCACGTTCCTGACCAACAACATCAGCATCAAGGCGAAAGACATCGCTATGTTGTATAAGCAGCGCTGGCAGGTGGAACTCTTTTTTCGGTGGATAAAGCAGCATCTCCGCATCACATCTTTCTGGGGTAATACGGAAAACGCTGTGAGAATACAAATTTACATTGCGGTTATCACATACTGTCTCGTGGCTATCATCGAACATGACTGTCAGTTGGGCAGGACTACATTCAATGTACTTCGTGTCATTAGCAGAGTACTGACAGACAAGACGCCCATCAGAGATCTTTTTCTGACCCCTGAGACCATTGATGATATATGTGAAAAACCCGCTCAACTTGAATTTGCCTTTAAATATTAGTTGAAAAAAATTTATTGGACACTAGTGATGAAAAACAACAAAATAAATTCACACCATGACTTCCGAAAAAGACAACCACATTGAAAGCGGATACGAATTCAGTGATCACAGGGAACATGCCATGGAAGAACATAACTACGATGGCATTCAGGAATTAGATAATCCACCGCCACAATGGATCATGTTCATTTTTTACCTGACCATCGGAATTTCCATACTATACGCTGCTTACTACTTCTGGATTGGGATTGGAGCTGACCAGCACCAGGAATACGATCGAGCCATTGAGGCAGCACGAATGAATCAGCAATCTAAACAACCATCTACACCAGTCGATTTATTGTCAGATGAAGCTTCACTTGCTGAGGGCAAGGCAATTTATGCCGAAATGAACTGTGCGGCATGCCACGGAACCGAGGGCGAAGGAAACGCCATCGGCCCCAATCTCATTGATGAATTCTGGATACATGGATGCTCTTTTACCGATGTTTTCAACATCATTAAAAACGGAGAACCGCTCAAAGGAATGACACCATTCAAAGCCCAGCTAAGCGACGAGAAAATCCAGAAGGTCGCCAGCTATGTTTTGGTTACCATGAAAGGCAATTCTCCAGCTTCACCAAAAGAGCCACAAGGCGAAAAATGCCCTTGATCATTGCGCTAAAATGGCTTTGAAGCCATCTTTCTGATAAAATTAAATCTCATGCTGATTGAAAAATTCACTTTCAGGGATAGGCCAACAAATATCGATGAAGAAGGTAGACGAAAATGGGTATATGCCAAGCAACCACATGGCAATTGGAATACCTTAAGAACTTTTTTCGGCTGGGGGCTACTGCTTTTTCTGGTGGTTGTTCCATTTATCAGGATTAATGGCTATCCCTTAATCCTTTTAGATATACCCGACCGCAGATTCATCATTTTTGGAGCCATCTTTTGGGCACAGGATACCTTTATCCTTTCTCTGCTAATGCTCACTTTTATTTTGTTTATCATTCTTTTTACAGTCACATTCGGTAGGGTTTGGTGTGGTTGGGCATGTCCCCAGACTATTTTCATGGAGATGGTCTTTCGAAGGATCGAATTTTGGATAGAAGGCGACTTAAAAAGCCGTAAAAGACTGGATGCCAGCCGGTGGAATCTTGAAAAAACCTGGAAGAAGCTAACTAAGCACACGATTTTTCTAGCTATTGCAATCATGATGACCAATATCTTTTTAATGTGGTTCATTGGTAGCGACAAGTGGATAAACCTTATTAAGGAACCGATTTCAGAACACAAGACAGGGTTTGTCGTGATGCTTGCAATCTCTGGATTGTTTTACTGGATATATTCCTGGTTCAGGGAACAAATCTGCACAATGGTCTGTCCTTACGGCAGGATGCAGGGAGTATTGCTTGATCAAAACTCAATTGTGGTCAGTTACGATTATAAGCGTGGTGAACCTAGGGGAGCCAATTCCAGCGGCGACTGCATTGACTGTCGCAGATGCCTTGCGGTATGCCCTACCGGTATAGACATTCGGAACGGAACGCAATTCGAATGTATTCACTGCACTGCTTGCATTGATGAATGTAACGAAGTCATGAAACGAACTGGTCGAATACCAGGCCTTATAAGATACTCTTCCGCAATTGGGATAGAAGAAAATCATGAGGCAATCTGGAATGCCAGAAATATTGCATATTCAGCAGTCCTATTAATATTACTGGGATTTTTCGTGTACACCATTTTTACTCGTCCATCCATTGAAACCAATATACTGAGAACCCCTGGTTTGCTATTTCAGGAAAATTCTGATGGAACAATATCCAATTTATACAATATCAAGATAGTCAATAAAACGCATGACAAACATGATCTGGAAATTAAAATCCTATCACATAATGGCAGGATAGAAATTGCAGGCAAGGAAATTACTTTGAACGACCATGATCTTTTTCAGTCAACCTTCATACTTTACATACCGGCCGATCAAATTATAAGTGAAAACACGAAGGTTGAATTCGGTATATTTGAGGGAGAAAAGTTGCTTGAGACCTATAAGGCAACTTTTATCTACAGATAAACAAATCAAAGGGCAAAGATAGATTGAGGCCAGTCAATTTATTCACACCGAAACAAAGGCGCAAATGATTAAATTAAATTCAACCATTAAACCAAAATACATCCATACACGTGCACAGCATTTATTGATTGATCTTTTATAAATTAACAGAATGAAATTCATCAAGAAATTTAACTTCGGGACCGGCATATTTATTTTCATGTCACTATTTATAATCGTGATGGTCACTTTCGTCATTTTTGCCCACCGCCAGGAGGCGAACTTGGTCCACAAAGATTATTATGAAAAAGGTGTGGATCATTCAAGGCAGATGGAAATAACCAGTCGTTCAGCCCCATATGAAAGAATGATTGAATGGACTGACACCGGAACAGAAATTGAATTCAGCTTTGCTGAAGAATTGATTCCAGTACTTCAAAATGTAACCATTCTTTTTTTCAGGCCATCTGACCATCATCGGGATGTGACATATCCTGTCTTATTGATCAGCAACAAGTTTAAAACCCCTAAAAATGACCTGATAAAGGGGAGATATATCGCAAAAATAACCTGGACTTACAAAAACCTTGACTATGAGATTGACAAAACCATCATAGTCAAATAAAAAAATCGAATGGAAATACTTCTATCAGCATTGGCACTTGGACTTATGGGCAGCTTTCACTGTGTTGGCATGTGTGGCCCTATTGTTCTGGCTCTCCCACTCCATGGGAACAATCTGCAACAGAAAATCTTTGGTGGTCTTCTTTATAACCTTGGAAGAACTGTAACCTATGGTTTGATGGGTGCTATTTTTGGACTGCTTGGACAAGGTCTTCACCTGTTAGGCTTCCAGCAAATTATCTCTGTAATCATGGGTTTGCTAATGGTTGTATCGGTCCTTTTCCCCAATCTGTTTCGCAATCAGTATGATTTAAATAAAAGCTCATTTAAGTTAGTCGCGAAGCTAAAAAAAAGTATATCAACACTTTTTACGGCCCGTACGTTCCAGAGCCTGTTTTTCATCGGGCTATTGAATGGACTTCTACCCTGTGGATTGGTATACATCGCATTGGCGGGTGCCATTGCAACAGCCGGAGTGGCAACAGGTATATGGTATATGGTACTTTTTGGTTTAGGGACAATTCCAATGTTACTACTTATTGGAGTGGCGGGAAATGTTGTAAGTGCCACCATAAGGCAAAAAATCAATAACCTTATTCCATTTCTGGTGGTGTTGGTAGGTATCTTTTTTATTCTCAGAGGACTGAATCTGAACATTCCATTCCTTAGTCCAGCTAAAGATAAAATTGAGAAAAAATTTGAAAAAAGTCTGCAGGACAAAAACAAGATCAGCCATATAAATTCTTCGGATTACCTAATAAATGGATGCATTTGTCATAATAGTAATGAATGATTTATAATTCATTTGAGAATCCTTTAATTAAGGTTTAAATGAATCCATTTTTAAGGGAAATTGGAAAGTCGCCTGAAAAATAACCGAAATGGGGAAACAATCACTCGAAAACAATAATTGTGTGCATTGCGGTGCAAATTGTGGCAGTAATCCGGTTATCTGGGGCAACGCCCGATTTTGCTGTAATGGTTGCAAGACCGTATATCAACTCTTACATGAAAATAAACTTTACACTTATTATAATCTGGAGGCATCTCCGGGAGTCAAACTTGAAACTACTGAATTTGGCAATAAATATGATTTCCTGGAAAATGATGAAGTTGCACGAAAACTAATCCTATTTTCTGATGGCACTCTAGCCAAAGTCCGGTTTTACATACCCGTCATTCACTGTGCTTCATGTATCTGGCTGCTCGAAAACCTTTCAAGACTTCACGAAGGTGTTAGATTTTCCGTTGTCAACTTTGTAAAGAAAGAAGCAGAAATCACCTTTGACCAAAGTAAAATCTCTTTAAGGCAGCTGGTTGAGCTATTGTCTTCCTTACATTACATACCCGACTTATCACAAAGTCAGGTTGACCGATTGGAAGATAAACATTCCTATAAAAAGTTACTCTATAAGATTGGGGTTGCAGGATTTGTTTTCATGAACGTAATGACATACAGCCTCCCTCATTATTTCCATGGGAAGCCAATGGAGGATAAATTAAGCAATGTACTTAGCATACTCAGCTTCATTCTTACAATACCTGTCGTTGCCTATAGCGGTAACGATTACATTCTTTCAGCCCTAAAAAGCCTCAGGAAAAAGTCTGCGAATATCGATCTTCCAATTGCAATCGGTATCCTGACACTCTTTTTTGTAAGTGCCTGGGAAATCTTTTCCGGTACAGGTGCCGGTTACTCAGATAGTCTGGCAGGGTTAATCTTTTTCCTGCTCGCTGGTAAATGGTATCAATCTAAGTCTTACGAAGCACTCTCCTTTGAAAGAAATTACAAATCCTATTTCCCCATTGCCGTAACCCGAATCAATAAGACCCGGGAGGAGAAGATACAGCCTGAAGAAGAAAGTATTCTTTTGGAAAATATTCAGCCAGGAGATATTCTTATGATCCGCAATCACGAGCTTATTCCCGCTGATTCGCAATTGATCGATGGTCCGGCTTTAATTGACTATAGTTTCGTAACTGGTGAGTCAACCCTGGCCCGAAAAAAGGTCGGTGATTTTCTGTATGCAGGAGGAAGGCAAATGGGTGGAATAATCAGGATTAAGGTAGAAAAAGATGTCAACCAGAGCCACCTCACACATCTTTGGAACCAGGATAAAACATACCATAAACCTACAGACAACCTAAAGAATCTTACCGACCGGATTAGTCATTACTTTACGCCGGCAGTTTTAATTATTGCGTTAAGTGGATTAGTCGGTTGGATTCTTTCAGGTGATACCCATAAAGCAATCTTTGTGTTCACTTCAGTACTTATCATTGCTTGCCCTTGTGCACTCGCACTCTCCATACCCTTCACTATGGGCAATACCATGAGAATATTTGGCCGTAAGGGGCTTTATATCAAGAATACAGATGTCATTGAAAAATTATCGCATATAAACACGGTGGTTTTTGACAAAACAGGAACGCTGACCCGGCCCAACGAAAATCAGATCATATGGGAAGGTAATCCTCTAAATGATTACGAAAGAGATGCTTTGTTCTCCCTGTTTCGGCAATCACCTCATCCATTAAGTATGGCCCTGGCCAATTATTTTCAAAATTGCACTTACACTGAGCCAGAACATTTCGTGGAGGTTCATGGCCGCGGTGTATTTGGAAAGGTTGAGGGTCGGGAAATTAGATACGGATCAGAAGAATATGTTACTGGCAGGATTACCAACGGTCAAAAAAGAAGTTCTACAGTTTATGTCTCCATAAATGGACAGGAAATTGGCCATTTCAAAATATCAAACCAATACCGCGAAGGGATTGGCAAGGTACTTGGATCACTCAGGCAACAATTTGATATCTACTTGTTAACTGGCGATAATGATGCAGAAAGAGATCACCTTGCCACTTATTTTAAAACAGACCATATGTACTTTGACCAAAAGCCAGCCGACAAAGCAACTGTTATTGAAGAATTGCACAAAAATGGAAAAATTGTTCTGATGACTGGAGATGGATTGAATGATGCAGGTGCCTTAATGCAAAGTGATGTGGCTCTTACCATAGCTAATAAGGCATATCAATTCTCACCTGCAAGCGATGCGGTACTTGAAGCGCATCGTTTTAGTCAAATGGCCGGTTTTATTGGATTCACAAAAATTTCACTTTGGATTGTATATGTTAGTTTTGCCATATCCTTTTTATACAATCTTATTGGGATTAGCATTGCACTAATGGGCTCCATGTCTCCGGTTATTGCAGCTATCCTTATGCCTGTCAGCTCGGTGTCTGTGGTTGCTTTTGCCACCTTGACAACCCGAATGATGGGTAGTGTCAGACTGAGTTAGTTCAACGCATCAGCACAACCCTGTTATTGTATATCAACCAGTCTTCGCTTTCTCTATATAAATCCTGTCCTGCCTGCCGGATCATCAGTTCATCAAGGACAATCTCAGCTGAAGGAAGCACACGGTTGCGAACAACCAACTCAATTAAAGATTCACCGGCTGATATTGGAACCTGAAATTCCACAAGTGCCCAATTCCCTTTGAAAGCTTTTATATGACTAAAGAAATCAAAACGATTGACAGGCCCATCGTCCTCCACCAGTAAATCCTTTATAATTCCTAATTCTGTGCGCATCACTGCATCACTCCTGTAATCCTTTACCCAAAAGGATATCAGGATTTGATTAATCTCATCGGAGCCATTGACTGTTCCTTGCCAAAAAGATCTCCAATCTCCGGATTTAAACTCATAAGCCCCATCTCCGGAAAACGGATTATCGTATTTCCTATCATCAAATGAATCTGTCCAGAACAACAAATCAGACCTTAGAACATTCCAATTATTTACCACTGTTAACGGGACTTGCTGATACTGCTCCAAAACCTGTTCCCTGTAAATTATGTTTAAACGACGTATTGCCGAAACAGGCAAGCTATAAAGAGCAAACCGATCTGTATCTGACACCCGTGTCGCTTCCTGAAGCATAATTCTTTCAGGATAAGATGGAGTATAACCGTTTATGAGCAGAATCAGGAGGGGACGTTCATCGGGCAGGTAATCTGGAAATTCTAAACGTTCAAGTGGCTCAGTATGCAGGGCATAATTCTGGTATGTCTGAGATATCGAAGTCCTGCTCAACAAAACACCTGTTGTTGGAAGACCTGTTTTTAGCGAAACAGCCATGGTAGTTTTAACGACATCATTACCCCCGTCAATCCAAAGATTTTCTGATCCTGTATGAAAGTAGGGCAAAGGGATCATTGCCTGAAAATCGCCCGGATGAATATCCAACATCCATCGTTCCACTTGACCTGGTTCAGCATTAATTGAAAATCCGGGCACCTCATTTCTGATGCTTTTTGAAACGTAATGCGAGAAAAAGACTCCTTCAACCCATAACATCACAACTGCTACTACTCCGATAATCTTCCAAAGCAAAGATGCTGGCTGCACAAACGCTTTTCGGAATAAAGCAACAAAAACGACCAGGTTAATCATATAATAAAATATCCAGGCAAACCTTGCCAAAACCCTGATCTGACGAAGCGGCCCTATTTGCTCAGCAATCTCCTTCAGCCCCAGGATGAAGGGAAATCCCATTGAAAAAAAGAGTGCAAAAACTGAAACCCAAAACAAAATATTTATGATGCCGATATGCACAACGCGATGGGTTACCTCTTTTTTAAAGATTTTCGATACCATCATAAATATTCCGGTAAAAAATCCGAGAACCGCAACAGAACCTATGAAAGACCAACTTTCCCAAGAAATATGGTTAAAAACGGTTAGTACCTTGGGAACAAATCCATATGGAGGCGAGGATGGGAAAAAAAGTGCTACAGGATGGGCAAGATTACTCCATAAGCCGAAGGGCCACATAGGTCTATCAACTACGTCGTCATTCAGGAAAATCAAAAACTGAAGCAAAAGCACAGGGATTACAAATTGTGCGAAGATGTGAAGTATATCCCGGTACCAGAATGTTCCTGCCTTTCGATACCAAAAAAAGCGAAAGAACCAATAACCTCCGAGTAAAAATCCGAAAAATGCAACGAAATACAGATGCATAAATCCTGCAATAAGGGTTACAAGTCCAATCAGAAAGGTATAGATCATCCATCTCGATTTATCGAATCGTATAATCAGCCATATCATCAAAGGAATCCAAAAAACCCAGGCAAGAGAATAATGTCCCCCCATCCGCGCGATTTGTGGTGAAAGTAACGCAATGCCGGTGGCTACTGGCGCAGCATACCACCAACTTGTACCGGCCTCACAAAAAAGCAGAAGTAAAAAAATGGCTCCCAGCACCACTGACAATAACATGGCAATGTTTATTATTGCCACTGTATGGGATGTAATATCAGTAAACGTTTCAGAGAAGAAACGGATAAAATTCACAAGAAGTGGCTGACTGTCAGTAAATGAAATCATTTCACCATGGGGATAATTCATTGCCACAGTGCGCATCGCCATTGTATCATACTCCGCATGAAAAATGGCACCATAATATGCCTTTAATCCATCTCCTTCATTTGCGAAGAAAGCATGATTGGGGGACCTCCATACATGAAAGAATAACAAAATAACCATTGTCAGCGAAAGGAATGCTGTGAGTACCACCCCATACAACCGGTTCTTCATATCGGCTTCATTTTATTTCCTTTTACAAAATAAGCTATATTTACAGGGTTTTAATGCCTGACTAAATGAATCGTCCCAAAAAAATTACAATAGTTTTTTCAGTATTCAATGAAAATGAATCACTGGAATTATTGTTTCAGGAGATACTTCGACTTTTTAAGGACGCAGTAGTTGAATTTGAGGTAATTTTTGTTGACGACGGCAGTTCAGATTCTTCAGCAAAAAGTATCAAAACATTTATTGACAATAATGTGGTTAACAGGCATACTCTAAAGCTCATCCGGTTCTCAAGAAATTTCGGGCATGAGGCTGCCATGATTGCTGGTATCGATCATGCCAAAGGTGATGCTGTCATATGCATGGATGCAGATTTGCAGCATCCTTTAAGTATGATTCCTTCAATGATCGGGAAATTCAGGGAAGGATTTGAAATTGTCACTATGGCCCGAAAAATAAATTACGGTAATACAAATTGGCAAAGATTTCTTTCAAAAAACTTCTATCGACTTTTTAATTTTCTTTCAAAAGAAAAAATCAGTGATAACTCCTCCGACTTTTTTTTGGTTTCCGGAAAGGTTGCTGAGATACTCCGGAGCAATTATCGAGAAAAGACGCGGTTTCTGAGAAGTATCATTCAAACAGTAGGATTCAACCATACCTCACTTGAATTTGACGCCCCCAAACGACAAGCTGGAAAAACAAAATACTCACCGGCAAGGCTCCTGATTCTAAGCTCTGAAGCCCTTACTTCATTCTCAAAGGCCCCACTTTACCTGGGCATTTGGTTCGGATTCATTTTTGCTTTTTTTTCCATATTGTTGGGTGTATACACTTTAGGAGTTTATTTCTTTGGTGAAACGCCCCCTTCAGGCTATACCACCATCGTCCTTTTCGTTACTTTCAGTTTTTCGATTCTTTTTTTTATCATTGGCATCATTGGCATCTATGTGGGTTATCTTTTTGAAGAGCAAAAAGCCCGACCAATCTATATCGTAAAAGAAATTTTTGATAGTGGGTCATCAACTGCCAATCATATTGCGGAATAATATGAAGAAAGCATTTTGGAATAACTACAAAGGATTATTGACACTTTTCATTCCGCTTCTTTTTCTGACTTTTGGAAGTCAGCAAAACAGAGCTCATTTTGCCAACGACCCTGAATATATATACCTTGTAAATGCGCTTGCTATTTGTCAGGGGAAAAGTGTCGGCCATATTGACAACCCCGGAACAACAGTTATGCAGCTCGAAGCTGCCGTCATCTGGATCACCCATTTGGTCAGCAATTCCAGTGCTGAATCACTCACCGACCATGTTCTTGATTCTCCAGACCTGTTTGTCAGAAATACGCGAATCGTAATCATGGTTCTCAACACGCTGATGATTCTTCTGTTGGGCTATATTACCTTCCGAAAAACCAGTCTGATAGGGGCTGCATTATTATTACAACTAAACGTTTTCTTTTCTGAAAACTTGCTTGACCATGCCTGGACAAAAGTATCGCCAGAGCCAATGCTAGTTTTGGCAAGTCTTGCGTTTATGCTCGTGACAATTTTCCATTTGCATGATCCTCACCCTAACCGACTAAAATTTGTGTGGCTATATGCACTTACAATCGGATTCGGGTTAGGTACCAAAGCAACTTTTCTGCCTTTGGCAATCTTCCCAATTCTTATTCTTTCAGGTTGGAAAAAGAAATTGCTTTATGTCGGTTCCCTTCCATTCTCGTTCATTCTGTTCACCATCCCGGCCATTCCTGAATATGAAAATATGTATTATTGGTTCGTCAGACTTATAATGAACACTGGGAAATACGGACAGGGCACTGCTGGATTTATTGATACAGCCACTTATTTCCCAAACATCCTGAAAATTTTGTTGACCAATCAGGTTTTTACGCTTATTCTGGCTTTAAGCTTTATCCTTGTCGTATTTATTGGTATCGTAAAACTATATACCAGGCAACCTTTGCAAAACAGTTTGTGGTTTAAAGCATTGATAGGCCTTCAGGCATCCTCCATTTTTGGTATTCTTTTGGTAGCCAAGCAATATAATGCAAACCATTACCTGATTCCGGTTCTGCTTCTCTCTTCCTTATTATTGATTGTTTCCATCAAACTGACTGCCGTCAGTCTCAGTTACACAAAATTTGGGAATCCAATTCTGGCAGCCTTTTTAATCCTTGCGATATTCTTGTTGGTAAAACGACCTCCCCAAATTCAATATGCAAACGAGGGGTATCGAATTACCAACCTTGAAATGGATACAACACTGCTTTTCATCAAACAGCACTACCCTGACCATAAAATCATTCATTTCTATCCATTTTCATTAAACAAGTATTCTGCACTCAATTTCGGAGATGTCTATACCAAAAGAAAAATACTTCCTTTCCTGAAGGAAAAATATCCCGACGCTTGGTTTTACGACTTCTACGACAATCGTTTGGCAAACTGGCAGGCTGAGATTCAGGCATCCGATATTACCAATTTTGTTGGCAGAAAAGTTCTTTTCACAGGCATGCCGAAGAACGATGAAGAAATCAACATACTTTCGGATAGGGGTATTCCTTTGAACAGGATATACCAAGGCCGGATTATGGCGATCTATGAACTCGATACAACAAAGTATTTTCAGAAATTAAGGGAAATCCTGACTGACACAAGTATTGTTATAAGCTGCGGTGCAGAAAGGCTCAGCGAAGATGGAGAGTACATAGTTGGGGCAGATGGCGAACGCTTTGGTGGAGCGTGGATCAGATCACGCGAAGCTGCCAGAAGCGGAGAATATTCGTTTAAGATTGAACCCCACACTGAGTATGCGATAGATTATAAACTTGATAATCTGCACACTGACTCAGAATACGAAATTTCTATCTGGAGAAAATCAGATGACCTTTGGCCTCTTTTTGTTGTATCTGCATCAGATGCTTCGATTTTTTATAAAGCGGAAAGGGATTATTTATTGAAGGATGAACAAGGTTGGCAATTGATCCGGATAAAGTTCAGACCCAATGAAAACATGACCAAAGATTTTAAAATCTTTATCTGGAACAGAAAGAAAAGTACTGCCTTTTTTGATGACCTGACCATAAAAAGAATCAGACATATATAGAAACTTAAGTAAATGAAGCATGAAAGATCTTCTGAAAAAAACAGAAACTTATTTTATTATCTTACCCATTCTGTTTCTATGGATAGTCAAGCTTCCATACCTTCACCTGCCCTTTTTCTGGGATGAGGCCTGGTCCTATTTCCCTGCAATCCAAAAAATGCATGAAACCGGCCCCGGCCTGCTTCCCGGTGCCTTACCTCTCTGGGATGCCAAAGGTCATCCGTTGTTTTTCTTTTTTATTTCTTCCGTTTGGATGAATGTCACAGGTCTTAATATTTTTTTGCTTCGCTTATTGCCAATGTTAATCTCCTCGGGAGTTCTTGTTGCATCCTGGGCACTTCTTAAAAGGCATGTCTCCCTTGCTGCAGCGAACATAGGGATATTGCTTATAGCTGTCCAACAGTTGTTTCTGGCCCAGGCAGCCATGTTCCTGCCTGAGATGCTGGTGGCACTCCTTCTTGTAATTTCCCTTAACGCATACTTATCCCGAAATTTCTGGATTTTCATCATGTCAGGCACCGCCATGGTAATGACTAAAGAAACTTCCATCGTGTTTATAGCAACATTTCTTATAACACACCTGCTTTACTATTTGAAACCAGGTAGAGAATCCCGCCCTTACATCATTGAAAGTGTTCAAATCGCTGTTCCATTGCTATCTTATATAGGCTTTTTGATACTTCACAAACTTGAGTTTGGCTCGTGGTTCTTTGATGACCATCTTGGATATATAACTATATCCATATCTGAAGTGATGAGGAAGATACAAATTGCGCTTTCAGGCATACTTGTGAACTGCGGGCGTGCGATCATTTTGATTGCAACTTTGGTTGCTCTGGGACTAATCTGCTTCAGGAGGGGGAATTGCAAATTATCCTCATTTATAATCGTTATCCTGCTTCTAATGATCACATTTATTGCATTCTCTTCTTTGAATTTTTATACACAAAGATACATGCTTAGCATGATCGTCTTATTTATGATCATTGCGTCTTCGGTAATTAGTAAAGCAGGTTTTCAAAACAAAGTAATCAATCTGGCTATTGTTTTAATTCTCACAGCAATACCAGCCTTTTACTCCTTTACAAAAAAATCAAATGCTGACAGCGATTTAGGGTATATTGAAGTAGTGCAGCTCCATATGGAAATGGTCGAATTTATGGAAGACCAGGGATGGAAAGACGAACCCATTTCAGCAAGCTTTAACATGATTTTTGCTTTGAGAAATCCCAACCTTGGCTATACGCGAACTAACGAAGGGTTCACGAATGTAAAAGATATTAAAAATTTCAGACAGTCCAGGATTTTTGTACACGAATCCACGTTCTATGACGACAGGAGCCAGATTGACTCCATAAAATCTGAAATGTTACTCTTAAAGCGATTTGAAAACAAGCATGCCTGGGGTGAGATTTATATTGACTCTGAGTAAACTATTTAATTGGAAGGATCCTCTTTCGGCAAAATTTCATAAATCCCCTGTTTTGCTTTCGAGTAATCAGGAGTTTCCAGCAGGTCGTAGAAACCAGGCCGGGGTCTGACGGACATAAATGAATGCCAATATGCTTTACAAGTCATATCAGCAAAATGGATTGATCCCTTACGATATTTTCGTATTTGGAACTGGTTCAGACCGACAAGCAGAAAAATGAAGGCGGTAAATCCAGCTATTTTCCATTTTTGTCCCGACAAAGCCCATTGGAACGTGTAAGCCATGGGAATAGCCATCAACCCGTAGGAATCAATCATTGGTCTCTGGCCGTAAGACCCACCATACCACCAACACCACCATGAAAAAATGATAAACATATTCACAGATGTATAAATAGCCAGCGGCCAGGCCAACTCTTTATGTTTTCGAAAAAGAACAGGAAGGCCGACAATGGCAAAAGCCATCAAGGGAGTATACACAAGCCAACCCTTCCGATAACTAAACAAACCATTTATAATCTGAGGATTGTTGAAGAAAAAACCTTCATCGTTATACGAATAGAAAAACAATTGGTCAGTGAAATAAATATTATATAAAAATTGAGGGACCCATGGAAGTAAGAACCCTGCAAACATGAGAAGGAACCAATCGAACTTTCTGAAGTATAGTAGGATCTTATCCTTGAATGTAGCCCATGACCACGCTCCATAAAGCATGAATATCATTAAAATGATGATGTTTGATGGCCGGATTAAGGTAATCCAACCAGCCAAAATTCCAAGAAACAATAACCTCAAGGCCGAAGGATTCTCATGCCAACGAATGGTATGCCACAAAAAAGCACTAATGAGTGCGAAACTGTATACATGCGACATAGTCCCCTCATCACTGGCATAATAAAACAGATTGGTTCCCAATCCGATGGCAATTAAAGTAAGCGCTGATATTTTTTCAGGGAAAGTACGCATTAAAATTTTCCTTAAAACCAGCATCCCCATACTGAAGTAAAGTAAGCCCCCCAATAGTAAAGCCAGCCTGTAGGGCTCTGAAAAACCATCAGTAGGGTAATCAAAAAAATGAGCCCCATAGTGCCCGGCAACAAAAAACGGCAAGTATGCAAAAGCCATTCCCATCGACATCTTAAAGATATTGTTGCCATTTGGCAAACGAAAAGTATAAAAGGTGCCACTTTCTATGGTTTCTGCCTTATCAACCCCCAGATCCTTGAAGACAAAAGTAGCGGGAAGATACCCGTAATAATCAATCACATCCGATGCTATGACCCTCCCCTTATCATTCCAGTATCCTGACGAATAAATGGTCGCAGCAACAATTAAAATGCTTACCCAAACACTAACTATCGACCAACTACCCTTTAGGTTTGACATAATCTTAATCTGATTATTTTGTTTAAAGTGGGATATCACCTTTAAATAAGGACATCCCGGATACAAATTTCGAATTTTTCTCCATTCTGAATGGGAACTGCCGGGTAATTTCCGGGGCTTGATCATCATATTCCATATTGTACTTGATTTCCATTACTGTTTTATTCTCCTCCTTCACCGGGAAATGAAACTGGTTCCAGGTTGGCCTGACCTGATAATAGGAAAGCTGATCATCAACAGTCGCCCTGAAATGGCCATTAGCCGATACAAAATAACTCCGCAGGTAAGAGTTTAACAGTACCGGTTGAAGTGATTCAAGCTTCAATCGAATTTCATCTGGTATACTCTCATTTTCAAATATTTCCATGAGTTTCGATCCATCAAAATAATCCTTGTCGATTGACATCGAAGAAAGCATAAACGATTTTTTCGAACCCGAATAACCATGTTTAATCTTCAACTCCAAAACAGGATTACTTATATGCCCAAACAAGTTGCCATACCATCTTAAGCGAACCTTCCAACGATATCCTATTCCAAAGAGATTGGCAAAATAGCAATCAAAACCCGGCGTGTCAAAATAAATGTTATTTACCTGGCGGGGGGAATAGGCTTTTCTGAAGGCAAAAGAATTCCTCATTAACAAGGATTCCACCTGTCCTCTGCAAATGTATGGAGGCAAGAATTTGCGTTCGTACCTCCGGACTTTTAACTCAGTATAGCCTTGATTTTGCACGCCAGCTAAAATGAATTATTATTAACAAAAGAAACCCTGACACCGGGTGCAGTTTCATTGAGTATCGACCTGAATTTCTGGAGATCCGCTGTCTGCCTGACTTCAATCCAAAAGGCAGCCTCAATAATCCCTTCATTTTCATCATACCTGACAAGCTTTGCAGCTGGGAAAACCAAGGCAGCTGTTTCGCTAATTCTTTCCAGTGTAGGTTTCAATTCTCCACTGCCACTAACTGTCAGATAGAGATTCTGCTTTTGGGTTTTGGCCTTCGCAAAATGACGGATCCAAATTACTGCTATGAGCACCAAAGCTCCAATTACGGTGATGATTCTCTTTTCTGCGCCGAGTCCAAGCCCAATGGAGATGGTGATAAACAAAAAGGCAAGTTCCTCGGGTTCTTTTATGGCTGAACGGAACCTTACAATCGATAACGCACCAACTAGCCCCAGCGATAGGGCAAGTGAGGATTTTACAATTGATATTATCAGCATGGTGGTAAAAGCAACCAGAAAAAAATTGGCTGCAAAAGACCTACGTTCTGACAGGCTATGTGCACACCTAGTATATGTGAACTCCAACAAGAGTGATAATACCAGAATAACCAAGGTATTTATTAAAAATTCATTTACTGAGATGTGTGCATTCTCTGTAACCAAAAATCGCTGAAAAACATTCCACTTATCCATGATATTTCTATTTACTGATATAACCTGAGTGCTAAATTCTTTTCCGTACCCTTTATTAGGCGACCATTGACTGTCAGATCGGATCCAATCTCAAGCTTGTGATAAATGTGGGTATCCCTTAATCTAAGGTTATCCACTATTATTCGGGCAGGACCATACTCTGGTTTCTTTATGAATGAAACCAAACCATAAACTGCCTTGTTAATTTCAATTTCATCGACTTTTACCAACGATAAGTCCTTCGAGGCGATTCCAATAATTGCTCCTTGTACTGTACATTCACGAACATCAAGAAATGAATTTTCACCTCCGGAAATTGCTTTGTCACTGATATCTGTCATTGTACACTTTTCAATCAGAACACGGCTTCCCGAAAAATCGATCGCATCATTCCCCGCATTGTTGAATCTGGAATCGCGGACGATACCTGTACAATAATCCGAATCAAATGCATCCGCAAATGTATTTTCAAAAAGGCATCCATCCACAAGAAAATCAGATCTGACAATGTTAAGTGCGTCATCACATTGATGGTTGCCGATAAAAGAACACGAATTAAATTCAACATCTGACTCGTAAAAGGTAATCGCAGAAGGTGTTTGCCAACCACCTCTCCTTATATTGCCTAATCCTTCAAATATGGTATTTTGAATAACAGACCTTTCTTCAGCCTGAAAAACATTAAATCCATGTGAAGTTCTGTCACTTGAATAAACCTTGACCGGCTTATCTGGAATGCCCTTCATATATACAGGTGATGAGCTAAAGAAACCTGAACCCCCGGTAAGGTCAAGTTCTGAACCGGAAGCAAATATCACTTTATACCCGGATGGTATGAAAACATCTTTATCTAACTTAAATACCCCTTCAATCAAAAGAGTATCTCCATTTACTTGCCAATCAGGTATTAATGAACTGTTCTCAGATACTTGTCGCGAAGATAGTCCTCCAGGTCGTGGCCATGGATTTATCGCGATAAAGTAAGATATGCCCCCAGCTTCAAATTGGATACTATCAGGCATATCCGATGGTAGACTAATCTCTCTCAAAATGCCCTTGCCGCTTGATCCTTCCAATATTACCTGATCATCAAAAAGGGAAAGAGTAGAAAGCTCCTGCTTATACCCATTAATGTAGATGGTATCCGAATGAAAATTTTCAACCTGGATAATTCTTTCATCCGGCTTAACATAGGCATGAACCAAACCAGTAATAAGTGCATCATTCACCTCCTTTGAAAAACTCCTCTCTTTCGGATTTTCCAAATGACCATTGAAAGCAAAACCTAATTTACCGATATTTTCAGAAATTTGCGAAATATGCTCACGGATAAAATGGGCGTTGGTGCCTAAGAAAGAATTATCATAATGATATGATGGGAACTCTTGACGAATCAAGCCCGACAGGGAATCAATCTCCGGCATTAACCTATTAATGAGCTGATTGACAAATTTTTCGTCAGAATATTGTATAAGATACCCCAGATACTTTTTATTAAATAAGTCGTTCGAAAAAACCTGGAAGAGCATGAGGTCCTGAGGTTCGGAGCCATTTATTTCCAATGGGTCAGTCAATCCTATGACAGGCGACCCAAAACGCTGATACACCCCACCCTCAATATATCCATCAAAGGCAATGGGTTCAAGCAAGCAGGTTATTGGATTAAAATAAAATCGCATGTTATGCCACACAAATCCGTGCCGGGCCCTGGTAAGATCTACCAAGGCATAGTATCGTGCAAGCTTGTCCAAATCAAAAATTCGGTCAACTGGCATAGATGAAGCCCTGAACTGCTCGAGAAGATTGGCACCATCCACCATCTGATTCCACTTCAGGCTATCAGCCAATATACTGCCACTTTTAAAAGGAGTAATTTTTGAAGAAGAAAAATAATTGACATTCCATGATTTGCCAGTTAGATTAGCCTCTATTACACGCCTCCAGAAGAATGTTTCATCAAACCTTATGATAGGCCCTTCCCGACGGTTACGGTTTTCAATCAATTGTTTTTCGAAATGCTCCTCCCATGCATATATCCCCAATGATTTCCCATTTAGCATGACCGGCACAAATCCGTATCTCGTGGTGAGGATATCCTCGTCTTCAAATATCTTGTGTGCTACCCATTCATTTAAAAAATCACGTGCTATGGGTGTATGTATCGAAAATGTGAGCATATTCTGCCACGAAAATCCATCTCTGAGTTTTATACGAAACGACCATTTGGGACCTTGAATATGGTCAACTAAATCGCCCTTTAACCTGAATCGGGCATCCATAAAATTGTCACCATCGAAAAGGATCACAGGTGAAAAATCTTCATCATGGTTCTCCAAAACGCCTGTTGAGAATGCAGATAACCTGCGATCAGTCAACTGATGCAAACTTTGCTCATCTGCAAACAATTGTAATCCAGGTATTGAGTCAAATAATGGAAATTCCCTGGTTCGCCGGTGGTTTACCTCAAAGTCATCAACAAACATTCTTCCAGATCCAGAAAGCCATGCATAAACCTTTATACTATCCTTCATGAAATTGGGAGGTATAAAACATTCAAGCTGAATTTTCTCCCAACCAGAGTCATCTCTCATCACAATTTCCTTAGATGTAAAATAGAGTTCTTCACCACCATCAACGACTAAAAATCCAGTAGAATTCTCTGTTAAAATCATGGCACTAATCTGTAAATAGTCATCAGGCATTACGCTATCAATAATTACCGTAAAACCATATGGACGCAGCGGAGTTAGTTCAGCAGAAAACTCACCTGACCAAGCTATCTCCCGGGAGCGTGTGTCAACATTCTGAAAATGCACTGATTGTCCGGTAGTCTCCATAAAACTCCAGCTAACCTCATCAAAAATTTCAGCATCACACAAATATCTTCGCGAAAATTCTACTTGATTCTTTTCTTGTGGCACCTCACAACCTAAGGTGATAAAAACCACAAATAAAAGTGATAATATATGAAGCTTGGTAAAACTCATTCGTTTCGTAAACGCAATCTGCGAAGTTAAAAATTCCTCAATAATCTTTGTAATTTCGTATAACATTATGAAAACATGAAAAGCACGCGAATTCTCTTCACAATAATGTCATTGACATTCAACTGCCTTCCTGGATATACAAATGCACAGACACCCCTAAGGATTGGCTCTGGGCATGAGAACATAGCTCACTCCATGGCAATATACAATGGACAATATTATATAGCCGGAACAACCCGAAAGGATACAACAAGCGCAAAGGACTATTATATCCTGATCCTTAATTCAGAAGGTGGGGTGAAAAAAGAGATAAAGCACGGTTTTCTGCGCCACGATGTTGCCAGCAGGATACACGTTGATCATCAAGGAATTTATATTATTGGCAGTGCTTACGATTTTGGATTTCCAAACGTCGATATGCACCTTTTTCACTTTAATCAGGAAGGATTGCTTGAATGGGAACGATTTTACGGAACTCAATACCAAGATATGGGCTTCGGCCTTACACGAACGTCAGATGGGGGATTCGCATTATTGGGATATACTAACAGCCAGATTGACGGAGGAGACTTTTACCTTGTCAGGACAGATGCTTCAGGTAATCTGTTGTGGGAGAATACATTTGGCCCCGACTATGTTGATTATGGATTCAGCATTATTGAAAACCAGGCTGGTGAATTGATTATGGCTGGCACCGAAAATGGATTTTTTAATCCAACCCAAACTGATTTCAAAACACCTCATTCCGACATTTTAATCATTAAAACGGATGCAGCCGGGAAGCAGATCTGGTATAAAAAGATTGGAGGAACAGATCACGATTGGGCCAGGGATATCGTTGAATCCCCTGACGGTGGCTATTACATCTGTGGATCGACACAAAGTTATGGATCAGGCAACTTCGACATTTTCCTTGCCAGAATCAATGAAAATGGTGATTTGATATGGCTCCGGACCTTTGGTGGTACCCACTTCGATTATGGTGAAAAATTGGCTTTGACAGATGATGGCCATATTTATATTGCGGGTACTACGTCCAGTTACACCAACGACCTGAATCCAGATCACATACTAATAAAAACCGACATGGAAGGTAATCAGGTGTGGCAAAAAGTATTGGGAAGTGAAAATTCCGATTATACAGGAGGATTGGCTGTCACTGAAGACCAAGGAGTCATTTTTTCCGGATGGACGCGTAAGAGCCTTAAAGGGGATACTGACATTGTAGTGATTCGATTGAAAAAAAATGGGGAAATGGATTTTATTTCACACCTGGCACCTTATAATCCAATGGAAGAAAACATTAAGCTTTTCCCTAATCCTTCTTCAGGCACATTGAAAATTGACCTGAAAGAATGTCACAGCACTTCTGTTCATCTAAACCTCACCAATCTTCAGGGCTCAATGGTTTTCTCAGTTGATTTGACCAGTGGCATGGACCACACAATAGAATCAGGTCTTGCCACAGGTGTCTATCTTTATGCTATTTCCCTGGATGGCATTATAAGATATTCAGGTAAGCTGATCATTCAAAATTGAAGGCTAAATTACCATTCGCTTCCAGACAACTTACCAAACTCCACAAATTCCCAGTCAAGTTTACGATCTTTGGGCACGTGCGTGAAAACAATAGCCCAGTCGAGCGTGGATTTCGCCCTGAGTTCAGGATCGGTAAAATAAGTCCTGTTCAATCCTGCGCCCAGGAAATGGACACCATCATCGGAGAGATACTCTATTTTTTTTGATCCCATATCTCCCAATATGCAAATCACCTCGACACCCCGGTTTTTTACCTTAACTAATCTTGGGTAGATTTCATTCACAAAAGAAGAATTGGAGTCATAACAATTGAAATTGTAATGTATAAGGTTACTCTGTGCATAACTATATGGGGAGGGCAATCCGGGAATCCCTTCCCATATACCATGGTGCATCAATAAAATAAGATGTGAAGAGCTTTGAATAGTGTCGCACATTTTGGTAATCATGCGCCATTGTTCATCAAGCTGTTCACAGTCAAAGGGTGTCAGATTCGTATTAAGCACCAGGGTGCTTATTCCCTTATTATGCGATGCAGAATATGTTTTTCTGCCAATCAATGTTTCCAGCCAGATCCAGTTTCCATTTCTCGAATCATGGTTGCCCAATGCCCAATGGGTATTCGGATTTCGAAGATTGAAAATTGAATCGATGTATTCAAGTGTTGAATATAGCATCAGCGCTTCAGAACACACATCTCCTCCCAGCCAAATACCATCATAAACCGAAAGGTCCATTTTCTCAATCCTTTCATCCACTTTGTCTCCTACCGTATACCATTGGTAAGTATGTCCCATGAAAAGATACTTTAATGTATCCTGTCCTTTGGCTGACTTAAGACCTCCGAAGAGAAAAAGAAATATTGCCGATGCAAAAAGAAATCTTAAACTTGAAAACATTGACATTACCAAAGTTTTATACATGAAGATGACCAAAATTAACTATTCAGGGATTCTTTCAATCAATTTTGTGAGTAAAATTGCGTTTCATATACAACCGGAATAACGGTTTGATAAGCCTGACAAACTTATGGTATTTAGTCACATTCTATTTCTTTATGTATTCCTGCCCATTTTTCTGCTGACATATCATCTTGCAGGCAGGTCCTTGCGAAATTATGTGATTCTTATATTCAGTGTTCTGTTTTACGCCTGGGGGGCTCCATCATTCATTTTCCTGGTACTCATATCACTCATCATCAATTATTATATCGTTAGCCTGCTTCACCAATATAACCAGTACAGGCAACACCTGCTTGCTCTATCTATTGTTATAAATCTGGGATTACTGGGTTATTTCAAATATGCCAACTTCTTTATAGACAACTTTAACTTCCTACTGGAATCCCTGTCGTTCAAACAGGTTAAATGGACCAATATCGCACTTCCGATAGGAATTTCGTTCTTCACCTTCCAGTCCCTTACATACACGCTCGATGTGTATAGGAAGGTTCACAAACCACTTGACCGGTTATCGGATTATCTCCTGTATATACTTATGTTTCCGCAATTGATCGCCGGCCCAATCGTCCGCTTCAATACAATTGCCGATGACATCAAGGACCGATCCAAGAATGAAACTGCAGAAAATAAGCTGCATGGATTCTATCGGTTTGTAATTGGACTTTCAAAAAAAGTATTGGTGGCAAATGTCCTAGGCGAGCAGGTTGACATCATTTATTCAATGCCTTCAGAACAGGTTGATTCAGTGTATGCCTGGATCGCCATTGTTGCTTACTCATTCCAGATCTACTTTGATTTCAGCGGATATTCTGACATGGCTATTGGTCTGGGCAGAATGATCGGATTCAAATTCCCTGAAAACTTTGACAATCCATACAATTCAGGAAGCATCTCGGAATTCTGGAGAAGGTGGCATATCACCCTGGGACAGTTTATGAAATACTATCTTTATATCCCGCTGGGAGGGAACCGGGTATCCAGCAATACAAGGCTATATGTCAATCTAATTGTAGTTTTTCTTCTTTCCGGACTTTGGCACGGTGCTTCATGGAACTTTGTCATTTGGGGCGCATGGCATGGCTTGTTCCTGATACTTGATCGAATCTTTCTTTTAAAAATACTCGAAAAGGCTGGCAAATGGTTCAGTGTCCCGTTCACTTATTTGGTAGTGCTTGTTGGATGGGTATTCTTCAGGGTTGAAGATTTTTCAGATGCAATCTCCTATCTCGATAAGATGTTCTCATTCACGTCTCAGACGTCTCCAGGAAGATTTGACCGACACTTTATAATAACTCTCACAATAGGTTTCCTTTTTTCGTTTCTAACCTTGTCCATACCAGGCAAAAAACTTGAAAAACTGACTTTTTATACTTCGTACAACAACAAGATACACATTGCGGTTTTTCTTCTATCCATCGTTTTGCTTATAATCTGCTCGGCCTATCTCACAGCATCAGACTTTAACCCCTTTATATATTTCCGGTTTTGACATGAAAAGAGATGTATTTAAAATTGTTCTATTCCTACTCTTCTGGATGTTTACCGTTGGGGTTTTCGTTACCACTTTCACTCCTTTCAACGGTCGCTACCCCCTGAAAGGTGCGGTGATCCTGCCCGATCCACCCAAATTCCAGATCAGTAAATGGTTTACTGGAGATTTTCAGGAAGGATTTGAAAAATATTTCAATGACAATATCGGATTCAGGCCATGGATGGTCCGGCTCAGGAATCAAATTTCCTGGACCCTATTCGATAAAGCCTATGCTGCGGGGGTTATTAGGGGCAAAGAGAATTACCTTTTTGAACTAAATTATATAAAAGCGTATAATGGAGACGACTTTATAGGGACCGACTCGATAACATTGAAATCAACACAAATCCTTTTACTCAATGAGAAGTTGGCTGAGCAGGGAAAGAAGTTGATCGTGGCAATTGCACCCGGGAAAGGGACATTCTACCCTGAGTATTTCCCTGAGAATTTGGCGGCCATACCCGCTGAAACTACCAATTACAAGGAGTACGTAAAAGAATTCAACCGATTGCAAGTACCTTTTCTAGATTTCAACCAATGGTTCCTCGACATGAAAGAAACAGCTAGTTGCTCACTTTACCCGAAATATGGCATCCACTGGAGTTATTACGGAATGCTTTTGGCCACAGACAGTCTTATTCACAAAATTGAAAATTTAATATCGGGCGATCTTCCCGACATACAGATTGGAGATATCCAGCTTTCAAAAAACCTGGACAGAATGGATTACGATATTGCTGATGGGATGAACCTAATTTTTCAACTCTCCACAACACCTATGTGTTATCCCGCATATGAGTGGGAAGATGAAACCGGCAAACAAAAACCAAAGGTTCTTGTAATTGGGGACAGTTTCTACTGGAGCATGTTTAATATTGGCCTTTGGACCAAATCATTCAGCCCTGGTGGTTTCTGGTTTTATAACCGCCAGGTATACCCGGAAAGTTTTACCGAAAACCAGTTTACCGAGAATACTGACAGAAAAAAAGTCATGGAAGAAACCGATGTATTCATTTTACTGGTCACTGAGGCTAATCTGCCAAGGTTTCCCTGGGGATTTGTGACAACAGCATTAAATGATTTGGATCCGTCAATTATAGCTCAAGAGCTTAATAACCCAATGAACACAACAGATGTTGAAGAAGAATTGAAGCTTCATATGCGAAACATCAGAGCCGATAAAAACTGGATGAAGGACATAGAAAGAAAAGCAAGGGATAAAAATATTTCTGTCGATTCAATGCTAAAATTAGACGCATTGTGGATGATGGAATACAAGAAAAGCCAAAAGGTCAACTAATATTTTCAAGAACTGAAATCAGATATTATTGAAAGTAAGCTTTTAATCCTTAACGATCAACAAGATTGTATTTCACAATACAGTATAATGCCCTTAAGCCATCTTTCCAATTGATCTTTTTGCCTTCATGATAGGTTCTGCCGTAATAAGAAATCCCAACTTCATAAATTCGGACATTTGGAACCCGGGAAATTTTTGCAGTCACCTCAGGTTCAAAACCGAATCGATTCTCCTTTAGTTCCAATCCTTTTACGATCGGGGTCCTGAACAATTTGTAACATGTTTCCATATCAGTTAAATTCAGGTTCGTAAACATGTTGGAAACAAATGTCAGAAACTTGTTTCCAATCGAATGCCAGAAAAACAAAATTCGATGTGGCTTTCCACCAATAAACCTGGAACCATATACGATATCTGCCATATCTTCCACCAACGGTTGCAATAAAAGATTGTATTCTCGTGGATCATATTCCAAGTCAGCATCCTGAATGATCAGAAAGTCCCCATTTGCTTCCCGTATTCCCCGATGGAGTGCAGCTCCTTTTCCCATATTCATGGGCTGCTCGAACAACCGGATATCAGCTTCGGGATGTTCTGAAATATAGTTCTTGATAACAGTTGCACTGGTATCGGAAGAGTAATCATTTACAATAACAATCTCTTTCGTGATTCCATGAATCAAATCCACTGCGATAACTCGATCAAGAATGTCGACAATAGTGCGTTCCTCATTATATACGGGAATAACAATGGTTAGTCTTTTTTCCATCTTAAAGGTATAAACTGTAAAAATAGGAAAAATCAATACCCTTTGATGGCTAAAAAGGATTTTTAGGAACAGTAGTTTTTATGTGCAGGTATGAAAATTTAGAACTGGAAAAATCTCAAAAGGTTATTCCAATCCCAAGGAGCATCCCACCATAACGTAGAATCGTATTTAAACATTAGCTGAATATTCAGAAATACCAACAAAACTGCCACTGCAAATGAAAAGATATTCAATGATCTCCATTTGGCAGCCATTATGCGTTCAAGCATAAAACCCAATGGGAATGCCATAAACGGCAGATATTCTATCAAGGCCCGATATCCTGCAGAAGCACTGAAGGTAGGAGCCCACCAGCTGCCATTGATCCAGATGATCGACACCATCACTATTATTATTGCAAGAGCACTGCACGAGCACTTTCTCCAAAAGAAAATGAGCATTAAAGATACAATCAGCATAATTGGTGTGTACAGGAACCATCCACCCCTGGCTCCAAACAGTACAGTCGAGATTTGAGGGGTTCTCCAGTTTGGAAAACCCTCATCAAGATAGCTGTAGTAAATCCAATCACCTGTTACATAATGCCAGTAAGCCATTTGAGGTAACGCAACAAGAAAGCCCACAAACAACATCACCAAGATTAGTGGCCACCTCGACACCAAAAATCTGAATCTTACAGAAATTTCCTTCCACTTGGTTAAGTCAAAAAGGAAAAAATAAATCAAGGCCACAACATTTGTGGGCCTGATCAGTACTGCGAGTGCTATGGAAAACGACAGCAAAAGTGAACTCCTGATGTCTGGAACCTGATAAAACCTGTTTACAGCCCAGATATAGAGAGAAACCAGAAAGAAGGAATAGGCATGTGACATTCCAGGGGCAACCAAAGTGTAATACAACAGGTTAGTTGCAAAAAACAACAACATTACAGAGGCTATCGATGATTTCTCACCAAAATATCTTCGCAGGACACTGAACAGGAAAACAATCCCAAGCCACACATAAAAAAAAGCTGAAAATAGCACCCCGAAATAATATACCGGACCATAGCCATTACTATCATGTCCGATAAATCTGGCTATACCGTGAGACACCAAAAAAAAAGGTGATTGTAACATGGCAACTCCGCAGGTGTATACACTGATGGATCGCCCCTCGCCTACTGGCTTGCTCCAGGGCAGTTGTTCAAACGCCTCTCGCTCCTGCAGAAAAAAGGCAGGCAGGTATTGATAATAACCATGTGGATCAGAACCAAGCACGTAATTCTCTGAGCGGGGGTGTTCAACCTTTTGATATATGGCAAAAAGCACGAAACAAGCCAAAAATGCGGCTAAAAAATAAATCTTTACATATTTGTTATTGATTTGTTTCATTTTAAGGATAGAGTCCTTCCAAATATCCATTCAACAATTTTTTCCAACAACATTGATGGCATTTCGCTTTTCGTGTTCCCTGGTAAAAATACACATTAATAATTAGAGACTGAGCTCTCATCTGGGACAACAAATCACGTAGTCCATAACTAAGTGACAATATCATCAAATTTTCCAACCCAAAAGATATTAACTTTGAATCCAGATTGAACAAAAATTGACGTCGAATGGAAAAGATCGCCATATTCCCCGGATCTTTCGATCCTTTTACAGTTGGTCATGAATCAATTGTCCGCAGGGCAAGTAGGCTTTTCGATAAAATCATCATTATGATTGGATACAATTCCAATAAAAAGTCCTTTTTTCCGCTTGAAAAAAGGGTTCATTGGATCAACACAGTTTTTGAGGATGACCCACAAATCTCCGTTGAGGTGCATGAAGGATTAACTGTCGATTTTTGCCGGAAAACAGGAGCCGGATATATAATAAGGGGTCTTAGAACCTCAGCCGACTTTGAATTCGAAAGAGCCATCGCTCAGGTTAATAAGCAAATGTATCCGGAAATAGAAACAGTGTTTTTGCTCACTATTCCCGAACACACTCCTGTTAACTCAACCATCGTAAGAGACATAATACTCCATGGTGGAGATGCAAGCCGGTTTCTGCCAAAGAGTCTAAATATGGAGGATTTCAAACGAAAAGAAAAATAACGCATTTTGCAAAAGATTTTCTTCTATCTTCCGTTTCAATTGCAGTTATTTTTAAAACACTTGATAATAATAGTATATCCTAATTTGTGAATGAAGAGTGTCTTGTATACGCTGATAATCATTTCCGCCTTTGCAACTCTAAATCCCACTTACGCTAAAAGTATTCGCATCGAAGGTCATGAACCTGATTATGCAGGATTAAACATT
The DNA here is from genome assembly GCA_001270045.2 of Bacteroidales bacterium 6E. Classification (GTDB taxonomy): domain Bacteria; phylum Bacteroidota; class Bacteroidia; order Bacteroidales; family Prolixibacteraceae; genus UBA1413. Next base: position 65,861 of record DF970672.1, on the reverse strand, counting down.
GTTTTTCAGGCTTACACAGATCCTGTTTCCCGAAATACCCAGTCAATATTTTCTCTTTCAATAGGACCTCAAGGAAGAATTATCGCCGATATTGATTTACGGGAACCAATTTATTGCTTCGCTGAAATTGACATTTACCTTCTTAAACTGATGCTAGCTCCTGATGATACTTTACGGATAAAGCTCCCACCAAGAAAATCGAAAAGTTTTGAAGAAAGCAAGAATCCATATTTCAAACCAATTGAAATTTGGGTTTTAACCCAATCAAAGAACGCCTCTCACCTTAATAGCCAGTTTGCTCGCTTTGACCAAAAATATTACATGTTGAATGACAAATATTTCAATCAACTCTATTATGGGAGACAGATTAGCTATCTTGATTCTGTCATGATCCCTTTGGAAAATGAATTCGGGGATGAACACAATCCACTTTTTTCAGCACATAAAAAACTGATGCTAAAATCAATTGAATCAGGAATTTTAAGGACGGGGCGGGAAAGACTCATGTCAGATATTGAATCATTGCCCCTTTTAGCATGGATGCTTCCATCTTTTTCAGAGCTATTGGACAGACTATACTCACAAACCTGGGTGACAGAAAGCAGGAGGCCTCAGGGGAGATTTTTAAAATCACAGGTTGCCGGGCAAAAAATAACAGAATTAAGAAATTGGACCGCCCAGTTCACTGGCACGGAAGCACCTCTGAAAGATTTAATTTTGCTAAAGCTGATGCATGATGCCTTTTATAGCGGAGAATTTTCAAAAAGGGCGATTATCGAGATGCTTGGCAATGACATTTTTACAAAAAACCAAATAAATAAGATACCCTTGACCGCAAAAGAAATTCAAGAAAAACTTGAATATCTTCTTCCTGGAACGCCTGCTCCTGAAATCTGCCTTCCATTAATCAGTGAAGGGACATATTGCTCAAAAACATCGGGAAAAACTATGCAATATATTCTTTTTGCGGATCTTGAAATTCCTGTGTGTCAGGAACAGGTTAAATACCTTACTACGCTTAATGACAAAATTGGGAACAGTGCCGACATATTGCTTATTCTCAAACCTTCGGATAGGATAAATCAAACAGACTTTATAAAAAGACACAATATCCCTGGAAAGATAGTCCTTGACACCCAGGACGCCATCTACGGAAGATTATTCAAAGTAAGGGCATATCCATCAGCTTTCCTCATTGATCAAAATCATCTGGTCATTCTCGCACCAGCAAAAAATCCTCTTGACGGATTTGAATTTCAGTTTGAAAGCCTCAAAAGGAGATGACATAGGCTTTTATTCCACAATAATAATTTGACTAACAGGAAATCGGAGATAAAAATGTCATATCTTCAAACAAAAAAATGAGTTATGGATGAAAAGAAAAAGGGTGTGGAGGAAACCTCCCGAAAAATCATCGACAAGGCGAAAGAACTTGCAGACAAGGCTGAAGGCATGATGGAAGAAACCGTTGAAAAACTTCGGAATAGCGAGACAATCAAAAAAGCCGGTAACTACATCGAAGAAAAAATAGATGAATTGGAAGAAAGCGATATACCGGAAAAGCTCAAGAAACTTGCAGACAAGATAGAGGATAAAGCAGAGGATTTGCTTGAAAAAGCAAAGGTTCAAGGCAAAAAATTAGCTGACAAGGCTGAAGATGTTGCGGACGATGTTGCTTCACGCTTTCGTAAAAATAAGCCTGAATCAGATTCATAATATATCAATAGCGGCTACCGGTCATTTCATTCAATCTTCTGATACGCTCTGCAGTTGAAGGATGAGTGCTAAAAAGCTGAGAAAATCCTCCCTTAAATGGGTGGATAATAAACATGTGTGATGTTGCGTCATTACCTCTCATAGGTATTTGATTGCTCATAGTCTCAAGCCGGGAAAGCGCAGAGCTCAGAAATGCCGGATTCCCACTTACAGTGGCACCATAGGCATCTGCCTTGTATTCGCGTGTCCTCGAAATGGCCATTCTGATCAGTGATGCAGCCAAAGGTGCAAGTATTATAGCCAAGAGTAGAAAAATGGGATTGGAATTTCTGTTATTTCTGCCACCAAGACCGAAATGAGATGCGTAACCCAAATATGAAATTGCACCAGCAAGCGTTGCAGCAACCGTTCCAATAAGAATATCCCGATTGGCAATATGACCTAGCTCATGGGCCAGAACTCCGGATAATTCCTGATCATTCATATGATTTACCAACCCACTGGTGACGGCGACAACCGCATTTTGTGGATTACGTCCGGTTGCAAAAGCATTAGGTTGATTCTGCGGAATCATATAAACCTTTGGCATAGGTAACCGCGCCCTTTCTGCCAATTGTCTCACAATTCTAGTTACTTTATGGTCCAAGGGCAGTTCCTCTGCCCTATAGGCTTTTAGGATAAGTTTGTCGCTAAAATAATAACTGACAAAGTTGCCTATTCCTGCCACAACCAAAGCAATCATAGCCCCTGCTTGACCACCTATCAATCCTCCAAGAAAAATAAGCAGAAGCGTCAATATGGCCATTAAGCCAAATGTCTTGAAATTATTCATCGCTATCATTTTTAATTACCAAGTAATTTCACTTCAAACTTTGCGCCAACCGAACACACATGAAATCCATAGGAAAAAGCAATTAACCTTTGTATTGTTTAAGCATCTTTATCAAAGGTAACAGATTTGTGAATGTGTTTTCTTCGACAATCTTTAAATCTTCGGGACTGATCCACTTTGCGTGTTCAATATCTTCCCCTGATTCCGGTACAAGAACCTGTTTATCGGACGACTCCATCAAATACCATGATGTTTTTTTAAGAACATACTCCTTATTGTCATTGACGAATGTGTTGTGGTAAACATGCCAGGTTGAAGGAAGTTCACAAATTATTGCAGCATCTTGCAACCCTGTTTCTTCACAAACTTCCCGGACTGCCGCCTTTTCTATTGACTCACAAGTTTCAACCTTTCCCTTGGGCAAATCCCATTTTCCTCTCCTGAAAATAAAAAGGTATCCCGAATCACTGCGAACAATTCCACCGGCTGCCGGAATCTCTCGGAAATATGACCGAAACCATGACCAAACAACGTCAGGATCTCCCAGCAAAACTATCAACGGATACTTTCCTGAAAGGAACTTCTCGACATTAAACCCAACTGTTTCCTTTGCTTCAACATATTGGAATATTCCTCCTTCATTAAGTAAATCGCCTGACTTTAAACCTGCGATTACCAATCGGCTTGCATAAAAAAAAACTTCGTACATTTGCTCCATATTTTAAACGACCGATTTTGAAAATGGAAAAAATTCAGGCAGATGTAGCCAACATGCTATTACAAATTAACACAATTAAAGTACAACCTTCAAATCCTTTCACCTGGGCATCAGGATGGAAGGCCCCAATATATTGTGACAATCGAAAAATACTTTCATTTCCGGAGGCCAGAACATTTATCCGGGATAAATTTGTTGAAATTATCTCAGCAAAATATCCTGAAGCCGAAGTGATTGCTGGAGTTGCCACTGGAGCAATAGCACATGGAGTACTCGTCGCCGAAAAGATGGGATTACCTTTTGTTTATGTCCGTTCAGCCCCGAAAGACCATGGTCTGGAAAATCTTATTGAAGGTGATTTCAGGCCGGGACAGAAAGTAGTCGTTATTGAAGACCTTGTCTCAACAGGAACCAGCAGTCTCAAAGCAGCACAGGCACTTTCAGGATTTGGCGGCATAGTTTTGGGCATGGTTGCCATTTTTAGTTATGGATTCCCACAAGCAACCCAAAACTTTAAAAAGGCAGGAATCGAACTTACATCATTAAGCCAATACGAAGTTTTAATCAAAAATGCAATCGCAAATGGTGAAATCAGGGAAGCTGATTTACAAAAGCTGATGCAATGGAGGGAAGACCCGGCCAATTGGGGAAAATAATCATTTGGAGTGCATGAAGTAAGGAATTGTATTGAAATTCGGATTTAATGCTTACCACAAACATTTTTTTTCAATAAAATTTAAATTTCATACCATCTTCTCTTTCAGAAATCACAATTTTCGAGAGGAGATGCCATTATTTTTATGATTTTATTTTCAAGGAAGGGAAGGATTATGGGTGTTACAAAATATGTAAGTGAGATACAACATGTTAATCACAACATAGAGATTATTTATAATTATCTCTCCAATTTCGAGAATTTGTCTAAATATCTAACTGATGACATTTTGGCAACACTTTCCGAAAAAGTACCACAGATTAAGATTGAAAACTTTGAATCAGATTCGGACTCATGCCGATTTACGGTCGGAAGTTTTGGAAATGCTGAAATTCGTATTGTGGAGCGCGAGCCCTATAAAACGATCAAGGTTGAAAGTGGAGGAGGATTGCCCATTGATCTCACATTTTGGATTCAACTACTTCCAGTTGAGGCATACCTTACAAAAATGAGACTGACTCTCCAGACAGAAATGGGGATGATGGTAAAAATGATGGTTGGGAATAAACTTGAGCAGGGAATAAATCAATTGGCTGAGACACTTGTAAGATTACCATACAAATAAAAATTCCGTTCCCCTGAATGTAAAAGGCTGGTTTTTTATCACCAAACCATTTCGATTCCTTTAAAAGGCCACGGAGTCACCCTCCCGTTACGTTCCTCAAGCCTTAACCTGCCAAATTCATCGGTACCAATAATTTTTGCTTCAAACTCAGTTCCATCTTTTCGGTATTTCCACCACTCTCCCATCCTGAAAAGCCTAGTGTAATAAGATTCAATTATATCATCAATCATTCCTTGTTTCAACATTTCGTAACGAGACATTATGCCATCAAAAATGCTATTCATAAGCGCCTCAGAATCAACATCCTTTCCCGTGATTAGTTTTAGAGATATTGCCTCAGGTTGAAATTTATTAAAATGTTCCTGATTAACATTAAGTCCAACACCGACAACTGTCCACTCCAGATTGTATCCGATAATTGAATTTTCGATAAGTATTCCTCCCAATTTCCGGGTTCCGACCAAAATGTCGTTAGGCCATTTAATCATGACACCTTCAATTATTTGGTCTAGGACTTCGACAATTCCTGTTGCCACAACCTGAGAGATCAGAAATTGTGAGGAGGCCGGTAAAAACCCAGGTTTTAGAACCAGACTGAATGTCAAATTTTTATATTCCTCACTCTCCCAGACATTTAGACCTTGCCCCCGGCCTTTTGTCTGACGAAATGTCAAGAATATGGTACCTTCCGCAATATCTTCTGATCGCAACTGTTCAGTGGCATAGTTATTGGTCGAGTGAATCTGATCGAGAAAAATGATTTTCATGGAAATTGAGTTATTCTAGAAAGTACCTTTCTGACAAAACAGAAATTTTATCCAGATTTTATTGCACCCAGCAAAATTAAGGAAATTACGGCTTGAATCCGGAAACTGCCTATGATTCATTTTTTTATCTTTGTCAGTTGAAAATTAATATATGAGAAAAAAATCAACAGAAACACCAAAAATTCTAGAAGCAGCCATTGAAGGTATCAGAAGAATAAAAGGTAAAGAACTGTTATTGATTGACTTAACAACAATCCATCACTCTGAATGTAGTTATTTCCTTGTTTGTCATGGAACTTCAAACACCCAGGTCGAGGCGCTTGCACATTCTGTGGAAGATACCGTACAAGAACTTACCGGAGAAAAAACATGGCATAAAGACGGATATAGGAATGCAATATGGATTTTGCTTGATTTTGGAGACATAATGGTTCATGTTTTTAAAGAGGAAGCCAGAACATTTTACAACCTTGAGGGTTTATGGTCTGATGCAAAGATTACCCAAATTGAAGAAGATAATTAGTACTTTGATATGAGCGATAACAAAAACAACATAGGAAACAGGAAACCGTCCGACAAAAACCAGTCATCCGGGACGCCAGGGTTAAAGCAACCCAAATTCAACCCTTACTGGTTTTATGGCATCATAGCCATTATATTTATCATTATAAACTTCTATTTAACCGGAAGCAAAGGGCCGGTAGAAACAACCTGGAACAAGGTTCGCACCACCATGCTTGCAAGTCAGGATGTTGAACGACTTGTCGTAATCAATAAGGAAAGAGCCAATATCTATTTGAAACAAAATAGCCTCAATAAATACGACAAGGAATTAGAGACTACCTTTACCAAACCATCAGAAACAGGACCACATTTTTATTTCGTCATTGGCTCAATCGAAACCTTTGAGCGTAATCTGGCCGAAGCGCAGGAGGGGGTCTCTGAAGATCAGAAAATTGAGCCTGAGTACCGTAATGAAACCAATTGGATGGGAGAATTACTTTGGACAATTGGTCCTTTCATCCTTATCATTCTACTTTGGTGGTGGATATTTAAAAGAATGAGTCGTGGCGCTGGTGGTGGTCCCGGTGGAATCTTCAGTGTTGGCAAATCGCAAGCGAAAGTATTTGATAAAGACTCTCGTGTTAACACTACTTTTAGGGAGGTTGCCGGTTTATCTGAAGCAAAACAGGAAGTGGAGGAGATCGTCGAATTTCTTCGCAATCCGGAAAAGTTCACCCGTTTGGGTGGCAAAATTCCTAAAGGTGCTTTGCTCGTAGGCCCTCCCGGAACGGGGAAAACCCTGTTGGCAAAAGCAGTGGCAGGAGAAGCCAATGTGCCGTTTTTCTCTATGTCCGGTTCTGACTTTGTTGAAATGTTTGTTGGTGTGGGAGCATCCAGGGTCAGGGATTTGTTCAAACAAGCAAAAGAAAAAGCTCCTTGCATCGTCTTTATTGATGAAATTGATGCCATTGGAAGAGCTAGGGGTAGAAATCCCAACTTTGGTTCAAACGACGAACGGGAAAACACGCTAAATCAGCTGCTGACAGAAATGGATGGTTTTGATACAAATAGTGGCGTGATAGTCCTTGCGGCGACGAACCGTGCTGATATTCTGGACCGAGCTCTTATGCGGGCAGGCCGCTTTGACCGGCAAATCCATGTTGAACTACCCGACTTAAATGAACGAAAAGAGATATTCCAGGTTCACCTAAGGCCCCTGAAATTACATGAAGATGTTAATCTAGACTTCCTGTCTAAACAGACTCCGGGATTCTCAGGCGCCGACATCGCAAATGTGTGTAATGAAGCAGCCTTAATTGCAGCCAGAAAAAGCCACGATGCTGTCCACAAGCAAGATTTCCTTGATGCAGTTGACAGGATAATTGGAGGCCTTGAGAAGAAAAACAAAATTATTTCACAGGACGAGAAAAAAACGATCGCCTATCATGAGGCTGGTCACGCAACGATCAGCTGGTTGCTCGAACATGCTCATCCTCTCGTAAAAGTAACCATCGTACCTCGTGGAAAAGCCCTGGGTGCTGCTTGGTACCTTCCTGAAGAAAGATCAATCACCACCAGGGAACAACTTCTCGATGAAATGTGCTCTACCTTGGGAGGCCGTGCAGCAGAGGAAATCGTATTCGGCAAGATTTCATCAGGTGCACAAAACGATCTTGAAAGAGTGACCAAACAAGCCTATGCCATGGTCAGCATATTTGGAATGAGTGAAAAGGTTGGAACTGTGAGCTTTTATGATAGCTCTGGTCAAAGCGATTACTCGTTTACAAAGCCATATAGTGAAAAAACTGCCGAACTTATCGACCAGGAAGCCAAAAACATAATCGACGGACAATACAAAAGGGCCTTGGAGATTCTCAGGGAACATGCTGAGGGGCACCAAAAACTGGCTCAGGTATTACTCGACAGGGAAGTTATTTTCTCTGAAGACCTGGAACACATTTTTGGTAAACGAAAATGGGGCAAACACGAAGAAGATTCTAACATCGAGGAGATTAGCAATACAACCGATTCAGAAAATGTCCAAGCACCATTATCCTGATTCGACGCAAGCCAAAAAAGATATTCTTGGCAGATTAAGAAACTCATTAACCGGCAGGTATGTTCAGTTACCCGAACCACCTGCCGGTTCGTTTGTGGTTTCTTCGGCAGAATCACCCATCGATCTGTTCAGGTCCAACCTCCAAAAGGTGGGTGGTTTCTGCGAAGTCTTTCCCGATATCAATAAAATAATTGGAGTATTAAAAAATATCATACTGGAACAGAATTGGAATGAAGTATATTGCCCATATGCTTATTTAAATAATCTGCTAAATCAAAATGAACCACAAGTTGATATTTCCAACTCCTTTTCAAACAGTTTAGAAGCCGCAATTACCAATTGTGAGAGTCTCGTTGCAGATACAGGGACAATCCTTGTCAGTTCAGCACTTAGCCAGACCCGCCAGGTCTATCCTTATGCTCCAACACATATCGTCGTGGCAAGCATTTCTCAATTAAAAAGGACACTAGAGGAGGCAATTTCAGAAATATCAGAAAAATATGGTAAGGAATATCCCTCGACCATTACCGCAATTACAGGACCAAGCCGCACAGCCGATATCGAAAAAACTCTTATCTTAGGGGCACACGGACCAAAAACTCTCAAGGTTTTTGTATCCGAAAGTGAGTTTTAACTGACAAAACAAGGACCTATGGAAAAAGGCTGGAGCGAAGTTTTATCAACAACTCTTGAATATCAAGCCCAAATGGCCGTTGATATGCTTGAAAATGAAGGAATACGGGCCGTTCTTTACCAACAACCAGATTCAGCCTACAAGATCCTGGGCGAATACACTGTCTTTGTTCCAGAGAAATTTGTTAACCAAGCACTTGAAATCATTAAAAACCTTAAATCTTGAAATCATTCTGGGAAAGAGCATTAACCGGACTGGTATATGCCATTGTTCTGATAGCAGGGATTATCATACACCCGCTGATATTTGCCGTTGTGTATCTCGCACTCCTGGTTTTGTCACTCGTCGAATACTATCGTATGGTTGAACTTGCAGGAGGCAAACCACAATACTTCAATGGCATAGCCACTGGGATTACATTTTTTATAACCTTATTCGGATATGGCTATGGTCTATGGCCGTTGTACGTTTCATTGATTTCGGTTCTACTTTTATTCTCAACTTTCGTAATCGAACTTTACAGAAATCAACCTAATCCTTTGTCCAACATTGCCTTTACCCTGATGGGATTTTTTTATATAGGTTTACCCATGGGACTTCTCAATTTTTTAATTTTTAGAGACATCCCACAAAACCATATCTTTTATCCCTGGATCTTGTTAGGAGTGACCATTATAATTTGGGCTTATGATTCAGGAGCTTACCTTTTGGGTACACTTTTTGGCAAACATCGCCTATTCACCCGTCTTTCACCGAAAAAATCCTGGGAAGGAGTTATTGGAGGTGGCATGGTTGCCATAGCTGCTGGCATTATTCATGGACTGCTATGTGATGGCATCAGTATGATGAATTGGATAGCGATCAGCCTTATTATCGTCATTTTTGGAACTTTCGGTGACCTGATAGAATCGATGTTGAAGCGCAGTTTCAACATGAAAGACTCAGGAAAATTCCTGCCAGGCCATGGAGGAATCCTTGATCGTTTGGATAGTTTTCTTTATGCCACACCATTCATCGTTGGATGGCTATTTTTCGCCGGATTATAAAATGTATCTTTGTGGCACGTCCATAAAAGCATCATGGTACAAACTTAAAAACAGATTCGATGAAAATTCATAAGGAAGGATACAGGCAGATTCCACTTGTTTTGGGGATTCTGATTCTTATTAATGTCCTTGTTTACCTCTCAGGGATTCAACTTTTGTTGGTTGTGTTCCTAATCCCTTCGCTTGTCCTCGGAGCATTGACTATTTGGTTTTTCAGGGATCCTCAAACTTCCAAAATGGGTAATCGGGGAGAGGTGCTTTCGGTTGCTGACGGCGAAGTGGTCGTAATTGAGCCAGTTTATGAGGATGAATATTTTAAGGACGAAAGAATCCAGGTTTCGGTATTCATGTCTGTCTTCAATGTACACATTAACCATGTTCCTATTGATGGTGAAATTGCCTATTATAAATACCATGCCGGAAAATTCATGGCAGCCAACCTCCCTAAGTCATCAGTCCTGAATGAAAGGTCAACAATCGTTATCCGGACTAACGACGGCAAAGAAATTCTCATCCGCCAGATTGCCGGTCTTTTAGCACGGAGAATTGTCACTTACAGTAAACCTGGAGATAAGGTGTCAGTTAAAGACCAACTCGGATTTATAAAATTTGGTTCAAGGGTTGATTTATTCTTCCCAAAAGGAACCGAAATACCCCTCCGCCTCCATCAGATAGTGAAAGGTGGGGTTACGGTTATGGGGCGATTGACAGACTAACACTTATTTCTGAAAAAACAGATAAAGAATATGAGAGGGATCATCACATTCATACCTAACCTCATAACCCTTCTTAACCTGGCCGCTGGAACAACAGCTACCATATTAGCCCTTGAAGGTGATTTGGGAACAGCAGCCATTTTCATTTTCGTTGCTGGCCTTTTTGATTTTCTTGACGGATTTTCAGCCCGTTTACTGAAAGCATATTCTGATATTGGCAAGGAACTTGATTCGCTGGCTGACGTAATCTCTTTTGGTATTGCACCATCCATGATCCTCCTGGGGCTAATGAAACTGGCAGTTTATGGCAATATAATCACCTTAAATGAAGCAATCGTAAAAGGAGAATGGGCCTGGCTTTTTACAGCACTTCTTATTCCTGCCTTTTCAGCTTATCGCCTTGCTAAATTCAATACAGATACAAGGCAGACCGTTAATTTTTTAGGCCTTCCTACCCCATCTAACGCATTTATTTGGGCAGGGTTTGGCCTCATGAGCGGGTTTTCTGGAAATGAGGAATTGCTTGTGTATTTGTTCACGCCCAATAATCTCCTTTTTCTTGCCATTATTACTTCACTTTTACTGGTCTCTGAAATCCCCATGTTCTCATTAAAATTCAGCGGATTAAGTATTTATGACAATTGGCATAGGTATATTCTGCTGCTGGTTTCCATAATCCTTATTGTTCTTTTTAAGTTTTATGCTCCTGCCATGATCATCTTAACCTACATTTCCCTATCCATTTCTTTCTATCTTTTTAAAATTCGGATTTGACAAAATTCGGAAAGAAAGACTTACAATCAGAAGGTTGAATTTGCATAACTTTTCCGCTCATAGTTCATTCATCTTTTGCATATACTCCCGAACCAATTTTATTATGGCATAAGAATATTTTTCTTTCATTGCCTTAAATGCATCCGAAAATGATTTTTCAGGATGTTTGACAAAATAATCTCCAATTTCCTTTAAAGAATTAGGATCCAGAATTTTATCAATCCCGATTTCCCCAGAACTGACAAAATAAGAAAGGTGTCCGATAATGGTTGAATCAACAAATCCCCTTTCACGTGCAATTCTCTGTATAGACATCCCCTCATCAAACATCTTCCTGGTAATTTGCCTGGTACTGAGTTTCCCTGGTTTTTGTTCTTCATAAGGTTCATTTACAGGAATCTCAATTTCGTTTTCAATCATGTATGCCACAATCATATTTACGATTGTTTCACCATATTGTCTTAACCGCGATTTACCAAAGCCTGAAATCCCCCTAAGAGCATTCAAGTTTGAAGGTAGGCTTTCTGAAATTTGCTGAAGAGACTTTTGGGGCAAAATCTGATAAGGTTTCACATTTTGTTTAAGAGCTGTTGAGATCCTCCAGGCATTAAGTTTATTATAAATTCCAGGATGAGATTGAGTTGATGAAGACTTATTTGTTCCGTAATTCTGGCTTTTGTAATTGATATCTGATTCTAAAAGTGCCTTTGCCTTGACATTAAGAAATCCGGTGATATTGAAATCGGTGGCAATAAACTTCAGGCAAGCAATTTTTACCCTCATATTTTCCTGAATTTTCAATATTAATTCCGCAAGACTCTTCTTGACAGCACGATTGTCACATTCAAAAGTTATATCAGCCAATGACATAATCTTCGCAGATCCCAGTTTATCCAAATACCACTCTGAAGCTTTTCTAAGTCGATCCAACAAATTGGTATTCAACAACGGGTCAGGCTGATTGTTAGTCAATTGACGAACTTGAACCGAGAACTTTTCAGAAACCGGTAATATTTCATTTCTAATGATGTTAAGGTATGAATTCGCGATATCTTCAAAATTTCCAAACAAGGAATCACGGTTTTCCTGCCAATAAAAAAGCGCTTTCTGAAAAGCATATATAGTGGATTGATAATTAAAAAGATCATCTAACAATAAGCGTTGAAATTCAATTCGTGATTTATCCAACTCCATCTGGTCAGCCGGATTCTCATTCACTCCCCTGGAGAATTCGTTCACCGTTTGGTCGCTTTTTACGCTAGACTCAGACAATGGAGTGCTAAGAACAATGCCTTCCAAAGTTCTGCATCGGCTGAGGGCAACATATACTTGTCCATGCGCAAATGAAGAACGTGCATCAATTATGGCCTTATCGAAAGTCAGTCCCTGACTCTTATGAATGGTAATGGCCCAGGCTAGTTTCAATGGATATTGCTCAAAAGTCCCAATTACTTCCTCCCTTATTTCCTTGGACTCTTCATCCAGAATATAACTCATATTTTCCCATTTCTCTTTACCAACAAGTATCGGTTCTGTTTCCCCAGGAGAAATTACCAGAATCCCCTCATCCCGAAATCCTGTTACACTGCCAATCTTTCCGTTGTAATATCTCTTTTCAACAGAAGCATCATTCTTGACAAACATCACCTGGGCACCCTTCTTGAGGATTAGTTGATCATCAGTTGGATAACTGACCTCAGGAAAAACACCTTCGTGAGAGGCAGAGAATGTATGAGTCTTGGATGTAAGCTCATCCAGTCTTATTTGATTGATATGCTTAGCACGGCTATTATGGGTGGTAAGGGTTATATAACCTTCCTCTTCAGCCGGCTTAAATTCGCGTATATACCTTGAATTAAGCGCATTTATTGTTACCGAATCAGCCTGATGATTGCGTATTTTGTTAAGAAGTCCAATAAATGCCTCGTTACTCTGTCGATATATATGCCGAAGTTCAATTGTAACAAAAGTTGATTGTCGCAATGCCAGACTGCTGAAAAAATAAGGAGTATCATAATACCTTCCCAGTATTTCCCATTCTTCATCCTTTACTACCGGTGCAAGTTGTTGCAAATCACCTATCATCAGCAACTGGAGTCCTCCAAACGGCTTTTTCCTGTCACGATATTTCCGCAGGACATCATCGATTGCGTCCAGCAGGTCTGCCCTAACCATGCTAATTTCATCGATTACCAGAAGATCAAGGCTCCTGATCAGGTTTATCCGGTTCTTGTTCATCTTGTGAACTTTGATCCCATCCGTAGTTTCCCTAATTCGTTGAGATCTATTTTCGAATTCCCATGACTGAGGAATTTGCGGCCCGAATGAAATCTGGAAAAAAGAGTGAATGGTTACACCTGAAGCATTAATTGCCGCCACCCCAGTTGGTGCAACTATCGCCATGCGTTTGGGAAGATAACTCTTCAACTGATGTAGAAATGTTGTCTTACCGGTTCCAGCCTTACCTGTCAAAAAGATGTTGCGATTTGTCTGCTCAACAAATTGCCTGGCAAGTTCCATTTGGGAATTTTGCTCATTTTCATTCATACTTTCATGCTTTGAAGAGCATAAAAATAAAAATTAATCATAAAAATGCCTGTCCGAAAACCATCAGACAGGCATTTTTAATAAACATTTGTTGATTATTTATTTCAATTTTGCCAGCGCCTCCTTTATCCTTGTCAGTGCCTTTACAAGCTGTTCATCTGAAGCTGCGTAACTCAGGCGGAAACATTCCGGTGCACCGAAGGCATCCCCGGATACTACACCGACATGCCCCTTGCTAAGAATGTAATAACACAGGTCATCTGCATTTTGGATTGTCATTTCACCATCGCTTTTGCCAAAATAGGCTGAACATTCTGGGAATACATAAAAGGCACCATCAGGTTTACTTGTTTTAAGTCCTGGGATCTCATCCAACATTGATAACACCAGATCACGTCGCTTTTTAAATTGTTCAACCATCAATCTGACTTCACTGCCATCGTGATCAAATGCGGCCACGGATGCTATCTGGGCAACCGAATTGGGGCCAGAGGTAAACTGCCCTTGAAGCTTATTGCATGCTTTTGCAATCCACTGTGGCGCTGCAATAAAACCAATTCTGTACCCAGTCATGGCATAAGATTTCGAGACACCATTAACAACAACAACCCGATCCTTTATTTCCGGGAATTGTGCAATAGACTCAAATTTCTTTCCATAAATGATGTGCTCATATATTTCATCAGAAATCACGATAATGTTCGGATGTTTAGCAAAAATGTCGGCAAATTCATTAAGCTCTTCCCGAGTGTAAACACTTCCTGTTGGGTTGCTGGGACTGCTGAACAAAAATGCCCTGGTTTTTGGGGTTATCGCAGCCTCAAGCTGAGAAGCAGTGATTTTAAAGTCATTCTCCACCTTGGTCGGAATGACCACGTTTATACCTTCTGAGTAATTTACCAGGTCAACATAGGTAACCCAATATGGAGCAGGAACAATCACCTCATCACCCTTGTCAATGATTACTTGAAGTACATTTGCCAACGAGTGCTTTGCCCCATTGGAAACGACAATCTGGTTGGCTGCATAATCAAGGTTATTATCCCTTTTGAGCTTGTTCACGATGGCATTTTGCAATTCCGGATATCCAGGAACCGGTGAATAATAAGAATAATTGTCATCAATCGCTTTTTTGGCAGCTTCCTTAATAAACTTGGGTGTAGGAAAGTCTGGTTCTCCAACACCCAGACTTATCACATCAATTCCCTGAGCTTTTAGCTCCCTGCTTTTCTGCGCAACAGCCAATGTTGCTGATTCGGAAAGGCGATTTATACGCTCTGCAACTCTAGTCATAAGTAATTTATTTTGACATTGGTAATTCTTGTGCAATATAGCTAAATATTATAATTCGAGTATTTTAATATACATATTATCATTTTTTACCCTTATAATATTACATTTTTTTACATAAACACTCAATTATCGTACGACTCAATTCTCCAATACCAGATTTTTGTTGCAATAAGACAGAGCTGACTGGGTTCAGCCTTGATCTTATTTCATGATAAACACTAACAGGATGATTCAAATCATTTTCCCAGGCCGCAGCAATGATTGGTATTCCTGAAGTTAAAATTTCAGATTCAAAAGGCAAATCACTTAAAATCGCTCCTTTTAAAACGTATGAATAAGATTCAGGACCAGGCAATAACATTTGTTCACTAATTTCTGAAGATAAGGTCTCCGACCAGCCTAACTGTTCAGGGGGGTACTTTGTCAGGCTAAATAAGCGTTCCAGCACCTTCGATCCAGTTTGAGTTTCTAATGCCTTGCAGAGTTTTCGGTAAGTATTGCGTAATGATTCTCTCGATTCCCATACCATAGGCAACATGGCAAATATCAATCCCTTGACTTTCGGATCCCTGATACTCACATGTGCTGCTATTCCACCCCCCTGCGAAAATCCCCCAATCGCATATTCGCCTCCATGCAAGACTTCCACCAGCTGTTTAATGTCCTCTCCAAGGCTTGACCATGTCAAACGGTTTTCATCCCTGATAACAGGCGATTTACCATGTCCAGGCAATTCTATCCTGATCAATCGAAAAGCAGATGACAATTGATGAAAATCGACCACGGAGAATTTATCCTCTATCGCTGGAGAATGAAACATGCCATGGATCCAAATCAAAGGATAACCTGCACCTGATTCAAGAACCCGGTAAGGATAATGGTTTACAATCAAGGTATATTCTTTCTGCATTTTAATCAAAGCATGACAGGAAAGGAAAAAAGAAATATGAGATTAGTAAAATGAAAAACAGTTTGACCAAAGACTAATCAAATAGTTCATCATCCCTGATCAACATGAGGATCGCACTATGAGGAAGAATGAAATATTTTTCGTTATGAAATTCAATCTCATATCCGCTTTTGTTCAGATATATGGCAAGATCACCCGGTTGAGCTTGTAAGGGAACATATTTGACAGCTTCTGCCTTGTCTTTCCAAGGTTCGTTCTCATCAGTCAATGCAGGAATAGCGTATCCTGGACCCACCTTCACTACATAACCGCTGAGAATTGTTTCATTTTCCTGTACGGAAGGAGGAAGAATTAATCCAGATGACGTCTTTTGCTCAGGATTTTTGGGTTTAATTAATACTCTGTCTCCAACCAGAATAAACCGCGCAAGATCGTGCTCTTCAATTTTTAAAGGCATGAACGGAAACTTTATAATTCAACATTTATACATTTTCTCTTTTATGCAATCCAAAGTTATGAAGTTTGACATTATTCTAAAATGTTTTCTTCCCAGTTAAGAAAAACAACACAATTTCGTTGACCTGATATTTGCAAACCGCTCAATCAAAATTTAGTTAATGTCTCATTATCTGTTATTTAGAATTAATATAACGAAATAAATGGTTGTATGTTTTACATAGTACCCACCTTTATAAAGTATCATTTAAAAAAAAGTTCTAAATTTTTGTAACGAATCCTTTTTGGCATCGTCATATAATCGAAACAGGAAAACAGAAAAAGTAAACGAAACAATTAAACAGAAACACAGAAAGAAAACAAAGCTTAAAGGAGGAAAAAGTCATGAAAACAGGAAACAATTTTAGGAAAATCTTTGCCGCACTTGCCCTTATCGGATTGACATACAGCACCATGGCAACAGTTAACGAAGCAGAAGACAAGGATACTGACGGCAAAATCAAAAAGAGTTCAGAACAGGTTGCAACGATCAAGGCTTCTGACTATGCGGCAGAAGTAGCTGCCAGAATCAAGTCTTACTCAGTTTTCGACTTAGTACCAGCTACTGATCCGGCCCTGAATCTAGAAAGATGGATGGTGGAATCCAGAAACTTCATTCCATCATTGACACTGACTGCAGAAAGGGAAAAACCAGCCAATCTGGAAACCTGGATGACCAGTGAATCCCATTTCTCAATCCAATCGCTACTTGAAGAAGCAAAAGAAGAACCTCTCGTACTCGAAGACTGGATGTTGGATGAAACGTGCTTTACCTGCAAAAAGAAAAGCAATCTGGAAGAAACTGGAATAACCTTAAATTTTGAAGGAAAATAAATTTGTGAAGAATAATCTTCAGGACAGCGGCAGGCAGATTACTCTACCTGCCGCTGTCATTTCATGTTATTTCAAACTCATTATTAATATCGGTCAAAACCTCAAAGCCGGTCGGGGTTACCAGAACCGTATGCTCGAATTGCGCTGACAATTTATTGTCGGAGGTTCTCGCTGTCCAGCCGTCTGCTTTATCGATTCTGGTGGTAGGCCTTCCTTCATTTATCATCGGCTCTATGGTAAAAATCATACCCGGACTCATAATCGGGCCTGAATTTCTTCGTGAAGCATGGTCCACCTGTGGCTCTTCATGAAACTGGAGACCGGTTCCATGTCCACAAAACTCATAAACCACCGAGTATCCGTTTGCCTTGGCATAACGATGGATAACAAAACCGATATTCCCAAAATAATTACCTGGTTTTACCTGCTGGATTCCCAATTCAAGACAATGCCTTGTGACCTCCACTAGTTTACTGGCCTTTTCGGAGACTTCGCCAACCATAAACATACGTGAGGTGTCACCATAAAATCCGTCCAATATGGTAGTTATATCAATATTGATTATATCTCCTTCTTTAAGGATTGTCTTCTCGGAAGGAATGCCATGGCAAACCACCTCGTTGGGTGAAATGCAACTTGATTTAGGATAACCATTATATCCCTTTGTTGCAGGAATTGCACCATGACTAAGAATATACTCTTCAATTTTATTGTCAAGGGAAGCAGTATTCACACCCGGAACCACAAACTGGCCCACAAAATCCAAAGTGGCAGCTGCCAAACGACAGCTCTTCCTAATCCCCTCTATCTGCTCCTTGTTTTTTATTATGATCTTGCCCATATGGCTATTTTTTTTTTTGCAAAATTGACGAAAACCAGCGGTTATTCAAAACTCAACAATAAATTTGCATAAAAGTTTTACCTAATGGTTCCTTTAAAGCACGTTCATCACCTAAAAGCCAAATCATACCATATCAACAGATTTGGAGAAGTTTCGACGCCCTTTCTTTTTTGGTATATGCAGGAAATCGCATGGGAACATGCCCACAAACTTGGATTCGGTTTCGAACACCTGAAAGAGGACCAATTGTTCTGGGTATTGTCAAGGCTCTTGGTAAAAATTGACCATCGCCCACGATGGACTGATGAATTTACCCTGGAAACATGGTCGAGGGGAACCGACGGTTTTTTCGCTTATCGTGACTACCGCTTTCTCGATCAAAATGGAAATGAATTTATCAAGGCAACGAGCAGCTGGCTTGTCCTTGACCTTGAAAGCAGACGAATCCAGCGACTAAGCCAGTTTAAAAATTTCCCAGTTTATCAAGAGAGTGTACTTGGCAATAATGCCGGAAAGGTTGATACCCCTGAAACCTTAGGTGACCTCAGCTTTTTTCCTGTTCTATTTAATGAAATAGACATCAACCAGCATTTTAATACCGGCCGTTATCTTGAGAGGATCAATAACAGTTATTCTTTCGACTTTCATGAAAACCACACCTTGTCCGAACTGGAAGTCAACTTCATCAAGGAAGGGATGGCTGATGATAGCCTTGCTGTATGCCAGCAAAGATTAAGTGAAGGAGAACATCTTTGCAGTGTAATCCGGCAAAGAGATGGCTCAGAACTGATAAAGGCCCGACTGGTATGGGAGCAAAAGAAGAAGATTTAAGATCCTAAGGTTCAAGCATACTGCATATTTTATCAATCTTCTCTCCCATAGGCAGATTACCGTCAATCCAATTAATGTTTATTCCGTCCTTTTCCATTTTCCGAAACCATGTCATCTGCCTTTTTGCAAATTGGTGAATGGCGATTTCAAGTTTATCAACCATGTCATTATAAGAAACCTCTCCGATAAGGTATTGTGTTATCCATTTGTATTCCAAACCATAATAAATAAGATCTTCAGGTTGTAAACCTTGACCGAGGAGAGTTTTCACTTCCTCTATCATTCCCGAATTCAATCTTTCATGTAAGCGTCTTGTTATTCGTTCCCTCCTTTCATCCCGATCGAACTTAACTCCAATTACTAGGCTCCTTAAATCCGGCATTTTCAGGTCAACTTCACGTTTCTCGGCATAGAAAAGTTCTATCTCAATTGCCCTGACAGCCCTTTTTTTGTTTTCAACATCAGTAATATTGTGAAGATTTGACTTGTAGCTTTTCAGTATTTCCGTCAATTCGTCAAGTGATTTATCCTCAAGTTGCTTGCGAAGCATCTCATTGACAGGAACCTGAATCAACCGATAATTCTTTAGAACCGCCTCCAGATAAAGTCCACTGCCACCACATAAAACCGGAAATATCCCCTTATACTTCAGATTTTTATATACGTCCAGGAAATCCCGCTGATATTCAAATACATTGTATTGATAACCTGCATCGGCAATATTTATCAAATGAACCGGAACCTGGATGCCATCAACAAAGTAGTCCTCCAAATCCTTTCCTGTTCCAATATCCATCCCACGGTATACCTGACGTGAATCAGCAGATATGACATGTCCGTCAATTCGTGATGCAAGATGCGCTGCCAACGCTGTTTTACCTGAAGCGGTCGGACCTAAAATAGTTACCAGATTGTATGATCCCATCCAAATCTAAATTTTCAGTAAAATTATTACTTTTTCCGTGTTCTGCTTATCAGCCTTGAATGGCCTGAATGAATGATTAACTTTACAATCAAAAAAATGATTCTTGAAGCTTGTGTTGAAAACTGGGATGAGGCTCAAAAAGCCAAACTTAATGGAGCCCACCGTCTGGAACTCTGTTCCCACCTCGAACTTGACGGACTGACTCCTGACCAGGAATTGATAAAAAAGACCTGCTCCAATGTCAATATCCCTGTAATGGTTATGATCAGGCCTCGTAAGGGAGATTTTGTTTATTCTGAAGAAGAACTTCAACAGATGGAGAAGGAGATTGATATAGCGAAAAATAATGGAGCTGCAGGTATAGTATTTGGCCTGCTGACCCCTGAAAACAGAATTGATGTCGTCAATACACAGCGATTAGCAATACGGGCAGCCCCCCTGCCAGTCACATTCCATAAAGCCATCGACTGTCTTGCTGATCCCATCGAAGGTGTTCTTGCGCTAAGGGAAATAAAGGGTATAAAAAGAATACTGACTTCCGGAGGGAAACCGACAGCTCGTGAAGGAGCCAAAGTTATCCTTGAAATGATTGATAAATCCGGAGATGCCTTAACGATAGTGGTGGCTGGCCGTGTCACAAATGAAAATGTGAAAGAGATTGCAGAATTAACCGGAGCAAAAGAATTGCACGGTCGGAAAATCGTCGGAGTTTTGTAACCATTCAGGACTTAACCAATGAGAAGGATTTAATTGAATCCGGATATTTTACTTGTTTTATGATATCACTCCAAGAATCCTGGGTTGCTTTTATTAACTTTACAAAAACCTGATTTCAATGAAACCTTGGTATGAATCCCTGTTTGAGAATTATGGGAACAAATACGATAACGAAGCATTCACCCATGGCACCTTGGGAGAATGCGACTTTATTGAAAACGAAGCCTCATTCAACAAGAATATAAGAATATTGGACATTGGTTGCGGAACAGGTCGTCACTCAATTGAGCTCACAAAACGAGGATATAATATAACAGGTATAGATCTTTCGGAGTCTATGCTGGAAAGAGCAAGGCAAAAATCAATAGTTGCAGGCCTTAGTATCGATTTCAGGCGCGAAGATGCCCGAAACCTTCCATTTTATGAGGAATTTGATCTTGCCATTATGCTCTGTGAGGGAGGATTTCCCTTAATGGAAACGGATGAAATGAACTTTGAGATACTCAAAAACGCTTCTCAGGCCATCAAACCGGGAGGGAAACTCATTTTCACAACCTTGAACGGCCTGTTTCCTCTATTTCATTCAGTTAAGGACTTTATCGATAATCAGCATGTGGAGGGTAATGCAGAAACCGTTTCATCACACTTTGACCTGATGACTTTCAGGGATTTTAATACTACCAGGATTGAAGATGACAATGGAAATACTCTTGATCTCCAATGTAGCGAAAGGTATTATGTCCCTTCTGAAATCACATGGCTTTTGAAAACAGTCGGCTTCAGCGAGATATACATCTTTGGGGCAAGACTGGGAGAATTTAGCAGGACCCATAGGCTTACAACCGAAGATTTTGAAATGCTCGTTGTTGCCACAAAACCATGAAACCTCAAAAATTCAAAATATAGCCAATTAATTTATTAACCACCTCAAAACGAATAACATGTACAATAAAGCCATTTTGAATATTCAACCGTTGGGCTTTATGTGGCCCGTTCATGATCCTTTCCTGTTTTGTGTACACCACAAAGACCAATACCCAAAAGGTAACGAAGTAATGGGACCAGTGGCATCGCTGAAAGGAAGAAATCTTGGACAAGATTTCACCTTGAAAGATGGATGGAGGATGTACCACGGACATACCGTTCCCG
This sequence comes from Bacteroidales bacterium 6E, assembly GCA_001270045.2. Classification (GTDB taxonomy): domain Bacteria; phylum Bacteroidota; class Bacteroidia; order Bacteroidales; family Prolixibacteraceae; genus UBA1413. The sequence continues at coordinate 44,273 of DF970672.1, read as the reverse complement.
GATTTCCTTCTCATCCGCATCGGGGATTTGAAACTGTTACAGTAGTCAGGAATGGATTTGTCGATCATTCTGACTCCCACGGGGCTGCAGGACGCTACGGCAATGGTGATGTCCAATGGATGACTGCAGGATCAGGATTACAACACAGTGAGATGTTTCCATTACTCAATCGGGAAGGGGATAATCCGCTTGAGCTTTTCCAGGTATGGCTAAACCTTCCACGGGCCAGGAAATTTGTTAATCCACATTTCAAAATGCTATGGGCCGAGAATATCCCTGTATTCAGTTATCGGGATTTACAAGGAAATGCCACCGAAATAAATGTCTTTGCCGGAGAAGTTGGCAGTGTGGCCGCCCCATCACCAGCTCCTGACTCTTGGGCATCTGATCCTAAAAATGAAGTTGCCATATGGACGGTCAAAATGGAACCTGGCGCAAAATGGTCAATCCCAACTGCATCCCCGGAGGTTAGGCGTACTCTTTATTATTTCGAGGGACACGAATTAAAGATTGCCGGTCTTGAGATTGGTCCATACAGTGCAATTGAACTACTTCCGGATATTGAAGTCATTGTAGAGAATGGAACGTCTCCTGCACAATTTCTGTTACTACAAGGCATTCCAATAGCAGAGCCGGTTGTTCAATACGGACCATTTGTCATGAATTCCCAATCTGAAATCCACCAGGCCTTTAACGATTTTCGCAAAACTCAATTCGGGGGTTGGCCCTGGGAGCGGACAGACCAAATCCATCACAGAGATGCAGGAAGATTTGCCCGTTATGCTGATGGCAGCATTGAAGAACGTTAAACCAAGTTGGCTATTTCTCTCGTCAATAAAATAAAGATACAGCCTATATTGAACAATTTCCTTCCCGGTCGACTTATAATGAAAACAAATTGAAATTGTTATGGCATTTACTTTAGATATTGGGCAAAAGGCACCCTCTTTCAGCTTACCGGCAACTGACGGAAATACCTATCGTCTCGAGGAATTAAATGATCCTTTCCTGGTGGTCTTTTTTACATGCAACCATTGTCCGTATGTAATTGCAAGCGATGAAATTACGCGCCAGACAGCCGAGAAGTTTGCACCAAGAGGCGTACGGTTTGTAGGAATCAATTCCAACAGTTCAAATACTTATGCTGAAGATGATTTTCCGCATATGGTTGAACGAATGAAAACTCATAAATTCCCCTGGCTATACCTTCATGATGAGTCACAGCAGACCGCCTTGGCATATGGAGCACTCAGGACACCACATTTTTATGTCTTTGACCAGCAAAGAAACCTGATGTATACGGGTCGTGGTATTGACAGTCCAAGAGATCCCGCGAAAATGACAGTTAATGATTTGGACAGGGTTTTGGAAGAAGTTACTATGGGGAAAGATGTAAGTATCCCAAAAACCAATCCCATCGGCTGCAACATCAAATGGGAAGGCCAGCATAAGCATTGGATGCCTGCTGACGCTTGCGACCTAATTTGATATAAAAATTCACATTACGTCTCGTTGGTTTGCCAACTGAGAAATTATAATAATTAACTTATTTAATTATAGATCCTTAAACCAAAATACAATGTACGTGGTTTTGCGGGTCCATACACGTAATTACTGTCACGGTTTTTGCCCTTGTCAAAATCATTTTGGTAATCATTTAATAAATTGGATACTCCACCGAAAAATTCAATCCCGGAATCTATTCTTGGAATGTTTATCCGGTATGAGATTTTTGTTCCTAAATCCCAGCTTGAAGGGGTATTGAAAAGCACATCATTCTCCGGAGTGCCTGGGTCTCCCGGCAAGCCATAATGCGGAATCTTCATAGATCCTGTATAAACTCCAGTTAAGGAAGCCTCAAATGGGCCCGAAGGCATCAACTGAAAAGTAAAATAGCCATATGATTCGGGTGTCCTAAGATAATCCTTTTCACCAGCGAGCTGTTCTGACCATTTTACGGGTTCACCGTAAGTACTCTTCTGCATTGTGAATCCCGATTCTACCTGGATCTTCTGACGATAATTCCAACGTACCTCAAAAGTCCCCCCTTGCACATTACTGACCTCCCCATTACGCTTTTCCATGATGGATCTCCCTTGATCGTCGAAAGAAATCTCTTCAAGAATAAATGCATTTTTCAATCGGGTCGAAAATCCTTCCAATGTAAATCCCCAAATGAAATTTTCGGTTGCATGATCGTAATTCCAAGACCCACTGATACTCTGGGATTTTTCTTCCTTTAAGTCCTGACTCAATCGAACCTGTTGGATACCTCCTCCTGCAAAAGCCAAATGCATGTCAGCATCAAATGCCTGAGGTGCCCTGAATCCTGTGCTCCAGCCAATTCTAATCTGTGATCTGGCATCAGGGCGAAGAAGAAGAGATACTCTGGGATTGAGTAATAAACGATCCACAAAATTGTGGTAATCACCCCTGACCCCAGTCAATAGAGTCCAATTCCGGTCAATTGCCCAATCACTTTGGATAAACACCCCAAGATTACGTGTTTGTTGATCAATCAGATAATCATAGGCTTCGATTTGATCATGAACATTGTCAAAATTCATTTCGGCACCCATTGTAATTACATTAACTCCCTTTAAAAAATTGATTATACGGTGATTGTACTGGTTTCCAACCTGAAATGTGGTATTTCGTGAATCGCCATAGGGTGGATCTGACCTATAAGAAATCAGTTCATTATCATCATCAGGAGATATCCCGGTAAAATGATCTCGATTTGTCAGCTGACCTGCCATATAAAAAATCCAGGAATCCTGATTATCGTTGGTCAGTATTTCATAATCGAGTCCACCCATCAGAATCTCGTGAGTCCTCTCCTCTGATTGACTGGCCAGAAATGCCGGCTTATCTATGGCATCCCCACCCCTTCGGTATTCATGCATACTCGAGAAGCTCAATTCCAATTTATGGTTCTCCCTAAACTTGAAGAATGAATTAAAGCCAAAAGAATTATTGCCAAGTTTGGGAAGTTCTGAATAACCATCACCGTTATGGTCATAAGCCTCGCGGTTCCTGTGTGAAGTATACAAAGACATTCCTGAATTTCTTTTCTGCGACAAGACAGTCAGGGTTCCATTCAGGTTATAGTCAGCGGCGCCTCCGTTAATTGCCGATCCCGTTGTGCTGATCTCGTAAGCACTTCTATCAGGAATTTTCGTTATAATATTGACTGTTCCACCGATGGCACTCGACCCATAAAGAGCAGATGCACCTCCACGCACGACCTCGATTCTCTCAACCATCTGGGAGGGAAGCTGTTCTAAACCGTAAAGACCCGTCAAAGGGCTTAAAACCGGCCGGCTGTTTATCAAGATCTGACTATAGGCACCTCCTAAACCATTCATTCTTAACTGGGAATAATTACAGGTTTGACAATCAACCTCCATTCGAAGACCGGGTTGAAAATTCAGGATATCTGACACCGTATTGGCAGCGACCGAACGTATAGATCTGGCATCCATAACGTTTACCACAACTGCACTTTCGGTTCGACGTTTAAAAGTCTTTGTACCGGTAACAACGACCTCATCCACGCTTAGAACTTCCCTCTCCAGATCAAACTTGATTTCCAATGTAACACCCGGTGAAAGCAAAATCTTTTCTTTCTTCTGCTTGAACCCAATTGCCCGGGCTACAAGATTATATTCTCCGGCCGGAACATCAACCATCATGTAATGACCAGTAACATCTGTCGTTGTTCCCCTCTGAGTTCCTTCCAGAAAAACACTGGCAAAAGGTATATGCTCACCTTCTGAAACCACATGGCCGACAATTACGATATCCTGGGCCACAACAATCAATGACGAATTAATGAAAATGCCAAAAAGCAATGTCCTGAATATTTTACACATAAAGAGTTATACTTAAAAGATTTAAAATTCATAGGCTGAGACCATTTCTTCCGGAATCATCCTAATATTTGTTTAAACTTCACAGTACAAGGTATGGTAGGGGTTAATGTGTTGCAAACAAATTTCAACTTATTGACAAGTATTGGAACTCACATGCTTTTTGGTTTTGTAAAGGCATCGTATGAGCAAACCATTTCAGACCAGTTCATACCTGGATACTTTAACAATACACAGAAATAAATGTTTTCATTGATTTAGGCCAGAAGAAAAAGTTTCCCATATGCAAGTCGAATGCGAATCCAATTTATTTGCAAAATTTGCGATCAATATTTCTGGGTTCTTAATTCAAAAGATTCTCCTGGTGACCACAAAAATAAGATCGACAATTCTGAATGCGGTAAAGCAATCGTTACCGCAGGGAATGAAAACAGCCATTTGGCTTTTAAAACTTACCATACCGATTGCATTTGGTGTTTTCCTTCTGGATTATATCGGGATTCTCGAATGGATTGCTCTAATTACGGAACCTCTTTTTGCATTGTTTGGATTATCGGGGAATGCGTCTGTTATCCTCATAACAAGTTTCTTCACAAACATTTATTCAGTTATTGCCGTTATGGCAACCCTCGATATGCCTGTCAGGGAGGGTATCATTCTTGCAAACATGTGCCTGATTGCACACGCACTTATTGTTGAATCAGGAATTCAAAAGAAGACTGGATCATCTGCCATACGGATGGTTTTCCTTAGGGTATTTGCCAGTTTCCTGGCGGCATGGATCCTCAACCAGATCCTGCCGGAAATGGAAGGTACAATCAAGGCAGGTGCATCGATCATGAGGGAGGGATTCCTCCCTGATTTTTTATCCTGGCTGAAGTCAATTACCATAACATCAATAAAAATTGTCGTTCTCGTCAACCTTCTTTTGATCCTTCAAAGATTATTACAGGAATTTGGCATTCTCAAATGGCTGGTCAGGCCTTTCCATCCATTACTTAAAATCATGGGATTGCCAAGAAACACAGGTTTCCTTTGGTTGGTGGCATATACTTTGGGATTGTCGTATGGTGGGGCTGTAATGATCGGACAGTCAGTTGAAGGAAAACTTTCAAGCAATGACGCTGATCTGTTAAATCACCACATTGCCATATCCCATTCTCAATTTGAGGATACGCTCCTTTTTGCCGCAGTAGGCTTTAGTATACCCTGGCTAATATTTCCAAGGTTCATGATTGCCGTATTGGCAGTTTGGTTAAGGAGGCTCGAAATCTCATTAAGAACCAGAGGACGACTTCGCATGGCGTGATCCAAAATGTTTTGAATCGCCCCATTCCCCATATCCAATTTCACTACCTGCCAAATGAATTCGGGCTTCCAGACATTGTTTACAAAGCTCTGCATCTTCATCCAGACAAGGCTTGTCCTCGTATAACAAATAATCTTTCCGATGTGCCATAGGAGTCAGGTTCGGCATTATCACGTTCGCGCCAATGGCCACGGCTTTCTCCCGACCGGCAGGATCAATTGCCTGTAATGCAGTCGCAGCGGCAATATTGATATCGGGCATTAATATTCTCAACACGGCAATCATTTTAAGAGCCAGATCGAACCTTTCCTTTCGAGTCTGCAACAAATGCCGACACTCATATAATGGGGTATCCTCATGCTCAATGTAAGGCCCCATACCACACATATCTATATCAAGTTCCCTGAAGAACAGAAGATCTCCAGCCAAGTCATCCAAAGTCTGAAACGGCAAACCAATCATAACACCTGTCCCTACCTGGTATCCGGTTTCCCGGAGGTAATGCAAGGCTTGCAAACGCCTTTCAAATGAATGCAATTTGTTTACGGGATGAATTTTTTCATACAAATTACGATTTGTTGCTTCTATTCTGAGAAGATAACGGTGGGCACCACTTTCGTACCAACGACGGTAGGTCTCCCTGGTTTGTTCCCCGCAACTGAGCGTAATGCCCAACTCATTCCCTGAAAAAGTCTTTATGGCTTTAAGCAGACGATCAATACGTTTGACAAAACTGGAAGACGACAGTTCTCCCGACTGCAGTACGACAGAGGCAAACTTATTCTCCCAGGCAAAACGACAAGCATCCAGTATCTCATTATCGCTCAGGTCATACCTGACCACGTTACTGTTTCCTTTCCGAATTCCGCAGTAGAGACAATTCTTGGCACAAATATTTGAAAACTCAACCAAACCCCTGAAATAAACCTTATTGCCAACCGTACGGTCGCGTATTTCCCTGGCCTGTTTGAAAAGTTTTTCCTTTTCAATGCCTGTTGAACCTAAAAGGTTTATGATCTCTGACCTCTCCACGTTAGAATTTTTTCAGGGTCAAATTTATGAAATATTCGGGCTCGAATCCTGACTTTTTTCTGCTTGGATTATTGTTAGAATGTTGCATAACACAACATCTGTCATATTAAATACCTAGATTCAATAGTAACTTTGCAACATATCCTGAAGAGAGGCTTAATGGCTGAAGACAGGGAGATTCTTACCTATTGAAATACTACATACTGGTTGTGGAAAAATGACAAGATTTACAGTCATCATCCGGAATAAAACTACCAGAAGTCATGTATTACCCACAGGCAAAACTCCCGGTTAAAGCTGCTTCAATGAACCTTTAATTTTGTTTATGAAAGAAAACAACCGACGTTTGGGCTTTGTCGGCATCATCATCGAAAAGAAGGAGGAATCCGCTCAGGCAGTGAATCAGATCTTACATGAATTTTCAGATTATATCATTGCCCGAACAGGTATTCCCCATGCCAAAGGAAAGGTGTCAGTCATAACAATCGTTGTGGATGTCACCACAGACGAACTTGGTTTACTTTCAGGCAGATTGGGTAATATCCCGGGAGTTAGCGTCAAATCAGGACTCGCAAAAATTTAACAACCCACATCATGAGTATCTACACCGAAAACTTTATCCATGAATCGCAGATTTCTGCCATTCTTGAAGCCAATAAGAGGGTCGAAGCTCCCCGTATTCGCGAAATTCTGGCAAAAGCCAGGGAAATGAAAGGGCTTAACCTGGAGGAAGTGGCTGCCCTGACAGGTATAAGTGACCCTGAATTATTGGCTGAGCTTTTCGAAGAGGCCAACTATGTAAAAAATACGATTTATGGCAAAAGGCTTGTTCTTTTCGCACCCTTATATATATCCAATCTTTGTGCCAATGAGTGCCTATACTGTGCATTCAGGGCCACCAATAAATCCATAGTCAGAAGGTCACTGACCCAGCATGAAATCGCCCATGAGGTGGAAAACCTGATTTCGCAGGGACATAAAAGAATTCTTTTGGTGGCAGGTGAAAGCTACCCCAAAGAAGGCTTTTCTTATGTACTGAATGCAATAAAGACCGTTTATAGCGTCAAATCAGAGCATGGTGAAATTAGAAGGGTCAATGTCAATATTGCTCCTCTTGATGTTGATGAATTCAAGCTTCTGAAGAATGAAAAAATTGGCACTTACCAAATATTCCAGGAAACATATCACAGGGAGACCTACGCAAAGATGCACATAGGGGGCAAAAAGAAAAACTATGATTACAGGATAACTGCTCCCCACAGAGCAATGGAAGCCGGTATCGACGATGTGGGAATTGGTGTGCTTTTCGGGTTGTTTGACTATCGGTTTGAAATGTTGGCTTTAATGCAACATATCAGGGAATTGGAAAAGGTTTATGGTGTCGGCCCGCATACCATTAGTGTTCCCCGGCTCGAACCGGCAACCGGAAGCGATATTGCCTCTCACCCGCCTCATGCCGTTTCAGATATTGAATTCAGGAAGATTGTGGCGATTCTTCGTCTTGCGATACCTTATACAGGCATTATCATGTCGACAAGGGAAACCGCACAGATGCGACGTGACACTTTTGCATTGGGGGTTAGCCAAATCTCGGCCGGAAGCCGCACCAACCCGGGCGGTTACACCCATGAAACTGAAGAGGATGAAGCAAGCCAATTCAGTTTGGGAGACCACAGGTCATTGGATGAGGTAATCCGCGATGTCGCTTCCATGGGATATATTCCTTCCTTCTGTACAGCATGTTACCGACTTGGCAGAACTGGCAGGGACTTTATGGACCTGGCGAAACCCGGAGACATTAAACTTCATTGCGATCCAAATGCACTCAGCACTTTCAGGGAATATCTTCGAAATTTTGCAACAGAACAGACACGCGAAGTCGGAGATAAACTAATTGCCGAAACCATTGCCGGAATGAGCGGGATTGCCCGCCAGCGAGCAGAAAAGCTGGTTAACAGGGTTGATGAAGGCAGAGATGATGTATATTGCTAATAGACCTTATAAATTGAGTTAAAAGCTTTCAAAACATCAATTATCTGAACAGGAGAGCAGAAATCCTACCTTTGGTATGTTTTCAATCCTGACAGTTGGATCGGCGGCAAAGTATTTCCTAAGTTTTGAAATGAATACATCAAGGCTTCGACCGGCAAAGTAGTCGTTTTCACCCCATATCGAAGTAAGCAGCTGTTCCCTTTTGACAATGTTGTTCTTCGAACTGCATAAAAGGTGAAGCACCTCTGCCTCACGACTAGTCAGGCGTCTCATATCATCTCCAAACCTTAGGGCCATGTTTTCCATATCAAATTCATACTGCCCTATCCTATATATCTTATGGTCGGCCACATTGATTTCGGTGCGATTCATGATGGCTTTTATCCTGCATAATAGTTCATCTTCATCAAATGGCTTGGTAATATAATCGTCAGCCCCTATATCATAACCCTTCAATTTATCTGTCTTCATTGACCTGGCAGTTAAAAAAATAACCGGAATAACCGGAGCAATCGACTTGATTTGGCGAGCCAGGGTAAAGCCATCCATCTTAGGAAGCATCACATCAAAAATGCAGAAATTGAAATTAAATGACTTAAATCCCTTTAGAGCCGATTCGCCATCTCTGTAAAGTTTGACCTGATAACCATGGCTTTCCAGAAAATCGGTCAAAAGAAATCCAAGATTCAGGTCATCCTCCGCTAAAAGTATATGTATCTTTTGTTCGTTCATGGTTTTAGTAGTTACTGTTTCAGTTAATCTGACAATCTAAAGGTCAAATAAAAACTACTCCCCTTTCCAGGTTCGCTGACAACGGAAACTTTACCTCCATGTGCCTCAACAACACTCTTGACGTAAGACAAGCCTATTCCAAATCCTTTGATGTTATGGACATCGCCTGTCGGAACCCTGAAATACTTGTCAAATATAAAGCGCTGATACTTCAAAGGAATGCCGACTCCATTATCCGAAACCTCCAGAATCACCTTGTCTTCACGGTTGTATGATAATAATCTGATATGTGGTTTCTGATCAGCGTACTTTACAGCATTTGTCAACAAATTCAGAATCGCATTTGTAATATGTACCTTATCGGCTGTCAGGTTGTCTTTCTCTGCTTTGAGATCAATTTCGATATTGCCATCTTTCTCTTCCAGTAAAAGTTGAATCGATTGGGCAGCAGTTAAAGCCAGGTCATTCAGTCCGATCAATTCCTTTCTGTATTCAAACTCATCCCACTCTATGGCTGCAAGGTCAAGAAGACTATCTACCTGTCTCTGGAGTTTCTGGTTCTCATTGACAATCAATCCTGCGTATTCCTGCAGTTTCTCGGGTTGACCCGTAAACCTCCCTTTACGTATCATATTTGCGGCTAATGCGATAGAGGATATCGGTGTTTTGAATTCGTGAGTGATGTTATTGATTAAATCCCGGATATTGGCAAGAAGCTGAAGTTCGTTTTTATACAGCCTTACCATTTGTAAAAGGGAAATAAGAATTAACAGGATTAATATGACAGATGATCCCAACAACAATGCAGCTTCCCTGGGTAGAAAAGTGGTCCTGCCGGGCACGCGCACAACCAGTTCGTATCCATTGGTCTGAAGGATATCCTGCAAACTCTGTGTGTAATAAGCAGATCTTGAATGATTGAATTTTTTGCCAGACTGAAGCGTATCCAGGTTATTTCTTGTGATAAAAAGATCAAAATCAATATAAACGTCGAATGCTGCCAGTTCATCATCAATCGATTGATGGATCTTATCCCAGATTCCATGTGAAAGCAACTGGTCATCGAGGCTCAAAGTATCGCATCGCATACAATCACGCATCAGATTACATACATACTGATCATTATTAAGGCTCGCAATGGTTTTCCCCAATGCCAGATTAATGCTGTTCTGAAAAATCTTTTCCTGAAAACGAATAGAATAAACTATCCAACGGATCTGAAGAAACATCAGCACCAGTAGGAAAATCAGTGTAATCCAAACCAAATATTTTCTTAGGGTCTTACGCATCAGGCAAAATTAGAGAAATAAAATACCTGCAACTCCACTTTAACATCGCGTTAACATCGGCATAACATTTATTTAGAATGATTCCAAATATATTTGTTGCAGAAGTCAAATTTAAAAATTGAATACCATGAAAAAGTTATTGTTAGTGTTAGCTATCGTTGCCGTATATGGATTTTCGATCAGCAGTGCAAGTGCAAGTGTCGTTGTTGAAGAAAAAGCAAAAGTAACAATTGTTGCTGACGACAACGCTTCAATGGAAGCAGAAAAAGAAAAAGCCACCACCAAAAAAGCTGAAAAGAAGAGTGCAAAAGGTGCAGCTTGTGGCGACAAAGCCGAGGCTAAAACAGAAGCCAAAGCTGGTTGTAGCGATGCACAGAAAGCAGCTTGCGGAACTGCCGAAAAAGCAGCATGCGGTGACAAAAAATAAAGAATTTTTCATTGCCTGACAGCAATATTAAAAAGGTGTCCATTTGGGCACCTTTTTTTGTTTTAGTGTTGAATATTCCCTGATCATTGGTTACATTTCCGGAACAAAGATGTATATATGAAAGCGCCTAAATCATTCCGGTTGCACATAGGTCTTTTTGGCCGTAGAAACTCTGGAAAATCAAGTATTCTCAATGCACTGACCAACCAGGAAGTTTCCATTGTATCTGAAATCGCAGGCACTACCACCGATCCCGTCGAAAAACCAATGGAACTTCTGCCCTTTGGCCCGGTATTGTTTATTGACACTGCAGGAATTGATGACACAGGAGACTTGGGAAAGTTGAGAATCTCCAGGACCTTTGCCGTATTCGACCGTACGGATCTTGGCATGATTGTGACAGATTATTCGACCTGGGGAGATTATGAACAAACAATTATGCAAGAATTCCATAAGCGGGAAATTCCATTTATTGTTGTTTTTAACAAATCGGATCTCCATTCTGAGGACCTGAATATCACGACCCAACTTGACAGTCTAAAAATAAGTTATGTTTCGACTGATGCCTTTCACAGGCAAGGCATCGATACCCTTCGGCATCTGCTGCTGGAAAAGGCTCCAGCCGACTTTGTCAACCGTCAGGCCATCTTGGCTGACCTTATAGGACCGGGAGAGATGGCAATTTTGGTTACTCCCATCGACAAGGAAGCACCCAAGGGTAGGCTGATACTGCCTCAGGTACAAAGTATCCGAGATTTGCTAGACCATGGAGCTTTTTGTATGGTCGTCAGGGAGCACGAGCTTGAATTAGCTTTACAAAGACTTTCATCCCCTCCCAAACTAATCGTTACAGACTCACAGGCGTTTGAAAAAGTCAACGCCATAGCGCCTCCTGGTATTCCACTCACTTCCTTTTCAATTCTTTTTGCAAGGTTTCAGGCTGATCTTAACGAAATGGTGCGAGGCGCAATGACTATCGACCAATTGAATCCCGGCGATAAAGTACTCATTGCAGAAGCATGTACTCATCATCCCATCGAAGAAGATATCGGTACCGTCAAGATTCCCACCTGGTTAAATAAGTATGTGGGAGGCGCGCTAACATTTGTGAATATGCGCGGCAGGGATTTCCCAAAAAATATCGCAGACTATAAACTCATCATCCATTGTGGCGCTTGCATGTGGAATCGACGAGAAATGCTTGGAAGAATAATGCAAGCCAGGGAGGCAGGCGTTCCCATCACTAACTACGGACTGACTATCGCCTATTCTTTGGGAATTTTCCCAAGAGCATTGGGACCGTTTCCTGATGCTCTGCAATGGGTAAAAGGAAAAGAACAAAATTCTTTGTAACTTTCAGAGAAAATGGCTGAGGCCTGCCATTATTCAAAAGAGGAAGACAAGATTAGGTGCCTCCTTTGCCCTCACAATTGTTTGATAGGAGAAAACAAGGTTGGCATTTGCAAAGTTCGTCTTAACAGCAACGGACAGCTGATTTCCAATGTCTATGGGAAAATTGCTGCCGTCCATTATGATCCAATCGAAAAAAAACCACTATATCATTTCTACCCTGGAAGAAATATTTTATCGATAGGTACCTTCGGATGCAATTTTCACTGTTTCTTCTGTCAGAACTACCAACTTTCACAATGCAAACCATCTGATTTTAATGAACCCATTGAGTTAAGTCCTCATGAAGTCGCCCAGAGGGCCCAAGCCATATCAGGCAATCTTGGCATCGCATATACTTATAATGAGCCTGCTGTTTTCTTTGAAATGATGATGGATACCGCTACGATCGTCAGACAGAAAGGCCTGAAAAATGTGGTAGTCAGCAACGGCTTCATAAACCCTGAACCGTTGTTGGAATTGATCGAAGTTACTGATGCTTTTAACATTGACCTAAAGGCATTTGATGAATCCTTTTATCAAAAATACACCGGAGGCCATCTGGAGCCTGTATTACATTCGCTTCGGATGATATATCAGTCAGGCCGACACCTTGAAATCACTTTTCTGGCTATTCCGACATTGAATGATTCAATTGACTTGTTCAATGAAATGATACATTGGATAGCCAATGAACTGGGGCCTGAGATACCACTACACATCTCGAGATATTTTCCTGCCTGGAAATCAGAAATCCCTTCAACCTCATCCCAGGTGATAATTGAATTGGCCGACTTAGCGTCGAAAATTCTACGGTACGTTTATATTGGAAATATGAACCCGAACATTTATTCATCCACCCATTGCCCAAACTGCCGTAACATCCTTGTCAAACGGTCCGGTTACGACACACGGATTTGCGGAATTACCAAGGATTCGCATTGTAAAGTATGTGGTGAGCCAATAGATTTGCCTTTTGTAGTACCACCCGACTGACAAGGAGGGTCAAACGTCAAATCTGACAAGCCATAAATTATGAAGGAGATTTCCATCTGTCCTGAAAACAAAATTTTTATCAATTGCATGATTTTGGCTGAATTAGCCATACCTTTGCAGATAAATCCTACTTAAGGCAGGGATGGAATGAAATTGCGAGTTACATTGCTTTATCGAATGACGCATCGATAAAACAAGGATCAAGAAAATGAAACAACATGCTGCTTTAAGATAATGAAAACAATAGAGAATATTTCAGCGGCTTTCAATCTTTTCAAAAGCCCTGTCAACTTTAAATTATAATTTATTTCTAATGAAATTTGATGATTTCGACTTATCGCCCGACCTTCTGGATGCATTATATTATATGGGATTCCGTGATGCAACCCCAATTCAGGAGCAGGCCATCCCTTCAATTTTGGCGGGGAAGGACCTGATAGCATGTGCCCAAACCGGAACTGGAAAAACAGCAGCATTTCTTTTGCCTATACTGAATTATATTGCGGAAAAAAAGACCACTCATACACATACCCTTATTCTTGTACCTACCCGGGAATTGGCAATTCAAATTGACCAACAAATCCAGGGATTTGCCTACACCTTGAATGTAACTTCCATCGCCATATATGGCGGAGGGGATGGCAGTGACTGGGGACAGCAAAAAACTGCTCTGACCAGGGGCGCGGATATAATAGTGGCCACACCGGGCAAACTCATATCGCACTTATCCCAGGGATATGTAAAATTCGACCAGATTGAAACTCTTATTCTGGATGAAGCAGACCGCATGCTTGATATCGGTTTTTATGACGATATCATGCGAATTGTTTCTTACTTGCCCAAAAACAGACAAACCTTGATGTTTAGCGCTACCATGCCTCCAAAAATCAAGGCATTGTCAAATCAAATACTCCACAAACCGGATGAAATTGCACTAGAGATGTCGAAACCGGCCGAAGGCGTTGTCCAATCAGTGTTTTTAACATACGAGAACCAGAAAATTCCGCTGGCCAAACATCTGATCGATGCAAAACCCGACTTTAAAAGCATTCTTATTTTTACTTCGACAAAGAAAAAAGTCAGTGAAATCGTAAGAGGTTTAAAGTCTAAAAAATATAAAGTTGAAGGGATCTCATCTGACCTGGAACAAAAGGAACGTGAAGAAATCCTCCTTCGATTCAGATCTCGTGAAACCAGGGTTTTGATAGCCACTGATGTTCTCAGCCGTGGGATAGACATCAAGGATATCAATCTTGTTGTCAATTACGATGTACCAGGTGACGCAGAAGATTATGTCCATCGAATTGGTCGAACCGCAAGGGCTGAAACTACCGGAGAGGCAATTACATTTGTCAGTGAAACGGATATGCCCCGAATGCATCGAATTGAGCGGCTAATCGGGAGCGAAGTTCCAAAATCAGTTCTTCCCGATATTATTGGGAATGGGCCTGATTGGAAAATCAAAAACACCACTCCAAGGGAGCACTTCAAGAAAAAGGGGGCCTTCAAGGAGAAGCGGAAAAATTCAGGAAGGCCAAAACAGGAACAATCTTCCATGAAGCCCTCTCCTGATATGGAGATAAGTCAGCAACCGCGAAAAAAAACAATCGTCAAGGCAGGTGATACTAACCGAAAATCAGACCAGGACGAAAATCAGTCATGATTATCTCCCTTACCGATTCGTATATTGAATACTGCTTGAATAGTGCTTGTATAGTTATTGTATAGTGACCGGGTATACAGTAACTATGGCAGCAATTTACAAGATGTATTTAATCACCGAATCTGGCTCGAAGGCATCATTTCACGGCAAGGTTATCCAACACAGCTTTATAATCATTTGCTGCATCTACCTGGTTGTTCACATAAGCGACTCTCCCATCCTTTCCGATGATGAATGTCCAACGCTGGGTGGTTACGCCGCGGTTCAGAACGAATTCCTGATCACCCAGCACTCTGGAAATGCTACCTCCATCGCCAGTTGGAACTCCATACATAGCTGCAATGGATCCGTTAAAACCTGACAAAAGCGTAAAATTCAGGTTATGTGCCTGCTTAAAAATCTTCAATGCCTCCTGATCGTCACCACTGACACCAACAACAATAGCATCCAATTTATCTAAATCAGCAATGTGGTCACGGTAACTGCAAGCCTGTGCAGTACAACCACCGGTCATTGCTGCCGGATAAAAATAGAGGATTACATTCTTCTTCCCGATAAAATCTGAAAGTTTCCATTCAGATCCATCATGCGATTTGGCTGTAAACGAGGGAGCCTTATCCCCCTTTTTCAGACCTGTTTGTGCAGTCGTCATCAAGGATACCAAAATAAATGAAGTTAAAACAAATAGTGCTTTCATAGATAAGATTTAATATTTGATAAGTTATCATACGTCATTCAGGTTGTTTTGTTTAAGGTCATCCCAATAGATCAAACTAAAAAATAAATTATGCAGGTGAGAATTGAAACAAAAAATCCCTTACCTTAATTTCGAAAAAAGAATTCGGATACAAATTTGATTAACCTGACATATTCATTTATGAATACATTCTTACCAAAGATTTTTGCCCTAATCATTACCGCTTCAATGGTTTTATTCCTTTTTCAAAACTTCGCGAATGGACAGGAAATTATAAAGGCAGACTCAACAATCACTTCCCGGATTGAAACCATTGACGGGAATATTTTCACCGGAATAATCCAGGAAGAAAACACTGAAATCCTCATTCTTTCAACAGAACAATTTGGGAATGTCAGAATCAGGAAAGCAGAGATCAGGAATAGAACTACCATCGAGGCCACAAGAAATGAAAAGGGACAAATCTGGCTGCCCAATCCACAATCGACCCGGTATTTCTGGGCCCCCAATGGATATGGCCTGCAAAAAGGAGAATCATATTACCAAAATATCTGGGTTCTGTATAACCAGATGTCGTTTGGAATTACCGACCGGTTTTCCTTTGGCGTAGGAACCTTGCCGTTGTTTCTGTTCAGTGGAACGGCAACCCCTGTATGGATTATTCCAAAATTTTCGATTCCTATCAAAAAGGATAAATGGAACATTGGAACCGGAGCCTTAATCGGAACCGTCCTTGGTGAAACGTCGACCTCTTATGGTTTAATCTATGGAACAACAACATTTGGCAGTCGGGATATGAATGTCAGTCTTGGGATAGCTTCAGGATTTGTTGACGGAAGCTGGACCGACAAACCAGTAATTAATTTCAGCACTTTAATCCGTATTAGTCAGCGGGGATACTTTATATCAGAGAATTACATTCTACCAGAAGGTGACTCGTCAATGCTTTTGCTTTCCTTCGGTGGCAGAACCATAATCAGAAACGTCGGACTTGATTTCAGCCTTGTCATACCTGCAGGTGTGGATTCTGGCGGCCTTATTGCCGTGCCTTTTCTGGGCATAACTGTACCCATTCACAAAACCAAGAAATAGTCAACATTGTTTCCTTTGGCCAAACAAAATTAAATAGCCAGGCAAATTACCATTTGAAACCTATTGGATAGGTGAAAACCATTCAACTTTTCACATTTAGCCGTTAATCGGAAATATGCTAATTTTGCGAATGGAATGTCAATTCTATTCAAGAAATTTCATTTTCAGAATGGCTCATTCCCAATTTCATTAAACTGATATAAATGGCTCGTGTTGTTGTTGGACTTTCAGGTGGTGTTGATTCAAGCGTGGCTGCATATCTTTTAAAAATGCAGGGACATGAGGTGATTGGCCTTTTCATGGTGAACTGGCACGAAAGGGTTGGTGCCCTGACCAGTGCCTGCACTTGGGAGGATGATGCGCTGATTGCCCGGATGGTTGCGAAAAAACTTGAAATTCCATTTCACATTGTCGACTTGAGTACTCATTACAAGAAAAGGGTTGTCGACTATATGTTTGCAGAATATCAGGCAGGTCGAACACCAAATCCGGACGTGCTTTGCAACAGGGAGATCAAGTTTGATATATTTATGGATGAAGCCATGAAATTTGGTGCTGATTTTGTCGCTACCGGCCATTACTGTCGAAAAACTGAATCCACGTCAGGAAACAGTCGTGTATACCAGTTGCTGGCCGGGAAAGACCCCAACAAGGACCAGAGTTATTTTCTATGTCAGTTGAATCAGGATCAATTGTCAAAAGCCCTGTTTCCAATAGGAGATTTGCTAAAACCGGAGGTACGTGAAATTGCACGTCGAGAAGCTTTGCCTACCGCTGAGCGTAAGGATTCACAAGGGATTTGCTTTGTTGGCAAGGTTGACCTTCCCACTTTTCTTCAGCAGCAACTGGTTGCAAAAACGGGAAATGTAATTGAGATTCCTACAGATTTTATGCACCGAAAAAAAAATGTCGAGGTCACTGAAGAGAATTTCAAGAAGCTCTGTTTTGCCTATCCTTTAAAACCATGGCATGGAAAAATTATCGGGGAACATCAGGGAGCGCATTTTTTCACCATAGGACAGAGAAAGGGACTGAATATTGGAGGATATACTGAACCGCTCTTTGTAATTGGGACGGATGTAAAACGAAACATCGTCTATGTAGGTGAAGGACAAAACCATCCTGGTTTGTACCGACGCGGATTGTTTATACAGAACTCCGACATACACTGGATCAGGGAGGATTTAAGAATGAATCCGGGAGATCAAAGGGAGTATGAATTCAGGATCCGCTATCGACAACCTTTGGAAAAAGCAATCCTTTACATGAAATCGGACGGGGCTTGGATTATTTTTGAAAATGAGCAACGTGGTATTACTCCGGGCCAGTTTGCCGCATGGTATAGCGGCGACGAGCTCATCGGATCAGGAGTCATTTCCTAATGACTCGACATTTCAAAGATCATCCAATCACATACTGAAAGGCTGCTGCTTAATAAGAACAGGTCAGTAAATGTCATAAGACATGCTGACCTGTTCTTATTAAACTAGTAAAGTACAAACTCACCTTTAAAATCGGTCTCCCGGAAGAAATTCATGGGAGTCAAAATCTTATTGTCACATTGCAACCCAAGATTTTAGGCGACTGCGCTTCCGATAAGGAATGTTGAAGCAAGTGCAATAATGGCGTACAGCTCAGGAAATACAGCCAAAATCAGGGTCTTGCCGGCGACATCATGCCCCGATCCGATAGCTGCAATACCATTGGCACAAACCTGACCCTGGCGAATGGCAGACAAAAGGCCAACGAGACCTAAAGTCAGGCCTGCGCCAAATACTGCGGCTGCCTTACCCCAGCCAATGTCAGGCATTAATAGACCAAAAGAGTTTAGGAGAAAGTAACCGGCGAAGCCATAAAGGCCCTGGCTGCCGGGAAGTGCCGTAAGCATAATAAAGCTACCAAACGCCTCTGAATTCTTTTTCATGGCACCAACAGCCGCATTACCAGCGATTGTTGTTCCAAAAGCACTGCCAACCCCAGCAAGGCCGACCATAATGCCAATTCCGATGTAAGCGAAAACAATAGGTTCCATTTTTGATTTATTTAAATGTTATTACAATTTATTTCTCAAGATTTTGGAGCTGGCTCGGCGAATGGAGAATAGGCTTTCCCTCCTCCGGTAAATCCAGCATTCTTATAGAATTCCACAAAAGTCAAACGTATTGGATGAACAAATGCGCCCAATGATGACATGAAAATCGTGATACTGTGTCCAACAACGAGTATAATGATCATGACCAACGGCCCAAAAATCACATGATCTGGTTTCATACTCATGGCCATGCTGTTAAACACCAAACCAAGGATGGCACTCGATACTCCCAGGGCGAAAAGACGGATATATGATAATACATCACCAAGTAATCCGGTTGACATTCCGTAAATATCCCACAGGCCTGCACCGAAGTTAATGAGCACATTCCTTTTGGGGTGATTTAAAAGAAGTATGAGTATACCAGATACGCCAAAAACAATATATTGTATCATTTTGCCCGTTTCAGGAGTAATCGAACCCCATGATTTCAACCCGTATACCAGACCTGACCCTATGAGCAGAATTAACCATCCTATCGTTGACAATGAATACATGAATCCTTTTGTAATGGAAATATTCACAACTTTCAAAAGCATTCCAAAAAGAATCTGTACAACTCCGATCCCGATAGCCAAATCAAATAACTGATCGGTAGTAATCATATATTGTTTAAAGCTCTCCAACCAGGGGATATTGGCCTCAATGAGGTTGATTCCAAAGAATGTACCTGTCAGGGCACCAAAAATCACGGTTGATAAACCCAGCCACTGGGCAAGACTCATTACAGAACTATACTCAGGTTTCTTTCGTTTGAAAATAGTAGCCAGCAAAACTATAAAAAGACCATAACCGGCATCCCCTAAGGAAAATCCAAAGAACATCATATAAAAGGGGGCGAAAAAAGGCACAAGATCCAATTCATTATGGACAGGCAGGTCATAAAGTTGGCCTATTACTTCGTATAATCTGGCAAATCGGTTGTTTTTCAACAAAATGGGTACCTTGTCCTCCTCATCAGGCTTCGATGAAATGAAAAGGATATTCTTTTCTTCCAGGTATTGATCTAAAGCTTCCCGTTTGGTCTCGGGAACCCATCCTTCCAAATATTGAACTTTTCCATCCACCTCCCCTTTTGTCTGCAACAAAGCATTTTTCTCAGCAAGGCGTTGCTGCAATTGATTTAGGTACTCGTTCAGTAAAGGTTTACAGTGAAATGCCATCTGATGTAACTCATGATCCATCTCTCTTGCCTTTTCATGGAGAGCCTTAATTTCACCCTTGATTTGACTTAGCGATCTTGATGGAAGTATCAGTTCATCAGCGCCAGAGATTTCAGTGAATCCGTTGCCATTTGGATCAGCTTTTTCAAGCTTCACAAAATAGCGATAACCATCAAGGTCACCTATTGTTTGAAGGAAGTACTTATCCTCCCACTCTGGCTGAAACTTTTTTATTGGGCAATTATAAAATCGGATATACAATCCCTTCTCCTTGAGATGTTCAACAACTTCCCAATCGAAATCCCCCCATGGGATCATCTGGCGAAGTTCCTTCTCATAATGAACCTGAAGATGGTGATTATGCTCCAGATCTTTCTCAATATCCCGGATTCGGTTATATACCTTTTCCCCTGATGTACAGGCAGGTCTGGATGGAGTCTCTTCGGGAGTAAGCCACTCCATCTTTTTGAGGACCCTGTCAACATCACTGATATGCCTGAAAAGTTCTTGCATATCATGTGTTGGCTCCAGGTTCTTCTGGTTGATATGAACCACGCCAATCTTACGAATCTCTTTCAGGAAATCGCTATAACCAGCATGATAAACCAGAAACGAGTATTTAAACATTGGCACAATCATATAACTGCCTCCTGTTTTTGCTTTTGCTGTCTGTCTTTAACAATTTTTTGTGCCGATTTGGAAAGATTGTCTTCATCTTCCAGGAATCGCTTAATCTTTCTTATGGCATCCTGAAATCCCGGTATCTGGACTTTCTCATACAAATTCACCTTTTGGGTGGTTTTCTTCCTTGCGAAATCGAGCAGCTCCATTTTACGCAGATATACTTCCCGTTCAATGGCAATCTCAGCAACTTTCTTAATGATGTGCAATCCATCCACCACCCAAACCGGCATTTCAAATAGATTATCGACCTTGATCTCAAATTCGATATTTTCCAATACTGGTGTAAATACCCCGGCAATTTTCTTGGAACTCAGTTCAACATTACTGATATGAATCATACTATGATCAAACTCTCCCCATAGTCGGGCAATATTATTATAAGAACTGACTTTCTGCTGATACTCTGCCTCAAGCTCTCCTGCCTTATCCTTAGCCTTTCTCACCTCCATCCTGAGAGCAGACTCTTTGTTCTTTAAGGTTGGAAGAGCCCTTTCCCTGACTTTAAGTTGCTTGTCGAGACCCTGCAATGCAGTTTTATTATATTGAAATTTAATCGCCACTATTTTCTGATTTTATAACGGTTATTCTCCATTGGTGATATTCATACATCTGCACTTCAAAGAAACATCGAACTATATTAAAGCACATTTATCGTAGCCTCCCCATATTTACCCAAAATATGGTATGAAAGCATCCTGTTAGTTTTTCCAGTATTTCTGTACAAGACTTTCCCTGATTGCAACTTCAGCCTTTGAAAAATACTTCCCAAACAGTTCCCAGGAAATATCGAGCATCGTATCTGTGTCAACATTGACATCAATCGCCAGAAGCCTGTCAGAATAGTCACGCGCAAATTTCAAAGTGCGTTCATCATAATCCGTCAGGTCAAAACCATTTTCCAGCTTAGTCCTGGCATTTGCGGCATCAGCATATAACCTGATCGCAGCATTCATGACCTGCGGATGATCCGGTCGTGTCTGTTTTCCGATAACTAACTGCTTAAGCCTTGAGAGTGAACGGAACGGGTCAACAATTACCTTACCTATTTCGGAATCACGTCGCAGGAAAAGCTGACCTTCGGTTATATATCCCGTATTATCGGGAATGGCATGTGTAATGTCACCTCCTGACAAGGTAGTGACGGCGATAATTGTAATTGAACCGCCTGATGGGAACTGCACGGCCTTTTCATAGATCCTGGCAAGATCGGAATATAAGGACCCCGGCATACTGTCCTTGGAAGGGATTTGGTCCATTCGGTTGGAAACAATACTCAGGGCATCAGCAAAAAGAGTCATGTCGGTAAGCAAAACAAGTACGCTCTCATTTTTGTCAACCGCAAAATACTCGGCTGCTGTCAGAGCCATATCCGGCACCAGCAATCGTTCAACCGGAGGATTATCGGTGGTATTGACGAAACTGACAATACGGTCAAGTGCTCCGGCATTGTCAAAAACATTCTTAAAATACAGATAGTCATCATTTGATAACCCCATGCCACCGAGAATAATTTTGTCAGTCTTTGCCCTGAGGGCAACCATGGCCATTACCTGGTTATATGGCTGGTCAGGGTCGGCAAAAAAAGGAATTTTTTGTCCGGACACAAGGCTATTATTCAGGTCAATTCCGGCTATTCCCGTAGCGATGAGGTTTGAAGGCTGCTTTCGTCTCACCGGGTTAACAGAAGGACTCCCAATGTCGCGAACCTCACCCTGGATTTCAGGGCCACCATCGATCGGCTCACCGAATGCGTTAAAGAACCTCCCTGCAAGTTCGTCACTCACTTTTAACTGGGGAGGCCTGGCCAAAAAGCTGACTTCAGCATTGGTAGGAATTCCTTCCGTGCCTTCAAAAACCTGAAGGGTGATTTCATTACCCATGATCTTCACCACTTGTGCCAATCTTCCATGAACTGAAGCGATCTCGTCATAACCAACGCCTTCAGCCTTCAGGGTCACAGTCGCCTTGGTAATATTGGTCAGTTTAGTATATACTTTTTGAAATGCCTGACTTTCCATATGATTTCATTTTAGATGTTAATGATACGGCTAATTCATCCGTGTCTTCATCAATTTATTCAGTTGATCCTCATGTTTTTTGAACTGATCAGAATGGAATTCTGAATAGTTCATCTGTTTGAACTCATTGATAACCTGCTTGAAGAAAGTACTGACTTCCTCGAAATGCTGGAATGAGAACCTTGCATCAGCAACTTCAAGGACTTTTGACAACATATACTGCTGCCGCTTCATTGGTGATGAAGAGTCGATCTTATCAAAAGCATCCTGTTGTAAAATGACAAAGTCAATCAGCTCAGATCTCCAGTAACGCTCATGGAAATTAAGAGGAACACCGTCATCACCCAAAATATTGATCTGTTCCATGGCTTCTTTGCCACGAAGTAAAATATCCTTTGTTTTAAGTACATCATCCAACCAGTCTTCACTGACATTTCGGGACAGATTCTCCTGTACTTCCGGATATTCAAGGTATTTTGAATAGCTGTCGATCGGATCGATGGCCGGATATCTCTTGCTGTCGGCACGACCTTGGTTTAGCCCATAGAAACAACGGGCCGCTTTTCGTGTACTTTCAGTAACAGGCTCCTTCAGGTTACCTCCTGCCGGAGAGACAGTACCGATAAATGTAATGGACCCGCTAGCCCCATTATTAAGATAAACATATCCGGCCCGGGAATAGAAGTTTGATATAATGGCAGAAAGGTCCATAGGGAATGCATCCGGACCGGGAAGCTCTTCCAACCTGTTCGACATCTCACGCAAAGCCTGAGCCCAGCGGGAAGTTGAATCAGCCATCAAAAGAACCTTAAGGCCCATTGATCGATAATACTCACCAATGGTCATGGCCGTGTATACAGATGCTTCACGGGCAGCAACAGGCATATTAGATGTATTTGCGATAATGATGGTTCTTTCAATCAATTTTTTTCCAGTGCGAGGGTCTTCAAGTTCGGGAAACTCGGTAAATACCTCAACCACCTCATTGGCACGCTCACCACAAGCTGCAATAATCACGATATCCGCTTCAGCTTGCTTCGAAATGGCATGCTGTAAAACGGTCTTCCCAGTCCCAAAAGGCCCAGGAATAAATCCTGTCCCTCCTTCGGCAATTGGATTAAGGGTATCCATACATCGAACCCCTGTCTCAAGAAGCTTAAAAGGACGGGGTTTGTCACGGAACGCACGAATGGCTACCTTTACGGGCCATTTTTGAACCATCGTAAGGGGAACATCATTCCCATCCTGATCGGTAACAATGGCAACCTTATGATCGACAACATAATCACCGGCCGGGACAATACTCTTAAGCGTATAGGAGCCTTGAAATTTAAACGGCAACATTATTTTGTGGGGCATATCGTTTTCATCCACCTCTCCGATCCAGTCACCGGCCTTTAAAACATCTCCGGGCTGAGCCAAAGGTTTGAATGAATATAACTTTTCACGGTTCAAAGGATCTGTATAATCACCCCTTTTCAAAAAGACCCCTTCCATCTTGTCGAGATCGTTCTGCAATCCGTCGTAGTTACGGGAGAGTATTCCTGGCCCGAGAGTCACTTCAAGCATATGTCCCTGGAATTCAACTTCCGAACCAGGCTTTAGCCCTCTGGTACTTTCAAAAACCTGGACATAGGCATGTTTACCTACAATCTTGATGACCTCGGCCATCAATCTCTCCTCCTTCAGGGTAATAAAGCATATCTCGTTTTGAGCCACTGGCCCATCCACATCTACAATCACCAGGTTGGCCACAATACCGGCCACTTTGCCTGTCGTTTTATTTTCTTTTGCCATATGTTGTTGCGAATTCTTCAGGAATTACAAAATTAGATTGAAGTTCGGCAAGCAAACGAACGAACATTTGTTGCCCTTTTTCCGTATCGAGCTTATGCCAGCGCTCAGCAATAAACACTTTCAGAACGAATGCCAGGACTTTCTCTGCAGTGAAATAATTGAAAAAACTGGCCTCATCCAAAAACTTCCAAAAATGGTTATCGATCCGAAGCTCCCTTTCAAGAATATCATGAATTTCAAACATTTGTATAATCTCCTCAATGTCTGAAATTTCCGCTGACAAGCCAAAGTCGCGTGACCTGCTTTTCCTCAGGGCGTGTGTTACCTCATCACTTCCAATCAGGGAGTCTTCTACCGGAATATTGAATTTCCTGCCATTCAAGGCGACCATGATATTTCCGATATTCAGTTTATAGGCACCAACTTCTCTCACGAATTCATTGGAATGTCCACTAAGCATCTCATGCCATGATTTGGTAAGGAAATGACTGCCGGTTGAAACCGTGATATCCTCTTCCTCATCATGGAAAAGCTCAATAAATTCGGAGAAATATAACGGGAATTCGGACCTGTCCATAATCTCAAACTGCTTCTTATCGGCCAGTTGATGAATCTGTTCCATCGAATAACTTCCTCTTTCATCCCAGGGTTTACCGGTATTGAAACAAACATTCAACAGATTTTCATGATCCCAAGGCAAATAAAAAAGCATGATCATGGCATAATCATCCGGGTGCAACTCACTCCTCAGATAATTACGCAATTGAACAGCCGAGAAATGTAGTTTTTTATCGTCAGGAACGATATCGGGCAAGCCGGCAACCAGACAGTAATAGTTTCGACTCATTTGTTTTCTTCAAAGAGGATTTGACTTGTCTTCGGACGGAGATATCCCTTCAGGAAATTAACGAAATCGTCATCTGTAAAACTAATTATATAACTTCCATCAGCAGGGCCAATACGAAATCCGGATTTTACACTACTTGAAAACTGGATGGACAAACCATTATTCAACTCTTTAGCAAGGTTATTTTTAAAATATTTCTCCATCTCTTCCTTCCCTGCTTCAGATAAAATCAGGTTAAGATCAAAACTTTCCCTTTTAAGCCAGCCCCTGACCACTTCAAGAATGAGTGATTTCAAATATTCCTTGTCTGAAAACAATTCCTTTACAGAAGGCTGGATCACTTTCATTGAAATAACCGAGGTTATTTCCTGCTTGACGGCCGACACAGCCTGGTTTACTGTCATCTTTATTTCAGAATCCACATGTCGCCTGATCTCCCTGGATTTTTCACCTGCTTCATGCAATAATTTCTCGGCGGCATCTTTCGCCTCTTTTTCAATCTGCGCAGCTTTGGCTTGAGCCTCTTTTACAATTAGCTCAGCCTCATCTTTTGCCTTTTGTACGCCTTCATTGAAAATGGCTTCGGTTAATTGCTGAATCTTTGAATCCATATATTCCTATTGTTTAATGATCAGAAATTCATAAACTGACAATTGGTTATGAATGTTGCGAAGTCATAAATAAATATCCTTACCCAAACAATCAGTTCTCGTAAATGTAATAACAAGATTTTAATAAAACACAAGGGATTTTGGCGAATTTGACTGTTTTATGCCGCATAATATCTTATCGAAATATTCTAATATTCAAATGGGAAGTTAGGTTCAATCAGCTTTATATTATGCAAAACCATACCGCATTACGCTGCTATTCTGCACCTTAGTGACAATAAAAATATCGTGAACATTAAGAATATACGTGAATTCAGATCAAAATAGACACCAAATGATCTTTTAATATTGGCTTAACGTTACCAATACATTCTGCATAAATGAAAGGATCTATAAATTCTCAAATATTTTCATGGGGTCTTCTTTATCATTTAATAGGACTTGACTTTTCCGATTAGGAAATTTGAAAAATCATGTTTATTTTGTATAAACATATTCATATATATTTTTTTAAAATATCTATTACATATCTCATTATCAATGTATTTGCATGAATCTCAGCTTATTTAAAATGAAAAGTAAGTTATCAATACTATTTCTTTTGCTCATATCGATTGCCACTGTGCAAGGGCAAAAAAAAACAAATGAAAATATTCTGAAGGAACTTGACTTGTTTTACGAAAAGGCATGCAATGACTGGGGTATACCCGGATTCTCGGTGGCCATAGTAAAAGACGGAAAAATCATTTTCTCGAAGGGATATGGTGAAAAAGAGGAAGGACATAATGAACGTCCGGATGGCAATACAATGTATGCCATAGCTTCAAACACCAAGGCATTCACAGCCACCATGCTTGGACAATTGGTGGAAGAAGGTAAATGTAGTTGGGACGATCAGGTCCAAAATTATTTACCCTGGTTTCAGGTTTATGATCCATATATCAGCAGCCAGGTAACCATCCGCGATTTGCTCAGCCATCGGGTTGGGCTTGGGACATTTAGCGGGGATGTCATATGGTACAAATCAAACCTAAAGGCTGAAGACATTATAAAACAATCAAGCCATTTGCCTCCTGCATTTAAATTTCGGGCTGGTTATGGTTATTCAAACATCATGTTTATTGCAGCGGGCAAAGTGATTGAGGCAATTACAGGCAGAACATGGTATGAAAATGCAAGGGAAAGGATACTGGACCCTTTGGAAATGAAAAGAACAACGATTTTCACACATGAACTGCAAGATTTTGAAAACGTTGCCAAACCTCATGCCCTTGGCAAGAATGGGAATATCCCAATACCATATACGGATTGGTCAGAAATTGCAGCAATGGGTGGGCTCTTCGCAAGCGTCAATGACATTGCACATTGGATGATCACCAATATGGACCAGGGAATATGGAAAGGCAAAGAAGTGATTGGTACAAAAACACTTAACACACTTTGGACACCACACAATCACCACTCTGTCAATCATTTCTCAAGAAATGAGTCAGGAACACTATTCAATGGATATGGGCTGGGGTGGGGTCTTCGTGATTATCACGGAAGGCTGTTTGTTGGTCATACCGGAGGGTATGACGGGATGATCTCTGCAGTTTCCATGCTGCCAGATGAAAAACTGGGCATCGTTGTTCTTACCAACGGAATGAGAAGCCCATATATGGCATTGACCTACCAGACACTGGATGCTTTTCTGGGTGTAAATAAAGAAAAAGACTGGTCAGCTGATTTATTGGAAAGAACAATGACACGGGAAAATAGTGATACCCGGATTACCAAAAGAATAGAGTCGCGTCTTGAAAACACCTCACCATCTCTCCCTCTCGAAAAGTTTACAGGTGAATACTATTCCGAAATATACGGCAAAATAATCGTCAAACTTAATAATGGAATACTTTCAGTTGAATTGGAACACTCACCTGAACTATCCTTTACACTTGAGCATTTCCATTACGATGTTTTTAAAATAAAGTGGGACCAGGAACAAGCCTGGTTTAAGTTTGGAACCGTTAAATTTAATACCGACAATTACCTTCGTGTAACCGGAATCGACTTTGATGTACCGAATGACGATATTTTCTTTGAAGAGTTAAAACCCCGGAAACTTAATTAAGGGGAGATATTAACTTTACAGTGAAGGTGATAACTAATTAGGATGAGTCCCCTGATTTAATGTTGTCTTTTATCAAACCAAACATTATCATTTAATGCATTAAGAGCAAAACCAACTAATAAAGAAATCATGTTACCTATAGAAACTAATCTCAACCGAATTGAAAAACTTTCCATCCAGAGGGAAAACGAAAATTTCAGGTTCAGGAGTTTCCTGAAAGGACTTGATTCCCGGAAGGTCGATCGAATTGTGCACCGACTTCATAGGGAAATCACAAATCAAATCGATTGTCTGGAGTGTGGAAATTGCTGTCATTCATTAACACCAACGGTCACTTCTGAAGAAATTTCCCATTTGGCGGCACTTGAAAATATGGATGAAGAGACATTTGAAATCCAATACCTTGATATTGACCAATTTCAAGGATCAAAATTTCTCAAGGGTTTACCATGTAAATATCTCAATGGGAAAGAATGCACCATTTACAAAGACAGACCATCGGACTGCCATTCTTATCCTCATACACATAAGTGGGGCTTCACCCGAAGAACACTTTCGGTCATCAGCAATTACGGAATTTGCCCAATAGTTTTCAACATCCTGGAAAACCTGAAGATACAATTGCATTACACTGACACGCCCAATAAATAATCTTCCTCAATAACCACTCAAACCAAACTATAGAGAACGGCGAAAAAATGTGTAATGCTTCCCCCGAGAACAAACAGGTGCCAGATTCCATGACCAAACGGCAATTTCCTCCAGGCATAGAATATGACCCCTATTGAATAAGACAACCCCCCCGCGAATAAAAATGCAAGACTTAAGGGAGGCAGGTTTTTGATCATGGAGTTAATCATAAAGATAAACATCCAGCCCATAACAAGATAAATGAAAACCATCAGACGTCGGAAACGGAAGAGATAAATCGATCTGATAACCATCCCTGTAATCGCCACTGCCCAGATTATCCCGAAGAATGTCCACCCCAAAGGCCCCCTGATAGTTGTAAGAAGGAATGGAGTGTATGTTCCGGCTATCAGCATAAAGATAGCCGCATGGTCAAACCGGGCAAAAAGATCTTTTAGCTTTTTACCGGAGAAACTGTGGTAAAGAGTCGAAGAAGTGTATAAAACCACCAGGGAAATCCCGAAAATGGTAAAACTGGTTATATGCCATGCATCACCATGCATAGATGCGGTAATGATAAGAACAACAAGCCCTGCAATACTCAATAATGCACCAATACCATGGGTAATTCCGTTAACTACTTCCTCTGCAACAGTTAGTTGCCGCCTGTTTTGTTCTATTGACTTCAGGTCCATCTGTTTTCTGAAAGTTTCATCGCAAATATAACGTGAGAAGCAGACATTTACCCCATGAACAAGGTTAAGTTGTCATTAATAAACTTTCAGTGATTCTTCTCGATGACTTTTTCCCTGAATACGATACCCAGTTTTTTCAGTTCCTCCAAAACGGGCTCATATATTTCCTTAATGATTGGAATGAAAACGCCTGTCAATTTAATCCTGTCCTGCAAATAGAGTGATGCAGCTATTCCTAATGGCAACCCAACTGTCAGAGCCATAGCGGTATTCCCATGTTCTTCTCCAATTATGCCCATAGACGAAGTTAATTCCACCTCATCACCACTCTTACAGTCGACATAATTGAATTTGTGCCACATGACTACCATATCCTTATCATGTTCCATCAATTTCCATTTTTTCATCAGGATTGCTTCCAAAATTTTGGCTGGGCTACCATCTTTAACACCAACTTTTTCGTTACTGAAGATCCCCAGCCATTCCAGCATTTCAATCAAAGGAGAATCCTGATCAATATGAAATGCCCTGTATAGCTTCACCTCAACTGAATCGGTCGGATGGTAATACAAAAATGAATTAATGAACTCCCTATGGGTCATATTCTCGGAATTTTGCATCACATAAGAATTATCTGTGGCACCCAATTGGACAAAAATATCCCAGGCTTTCGAAAATCCAGGTCGTCTGAGGGTGCCTCGATAAACTGTAGGCACTCCTTGCAGCCTATACTTTTCAATGTATTTCAGGGAATCACGGTTGGCATATCCTTCAAACCTGCCAAACCCCTCAATGTCCATATACTCAATCCGACGAAACAGCCTGCTGTAGGGAATGTATTTAATTTTTCCGCACTGAATAAACTGAGCCGGGCCTGGCCAACCAGCAAGTACAACATTCGTCGGATTCCACGTAAACTTGTAATGCCATGGATTATTGTCCGACTCAGGTGCAACCAAGCCTCCTGTAAATGATTCAAATCCTGTTAATGTATGTCCATCATTTCTGATTCTTTCGATGACCTGCATTGCTGACATATGGTCTATCCCGGGATCCAGACCGATTTCATTCAGAAAAAAAAGACCCTTTTCCTGAACCTCCCTTTCCATAAGCCTGATTTCGGGAGATTCATAGGAAGCCGTCAGCATTGATTTGTTCGACTTTAGACATGCTTGTGCCACAAGGGGATGAAACCTGGCTGGAAGCATCGATATTACTAAAGTGGCTGAGTCAACCTCTTTTGCTAACTGCAAGGAATTTTGAATGTCAAACTCAAAAGCTTGGGTTGGATAAGAGACTTTCTCCCTGACTGTCTCCATATCCCTGTCGCCTACCCTAATTGTCCAGTGATGAATCTTTGCTTCTTCCTCCAAATAAGAAATTAGTCTGCGGGATGACAATCCAGCTCCCAGTATCAGAATTGTTTTCATTTTTTTCAGCTTTATAAGTGATTAGTGCACTGGATTTCGATTGGGAAAATTATCCCGGCTTATTCAACACCATCAAGAAAATTCTGCAGATATCTGAACCGGCCGCTCAGTTTGCCGTCATCGGTAATGGTTGCCCTGCCAATAATTTCATCAGGATCGTTCCCCAGCAAAGGATCCAGGACCTTATCAATCAAATTCTTTCCAAAATCGAATGATGCATCCACAGGTAACTCGCAGGGTAGGTTATCAACTGCCATAACAGTAATGTTATTTGGTTTACTTAACGCCTTGTCCAATTGATTGGTCATCGGATCATAATCATAAAATGGGTCATCTATGGAGGTTGCACGGCGCGTTGTAGGAATAGATCCATCAATATCACAGGTAATATCGGCAATAACTGAAATTCTAAATTCAGCCCTACGCGTATCATCCAGTGTAAATAAAACAGGAGCCGAAGGATCCCAGTATGCAGCCCCGATCAACAAATCAGTTGCTGGGAAAAACCGATGGAATGTTCCCTCATATTCATCCGGCCGGGAATAAAAATGGGAATAATCAAACGGTTTGCCGAGGCTATGACTGTTATAATCAGAAGGATCAAGCCTGACATACAATGGTTTATCAATCTTTCCTAGATGGACGAATCTCTCTGGATCCACGCTTTCAAGGCCAATTCTCTGAAACAATTCAACCACACCTCCAGCGACCCTACCACCACCCGTAACAGCAATAGTTATTGGAGGAATGGTCACTTTCGACAGTTCTGCCACCATTTCTTCCATATCCCTGCAAAAATAGGCTGGCTTTAAGTTGTAGAGTCCCCTTTTAAGCCCGATTGCCCGAAAGCCATTATAAGCGCCAACGACACCCGCAAACCTTCCAAAACCTATTATTCGATTTCCATCTCTGTCTGTGAGTGCTTCATAATCAACCATCCTAATACCCGCCCTAACAAGTGCTTTTAACAATTCACGGTTATATGGTTGCTTTTTAATGGTATGTGAGAAAAACATATAGGTTTTGCCAGAAATCAAGTCAGGTATATTCACTTCCTTGACCCCCATCAGGATATCGCAAAAGGAAAGATCCTCTTCGACTCTTATTCCCAATGATTTATACTCATTATCCAAAAAACATCGATGAGGGGAAGGCTGGACAATCACCTCCACCCCGGTTACCGATTCATTTATATATTTACATTGTTCCGGGGTAAAGGGCACACGCTTATCAGGTGGTGCCTTCCCTTCCCTCAGTATTCCAATTTTTATCATTACAAAATTCTTTCTTGTATTGTTAGCTTTTAAACTTCAAGAATCCCATCCTCATCATAACTCAAAACGTATTCCTTGAGCCAATGGAAGTTCTGTACCGTAATTAATGGTATTGGTTTGTCTGCGCATATATGCCTTCCAGGCATCTGAACCCGATTCGCGAC
This sequence comes from Bacteroidales bacterium 6E, assembly GCA_001270045.2. GTDB lineage: Bacteria > Bacteroidota > Bacteroidia > Bacteroidales > Prolixibacteraceae > UBA1413. The sequence continues at coordinate 12,265 of DF970672.1, read as the reverse complement.
CGCCACCGGTATCCTTTTCCCCGCCAAATGCCCCACCAATTTCAGCCCCTGAGGTACCTATGTTGATATTGGCAATGCCGCAATCAGAACCAACATTCGAAAGAAAATACTCGGCTTCGCTGAGGTTTGTCGTGAACATCGCCGATGACAATCCTTGCGGGACATCGTTATGTATTTGAATGGCTTCTTCCAATGTACGGTACTTTATCAAATATAACAAGGGGACAAAAGTCTCTTCCTGGACAATCTGATAATGATCCATTACCTCGGCAATTGCAGGCATTACGTAGCAACCCGATTCATAACCTGTACCTGACAACTCGACTCCTCCACATAAAATACTTCCGCCTTCAGACTTAACCTGTTCAACCGCTGTTAAAAAAGTATCTTTAGCAACTTTGTCGATCAAAGGCCCCACATGGATTTCAGGATCGAGAGGATGTCCTATTTTTAGACTTTTATAACCAGACAATAATTGTTCTTTTACCGTTTCGTAATGGGATTCATGGACGATAACTCTTCTTGTGGATGTACATCTTTGACCACATGTTCCTACTGCCCCAAAAAGAATGGCCCTGACTGCCAGGTTGACATTCGCATGAGGAGTAACAATAATGGCATTGTTTCCGCCAAGTTCAAGAATTGTTCGGCCCAGGCGTTCTCCGACCATTTTCCCCACCTTCTTGCCAATCCGTGTAGATCCTGTAAAAGAAATCAATGGAATACTCTTTTCAGTGAAAAATTCATCTCCAAGATTCCTTGAACTGGCAGCAACCAGATTAAGAATGCCTTCCGGCAATCCATTCCTCTCCATGACCCGTGCCACAATTTTATGTACAGCTATAGCACACAAAAGCACTTTTGAAGAAGGTTTCCAAATGACTACATCTCCCGCCACTAACGCAATCATCGCATTCCAGGCCCAAACGGCAACCGGAAAATTAAATGCGGATACCACTCCTACAATACCTAATGGGTGATACTGATCATACATTCTATGATTTGGGCGCTCACTTTGCATAGTGAATCCATAAAGCTGACGACTCTGTCCGACTGCAAAATCACAGATATCAATCATCTCCTGCACTTCACCCAAGCCCTCCTGATATATCTTTCCCATTTCATAAGAAACAAGTTTACCAAGCGGCTCTTTGTACTTTCTAAGTTCAAGACCGATTTGCCGAACGATTTCACCTCTCTGCGGAGCTGGTTTCTTTCGCCACTCCCGAAATGCGCCTGTTGCCATATCAAGTAAATAGTGAAAGTCACGCGAAGTGGCTTGCTTTATGCTTGCAATTGGTTTTCCATCAGCCGGAGAATAAGATACAATAAAGTCACCGCCTGCCTCAGGCCAATTCTTTCCAGTGCAAAGACCAGGATTCTCTGAATGAATATCCAGAGTACTTAAAATATTTGCTATTTGTTCTTTCATAACCGGATATTTTATTACTGTCTATTTTGTTTGAAAGGCATTCTCATATCTTATACAGCAATCCTCTTAAATCTTATTTAGCCAGGGCTCTTACGAGGCCACCCTTTGACAGGATCTCCATCAATTGTTCGGGAAGAGGATTGAACTTAAATATGCGCTCACCAATATATACTTTCCCTTCCCTCAGAAAAATCTTTACTATATCACCGGGGTGATATGCCTCCACTGCTTCAGGCAAAACGATTATTGGTAATCCCTGATTGATTGCTGACCTATAAAATATTCGTGAGACCGATTTGACGATCACTGATTTCACACCTGCAAAAACCAACCCGACCGAGGGGTGTTCCCGGGAACTTCCACATCCAAAGTTTTGACCGCAGATCACAATATCGCCATTTTCAACCAGCTCTGCAAACTTATCGTCAAACCCCTTAAATAAATGGGGTGCAATTTTTTCTGGATCTGAGCTGTTTATCTCATAAGTAAGATTTCCTGCAAACATCTGGTCAGTATTCAGATTGTCGATATCCTGATATGCCCAAACACCACTAAATTTTCTGTTTTCAGAAATTTTGAGCTCAACATTCATTTTTGCATTGATGTCCTTTTTGAAATATTGATTTGGCTTCATGCCGGGTGATACAATCCTGCCTTCGATTGCCGACAATGCAACTGTTGATGGTGATCCCAAATAAATGAAAGAATTTCTATTCCCCATCCTGCCTGGAAAGTTTCGGTTTGCAGTCGAAACAATGTTAATTCCATCTGAAGGTATTCCCTGACCTGTTCCCAAACAAGGTCCACATGAAGGCGACAGGATGTTTGCACCTGCTTCGACCAAATCCTGGATTATTCCTTCTTTCATTGCCTGCAAGTATATTTCCCGGGAGGCAGGAATGACATGAAGCTGAACATTTGAGGCAACTTTCTGACCTTTCAGTATTGCCGCGGCAATTCTGAGATCCGACAACCGACCATTTGTACAAGTTCCAATAAGGGCCTGCCCCACCGGTGTTCCAGCCACTTCATTGACTGCCTTTACATTGTCGACGTTATGGGGAGCGGCAACGACAGGGAACAATTTGCAAAGATCAATTTTCAACTCCCTTTTATAGTGTGCATGTTTATCAGCCCAAATACCCTCAAAATCATTTCCCAAAAAATTCTTTAAAACTGAATCGACTGGGAATACTGCATTCTTTGCTCCCATCTCAGATGCCATATTGGCAATGGTCATGCGATCGTCCATAGTCAGGGATTTCAACCCTTCCCCATGAAATTCGACAGACAAATAATCGGCACCGTCTGAACCTATCATTCCAATGATGGTCAATGCCAAGTCTTTTGCATATACATTGGCAGCCAATGAACCAGTCAACGTAATTTTTAAAGTCTCGGGTACCCTGAACCAGGTCTCCCCTGTTTTCCAAATTCCAGCGGTTTCTGTACGGTCTATTCCAACTGCAAACGCATTAAAGGCTCCTGCAGTACAGGTATGACTGTCACTGCCAACAACTATCATCCCCGGCCGGGCATAATTTGCCATCAATTGGTGACAGATGCCTGAACCTACATCATGAAACCTTTCAATACGATTCTCCTCAACAAAATTTCTGATTTGCTGGTAGTCGTTAGCAAGTTTGACGTTGGTTGGAGGAGCATTGTGATCAAGAGTTATTACCAAATTGCCTGAATTAAAAGGTCTTAATCCACGCATATTTCGAAAAATCTTTTCAATGCTTGCGGTATTATCGTGCGATAAAACCAAATCGGGATGTTTAAAAACAATACTCCCAGCTTCAGCATCCAGAATTTTTTCTGCATAAGTTCTTGCCATGATTCAAAGATTTTAGGTCAGATCCATTTTTTATTGATCCATAATACCCACCCTCCCAAACTCCATTCTTTCTAAATACTTAATATCGGGAAAAACTAACCCTTCAGATTTAAAATGCCGCCAGCCATGTATATCTGTAACTGGACTTCAGGTATAGGTTTCAAAGGCAATTGTTTACCATTTGATTTATTTATGATCATACTGTTTTTCAGGTCAATAACAACCTCATCCCTTAACTGGAGGTCAAGGGATTCAAGATCATCGTATACCAAAACCGGAAATCCTGAATTGATGGCATTTCTTTCATAAATGGCCCCAAATGATCTGGCTAAAATTGCATGAATTCCCAAAGCTTTGAAACAATCGACTGCTTGTTGGCGGGAACTGCCAGAACCAAAATTCCTGCCGGTAATGATAATATCCCCGGGTTGAGCCATATCCGCAAAATTCTCCCATCCCTCAAGATTTCCAAACGCGAACCTTCCCATTTCCGAAACCTCGGTGATCGCCAGATGCCTGTTGTGAAATATCATATCGGTGTCAATATTGTCTTCAGGGATTAACCAAACCTTACCGGTAAGAACATCAGGTTTTTGGTCCTTTTGAAAGCTATCCGATCTTCCAAAAACATTCTTTATTGCAACAGCAGATCGTTTTGCCGGACGATCCGGGATTTCATCTGGAGTCGTGATATACCCTGCAATTGCCGTCGCAGCAGCAATTGCAGGAGAAGCAAGAAATACCTCACCTTTTCCCTGTTTTCCTGTAAAGTTTCTATTACCTGTGCTAAGAGTTTTCTCACCAGGTCCGTTCTGACCAACCTGTCCAGAAGCACAACCTGCACAACCTGCATTGCTTACTAATGCACCAGCATTTTTAAAGATACGAATAAGTCCCTCATCCAATGATTGTTGCCAGACTCCATCAGTGGCAGGAACAATTTTTAAAACGACACCACTGGCTATCTTTCTGCCGTTAAGGATTTTGGCGATAATCCTAAGATCCTCTATACGCCCATTCGTGCAGCTTCCTATAAAAACGGAATCGATTTCCGTTCCTTTCAGTTGGTTCACAGGTACTGTGTTATGGGGTTTTCCGGGTAAAGAAATCCTTGGCAGGAATTCCGAAATATCAACTACATATTCTTTTGCATAATGTGCATTCTCTTCTGCAAAAACAGGAGTAAACTCTTTTCCCGAATGGTTGAGGCAATATCTGATAATATCATCATTCGGAGGAATGAACAAAATTATTGCTCCCATTTCGGTAGCCATTGATGAGATTGTTATCCTCTCATCAAGTGAGAGATTATCTACCTCCTTGCCATATAACTCAATGGCAACCCCTAAAAGGGTATCAGTACCAAATTTTTGAAGCAGATTTAGAATGATATCCTTGGCGTATATATCCTTGGGGCGATCACCGACAAGTGTTATTTTCACTGTTTCAGGCACCTTAAACCATACGGCCCCCTTCGCCCACGCAGCAGCAATGTCCTGATCTCCCATCCCCTGTCCAAAACAACCAATTGCGCCCAAAATATTTGCATGAGAATCCGTAGAGACCAACGTCCCTCCCGGAACAGCCAATCCCTTGTCTATGGCAAGATGTGTACCAATTCCGGCATCAATGTCAAAAACCTTTATCATGTTCTCCCTGGCGAATTGCCTGCAGATTTGTTGATTTGCGGCATACTTTTGATCGGATCCCGTAGGATTGCAATCAAATGTAAAAAAGGTACTTGTCTGTTTATTTATACTCAGTCCATTTTCCACAAGGTTCTTTACCACATTCGCCCCACCAAAGTCTCTGGCCAGTCTGACATCGATTTCCACATCGACAATTTCACCTGGGAATACCTTATCTCTATAACTATGACGGGCAATGATACTTTCTATGATTGTCATAAAATGATTATTATTCTGGCATTTTACATCGGAAACAAAATGAATTGTTTTGGGCGATTATTTAATTAGCCTGGATTTAAACGGAAGAAATGTCATAAAATCAGCATGATGAACAATATAAGCCTCCGTGGATCGCTTAATCAGGTTACCTTCGTCGGCATGGGCAGCTATAATATGGCAAACCTCAAAAGGGATATCGCATTGTTCTGCCAATGAAACACCACTGAAAGGATGTCTTAAGTATTTTCCATAACGCCCTTGAATAGCATTTCCATTTTCATCCAGTTCATACTCCAAAAGCTTTCCAACATCAGCCAGTATTGCACCGGCAATCAGAACATCCATATCAACCGGTAACTCGCCATGGTACATTGAATTGATTGTATTTCCACAATCCCGGGCAATATGAACCACACTTCTTTTATGGTCCATGAAACTAACTTTCAAATCGGGTCCTGCAAGAAGCGTAAATGGTATACGATTCAGGTCATCGACAGTCAGAACACTCCTGTCAAGCGCCAATTCCCATACCCTGGCTGTTTTCTCTCTTAATTCTTCGTCCTTTATCCAATGGATCTCAGGCCATAATTTCAACACTTCACCTTTCATCTCAAACCAGTGATTTAATTAGTTCCGGAATTATTTTAATTCACGAATAATGGCATCTGCCATTTCCCGTGTTGAAGCAGCTCCTTTGTCAATTACATCCTGATTTCCAGTCAGCTTCATCATGTCATACGTCCGTACCTTACCCTCAGCCACAACTTTGGCAATTGCATTCCGGATTCGAAGGGCCTTATCATTATCCCCAATATACTCCAGCATCATGCAGGCTGATTCGATCATGGCTATTGGATTCACAATTGATACTTTATAACTGGCATATTTTGGCGCGGAACCATGCGTAGGTTCAAAAACAGCAACACCTGTATCCGGATTATATTGTGCACTGCAAGCAAAACCAAGTCCACCAATAAGTCCTGCAAATGCATCTGAAACAATATCACCGAACATGTTTCCTGCAACAATAACTCCATAATCCTCAGGATTCTTGGTTAACCACATCATTTGAGCATCGATGTTTGTGTTCCAAAGTTCAATATGTGGAAACTCATTCTTTTGCATCTCCACGGCCATCTTGTACATCATTCCGCTCGTTTCCCTTATGACATTGGGTTTTTCACAGACGGTTACTGACCTGTATCCATTTTTCATTGCATGATTGAATGCAGCTTCCAGTATTCTCCGAGTCATTTTTCGGGTGAAGATTCGGGTTGAGACCGAGATATCCTCCTTGGGCGCCCAACCAAAATTGGTTTTAAATTTCGGATGGGTCATTAAGGCATCGTAAACCTGTTGAGGAGGATTTGTCCATTCTACCCCTCCATAGAGACCTTCTGTATTTTGTCTGAAAATGGCAACATCAACCATGGGTTCCACTATCTCTCCATGTGGTCCCCGGCGTATGAAGTTGAGAGGATTTCCAAAATATGATTTACAGGGGCGCAGACAAATATCCAGACCGAAATGCTGACGTAAACCAACTATCGGGCTGGAATAAACCAATCCTTTATCACGCAGGCCAGGATCAAGTTCTGCAAGGGCAGCATCTTTAGGTTTCGATGTGATTGCCCCAAAAAGACCTACCCTATGTTCTTCCAGCAAGTCGATCGTGCGTTTTGGAAGAGGATCTCCCTCACGACACCAAAACTCCCACCCAATATCACCTTCAATATAATCAGCCTTAAATCCCGAGGCATCTAAAACCCTTAGTGCTTCCTCCAAAACAACCCGGCCTATTCCATCTCCCGGCATGGTTACAATTTTGCGCTTTACCATAGTATTTTAAATTAGTGAATACCCTTTTCTGATGCGTTATTGTGAATAAAATCGATTTGAAAAATTTTTCCTTTCATCTAATCTGCAATCTGCCTAATTACATCAATTACAGTCCCATCGACCCATTTTACAATAGCCACAATTTTATCTGCAAACTTTGGTTTGTCGGGTTTGCCACAGATTGTTTCAGCTTCTTCTTTCAATTCCTGTATCGTTTTAATAGGCAAACCCGAGTCTTTTGTCTTTTCAATCAAATCGGTTCTAAGTGGATTGATTGCGATTCCCCGCTCAGTCACGACAACATCAATCAAGTCTCCAGGACCGCAGAGAGTTGTCACTTCATCAACAATTACCGGAATACGGTTACGGAAAAGTGGCAGTGCCACAATCGTATTCTTTGCAAACAGGCAATTTTGCCAACCTCCGATTCCGTGAAGTAAAATCCCATCAGAATGTGTGACCACATTTCCATTGAAGTTTACATCAATCTCCGTAGCTCCTAGAGTAACTACATCAATCATAGAGGTAAAATTTCCTTTGGAATGATAATTATAGGCATTGAATACTGAAAAACTATGATGGTTCCTGTTTTCATTAAGCGACCTTATCGCTTCCGTATCAAAAACCTGTCCATCGAGAATGTATTCCATTAATCCTGACTCCAGCATCTGGGTCATGTATTGGGTTGATCCACCAAATCCAACCCGTATTCGCCAGTGGTTCTTTTGCAAGATTGCCTTTATATACTCCGCTATAGCCAACGAAATTCCTCCGGCACCGGCCTGGACAACACAACCATCATAAATAATTCCAGCAGCCTCACAAAAACGAGCTGTAAGCTCTGCAATGATCAGCCGGTCAGGGCTACGTGTTATTTGGGTGGTCCCGGAAATGATTCTTTCAGCTTCACCTAACTTATCGGTAACTACGACAAAGTCAACAAAATTCCCTACAATTTGCATTGGTAAACATGGAAATGGGACCAGATTATCAGTAACCATTATTACTTTATCGGCATACTGCACATCCATCTCCGCATAACCCAAAACCCCGGTAGCTGAAGGACCACCAAGACCATTGGCGTTTCCAAACATATCGCAGGAGGGTGTTGCCATCACGGCAATATCAATTTTTACTTCTCCATCCTGGATTGCTTGCACCCGACCTCCATGAGACCTAAGAACTGCAGTTCCTTTCATTCTCCCTCTAGATGTAAATTCACCAAGCGGCCCATTCATGCTACCTTCAATCCAATCAATGGTACCATCCTCAAGATATGGGATTAAATGGGCATTGCAAGGGAATGAAGCAGATGGGAACCACCGAAGCCCCTTTATCCCAAGCTCATGAGCTATATCAAAAACTGTATTGGCAATATAATCGCCATCTCTCAAATGATGATGTGTTGAAATTGTCATACCATCACACAGTCCTGATTTTATTAAAGCATCCCTGAGAGTTTGACACCTCTTATCTCCGTTTGCGGGGTAATCGGCACATGAAGAAATGGGTGGGGCATGCTTTGTGCCATTGGGTTTAAACTTCCCAACTCCCATATAGGGAATTGCTGTTTGCCCGTTAAATACTTCCGGGACTAACCTTCCGGCAGCATTCCTGACCAGCTTATTGTCCATCTTCTTCCTTCCAGTTTGGTTCGACCAATTGGCACCTAATCGCCATTTCAATAGTATTCAACGCTCTCTTGACAATCGGAGCATCGATCATTTTTGATCCTAGAGAAATTACGCCTAAACCCCTTTCATGCGCTTCATCAAACGCTATAACTATCCTTTTTGCCTTTTCGATTTCCGTCTTTGAAGGCTGATAAGACTCGTTTATAATACTAATCTGCGCAGGATGTATGCAACCCATCCCAACAAAGCCCATTGATTTGGAATATTTCGCAACGCTTCTTAATGCTTGCAAATTCTCAAAATCACTAAAAACTGAATCAATAGGTTGTACCCCTGCCGCACGAGCCGAATTAACTAACATACTTCGTGCGAATAAGGATTCTGTGCCATCGGTGGTACGCTCGGCGCCGATATCGGCAGTATAATCCTCAAGTCCGATTGCCAAGGCCACCACATTGGGAGAAGAAGTTGCAATTTCGTACGAGTGAATTACGCCAAGTGCACTTTCAATGATAGGCATTAACCAGATTGGTTCAGTTCGTTCACCCTTTAGTTCCTTGATCTTCAAATCGACAGCTTCAACCTGGGCGGCATACTCACATTTAGGAATCAGAATTACATTAACCGGTTGGCTTACTATATATTCCAAATCCTTAAATCCCAAAGGCAGTTGGTTAATCCGAACCATCAATTCCGCAGCCTGAAAATCATTGTTTCGTAGCGCATTCCTGACTAAAAACCGAGCATCATGCTTTTTATCATGAGCTACGGAATCCTCCAAATCAAGAATTATACCATCAGACTGATACAAACCAGCATTAATCATTAGTTTGGGGTGATCCCCGGGAAGATACAATCTTGAGCGGCGAAGCCAATTCCTTGATGTTTCCCTTCTGTTTTTGGTAATTTCTGGAAGCAGGAATTGTTTTGTCGAATCGATAAAGCGCTTTAGGGCTGCTTCTGTTCGTGCGGCAATAACATAAGGAAGGGCTCCATTATCTTCAATGAAAACATCCGCATCATATAATTCAAAGAATTGGAGAATCTCGGTTACAAAGTTTATGATCTGGCGACCATAAAGTGTCTTGGATTTGCCGGCCAATTCAATTTTCAGACCATCCTGACCTCCAGGTCTAATACTGATAAAGCAATCGGATCGTACGGCTGGACCTCGGTTACCTGAGACTCCTTCCATAATTTCATGTTTATAGGTTAGGTTGCTTAAAATTAAGCGTTCTCCCAGCAATAAAACATGAATTTACGCAGGTTTAATCAATTGGATTTCAAATACGCAGAAATTTCGATATTCAATCCTTATAAAATCCCATCTTGTCGATATATTCCCAAACTCCCGGAGGAAGGAAATGGCGGATGTTCTTGCCCGTACGAATGGCTTCACGAATAAAGGTTGAGGAAATATCCATCTGCGGTGCCGAAACTATTCGTACCTTAGGATATGCGTTAATCATTTCGCTACCAAAACCCGGACGCGGATAAACAATGACCCCATAGTGCTCCAAGATAGATTCGTAATTCTTCCACTTATGAAAATTCATAAGGTTATCAGATCCCATAATGATTGAGAAGTGATGATTCGGGTATTTCTCAGCCAGATAGGCTAGAGTATCTGAAGTATATGAAGGTCGGGGAAGACGAAACTCAATATCACTTACCCTAAACCTATGGTCATTTCCTACTGCTATATGCATCATCTCCAACCGGTCATAATCGTTAAGCAGATTCTCTTTACTTTTGTGGGGATTTTGGGGAGACAAGACAAACCATAATTGGTCAATTCCTCCATATTCGACAAGAAAGTTGGCAATAGCCAGATGACCTATGTGGACAGGATTATAGGATCCAAAATACAATCCCACTTTCAGGCTGATTTTACCTGGGGGTAAAAGTATGTTCAGCAGATCTGTCATATATTCTGAATCAATTTTCCTGGGAAGATCTTAAACAAGTTACAAAATCTCAGACACAAGTCAAATACCAATAAAATTCCGGACCAAATCTTCTGCCTCAGAAAGAGCAATCTCCAATTGGTCATTTACCAGAACAACATCAAATCGATTGGCAAAATCCAGCTCATACTCCGCTTTGGCAATACGCATGTTAATTTTATCTTCTGTTTCGGTAGACCTGCTACGGAGTCTTTGCCTTAATGTTTCCACTGAGGGTGGCTGTACAAATATTGCAAGGGCTTTATCGCCATAAATATTTTTAATATTCAGGCCTCCAACAACATCCACATCAAAAATTACACTTTTCCCATCATTCCAAATCCTGTCAACTTCACTTTTTAATGTACCATAGCAAGTACCAGGATAAACTTCTTCCCATTCCAGGAATTCATTGTTCGCCACCTTCTCATTGAATTCATCAATTGACAGAAAGTAATAATCTTTCCCATTTAATTCTCCATTTCTTGGAGACCTGCTTGTTGCTGAAACCGAGAAAGCAACAGGAATAGGAAGTGTCAAAATGTGGCGTACAATTGTCGTTTTTCCGGCACCTGAAGGCGCAGAAACGATGATCAGTTTGGGATCAGGCGATTTGAATGGTTCTATCATCCCTACAAAATATTTAAGACTTGTTCCTTAACTTTCTCAAGGGCATCCTTCATTTGCACGACAATCCTTTGAATATTGCTTTCATTGGCTTTTGACCCAAGTGTATTGATTTCGCGACCAATCTCCTGAGTGATAAAGGCTAGTTTCTTGCCATTGGCTTCAACCTCCTCCATGGTTTCCAAAAAGTATTGGCAATGATTTGTCAAACGAACTTTCTCTTCATTGAAATCAAGGCGCTCGAGATAAAATATCAGCTCTTGTTCAAAACGTTCAGGATTGATGGATCCGTTTAGTTGTAATGATGACAATGCCTCACCAAGCCTTGATTTGACATTTTCAATTCTTTGAATTTCAAAAGCTTCAACCGAAGAAAGCAGCTTTAAGATTTGGTCAATATTCGACATTAGATCCCTTTCCAACGCAATACCTTCTTGCCTTCTAAAGCTATCTACCAAAAGCAGTGCATTGTTAATGTTCTCCTTCAACAGCTCCCATTCTGATTCTTCAAGTTGTTCGTACTGCATCTTAATTGTATCAGGAAGACGCATGGCAATCTGTAGGGTTCGGTCATTAACAGGAAGCCCAAGATCATCACTTATTTTTGCAAGAGAGCTGAAATAACTCTTTGCAATAGCCTCATTGATAATTGCATTTCCCGAATCGCCCAAACTTTCGACATAAATTGAAACGTCAATTTTTCCTCTGATCAGATGATCATTTATCATACGTCGAATATCAATCTCCTTTTCCCTATATAATTGTGGAATTCTTGTATTAACATCCGACTGCTTACTGTTCAGCGATTTTATCTCAATAGTTACCTTGCGGTTATTGATTTCGAATTCAGATTTTCCGAATCCGGTCATTGACTTGATCATAGTTCAAATATTTCGGGTAAAAATACGAAAAGGAAAGGAGTGATGACCCGATAATCACAGACAATAACCCAATAAAATGACCTACAAATAAAAAACCGCGCATGATCCAATTCAGCACGGTTTATAATAGCATATTCAATATCAGTAGTGTCCACTAAA
>DF970671.1:57744-179928 GCA_001270045.2 Bacteroidales bacterium 6E | reverse complement strand
CTACTGAAATAAGGTTATTAAAAGAGATCAAAAAAATTCTGAATGTCTGAATATTTAAGTGGAGGACGCCACGATGGTACAATTGATTCAACTTATTCCCGAACTCTCAAACTCAGTGATGGAAATACTCACAATTTCCATTGCAGTGATTTGCATTCAAAATTCCCTCTATTCAAAGCCCAATAATAATTTTGCAATCCTGTCAATATGTAGTCCTAGAAATTTGGCAATCCCGATGTTGAGAACCGACTTCAAACATCAGGGATCCGCCTGTTTTGGGGATGTAATTAATCTCGTTCGGACACTGGTATAGGTTTGGTTTGGAGGTTGGATTGGATGGCCAGGCAAGGGGTAAGATGGGGATTAAATTTGTAAAATAATGATTTTAGGGTGCTGAATTTTAAACATTTAAACATTAAATTGAGTTGTGTGTTTTTGAATTCATGGAAGTTCAAAAACCCTTTGTTTCGAAAGTCAGGAAATCAAAAAACTTACAACCATGAAAAGACTCTGTTTTACCGCTGTCCTGTTTTTCTCAATCATCGTGAGTATTGCCCAAACCCCTAAAAGGGACTATTCGGAGGCATTTAAATTAATTGAGGTGTGGTTGGATGCCCAGAAGGACTTTGAACAACTGCCCGGAATTACGGCAATCGTGATAAAGGACCAGGAAGTTCTCTGGCAGGGCGCCTTTGGTCTTGCAAATGTCGAAGATTCAGTGAAATCGGACCCTGCGACACTTTTTAGTATCTGCTAAATTTCAAAACTGTTTACGTCGGTCGCCATCATGAAATTGGTTGAAGAGGGTAAACTGCGATTGGATGATGATATTCATGACCTGTTGCCTGGGTATAATCTCAAGCAGAAGTATCCCGATAGCATGCCGGTGACTGTCAGGTCATTGTTGACCCATTCCTCGGGATTGCCACGCGAATCAAACTTTCCTTACTGGTCGCCTCCCGACTTTGACTTTCCTTCGAGTGAAGAAATTATGGGTGAACTGGGCAAACAGGAAACGCTCTATCCATCGTCTACCTACTTCCAATATAGCAATCTCGGCTTGACATTGCTGGGTGAAATTGTGGAGGAAGTATCAGGGATGCCTTACGATGCTTACATCAGGCAAAATATCATTGAGCCTTTGGGTATGAAGGATACCAGGACTGAATTGCCCGCAAACTTGTATGGGAATAAACTGGCTTATGGATATAGCTCATTTGACAGAAGACAGCATCGTGAAAAGGTCGGGTTTTTTCAGGCTAACGGAATTAAGCCTGCGGCCGGGTTCTCATCAAACGTGATTGATTTAGGAAAGTTTGCCTCATGGCAGTTTCGGTTGCTGGATACAACCACCACTGAAATATTAAAGTCGTCGACCTTGAAATACATGCAGATTGTGCATTGGACTGATCCGGATTGGCAGGCAACCTGGGGATTGGGCTTTGTCGTTGCCCGAGGTGAAGATGGGAACAAATGGATTGGCCATGGCGGTAGTTGCCCCGGTTACCGGACAACCCTGCTGTTAAATCCAAATACAAAGCTGGCATTCTCGGTAATGATCAATGCCAATGGTACCGATCCCGGAAAGTACGTCAGGGGGATCAACGCCATTTTGGGTAAAGTGAAGACTTCGGCTCCCAAAGATTCCGTTGCACACGATTTAACGGAATATACCGGGTATTATAGCGATCAGCCTTGGCACAGCGAATTTTTTGTTTCAACGTGGGGAGGGAAACTGGTAACGCTTGACCTGCCATCTGAATCTCCTGCAAGTTCAATGACTTTTTTCAGGCACATCGAAGGTGATACTTTTCGCCGGATCAGGGATGATGGAGAATTGGGAGAAACACTGGTATTTGAGCGCGATAAGGATGGCCACATTTTCAGGACCAAAAGCCATGGCAATTACTCTGTGAAATTGAGTAGATGATGCACAGGAGGATGACATCTTCTAAGAGGATGACATCCTCACCAAGTATGTCATCCTGTTACTGGGCAATAAATCGAAATATTGCTTTTTGTTGCAGGTGATTTTTTCGATTCTCATTTTGTAAATGGAAAATGGCCATAAAAATAGGCTTTTCTTTGGCTGGGATACCGTTTGATATGACGGTTGTGATTCGGGTATTTTTTATATTTGGGAAGTTTCCGGTGCGTTACAGGCAAATCCATCGCATAACCAATCAGATATGAAACAAAAGAAACTGATATTGTTTATTGTTTTGTCCTATATATTTGCATGGGGGTGCTGGCTGCCTGTTCTCGATAAAATAGAATCAAGCCCCTTCGATTCAGTCCCGGTTGTTTTACTGTTGTTTTTCATAGGGGCCTATAGTCCTACCCTGGCAGGCATTTTTCTGACCGCATTCTTTGATGGAAAGAGTGGATTACAGGAACTAAAATCAAGGCTGCGATTGAGGAGGAAAGAGATGAAGTGGATGCTCATAAGCCTCGGTATAGGGCCAGTTTTGGTTGGTTTGGCATTTCTGGGATACCTGGTTTTGAACGGTCAGGTGGGTGAAGTGAATGTAGGACTCTTGCCCTGGCTTCCCATTGTATTTATCGTTCCCGTGATATTTGGACCCCTGGCCGAGGAATTTGGGTGGAGGGGGTTCTTACTGCCGTTGCTTGATCCCAGGTCACGTCCGATCCGGTCGAGTGTCATTGTCGGGTTTATCTGGGCATTGTGGCATGCGCCTCTTTTCTGGGCAAAATCAGGCACGGCAATCAGTGGGTTTGAGGTTACAATTCCGATGGTGGCCTTGTTTTTTGTGGCAGTCATAGGTTCAAGTTTCATTTACACCTGGGTATTCAACAACACTTCGGGGAATATTGTAATGGCTATTCTTATCCATTTGGGCATGAACTCCTCGGGGACAATCAGGGGGATGCTTTTCCCTGACATGGGTCTGGGAGATTCGCTCGATTTCTATATGATTTATGTAGCGGTTTTATGGGTGGTTGTGGTTTTGATAATTACAATTCGGTCTCCCCGATGGGGATTTTTAAAAGGATGACTTTCCCGTTGCGTTTGTCATCGGGAAAGACGTCATCCCACAGCTTGATGTGGTTCAGGGTAATAAGGGTAATCTGTGGTGAAACCTTTCACCGCAGGCCTTTCAGTGTAAATTGGTGTACATTCATGGGCAAAATGCAATCCTTTTAAATGCTGATTTTTTATTGCTTCTTGCGTTCCTCCAGTTGGACGATGTAATTTTTTAGATATTCATCAATCTGTACCCTGGGGTGGTTTTCGTAAATGTCGACAAACTGGCTGAACTGGAAGTAGCCATATTTTTCGGGCTGGGGGCCCAGTTCCCAGTAATGTCCGTTAAACCAGGCAATGCGGTCAGTAGCATCACTGGGGACAGGGTCGGGTACTTTACCCAGAAATGCCTTGGCAAATTGGTAACATTTTTCAAGCTCGGCCGTTTTGCCTACACTGTGCCAATAATTCATGGCAATCAGGTTGACCTCCAGCTCCTCACGGTACATGGCTTTAGGGTCCGACAACCCATAAGCGGCCACCAGTCCGTGACCCAGCTCATGCGCGATATAGAATCCGTTAAAAAACACGGCAAAAAACTCTTTGGCCGCTTCAGCATTGTCAGAATAGGTGTTGAAAAAAGCCTTGGGCTCATCGGGCAATTCATGGTAAAGCGAGGTTACCACATTCTTGCTTTTGGGAGCATAATACACCATGGCGGGGGTTGTGTAAACCACGAATCCGACATCAAAGGCCAGTCCGGGCCGAATGCGATTCACCCGTTCCTTAAAATCAGCCACCATGGGCGTTGCGTCGCTCGACAGCGATGCCGAATCGGCATACAATCGGAACAGGGTCTCCCCGGCAGGTGAACCACTTTGTGCATTGGTGTTCAAAAAGTACATGAACGTGATAAGCGAAAAAAGAAGGGTTGCTTTCATGGTTTGCAATTTTTCATTGATTTTTATTGAACTGTATCTATTGGCTTTCGGCACGCTGTTTTCCCCATTTTACCACCTCGTGGCCGATTTTTTCACCCAGGATCATTCCTGCCTCGTTGTCGCTGCGGAAATGGAATCCAGCCTCAAACCTTGAATCATTCACCTCTTTTGCCATATTGAAAAACAAGGCTGAATCATAAGGAAAAAGATAGGTAAGGACATGGGCGTTGGTGTAACAACATTTACAACTGCCGAGCACATGCCTGGATCAACATTTTGGGCGACATCTGGGGCACAGGTGATTTCCGGTGCTTCGTTGTCGGTAACCGTAACTGTAAAGCTGCAGGTTGCATCAGGTGCTATACCGTTGCTTACAGAAATGGTTACATAGGTATCGCCTGTATTGAAGGCGGTACCACTGCCGCTTCCACTGCCGCTTCCTATAGTTGCGCCAGAAAATTCATAAGTCATTATAGGCTCAGGTGAACCAGATGCGGATGCCTCGTATGTTACCACGGCGCTGCACAATCCGGCAACAGCATTTGCGGTTTGGGCACCCGGACACGTAGTGAATACAGGGGGAGCACCTGTTACGGATATTGCATCAGTTGTTGCCTTACAGCCTGTATTTTCATCAGTAAAGGTAAAAGTTGCCGTACCTTGTGCTATACCTTTCACAATCCCTCCATCAGTAATTGTTGCAATGGCTTCGTTATTGCTTTTCCAGGTGCCGCCTGTGATGGGACTCACCGTTGTTGTTTCCCCAATAATTATGGAATTATTGCCAGTAATGGCAACAGCAGGCAGAGGATTAATGGATACAGCAAAGGGACCTGAAAAAGCAAAACATCCGGTGATTTTATCGGTTACAAAAAGATAATAGTCATCGGATTGTGTCACTTCAAGAGTTGATCCGTCTCCGACTTGTATTGGTTCTTCACCCTCAGCAATCAACCAGGCATAAACAGGGTTGGGTGTATCTGTTACTGCTTTCAGGGTGGTAGATTGACAGTCCTCATGATAACCGTCAATGCTCACTTTAGGATCTGGATTGACAAATACAGTCGATTCAGTGTTTGAAAATTTTCTGCAACCTGTTGAAGGGTTATAGATACTTTCAAGCGACAGGGTGATATCATAAGGGGCTTCATCAAAAGTGACCGTTGTAATTCCTTCACCCAAGACTCTGGTTCGGTTTGTACCGCCGTTGAAATTGTATGTGACCTCTGCTCCTGGTGTTCCCTCAAGATAGAATTCTGCATCCGTAATGTAGCAGATGGAACTGTTGTTTCCTGTGATGGTTACTTCTGGCAATGGATTAATGGTTACGTTAAAATCCCCGGAGATATTCGAGCATTTGGTACTGACATCGGAAACCATCAACTTATAGGCCCCCGATTGCGTAACTGTAAGCGTTGAACTACTCTCACCCGCTATCAATGCTCCATCTTTATGCCACTCATAAATGGGCATCAGGGCATCGGTTTCTGCTGTAAGCGTCGTGGATACGCAGCTTACCTGGTTGCCTGAAATGATCGCTGTGGGAATATAGATTTCTACTGTCGACGTTTCAGTTAACTCCCTGGTACAACCTGTTGCGGTTAATTCAATGCTGATAAGCGAGAGGGTTACATCACCCACTGCCTGCTTGTAAATGACTGAAGCGCTTCCAGCATCCAAAGGAATTGTACTTTGGGATGTTCCTCCATCAAAACTGTAAGTTACCACTGTCCCGGGTGTCCCCTCAAGAGAAAATTCCGCATCTGACCCATAACAGATGGGTTGGTTATTGGCTGTAATACTTACTGTATGTGTACTGAGGATTACGGCAAAATCATCGGAAATATCCGAACATTTGGTAATGCCATCTGTAACCTTCACCGTATAGGAACCAGCTTGTGTAGCTACAAGTGTTGAATTACTCTCGCCTGCCAATAATACTCCCTCTTTATACCATTCATAAATGGGAGTGGAAGCATCGGTTCCTGCTGTAAGCGTGGTGGATACACAGCCTTCGTGGTCGCCTGAAATGCTCGCGGCAGGTAAATTATTGACAATTACAGCAGATGTGCCTTTTAATGGAAAAGTACATCCGTACTCAGTGTTTCTGGCACTGATAAGCGACAGCGTTTTGTCACTCGTAGCCCCTTTTACTTCAATCGTTGCTTTTCCTTCAACCAGGATAACAGTTGATGTCGTTGCACCCCCATCAAGACTGTAGGTAACCTCAACACCGGTTGTCCCTTGAAGATAGAATTTGGCATCCGAGCCATAGCAGATCGGACTGTTGGTTCCGGTTATATTTACTGAAGGCTGTATAATGACTTTTATAATCCCGCTCACAGTAGCCTCTTTGCATGGAAATTTTGTACCGGTTGTAGTTAATGAATAATTTAAGGTGTAATTAGCTTGACATAAGCCACTGATGGTGTATGTGCCGTTGACTGGATCATAAATGCCTGAAAATTTTGGTGGCAGTGTGGCTGGCGATATGGAAACACCGGAAGCTCCTCCACCCACAAAATAAACAATGGGAATGATGCTCGAATTGGTGTAAACGGTTTGGGTATTTAAACCGGAAACTAAATAGAGTGCTCCATCAACGCATGCCGATTCGGTTATAAGGTGAGGATATCCATCATTATTACCGGCGTTAATACCCCAGATAGTCATAAAATCCCAGCCTGTAAAAGTCGATTGGGTTTTCATTTCGGCTGTAGTTTTGGCTGTCCCTCCGGCACTAACGTTAACCCCTGATGTTTCGACATCCCAGAAAGAGTTTACCACAGAACCGACGCCATCAATTAATCCGACCAATCCGCCTGCACCAGAATTATTCATCAACCCGGTGCTGTAACAATTTCTAATCAATGCATCATACATAATCACTCCAACTAGCCCGCCGGATCCTTCTGATACTGAAGTAACAGAACCTCTGCTATAACAGTTGATGATTTCGGAGCCATAACCATTTGTATTTCCAACCAATCCGCCAACCAGCCAGTAACCTGTAACATCAGCCTCACTGTAACAATAAGTTATAGAACCCTTGTTTTGTCCTACTAATCCACCTACTTCGACGTTACTCGCAACCACCGTGCCGGTACTGTAACAGTTTGATACATCCCCCAAATTAAAACCCACTAGCCCACCAATATTATTTCTTGCATTTATATTGACATTGGTTACGCCCAGGTTTTTAACCATTGAAATTTGAGTAAGAAAATTGCTTATATAACCAAAAAGCCCCTGATTGCCCGCGTATGGCCGGTTAATGTAAAGATTACTTATTGTGTGCAGCATCCCGTCATACGTGCCATAAAACGGAGCAGTTGAGGTACCAATTGCCAGCCAGCCTTTGCCGTCATCCCATGTATTTGTGGCTGAGGCATCAATGTCGGCAGTTTGAATAAAATGCTTATCCCAATGACAACTGTTCTCGCTCAGGAATTTCAGGTCGGCAAGTGTGGCAATCTGAAATGGGTTACTTTCGGTACCATTGCCACCGGAATATCCGAAAATTGTAATCGTGCCGGTTGCCGTTGCATTGATGCAGGGCGAGACAGCACCCGAAGTAGTGACTGTATATGGAAAGGATCCTGAAACCGTTGAAGTGCCAGTGATCGTAAAGGTTTCGCCGCTTAAGGCGCCTGTAAGGCCATCTGGCAAACCGCTCACTTCAGCTCCTGTAGCCCCTCCTCCAATTGTATACACAATGGGCGAGATGGCAGTGCCGTAACATACCGTCTGGCTTTCAGGGCCTGATGTCAAGACAATGGTCCCATCCGAACAAGTTGACGAAGGAAGAAGATACGGATAACCATCGTTATTCCCTTCACCAATACCCCAGATGAAAGTAAAGTCCCAATCTGTATAAGTTGATTGGGTTTTCATTTCAGCAGTCGATTTTCCTATGGAACCGTATACGGAAGTACCACTTACTGTATAACTAAGTCCATCCACATCTGCATCAAAATAGCAGTTGTATATCGTTCCACTATTTTCTCCCACAAAACCCCAAACTGATCCGGTTCCGGTTATTATACCCCGACTATAACATTTGGTAATCGTGCTCGTACCACTTGCACAATAATTGGTTCCCACAAAACCACCGATTTTGGATCCCCCGCTTACATTGCCACTGCAGTAACAGTCAGAGATCAAGTTTGACTGGTAGGGTTCAAAATAATAAGAACTGGAATGTCCAACGAATCCACCCGTTGTATTGCCGCTTGTATAATCGCCTGTGGCAGTTACGTTTCCCGTACTGAAAATTTTCGACAAGGAAGAACCAAGGACCTGCCCTGCAAATCCGCCAATTTTTGAATAAGTGGTTGTTGTGCTGTGACCAACATTGCCAGAACTGTGACAGTCAAAAATTGTCGAAAGTGAACAATTTCCAATCATCCCTCCAACGTTGCCGGTTCCGCTGACACTACAAGTACTGTGGCAATTTGACAGGGTAGAATTATATAAAATGGCGGCCAAACCTCCTGTGCTATAACCATAATCATTAATTGTAGTCGTTACTGATCCTGTTATTTGGCAGTTCGTGACTATACAGTCCAACAGGCGGCCACCCAAACCACCCACGTTATATAAAGATACAATACTTACATCATGCAACCCAAGGTTCTGGATGGTTGCTCCTTTTGCAAATCAGAACATACCATTATGATAGGAACCTGAATTTGGCCGGTTGATTGTCAGTCCGCTGATGGAATGATTTGTCCCGTCATAGGAACCTGTAAAAGGATTTTCACTGAAATCCAATTCAAATGTACCAATGGGTTTCCAGCCTCCGTCAGGCCAGGAAGCCGTGGCTGAGGCATCAATGTCGGCAGTTTGAACAAAGTGTTTGTCCCAAACCCCCTTGTTTACCGAAATCCAGTAAAGGTTTTCCAATGTGGCAATCTGGTAAGGATTGCTGGTAGATCCATCACCACTTGCCGGTGGTGTGGCGGTTTGTGCATTTAAGCACCAGCCCATTACGAGCAAGATCAGGTTGAGAAGTAATAGTTTTTTCATCTTTTTTTAAAAAATCGGTTATAAATCAGTTGAATTAAAATCGGGATTTTTGTCAGGGTAATGCTTTGATGCATTTTAGGTAAGAGGGCTATTACATGACAGTCATTCAAAAAACTGCGATTAGCCAATGGTTGGCTTGAGATCTCCAGAAAATGCCAGCTGACAATTTTCATTTTGGTTCAGACTTTAGGAATCATTTTTCATGACAATAGAGGTATTCAGTTATCCTTCAGTTTTTCCTTTACCGATCCAGAGACGGTCCTGTATCCACGGTTCGTCCGGTTCTACACGACCATCTCATGAATTCAGCTGATGGATATAACCCTATACAAAATTCGGGAAGGGAAAACCATTGCGGAAATTTTTAAGTCCTGCCCTTGTACCGTTTTTGAAAAATGGGGCAAAGTGGTTCGGGTCGTGGTCTTACATTTTGTGAATCCTGACTTGTCAGGTTGTAAAAAATAACCTACAGTTTTAGAAGTCGAATTGTAGCCTTAGTGAAGAAAACAGGTTATTAACCAGAAACTGACCTGTGTTAAAACCTTATATGAAAAAATGTCTATTGGTAAAGAGAATGGTTATCGGGAAAGCTTCCATATATTTTCCAGCAGACTTGAGTACCAGACAATCAATGGTTTATCAGAATAAAATAATTGGGAAAAAGCCGGATTAACATATTGCTATTTTTCAGGCATTGTTGTAACTTGATTCTTTTTTTAAGATTCATCAAATGCTGGTTTTCTTGTCATTATTGGGAATTTTCCTGTCTTTAATTCTATTGGTCTTTAACGCACGAAAGTATACCGCCTCGGTTTACCTTGGTTTATTTTTCTTTTTTACAAGCCTTTATGGTTTATACCAGTATATATTGCTATACTCAAAATCAGTTACGCTTATCAGTCTTTTCCTCGTTAATTTGTCAATTGCAGTTTCCCCGATATATTTAATAGGGCCAATGCTTTTCTGGTATGTCAGGAGTGTCCTTACCGACAATTCAAGATTAAGAAAAACAGACATCTGGCATTTACTGCCTATGATTGTTTATTTTTTTTCAGCTCTGCCACATGCTTTTTTGCCATGGCAAGAAAAGGTTGAAGTTGCCCAAACGGTGGTAAAAAACCAGGAATACATGATGATTTATGAAGCTACTTTGTTAAGCAAAATTCTACCTGCCGTTCTGATTTTTATTTTCGGCTTTTCCTGGTCTTGGGATATACGCTATGGTCCATTAAATTGCTCATTAGTTACATATCACAAAAAAAATCGTCTCCCATTTTGTCGAAACAACATTTCATGAGAAAATGGCTCTTCAATTTGTTGGCTTTTACCTTTGTTTTGGTTGTCAGCCAAATCTTCCTGGTTTCGAAAAGCTTCGCAATGCACTTTTCCGAGTTGTTTTTCACTTTTAATATTTTGAGGGTAATTTCATTTACAGGACTTTTGGGATTACTGATATCCCCTTTCTTTTATCCCTCCATTTTATACGGATTACCTCGGATACCTACCACTGAATTATCCAACAAACCAGACGGTGAAAGAATTCCGCAAAAAAATACTTCAGATGGACGACCAACCATAAATCTGGAATCAGATTACCTGAGCCATATCTTTCAGAAAACCGAATCATTCATGCAAGAACAGCAGCCCTACCTGAAACCCGATTTCAACCTTTTGCAGTTATCGGTACAGATAGAGGTTCCAGCCCATCATCTCGGTTATTATTTCAGGGAAATAAAAAAGCAAAGCTTTAATGATTACAGGAATGAATGGAGGATTAACCATGCCAAAAAAATGATCCATGAAGGCAAGGCCAGTGAAATGACACTTGAGGCCATTGGAATGATATCCGGTTTTTCTTCCCGGAACGCCTTTATTTCAGACTTCAAAAAACATGAGGGCGTATCACCGGGATCATACGTTGCCCAAAACAATTAAAATGATTCCTCTTTACGGGAGAGTTTAAAATTTCACAACGAAAATTCAGACATCGGCATTCCCCTCATCCATATCGTCTTTCGATTTGGCGATAGCATGGGATGCCAGCGGTGCAGTCAAATAAATAAAGACAATAACCAAAACAGCCTTCAGCCATACCATACCGGTATTAAAGTATATGGCCACACCCAGTATTAACAGCAACAATCCAAACGATGTGGCCTTGGTGGTCGCATGCATTCGGGTGTATAAGTCAGGGAACCTAATTAAGCCAACGGCAGAAACCAGAATAAAAAATGCCCCAAGAAAGAATAATACCATTGTTGCCATTGTTGTCATTTTTTCTGTTTTAGATAAGTGGAAACCGCAACCGTGCCAATAAAAGAGATTAATGAGATAACTATCACTATATCGAAATAGATGGCTTTGTTTACCAAGATACTATAGCTAAGCACAAAGGCCATCGTGACTGATGAAATCAATTCCATGGCCGCTATCCGGTCGCTCATTTCCGGACCTTTCAGCATTCTTGCAAAAGCCAGGGCAAAAGCCAGGATCAACATGCCAAATATGAGCAATAAAGGAATATTTATAAGTGTTGATTCCATTTTCTATGCGATAAATCGTTTAATCATACCCTGCATTTTTTGTATTCCATCAGATACTTCTTTTTCACTTGGAGAAAAAATAACATGCACTGTCGCAATTGTCCTGTCATCGTTAATTTCGGTAACCAACGAGCCCGGAGTCATTGAAACCAGGTTGCTGAACAGTAACAATCCGAAATCAGATTTGAGGGTTAAGGGTATTTCTACAAATCCATAATTAAAATCCAATCGTGGCGAAAGAGCAAGGATTGCAATTTGAATGTTTGACTTTACCAATTGATATAGGTAATAGACTATGAACCAGACACCGTAATAAGACTTTTGTAACATGGCTTAAGGTTTTAATCCGTTAAGAACGCTTTCAATATAATTCGTTGGTACCAAAAGTTGCTCGGCCGCCACCATAGTATATCCAAATATTGTTGCCGCAAACAACCCCATTAACAAGCTTGTCGCACCCAAGATAATGGAAGGCAGAAGCTCAGCAAAAACAGGTTTTTTAAAGCTGGATTCCGTTTCAATCGAATCGGGAGCCTTTTTCAAAAATGCCTCATTCCAGATTTTAATCATCGAGTAAAGTGTCAACATGGCCGTGGCTATGGCAACAGCGACAATAATATATTGCCCGGCGTCAATGCCGGATTTTATTAAAATGAATTTTGCAAAAAACCCGGATAAGGGCGGGACTCCGGCCAATGCAAAAGCCGGAAGGATAAAGAGAATGGCGAGAATTGGACTCTGCTTGAAAAGTCCGCCTATGTCTTTCAGGTAAAAGCTACCTTTCGCCCGGTTTATCAATCCTGACACCAAAAAGATATTCGTTTTTGCTACCATATTGTGAATGGTGAAAAATATCGCACCGGCAATGGCCAGCGGGGTATAAATACCCAATCCCATAATCATGTAACCTATCTGACTGATAATGTGATACGACAGAATCCTTCGCGTATCGTAATGTGACGATGCTGCCATACCTCCCACTACCATTGTCAGACCTGCAATGACCAAAAACAAGTTCAGCCAAAATATTTGGTCTTGTACAAAAAATAAAGTAAAAAACCTGATCAGCACATAAACGCCAACCTTGGTAAGCAAGCCGGCGAAAATTGAAGTGACAGAAATATTCGATGTATGGTATGAGGCAGGTAACCAAAAAAACAGAGGAAAAAGTGCCGCCTTAATTCCAAAAGCCAAAAAGAAAAGTGCGGCGGATGTATTGATTAGTACAGGCTGCTCACTGGTCCTAAGGATATGCGCCAGGTGGGCCATATTCAGGGTACCTGTTTTCCCGTAAAGCAAGCCTAGTCCTGCCAAAAAAAACAAGGAGCCAATTAAATTCAATGCCATGTATTTAATCCCGCCCTCCAGCTGTTCCTTCGTATTACCAAGTGTAATCAAGACAAAGGAAGAAATAAGGATAACCTCAAACCAAACGTAAAGATTAAAGGCATCACCGGTTAAAAATGCCCCGTTCACCCCCATCGTCAACGAAAAGAAAAACACGTAGAATTTATTGTTTCGGTGCTCGCCATCCATAAAATAAATGGTGTACACTGACAGGCAAAGGACAATCAGGGAAGCGGTAACCAGCATTAACCCACTGAAATAATCAAGCACCAGGCTTATCCCAAATGGTGCTTCCCATGACCCCATGTTCAGGGTATGAATTTTGCCCCCTTTTAAACTGACAAACAAAACCAATGAAACCGCAAAAAGCAGTGTACTCCCCAAAACACTCACAAACTGTGCTGCACGGGTATGGCGTACCACTACCAAAATGAGTATCAGTAAAAAAGGAATAAATATGGGTAAGGCAATTGCATTCATAGTCAATTATCTGTTTGTTGTAGCTGGTCCAAATCGTCAGTACCAGTGGTTTCAAAAAACTTGAATTTTAAAGCCAGCGTAAAAACCACGATGCCAAAACCAATAACAATGGCAGTGAGCACCAATGCCTGTGGCAAGGGGTCCGCAAGATTATTGGGCGAAGGAGTTGTGCCATCGACAAAGGCAGGTTTTCCCGCAATAATCCCCGACGAAATAAACACAAGCAAATTGGTCGCGTTGCTTAAAAAAATTATGCCTATTATGAATTTTAGGATACTGCGGCGCAACAACATGTATACGCCTGCGGTATATAAGACCCCTATTAAGATGGCCAGTATTATTTCCATTTTGTAATGTTGCTAAAAGTGAAAAAGGATATAAGCGTCACACCGATAACAGCAAAGAAAACCCCGATGTCAAATAAAAAGGGCGTTCCCAATTTTATCTCTCCCAGAAAGGGTATATGAATGCTGGTCCAAATGCCAGCCATGAAATATTGTTTTAGGAATAATCCGGGCAAAATGCTTACCAATATAAACAGCAAGCCTAAAGCGATGTATCCTTCAGGTTGGATTTTCAAGGACTGTTTAGCTTTCTGTGCATCATAGGCCAAACTGTAAAAAACAACAGATAAGCCAACCAACAAACCGCCAATGAACCCACCTCCCGGAAAATTATGGCCACGGTATAGGGCAATCAGTGCAAATAACACAAGTATCCACCTAACGTGTTTTGAGGCGACCTGAAGTATTACCGAATTCATGTTTTTCTCGTTTTTAATAAAACATATACCCCCAAGGCGGCAACCACCAACACGGTAACTTCGCCCAGGGTATCCAAAGCCCTGAAGTCAACCAGGATGACATTGACGACATTTTGCCCAAAGGCATTTGTGTAACTGTTTTCAATCATGTAATCCGATATGGGGTGATTAAAATTCACATTGATTGATTTCAAGGCCAGAACAGTCATGGCAGAACCAAAAGACAATGCAATAAAAAAGTCTCTTATGCGTGAAGTTCTTGACGAAAGCCTTGCAAAAAGTGGCAGTCGTTGCAATATCAATACAAACATCACAAGAATCAATGTTTCAACAATGATTTGGGTTATGGCCAGGTCAATTGCACTGTAATACATAAAAAGAAGCGCAATGCCATAACCTACAACCCCCATCGAAATGATGGTTGCCATGCGTGATTTTGAGACCACGCTGAATATGGTACTGAGAATAATCACCAACACAAGTCTGGATACATAAAAGGGCCGGAGGGTGAAAATATTCTCGAGGTTCCAGCCTATGGTGACATACACCTGGTACCATAAAAAAATGGAAGCGACCAAAAATATGGTCAGAATATAAAAACGGTGATAACCATGTTGAACCAATTCAGTTTTTCTTTTTGAAAAATCAAGGAACCCTTTCAAAATGCTGTTAAAGACATCAACAAACCTGACAGAGAAAATCCTTTGGTTGAATGCCCTCCATTTTTCCAACACAGAATCGTTCCTGGATACCACATAGAATAAAATAAACCCAAGAGAAACCGTGAATAAACTCAAAAAGAAGACGGTATTGAAGCCATGCCAAAGTTTCAACTCCACATTGTAGTCCCGCTCCAGAATACTGATTAATGCCGGCTCTATGATGGTCTCTCCCAAAACAGCAGGGAAAAGGCCAAAGAACAGACTTAAAAGGGCAAGCAATCCGGGACCGATTATATACGCCCAATCAGTCTTTACTTTTATCTCTACCTGATTCTTTGGTTTACCAAGGAAGACTTTATACAAGAAAAACAAAGCAACGGTAATCATCAAGGCATTACCGGCCACCCCCAGGACAAGGACATAAGGTGCAATGACCGGCGATTGGACTTTGGCTTCGTAAATAAGTTCCTTGCCCAAAAAACCCAGCATCGGCGGAAGACCAGCCATCGATAAGGAGGCGAGCAGCGCAAAAACAAAGGTAACGGGCATGCTCCTGGCAAGACCACCCAGGTTTCGCCAATCGCGCGTTCCGGTTTTTTTATCAATAAATCCGGCTATCATGAACAGGGCAGCCTTGTAAAATGCATGTACATAAAGGAAAAGCATGGCTGCCTTGACTGATAATGCGGTATCGATTCCCAGGAGCAAAACCAACACTCCCAAAGAACTGATGGTGGTGTATGCCAGAATTGCCTTGATATCAGTTTGTGTTATGGCAAAATATGCCCCCAGAAACATGGTAATCGCACCGGTCATGGACAAAGTATATGTCCATAGGGGTGTGCCGCCCAGAACCGGGCTGAGCAAGGCCAGCATGAAGATGCCTGCCTTAACCATGGTCGCCGAATGCAAATATGAACTCACCGGAGTAGGTGCCTGCATGGCACCCGGAAGCCAAAAATGAAAAGGGAACTGGGCTGATTTCGTAAAAACTCCCACAAAAATCAATACCACTCCGGGAAGATAAAACTGGTGTGACTTCAATAAACCAGACTGGTTAACCCAATCCGAAACCGAATAACTTCCGATTACGCTTCCCAACAACAAAATACCGCCAAGCATAACCAATCCGCCAAAACCTGTCAAAAACAAGGATTGAAATGCCGCATTCCGTGCCGTTTCCTTTTCATGGAAAAAACTGATGAGCAGAAAGGACAAATAACTGGTCAATTCCCAAAAAACAAACAATTGGATTAAATTACCCGAAAGGACCAGCCCCAGCATCGCTGCGCTAAACAAAAATAGGTAGAAATAAAAAACACTCAGGTTTTTATAGCTTTTCATGTAGGCATGTGCATACAAAAAAACAAGAACACCGGTTCCGGTTATCAGTAATGCAAAAGCCAGGCTTAACCCATTTAAAACAAGGTCAAAGTTGATTCCCAATTGAGGCACCCAAGCGACGGTTTCACTTAGAACATTGCCATCAGCTATCCACTTAACCTTTGACAGAAAGAAACTGAAAGAGCCCAGGTGGACGAAGGCAAGAAAAAATGGGATAAACTTTAAAAGTTTCCTTCGGAAAAGGAAAGGAAAAAAAGCGGACACCAGATAAACAAGCAAAAGAGTTTGCATCAGAGTTGCGGTTTTGTTGCTGTTGGTTAATCGAAATTATTCATTTTTATTGCAACTGGTTCATTTGATTGATTTCATCAACCATTTGCCTTATAATGCATTCGTATTTCATATTCAATTTTTTTATCCCACAAGCGCCTTAAAATTTCGGTAGCCATTTTTTCGTAGTACGCAGACTGAGGCTTATCTCCTACAATTTCGTATAATTTTGCGAGTTTAAACATGGATGGTACATGCATATCATTAATTTGAAGACAAATTAAATATTGGCCAATCGCCTCTTTGAAGAAACCACTTTTCTGTAATTTGTCGGCATATTCGAAATGGGTTGTAATTTCCTTGATCTCATGATCTAAACGAAGTTGAAAAATAAATTGGGTTTTAGTCGTAACAAATGAACAAGGCAACTGCCTGATCACTTTTTCCGTAACGCTTCCCATAATTAACCGGCTAAATTCAGATCGGCCATTGGTTCCCATTACAAGGAAGTCAACCCCATTTGCCTGTATCGATTCCAGAATTTTCTCGTGAGGTATTCCCTTTTGGATTTCAATGGAATGGTTCACTCTTTTTAAATCGAATTCACCCAAAAACTGGTTCATCCTTTGCTCAAACTCATGGTACAATTTTTCATTCTCCTCATCAGAGTCGAGCATAAACCTGGGAGAAGTGGTGAAAAATGGTTCAAATACACTTAATATGTGCAATTTAGCCTCAAAATTGATAGCCAGGAGTATGGCATTTTTTAAAGCTCTTCTTGCCGGATCAGAAAAATCGACAGGACACAGTATTTCCCTGATTTCCAGTTTCTGGCCGGTTTTGGAAACCCATACCGGCACATCCGACAATTGTATAAGTTTTTCTGCTGTCGTACCCAACCTGAACTTTTCATTTTCCGACTTATTCCCCGAACAAACCAGGATCAGATTGGATTCTTGTTCCTGCGATACCTGAAGAATTCTATCAACAGGATTTCCGGAATCGATGATCGGCTTTGTACAAGATACCTTTTCTTCATTGAGTGTTTTTACGATTTTGGCCAACTCCTCGTTGACAAATTTTACCAAAATCTCCTTAATCTCGGGATGTAATTCAGTTTCAGGTATCACATACATTACGGATACCTCTGAATTAAACTCTTTGGCAATCTTTATCACCGAATTGATTTGCTCAGCGCATACCCGGTTTACATCGACAGGCATTAATATTTTCTCAACCAGTTTCATAACCTTTTCCTTTAGTCTTATAAATTATTCATGTTGCACAGGCCAAACCTATTGGGGGATATCGAATGAAATACAGACAATAACCAGGTATTGGATTTTAACAATCAACGAAATTTAACCAATTAGCTTAAAACTTAAACAAAATGTATGTCTCGAAAGTTCGGTTTTTGTAATTTTTTTACGTTGGTTCCCTTGTAAGTCAAGATTTTGCATCATTGCCTCAATAAAATCTTCTGCTTTTAAGATTTGTCCAATTCCGGGAATAAGCCCTCACCCTCTGTAACCCGGGTCGTACTTAAACTACTTCAAAATGATATCCTCATTAGTTTTTATATGGTGTTTACTATACAAGTACTATTCGAGAACTATTCGAGAACTATTTAAATACAGAACCGACAATAAAATGAGATGGCAGTCAACCACCATAAATGGCAATCGGGGATAAGCGCATTCATAAAAAAGCCCGTTATCACCATTGACATTTCGGTCAATGAATGATAACGGTCTTTCCCGGGCTTGACTGCCAAACGCTTGAAAACTATGAATGACTATTTCTCATCTGAAAAAGAATAGGGGAAGTCCTTCTTTTCAATTCCCCTCTGAAAGTTTGGTTTCTGCCCCATGATAAATTCAATTTCAGCACCTTGCATCAATTCCTCATGAAGAAGGAAATTCCTGGTGTAAACCTTGCCGTTGACTTTCATATCCAGGATGTACCGGTTCTCTTTTGAGTTATTCCCGGCCTTGATTTTGATCCTTTTCCCGTTCTCCAAATCAATTTCAACGGATTTAAAAAGTGGTGATCCCAGAATGTACTCACTGCTTCCCGGACAAACCGGATAAAAACCCAATGAGGAGAATACATACCATGCCGATGTCTGGCCATTATCTTCATCACCGCAATAACCATCAGGGGCCGAAGAATAAAGCTTGTCCATGATTTCCCTTGCCCAATATTGGGTCTTCCAGGGTTCGCCTGCATAATTGTACAGGTAAACCATGTGTTGGATGGGCTGGTTCCCATGGGCATACTGCCCCATATCCATTACCTGCATTTCGCGCATCTCGTGAATCATCCTGCGACTGTTCATCCCTTCGGAACCCGGAATAATAAATACTGAATCAAGCATGGTAACAAACCCCTTTGCACCGCCCATGAGGTCAATCAATCCCTGGGGATCATGGAAAACCGACCATGAGTAATGCCAGCTATTCCCTTCCGTAAAATCCCGGCTCCAGGAGGCAGGATCAAATGTATCAGAGAAAGAACCGTCACTGGCCCTTCCGGCCATTAATTTATTTTTCGCATTATAGAGGTTTTTATAATTCATGGCTCTCTTTGCGAAGATATCAATCTCTTCTGCAGGCTTATTCAGGGCTTTGCCCAGCTGGTAAATAGTCCAGTCATCATAGGCATATTCAAGTGTGCGGGCAACATTCTGGTTTATTCTGAGATCATTCGGGATATATCCGAATTGATTATATTGTTCATAGCCTGTCCTTCCGGAGGCTCCCACTTTTGGATGCACGTTGTTGGCCCCATGTTTCAGTGCTTCCCATAATGTTTCAATGTCATAACCGCTTAAACCCTTAACATAGGCATCGGCAACAACTGAGGATGAATTGTTACCAACCATGATGTTCCTGTGTCCCGGACTTGCCCATTCAGGAAGGAAACCACTTTCCTTATAGGCATTAACCAGTCCTTCCTGCATTTTTACATTCTCCGAAGGGAAAAGGAAGTTCAGGAAAGGGAACAGACTCCGGAACGTATCCCAAAATCCGGTATCTGTAAACATATAGCCCGGCAGCACCTGGCCGTTATATGGACTGTAATGGACAATCTTGCCGCTGGCGTCAGTTTCCGAAAAATTCCGGGGAAAAAGCACTGTGCGGTATAAGTTCGAATAGAAAGTCCGGAGGTTGTCGATGTTATCGTCATCAATCCTGATTTTACCGAGAACTTCGTTCCAGCGTAACCGGCCACGTTCGACAACCTCATCGAAACTGTCATCACTTAACTCTTTCAAATTAAGCAAAGCCTGTTCGTGACTGATGAAAGAGGATGCAACACGGGCATGGACCTTCTCCGCTTTTACAGTAGAAAAGCCGACGATAGCACCAGCATGGTTCCCTGAGTATTCCTTTTCACCCACGACGATAATGCTATCTTTTACTACAGAAAAGGATGTGAACGGCTTGTCAAAAACAACGACAAAATAGTTTTTGAAGTTTTCGGGGACACCACCACTGTTTCTGGTAGTATAACCAATGATTTTATTCTCTTCGGGAACGATTTTCACATAAGACCCCTTGTCAAAAGCATCTATAATGACATACGATTCATCGCTGGTTGGAAAGGAAAACCTGAACATGGCCGCCCTTTCAGTCGGGGTGATTTCGGTCGTGACATCAACATCGGCCAGGTAAACCCGGTAATAGTGTGGTTTGGCCACTTCGGCCTTGTGTGAAAACCAGCTGGCCCTTTCGTCTTCATTAAAAACTACCTTCCCGGTCATGGGCATAATCGAGAACTGGCCATAATCATTCATCCAGGGACTTGGCTGATGTGTTTGCTTGAATCCCCTGATTTTATCGGCTGTATATTGGTACATCCAGCCATCGCCCATTTTACCAGTTTGGGGAGACCAGAAATTCATGCCCCAGGGCAAGGCTATTGCCGGATACGTATTGCCGGTTGAAAGTTCATATTTTGAGAGTGTACCGGTAAGAGTACTCACATAACTTACCGGATCGAAATCCTGGCCAAGCACTTCCAAACTGAAAATCAATAAAAAGATTGCACTGATAATTCCATATTTATTATTCATTGACCTAAAATTTTTAAATACAACATATTTCATTAGTGATATCTCAACATTATTTCATCCTTTCGAATTCATGGCGAGCCAGGACGGCATATTCGGCAGCGTAGGCAAAACTGAACATTGCCTCAATATTATTGCTGTTCTCATCTTCATTCCACCCCTGGAGCAGGTTGGAGGGTAGAAAACCATCATGTAAATAATGATCATATCCATGATCAAGATTTCGCTGGAAACTTTCAATATAGTTTGAGACACCTCGGTATATAGGATATATTTCGGTGTATCCGCGCATCAGTACCCCATTAAACCAATTTCTGAAACCGCTGATATCATAAGAATAGTAACCTGGTTTTTCTTTTCCGAGATTGGCAAAATACTGAAAACTGGCATCCGACAACCGAACAGCATCGTCGAGGTACTGACTTTGCCCTGTTACCCTATAAAGATCGGCAGTCCCCGAAATCATTGTTCCACTATTGTATGTAATCGCCGGCCCGACACGATCCCTGCAAAATATTCCCTTTCGATATGGCGTGTCGTTTATAAACTCAATCTCAGGGCGTCGGGGTGTACATCCCCCCATCATGTCATCATAAACTCCATCGGTACGAAGCAGATTCTTTTTTTGCCAAGCGTATATTTTTTGGGCAAAATCGAGATAATACTGACTTTTCTTTACTTGTCTGGCCGTTCGGGTTACCTTGTCGTTTGCATCGATAAACCGATACGTAAGTTGATCTTCACTGTGTTTGTAAATTTCATGCAGCCAAACCAGTGGACTCACCATTGGTCCGTTGCTGCATGAATGTTTTGTCACGTAACCCGGCCCCCAGGTGATTCCACCCATCTCCTCACCGTCTTGGTCTAGTGTACAATCCCAACCGTCGAGAACATATTCAGTAAGATACTCGGCCTTAACCAGATAATCAGAGTTTCCTGTTATTTTATAAGACTCCAGTAATTCCCTGATCAGCCACATTTGGTCATCATATACGTTTTCAACTCCTTCAACCTTGGCGGTTCCCGGTGCATGGCCGCGGTGAACACCATAAACAGTCCATTTCCTTGTTTGGGTGTAAGATGTAAGCTCAAATGTCCCCAGGTAATAATCGGCATGGGTATACAACTCCTCCAACAAAACCGCATATCGGTTGAAATGCTCCTTGTAAAGCTGGTCGTCGCCGTTGTCCTTAATTAATTTCAAAGAATGCATGATGGCATTGACAGCTTCGATGGCACTGGTATACATCCAAATACTTCCTGTCTCGACAGACTTGGTTCCTGTATAAGGATTAAAATACCTTGCCATCGCCATATTCGGACCTGTGAAATGTGCGGCCATCGTATGGTCGGTTATTTCCATAGCCCTGACAAAATTTGTTTTATATAGAGGAGAACCAATGATCTCTCCATCTACAAAAGGCCCATGAACGTTTCCATGAGCGATACTCAAACAGCACCAAAGAAAAGGCACTATGAAAGTGGCAATTTTTATCATTTTCTCAATATTTTACCTTGGATGCAATTAAGTACAGACATTTGAAATCTTGGCCGACAATAAGTTTAAATAATCCTCGATATTTTTATCAAGAAATCTTCTGTCCGGCCATGGGACCGGGTTTCAGGCTGTATATCTCATCGACGTGAAGCAGGATGACTGCCTTCGGCTTAGGCATACCAGCCTTCATGGACATTTCGGCCGACTTATCATAGATTTCACCTTCGGTGAGTACTTTGGGGGTGCAAACAAACCGGTAACCATCCATGATGTCGCGGTTTACGACTGCAACCGCATCGAGAGAGCCATCCAGGATGTTACGGTAGGTGGTCCTGCCCACTCCTTCATTGAAAATCAGTGTTTCCTCATCAAAAACCCTGGTCGATCTCTTAGGGGCATTATTGGGAATTCCTTCCTTGCTGACAGTGGCATGAAAGCACTGTTGCGACATAATCATGTCTTGCATCTCGCGGGTAAGCTTTGCCATAACTTCTGGTTTTTATTTAACTCGAATTTGATGGCACCTTGAAATCAGGTGGCGACTTCAAAGATATCATATTACTTCCTGAATCGCCAATACCTATGTATGGGTTACCAAAACCACACTATCAGAAAATTCAGCTTTCATATATCCATTCAGTCAACTGACATCAAAACAATCATATTAACCAGAACCTTTAGGCAATCATCATGATATGCCTTTTATCAATTTGAAAATTCAACGACTGACCCCTAAATCATAATCACCTGTATTTATGCACATTACAATTCCCACTATCAAGGGCACAATACTTGTTGTCCAAAATCGCCACATTCACCGAGATCTGTCGTTTTATTACGGTTTTGCAACAATGGAAAACAAGTTCATTAAAAATTTAAACAAATCCCATCATTATGAAAGAACTGAGAATTTTAACAGGAATCTTGCTTATGGCTGGAATCATGATGCTCCAGTCGTGTAATGAACCCATCCCCGAAGACGAGACGAGTGTTCGGGTTACATTTAAGTCAGCAACCTCTCCGTCCGGACTGAAAAGTGCCTCCATTGAAGGTATCCAGGACATTGAGATTACTGAAGCAATGGTCGGAATTGAAAAAATCAAGTTCAAACCCCTGGGAGAAGGGCGCAATGACCATCAGGCCAAAATTGTTTTTAAGGGTCCGTATGTCATAAATCTGCTTACCGGGAATGCTGAGCCCCCAATTGATTGGACAGCAATTCTGCCCGGAATGTACAAGGAAATTGAGGTGGAAACCGAAGATGTACTGGAAGGCGGCAATTCAATTATCATCAAAGGGAACATTACGCTGTCGGATTTATCGGTTACTCCCTTCGAATTTATGACCGATGATGACATTGAAATTGAGATTGAGGATGATTACGGTTTTACCATCAGTCTGGGTTTGCTTAATGACCTGCTCGTAACTTTCAACCTGTCAGATTTGTTTGACAAAATTGATCTTTCACATGTCGAGGTTGGCGAGGATGGCGTATTGCGATTTAATGACGAAATGAATGAAGAAATCACAGAACTTCTGGAGGAAGCCTTAGATGATATTGGCAAAATTAAATGGAAAGATAATGATCATGACGACGATGATCACGACGATAAGGGTCATGATGATGACGACGATCATGATGATGATCACGACGATGATGATGATGACAATAATGGGTAATTTTTAGCCCATCCTAAAAATTAAAAAGAACGAGAGATCAGTAATGGTCTCTCTTTTTTTGTATCAGTTGAAAAACACAGAAATATTCTGGCATTTGACATTTACAGCCTTAATTGCTGAAAAAACAATGGAAATCATTGATCAGTAAGAACCAGATCAAATATAAATGGTGAGGCAGGCAACCCTTGATCATTGACCAGATTGGCCCGGGAAAATGGCCTCCACGCATAACGGATTGCTGAAACCTTGTCACCAGGTATTGGGATAATCAGTTTTTTGCCCTCGATCCTGACGGGTACTTCCCTAAAGATCCCTTCTATGGAAGCTGCTTCAATCTCCCTGACTCCAGCTCCATCAGAGGTGCCCAATCCACCGGAAACGTTGAACAATACCTCAGTGGTAGTTTCCTTTCGAATTATTTCTTTTACAACCGGCCCGTCAGAAATCACTTTCTTCCCATAGACTTTATTGAGAGCCTGTAGGGCAAACCTCTCTCCCACTTCCTGTTTCTGAATCGGATGTACATCCAGTGAATCACCCTTGTCGAATGTAACGACGAGACCTGTGTTTGGGATCTCATTCACCAGTTGCCGCTGGATTTCCCTGAAACGGGGCCATGAGGGCCTGTCTATTCCACTCAGCTGGGCAACAAGCACAGGCATCTTCGGATTGTTCCAGCTTCTGCGCCATGAATCCACCCATTCATGAAAGGCAATCTTATATAATCCGGCATTATGCGCATTTGATTCACCCTGGTACCAAATGACGCCACGAACCGGAAATTTCGTCATCTGCATAATTCCCGCCTCATAAACATACGCCGGATCATAGGGATGTCGTTGGTCCTTTTGGTTGTTCAGGCTGATGTTGCGGGTAATGCGCCCGCGGACCCAATCAAATATGAAATCATTCTTTTCACGGTTCAGGAACTGGTCCACAAGCACCGGATTCATCTCTAAAGTTAGCCTGTCAATAAATGCTTCGATGGGTGCCCCACCAACGGCAACCTGGATCAGACCAACCGGAATATTCAGTTTTTTTCGCAATTCAGCACCAAAATAATACCCAATCGCCGAAAATCCCGAAGCCTGATCCGGTGAATCCTTCTGCCACTCACCTTGAAAAAAGTCGAGCCTGTTGAGACGATCCAAAGTCAATGAATCAAATGCCACATCGTTGGTTTGGACAAATCCCTGATAATTCATGAGCCTCAATTCCAGATCACCAGCCCTTTTGGCTATATCAGATCCACCTTTCGCGTACTTCAATTCAAAGGCCATGTTCGATTGGCCTGAGCAAATCCAGACTTCACCACACAAAACATCCTTCCAGTTCACTTTGGTCTCCCCATTCACCCTGATTTCCAGAAGATAAGGTCCATCTGCCTTAACTGCAGGAAATTCGGCCATCCACTGCCCGTTGTCAGGAGTGATGATCTGTTTGTATTGCCGGGCAAAATCAATATCAATCGTATCGCCCCGATTGGATTTTCCGTACCAAACTACAGGCTCACCATGCTGGACAACCTTATGCTCGCCAAAGATTGAAGGCATGGAAAAACCACCAAAATCACCGGTAATGGCCGCATACACCGTACTTGCGATGATACCGGCCCCTTCCTCGTTTGGATGAAGAAAGTCGGCAAACAAATCGGGCCGTTGATAAAGGGGAGTATGAAGGTCAATCAATCGGGACGCTGAATGAGCGGCCACTTTCCGGATGGTCTCCTGTATCTCCCAAAACCAGTCACGCGTTCCAGACTTGAATCGTGGATGGCCTGAAAAGATCGGAGTCATCAGGCAAACATAACCTTCAGGGGCCATGCCTTCATCGGTTTGAAAGGATTTGATCAAATCATGGTAATCTGAAATAAATTCATCCCCATAATTTGGCCAGTTCCTGGGATCGGTATCATTCAGTCCAAGGTCGATGATGATGACATCAGGCTTGAAATCCAAGGCTTGTCTGTATTCATCGGTTTTGATATAAGGGTTATGTCCCTTTTTTAAGAGAGTGGCCCCACTGCGCCCAAAATTTCTTACATCGTATCGTTCACCCAACATATTACTCAATTGGGAAGGGTAACTGTCCTTTGCCGGATCTGAAAATCCATATCCAAAAGTGACCGAGTTGCCAATGCAGGCTACCTTTATTCTGTCAGCCCCCGCTTCGGAAGCTAAATTTGGGAAGCTCACCCACAAAAACAGCACCAGGGCCAATATGCTCTTCATACTTTACCTATTTTTGGGATAAACCTACTCAGAAAAATTAACTCAACAATGTCATGAAAAATGATTCAAATTCAAAAGGAGCATCAAAACCATTGATTTTATTGACTTTGGTCTTTATGGCCTTTCTTTCGGCAGCACAAAACCCGGAGAAGTTGGTTTTTACCGATGCCTCACTTCTGCCGTTAATCGGTAAGGGTTTCGAAGATACCGAAAACCGGTATGAGCGTTTGCCTGCCAACCTGAAAGAAAAGACCCGCCCACCGGTATGGCAACTTTCGACAAACTGCAGCGGACTTGCCATCAGGTTCAGAAGCAATTCGGGAACCATTGCCGCAAGATGGGAGGTAACTGGAGACGTGGTCATGAATCATTTCACGCCTACCGGTATCAAAGGTCTTGATCTGTATTGCCTGGTAAACGGTGAATGGCAATTCGTCAACTCGGCCCGTCCGACTGGCAAATCAACCCAGGCAGTCATCATCTCCAACATGAAAAAAGAAGACCGGGAGTTCATGCTCTACCTGCCGTTGTATGATGGTTTGGCCAACCTTGAAATAGGTATTGATGCCGGCTCAACCATTGGAGATCCCATTGTAGATTCACCGAAAAGGAACAAACCGGTTGTCTTTTATGGAACCAGTATCACCCAGGGAGGCTGTGCCACCCGGGCAGGTATGTCGTATACAAATATACTTTCACGAAAGCTCGACAGGGAAATCATTAATCTGGGATTCAGCGGTAACGGCAAACTGGATTTGGAGATTGCAGAGGCCATGACTAAGATAGAAGCATCATGCTATGTGATCGACTGTTTGCCCAATGTGACCACAGAAATCATGAATGAAAAATATGTGCCCTTTATTGAAATTCTAAGAACCGCAAAACCGGAAGTACCCATCATTCTTATCGAAAATGTGCAATACACCCATATGCTTTTCGATGAAAAAACTGCTTCAAACATTAAGGATAAGAATCAGTTGTTAGGGAAGATCTGGAAGGATCTGAAGAAAAAAGACAGATTGATATATTACGTGAAGGCAGACAGGCTGATAGGAAGTGATCTTGAAGGGACAGTAGACGGAGTTCACCTGACCGATCTGGGCTTTTTGAGAATGTCGGAAATACTTTATCCAAAATTAAAGAAGAGAATCAGGTAAACAGTTTTTTGGCTCTGCTTTCAATCAAAAGGTAGCGCAACCCGATTTGTCATCCGTGGTAGGATTGAAATATCGGATCATATAAAAAACTGAGACTGGAATCTTTCAAACGATAAAGGTTCCAGTCTCAGAATCATTTTGCAGGAGTCTCCCCTACAGGAGAGCTTAAGATTTAATCCAATGGAGGAATCACCAACACCTGACCGGGATAAATTTTATCAGGATGTTTTAACATCGGGGTATTGGCCTCAAAGATTACGGGGTATTTATTGGCATTACCATATACCTGTTTGGCAATCTTTGATAACGTATCACCTGAAACAACGGTATAAAATTGCTTCTCAGGTTCAGGAGGAGTTACCACGGCAACAGCTTTGACAACAAGCCTGTCGTCCACTTTAGTAATTCCTTCCACATTCCCAACGGCCACGATCAGCCTGTTTTTCGTGATTAACGAATCAACCTCTCCTGCCAGGGTGATGGTTTCGTCATCCACGGCAATATCAAGATCTGCAATATTAAAACCATAACTCTTGAGGTGACTGGCAATTTTCGCAGCCTTTTCCTCATTCTTCTCTTCGTCAGATTTACCGAAAAGCTTTGCTCCGGCATTTTTCATAAATGATATTAATCCCATAATTGTTGATTGAGGTTAAACATTTTTAATTTAAAAGTTCAAAAGTGATCTTGCACGTTACCCTGAATTCGGTAACCTGATTATCCTTCACTACGGCGCTTTGGTCCTGAACATAGACTGACCTGATGCCCTTTACGGTCTTTGAAGCGGTTTTAACCGCATCCTTCACTGCATCTTCCCAGCCAACCGGGGAGGAAGCCATAATCTCAATAACTTTTAGTACTGACATAATTGGTAATTTTAATGGTTAATGACTTACCTTTAAAGTTAACAAAAAAATTCCTAACAAGCAGAGAATATTATTCTGTTTCGGCCATTTTGGAAAACACCACGTTTAAAGCCCTGCCATTGGAAGCCTTAAAACCTGTGATTTGCCCATTGTCGTCGCGAATGAAATTGACTACGCTTACCGTTGATGTACCATTAAAAGAGTCTGGCTTATTCGCTTTCAACTCAATATCCCCGATTCTCCGGTGCCGCAAAACAAGTCGGTTACTGTCATTGACTTCAACCAAATAAAAGGTTTCCAGTTCATCACAAAAATACCTGCCTTTATAGGAGGAAAGTTCTTCCGGTGATGGCTTCCAGGCTTCTTCCATGATTCGATCGGCCCGATGGAGACCGTTCTGGTGCAGGGTAATGGAATTGGTCGCTCCTTCGCTGTTTTGGTGGAATGTGACACCGGCCCTTACCACTTTCAGGAAGAAGGTGGAATCTGATCCCGGAAAGATTTCAAATTTCGGCTGACCCGTTGCCGTAGTGTAATACTTTTCTCCTTCGCGTTCGAACTCCAAAATAAAATCGGGAGCTTCTTTCATTGCATATCGTCCGGCAAAACCATCAAATCTTTCGGGCTTAAAACCAAGATATTCCTGGTCAAAATTGAAAGTATCCGCGGGTTTCATTTCCATGGATTCCGAGAAGAACAATTCAGCAACTTTCCCGGCGACATCAGATGCAAACCCGGCATTGTTACTTAAGGTTACCACAGCACCCCTGACAGTCGGGAAAACAAAGAACTGGGATCGGTGTGCCACATCGGCACCACCGTGCTGAAAACGTTCCAGTCCGTTCAATTTATCCATCATCAATCCAAAGCCATAATTGGTTTTCTCCCCACTGTTCAGGACATATGGAGTGGTCATCATTTCAACCAGGGATTTGTCGCCCAATTCGGGCTCCAGATAATTCCCTATCCATTTGGCCAAATCTTCGGCCGTGGTATAGATTCCACCTGCACCGGCAGCACAGTATAAATCGGTTCGTTCAATATAATTCTCCTTCTCATCTTTACCATAGCCCTGGGCGCTTCCCTTGATCACCTGACGCGGATCCATCCTGACCAACGTATTTTGCATATCCAAAGGCTTAAAAACATTCTCTTCCAACCATTGGTCAAATGGAATGCCCGATACCTTTTCAATGACCATTGAAAGCAGTATATACCCCGTATTATTGTAATTCCATGATTCTCCGGGAATATTTTGGAGTTCAGGTTGCCGCTGGATCATCGGTACCACTTCAGTCCGCCGGATCTGGTCCGACATGCCAATTCCCGACATCATGAAGGTATTGAAAATCTCCCTGTATCCACTGGTATGCGAAATCAAATGGGCTAAGGTGACGGTTTGCCCCAGATCGGGTAGCTCAGGAATATACTTCCGAATGTCATCGGAAAAAGCCAAAAGCCCCTGCCGTTCAAGGAGAGCGATGGCAAAAGCCGTAAATTGTTTGGAAGTGGAACCGATATTGGTAAGTGTTTTCTCCGTAAACGGCACATGGTGTTGCAGGTTTGCCATACCGAAGGCCTTCTGATAGACGATCTTTCCATCCTGCATGACCATTATAATACCGCCCGGGGTTGTCGGCTGGTCGTAGGGTTCAATCCATTCACCAATTTTTATGTCGACAGTATCCCTGTCAAGATTGGAAGGCCAATTTCCAGTTTGCCCAAAGCTAAATGCAACGTTCAGCAAAATCCCTAAAACCAAGATTATTGTTTTCATAAGCCATTCATTTAAGTTTCTGTTGTTCATTAGACTGTATCCGCAAAAACAGGTTACAATATTTTGGGTAATTCTTCTCAATGTTTTCAAAAACTTTCACCTTCGAAAAGTGAAAACATATAACAAGGGGAACCTCACAGTCCCCCTTGACACGGAACAATCCGCCTTCAAATGATATGGAAAACAATCGGCTTCAGTGGCCAGTACCGTTGAAACCATAATAAATTGACTCATTGCCAGAAGGTGTATCCATTTGACTTTGAAAGCGGCAATGCCGGTTCCAAAGGCTTTATGCCACTTGTGTAAAGTAGCATAAAGCCTTGATTATAAAGTTACAACAATTTTTTCAATTCTTAATTAAAGAGTGTGGTTCATTATTCCAAATCCCATTTCAACAATACATCAGCAAGCTTTTGATGAACTTCACGGGACAACAGTAAGGCAAACTTTTCATCATCCAAAGGCTCCCTGTTAGATTTTAGCACATCCCATAAATCTTTCACAACCTCTGCTCCACCGGCATCATAAATATTGGCAGCGGAAGTATGCCACCGGCACTGGTACCAGCCGTAATTCATCGGGTATTGTTGTCCGATCTCATTATAACGCTCTTCCAAATCCTTCAGGGTCGTATATTTCAGGGATGATTTTTGGGTGCTGGCAAGAACCATCCTTGGAAATACAGTCAACTGGGGAAGCAACTGCGGTTCCTGTTCGGCTATATAGGCATGAAGAAACAGGTTGACAAATACCTCTCCCATCCATTTCCTCTGCATCATCAGTTTGTCCTGAATATGATAGGCATGGCCCAACTCATGGATAGCCAGCAAGTCAAAGAATGGTTCCATTGTCAGTTTCCCGTCAGCACCGGAATAGGCACGACTTAATAATTCAGCGATGTCTGCTGAAAGCGAATCCTGCGGTGGAATGAAGCCATCCCAAAAATCATTGTTCTGAGAGGCAACAATCAAAGTCTTGTTGTTTGAATAATGCGGCATGCCATATACCGGGAAGTTTGTGAATCGGCCCCAGTCATCGGGAGAAAGCACCAGAATAATAACTTCAGGCCTGAACATCAGTTTGTCATCATAGAAATGGATGACCTGGTCCATTTGGTTCGCTATTCTTGCTGCCTTCTCGTCAGATCCGTTACTAAAGTAAACCTGGGTCAGGTGTCCTTCCAAAGGGGTCAATCCCGGGAATTCCCTTGACTGGCCGTTTAGATGAAATGACAAAACCATAAAAACGATTACAATGAATCTGAATGTACGTGAATTCAATTCGGAATCGTTCGAACTTTTCCTTCCTTCCTGCCTTACTAAATCGTTGGATGATTCTTCAAGCGCAAAAAACTGTTCTTTTCTTTTCATGTCTTTTTCCATCAAAGTTAAGGTCATGGGATGGGGCAGGAATAGTAAAAAATGGACATTTAATAAGGAAGGTCCTTCTGCATTCGCAAGGGTGTGGTTTGAAGTTCTTTTTTGATATCGGAAGGATTCACACCCGAAAAAGTCTTGAAATCCCTGATCATGTGCATTTGGTCAAAGTATCCCGATGCATGGGCAATGGAGGTCCATGAGAGTTGGGAATTCGCTTCATGCAACCGGTATGCCTTAGAAAATCTGAGTATCCGGGTATACGTCTTGGGCATCATTCCAATTCGTTCGAGACATTTCCGCTCAAACTGTTTGACACTTAAACAGGCATCAGACGCTGCCCTTTCGACCGAAAGGTTTCCACTCTCCTTCAGGAGCTGTTTTATTGCC
Organism: Bacteroidales bacterium 6E; assembly: GCA_001270045.2. Classification (GTDB taxonomy): domain Bacteria; phylum Bacteroidota; class Bacteroidia; order Bacteroidales; family Prolixibacteraceae; genus UBA1413. The sequence goes on along the minus strand of DF970671.1, from coordinate 148,514 downwards.
CTGTCGAAAGGCAATACCTGTTTTAGTCCTTCAGCCTTGGCCATTAGAAACTGTTCAACCAGATTCTTCCCTGATTCCAGATCTGAAGTATTTTGAAGTTGTTCGTTTAATTGCTGTGCTTCCAATCCAAAAATATCACCTGCATCGATTCCCTTGTCAAACAATTCAAACATCGGAAGCCCAAGCAACCGGTACATGCCTCCAGGAAAAAAATCAATACGGATGGCTTTGAGCTGCTTATGCACCTTGATATTTACCTTAGAATACTGAGGTCCCAACAATACGATATCGGGCTGAAGATCAAACCTTTCTGAATCATTGGCTCCCATAGATATGGGATTGTTGCAATAGAATAATATGGATTGGTAGGGTGTGGGGGGGATAAGGAGTGACAACCTCATCGATGCCCGGTGGCAATATGGCTTCGACTGTCGAAATATTGATGACAAACTCCTGTAAAGCCGGATGAGGTATGTATATCCTTACGTTCATAATTTTTGATTCATGGCCATTGTCTAACCCTTAGAACAATCTCCTCTTTGTTAATGTTGAAAACCATTCCACTTAATTCAGTGAAAGTGAATAATATTCAGAATTAATCACTACTTTTAACCATCTGGTTAAACCTTCCGGTTTATCAACATTTATTGAATCCAAAACATCATGCCATGGTAGCAAAAGACAGGCAAACAGAAGAAATCATCTTTGAAGCCGCCACTGAGGAATTTATCCACAAAGGAATGGATGGTGCCCGAATGCAGGAAATTGCCGACAGGGCCGGAATCAACAAGGCCTTGCTCCATTACTATTACAGGTCGAAAGAAAAGCTCTTCAATGCAGTATTCGAAAAACTGTCAGGCCAGATTTTCAAAAAATTTGCACCGGTTCTGGACGACAATCTTTCTTTCGAAGAGAAGATCAGGTTTTTTTATCGTGAGCACCTTGAGATTCTCCGGAAGAATCCGCGGCTTCCGGCCTTTATCCTGAATGAGATGAACCGTAATCCTGAATGGATGAAGAAACTCATTCTAAAAATTGATATTCCCAAAGTCTGGGAACGGCTTGAATCGCTGCACAAAGAAGACTTTGAAAGATATCATATCACCCGCGACAACTTCCCCCAATTGATGACCTCGATTGTCGCGCTAAGTGTATTTCCATTTGCGGCAAGGGGTATTTTCTCAACCATTCTGGAAAGCATGGGGTATGATTTTGACGATTACATTGAAAAACGAAAAATCTATGCAGCCGATTTTGTGATTAACGCTTTGCGATAGAATCTCCACATAAAAGGAAACCAAATGAATAGACCATTCTATCTGGCTCTTGGGATCCTGTTAATGGCAGGTTTTCCAACAACAGCCCAACAAATTGTAACGCTCAGGGAGTGTTACGAATTTGCAGCGAAAACTTCTCCGATCAACTCCGAGAAATCGGTATATGACCAAATCAGGCAGATGAAAGAAAGTAACCATTCCAAAGGTTGGTTACCGACAATCGATGCGAATGGTAGCTTCATTTACAACTCATCTGTGATTGACCTGACTGAAGCCATGGGCTCGCTTCCCCTTCCCGGCATCAGCGACATGATCCGACCGATGCCGCATGAACAATACAAAATGACATTGGAAATCAACCAGCTGATTTATGACGGGGGTACTATAAGGATGGCAAAATCTCTCGAAATGGCAGAGTTTCACGCCCAGGAGAAGCAAACTGAATCAGACCTGTATAAAATCAGGAGCCAGGTAAACACTTATTATTTCAACTTACTCTTGCTCGGCAAACAGGAAGAATTGCTGAACACATTTCTGGAAACGATTCTAGCACGCTTGGCCTCAATGGAAGCTGCCATTCGGAACGGTGTCATTATTCCAGCGGAAAGGGATGTGATACTGGCTGAAAAACTTGGGCTGGAACAACAGTTGTTTGAAAATGGATTGCAAAAGGAATCCCTGCTGAAAGTGTTGTCCAATATTACAGGTTTTACCTTTGATAAAAACACCAGGCTTGTAATCCCTTTGGCCGAAGTCAGGCAGGAACAAACACTTTCCAGGCCCGAACTTCAAATATTTGATCTCCGGAAATATCAGCTCGATGTATCCATGAAACTCCTTGACAGCAAAAGAAGACCCAAGGTTTTTGGATTTGCGACCCTTGGTTATGGCAATCCTCCGGGGAACAATTTCTTCAAGGACGAGTTTGCGCCATTTGCAATTGTCGGGGCAGGCGTTCGTTGGAATGTCTTTGACTGGAGTAAAACTTCAAATGAAATTCAGATCATCCATTATCAGAAGGATCTGGCAGATACTCGCAAGGCGGACCTTTCAGCCCAGCTAAACCGGCTTTTGGAAACGAAAATGGCGGAGATTAAAAATCTGGAAGCACGCCTGGAAACCGGCAGTGAACTAGTTGCGATCAGAAAACGGATCAGTGCAACTGCCGGATCAAAATTTGAAAACGGGGTAATCACCGCAACAGAATTCATACATGAATTCAATGCTGAAAAGCAAGCTGTGATCAACCTTGAAATTCACAGGATCCAACTGGCATTATCTAAAGTTGAATATTTGAATATCAGCGGAATAGAAATCAATTAACTATCCAAACCATGAAAAACATTCTCTATCTGCAGGTTTTACTGTTTCTTCTTGTCTCATGCCAGAACAACAAGGAAGAGGCAGATGCATACGGTTCATTTGAAGCGACAGAGGTTCTGATATCGGCCGAATCAAACGGGAGAATAATGCGTTTCGACATCAGGGAAGGCGAACAGATAATAGAAGGACAGACAATTGCCCTGATCGACACTACCCTTATCCATCTGCAAAAAGAAGAGGCCAACGCAGGCATTGACGCGATCCGAAGCCGGACACAGACTATCCGCGCACAAAACGAAATCCTGACCCAACAAATCGAAAACCTAAGGATTAATCTTAAGCGCACCGAAAATATGCTCAGGGAAGAGGCCGCCACCCAAAAACAATACGATGATCTGGTTGGACAGGTATCTGTGCTTGAAAAGCAGATTACGGCAAACAACACGCAAAACAGCCTGATCTATTCTGAAATTGCTTCCATCGAAGCCAAAAAGGCTTTACTGGATGAACAGATCAGCAGATGCCATGTCAAAAGTCCCCTCCATGGGACCATCCTCACGAAATATGCTGAAGCGGGTGAGATGATCACGACTGGAAGACCCTTAGTCAAGATTGCCGATCTGTCAATCATCCAACTGAAGGTTTATGTCAGTGGCGCCCAACTGGGAAACATAAAACTTGGCAATTCCTGCACCGTCAGGGTGGATGACGGCGCAAAAGGATATAAGTTAAACATCGGTACCATATCGCATATTGCAAATAAAGCGGAATTCACACCCAAAATAATCCAGACAAAGGAAGAGAGAGTGACCCTGGTTTATGCCGTAACCATTGATGTCAAAAATGACGGCACCATGAAACCGGGGATGCCGGGCGAAGCCATATTCTGAAGCCCATGAATAAAGCAATTGAATCCATAAAGGTCAGCAAGCGATTCGGGGAGGTCGTCGCGCTCGACAATGTCAGCCTGGAGGTAAACAGAAATGAAATCTTTGGGCTGATCGGGCCGGACGGTGCAGGCAAGACAACCCTTTTCAGGATCATCACCACCCTGCTTTTACCGGACAAGGGCAGCATGATGGTGCTGGGATTGGATACCCATAAACAATATCGCGAATTGAGAAAGCGTATCGGTTATATGCCGGGCCGATTCAGCCTGTACCAGGACCTTACCGTCGAGGAAAACCTCAGTTTTTATGCAACAGTTTATGGTACGACCGTCAGGCAGAACTTTGAATTGATCGCTGATATTTATTCCCATATAGAGCCATTCAAAAAAAGATTGGCCGGCCAACTATCCGGGGGCATGAAACAAAAACTGGCCTTGTCCTGTGCCTTGATCCACAAACCGGAAATCCTGGTACTCGACGAGCCCACAACCGGTGTGGATGCCGTTTCCCGCAAAGAATTCTGGGAAATGCTGAAAAAACTCAAGGAAAAAGGCATCACCATTCTGGTTTCCACACCCTATATGGATGAAGCTTCCTTATGTGACCGGGTAGCATTGATCCAGGGCGGAAAGATCATGGATGTGGATACACCCAGGCGGATTACTGAAAAGTTTCCCCGACGGATATTCCATGTAAGTTCCGATGAGATGCATCGCCTCATCCGTGATTTGCACCAATTTGCCAAGACCGACTCGGTCTTTGCATTTGGCCGGTATGTGCACTTTACCGGAATTGATGATGAAGTTGAGACCAGCGAATTGGACAAATACCTGTCTGACCAGAAACACACCAATGTTTTGGTGGAAGAAATCGGGCCTGGCATTGAAGATGTCTTTATCAATCTTATGGGACAACAATAAAGGTTAATTCGCGCATGGGAACCGAAAAGGAAAATATCATAACGGTCAGGAACCTGGTTAAAAAATTTGGGTCATTTATCGCAAATGACAACCTCTCATTTGAGGTAAAAAAAGGGGAGATCTTTGGTTTTCTGGGTGCCAACGGTGCCGGAAAGACCACCGCTGTAAGGATACTTTGCGGATTATCGGCCCCGACATCGGGTGAAGTAAAAGTTGCAGGATTCGATATTTACGGCGAGACCGAAAAAATCAAGCGTAACATTGGGTACATGAGCCAAAAGTTTTCTCTCTATGAAGACCTGACTGTCAGCGAGAATATCAGGCTGTTTGGAGGGATCTACGGAATATCTTCAAGGGAGATCCGCGAAAAACAGGAAATCCTACTGAACAGACTTGGCATGAATGCATTACGCAACAAGCTCATTGCAGGATTGCCCCTTGGATGGAAGCAAAAACTGGCATTTTCAATCGCCATTTTTCACCAGCCCAGGATTGTATTTCTTGATGAGCCTACCGGGGGAGTTGATCCGATAGCCAGACGACAGTTTTGGGAAATGATTTATGAAGCCTCTTCTGAAGGTATCACTGTCTTTGTCACCACGCATTATATGGATGAAGCGGAATATTGTGACCGGATTTCGATCATGAGCGACGGGAAGATAATGGCACTGGATACACCTGCCGAACTAAAAAGGATATATACGGCCCGATCAGTGGAAGAAGTGTTCGTAAAAATTGCCAGACCCGATAAAAACTAAACTTATGAAGCGCTTTCTGGGATTTGTCAAAAAAGAGTTTATCCACATTTTCAGGGATTATCTGACGATGATCATCCTGTTTGGAATACCGGCAATCCTGGTCTTGCTTTTTGGGTTTGTCATCAGCATGGAGCTCAAAAATATCAGAGTAGGCGTTCTTGATTTATCCAGGGATGAAGTGACCCAAAAAATCACGGATAAAATCTGTTCTTCAGGTTTCTTCGAAAGGGGGAAGGATCTGGCAGGATATCACGAACTGGGAGCAACCTTGAGAGGCGGAAAAACCAAAGCCATTCTCATTTTTGGCGAGGATTTCTCCCAAAGATTGCTTAGCGAAGGCACTGCAGCCATCAGCATCATAACCGATGGATCGGAACCCAATGTGGCCACCCAAACCACCAATTTTATTACCGCGATAATTGGAGACTACAACCGGGAGCTGGCACAAACTGACATGCCGGGCACACTCCTGGTCAGTCCGGAAGTTCGAATGTTCTATAATCCCACCCTGAAAAGCCAGTTTATGTTTGTTCCGGGAGTCATTACCATGATCATGATCCTGATCTGTGCATTGATGACATCGATAACGCTGACCCGTGAAAAGGAATTTGGCACCATGGAAGCTTTGCTGGCTTCACCCTTGAAGCCGGCCCAGATTATCATCGGAAAGGTGGTCCCTTACTTTTTTCTTTCCCTGATTGATGCCATACTCATCCTTTTACTTTCCTGGCTGGTTTTCGGACTGGCTGTCAAGGGTAGTATTTTGTTGCTGCTTGCCGAGTTAATGTTGTATATCCTGATGAGCTTATCTCTGGGGATCCTAGTTTCATCCATTGCAAAGACCATGCAGCAAGCCATCTTTGTAACCCTTGTTGGAGGTATGTTACCGACGGTCTTGCTATCGGGATTTATTGTGCCCATTGAAAGCATGCCCGAAATTTATCAGTGGATCAGTGCAATTCTTCCACCCCGATATTTTATCGTCATCCTTAAAAATATCATGATTAAAGGGACCGGCCTTGCTTTTGTTTGGAAAGAGACCCTGATTCTTGTGTCATTCACGGCATTCTTCATAGTCATCAGTTTGCGAAGTTTTAAAACCCGACTGCAATAAATCCGGAGGATCAGAAATGAGAACCATATTCATACTGCTTCGAAAAGAGTTTCTGCAATTGTTCAGGGACCGGTTTATTGGCAGGGCCATTTTTGCCATTCCCATTGTCCAGATGTTGATACTCGTTCCGGCCATTACCTATGAAATTCGAAACATACGAATATGTGTCGTCGATTTGGATCAATCTGTCGATTCACGAAATCTGATCAACCAGCTCGACGGCACATCATTTTTCGAAATACGGCACACCTCCTTTTCCGAAATGCAAGCCAACAGGTTGATGCTTGAAGGGAAAACAGACCTGACGTTACAGATTCCTGAAGACTTTGGCAAAGATATCGGCAATGGGAACCCAGCAAAACTGATGGTATCGGTTAATGCAATCAACGCTTCAAACGCCCAACTAGCCTGGGGATATTTCAGCGGAGTCATCAGGGAATATAACAATTCACTGATTGCCGGAAATACCGAAATATTGAGATTTCAGTCAATTCCCAGAATTGAGGTTACCAACCGGTATTGGTACAACGAGACCATGAATTATAAATTCTACATGCTTCCCGGAGTTTTGGGAATACTGGTGGCTGCCATCGGGTTTGTACTGGCAGGACTGAACATGGTTAAGGAAAAGGAAAGCGGCACTATCGAGCAGATCAACGTTACACCTGTAAAAAAGTACCAGTTCATAGCTGCTAAAATGATTCCATACCTATTGGTTGGACTCGTGGATCTGGCATTGGGCATATCCATTGGTATGCTGGCCTTTAACATGCCTTTTGAAGGCAATCCGTTGCTGTTGTTTTTGAGTTCGTTTATTTTTCTGATCGGGGCACTTGGGCTAGCATTGTTCATATCGACCATTACGCGGACCCAACAGCAATTTATGTTCGCCGGATTTTTCTTTCTGATCATATTTATGCTGATGAGCGGTATATTCACACCATTCGATAGCATGCCAGAATGGGCCCGGGAAATAAACCGACTCAATCCGGTTTCATATATCATGCGCATCAACCGCATGGTTATGCTCAAGGGGGCCACCTTTGGTGATATCAGGAACGATATTCTCTCGCTCACCATTCTATCGGTGATGTTTACTCTTTTTGCTATCCGGAAATACCGAAAGACTGCTTAAAAGTTAACTCTCTTGCCAATACCAGATTGGATTATTGGCTATTTTTACCACAAACTTTACTGCCATGCTTATAAAAATCGCACTCATTGTGTCAGTCGTCATACAGTTCCTGACAGCAATAATTGCGTTATCATTGGTTAAAAGAACCCGGACCAATATCGCCTGGTGGCTTATTTCATTTAGTTTTCTTCTGATGGCTTTCAGAAGGGTCTTTGAAATTCTGGAGGTTTATGGATCAGGAAGCAAGTTGGTGGCAGGTATGTTGAGCAGCTGGACAGGTGTTTTGATTTCGGTAATTATGCTGGTTAGTCTCTTGTTTATTAAACGAATTTTCAACCTGCAAAGCCAGCTCGATGAAATGAGGGCCCAAAACGAAAAAGAGGTTCTGAATGCCATCATTAAAACAGAGGAGAGAGAACGAAGATCCTTCGCGAGAGAGTTGCACGACGGACTTGGCCCTTTACTTTCGGCAGTAAAGATGGCTGTTTCATCGTTGAATACGATTAAGAAAAGTAACTTAAGATTGGAAACAATCGAGAATACCGATAAACTGATCGATGAATCAATCAAAACCCTGAAAGAAGTCTCCAACAAATTGAGTCCCCATATCCTGGATAATTTTGGTCTTCTTAAAGCCATCAAAACATTCATCACTACCCTACCTTCGAATGGAAGTCCCCGGATTCATTTAAACAGTAACCTTGGAGAACAGCGATTCGATTATACGACAGAGGTAGTTTTTTATCGCATTGCCTGTGAACTGATTTCCAATTCCTTGAGGCATGCCAATTGCGGAAACATATATATTGACTTAAATATTAATGAAGACAAGATATTGATGACCTTTATCGATGACGGTAAAGGATTTGAATATCCGGGAAATCTTCCGGGCAACAGTGGCATGGGATTGTCAAACATACAGTCCAGAATAAGATCGCTTGGGGGATCTTTCAACATTTTTACGCAACCCGGCGAAGGAGTACGGGTCGAAATTGAAGCAAAAACCAAAAACCATGGGTAATACAACTGTCATTATTGTTGACGACCACCAGCTTTTCAGGGAAGGGTTGAAAGTGTTGTTGAAAAACCTCAGCTATATCGGGGAAGTGTTGGAAGCGGCCAATGGACAGGAGTTTCTTACCCTATTGGGCAGTGTCAAACCCGATGTTGTTTTCATGGATGTCAGCATGCCTATAATGGGTGGCATTGAAGCAACCCGGAAAGCGATCCAACAATATCCGGACATACAGATTATAGGATTATCGATGTATACCGAAGAAGCTTATTACTACAACATGATTGATGCCGGCGCGAAAGGATTCTTGCTGAAAAATTCAAGTATCCAGGAAGTGGACAATGCAATCAGGCATGTACTGAACGGCAAAAGCTACTTTTCGCAGGACATCCTCACGCTGCTTATTAAAAATGTCAACCGGAAGAAGAATTTACCGGTCAATTCTGATCTTTCTGAAAGGGAACAGGCGGTCCTTTTCCAGATCTGCAAAGGTCTTTCAAATTTAGAAATCGCTGATTTGATGCATATCAGTAAACGAACGGTTGACAAACACAGGGAAAACATTTTATTAAAAACCGGCTCAAAGAATACGGTTGGGCTGGTGTTTTATGCCATCAAGAACGGTATCGTCGAGATAGAGTGAACCATACGTCTTAAAGCGTACATATAGGTATTCAAGCGTAAACAAACAATACGTTTTTCCGCTGTTTTATTGCCCCTTCGACCTCGTTACTTTTGTCTGTACAAAATACTCAAAGTATGAGACAAGGAGCAAAGGTCATCCTGACCTTATTTACTGTTCTGATCCTCACTTTCACCGCCAGACCTCAGTTATCGGTTTCAGTGCAGTTGCGTAACAGAGCCGAATTAAGGGACGGATACAAACAACTGCCGATTGGTGATTTAAGTCCAGCCTTCTTCGTTTCCCAAAGGAGCCGGTTAAGTCTTGGCTATTCCAGTGATGCCTTGAAATTGAAATTGACAGCACAGGATGTCCGTCTTTGGGGCGATGAAGTCAAGATCGGAACTACCGGAACGGGAGACCAGGTAACTCTTGGACTATTTGAAGGCTATGCTGAAATCAGGATTATCCACAATTTATGGATGTCAATTGGCAGGCAGCAACTTGTTTATGACAAGGAATGGATATTTGCCACACGGAACTGGAACCAGAATGGAATCTCATATGATGCCATGATCCTGAAACTCAACCTGCCTGCGCTGGATGTTCATGTCGGTTCGACCTGGAACACATTGACAGAGGCAAGCCACAATAACCCCTACCCCCCTGAAAGATATAAAACAATGAATTTCATCTGGATACAGCCCAAGCCCACTCCGGAATTGAATTATTCCCTGTTCCACCTGGCAGCAGGCTCTACAAAAAACGAAACTGAAAACATCCTAAGGTTCAGACATACTTCGGGATTGACGGCAGAATATCGGAAGCACAATTTCAACGCCTGGACAAGCTTTTACTTCCAGTCAGGGAAAAACAAGGCAGGAATTCCTGTCAGGGCTTTTCTTTGGGATATCAATGCCACCTATCTATCAGGTAAATTTACCCCGGGCCTTGGTCTGGTATATCTTTCCGGCAACAGCAAGACGGGAGACCGGCTAAAAAGAGACCGGCTTTTTGATTTGCATTATGGTGTCCGGCACCGATATTTAGGCGGTATGGATTACTTTTCCGACATTCCTGGAAGCACTCAACAGGGCGGAGTGGTCGACATTTCTGGATTTCTTGATTACAGATTCAGCAAAAAAACGGAAATCCGAAACACCCTGCATCATTTCCAACTGGCTGAATCAAATGAGCTTACACCAGCTGACAAGTATCTTGGATTTGAAAATGATTTGGTCCTGAAAAGCAAGTTCAGCCCTTGGGGTACCCTGGAAGTCGGATATTTGGTCCTGCTGCCCGGTAGCACCATGAAGACAATCCAAAACCGGCACGATTCTGACTTTGCCCAGTTTGCGTACGTACAGTTGACGATCTTAACTGACAACCTGGTTCATCAGTAATATCAAGAAAATCACATCATGAAAAAAATTGGCATTTATCTAATTTCAGGACTCCTGCTACTGACTGCATCCTGTGTTTCCCAAAAGAGAAAAGACAACACCATCACAATTTCAGGTGCCTTTGCACTTTACCCCCTTGTAATTCAATTGTCAGAAGAGTATCGCAAGGAAAATCCCCAGGTCAGATTCAACATTACGGGAGGAGGTGCCGGAAAAGGATTGGCTGATGCCCTTTCGGAAGTGGTAGATCTGGGTATGTTCTCACGCGAAATTTCTCCGGAAGAAATCAATAAGGGTACCTGGTGGATAGGACTGGCAATAGACGCTGTCATTCCGACAATCAGTTCGGAGAATCCACATATTGCCTTATTAAAAAAGCGGGGCATGACCATGGAAGAATTCAGGGCCGTTTACCTTGAAGGTACCGTGAAGGATTGGGCATCGCTGCTCAGAATTCCAGGGGAAAGCGGCATGGAAATCTATACCAGGTCAGATGCCTGCGGGGCAGCAGAAACTTTTGCCAAATATCTGGGTGGAAGGCAAGAGGACCTCAAGGGAATTGGAATATATGGAGATCCGGGACTGGCTGAGGCTGTTGTGAATGATCCAAAAGGTATAGGATTTAACAATACCATTTTTGTATATGATGTCGTTACGGGCAAGAAGCGTGAAGGTATTGAAGTGATACCTATCGATATCAACGGGAATGGACAAATTGATCCCGAAGAAGATTTCTATGAGTCATTCGAAACCGTTCTGAATGCCATTGCCACAGGTGTTTATCCTTCACCACCCGCCCGCGAGCTCTATTTTGTATCACATGGCAAACCGAAGAAACAGGCGGTGATCGATTTTCTGAATTGGACATTGACTGATGGTCAGAAATATGTTCCTGACGCTGGTTATGTGCCAATCACTGAAGAGAAAATCAAGGAATACGTTGAAAAACTCAAATAATAATGAGGGCAGGGAGAATAATCATAGACAGGGCTTCGGGATTCTGGATGATCCTTTCGCTGGCATTGATATTACTTATGCCGGTGATCATGGGTATGGGATTATTTCTGAAGTCTGTACCCATATGGGAACAAAATTCACCCTGGCAACTTATTTTCGGTTCCGATTGGTCACCGACCCGGGGTAACTTTGGATTCTGGCCCTTTATTGCCAGTTCACTGTATGTCACAATTCTTTCTTTCGTCTTATCCGTTCCCGTTTGTTTTTTCGCAGCCTTATACCTCACGCAATATGCTTCTGAACGGTTGATCCGTATGACATATCCCGCGATTGATATCCTTGCAGGACTACCCTCAGTCATTTATGGTGTTTGGGGCATTCTTGTCGTTGTGCCCTTTATATCCAAGGTGATCTCGCCCTTTTTCGGAAGCAACAGTTCAGGATATTCCATTGCGGCCGGAGGTGTTGTCCTGGCAATCATGTGCATACCGTATATTCTCAACATGCTTATTGAAGTATTCAAGACTGTTCCATCGGGCATGAAAGAAGCTTCCCTATCATTGGGAGCCAGTTATTGGGAGTCGGTAAAACATGTGGTAGTGAGAAAAAGTTTCGCAGGCATCGTCTCAGCCTTTGGGCTTGGGTTAGCCAAAGCCTTCGGTGAAACCATTGCCGTTATGATGGTGGTTGGAAATCACATACAGGTAACGGTCAATCCACTGGAAGCGGGTTATCCATTGCCGGCATTGATAGCCAATAATTATGGGGAGATGCTTTCCATACCGATGTATGATGCAGCCCTCATGTTCGCAGCCTTGTTGCTACTGGCGATAATACTGATCATCAATCTGATATTCAGGTATCTGATATATAAAACCCATATAGAATGAATTGGAGAAAGAAAACAGAGGAAGTGGTGGCAAGGGAGATCATGCGATTTTCGACCTATTCACTTATTCTGATCCTTGTATTTATCATTGCCGTCATATTTGTCAAGGGATTCAGTTCGCTTACCCCTGACATGGTTTTAAAAACCCCTCAAGGCGGATTTTATTACGGAGGCGAAGGAGGAGTGCTGAATGCAATAGTCGGTTCAATTTATATCGCATGCGGCGCTACCCTGATCGCAATAATCTTAGGAATACCCGCGGCACTTTACATCAATGTCAGCCTCACCAGATACAAGCGATTGAAAAACATCATCCGCTTTTTCCTCGACGCACTTTGGGGCATTCCTTCCATCGTTTATGGAGCCTTCGGATTTACGTTGATGCTATTGATGGGGATGAATGCATCCCTATTAGCCGGGATTATCGTAGTCGCACTGCTCATCACGCCCATTATGGTAAGGACTTTCGATGAGATCCTCAGCACCATTCCAAGAGGATTGCATGAGGCATCATTGGCTTTAGGTTCCACCAGGACCGAAATGGCTTACAGGGTTCTTTTCAAACAGGGTTTCTCCGGATTCATCACCGCTGTCCTTCTTGCATTCGGCAGAGGTATTGGCGATGCTGCCTCGGTTCTTTTTACCGCAGGGTATACTGACCTGATTCCCACTGCACTTGATGAGCCAGCCGCCACTTTGCCCCTGGCGATTTTCTTCCAGTTGAGTTCCCCGATCCCTGAAGTCAGGGAACGAGCATTTGCTGCAGCAGCCATCCTTACAATCATCATCCTGATCATCAGTCTGGCTGCCCGATACTTATCCGCAAGGTATTCCAAAACCAATCTCAGGTAATCAAATCCCAGACCAGGAAAATCAATCCACAAAAAAAAAAAGAAAACGCCATGAATTCATCGGTTATCACAGACACCAACCTTTCGGAAATCAACCTGGGAATCAGGGGAAACGGACATCCCCCGATTGTAAGCGTAAAAAACCTGAATGTATACGCGGGAAATCACCACATACTAAAAAATATCAATCTGGACATCCCAAAAAATAAAATCACCGTTTTACTTGGGCCCTCAGGATGCGGAAAAACCACCCTTCTCAAATGTATGAACCGGCTTACAGACCTTTATCATGAACTTAAGGTGACAGGGGATGTCTGGATTGATGGTGACAATATCCTGAAGTCGAATGACAACATTGCGGCATTGAGGCAAAAAATGGGACTTCTTTCACAGCGCCCCTACCCCCTCCCCATGTCAATATTCAAAAATGTGGCCTATGGGATAAAACTCAAGGGTATTTATGACAAGAAGCTGATACAGTACAATGTCGAAAAGTATCTCCGGGAAGTTGGGCTCTGGGAAGAGGTCAAGGACCGGCTTCACCAGCCTGCCGTAGGTTTGTCAATAGGCCAGCAGCAAAGGCTTTGTCTGGCCAGGGGCCTGGCTGTCAGACCACAAATCATATTGGCTGATGAACCCACTTCAGCCCTTGATCCAATATCCAGCAAAATCATTGAGAACCTGTTCAAGGAATTAAAAAAGAACTATACAATCATCTTGGTAACCCACGTTCTTCGCCAGGCAGTCAGGCTTGCCGACCATGTGGTATTCATGTCATATGGGGAAATCATTGAAGAGGGAGCGCCTGCCGATTTATTTAAGAATCCCGCAACCGAAAAACTCAGGGAATATATCTACGACGGTAATTAAACCAAGGAACATACCTTTTCACATCAACGATACTTGCATGGTGATGAAAGAATCTCACAGGCTATGTATTGCACTATTTCCCGGCCCTGCTCACCATTTCGTTGATCCAGATGGGGGCAAAGGGTGAAGTACAACCTTTTGACACAGGATAATCCCGATAAATTCCAAGTTTTTCGCCGATTGTTAGGGCCCGGCTTCTTAAGGCAGGAAAGGAAATGCCAATCTGCGCCAGGGTAAAATTCATGGTCCATTGTATCTCTGATGCAGCCGTGCCCATTTCAGCCTCAATCCTGTCGAGCAAGCCGGAAAGATCGAGTCCGTCAGGATCCTTAGCCACACGATCGGCAGTCAGGCTCCATCCGGCGCGTGCTGCCATGGGATCCGTTTCGGTCATCCATTTTGTCCTCATTTCTTCCCTGTCAGGATGGACTTTTATGACATATGACACCAGCCAATCGGAAACATGGGTGAACTTCTCGGAACGCACCAAACTGTCGACCTCCACTGCCGAAAGTTCTTTTGGATTGATGATCAGGACAGCCAGGAACCGTGCTTCCACATTACCGGTTTCCCAAAGCTCAAGAGCCAGCTTGTGATTTGTTTTTATTTTTTTGGCCAAGGCCCTGATATCACCCATTTTAACACCAAACTGGTTCTCGCCGGCACCGTATTTTACATTATGGACCCGTACTTTTTCATTGCCCAAAGCTTCGAAATGTTCGAGAATTTCACTGACCTTCATATGCTCCCAAATTTTAACAGACTGCCTACAGGTAATTGTTGATACCCCGGATTACAAATTTATCAATTTACGCAACGCAGACCCAATCCATTTCAAGGCAAATTTTCAATATACCGGCAACGTACCTCTGGGAGTTTTTGTGTAGATTTGTTCGGTATGCCTGAAATTTCAGGTACAATAAAGATAATTCATCACTAAAACATGGGTAATCATATGAAAAAACAAAACATTTTCCTGATTCTGTTAGCATGGATGCTTATTTCCGGCGCATCCGCCTTTGCTCAGTCGAATGATGATGGCCAGGCCGTAATCGGACGATGGAACCTCAATTTCACATTCGAAGATGCCGCCATGAAGGAGTTGGGACTCTTCAGGCACGGTTTAATGAATGCCGACGGATTTCCGGGATGGCTCGAAGTAAAACTATCGGGATTTTCAACCCTGATCGGATATTACGTCGGATATGAAGGCAGTGCCCGACCCATTGCCGAAGTCCATTATTCAAAAGAAACCGGCAAATATCATTTCACCATTCCTCCGCAATGGATGGATGTGGACGACATTTATTTTGAATTCAGCCTGAATAATGACAAGTTGAGCGGACACAAAATCCTCAAGGGACAAAAAATCAGCTGGACTGGTGTAAGGGCTCCGTCACTTACCAGGGAAAAACCTCCCGTGTGGGGCAATCCGAAAAACCTGCTTGATGATAACCTTTCACGCTGGATCATTCCGAACAACAACAAGTTTAAGATGGTCAACGGTGTTTTGGTCAATGAAGGCGTTGGCGGCAATCTGGTTACCACCGAAAAATTTGACGATTTCAAATTAAGTGTGGAATTCAGATATCCTGAAGGAAGCAATAGCGGCATTTATCTGCGTGGCCGTTACGAACTGCAGATTGAGGACAGCAAGGATAAAGTCAGCAACGTTTCCATCGGGGCCATCTATGGATTTATTGAACCCGCGTTAAATGCAGCCAAAAAACCGGGTGAATGGCAGACATACGAAATAACCCTTGTTGGCAGGAATGTCACCATCGTACATAATGGCATCGAGGTCATCTCAAACCGTCCGATTCCCGGAATAACAGGTGGATCACTCGACAGTCGTGAAGGCGAACCCGGACCGATCATGATCCAGGGAGATCACGGCCCGGTTGAATTCCGGAAGTTCGTGATCACTCCGGCAATGAAATAGAAAATCCGAACTATTGGCAGCAGTGCCAGTTCGCATCTAAAGGAGATCTATAATTAAAGCCGCTACAAAGACAATGCCTGGCATGTTTTGTGGCGGCTTTTCTATATCCTTAAATCATTGTCATTCAGGCTTAGGCAGTTTCACCCGTTCGCCCGTGACATCAAACATATCCAGCAGATTACCGGTCACGTTGTTTTCATCCTTTTTTACCAAGGTAATGTAGACATCATAACCCTCGGCCGAAAAATAGGCACTTACGGAGTTCTCCTTCTCTTCGACACTTGTAAAAGGGACAACCTGCTTATAGGTAGTCGAATCAATGATTCCACCCTGCAGTTTTCCTTCAATCCGGTCAAGGTTCAGAATCATTTTGCCATCTCCTTGTGGCGTGCCGATAATTTCGACCCTCCAGGCCCCGGCGAAGTAATCAATCGCCTCTTGGGCAGTCACATTCAGGCAGAAAAACAGGGATAAGACCAACCATCCCGTCATCATTGCTATTTTCCTTTTCATTTCACAGATTTTTGGTTTCATATTACCATATAAATGTATCAATCTGAAACAATTTAATCACCCGGAGATGAGATTTTTTGCATAAAGGTTTTCTGTTTTTGTCAATCCGGAAATCGCGGAAAATCAATCGGGTTGTTATATATTTGGGTTCCAATAAAATAAACACCCATGAAATCACTGTACCATTCCCGCCGCAATTTGAATTTTCTTTTCCTGCTGCTCATCATGACCATGACGGTTGCCTGTGGCGAGCAATCTGTCAGGACAGTTGAAATCAGAGGGATTTACGGACATCCCAAGCCATTGTGGGACAAAGAAATTAAACTCCCCGACTTGGGAATAAACGCGGCATTTGTCCATGGAGGATCCATCGACTCGGCCCTGATGGACCAAGCGCGGGCTGATGGGATTGACATTTATTCCGAGTTTGCCACCCTCAACGGTAAAGGTTATGTCGAGGACCATCCGGAAGCCTGGGCCATCAATGAAAAAGGGGAAAGAGTGGAAGCAGCCACATGGTTTATGGGAGTGTGTCCGACCGAACCCGGGTTTCGTGAATACCGTTTTGACCAATTGCGCCAGTTGCTCAGGCGTTATGACGTGAAGGGAATCTGGATGGACTATGTCCACTGGCATGCCCAATTCGAGGATCCGGAGCCCATCCTTCCCGAAACCTGCTTTTGTGACCATTGCCTGAATCAGTTTTCAACTGAAAGTTCCATTGATATAGTAGGGTCTACCACTGCAGACAAGGCAAACTGGATTCTTCATAACCATGATGCCGAATGGCGCGACTGGAGATGCCATGTCATCCGCGACTGGGCTATTGCCTTTCGTACCATCATCCAGGAGGAAAAGCCTGGCACTTTATTGGGGATCTATCATTGCCCCTGGAACGATGAGGAGTTCGATGGTGCCCGGAGACGTATTCTTGGACTGGATTATGACCTCCTCCGGGATGTGGTTGACGTCTTCTCCCCCATGGTATACCATGCCACCATGGGCAGGGGGCCTGAATGGGTTGAGGAAAACATCGTCTGGTTTTGCGACCGCGTCAATATCAAACCCGGAACAACGCCCAAAGTGTGGCCCATTGTCCAGGCATACAACAATCCTGGCAAAGTATCTGCCGAAGAGTTCGAAAAGGTCATGAGGGGAGGTCTGGCTGGTGCCTCATCGGGAGTGATGATGTTCACCACCCGATCGGTTGCCGAAGAAGATGAAAAGGTTGCCGTCGTAAAAAAGCTCTACCTCGAGATACTTTCACAACAGCAACCCTGACTAATCCTGTTTTCTGATTTTCAGACACAAGCACATTCCAGAGTGCAAATGGTCCCCATTGAATTGTTTTCCCGGCTTTATTCAGTGTCGGAATACCACTTTACTTTTAGTGAAGCCTTCATAATTACGGCCAGTATGATAAACAACCCGACACTGCCGGTAAGAAGTGCATAATCGTTAAGCTGTAAAATGGCGAAGAGGAAAATATAAAGACCAGCCTGCAAAGCGGCAACCCTTAATGCCATTGTGGAATTGCGCAAAAGGGATGCCGAGAACCAGGTGATCAATGCCGTTACGGCAACAGCCGATACAAGGTAGGACAGGTTAAATCCAATTTGTTCGCCCAAGGATGTAAGCAAGGCATAAAAGATAATCAAGGCGAACGCGACCAATGAATACTGGAAGGGGTGAATCCTTACCTTACTGCTGATCTCGATAAAGATGAACACGATGAAATTCAATGCAATAAACAGAATGGCATATTTCACCGAGCGCATTGATTTCTGGTAGTGGTCGACAGGTATGATCAGTTCCACGCCCAGCCGTGCACCATCGGTCTTGAATTTATTGTCGGTCCACTGCTGCGGAAAATTCCTGTTCAAGTGGGTAACCTGCCATGAAGCATTAAAGCCATCGGCCGTAACCTCCCGGGATGAAGGCAGGAAACCACCGGTAAACCCGGGGTGTGGCCAAACAGAGCTGACCTTGACATCTGAAATCTTGCCCAATGCCTCAACCGAAAGATCCTCGGAACCATTCAATACCAAATCAATTTCAAATGATAAAGGCATGCTTGACTCCATGGTATCAGGCTTCACCGTAATTCCTGAAGTGAACAGATCATTATCGGCCACTCCCGATTCGACAGTGATCCTTTGCCCATTCAGAATCAGTTCAGGAAGGTTTTTTATTCCTCTCATGTCAGAGATACCCATCGTAAAATATGCCGCATCCCAGTTAAAATTCGCATTGGGCATATCCAGCCTGGAGACGTCAGGCTGGGCAAAGCTACCGCTCATGCCGAGTTTACCCTCGTATACAACCACCTTGTAGATTCCCCGCTTGCGAGATTCAGACACCATTTCACCTTCGACATTGAGCGTCTCAGGAAGGAAATGGGCGACACCCGATTTCTCTGCATATCCCAAATTATTGCCAACCGGTTCCAAAATCTTGTACGGAACGTTCAGCACGGGTCCAGATATGACCTGTTTGCCACCCCATTGTCCAAACAACTCATTCTTGACCTGGTCACTCAAGGCAATCCGCTCCTGGATAATCTCCTGGATCAGGAACGATGGGATGAGAAGAACGATGGCCAAAACCGAAACGACAACCATTTTGAGGCTGTAACTGTTAAAAAATTGTTGAATGCTTTTTGTTTCCATAATCATTTATGTCATTAAAGTACTTTGTTACTCAAAGTTATAATTCAAAATATAAGGGGATTTCTCCCCGCCCATAAGATTCCAAGATAGGAATCCATACACAATATTGCCTGTTTAAAACTCTGTATTTCACATTATTCCAACAAGGAAGTCAGCAAAACACAAAACGTACGGCATCTTCATTAAAGAACTTTGCAATACAAAGCTAATGTATTCTTCCGTTATTTCAACAACTTTTCGCAAAAAATATTTTGAAATTTCCGGATACCTATAAAAATGGCTGACGATAGCCATTTCATGGTCAATGTTCTTCTTGCCCGATATTCCATCATCAAGATGGACGCTTTACAGTTTATTGAATCATGACCATTCCGGGGCAGTTCGGCCAAAAGATTCATCACCAGACACCGACCTGAAAAAATGATGGTCAAACCGTCCGATTCCATGAATTTGGGGCCTTCATAAAAGTTTTACCTTTATGCATCCCAATTTTATCTCGTGCGAATCATATCGCGCCAAGGTTTTATCAATAAATGAATCGACACATGCACTGGACCAAAAAGCAACTGTCAACGCTGGCTGTCGTGGCCATTACCTCATTTATGGGCACCTTTCTGATTTCTTCAGTGAATATTGCCCTTCCTGCCATTGAAAAAAACTTCGGCATGAATGCCATCACCCTTAGCTGGGTAGTAACCGCATTCCTGCTTTCCACAGCCATGTTCCTGCTGCCTTTCGGGCGGTGGGGTGATTTAACTGGAATACGAAGGCTTTTCAAAACAGGTGTCATCCTTTTTACGGTTGCTTCAGTGGTATGCGGGTTGGCACCCTCCGAAACCTGGCTGATCCTCTTTCGCTTTATACAGGGTGTGGGTGCTGCCATGTCGAGCACAACAGGACCAGCCATTCTGGTTTCGGCCTTTCCTCCACAGCAAAGAGGCCGGGTTCTGGGCTTCTCGGTATCGGCAGTATACCTCGGACTTGCATTTGGCCCTTTTGCGGGCGGATTGATTACCCAATACCTGGGATGGAGATCCATATTCCATATCTCATCGGTATTTGGGATCATTACGGCCCTGATGGCATTCCGGTTTCTGGGGGCAGATGACATCCAAAGAAACCAATCCATGAAAATCGACCTGAAAGGTACCCTGTTTTATATGGCCGGACTGGTTACGCTTGTTTATGGATCGTCACAAATTCCGGAGGCACAAGGATGGTTGCTTATGCTGGCAGGATTGTTTTTTCTTCTCGTATTTTGGTATTTGGAAACAAAATCTGCCTCTCCGGTTCTTGACACCCGACTTTTCACCAAAAACCGGTTGTTTGCCTTTTCGAATCTGGCAGCACTGATCAACTACAGCGCCACGTTCGCGATCGTCTTTCTGCTGAGCCTTTACCTGCAAAAAATCAAGGGACTGACACCCCGGGATGCAGGAATGATCCTTGTCGCCCAACCCGCCATCATGGCGATCTTCTCCCCTGTCGCCGGACGATTGTCAGACAGAATTGAGCCCCGCTATCTCACAACCCTTGGGATGACGATGTGCACTTCAGGACTCGCAGCCTTTTCATTTTTGGATGAGGGTACACCGATTTGGTTGATTATCCTGCTTCTGGTCTGGGTTGGATTTGGCTTTGCCCTTTTCTCGTCGCCCAACATGAATACCATCATGAGCGCCGTTGAACGCCCGCAATATGGATTGGCATCAGGTACTGCAGCTACCATGCGGGTGGTCGGGCAAATTGTCAGCATGACCATTGCCACGGTGTTCTTTGCACTATTCATGGGAAACCAGGCCATCGAGTCGGTCGCCGACCACCTGTTTTTAAATGCACAGCGTTGGGGTTTTTTGGTTTTCTCACTCATAAGCGCTGTCGGCATCTATTTCTCCTATAACCGGGGGGCCATCATTCGGGACAAGATCCATCCAAACCAAAGGATGTAACTCTATTTAAGAAATAAACATTCAGTCTGTGGCCATCAAACTGAATGGGGAAAACGGTCCAACGGATCAACCATGTGACAATACAATCATTTTTCTTTGCAGGATGACCTCTCCTGCCCTCATCACATAAAAGTAAGTCCCGGCAGGAAACCTCGATGAGTCAAAAGTCAAATGGTGTTTGCCAGGTTGATGCATTTTTTCCGTTAAAATTGCGACTTCCCTTCCTAATTGATTATAGATCCTCATTGAAACATCCCCTGAGACAGGTACTTCAAATGTTATGGTTGTACTCCCAAATGCCGGATTAGGAAAATTCTGTTCAAGCAAAAAGCCATCACCAAAATGTAGTTGTGATGAACCGGTAGATATATCATATCCTAAAAGTGAAAGCATCTGAACACCATACCGGCGCCCCAATTCCCGGTAGCCGGCCGAACTGAAATGCAAATTATCAGGCATATCGGTACATCCACTGGATGAGATAACATGGGCATTGGGTATAACCTGAGGTAATTTGGCAATGATGGAATTCATGCTGGCACAGGCACCACCCTGGTCGTGATGGACCATCTCCCCTGCCAGCAAAGGAACTGAATCAGGATCAAGCTCAAGGTCTTGCAACAGATTTTCATAAACCTTGCGAACTTTCCCCGGCCATTGCTGGTCACCCGTGTTCGACTCACCCTGGTGCAAAAGTATTCCTTTGATGACGCCATCCTTTTGGGCCAATTTCGCCAGATCAACCAAATACTGATAGGGATTGCCGCCGTATCCGCTGATGATACTTTTCATCCAGTCAGGAGCCGTACTGGCATAAGATTGGTATTGATCCTGGTCAAAAAGTTCAATCTTGCATCCTGCCACCGAAACATTGATAACGCCCACACGAATATGTTCGGGAAGGGTTTCAACCAACGTACGCCCAAAATAATCGGCAGGAGAAAGGCCCGTATAACAACGTGTAAGGGGAGGAACAGCCGAGTACCATTTACCCTTCATTCTTGAAGGAGAGCCACAATTGACAGCCTGAAAGACCTGAAAACGACTGTCGACCGTTTTGTCCTGAAGCCCTATACTGCCCTGCCCTTCCATGTTTGACTGGCCAAAACAGAGAAAAATATAAAAATCAGGATCCTGTGAATGGGCTGGACTACTCACTATTGTAAAAACCATGGCGATGACAAGACCCTTGAATATAATCTTCCAATCGCTGAAGAAACCAGTTGGTAAATTCATAAAACGAAAACCATCAATTTGTATCTTTCACAATATTACAATTTGACATTCGAATCCTGATGGATTATTGAAGAAATTTTTAATTGAATTTTTCTCATTCACAGTATAATACAAGACTGGCAACCTCCATGCCTTTCACCTTTGCGGAAACAACAATCTTCCCGGGCATTCCGGCTTTTGGTCTGACAATTGCTAGGACCATACCATTAAAGGCCTTGCGGGAGGCAGAATGGAAAGCAGTCATATCGGTCGGATCCCCGTTATCGGTTGCGACAAGTTCTGCCGGTCCTTCCACCGAAAATTCGATCAGGTCGGAAGCATTCGGAACGGGAATGCCATCCTGATCAGAAAATGTAACGGTAATAAAGGATAAGTCAGTACCAGATGATTTCAATTCAGCCCGATCAGCAGAAATCTGAATCCGTGCGGCTTTGCCCGATGTTCTTTTCTCAGCCTCGGCCCAAATTTGACCCTCTTTGTAAGCGACAACTTTCAAAATCCCGGGTTCATATTTCACATCGTCCCACCTCAAGCGGTATCGGAAAGGTTCTTTCTTTTTCCGGCCAAGCGAATTGCCGTTCAGGAAGAGTTCAGCCTCATCACCCGAAGTAAATACATGGACCGGAGTCACCAAACCTTCCCTCCCTTTCCAGTTCCAATGTGGAAGTATATGGACCATCGGAAGATCAGGACGCCAATGAGACTGGTACAAATAGAACCGATCCTTTTTAAACCCAGCCAGATCAATGATTCCCGAATAGGAACTTCTTGCCTCGTAATATGGAGTGGGCTCGCCAAGATAGTCCCAGCCCGTCCAGACGAATTCCCCACCCACAAAAGGATGCCTTTCGAGGGAGCCAAAAACCTTTTCGGGAGAGGACCCAAAATCGACAGCGTGAAGCTCGTACGAACTTACGTGTTTCAATTGGGAATCGCCGCCCCTGCCATCCCTCACAGGGGCACTTACGGCTTCAGAAACCGGGAACAGGTATACACCCCTGCTGCTCAATGCCGAGGCAGTCTCGCTGCTATAAATCAATTTTTCGGGGAACCGTTCATGAAAAGGCTCGTATTGCGGGGCAGTCCGGATCCGGTCGGTACCTTCAAATTCAGGCTCCTGCCTGATACCCTCTCCCTGGTAGTTCAACCCAATGACATCGGGTATGGCTGCAATGGGAAAGTCGGGCTTGGCAAAATTCATGGCAATGGTGGTTGGCCTGGAAGGATCTTCCTCCCTGACCACCTGATGGACCTTGCGGGCCACTTCGGCCCCTTCATCCCCGGTATATTGCTCTCCAACCTCATTTCCGAAGCTCCACATGATCACGGAAGGAGAATTTCGGTCGCGCCTGACAAAAGCACGGGTATCGGCTTCCCACCAATCGGGGAAAATCAGGTGAAAATCATGAGGTGTTTTTTTCCTTTCCCATGAATCGAATATCTCGTCGATTACAAGAAAGCCCATCCTGTCGGTAAGTTCAAGCAATCCGGGAGCTGGTGGGTTGTGTGCCATACGTATGGCATTGCAGCCCATTTCACGAAGGATCTCCAGCTGCCGTTCAGCGGCTCTCAGGTTAAAGGCAGCGCCCAATGCCCCCAGGTCGTGGTGCTGGTTCACCCCCTTTAAATAAACACGCTCACCATTGATGATAACACCTTCGTCAGGACTGAACTCCACGGCCCGTATTCCAAAGCGGGTCGCATACCGGTCAACCACCTTCCCGTTCATCATAACTGCCGTTTCGGCCATATACAGGTGAGGCTTCTGGGTCGGGGGAGGCCCCCATAAATGGGGATTTTGAATTTCCACACTCCCGGAAACGGTTGTTTTTTGTCCGGACGGTACAACGGCCATCATTTCGGAGAAAGCCACGGCAGGCTTGGATTCGGCATTTCCAAGATTGTCAAGTGCAAAGATGGTTGTCATCAGCGTGACTTCCGCCGTGTGCTCCAAATGGTTATTTACGGTAACCGACAAATCGACAACAGCCGACTGATGCGAAACATTACGGGTGGTAATGAATGTGCCCCATTGCGCTACATGGACAGGCTGTGTCTTGGTGATCCATACATCACGGTAAAGTCCGCCCCCGGGATACCATCGGGCTGAATGATTTGGATTATCGACCCTAATGGCCAACTGATTTTCAGTCCCAACCTTAATATACGGGGTAAGGTCCAAACGCCAGGAGTTATAACCATAAGGCCACCCACCAACCAGCGAACCATTCAGCCAAACCATGGCATATGACATGGCTCCGTCAACATCGAGGTATATCCTTTTCCCTTCATCAGATAAGGGGATATCCAGCTTACGGCGGTACCAGCCTACCCCATTCACGGGAAGACGCCCCATTCCTCCTCCCACCTCCGGGTCCGAACCAGTCTGGAAAGGCCCCTCAATGGCCCAGTCATGGGGCAAATTCACCTTTTCCCATTCGCTATCATCAAAATTGCTTTGTACAAACGGGAAGTCAGCACCGGGATTCTCTTCCGGCCGGACATAATGCTTCGAAGTGTCACGTATAAACCCATTGGCAGTTGGCATTATCCAAGGCTTCAATCCCTTACGGGCTTCCGTTAACTCCAGTGCCTCGGTAGGTTTGGCATCAGCAACCCTTGCTTCAACCACACCTTCCAACGGAGGCCTTACATCATAAAACAAAGAGTCGGCCTCATCCGGAGACCCATATTTATAATAACTCCATCCATCATTGATCAAGATTCGTTGACGGGGACCATCACTGGTTGAACCCCGGCTTTCAGGCTGACAGCTGACAACAAACAACGGCAGAAGCAGCATTAAAGAGAAAGGAAGAGACCGGGTTGGCCCAAAAATCGATGAGGCTAAAGAGTTCATAATAATTCCTTTGTATAACTTACAAATATAAAAGGAACCTGCCATCTTTCAGAAAAATGCATCGGCGTAAAACAAAACTGATTAAATTTATGGCAAATGAGTCATTTATTACTGAAGTCCGGGAATCGGTCGACCATATTTTATGGAAATGATCAAATGTGAAAGAATCAATCTTCGTTTTGGGGACAAAATAATTTTCGACGACCTGAATATTGTCATCAAGAAAGGTGTACATCTTTGCATAAGCGGTGCCTCAGGTAAAGGCAAATCAACTTTTCTAAGGCTTTTGCAAGGGTATATAATTCCGGATGCAGGAACAATAACCATCAACGAGACCATTCTTACCCCAGTAACCATACGAGCTCTCCGAAAACAAATGGCATGGATTCCCCAGAATATCAATTTGCCTGTCCATAATGGAATGGAACTAATCACCATGCTTCAACTAAATGATAAACTGCAAAATATCCTGTCGATTGCCGATAGGCTTGGGCTTGAAAAAGACTTAATCAGTCAGGATTTCCTCAAAATCAGTGGTGGACAAAAACAACGATTAATCATCGCAATATGTCTTGCCATGGATAAGGAAATCCTGATCATGGATGAGCCAACCGCAGCCCTGGACTCGGAATCCATTCATAAACTGGCTCATTATATTGGCGAACTCAATGGCAAAACCATAGTGTCGGCCTCGCACAATCCAATCTGGCTCGAGTCAGCCAAAAATGTATATTCCTTATGAAACCGGTAACTGACATAAACCTTTTTCTGTTGATGACGAGTTTCATCATTCTGCTCTTGCCGATTGCATTCTTGATTTATTATAGAATCAAACTGGTAAGTAGTATTTTGGTCAGTGTATTGCGAATGGTGATCCAATTGTCACTGGTTGCCGTATACCTTGAATGGGTTTTCGAGATGAATAATTTGTGGATCAATTCCCTTTGGGTAATCATCATGATATGGGTAGGGATTTTCACCACCATTCGCCGGGCATCGCTCAGTTACAGGGTTTTTATCCTTCCCCTGTTCATTTCCGGATTTTCTTCTATCCTAATTGTAGATGCATTCTTTCTTGGTGTCATCCTCAAGCTTGAATATGTGTTTGACGCACAGTATTTTATTCCCATAACCGGCATGATTTTGGGGAATGCGCTAAACCACAATATCATTGGCCTTCGGACTTATTACAAAGAGCTGGCTGAAAAACCAGACCTGTACCAATTTCTATTGACAAATACAGGAAGCATGCAACAAGCAATCAGGCCTTTTGTGGCCGAAGCGGTCAAACAGGCACTTAACCCACTGATCGCGAGCATGTCGGTAATGGGACTGATTTCACTGCCGGGAATGATGACCGGACAACTTTTGGGGGGCAGTACCCCGGCAATAGCCATAAAATACCAGATCATGATCATGATCGCGATCTTTGTGGGATGCTCCCTTAATCTTTTCATTAGCATCATTGTATCAAGAAAATTTGCATTTGATGAATATTCAAATCTGAAATCCCCCTATGTGTTTTCAGGAAAATAGAAATAATGCTTGCGCCACCAAATAAATCAGACCATGAAGAGCTTAACCGATTTTTTGGAATTTGAGATTTTCCACATTGGCGACTATTCACTGACCTTCGCGACAGTCGTTTCAGTAGTCATAATTATAGTAATGACCCATTTTATATTATGGGTGTTCAAGAAAGTCTTTTACAGTCAAAAACTAATTCACAAGATTGGAGAAAGTAACATCTTCTCACTTTTTCAGCTGATAAAATATTTAGCATGGATCATTTCAATTCTTCTTGTCCTTGAGACGCTGGGAATAAAGCTGAATGTACTGCTTGCAGGTTCAGCCGCTTTATTGGTTGGGATTGGACTGGGACTGCAGAACATATTCAACAATTACATCTCAGGAATTATCCTTCTGTTTGAGGGCACCACCAAAGTGGGAGACATTCTGGATATCGACGGCACAGTCGTTAAAATCGAGAGAATAGGTTTAAGAACCACCTCGGCAATTAACCGGGATGATATCAGCATCATCATTCCGAACTCCCATATAACCTCAAACAAGGTGATCAATTGGAGTCACCAATCCAATAAAACCAGGTTCAGGATTACACTTGGTGTGGCTTATGGAAGTGACATTGAACTTGTTTCCAAAACACTTCGCGAAAGCGCGTTGGAGCATCCGGAAATCCATGACAAACATCTTATCAATGTGAGGTTTGTCGATTTTGGAAGCTCGGCCCTTGAATTTGAGTTACTCTTTTTCAGCGACAATGTATTCCAGATTGAAAACATCAAGTCAGATATCCGAAAAATCATCAACCAAAAATTCATGGAAAACAATATCACCATTCCCTTCCCGCAAATGGATGTCCATATTAAACGGTAAACAAATCGGGAACAATTTACTTTTTCACCATTTTTTTGGCAACAGCCTTTTTCCCTGACACAAGCCGGTATATGTATGTTCCGGGCGCAAGATGGCCGTGATTATCCCACGTAACGTTGTATACACCGGGATGCAGGTATTCATTCATTAATTGTGCCACCTCTTCACCCAACATATTATAAACTTTAAGTGTCACTGAAGACGAAAATGTGACATCAAAGCTTATGACGGTGGATGTATTGAAGGGATTGGGATAATTCTGCCTGAGGTCGATCCCTGCCCCTGATAAATCCGTGCCCTTCGACACGTCAGTTGCCGTACTTTTCAGGTAACCGGCCAGCCAGGTCAATGCAGGCCGTGCGGTATTATCCTTGCGCACCAGGAAACAGGTTGTTTGCCACATCGCCCCTTCCTTATATCCCCAGAGGGTGATTCCCTGAACGCCGGGATGTTCCCATATAACAGGAAATATCTTTTGGAAAAGCTCGAGTTGCACCTGGTCATTCGGGGTTCCGGAATCGCCATAATTACCCAGGTCCATTTCTGAAATATAGATCGGCAAGCCAGTGGCCGCAAGTCGGTCAAGATTATACTTCAGGGTATTTACACTGGCATTCTCCAATTCGAAACGATGACCCTGTACCCCGATCCCGTCAATCAATCCCCGTTCCTTCAGAAGATTTATGATTTGCAGATAGGAGGAAGTGGCATTGTTGTCGTTGATGATTCCGTAATCATTCAGGATCAATTTTGTATTGGGCATGTATTTCCTGGCCAATACGAAGGATTGGATCACCCAGTCCCAACCGGTTTGCCCGTCACCCCCCAGGGCATTCTTGTAATTTGCCCTGCCATTGACTCCATCAGGCGGATTATGGTTCTTCAAAGGCTCGTTCACGACATCGATCATATCCATATCAGGATATCTCGTGCCAACCATTCGGATCCAGGCCTCGATATATTTTAATTGTTGATCGGCCGACATGGATGAAATCCACGAAGGTTGTTGTTGTCCCCAGATCAGGGTGTGGTTCTTGAAAATCAGGTTATTGTCCCTGGCATAATTATACACCCGGTCAAGATTGCTCCAGTTCCAGCGCAGCGTATCTGACACGGTTCCAATGTAGGCCCATTTTCCTTCGTTTTCGGGAGTCAACTGGTTCCAGTACTTTGTGAAATTCGGGTCACTTCCCAGGACATTGCCCAAAAATTTGGGCAACCCTTCGGCAAGTGGCGGCCCTGTATACTCTTCCCCCGGTTCAACAACAACAACTTCAGGAGTTCCAGGCGCCCCGTTATCCAGGTTAGCGACCGTATACAAAAGATCGGCCCTGCCAAAAGCGAACTTGTCAAACGATAACCCATTCTCACGACCTCCAATCTGCAATGTCATCGTAAGAGAATCAGGCCCCACATAAAAAGGCTGTTCAGCAAGTGCTGCCGGAAAATAATTTCTTGAAACATTAATCCACTTCCAAACAAGAGTTCCTGCACTTCCGGGATCGCGAACAACCTCAGATCCAACGGTATGACCCGCAGAGGCAAGTCCATTGATAAAAACCCAGTCATTGCTATTGGCAACACCCTTTGTCCCAAATCCAAGGGCAGAGAAAAAACTGTCATCATCAAATCCGCCTGACCCAACCCTTATTCGGGCATACAGATGATAATACCCGGTGTCGGGAAATGTGATTCGGTAGGTGAGTAACCGGGATGTATCGCCGGGGGATGACTGTCCGGCATAATTCACGTTTGTTGTCACAAATCCCAGATCCCCATCGGTTTCAACAGCAAAAGCGGATCCAACCGTGCCACTCTCGGCTTCAATAATGACAGGAATAGCGGAGCTATCCTCTTCGGCGATCATGGCCATTTCAGAATCTCCTTCAATTGCAGACATCTCTTCAGTGACTGCCAAAACGGGCAGCGACAATCCAATTGCCATAATGAAAACGACAAAAACAACCTGTATCTTGTCAAGTATCCGATGAATGATCAGCATAGTTCTTTCAGATTAGTAATGGGTATAAAGTTAAAAATACTTTTATTAATCCGACAACAGAGCACCGTCAAAATGTTGGAAACACAATAAGTCCATGGATGAAATCGCGATTGAACAAGGCTAAACCCGGGAATTTTGCAGTGTACCTTATGGACCAGGAAATTAATCGGAATAACCTGAAAAGCGTGCCAATACCTTACTGGCATAGGTTCGGGAAACCGGGATATCGGGAGCCGAATCCATCTCAAGTCCCAGATAGATCCCGTTTTGTTCTTTCCGCAACACTTTCACCTTGTCGAAATTAATGATGGTCGACCGGTTGCATCGGACCAATGGGCTTCCCGAAAATTCGCTTTCAATGTTTTTGAGGGTATTTCGAACCATGAAAGAAGCGATTCGTCCTTTGTGGGTGTAGTGGATTTTCACATAATTGTCGGCAGCCTCAATCCAGAGCAACTGGTCACTTCGTACCGAAAGTTTCAGTTCCCGCTTTTCATCGCGAAAGTTCAGCATAGGCAGCACTTCAGGTTCTGGCTCACCTTTGGCGCTGACAAGCCTTGCCAGTTTCCGGTCTTTGTCCTTGAGCGAGAAATAAAGCCAGAGAATGGAATATGGAAGTAACAAGACCAATGCCGTATTGATAAATGACTGGCGAAGCATTTCGCTGTACGATCGTGGATCATGCAAAACCAAACTTTCGAAAAGGGTATAAAACATGGCCATGGCAATAATTTCCACAACAATCCAAATTGCGTATTGCCACAGTGACAACCCATGCCTGCCTGCATAATGATACATGATAATCCTGCTGATCACGACCACCAAAACACCGGTCAGGATAACAAGGCTGGAAAACACCAAAAACATCCCTTCCGAAACCGGGAACCAATTTCGGGAATCAAAGGGTTGGTAAATATTGATGAATACCAGAGCGAACAAGGCAGTATAAATGATCAATCGGGTGATATTCCCCTTTTCGTAAAGGTATTCCGGGATCTTTTGATTCATACTGGATAGTTTACATGGAATTCAGGAACATTTTCTGGAATTCAGTCGAAAACAAAGGTAACCGAATTGAGCACTCAACGCAATGAATTTACATTTATCTGCATTTGTATTTCGCCCCTAAATAAGGCATTTCATCCCTTAAGGGCGCACTTTCTCCCCTGAAGCCGCTGAAAAACCCATTTTTTTGGAAGGCCTCAGAACTTGCGTTTTATTTGCTTCCAGATCATTCGCACATAATATCCAAAAATTCAAATTCATGTCATATTCTGAAGAAATATTGCACTTCGAGACAGCTTTTCGGTCCCCTGCTCCCCACCGCAAAACCATTGGGTCTTCAGCAAACAGGATCGTGCACTTTGGGTTTCACTCAGTGCCACCATCCCTAA
Source organism: Bacteroidales bacterium 6E (assembly GCA_001270045.2). GTDB lineage: Bacteria > Bacteroidota > Bacteroidia > Bacteroidales > Prolixibacteraceae > UBA1413. The sequence continues at coordinate 117,528 of DF970671.1, read as the reverse complement.
ATGGGATTCCAGGGGGAAACACCCACCAATATGACAGACAAATCAGGGAGAACCAATATTTCGACTACCCGGTCATCATACCTCAAAATGCCAGGACATACCATTCGGGCATAATTCTGTTTCATGGCCTGAATGAGCGCAGCTGGGCGAAATACATACCATGGGCCGAATTTCTGGCCAACCATACGGGCAAGCCTGTAATCCTGTTTCCGATCGCGTTCCACATGAACAGAGGCCCGGCCGATTGGTCAAATCCGAGGGTAATGGCCGAACTGGTCACAAAACGGAAATCTTTGCCGGAGAACCGGGGAGCCATGAGTTTTGCCAATGCGGCCCTCAGCCAAAGGCTGACTGATCTCCCTGACCGCTTCTTTTGGTCAGGGCTCCAGACCGTTTCCGATATTACCGGTCTCGTCAAAAACATAAGGAATGGAGATCACCCATTGTTTTACAAAAATGCGGCCATTGATCTGTTTGGATATTCCATTGGTGCTTTTCTGGCAGAAATTCTCCTGATGGCCAATCCGGGGAGATTATTCTCCGACTCGCGGCTATTCATCTTTTGCGGAGGTTCCATTTTCAGCCAGATGTTTGGGGTTTCCAAACTGATTATGGACACACCGGCCTATAACAGGCTTTTACAATTCTATTGCAGTGAGTGGCCTGCGATTTATGGCAAGTCAAAATCGGGCAACCTTTCTCCTGATGATTCGCTAATCAAGGCATTCTCAGCCATGATCAGACCCGATCTTTTCAAAACGGAGAGGGAATCCTTCTTCGCAAGGGCGAAAAACCGGATATCCGGTATTGCACTCCAAAAGGATCAGGTTATGCCATATAGTGGAATCAGGGCATGCATGGGAGATGAAACAACCAACGAATGCATCGAGCTCATCGACTTCCCGTTCGATTACACACACGAAATCCCCTTTCCTGACCATGGGAAAGTTGACAAAAAACAAACAAAGGAGGCCATGAATAAAGTACTCGTAAAAGGCGCGGCTTTCCTTTCATGATCAAGCGGTATAATAACTTAAAAACACCATAAATGATGACAACGGATTATTCACCCAGCAAAACGACCGGATGGTTTGGCCTGCTTTTTAACAGAATGTTGAATGTAAATTCATTCAACAAGGACTTCACTTCGGACAATGATGCCATCCAGAAACAAAAAAAACCGGCACCTGTTCCCCGTAAGCTCTTTAAAAACCTGAATATAACCACCTCTGAATCGGACAACCACCCAATCTGGATTATTTCCCCGATCCACAGGGAGGCAAACAAAGCCATCCTGTATATACCCGGATACCATCAAAACGAGACGATTACCAATCAGCACTGGCACTATATCCAGGTTCTGGTCGAACAATCAGGCGCTACAGTCGTAGTCCCCTGCTACCCGGTATCAGAAGATGGAGACATTTGTGTTCCCATTGAATTCCTGACCGATGTTTATGTCAATTTCTTTCAAGGGATGATTTCAAGGGAAATATTCCTGATTGGTGATTACACCGGGGGTGAGCTGTCATTTACGCTTGCATCACACCTGAACAGGGTAAATGCAAAGCACCCCGACAAGGTCATTCTTGTTTCCCCGACTGCCGGTATGCTGAAGAGCCAGGAATTGATTGATTCCAACATTTTGGCAGATGCTAAAGGCCCCCACGACGAAAATCGCACGGTTAACCAATCGGTCAGAGAAATCCGAAATTGCAAGGGATCAGGATCCATGGATGTTCACGATTTCAACCAAAGTCCCTGTGAAATTTCATTGATTGCCGGAAGCGAAGACCTGACGGAACAGGAAATCGGGATTTGGATCGAAAAAATTGAAACCTGTGGATTTAAAGCCAAAAACATCCATTTCAACGGGAACTTCCGGGAAAGCCTGTCAAAGTCGTCAAGCATGACCTCGGCTGTCCCCATCCAAAAGATAACCGAAATCATCAATAATGAGATTCCGGCTTTACAAATGCAGCATGAAACCGTTTCAAAAAGCTGCGCATCCCATCACCTGAAAAAATTACCTGAAGAATCCAATTGAAATACCCTGGCGGGTGTATGCAGGTTTAGTACCGATTATAGGTTTCTCCATAGTTTCTCCAGTCTTTTACCATAGTTTTGCCATTTCCATATGGTAATATTATGGTAAAACCATGGCAATTGAATCTTAAAAGCAATAATGGGTACTGAACCGGACAAAGTGTTGCCAATATAAACCCCGGGGACAAATGACCATGATGAGCCTCACCAAAATCCATTTGTTACGCAACCTATCCTGTGGGTATCCGTCAATGGAGAAACCCATGCAATGAAAAATCCATTCCCTTATATCATAGTGGGAATCACTTTGGTTATCGCGACCTCTTGCGACAAACTGCCGGAAACCTTCAGTGACAGAGATATCGATTCAAGAATAATTGGCACATGGACCCGCTCATATATGTCGAAAGACATGCATAACTCCATGACTATCTTCCATGACACACTATGGCTGGGCACAGGAAATCAAGGCAGGCAGGTGATCTATAAATTCGATGACCGGGATGTGGTCATGGATTTCTCGTTTTACACGATAGATACATTGTTCGTATTTAGACCAACAGGCACGGAGGAAACCTATAAAAGGACTTACAAGGTCAGCGGAGATAGCCTGACCTTTGGGAAAGAGATTTCTTATACGAAACTGATCCTCCTGGAATTACACTAATTCTTCAGGACAGGCACATGCCTGACCAGAAAGGCTATACCAAGACCAAAGATCCCTATCAGGGCAAATGAGTACCGAAGTCCGGCCAGCTCCGCGATATAACCAATCAACGGGGGCCCCATCAAAAATCCAAGGAAGCTGACACTCGACACTGTCGCGAGAGCAATGCCGGGTGGCACATCCGGATGTCGTCCGGCTGCACTGTAAACCGAAGGCACAATGCTTGAAACGCCCAGTCCAACAACCATAAAAGCAATGGTGCTGGGAACCAGGTATGGAAACAATACCGCTGTAAACAATCCGCCCGAAATCATGACTCCGCATATCTGCATCAGTTTCTTCCGGCCAATCTTCGATACAATCGTATCGGCCAGAAAACGGCCGGCGGCCATCATGATCATGAAGGAAGTATAACCCAGTATGACAAGGGAAGCCGGGGCTTTCACCACATCCTTAAAGTAGAGTCCACTCCAGTCGAACATTGCCCCTTCGCTGGCCATGCTGCAAAAGCCGATCACGCCCAGAAGAAACAGAAGCCTGTCGGGCTTGGTGAAAAACTTTCGCCTGGGCAATTCCTTGCGAACGTCGGTGGTAGTTGGAACCAGGTAGCGATGATTCATCAAAACGATCGTCCAGACCAGCAATACGACAATGATAAAATGCCAATGCGGCTCCATGCGCAGGTTAATCATGACAAGGCCTATCAGTGCTCCCGTGAATCCCGCAAGACTCCAGCCCCCATGGAAGGAGGCCATGATTGAACGATTGTAAAGCTTCTCGACGGCAATACCCTGAGTATTGATGGCTATGTTGCACAGATTACCGGCCAGACCAAACAAAAACAAGGCGATGGCCAACTGCCAACCAGCCTCGACAAATCCCACATTGACAAGGCAGATCCCATAGGCAGGCAATGAAAAGGTCAAAATGCGGGGACTGCCGTAACGGGTTACAAGCTTGCCCGAAATTGGCATCATGAGGAACTGCCCGACCGGCAATGCGAATAGAATGGTCCCGAACATGGCATCATTGAGATTCAGTGCAGTTTTGATATCAGGTATACGACTGGCCCATGATGAAAAGCAAAGACCCATGCAGAAATAAATCAGGGCCACGGCAAGTCGTATACGCCTTTTGTCGGGCATGATTTCGGGATGGTCCAATACAACGGATTTTGCCAATGCCATAATGGGTCAATTTTGGAGGAGAGAAGTTTGGTTCACGATCTCAACTTCCCCGCAAAACTACTACATTATCGCGGTGGGTGTCCGTCAATCACTGTCCTGATCCAGAAAATTTACAAATTTTTCATCCATGTGGTTGTCAAACCATTTGTCAATCACTGATTTTCGGAAGCGCCACTCCTTCCCCAGCTTGACTGCAGGTATTTTTCCTCCCTGCGCCCAGGTATATATGGTCTGAGGCTTCAATTTCAAATACTCGGCAACCTCTTCCAGTGTCATAATATCACCCATATCCATCAATTAAAAAAATTCACGACAGTTGAATCCTGATCTGCCTGTTCCACCTCCTGTTTTGGCGGAAATTTCTCTTTGCTACCTTGTGGCTGTACATCATCGGATCCAGATGACAATTGCTGTATTGAATAAACAATGGCCGTATAGAAGTTCCCTTCATATTGCCTGAAAAGTTTGAATTCCTCGTCCTTGTTGCACAAAAACGGCCGCAGGTTCCAGGCGATCTGTATCCCCACAAATGCCAGAATAATAATCCAAACCCTGAAGATGGCAACACCGATACGGGGATATATCCCTTTGTTTTCGCAGGCAAACTTGAGTGCCTCAACCATCACACGCATCCCGAAGATGCCCGAAAAGATAAAAATACCTACATGCAGCAGCTGAAGAAAATGATAGTTGCCGCCTGTCACCTGAAACAATATGACGATTGGAGAAAACGACAAGGCTATGGTACTGGAAAGTACGAGTCCGCTCATGACCACAAAAAGCATCTGCCTCAGACTCATTTTTGAACCCAGCACTTGCTGGATCACAAAAAATGAAGGAAAGCAGATAAGTATTGAGCTGAGGAACAAAAACATCAGTTTGACACCCGAAGCCAATGACTGTAAAAAGCTGTGGTAACTGCCCATCACCATGCCATACAGCATTGAAAACAGGCAGATGACCAAAAACTGATAGACAAGTAACCGGTTGGACTGAACGGTATCCCTGTCTTCAAAGTACCTCTCAACATTTTGGAGTATGCTGAATACCTCCCTGAAACTGCTTTTCCTTTTCATATTAAAATGAGTTTAGGTTGCAATTCAGGATACGTGCTTATTCCATAAATGTTACTGTTTATTATTGTTTTTTACTGTTTATTCATTCAATAATTACACCCCACATCAATTCAATTTTAGCGCTCTTCCGAAAATCGCATGTCAAAGCGGGATTGCCCAGATATTGAATCCCGGGAAAGGTCAGGTCAATTTGTTTGAAATAAGGGGCTACACTGGGAAAGCTATCGTTTATCCCCGATGGCCATCTTCCCCTGCAATATTTCGCCATTGCCCGATTCGAGGCGATAAAAATAGATACCCGGGTGAAGGCCATTTCTATAGAAGGTATACCGATGCTCACCATGGTCAAAGAATCCAAGAGATTCATTCCGGAGAAGTTTCCCTTGCAAATCAAATACCTTCAGCTGAAGTCTATCGCCATTCGACAGCGAGAACAAGAGCTCTGTGGATTCAGTAAACGGATTCGGATAATTCCGGACGTGGTCAACAGTACGTGCTGTATTCAGGTCCGTGGCCGATGAAGTCAGGTCACTTAATGCCATCGAAACAGTTGTTACCGATTTGGGGCCAATCAGAATTGAAGAATCGGCTTTCCCTTCCAATACAATCCAGTCATCCGCTTCAGAGGTTCGGTTGATGGTTGTTCCCGTAATCTTTTTACCATCGATTGCCAATCGGATATTATAGGTTGACGTACTGGATGTATTGATGGCAACCCAAGCGGCTGAGTCACCATCGGCACTGATGAAAGCCAGTGTTTTGACCATCAGGCTGTGTGAAGGGGACTCGACCCTTTTCCAACCGGGGTGTATGTGGGCCGAGAATTGCTTGAATGTGTAAAACTCCTTTGTACGTGTATAACCAACCGAGTTGCCCCACTGCGAACGATCCCACGGAAAGTCAAGACTCACCAGTCCGCCTCCAGTCCAAATCAAATCCCAATATAAATAGGCCACGGCATTTTCGTCATACAGCGATTTGTAAATCAATCCGGCAAGGGAATACCAATTGCCTCCCGAAAATTCAGTTTGAAAATGGGGAAGTGACTTATGGATATTTCCTACCGTTGCAAAATTGGTAGATGCATAGGGATTATTGACATCCACCCCATTGTACAGGTGATGGGCAATACCATACAACTTGCTGACATCAAGGGCATTGACATAGTTTTGCACTGAATTGAACCCGAAGCCAGCCGTTTCAGGACCCAGAATCCTTGGTTTCGAATCTCTTTTCTGGATTGTGTCATATACGGCATCCAGTGATTTATTGTAACCCGCAATGGTATCGGTTGCAGTAACGACTTCCGAAGGCCTGAGAAGGCAGGTTTCCCATGTATCCTCATAATCAGGTTCATTCTGGATACTGATATAGGCAGGATAAATCCCGTTGGCATTATAATTATCGAGCGACTTATTCCACCACTCAGCAAAGCCGGCATAATTAAAATTTACCTTGCCATCGGCAACCGAATATTTTAATGTCCCGCCATTCTTGGCGTCGTTATTGCTTTTCAGGTATGCTGGAGGCCCCCATGATGTCACCAGGATATCAATCGGTTTCCCCAGTCTATTCTGTGCAGCAGTGGAAAACTCCTTCACCTTTGAAATCATGGTCGCGTCATAATCGTATGCATTTCTGACCCGAAGAATATCTAGGCTCAGTTCACCAAAGATGGCATCATAAATCTGGGATTTATTGGGATGTGCGGTTAGCCAGCCTTCATAAAAAGCCAGTGATGCGCCGAAACCGGCCATGGTTTGGTAAGATGTTTTCGGATTGATCTTGACTTCGGTTGGATTTGCCGCCTGAGACCATACGGAATGAGGGAAAAGCAATCCGAAAAAAGAGAGGAATAACAGAAGAGGCATTTGTTTCATGGCAGATGGTTTTAATTTCCGACAGATAAATTTTTCGAATGGCAAAATAGAAATAAAATCCAATATTATTAATATTAAAAGTATATTTAACCTTTATACAGTTTCATTCTATACAAAAAAAGTAAAGTATCAGATTTTAACATTGGGGGTACGCCATGCATATCAATACCAAAACCTCTGTCATCCAAATGCTTATGCAGTACATTATTGCCTTTTTGATTGTTGCCGCCACTGTCACATTCAGTTCCTTTGGCCAATCCGTCTCTTTCCAAACATACATGAATCCCGTCATTCCGGGAGATCATGCTGATTGCACACTCACGAAAGTTGGAAATGACTATTATACGACAGGGTCGTCTTTCAATCCGACTCCTGTCATCTACCACTCCACCGATCTGGTTCACTGGCAGGCAATAGGCCGACCGGTAAGCGCATCATGGACAGGTTATGGCGACACTCCGGGAGGAGGATGCTGGGGAGGGCACATGGTTTATTACAACGGACAGTACTGGCATTTTTTCTCGCGGGCCAATACGATGTACCATACCAAAGCTTCCGATCCATCAGGGCCATGGAGCAATCCCGTCAGGATAAACAATCCCTCGACACTTCCTTATGGTCTGGGATACGATAATTCAATTTTCATTGATGATGACAACAAGTGGTACCTTGTGGTAAAAAACGGGCAGCCCAATAACGGGATAGTCGAGCTCAACGCCAACGGGCAGCCAACGGGAGTTGTCCATAACCTGGCCTGGCTCAATCCTGCCCCCAATTACCCGTTTAGCTGGGCTGAAGGCCCTGTAATGTGGAAACACAATGGCTATTATTACTATGCCTTTGCAAGAGACCTGTCGGGTGGCCAGAAAGTCATGAGGAGCAAAATACTGACGGCGGAGCAATCACACTGGGAGTATCTGGGCGACTTTTTCAATGAAAATGATCCACTGAAGAACAGTTCACTTTTTACAAGCCCCAACCATGTTTCGCCTGTGGTCGCGCTTCCTGACAGTACCTATTGGGTCGTTCATCCTTTGTACGCAAAAGGCGAATGGAAAGGACAGGGCCGTCAGGGACTGCTGAATCAGGTACACTACAACGACAACGACCGCCCCATCGCCGATTACCCCGTTAACAAGGCATTCATTGCCCCCAGGCTGCCAAGCGGGGGTATTCCATGGATGGTACCAAAATCAGACTTTTTCGATTCGGCTCACTTGCATCCCGAGTGGTCATGGATGGGTTATACCCCTGAATCAAAGACATCGCTGACCGACCGTCAGGGCTGGCTCCGCATATCACCCAAAAGCACAACGAAACCCAACAGGGTGGTGAAAAATGACGGGGAACATAACTACTCACTGATGACACGACTCGAGTTCATGCCCGCATCACAGGCAGATGAAGCCGGCCTCATCATTATCAGGGGAGATGAGCAGCAACAGGTAAAATTAAGCTCCACGAAAAATGAGAATGGAGACAGGATCGTCCGGTTTGGATATGAGGCCAAACAATTTGAGGCCGTAGTTGAATCAGACGGTATCATCTGGCTGAAAATGATCAGGAATAACCATACGATATACGGATATTTCAGCCATGATGGCCTGAAATGGCAACAGGTTGGACAAGGAATCGACATCCCGGAAATTGACTCCTATTCAGATTTTTCAACCTTTACAGGGACCAGGCAAGGACTATTCTCTGAAGGAAGCAAGGATGCATACTTTGATTTCTACATATATCGTGATGCCTTTTCGCCTATCCAGGCTGAATGGCCCGCAAATCAACTAGGCAACACCAAGTCTTCACTTGGGTTTGGAACCTATGTACTGGACCAGATACACAACAACGATTGGGCCATGTATGCCGGTGTTGAGTTTGGCGACGGAACCTATTATCCCAAAGTTGATTCCGTCGAATTTATTGCTTCATCAGTGACCGAAGGAGGCTATATTGAGGTATGGTTAGATTCCATCGATAGCGGCACAAAGATTGCCGAATGCCAAATCAGGCAAACAGGCAGCTGGAGTACCCTGAAAAGCTTTACGGCAGCGGTAGGCAATGTAGTCGGACGACATGATGTATATCTGCGCTTCAAGGGACAGGACACCTACAGGCTTTTTATGCTTGATTCATTCCAGTTCGTGTCAAGCACCCAAACCACCGGCATCCCTGAAGTTTCAAACGAAATGTCGACAATGACCGTCTATCCCAACCCAACTTCAGGGAAACTGAACATTCATGCCGGGTTTGACTTTCACACAGTCGACCTGTACAATCTGAACGGACAAAAAGTGCATTCGATCACTGTGGAAAAATCACATAATCAAGAATTACACCCAAAACTGGCCAATGGAATTTACATGCTGAAAGTTACCGGCGATAATCAATCGGCCTTCAGTAAAGTGGTTATCGGCAACTGATCGGATCAATGCCGCACAAATTGAAAAGGGATAAAACAAGCGGTGTTTTATCCCTTTTTTGTGCCAGGCAGCCAAAGCTACCCCATATTAAACCACTTTGGTGGCTATAAATTCATCCATTATCAAACGAGAATTTTGGTTGTCAGGTTCACTATACTGGTTTCAACCGCTTCAAATGGCTGACCATTACCCTGATTGTCATCCTCGACGAACATATACTTCATGCCTGCAATTTCCTTGGCTGCAAGAATTCTTTTGAAATCGATGAGGCCAGCTCCAACCGAGGTGATGTCATCCTTAACCACATCAAAGAACGGATCGTGTTGCTGGGACATATCCTTCATGTGGAACAGCTGGAAACGGCCCGGATATTTGTTAAACATTTCAACCGGATCCTGACCGGCTTTGGTGGCCCAATAGAAATCGATCTCCATGGTGATCAGGTCGGGATCCATTTCAGGCAGAAGAATGTCATAATAAGGAACGATTCCATCCAGGTTTGCAAACTCGAAATTGTGGTTGTGATAACCAAACTGGATGCCGACACCCTTCATGATACGGCCCACTTCGTTCCAGTCGGCCACCATTTTTTTGTACGACTCAACATTCCTGTCTTCCTCATTCACCCAAGGCTGTACACAATATTTGACACCGAGGGCAGCGTGGTCATCGGCCATTTTTTGGGCATTATCGATTGTAATGCCGGCAGCTTCCACCTGGGTGTGGCTACTGAGGATGTCCATTCCCAGATCATTGACCATTTTACGGAATTCGGCAGGAGCATAGCCATAAAATTTTCCGTCGGCATAGCTTGCCAGTTCAACGTTTTTGTAACCCATATCAGAAATTTTCTTCAGGGAACCCGGCACGTCGGCGGCCATTGCATCGCGGATGGTATAAAGCTGGAGTCCAACGCCAAAGCTTTTACGATCAACCGTTACGGCCTGCTTACAGGCCATGGGTCCGAATGCCATCACGCCAAGTGCGCTGGCGGCAGAAATCTTGAGGAAATTTCTTCTGTTGTGCGAATTTTTCATATCATCTTTGTTATTAAGTTTTATTCATAATTGGTTTCACCACAAAATCCTGATGTGAACTACTCATACTAAATGCTTCAATCTCAATAATTGAATCAAGCTCCCATTATGCCAGAAAATCAATTTTAATGGTTCGTGACTCACATGAAATTACCCGGCCGTTTTACCAAAAGGCTAATGGTTTTATTTTAAAGTGGTTAAAAATAATACAAATGAGCCAAACAGAAGCATCCGCCAAAATAATTTTTCCCAGGCATTTTCAACGGATAGCTGGAAACCTACTTTTCGACTATTGCATGACCCAAAATATGGGAGGTGATCAATAGTGTAATCTACCCTAAAAACAGCAACGCTGAAAAATGTAAAAATTTATAATTTTAGGGTAGATTACAGAATCAGAACCCGTCAAGGGAATATAAACGGCTCCTGAGGTCGCCGCCCTTGACAGAACCCAAATCAATCCCGAAAAGAGGTTTACAATGGAAACAACCAACCTTAATAACCAATCCCGGTTATCAAAAAGAAGGGAGTATCATATTCGTCAGGATGGAGGTGTCTGCATTTCCCGTCGAAATCCCTGAAGAATAAAAGTTGCGAAATTGTCTTGCGTTCAGGACAAAAATAGACTATATTTGTCTTGTTGACAAGACGGAAATAATTATGGACAAAAACACACTCAAAACGGTTATTGCCGACAATAAGATAGAAGTGCCTAAATATAAGGTGATTCCAAGAGATTTTATATTCGAGGAATTCGGGAACTACGTTTTTGTGGGTATTCGAAGAGCCGGGAAGTCTTTCTTACTCTACCAGCGGATGCAACAATTACTTGCACAGGGTGTACAGTGGGATGAGATGTTGTATGTCAATTTTGAGGATGAACGCCTGGTTGGCATGTCTCTGGAAGATTTGAACCTGCTGTTGGAAGTCCATTTAGAGATGTATGGGAAGAAGCCTATGCTTTTTCTTGATGAGATACAAAATATTGCAGGTTGGGAAAAATTCGCCCGACGGATGGCTGATACCAAACACCGTGTATACATTACCGGAAGTAATGCCAAAATGTTAAGTCAGGATATTCAATCCATTCTGGGAGGTCGTTATATTCCCGTTGATGTTTATCCCTATAATTTCAAAGAGTTTCTGACCGCAAACGATATCGTTTTCAGTGAAGAATCTTTGCATTCAACAACAGGTAAAGCTGAAGTTTTAAGAAAATTCAATGATTATTTATATTACGGAGGATTCCCCGAGAGTGCAGAATTTACTGCAAAACGGGATTATCTGACAAGCGTTTATCAAAAAATATATTTGGGAGATATAGCAATCAGGCATTCAGTGGATAACACGTATGCAATGCGAATCATGTTCAGGAAACTGGCAGAAAGCATAAAGCAACCCGTGTCATTTTCAAGGGTTACCAATATTGTGTCCTCGGCAGGTGCGAAAGTTGGCAAAACCACCATAATTAACTATATGGATTATGCAAAAGATGCCTGGCTCATTTCTTTGGTGCAAAATATTGCCGGAAAACTTGTTGATAAGGAAACAAATCCAAAATATTATTTTACCGACAATGGTATCCTGAACCTATTCTTGCTTGACGGGAATACTTCATTATTGGAAAATCTGGTAGCCATAAACCTGTTACGTAAATATGGACGTCATGATGCGGTTTTTTTCTACAACAAAGGAGTGGAGGTGGATTTTTATATTCCGGATGAAGCTATTGCCATTCAAGTGTGTTATGACATTGATACTGCAAATGGCACATTTGACAGGGAGGTCGATGCCTTATTGAAGCTTCGCAATGTGCTGGAATGTAAAAAGCTGATGATAATCACCCGGGATACTGAGCGAACAGTAGAGATGAATAATGCCATTATTGAAGTCATTCCGGTATGGAAATGGCTGTTAAGGTTCTGATATCAAGTTGGTGTGCATATTGCTTGTCACGCCATTAAGAATCATTTTCCCAAGGGCATCCCATACCTTGAAGCTTGTTGGGTCAAGGTAGACTAGGTGGACCATAAATCTGGGCCACTCAATAACACATCCCATCATCCCGCTTTGTATTTTGACATGTTCATAGCCGGTCAAAGAACATTGCCAGACAAAAAAACGGTCCCCTTTCGGGATGAAAGGAGACCGGAAAACAAAGTCTGTGAATCAGAAATATATAATGTTTATGGCATCTGTTACCTGCGTGACTTGCTGTTGTCAGAGCTTCGTGATGAATTGGAGGAACCGGATGAACTGCGGCTTCCAGAAGAGGATGGTCGTGATTCAGTCCTGCCCGAAGATACCGATGAATTACTTCTGCTTTGTGAACGAGGTGTCGAGACTTTCGTGTCAGAGGATCTGGAACTTGAGCTTCTGCTTACCGAAGGAGACGAGCTCCTTGAGGCAGACTTGGTTTGGTTGACGGAAGGTGATGAAGACCTTGAAGCAGACTTCGTCTGATTGACTGCGGGCCTGGGGCTTCTTTCGACCTGGCTGCCACTTCTCCCTGAAGAAATGGTACTGTTCCCCTGACGGGTTGATGGCCTTTGCTGGACAGCGCTGCTGCCGCTCCTCGTTGCCGACTTATTCTGGACACTGCCATTTCGATTGCTTACCCCAGACCTGTCAACAGAGGATCTACCGGAGGTTGCCGAAGGTTGTCCAAAGGAGGTTCCGGGCCTGGAAGCTTCACTGTTCACTCTTTCAGCGCCCCTTGAATTATTGGATGAAGGCCTCTGGGTAACTGATTCAGTTCTCCGGGTCGTATTGGCAGAATTGCGTTGAACCTGTCCGGAAGACGCCGACCTTGTACTTACACCGGAAGTTGTTCTCCTGTCGGAGGCTGAACGCAGGCTCTCCTGGCGCTGTCCTCTCGCTGTAGAAGATGAAACTGAGCTTCTGGTGGCAGCCGAAGTACTCCTGACCCTGCTGCGATCATTGGCAACAGTGCGGGAATAAAGCCTTTCACCGGCTTTCCTCTGGTCGGGACGGGCATAGGTCACACGATAGTTCCCTTCCTTGATCTTGATCTTTACAGTTGGGGAATAATGCCTGTGGCTGGTATAGTAGAAATCCCTGTACCTGTTATAATGAACGTGGTGTGCATGGCGGTAATGGCTGTAATAGTGGGGATACCAGTGTGAGTGATACCCATAATAGAAGTGCCAGTAGTAAGGTCTCCAGGAAACCCAGTAAGAAGGATAATAACCCCAATACCAGGATGACCTCCATGCCACATAACCGGGAGTGTAGATGAACCTGATCACCGGCCAGGTGGCTACCTCGTAGGTGTTTGTCCGTATAACGGTAACATTGCGGGTATTTCCGGTATAGCCGGGATTGGGTGTCTCACCATAATACTGGTCGTAATTTGGCTCAACTATATAATTCCTTCCGTACAGGTCCTCATCACCAATCAACTGGATGTGGACCTGTCCGTTGGCCAATTGCTGAACAACAAAGACGGCCACATCCTGCATATCGTTTCGCCCCATGGCAACACGGAGTGCGATGTTATGGACATTGCCATCGACATAATCGGAAACCGTGATGTAATCGATCAGGTTGTCTCCGTTCAGGTCAAGATTATTGACGCGGGTATCCTGCGTGTTGAGCTTTCTTTCAAACTCTTCAAGCGTTTCGGATTCCTGAAAAAGTTGCATTACTGCATAAAGGTTGAGGTTGTCCCCCGGAAGTCCCAGGTATTCTTCAGGCCAATCCTGGGCTGATACGGTGCTCCAAACTGCGGTTAGCAGTACCAGGAACGATGCGATAATTGTTTTCATGACTTTGAGCTTTTCTGAAGAACTGTCTCTTCAATTGTGAAAGTTGCAAAACCTATACCAGTTTTGCCCTTTATCGGCCACCGCGCTGAAAACATCATACCAACTGTCATTATATCAATATCTTAATACCCTTAAAAATCCTTAAAATTTTTTAACCAATATCCACTCCCGACAAGTTTGAACGTAATTTGGAGGCTAATTTAACAGGAACAAGACCGTAATTTTTATTACGTGAGGTTAACTTAAAGTCCACATGACAGTGGACATTTATGTCGTTCGCCGATATTACCAGGAAAACCATTACCTTTGCACACTTTAAGAAAACAAATGACATTCAGAAATTTAGGAATAATTGATCCCATACTGGACGCCTTAAAGGCTGAGGGATACGAAAAACCAACCCCCATTCAGGAACAAGCGATACCCGTACTTTTGGAAGGCAAAGACCTTTTGGGTTGTGCCCAGACAGGCACAGGGAAAACAGCAGCTTTTACCATCCCCATACTCCAACTCCTCTCGGCAGAGAAAAACAGGAAGGTGCGTGCAGGATCGCCGAGAGCCCTGGTAGTCACCCCAACCCGTGAACTGGCCATCCAAATCGGTGAGAGTTTTTCAAATTATGGAAAATTCACGGGCATTACCAACACCGTCATCTTTGGCGGGGTTAAGCAGGGTAACCAGACCCGCATCCTGAAGGAAGGGGTGGATGTATTGATTGCAACCCCGGGCAGATTGCTTGACCTGATGAACCAGGGATATGTTACGCTTAGCAATGTAGGCTGGTCGGTACTTGATGAGGCCGACCGTATGCTCGACATGGGATTTATCCATGACGTCAGGAAAATCATAGCCAAACTTCCGCCCAAAAGACAATCATTGTTCTTTTCGGCTACGATGCCACCTGAAATCGTCGAACTTTCCAAAAAGATTCTTGGAAATCCGGCACGGGTGACCATCCAGCCTGAAATGACCACAGCCGAAAAGGTGAAACAATCCATTTGCTATGTGGAAAAAGCCGATAAACCTGCCCTGTTGACCCACGTGCTCAGGGAAAACAACGATAGGGCCACGCTCGTGTTTACCCGCACCAAACATGGGGCAGATAAAATCACCCGCTTTCTGAAAAAAGCTGGAATCACGTCAAATGCCATTCATGGGAATAAATCACAGACCGCCCGTCAGATTGCATTGGAAAACATAAAAAAAGGCTACACAAAGGTTTTGATCGCCACCGACATTGCGGCCAGGGGAATTGACATTGACGATCTCCAGCTTGTCATCAATTACGATTTGCCCAATATTGCGGAAACCTATGTCCACCGTATTGGCCGGACAGGTCGTGCCGGAGCCGATGGACAAGCCATCTCATTTTGCGACAAGGAAGAAAGAGCTTACCTGAAAGATATCCATAAACTGATCAAACAAACCATCCCTGAAGTCAGATTCTCCTTCATAACCGAGAAACCCTCCAATGAACCTGCAGCAAACAGGAAGGCACAGGATTCTTCCAAGATTTTGCGGGAAGTCCTTCCTCCGGCATTAAAACATCATGTAAAACCCGGGAAACCAGGCAGGCAAGGGAAAATTCCCGAACATCTGCAAACGCGGCTGTCAGTCGGGAAATCCGAAATAAAGGAATTGGAACAGAAAGGCCAGGGGAGCCAGCCCAAGAGAATCATCAGGTTAAAAAGGAAATGATACCCTTTCAAATCAATCGGTAAATCTCCATGATTCCCTCCAGAATCTTGTCAAAATCAATCTTTAAATCTTTCAATTCCCCTGTTTCCATATCGAAAACCCATCCGTGTACCGTTAACCTCCGGTCACGGTATGCTTTCTGGTAATCGGCGGTCTTGATCACATTGACACATTGTTCCTGCACATTGAGCTCAATCAAACGCTTGTATTTCAGCTCTTCATCCTGTATTCCATCGAGCTCCTTTTTGTGAAGGCGATAGACGTCACGAATACTCCGCAACCAGGGATTCAGGATGCCGTAATCGGCCGAATGCATGGCTGCTTTGACACCCCCGCAATAATAGTGTCCGCATACAACAATGTGATTCACCTTCAAATGGTTGATTGCATAGGTAATCACCGACATGGCACTTAGGTCATTGTTCGACACCATATTGGCGATATTACGATGTACAAACACCTCACCGGGCTTGGCCCCCATCATTTCTTCCGCGGTTACACGGCTATCGGAACAACCAATGTAAAGAATGTCGGGATTCTGCCCCAACCGCAGATTACGGAAGAAATCTCTGTCGGTTTTTAACTTTTCATCAATCCATTCTTTGTTATTCCTGAAAATTTGCTCGATTCTCATAATATGTCACAGTATTTAATCCGTAAATCCCACTTAAAATCAACCTGTAAAACCGATAGCCCCGGCAATGGCATTGACACTCCTCAGTAATTCGAACAATACCAAATCCGAATCGGAAGTATTGCCTTCCGAAGATAGTTGTCGCCAGCGCTTCAACAAAATGACCTGATATTCATGCAGGGGAGACATTGCTTCCGCTCTAAGCATGGTGGAGTAGTAATGATTTTCTCTTCTCCTCTCCAGAGGTATTTGCAATATATCATCAATCATCCTTCTTGTTCGCAATAGCTCTTCCGACATCAAGCCCAGAAATTCAGGACTCTCGGGCACTGAAGTCGCAAGGGCGGCATATTTCCTGAACACAGGCTCATCGGAGGATGCCAGGCTTGTATCAACATTGGTCAGGACATAGCGCACAAAAGGATCGTTTTTGGCAGCCTGCATGAATCGGTTAAATTTTTCGGGATCCTTCATTTTCATTTCCTTAAGAGTGCTGCCTACGCCGTACCAGCTAGTAATATTGAAGCGGCACTGACTCCAGCTGAAAACCCATGGGATAGCCCTCAGGTCTCCTAATGTTCGTCTGCCGGTTCGGCGGGCAGGACGACTTCCAATTTTGCTTTGTTCAATCGCATCAATGGGGGTTGCATTTTCATAGAAGGAAATAAAACCGGGCTTTTGTGTCAGTTCCTTATAGGAAACCATACTTTTCCCGGCAAGGTAATCCAGGTCCTCGGCAAGATGATGTTCAACCGGGGCATTTTTTCCATGTCGGAGGGTTTCGGCAAAGGTTCCGGCAACAAGCAACTCAATATTGTATACCGCGTTGCCCTTATTGGCATATTTCCGCTCAATGGTTTCGCCCTGTTCCGTCAAACGAATGAAACCTTTTTGCGATCCTTTTGGCAATGCACGCAAAAACCAGTGAGTAGGTCCTGCCCCACGTGAGATAGAGCCACCCTTGCCATGAAAGAATGAAATCTTTATTCCATGCTTTTCGCCAACCCTGATCATCCGAAGTTGAGCCTGATATAAAAACCATTGGCTTGCCAGGATTCCGCCATCTTTATTGCTGTCGCTGTATCCTATCATGACCTGCTGCCAGATATCGCCCCCTGAATTTTTTTCCTGCTGCAGCTTCAGCGTGTTTTTCGTAACCTGATGCGATAAAAACAGATCCAGAATTTCGGCACTGTTATCAAGGTCCTCAATTGTTTCAAACAAGGGCACCACCGGGATTCTTGACGCAAGTCCTTCAGGGGTGCTAACCATCAGGCCGGCCTCACGTTCGAGCAGGTATACCGCCAACAAATCGGTCACATCCCTGGTCATGCTGACAATCAGGGAACCGATCCCTTCATCCCCATATATATGTATATGATCGGCAATTACCTTGTAAGAATCGATGGTTGACTGGGCCTCAGGGCCCAACGGGACGCTCGCGTGAACAAATGGCCTGCCCGACAAAAGCTCGGCATTCATAAATGAGAGCCGTTCACTTTTCGGAAAATCAATAAACCCAGCGCCATCCATGCTGGCGGCGTCAAGAAGCTGGGCAATGGCCATATCGTGGAACTGGCTATTCTGGCGAACATCCAGCCTGGCGAGATGAAATCCAAATGTATCGACGATCCGAATCATTTCATTCACGTCGGAATAGGCAATTTCACTTGCCTTAAACCCGACCAGGCCTTCCTGGAGAATAAACAAATCCCTTGTTAACTCTGAAGGATACCTGTAACTGTATGGTTTCTCATGTATAACCGGTTTGTCATCCACCATCATGGTTGATGGCAACTTTTCAAGCAAAAAACCTATATATTGCCTGAAAGCCTCATTGACATACTGGACTTTGTACCCTGGCAGTCCCGATGATATTTCAGAATTCAAAATTTCATATCGTTCCCTGAATGCAGGTTGGATGATTGTTACATCGGCATTAAAACTCACGTTTTTCTGCAGTTTTGACAACTCCTTCTGAATGGTTGCCAGGGCATGATATCTCAGTTTAGTTAAAGTTTTCCGGGTTACTTCGGCGGTTACCAGCGGATGGCCATCACGGTCACCACCAACCCAGTTACCGAATGATATTCGTGGTAAAGCACGGGCATCCCTGATTAATGCCGGATCAAATCCAGCCTCCTGCCATGCCAGTTTCAGCCGTCGGTCGTGCAGGACAACAACCTCGGGGAAAACCTCTGTCAGGTAATGGATGATATTGTCAAGCTCAGAGTCGACATCCGGTTTTTCGATGTAAACATCATAAATGCGCCATATCCGGTGCAATGCGATTTTGATCTCCTTTCTCAATTCATCCTGTTCAGTGCGGGTATACATGGTGTTTTCCCGCTTGACAATCAGGAGATATAAATTACGGAGATGCTGAAGCATCACGGCACGCTTAGCCTCGGTGGGATGGGCCGTCAGGACAGGCTCTACATGTATTTGTGAAAGCACCCCGGCCATTTCCCTTTCGCTGTAGCCTTCTCTCTTTAACTGATCTAAATTGTATGCCCAAAGCCCATTGATTCCGGCAAGCGATTTTTCATCCTCTTTCCGGCGTCGGTTTTGCATCGCGCCATTGACCTCAACGATATTGAGAAGCTGAAAACATACTGACCACAATTGCAAATGTCGTCCCGTAAATCTCTCTCCTGAGATACAATCACCTGACATCCATGGGATTTCATTTGCAAGTTCCTCGTCACCGGATTCCAGAAGCACTTCCTTAAAACAGCCAAGTAAAAATTCAAGGTCCCGATATGGCTTGCCTAACTTATCCCGGACCAGCTCAAGTGTTGTCATGTAGGTTCAATTCGTGAGAATACAATATTAATCATTGAAACGGATATCCTCTTTTATCAAAAGGAGGTGCAAAAAAGCTATGACTTAAACCAATCATTTTGGGATTACAACAAATTTATATATACGAATGTTTCAAGTCTCCGGCACCTGCAATATTACGATTCATTAAGATTCTGTTTTCCATTTCTTTATAATGCCGAACAATTTTTCGTTGTATAAAAAAACCAAACAGGTGAAGAAGAAATAGCTTGACCAAGCCAAGATGGGCATTCTTTTGCATAAGTTCCTTCCTTTTCAATACACTGCCAATAAAATGGATGACAGCACTTTTCAGATTTTTCCATATGGGATAACTTTTAAAATACAGATCAATCCAATCGTGGTAAAAATCCACCACAGGCATTTGCGTAGGAATGATTGCATGCGCAAAATCAAAATAATCGTAATCAAGCATTATCTTTTCTTTCTGCTGGCCATACAGCATAGTTCCCGGGATTGGTGTCAGAATGGGGAAAATTGGACTTTTCAGGTTGTTTGCCCTTACACACTGTAGAATATTCTGAAATTCGGATCCGACAAAACCCGGATCTATCAAAAAATGGGGGCGAAACGGAATCCCAATTTCATTAAGGATATGAGCTGCCTTTACATTGTTTTCGGCTGAATTTCGTTTATTCATATCGGCTAACAATTGATTATCGACACCCTCAAATCCCACACACAGATTATCCAGTCCTGCCTTTTTCCATTGGCCAAACAATTCAGGATACCTCACAATTGTATCACTTCGACAGTATCCCGAATATTTCATCCTGATACCGGATCCCAGCAACATTTCACAGAGTTTTCCGGCATAATCAGGATTGATGAAGGTATTGTCGTCTGCAAAAAAGACCCGGTGTATGTTTGAGGGTAAACCGATGATTTCCTGATAAACATCTAAGGGATCCCTGAGAAGAAAATGCCCTTGCGTAACCTGCCAGACTCCACAAAACATGCAACGGCTTGGACATCCCCTCGCTGAGTTTACCAGAGCTGTCTTAAATCCCAGATCGCTCCGGTAATGGTTCAAATATCTTTCTGTCAGATCCCGTCTGGGATGGGGAATATCTGAAGCTTCCAAATTCCAGATACTTTCATTACGAAGAATCGTCTTTCCGTTCTCCAACATTTCAATGCCTGGAATATTTTCAAAATGGTTCCCTCCTGCCAGTTCATCCACATAGGCCGGAAAACTTTTATCGGCCCACCCAAGGAATATCACATCAACACCGGGCACATGAAAATCCTGTGGCATTAGCGTTGGATGAAATCCTCCAACTATCAGTTTGGCATCCTTATTAACCATTCTTATTTCTCGGATCGTCCTCAAGGCCTGGTTTACATGAATCGTATTATTGGATGTTATTCCAATCAAAGAAGGTTTGAAGGTATTCAATTCATCCTTGAGTTTTCGGAATGGGTCAATCCTTAAATCAAGAATCCAAACTTCATGTTGTGGAACGGTGGCAGCCAAAATTTCAAGACTCAGTGGCTCCATTCGACCCGGGGCAATGCTGACTTCATTATCTGGAGGATGGATCAAAAGAATACGCATGATGTATACCTCATTTAAAAATTTCGAACGCATGTAACATATGAGAAGTCAGCGGCTAAGAATTCTTTAAGGATCATGACCACCAGCCCTCGACATTAACGGATAGAAAAATCATGGTGCCCGAACAATTAAGCATTTGATTATCAACATGGATCATAACCAAATTTAAGAAATAAAAACAGCATTTCAAATTCATTGCAAGTCTGGGATTTACCAAAGTTTGTCCACTCAATAAAATCTTAATCAGACATTAAAGTATTTTTTTATAACTTTAATTGTCAGTTTCGACAAAAAGAGGTCCATATCGAATAATGAAGAAATAATAATATCAGAATAAATGAAATCAAGAATATCTGTCAATGCCAGAATCAATGCACCGGTAGAGAAAGTATGGTATGTCATGACCGACCCCCAGCACATTGTTGGCTGGAATGCCGCTTCTGAAGACTGGCATTGCCCAACTGCAGAAAATAACCTTATCGAAGGCGGACGTTTTGTATATCGCATGGCAGCCAGGGATGGCAGCATGGAATTTGATTTTTCGGGTACGTACGACAAGGTAATAGACTATCAAATCATTGAATACACTTTAGATGACGAGCGAAAGGTAACGGTGACATTTCAGCCGGACGGGTTGAATACATTCATCATCCAGGCCTTTGAGCCTGAGACAACCTTTCCGGAAGACCTACAACGGGATGGTTGGCAGGCCATTCTTGACAATTTTAAAAGGTATGTGGAGAACTTGCCGGTCCTATCCTATTCTATCGAAATCGAAGCATCTGCAGACAAGGTTTTCAAGACCATGCTTGATGATGACCAATATCGCAGATGGACTACAGTTTTCAATCCCACCTCACGTTTTGAGGGGAAATGGCAGAAAGGTGAGTCAATCAAGTTTCTGGGAAGTGACGAACAAGGGAACGTGGGCGGTATGCAAAGCCTGGTCCGCGAATTCATTCCCAATCGCTTCATAAGTTTGCAACACATCGGTGAAATACAAACCGGAGTGAACAATGAGAATGTGCAAAATACTGAATCCTGGAGTGGGGCATTGGAAAATTACTGGTACTTCCCATCCAATAAGGTAACTATGGTATACGTTGAAACAGACCGATTCCCGGGATTCGATGAGTATTTTAACGATACATGGCCCAAAGCTCTGGCAATTCTGAAGAAAATCTGCGAAGAACAATTTAGTTAAGACATTCATTAATTATTCCCATTATGTCAACAGTAAGTATTTATCTCAATTTTGAGCACTCCACCGAGGAGGCATTCAATTTCTATGGCGAAGTCTTCGGAAGCAAATTTGTGGAACCTGGCATCATGAGATTCAAAGATGTTCCAATGTCAGATGACATGCCTCCATTACCTGAAGAAGACAAAAATCTGGTTATGCATGTTTCGCTTCCGATTTTGGGAGGTCACATGCTGATGGGTTCCGATGCTCCGGAATCCATGGGATTTAAAGTGACCCCAGGAAACAATGTTTATATAATGCTTCAACCTGATACCCGTGAAGAAACACGTGCGCTTTTCAAGGTGCTTTCTGAGGGTGGAACCATAGAGCAGGACTTGCAGGATATGTTCTGGGGTGATTACTACGGAAGCTGCCGTGATCGCTTTGGAGTGCAATGGATGTTTAATTGCTCCGAAAAAACCAATGATTGAAAGTATCATTCTGTAACATTTTTATTAACTCGCAGTCAGATAGATAGTGCATGGATGTAATCCAATTGAATTTCCATGCACTATCTTTTTTTCATAACAATTAAAATCCTGAAGAAAATGGATCCATCACAACTAAGCAACAAGCCAATCCAAACTGGGTTAAGGTCCCCAATGGGAAACTTTCGGTCAAAGATTAGCCTCTATCTCCTGTCTGCAGTCATTCTCTGTCTGATGTCATCAGTCACGGCTTTGGCAGAATCATCACGTCTTTTGCGCCAGCCCGACATCAACGCTGAAAAGATTGTTTTTGTATCGGGTGGTGATATCTGGACATCCAATCTTGATGGAAGCCAACTTCTCAGGATTACCAGTACTCCTGCTGTCGAAAGCGAGCCCCGCTTTTCTCCTGACGGGACAAAGATTGCCTTTAATTCGAACCGTGCAGGGGTACTTGCGGTTTATGTTGTGGCTTCAACCGGGGGAACCCCCGAACGGTTGACTTGGTACCCAGCCGCATCGAGGGTCAAGGGATGGACGCCTGACGGGAAAAATGTATTGTATACCTCGGCAAGAGAATCAGCTCCACCCTCCTATGGCAGATTATGGACCGTGCCGGTCACAGGTGGCCCTTCAACTCCGGTAGCTGAACAATGGGGCTTTGACGGTTCCTACAGCCCTGATGGGAAAAAAATCGCCATCGACCGGGTATCGCGTTGGGATGTCGAATGGCGCAATTACAGGGGTGGACAAAACACCCCGCTAATTATTTTAGACCTTGAAACATATGCCGAGACCATTATTCCAAACGAAAGGACGACTGATATTCAGCCACTGTGGATAGGGAATAAAATCTATTATTTATCGGACAGGGACTGGACATCCAATATCTGGTCATTCGATACTTCTTCCGGGAAATTGGATCAGATAACCTCCTATCCTGATTCTGACATTAAATGGCTTGCCGGAAATGAAAAGGAGCTGGTCTTCGAAAGAGACGGATTTATTTATGTCCTGAACCAGAACGACAAGAGCGTTAAACAACTTGAAATCACAATAACCGGTGACTTTCCGTGGGCGGAAACAAAGTGGGAAGATGTTTCATCAAGGGCAACTTCAGTATCGCTTTCCCCGACAGGCAAGCGGGTACTTATTGAAGCACGGGGCGATGTTTTCACCGTACCTATCGAGTTTGGGGATCCCAGAAACCTGACACAGACCTCCGGAGCTGCCGACAGGGCTCCCATTTGGTCACCCAAGGGCAATCAGGTTGCCTGGTTTTCTGATGCTTCAGGCGAGGGATATAGCCTGATGGTCGGGGCACAAGACGGCATGACAGAGCCACGGAAGATGTCGATTGGAGAATCAAAAATGGCTTGGGAGCCGGTTTGGTCACCAGATGGCAAATCCATTGCCTTTACTGACGATGACGTCAGAATCAGGGTATTAGATATCGAATCCGGAGATATCAAAACCGTCGACATCGCAGGCAATAATCTGGAACGGGGTTCCATGGGCCTCACCTGGTCTCCTGATTCAAAATGGCTTGCCTATTCCAAGGCTGGCAGCAATGGCTTTCGCACCATCATGGTATGGTCGGTTGAAAAACAAGCTGCCAATTCACTTACCGATCCATTTGCTGACTCATTTTCACCCGCCTGGGATGCAGACGGACTCCGTCTCTATTTTCTGGCCAGCACTGAATGGGCCCTAAGCTCCGGATGGGCAAATACCAGTTCGCAAACCTCAAATCCCGAATACAACGCTTATCTTATCAACCTGAAAAAGGATGAACCCTCCCCTTTCAAACCAAAGAGCGATGAAGAAACGGTAAAAGAGGAAGAAAAAAAGTCAGATGAGAAAGAGTCGGCAGCCAAAGCTGAAAACAACAAAAAAGCTGGCACGAAAAAAGGCGATGAAAAAGAAGAAAAGAAAGATGAAGGAGTAAAGGTCATCATCGACTTCGATGATATACAGCGCAGAATTATCCCTTTGCCCATGCCAAAGCGAAATTACCAGATGATGGTTACCGGTCCAAAAGGAAATGTTTTTATAATGGAGCAAAAACAAAACTCCCAGGGATACACCATTCATAAATTTACGCTTGAAAAACGGGAAGCCAAGGAATATATCAGTGGAGCCAGGCAAATCTCTGTGTCGGCCGATGGAACCAAAATGCTTGCGCGGGTCAACGGAGACTGGAAGGTAATGGATACTGACAAACCTTCCGGGTCAGATGGAAAATCCGTAAAAGTAAATTTACAGGTGAAGCTTGATCGGGCAGCCGAATGGAAACAGATCTTCGAAGAGGCATGGCGCGTTGAGCGTGACTACTTCTACGATCCCAATCTTCATGGTCGCGACTGGCAGGTGGTATACCAGCGTTATTCACCACTGGTTCCACATATCCGCCATCGCGATGACCTGACCTATATCCTGGACATGATGAACGGGGAGCTTTCGGTTGGACACAGTTTTGTTGGGGGAGGCGATTACCCTGAAACAGACAGAAACACTGTCGGATTATTGGGAGCCGATCTGGAATCCGATCAAGGCAGATGGAAAATTAAAAGAATATACACAGCCGAGAGTTGGAACCCGGAACTTTCAAGTCCACTCGACAGACCTGAGCTGAAAATCAGGGAGGGGAATTACCTGACCGGAATAAACGGGAACGAACTCACGGCAAATGATGACCCATACCGGTTCCTCGATGGAACTGCAGCCAAACAGACCATTATTCACATTAATTCATCACCAGCTTACGAAGGTTCGTGGAAAGAAATCGTGACACCAATTTCCAGTGAAAATGATTTGCGGACGAGGGCTTGGGTTGAGGATAACAGAAGACTTGTAGACAGTCTTTCCAATGGACGATTGGCATATGTATGGGTACCCAATACCGGTGGATCCGGTTTTGTTTCATTCAATCGCTACTTCTTTGCTCAACAGGACAAGGAAGGGGCAGTTATCGATGAAAGGTTCAACGGTGGAGGACTGCTAGATGATTATATGGTCGACCTGATGACCCGCAGTCTGAGAGCATCTTTGACCAACGAAGTCCCCAACGGTAAACCGTTACGGCTTCCGGCCGGGATTTTAGGCCCTAAGGTACTTCTTGTCAACGAAATGGCCGGATCCGGGGGCGATTTCTTCCCGTGGGTATTCAGGCAGCAGAAAGCAGGCCCCCTGATCGGTACAACCACCTGGGGAGGACTTGTAAAATCATCGGTGCATTACCCACTGATTGATGGAGGGATGATCACCGCACCCGACAATGCGGTATTTGATCCCATCAACCGAAAATGGATTGCCGAAAATACAGGTGTTGCCCCTGATATAGAAGTTCGTCAGGATGCCCAATCGCTTCAGAAAGGAGAAGATCCCCAGCTATTGAGAGCCATAAAGGAAGCTTTAAGATTGATTGATGAACAAAGAAAACCAGAGGTTATCCCTCCGCCTTTTCCCAAGCCTGCAGTGAAACCTTAATAAAATGATACATCGGGTTATTATTGACTTCGATTTCAGGAAAAAGGAGCCATCGAAAAAAAACGGTCAGGCTCCTTTTTCATTTATAATATAATTTACGCCTCAATAAAAGATCAATTTGTATTATTTTTGACAAGAATTGAAATTCTGATGAAGAAAAGCATTTTCAAAATCTCCCACATGGATTGTCCTTCCGAGGAAAATCTAATCAGGATGAAACTTGACGGCATGGGCGGAATCAACGGCCTTGACTTTGATCTGGCCGACCGAAAACTGACAGTATATCACACAACTGACCCATTGCTGCTGGAACAAGCGATTCAGCAATTAAATCTGGGGGGTAAAAGAATTTCCACAGAAGAAACCGAAACAGCACCACAGGAGTATCACTCTGAACAAAAAAGACTTCTTTGGACAGTATTGATCATCAACTTCAGTTTCTTCCTGATTGAAATTCTTACAGGGTGGATCTCTGGCTCAATGGGCCTGATAGCCGACAGCCTGGACATGCTGGCTGATGCTTTTGTCTATGGAATCAGCCTGATGGCAGTAGGAGCTGCGATATCGCGTAAAAAGATTGTTGCCAGGATTGCCGGTTATTTTCAACTATTACTGGCCTTGATTGGTTTTGCCGAGGTGATCAGGCGATTTATCAGCCCTGAAATAATCCCCGATTCCAATACTATGATCATTGTTTCGATTTTTGCCCTGGCAGCAAATGGGATCAGCCTCTACCTGCTGCAAAAATCAAAAAGCAAAGAAGAAGTCCATATGAAAGCCAGCCTGATTTTTACATCAAACGATGTCATCATCAACCTAGGGGTAATCATTGCAGGCTTAACTGTAAGATGGGCCTCTTCAAACCTCCCTGACCTTCTAATTGGCTCAGTCGTTTTTCTGATTGTCATAAGAGGGGCGCTTCGGATACTCAATACCGCGAAATAGGTTCCATATTTTCCATCATCTAAGTCATTTGTTTTTCAAATTGATAGAGCTTTCCTGCAATTTGATAAAATGACAACCACTTTGCCTCATTCTTACAAACTGATTTAAAGACATTTGTGCTTTCAGACACATGACAGCACATTATTTGTAACGCAATCTTGCAGTTGAGATGATTTATTCACGATAATTCAAAATAATTAGGCTATGAAACAAATGAAATGGTCACTGGCAATCCTAATCTTTGCAATAATTGCCATGACAGGATGTAACACAGATGAAAACTCCTTGCCTGAAGGTAAAGGTCGGTTAAATGTTCATTTGACTGATGCACCCTTCCCCATCCAATTGGTCAGCAGCACCTGGGTAACAATCGACAGGGTGGAAATCAGAAAAAGTTCTGAAGCCAATGTTGAAGATGAAAATAGTTCATTCATAACTATTGCAGAGGGAGAGATGGAGTTTGATCTTCTCGAATTAACCAACGGTATTACTGAAGAACTTGCATCGGTTGATCTTGAACCAGGATCATATGACATGATCAGGCTCAGGGTTGTCGACTCAAAAGTAACCCTAAATAATGGGGAAGTTTACGACTTAAAGGTGCCAAGCGGCTCTGCAAGTGGGTTGAAAATCAAGATTCATCCGGCTATAATGATAGAAGCAGGTCAAACCTCGGATGTACTGCTTGACTTTGATGTAAGCAAATCCTTTGTGGCAAAAGGAAATGTTGCAGCTGGCAATATTATCGGATTTAATTTCAAACCTGTCGTACGGGGAGTATATCTTGGAGCTGCCGGCAGAATACAGGGATCAGTAACAGACTCGTTGGAAAATCCACTGGCCAATGCCAGGGTTAAGCTTCTGATTCCGGAAAATGAAATCGAACCGGGGATGGAAGATGAAGATCTGATTTTGGTTTCTTCCTTCACCGACGAGATGGGAAATTTCAGGCTGATCGGTCTCCATGCAGATACCTACACCACAGTATGTGAACTACCCGGCTTTAAGAATGACACAGTATTTGATATTCCGGTTACTGCCGGGGCTTCAACAACTGTAAACTTTGTGCTTGAAGCAGAACCATCAGAACCATAGTTCCGCCTTATATATCAAATTCCATTTTCCGGTGAGCGCCTGATTTCTGTCAGTATAATCTGAGCTTAAGGATCAGGAGCTCAACCGGAGAAAGGAAAAAAATGAAACTGTTTGATTTTCTATTCACGATCCCTTTTTCAAATTATATGTGAGCTCGTTAAAAAACAGAACACACAAAATTCAAACATACAGAAGTACAGTATCCCCAAAATCAATACCTTTTTGAATGGAAGCACTTAATTTAAAAACACATTACAGATCAACATAAACAGTTTTGGGCACCGATTGAGGATGTCACAATTCATTACGTACTTGGGGTGAGTTACCGGTTACATCGGAGGATGTCAACCGGACAAAAGGCCGGAGGAATTCCGGCCTTTTCGTTTTTTCTTATAAGGAGACCAAATTATTTTTAATTTCCAACAAGTATTTCCTGCTACAGCAACAATAAGGCTAATCGAAACCGATCAAACAAAACTGGCATCACTGCTCAATAATTTGCTAAATTAGCTGGCCTTCTGATGATAGAATATGAAATTAAAGGAACTCGTCAGCTTTATAATAACTCCATTAATCATCGTGGGTATTCTTTTCTTTTGGGACCTTGATCCCAATAATCGTGCAATTACCCATGCTTTTTGTATTACACTACTTATGGCTGTATGGTGGATTACCGAAGCAGTCCCTCTGGCGGTGACCTCCCTCTTGCCAGTAGCACTTTTCCCCTTGTTTGGTGTATTGGACAGCAAGACGGTTTCGTCTGCTTACTTTAACGATGTCATTTTTTTGTTCATGGGAGGCTTTCTGGTAGCACTTGCCATGGAAAAATGGAATCTTCATCAAAGAATTGCCTTGAAGATTCTAAGCATGACCGGTGTTAAGCCCGCTAATATTTTAGCAGGATTTATGGTTGCAAGCTTCTTCCTTTCAATGTGGATATCCAATACGGCAACCGCCATGATGATGTTACCAATTGCCATGTCCATTATAAAACAGCTAGATGAGATCATGAATGGAGGAAAAGCTTCACGATTTAGTATCGGATTACTTCTTGGCATTGCATATAGTGCCTCCACCGGAGGAATGGCAACCCTGGTAGGAACGCCACCAAATCTTTCATTTGTCAGAATCTTTGAAATTTATTTTCCTAATGCTGAATCCATTACGTTCTCACAATGGCTTATTTTTGCACTTCCCGTCAGCCTGATTATTTCCTTTGCAATATGGTTAATACTGTATTATAGCTTCAGACCGCGAAAAAGTGAATGGATACAGATACCAAGGAATATTTTTTCGAGTCAGATGAAATCAATGGGCCGATTTTCATATGAAGAAAAGTGGGTGTTATCGATCTTTTCCATACTCGCTTTTCTATGGATTTTCAGGGTTGATCTGGTTTTTGGAAATTTTCTTGTTCCAGGATGGTCAAGGTTTTTTCCTCAATCATCATATATAAACGATGGCACAATTGCCATTTTGATGTCGATTGTTCTGTTTATTATACCTTCGAAACGTGCCACAAGAGAGAAATTGCTTGATTGGCATACTGCCGGTAAACTGCCTTGGCAAATTCTATTATTGTTTGGTGGTGGGTTTGCCTTAGCTACAGGACTGAAAGAATCAGGGCTTTCACTCTGGTTTGGAGAAAGACTAACACATGTTGCCACACTTCATCCGATGTTAATTATTCTGATCATATCACTTTTCATCACATTCCTGACTGAACTTACATCCAATACTGCAACCACAGAAATGATTCTTCCAATACTTGCCGGCTTATCAATCACATCAGGCATTCATCCCCTTTTTCTCATGGTTCCAGCTACACTTTCTGCTTCCATGGCGTTCATGATGCCAGTTGCCACACCTCCGAATGCAATTGTTTTCGGAAGTGGACGTATCACTGTTGGACAGATGGCTCGCACCGGTTTCATAATAAACATTATCGGGGCAATTATTATCACACTGATGATGTATTTTTATGGAAATATGATGTTTGGGATAAATTAAAACTGATTTAATAATCAATTGCAGAACACTACTTATTAATATCCAGTTAAGATAACACCCTTCTATCCATTTCCGCCAATTGCTTCTATACATTTTATTTACAGCGACTTAATTTATACTATAACATAATTCTATGTTTTATAACATGAATATGGAAATCGTAGTATTTAAAAAACCTATACCTTTGTCCTATCTATTTGATAGGATTAATAACTTTATTATATAAACAAAGCTTATCGATAGTAAACTACAGGTAAAACTCAAGTTTGATTAATGGACAATAAAAAAACAGACATGAAAACAAGTTTCAAATTATTATTGGTCGCCTTTGCATTTGTCATGATCCATGGCACATTGCTGGCTCAGGTTCCTTTTAAAAATGTTCCTGCACAGAGCAAGGTTCTGGTAAAAGGTACATCCACAGTACACGACTGGGAAATGGAATCAACTATCGTAAACATAGAAATGGGAGTTGAACATCATGAAAATAAAATCTCTATAGACGATGTAAAATTTTCCAGTTTAGCCAAAGGACTGAAAAGCAAACATAGTCTCATGGACGAAAAAGCCCTTGATGCTTTGAAGGTAAAACAGCATCCGGAAATAAAATTTTCGCAGTCTGAAGGGATTACTGTCGCAACCCAAGGGAAAAGCTTCAGTGGAACTCTTCAAGGCAAACTTGAAATTGCAGGGGTATCACAGACAATCAAAGTTCCATTCAGTGGTACTTTCAAATCCGATCAGGCCATAACCGTAAATGGGGTTGTTAAACTGAAGATGAGTGATTTTGGAATAAAACCACCAACCGCCATGATGGGAACCATTAAAACAGGTGATGACTTTGTGTTGGAATATAGCATTGATTTGAAAACCAACCAATCCATCTCCGCCTCTAAATAAATGAAGTTTATAACTTAAATATCATACATAATGAAAAACACCATTTTGCTCGTTTTAGCATTTTTTGCATATGTCTCTGTTCAAGCACAGAATTTTGAAGAGCCAAAGCTCTTACCATCTGATTTTGAGAAAGTAAAAGTTAACATTGGTGCTGATTTCGCAATCCAGTATCAAGCGCTCAATCATGAGGCAAGCAATCCATCCTGGGCGTTGATTGAATTGGGATCCAACTTCAATTTACCTACCGCCAATCTAAATATAAACACCCTGCTTGCCCCAGGAATTAAAGTGAATCTGGAAACATATCTATCCTCCAGACATCACAATGAAACCTGGGTCAAAGGTGGTTATCTTTTGATAGACAACCTGCCTTTTTTACCGGCAGCAGACAAACTGATGCAATATTTAACGATTAAGGCAGGGGTTATGAATCCCAATGTGGGTGATCAACATTTCAGGAGGTCCGACAATGGCAGCATTTTGAAAAACGCATTTGTCGGAAACTACATCCTTGACGATTTTACCACAAATACAGGTGTCGAAATAATGTTCAGGGATAAAGGTATTTTATTGATGGGTGGTATAAACAATGGAACCTTAAAACCTGCCCTGGGCACAACTTCGGGTACTGGTGAAAACAAGACTTATATTGAAAGAAACCTTACCGATGAACTTGCATATGTATGGAAGGCAAGTATTGACAAACAGGTCAGCGAGCTTTTCAGGGTAAGGGCTACACTGGCCGGATCACATCAATCAGAGACCCTGAGTGGTTCATTGCACAGTGGAGATCGCACCGGTTCGAGATATTATCTCGTAATGAATCGTCAAACAGGTGATGGTTCTGAATTTGATATCACCAAAAACTTTACATCCGGGAACTGGGGTCCAGGTAGCTTTAGGAAAGACAATACGATTGTGGGTAACCTCTTCCTTCAGTATAACGGTCTTGAAATTTTCGGGACGCTTCAGAATTCGAAGGGTTTGAACATGGCTAATGCTGACTATGACTTCAATCAATTAGCGATTGAAGCCATCTACCGATTTGGTAAATCAGACCAGTTTCATGTAGGCAGCCGATATAACACCGTGAATAACAAAAAATCACAACCTGAAATGAAAGTTAACCGGGTTCAATTTGCGGCAGGATGGTTCATGACTGAAAATGTCGGGTTAAAGCTCGAATACGTTGACCAGAAATATGAAAATTTCGCCAATTACGGGGATAAAGCCGGATTCAAAGGTATGATGCTGGAGGCTGGCATATCGTTCTGACATAAATAACAAACTGGCCATCCTGTGTATTCACCAAATCCTGGAAACATTGCTTACGGAAAATGAATACCAATACAGGATAGAAACACAGGATTGCCATTCAAAATAAAATGAAAAATAAGTCCAACATATTACTTTATCTTCTGGTTGCCTTCGGATGCTTTGCTTCATCAATAAAAGCGCAACAAGCTCCAGCATTAACAACAGCACAGCTGCAGGATATCGTAATAATGGGCGAAACCAATATTAACAAATTCCAATTATTCCTCGATTCAAAAACAAATAATGAAGTAAAGGATATTGTTGGGATTTATGAAAATTCAACGATTATTTTCACTATCCCGATTGAACGATTGAATTGTAAAAATCAGATAATCCTCTATGACTTTCATAATCTGGTCAATGCAGATCAACATCCCTCTGTGACAATAAAAATTGATATTGAACAATTCTATCGTCATATCAATGAAAGGAAGGAAAGTGAACCCACTGTGCTTGAAGTCAGCCTTTCAGGGCAAACAAGAAAAATAAAGACAAACAACTCCTCTATCAAGCATATGTCCGGATCCAAAACACTAACCGGCAATGCAAATATCTATCTATCAGAATTTTTACTGGAACCACCAAAAAAATTTATGGGCTTGGTTAGATTAAATAACAAAGTAAATATTAACTTTAAAATTTTAATCACTGAGACATAAACTTAACCGGAAATTGTGAAGCTGAATGCAAAAACAAGGTATGGCATCAGAACCATGCTCGAAATAGCCATGAATCACTCCCAAGCAGGAGTTTTTCAGAAAGATATTGCGGAAAGACAGGAAATATCGCTTAAATATCTTGACCACATTATCCATGCGCTTAAGACTGCCATGCTTATCCGAAATGTAAAAGGGAAAAAAAGTGGTTACATCCTTCGCAAATCACCGGAGTTGATTTCGCTTTACGACATCTATCAGGCATTTGAACCAGCTATTTGCGTAGTGGATTGCCTTACGGGCAATGAAATATGTGACCGTTCAGGGCAGTGTTCTGCCCAAGGAGTCTATGGCAATCTGAATCAATTAATTATCAATTACCTTCAGGGCATCACCCTTCAGGACTTAATCAACAAGGAAGTTTCCTTACATCCTGAAAATGAAACAGAGGCTTCCACTTCGGTTTATCAGGACTAAATCTTCGATTTCACCTTTAGATTCCGGCAATTTGTGGACTCTGAATTAATTAATTTTCAATTGTAGTATCTAAGGGTCAGCAGGCTATACGCGTTATTTTGCCCTAAGATATTGAACAGGCCAATTAACTTCTTTCGTTAGTTCCTTGCCTGCATTTAAGCCAAAGTATGGATTTCGCAATGATTCCCTTGCAATGAGAATCAGATCTGCATGATCAGCCTTTAAAATATCTTCAGCCTGCAACACACTGGTAATCAAACCAACTGCCCCGGTTTTTATCCCGGTTTCCTTCCTGATCCTCGCAGCAAAACCTACTTGGTATCCAGGCGAAAAAGGAATTTTGGCATCCGGAACCAATCCACCGGAGGAAGTATCGATCAGGTCGACTCCTTCCCGTCGAAGCCTTGAAGCTAATTGTACGGCTTCATCAATGTCCCATCCTCCACTTACCCAATCAGTGGCCGAAATCCTGACAAAAAGGGGCATATTGGAAGGCCAGACTGTCTGTACGGCTCTGACGATTTCAATTAACAATCTGATACGATTCTCAAAAGTCCCACCATAAGAATCCATTCGTTGATTAGTTATGGGGGACAAAAATTCATGTATCAAATATCCGTGGGCTGCATGTATCTCCAACACTTGAAAGCCTGCATCCACGGCACGTGCAGCAGCAGCCCTAAAATCGGCAACAACCTTCATTATCCCCGAAAGATCCAATTCTTCAGGCTGGTCGTCTGAAGTTAAAAACGGTATAGGAGATGGTGCAACTGTTTTCCATCCACCATCATTGACAGGTAGTTGCTTTCCGCCATCCCAAGGCTTTGCACAACCGGCCTTTCGCCCGGCATGGGCCAATTGGATTCCGGGCACTGCACCATGTTGTTTTACAAATGTTGTTATGGCAGACAAGTTTTCAATATGTTCGTCCAGGTAGATCCCCAAATCGCCAGGAGTAATTCTACCCTCCGGAGAAACTCCGGTGGCTTCCTGAATGACCAATCCGGCCCCACCAACAGCCCTGCTTCCGTAATGCACAAGATGCCAGTTGTTGGCATATCCATCCCAGGCTGAATATTGGCACATTGGGGATATTGCAATACGATTTTTAAAGGTTATATCCTTTATGGTAAGAGTGGATAAAAGCTTTGACATTATGATTTACCAATTTGATCATGAAAAATGAATCTAACGCTATCGAACATCCCATGCTACCTGACACTTGGGAACGCTCCTATATAAGGATTGTCCTTTTTGGGTCGATTCAGAATTTTACTGATAGACTCAGGCATTTTGGAAGCATGACCATTCCCCGGAAAACTTTCAAGCAAAGACAAACGCTTTAGCTCCAGACTTTGAAAAACATTGTAACCCTGATAAAGTTTACTGTTTCCTGAAAATTTTGGAAGCAATTGATTAAGGTTTACCGGTGAATTCATTTCGGCAATACATCCCTGCACCTTTAAGGGACTCCAAAGAATTAAGGGAGAATCTCCCCTGGAGGCCAAGGCATATACATTGTGGTCCAATTCATCGAATTGAGGTTCGTCAAGTCTCTCGCAAAGGAAATCACGTTGCCAGACAAACAAATGCGGTCTGTGAAAACCTGCTTCCCCATACATCAGGTTATTGACAAAAATATGTCCGTCACGCTCATCAACATCAGGTCCCGATGAAGGATGCCAACCAAAATGGTCTCCCTGTGCACTTCGTTCACTTCTTGCAAAAGTGGCAGTGCTGTTCACAAAGGTATTCTGGTAAACCTTAACATCACAACTATTCAAAATATGAATGCCCATTTCACAATTCACAAAAACATTGCCGGCACAAATTGCTCCCTATGAAATCTCAAAGAAAAATCCACTTTCACTGGGCCAAGTCTGATTCCCTGTAATCCTACGGTCCACAATTCCAACGTTTTCAATCCAGTTATTTATGAATACTCCGTCAACATTACCAACATCATACCATATCCCGTTTGAAAAAGGAAGGTCTTTTACCAGGTTATCAGCACAGGTCACCCTGTAACACTGGTTAAATATTTTCACGGCCGAAGGATAATAACCTGTTATTCGCTCGATATTGTTACGTGTAAAAATATTTTTTTCGAGGAGAACATCCGATGAACTAAGAACAAACACTCCCTCGGTACTAGTGTCACTCACCTTGCAATTTCGGATGGTCAGGTGATCGCCCCGGAAGTAACCTGCAACCCTTGAACAAAATGAAATGGTGCAATGCTCGATTGTAGTGCCAACGATATCCTTCCCATGGGCTGTTTCAGGCGAGACCTCTTCAGGGTTGTAGCCGTCGAACTCAAATGCACGGTAAGCATACTGGGTAAAGGTAATTCCCCTGATCACAGGGCCCTTTCCATCGTTTGATTTCCCATGCGCATCCTTGATGGTACG
The DNA here is from genome assembly GCA_001270045.2 of Bacteroidales bacterium 6E. GTDB lineage: Bacteria > Bacteroidota > Bacteroidia > Bacteroidales > Prolixibacteraceae > UBA1413. Next base: position 81,719 of record DF970671.1, on the reverse strand, counting down.
GTGTATGGCAACATCATAAGCAGTAATTTCAACCAGCTTATCAGTGGGATCCGTCCCGATATAAACAGTGCCGGATGAATAATCGATATAGAAAGAATTCTCATCAACTTCCGCCTCATAACCTGCAGATTGCAATAATCTTCCATCAACGAAAACCATATCATTATTAAACTTGTGAAGAGGCGTACGCTTTCCTTCCCTGTCCCTCTGCCACCAGTCGGCAGGCTCTGCAGGAAACAATTTTTCCCAATGGGTTGTCCATAAGCCATTTCCTAAATTTCTCCACTTCTCAGCCACAAAAGTACCTTTTAGTACCGGTTGTTCATCCATATAAGGTTGCATGGTAATCCCCTGATTCAATATCAAATCACCTGTACGATATATCCCTCCCCTGAGTATTATGGCATCACCTGTACTGACGCGCGATATTGCTGTTTCTATGCTGGTAGGTGAATCAATTGATAAGCCAGTAGCCTTTTCGTCACCATCAGGTGAAACAAAAATTACATTCCCTTGTATTTGGGGTAGGTTATAGTTTTGTCGCACAGGACCGTATGGACCACCGCTGGGTTGGGAGAAACTAATCACAGGACTCATAAACACAGCCACCAGGAGTAATAAAAGCCCAAATATTCGGGAGCGATGTTGAAAGGATATGCCAGGTTTCATAATCAGTAATATTTCAATTTAGCGCATTAAATATATGAAACATTACTGTCAATTATACAGGAAATCCACAATTGAGATTTCTTATTTGACTGAAGAGGTGTCAGGGATCATTCTTTCAGCTTTTGCTTCAGCGCAAGATAATTTCTGATTGGTTCAACTCTTTCAGGAAGCTCATCCATAATATCCTTTACCTGATATCCAGATATATATATTTTCTGGGTTGGAAACAGATGCAATAATTTTTGAAGATATTCCTGTATAAATCCTTCTTCCATGGGATTTGTAAAAGCAGTCATCACTGCACTGAATCGTGTGGCGCCTGCCACCTTACGGAGGTCATCAAACGGAACCTGTGTACCAAGATAAATTACGTTGAAGCCTGATTTTCGTGCAATCCAGGAGTAAAAAAGCAATCCCAATTCATGCATCTCGTTTTCGTGAAGAAAAAACAGCATATTGGGTTGATTCTTGCTTTCGGCCTCCGCAAATTCGATTTCTGCAAGCAGCTTTTGCCGTAAGACATTGGATACAAAGTGTTCCTGTGCAGGGTAAAGCACTCCTGCCTGCCAATAAAGTCCAACTTTTTCAAGAAAACCAAAAAAGACCTTTGTATATGCCTCTTCAATTCCAAGGTCATGTATAATATCATTGACAAGCTTCAGAAACTTATGGTTTTCAAAGGATATTAAACAAGACAGCAGCTGTTCGGTTAGTTCATCCTTTTCCCCTGAATTATTTGATATATTGAGGACTTCCGTCTGGATACGTGCTGAATCCCATGTCGATATCCGCGATATCTTAAATTGATGCCTGACCAAAAAGGACACATTAATGATCTTGCGCAGGTCATTGTCATTATAATAACGAATGTTGGTATCGGTCCTTTCCGGGGACAGAAGATTATAGCGCTTTTCCCAGATACGTATAGTATGGGCTTTCACACCTGACAATATTTCTAAGTCCTTAATGGAATACCTGTTTGTCATCACAAAATAATTGAAGCTACATCAGTAATAATGTACTTAATAACGCACAAGATCATCTTTTGTTTAATCTTATGCAATTATAAGATAAACAAAGAAAACATTTATTGGTAAAGTCTACTGACAGACTATTTTTTTTCAGAAAACTCCTTTATTCTTTGAGTAGCCAGTTTTGAGCTGATGATAGCCATCGGCAAACCAGCACCTGGAACCGTAGAAGCACCGGCATAGAAGACATTTGCGAAATCCTCATCATGATTTGGAGGCCTGAATCCGCCAATCTGGCCCAGACTATGCGAGAGTCCAAGACCACTCCCCATATACAAGTTGAATTGATCCTGCCAATCAATGGGCGTATATACAGTCTTTGAGACTATCTTATCAGAAATGTTGACTCCAATCCGGCCAGAAAAATCCTGTATAACTTTTTCGACGATTTGATCCTTGTCACTCCAGTCAGGTTTTGCCAGAAGATTGGGAACCGGACAAACGAAAAACAGGCTCTCACAACCTTCAGGGGCGCATTCCGGATTTTTCCTTGACAAAACATTCACATAATAGTAGGGATTATCCAGTACTTCTTTCTTGTGAAGGATGTTATGGGCATAGCTTTCAAAATCTCCTCCCAAATAGTAGTTATGATGGTTAATTTCCGGAAGTTTTATATTGATACCGAGATATATGGTCAGGTAACCCATTGTCCAGCTCATCTTATCCATCTTAACTTTCTCATAACCCTTTCGATTAAACACTGAATGCCTGAAATTAGCTGCATCACTGTTCACCAAAAAAGCATCCGCGGCCCATTGCTTTCCGGTTTGATCAATAAAATACCCCAGTTTACCTCTATCCTCCTTGTATCCGACAATTTCAGTATTGTAATGAATTTTTACTTTAGCTTTATTCAACTCATTAACAATCCCTTCAACGATTTTATACATTCCTCCCTCAACGTTAAAATAGCCATTATGCCTGAACTCAGTATATGACAAAAGGGTATAAACCGCATTGGTATCGAATGGTGTACGACCAAGGAAAAAAGCCACCAGTGAAATAATCATCCTGGCCTCTTTTGATGTAAAATGCTTCTTCACCTGGTCATAGAAACTCCTGAAAAGTATGGGCAGATGAATTGGATTTACAGTGGCCAGGGCAACCAGATAAGCTGGCAGAGAATTGAAATTTCGCTTTATAACAATATCAATAGTATCATCAAAAAGTGCACCTGATTTCTTGAGGTACTTTTCCATTTTCAACCTGAATCCAGGTTCATAATCATTAAATTGTTCGGCCAACCTGTCAAGATCTTTGTACAAGTGAAAAATTTGAGGATTCCCCTTGATATGAACTGAATAAAGTGGATCCAACTCAACATACCTAAATGGCAGATCAATACCACATTCGTTGGCAAACTCCTCAAACTCATATGACATACTAAAAAAACTGGGGCCAGTATCAAACGTAAATCCATCTTTTTTGATCTGGTTCAACCGACCACCCGCCTGTTGATTTTTTTCAAGGATTTCAACCTCATATCCCTGTTTTGCCAATCTGAGGGCGGTAGCTATTCCTCCAAGACCGGCACCTACGACTAATACCCTTTTGCTCATATAATTGCCATTTTTATTTTACTTTTTGATATAATTCATTCTTCACCCAAAGAAAATCGGGTTCAATTCTCAAAATATCTTCATACAAATTTCTTGCTTTTACGTTCTCTGACAAATCAATGTGAACCTGGGCGATAAGCGTTAAAAGACTCAGGTAGTTCCAATCATTCTTTAATCCTGATGGTTGCTTCTCCATTAATGATTTCGCTTTCAAAAAATACTCCAGTGCCTTGCTCTTCGATCCGCCAAAAACGGCTGGCATGTAATATTCGGCATTACCTAACTGAATATAGCCCAGAGGATTCTCAGGATCTGTTTCAATGGCACTTTTAGCCTGTGAAACACTCTTGGGCCCCAATAAAGGTGCCTGTAAGCGATTCAGTCCTATTCGAAAGCCATAAAATGCCGATCTGTATGCATATATCGAAGAGGGGGAATATCCTCGACTGGACAATTTTTCAATATTTTTTTCAGCCAAATCAAGATAGTATCTGGCCTCCTTATGACGTTCGACTCCCATGGCCCATCCAATGTATCCATATTGGTAATTGACCAATTCCAATATGGATGCATTCACGTTTGATTTTTTTTGTTCCATCTTATCTATGGTTTCTTTCCAAAGGCCCATGTTCCCGGAAATATAGGCTTTGTAGATCTGGTCTTTTTCAGCGGCCCGACCTACTGACATGAATATTATTACCCAAAATATCAGGAGACTAATCTTTCTTTCCATACGATACCTCCTTTCATTTCACCAAAGATGGCCCTTACAATAATTATTAGAAGAGACAATTGCTGAGGCACAGCATAAATCAGGTTGTCAACTATTGATTGCTTACTTGTAAGAGAAATTAATATTCTTCTCAGGGTATGCAGAAAAATATAATAAAGAACATACCTTATTGACATTGTAAACATTATGGGGATAATCCCAAAGATGGATACCAAACCATATAACACTGCCAAAAAGCCTGAGCCCCCGAAAAACTGGATGACATTCTTGGAAAAACCATTCACTGCTTCCCGATAACCCTGATACATCCGGCATCTGACTTCTGAAACTCCGGTTAAGCAAGCTACTCCTATTCCATTACGTTTATACCACCTCGAAATTTCAATATCCTCAACCCTTTGTAGTTTCATCTTTTTATGGGGTTGCATCTTTTGGTAACAAGAGGCCTCGAACAACATATACTGGCCGTTAGCGGCTGCAAAAGATGAACGTGTGGATCTTCGGACTAACCGAAGTGGCAAAAGTGAAAGCAAAACAAGATTCATGACAGGCACGGTGGCCTTTTCCCCTGTACTTTGCATGATCTGGGAAGGGAAAACTGACAACAATCCCAAATTATGTCGCTTCATAAATCCAAGACTATCATCTATTAAGTTCCCATGAATCCTGACATCTGCATCCAGGAACAGGTAATATGATCCTTTTGCATAACCTGACAATGTATGACAGGCATAATTCTTTCCCAACCACCCAGCAGGCAAACCATTAGATCTGACCAGCCTGATTCGTAAATCCCTGGCTGCAAATTCCTTAATGACTTCAGCTGTCCGGTCAGATGATTCATCATCAAAAACAATAATCTCCAGATTCCTGTAGGAATGACCAGTCAAATCATGCAATATGTTTCCAATATTATGCTCTTCGTTTCTGGCAGGAATCAACACCGAAACCAATTCATCTGTTTTCAGGTCTGATGGAACAAGCGTTTCAGGATAGACATAATTAATAAAGGCAATCATTAATTGCACACACGTAAAAATGAATATACCGATGACTATATATATCATGACTTGATCTGAGTTTGTTTTTCAATGCATTCCTGATAAAATTTATTGTATCTGACCTCAATCTGCAATTTATCAGGCTGGTCAAACCAGACTTCTTCCACATAAATATTTAATGAGGGAACCTCGTTCGAAAAATATTCTGCCAGGTTGGCGACGAATATGATTTGTACAGAATTTTCAAGTTTCTTCAATATATAACTAATCCCCTTCTCAAAGTCGACATGACTTTTATACATTGATACGATCTCACCTTGCGGAAAAATAAAAACGAGATTTTGTCGATTCCCCAAGAGCTTCACGGTATAATCCAAGCTGTCGATGAGACTTCTACTGGACTTCCGCACCGAATATCCACCAGATAAATTAAAAAACCAGAACTTCCGCAATTGCTCCTCAAGCATCATGAAATGTAACCTACGATGAAATATTGCCTGGTTCAGATATTGTAACCAAAAGCCATCCCACCAACTGACATGGTTCGAAATAACAAGAACCGGCATTCCAGCATCAGCTACATTGCCCACGATGGATACAGGCTTGAAATTTCTCTTGACCTTCCATACCGCATACCATTTGAAAAAAGGGTAAACAAGCCAGTGGTGTCGTGCTTCCATGATCATGAAACAACTCCTTTCAACAGAAAAATCATCAAAAAGAACACAAACTGTATTGTAAAGATTGCAGGGGCAACTTTATTTGAAGTCGGCACAACAAAATACTTTAAAACCCAGTGAAATATAAATGCCAACACAAACCATGTGAAGTAATTCTTAAGTGGAATGTATCCCTCGGTCCAGGTCCACATTCCCATATCTCCGGCAACCTGTTCAAGTATCAGGTCATAAAGGACCATGACCAACGAAGCTGATAATATCAGGATTACTCCACTCAATTTTGTCCGATGAATAATCGATGAAGAGGAATACACCAAAAAAACCCAATTTGCTCCTATAAGAAGTGGGGTATCAAAGATTTTCAATCCCAGACTATCTCCATATTCGTATGATCCAAATATGATTCCAGTATTAACCCCGATAGCCTCAGCCACAAATGAAGACAGAAAGATCCCCAACAAAATGACCAGATGCTTTAGGGTAATTCTACCTTCGTGATATATAATGACAGCGATAAAACTCATGATCAGGATAAGAGGTGTCAATTCAGCAAAAAGCGCTGAAGTTGGGGGATAAATAAATCCGGCTACCCCTACCGAATAAAAGATGACAAACAACAGGATTACCAGATTCTGTCGACCATCTGACCAATTTTTAATTTGCTCAAAGCTATTGATCATCATTTCAGATTAAGCCGGGAATGAATAAATAAATTTCGGAGCAGCAATGAAAATAAAATCATGCTAAAAGCATAGGCGATATCTTCAACCGGAATGGTAAACAGCCTTAAACCAAGGTTTTCGGCATTATTATACCAAACAACTTCTCCGTCAATAAAACTACCTGTAAGAATCGAGTTGACAATCAGAAATGGAATCAGAATTACCATGAAAGTTACATAAAAGGAAGCAATTACCCGTTTCTTGTCAAAAAATGTCCAAAGGAGAACCAGAATCATTTTCATGGAAATATATGCTGTATAGGTTCTCCCGATATTCATTACGAAAAGTGCCGTAAAAAAGAAAATCAATAATAAAGTGGTTCGCCGTGCAACAGCCTCATCAATTTTCAATTTTGGAAAATAAAGTACCAGGCTTTCATGAAGAAAAATACTTGCGTAAGGAATTACGAAAAAGAACAACCACTCTTCAATGGGCAGTTTTAAAAATGTTACCCCGGAATGATAACGTTCATTAAATCCCCAAACTCCCATATTGGTCAATACGACATCGGCAATGATATATAAGATGGCTATCATTGAAATTGCCGGAAGAAGTGTCGGCCATTTTCTGTAAAACTGTAATCGTTTGTCAAAACTTAGAGAAATAGGAACAATAAACGAAAACAGGAGTAAGGAAGCGTATAGTGACATAATTTCGATTATTACGTAGATAAAATTTTCTGATAGAACGAAAACCTCAAATGAATCCGAATCGATAATCAGCCAGAGACTTCAACAACAATAAAGCCTTTAAGTGTCCTGAAACCCTCACTCTTCGGTTAAGGATGGTTGAGGCAGGAGTTCTCTTCAACTTTTTCAGCAAAAGGCAATAATACTTGTATGCCACATAAACAGCCAGTTTAGATCTTCCCGGAAGTTGTCTTATTCCAATGAGGGCTGCCTCAAAATCTTCATCAATGCTCTGAATGATCTCATCCTTGGCTTTATTGTCAAAATTTGTAATGCTTAGTTGTGGAAAATATTTGCGGTTTAGCCCCTCTGTATCATCCTTGAGATCGCGTAAAAAATTTACCTTTTGAAAGGCAGATCCCAGTTTCATGGCTGGCATTTTCAAATGGTTGAACAGTTCTTCATCTCCGTTCACAAAAACCTTGAGGCACATCAGCCCGACAACATCTGCAGAACCATATATGTAATCACTCATTTCATTTTCATCCATATAGACATTCTTGGAAAGGTCGGATCTCATACTCCTGAGAAATGCCCGGATGTGTTCATCTGAAATGTGATATTTCATTACGGTTTGCTGAAATGAATGTAATATTGGATTCATGCTGATGCCGCCTCTCAAGCCCTCATAGAAATCATTTTCAAACTTGGAGAGAAGGTATTCCTTGTCATAGCCATGAAAAGTGTCCACTATTTCATCGGCATACCTGACAAAACCATAAATGCTATATATGGCTTCCCTGATCTCAGGTTCGAGCAAGGAAGTGGCAGACGAAAAGGAGGAGCTGTATGATTTAGTGATCAGTTTACTTGTTTCGAACGAAACCTGATCAAACAAAACTTTCGTCCCTGTACTGAGACGGCCAGCCTTGGTTGGTTGTTGCTTCTCACCTGTGTTTTGCTCAGTTACTGCCAATAAAATCATAGCCAATAATTTTAGGAAATGAATAGTTCCACTTTTGACAAATAAACAGCGAATTGCAGGTTTTGTTTAATTTTTATTCACTTTAATTAAACACCTTTAAAAATACTCCTCTGTTCAAGCCATAATTACAAGGATTAACTCCAGATTCAGGAAAGATCATTGGGGGAAAAATGATTAATTCATTCAGCAATATAAGATAAGAACTTGTTCCATTATACGTTCAATTTTCGTAATTTGCAATTCAGAATCGCTCTAAATTATTAAACCAATAAAACCAAAAATCATGAAAAAGAAAATGCCATCTGCCTTTGGTGATTTTGGGAAAAGCCAACTTCCAAGACGAAGATTTCTTACACGATTGGCAATTCTGACCGGCAGTATTACCTCAGCCCTTTCTCTATTTCCTGTCATAAAGGGAAAAGCCTTATTGAATATTCCTCTTTCTGATCAAAATGAAGCAATAAGGGAATCTATGGTAGAATATCCTTGTGTAACGGGGAAAATGAAAGCATTTCTGGCAATCCCCAATAATGAATCCAAATTTCCCGCTGTTATAGTGATCCATGAAAATCGCGGACTCGTGCCACATATCAAGGAAGTGACCCGCAGGATGGCGAAGGAGGGTTTTCTTTCTTTGGCGCCCGATGCCCTGTCACCGGTTGGAGGAACACCTGAAGATATTTCAAATGTGGGTGAGCTATTTGCCAAACTTGACAGCAACAAGACAACCCAAAATTTTGTTTCAGCCGTTGCTTATTTGAAGACATATCCAAATTCTTCAGGCAAAGTGGGATGTACTGGCTTTTGCTGGGGCGGTGCCATGACCAATCAGGTTGCTGTTAACTGTGAGGATCTCGATGCCGCCGTTCCATATTATGGCAGACAACCTGAACCAGATGACGTAAAAAAGATCAAGGCGCCGGTTTTGGCACATTATGCCGAAAACGACGAAAGAATCAATGCTGGAATAGCTGCCTTTGAAGAAGCATTAAAGGCTGCCGGTAAAGAATATCAAATATTTATCTATCCGGGTACAGGTCATGGATTTAATAATGACACCAATCCGGGGAGATATCATCCGGAAGCTGCAAAACTGGCATGGGACAGGACAATTGATTTCTTCAGGGAAAAGCTAGTGTAGATTCTTAACGCATTTGATCCAGCCAGTTTTTCCTGACTTCCTCAACAAAAGGTTGGAGATGGGTAAAGAATTTTCGGTATCCGGGACACAGGTAGTTTAGTCCGAACTCCCCGTCAGGCGTAGTTATAAACCTGTTTTTGGGACATTCCCCGTTGCACATACTCAAAACCGGGCAAGATTTACATATTGCAGGTAGCATTGTCCTCTTTTTTCGTCCGAAGTCTGTCTGTATGTCACTATTCAGCATTTCTTGTAAAGGGACATTCATAAGATTACCCATGAAATGATCACCATCCACATAATGATCACAGCTGTAAACATCTCCTGAATGTGTAACTATGGGTACACCCCCGCACTCCTTTTTAAAAATGCAGAGTGTATGATCCTGATTAAATGCAGTCCTTAGTGCCTCTTCTATAACCTGAATCTTTATCTTCCCGATATCGCGATACATCCACTCTTCATATATGGCGATCAAAAAATCACCGAATGCCTCAGATGAAACCGAATCAGCAGTTACTGCGTTATGAGATTCCTTTTCATTATCCTTGTTTACCAACGGGAGAAATGTCAGGTATTCCGGACCTAAATCCCTCAAAAAAGAATATACCAACAACGGATGTTCGACATTGGAGGAATTCACGACACACAATATTTCGGGAATGATGCCATATTGCCTCAACATATGAAATCCTTTGAGGACCTGGTTAAATGTCCCTATTCCACCATTATTGATCCTGAATTGATCATGGAATTTTTGAGGACCATCTAAAGTAAGGCCCACAAAAAAACCATTCCCGGATAAAAACTGGCACCATTCTTTATCCAAAAGTGTTCCATTAGTTTGGAGGCCATTTAAAACTCGCTTGCCCCGGGGTAAAAACCGGTTCTGGAACTCCAGTGCCTTTCTGTAAAAAGGGATTCCTGCCAGCAAAGGTTCACCGCCATGCCACGAGAACATGACGATATCTCCATTTGTTGCCTCAATATGATTAATGATATAGTTTTCAAGCAGTTCATCTGACATCCTTAAAATTCCGAAACCATAATCATTTGGCTCCTTGTCCAAATAATAGCAATAAGTGCACGAGAGGTTACACGATGATCCTACAGGCTTGGCGAAAATCTGGAAATCATTCATTTCTATCATGTGTTTTAGTCTGCCTACATGATAAAAATACACCAATTTACTGACCTTTGCGTTAAGCAAAGTTCACAAACTCGAACTTCAGCAAACAATTATTAACCACAGCCATTATCCGGATCGGATCTTTATTACTGTCTGGGAGAAAACCTGACGATCTCCTTCTCTACAGGTTGCAAGGATTGCAAGTAAGCATATTTTGCCTTCAGGTCAGTTTCTTCCATACCAGAATAAAGTGACCAGGGCATGGGGGTATTAAAGGCATCAGGAGCAACCGTAACCAAGGCAGCAGAGTCGGAATAAGTTTTGAATCTCTCCAAAAACATCTCCTCCGTCCATGATCCTATGCCAGTTCGCTTATCGGGAGTAAGATTGGTTGTACGAACAATGCCTGCAGGAAGTGGAAATTCCCGGCCACCAGTAAAAGCCTCATCCCATAACACCTTCGCCCCTTTCATGGGTGTATGGCATTCGATGCAACCTGCCACTGTCGCCATATACTTACCGTAGGCCACCTTATCATCAGAATCAGGCCTTATCGTTGGACTGCCCTTCATAGGCATGGTGTTTATCAACAGGCTTACAGGAAAATCAGCTTTCGATACCCTTAACTCAGACTCAACCGGTTCAAGAGTGCGCAAATAGGCTATCACCGAATAAATATCCTCATCATCTGCCTGACCATAAAGATGATAGGGCATGGCAGGGAATAATGCCTTACCGTCTTTATTGACCCCGGAAGTAATGGCACGATACAATTCACCATCGGTCCATTCACCCAAATGATGTGGGGTTAGGTTAGGTGGATAAAAATTGCCCGGCAACCCAGCCTCCCGGATAAATTCCTCTCCTCCGCCAGCATAATGCGGTTCCATTACCGGTCCCGAATAGCGTGAAAAATCACGTTGTGTATGGCAATCAAGACACACCATCACATGGGTTGCCAGATATTTGCCACGTTCTATACGCTCAGTTGTAAGAGCAACTGTCAGATCAGGTGCAGGACCTACCGAAGGCAATGCAAAACGGAGCCAGCTGAACACTCCGGCAACAGCCAGGACCAGAATCACCAGCAACAGAAACAACACTTTTTTCATAATACCTGAGGTTAAATTTGATTCAAGTTAAATAAAAGTTTTGTATATCTTTATTTCTTTTGCTGTGAATTTATGCTTTAAGCCATCCCTTTTTTATGACACCAATTCCGATATCATTCTATATTTCAATCACTTATCATCCATGATCCAATCATTTCAATAAATTGCTAATTTTGTTTATGTTCTGGTCATTTGTCAAGTTAATCTGATTTTCAGATGAATAACGATCCAGAACCGGCTGTTTCATCATCCATTTTATTACCAGGTATGACATTAGAAGCAAACAATAACATTCTCAACAACAGTGAACCGAGACAGTCGGGACCTTCATTTACTTTATCTTCAATCATTGACCTGGTCCAAATTTCAGACCTCGAGATTCCCATTACAGACAAACTGGTTTCAATAAACAATTGGATTGTCGCCAATTGCAGACAAGATCTTATTCTTCATTCAAGGTTGAACTTTGGCGGATTGATTATTGCCGATTCAGGGTATTCTGACAATGGAGAATTGATTAGCAGGAATTTTTATCTTCCCGATCACTCGGCTGGATCGATAGAATGGGTTCTCCGCAATTCCAATAACATACCTGTTACCAAAGAACAAGTTCACGTAGCCATAAAATCACTCGACTACATTTTACCATTTATCAAAGGTATTTTAGCCAAAGAACAGCTAAAGATTCTCACAGATTCTGATAATGGCTTCAAAAATGAGTTTGATGGGATCGACAGGGCTGCCGAAATCCTGGGTAGAAGCAAGAGCATCGATGAACTGATGACAGAGATGTGTAAATTCCTTCCCGAGATTCTCCGATATCCCAATCTTGCGGAAGCGAGGATTAGGTTTGGAGAAAAGATATATACCAGCCCCGGATTTACCGAAACCCCCTGGGTATTTATCCATCCTCTTGAAACACCTGACAACGGACATGGATCCATCGAATTATTCTACAGGGAATTAAATGAAAATACCTATCAACAGCCATTCCTGCCGAGGGAGCAGACCTTGATTGCCAATCTTGCTACATTGATTGCAGGGAGCGTTTCAGAAAAGGCATTGAAAAAGCTTCTGATTCAAAATACTGAACGTCTGAAAGAGCTTCGTGGAATTAACCAAACTACCAAAATACTTGAGAGTTCACGAAACATTGAGGAAGCCCTGCAGCGAATCTGCAATATGCTACCGGAGGCCATGCAATACCCACACGCCACCGTTGTGCGAATATTTTATCATCGGAAATTATTTGTTTCGCCTGGATTCCGAGAAACAGAATGGAATCTCAAACAAAAATTCGAACTGCCAGACCGTAAAAAAGGCGTAATTGAAATTTATTACCTTGAAAATTTCCCTGATGAATTTGAAGGTCCATTTCTGAAAGAGGAATTGGAGCTTCTCGAGAACATTGCCACACTGATTGCCGGATCTGCCATAAAGGATGTATTCAAAAAACTGAATTACGAAAATACCGAGAGAATCAAGGAACTTAAGGCAATCAATGAAACATCCAGAATCATTGATGAAGGAAAAACAATCCCTGAAACGCTTCGTGAAATTTGTGAAATCCTGCCAAAATCATGGCAGTATCCAAAATATACGGCAGCCAGAATCCAATTCGAGGGGCGAACCTACGTCAGTGGTGAATTTCAGGAAACGCCATGGTATCAAACAGAGTATTTCGTTACCATAGACAACAATAAAGGATCGGTCGAAATCTTCTATCTCCGTAAATTCCCTGCCGAAGATGAAGGTCCATTCCTGCATGAAGAAAGAAACCTCCTGATCAATATTTGCAGATTGATCAGCGGATACCTCAACAATTTAAAAGGCAGGGGCATCATTCATTTAAAAGGTGTACCTGAACAAGCTGTTCATCCTTCCGATGCTTTCCGCACATCATTGATACGAAACAAAAAGCCTTTGCAGCTCTATTTTAACCAGCAGGCGATCGACAAGTACATTTACCTTGAGATGATGCGTTACAAGATCAAGCACATTCTCTTCGTGTCTACCTTGTACGATGCTTTCAATCTCGAGAGCGAAGATTCATTCTTTGCAAAGTTCATGGGCGAAATTTATCAGTACAGTCTTTTTTCGGTTCCACGAATTACAGGTGTCTCCACTGCGGAAGAAGCCCTTGAACTTCTGGAAACAACCAGGTTTGATTTGGTTATCTTAATGGCTGGCATCGATCGGGAGTCACCGGTGCAGTTGAGCGAAAAAATTCGCGAAAGATTCGAATCGCTTCCTATATACCTGTTAGTCAACCGCAAAAGTGATGTAAAATACTATGAGGAAGTCATGCCCTCTCTCAGGTCAATCGACAAGCTATTTGTTTGGAGTGGAGATTCCCTGATTCTTTTCTCGATTGTAAAGCTCACCGAGGACAAAGTGAACGTCGACAACGACACAAGGGTCGGCCTGGTCAGGGTGATCCTCCTCATCGAGGATTCACCTATTTATTATTCGAAATATATCCAGATTCTCTTCGATATCGTTTTCAACCACGTCAAACAACTTCTGCCGGAGGTTGAGAAGAACGAACTGGATAAAATCAGCCGTATGAGGTCAAGGCCAAAAATCCTGCATGCGCGCAATTATGAAGAAGCGATCGCCATTTTCAATAAGTACAGGGATTTTATGCTTTGCATCATTTCGGACGTCGAATTTGAAAAGGCCGGGCGTATGGACAAGGAGGCGGGAGCCAAACTCATCAGGTATGTAAAGTCACATATTTCAAAACTTCCCATTATCCTGCAATCCTCTGAAGACAGCAACTCTGCCCTTGCAAAGGAACTGGAGGTAACATTCCTGAACAAAAATTCGGACAGGCTTATAAAAGACCTGAAACACTTCCTCAACAGTTATCTAGGTTTCGGACATTTTGTTTTCAGGGATAAGGCAGGCAATAAAATTGGGGTGGCAAAAACCCTCCGTGAATTTGAGAACTTGTTACAACAGATTCCGGATGAGTCGCTTTCGATCCACGCTTCCGAAAACCAATTCTCGCTCTGGCTGATGCAGCGTGGTGAAATCCAACTGGCCCGCACCCTGAATCCCCTTTCGTTAAACATGTTCAGGACCCTTGAGGAATCAAGGCAGCAATTACTTGAAATCATCAAAAAGTACAGGAAGGAAAAGAAAAAAGGGAAAATCCTGACCTTTGATGAGACATCCATTATCGATGAAAAGAACATTGTCGCCTTTGCGCCCGGATCCCTCGGAGGAAAGGGACGTGGTCTGGCATTTATCAACACACTGATATACAATCTGGACTTCCCTGGCTTAAGTGATAAGATAAACATCACCACCCCGATCACTGTAGTGATCGGAACGGATGAGTTTCAACATTTTATCAGCAAAAACAAGCTATTTGAAAAAATAATTGATCCGACAATCCCTTACCAACAACTCAGGGAGCATTTTGCCAAAGGTAATCTTTCAATGCAATTGCTTCAGAAGCTAAAGATTCTCATCAAACAAATTAACCGACCTGTTGCCGTAAGGTCATCAAGTATCGCGGAAGATTCAATAACCCAACCATTTGCGGGAATATTTGACACATACATCATACCAAACAGTTCAAATAAGAAATTGCTCTTTGAGCATCTCACGCAAGCCATTAAGCTGGTGTTTGCTTCCACATTCTCTCCCAAGGCAAGAAATTACTTCACGATTATCCATCACAAAATTGAAGAAGAAAAGATGGCAATCGTCCTCCAGGAGTTAGTCGGAAACCAATATGGAGATTATTATTACCCCCACATCAGTGGCGTGGCCCAGTCGTATAATTATTATCCGGTAGCCAATATGCTTCCGGAAGAAGGTTTTGCCATCGCGGCCGTCGGTTTAGGCACATACGTTGTTGACGGATGGAAATCTTATCGGTTCTCGCCCAAATATCCCAAGGTGAACATGTACAGTGTAAGAGACCTTCTGAACAGCACCCAGTCACAATTTTATGCCCTCGATTGCCGTAACAGGGACATCGATTTTCTGCAGGATGGAGAGTTGGCAGCGCTTAAACTACTAGACATATATGATGCAGTGGAACATGGTACACTTAAACACTGTGTTTCGGTCTACAATAAGGATAACGACAGACTTGAACCTGGAGACCAAGGATACGGACCGTTTGTCGTAAACTTTGCAAACATTCTGCAATACGATCACGTGCCTCTGGCTGAAACCATAAGGGAATTATTGGTCACGGTTGAGGAGGCATTCGGTTCACCCGTGGAAATAGAATATGCGGTCGATCTCGACAGAACCAAAAACGGACTTCCCTCCTTCTATCTTCTTCAGATTAAACCCCTGATCTCAGATCACATTTATAAGCCTGTCAGGATAGACAAACTGGATAAATCAAAAATGCTTCTTTTCACAACCTCATGTGTAGGCAATGGACAAATCTCAGACATTTATGATATCATTTACATCGATCCTGAGAAATTTGACAAACTGCGGACGATGGAAATGGCCGAAGAAATTGAAGCCCTTAACCAGCAGATGATCAGTTATAACAGGAAATACATTCTCGTCGGCCCGGGCCGATGGGGTAGCCGTGACCGATTCGTGGGAATCCCGGTCAATTGGTCACAGATCTCGAATGCCAAGGTAATTGTCGAGATTAGTCTGAGAAACTTTCCATTGGACACATCCCTAGGATCCCATTTTTTTCACAATGTAACCGCCATGAACATTGGTTACTTCTCGGTTCAACATACCTCTGCCACTGATTTCATTCGTTGGGATATGCTTAATAATCTACCTCTAATCCAGGAAACCAAATTTTACAGACATGTACGATTAAGAAAACCTCTCCATATTTTTATGGACGGACGGAATAAAACTTCTGCAATAGTCATCACTCCATTAGAGGCTACAGATCAAAATTGGTTATTGAATAAACAGGGGATACATGATTGAAATTGCCATTTATAATGACTATCAACTTGGGCTGGAGACATTAACAAAGCTAATTGCGGATATCCCTGATTTCAGGGTTACCTTGTCGAGCCGGAACATCGAAGAGCTAACCCAAAGCCTAAAAAAAAGGAAAGCCCATATTCTGGTTTATTCACTGCCGGACGACTCTCTCAAAAACCTGATCCAAATTTCACAGCTGAAGGTTGCCTTTCCGCGAATGTCTATCTTAATCCTATCACAAAACGACGGTGATGAAATCATTATGAAAGCCGTAAAATCAGGGGCCAGAGGATTTCTGGGCAAAGATTCAAACACTAACGACTTGAAAGAGGCAATTCTCACCTTGCGGAATGGTTACGAATACTTCGGGAATTCGATCACCAAGATTGTATTAAACCGGTACATAACATCACTTGACACACCGGAACAATTGCCCGCCAATGAAATCAAACAACTTAGCGCCAGACAAATAGAAATTCTTAAATTATGGGGCCAAAGTCTTTCGAACCAGGAAATAGCAGACAAACTCTACATCAGCGTAAGAACTGTTGAAACCCATAAAAACCATATTATGCAGAAACTTAACCTTAAAAGTACTGTCGACATGGTTAAGTTTGCCATCAAAAACAACATTATAGAAATTTGAATATTCAGAAATCTCACAGAAACTGATTTTTAAGGCTTGTCCTTCCAAATTCTGCCATCCCTCATATGTGGTTTACTTTCGGTTAACATTCACTTACGTAAAACACGTAATTTGATACTCCCATTTTATCAAAAGATCGCTTACAGTTTACTTTTAGAGCAGAATATCGAAACAAATCACAAAATACTTACATTATGGCAGAAATTTTTGACTTAAAAGTAAACGAGTTCATGGCCAAAGTTATCGCCAAGAACCCGGGAGAGTCTGAATTCCATCAGGCAGTTCAGGAAGTCGTGGAGTCACTGTTCCCTTTTATCGAGGAGAATCCCAAATACCAACATGCAAAAATCCTGGAAAGGATGGTAGAACCTGAAAGAGTGCTTATGTTCAGGGTACCATGGCTCGATGACAGTGGACAAATCCAGATAAATCGTGGATTCAGGATACAGATGAACAGTGCAATTGGCCCCTACAAAGGCGGTCTTAGATTTCACCCGACGGTAAACCTTGGAATCCTGAAATTTCTGGCATTTGAGCAGGTTTTTAAAAACAGCCTGACAACATTGCCTATGGGAGGTGGTAAAGGTGGTTCCGATTTTGACCCCAAAGGGAAATCAGACAATGAGGTAATGCGATTTTGCCAAAGTTTCATGACTGAACTACAAAGATTTATCGGCCCCGACACAGATGTACCGGCCGGTGATATCGGTGTTGGTGGACGTGAGATCGGTTATCTCTATGGTCAATATAAAAGAATCAGGAATGAATTTACCGGCGTCCTTACCGGAAAGGCCATCGAATGGGGAGGCAGTTTGATCAGGCCTGAAGCGACGGGCTATGGTGCAGTATATTTTGCGGAAGAGATGTTAAAAACCAGGAAAATGGATCTGAAAGGCAAGATTGCCGTGGTGTCAGGTTCAGGAAATGTTTCACAGTTCGCCACTCAAAAACTGATTCAGATGGGTGCAAAAGTTGTGACATTATCCGATTCCTCAGGGTTTATTTATGATGCGGAAGGCATCGATGATGAAAAACTGGCTTACATTTTACATCTTAAGAATGTTCGCAGAGGACGAATCAAGGAATATGCCGATAAATACAATGCCAAATATTTCGATGGTCAAACCCCATGGGGAATAAAGTGTGATTTGGCTTTTCCATGTGCCACCCAGAATGAAATCAATGAAGATGATGCCCGGGAACTGGTCAAAAATGGATGTTACCTGATTTCCGAAGGAGCGAACATGCCATCCACCCCTGAAGCGGTTGAGGTATTCCTGGAATCAAAAATACTTTATGGACCTGGCAAAGCCGCAAATGCCGGAGGGGTATCAACCTCAGGACTGGAAATGACCCAGAACTCCATGCGTCTGCCATGGACAAGAGAGGAAGTGGATGCAAGACTCCACCAGATCATGGTCAATATCCATGAAACATGCGTTAAATACGGCACTGAAAAGGATGGTTATATCAATTATGTCAAAGGCGCCAATATTGGAGGTTTCATAAAAGTTGCCGATGCCATGATTGCACAGGGTGTTGTTTAAGTGTAGCAATAGATTTGATTTTATAAAATCACATCATAAATAAAAAAAGAGGTCTTGACTGACCTCTTTTTTTATTTATGGCAGCTAAAAATTCCCTTATTCACTATAACAATAGAGCGATTTAAATCCCCTGATAATTAAATCATTTCCTACAACAACCGGGGAAGCATGGAAATCATCATCCAGCAAATTTTTTGCCAGCACCTCAGGTTTGTCTCCACCCTTGAGTACCAGTACCTGATCTTTTGAGGCAATATAAATACGACCGGCAGCACCGGTTGGGGAGCTAAACAGGGTGGAAACTCCATCAAGCTTTTCACGGGCATAGACAACATTTCCTGTCTTTGCATCCAGGCAAGTCAGGAATCCATTATTTACCCTTAGAAAATATAGCTTCCCGTCCATCAAAAGTAGGTTGGGGGTGTAAGGAGTGTCCTGGTTATAGGTCCAAAGGATGGCATCTGAACCGGTGATATCCCCTTTTGCCCTTGCAATATCAACAGCCATAAGGGCGCTTCCCCGAAAACCGCTGGCCAGATAAAGAATCCCATCAGCATAAACCGGGTTGGGAATCACGTTCCGGGTCATTCCCGTACCAAACCAAAGCACCTCTCCTGTTTCATAATCGTAACTTCGCACCTGGTTTGGCGCACTTGTTATGACCTGGAGTTTACCATTTACCTCAACCACCAAAGGTGTAGACCATGAAGTGATCTCATCCCTTTTTGCCACCCAAACATCTTTGCCACTCTTCGTGTCAATGGAATATAAGAAGCATTCACCCTGATGATCCCAAAGGACAAAAATTCTTTCGCCATGCAAATAAGGTGAATCACCTTCCCCGAAGCTCATATGTTTGTTGCTTTGACCAAAATCTCTTTGCCAGAGTACATTTCCCTCAAAATCGAGACAATAAAGTCCTCGGGATCCGAAATAAGCATATATATTTTCCCCATCTGTACATGGTGAACTGGAAGCCCAGCTTCCTAATTCATGGATTCCTTCCAAAGGGAGCTCACGTGCAACAGTTTTCTCCCAAATGGTTTCACCGTTCGATCGATTGATCAGGATTACACGAAATTCATGAATGTACTCAGTCGTTTGAGGCGTCATGGGATGGTCTGCATTTTCATTGGTATCTCTCATCCCTTTTTCTGTGGTTGGCACGGCCGTCAATATAATGACTTTATCATTCCAAACCAATGGAGTGGCATGACCCTTGCCGGGAATTTCAACCTTCCACTTCAGGTTCTGGTTTTCACCAAAATGTATGGGCGGATTTCCACGCAGTGCGGCTCCGGTTCCCAAAGGACCTCTCCATTGGGCCCAAAAATCACTGGCATTCTGTTGGGCAGAGATACCGCCCATGAAAATAAAGAAAACAACTACAAAAGATACTAATCGCATAAAATCTGGTTTTTGGTACAACTATTATATCATATTTGACAGTGTAAGCCCATATACGTTTAATTCGAATTTACTCTTAATCAATCAATTTCTAATGAAACACGATCAGTCTGCCATATTCAAACCATCGAGTCCCGATCTGCAGGAAGGACAAAAATGATGGT
Source organism: Bacteroidales bacterium 6E (assembly GCA_001270045.2). GTDB lineage: Bacteria > Bacteroidota > Bacteroidia > Bacteroidales > Prolixibacteraceae > UBA1413. The sequence goes on along the minus strand of DF970671.1, from coordinate 61,629 downwards.
TTTTCTGATCAATATCTTCCACATAAGTACTCGATCGCATGACACAAACTGGATTGGTACAGTGAATCAGCCCGAACATGTGGCCCAATTCGTGGATTACCTCTTTCCTGAACCTGGCGATCAGAACGCCCTTATCGCCTTTGATACCATAACGTTCGTTTTTAAGTCGATGTAAGGAAGCGATACCACTCCTTCCATTCAAAAAAGCCTGGCCGAAAATATAGGTCAAAATTGGGATGAAAAGATCTACGCTAAAAAGTCCAAGTGTCTTGGCATGATCTGACGAGAACTTGTTGTCAATCTCTCCCAGAAGACGGTTCCCATCATACTGTTTGCGATTCGCATCAAAAAAAACACTCAAATCAAGATGCCCTTCTCTCATTTTAACCGGCAATTGAAATTCATGCTCAATATCCTTTACGATCATTTCCAAAATTTCCTTTTCGAAATAACCAAACGAAATAAGCGTGATGTTTTCCGGTTTATCTCTCATTCAATCAGATAAAAGATATCACTATCGATTGTTTTCCAATATCATGCCACTGCAGTCCCGACACTATTTGGGAGCCTTTAAATCATATTTACGAATCTTGTTGTAAAGTGTGACCCGATCGACTTTCAATGCCTTGGCCGAGGCCGAGATATTCCAGGAATATTTGTCAAGGATCTGCTGTATATGGTTTCTTTCCAGGTCATCAAGACTCTCAAACGCCGGAAGCTTCTTTTCTTTCCCAAGCGGCAAATCCTTCATGGTAATTCTTTTCCCATTTCCAACGACAATCGCACGCTCAATCATGTTTTCAAGCTCCCGGATATTTCCCGGAAAAGGAAATTCCTCCAGCTTTTTCAGGGCTGAGGCATCAATGGTCATCAAGGGTCGGTTCATGGAAAGGCAGTACTTCTTGATGAAATATTCCACCAATAAAGGAATGTCATCAATCCGTTCCCTAAGAGGAGGCACATAAATATTCACCACATTCAGGCGATAATAGAGGTCCTCCCTGAACAAGCCGTTATCTACCATGGTTTTGAGATCACGGTTTGTTGCACATATAACCCGAAAGTCAGATGAAATCTCCTTATGTCCCCCAACCCTGACAAAACTTTTTGTTTCCAATACCCGTAAAAGCTCAACCTGCATTTTTGTTGAAATGGTGGCAATTTCATCCAAAAAAATGGTTCCATTATCCGCCATTTCAAACCTCCCTTTACGGTTATAGACAGCTCCTGTAAAAGCCCCCTTTTCATGTCCAAACAGCTCACTTTCCAAAAGGCTTTCACTTAAGGCACCACAATGGACGCTCACCATTGGAAAGAACTTTCTCGGAGAGTTGGCATGGATCGCCCTGGCAACCAACTCTTTGCCAGTTCCACTCTCTCCTGTAATTATCACTGATGCGTTTGATTGGGATACACTTTCAATGTCCTTCAGCACTTTTTGCATCGCCTCACTTTTCCCGATGAGATCTTCAACGTTCTCAAGGGAAATGACCTTCTCCCGCAAAATCTCATTCTCTTCCGTTAATAGAACCTGTTTGGCTGCATTACGGATCAGGTGCGATAAATCATCCGGATCGAAAGGCTTGGTGACATAATCGAAAGCCCCATCCTTAAGAGCCTGAACCGCGGTGTCTACAGTTGCAAAGGCAGTCATCATGATAATAATGGAATCTTTCTTCAATGCCTTAATTCGCTTTAACATTTCAAGACCATCCATACCTGGCATCTTTATATCGGCAAGAATGATGTCGAACTGTGTTGATTCCAGGAGACCCAAAGCTTTCAGCGCATTTTCGGAACATTCAACGTCATATCCATCCTCAATGAACCAATTATATAAAGAATCCCTTACTGACTGTTCGTCATCTACAATAAGTATGGAAATTTTTTTTGCCATATGGTTATGAATTAACGTTTTTAATAAGAGGTAATAAAACCGATAAGGTAGTTTCCTTGCCCCGGATTGATTTCACACTGATTCTGCCTTTATGGCTCTGGACAATTCCATGGACAATGGAAAGTCCGAGGCCTGTTCCGCTAACTTTATCCTTTGTTGAAAAAAATGGTTCAAATACATGTTGAATATCCTCTTCGGCAATTCCAATTCCATTATCCGTGATATCGATCCGAATATGTTCTTCATCTGGATTTTCGGTGCGGATTATTATCTCCCCATTTTCGGTAATGGCCTCAGAAGCATTGACCAGCATAGCTACACACGCCTGTTTGATTTGGTTGGCACTGCATTGTATCAGGTCGTGCCGGGCATTAAAGTCAGTCCAAAAATGAATGTTGGCGATTTTCATGGGATGTGACATCAGCTCGAAGGTATCCCGAAGTATTTCGTGCAAGTGTTTAGGCTCATGGTTCTCCTGGTCTTTTCGCGAAAAATCAAGCAAGCCCTTGACAATATCACCGCAGCGCTTGGTTTCATTTTCAATCAGTTTCAAGTGCTTAAGCATTGACTCCTTTTTGGAAGGATCCAATTCCTGATTATTCAACTGTTTTGACACTAACTTGGCATAAACCAGGATTCCGGAAAGGGGATTGTTGATTTCATGTGCAACCGAAAGTGAAAGTTTACCCAAAGATGCAATTCGCTCAATGTTGATCAGTTCGTTTTGCGCCTGACCTAACTCTTCGGATTTCTTCTGGACTTTATACTCCAGCTGCTGTGACCAATTCTGCAGCTCATTATTGGCCGACTGCAGGTTATCGAGCATCTCATTAAATGCCATTGACATCATGCGGATATCCGACAGCTGATTAGGTTTCACACGCAATCTTTTGCTTGTGTCTCCATTGGCCACGGCAATACTGGCTCTTACCAGGTCCTGCAGTGGATTCTTGATTTTTTTGTTTGTAAAAGCCAGCAATGCCCCTGAAAGCAGGATGGTCATCAAAGCAGCCAAAAGATAGAATTCATTGCTTGACTGCTTCATGGCATTGTCCAATCCCTCCAATGGCATCCTGATGATTAAGGAGCCCAAAACATCCTCATCGGCACTATGTGCATGACAGGCACTGGTGTAACAGGAAGGATTATTAAGGATTGGTGATTTAATCAATAAATGACGGGTACCCGCCTCAGAAGGATTCATCGCACAGGGGCTGTCATCGTCAATGATACGGTACGATTTTTCTGTATGCGAAAACAGCTGATCCAGATTGGTATGACAACTGAGACAGTCAGGATTCGCTTCACTCCGGCCAAAATCGGCAATTGAAGTGTAAGCCAACACATTATTTTGATCATACATGCTGACATCATCAATCCCCGACATGGAATTGATCATGTCCAATGTCGATTGCAAGGAAGACTGGTCATTTTCAAGCATGGAACGGTACAAGGCTCCTTCAACCAGATATCCGACATTGTTTCCATTTTCACTGATGACCGTCTTGATATAACTTTCATTAACCGACCTGAAAATAATACCGAAAGAGATAAACAGGAAAAAAGATGATATGGCAATGATGAAAACCACTCTCCCATAGATGGAAGACCTGAAACGGACATATCCGTGTATCAACGGGCGGCCGATACCCTGATTTTCATCTTTCAATTTGTTAAACCACCCCATGTCATAGGCTTTAAATATAGCTGACGCTAATTTAATTTCTAATTTTCAATTGACCCTAATTTCCCCTCTCAGGCACCCTATTTTATAATCATTCTACATACGAAACAATTACTTAAACCAAAAAAAATCCCGAAAATTCAAATTGCAACTTTGTACCTTAAATCTTTAAATGTAGGGGATTTTAATAGTTGATAAGAATCTCCGGAAATCTTACCCATCAAAGCGCTCATTGTTATCTATCCATAGTGTCCAAATTCGGTATTTAGACGTATGTTGTGCGTATCTTAAATATATCTTGTAT
>DF970671.1:5000-57739 GCA_001270045.2 Bacteroidales bacterium 6E | reverse complement strand
CAAGATATATTTAAGATGCGCTGAAATTACGTCTAAATACATAACCGGTTGTGAACCTAAAGTGGATCGGTTTTCAACACGACACTATTGACCGGAGTGTAAAATATACTGGAAATGGTCTCAGGTAGCATCCAAACAAAAAGCAAAGAGGCTGCCCCGAATCCGGAACAGCCTCCTTTTGTGGCACATATTTTCTTTCTTGCCAGGGACTACACTTCATTATTAAAATGACTGAAAGGAGCAATCCATAAAAGTCTTTATGCTTTAAATCTGAAGAAATTCCCTTTGGAAGTCAGACCAAATCTCTTGTGGCATTGTGGCAAGGGGCTGCTCCATAATTTCTCCTCCATCCTGCATCACGATTTGTGATAATCCGGGAGCGTGTTGTCCGGCAGACCTGCCAAGAAAATCCTTGAATCTTTCAAGTTCTTGTGCATACCATGGTCCGGCATCATTGCCTAGCATAAAGTCAGTTGTTTCAGCCATCCAATTCTCAGGTTGAATTCTGAATACCCATCCCGTTGTATATGGATCGGAGAAAAGGAGCTCAGGTTCTTGAAGCAATGATTGATTAGCGGATACTATTTCACCTGTGATGGGGGAAAGTATATCCAGTGATTTTCCTTCGGTTGAAACGGTCATGAGCAATTCACCCTTGGATACATGCTCTCCCACCTTTTTGAACTGTGACAATTTGATTTCACCGGTAATCCTAACCAGAAAGTCATCGATTCCGACCTTGGCCAGACCTGTTGGTTCGAGATGTGTCCAACTATGATATTTGCTGAAGAACAAGCCTTTTGGTAATCTCAAACTTGCTACGGTTAACAAACCCAGAGTTCTTTTGATATCCCTGTTGACCTTTACTTGTTTGCCAAGCATGAACCAGAAGGGAACCAGGAGGGCAAAAAAGGACAATATGGCAATATACTCTATCCCTTTTGTCGCAAAAATATTGGTGTACGTAAATCCATCCATAATTGTATTGTTTTAAGCGATTCAGAAATCCGAAATCACAGATTATTCATTCTAATGTTTGTGTATGAGATTAATATGCATCATCAATGATCCTTTGCCCATTCGGGAGATTCCCTGAGTACCGGCATACGGTGGATAACCCATCTGAAAATCCAGATCTGGGTCAAAATAATAGCTGCAGTTACCACTATCTCCATCCATGAAGGGACGTAATGTGCTGCCGCATCCCACCTGAATGCTATGATTGATACATTCAAGCGGTTCAGGATGATGCCAACAATGGTGATGATCGAGGCAACCTTGATCAAGGTAATGTTATAATTCCTGTAACTATATAAAAAGAGGAACAATGGAACCACCACAAATCCAATGATTTCAAACAACCACCAGTAGCCCATTGGAGTATTTAAAAGAGCCCAGTGCTGACCATGGATGAAAACAATGATCTGCATAAAAAGGTAGGCAAACAAAGCACCTGCACAAACACGTGCCAATCCGTGAATTATCCCGTTATCCTTTTTACGATGGTCCTTTGACAATTGATAAGCAAAGACCTTATTCGTGATGGATCCCTGGAAAATCACCATCGACAACCCTGCGAATACACTGGATACAAGGAAAAGAATCGGAATAAACTCATTGTACCAGAGTGGGTGTATTTTTTCACTGGCCATCAGGAACAATGCGCCGAGCCCTGATTGGTGAAGTGTCGAGAGTGTAATACCAAAAATGACGGCACCTATTGTCATCCCGGAAAGAATCTTCCGTGCGGTGCGTGCTCCCAACCATTCAGCCACAGCTGGAGAGAATTCAATCAGCTGGGCAAAGATATAGAGCATGAAATGCCATGCCACCAGGAAAAGGACAGAACTGGCGCCAAAATTGTTGCCAATAATCGGGTTGAAAATATTCCATGGTTTCCCGAGGTCCAATACAAGGGCACCCGCATAGAACATGTAGGCAAGAAAGCCGTTTAGGACTGTTACCCTGACAATGGAGTGGTATTTATCCATTTTCAGAATATATACCATGAAAGTCAGGACATAGGCACCACCAGCAAAAGCAACACCGGTGACAACATTAAAACCTTTCCACAAGCCCCAGGGAATCTCCTGGTTGACATTAGATACGGCACCAAGACCTTCGGTAAACCGAAATACAATCAGAACCAGGCCTGCCAGCATAACAGGCAGCGAAATGACATTAAATGGAGTTAGCCATTTACCTCTGGGCTTGAATTCTTCGACAAGAAATTTCCAGATTGATTTTTCTTTCTTTTCTGTTGTAATGGGATATGCAGGACTAGTCATTTTCGTGATTTTTTGATTGTTTGGATTTGGTTGCTTCGTGCATGCCCAAAAGAAGCGAGGGCAGGAGAACAAATACTGAAGGCACGCTGTACAGGAATCCCTTGGTTTTTGCCGGATAGGATTCATTTGAAACCTTGGTGTTTAGACCCAATTCATCAAAAGGTACCGGAGAAAGGTACAACGAACTGGTGCCTCCGGCTGTCTTTTCACCAAAAATTTGCGGGATATATGAATCAGGACTTTCTGATATCCTTCTGTGCGCTTCAGCTATCAATTCCCTACGTGTACCAAAGAATAAAGCATCTCCACAAGTTTCGGCACATACCGGAATTTCACCATTCTGTACCCTGTCGAAACACATATCACATTTTTGGATTATTGGATTTGAGCTGTGATAATCAAACTTGGGAACATCAAACGGACATGAAATCATGCAGTAACGACAGCCCATACACTTATCGGCTCTCCAGATTACCGGACCTTCCTTGGTCTTGTACATCGCCTGGGTTAGGCAAGCCGAAGCACAAGCAGGCTCATTGCAGTGCATACAGGCATGACGTACCATCATTTCACCTTGGGAGGTTTCGAACTTGTTGATTACACTTCGTTGGTTAATGCTGGTTTTACGGATAACCCCAACTTCTGCATCGTCTTCAGGTTCCGGGAATCCATGTGCTTTGGCGCAAGCCTTTTCACATGCCCTGCAACCTAAACAGATTGTCGAGTCATAAAGGAATCCGTAAAATTCAGTGTCATCTGCCTTTGCGGCTTCGGCAGGAGACCCAAGACTTTCCAGTCCTGTCAATGTTATTCCGGCAACCCCAACTGTTTTAAAAAAGTTGCGTCGATTGATACTCATAACGTAAGTTTTATGTTAGAATTTAAGTTGATTTATTTACCTGTTCACGTCGATAAAATTGGTTTGAAAGTCTTCCCACACCTCCGGCCCAAGATCGGCCAGAACCTGATCGGTGATTTCTCCGCCATCTTGTAAAACCACATGCTCGTATACCCTGGCATTGCGGTAAACCGAAGCGGCAATAAAATCCTTGAGACGGGTGAATTCATCTGTCAGCCAATCTTTATATCTATCTCCCATCAGCATAAACTGGCTTTCCCGGAACCAATTCCGAGGTTCAACCATATACACCCAACCTTCGGCATGGGGAGCTTCATTTATTAAGGAAGAATTGCTGGCGAGAAGTTTGTTTGCCTGCTTTATCGTCCCGGAAATGGGAGAATAAATATCCAATTGTTTGCCATCCCTGATGATTGACATAAACTTCTCTCCTTTCCGAATGGACTCACCTTCATTTTTCAAGACGACCCTGGTAATCTGACCTGTGATATGTTGCATAAAGTCATCAAGCCCTACTCTCACATTACCGTCCTTTTCCATGAATGCCCAGGTATGTGTTTTATCATACATCAAACCGGCAGGTGCAAGAATTGACTCTTCAGTCAGGGCGGCATGAATCACAGGATTTCCTTCGACCTGGACCAAAGCCCGGCTTTGCTTATACATTCCATAACCGAACAAAGCGACACCAGAGACAACGATTATTCCAAGAACAATCAACCATGTATATTTACCAGAGGCTGTTTCGACTGCTTGCTCCAAGGGCAGAGGAACATTCAGGGATTCAAGGTTGTTGGTTTTTTCGCGGGAAAGAAGTTCAGAAAATCCAACCGTACCAAGCACCTTCTGTCCGTCTTCATTCAGCCATGCAAGAAATGATTTGGCGACCTCATTCTCAGGCGCATTATTCATGACAGCATAAATGTTTCCACTTAAGGCAGCAGGATACTTTCCAATCCAGATTCCCCTTGTAAAATCGGCCAGAGAGGAATATATCTTTTCAAATTCATCCATTTTTCCATTTCTGTTCTTGTCGATGGGCATGATGACGAATTTGCCATCGGTGCTTTCCCAATTACTGGCGGGGACATCAGTTAATCTGCATAGTCCAATTGAGAGCTTGTCCGAATTCACCGCTGAAAGGATTTCAGTAGCGCCAGCTACAAGAAGGCTATTCATCGATTCGGATTCAACGCGGGCAAAAGCGGCAAAACTTTCTTTCACATGGATGTCATCAAGACAGACAACAGAAACAGGAGCATCATCTTCGGTTCCCAAAAGGGCACCCCAGGTAATATTCTCGCCCTTAAAAAGAGCATGGAACTTTTCTCCGTTAATTCCAACTTCCTTGATCCGGCTTAAGAAAGGATTAGCTGAATTGATAACCGGCACAACAGCGTCGCGGCCAACAACCATCTTCCACATTTCGGGGTCTTTTACTAATGGCTGGGCAGTTCCAGCCACCAGAATAATTTCCTGGTCAACGGCCGTAGGTTGTTCGCCAATCGGTACCAAAGAAATATCGGCACCATTGTTGGAATTCCTGAATTCTTCAGTCCAGCTTTTTGCCAAATCCATAAGTTCAGGAGCGCTCTTTATAATGAGCGATCCATTTACCGAAGCTTGACTTGCAGCTTTTTCATCTTCGGCTCCATTTCCTGCGAGATTGAAAAACGTCAGGAAAAATCCGATCAGTAAGTAAGAAATGGTTTTCATGATTGTAAGTATTTATTGTTCAAAATTGATCTTGATATCGGAAGCCTTACCTTCCACAATATCATATTTCAATATTGGTGCCAATTATTTTTATGGCTTTCATTTATCTTATTTTCAATTACTTACAATTCATTCTGTAGTATTTTACAACACATCATATTGTTGATTTTTTAAACACACAAACATTATAAAATTCCTATCTATCTGTAGATCTGCCTTTTAATATATCTGTTTATTTTTTCATCAGTGTTGAATTTTTAAATTTTTCATTTCTACATGCCTGATTATAAGCTATTTGAGCTACATGCAATTTTCTGATAACTTGCATATAAAATACTTTCCAATTTTCATTGACATCCAATCTTCACGGAATTTGATTTTCATTTTTACCCCTAGCCAAGGGATTACCCGGCAATTTCGACCTTGGCCAGAATGAAAAATACCCTAATTTTGCCACTCGGAATCCAGTAATGATTAATACATAACTGATGTTACCTTGACATGGTCTTTAGGACACATATGCCTTGTAATTCAATTCTGGGTCCGGTCTCATTATCCTGTACAATAAAAAAATGAAATGAAATATCCGGTAAATACCCCTTCGAGAATCTTGGGAGTCGGCAACGCGCTTGTTGACATCATGATCGCCTTGCCAAACGACAATTTTCTTAAACACCATGGCCTTCCACGAGGAAGCATGACCTTAGTTGACAGTACCCGGTCTGGATCCATTTATGAAGCCACCAAGGCTTATCAAAAAGAATTTACTACCGGAGGTTCGGCAGCAAATACTATTCATGCGCTCGCAAATCTTGGAGTTTCTTGTGGATTTGTCGGGAAGGTAGGGAAAGATGAACTTGGCGAAATGTTTTTATCAGAATTTCACCAAAAGAGGATTACCACGCACTTTGCTCCAGGAGATTCTGATACCGGCCGGGTAATGGCCATGGTAAGCCCGGATTCTGAAAGAACCATGGCGACTTATCTTGGATCTGCCGCTGAGCTTAACCCCACTGAGTTTACGATGGATCTAATGAGCCAGTATGACATTCTCTACGTAGAGGGATATCTGGTGCAAAATCATGAACTGATTAGAACCATCCTTCAACAAGGTTTCAACGCAGGTCTCAAGGTAGCCATTGATCTTTCAAGTTTTAACATAGTTGCCCAGAACCTTGATTTCCTCAAGGAAATCATCAAGGAATATGTACATATTGTTTTTGCCAATGAGGAGGAAGCCATGGCATTCACGGGCAAAGAGCCGGAAGAAGCAATCAGGGAAATTTCCGGATTGTGTGATCTGGCCATTGTAAAAACTGGCAAAACCGGATCTCTCGTGAGGTTTCAGGAACAAGTTGTCAGGATAAATGCAGTCCCCGCACTTGCGAAAGACACCACCGGTGCAGGTGACAGTTATGCAGCCGGATTTTTATATGGTTTGACCCAAGGACTGGATATCACTCAATGTGGCGACATTGCCTCATATGTTTCATCAAGGGTGGTTGAATTTATGGGTGCCAAAATCCCCGAAAACGAATGGAATGGAATTTTGGAAAAAGTGAAATCGATTGAACAAAAAATCTCCCCTGGCTTCTGATCAGACAGAATAACAGGGAAGATTTTTTTGAATTTTGATTAAAACAATCCATAAAGGTGGGCATCAACCTTATTGATGACATTGCTCAGGTCCTCCTTATTGTTGGCGAAGTTCAAATCATCTACATTCACGATAAGCAGCTTCCCAAGCTTATAACTTCGAATCCAGGTTTCATAACGGTCGTTCAGCTGTCTCAAATAATCCAATCTGATGGAGTTTTCGTACTCCCTTCCACGCTTTTCAATCTGATTTACCAATGTAGGTATTGAGGCTTTCAGATAAATCAACAGATCAGGTGGCTGAACAAGGCTGGTCATCAGGTCGAACAGGGTTTTATAGTTTTTGAAGTCACGGGTACTCATCAGACCCATCGCATGGAGGTTGGGTGCAAATATTTCCGCATCCTCATATATGGTCCTGTCCTGAATAATCGTCTTTCCCGATTTTCGAATCTCCAGGATCTGGTTAAACCTTGAATTCAGAAAATATATCTGGAGATTAAATGACCATCTCTGCATATCATTGTAAAAATCATTGAGATATGGATTGTCATCAACATCTTCATAATTCGGGACCCAACCGTAATGTTTCGAAAGGAGTTCCGTGAGGGTGGTTTTGCCTGCCCCAATATTACCGGCAACTGCAATGTGCATAATACGAGATTTATTGTTTCTGTAATATAGCTATAATTATTCTTTGATCATTTTGTGTAACTGGTCAAGATATTTCCGGTCATTGGAAAGTCGGGGAATCTTGTTTTGTCCCCCAACTTTTCCACGCGACTTCATCCACTCGTAGAAGGTTCCTGAAGGAGCCTTGACGACATGCGGCATTTCAAGTGTAATATCCTTATGCCTTTTGGCTTCATAATCAGAATTAAGCATCTTCAGTGCATTGTCGAGACTTATGGTGAATTTTTCCAGACTTGAAGGCTCCTTGTCAAATTCAATAATCCATTCGTGGGCTCCCTTATTATTCATACCCATAAATACAGGCCCTGCCGTATATTCGTGAACAACGGCACCTGTATGCTCACAAGCAACCTTAAGCGCCTGATCGGCATTATCAACAATAACCTCTTCACCAAAGGCATTGATAAAATGCTTGGTACGTCCTGTAATTTTGATTTTGTATGGGTATTTTGAGGTGAATTTGACGGTATCTCCTATCATATAACGCCATAGGCCACCATTTGTACTAATGACCATGGCGTAATTTTCATCTACCTCAACATTTTCCAATGCAAGTACTTTCGGGTTCTCACTACCCCACTCCGACATTGGAATGAATTCATAGAATATGCCAAGGTCGAGCATCAGTAGCATATCCTGTGTGCTTGGATTATCCTGGATAGCGAAGAAACCCTCAGATGCATTGTATGTTTCCATGTAATGCATATCCGGTGAAGGAATAAGCTCCCTGTATTGTTCCCTGTATGGCTGGAAATTAATGCCACCGTGAATGAACAGTTCCAGATTTGGCCAAACCTCCAAAATATTCTTCTTCCCCGTCTTTTCAAGCACCCTTTTCAGCAATACCAGGTACCACGAAGGCACTCCGGCCATACCTACCACATTTTCATTAATCGAAGTTTCAATGATCTTCTCAATTTTCTCCTCAAATTCTTCTATCAGTGCAATTTCAGATGAAGGAGTCCGTATGAACTGTGTCCAGAAAGGAATATTCTCTATCAGGATGGCAGAAAGGTCACCATAATAGGACTTATTGCTGAAATTATTGATTTGTGTACTTCCACCCAGTGTCAGGGATTTCCCCCAAATCAGGTTTGTATTGGGATTGTTTCTGACATACAATGCCAGCACATCTTTTCCGCCCCGGAAATGACACTCTTCAAGTGCATCGGAAGTAACCGGAATGTATTTGCTTTTATCGCTGGTGGTTCCTGAAGACTTGGCAAACCATTTTACCTCACCTGGCCATAAAATATCCTTTTCGCCATCTCTAAGACGATCGACCCATGGCCTGATATCTTCATAGGTCTGAATTGGAACATGTTTTTGGTATTCTTCAATGGAACTGATCCGTCCATAATTGTACTTACGACCCCATTCTGTGTCCGATGCCTTTCGTATGAGCTCGAAAAACACTTCCTTTTGGATGTCATGAGGGTACTTTGAGAACAAATCAATCTGGTATATCCTTTTGACATTTAGCCAATTGATAACTGAATTCAACAGCGGCATCTAACCAATTTTTTGTCAAATTTAGGAAATTTTGATGGACAAGAATGAGGGCATATATTTTTTATACCTTTAACCTGTCTTAATAACCATACTTGCCGATTTATGAATTATCTGGATATCATTCTCCTTATACTTCTTCTGTTGTCCGCGATAAACGGATTTAAAAACGGTTTTATTGAGGAACTCGCAGGACTGGTGGCGCTCATCATAGGAGTATGGGCTGCCATCCAATTCTCAGCAATGGTTGGAAGTTATCTGACTGAAACATTCAATCTTGATGGCAAATATGTCAATATGCTGGCTTTCATTGGCATCTTCATTTTTGTCATTATCCTGATCAATATTATTGGTGCAATCGTCAGTAATCTCATAAAGGCGGTTAAGCTAAACTTCATCAACAGGATTGCAGGTTTATTATTTGGCGTACTTAAAGGTATTATAATTTTAAGCGTGTTTCTGGTTGTCATCAACAAGATTGACCAGGATGTACATCTGATTCCGGTTGAAGCAAAAAATAATTCCAGAATGTTTGAACCCGTCAAGGATTTTGCACCCTCGGTATTTCCATTTCTGGATTTCTGGGGTGATAGCAATAAAGAAAGACAGGAAGATAATGCTCAATAGCCGGGATGGTTCTGCCAAGACTATTCGTTTTCAATCCCACTTGTGATTTTGCCGTTGCCAACGGGAGCCCTTCCTGGCAACCAAATGCCATGCTCACTCGCATGGAAGAGGATATGGCAACCATTGTCAGATTCCTTGCCACACCTGATGATCTCGTGTTACTCAAAAAACTTCCATCACCTGAATTGTCCCGACTCATGATTTCTGCTGGGTTCACTGAGCCCCGTTACACGACATTCGATTCATTTACAAACACTCCGGAGACAATAAAGGAGATTCATCCATGGGGCTGGAGTCCGGCCTTTATACGACAGATTTCGCCCTTTCTTAAACCCAAAAACAATCCGGCAATAACAAATGAAATATTTCTCTGGAAAGAATCAGACAAACAACTTCGCAGTCGCCTGACCTCACATATGTTGTTGCAACTAATATTGCATAAACATTCAAATGAGAAGTTCATCCCCATTCATATGACACCAAGGATTTGCCATACGATGGTAGAGATCGAACAGTTCGCTTCTGAAACCGGCCCCTTAATGTTGAAATCCCCTTGGAGCAGTTCAGGACGAGGTCTGATCGCCGTAAAAGAAATACCCATACATCTATCTATCAGACAACAGATAACTGGCGCCCTGAAATCTCAGGGATACATTATGGCGGAACCACTTCTTGAAAAAGTGCAAGACCTCGCATTTCTTTACAATTCAGTTCATGGAAAGATCTCATTCACAGGCATTTCAAGATTTTTCACCGACAACAGAGGTCAATATAAGGGTAATTATCTAAGGGGATTCCCTGACGAAACACCTAGAGAAGAAAAAGAATTCATCGATTGGTCTATCGCAGAACTGCCCGGACTGCTCATCAAAGCTTTAACCGATGCGGGATTAAATAATCTATACTCCGGGGCCTTTGGGATTGACACCCTCATTTTCAGGGATCATGCAGGCAATCTTAGAATTAATCCATGTCTGGAAATCAACTGGCGTTTCACCATGGGACATATATGCATGGGTATCGAGAAATACATTTATCCATCGTCCTTTGGCATATTCAGGACATGGCAAGGAAGGGAGAAATCTTTTGCCTCCTGGATTGCGGAACAAAATCCACATCACACATTATGCGATAAATCCGGTAAAATACTTTCAGGATTTATCCCCTTGACAGAATTCGCATACAATAATCATTTTGGAGCCTGGCTGGAAGTATTTCCCAAACAAGCCAAAGGCAAAACAGTTATCACCTGAAAAAAATGCAGGCAGCTAATTGTCACGGGTTTCAGTCATTTTGAACAGGTGGGTTGCCTGATCAGTAAGAAACCCGGAGAATAAGCTCTCACCCGAATCACTGATAACATATCCCCTTTCCGTGAATTCATAGTAAGCGTAGGTCCATTCGGTATCAACTATGGTACCATCCTCGCTTTTTAAACGAAAAATCTCCTTCACTGCCTGAGTGGCCGATTGCCTTAATATACTACCCTTTTCTCCTTCAATTTCCTCCTTCATCGGGATTTTGGCTGAAGCCAGGGCCCTGCAAGTGGTTTCCAGATCTGGCCATTCAGGCACATTTTGCAGGTTAATGGAAGCAGCAAAATGATTCACGGAATTTCCATGAAGCAAAACCCATGCGGCATATTGTGACAAATCATTTATCTGAAGCAAATCATCTCTTTGAGGAAGCTTCCAGGGCCGTCTGAAATATCCGCTCAATTCCTCTACAAGGATTTCAGCGGCTTCTTCGTTAATCTTCCCTTGTGCTTCGATTACATTCAACAATTCAATGGCCTGATCAGATATAATATAAGGTGATTCAAAAACTTTCTGATTTATGATATTGCGTGCCCAATCTGGCAGTTCTTCAACCTCGAGCTGGCTCACAAAAATCCGCGGAAGCAAAGGGTCGGGATGTTCATAATGTACGGCCGTGACTTGCATCTTTGGAAATTTGTATTTTCCGGCCTTTCTGTAATTGAGCATTTCCAGAATATGTCCAATTGCCTTTATGCCAGGCGGTTGCTCACCGGTATGCGTATTAAATGTCCTGAAAGCTATATGATCATGAACAACACGGCCTCCCTTGGACTCGACCATATCCGAATAACTGCGTGCATAGGGAACCCTTCGCAGGTATTGGAGCCACAAGTTCTCCGTCAGCTGCTTCAACAATTTTGTGGAAGTCGTTTTCATAGGAATTCAGTTTTATATATTAAACTGAATTCCTATGTTTCAGGTTACCAAAAATTGTATGTTTTTCGAAAACTGTCTCTGCCTGCATTTATGAAAAGTGCAGTTATCTAAAGTGAAAGTTCCCTTAAATACCTGTAGCTGTTTTGCAAACAATTCAGTCCATTGACTTCTCCATCCCTTTCCACCATATAATGTTGTATGCCCTGGTCGATTGCCTCCCGAAGCAGCGGTGCGAAATCGATCACTCCCTCTCCCGGACAGGCAAAATCCATTTCCTTTTCGTTATTCATGTCTTTAAGATGAAGAATTGAATAACGTCCGGCATAATTTTTCAGGACCGTGAGTGGATCTCCGCCTCCTTTCCTGACCCAGTATAAATCCAGCTCAACTGAAACCAATTGAGGATCTGTCCATTTCATCAACAGATCAAAAGGCAAACCTTCTCCTGTGTCTTTCAGAAATTCTTTGTCATGATTATGCCAACAGAACTTTAACCCGGCATCCTGACACATTCTACCCAACTGATTCAGGGTTTCTGCCGACTTCCTGCACTGGTCAGCGGTTATGTTGTCTGCCCCGTCGAGCCAAGGCCAATAGCAAACCAGATAATCGTTTTTGTAACGCCTGGCAGTCTCAATATGTGTGGCCGTGCCTTCGAGTAACTGTTGTAATCCCATACCCCCTGCCACAGGCCTTATTCCGATTCCGGCACAAAAGTCCAGCATTTCTTTTGGTGACTTCCCAAGGTTCCAGCCACCTTCCAACTCGGTATAACCCATGGCGGCCAGTGATGAAAGTGTACCCTTCCAATCTTCCTGCAAAAAATTATTGACTATCCCGGAAATAAATCCCAGGGCAGGCGCTCTATCACCTGGAATGCCTGCAAACAGGGTTGGTGCTGCCGCAATGGAGATTGAGGCCAGGGCAGACTGCCTGATAAAGTGACGTCGGTTTATCGCATTCATGTTGATTCGATTTTAGTAAGTGATTAAAGTTCAGGAAAATTCCACGGGCTTCTATATTTAGGCTTGATCATTTCGTTTGCCTTTTCGGAATTTGAAAAGGAGGAAGATTTGTCATCCCAAACCAATTTGTTTTCACTCGTGCGCACCGCAATGTTAGCGGCATGAGCTGCAACTGCCACCGCCCTTCCAATCTCAGGTGGGCATGCCGGAGTATTTCTGGTCTTTACACTACTGATAAAATCAGCAACATGATCCCCATGGTTTTCACCATCCATCTTAACTTCGATTCCTTCGGTCTTTCCAACTTTTTTGGCATCGTCCCATTCCGGTATGATCTTGTAGCCCTGTCGGTTCACAACCAAGGTTGCATCATCACCAATGAAAGCAATTCCGTAATTCTTATCCCATGGCCCGCCCTGAGTGCCAGCCGTATGCTCCCAGGATACGATAAAGTCATCCTGTTGCCATATCACTGACATGGTATCAAAGGTTTCATGGGCATTGTTTTCAAATGAATAATTGCCGCCTGAGGCAAGGGTGATTTTGGGCGGGGTTTTTAGGTCTTTCGCCCAGAAGGCCATATCAATCAAGTGAACCCCCCAGTCAGTAACCAATCCTCCCCCATAATCCCAAAACATTCTCCAGCTTCCATGGAATCGTGCAGGATTGAAACTTCTGTCAGGCGCAGGCCCCAGCCACATATCAAAATCGACACCATCGGGAACCGGCTGGTCGGGGACCTTTGCCTGACCAACACCATAATCAAAATTTCCCCAAATATTTACTTTTCGAAGTTTACCGATCCTGCCATTTTTAATCATGGCATTTACATCCTGCCAATGCTTACCTGACCGTTGTTGCTGACCAACCTGAATGATACGGTTGTATCGATGTGCTGCATTCACCATCACGTTGCATTCAGCGATTGAATTTGCCATCGGCTTTTCAACATATACATCCTTGCCCGCCTGACATGCATAGACGGTTTGCAAACAATGCCAGTGGTCAGGGGTACCAATAATAACTGCATCAATATCCTTGTTTTCCAGCAATTTTCGAAAATCTTTATAGATTGCAGGTTTCTGTCCAAAAGATTTCTGGACATCAGAAGCCCTTTTTTCAAGCAGGCTCGCATCAATATCACATAAACCAACACAATTGACATTTCCTTTTTCAAGATGACGTTCCAGAATACCGAAACCCATATTCCTGACCCCGATCAAGGCAACATTTAACTGATCGGAAGGAGTACCTGCGAAAACAGTATTGGAAAAGGGACCCACCACTCCTAGTGAGGCTGCAGCCAAGGAAGTGGAACGAATAAAATTCCTACGATTAGTTTTCATTATGCAAAGCAGATTAGTTGAACCCTTAAATATAACTATTTACGGCGTTCACCACTTCGCATCAATTCAGTAATTTGTCGTTTTGATATATAAGATGTGGCTCCATGCGTGGCAGCCACGGCTGCGCCTGCGGCATTCGCAAAATTCAGAGCCTCTTCAACATTCCTGTTCTCGAGATATACATGAAGAAAAGCGGCAGAGAAAGCAGATCCCGAACCAACAGTATCCACTATGTCGATTTTATACCCCGGATCTTCGAAATAAGAGCCATCATTGCAAACGGCACAGGCTCCTGATTTACTTTTAGTCACGAGGACAATATCGATATTATATTCATTGATAACCTCTTGGGCGAGTGCCCTGGTTTCAAATTCAAAAAGGCCAAGTTCACTTTTGAGTGTAAAAAGCTCATTTTCTTTTACCCTCAAAATATTGGCAGCTTCAAGACTACTTTCAAGAATCGGGCGGTTGAAGCAATTTTTTCGAAGTTTTAAATCCAGATACTTAACCGGGGCAGGGGACTCCTTGAGTAACTCCCTGAGTGTATTTTTTGAAATCCCATATCGTTGAACGAGGGTACCATAAACCAGACAATCAGCACTTCTGACGAGCTTCAGTGCCTCTGCCGTAAATTCGATATGATCGAATGCCATGTCAGGTTCGATTACATAATCAGGTCTTCCCTCGCTACCAATCCTGATATGGGCAGTCCCTGTAGGAAAAATAGGATCCACCTGGACATTAGAGTCAGAAATTTTCAGTTTTGCAAGTTCGGCGAGTGCATCATGTCCAAGTTGGTCTTCGCCGATACGGGATAATAAAAACCCCTCATCACCCATAGCGTTCACCCTGAAAACCAGATTAACCGGAGCTCCCCCGATTTTCTGGTCGTCGGGGAATAAATCCCAGACAAGTTCACCAAACGCGACAATTCTCTTGCTCATCTGTTTCTGATTTCTAAAGTCCAAAAGTAATAAAAATGACAATCACCATCCATTTAAAGATGGCATTAAAACAGATGAACAGAACCCTGAATGGCCAATACTCAGTCAATCACTTTGTTGCCAGATATGACAATCCTTTTTTAACTAAGAATTCATCCAAAACATCCCCCAGTTTGGGATAACCAATCTCCTCAAGATCGTAATAAACCCTTGTGGCTGGCTTGGTCAACCTGATCAACCTCTGAAGATCAATGGGCGTTCCGATAAGAACCGAATCACAATCAGTATTGTTAATGGTTTCTTCCAGGTCTTTTACCTGTTCAGGACTATAGCCCATCGCTGGCAAAAGCTTTCCGATACCGGGATATGTCATGAATGTATCATTGAGTTTTCCACAAAGGAAAGGACGGGGATCAACAAGTTCTCTTGCTCCATACTTATGGGCAGCCACAACCGCGGCACCAATCTTCATTTCACCGTGAGTCAGGGTGGGTCCGTCTTCAACAGCAAGTACCCTCTTACCTTTAATCAGCGATGAATCATCAACCCTGATAGGGCTTGTAGCATCAATGACGACAGCGCCCGGATTAACAACTTCAATATTCTTCCTCACTGTTTCAATATCTTCAGGCCTTGCCGTATCTATCTTGTTAATGATTATGACGTCTGCACTCCTCATATTCAACTCACTCGGATAATAGCTCACTTCGGTTCCCGGGCGGTGCGGGTCGGCCACCACGATTGACAAATCAGACTTATAAAATGAAAAATCATTGTTTCCACCATCCCATAAAATTACATCGCATCCATTTGGGTCATTCTCTGCGGCACGAAGAATAGCTTCGTAATCTACCCCTGCATATATCACATTGCCTCTTACGACATGAGGTTCATATTCCTCAATTTCCTCAATGGTGCATTTATGTTTTGCCAGGTCCTCGATGGTCGCAAACCTCTGGACAGCCTGTTCTGCCAAATTTCCATAAGGCATGGGATGTCTGATGACAACCACTTTCAATCCAAGTCGCATTAACAACTGGACAATTTTTCGGCTTGTCTGGCTCTTACCTGAACCGGTTCGGGTGGCACAGACTGATATGACGGGTTTTATGCTTTGGATTTGAGTCTGCCTGGGGCTTAAAAGCAGGAACATGGCTCCGGCTGCATTTACCATCGACGAAATTTTCATGACATAATTATAGGGCACATCACTGTATGAAAAGACACAAATATCCACTGCATTTTCCTGTATTAGTCCCTCAAGCTCATTCTGGTGATGAACCGGGATTCCCTCCGGATAAAGTTCTCCGGCAAGCTCTGCCGGATATTTCCTCCCGTCAATATCAGGGATCTGGGCAGCAGTAAAGGCTACCACCCTATAAGCGGGATTACCTCTGAAATGGGTATTGAAATTGTGAAAATCACGGCCTGCAGCGCCGATAATGATTACTTTCTGCGGTTCCATAAGATTTATTGATTAGTTAACTGATCGTACTGATTCAACTGCAAAATTTAGGACAATTTAGAACTGAAAAACAAGATAAATCTCACAATCAATAGAATAAAACAGTGTTAAAAAACATTTGAGGGTATGATCTGTTAACATCAGATCAGCATCTAATGAATTTTTTGGCACATCTATATTTATCAGGGAATTCCGGTGACATAATGACCGGTAATTTTATTGGCGATTACATAAAAGGGAATCGCTATCTGGCCTATCGTGATGGGATCAGGCGGGGAATTCTTATACACCGTAAGATTGACCATTTCACTGATCACCATAAGGCATTTCTCGAAACAAAGAATTATTTCAGGCCGGTATACAGCAGGTACTCAGGCATTGCCGCCGATGTTGTCTTTGACTATTTCCTCGCCAACAATTGGCCTCTTTTCTCTGAAGTAAGCTTAAGTGAGTTTGCCAGTTATGCACATTCAGCTTTATTAAAGAATTTTGATATCCTTCCCGACGAGGTCAAAAGATTCCTGCCAATCATGATACACAACAGAAGGCTGGAGTCCTATGCAACCGCAGAGGGTATCGACACCTCCTTAAGGATCATGTCAGGCTATTCCTCAATCCCTTACCGTGAATCATTCATACCTGATTTATTGTCGAGCCGTCATGATCAGCTATTTCATCTTTTTAACCAATTCATGGATGACATCATCGACTTTATCAACGAAAACGAAAATCTGGCAATTGTTCGTCCGGTTGATCAATAATTCAGACAACTCAATGATCCTTTACCTTATAAACAAAAAAGCAATTCCAAAAAAGTAATTTCAGGGCTTATACCCACTCTTCCGAGAGCACTTCTCCCCTTGAACTGACAATGATCGCTTTCACCGGAACATTTCGGAAAGCTGACCTTACCGCATATTGGACCATTTGAATCAGGCCCCCGCAGCACGGGACTTCCATCATCACCACGGTTATGGTATTCACTTTCGCCTCATCAATCAGTCGTATGAATTTCTGGATATAAGTTTCAGTGCTATGATCAAGCTTAGGACAGGCAATTACCAACTTCTTGCCTTTGAGAAAAGTCCGGTGAAAGTCACCGTGTGCAAATGCGGCACAATCAGCTGCAACAAGCAAGTCTGCTCCATTAAAATAAGAAGCTGCCGGATTGATTAAATGCAATTGCACAGGCCATTGTGTCAATTCGGAAACATTCGTTGCAGAGGGCGAGGATGCCATTTTAAATCCACCTGCAGCCGCAAATGATTGCTGGGTAGATCCCGGACATCCTGATCCCTGTATGATCACATTGGGTTTTACGGTTTTATTACTCCCATTCAATAATTCATGTACCTCAGCTATTGAAAATGGCAATATTTCACGATTTGCCCTGAGCCATGAGGTTGCTTCACGCAAATATTCTGTTTCACCATGATCCTGCAGATGCTTTAAGTGAGCAAACACTGTGTTTTTTCCACTTTTCACCATTTGGGCGATTACGGCAGTTTCATCATAGGCCTCAGCCTCCCTTTCCTCTATAGTTATGGCACCTTCCGGGCAATGGCCAATACACGCTCCCAAACCGTCGCACATCAACTCACTGATTAATCTTGCCTTCCCGTCAATTATCTGCAATGCGCCTTCGTGGCAATTTGGAACACAAACCCCACACCCATTGCACAATTCCTCATCTATTTTTACAATCTCCCGTATCATTTTTTACTATTTTACGCAGCAAAACTATATTTTAACGGGTTTGTGAAATGTACCATTTGTTACAAAACTGCTGATATATGCCCAATTACGATATACTAACAAAAAGCCCCGTATTCAGGGGCCTGAATTCTGAACAGTTAAGTGACTGCCTGAGAACAGTCCACATCCAGATGAAAAGCTTCCGAAAGGACAACTTAATTGTAAATGCCGGGGAGAAAGTTAACCAATTATACATTATCCAGAAGGGATCAGTAAGGGGAGAAATGCTCGACTATTCAGGCAAGGTCCTGAAAATTGAAGACATTGAAGCTCCAAGGGCATTGGCTGGCGCATTCATTTTCGGTAAATCAAATGTTTATCCGGTTACGGTAACAGCCAACAACGATGTGGAATTATTGTCGATTCCCAAAAATGAATTTCTGAAACTGATGCAGAAAGAACAGACCATACTCATTAATTACTTGAATGATATTTCAACCAGAACCCAGTTTTTGTCAAACAAACTACATTTCCTGAGCTTCAGAACCATCCGGGGTAAAATAGCCCATTACTTGATGCAGGAGTCTGGAAGCAACTCAAATACCGTGGAACTCAAACACACCCAACAACAGCTTGCCGAGCTTTTCGGAGTAACAAGGCCATCTCTGGCCCGAGTTCTGGGGGAGCTACAGCGTGAAGGATTAATTGTGCTAGGTCGAAAAAATATCGTAATAAATGAGAAAAAAAGGCTAAGTCAGCTGCTCGAAAAAGATTGAAAACAAAATGATCACATATCCCATATTTAAAGAGTTCCCAGACATTTATGCCTTTACCACGACCAAAAAGGAAGGCTTTCATGCTTTGTCCCGTTTTACCGGCGAGGAGGTAAGTTTGGTACAGCAATCGAAAGATCAACTCTCCAGAGCACTGGGGATAGATCCGGCGAAATTGGTCTTTCCCAGGCAAACGCATTCATCGAATGTAAAACTGTTGGAATCTCTTCCCGAACATGAAATTACGGATACGGATGCCCTGATTACTTCCAAACCGGGAATTTGTATTTGTGTACAAACCGCTGACTGTGTGCCATTGATTATATATGACCCAAAACATCATGCCGCCGCTGTCATTCATGCCGGATGGAGGGGCACATATGGTGAAATTGCAGGCATTACAGTAAAAACCATGTCCAAAGAATTCAAGTCTTCACCTTCGGAATTGGTTGCCGTGATCGGTCCTTCAATCGGATCCGGTTTTTATGAAATCGGAAACGAAGTTGCAGATCTGTTCATTGGCAAATATGGTTTTTGGAAAGAACTGATCATCAACTATGAATTTCAAAGGCCGCACCTCGACCTTTGGGCACTTAACCGGCTTCAGTTACTGCGTGTCGGGCTCCATCAATCCTCGATATCTCTATATGGAAAGTGCACCTATGAAAATCACGACCAGTTTTATTCGGCACGTCGGGAAGGAGTGGAAACCGGCAGGATGGCAACGGGTATAATACTGAAACAAAGGAACATGAATACAATTTTCTAAATTAACTTAATTTTTCATGAGTTTCCTTCAAAACCACTATCTTCGCAGGAAAATATCAAAGCCCTGATAATAGGGCATTTGTCTAGAACTTACTAGTTTATGAAGCAATACAATCTGTACAATTTAATTGTTGGCTGGACTGCATTTCTGGTTTCGGCCGTTGTATATCTGATGACCATTGAGCCCACAACAAGTTTCTGGGATTGCGGCGAATTTATAACCACGGCAACCTTGCTTCAGGTTGGGCATCCCCCGGGAGCCCCGGTTTTTATGATCGTAGGCAGACTGTTTACCCTGCTTGGGGGGTCTGAACAAAATGCCGCTGTCATGGTGAATATCATGTCAGCGCTGGCAAGTGCCTTCACTATCCTGTTCTTATTCTGGACTATCACACACCTCGCAAAAAAACTCATTGCTCCAGATAATGAAATGTCGACCGGCAACATACTGGCAATCATGGGCAGTGGGCTTGTAGGTGCACTAGGATATGCCTTTTCGGATACTTTCTGGTTCTCGGCAGTCGAAGGTGAGGTTTATGCTATGTCATCCTTCCTGACAGCCCTTGTATTCTGGGCTATTCTTAAATGGGAGAATATTGCCGACAAGCCTCATGCCAACCGATGGCTTATTCTTATTGCCTATTTGATCGGTTTATCTATCGGGGTTCACCTCCTTAACCTGCTTGCCATTCCAGCAATCGTTTTTGTTTATTATTTCAAGAAATACGAGGTAACCAACAAAGGTATATTCTATGCACTCCTGGTTTCGATCGCCATCCTGGGCGGTTTGATGTATGGAGTCATACCGGGATTCGTAAAAATTGCTTCCTGGTTTGAGTTGATGTTTGTGAATGGACTTGGCATGCCCTTCCATTCAGGGGCATTGTTCTATGTCATAGCCCTGACTGCCTTCATGATTTTTGCCATCAGGTATACCATCAAAAAAAATCTGGTTGTATGGAATACCATAGTTGTCGCATTGACAGTGATATTTATAGGATATTCGTCGTTCGCCCTTATCATCATAAGGTCATCGGCAGCTCCTCCCATGGACCAGAACAGTCCGAATGACACCTTTTCCCTGCTGTCCTATCTGAATCGTGAACAATATGGTGAAAGGCCACTGGTACATGGACAATACTACAATTCACCCCTCAATCCGGCCAACCGTTATACTCAGGGTAGCCCTTATTATACACAGCGGGATGGCAAATATGTCATTACGGAATATAGGGTAAGACCCAATTATGACGACAAGTTCAAGACGCTTTTCCCCAGGATGTGGAGTTCCATGGACCCTCAACATGCCCAGGAATATGAACAATGGGCAAACATTAAAGGTCGCCCGGTAAGACATCAAAACGAAAGAGGAGAAACCGAGAACATTATCAAGCCAACCTTCAGCGAAAACCTGAAATTCTTTTTCAGATACCAGGTTGGTCACATGTATATGCGTTATTTCATGTGGAACTTTGCCGGTCGCCAGGATGATATCCAAAGTCATGGAGGAATTCTTCATGGAAATTGGATCAGTGGCATCAATGGCCTCGACAAAATCAGGCTTGGAGACCAGACCAATCTTCCTGAGCAACTGGCTAATAACAAAGCAAAGAATGAGTATTATTTCCTTCCCCTCATTTTCGGCATATTGGGTATCTTTTTCCAGTTCAACAAAGGCAAGGAGGGCAGGCAGGGTTTATGGCTTGTGACATTGCTGTTCGTGATGACTGGACTCGCCATTGTGGTATATCTTAACCAGTATCCGCTTCAGCCTCGTGAAAGGGATTATGCCTATGCCGGGTCATTCTATGCATTCACAATTTGGATCGGCCTTGGCGTGGCTGCTTTGTATGAAGCACTCAAAAAAGTACTCCCCGACAACATTAACGCTGCCCTGGTATCTTTGCTGGGCCTTGTGCTGGTGCCCGGTATTCTCATTTCGGCCAACTATGACGACCACGATCGTTCAAACCGCTATACAGCCAGGGATCTTGGAGCGAATTACCTCAAAACAGTCGCTGAACAGGGTGTCATATTTACAAATGGAGATAACGACACATTTCCACTCTGGTACAATCAGGATGTCGAAGGCGTAAGAAGGGATGTCCGGGTTTGTAACTTAAGTTATCTGCAGACCGATTGGTACATTACCCAGATGAAACAGAAAATGTGGGATTCAAAACCGCTTCCAATCAGCCTGAAGGAAGAGCAATATACACAGGGCACCCGGGATTTGGTCTATTTGCTGGACGATCCAAGAATAAAACGACCAACAGTCGACTTGAGGGAGGCTGTCAACTTTGTTTCCAGTGAAGATCCGGGAACAAAATTACGCCAGGCAAGTAATGCTTCCTATATTCCTAAAAAAGTGATTTCCTATCCTGTCGACAAGGAGGCTGTTATCAGAAATAAAGTGGTAAGACCCCAAGATTATGACAAAATTGTCGATACGATATACATCGACCTGAGCCACAAGGATTATCTTCCGAAGGATGAATATGTCATACTTGACATGATTGCAAACAACAATTGGGAAAGACCTATTTATTTTGCCATTACAATCGCACCATCAAAGTTCCTGAATCTTCAGGACTACTTCCAGCTGGAAGGTTTCGCATACCGTTTTGTTCCCATAAAAAGAGAGACCCCCACTGCCGACAGGATTAACTTTGGTAATGTCGGGGCCAGTATCATGTACGACAATCTGATGAACAAGTTTGCCTGGGGCAATATGGACGATCCTAACGTCTATATTGATGAAAACAACGCCAGAATGATGACCAAAATTCGTAACAATTTCAACAGACTGGCACAACAGTTGCTGGTTGAAGGTGATACAAGCAAGGCTGTTGAAGTGATTGACCGTGGTTTTGAACTGGTGCCTACCAGGATTGTACCGCATGAGTATTTTTCTCTTGATATGATCGAAACACTCTATAAAGCCAAAGCCACCCAAAAGGCAGACCAACTGGCTGAAGAATCAATTAGCTCATTTGAAGACATGCTGGCATATTTGTTCACGCTTCCGGCCAGACTTCAGGTTTCAGGTGATGTAACGGATGAAATGCAAAAGAATCTGTTCTACCTGCAGAAACTGGAGCGGATTTCAAACGCGGCCGGTTCTACCGCCACGGGAGAAAAAGCGCGTGCAACCATGGAAGAGTATTATGCCAGATTCATGTCAGCTATTCAATGACATTTTTTGCTCCTCTCGTCCATCCTCCCGGACTTTTCAGGCGATTATATCCAGAGGCCTTCTGGAGAATGGGCGGGAGCAGCAAAAGTGTATTTATTACATTCGATGATGGGCCGATACCCATTGTTACGCCATGGATTCTGGAAAGATTGGATGAAACCAATGCGAAAGCAACCTTCTTCTGTGTTGGCGAAAATGTTGAACGAAATCAGGAGATTTTTGAGGATATCCTAGACCATGGACATGCTGTGGGCAACCACACATTCAATCATATGCAAGGATTAAAATCCAACAGTACAGAATTCTACCAAAATATTGACAAGGCAGCCCGGCTGATCCAATCAAACCTTTTCAGGCCACCCCATGGATTGATGTCGTTTTCACAATACAGGCATATTTCCCAAAAATATAAGATCATTATGTGGGATATCCTTTCACGTGATTATGACCCCGCCGTCAAACCATCAAAAATTGTAGATTATATCAACCGATATATTCAGAATGGGTCAATAATCACGTTCCATGATTCCGTTAAAACCTATGAGACATTACAAAAAACCCTTCCGTTGGTAATTAAAATGTTAAAAGATGAAGGATATCAACTTGAAGCCATTCCTTTTTATTCAAAGGAGCAGTTACTTTTGCATCCTTTGTAGAACTAAGGAAGAATGAGGTAATTAACCTGTTATTAAATTATTCCGCTATTCTTTATAAATTTGAATTGCCTGTAGACATCAACAACATCGGTTAAAATATTTACTATGAATGTACTTATAGTTGGATCAGGTGGGCGCGAACACGCACTCGGATGGAAAATCAGTCAGAGCCCGCTGCTTTCAGAATTGTTTTTCGCACCTGGGAATCCTGGCACGGCTGAATTAGGGATTAACCTGAATGCCGACTTATCACAGTTTGAAACCATTAAGAGGGAAGTACTCGAGAATGAGATCGATCTGATGGTAATTGGTCCGGAAGCCCCCCTGGTTGATGGAATTCATGACTATTTTGCCAACGACCCTGACCTTCAGTATGTAAAAATCATCGGGCCCAAAAAAGAGGGAGCCCGACTGGAGGGGAGTAAGGAATTTGCCAAAGATTTCATGAAGAGGCATCAAATACCAACTGCCACATATGCCTCATTTACAAAGGAAACTGCCGAAGAAGGATTCCGTTTCCTGAAAGCCATGAATCCACCATACGTTCTTAAAGCTGATGGCCTGGCCGCAGGGAAGGGAGTCCTGATACTCGACTCATTGGAATACGCCCAGGACGCATTTTGGGAAATGCTTGTCGGAAAATTTGGCAATGCAAGCAAAACCGTTGTTATTGAAGAATTCCTCTCGGGCATAGAATTATCGGTCTTCATTTTGACCGATGGAAAAGATTATATCCTGCTACCTGAGGCCAAGGATTATAAAAGAATCGGAGAGGGAGATACCGGACTCAATACCGGAGGTATGGGAGCCGTAAGCCCGGTACCCTTTGCCGACGAAGTCTTTATGGATAAGGTAAAAACCAGGATTATCGAACCTACGATTCGTGGTTTGCAGGAGGAAAATATCGAATATCAGGGCTTCATTTTCTTCGGCCTGATAAATTGTGATGGAGATCCATATATGATTGAATACAATGCACGTATGGGGGATCCGGAAACAGAAGCAGTCGTGCTCCGCATTAAATCTGACTTGCTCGATCTGTTAAATGCTGCTGCTGAATGTAAACTCGGCACCAAAAATATCGAGTACACTGAAGAGGCAGCAGCTACGGTGGTACTGGTTTCGGGGGGATACCCTGGGGAATTCGAAAAAGGAAAGATCATATCCGGATATGACAAGATTAACGATTGTCTCCTTTTCCACTCAGGCACCAAACTGGAATTTGGCAAATTGAAAAACAATGGAGGCAGGGTCCTTGCAATCAGTGCTTCAGGCAATGACATCCATGAAGCTTTGGCTAAGTCATTGAATAACGCCCGACTGATTGAATACGAAGGTAAATACTTCCGCACTGATATCGGTTTTGATCTCTAAACCATGATATATCGGCTGGCCAATTCGAACCGGTTAATCAGCTACCTGATCTTCCCAGTGCTTGCTTTGGTATTTTGGCTAGTCTCAGGCACTGAAGATTATCATTACAATTTTTTTGATGGCGAAAACCAAATGGTCCTTTTCAGGCCTGTCCATTTACTGGTCAAAAATTCCCCTTTGGCAATGGGAGCTATCTCCTTCCTGCTTCTGATCCTTGCAGGAGTAATTTTGCAAAGGATGAATACCGAATTTGGCTTTTCCAGAACAAAAAATGTTTTACCAGCAGCTCTTTTTATATATTTTGTTTGTGGTTTGTCAGCGTTTCATACACTCCATCCGATCTATTTTTCGCTGATCTTTTTATTGTTGTCCCTTTACAGAATTTTTAATGTTTTTGATCAAAGAAAACCTTATTCACAGGTTTTTGAGTCAGGATTCCTTTTGGGAATTGGCTCAATGTTTTATCTGAATTCAGTTTTCCTGCTGCCTTCAGTGGTTGCCGGAGGAATGATTCTGGGAAGGGAAACGGGTTGGAGAGAAAATGTGTTAACAATTGCAGGATTCCTCACACCGTGGCTTTTCACATTTACTTACTTTTTCCTAAATGACGGACTGCCACAACAAATCACAATCCTGGAGGCAAATCTGATGACAACAAATCCACAGTTTGGCAATAAACCGGGCATATTGATATATCTGGGCTATATCGGATTATTGATCTTCGTGGGAAGTCTTAACATGATCAGAAATTATGAAGAGAAGAAAATCAGTATCAGGCAGTACTACCTTGTCTTCTTTCTGATTTTTGTCAGCAACCTGATTATATTGGGTTTGGTTCCATCAGCTTCTGAAGAAATACTTCTGGTTGCCCTTACGCCTGTCTCTTTCCTGGTTAGTAATCTGCTACTGTCATTCAAACGCCACGTCTGGGGCGAGATCATCATTTATATGATTTTGGGAATAGCGGCCTATTTGAAACTGACAGCCGTTTAATCTTCGACAATCATAAACACATCCTCATCCGGACGTGACATGAAAAACTGCTCACGGGCATATTTTTCAAGATTATTCTGTCCAGAACGCAGTTCTTCAATCTTTTGATTGTCTTCAGCGATTTTTTCGATGTAATATTCTTTCTGCGATTTAAGAGCTGATAGCCTCTTCTTGTTACGATGATGGGCAACAAGGTTATTTTCATCGAAAAATATCATCCAGACGACAAAGATGAGAATTACGATGAAATATTTGTTTTTCAATAAGATATAAAATCGACCTTCAGATTTTAACCTATTCAGCATACACAGCTTAATTTGCTGCCAAATTATAAAAAAACACGGGAGAATTGATTAAACAATCTCCCGTGTTTTTAACATCCCAAAGTTTATTCTTTATCCGGAGCAAAATTTGGATAGGTATAATTATGGGGAGGATTAAAATTCTCCTTGATGGTTCGTATGTTGACCCATCTAAGCATATTGAAAAGAGATCCGGCCTTGTCGTTTGTTCCCGATCCCCTGGCACCACCAAAAGGCTGCTGACCAACAACAGCACCAGTAGGCTTGTCGTTAATATAGAAGTTGCCGGCAGCATTTTCGAGTATGCGGGTATATTTTTCGATATTATACCGGTTCTGTGAGAAGATGGCACCCGTCAGTGCATAAATTGATGTTTCATCCAAGATCTTCAATGTCTCATCCAGGTCTTCGTCATTGTATACGTAAACTGTCAGTACCGGCCCAAACAATTCTTCTTCCATTGTGATATATTTTGGATCATAGGCCTGGATAATCGTCGGTTCGATAAAATAACCAACTGATTTGTCATAATTTCCCCCTATGATGACATCTGCATCTTTATCAGATTTCGCACGGTCAATAAAGCTAACCAGTTTATCGAAAGAAGCCTCATCAATTACGGCATTAAAGAAATTGGTGAAGTCCTCAGGTGGCCCCATCTTCACAGTGGCCATTTCACGTTCGAGACGCTCCTTGATATCTGGCCAGATACTTGCGGGAACATAAGCTCTTGAAGCCGCTGAACACTTCTGACCCTGATATTCAAACGCACCTCTGATCATTGCAATTGTCAATGCCTGCTTATCAGCTGTCGCATCAGCAAAAATGAAGTCTTTACCGCCAGTTTCTCCAACGATCCTGGGATATGATTTGTATTTATAGATATTCTCGCCTATTCTTTTCCATACCGATTGGAATACCCCTGTACTTCCGGTGAAATGAATTCCAGCGAAATCAGGATGGTTCATGGTAACTTCAGCTCCAACCGGACCAGATACGAAAACGAGGTTGATAACACCGTCAGGCACACCAGCCTCACGGAAAAGATCCATGATAACCCCGGCAGAATAAACGGCAGTTTTTGAAGGTTTCCAAACAACAACATTACCCATCATTGCAGGTGCTGCAGGCAGGTTTCCGGCAATTGAGGTGAAGTTGAAAGGTGTTAATGCATATACGAAACCTTCAAGAGGACGGAATTCATTATAATTCCAAATGCCACGCACTGACTCAGGTTGCATTTGATATATTCTCGTCATCTCCCTGACACCAAACCGGAAAAAATCAGCCAATTCGCAGGCTGCATCAATCTCTGCCTGGTAAGCATTTTTTGACTGCCCAAGCATGGTGGCTGCATTGAGCTTTGCACGATAGGGACCTGCCAATAAGTCGGCAGCTTTCAGAAAAACAGATGCCCTATGCTCCCACGACAGGGCAGCCCATTGTTCGCGAGCAGCCATGGCGGCTTCGATGGCCATGGTCACATGACTAGCATCACCTTGATGGTAATATCCCAGAGTGTGCGCGATTTCGTGGGGAGGAAACATCCTTTCCAACTTACCTGTCCGAATTTCTTTTCCCCCTATTATCATGGGGAGTTCAAGTTCCATTCCCCGCATTTCCCTGAGCTTTTCCTGAAGCTCTTTACGCTCGGCAGATCCCGGAGCGTAACTCAACACCGGCTCATTAACTGCAACCGGAACATTAAAAAAACCTTTTGCCATTTTATATCCTTATTTATAATTATTCTTCATCACAAAACTAAACCATGCAATCCGAATAATTTATAACAAAAATCAGGTTCACAATTATTTGCACTCTGTTGATGCGACAGAATACGAATGATGATTTTTTTCATTCAAAGAGTATTCCTTATTTCTTTTCAGTTATTTTTACACTTAACTTTAAAATTGGGAACCAAAATTCCTGATGGAAGTATTTCGCGATAACGCAGGATATAGCATATTCAAACATATTGAAATATAGTGCGCATGATATAAAAAAAGGCGAAGACAGTATCTCCGGAAGTTTGAAATATATTATGGCAGCAGGTCTGGTTATTGCGCTTGCTGCACTTGTCTATAAACAACTATTCAGAACTGACCTTGCCAATCCGGTTGCTGACATTATCAGTATCCTGGCATTCGTCGGTGCATTCTTAAGTGTCAGGCAAGGAAAAAGTGACCTATCTATCAATATAGTATTCTTTATACCGCTGATCTCTTATTTTTCCTATTTGGCAGATTTCAGCAACAGCAATCCACCTGCCGAGACACTTTTTACCGCCATGTGGTGGTTTATCGCCGGTGTTTCATTTCTCGCATTATTCTCGGCCGTCAATTTCAGGTTCATCCTCTTCATGGCCAGTGGACTGGTTTATATGGTCTTTCATATTATTGAGGCCGATCTTTCTGACCGATTCTTTGCGCTTTCACAGAATTTCTCAAACAATCCCCTTACCGGACTCATCATAGTCTTTATTGCAGCAACCCTAATCAGGGTGAGTTTCGACAAACGCTTCAGTGCATTAAGGGAAGAACAACTTTCAATTCAACGTCAGATCAATGAAACATTCCAGACGGTAAAACAACCGTTGGTTCAGATCAATGCAGCTAGAGATCATGCCGGCAATATCACCCTCCTGCAAATCGAAAAGATCAATCATGCATTTGAGTCACAATTCAAAATGCCATTCCAGGAGGCAAAGAATCAGGAACTGAATTATTTATTTGGTCTTATCTTCAAGAATTCATTCAACTGGAACGACCTCTTTATCTTAAATCCGAGGCAACAATCAGAGATTTATTCGCCTTACCATGATAAATGGTTCAACCTTCACATATTCTGGTTTAACCAGTTTAGCTGCGTATGTATCTTTTATGATGTTTCACAGGAAAAGAAAGAAATAAAGGCCCTGAAGGAGACAAAAGACAGATACATGGCTCTTATTGAAGCCATTCCAGACATCTTCTTTGTCATTGATCGTGAAGGCACCTATGAAGACCTGGTATTCAAGGGGCAGTCAGACCTTCGCCTTGAAGCGGGAGAAATCATTGGAAGTACTATTTTTGACGTTGGATTTCCGGAAAACATGTCCAGGAAAATTTTCGAATGCATTCACAGAGCCATTGATAATGACTCCATTGAGACCATCGAGTATTCACTTGAAGCCAACAACACCACGCTATTATTTGAAATGCGACTGGCCCGTCTTAATGACAATGCCGTAATTTCCATAGCAAGAGATATTACACGCAGGAAAAAGGCTGAATTTGAACTTGAAAAGGCCAAGATCAGGGCAGAGGAAGCAGTCGCCCTTAAATCAAGGTTCCTTGCCAACCTGTCGCATGATATCAGGACTCCAATGAACATTATCATCGGACTTACCAAACTGCTGGCCGAACCAGGCTTATCTGACTTCGAGAAAGAGGATTTCATACATGAGATTTCAGTGCATGGTTATCAGTTGTTGAGCATGATTGACAACACGATTTATCTTTCAAAAATCGAGACCAACACACTGGAAATAAGCACATCATTTTGCAATATCAACCAGCTGCTTCGTGATTTATTTAACCAATTCTACCCACTGATGCCTGACAACCGTGACCTTCAACTTAAAATGTCCGCGGCTATTCAGGCTGATGAAGTTGGATTCGAGACCGATCAGGTACTTCTAAAACAGACCCTTCATCTCTTACTTGAAAATGCGATCAAATTTACGAATGAAGGCATGATTCGTTTTGGATACAATAACAAAGGTTCTTCCTCTGTTGAATTTTTTGTTGAGGACACAGGTCCAGGAATTCCCGAAAGCGAAAGAGAAAACATTTTCTTGCGTTTCTATGTAATTGACAAAGACCGGACTTCCCAGAAGGCTGGTGCCGGAATTGGTTTATCCGTGGCACAACATTTTGTTGCCCTGATGGGGGGTACTCTGAATCTGAACTCCGAGATCAACAAAGGGTCACGGTTTTGGTTTGAACTTCCTCTGGTAAATCCCAAGGGATTTATGAGAATTCTTTCCTGATTTAAAAATCAAATTTAAGCTTTCAGGCTTGCTATCCTTTCCTCTAAAATCCTGATTTTCTCTTCAGCATCAGCCTTTTTTGCCATTTCCTTATCAACTACTTCTTTGGGGGCACCAGACACAAATCTATCATTCCCAAGCTTCTTCATTACCGATTGCAGAAAGCCCTTTGTATAAGTGAGCTCATCATTCAATTTCCTGAGTTCTTCTTCTGTATCTGCATGTTCGCCCAATGGAAGGTAGAAATTGGTTGATTTTACCCTGAATGAGGCAGCGCCACTAACCTCACCATTCACAACACAAACCTTGTTTAGGTTTCCCAATTTTAATACTACAGGCAGGTATTCCTGTTCAAAACCCTTGTCTCCTGGCTGAACGAACAATTCCAATACTTCCCGGTTTGGGACAGCATGGTCGAGCCGGATCTTTCTGATTCCGGAAACAGCTTCCTTGACATTCTCAAAGGCCTCTGTAATTCTTGAATCATATTGAGAAGCTTTAGGCAATGTTGAAACCATGATACTTTCACCTTTGGCTCTTTCTTCCAGCATCTGCCATATTTCTTCGGTGATAAATGGCATGAAAGGATGGAGAATTTTAAGTAAATGATCAAACAAGGTAATTACTTCTGAATAAGTCCGGGCATCAACCGGCATTTGATATGCGGGTTTTACGGTCTCCAGCAGCCAGCCTGAGAACTCATCTCTGACCGTAGTGTAAATGAGCATCAATGCATCTGAAATCCGGTATTTTTCAAATAAATCATCCATTTGACGATTTACTTCAGCCAATTTATGTTGAAACCAATCTATCGCAAGCTGTGAATGTAGTGGCTGGGAGATGGCATCATCTACTTCCCAGCTCTTAACAAGCCGGAATGCGTTCCATATTTTTGTTGAGAAACTCATGCCCTGTTGAGGTAAGCTCTCATCGAAAAGGAGATCTCCTCCTGCCGGTGAACAAAGCAACATCCCCACTCTTACTCCGTCTGCACCAAATTTTTCGATCAATTCAAGTGGCTCAGGAGAATTTCCAAGAGATTTTGACATTTTACGTCCTTGCTTATCACGCACCATTCCCGTGAAATAAACATTCTTGAAGGGAAGGTCATTTCGATATTCATAGCCAGCGATAATCATACGGGCAACCCAGAAAAAAATGATATCGGGCGCCGTAACTAGATCACTGGTCGGATAATAATACTTGATTTCAGGATTGTCAGGATTATTAATGCCATCGAAAACGGATACAGGCCATAACCAGCTACTGAACCACGTATCCAATACATCCTCGTCCTGACGAAGATCATTGATTCCCAAATCTGGATTGCCTGTCTTCATGCGTGCTTCAGTCACTGCTTCTTCCGCATTGTTGGCTACCACAAAGCTGCCGTCATGGAGATAGTAGACGGGAATACGATGGCCCCACCAAAGCTGCCGGCTTATACACCAGTCCTTGATGTTGCTCATCCAGTGTCGGTATATGTTCTTGAATTTGGGAGGATAGAATTGAATATTCTCATTCATTACATTCTCCAGGGCAGGTTTCGCCAAATCCTCCATTTTCAAGAACCATTGTGCCGAAAGTTTAGGCTCAATAACCACATCCGTCCGTTCCGAATATCCTACCTTGTTGGTATAATCTTCAATCAGGGCAATGTTTCCAGCCTTTTGCAATTCCGGAACTATTTTCTCCCTGACAACAAAACGGTCCTCACCAATAAACAATCCGGCACTCTCGCTTAAGGTACCATCATCGTTAAATATATCGATAGATTCCAGATTATATTTCAGGCCGATGGTATAGTCATTCACATCGTGTGCAGGTGTAATCTTAAGGCAACCAGTACCAAATTCCATATCCACATATTCATCCTGGATTACCGGAACTGCACGATTAATGAGTGGAACAATCACTCTTTTACCTTTCAAGTGAAAGAAGCGTTCATCTTCGGGATGAACACAAACGGCTGTATCCCCCAAAATGGTTTCAGGACGTGTCGTTGCGATGGTAACAAACTCATCTTCGCTACCTTCAATTTGATATTTAAGATAGTACAGTTTTGACTGGACTTCTTTATATATCACTTCCTCATCCGAGAGAGCAGTTTTGGCCTGGGGATCCCAATTCACCATTCTGACACCCCTGTATATATAACCCTTTTTGTATAAATCAACAAAAACCCTTATGACCGATTCACTTCGTTGCTCATCCATGGTAAAGGTAGTACGATCCCAGTCGCAACTGGCTCCCAGTTTTTTTAACTGCTCAAGTATGATACCCCCATGTTTGTGTGTCCAGTCCCATGCATGTTTCAGAAACTCATCCCTACTCAATGAGTGCTTGTCAATCCCGGCTTCCCGAAGTTTGTTGACAACCTTTGCCTCGGTTGCAATGGAGGCATGATCGGTTCCGGGAACCCAACAGGCATTCTTCCCCTTCATACGGGCACGACGAACCAGAATATCCTGGATGGTATTGTTCAGCATGTGCCCCATATGGAGAACCCCTGTAACATTGGGAGGTGGAATAACAATGGTATATGGTTCACGATTATCAGGCTCCGAATGAAAGAATCCATTCTCCATCCAGTAGCTATACCATTTCTTCTCAACCTCCGTTGGATTATATTTGCTGGCAATTTCCATGATATTCAATCTTAAGTGTTTCTAAAAACAAAGGCACAAAAATAAAGGATAAAAAATATAATGACTCGCCCTAAGTGGTAAGAAATGACCTCATCAGGGAATTTTAGCTTTTGAGACTCAAACGAAATATGGATGGTCCACAAATTGAACCACAAAAAAAACCATATCCACAAGATTATTGGGGATTATGACATGTTTATCAACTTATATATTTGGAAATAATGAGAATTATCCCATCAGCATTCCTATAATTGTAGCTGACATAAGTGAAGTTAATGTTCCGGCAATTAAGGCCGGAACACCATATTTTGAAAGTAATACTCTCTTATTGGGAGCCAATGATCCAATTCCACCTATCTGTATTCCAATTGAAGCAATATTCGCAAATCCACAGAGAAGGTATGTGGCCATTATCACTGATTTATGTGATGCAAAGGCGCCTGCCGTTTTAAGTTCGGCAAGGCTGATATATCCAATGAACTCGGTAAGAATCAATTTTTCTCCCAATAATCTTCCTACCATCACAATGTCATCAGGAGTAATCCCGATTAGCCACATCAAGGGGGCGAAAGTATACCCAAGGATAAATTGAAGGGACAATCCTTCGTAGCGTCCATTTGTGGCGGTAACAATCATATCATTGAGCGTAGTCCACTGTCCGATTTTTCCAAAAATAAAATTGAACATGGCAATAAAAGCAATAAAAGCTAAAAGCATCCCTGCCACATTAACCGCAAGCTTTACCCCTTCGCTTGTCCCGTTTGTGACTGCGTCAAGCACATTACTTCCGATTTTGTCCTTACTGACCTCTATTTCCTTATTAATTTCAGTATCAGGAGGTACGATCATTTTGGAAAAAACGATGGCGGCTGGAGCAGCCATTACTGATGCAGTCAGCAAGTGCTTTGCAAACTCAAGTCTCATAACAGGGTCGTCTCCACCCAGCATTGCGATGTAAGCAGCAAGGACACCTCCAGCCAGTGTAGCCATGCCTCCAGTCATCACCAATAAAATTTCAGAATTACCCATTTTGGGCAAATAAGCCTTTATCATCAGGGGCGATTCGGTCTGTCCCAGAAAGATATTACCGGCAACCGATAAAGCTTCAGCTCCCGAGATTTTCAAAGTTTTTGTAAAAACCCATGCCAAGGCCCATACAACCTTTTGTATAATTCCCCAATAAAAAAGCAGACTTGTGAGTGCCGAAAAGAAAATAATGGTAGGAAGAACCTGGAAAAGAAATATGTAACCATATGTATTAGAATCCATTAACCCGCCAAGCAGAAATTCGCTGCCGGCCTTGGTAAAATCCAGAATCTTAACAAAGATCTGACCGGCAAATTCAAACCCATAGCGGATAAAGGGAACATATAAAACCCCAATAGCCAATATGACCTGAAAAGCCAGGCCTGTAAAAACGGTTTTCCAAGGTATATTCTTCCGGTTATGCGAAAGCAGATAACCAAGACCTAGCAGGACAAACATGCCAATGATACCCCGAATAATGGTAAGAAATGAAAATGAGCGCTCCGGAGTCTTAGTCAGAAGAAGGGCAGATGTATTTGGCTGTGAAGTTCCTTCGGAAGGCAGGATATTTACCAATGTAGAACTATCTCCTTGGGAATTGATGGAATCCTGAACTTCCAGGGCACCCATCACCAAATAAGACAGAAAAACAAGAAACAGAACAAGAAAAAGGGACAATATAGTTTTCTTCATACACCAATCTATTATTTTTTCCGTCGTTTAATTTCATCCCGAATCAACGACGCCTTTTCGTAATCTTCATTTTGGATGGCTTCCCCCAGGAGGTTTTCAAGATCAGACAAAGTGTACTTTTCATAAATGGATTTTCCATGCCCCACATGACCTTCATCAAAATGTTCACGGGCTGTCTGTTCTTCATTCATATCAAGCACAATTCCGGCTTTGTGTAAAATATCCTCAGTGGTATAGATAGGGCATCTGAAACGGATAGCTAGCGCAACTGCATCAGAAGTCCTTGAGTCCACCCTCACTTCCTTGCCCTCCATTTCAAGAAGCAATTCCGAATAGAAAATTCCCTCTTCCAATTTATGGATAATTACCTCCAGAAGGGCGATGTCGAAGGCTATTGCCAAATTTTTGATGAGATCGTGCGTTAATGGCCGTGGAGGTTTCAGGCCTTCCAGCTGGATGGCAATTGCTTGTGCCTCCACTGGTCCGATTATAATAGGTAACCTACGGTCACCTTCTTCTTCCGCGAGCACCAACGCATAAGCTCCGGTCTGGGTTTGACTAACCGACAAGCCTAGAATATTCAGTTTAACTTTCTGCATGATAAGCCTTGCATGTAAAATAAATCGAATGCAATAATGCACCTTCCATCTTGCCTGACTGAAGGGAATGTCGGTATAAAATTAATCGAAAATTCAGGGTTGAATATATATTTCTTTCCTTTTTTCGACATCACCCAAGCAGCGACTCCTGAAATAGATGTCAAATATCCGTTTTTTCTCCAGCATATGCAAAACAGAAATTAATTTCCTTCTAAAGAATCCTCAAGTCTCTTGACCGTTAAACTTTTCCCTTGCAACTAAAAATATCTGACAATCATTTGGTAATCATCCGAAAATAACTACTTTTGCAGTCCCAAAAATTGATTTGTCCAGGCAGAGAAGTGAAAGACGAGAGGTTTTTTCCGCCTGGCAGACATAACTAATAATTGAAAGAATATGTACGCAATCGTTGAAATTGCTGGACAACAGTTCAAAGTTGAAAAGAACAAAAAAGTTTTTGTACACCGTCTCCAGGCAGCTGAAGGAACCTCGGTTGACTTTGACAGGGTTTTGTTGGTTGACAATGAAGGCAGCGTTTCTGTTGGAACGCCAGTGGTAGAAGGTGCAAAGGTAACTGTAAAGGTCCTGGAGCATACTAAAGGTGACAAGGTCCTGGTTTTCAAAAAGAAAAGAAGGAAAAGTTACCAAAAGATGAATGGACACCGTCAGTCTTTCACTCAGGTGCTCATTGAAGAAATTGTTGGATAATTAAATTAAAAGACCATGGCTCATAAGAAAGGTGTAGGTAGTTCGAAAAACGGACGCGAATCGGAAAGTAAACGACTTGGCGTGAAAATATTTGGCGGTCAGTTTGCTAAAGCGGGCAATATCATTGTTCGCCAGAGAGGCACAAAACATCATCCGGGCGAAAACGTGGGAATTGGTAAAGACCACACCCTGTTTGCCCTTACCAATGGTACGGTTGTATTCAGCAAAAAACGCGATAACAGGTCTTACGTTTCAGTAGAACCCATTGTTGCCGTTGAAGCCTCAATCAACTAATCCGGTACTTCTTAAGAAAATCACAATTCTTACATAACAAACTCCTGCCACAACCGGCAGGAGTTTGTTGTTTTGCTACTTTTGTACTGAAACTTATCAGAAAATTATGCTTACCATTAAATATCTGAACGACCGTCCGGAAGAAGTCATCGAAAAACTGGCAAAAAGAAATTTCGATGCCTCCACAATCGTTAATTCTATCATTGAACTCAGGGAAAAACGAAATCAGACACAAACCCAGGCTGATTTAGCCAAAGCTGAAATGAATAAACTATCAAAGGAGATAGGAATTCTGTTCAAGGATGGCAAAATGGAAGAGGCCAATCATGCAAAAAGCCTTACTGCCGAATTGAAGGATAAAATTCGGGAACTTGATCAGGTATTTAATGACATTGACGATCAGGTTCAGGCTCTTTTGGTGCAATTGCCAAACGTTCCACATGAATCTGTGCCCAAAGGCAAGAGTGCAGACGACAATCTCGTTGTCAGAAGTGGCGGAACCATTCCTTCCCTGCCTGAAGGATCATTACCCCACTGGGATCTTACCACCAAATACAACCTGATCGATTTTGAACTGGGTGTTAAGTTGACAGGAGCAGGATTCCCCGTCTACCGTGGAAAAGGTGCCCAAATGCAGCGTGCCTTGATCAACTTTTTTCTTAATGAAGCCCGTGAAAATGGATATGAAGAAATTCAGCCTCCATTAATGGTTAACGAGGCATCCGGTTTCGGCACAGGACAGCTCCCGGATAAGGAAGGACAGATGTATCATGTTTCAATTGACAATCTATATCTGATTCCAACCGCAGAAGTGCCCGTGACAAATATCTATAGGGATGTTATTCTCGACGAAGAGGAATTGCCTGTCAAAAATACGGCATACAGCGCATGCTTCCGCCGTGAAGCCGGATCTTATGGAAAAGATGTACGTGGACTTAACCGCCTTCACCAGTTCGACAAGGTTGAAATAGTACAAATAGCTCATCCTGACCAATCATACCAGATTCTGGAAGAGATGGTTAATTATGTCGAATCACTGGTCAAAAAACTCGAACTACCATATCGCATTGTAAAACTTTGTGGTGGAGATATGGGTTTCACTTCTGCCATGACTTATGACTTTGAAGTCTGGTCTGCTGCCCAACAAAAATGGCTCGAAGTAAGTTCTGTATCCAATTTTGAGTCTTTCCAGGCTAATAGATTAAAATTGAGATACCGCGACAAAAACAGCAAAAAGCCCCAACTGGCCCATACTCTCAACGGCAGCGCCCTTGCCCTCCCAAGAATAGTGGCTGCCTTACTTGAAAACAATCAAACTCGTGATGGAATTCTGATCCCGGAAGCTTTGGTCAGGTGGACCGGCTTTGAGAAAATCTCATAAGAAAGTTGAACTCATAAAAAGGTCTTTACTCCAAAAGACCTTTTTTTATACTAGTTTACCCGAAAACAACGAATCAAACGAGACGATCCAGTCGGCTGGCATCCAACCGAAGGAAAACAAATAACAATACGGTAAATGCCCAGAGAGAGGAGCCGCCATAACTAAAGAAAGGTAAAGGAATTCCAATGACCGGCATAAGCCCGATGGTCATTCCAATATTAACTGCAAAATGAAAAAACAAAATAGAAGCCACTGAATATCCATAAACCCTGCTAAAAAGGGACCTTTGACGTTCGGCAAGGTTAATAATCCTCACCAGTAAGGCCAGAAATAGTCCAATTACCACCAGGCTACCCAGGAAACCCCATTCTTCACCTACCGTACAGAAAATAAAATCAGTACTCTGCTCCGGTACAAAATTGAATTTTGTCTGTGTCCCATTCAAAAATCCCTTTCCGGCGAATCCACCGGAGCCAATGGCAATCTTACTCTGATTCACATTATATCCTGCACCAAGAGGATCACTTTGTAAACCAAGTAATTCATTTATGCGCGCCTGTTGGTGCGCCTGAAGTATGTTCTCAAAAACAAAATCGATAGAATAAGTAAACAACACAGCAGCAAAAAATATCCCGATAATAACGAAAGCACGCCTCATCCTAACCTTCAGACCATAAATAAAAAAAACAATCATACTAATCACAGTACCTGACAAAACAATCCATTCAAAATCTATCGTGTTTCCTGAAATGAGATTTATTGCCTGTAGCAAAAGGGTAAGGCCTATTCCTAAACCAAGAGCGG
Organism: Bacteroidales bacterium 6E; assembly: GCA_001270045.2. GTDB lineage: Bacteria > Bacteroidota > Bacteroidia > Bacteroidales > Prolixibacteraceae > UBA1413. The sequence continues at coordinate 19,596 of DF970671.1, read as the reverse complement.
ATAAAGCCAGTTTCATCCTGGGATTGAGAACGTAAAAGGCAAGGATGCTTCCTGTAAATAGAAGAATGAGTAAAACTACATTTTCTGTCAGCAAGGACAGAAGAAATAACAAGATCGTCAGTAACCCAAAAAACAAAATAATTCCAGACATCCCTTCCCGATATAATACGAGGAAGAAAACAACAAAAACTATGGCTGAACCTGCATCAGGCTGGAGCATGATCAAAGCAGGGGGCAGTCCGATAATGCCAGCAATCAGTAACACCGAAGGAGCCTTCTGTATTTTAAAATTATAACTGCTCAATAACTTAGCCAATGCAAGTGCTGTCGCAAATTTGGCAAATTCAGCAGGCTGCAGCCGAAAATCTCCGCCTATGACAAACCAGGATTTTGAACCGTTGATTTCAACACCGGCTATCAGAACCAATAAAAGTGACAAAATAACCAATCCATAAATAGGCCATGAAAAAAAAACATAGAAGTTACTGTCTGTAATCAGGATCACCATTCCCAGCAATACAGCTGCACCTATCCAGATCAATTGCTTCCCATAGCGTTGGGTGACGTCAAATATGCTGCTATGATCTTCGTTATAAACAGCGGCATAAATGTTTATCCATCCCAGGATCATCAATCCAAAAGCCAACATGACTGCAACCCAGTCGATATTTGCCCAAAGTTTATTCCTCTGTGCCATTTGATATTATTACTCGGTTGGGATCCATCAGGTTTGCCTTCAGCATGTTACTTTCGAGCCATAATCTGCTTGTCGCAATTGTATCATTTAAATACTTTTCGACTATCAGACTGGCTATTGGGGCGGCATAGGTTGATCCCCAGATACCGTTCTCAACATATACGGAGATCGCGATTTTAGGACGATCTTTGGGGGCAAAAGCCATAAATACAGAGTGATCAAGGCCATGAGGATTCTGGGCAGTACCAGTCTTCCCACAAACCTCTATGTCGGGAATCATCGACATAGCACCTGTTCCGCCTGGCTGCATCACTTGTGCCATACCCTCCACGACCGGATCAAAATGATGACGGTCGATACCAGAGTCAACAGGCTCCCTGAATCGCATATCAATCTCCTGCCCCTCAATTTCCTTGACGACATGTGGTATATAATAATGGCCACGATTGGCTAGCATGGCCGTATAATTTGCAAGTTGCAGAGGCGTTATTCCAAGCTCTCCCTGACCGATAGACAGCGAAACCACAGGTAAAGCACGCCATCTTGAGCCTCTGAATACAAAACGCTCATAATAGTCGGAAGTAGGGACAAGTCCCTTTAACTCGTTCAATAAATCGGTGTTTAGTGTACGACCAAAGCCGAAATTCAGCATGTATCTCCGCCAGGCCTCATATCCTTCTCTTACACTATTGTATTTATTATTCTCCAGAATTGCACGAAATACATACACATAATAAGCGTTACACGATTTTGCAATTGAAGGTTCCAAAGTAAATGACATATCGTGATGGCAACCAACCGTGAAATTACCACTATGGTATCCATGTGCACAATAATAGGAAGTGGATGGAGTAATGACTCCTTCCTGAAGCGCAACCAATGCATTGGCCATTTTAAAGGTTGACCCAGGCGGATATTGGGCCATTAATGCTCTGTTATATAAAGGCTTAACCGGATCCTCAGACAAGACAGTATAGTTTCGCCCCCTTTCGCGTCCTACCAGAAGGTTGGGATCATAGGCAGGCGAATTGGCCAGCACAAGAATTTCACCGGTTGAAGGTTCAATGGCAACCACACTGCCACGTTTATTTTCAAGCAAGAGTTCTGCATATTCCTGAAGATCTGCATCCAGGGTTGAAATCAGGTTCTTTCCTATGAGAGCCGTAGTGTCAGCTTCACCATCCAGGTAGCTTCCCTGTATCCGGTTATGGACATCAACCATATAATACTTTACGCCTTTCTTGCCCCTGAGTTCATTCTCATAGGATTTTTCAATGCCACTGATACCGATATAGTCGCCCGATTCATAATACGGATTTGATTCAATGGTTGCCCTGTTTACTTCTCCCACATAGCCAAGTAAGTGGGCAGCCATAGGTCGTGGATACTCACGGAGTGTCCTTGATTGAATATAAAATCCCTGGACTTTATAAAGCAACTCCTGGAGTACGGCATATTTTTCAGGTGATATCTGTTTAACGAGCACCGAAGGCTTGTAAGGGGAATATGCCCTTGCTTCCTTGAGCTTTAATCGAAACTCCTCTATGGTTATATCAAGAAGCGAACAAAACTTCAGGGTGTCAAATGCCTTGACTTCACGGGGAGTCACCAAAAGGTCATAGGCTGCCTTGTTATAAACCAGAAGTTCGCCATTACGGTCATAAATTAACCCTCTGGCAGGGTATTGGACAACCTTTCGGAGAACATTGCTCGTGGCAAATTCTTTATAGGTATTGTCTATGACCTGTAAATAAAATAACCTGATCAGCAAGACGATGCTAACCGCCACGAAGATCGATACAATCAGGTATTTTCTATTCGAATTAATGTCCACACCGATGTTGCTAATCCCTAAATATCAAAAACTGGCTTAAAACTATAACAAAAACGGATAATATCGTACTAAATATCACACGTATAAGAGTCCTGAAAAATCCTGTAAATGAAAACACTTCCATATAAAACAGGAAAAAATGATGAATTAGTACCAGCAAGACAGAATATACCAAAAACCACCGCAAGCCATTATTTTTCAGGGTAGGATACTCTGCCATATCAGAGCCACGTCCAGATACAAGATATAATACCGGAGTCCGCAAATATCCTATCATAGTGGTTGCGGCAGCATGCAAGCCGGGAGTATCCGTAAAAAAATCAATGCTGAATCCAGAGATAAATGCCAGCAACAATACCAGATATCGCGGGGTCGAAACCGGCAACAAGAGAATAAAGAGTACATAAAAGTAAGGATTCAGGTATCCACTTATCTGCAACTGATTCAGGATTAAAACCTGTATCAGTACCACAAATATGAACATCAAGAAATATTTAATCCAGATCCTTGCCATTATTTGTCAGTTTTTCCAGTGCTTCAATTTCGGGCCTCTTACGGTTATCTATCACCTCAACGTAGGTAACCGATTTAAAATCAACCGACAACCGGACCCTGATCTGGTAGAAATTATCCCCTCCTTCTTTCTTGTATGACTCAATAATTCCCAAAGGCATACCCTCAGGAAAAATAGACGAAAAACCACTGGTCACAATAGTGTCACCTTCCATTAAGTCAACATGAAAAGGGATTTCGTTGAGCAAAGCATATCTGTAATCCTTTCCATCCCATGTCAGTGATCCAAAATAGTTGTTCCGTTTTAATTTCGCGGATACGTTCCAGCGCAGGTTAAGCATCGATATTACAACCGAGTATGAATCGGAAACATGGGATACTACACCAGCAACTCCCTGAGGTGTGAGCACCCCCATGTCAGGTCTGATACCATGCCGGGCTCCCTTGTTGAGGGTAATAAAATTGTGTTGACGGTTTACCGAATTATTTATTACGCGTGCCGGAATAAATTGAAAACTCCTAACACTGTCATTCCTGATATATTGGATTGTACCTGTACTATCTTCATTCCTGGCTTGTGCCAGCAACGATTCCCTTAACCGGGCGTTCTCTTCGGAAAGCTGACGGTTGACAATTGACAAATTGAAATAATCGGTTATGGAACTATAACGGTCATAAATTTTCCCTGTGATATAGGCTGAGGAGTTAATAAAACCAGCACGCTGAAAACTGTTGTAACTGAAGATCAGAATGAATCCGATTATCTCCAGGAACAAAAACAGTATAACAACGTGATGCCGGTATAAATACCTGAACAGACTCCACATAACAAGGTTTTACCTGACACTACCTGATCAGGAATGAAAATTTATCGACATTCTTGAGTGCTATTCCTGTCCCCCTGACAACAGCCCTTAATGGGTCCTCAGCGATGTGGAAGGGTATTCCCAACTTGTCGCTTAACCTCTTGTCAAGGCCACGAAGGAGTGCACCTCCACCTGCAAGCCAGATTCCATTTTTCACAATGTCGGCATATAATTCGGGTGGTGTTTGTTCGAGGGCACTCAATATTGCCATATCAATCTTGGAAAGTGATTTCTCAAGACAATGGGCAATTTCCTTATAGGATACAGGCACTTCAATAGGGAGAGAGGTCATCTGGTTTGGTCCTTGAACCACAAAATCCTTGGGTGGATTATCCAGGGTTGGAAGTGCCGATCCCACCTGAATCTTGATTTCCTCGGCTGTTCGCTCTCCAATCTTGATATTATGCTGATGACGCATATACTCCATGATATCGGCAGTAAGGTCATCACCTGCAATGCGAATCGATTTATTCGTAACGATTCCACCTAAGGAAATAACGGCAATCTCTGTAGTACCTCCACCAATATCCACCACCATATTGCCCTCGGGAGCCTCAACATCGAGTCCTATTCCTATGGCGGCGGCCAAAGGTTCGTAGATCATGTACACTTCCCGGCCACCTGCGTGCTCAGATGAGTCACGTACCGCACGGATTTCAACTTCGGTACTTCCCGAAGGGATACAAATAACCAGTTTTAACGACGGAGAGAACAACCTGTTTTTTGGATTGATCATTTTGATCATTCCCCTGATCATCTGCTCGGCAGCGTTAAAGTCGGCAATCACACCATCCCTCAGTGGTCTGATGGTTTTGAGGTTGGCATGTGTTTTTCCCTGCATTTGCCTTGCCTTTTCCCCGATAGCCACCAACTTTTCGGTTTTCAGGTCAATAGCCACAATGGAGGGTTCATCCACGACAATTTTATCGTTATGTATGATGATGGTATTCGCTGTACCTAAGTCTATCGCGATTTCCTGAGTAAAAAATGAAAACAATCCCATGCTATAACATTGATTAAATTCAATATAATTTTAATGGCGAAAATGCCTGCGTCCTGTAAAAACCATTCCTATACCATATTCGTTACAAGCGTCAATCACCTCCTGATCACGAATACTTCCACCCGGCTCAACGATATATTTCACCCCAAATTCGTTGGCAGCCTCTATGCTGTCACGGAAAGGGAAAAATGCATCAGAAATCAGCACCGAATCTTCGATTTTAATTCCATCCTTGAGGTTAAACCGAGGGATAGTCAACTGTCTAAGGCTATCAAGCCTGTTAGGTTGCCCCATCCCGGCACCAGTTAGCCAAAACGAACCATTCTCATTTTCGGTAACCAACGCTATGGCATTGCTTTTCAAATGCTTGCAGGCCATAACTCCAAATCGGGCCAGATTCATCTTGTTTTGATCGAATTCGATGGCAGTAACATTCCTGAATTCAGTATCCATACCGTCATCTTCATCCTGAATCAGAATGCCACCGCTAACTGAACGGATAATTTTTTCCTTTGTTGTTTGTGACCTAATCGGTGTAACCAATAATCGTAGATTTTTTTTCTTGCCAAATACTTCGAGTGCTTCATCAGTAAAACCAGGCGCTATTACTATTTCCACAAATCGTTTGTCGAACCATTCGGCGATTTCCCTTCCAACTTTCCCGGAGAAACAGATAATTCCGCCAAAAGCGGAAACCGGGTCTCCTGCCCAGGCTAGCTCAAGGGCCTCCATTTGTGTAGGTGCAACGGCCAAACCACATGGATTTAGATGCTTCACCACGGCAACAGCTTCCCTGGAATCCAGATGAGTGACTGAATGATATGCATCACTTACCGATTTCCAGGCTGCATCCGCATCAAGAAGATTGTTATAGGAAAGCTCCTTTCCCTGAAGCACCTGAGACCTTGCCAGCGTTACCTTTGTATCTGAGTTTTTATAATGATAAAAGACAGCCTCCTGGTGGGGATTCTCGCCATAACGAAGGACTTTTCCATCGTTAAGACTAATCCTGGCCATATCATGGTTGTCATTTCCAAACCATGAAAAAATTGCAGAATCATAGTGCGATGAAACTGAGAAAGCCTTGGAGGCAAATCTCCTTCTCTCTTCAAGAGTCGTTTCTCCTGACCTTTCCTTTAGAATTTCGAGTAAAGCCAGATATTCGTCTCTGGAAGGCACAATCAGTACATCCCTGAAATTTTTGGCGGCGGCCCTTATCAGCGAAATTCCACCAATATCAATCTTTTCAATGATATCCTGATCTGACGCACCCGACTCAACAGTCTGTTCGAAAGGGTAAAGGTCAACAATCACCAAATCGATTTCAGGAATATTATATTTTTCGAGAGTTTTCACATCATCGGCCAAATCACGTCTTCCCAAAATTCCACCAAAAACACCAGGGTGTAAAGTTTTGACACGACCACCAAGTATGGAAGGATAACCGGTCAGGTTTTCAACCGGAACGACCGGAACTTGAAGTGATTCGATGAATGTCTGGGTTCCACCCGTGCTATAAAGGGTTATTCCCAGGTCATGAAGGGCATGTATTACCGGTTCCAGATTCTCCTTATGAAAAACTGAAACCAAAGCACTCTTAATTTTTTTATATTCAGCCATTTAATTTTCTTTCATTTCAGATTGCAAAGATAGAAAAACAGGATATAAATCTCTTTAAAAATCAGGCGCCATTCCAAAAGAAACAAAAAAAACAATATTGATATTCAGTGACGCGCCAATATTTGAGTTTCCCACGATTTCTCTTTTTCAATTAATAATCATTCATTGGTCGGGGAAAAAGCCTCTAGAGAAAATCCATAAACAACTGACTGATTAACAGATATATTGTCAATCCAAGCACATCATTTAAGGTAGTTATAAAAGGACCGGTCGCAACTGCCGGATCAATCTTCATTTTGTGCAAGGCTAGCGGTATAAGTGACCCGAAAACCGAGGCGATGGTCATGACAATAAACAGAGAAAGGGATACTGCATAAGTGAGACTCAGGCTGTCACTGAAAATGAGGTTATACAATAGGATCATAACCGAAAAAATGGCACCTGTCACAAAAGCTACCGACAGTTGTTTTAGAAGTTTCTGCCATGGGGTTGTATAATCCCTGACCCCACTCGCAAGTGTCTGCACAACGATTGAAGAAGACTGAACCCCAACATTTCCGGCCATAGCCGCAATTAGTGGTATGAAGAATGCAGTCGCCGGAACTTTTTGTAATGAATCTTCATGGGCACCTATAACCTGGGCACCCATAATACCTCCAAACAAACCTACCATCAACCAGGGTACCCTGGCTCGTGTAAGCTGCCAAACCTTATCACTGGCTTCAACTTCTCCAGTAATACCCGAAACCATATTGTAATCACGCTCGGCCTCTTCACGAATGACGTCCATGACATCATCGAACGTAATCCGACCTTTCAATCGTCCTATCTCATCAACCACAGGAATGGCAACAAGGTCATATTTTTCCATTATCTGGGCAACCTCAGCCTGAGGTGTATCTGTCGTAACCCATTTCACATCCTCGTTGTAAATATTCCTGATCAGGGTACTCGTGCTGTTCAGAATCAGTTTCTTCAGTGAGAGAACGCCTTTCAGCTTGTTATCGTCATCCACCACATACACATAATAGATGTCATCCACGTCCTCCGCCTGTCTGGAGATTTCTTTCAGACATGTGGCAACGCTCCAGTTCTCGTTGACCGAAACAAGCTCCTTTGCCATGATCCCCCCGGCAGACTCTTCATCATATTCGAGAAGATCAACAATATCACCGGCAATCTCAACATCACCAATCTCGTTAAGTACCGATTTCTTTCTGTCTTCATCAAGCTCACCAAGAATGTCGGCTGCATCGTCAGAATCCATGTACTCAATAAACTGACGGGCAATATATTCGGGAGGCAAGGCATTCAGAAATCTTCGACGGTCATCTTCCGGCAATTCTATCAACACATCCGAGGCTTTCTCACCATCCAGTAAAAGGTAGATATATTTAGCCTCTTCCATTGAAAGCACTTCCATGATTTCTGCTATATCAGCAGCGTGTAAATCATAGAGGAGTTCCTTTACATCGTCTTCCTGATTGTTTTCGATCAGGAGGTGCAGATTGTCAATAAATTCCCTTGTCAGTTCAAGATTCATACATCATGCATTTTAGCTGATTTCACAAACCTGACTATTGATAGAAACTGGTCAACCGAGAGCTGCTCAGCACGCAATCCGGCCAATTCGGGAGGTGTTTGTATTCCGGCTGATTTCAGGGCATTACCCAATATTTTCCTCCGCTGGTTAAAAGCTGCCTTAACGATCATCTGCAGCAATGCAGCTTCATCCTCGGGCAATTCCCTGTCATTTCTGGTCAGTCGGACTACCGCAGATTTAACCTTTGGGGGAGGGATGAACACCTGCTCGCTTACGGTAAACAAATATTCAATATGATAAAACGCTTGCAGGAGAACACTTAAAATTCCATAGGTCTTGCTTCCGGGAGAGGCACAATACCGGTCAGCCACCTCCTTCTGAACCATACCCACCACTTGGGGAATACGATCACGATACTCAAGAATCCTGAAGAATATCTGCGACGAAATATTATACGGAAAATTGCCAATAACAAACAATGGAAATTCAAAATGGGAGGCAAGATCAAGCTTTAAAAAATCGCCCTCGATAATCCGCACATTCGGGTTTTGCAGATTATCGCGAAGATATTCGACAGATTCCTTGTCGATTTCGATAAGGGATAACTGAATGGAAGGAATTACAGATAGATATTGCGTAAGAACACCCATCCCCGGACCAATTTCCAAAACATTGACGTTTCCGGAAACATCCAGGCTTTCAACAATTTTACGGGCGATATTCTGATCCCTTAAAAAATGTTGACCAAGGTTTTTTTTCGGCCTTACGACACTCATCGTAATCACTTTCTTCCATGATTTCTATTTTATAGGAGTTCAAACCTTAAGAATCAAAGTTATTTATAAATTTGCTCTCGTCTGAACAGACCCTTTTTTAAGGCCTGTAAAAATACACAACTTTGTTGTGAATGTTCAGTTATCTAACCGAATTCGACGGGATAATTATTTGTTTTTTTATATCAGAAATCTGAGTTTGTAATTTACATTAAATTATCCGGATAATAAAAAAGGAACGGTTATAAATCAGCAAAGGCAGAAAAATTGAAACAGAAAGTAAAAAAGGCAACAAAATACTTGTTATTTTTTGCCATTGGGGTGTTCTTGTTTTGGTATTTATACAAGGACCAGGATATCAACAGGATGAAGTCCATCCTTACCAATGATGTCAATTATTCATGGATATGGCTCTCTGTTTTCCTTGGAGTCCTCAGTCACATCAGCCGGGCAGCCAGATGGAGATATCTCATTGAACCGTTAGGACACAAACCACGTCTCAGCAACACATTTTTTGCCGTCATGATAGGTTATATCATGAATCTTGTGGTTCCCCGAATGGGAGAATTGTCAAAATGTGGCGTGATGAGCAAATATGAGAAAATATCCTTTGCCCGTCTTATTGGAACCATGATTACCGAGCGGATTTTTGACCTTCTGGTATTGGGGATGGTAACCATTCTAATGGTTGTTACTCAGTTTGGCCATGTACTTCAGTTTCTGAATGAGAATCCTGACATTCGGGAAAAAGTTACAAATCTTGCCTTTTCACCTATCCTTATCGCAGGACTTGTAATTGCTCTCATTCTCACTATAGTTCTTTGGAAAAAAATCAGGAAAAGCAATCTATTCAGAAAAATTGAAACTGCAGCTTCCCATTTCAAGGAGGGTATCCTTTCTGTCAGATATGTAAAAAACAAAGGTGCTTTTATGTTCCACTCCTTATTTATCTGGCTCATGTATTATCTCATGCTCTATGTTTCATTTTTTGCCTTCGATTTCACAAAAGATCTTTCGCCACTTGCAGGATTAACCACCTTTGTCATGGGCAGCTTTGGTATGGTTGCCCCTGTACAGGGAGGAATTGGCGCCTGGCATTTCATGACACGTGAATCCCTGGCATTGTATGGGATACCTTATGAGAATGGAATCATTTTTGCTTTTGTCGCACACACCATCATGACTCTGCTCGTAATAGTCCTTGGCCTTCTATCGGTGGTGGCCCTGCCTTTCTTTAACAACCAGAAAAAAGAACAGAATACCGTTACAAATTAAACCGGGCGCATATGAAATTCCGGATGAAAGATTGGCTTTGATCCGGATTTGATATCTTTACTTTTCATTCCGATGAATCGATGAATACAGAATTATTTGTTGCAAAACGGTTATTCAGTGATAAAGAGAACAGAAACCAGCTTTCAAGAAGGATCATCAAGGTAGCACTGGCTGGGATTGCACTCGGACTTACTGTCATGCTGATTGCAGTATCTATAGTAACCGGTTTCAAGAAGGAGATCAGGGATAAAGTAGTTGGCTTCGGCTCTCACATCCAGATTATCAATTACGATTCCAATTTTTCTTATGAGACGGCCCCTATTTCTTCACGCCAATCGTTTTTGCCCAAACTGCGTGAAGTAGAGAACGTCAGGACAGTAAATGCTTTCGCCACCAAACCAGGTATCATAAAAACCGATGAGTATATTCAGGGAATTGTTCTAAAGGGTGTTGACAGCACTTTTGAGTGGTCGTTTTTTAATAAACACCTGGTTGACGGAACATTACCTGATTTTGGTTCAAGCGACCGTTCCACACAAGTTTTGATTTCAGCCAATCTTTGCAAATTGCTTCGGTTAAATGTAGGAGACCCGATCTACATGTATTTTATTAATCAGGAAGAACAAATACCCAGGGTAAGGCAGTTCAAAATCGTTGGCATTTACAATACCCATTTGCAAGAATTTGACGACCTGTTTGTCATCTGTGATATCCGACAGATAAGGCATATCAATGATTGGCAAACTGACCAGGTAAGCGGTTTCGAGATCAATGTCTCCGATTTCGATAAAATCGACCACACCGAACAATTGATCAGGGAACAAATTGTGCAATATGGAGTTGAAAAAGGTACTACACTGCGTTCAATAACCATTACGCGAAAGTATCCCCAGATTTTTGACTGGCTTTCCATTCTTGATATGAATGTCTGGGTTATTCTGATACTTATGCTGCTGGTTGCCGGATTTAACATGATTTCAGCTTTGTTGGTTCTTATCCTCGAACGAAGTGCCATGATAGGCGTACTGAAGTCACTTGGCAGTCGCAACAGAAGCCTGAGAAACATCTTCCTGTACCTTTCGGCGTTTCTGGTCAGCAGGGGGATGTTGTGGGGTAATCTCCTGGGATTGTTGCTCATGCTGGCCCAAAAGCAATTTAACCTGATTACTCTCGATCCCTCTTCTTATTATATGGAAGTTGTTCCGATCAATTTTTCCGTGGTAAACATTTTACTCCTGAATGCCGGTACCTTGCTGATTACGCTGGCAATGTTAATTCTTCCGGCAATGTTTATCAGCCGGATCGCGCCAGACAAAAGCATGCGATTCGACTAATTTCCATCATTTTACTGACAGAAGTTTAATCAGAGCTGAATTCGTCTCAGGTAGTTCTGTCAAATCCCTTTGATTTTATATTTTTAAGGCATGAATGAATGGCGACTCATAATTGAAAATCTTCTGATTAATAAACTTCCGGGAGAGGCTTCACATCGCAAAATGCTACCACCCGAGAGAGACTTGAAAATTCCGCCATCCAACCAAGTGAAAATTTTGGAGAGTGGCGTGTTGCTTATGGTCATTCCAACTGATACAGAACTCTATACTTGCCTGATTAAACGTCCGGGCCACATGAAAATCCATGCCGGCCAAATAGGATTTCCCGGTGGCAGGCAGGAGCCACAGGATATTTCACCCAAAGAAACAGCCATCCGGGAGGCACATGAAGAGATAGGGATTGATCCACAGTCCATCCAAGTAATCGGAGCACTCTCTCCCTTATATGTCAGTGTCAGCAATTACAGGATCCATCCATATGTGGCCTGGACAAGCCCACGTCCCTCGTTCAACCTTAATCCGGATGAGGTTGAGAAACTTCTGTTCTTTCCCCTCTTAGATCATTTACAGGAACAAAATCGTGAATACAGAACGCTAGAAACTTTCTCAGGGGAATTAAATGTACCCGGGATATCTATTGAAAATGAGTTTATCTGGGGAGCCACAGCCATGATCCTATGTGAGTTTCTGGATATTCTTGCACGTCATGATCCTACTCGGGAATGACATTTTTGTAGTGCCCATAATTGTTTAGTACAATATTGACAAATTCATACGGTTCAATTCCCCGGGCATAACCCCATTTGACAACCGGATCGTTATAAAATGATGTTTGTGATTTCTTTAACAGGAATTCATCAACATTATTTCGCCAGCGAAAAGGATCCTTCCCATATTTCCCGGCCAGTCTTTGTGCATCTTTCACGTGGCCAAGCCCAACGTTATAGGATGCAAGCACAAATTTCAACCGCTCGTTGGGATCCTGTATTTCACCTTTCAGTTGTGAATCAAGCCAGGAAAGCAGTCGGATTCCCGCCCTGATATTCTCTTCCGGATCGTTGATGTCACTCACCCCAAATGCAATCGCGGTTTCGGGCATCAGCTGCATCAGTCCACTTGCACCGGCCCAGGACGTAGCCATCGGATCAAACTGCGATTCCTGAAAAGCTATGGCTGAAATAAGTCGCCAGTCCCAGTTACGGGCCGCAGCTTCCTTTTTTATAATGTCATCGTAGGGGGATATTCTGCCGTGCCCCGAACTATGATAATCACTTCTGACCCTGTTGACACTTCTGGCAGAGTGGTAATATTTGTCCTGGAGTTTACCAAAAGATTCGCTCACGGTATAATCATTGAGCCATTGATTGAGATAATCCCTGAAATGGGATGCATTCTCCCTGACTGCCCAGGCAATATCCTGGGGATCACTCAGCACAACTGAAATATCAAGGTTACTGAACCTTTTGGCATAGAGTTTTGCGACATATTCATCGCAAACGGTATAGTCAATCTCGCCCGATGATACCATCGAAACGAGCTGTTCCATCCCTGCGGTAGATTCTTCGATCTTGCTGACTTGAATCCCGGTTTCCAATTCCAGTCTTCGAAGATGGCCTATGAAAACTGTGTTTTTTTGCAACACCAGAGATTTGCCATCCAGTCCATATACATCCTTTACAAATCCATCTCTCTCATTTGAAAAAGCAGTTTGGTTTCTTTGCACCAGCACCTGTCTGGTCTGAAAAATCGGTCGTGTAAAATCCACCCGTGTTTCCCTGTCAGGAGTCACTGTCAGGTTTTTTGCGGCAAGATCAAATCTGCCAGTCTCGAGACCAGTGATGGTCTCTTCCATATCGTTACTTACGGTAAACTCAAGTTTAACTTGTAGGTCCTGGGCAAGCTTTCTGAGCATTTCATACTTAAAGCCCATGGGTTTGCCCCTGTAAACAAAATAGTTGGTGAAATTATAGTCCACCACCACGCGAAGTTTTCCTTCGGTTTGAATGGTTTCCAAATCCCTGACTGGGGTCTGGAATCTTCCATTATTCCACACACTGGCACTACGTGATTGCTCCACGCAAGTGGAGAATGCAAAAAATACAAGCACTAATGCCAGTATGTTTCTGAATTTCAAAAACATAAATTAATTTTTCGTGAAACTTAGTGTGTTAGTTGTAAAATGACCAGGCTACTCCCAGCCTGAAAGTCATTTGATTCATAGGGTAGTGAAGAGCAGTAAAATATGGTTTATCGAGAAATCCCGACCCGAGATTCATATATTGAAAGAAAATTCTTGTCCTTTTTAATTTCAGGTTGGCAAATGCATCCATATATGGATAGGATCCCAGTTTCTTTTCATTCTGCAGATAAAAGAATCCTGTGGCAGGCTGATATGCATCAGCGTAATATTCGGTATTCATGCGGACGTCCACACCTAATTGGGTAAAAAGCACTTTCGCCAACACAAAATCGAATGTAGGAACCAACCTTATGGAAAAATCAGGCAGGTGCACATATTGCGGGGCTGATGCCTTCTGCCACAAAATTTGTGATTTCAGCGAAAATGCGCCCAGGTCAAATTCTTTATCCAGATATGCGGATAAGATGAGTAAACCATCATTCGCTTGTGCAGGGACTCCAACACTGTTATGAAAAATGTAATTGTTAATGAGGGAATATCGGGCACCTGCTTCCAGGTTCCTTTCGGGTGAATGAAAGGAAATCCCGGCATTCATTTGTTGTTCATTCACAAAATTATTCTTCCAGCTAGCCCTGTTCGAAAAATACTCTTCCTGAAAATAGTCGGGTTTTCGATTCATCAGGTTTCCCATGATTTGAAAATAGGCCGACGAATCCTTCATGAAAACGAGAGGTTTCTGAAGATTTCCTCTTATTTCTGTCTGCCCAAGCCTATATCCAGAAAGGTACTGACGACCCTCCACATCCCAGGTCCAGAAATCACCCAGATGTCTGAAAATTCCACCTCCAACATAGATATTGGTATAAGTATGCTTATTCCATCGTCTGTCAGGTCCCGTATACAGATGATTACTGTAATTACCTGGATGGAAAGGAAAAACAGATTCCTTATATCCGGGTGCCGCAAACATTCGATACACGACATCAACTCCGGCAAAA
>DF970670.1:175896-184349 GCA_001270045.2 Bacteroidales bacterium 6E | reverse complement strand
CCTTGACGTGAATGGCATCCACAAACACCACCGGATAATAATCCTCAAGCCACCGGCCCAACCATTTTTCAACATCCGTACGCAGATACTCGATCATCCGGCTGATGCTGGATTTGCTGTAACGTGTCCCGTACACCTCTCCGAATACCTCACCCACCTGGGATTGTGTCAATCCCTTACAATACAGGCTGCTGGCCAGTTGCTCGCATTCAACCTCCTGATCTTTTAAGATGGCCAGAATCGTGGGGTGAAAATTGCCATATCGGTCCCGGGGAATCTTAAACTCAAGTACCCGGCCCTGACCGTAACTCTTGCCTTGGCGGTAACCATTCCCTTTGTTCCCGGGGCTGTAATCCAAAAACTCACGCCGCTCGGCCCGCATCATACTTTCGATCATTAACTCCATTAAATCCTGCAATCCTCTTTCCCTGTCAAGATGCTTGATAAATACCTCTGAAAGTTGTTCCTTTGTAAAATCCATGGTCTTCCTGGTTTTAGTTTTACATTTTGTTTGAAACACTCTTTGCAAATCTAATCCGGGAAGACTTTTCTTTTGTTAAAATCAGACGACAGACACACTTTTTGAAACACTATCCAATCCCCTAACACCCAGATTATTATTCCATTAATGCCAAAATATTATACATATGTCAAATGACAGGTGTTCGAGTGAAGTTTTTATGCCAAAAAACAGGGAAATCATTTTGTTAATCATATAGTTAACCATTATCTTAGGCATTGAATCTCAACCCAAAAAACGGAACATGAAAAAACATCGCCGGCAATGGCTTTTGAATCTGCATCCTGCCTGAATTGAAATCAAATTTGAATCTCTATTTATAGTCTCGTGTGATACCTTTGCCGGAAACATTAAGCATTCACCATTATGTTTGAACAGACTTTCAAAAATATCGACGACATTCTTCATAAAGATGCCGGTTGCAGCAGCGAACTGGATTACATCGAGCAAACCTCGTGGATCCTGTTCCTGAAATACCTCGACGACCTGGAACGGGACAGGGCCACAGCGGCCGAGCTGACTGGCAAGGAGTATTCACCCATCATTCAAAAGGAATTTCAATGGCATACCTGGGCTGCCCCAAAAATCACAAACGGCAACGGGGCCCTGAAGATTGACCACAATGCCCTCACCGGTGACGATCTTACCGACTTTGTCAACAACCGGCTGTTCCCCTACCTCCGGAAGTTTAAACTATCTGCAGTTGGTGCCGACACGATTGAATACAAAATTGGCGAGATCTTCAGCGAGCTTAAAAACCGGCTTCAAAGCGGGTACAACCTGCGCGAGGTGATCAACCTGATCGACCTGTTGCGCTTTCGTACGCATAAGGAAAAGCACGAGATGAGCCACCTGTATGAGGCTAAAATCAAGAACATGGGGAATGCCGGTCGCAACGGGGGAGAGTATTATACTCCCCGGCCACTCATAAACACCATCGTTAAAGTGGTGGCTCCCAAAATCGGCGACAAAATTTATGATGGGGCATGCGGCTCGGCGGGATTCCTGTGTGAAGCATACAACCACCTCAAAGACAGGAAGTCACTCTCGACAAAGGATACCGAGATCCTCCAGAAACATACTTTCTATGGTAAGGAGAAGAAATCGCTGGCCTACATCATCGGCATCATGAACATGATCTTTCATGGCATCGAGGCACCCAATATCATCCACACCAACACGCTGGCCGAAAACCTGGCCGACATACAGGAAAAGGACCGCTACGATGTGGTGCTGGCCAATCCTCCCTTTGGGGGAAAGGAAAGGGCCGAAGTACAACAGAATTTCCCGATCAAAACGGGTGAAACTGCCTCCCTGTTCCTGCAGCACTTCATCAAAATCCTGAAAGCCGGAGGCCGTGCAGGGGTAGTTATAAAGAATACCTTTCTCAGCAATACCGACAATGCCTCCATCGCCTTGCGGAAGCAACTGCTCGAAAGCTGCAACCTGCATACGGTGCTTGACCTGCCCGGAGGTACCTTTACCGGTGCCGGTGTGAAAACGGTTGTGTTGTTTTTCGAGAAGGGCAAATCCACGAAGAAAGTCTGGTATTATCAGCTGAATCTCGACCGGAACCTGGGCAAGACCAATCCGCTGAGTGAAGCCGACCTTGCCGGATTTGTGGAGTTGCAGAAAACCTTTGCCGACAGCGATAACTCCTGGAGCATGGATGTGCAGTCGTTAATGGCATCTTCACAATCGACTTACGACCTGTCGGTCAAGAACCCGAATAAAAAAGATGAAGTTGCCTTACGCTCCCCACAAGAGATTCTGGAAGAAATGAGGGCGCTGGATGAGGAAAGTACAGAGATCCTTAACTCAATTGCTGGACTGATATGAAGAAGGGTTGGGAAATAAAGAAGTTGGGGGAAGTTGCTGACATAATCAATGGAGGAACTCCGAAAACCAATGTTTTAGAATATTGGGATGGAGACATTAATTGGATAACCCCAGCAGATCTAGGAAAATTGAAAAATCCAGAAGTTGAAGACACTCCTAGAAAGTTAACGAAATTGGGATTGGATAAAAGTTCGGCCAAATTATTTCCTGAAAATTCCGTAATACTATCAACACGTGCTCCCATTGGTCATTTGGCCATTAATACAGCACCTATGAGTACAAATCAAGGCTGCAGGGGTATTGTTCCAAAGGAAAAACTAGATTTCAGGTTTTTGTATTTTTTTCTCAAAAACAATATTGATTTACTTGATAGTCTGGGAACAGGAGCAACATTTAAAGAATTGTCAACAAAATCTCTTGCTGGTCTGGTAATCCCCATTCCGCCCCTCCCCGAACAACAACGCATCGTTTCCATTATAGACGAGTGCTTTACTGCCATCGACCAAGCCAAGGCCAATGCCGAACAAAACCTTAAAAATGCCAGGGAACTTTTTGAAAGCTATTTGCAGGGGGTGTTTGCGAATGGAAAATGGGAGACGAGAAAAATACAAGAAATTGCAAAAGTTATTAATGGTTACGCATTTGCGAGTTATGATTTTAACCCTACCAACAAGATAAAATCTGTAAAAATTACAAATGTTGGTGTAAAAGAATTTATTGAAGATACTGACAACTATCTGCCAGAAAAGTACAAAGAAACTCTTAGGGACTTCCAAGTAACTGAAGGAAATATTGTTATTGCACTTACAAGGACAATCATTTCATCAGGATTAAAGGTCGCTGTTGTCCCTTCGAGTTATGATGGTGCATTAGTAAATCAGCGAGTTGCCGCTTTAATTTCAAATGAAAAGTTAGTAAATCAGAATTATTTGTATTTATTTCTTACCACAAGCTATGTGGCTAAATATGTATTAGCCCACGTTAATACTTTGATGCAGCCAAATCTTTCCATAAGCGATTTGAAAAATATGTCTGTTCCGGTTCCTTCATTAAAAGAACAGAATAATATTGTTGTCAAACTTGAAGAATTGAGAACCGAATCGCAAAAGCTGAAAGTGTTATATCAACAGAAGGTTGCCAGTTTGGAAGAATTGAAAAAATCCATTTTGAAGAAGGCATTTGCTGGGGAATTATCAACACGAGATATTACCCTTAACTAACTAAAGTAGAATGAAAAATTACATCAGGGTCATACTCGGAGCCAAGAACATTTTCGCCAAAGAATGCTATGAAGGCAATTTTATTGGTGCTGATTATGGTATCGAGCAGGACTTGACTGATGAATTACCAGAAAACTGGAGAGATTTTAATGCCAAATTCAGGGAAATCTGGCTTAAAAAGCATCCCGGGAAAAGTAAGGTTGCCGCAGGACTTGCCTGCGGTATGCTTTGGACAGTGTGCAAAGGAATTAATATGGGTGATATCGTGATTTGTCCTGATGGTTTGGGAAAATATTACGTTGGGGAAGTAACTTCCCAATACCATTACCACCCGGGAGCAAATCTGCCTCACCAACGGTCAGTCAAATGGTATCCCGAACAGATCGACCGGGCTGCCATGTCGCAGGAACTGAAAAACTCAACGGGATCAACAGGTACAACAGCATATATAACCAGTTATGCCAATGAGATTGAATCATTGATTGGCAATAACAAACCTCCTGTAATTATTTCAACCGATCCTTCAGTCGAGAATGTTTCCGAATTTGCTTTGGAAAAACATCTCGAGGATTTTTTGGTGAAAAACTGGAAACAAACTGATTTAGGCAAGCATTACAACATCTATGAAATAGATGGCGAAATCATTGGGCAACAATTTCCATCAGACACCGGTCCCATTGATATTCTGGCCATCAGCAAGGATAAAACAACTCTTTTGGTGGTTGAACTCAAGAAAGGCAGGGTCAGCGATAACGTGGTCGGACAAATCCAGAGATACATGGGCTATGTCAAGGAAGAATTGGCTGAACCAAACCAAGAAGTCAAAGGGGTAATTATTGGTCTTGAGGATGATATACGAATAAAGCGGGCATTAGCCGTTACAACGAATATCGATTTCTACAGGTATCAGATAATTTTTAAACTGCATAAAAGCTAAATCACCCAACTATGAACGAAGCCGAAACCAGAGCGGAATTGATCGATCCCAGGCTGAAAGCTTGCGGATGGGGAGTTGTGGAAGGCTCCAGGATCTTCAGGGAGTACAAAATTACCCAAGGAAAAATTCTGTCTGGCGGTAGGGGTAAACGTTTGATTGCCGATTATATCCTGTCATACAAGGGCATGAACCTGGCTGTGGTGGAAGCCAAAAGTGATGGTCTGTCGGTAGGCGAAGGCGTTATGCAGGCCAAGCAATACGCCCGGAAACTGCAGCTCGAGACCGCCTATGCCACCAATGGAAAGGAGATCTACCAGATTTGCATGAAAACGGGGGCCGAAGGCCTGGTCGAAAACTTCATGACACCGGAAGCCCTTTGGAACAAAACCTACGCCGACCAAAATGACTGGCGCGAGAAATTCGCTACCGTTCCCTTCCAGGATAAAAGCGGCACTTGGCAACTCCGGTATTACCAGGAAATTGCCATCAACAGAGCCCTGGAGACCATTGCCAGCGGCAAAGACCGGATATTGCTCACACTGGCTACCGGAACCGGAAAAACTGCCATCGCTTTCCAGATTGCCTGGAAATTGTTCCAGACCCGGTGGAACCTTCAACGATCAGGTTCACGGCGACCACGTATCCTGTTTCTGGCCGACCGGAATATCCTGGCTGACCAGGCTTACAATTCGTTCTCGGCTTTCCCCGAGGATGCGCTGGTCCGCATAAAGCCCAACGAAATCAAAAACCGTGGCAAGGTGCCTACCAACGGCAGCGTGTTTTTCACGATATTCCAGACTTTCATGAGCGGTACCGATGCCGAAGGGAAATCTGCACCCTATTTCGGGGAGTATCCGCCCGACTATTTCGATTTCATCATTATCGACGAGTGCCACCGGGGTGGTGCCAACGATGAGAGCAACTGGCGCGGTATCATGGAGTACTTTTCTCCGGCTGTCCAGCTTGGATTGACGGCCACGCCCAAACGCCAGGACAATGTGGACACTTACCGTTATTTCGGTGAGCCGGTGTTTGTCTATTCCCTGAAAGAAGGCATAAACGACGGATTCCTGACACCCTTCAAGGTAAAACGCATTAAAACCACCCTTGATGATTACATCTATACCTCCGACGACAAAATTATCGAAGGTGAAATCGAGACTGGTAAGCTCTATGAGGAGAAAGACTTCAACCGCACCATCGAGATTGTGGAGAGGGAAGCCAAGCGGGTGAATGTGTTTCTCGAAAACTGTGACCAAAGGGAGAAAGCCATCATCTTTTGCGCCAACCAGGCACATGCCGCCCTGATCCGCGACCTGGTGAACCAACATAGTGCCAGCAAAGATCCCTTCTATTGTGTCCGCGTAACTGCCAACGATGGAGAGGAAGGCGAACGTTTGCTGCGTGAGTTCCAGGACAATGAAAAGCTGATCCCGACAATCCTCACCACCTCGCAAAAGCTGTCGACAGGGGTTGATGCGCGCAATATCCGGAATATCGTGTTGTTGCGACCGGTCAATTCGATGATCGAGTTCAAGCAGATCATTGGCAGGGGTACCCGGTTATTCGAGAATAAGGATTTTTTCACCATCTACGATTTTGTGGATGCGTACACCCATTTTTCTGACCCCGCTTGGGATGGCGATGTCGTGGAAGATGAACCCTGCAAAAAGTGTGGCAAGATACCCTGTGAATGTGTGCCTGAACCACCAAAAACATGCAAAGTATGCGAACAGACACCTTGTATTTGTCCCAAACCACCCCATGAACCGTGTGAAAAGTGTCACCAATGGCCCTGTGTCTGCATCAAAAAGACCAAAGTTAAGCTGGCCGACGGGAAGGAACGGACCATTCAACACATGATTGCCACCTCCTTCTGGAGCGGCAGCCGACCCGTCTCGCCCGAAGAATTCCTGAGAAATCTTTTCGGTGAACTGCCCAAGCTATTTACCGATGAAAATGAATTGCAAAAGCTTTGGAGTAATCCATTGACCCGCAGGACGCTTCTCGAGAAACTGGACGAGGCAGGTTTCCCCAAGTCAGACCTGATGGAGTTGCAGCAACTGGTTGACATGGAGAAAAGCGATTTGTACGACGTACTTGAATACGTTTTCAATGGAGATTATATCGCCATGACCAGGGAGGCCAGGGTGAAGGCGGCAGAGCCAGTCATATTTGCATTGCTTAACAATGAGCAAAAAGAATTTATCCGATTCGTATTAAGCAAGTATGTGGAATCGGGCGTTGACGAATTGGACCAGGAAAAGCTTCCCATACTGCTCACAAACAAATACCACTCCCTCGAAGACGCAAAACAAATGCTTGGCGAAGTCCATGAGATCAGCACCCTGTTTATCGGGTTCCAGAAATATTTATATGAAATGGAGGTGGCATGAAAGTGCCACGTTTTAAATTAATAGAGGGATTTAAGGAAACCATTTGGCGCCCTACTGAGAAACTGATTCTGCTGCCGACTATGTTACCGATCATGATACCGACCATGTTGAAAGGGCAGAGCCTCTTTCCGTTAATAGTGTTTCAATAAGTGTGTTTGGCAGCTGAATTTAAAAAAGAAAAGTCTTCCCAATTTAGATTTACAAAGATTGATTCAAACAAAATGTAACACTACTTCAATAGGACCTATTTTAATTTACCCTTTAGGATGTAAAATCTTTGAGCCCCTCCTGTTAAAATTAGTAATATGATCGGCTTTTTTGGGAGGAGGTCACTTATAAAATATGGAGTTATAAATTGTCCACAATTATCAGAGGATATTAGAATAATGTAAGAAAGTATTTCTACATTTACTTTTATGACAGTAATAAACGGAATAAAGGAAGAGACCCTAATTCAGAGACTCATTGATGGGGAACAAACTGCTTTTGAATTGCTATTCCGATATTATTATCCCGGGTTGGTTACCTTTGCCACGCAAATTTTACTTGACAAATATGAAGCTGAGGAAATTGTTCAGGATTTTTTCGTGAAATTATGGTCGAGTAGAAAGGAAATAAAAAATTCAAAAACCCTAAAGAGTTATTTCTTTACTTCTATAAAAAATCGTGCACTGAATGTACTGAAAAAAGAGAAAATTAGCGAAAAGGTTCGAAATGAACTCTACAAGATGATTGAAACAGAAAAGTTATATCAGCCAGACCTTTTCATAGAATCTGAGATGCAGTCGCGAATAAAATTAGCTTTTGAAAAATTGCCTGTTCGTATGAATGAAGTCTTTTCGTTAAGCCGGTTCAAAGGTATTTCCAATGATCAGATTGCATCCCAGTTAAATATTTCAAAGCGTACAGTGGAAACCCATATCTCCAACGCCCTTAAAATTTTGCGAGAAGAACTTAAGGAATACATGTTTTTACTATATTTTATTTTAAATAGTGATAAGTCATAGATCCATTTGACCAAGGAGGCAGGCATGGATAACTGACGATTAACGTGAAATAGTTTCGATTTAATCTGACAGTTAAAAGGCAAAACAAGTTATTTTTAGTTTGCCAAATAAATAAAAGTTTCACCTTTTAAAACTGTCAGAAATGAATTCAGAATCAAAATTAATTAAAAGTAAGTTAGGTTTGTTGCAATTGGCTGAACAATTGGGAAATGTTTCTACCGCCTGCAAGTATTTAGGTTATAGCCGCGATACTTTTTACCGTTACAAAGAGCTCTTTGAACAGGGAGGAGAAGCAGGTTTGAAAGAGTTAAGCCGGAAGAAGCCCAACATCAAGAACCGAATTGCAGCAGATATTGAGGAACGTGTGGTTTCCTTTGCCATTGAAAATCCGGCATTCGGACAAACCAGAGCATCCAATGAACTTCGTAAGTCAGGAGTTTTCATATCACCTGCAGGAGTGCGTTGTGCGTGGCAAAGACATGATCTGGAAACCTTTAAGAAGCGGCTGAAAGCCTTGGATGGATAGTTCGGACC
>DF970670.1:44046-175746 GCA_001270045.2 Bacteroidales bacterium 6E | reverse complement strand
GTGTTGAAGTGGAGGCCTTTTATGTGGTAATGGCGGTCAAGGAAGACAAGACCCGGGAGGTTTTGGGTATTTTCAACCGCCCGTCGGAAAGCGCCAGCGGCTGGAAGGAGATGTTTCATTCGTTGCAGCAAAGGGGATTGAAAGGAATTGGCCTGTTGGTGGCCGATGGATTAAAATCGCTCGAGGATGCCCTGGCAGAAGTTTTTCCCGGAACTGCACTGCAGAAGTGTGTCACCCATTTGAAAAGGAACCTGTTCAATAAAGTGCGCCATGGCGACAAAGGGGATTTGGCCAGAGATCTCAGGGAGGTGTTCCGGACCGGGGACAGCTCATACACTCCGGAGCAAGGATGGGATGCGTGGCAGGAGTTATGCAGGAAGTGGGGTAAGGATTACCGTAGCATCGGCAAGATGGGAACAGATCCGGTGTACCGGTATTATTTCACTTATTTGCATTACCATCCGCACATCCAGTCGATGATCTATACAACCAACTGGATTGAGCGCTTACAACGTGATTTCAGGCGGGTATTGCGGATGAGGAGTGCCATGCCTGATGAGGAATCGGTCATAGTGCTCATGGCAAAAACGGCCATGGACAAAACTGCATATGGCCGTGCATTGCCGGCAATCGATATTGACGGGAAACTTTTTCCGGGAGCAGGGAAAAACTTTCTTGATCTGATAAACAAAGCAACAGAATAGCCGTCTCATTGTCAAGGCTATACAAGTCCCTCCCTGCGGTCGGGAGCCTTGACAAAGACCCGGCAATTCAAAAAATGATGTTTAACAGATCAAGAAACCGAAAAAGTAAAGTATTTTGGTATTGCAAAACTAAAATGGGAAACCGCGGTCGCGAGACACACAAAATGCAACACTACTCATAAGTGGGAACTATAAATTTAGGTGGTCAAATTTGTTCGTTTTATCGCTCCATAACTATAACTGCATCCAGGATGTCACAATAAAATTTTTTCATTTTTCATTCTTTAGAGAATTTAATCGTTGATATTAATTATTCAGAATTGAATGATTAATGGGAAGTTTTCAATAAATCGACAATTATCTGAGACGTAATTGCCCAAAAACTGATGAATTTCGCATGAACTATACTATGTATGTTGTATTAAGAAAAGAAATGCTTTAATTTTCTTTAATTGAAGTCGAAAGCAAGTAGCCATGAGTTATATTGTTCCCGTAAACATTTTGGCTACCAATAATTTGTGGTTGGGATAGGGTTTTATACTCCAATACTGTCTTTCCCTTTCTAGAAAGATTTGCACTTTTCAATTTAAACGGACCTAAATCCTGAATAAGAGCATTACTAATATTTGAATTATAAATCTTCATAAAATTTGAATAGCAAAGGTAAGAAATTTTTTTTTGAACACAACTATTCTTGAGCTTCCTCTCTGTGTGTCTTTTCAAATGACCATTCACTTTTTACTGGTATAACATTAACTGATATATTATTATCTGGTAATCTATTTGAAAATATTTTACCGTTGATTCTAAAATGACTCTTACAATAAACTGATTCTACACATGCTATAAATAAGTCGTAATCTAATGGAGGTATTTGAGCAACTTGTATTTGCTGTAATACTTGATTATATGCTTGTTGCAATATCTGTGCTGGCAAATTCGCGGGCAATTGCACTTGATTTACCGGCGCAATTAATGCTGCTGTTTGTGGATTACTAAGAACAATTTCAAGAGGATTAAATGGGGAATCAAATTTCATTTCAATCTCGAAACTTATAAGAACTTTATGTAGCAATTCTTTTAATTCATCATTTGGATTTATAACAGGTAGACCAATCTTTTTTGCCTCAGTTGGTCCAAGAGGATAACCATGATGATAAAACGACTTATTTAATGTCTCGGCTATGGTTTTTGCTTTATTGGAATCAGCCATATGTAAGGAAAGTAATTTTTCTCCCATAGATAAAGCCAATTGAGAACTTCGTTTGGCAATTCCTATTGGAATTGCACCTACTTCTTTACAAGCTAATTCAAAAGATTTTTGCAACTGTTCTTGGTCAGATATACCAACATCGGATTTTACAAAATCAAGAAAATTTCTTAAATCTTCAGAGCCAAAATGGATTTCCTTATCTTGGCTTTTATGGGTCAGTTGGGGGTCAACAGGCCCCAAATTTGCAAATGGATGCATTATGATTTCATCGGCACCGAGCGAAATTAATGTTGCTGCACTGTAGGCAGTATATGGTAGTAGAACCCCAAATTTCTTAAATCTTTCTCTTAATAGGTTTACAATCCTGTATGCAACTGTAGGGTCACCACCATAACTGATAATAAGTAAGTCGATATTATCCGTTTCCTTAGGAATTTCGGATAGTTGTTTCAAAAAATGTGAAATTACATCAGATGCTATTGAAGCATTTGCATTTCCTCTAAAACTTGTGACGTAAGAAATTAAAGGTCTATTCCTTATTTCAGCAATCTTTTGATAAAGTTCATTTCTTGATTCGTAATTCATGAGTTTAATTTTTTTGTGTTATTAATATCGATCCGAATTACTGGAGAACAGATGGGGTCGGAATAATCTGGTTTTATATTAGGTTTCATGGTCAATGTATGTTTGATTTAACACATAAAAGTATATATATTTTTTTATTATGGTTATATCCATGATAATTTTTTCATAATTGTGTATTTATTCCATTATAAAGGTGATATCCTGCTGTCTTTTGCGTCATCCAAAGTATAGATCGGGCCCTTGAATGCCTTGCTACAAACTTTTCAGGGATTATATTCTACAGGTAACTTTTTGGACGAAATATAATACTCCCCATAAACTGGACAACCGGTTAAGTTGAACAAACATTAACTTTACAATTGAAAAGATAAAATCAGGCAGAAGAAAATTTTCGGGTACATTTAAAGCCCAGGTTGCCATTTTTACTGCATTCTTGATGCCATTTTCGACATTTCCGAAACGGCATATCCTGTCGTGGCAACACAGGGTGATGAAATACATTCCAGCCTGCCCGTAATCCTATCCCTTTATCCGGATGGACCTGCGGTGATGGATTGGTTTCATTGGGTGATATTATTTTATTATGAGCGAATGCAATATGGCGATGGGATATATATCCGACAATCATGTAGGGGCGAATTGCATTCGCCCTCGAATTGAATTCGCCCATATTGATTTCACCCCCCGAATTGATTTCGCCCCCCGAATGCATTTCGCCCATATTGCATTCGCCCATATTGATTTCACCCCCCGAATTGCATTTCGCCCGTACGGTATTGATATGATATAGGGCGAAAGCATTTCGCCCCTACGTGCCAATCGGCCGATAGACACACTTTTTGAAAAACTATCCATTTCTTTGCCACCGACAGGGTATTTCCCCACATTTTCCATAGATATTCGATAGATTTTGTGTACCTTTAAGTACACAAGCACTATACAAGCACTATTCAATCACTATATAATATACGACTCGGTCATGACGGTAATAAAAGGAGGAAAACCAGGCTCCCTGTCGGGAGCTATGGGGAACATTGTGGTGGTATCGAACGGCAATACCACCTATTTGAGATCAATGCCCAATTATTCGAAAGATTCGTGGACGCCCAAACAGGTGCTGGCCCGGAAACGGTTCGCCATTGTATCGCAATTCTGCATGTCGCACAAGCGGGACGTGATCGTCCCCATCTGGAACCTGTTACCCGGACAGGCATGCGGCTACAGCCGGTTTCTGGGTGCCAACATCAAGGCTTTCGACAGCCTGGGCAATATCAGTGATTTCGCCTTGCTGCGTTTCTCGGAGGGAACGCTGGATCCTCTGTCGCAGATCAAGGCCGTGAAGCAACAGGGCGCTGTCACGGTAACCTGGGCCAATGACCCGAATGTGTCGCCCACCCGCCTGAACGATGAACTCCTGTATATGTCGTTGGTTGGTGACCGCGTAATCGGGCCCTACCCTACCTCGCTGACCCGCGGATTGCAGGAGGGTGTATTTACCCTCAGCGATCTTTCGGCCCGTGCCGTGTATCTCTTCTTTGCCGCACCCAACCGGAAAGCATTTTCGCCCGACAGGTACGTGGTTTTATAATGGGGTCCAAATCCGTCGCGAAAACATCCGTATTGGGGTCGTCAAATACGGCCTAATAGTTATGTTAATGATTTTTGGCCTCCGGAG
Organism: Bacteroidales bacterium 6E; assembly: GCA_001270045.2. Taxonomy (GTDB): domain Bacteria; phylum Bacteroidota; class Bacteroidia; order Bacteroidales; family Prolixibacteraceae; genus UBA1413. The sequence goes on along the minus strand of DF970670.1, from coordinate 171,569 downwards.
GCCTTGGGGCGGGTGGCATGGTGTGGTGCTGACAAGGACTGCCATGGCGTGGATTTTTCTATAGTTCAGGTTATGAGTGAATAAGGTGTGTTTTTCGTTCCGAAGATGACAAAATGACGCTAAAATTCTATTTAACAATTTGTACGAAACCCGCAGATTTCGCCATTTTTCTCTCTTTTTTCAAAAAATTGAAAGTGCCTTTTGGGTGCCTTTTGTGCCCTTTTTTCGATTTTCCCATCCATTTTCTCCCCCATTTGACCCTTGGCGCCATGCTGCCCGGTGGCCATCTTTATATGGGGCCTTTTCCCGTTTTTATTATTGTATCCATTATTTTATGACCTTCGTCAGCCCTTTGTTTATGCGGTTTTTCGTACTTTCGCGTTCCGCAATTTTGAGGTGACAATTACTTTTTTTCAAATACATTTTATATGACACTAAAAATTTTTAGTGCCATTGACACTTTCCTGTACAATGGCAAAGCATTGGCCGATATGGCCAGGTTAAGTGATGGTGAATTGGTGAGGCTTATCGATGAAATCGTGGTGGGCGATCCTCCGTTTGAGCTCCTTCACAGCTTCACCAGTAAACCGCCGTTCAATAACCTGACCAGGTACCACCGTAAGTTGATCGATCAGTTCAAGAATCAAATCTTGCACGATATCCTCAGGATGCTGACGAGTAAATTGTTGCACGGTTCACGTATCGAAAAGCTTTTTGAGGATATCATGGAAGAACTGTACACCCGTCTCCAGCGGACTAAAGAGATCATCCATTCACTCGACCAGAACATTAGCCGGGAGAAAGACCATGAACCGCTCGACAGGCCGGTTACAATGGTCGATACCGAACGCTATATCTATGACTATCTCAGGTCGACCTTGATCCAGATCTTAAGTGAAATGCACACCCATTTCAGGGATATAGCCAGTCGAAGGCAGAATTTGGGAGTTGACTCACTGACTGGCCTTGTCGGCATTTACAAGCCGCAGGTGACAAACGATGTGCAGCCGGCCATCGAGTCGGCCGCAATGCCTGGAATGGGTACGGTCGCTGAAAGCGGTGTACCCTCTGACGGTGCTTCCGGGCATGATAAGGCCAAGCCCTACGATACCTGCACCGAAGCCGACAGTCCCGCATTTTTTGTGGCCGTACGCGACGATGTACGCCCCCCCAGGAAAGGGATTGTAAAATATTTGGACATGATACGTGATCCCAGGCATTTCGGATGGATTGAGGAACATTTTGTAAGGGTGGGGTTCATCGACGCCAACTACCGGTTTTGTGACCGCCACGGCCATAAGAAGTTGTTCGCGGGCATTTATCACCTGATGATTGAAATGAATTGCTTCAAGGCGGTGGATGATTCCACGGGAAAGCGTATCCGGCCAGTCGATGTCAGGCGGTTCCTGGATTACCGCTATGGTGTCAGTCTTGAAAAGCAGTTTCAACCCTCTTCGCTGGGTGCCGACGAGAGGGCCGAATTGCTCAGGTCGTTCGACTGGCTCCATTGACATTCGGACGCGGAAATTTCCGTAAAGTGCTGTTTTTATTCATTTAAAAATTCCGTTTCGCTGCGCAACACGCTCTAATGTAGTGTGTTGCGCAGTTTCATTTTTCCGCATTTTGTATTGTAAAACAGATTGCGCTACTTTATTCCATAGTTCTTAATATAAAAAAATATAGCGTAAATGAAGTCCATAGGCGAGACCGCTTTGATGGCCCAAAAGGTCGTGTCGGAGCCGTTTTACACCCCTATATAGCTAGGGGTGCAGCTAGCCTATTTTAAAAAACCGACTTCGTTTTTTAAGTCAAAAATTGAGGTTACCACAATGGAAAGGAGGGCAGCGCCGTGGCTGATATGATTCAATTGCTCGTTGAACTTTCGGGTTCGCTCAGGGAAATGAAGGCCTTAGTGCTTGTGATCAAGCGCACCAGGACCGAATCCTTGCTCCAGTCGTGGATTGACGGACGGCAGGTGATGGCCACGCTGAAAATCAGCAAACGCACCTTACAGTCATTGCGATCGTCGGGTGTGTTGCCTTATTCGCGACTGAACGGCAAGTATTACTATAAGGTCACTGACCTGAACCGAATACTGAACAGCAATTATAACATACCCATGATTAAAACCGATAACGATGATTAAACAAGACATTTTGAGGCGTACAAGGAATGGCTTATCCATTTATCGCCTTATCCTGAAAGATTTCTATCCCGTTGAAGATCCCATCCAATTCACGGGCAACGAGGTTGATTTGGTCAAAAATCCATTCAACAGGAATCGCAAAACCTTGAAGATTACCATTGAGGGTGGCTTTTACCGCCATTACGACCTCGAGCTTACCGATTTCAAGGGAGGGCCTTTCGAATTTGCCGCGCTGCACTATAGCATTGAGGGAATGCCTTTGTACCAGATCCTCAATCACCAGTTGCGGCTGAACCTCGATGTCCGTTATTTTAAGGTCCATACGGTGATATCGCCCAGTCCTAAACCGAAACCTGTTGAGGTGCCGGTCGAACCCAAACTGTCGGTGGCCGAGTTCAGCTTTTACAGGGCCCCGATCAGTAACGTGTTTCCGCTCAAGGACATTACCCTTGTTGAAGCCTATGATTTGATCAGGTCGGATGCCTATGCACGGGTGACCCGTCAGTTGAGGTCGATCAACAATCCCGTTGAGGCCAGGGCATTCAAGGCATCGCAATTCAATTATGTCACCTTCTCGGGGGTGTTCACCACACGCAGGGACAATGGCCTGTCGAAACATTCGGGACTTGTGACCATCGACTTCGACCATGTGCCCAATGTGCGGAAACTGAAAGAGCTGCTGCTTCGCGACGAGCACATCCCCACCGAGATGCTGTTCGTCTCCCCCTCGGGCGATGGCCTCAAATGGCTCATCCCCATGTGCGACGGGGAGATGAACCATTCCGATTTCTTCACGGCTGTGGCGAAGTACATCAGGGAGACCTACCGGCTTGGCATCGACCAGTCGGGCAGGGATGTCTCGCGGGCCTGTTTCCTCCCTTGTGATCCCGACATTTACATCAATCCCAAATATTTAATGGCATGACCCAGGAGAAAAAATTCAACGCGGCCGAATGGTTGCAGAAAGCAAAAGAAGAGGAAACCAAAAAGATCGATAGCCTGTCGTTCGGCAACTCGCCCGAAACGATCGACGAGGACGTGGAAACCGTGATCAGCCGCATTGAGGCATCGCATACCGACATAACCTCCGAATACCACAATTGGCTCAAGGCAGGCTTTGCCCTTGCCGAAGAGTTTCGCGAGTCGGGCAGGGGTTATTTCCACAGGGTAAGCCGTATTTACCCCAAATACAAGTATAAGGAAACCGAAAAGCAATACGACGCCTGCCTGAAGTCGAGAGGACAAGGCGTCACCATCAAATCCTTTTTCCATCTGGCCCAAGCCGCAGGCGTCGACATTTCACGTCCGGTGAAGTCCCGGAACGAGGAGCCTGCGCCTTCAAAACCCATTGAGGAACCAACCAATGCCAAGGCAGGGAAGAAAAGGCTCACGGGTGCCATAGCGTTTGCAAAGACAACCAAGGACAAGTCGGGAGCCCCTGTCGCCAACACCTCCGGTGAGGAGGCCAACCCAATAACAGAGGAAGACCTCAAGCCGGGAGAACCGATCTACAACACCCCCAGGTTGCCCGAATCGGTACACCACCGGATCCCCGATTTTTTGCGCGAATGCTGCGACATGTTCTCGGAGGATATCGAGAAGGACGTGGTTCTGGTGAGTTGCCTCACCGTGATCAGTGCCTGTCTGCCCAACATTGAGGGGATATATTTCGATGAAAATTATTCGCCGCACCTGTTCACGTTCATTGCCGCGCCGGCCGGATCGGGCAAGGGACGGGCCAAGTGGGCGCGGTATCTGGGCAGCTCCATCCACAAATGCATGGTGGAGCAGTCGCGGATCGCCAAGTCGGAATACGAACGCGAGCTCGAGCATTACCTCAATTTGCCCAAGGGGCAGCGCGAGGGAGTGAAGCATCCGGTTGCCCCGAAGCGGCAGATGTTTTTCATTCCGGCCAACAGCAGTTCATCGGGATTTATCCAGGCACTGGCCGACAACGGATTCCACGGCATGATTTTCGAAACCGAGGCCGACACCCTCGGGACGGCGCTCAAGCAGGAATGGGGAAATTTCTGCGATGTGTTGCGGAAATCGTTCCATCACGAAAGCACCACCATGTTCAGGCGCAAGGAAAGCGAGCACACCGAGGTGCTCGACCCACACCTGGCGATTTTGCTGGCCGGCACGCCCAAACAGATCCACGGCATCATGCCCAATGTCGAGAATGGCCTGTTCAGCCGCTTCCTCTATTACGCGTTTGAGGACCACAGCGACTTTCGCAATCCGTTCGTGTCGTACAGGGACGTCAGTTATGTCGAGTTCTTCGAGCGCAAGGGCAGGCGCATAATGGAGTATTACGACATGCTCAGCGACCTCGAAAATCGCATCCTTTTCAAGTTCACGACCGAACAGGGAGAGCTGTTCACCGAACGGTTCAATACGCTGTACAAACGGAACAGGCTGTTGCTTGAGGACGATTTTAACGCCAGCAGCCGAAGGATGGGGCTGATCACCTTCAGGATCGCGATGGTGCTGGGAGCGCTGCGGATGCTTGAGGATGGCGATATTCCCGAGGAAATCGTATGCAGCGACGTCGACTTTGACATAGCCTGCCAGATCACCTTTATTCTCGAGCAGCATGCCATTGCGGTGTACCGAAACCTGCCCGAGAGCCGCAAGAAAGCCCAGAGGCTGTCGTTCTACTCGGCACTCCCGCTGGGATTCACCTGTCAGGGATACAGGGTCGTGGCCGCCGAAATGGGGATAAGTGAAAGGACGGCCGAGCGCTACATCTGTGATCTTTCCGAAATCGGCTGGCTGAAACACGAGCGCAACTGGTACTCGAAGCTCGAGTTCGACCCGCTGGAGCTGTGGAAGAAGTAGGTGCGAAAAACGGTGCGTGGTGCGAGGCAGAGGATGACATCCTTTCCGAAAATGAATGCAACGAGAGGATGTCATCCTTTTCCGAAGACAGATGCAACGAGAGGATGTCATCCTTACAAGCGGCGGTGCCGCCTGTAAAACCGCCCCACCTGAGTTTTGGGGGTTTGCCGACGGCAAACCCCCAAAACTCGTTTTCTGGGATGACAATATATTAAATGACATATGTATAAAATAAATTTAATTAATGAGCGCAATAATTCATCTTTTATTTAATTTTACCATCTAAACCTAATTGACATTTCATTCAATAGAAGACTGCAATTGGCGTTTGGATAGGTTGCATAAAGTCATCCCGGTCATGATCAAAAATTGTAGAATTATAAAAGACCTGGCACAAGGTGGTCAAAAAACTGTTAAATTGGCTGAACATCCCAATTTTGGGTTAGTGGTGATTAAACATGGTCCGATTAAGAGTTTTACCTCACTCGAAAGAATCAAACGGGAGGTTGAATTGCTTACAGTCCTGAGATCTGATTTCTATCCCCGGCAGCACCATTTCAGCATAGATGTAAAAACCAGGGAATTTGAAATTGTTGAAGAATATATTGAGGGTGGTACCTTAAGGGAAGCAATGGGTACTTTAAAAAGCACAGATGAAATTTTTCGTTTGATATATGGATTGACAGAGGGACTGAAAATTATTTGGGATAAAAACATAGTTCACAGGGATTTAAAGCCTGAAAACATAATCATCAGGCCTGATGGTAGACCTTGTATCATCGATTTGGGAATTGCCCGTTTTCTGGATTTGGAGGCTCTGACCAAAACCATTTCACCATTGGGGCCTTGTACACCTGTTTATGCAGCACCGGAACAGCTATCCAATAACAAGAGAATCATAGATGCACGTACTGATTTTTTTGCCCTTGGGATTATTGCCCTGGAATTGTACTTGGGTGTTCACCCGTTTGATCCCATTTTTGTGGGCAATCAATATTCAATTGTTGAGAATATCTTGCAAAACAAATTCATACTTGAAAAGGATAATGTCTCTTGTGATAAACGAATGTCAGATTTCATTCAAAAGATATTGCAACTCCAGCCTTACCAACGCTTCAGGAATTATCAAATGTTACAATCCTATATCAGCCAAAATGTAATATCATGAAAGTGTATCATCAAACAGGGTTCAGATACCAGTGGAATTTGGAATGTTACCAAAGTGGCATTGGGGACGGGATCATTTTTTCTCCCGTCAATATTGATGCCGATAAACTCCTGGGGATCGACAAAAAGTTAAAATCGGCAGGTTTTCTTGACCCGCAACTCTATCTTTTAAATGAAGCCAAAGGGGCTTTGGAAACTTATCCTTACTTTCCAGGTAACCTAAAACCTGATTTCTCAACACCCGACATGGACAGCAGCCATGTTCAACTGACCAGACTTTGCATAGATTATCAAATGGCAAATAAGTTTCGGTTCATTGTAATTCCTACACGACATTATGAAGAAAATCCGTCGACCTTTTTCTCACAGAGCAATGACTATTTCATAACGCCTTTCTGCGATTACATAGAAGAACAAAACATTAAAAATGAGATCTTGCTTTCTGTTATAGTTAAACCCATAATGCTGAATGATGTTGAGAAAAGAAATGAAGTCCTGAATTGGATAACCGGCCGTCAGAAAGTTGAGGGGGTTTATATGATTCTGGAAAATTCATTTGTCGGCAAACAAATCAAGGACTTTGAATATTTGTTTAACGTCTTGAAATTCATTCGGATCTTAAAAGACAACCAGATGCAAGTACATATAGGCTATACGAATACCGAAGGACTTTTATACAGTGTTGCAATGCCTGATTCCATTACAATTGGCTCTTATGAGAATTTGCGGTCGTTCGGCATTAAACGATTCCGGGACCAGGAGAATGGTCCCATGCGATCGCCCAAAGCGCGGCTTTATAGTTCTAGACTGTTACAATGGATGGATTACCAGTACGTTGAGGCAATGAGACATCTAATTCCGGATTATGAGAGTTATTTCGATGATTCAGAGTATCGGCCGCTGATGTTTAAGCCTGATTATAACTGGCATTTTCAGAAGCCAGAACCTTATAAACACTATTTTAAGATATTCTATAATCAGGTCAGGAACCTTCCTGAAAAACAATCAGGAAGAATTGATTTTCTCAAAAACGAAGTTGGAAATGCCCTAAGCCGGTTCAAGGAAATTGAAAATGTTGTACTTTTAGACGATGATAGTAATGGCTCTCATTTGCCGACTTGGTTTAATGTTTTAAACGCATTTCAAAAAGAATTAGCACAATAAAGATGTTTGCATCTGAGCAGGAAATGTCGAAAATCTTTGAGAAATTCCTGAAAGAGAGGTTTGGGAATTCCTATCTCAAAGAATGCCAGGGTCTATTCGGAATTCCTGATTTTGTTGTTTATTCATGGGAAAAGGACGAAACTGCCGTCATATCGTTTGAGTTGAAGTTGAGCGATTGGAAAAGAGCTGCCAAACAAGCATTCAGGTATAGAAGTTTCTCTAACATGTCGTATGTGGTCATGTCGGCCCAAAAGTCTGCAGTTGCGGTAAAAAATATTGATCTTTTTAAGAGATACAATATTGGTTTGGCAAAGTTCAATAATGACGGTTTTTTTGAAATATTGCATAAGCCAGAGATTAGTCAACCATATTCCGAAAACTTAAACCGGAAATTGATGCAATCGATAGGCAACAGCCATTTGAAAGCAAAGAACGTTGAAGTCTTATTATAGGTTTTACAGGCGGCTCTGCCGCCTGTAAAACCGCCCCACCTGAGTTTCGGGGGTTTGCCGTCGGCAAACCCTCGAAACCCGTTTATGTAAAGGCATAGCTGGCCACCGGCCGGCTATGCCTTTTATTGTACCTGCCATGCTGTCAAATGGCAGCATCCGCAGGGCAAACCAGCGCAAACCAAAGCAACACGCACCACACCTAAAACCCATATAATCCATTAAAAAACAATGATATATACGCCATCGGGCAATGCGCATGCATCATCCGTTAAACTGTCATGTCATTGCGAAGCAAACCAACGCAAAAAAAATTATAAAACCCTGATTGACCAGTTTTTGCCATAGATACCCCGACAGCCACAAGGGGCGGCATCGTAGGGAAAGGGCATGCCCTTTCCGATTACGGTGGGCCCCAATGGCACCCATTATTCATCATTTAAACCATTTAATCATGGGAAAAATATACAAAGGTATTTTAGGTGGTTTCTCCGGTAAGGTAGGAACCGTGGTAGGCTTTATCCGTAACGGGGTGGCTTACATGCGCAGCATCGCGGCAGCGGTAGCACAACCCAACACCCTGCCACAACTCGAACAGCGGGCCAAATTTGGTTTGGCGATCTCTTTTATCAGGCCACTCACCGAGTTCCTGAAGATCGGTTTCCGGAACTATACCGGTAAGATGTCGGCCGTTAACTACGCCATGTCCCAGACGCTGAAAAACGGCATCCGCGGGACGTATCCCGATTTCTCGATCGACTACGCCAACGTATTGGTGAGCAAGGGAACCCTGGCAGGTGTGCTGAACCCTATTGCCGTGTCGTTGGTGGCCGGTGAGGTGTCCATCTCCTGGGACGACAACTCTGACGAGGTCAACGCCCAGCCAACCGACAGTACCCTGATCCTGGCGATCAACCCGACTACCCACGAAGCGGTTTTCACCAACGGTGAATCGACCCGCGTAGAGGGTACCCAGACACTGGCTGTCCCCACCAGCTTCAGTGGCGAAACCCTCGAGTGCTACATGGCGTTTGCCGATGCCGATGGCAAGGTAGCCACCAGCAAGTACGTTGGTCCGGTAGTGATAGCGTAGGTATTGATTTTACAGGCGGCGCAGCCGCCTGTAAAACATGCTTTGATTGTAGGGAAAGGGCTTGCCCTTTTTTGATTGTAAGGAAAGGGCATGCCCTTTCCCTACTTTCCAAATGAAGAATGCAATTCAATTCATTTCCAAATTCATCCATCATGAATATTCCAATACAACCCGATATTGAATCCCTCAAATTGACCTTATGGGTCGCCGGGGGCGTCATTTCGCTGCTGATCCTGATTGTCGCCTATTTCCTGCGAAAGCAGATTGAGGTATCCGAGACCCTGGCCATTGCCGTCAACCACCTGACCACCACCGTCAAGCTCATCGAAAAAGAACAGGCCGAACGCGATCCCCGTACCGAGCGACGCCTCGACGACCACGACGAGCGTATCGGCACCTGCGAAGACCGTCTGACCGCCATGGAAACGATGTGCAGCTACCAGCATAGAACTTGTTTGGCGGTGCGGGATGCGTGAAAACGTTGCGAGAAAACGGTACGGGATGCGGGTTGCGGGTTGCGGGAAAACGTTGCGGCCCACGAAAGCTTTCGGGGGCGATGTTGCGGGATGCGGGGTCCTGCGGGATCGGCCTACGGGAACGGGAAACGATGCGGGATGGCCCTTGAGTGGTTTACATCTTTCCGAAGACGAATGCAACGAGAAGATGTCATCCACTCGACAAACGCAATCCGTGGCCAACCCATTCCCGCTCCCGCTCGGCTACGATAGCCCCGAGCCATCGGGGACGCGTTCGGGATTTCAAGGCCATTCGAGGCTACTGAAAGAAGCCGAAGAATGCATTCGTGCCAATCCGTTATCGGTTGCAAGGATTTTATCTATCTGTGCCAATCCGCGAAATCCGTGGGCAAAAAAATTACTTACTATGAAAACATTAAAAACGATATTCAATTTCATTAAGCAAATCCTGGTTAGGTCAGCGGGATATCTAAATCTCCTTCGCCTCGCTGGCAAAACAGAGTACGTTATAGGCATTATGGCCCTGGCATTCTGGCTGGCCTTTGAGGCCGGTGGCCGGTTCCTGGGGTGGCAAACCTACCCGGTGGGCTACTTCCAGAAGATCTGTTTTGGCATCCTGGCCATGTCGATCATCACCGCGGTGACCTGGCTATGGTTAGGGGCAACCCATCCCCCATTGAAAAGGATCATCGATCCCGACACCTTCAAACTGAAAGATTATACCCCATGGCAACAATTAAGAATTGCCTTGTTTTTCTACTGTTTATATGCAGTAGGGGCACTCTTGCTGGCCAGTCTGTATTGACACAGGGCCACGACCTGCCCAAGACGGCGGCGCTGCGCACGGAACTCGCTGATCAATGTCCGGTGCAAGACACTTTGCACGAGAAACTCGTTGCAGAGAGTTTAAAGCTAAAGGCATTGCGCGGGAAGCTCGTGGCAGTGGCCGCCTCGCAGGTGGGCGTAAAGGAAAAGACCGGAAAGAATGATGGTCCGGAGGTAGCAATGTACCTGCGTGAGGTTGGCCTCCCCGAAGGCTATGCTTACTGTGCCGCAGGACTCACCTGGTGCCACAACCAATTGGGGATCCCCAACCCCAAATCGGCCTGGAGCCCCGACTGGTTCAAGGCAAATGTGGTGTACCGGCGCGGAAAGCCCCTTTTGCTTCCATTTGAGAGCCTCCCGGGGCAGGTAGCGGGATTCTATTCCGAATCGAAGAAACGTGTCTCACACGTCGCCCTGATCGAATCAGAGAGCCGCCAGCACTACTTCACCATCGAGTTCAACACCAATGGTGCCGGATCCGATGACGGTGAGGGAGTACGAAGGCTTATGCGGAAGAAGGGAACGGTGCATGTGATTGCTGACCATGTAGGCAATTACATCAAGAAAGGAGGCCACCCATGAGAATTGCCGAAATCACCATGTTTATCCTGGTCATATTGCTCACTTTGTCGGTGGGCTTGAATGTTTTCCAGTATACCGGAAAAAAAGTAAACTCAGATCCGGTCCATGAGATTGTCACGGTATCTGATACCGTGGTTCGGGTTGATACCATTTACAGGGAACTCACCCATAACATAGTGGTTGAAAAGCCAGTCCCGGTGTATGTGGATACCACTGCCAATGTAAGAACCTACCGTGACACCATTTTCCTCCCTTACGGCACCATTAACCGGGAAGAATTGGTGTTAGGTGAAATACTGAAACAAGACCTCAATATTGATTTCAAAATACCGGAGACTCTACGAACAATGACCGTCACTAATTCCACCACACAAACCATTCGCAGTCCGCTGGTGTTTGTGACTGGTGGGGTTAGGTATAATTATTCTGAAAAAAGATTGATGCCAACAGTTGGATTATCGTGGCTTACCCCAGGTCATCAATATTTTCTGGGATTGTATGTAAGCCTAGATAGGACGGTTAGTATTAAATTGGGAATTAGGTTGTGAGATTTTTTAGATGTGATATATCGAAACTCTGTGATCCTTCTACACCATCACCGCGAACCATCTTCGAGCCGGTTACTAAAGAGCAGCATGCCCATGTTTAATAAAAATAAAAATTAAACACTGCATTTCGCAACTGTTTCAAGTGCCCTTATTTCATACACCTTATTGATCACTCCAAGTTTGTAATTTCCTATTCCACGAAATACGATGAATTGGTATTGCCCTCTCCCCCTTATTTAGTGATGAAAGCTGACTGGAAGAATATGCTTCAGTTATTAATTCATCTTTAGTAAGATTTATCAGATTAATGTGGTATGAATCAGCACCACTAAAATGACAACCACCCTTTAATGAATCAACAAACCACCAGCCTGCGTTACCCGCACCCCAACTACCAATTTCACGACGACCTGCCGCCCATCCTCCGTATCCAAATGATCTCATGCCACTTTGTTCATAGGTTATGAAGTTACCTTTGTACTCCCATCCAATGATTTCATGAGTAATATTATCTTTTATGCAATTTACAGAGAAAAAATCATCGATATAATCTTGTGATAGATTTATGGGTAAGTTCCAGCCATTTGGTTTATAATACACCTTCTCCAAATATGTGTTCTTCGGTAAAGTTGATTTGATTCCCATTGGAATAGTTCGACCAAATAAATGATCATGTGCTTCTGCAAAAAACTTCACCCCATTTCTATAAAGAACTGGTAGCCAAAACTCAAGCAATTGACGGTTCTTTAAACTCATATTTAACCTTGAAGAACCAAATAATCCTCTATGCCATACTGGTATAATGTAACTATACTTATCGCGAGCAGGAACAGACCCTTTTGGTTCCAATAGGTTAATAAGCCATAAATCTTGTCGCACATCTGAATGATGTGTCTCAAACCAAGGCCATTTATTCGTTATAGGATTTCCCTGCCAGTCAAGTAACCCCACATCAGGTGATCCTTCCCAATTTTGGCTATTATCCAATGCAATAAGTAATAAATAATCTGAAAAACTTAGTTTTCCAAACCCGCCATGTCCATATTCAGGTTTTACATAGTCCTTATTTATATTAGGATGGTCAGGACGAAATTCACTATAAAATCCTTCACTCTTAAATGGAAAATGAAATAGATGTTCCATCCAATTTGCAGAAGTAAACCTCGGATAACTAATATCCTTTTCAGGTGCGACTACACAAGTTGGCCAACGTATGTGGTTTCTGTCTCCGACCTCATGATTTCCAAGGATTGCTACATGGGGAATTATAATATTAGAAAAAATCCTACCTTCTATTTCTGTATCATACAAAAAATATCCTGTACTTGTATTAAACAAATAATCAAGATAAGATGCCCATCTTTCAGCATTTGTTGCCGTAACCATTCCTTCACAATTTACAAAATCACCTAATGCTAGGAACATATCAGGTTTTAATAAAGCAACCATCTTTGCATTTGCGTGAGCGAAATCATTCCACTTAGGTGATTGATGATCACTTGCAATAACAATTTTTACACTTCGATCATCAAGGCTTGAGGGCATAGTTCTAAACCTGAAAATTTCGCCATCTTGTTTTACTTTAAAGGCATATACTGAATTGGGTTTTAAATTTTTCAATACAATCCGATTTATCATTTCATCTCTAAACCAGAAAGGATAGGATTCTCCTTTTGCGCTTTCCCAGCGCGATTGTCGTGGATACTCTTGTCTATATTGCAGCCTTTCATTTTGATTTGGAATGGATTCAGGAAGTTTATGCCAATTAATTACCATGGCAGTTGTTGCATCATAAGGTTCATCCAAAAAGCCACCTTTCTTTGTCTCCTGATTATACATACCTCTATTTGCACCATCAGCAAATTCAACATAGACCCTAATTGCCTCATTATTACCTAAATAAGCTTCGTCGCTATTGCAATTAGACAATAAAAGAATACAACAGATTATTGACAACGAAACATGAAATAAGTGTCTCATCTTATGATAAAATTTTGTCAGGTAGCCTTATCTTTTTGACTACCTGACAAGTATTAAACAATAATAAATAAATCAATACCCAGAATTCTGAACTAGTGCCGGATTAACATCAATTGCGTTTTGTGGTATTGGGAAGAATAATTTGTCCGCATTAACATTAAATCCTTTTCCCGTCATTACTTGTATCGCTCGCCCTGTGCGCTTTAAGTCAAAGAATCTATGAAACTCGAAGCATAACTCAACCCTCCTCTCATGTTCAATTGCCAAATTTAAGGTTGGGTACTTTTCACTAGGATATCCTTCAGAACCAAAACCAGGAAGCCCAACTCTAGATCTTACCATATTTAGATATTGAACGTCATTGGTAATTTCTGCATACATTAGAAGAATGTCAGCATAACGAATAATTGCAAAATTTTTCCCTGGGTTTGTCCAATTGGGATCAAAGAATTTTAGAGTGAAAGGATACTCAACAAACTCCTTTGTAGCTTGGTTTGTAAAACCCGGGAAAATGCTTGCTGCCTTTCTTGGATCGTTCTCCTCGAACTCATTAATGAGATCAATTGCAGGTGTATTAATGCCCTCACCCCTAAAAATTGAAGATGCAACACCTAAATCAACAAGATTAAATGCATGACTAAAAGGAGCATAGACATTTTGATGATTTGAATTAAATGCATTTGCACCAGCTAAATACTGTACTTCCAATACGGATTCATGGCAGTTTTTTGTAGAAGGATGAAATAGAAATTTAAAGTCAGCGAAATTTATATCTCCATCTTTATTCGAATCTAATGAATATGCTCCACTGTTAATTATGTATTCTAACTCTGACCTAGCACTTTGATTCTCTCCAATAGTCATATAGACCTTTGCCAAAATTGCAGAAACGCCGAACTTTGTAACTCTGCCCACATTAATTCCGGTATATTTCTCTGGCAAATTTTGTTTTGCAAACATAAGATCACCTATAATTTGCAGATATATTTTATCTGTAGGCTCACGTAGAAATTTATACGATTCACTAGGTGTTATTCTATTTAAAACTAATGGAACATCACCCCATGCACGTACCATATTAAAATAGATAAGGGACCTAACTGCCAGAGCTTCAGAAACCATACGGTTCTTCACAGTTTGATCAACCTCAATGTTTGTATTATCCAGCTTGTCTATGATGTTATTGCATACATATATAGCATTATAACAAACATCCCACGCTTCTCTTATGCGCCCATTGTCAGTTAGTATCCAGAAATCATTTATTTGCTCTGAAAAATTATCACCGCCGCTTTTAATAATAATACGAGTATTATCTGATGTCTGTTCTCCAAAAAGATCCGGCAAACCGTGTGCGCTATAGACTCGTCCTAATTGCCTATAAACATCATTTAATGCTTGTTCAAGCTGGAGTTGACTGCTGTAATAATTTCCTTCAGTAATTCTTGTTAATGGATATAAATCTAAATATTTGTCCTCATTACAGCTCATTAATAAAGTGAGGGAAAATATTATCGATATTGCAATTTTTGTTTTCATATCCTTAATTTAAAATTCAATGTTAATACCAAGTGAGTAAGTCTTTGCAGAAGGATATTCGGAGAAATTTGCACCTCTTCGTACAAGGTCAGATGCAGTTGACTTATAATTTTCCGGATCATAAACAGTAGCCTTTGTTATAAGAAGTAGATTCGTTCCACTAAAATAAACACGGCAATTTGAAGCACCAATTTTATGAGCCATGTCTGCAGGTATATTATAGCCAAGATTAACCTCCTGCAATCTTAGGTATGACCCATCTTGGATGAAAAAGCTGGATGGCGTTAAATCAAACTTCGCTAAATTAACCGATAGTTTTGGTATATAACCGTCACCAGGTTCATCTTCAGATCTCCATCTATCCAATAATCTTCGATGATAATTTCTTCCTTCATGATACATCCATGATCTATGAATATTCTCATCCATTATATCCATCCCTAGGACACCTTGAAGCAAGAAACTAAGATCCAAATTCTTATATCTGAATGTATTAGAAAAAGCCCAAACAAAATCAGGATGATAACTGCCTATAATTACACGATCATTTGAATCAATTACGTGGTCGCCACTCACATCAACATATTTCCCATTCCCAGGCTTGGCTCCATCATAACTGGCAGGATCATTGTCAATTTCTGCTTGATTTTTATAAACACCATTGTATTTCAAACCATAATAGCTGAAAATTGGATGGCCAACCATATTAATTGATTCCATTGCATTACCTGGACTATAATAAATAGGAGCATTATCAGGGCCAAGCGCTTTAATTTCATTTTTGACTGCTGAAATAGTAATGAATGAATTCCATGTAACAGGTCCAGTTAAATTTCGAGTTGATATCTTTGTTTCAATACCAATATTTTGTACTTCTCCAATATTTCTGAAAACTGACGTAAATCCAGTAATTGAAGGAATAGGTACATCTAAAAGCAAATCCTCAGAATTTGACTTGAACAGATCCGTTTCAATTGTAATTCTGTCTTTAATGAATCCAAGATCAAATCCAAAGTTTTGTTGACGCGTCTTTTCCCATCTTAACTCAGGATTTTCTACACTCGAAGGATAATATGACATAGCCAGGGTATTACCAAATGCCACTCTGGCTTGCGCCATCGAACTTACCCACCTATAATCACCAATACTCTCATTTCCAGTAAAACCATAACTGAAACGAAGATTCAAATTGCTTATAAATCCATATTTTGCAAAGAAATCTTCTTGTGAAACTCTCCAGCCTATTGAAATCGATGGAAAATTACCCCACTTGTAATTTGGACCGAACCGTGAAGATCCATCTGTCCGAAAGGATACTGCTGCCATATATTTCCCATCATAATTATAATTTACCCTTCCAAATGCAGATATTAAAGCACTTTCATATGCATTATCACTAGCACTATATACCGTGTTTCCTGCACTGAGGTAGGGAACAAGATCATTATCATAATTTCGGCGGGAAGCCGAGACACCATAAAATTCCCGTTGTGTGAATTCATATCCAACAACTGCATCTAACTGATGAAAATCCCAGCTAGTTTTGTACATCAATTGATTCAGTGCCGTATAATTCAATCCGCTTCCTGTAGAAACTTCATTCCTTGCTTGTCTTAATACTGTTGGTCCTTGGCCTGTATCAGCATTCATGTAATATCTTTCCTCATTATTCCTCAAAAACGCATTAAATGAACTTCTAAAAGTAAGTCCTTTCAGTATCGCAATTTCTCCATAAACGTTTCCTAAAGTATGTCTCCTTTTAATGTCCATTATCTCACCACCTCCTCCTCTATGATAAGGATGGCCGTGATGGGTCCTAAATAATACGTTCACATGATTTTCAAATCCTGGTGTATTGTGGGGACCACCAAGATAACCATCCGAACCATAAACAGGATACACTGGAGGGTATTGGTTTGCACTTGTTAGGGTATGTACCGAAGTATTTCCAGAACGATTCTCGTAATCAAAGCTTGCATTAAGACCTCCACCAATTTTCAGCCAGTCTGTAATTTTGGAATCAATCTTAAGATTTAGGGAGTATTTTTGATAGTCAGTGTTAATTAATACACCTTCTTGAGTAAGCACTCCTCCAGAAAGGAAGTAAGTTGTATTTGCATCTCCCCCTGCCAGATTAAGGTCAGTTTTGTGCATTGGAGCAACCCTGAATACAATGTCATGCCAATCAGTATCAAAAAGAGTTGATGGATTATCCATAGGTAGAGGCCACGTATATTTATAATCACCTCGTGCCTCAATTGTATTTGGAGCATTAGGATCACCACCCTTGTCAATCCAACCATTTTGAGCTGCATCAATTGTTGCTTGTGCATATTCAGCTGAATTCATAACATCGACACGGCGAATTACTTGTTGCAAACTGGAACTATGGTTTATAGTAAACTTAGGTTTACCTGTCTGACCAGATTTTGTAGTCACCAAAATAACCCCATTTGCTCCTCTTGATCCGTATATTGAGCTTGAAGCAGCATCCTTTAGAATATCTATAGTCTCAATATCAGAAGGATTAATAGTACTCAAATCATAATCTGGCATTATCACACCATCGATGACTACAAGCGGTGTTGCTGTTGCACTAATGGAGTTTATTCCTCGTATTTGTACTGTTGAGGATACACCAGGCCTTCCGCTTGTATTTAAGACTTGTACTCCAGCAACTCGGCCATACATGGTTTGACCAAATTCCGAGTTAGGTCGAAATGCCATATCGTCATCCATTTTAATGGAACCAACTGCTCCAGTTAGATGCTTTTTCTGCATTGTTCCATAACCAATCGCAACGACTTCCTCAATCCCAACTGTCTCGTCCTCGAGTGAAATATCTATCACAGTTTGCGCACCAATCGGGACCTCTACTGTTCTCATTCCCACAAATGAGAATATTAAAGTGGAATTCTCAGAAAGGTTATTGAAATTATAATTACCGCTAACATCAGTAATTGTACCTTGCGTTGTTCCCTTGATGACAACTGTTACCCCAGGCAATGGCAATCCGGCTCGATCGGTTACTTTACCGCTAACGCCCCGCTGTTGTTGCACCGCTTCACTGATATTCTCGGGGGCCAATACAATCTTCCGGTCTACTATGGAATACTCCACATCAGTCCCTTCAAAGAGACCATTTAGGATCTCGTTGATGGCCTGGTCATTGGCCTTGACCGTTACCTTGCGATGGACATCGACCAGCTTCTCGTTGTAGAGAAAAAAGAATTCGCTCTGGTTCTCGATGGCATCGAGCACCTGCTCAAGAGCCGTGTTGTTGAAATTGAGGGAGAGTTTGGTTCGTTGTGCGTACGCATCGTTTGCGTAGGTTTGAAGGATGGTTGCCAGGAGAAGAAAAACTATTATCCTCATAATCAGAAAGGTTTTCTTCAAAGGATGGTCGGACCATCCGTTGACGGTTTCACTTTTTTTCATAGATTTGTAATGAATTGATTATTAATAAAATTCTTATGGATTTTTGAAGGAAGCCGTTGGCGCGGTTTCCTTCTTTTTTTGTTCCATCTCCTATGGAGGTCCTTTGCCGTTTTTCATAATCGTTTAGTTTTTTTTTAGTTCATCTATTTTTTATAAAGCTTAACTTTTTCCTTCTTCCAGCTGCCGTCGGCCAAAGCCTCACGAGGTGTGACACGATACCGTATGGGCGAGGTCATGGATAACAGTTTCAACACCTCTTCGAGTGAATCGTCCTCGAACGTGGCCCGGAAAACATAGTCATTTAATTCAGGATCTATAATTTCCACCTCTACATTGTACCAGCGTTCCAACCGATGTGCTACTTCTGACATTTTATCACCTTTAAATATCAGCTTGCCTTCGGTCCAGCCCTTGTATTTGGCAGTTTCGACCTCTTCGATCTGTATCTTTTCGCCATTGAATACCATCCGTTCGGAGGGTTTCAGCAGCACCGCGGGGGTGGAAGCATTGGCCTGGAACTCGACACTCCCCTCTTCGAGCACGACCTCGATATACGATTCATTGTCGTAGGCACTGATGTTGAAACTGGTGCCCAGTACCCTCACCGCTGAGGCACCGGCACCAATTTCAAACGGATGCTGTTCGTCGCGCGCAACATCCAACCACGCTTCTCCCTGTAATTTAATGTTTCTGTTACTTGCGAAAGGTATTGTATAAGTAAGTGTGGATCCGCTGTTCAAAAAGCCTTGGGTGCCGTCGGGCAGGTTAAAGGCAACCCGCGATCCCATGGGGGCATAAATGGAGGTCTCGACGGGCAATTCAACGGGGATCTGAGCTATCGGCTCAGGCCTTGAAAAATACCATAGTCCGGCCAACAGGACCGGCACCAGCAATATGGCTGCCACCCTTGAATATACGGTCAGGAACCGCTGCATGAAAGATTTTTGTTTCTTGATTTCCTTTAACCGGATGATGTGGTGGATCCGGTCGAGCAGGTGTTCCAATGATTCGTGCCCGGCAGGGGTGGTGTTTTCCCAGTCGGCCCGCAGGGTATTGTATAGCTCCCTGTCGGACATCCCCTGACTGAACAGCTGTTCAACCTCGGTAATTTCATGCTCGCTGGCCTGGCCTGCGAGGTAGCGTTCGATCAGTTTGGTATATGTTGTATTCGGCATTGTCGTCGTTCAACGGAAAGGGATTTCATCTTTCCTACACACAGTAATACACACGAGCCAGCTGAATCTCACATGAAAAAGGCAACTTTTTTAAAGTATATTGGAAAATCCCGGTATCCAGACCTGATGTTTACATGCATAGATCTGTATATCAATGCATTGAAGACTGCATCAAAAAATCCATAAACTGCCGAACAGCAGGAGGGCCATGTTTTCTTTCTCCATCCGGGTGCGGATGAATTTCAGTGCTGCGGAGATATAGTTGTCGACCGTGCCGGGCGAGAGATGGAGTTCGGCGGCAATCTCCTTCGTGGTCATTCCCTCGAAACGGCTCTTGCGAAACACCACCCGCTGGGTATCGGGGAGCTGTTCGATGATGGCATCCACCCTTTCGAGGATGGATTTGAATTCTGTGCGGGTATCTGCATTCTCCATGCCCGAAAACTCCAGGGCCAGCTTCTCCTTGAACATCCGCTCGGTAGATCGCTTCCGGAAGATGTTGCACAGGTCATTATAGGCAATGGTAAAGAGGTACGACTGGAAGGAGGTGTCGTTCCTCAATTGCAGCCGGTTATCCCATACCTTCAGGAAGACGGTCTGCACCAGCCCCTCGGCATCCTCCTTCGATCGCAGGTATTTCAACCCAAACGCATAAAGCCTTCCGGAGTATTTTCCGAACAACCGGTCGAAAGCGCTGGCATCCCCTTTTTGGAGCGCTTCCACATAAGCTTTATCGTTTATATCAGGTTTCAATCAGTTGGGCGTTTGGGCGAAGGTAAACAAAAAACCTTATCAAAACCGTGACATCAGAATGACATTTCAGGATTGATTCACCCCAACAAAGACTCATCCTTTGGGCAAACTTGCCCCCCTTTCACCCAATCCTCACCTTTACCACCACCTTTTTTACCTGCGACCGTTCGCCTGATTTGAGGCAGGGCATATGGGCATTTTCGGGGAAAAAGACAAAGAATTTTCCGGGAATGGCCTGGCCATATTGGCTGACTTCGCCGTCGAGGAAGAGGATGTCGTTGTCGTGGTGGTATGGGGTGGCTTCCACGGTGTCGGCAAGCGGGGTGATGCCGATCTGCTCCTGTCCGGCAATCACGTACTGGATATCGGCATACCTGCGATGGGCTTCCAGACGGCAATCTTCGGGCTCGCGTGACAGGTATTCGTCGACACTGGCGTACAGGTCGGTGCCATCGAGTTCATGCCTGCCCTTCGGCAGGGCCATCAGGTCGGTGGTGGCCAGAAACCGGAAGGCTTGCTCCCAGCGTTCGGGGTTCCGGTGAAAGTGTGCCGACAATGCGATGGGGTCGACCGAGGCATCGGGCATGGCACTCCAGCCCATCTTCCATTCGCCGCCCCCGAACCACTGTTGTAAATGTTCGGGAGTGTCCATTCCCTGTTTCCTGTTTTCCATATCGGGATTTGTTTTGCCTTGTTTGTTTGATGGCGCGAAAATAGCAATTTTACCCTACCGGATGGCATTCTCGAGGGTCAGCACCTGCCCTTTTTCGAGCAGGCGGCCTTTCAGCGATTCGTAAGGCACTTCCTGCACCGCCACCTCCATGTCGATGGCCAGGGCAGCCGCCACTGCCGCTGATTGTCCGAGTACCATGAACACCGGTTCCATGCGGATGGAGCCGAAGGCGATATGGGTGGAGCTGACGCACACCGGGACCAGCAAATTATCGCACTCGCCTTTCTTCGGGACGATGGAGCGATAGCTGACCGGGTAGGGCGGGAAGCCATGGGCCTCGACGTTCCCCTCGTTCTTGACGTATCCGTTGGCGTCGACGTAGCGCTGCACATTGTGCGAATCCATGGTATAGGCCGCCATCCCCACCGGGTCGGTCACCACTTCACTGCCCTCGCAGTTCTTCTGGGTCATCACGTAACCGCTGACCATACGGCGGGCTTCGCGGATGTAGAGTTGCTGCTGCCAGCCGTCTTCGCGTTCATATTCGTCGCGACAGGTACCCCAGCGGGAAACCTCCCTGCGGATGTTGTCGGGAATACGCGGATGGTTGGCCAGCGACCACATCAGTCCCTGCTGGTATTGCCGGTGACGCTCCACGATTTGTTCCCTTTCGGCGTAAGATGCCTCGGGATAGGCATAATTCTGCCCGATGAAGTCGGTCGAGAAGCCGTCGCGGTTGTTGGTGTCGGTCTTGCGGTTGGGCATGTCGGAGTTGATCCAGGGGACACGGTCGTACCCGTCCTCGTAATTCCGGAACAGCAGTTCATACTCCAGTTCGTTGTACCCTTCGGGTTTTTGGAAAGGGATGCGGTTGTCGGGATGGTCGGTCAGCGTCATCCGGAAGCAATAGGCCTGCAGCCCCTTGTTGCCAGAGCCGTCGATACCCGGCCGCCCTCCTTCGGTGATGAACGGCAGCAGTCCGCTTGCGGGGTCCCCCTTGCGGATGTAGGGATCGACCCGTTCGACAAAATTGTGGTTATAGCCGTTGTGCGAGACCGTGCCGCTGAGGGTGATGCCGATGCGGTTGGCCTGCACCCCGTTGAGCGACTCGCCATACTGGCTGTTGGCCTCCCTCCCGACGGTATAGCTCACCCCGGCCGCGGCCATGAGGTCGCCCTCGTAGGTGGCATCCACGAACATCCGGCCTGCATACTTCTGTCCTGTTTCCATGGTGATTTCCACGATCCGTTTGCCGTCGAGCTTCACGCCGGTCTCCCGGTTGAGGCGCTGGTGGTATACCAGGGTGATTTTCTCCTTTGCCAGCATGTCGTGGTACACCTTCAATGCCGCCGATGGCTCGAAGGTCCACATGGCATCCTCGCCCGACTCGGTGCGGGTTTGTCCGCCGTCCTTGTACTCCGAGCGCTTCTGCCATTTCCAGTTGTCGGGATTCTCGTAATATTGTTTGATCCCCTGGTAGAACTCGCGGGAGATACCCCCCACCACCATCTTGTTCCCGATGTCGGTCTGCCCCAACCCACCGGTTGTCAGTCCGCCCACCCTGCCGGTCGGCTCGATGAGCACCACCGATTTCCCCAGCCGGGATGCCTCGATGGCCGCCGAAATCCCTGCAGAGGTGCCGCCATAGACGACCAGGTCGTAGGTGGAAATTTGGGGTTGGGCATGGGTATGCAAGGAAAGGAAGAAGCCGAGCAGAAAGGTCAGCGACAAGGTTTTACGGATGGTATGCATGGTTCAAAGTTTAGTTGTTGTAACAGTCCGGAAAAGATACTGAATAATTTTAAATGAAAAGAGCCGGCTGATGGCCGACTCCTTCCGTATAAAACAGGTTCCTTATTTTTTCATTCTTTCGAGGTAGGTCTCGAGGTACTGCTGCTGCAGCTCGTCGCTGTCGCCATACTGCGCCCTGAGCTCTTCGAGGCGTTTGTGGAGCTGCGCCTGAACATCGGCGTACTCCGGATTTCCGTATACGCTGGTCATTTCCGACGGGTCCTTTTCGAGGTCGTAGAGTTCCCACTCGTCGATGTCGTAATAGAAATGGATCAGCTTATAGCGGTCGGTGCGCACCCCTTAGTGGCGTTTCACGGCATGTTCGCCCGGGAATTCGTAGTAGTGATAGTACACGGCATCGCGCCATTCGACCTCTTCGCCACTGACCAGTTTGCGGAACGATTCGCCCTGCATGTCGGCAGGCACTTCAACGCCCGCATAATCAAGGAAGGTAGGGGCATAATCGATGTTCATGACCAAGTCGCTGTTGACCGATCCCGGCTTGATCTCCTTCGGATAGCGGATGAGCAGGGGTGTGCGGAATGACTCCTCGTACATGAAGCGCTTGTCGAACCAGCCATGCTCTCCCAGGTAGAAACCCTGGTCGGAGGTATACACCACAATGGTATTTTCGGCCAGTCCGTTGGCATCAAGGTAATCGAGCAGTTCGCCCACGCCATCGTCGACCGACTGTATGGTGCGGAGGTAATCCTTGATGTAGCGGTTGTATTTCCAGAGCGCCAGTTCCTTGCCTGTGAGGTTGGCTTTCAGGAAGTCTTGGTTCTCCTGTTCGTAGGCATCCATCCAGAGGGCACGCTGCTGCTCGTCCATGCGGCGGAGCGAACCCCTGAACATGGTGCTGTCGCCATTCGGGTCGGCCAGCAGTTTGAAGTCCCAGCCCCAGCGGGCGTGACCATAAATTTCCATTTCCTGTTCACGGGCCGCCCTGCCCCGTCCTTCGTAGGTATCGAAGAAATTGGCCGGCGGATCGAAGGTTTTGTCGTCGAACAGGTTGAGGTATTTGGGCGAAGGCTGCCAGTTGCGGTGCGGAGCCTTCTGGTGGTATAGCAACAGGAACGGCTTGGTCTGGTCACGCTTGTTCTTCAGCCAGTCGAGCGCAAACTCCGTGGTCAGCTCGGTGACATACCCCGGAAAGCGCTTTCGCTCGCCCATCTCGATGAAGTCGGGGTTATAGTATTCACCCTGTCCGGGCAACACATTCCAGTAGTCGAAGCCCTGCGGTGCCCCGTCGAGGTGGATCTTGCCGATCAGGGCCGTCTGGTAGCCGTGGCCCTGCAGCACTTTGGCAAAGTTGGCCTGGTTCCAGTCGAAATCGTTGATGTTGTCGACCTTCCCGTTCAGGTGGTTGTACTTTCCGGTGAGCATGGTGGCCCTGCTGGGGGCGCAGATGCTGTTAGTGACGAACGAGCGGTTGAACATGACACCCTCACTGGCCAGTCGGTCGATGTTGGGCGTCCGGTTCAGTCCATGTCCGTAGGCACTGATGGCCTGGTAGGCATGGTCGTCGCTCATGATAAAAATGATGTTGGGCGGGGTGGCGGCCTTTTCGGGTCCCGGTTGGCACGAAGCCATTGCCAGGAGCGCCATTCCCACCGACCAGATACTGTTCTTCATATTCTTATTGTTTTGTGTTTGTTTTACGAATCAAATTGCCTCATCGGGCCACGGAACCGGCAGTCCGGTGGCTTTCAGCGAGGGACGGTCGGCCCCGACGCTGCGTAAATAAGTGCCCAGTTTTACGGCCATTTCCTTCACCTTTTCCGGTTCACTTTCGGCCCGGTTGTCGGTTTCGCCAATGTCGTTGGTGATGTTGTAAAGCTCGAACGACTGGTCCTTATACCAGTACACCAACTTCCAGTCGCCACTGCGGATGGAGCTGGTGGTCCCGATGCCCGGACCCGAAGAGCCCCATTTGTTGGGGAAATGCCAGTAGAGGTCGCGGTCGGGCGATGCCGGTGCCTGATTGGTGAGCAGAGGCATAAAGCTGACCCCGTCGACCGTCTGCACCGTTTCATAGGATTTGACGCCGGCCATTTCGAGGATGGTCGGGAAGAAATCCTCGATGATCAGGTACTCGCCACATTCCGTTCCCGGGGCAGCCGTTCCCGGCCACTTCACGATCATGGGTTCGCGGATGCCGCCTTCGTATGCCGAGCCCTTTCCGCTCCGGAGCGGCCAGTTATGGGTATGCGGTTCGCCTCCCCGTCCGGCAGCACTGAGACCGCCGTTATCCGACATGAAAATCACGACCGTATTGTCGGCGATATCCTTGTCATCGAGGTAATCCATCAGGTCGCCCAGACTCTTGTCCATCCCCTCGACCATAGAGGCATACCGGGCTTCCGATTCCGGAAGGCCCATTTCGCGGTATCGATCGATAAAGCGGGCATCCGGTTCCATGGGGACATGCACCGCATAGTGCGACATATAAAGGTAGAATGGCTTCCCCGATTCGCGGGACTGGTCGAGGGCAGCGATGGCCTCGCGGGTCAGTGCCTCAGTGATGAAGATGGAGTCGCCGTGGTACTTATCGAGGCCGGGGACACCCCAGGGACGGGTGACCACCCCCTTTTCGGCATTCCCGAAATTCTTTTCCCCCAGGTAACTCCCCAGTCCGCCCGCCGCATGACCGGCGATATTGACGTCGAAGCCCAGGTTGAGGGGATCGGCACCAGGGGTATCGTAGGCCCCCCAGTGCGCCTTTCCGCAGTGTATGGTAAAGTAACCGTTCTCCCGGAGCAACTGGGGCAGCGTAGTGGCATGGAGGCCGTTTTCGATGGAGTCGACCGGTTGCAGACCGTTGGCATTCCAGACTGGCAGTTCGAGCACCTCATCGGGTGAATCGGTGGTCTGGTTGCGGTTGAGCGTCCAGTTGGTCACCCGGTGCCGGGCAGCGTTCATGCCCGTCATGAGACTGGTACGGGTTGGGGAGCAGACACTGTTGGCATACGCCTGGGTGAATTTGACACCCTGGGCGGCCAGCCGTTCCATGTTTGGTGTACGGTAGCGCTCGTTGAAAGGGGTCTTCTCCGTCCAGAACGGCACCGAGGTATCCTGCCAGCCCATGTCATCGACCAGGAAGAGGATGATGTTCGGCTGCTTCACCTCCGGCTCGGGGGCGCAACCCATCGCAGCCAGGGTGGTCGTCATGGCCAGTGCCTTTGCCACGTTCTTTGTAGATCTCATTGGGTTTATCATTGTCTGAAATTTACTGCCATAACTTGAAAGGTCAGCCATTCCGGTGGCAATGCTTCTTCCTGCCATCAACTCAGGCTTCCATAAAAATAGTTGAAATCAGGAAAGGATTTCAAAGATGACAAAAATAAGGAAGATCATCCACTTATGTACGACATAACAGATGGAAAAAACATAAAAGATAGAAGCTAGATGGAAAACAGACAATCCCTTATTTAAAATTCACTTTTTTTGCATCGCCCCCCAATTGAACACTGGGAGGAATTTCGGGTTATGCCATTTAAAAAGAACACGACATGAACTGGATTATCATCATCATTGCCGGATTGTTTGAAACAGGATTCGCTTTTTGTCTGGGGAAGGCCAAAGAGGCCGAAGGAGTGGCTGCCGCCTGGTGGTACGGAGGATTTCTGGTGAGCCTGGCCATCAGCATGATCCTGTTGGTCAAGGCATCGCAAAGCCTTCCCATCGGCACGGCCTATGCGGTGTGGACCGGCATCGGGGCGGTGGGGACGGTCATTCTGGGCATCCTGTTCTTCAAGGAACCGGCCGACTTCTGGCGACTGTTTTTTATTACGACCCTGATTGCCTCACTGATCGGATTGAAGATGGTTTCACATTAGAAAAATATCCCTCCCCCCGGGGGAAAGGATATTCTTCCATCATCATGAATAATCAATTCCATGCGTCATTTCCGGTTCAACCGGAATGAACAGGCGTATTGTTTACAGTTCCACCTCCACTACCGGTCCGCTCCAGGGTTCGGCCTGCACGACCAGCTTGCCGGGGCCAGCCTTTCCGGGCATGGGGTACCAGGTGATGCCGATCTCGCGCTCCTCGCTAGGGAAGAGGGTGAGGTAGTTGTCGTCCATGAACACTGGCAGGGCAAGTTCACCCGTTGTGGAATGCACCACCCTGAGGCGGGTGAAAAAGGCTGTCTCGCTCCCACTGTTGCGGATGACCGCCACTTTTCCCCTGTCGGTAATTTTCACCTGCAACTCCAGTTTGGCCGGCTTCAGTTTTTGCAAGTCTTTGAAGTCTTCCTTCCGGCTGGTCAGCCAGTAGAGGTTCTCGTCGACCTCCCGTCCCTGTGCGTCTTTCAACAGCAAACGGACGAAGTGTAAGCCCTCCGGTTTGCCCTCCAGCTTCAGTTTACCGGCCACTTTCCAGGTATTGGAGCTCACATCCATCCTGAACACTTCCTTGCCTAAAAGTGCCCCCTGGAGGCTATAGAGATGCGCTTCGGCTACCATTCCTGAGGCATCCTTCAGGGTCTGGTTCACGACACACAGACTGGTATCATTCAGGTTGAGCTGGACATGCAGCGGCCTTGCCCCATGCATATATCCGTAGAATCCGCCGTTCTGGTCGAGGTAAACGTCGTAGAATTGTCCGCGCAATGCCGTCCATGGATTCTGGTTCTTCCACACCAGCATGCCGGTGTAGGCATTCCACATACTGGCGTTGAACCCTTCCTGCAGGGCGCGGTACTGTTCGTAGTTCACCACCTGGGCCTTTTTGCAGTAGTCGTCGACTCCCTTAATCTCTCCAAATGCCTCGATGGTACCGCCGTAGCCGATGAATTTATGGTAGCGCCACACGTTGTTGGGACGGTCATCGACGGGGGGATTGAGGTCCCTGCCGCTCATCATGCGGCGCATGGTTTCCACGTTGGGCATCCCCACCGAGCCGATTTCGGGATTGAAAGGATAGGAAGGCGTATTGAAGAAGCGGGCCGGATCCTGGATCCCGTAAGGACCGTCGCCTCCACCGCCAATGGTATTCCGGAGCAGGTCGGGCCCCGTCGATTCGTTGAGGTAATATCGTGTCCTGTCGTAGGTTGGGAAGATCTCTTTTGCCAACTTGTCGTTGAGGTAGGGAGTAGGAGGGAACTCGTTGCCGCCACACCAGAAGTAGAGACTGGGATGGTTTCGCAGCATCTTCACCTGGTCGATCACCGAAGCGATGAACAGCGACTGGTCGTCGGGGTATACCTGCCGGCGGGCCTGGGAGTCCTTCTTCATGGCATCAAACCAGCGCCCGTTGCAGTCGCCGGTCACCCACAGGTCTTGCCAAACCAGGATACCCATGCGGTCGCAGGCGTTATAGAATTCGGGTCGCTCGGTGATGGAGCCACCCCAGATTCGGATCATGTTCATGTTCATGCGGGCATGCATCCTCACTTCCGCCTCATAGCGCTCAGGCGTGTGTCGTAACAACAAGTCCGACGAAATCCAGTTGCCCCCCTTTATAAATACTTTTTGTCCGTTGACCTGGAAAACCCGGCCCCCCGTTTCTTCATCAAAATAGGTGTCGGCCTGGCGGATACCCACGCTGACAATCTCATAATCGGAAAGTGAACCGTTCTCCTCGACCTTGAAGGCGATGTCGTACATTTCGGGCTCACCCATGCCATTGGGCCACCAGAGCCGTGGATTTTCGACCCTGATCTCGGGGAAGGAGATCATCTTTGTCTCACCAGGAGCCAGCGTGAACGGCACCTGGTAGGGCTTCCGCTCCCATTCGGCAGTCAGGACACCCGATTTCTCCACGTCGGAGGCATTCACCACTTCGGCGGATACATCCAGGAAAGCCGGTTGCTGGTTACCTCCGGGAATGCGTACACCCGGTACGCGGGTTTTCACCCAGGGATGGCGAAGGTCGACCGATCCCGTGATCTCGAGCGACACCTTGTCCCAGATGCCGGTATTGCGGTCGCGAACCGGAGCCACCCAGTCCCACCCTGGCGTATACTGCTGTGTCACCGAGCGGGCAATGGTACCGTCGCCCCCCTGTCCGCCATTGGGATTTCCCACAGGATCGGGCGGATGGACAATCACGGCCAGACTGTTGTTTCCATCTTCGCTCAGGAAGGGCGTGACCAGGTATTTCTGCCGGAGGAACATCCCCTCGTGGGTGTCGTGGTTGACCCGGCGACCGTTGAGGAATATCTCGGCCCTGTAATTGATTCCCCTGAAATTAAGCCAGACCTGCTGTCCGGGTTTTGGCTTGGCGAGGGTAAACCCGTTATGGAACCAGAAGGTATAGTACTCCGCACCGGTTTCATATATGTCGGGGATCAGCTCGTTGTTCATCCCGATAAAAGGATCGGGGAAAACATCGTTGTGCAGGAGGGTGGTCAGTACCGTCCCCGGAACCACCGCTTCCATCCAGCCGGTAAACTGGTACCGCGGCGAGGAGATGACCGTCCCGTCGACTTTCAGCTCCATGGCCCGCCTGGCTGTCCAGCCCTTATCGAGGACAATCTCCTTAGGCTGCGCCGACAAGGCGGAAGTGATAAACAGGGCGAGGGTAACAATCAGGATACGTTGCGTTAATTTCATGATAAACGGTTATTTGGAAAGATTGGATTCCATTTCTTCGAGGGGGATGCCCTTGGTTTCGGGTACCGCCAGGATCACCCACAGGAGCTGCAGGACCATCATGGCCAGGAAGAGGCCGAAGATGTACTGGGGTGCAAGGGCATCGGCCATGACCGGAAAGAAGAGGGTAAGCAGGGCCGCGAAAAACCAGTGGGTGAAACTCCCGAGTGATTGTCCGAAAGCCCGCTGGGCATTGGGGAATATCTCACTGATAAACACCCAGATTACGGTACCCTGTCCGATGGCATGGGCAGCGATGAACCCGAAGATGTAGATCGGTACCAGCGCGAAGTTCCCCGATGCGAAAGCCCAGGTGGTGAGTCCGAGTGAAATGATGTACCCGATCGATCCGATGAAGAGCAACGTTCGCCGGCCCAACCGGTCGATCAGCCATAGTCCGGTAAACGTAAAGACCAGGTTGGCCACGCCGATACCCACCGATTGCAGGAGGGCCGCCTCGGTACCCAGTCCGGTCATCTCGAAGATCCGGGGGGCAAAATAGAGAATGGCGTTGATCCCCGAGAGCTGGTTGAAGAAGGCGACCAGGAAAGCCAGCGTGACCGGTTTCATCAGCCTTTTTGAGAAGAGATGCCTCGACTGCCTTGGCTGGTCGGCCGAAGCCACAATCTCGTCGACCCACAGGTTGAGCTCCTCTTCGGAGGCATCCGGACTCGTCTTGCGCAACACGGCCATGCCGCCGTCGCGGTCCTTCTGGTGGACAATCAGCCATCTTGGACTTTCAGGCAATCCGATACAGAGAACGGCAAATATCAGGGCAGGGAAAGCCTCAACGCCCAGCATCCATCGCCAGGCGTGCTCACCGACATCACCAAGCAACGAATTGGACAGAAAGGCGACCAGGATCCCGAAGACAATGTTGAACTGGAACATTCCGGTAAGCCGTCCCCTGAATTTGGGTGGGGCAATCTCGGCGATGAACATGGGGGCCGCCACGGTCGATATCCCGACTCCCAACCCGCCGATAAACCGGAAGAACATGAGCGAATAGACGTCGGGCGCCAGGGCAGAGCCGATGGCCGATGAAAGGTAGAGTACACCAATCCAGAGCAAGGTCTTCTTTCGTCCGAAGTATTCAGAGGGCCATCCCCCCACCACCGAACCCAGCACCGTACCCCAGAGGGCCATGCTGATGGCCAGTCCGTGCAGCGTGCTGCTTAGTGACCAGAGCTCCTGGATGGTTTGTTCGGCACCCGAGATCACGACCGTATCGAAGCCAAAGAGGAAGCCCGCCAGGGAAGCGACGATCGCGCTTTTAAAGAGGAAATGTCGTTTCATACAGTTTTGGTTGATCCACCGGCAAAAGGTTATCCGGTTTGAAAGACTAATATTATAAATTCTTTGCCAGAAATATCTTTCCGAAGGTGAATTTTAAGAAGTGGGGACAGCCATAAAGGATAGTGGGACCTTAATAGAATACATGAAAAAGGGGAGACAGTACCGCTGCTGTCCCCCCAAAGGTTATAAAGAAAAAACTAAATGGATAAGATTCTATGGATTGTAAGAAGCTACATCCTCCATCATCCGGTTGACAATTCCTGCCCAGATGTATGTTTTATGATGTCCACCCCACAATTCGTCAGGACTGTAAAATTCCCAGAGGTTATGGTCCTTTGAAAGCCTGTCGTGCATCACATCGGAAACCCTGCGGACCAGTTCGGTTGCCTCGCCGTGGTAACCATAATCAGCGAGTCCTCTCTGTATCAGGTAATTCCACTGCACCCACACCGGACCGTTCCAATATCCCTTATCGTTATAGTAGCTGTCGTCGGCTGATAAGGAAGGAATGCCATACTTTCGCCAGAACTTATCGGGATTTGTCAGGTGACCGACGAGTGCCTCTGCCTGCTCCTTTGAGGCAATGCCAGCCCAAAGCGGCAAGAACCCGATGATCTCCATCCGCTTCAGGTCATTTTCGGTTTTATGGGTAAATGTGTGGTTCTCCTTGTCGACATGGTAATAGAAGGAAGTTTCGGGATCCCAGCAGAGCTGGTTGATGAGTGTCGCCCGCTTTTCATGGTCAGCTTTCCAGCGGCTGGCCTCATGCTGCAGACCAAGCTCCAGGGCCATGGCCTCCAGTGATTTCGCCTCCATGACCATCATGCAGTTCAGGTCGAGGGCCTCAAAATTGGCAGGCCAGGCAACCTCATCCCAAACAGCAACCAGGGCATCCCTGACCGACTCCAGCACCGCATGGCCACCCCACTCACACAGGCCGTCATTGTCCTTGTCGCGATGGGAGACATAGAACTCATAAAACTTCACCGACGAATCGTACATTTCCCTGAGGAATGCCTTGTCTCCGGTCATTTTATACACCTCCCAGTTCAGCCATGAGTACCATGGGGCAGAGGATGTAAGTTCGCCATTGTGCTCGATGATCTCATCCAGATAAGAACCCGTCCGGTAATTGATATACCCGTTCGGGTACTGTCGCTGGCTGTACACACGCTGCGAGTTCATGGCCTCTTCGGGATTTACGCTGGCGTAGGCAAGCATCACGATGCTCTCGTGGAACACCTGTCCGCCATGTCCCCATCCCCAGATTGGCTCACGGGAGAAAACGTAATAGTTATAGTCCGACTTGGCCTGGGGCGGGTAAAACTGTTGACGCATCATGTTCACGTTACTCCAGTAAAGGGCAGTCTGTTTTTCGTCGGCAAAGCTGAAGGTCTTCACCTGGTTGAGCAGCGCCATATTTTCGTCCTCGAAGGGCTGAATATCCATTGACAACAACTTACGGGCTTCATCGAGATTTGTATCGAGAGATTCCTTTACCGGGAAAACCGACCTGACCAGCCTGATCCTTTCCGACTTTCCGGCGGCAAGGCTCAGGCCTTTCTGAAAGGCAACAACGCGGACATTCCCAACAGGGTCGGTTTGACGGTTGCCGGTCGTAAGGTAATCGTCAAAACTGATTACCGGAACATTCATGGCCTCCCTCGAGTGGATACTCTCCCTGCCCTTGAAATGGCATGTCACCACATAGCCATAAGTAACGCCATCCGCAGATTCAGGATCCCTGAACAGAGGCTCACTGATCTTTTCGGCCACCCTTACATATACAGCATCAGGATATTTCCTCCTGTACACCGAATACGACTCTGCATTCGGGGCACTGCCCCATGTAAGCTGTCCTTCAGTGAATGTAATCTCGTTCACCAACGGCATCTCACTGTCGTTCAAAACCACATCCTTACGGGCAGAAGTTCCCGAAAACTCACCTGTCACGGTTCCCTGTGCGCCCAGATTTTCGTTGTAGCCAGTCATCCGGTAGGTCCTGGCATTAGAATCCAAATTCCCGGCTTCAGTCCTGAAATAGCCGTTCATCTCGAAGGTAGGCTGGGTTGAACCAAAAACCGGACTGTTCTCCGTGATCAGGATATTTTCCTGTCCATTGACTTTCAAATGGATCCGATTGACAGGACTACCACCAGTCAGGCGCTCCCCTGCTTCATTATAAAGCCGTCCGGTAAGCTGGCGTACAGGTTGCCGGTCAAGGATTATCCCGGAGGGGACCAATGGGGATTCACCATTCTCACTGTTAAATGAGGCTGTTGCGTCAGGTTGCACAGAAAGCAACAGGACGTTACGGATACTGTCGGTATACGGCAGATCGTGGGCCAAAGTCCAGCCGTCAGGGTATTCCTCGTGTGAGAAAGCCATCCAGCCCTGATCACCATGGTTCTCAAAACTGTGGTATCTCCGCTGGTTGCTCCTCATGAAAGGAAAGATCTCCAGGTCAATTTTTTCCTTTCCGACATTGGTAATTTCAAAATCGACCATGGCTGACCGCGATGAATAGGTAAAGAACCGGGCTTTAACCCGTACATCCCCAAAAGGTTGAAACACCCATGAGACCATGTCGGGATAAGAGGCCGTGATCACGGGAGCGACCGCCATTTCAGACACCTTGTACACCCACTGGCCATTCCTGCGGAAGCCAAATGCAATATCTCCCCCTGTGTCGGTTATAAAGTCAGCCCCGAACTGTTCACGGTCATACCTGAATTCATAGCCCTGGTCGAGAAGATAGTCAGAACGGCCCTGGGCGGCGGCATAGGTGGTATAGATGGGAAAGTCCTTCCCCGCCGAAAGCTGCGAAAGCCATGGTTTTTTCTCCTCCGTACAGGAGACCAGCAGGGCAACCAGCACAAGGAGCCAAAGATTGGATATTCTCATTTCAATAAATCATTAACATCAGACAAAACAAAGAATACGGACCATTGCCTACTGGACCCTTACAACCGGGAACTGGGCAACTCTCAGTGTGGTGCAGCCGTATGGTATAAGGGTGATATTTTCGGGCTCTGCGGTTTTTAACTGGTATTGCGGACTGTAAGGCAAAGGTCCGGCCGAGCCATTGTACATGGTCCAGAATGGGATGATGACCCCTTTGGCCCTGATTTCGACCGGACTGTTTTCCGGGTTCCAGGGATAAGCGTTTGGATCGACCTTTCTGGTCACCACTTCATAATTCTTCTCCAGATCGGCAAAGGTAGATTCAATCAGTCCATAATTCCAGGGAGTGGTCGGTTCAACTTCGTAATAAAACTCCCCGAATCGGTCGTTGTTCTTGATTCGGTTCCATTTCTCACCGATTTTCAGCGCGAAATTCAAAGGTCCGCGCTCTATTGAAACCGAATTTTCGTGCCACCTTTCATTGCGTAGTTTCATGGGGAGGACCAGCTCTATCACATCGCCGCTTTTCCATTCCCTTTTGATTTTGACGACCTGGTTCCCATTATACTCATCGTGGAGCGTACCATTGATCCTGACACTGGCGTTCTGGCACCAGGCAGGAATACGCAGGTGGAAGGGGAATTTAACCGCACGGGGAGTGGTCACGGTGAATTTGATGGTTTCATCAAAAGGATACATGGTTTCTTCCTTCACGGAAATTTCGGTACCGTCGGCCACTTTCAACTTCACGCTTGACGGTGAATAGACCAATGCGGCGACACCACCGTCGGAAGTGGCATACCAGAGGTTTTGGGTGAACTTGGGCCAGCCCTGGTGCATATTGGAAGTACAGCATGGATAACCGGTCAGGACGCCAAAAAGCTGGTCGGTTCCTTCGTAAGCCGTATTGAAATTCCTGGGATGCCTTGAAACAACCACCTGGTTAGCCTGCTGGTAATACTGCCTGCTGTCGTAGTTGTCGGTTGCCTGGGTTGGCAATGCATTAAAGGCCACTTTCTCGAGATGGTCAGCAAATTCGACTTCCCCGGTGATCGGGATGATGGTTTCCATCGAAAACATCATTTCCACTGCCGTACACAATTCAGATCCCTGGGTGGGATTATTTCCGTGCATCAGTTCATCGGCACCATACAATCCATGGGCCAGACCATGATAATTGCGGAGGTCAGACAACCCTTTCCTTACCGATTCAATGTATTTGGGATTTTTGTTCTGCTGGAAATAAACGATTGGCTCTTTCATGGCCTGTCCGACATTGACACAATGATAACTCCACTCATGGGTCAGGTTACCATTCAGGAAGGCATCCGTCCAGTTATAAGTCTGGTGATGCACCAATTCGGCCAGGTTAAGCAAAAAGCTTTCCCCGGTCTGGTTGTATAACCAGTATATGACAGAAAGGTTATCGCCCCCCCTGTACATTCCCCAGCGGGTCCAGTTGTTCAGGGGAGTTGTGGGCAATTCCCTGAGTTGGTATCGGAAATAATTGAGCATCAGGTCGATCACTCTTTTATCTTCAGTGGCAGAGTAGTATTGTTGCAGCACTTTCAGCATTACCATTTTCGGCCACCAGTCGTGTGCGTTGTTTCTTTGAAGTCCGGCTTCGGCAGGCCTGTCGGTATCGGGACCGAAATACCCGTTCGTTTTCTGGCTCTGGATAGCCCATTCGACCCATGGTTTGGTCTTTTCGATCAATGCCTTATCATCCAGGATATAGGCCAATGGCAGAAGGCCATCAATCCAGTAAGGTCCGCGTTCCCAGACATCGCCGTCACCACCTAGCCAGCCATTCCGTTTACCCATAACATGTTCATAGGCAGTGTCGAGGTTTCCGGTAAGACCTTCCTTTTGGCTGATGAGTTGCTGTTTGAGCCAGCCCTCAGGCTTGATGGCTCCCAGGGGAAGTTCCATATAGGGTTTTTCAACAAGGGGGGCACGGTTATTCATGTATTGCGATCCTGGAGGATGAGCATGCTGATGCTGTGCCACTGCATTCAAGCTGAAGCACAATGCAAACACCATGAGAAATGTGATTCTGTTTTTCATACGGTTCAAAATTTTAATTTAAAGCTGCATGGCATCGTCTGATTCCGTCAATTCCGGCATCCGTACAATCAGGATACTTCCGGAACCAGACCATGCCCATGCGCACTTTTAGTTGGTCATTATACTTGATTATTATTCTGCATCTTTTATGCATCGGAAACCTACGGTGGCATTTCTTTCGAAACCTTCAGAAACCCTGAGCAAATGCTGACGGTAGTGCAATTCGCGCGGTCCACCCTGAACATACCACCAGCTGGAGGAAGGTTTGAAATAGCTGCCGCCTTTCAGTATGACATACCTGTAGCTTCCATTGGCATACAGGTCGTTGGTGAGCTGCCATACACAACCCACAAGGTCTTGTAGTCCATATGGATTGGCTCCCCTGGGATACTTGCCTACCTCATAAAGGTTGCCGTCGCCCAGGTTGCAATGTCTTTTATCGATTCCCTCCAGATTGGAAACGGTCAGGGTTTCTGTTATGAACTGATTGACCCGCTTTACGGGTTTGGTTTGTTTCCAGGGCCATTCATTCTGCGCAGGTGTTTGGGCTGCATATTGCCATTCGACTTCTGATGGCAATCTCTTGCCCGCCCATTTGGCATAAGCCCTGGCATCCTCATAGGAAACATACACCACCGGGAAGTTTTCCTGTCCCTTGGGTATCATTCCATTCTCCCAGTGTTTCAGGAAATTGGCCTTATCGGCAGGTTGATAGCCTGAGGCATCGAGAAACGCCTTAAACTCCTTGTTGGTCACCGGGAACTTATCCATGAAGAACGATTTCATGTCATACTCCCTGCCCTGGTTGTCTTTTGGATAAGGGATGAACTCATCACCGTTGGTGGCCTTGAATGTAAACTTACCTGCCGGGATCCTGACCATACGGTCGGGGACTGCCGTTGCTACGTCTGTGCCGACTACCTTGCTGATCAGTCGGGGAGTACCGGCTTTGATCTCCTCGATTCTTTCGTCGATAAGGATCCCATCGGCCATCAGCTGAACGATGAAGCGCCCTTCAAAACGCCTGAAGTGCTCCATCAGGTTCACATCGTGCCGGCCGGGTTTCAGTGTTAACGGTTCCTTTCCATATTCCGGCATGCCGGCCCAAATCCTGATTTCATCCCCACGGTTGGCCTTAACCTTCAGGACATCATAGTCGCGTGAAATTTCAAGCAATTCAGGCAGTGCGATCACACACGAAACTGCTCCCTCATTGTTGGTACCCAGCCACGACTGGTTAAATGCGTCAGTTTCGACCTCAATATACCATTTGCCGTCCTTTTCCTGTGGCTTCAATTCGCGGTGGCTCCATACATCCACATAATGTAAGCCTTCCCTTGGTTCCACTTCGAACAGCTGGCCCCTGTAACCCTCAGGCACCAAACTGTAGATCGTGTAAACCGTCTTTTCGGGGAGGGTCCACTGATTCACCCAGATCTGGTCACGGGTGGTCGGGATCAGGGGAACATACTCACCATATACAAAGTTGAAACTGTTCTCCCTTAGGATCCTTGTAGTTCGACCGAGGTAGCGATACTGCTCCTCGGCCCATTCCGGCTTTCCTGGAGCAAAAATGTTCATTTCGAGGCCATAGCCATTGAAAAAAGAGTGATTGTATTCCCTGCGGATGGGTTCCTTGAAGAGCTCGGCAACCCTGAAAATGGCAAATTCGGGTTTGATGAATTTATTGAGGTTCAGCATGGGGGGATAATAAAGGGCATTATGGACACGGCCCGAAACAATTCCCTGCATGTCGCGGGGCACTGCCATCCCTTCACTGTAAAGTACGACGCCACTCCTGACCGAATCGGCCGCATTCTGCAATTCCTTGCTCGATTCACCCATGGTATCGAGCACAACGCCATCCGATCCGGATTCGTCGATGATATTGGCCATACCCTGGGCATGACCTTCATTGCGGGTACTTTCATCCCACGGATTGTAACAAATGAATAACCGGGAGCCATAGGTATTGCACATTTCGGTGAGTTTCCTTATCCGGGCCATTCCCCCGGGGAGATCCCTGAAGAGGTCCCACTGGTTTCGCTGGTCAAGGCCAAGTGTTGGCCAGGTAGGCCAGATACCGATAAAATCGTCACCTCCATAGAGCCCAATTCCTCTCTTGACAAAGTCTTCGAGATGGAATTTCCCGTCGGTATAGTCGTAATAGTAACCATCCCAGGTCTGCATCAAATGAGACACATAGGCATGGCGGACCCATTTCAGGTCATCCCTTTCAAACAGCGTCTGGTCGAAAGAGCCGGGTTCGACATCATATAACATGCGGTCCTGGAACATTAGGCGCAGTCCTTCCTGCCAGTCGCCCTTATAATTATCGGCCCAAAGGGTATAGGTAACGCTGCCTCCCGGGTTCAGTTCAGTCTCGAAACGGCGCCGTTTGCCATTCTCGATCTTATCCCTGTCCCTGCGTGTCAGGGCAGCCACGTTATTGCCGTTATCGGTCTCCAATACTG
Organism: Bacteroidales bacterium 6E; assembly: GCA_001270045.2. Taxonomy (GTDB): domain Bacteria; phylum Bacteroidota; class Bacteroidia; order Bacteroidales; family Prolixibacteraceae; genus UBA1413. The sequence goes on along the minus strand of DF970670.1, from coordinate 133,589 downwards.
CAAAACCAAGATCCCATGCATTATCGGGCACGATTACGTTGACAGGCTCCTTGCCCGGACGGAAAAGATGTGTCCGTGACAAGCCATGGTTTCCTTTTCCGGTGATATGTACCCGGTTGGGGGACACACCAAAAGGAACGATATTGTGAAGCCACACGGTATCCTTCGACAGGTTCGTGAACCGGATGGTGATCTTTTCGCCCGGACTATAATCCGCTTTTGACCACTCCAGCCTTACCACTCCTTCAATCTGGCCGCTTTCTTCCTGGGCGGTGGCATCGAGTGAAGAGTATTGCTTTTCCCCGATCTTAAACGAAACCAGGGGCACGGATGCCGGTTGGCCTTGACTTCCACCAGGCAGGGTCACTTGTATCCCTTTATCGGTTTTTATCCGGATGACATCATGATTCTGTGCCCACCCCAACAACGGGAGCATCAGAAAGATCCACAAAGCAGAGGCAATCATTCCTCCCCGGTTTTTCCATTTCATATCCATACAATTCATTTTACGTTTGCTTATTGATACTCATCAACATCCATTATTCAATATCACCAACACACCTGAAACCAATCGTTGCAGCACGCTCGTAACCGGGTGAAACCCGGTACTGTTGCTGACGGTTGATCAGTGGCAGGGGACCTCCCGTTACATACCACCAGGATGACAGTGGCGTAAAATAAGATCCTCCCTTCAGGATGAAGAAATCGATCACCCCTGTCCGGTATAAATCATCCGTGATTTGCCATACACTACCCGTCAGGTCTTCAATACCCCAGGGATTGGCCCCTTGCGGATATTTCCCTACCGGATCGGGGATTCCATTGCCAGGATTGCATTTCGTTCCGGTACTATCCTTGTCATTACCCCAAGGGAACAACCTGTTGTCGCCTGCCTGTGCCGCATACTGCCATTCCAGTTCCGTCGGAAGTCTTTTGCCTGCCCAGGCAGCATAGGCCTGTGCATCTTCGTAACTGACATATACAACCGGGTAATTCTCCTCCCCGGCAGGAATTTTCCCATTCTCCCAATGCTTCAGGAAGTTCTGGCCATCGGCAGGCTTATAACCCGATTTGTCGAGAAATTCACTGAATTGCTGATTGGTGACCGGGTATTTGTCGACCAGGAATGAACGCATGGTGAACACCTTGCCAGTATCTTCCATAGGGTACCTCAACAGGTCCCAGTTTCCAATCTGGGTGGCCTTGAACCTGAATTCCCCTCCCGGGACTTTTACCATTCCATTTGTGTTCCCTGAGAAAGGCATCATACCGGCTTTTTCGGAATCAATCCTGGGTTGTCCGTAAGGAATATGAACAGTACCCTCAGCAAGAACCTGGTTCTGACTGTCTTTTACGCGAATGACCAAATCACCCTCATACCGGCCAAAATGGTCCATCAGTTTGATGGTGCGAACCGGCTCTGCAACAACCAGTGGAGTTTGTACCGGCAGATCCCTTAGGGATATTTCAGTCAGGGCTCCTCCCTTCCGGTTGATCTTTAGCAGGTCATTCTGGCGAAGCAACTCAACATCAATTTCAGGAGACGAAAAGTTCGTCTGGTTGCCTGATTTCCGATAATTAAAAGCTATAGCCTCATCAGGTTGGTTATCGCCGGCAATGCGTTGATCGACCAAACGTCCATTCATGAACAGTTGGATGACCACTTTCCCCTTGTATCCGTTAAATTCTTTCAGTGACTTGAGGGTATATTTTCCAGGTGTCAACTCGACAGGCTTTCCGGAATAGGAAGGACTTCCTCTCCAAATCCTGATAAGATCCCCTTCTGTGGCAGAAAATTCCAATGAATGGTTTTCCATGCTTCCCGAGAGAATGATATGTTGTCGGAACATGGCAATACAACCGTTTTCCCCTTCATTGTCGGTTCCCAGCAATAACCGGTCGAAACCATGAATCTTCACCGGTGCCAGGCTCTTACCGCCAATTCGCACGGGTTTGACCTCTGTATTATTCCAAAGGTCGACAAAGTGATAACCTTCGCGAGGCTCCACCTCAAACAAAGGAGCCTGATATCCATCGGGACGAATGCTATAGATCGTATACAATGAAACCTCCTCATCAAACCAACCGTTAACCCAGACGCTGTCAGTCATGGTCGGTAACAGGATGGTTTGTGTTCCGTGTGAAAACAACTGACTGTTCTCTCTAAGGATGCGGGTCGTTTTTCCCAGGTAGGTATACAGCTCACGGAACCATTGCAGATCAGGGCGGATTTTAAGGTGGACTTCAACACCATAGCCGTTGAAAAAAGAGGTTGCAAAATCTCTTTTTACTGGTCCATGAGTAATCACCGATTGCTTGAAAATGGTAAAATCGGGCTTGATCAGTTTATTCAGGTTCAACATGGGGGCATAGGTCAATGCAGCGTGAACCCTTCCCACCACACAGTTTTGCATGGCAGACGGGACACACATGCCTTCAGGAAACACGACGAATCCCGGCTCGACCTTTTCCAGGTTGTCCTGAAGCACAGAGGAAGACTCACTACGCGTGTCATACATAACTCCCCTGAGATTGGCCTCCATGGTAATCTCCGACAATCCCTCAACATGGTTTTTATATCGGGTGCTGTTAAACAGCTGATGTTCGCCTGCAGGCAGGTCCCAGGGCTTGTAAGAAGCCATAAAGGAAGCCCCATGAGTTCTGGCATGCTCAGAAAGCCCTTTCATGGCATTGATGCCTCCCGGCATGTCCCTGAACATATCCCACTGATTACGTTGGTCGATCCCCAACATTGGGAATCCATGCCAGATGATGTTATAATCGTCGCCACCATACAGAGATCGCATATCCTCCTGGAAAGCAGGATAAGTGTATGTCATGGATTCGTTATCATAGAAGTGCTTATCCCAGGCAGCCACAAAGTGTCCGATGAAGGATTTCTGTATCCATGACAACTCTTGCCTCTCATATAGCCGGTTGTCAAAAGATCCGGGTGTCATATCATAAAGCATTCGGTCCTGAAACATCAGTCTCACACCTTCCTGCCAGGTCCCGACATAAGAATCAAACCAAAGGTCATAGCTAACATGGCCTCCAGGGTAGATTTCAGTTTCAAACCTGCGACGGACAACCTTGTCCCAGTCCAAAGGGCTTCGACGGGCCAAACCACACACACTGCTGCCGTTATCGACATTTACCGTGGCAAAACCCAGTTCCCATGCGTTATCGGGAACGATGACATTCACGGGCAAATAACCGGGCCTGAACAGGTGGGTCCTCGATAAACCGTGTTTTCCATGGCCCGTGATATAGATATGCTTATCGGAGATTCCCATCGGAACAATGTTACCGATCCTGAGCGTATCCGACGAGACATTGGTAAAGGTCAGGACAACCTTCATTCCGGGAACAAAATCCCTGTCGATCCGGTACTCAACCTTGAGTCGGTTGTCAACCAGCATCTGGTCGTCTTTGAGCATTCCATCGGATGTGGAAACCTGCCGGTCATTCAGCAGGAATGATGCCAGAGGCATTGCATACCCCGGAGTCTGGAACCGATTGAATGATTGTATCTTAAGGCCTTCCCTTGACTGAATCTCGATGCTCTTCAATACCTGACCGACTGAGTTCAGGCTCCATCCCATCAATAAAAGAAAGAGATAAATATAGTATGGCCTAATTGCTTTTGTCTTCATGTGATGTATTATTCAAAATTCAGGTAATCGAGTCCAAAAAATGCCTTGTTATCAACAGGACTGGTTCCTTTTACCTTAACGGTCAGGATATTCTCTCCCTTTTTCAGGGAAACCCGTCCCATGCTGACCAATCCGGTGGAGACTTCATCCTTGCGAAGATTTACCGTAGAACCAACCTGAACCCCATTGACGGAAAGGTCAAAGGAACCATAGTCCCGCGCATAGTTGAAATGGGCTTTCATATCAAAGAGACCATCGACTTCAGAAATGAAGGCAAGTTCAAGTTTATCTCCAGGCTTGCCATCTGTCCAAAAGGCCTGCATATTGTCGCTCCATCCTGCCGTAACCGAATTCTGGTACCTGAAATTGCCATCCACACTTTTCAGGATCATGCTTTCGGCTTCCATTTTGGAATCCTTGATCACAGGTGAAATCAGTTCTTCCCTTTTAATGACCACAGGTGCAAGGGCTCCCTCGTGGTCAGGTTCGATATTGGATATGCCGCCAGGGACGACATACCAGAAAGTGACTGGCGCAAAATTGATGGTTGCCCTGGTCCAATGCCACATTTCCATATCAACCTTTAGTGATGAATTGAAAGGAATTCCATCCAAACCACGATGGCGGAGGTTAATCGTATAACCTGGCCAGAAATTACCGCTCCCGTCGGGTTGCGCGATAAAAGGATGGTTGGCAAACTTTTCAGGACGGCACCAGGCGTAGCCATAATAGTCTTCGGTTCCGGTACCGATATGCGAAGGGAACGATTCCCCATCAACATAAATCTTCTCATCACCCTCTCCCCACCAGGCATATACCGTGTTGAAAAGGGTAATCGCATCTCCGGCATATACGCCTTTACCTTCAAGAGTGACATAGTTGATATCAAATGGATCACCCTTACCTTCATTATTTTTCATCTCCCCGGTAGCCAGTTCGGTAAATTGATGCCATGAACTTCCGAAATGCATTGATCGGTGATTCCATGCCCAAGGAGCGGTCACAATCTCCAGATCCTGGATCTCAATAGCCTCTGTACCAGAATTAATCAGCTTGATTTCAACATTTTTCCTAAATGGCATCACCCAATACGAGACCATTGTCCCATCCACATCAACAGAGGTATACCATGTATTGGAATACCTCAGTTGGTATCCGGTTCCAAAGAAATCGCCCAATGGTGACCAAACTGTCCGGTTACCGTCGAAAGACATCTCCAGAATCGTGGAACGAAGGGATTGCGGATTTACATCGGGACTGACCTTCACCTTTAGCATTCGTACAGCCCTTTCTCCTGAGATGGTCCGGTCGAGGCTTTCACCAGGCTGGACAATCCCGGACAGGTGCAACGATTCCTTATGTAACTTATCGAGACCGCGAGAACGGCCCAGTAGATCCTGTTGCACTTTCTCAATGACTGGAGCGTATGTTCTCAGGTCATCCATGGTGAAAGATTTGATGTCTACATCATCGCCATAGGTCCGGTAGTTGATGTTGTAATAAACAGCCTCGCCACCTGTTTTGGCCCCTGGATCCTTGATGTTTTCACTTTCGTATGTTACCTTGCAGTGAACCTGATAGGGCAATGGAAGATAAAGGTTATGACCTCTCATTTCATATTGGGTCGAATCAGACACAGAAGAAGCCAGGGGCTCCCCGACCAACAGGTTGATACTCAGGATTTCCATTGCAGTACCTTCAATGACAGGCTGATCCTGGTGATCGAAATAAATCCTCATGGTTCCCTTGCCGGAATTTTCCCCCGCGAAAGTCATCCAGAAACGCACAATGGCACCCGGACCTTCAGCATCGAACATGACATACTCGGTACGACCGTCAATCGTGTCAGTGCGTATAAACATGGTCCGGTCCCAATTGGCAAACCATAAGGGGTTACCAGGCTGAACCGTTGCCCTGTCATAGCTGCTGAACTGGGCAAGGCTGAATTCAGGATCGGGAAAATTCGCGAGAGCCTCCCGGTCGGTAATCTCCAGAAGCAGATCTTCAAGGGTGATGCTTTTTTTCTGACAGCCCATAAATACCAGTGTCAGAAGAATCAGTATGACAGGATAACGTTTCATAGATGTTCAGTTTTATTTTTTTTCCTTTGATTTTGCGTCGTTGTAATCGACAACATAATGCCACCAGTTATTCAGTCGGCCGTCAGCAGTGTTGTGGCCGGCGAAATGGGGTACATGGCTGAACCACCATTTCATATAGCCAATGTGAGAGCAGTTCCATTCCGAGCAGTCGATTTCCCGCGGATTCTCATCTTTAACCTGTGGAAAATGTGCCCAGTTATCGGCATAAGTATGGACTTTTTTCTTGTTGCCCCAGTCGTAATCCTTTTCACCATTGGGCGGGAAGTGAATATTTCCGATGTGCGACATGCCTTTGTTATATTTATCATACCTGCCATTGTAAGCCGTATATAACTCCCAGGGAGTCAGTTGGCTCCTTAGCTCTTTTTTGTCGAAATCCCACCAGCCGTATACCTCCATCATGATTGACTCAAACCGGTGGCCATAACTTTCCAGTGCGCATGCCAAGTCGCGTTCATAGTTCAACCCCATGACGCAAAGCAATTCCTGACAGTCGACATCCTTGGTTGGGTTTGAGTTCAGCCAGAAGGCACCTTCGCCCATCATGTTGGATTCCCACATACCTCCATATGGAAATGTCCATACCCAAACCTCATGTATTTTCCCTTCATCCCGCATTTTGTCGAAACCAAAATGCTCCACAAATGCCTTATAATCAAATCCGGCACCTTCCTCTTTCAGGGTTTTCCAGTCAGGTTCCTGCAACAACTCGACCACCCGGTCTTCGTTAAGCTTTTCTCCTGATTTGCGCAGAAATGTAAAATACTCTTTCGTGTCGATGATTTCAACAATATTGTATTTGACCGTTCCATGGCTTACCTCTTCCAGGGCAGCCTTGTATTCACGCGTCAATTGCCACGGATCATGCCACTGGAATGAATATCCCGGAGTTTTAAAAGTCTCGTGGATTCGCTTTCCATTTACAATCGGATCCTGTATGACCACAATAACATTGACATCCAGTGTCTTTGCCTTTTTATTTGTTTTGCCGTATCCAGAAAAACCAATCATGAACAGGCAGAGTATGAGAACCAATTTTCTTTTCATCAATAAATTTCTTTTAATCTTACGTTGTTATAAAAATTTCCAAAAACAGGCGATTTCAGTATCAATAGCATGAATAATTTGGGACAATAAAGTCCCCTTTCTGCCATTACTTTGGAAGAAATAATCAAAGAACAACAGTTTAAAATTGTGTTTGAAAGGAGGATGCGTTTCAGCATCCTCCTTCTCTTTCAAAGTTATACTAAAAGTTACCTGTTATATCGGTGTAGGGAATCTGGCAGCTGATTTCCCAGGTGCCACTTTCATAGAATGTTATGACCGAACGGATCCTGACATACCAGGCTGATGCATCGGCCCAGTCATTCTCAGGCCAGGCCTGAGGACTAACCAGGCTGGGGATTTTCCCTGCCCTGAAATCATTTGACAATGACTGGATATCAAGAGCGTTAAAGTTAGTGGCAGTCGGCCCCTTGAGATACGACATGAAGTTGGTCTGAACCGGCCATGGCGTGGTCGGGAATTCCATGATCATGCCATCAGGGGTGTTCTGACGGTTAATGGAATGGTCGATATAGCTATAGGTTCCCGCTGCGTAAGTTGCATACTCTTCGGTGTTGAAAACCTTTCCTTTGGTATCGGTCAGGCGGAAAATAACCTTGATGCCGATGTTGGGCTCATCAGAAATCTTCCTGATTCGGGCAAACTCTTTCCCGTTGTCGGCATAAATGTTATCACGGCGCTGGGTAAACTGTGGATTGGTACTGTTTATCTGATCGTATAACACAAAATTGTTGCCCCCATTCTTCACCACAATGATACCATTGATAATTTCATTCAGTACGAATGCCCTCCTGTCGGTAGTGAGTTTCAATGTGGCATAATCTTCGTAAACCTTGGACCCTTTTGAATTGGTAACCCTCACATCCACCTTGAAAACATCACCGGGGGCGGTTAGGTTTGAAGTACTTTCCACGTATTGTAGCTGACCGTTCACCGGGTTGATCATAAAGCAAGGCATATTCCTGTCCTCAAGTTTGGCCATGACAGCCTCTTCCGTTTTGTCAGTCATGAAATCATAGGGCTTAATCCAGGTACGGTAAGTATACTCTTTAAAGAACTGTTCCGACCGATTCCCGCTGGCATCCCGGATATTTTCGATCTCGAATTTCAAGGGTTCTGAAGAGCCGTCAAACCAGGCATAATCCGTTTCCCCTTTCCCTCCAATGGGCACAAAAATGGTATCGGCTCCTTTAAGGTAAATATTGTCACTCAAAAAGCCAGCTCCATCTGGTTCCTTGAAACAGGAAACCATTAATATCACCAATAAAATATAGCTTATATTTTTTAACATAATCAATAATTTTAAAATTATAACTTATCATCCGTCCTGAGTCCAAAGAAGAACAGAGAATGGTAATAATAATGATCTGTGTAAGTATAATCTCCGGAATAAAGAACATGCACCACACCATTTTTGGTAAGGATATCGGAAACATACATACGGTATACATGATCACATTCAGGATTGTCGTAGTATCCTGTCAGCCGGTTCCTCTCGTCCGGGGTCATTTCCCATTTCTGGCCTCTTTTGAAATGTACCTTAACCATATAGGGAACCTGTTGCATAAAATTGGAATACTGGTAACCGCTTCCAGGCACTCCGGAACCGTCCCAGGCCGCTCCCGGATCCACATTGGTCCTGTCGAGGGTAAGTCTGACCTCGGTTCCATCATGGGCAACCAGGTTAATTCCTTCTGCAGGAATAGTCTCCCGCCAGAATTTTCCGGGCAATACATACATCCCCATTTTCTGGAGTTCTTCAGCAGAAATGTCATCCATGGTCGGTGCTGTTGCTGAAGGATTATTCCTCAACATCTGGTTGTGCTTGCGTCGTAAATAACGGTTTATGGACCATTGGTTAGGCGCGATGATTGTCACATCACCATTGACCAGATCTTTCATACCGGCCTTTTCAAAAAGGACTGCGACATTTTTGGTTTCCTCCATTGTTTTCAGAAGGTCGAAAGTGTTCATATCAAGCTGGTTTGTTTCATTCACCTCACCCCCGATGATATAATCCTCGGAGCAGGAGACAGATACAAATAGCAATGCCATGAAAGCCAGCCCTATTGTTATTTTATTTTTCATATCATTCTTGTTTTATTGTTACAAATCGTTACCACGATGTTTTACCATTCCAGTAAGGAGTCTGTGCTATCATTTTATTGGACACCAGAATATTACCCGATACTGGCCAGTAATAACCCTGCTGCTGATATCTGGCATTATCCATTACCTGTGGGTTGGGGAAATAATTGTTGCGCACCATGTCATAAAAAATCTGTCCTTCGCCAATCAGCTCACTGATTCTCTGCTGGAGTACTTCATGAAGAAGATTGTCGCCTGAATAAGGTGTCAATCCGGCACGACTCCTGATTTCGTTAACGATGGCAATTGCATTTCCTTCCTGGCCTGTCTTTACATACCCTTCAGCCAAAAGCAGAAGAGCGTCGGTATAACGGAAAACCGGGATATTTGCTTCCGCAAAATAGGCACTGTATTCATTCCAGGCCCTTGATGCATCCACGGTCATCATGGAATACTTCTTCATCCAGGTAACGAGTGTCCTGTCGGTTGAAGTTGAGCTAACATCACTGAAAGGCTCATTATAGTGTGAATGCCAGGCGTCAAAGAATAGATTGGCGCGCAGGTCACCTTCTCTTTCCTCAAAATCGTAATCGGGATAAATCAAGGCTTTCTGGGACATGGGAACCCAGTTTACACTGGAAGCCCTGTCTTTGGTGGCATCACCATCAAGTGATACCACCTTGCTGGTCAGCCTGACAACACCGCCATGGTCAATACGGTATGACTCATTTTGATCGGAAGAAACGTTTAGTTCAAAAATTGCCTCTGAAGACTGCCCTTTGTAAAGGCGACTTAAAGCCCCTGCATCGCTGTAGGTTTCCAGACTGTATCCACCATTTGCACGCAGTGACTCCAACGATGAAACCGCTTTGGTCAAATACTGACCGGGATTGTTCAGGTTATCCCTGGTTGCAAGAAAGTACATCCACATGTTGGCATGTCCTGATAGAGCCTCGGCAGCACCTTTACTTGCCCTGATTCCCCAATCTGATGATCCGGGAAGCGAGTAGCCCAAAGACTGTACAGCAATTTCGATGTCTTCAAGAACTTTCATGGAAAGATCAGTGTCTTTGGTCCTGCCAATTAAAACCGGGGTAAGGTCATCATTGATCACCTGGGTTGAAGATTCAATGGCATCACTGATATAGGGTGCATGTCCCCAGTTGCGAAGGATGTTGAAATAAACCAGGGCTCGTAAATAGTATGCTTCGCCAAGGAATTGTTCTTTCTTTCCTTCCCGGAAAATATCATCCGGCATATCCTCAATTTTCTTGATTACAAGATTTGCATGTGCAATGACCTTATAGAAATCTGACCATTCAGACAATCCTTCCAATCCACCCCAAGATCGCTGTGTTGTGGAAGCACTGCTAAAATCCCCGGGCCTGTATAGTGCATCACTTGATCCACCGTTCCATCCACGGTTGAAAAAACCGGTGGTGACATCACCTCTTTCATACCAGTTCCCGTCAATCATCAATCCCCTATACAATGCATACACACCATTCAAAGCACGTTCGGCATCGTTCTGGCTCTTCCAGAAAACTTCATTATATACCAGGTTCACCTGATCTGGTTCAAGAAAATCTGTACATCCGCTCAGAAACGGTATCAACAGAAGAAAAATATATATTCTTTTCATATTGCTTTATGTTTAAAATTGAAACTGAAATCCCATCACAAAACTTCTTGAAATCGGATAGCCATTTCCATTGTAGTAACCGGTTTTTGATACCGCTCTCGGATCTAACACTCCTGATTGTTTCCACAGAAATACATTTCGTGCTGTACCATAGACGTTGACTCCCCTGATTTTCAAGGATGACAACAGGTTTTTCGGAAGGTTATAGGAAAGGGTGATATTGTCGAGACTCCAATAATCTCCCTTTTCGAGGAACATCGATGAACGGCGGAAGGCACGGACTGATCCACCATCGGAATAGCTCACGTAACGCATCGGATAGTATGAGTTGTCACCCGGTTCCCTCCAGAATTTGTCACTGTCAACCTTATACAGGGCTTTGGTGAAGAAAGCAACGTTATCATCATAGGTGGCAAGCTGTTCCTGTAGGGTAGTGTTGAAAATATGATGTCCAAATGCAAATGACGACTGTACCCTGAGTGAAAGACCCTTGTACCTCAGTGTAGTATGCAAACCTCCCATAATGTCGGGCTCGGGTGACTTGTTCTCAATGATTTTTTTATCATAGCCATAGTTACCACCATCAATCATATAGTCACCATTCACGTCCGTAAACAGTGGCATACCGGGGAATATTTTCCCCTGAAGGCCAAGTGCAAGACCTGCATCAGCCCACAGATACTTCAAGGCCTCACCTGTCGCAGGATTGACGGGAAGGTCATCATAGGAGTCAAGTGCTCCCAGATATTCATAGGTATAATACTGGAATGCAGGGCGGCCCACCACGAAAGCATAATCGCCACTGATATAGTCCCTGCCACCGTTTCCAAGATTGGCAATGATCGTCTTGTTTCTCGAGAAGTTGGCTGTCCACTCCCACTGGAAATCACTGGTACGGGGGAAGAGGTATCCGGTAAAGCTCATTTCGAAACCATTGCTGATCATGTCAACAAGGTTCGACTGAATGGATGTAAATCCAAGGTAAGGAGGCAAATAGGATGTGTATACGAGTCCTGAAATATATTTTGAATAGACATCACCTGTCACGAACAAACGACGATCGAGCAGTTCAAGATCGATACCATAGTTGATTTCCTCCGATTTGCTCCATGAAAGACTCTTGTTGGATACCTTATTGAAGTCGGAAATCAAAATGGTATTTCCTCCATAGGTCTTTACGTCCATTTTATTGGCATAAATGTTATTCATTCCGGCACCGGCATTGTTGGTACTGATCAAAGAGTTGTACTGCAGGAGTGGATCACCAGCAATCGAACCTGATGTACCATAAGAGATACGGATCTTTCCGAAATCAAGCCAGTCGGATTGTGCCTGCATCCAAGGTTCCTTTGAAAATACCCAATGCACCTTGACCGAAGGGAAAGTAGCCCATTTGTTGTTGGCACCAAATCTTGAGGAAGCGTCCCTACGGATCACGCCTTCCACCTGATACTTGTTCTCTTTGAAGCCATAACTGGCCGATCCGAAGAAAGAAAGCATATTGGTGGTAACAATATTGGAAAAACCGTTGATATCAACCTTCTGGAATCCCTGGATGACTTTCAGATAGTCGGATGTTCCATTGTCGGCAGTAATCCAAGACATTTGCTGAACATCGGAATTGACTTCTGTACCAGCCAGCAATGTCACCCTGTGGTTATCAAATACACGGTGGTAGTTCATGACGGAGTTCACGTTAAACGAGGAGTTGATACTCGACTGCGACTGTCCGTAACTTTTGTTGTCAGACCTTGCGGTTGTAGGTATGAAGTAATTGTTGGAGCCAAACATCAATGAAGCGGATGCCTGGTTATCCAAAGTCAGGTACTGCGAAAATTTAATCCTGAGTGCATCGCTGAAAGAAAGACTGTGAGAAACGTTTTTATTGTATGCTTCGCCCAGCTCACCAGACATTCTCTCCAGTTCTTCGGGTGTTCTGTAAAACAGGGATGAAGGAAGGTTTGTCGGACTGGTAGGCATGGCCTTCATATAGTCGTTCAAACCACCTTTTCTGTCAAGGAAGCTGTATCGTACGATGAAATCGTTATGCAGGTACTTATTGATATCAGTTACAAGACTTGCATTCAGCGTAGTCCTGGAAAAACCATAACCGACCAAGACCCCTTTTTCGTCGTAATGGCTGAGACCCACACGATAAGAATTGGTTTCGCTTCCGCCATCCATACTCAGGTCATAGTTCTGGGTAAACCCGGATTGGTAAAACATATCCTGAAAGTTATAGGCGTTGTTAAAGGCCGGATTGTATTTGTCGGTCAACACAGAGGGCAACATATAGCCCATGACCTCCAAACCGTTGCGAACGTCAACCCATGCCTGGTTACCAAAAAGGTTGGTCAGGGTCTCTTCGTACATACGAAGCTTCTCCTGTCTTTCAGCCTCACCGACATATACCTGCAACTTCTCGGGCGTAAATATCACACCTTCCGTAACACTGGCCGAAAATCTGGGTTCTCCACTAATACCCCTTTTGGTGGTGATGACGATTACACCATTGGCTCCCCTCGATCCATAAATTGCAGTGGCCGCTGCATCTTTCAAAATATCGATTGATTTGATTTCATTGGGATTCAATGTTGAAAGGAAATCGTTCTGGGAAACGTCAAAACCGGCTATGTCCTGTAATGACATGGGGATCCCATCGACAATGTACAACGGGTTACTGATACCAGATATCCCATCAGAGGCAGATAAAGAGGTGTTACCCCTGATGACAAGGCCACTACCTGCGGCCCCGGGAGTACCGCTACGAACAATGGACTGCAGACCCGCTGCCTGTCCAGACAATAAGTTTACAAGAGATGAGGATGGGTTGTTCTCCAAGGCTTTCATGTCGACTTTTGCGATGGAACTGGAAACATCCCTTCTATTCTGACGGGTATAACCGACAGCCACTACCTCCTCGATACCAAAACTTTCTTCGGTAAGCGTTACATTGACAACCGTCTTGTTTCCGACCGTAACTTCTTCTGTCCTCATTCCAACAAAAGAATAGATCAGAACAGTGCCCGGACTGACATTATTCATCCGGTAGTTACCACTAGCATCGGTTATGGTACCATTGGTCGTACCTTTCATGACCACTGTTACACCCGGGAGTGGAGAACCAGTCTGGTCAATAACCTTACCGGTGACGTTAACTTGTTGCTGCTGATTTATTCCCGACGGCAAACCTGTTTCCTGTCTTGCCAGCAAGGCAACCTGACGCCCATAAATTTCATAACGGATACCGGTACCGTTCAATGCAACATCCAGCGTTTCCATTATGTTCTTTTTATTGACATTAACCGAGGTTGTCTTTTCGACATTGACCTCACCGCTGTAAAAGAACCGGAATTCACTCTGATTCTCGATTTCTTTCAAAACCGAATTGATGGTGCTTTTCTCAAGATTCAAGGTTAACATGGCAGACTGCGAATAACTTTCAATCGCATAACTGCCGAATACTGTTAGCATGATTAGCAGAAGCGTTAGTTTCATTAGTCGTAATTTTTTTCTGAGCCACGGGATACTCCCGCAGCGAGTGAACTTTTTTTTCATAGATTTACAAATTGGTTTAATAACTCACATTTAAATCAACTTCTAACAAGGGGCAGAAACGGCCATTTCTGCTCCTTTGTTTTCTGTGTCATTTCAATTTTTCATATGTTAAATTTACTGTTTCCATTCTATCAGTTTGAATGAAATCAAGGCAAACAAAGGAATTTGATCTCACGTTATCGTTATGAAACATCGGAGACATCGCTTCCATTAATATAATTATCCCTGGTTTCATTCGTCTGCTAATAATTTTAAAAGTTCCTGATGACATTACCGGTGGGTAATTCTAATTACCCTGGTTTTGTCGTTATATGTATAGTTGATTGATGCCGTAACACAAAGTAACTCCATCACTTCGCTGAATGATTCCATTTCAAGTGTTCCCGTGTAGTTGATCTTGTTGAGCCTTGGATCATCATCCAGCTGAATCTTCACGTTATACCATCGCTCCAGTCTTTTTGCCACATTCGGTAAATATTCATTCCTAAATATGATCTTGCCGTCCTTCCATGATGTAAACAATTCGGTATCCACCCTTGTAAGTTCCCATCCTGCACTTCCCAACCTAGACTGTTGACCGGCTTTCAGGCTTGCCGCAGACTTACATGACGGGCTCGACACGATGACAGTGCCCTCTTCAACCGTTGTTTCAAACTCGATGCCGGCTGAAAAGGCCTTCACGTTGAATGCGGTTCCGGTAACGGTTACCTTACCATAAGGCACGTGAACCTCAAATGGGACGTCACTTTTCTCGACATTGAAATAGGCTTCACCCTCGAGTTCAACTACCCTGTTCTTAGAAAAGTTGCCACTATATTTCAGGGATGAGCCAGAGTTTAACCAAACGAGGGAACCATCTGGCAACGTAAGGCTTGACCTGGCGCCGTTTGGAACCATGATTCGCTGGTTAACTACAATCTGACTCTCGGAAGTATATCGCTGATAGAAGAAAAAGGTGCTAATAAACAATCCAATAACCAAAACGGCAGCAGCTCGCAGGCTCCATGAATAAAGCTTCAGCTTCCGGATGGAAGCTTTGCTTTCAACTTCATCAATTGCCTTGCTGATGCGATCCCATAGTTCCCTGTTGACAGGGATATCGGATTCATTTTGTATCGAAGCATGAAAATGTTCCTGCAATAGCCGTGTAACATCCTTATCAATCTTCCCTTGAAGAAATTTTATCTTGAATTCCTCAAATTCGCCGGCAGTGCAAACCGACTGCAGATATTTTAAAATCAGTCTATCCATTCAGGTTGTATTCGTAATTAATACACACTGAATGCCCGCATCCCTAATGTAATCGGACTTTTTTTACAAAAAAATGTCTGCATTATTATGTTATTCAGTTAAAGTAAGTGAGAGTCAGTCACTTTCCTTCCAAAAGAATCGATATGAAAAGAATAACATTTCATGCTTTAATGGGTAAATCAGGAATAAATCTCCATTTAAATAGAAAAACGGATTACAATCAGCAGACAATAATGCCTGCATAACTGCAATCCGTTCGAGAAAAATCAAAGATCTTATTGAGGTAGGTACTATTTCAGCTCGACAAATAGAGTTGTTTCTCCATCGTTCAACAGCATATAGGGTGTTACCCCGGTCCCTGTTTTACCGGCAGAGGTCACCCTAACATAAAAGATGCCTTTTTGTCCCAGATCTTCCTTGGTAAATATTGCCTTTCCATCAGCACCTGTTGACTTGGTCTTATAGGGTGTTGAAGAATTGTTAAAATCAGTCTGGTTAATGTAAATATTCACTGTCGCCCCGCTGATTTTTGTTATGGTGACATTCGTTCCGGTGCCTGTCTTGGTTTCAGCAACGACGGTCAATGAAGGATCTGTTACGGAAATGACATCGAATTCCATATCTCTTTCACAAGCAGCGAACAGAAACAGAAACATGATATATGATATGACTCTTTTCATATGATTTTAAATTTAAGGTTATTATTACATTTCAGTTCCAGGAGCTCCTCCAAAGGTATAAACCGGCTGGCCATGCATTTGCAATTCAGGGGCAGGTATCGGGAAATGATAAGCAGTTCCGGGCATTAGCATACCTTGCCGGCGTTTGTCAAAGAATCCCAGATGGGCCCATACCAGGTCACACTCCACATAACGTTCGTAAAACATTTTCTGGAGCAGGTCAGGGTCACTGTCGGCTGCAGGCGGAAGGTTTCCCACATCCACCCTGGTATTGTTGATTAATGCAGCAGCACCTGCAATCTGGTTAGTACGGATTTTCGCCTCAGCAAGGTAGAGATCATTTTCTGCCTTCAGGTAATGACCAACCAATCCTGCACCGGCGTTAATCACATCATAATACCTCCAGTATCTGTATTCACACCTGATGAAATATCCATATCCTTCACGGGTAACCCTGCTCCATCCGAACCATTGCGGGCTGTTCTCATCCCACCGGAAATATTTGTCCAAACGGGCATCCGGACAATTGGTGACCTGATAAAGCCTTTCGACACCTTCGGGCCATGGATAGGTAGCCGCTGGATCATCCGGGGCCATCTTGTTGATAAGCCATTGATGTGCCCTGATCCATCCCCAGTTATATAGGCCAAGGTAATTGGCACCCACGTCGCGGGTCATCACTTTGCCTCTCCAACCATCGACATACGAGACATTGAAATCGGCCTGCAATCCTTTTTCGGTATAAGCCTTAACCTTATTCCAGTCGGTCGCCATATTTTCGGCAGGAGTCCTGGCATTGTTTACCAAAAATCTGGCTGCCATTGAATTTGCAAACTGGGCCAGTCTTGCCTTTGTAAAACTGACACCCGGGATTACTTCCTGGTAATCAAGATCCACATTGTCACTCTCTATGAGGGCAATGGCATCATCCAATCGTTTTACGGCGTAATCCATAACCTCCTTATACGATTTTGTGTTTCCCACAAAATCAAAATTAACGGCATCATGCTCTTCAGTAAACAGATAAGCCTTGTCGTAGAGCAATGCTATGTTTCCGTATAACAATGCCTGAATGATGTACACATGTGCTTTTGCACGCTTGGTATAATCAACTCCTTCCAGGATTACCTTATATTCAGGATCCTCCAGAATCTTGGAAAGTTTAATGACCGTACCCACGCCCGAATAAAAATTATACCAGGCGCCAAAATTGATCACAATGACAGGATCGGGATGTTGGTCGTTAAATAATGGCTGGCGGGGCCTAAACCACATTGTGTTGGAACCCCATCCGGGTGTTCCTGCCGAAAATAGTTCAGCATTGGTGAACCCGATCGACGGGCTGGCAGCAATGGCACCATTGTACCAGGTATTGTAGCCATTCTTCAGAAGTGCATAGAATTCGTTGGGAGTATAAAGGTCCGCAATATTGGGTTGGTTTTCATTTCTGACATCCAGGCTTTCGAACATATCACTGCATGATACCAGAAAAAGAATGGCTGTCAGCGAAATTATATATTTTATTGATTTCATACTTTTCAAATTTAATCGTTTGATTTACAAAACTTACCATTGGTCATCCTGCTCAAACAGGCATCATTTCGGATGCCTTGTGTTTTATGGACATAAACCATGCAATCCATTGATGAGTCGTTAGAACGTAATGGCCAATGAACCGCTGAACATCCGGTAAATCGGATATGAGTCGTTTGAGTCAAAACGGAAAGCATTGGAATCAACACCCTTCGATGGTTCGTTGCGGCCGGTTTCAGGATCAAAGCCCGGATACCTGGTCAATGTAAGCAGGTTTCTTCCAATAACGCTCAACCGGATATTACTCAAATATTTTTCCATGGATGCAGGTTTGATGTCATAGCTCAGAGAAAGTTCACGGAGCTTCAGGAAGCTCGCATCAAAGGCAAGCACATCATTGTCCCATCCCAGGATTCCACCGGTTTGTCCGTTATTCTCATAATAACCCATTGGTTTAACTGCATTCCAGGGTAAACCCGACTGATCGAGCAGTTTCGGTTCGGTGGTATATCTCACTGAGTGGTTGTAAACCTGTCCGCCCTGCTGCCATGTGGCAAGTGCATATACGGTCAGATTCTTCCAGCTAAGAGTTGATGTGAAGTTCATATTGAAATCGGGATTGAAGTTGGCAGCTGGCAAGGCAGCGATATTGCCTTTATCATCCTTGATCTTCACCGGTTTTTCATTGATGGTCCCTATTGATGCACGCTCAACTACAAAGCCCTGGTTGTTGACAACAAACCATTCATCTACTGTACGTCCGGCAGGTACCTGATTTTCAACATCACCGAGTGAACGTGCAAACTTATCAAGATAGAGTACGCCAAAATCAATGCCTTCCTCAATTCTGAAACGTGTACCGTTCAACATATAGGGTGTAGCATTCAGCTTGGTTATTTTCTGCCTGATACGGTCGAACAGGAAAGTCACATCCCATGTCAGGTCTTTTCTTTTGATCACATTGTAACCAAGGCTGGCTTCAAAAGCGGTCGATTTGATGGTTCCGGCATTCTGCCATTGGAATGCGGCTCCTGACAATGGTGAAATCGGGACTTTCAGGATTTGGTCCGTGTTTTTTGCATCCGAATAGCTAAAAGAGAAATTGAAGCGATTCAGGAAATAAATATCGGTACCCACCTCAAGTTCCTTGGAAAAGGAGGGTTTCAGGTTGGTATTTCCCAAGGTTTCCATATTTCCGGCTACGCCGTTCGTCAATGAAAACACCTCATACTGAGCCTCGAATGGCGGCCGTAAACCTGCCACCCCATAAGAAGCCCTGAGTTTCCATTCTTCCACACCTTTCAGGTTAAGATCTTCGTTGATCCTCCAGGCACCACTGACCCGATAGAATGTCTGCCACCTGACATCGGCACCAAAAAGAGAAGAAGCATCCCGCCGGATCAATGCATCAACTATGTACTTATCCTTATAATCAACGGCAGCGATGGATGCATAGTTATATGCAATACTCTTATAAATTGCTGAACTAGTACTCTGGTTGGCACTCAAATTTACCGAAGTAACTCCAAATCCCCTGACACCCAGATCATTTCCGCCAGCCCAAAGATTGCTGTTAACTGAGGATTCATATAGGTATTGTGCTTTCAAACGAGTATTGAAATCACCAAATTTTTTGAAGAAGGAACCTTCAATGGTCACAATTTCTTCTTTTGCATTCCATTGGCTACGGCTAATATAACCATTGTCCTCTGTAAGGTCGGTTCTCAACTTGCCTTTGGGTGAAAGAGAGAATCCTTCTCCGGTTGTGCGAGTCGTTCCGTATGAACCTTCAAAAAGCAGGTAATCAACCGGGAAAAACCTCAATCCGGTATATGATATCAATTTCTGCGAATTGCTTTTGTTAATGGTATTCGCAATTTCATACAATGGGTTTGCAGAAGTTGACTTGATCTTGTTGATATTGATTTTATATGGTGAACCGTCAGCATTGGGAGTAAGAAGATCAGCATCCGGATCACTGTCGAGCAACCTTGAAAAAGCACCTGCTGCACGGTCATCCGATTTCGACTGACTGAACAGGTTTGATGTGGTGAGTGTCCATTTCTCAGAAATCTGGTAGTCCATGTTAACCTTAAAATTGTTTCGTGTGTTACCATCGACCATTTGAACGATACCTTGTTCACGGGTTGACTGCATTGAAGCATACACCGACATCTTTGAATCAGTGGAGTTACCTTTAACAGCCAAATAATTGGTGGTATAACCACCTGGATTGAAAAACTGATCCAAGTGATCATATACCTTTGGATAAAGATTATCCATTACCCTGTCGGGATCAACGGCATTGGTTACAGCGCCATTTTGAATAATCCGGTTAGTAGCCAAAGATTTCGAAGGTACAAAACCTATGAAACTTTTACCAGACTCAATCCTGTAATCAACGACAACTTCACCTGCGGATACAGAGCTCCCTCTTTTAGTCATGATGCTAACCACACCATTGGCAGCACGAGATCCATATAAAGAAGAGGCTGCAGCACCCTTCAACACCTCGATTGACTCAATATCTTCCGCATTCACGTCTGACAGTCCCAACTCAGTCTGAACCCCGTCAATTATGATCAACGGATTTGAGCTTCCAAAGATGGTCTTTACACCCCGAAGCTGAATGTCACTACCAGATCCGGGAGCTCCACTGGTTTTGGTGATCCTGACACCGGCAACCTTACCCTGGATGGCTGATCCCGCATCAACGGCAGGTACTTGTTGCAGGCTTTTGGAACCTATTTTTTCAATGGCAAATCCAATCTTGCTCTTGGGTGTACCACTTGCTACACCAGTAACAATCACTTCATCGACACCAAAGGTTGCGTCTTCCATGACCACATTGATGTTAAGTTGATTTCCCAGTGTAATTTCCTGGGTTCTCATACCGATAAACGAAAAGACCAATACGGATCCTGATTGAATTGATCCCAGGGAGTATTGTCCATCAGGGTCAGTGATGGTCCCAGTGGTGGTTCCTTTAACAACCACCGTAACTCCGGGAAGAGCCGCACCACTTCTATCCGTAACCTTACCGGTAACAACCCGAACCTGTTGCATGGCGGCTGGAAGTGCAGTCTCCTGTTTGGCTAATAGGGCAATCTGCCGACCATATATTTCATAGCGGATGTCGGTTCCGTTGAAAACCTGGTCAAGCGTTTCCATGACATTTTTGTTCTGGACTGAAACGTTTGCAGTTTTTTCGACATTTATCTCACCGCTGTAAAAAAACCTGAATTCACTTTGGCTTTCGATCTCCTTGAGCACATCACGAATGGTAGTTTTCTCCATGTTCAGGGTAAGACGCGCAGCCTGTGAATAACTTTCGGATGCGAAACCACTTAGGATGGCAAATGTTAAAAGCAGGACTGTTAGTTTCATTTTTCTGACAAATTGTTTGCGCCACGGAATAAAACCGCAGCAGGTTAGTTCTCTCTTCATAGATTTAAATTTTGTTTAATAACTCACATTTAAAACAATCTCTTTGAAAGGGGCAGAAACGGCCATTTCCACCCCTTTTCCTTTTCTCTTACCTTCTTATCTGATCATAGGCAATTCATTTTTATACGTTTATTCTCACTTGATTCTTATATGTTATTTTAATCACTCGTGTCTTGTCGTTATATGTATAATCTATCGAGGCAGTAACCTTGAGCAATTCCATAACCTCCACAAATGATTCCATTTCAAGGGTTCCCGTATAATGGATCTTTGCCAGTCGGGGATCAGAATCCAGCTCAATTTTCACGTTGTACCATCGTTCAAGTCGCTTGGCAACCTCAGGCAAATACTCGTTTCTGAAGATGATCCGACCATCTTTCCATGAAGTGTACAGCTCTGTTTCAACCTTGGAAAGCTTCAATTCATTGTTAATTACCCTGGCTTGCTGACCTTTCTTCAATAGTGCTGTACGTGAATTGTCAGGTTGGGCAACAATGACCGATCCCTCCTCAACTGTTGTCTCAAACTGTTTGTCATGGATTATCGCCTTTACATTAAAGGATGTCCCCTTCACGGTCACAGATCCAAGGTCAGTTTCAACCATAAAGGGCACTTCATTCTTAATAACTTCGAAAAATGCCTCTCCACTAAGATAAATTGACCTGTTTTGCCTGAAATCATTGCTGTAGCTAACAGTTGAACCTGAATTGACCCAAACCAATGAACTATCAGGCAAGGTCAAACAAGTCCGGGCTCCAAAAGGAACAGAAACTGTCTGCAATACAGCCTGTTGATTCATCTTGTCTGACTGAAAATATAACAGAATAGTACTGGTTAACAATCCTATCACCAAGACTGCAGCCACCTTGAATGCAATGCTGTATATTTTTAGCTTACGTTGAATCGATTTCCGTTCCTCCCTCTCAATGACCTGACTGATGCGGCTCCATAAAACTTTGTCTGAAGAGAAATTTTCATCACTGTTCATCCATTCGTCCCAATATGGCTTAAGCCAGCGCCCCAGAAGCTCATCGTGCTTCCTGTCTGAAACCAGGTGGTGGAATTCATCGAATTCACCCGGAGAACATACTGAATTGAAATATTTCGCGATTAGTTTATTCATTTTTGCCTTATCAGTATTAATACACTTATGAAAGAATTATCCCTAAATCCTTAAGCCATTATTTTTTATGCCAATAGAAGAAAAATCTATCTTTTAATATGTACAGCCCAAAAAACACTTCCTGATAAGATATAAAAATGAAAAGCAAAAAGTGCCTGAAACTGCAGTATTGATTTCCAAATTAGCGGACGGGAATATAAAAATTGAGATTTAATTTGAACAATATTCCGAAAAGATCAGGTTCACGGATATCGAAATCCATTTTAAAGATACCAAACACTCAGGAAGAAACAATCTTCAAATCATCAGAAATTGTTGTTGAGTTCTATAAGAAAAGATAAAAATAGAGCATGGATATAAGGCCCATTCCTTTCAGTTTACCTTTGATAAACTTGATGGACTGCGAAATATGGTATTCGACAGTCTTTTCCGAAATCTCAAGTTGCATTGCTATCTCCTTCTGGCCCAACCCTTCCACACGGCTCATCACAAATACCCGACGCTGCTTTTCAGGCAATTCCATTACCAACTCATCAATCTTGGTTTTAAGTTCATTGAAATCAAGGTGTTCACCAAGCAAATACTCCTCGGCGACAGAACGTTCAAGAATTTTCTCTTTGATTTTCCGGTCATTCAGCATGCTCCGAAGTTCATTCAACAGAAGATTTCGGGTAATTGTAAATATAAAGGAATTGAATGTTTCTGATTGCCTGATATTTTTTCGGTTCTGCCAGATTTTCACGAAAACTTCCTGAAGTATATCATCGATACCGTCTTCGAGTTTCAGAAAGGCTTTGGAGAAATTGTAAAGGCGGGGATAATAGTAATTAAATAAGTCCTCAAGAGCATACCTATCATCATTTGAGAGTTTTAACAATACTTCCTCAAGGTTAAGTTTTTTGCTCATGGATTTTGTCAGCTGTCGAGCAAATGTATAAAAAAAAGTCAGGGCCATCAAATAAACAGACGGCCCTTTAATTTCATTTCAATTTTCTTTGTTCGTTATTCTTTGAACAGTCTTCATTTGATTGCAAATAAAACTTCATCCTACAATTGCTTCCCTTCCAGCACCAGCTTGCGGATCAGTTCGCCGAAGAGGGTGTTGGCCCAGGCAAACCAGGAGCGGGTGAAATTGGAAGGATCGTCCTTGTGGAAGGATTCATGCATGAATCCCGTGCCTCCGTCGGTGTCACGAAGGGTCCTGACACACCATTCCACTTCCTTGTCGTCGGTGCTGGTCATGGCCCGCATGATGATGCTCATCGGCCAAACCATGTCGTACCCGATGTGCGGACCACCGATCCCTTCGGCGGCCTTGCCCTTGAAGAAGTAGGGATTGTCTTCGCTCCACACCAGTTTCCGGGTGTTCTGGTAGACTTTGTCGTTTGGTGACACGCAGCCCAGGTAGGGTAATCCGAGCAAACTGGGAACATTGGCATCGTCCATGAAGGTGGCGTTTCCAAAACCGTCGACTTCATAGGCATATACTTTACCGTATTTGGGATGCTTTATGATGGCATATTTGTGGATGGCAGCCTCCACCTCATCGGCCAATGCCCTGCATTTCACTGCAAATTCACGGTCGTCGGTCACCGTATCACTGATTTCGGCCATTTGCCGAAGTGACACGACGGCAAAGAGGTTCGATGGAATCAGGAATCCAAAGGTTGAGGCGTCGTCAGAAGGCCTGAACGATGAGTTGATCAGCCCTACCGGTTTCAGCGGACGGCCATAACCTCCATTGGACAGGGTATCGAGCTGTCGGGTAGTCTCCCTTTCAAATTTATAGGGGCCCAGGCCGTCTTTGCGCTGCTGGACCCTGAAGGTTTCCAGGATCAAACCGGCGGCCTTCTGCCATTCGGCATCCAGTACCGAGGTGTCGCCCGTGGTCTTCCAGTAATGGTAAGCCAGGCGCACGGTATAACAAAGCGAATCAATCTCCCACTTGCGTTCGTGCAGTCCGGGGATCATTTTGGTCCGGTCGCTCATCCACTCACCGGGAACCAGCTCTTTGTTGAAGGCGTTGGCATAAGGATCGAGCAGGACGCATTGGGTCTGCCGGTTCACCACTCCCGCCAGCAGGGTTTTCAGGTTCTCATCCTGACCAGCCAGCGGCAGGTAAGGCCATACCTGTGCGGTGCTGTCGCGCAGCCACATGGCATGGATGTCGCCGGTGATGACAAACGTATCTGGTTTCCCGTTTCGGATGCCATGTTCAACCGTGGTATCAAGGGTATTCGGGAAACAGTTTTCAAACATCCACGCCAGTTTGGGGTCCTTGATCCTTGCCTTGGTGGTTCGGATGGCTTCTTCCACAGCCTCAGAAGTAAAGTTGCGCTCACCGATGGCCGGACGAAGTGTAGTATAATCCAGTCTGCCCATCCCTGCAAACACGTTGCCTGAACCGGCGATGGCCAATCCGGCCATCGAGATGGTCCCGGTCCTGATAAAATCTCTTCTTGTTGTCATAAAATATGGGTATTAATACTTTTTGTCTGTCTTCAAGTTGAATTCGTACTTGCCTGATGCAAGCATGAGTTTCACGTTCCTTCCTTCACTTTCCAGCGTCCGGATATGCCTGTTCTCCCCGATTTTTCTACCGCCTTCCCTGATGTCATCCGCTTCCAGATGGAGGGTGGCCGTGCTTCCGGCAGGGATCTCCACCCGATAGGTGATGCGCCCCCTGTTCTTTTCCCATGACGATACGATTGTTCCAAAAGGACCATCATGTTCTGCCGAAAAGTGGTCGAGCCCTGCCACAAAACGGGGCTTTAAGATGACATTCCGGAAGCCGGGATTTGCCTCATCGGGAAAGAGACCACCCAGGGCCTTGTAATACCAGGCATTGATTTCGCCGAACATGATATGGTTCATGGAGATGTCGCTTTTGGCATCCAGGGGCCAGTTCTCAAAAAAAGTGGTGGCCCCGTTGACGATCCACCAGCCCCACGAAGGGAAGGTTTCCTGTGCGGCCACCTCATAGGCCAGGTCGGCATAACCGTTGTCGCTGAGTGCATTCAGGATGGTCTTGGTACCGAGGAGTCCCACATCGATGTGCTTGTTGTCGGCCATGACCCGTTTGGCCAGGTTAGCTGCCACCTGTGCCCGGTGTCCATCAGGGACCAGACCCCAGTGGAGTGCAACACTCAGCTCGGTCTGTAATCCGGTTCCATATATACCGGTCTGTGGATTGAAATATTTATTGTTTACCGCATTCCGGATCTTTTCGGCGAGGGCGGCATATTTTTCATGATCTGCCTCCATGCCCAGTATCCGGGCTGATTTTGACAGGATCAGTGCATCGATGTAGTAATAGGTGGAGGAGGTGAATTCGCGGGGAGTCACCGACTTGACAGGCACCCAGTCGCCGAGACCCCAGTCGGTGATTCCCTCCGGACTTTTCGAGTCGATATAATCGACATACCGCCTGAGGTTGTCGTAGTTCTCCTCCAGTATACGGGAGTCGCCGTAAAAGAGGTAAATGTTCCAGGGGATGATGGCAATGGTTGAAGTCCAGTCGGGACCGTTGGCCCAGTGGTATCCCCACCCGGAGGTGGGAATGATGGCCGGAAGCACACCGTTGGGCTGCTGTTCGTCGCGGTGATCGTCGAGCCACTTCTCGTACACCGTGATCCCGTCGAAATTGTATAATCCGGTCTCTATGGCAATATGGGCATCGCCCGTCCATCCATTCTTCTCCCGCTGAGGACAATCGGTCGGATAGCCATGGAGGTTCGACAGGTAGGAAGCATTGGAGGCACTCCATATCTTGTTGAGGGTGGTACTGGACGAGTGGATCCTTCCAACCGGGGGAACATCGCTGTGCATAAAATAGGCGGTCAGGTTCGCGGCAGTCATTTCAAGGGGTTTGTCGGTGCTGACTTCCACGAACTGGAATCCCTTGTAATTGAAACGAGGCATGAACTCATCCTCACCCTTTCCACTGAGGATCACGATGTCAGTCTGGAACGGATCGGAGTCGTCGGTCGGACGGTAATGCACATCGATGTTCGACATATCGGCCCGTCCGGCACTGTCGAGCCGTTCGGTATGCTTCAGCCGGACTACCGTACCCTCCGGACCCGAAAGCTTAAGTTTAGTGACACCCGCCATGTTGCGGCCGAAATCATAGAGCCAGGTATTTTCGTCCACCTTTCGAACATCCACTGGCTGAATTTCCAGCACGTTGCGGATGGGATGCAATACCTGGGCACTTATATTCTGTGACGGGGCAGCTGTCAGTGTTGCGTTTCTCCATCTCTCCGCCTTGAAACCGGGCTTGTCCCATCCCGGTTGTTCACTGCGGGCATCGTAATGCTCGGCAGTATAGATGCTGTTGAAGATCACAGGACTGGCAGTGGTTTGCCAATCCTGTCCGGTTGCAATGGTTTCCACGGTACCATCGCTGTAAGTGATCCTGAGGTCCATGCAGAACCGGGGCCTTGCACGCCATGGGGCTTTGTCGAAGAACCATACGGCGGTCGACTGGTGATTGTACCAGCCGTTTCCCAGCAACACGCCAATGACATTGTTGCCCGACTGAAGGTGATCCGTCACGTCATGGGTTACGTACAAATTCCTCCGGTCAAACCTGGTATACATGGGATCGAGACGGTGGTCGCCGACCCTCCGGCCATTGATCGTCAGTTCGTACAATCCGGCAACTGCAATGTATGCCCTTGCCGATTCTATCTTCTTTTCGCTTGTAAACTCCTTCCTGAACCAGGGAGCCGGCTTGATGGTGTAATCGTGTGAATCGGTGATCCAGGCCCCTTTCCAGTTTCGCTGGTCCATCATTCCTGTTTCAAAAGAGGCAGGCACCGACCAGCCGGTCCACTCCCCTGTCTCGTCCTGTATCCTGACACTCCAATAGTACCTTGTAAAAGGCTGCAGGGGAAGGCCATCGTAAACGACAGGCATTTGAAACGAACCATCTGTGCCTTTCAGGGCCGTATTTCCGTTTCCCATACCGACCGCAAGTGAATCATTTCCAACGACCAGGATATATGATCGCACGGAAGTCCCATGGCGGTCAGTGTCCAGCTGCCAGGTAAACCGGGGCTGGCTGGTATCGATTCCCATTGGATTCACAAGGTGTTCGGTTTTCAGGTTTTTGACGGTTACCCCCGCAAACAATTGGGAGGTGATGAACAAGAAAATGAATGAAAAACAGCTGATTGCTCTCATATTTCCGGGATCGAAAGGTTTGAAACAAGTTGGTTGGTTCGCCATCACACGTACAAACTTATCCGGTGGACAGCGGATTCCAAAGGTATAAAACGCAACCGGAATGCGCAATTGGACATTCAAAGTTATTGAATGAGCAAAAAAAAGTGGCCCTGCAGATTTTCACCTGGCCGGGCCACCTTAAAACTGTTCGGTTATTCTGTTATTTGACTTCCTTGATGCGGAGGTTCCTGAATTTCAGGGGAGAACCATGACCCAGGAATCCGATATGGCCTGCCGGATTCAGCAAACCGGGATGTTTGAGTCCGTCGGCGGTTGCCGTCCCGTTCTTGCTGGCTTCGGCAATGTCACCGTCAACAATGACTTCCCCGTTCAGGGTGATCTTGATGCGACTGCCAATGGCCTGTACTTCCTGGACATTCCATTCACCGACCGGTTTCAGGAAACCCCTTTTGGCGGCAATCACACCATAGACCGATCCGTGATACTGGTAAGGCTTCAGGTTTTTGTAGATTTCAGCCTCATTGTCGAGGATCTGGAGCTCCATACCCACATAGGCGGCATCGCCCGTTGTTGGAGTGCGGATACCGAGACCGTTGTTGGCACCGGGAGTCAACTGGAACTCAAATCGCATGATAAAATCACCATATTCCTTTTCAGTATAAAGGTTACCGGACCCATGACCCGAAGGCTGGCAAACCAGCATACCCTCCTGGGCGAAATAGTCCACCTTGTTGCCTGTCCAGCCGGCCAGGTCGATCCCATTGAACATCGGGACAAAACCTTCCGCTTCCTCCTCTTTGGTTACTTTAAAAGGCTCAGGACGGGGAATCTCGCGTACATAGACATCCCTGAATTCAAGCTTGGTTCCATGTGCCTGCAACTCGATCGCTTCCTTCTCGAAGATCGGGAGTTTGCGGTCCCAGTAGTTTTCCAGCACGACATTGTCGGTCACCAGGATACCGTTCAGGTATACGGTCACCTTGTCGCCAATCATCCTGATATGAAAAGTATTCCATTCGTTGATCGGGTTATCGGCCACCACCAAAGGTTTGCTCACGTTTACCTGGTTGTTGTACAGACCACCGGAGCCGACCTGTGCACCAGCTTCCACGCGGGAGGTATCCCAGGTCTGGACCTGTGGGGTACCACGAAGGTAAACGCCGCCATCACCCTTGGCTTCCATGCGCCAGTCGAGGAACAATTCAAAGTCGGCATACATTTTTTCGGAGCAAAGGTTATCATAACCTTCCCCTTCGAAAATCAGCACACCATTCTCGACACGCCAGTCGCGGCGCATCCGCTCATCGGCCTTGGCCTGTTCTTCGGCCAGTTTCGCAGGTGTCATCTTGCCCCTTGAAATGGGATTGCCCACCAGGCCTTTCCAGCCGGTCAGGTCCTTGCCGTTGAACATCGATACAAATCCTTCCTTCGGAAGTGATGACATGTGTTTCAGCAAAGCCTGTTTCTGGTATTCCGCTTCCTCATCCTTGTTGAGGGCGATCGACTTGTCCACAATTTCCTGAACAACCGGGCCATAGAGGGCAGGATTGGCGGTCACGATGTTCCTTACCGACTGAACTGCTGCCTGTTGAAGGTTGGCATCGTCGAGATAACGGGCCACGAACACCAGCGCCATCAGGGTTGGATTGGCGGCCACACGGTTCAGGATGGTGGTTTGCTGATCCTTTGTCGATGCCAGTTCCATGGCATTACGGAACATCAGCACTTTCTGGTCGGCCGGTTCCTTCGACCGGTTGATTCCCTGGATGAAGCCATTCAGGGCCGTATTCTTCAGTTCCTTGTCAGAATTCTCGCGTGCGATGGAGAACAGCAACGGCAGGGCCGAAGCATCGCTCCATCCGCTCAGGGCCTTGACGGCAGCAGCTTTATGCTGTGCCGCGGCAAATTTCATTTCGTTTTCGATGGCAGCCAGTGCGGCATCACCGCCAATGCTACCCAATACATTATAATAACGGTCCGACTTGCTGACTTCACCCTTCATGAAACCGGTCACGGTGGCAACCTGTTGTTCGCTGGTGCCGGTTCCCTGGAGTGCCTGGTACAATGCCTTCTGAAACGAAGCAATCTCGGCAGGGGCTGAAGCCTTGTTTAACAGGGCAGCCACTTTTTCGGCGTCACCGGGTTTTACCAGTGTAGACAATGCGGCCGCGGAAGCTTCACGAACCTTCGGATCAGCCACCGAAGCCTGGTCGAATACCACACCTGAATATTTGGAAGCATGTTTTTCGGCCAGGATGCCGATCAGGGCAACCTTTGCATCGGGAGATCCCTGGGTCATGGCAGCTGCAGCCGCATCGGCGACACCCTCGCCCTCGATGGTCATCAGTGCATTGCGGGCAGCGCTGATCGTCTGGGCATCACCCTTCAGCAAGGTGGCAACCAATGGAGCGACCGCATCCTTCTCACCTGCCATGGAAATGGCATGGATCGCTGAAATCCGGACATCCGGGTTGTTGTCATTCAACGCGTTCAGGAATAATGGCATGCCCGATTTCTCCTTCTTTTCACCCAGCAAATAAATCAATTCCGACTTCAGTTCGGGTGTAACCTTGCCCGAAGCCTTTTTGATGATCAGGGCCGAGGTTTGCGGAGAATAGAGATCGGCCAGCATATGTTGTGCAGCCACCCGGTAAGTTTTGTCACCCGAGTTGAGCGCTTTCATCAGGTCTGGGACTGCCTTGCTTCCGTTGGCCTTGGCCAACAGGTACAAACCTGCGGTTTGAGTGGCAACCGGTACCGATTTGCCGGACATCAGTTTTTTGGCCGACTTGGAAGCCAGTGCACCATTGCCATTTTCGGTCAGGTTTCTCAGGTATACAAAGTATGCGGCATTGGCATTTGTATTGTCAAAAACATGGTTTACCTTTAATGCTTCGGCCTCCATCAGCTTAACCGATGAAGGATCGGCGAACTGCGCCAGGGTTTCGAGCACTGCTTTTTTCAGTCCCTGGTCACCGGTGGTTGCCAGGTTCTGGACGGCACTGAGGGCCGGACGGTAACCCACTTCACCCAATGCCTTGACCAGGATGGTCTGCTGGGCAGTATTGGCACCTGCCAGTGCATCAGCCAAAGCCTTGCCCGACTGTTCGTTGTTGATGCGAACCAGTACCCTGGCTGCAGGATCACATAACCTTTGTGATTTCAGCAACGGGGTAACGGCGGGTATGGCACCTGCGCCAGCCACATACTGCAATTCCTGTAACAGGAAGTCCTTCACCTCATCGTCTTTGGCACTGCCCAGGGCTTTCACCAGGGACTGGCAGACCGTCTGCATGGCAGCCTTGTCGTTTCCGTCGGATATATACTTCACGAGGCCACTGATGGCATAACGAAGCTGTGAATCGTCACCCTTGCCCGGAGCCACCAGATTGGGCGTGATATTGGAAATGGCCGCTTCGCCCATGCCCGAAAGGTCTTTCATGATCCGGTTGTAGTCGGCGCTGTTTTTGGCCGGAAGCTGCATCAGCAGGTCGGCAATCTTGGTTTCGGTCGTACGCTGGTCACCCCCCGGCCTTTGGGCCATCAGGGTAGTTGATAGAAACAGGACCAGCAACAGTGATAATATTCTCTTATTCATAATTTCTGCAATTTCAGTTATACCATCAAATCTTCCAGGGGGCACGCATTGGCTGATGGATCAGCAGGTTTGCCGCGTGATCATCAATAAACTCACACTTGTCGGGATCGAATTTCAACGATCTTCCAAGACGGATGGCGATGATGGCCATGTTGACCAGCGTGCTCGAACGGAAACCGTTCTCCTCATTCAGGGCAAATTTCTGACGGCTCTTCACTGAATCAGAGAAGGTGCCAATCTGCGGATCGGGATCGGGCAGTGCAGCCAGTTTTTTCTCCAGGTCGGGGATATCGCTCTTGAATCCCTTGAACAGTTTTCCCTTCGGACCTTCAATGTAAGCGGCATCCTTGTCGCGGTTGTCACCGTCGAGAATGATCTTGCAACCATCTGCATAGGTGAGTTCCACCCTTTTCCAGATGCCAGCCGCATCGGGGTGCTGCTGTTCGGTGTCAACATCAACCCTTACCGGACTGGTATGGTCCTTGCCCAGGAAATACTGGACAGGATCGAGGTAATGCTGTCCCATGTCACCCAGTCCGCCACCGTCATAATCCCAGTATCCCCTGAAGGTACCGTGTGTCCGGTGGGGATGGTATGGCTTAAATGGGGCAGGCCCCAGCCACATTTCGTAATCAAGGTCGGCAGGAACTGTCTGGATATCCAGGTCGGTGCGGCCGATCCAGTAGAATTTCCAGTCAAATCCGGTGGCCGCATTTACGGTCACCTTCAATGGCCAACCCAACAAACCACTGTCGACCAGCTTCTTGATGGGTTTCACCGTGGTATTCATGCCATAGAAATTATCCTTGAACCTGAACCAGGTATTCAAACGGAACATCCTGCCGTTGGCGGCGATGGCCTCCTTCACACGCAAACCCTCACCGATGGTCCTGGTCATCGGTTTTTCGCACCAGACATCCTTTCCGGCATTGGCCGCATCCACGCTCATGATGCCATGCCAGTGCGGTGGGGTGGCAATATGCACGATATCAATGTCCTTGTTCAGCAATAGCTCACGGTAATCGTGATATACCTTTACATCGTTTTTCATGCCGGCTTTTGCCAGTTCGGCCTTTGCCAGTTCGATGTGACGTTTGTCGACATCACAGATCGCGACAACCCGGGTGTCTTCATAAGGAATATGTCCCCGGCCCATGCTTCCAACACCAATGATGGCCTTGGTCAGCTGGTCAGATGGGGCAACATAATTTCTCCCCCCAAGAACATGGGAAGGGATAATGGAAAAAGCAGCCATGGAGACCACTCCGTTCCGGATGAATTTTCTTCTTTCCATATCTGATATATATTGACATTTATCTTGAATCCAATCTCTACATCAGCCAAATACGGCAATGCCTGACACTTTTCGGGGAGAGTTTGAGTTTATGGCCTTTTGAACCATTTCAATGCAGGCCACCAGACTTCCATTCTTTGGCTTGCTAAAATATTTAATTTTAATAAGCTTTTCAAATAAATTTTTTAATAACTATTGAATTTAGAATGAATCTCGTGTTTGCGATAAAATTTTCCCAATGGTTTTATTACCAAAGGGTTCTAATCCAAGGTCCAAATTTTTAAAGTATGTCCATCCGGGTTTGCATCCGGAAGGATAACGGGGCGGATCCCATTTTAGTATGACAAGCAAGGAAGCACCAGGAAGTGCAGGATCACCTATTCCCTGAAAAATTCATCCAGCGTCGGACACAAGTGGTTCAGACCAGGACCAGGTAGATCAGGACGGCAACAGTCGCCCCCATAGCAGGTCCGGCTACCGGAATCCAGGCATATCCCCAATCGTTGTCATCTTTGTTGGGGATGGGCAAAAGGGAATGCACGATACGAGGGCCGAGATCACGGGCCGGATTAATGGCGTATCCCGTGGTACCCCCCAGACTCAAACCAATGGCAAATACCAGCAATCCCACAGGCAATGCCTGCAGGGAGCCCAGTCCGACCTTGGCGGATTCGACGCCCTCTATTTCAAGGATGGGCAGGTGTATCAGCAATACGGCCAGCACCAATACGAAGGTTCCGACCATTTCGGAGAAAAAGTTGCTCTTGAAATTCCGGATGGCAGGAGCCGTGCAGAAACAGGCCTTTTTGGTACCCGGTTCCGTTGTGACCAGAAAATGATCCCTGAAGTAAAGATAAACGGTGGCAGCCCCCAGCATGGCACCCAGGATCTGGGAAATGATGAACGGAACCACCCTGGACCATTCGAACAGGCCGCTCATGGCTAATGCAAGGGTTACCGCAGGATTAAGGTGTGCCCCGCTGATATCCATTGTGGCAAAAACCCCCACAAACACGGCCATTCCCCATCCTGCAGCTATTACAATCCAGCCTCCTCCATGACTGTGGGTCTGTTTCAGGTTGGTGTTGGCAACCACTCCGTTCCCCAGCAGGATCAGGATAAAGGTGCCCAGAAATTCAGCAAAATTCTCCAGCATGTTTTTTTTTTTTTTTGATCAATGTTGATTTGGTTATTCAAGTCGGAAGGCCCTAAACACATGACCCATCCTTTCATTCAAACAAACACGGGAAAAATCCCCGGATTCTTTCACGGCCGGGGGAATCCCGTTCAGGCAATCAGGTAACCGGCAGCCACTTCATTGAACTCTTTGACCTGACTGGCTTTCCATGCGTCATCCAGTTTCAGTTCATTTGCCATCAGTTCGGCCACTTCAGGTGCCAACCGGATGCTTTCCCTGGCATCTAGGAACAATGCCCTTGTGCGGCGTGCCAACACATCCTCGACAGTCATGGCCATTTCCTCCCTTACCGCCCAGATAACCTGGGACTTTCGGATCTGGAGCTTTTCACTCAGGAATCCCTGGACTTCGGGCATATCTTCCTCCAGTGCCAGGATATTCTCCTTGTCAAGGCCATAAGGGGCCATGGGGTCGGTTGTTGGATCAAGGTCCATCCGGAATCCATGGATGGGCATGTGGTCCGTGATACATTCCCTGTCGGGCAACCCACCCATCACAATGACCTTTTCAACCACATCCTCAGCCATTTTCCGGTAAGTAGTCCACTTACCACCCGTGATGGTGATGAGTCCCGAGAGGGATAAGATGATCCGGTGACTTCTGGATATTTCCTTGGTTGACCGGCCATCCTCCTCCGGTTTGGCCAATGGCCTCAATCCGGCAAAGACGCTAAGCACATCCTCCTTTTGGGGCTGTTTGGCAAGATACTGACCGGCAGTGGTTAGCAGAAAACTGACTTCCTCGTCGAGTGCCACCGGTTCGAGCAGGCGGTCGGACACCAACGTATCGGTAGTGCCTACCACGATATGGTTATGCCAAGGAACGGCAAACATCACCCTGCCATCGCTTGTATTGGGTACCATGACAGCCGATTTGTTGGGAAGGAACTCCTTTCCCAGCACCAGGTGGATACCCTGGCTGGGAATGGTGGTATCCGGTGCCTGTGGATCATCCATCTTGATGATGTCGTCGACAAATACCCCGGTTGCATTGACCACCACCTTAGCGCTAATTGAAAATTCCTCTCCCGATATCTGGTCAACAGCGGTAACGCCGGCCACCATTTCCTTTTCGCGGATCAGTCCGGTCACCTTGCAGTAATTCAGCACCGAACCGCCGTAATCCACACAGGTAAGTGCCAGGCTTATGGCCATTCTTGCATCATCGAATTGCCCGTCGTGATATATGGTTCCCCCCCTGAGACCGGCTTGCTGGACTGTCGGCAGGGCCTCGATGGTTTCTTCCCTGCTCAGCATCATGGAGGTTCCCAATCCCAGTTTCCCGGCCATCATATCGTATAATTTCAGTCCGACGGTATAAAAGGAAGTTCCCCACCATTCATATGACGGGATGATAAACGACTGGTTGGTAACCAGGTGCGGGGCATTCTTGAACATAAGGCCCCTTTCCTTCAGGGCCTCGAAAACCAATCCAATATCACCCTGCTGGAGATACCTGACGCCACCATGCACCAGTTTGGTACTGCGGCTCGAGGTACCTTTTGAGAAATCGGATTGCTCAAGCAGCAATGTTTTATACCCACGGGAGGCGGCATCGACGGCAATACCCAGTCCGGTAGCACCACCCCCGATGATGATCACGTCCCAGATCTTGACTTTCCGGCGGATCTTTTTCAGTGTTTGGCTTCTGTTCATTGTATATTGGGTTAACGGGATGAATACCAGTTTTTGCTTCTTTCCACCGCACGTTTCCAGTTGTTGATCTTTCCTTCCATGGCTTCCTTGCCGGCCACAGGCTCAAAAGCACGTTCCACCTGCCACTGTTTCTGGAGGCTTTCGATACTTTCCCAGTATCCAACGGCAAGGCCTGCCAGATAAGCGGCTCCCAGCGCGGTTGTTTCGGTCACCACCGGCCTGACGACCCTTTTCATGATGGTATCCGACTGGATCTGCATGAGCAGGTTGTTCACCGAAGCGCCACCATCCACCCTCAGCTCTTTCATGTTGATGCCTGAGTCTTCCTCCATGGTATGGATGACTTCCATCGTCCGGTAGGCAATTCCTTCGAGCACGGCGCGGGCGATGTGTCCCTTGTTGGTTCCCCTGCTCAGTCCAATGATGGCACCCGTGGCATACTGATCCCAGTGCGGAGCACCCAGACCGACAAATCCCTGCACAAAATAGACACCACCATTATCGACGACCTGCAAGGCCAGTTCCTCAATTTCCGCCGATTTGGATATGAGTCCCATTTCATCGCGCAGCCATTGCACCACGGCGCCTCCCATGAAAATGCTGCCCTCGATGGCATAGGTAACTTCCTTGCCGATCTGCCAGGCAATGGTGCTGAGGAGCCTGTTTTTCGATTCGATGGGCTTGCTGCCTGTATTCATGACCACGAAACAACCGGTACCGTAGGTGTTTTTCACCATCCCTTCCTTCAGGCACATTTGCCCGAACAAGGCGGCCTGCTGGTCACCGGCGATTCCGGCCAATGGGATGGGGGTGCCAAAGAATGAGGGATCGGTGTATCCGTATATCTGGCTCGAAGGTTTGACTTCAGGGAGGATGCTCGCAGGTATATCCAGCATATCGAGCAATTCCTGGTCCCACTGCAGGGTGTGGATGTTGAACAGCATGGTACGACTGGCATTGGTCACGTCGGTAATGTGAAGCTTGCCCTTCGTGAAATTCCACACCAGCCAGGTATCCACGGTGCCAAAAGCGAGTTTCCCCTGCGAAGCCAGTTCCCGGGCTCCTTCTGCATTGTCGAGGATCCATTTGATTTTGGTGGCTGAAAAATAGGCATCAGCAAGCAGGCCAGTCTTTTGGCTGATCATGGGTTCATAGCCCTTTTTCTTGAGCTCTTCACAAATATCGGACGTCCGGCGGTCCTGCCACACAATGGCATTGGCAATGGGCTTTCCGGTTTCCCGGTTCCAGATCAGCGTGGTCTCCCGCTGGTTGGTGATTCCGATGGCCGCGACCTGCCCTGGTGGAATCCCTTTCCCCGAAAGCACTTTCCGGGCCACTTCCAATTGGGTTTTCCAGATGGTTTCCCCGTCATGCTCCACCCAGCCGGGCTGGGGGTATATTTGTTCAAATTCGCGGTTGGCTATGGTTACGATTTCTCCGGAATGGTTGAAAAGAATAGCCCGGTTGCTGGTTGTTCCCGAGTCGAGTGAAAGGATATATTTTTCCATTCGTTATGGTTTTAAGAATCAAATAGGTTTCATTGTTATGAAGTTTCCAAAGTACAATAAATTTTAAAAAGTATCTATGATGAAA
This sequence comes from Bacteroidales bacterium 6E, assembly GCA_001270045.2. Classification (GTDB taxonomy): domain Bacteria; phylum Bacteroidota; class Bacteroidia; order Bacteroidales; family Prolixibacteraceae; genus UBA1413. Next base: position 96,916 of record DF970670.1, on the reverse strand, counting down.
CCCGTTTTCCTTCAGGCTGACTGAACAGGACCACCGCTTGACAGAACCGGGATTGGATGAGTCTCCAAAAAAACAGGAGCCGCCGGGGACATTGATCACAATGGTCCCGGCGGCTCTCCGTGGCCCTGACAAAACATCAGGACCCCGACCGGCAGGTTCTTGCCCGGCTTCGTCAGTCAGTCACCATATGTTCCCCGATGGTCCAGTCGTTATTGAAGAATCCGCTTGCCAGAATCCCGTCGAAACCTTCCTTCAGGTAATCGGTATTGAAAATCAGCAGGTCGGGCAAACCGCTTACACCCGAGAAATAGTCGTTGGCATAGGCGGCTTTCATTCCCCTGATGCCAGTTCCGGCAACCACACCCACAGTGGCGACACCGGATCCTGCCCTGGGATAAGAAAAGAAAGTGCCCAGGTCATCTCCCGTAAAGGTTTTGTTCCCGAATTGGATCACGTTCCTTTGCACCTTTACCGGACAATCCTTCAGTACGAGGTTCCATGCCTTGTTGATATCGGCATTTCCGTAGAGGACCACGTTTCGGTCTTTATACTTTTCGGGATCAAACTGCTGATCCGACACAATTTCAAATGATCCGTTGGCTTTATAGAGGAAAGCTTCCCCATCGAACCTGGCCCTGTTGCGATACCACTCATTCTCTTCACGGCTTCCACCCGTTGCATACACCAGGACCACCCGGTTATCGAATGCACTCTTGATCCCACCATTCCTTGCCGGATACTTTTCATCGGTATTCAGGGTGGCAACTTCCCATTTCCCATTCACTTTTTTAATGGTAAGGTCTTGTCTGCCTTCGGCACGGATAGTCTGGTCACCGATCATCACCACCGGATTGCCGACAGGCTGAAGCTTTGAAAAATGGAAGGTCACCATGGCCACATTCTCAAGGGTACCGGTGATGGTATCATTCTTCCGGTCAAACACCACATTGGAGAATTCGAGGGGCTTTTCCTGCTGCTGGATGGTAATCCAGTAGTTCGATGCCGAAATTCCCGGAGAAGCCGTATGGAACTCAAGGTGGTTCACTTCGTTGACCTGAGGGATGGTGTGCCATTTGAAATAGGTAAAAATCGGATGCCAGTCGACACTGTGGTCACCATACCAGTGCGAACCGCCTGGATATTCATAATAGACGAAATCGGGATGGAATTCGCCCAGTTCCTTTCTCATCATGCGGGCAAGCTCGGTGGGCACGACCGTATCCTCATCGCCATGAAGGATATGTATACCCGACTGCAGGAAATTTCGTTTCAGGCTGAGGGTGCGGCCTCCGTTCGAACTGCGCTGCAGCATAGTGAAATGGCTGTCCTCCTCAAATCCGGTACTCCTGACATCTCTTCGGTATCCCAGGATATCGGGGTAGCTGGCACAAGGCGCGATGGCAGCCCACTGGTCAGGGAAGGTTACCCCCAGATGCCAGGTGCCATGTCCTCCCATCGAATGGCCGGTCAGGTAGGTCAGTTCGGGTTTTGTCTTAAACACCTTCTTTGCCTCGGCAAGGACTTCCATGCCGTCGATGCGGCCCCATTCCTCCCAGTTAAAGCCATAAGGCCGGCGATTGGTTGCGGCTACCAGGTGGAGCCAGTCCTTCTGCTTGTATGCCCTGGCCTGGTTGCGGGCTTCCACGCCAGCGCCATGGACCGATAACACCAGTGCCTGGTCAGGCCCGGGATTGGTAGAGGGCGCCACACTGTAATATTGTACGCTGCCGTCGACACGGCTGACGAATGTCCGCTCGTGGTGACGATTGGGATCCTGCTGGTTCAGCTCCACTTCCGTACGGTCGATTTCGCGACCATCCCTGCCGGTTAAAATCAGTTCGGCCTTCACCTTGCCATCTTCCTGGCGGAATGTGGTTGGAGGCACAATGAACTTCAGCTTGCGCACGCTCAGGGCCATTACGCTTCCGGCCTCAAAGGACGCCTGTTCACCCGATTGCAAGACACATTTGATGGTCAGTCCGTCTAGGTCCTTCTCGGATGCATTGATCACCCGGATGGCACCCCACTGGTCGGCAGTTTCGCCGGTCAGCACCGATGGCAGGGTCATGTCCCTTCGGGTAAACATGACCGGTTTCCGGGGAACCACCAGTTTCGACATGACCCGGCCAAAACGGCCCGGAGTATATACAAAGCTGTTTACCCCTTTTTTCAATTTAAAGGGAATCAGCGTATAGTTGAAATCATAATGGTCCCCTTCATATGGCTGGCCATTGATATACACCCGGGTATGTCCCCTCGCATCCAGCAAAACAATGTCCTCGCGGTTAGCCATCAGGCTTGTATACAGATAGGAACGACGCATCTGCCGTCCCTCAATCAAACCATCCCCATTGGCTGAAATATTGCGCCAGACATAAAGGCTGTCATTGCCCAGGGTACTGACCACCTTGCCATCTGACGGATCAACGAAGGAGCCTGTCGCGAACTGCCAGGCAATGATATCCCTCGAAGGGACAACCCCTCCGCCAGTCGGACCGGTTGGCAATACCAAACCATCCCTGAACAGGTGGGATACATTTCCCTCCTCGATGGTTTCTACGGTCTCCCTGCCAAAATATTCTACGATATTCCCTCTTTCCTGCGCCTGCAAATTCATTGCAGCCAAGAAGAGCAGAAACAATATGGGGATTAAACGGGTTCTTGTCACTCTCATTTTTAAATGGTTAAATAGTTAATGGATAATTAAAACGTTCTTTTCTCTTGTTAAAGGCAAATTTAGAAAATCCGGCCGAATTGAGTAAGGGCAAAAGAAAATCCCCCGATCAATTGACCGGGGGATTGCCTGGAAGAAATCACTGTAAAGATTACTTTACAATGAGCTTTTCCGTATACCTCTTGTTTCCATTTTCAAGAACTACCAAATACATCCCTTGCACGAAGCTGTCAAGGGCTATATCAACGCGTGACGACTGCACCTGCATTGACTTCATGAGGGCTCCATCCATCCGGATTATTCTCAGCATGGCATTCCGGTTCAGGTCCATGGATCCAAAATCAACGGCAACATTGCTGACAGCCGGATTGGGATACATGGTGAACATGTCATTGTTGCGAAGGTCATCACCCACATTCGTGGCAGGACTCAATACCGCATCAATCACATGCACTACACCGTTATCAGTTTCAATATCGGCAACGGTTACACGGGCATTGTTGATAAAGACTCCCTCAGCATTGATGGTCACCATGATGTCTTTGCCCAAAAGCGTGGTGGCGCTCAAGCCATCGGACAAGTCGGTCGACATGACCTTGCTGCCCAGTACATGGTACAGAAGGATATCTTTCAGGGCACCGTCGGGATCAGCCAATAAGGCTTCAACAGTTCCGGCAGGAAGGGCTGCAAAAGCTGCATCTGTCGGGGCAAATACCGTGAAGGGACCTTCACCGCTCAGTGCCTCTGCCAGTCCGGCTGCGATGACTGCCGCTTCCAGCGTCGTGTGGCTTTCGCTGTTGACAACCACATCAACTACCGTGGTGCGTTCTGCCGCAGGTACCAGGACTGCATCAATCACATGTACTACACCGTTATCAGTTTCAATATCGGCGACGGTTACCTTGGCGCCATTGATGAATACTCCGTTATCATTGATGGTCACCATGATGTCCTTGCCCAAAAGCGTGGTGGCGCTCAAGCCATCAGACAAGTCGGTCGACATTACTTTACTTCCAAGTACATGGTACAGAAGGATATCTTTCAGGGCACCGTCAGGATCAGCAAGCAGGGCTTCGACTGTTCCGGCGGGAAGGGCTGCAAAAGCTGCATCTGTAGGTGCAAATACCGTGAAGGGACCTTCACCGCTAAGTGCCTCTGCCAGTCCGGCTGCGATGACTGCCGCTTCCAGCGTCGTGTGGCTTTCGCTGTTGACAACCACATCAACTACCGTGGTGCGTTCTGCCGCAGGTACCAGGACTGCATCAATCACATGTACTACACCGTTATCAGTTTCAATATCGGCGACGGTTACCTTGGCGCCATTGATGAATACTCCGTTATCATTGATGGTCACCATGATGTCCTTGCCCAAAAGCGTGGTGGCGCTCAAGCCATCAGACAGGTCAGTCGACATGACCTTGCTTCCCAGTACATGGTCCAGAAGGATGTCTTTCAGGGCCCCGTCGGGATCAGCCAACAAGGCTTCGACAGTTCCGGCAGGAAGGGCTGCAAAGGCTGCATCCGTCGGGGCAAATACCGTGAAGGGACCTTCACCGCTCAGCGCCTCTGCCAGTCCGGCTGCAATGACAGCCGCTTCCAACGTGGTGTGGCTTTCGCTGTTGACAACCACATCAACAACTGTAGTGCGGGCAGGTACCATGACTGCGTCAATTACATGAACAACTCCATTATCTGTCTCGATATCGGCCACCGTAACTTTCGCTCCATTGATGAACACACCTTCGGCATTGATCGTCACACGGATGTCCTTACCCAGCAAAGTTGTTGCGGTCATTCCGTTGGACAGGTCGGTCGACATTACCTTGCTTCCCAGTACATGGTAAAGAAGGATGTCCTTCAGGGCTCCGTCAGGATCAGCCAATAAAGCTTCCACAGTTCCGGCAGGCAGTGCCGCAAAAGCGGCATCCGTCGGGGCAAATACCGTGAAGGGACCTTCACCGCTAAGTGCCTCTGCCAGTCCGGCGGCAATAACCGCTGCTTCCAGGGTATTGTGCTGGTCACTGTTGATGACCACATCGGCAACGGTTGCAGGCATAGCGGCATTCATGGTTTGGCGTGCAACGGGCCAAACTCCGGGTGAAGGAACACTTACACCTTTGTTACTGCCACGTACCATCCCATCGGCACCGAAATAATAGAGAGGCCATCCACGGTATGTCAGCTGATTTCTTCCATGGATATTAATCACCGAAAACTCTGATGCATCCAGGATAGACGGTACAACCGCTATGGTTTCTTCGTAAACCGGCCAGTTGCCATTGTTGCTGAAATCGGGACGGGTGAACTTGTTTGTGTTGTTGAAGTCACGAGACCAGGTATAGAGCGTGCGTCCGTATGCATCCGTAAAGTACTGGACAACTTCATCACCGGGGGTATAATCACCTTTGTAATTGATACCGTTATTCCCAGTCAACTGGTTATTGACCAACATGATTGTATAGTCGGGTTTGGCAACAAACCAGGCATTGATCCTTCCATCACCATTGATCTGACCCGCTTGGGTATCATTTACGAAATAGTACAGGGGCCAGCCCTTATAGGTGGTCTGCATTACACCGTTTCCACGGTCAATCACCCCAAAGTCGGTGCTGGTGAGTCCTTCACCCACCCTCAGGTTCTCGTCATAGAAGACGGGCCAGTTATCGAGGCATCCGCCAGTGCAGTTCGAAACATCTTTCGCATCACGGGCAAAGAAATACAATGTGTTGCCACGTGAATCAGTCAGGTATTTTCCAAATGTGGCATTCTCTGCAACCTGAATGCTGGAAGGCGGGACAATAACTGCATCCACAACATGTACCACACCGTTTTGGGTAACAATATTGGATACAATTACCTTCGCACCATTGATGAAAACACCGTCAGCGTTGATGGTAACATGAATATCTTCACCTAATAAGCTGGTAGCTTTCATTCCGTCAGACAGATCAGTCGACATTACCCTGCCTGCAACCACATGATGGAGTAAAATATCCGCAAGGAAACCTTCAGGAGCTGAAACAAGATAAGCCAGCAAACCGGAAGGAAGGGCTGCAAATGCCGCATCCGTCGGGGCAAATAAGGTTAATGAACCAGGGGATGACAATGCTTCCGTAAGACCTGCAAACCGGACCATGGATGCGAGAGTTTTGTGCACTTCGCTTCCATTTACCACATCCATGATGCTCATCGGGCTATCAGGAGTGATCACTGCATCAATCACATGTACAACACCGTTATCAGTTTCGATATCGGCAACGGTTACTTTTGCACCATTGATGAAAACTCCATTATCATTGGTGGTTACGGTAATGTCTTCGCCAAGCAATGTGGTAGCAGTCATGCCGTTTGAAAGGTCGGTCGACATTACCTTGCTACCCAATACATGGTAAAGAAGTATGTCTTTCAGGGCTCCGTCGGGATCAGCCAGCAAGGCTTCCACAGTTCCGGCAGGAAGGGTTGCAAAAGCTGCATCTGTCGGGGCAAATACCGTGAAGGGACCTTCACCGCTCAGTGCCTCTGCCAGTCCGGCTGCAATGACAGCCGCTTCCAGCGTTGTGTGGCTTTCGCTGTTGACAACCACATCAACAACTGTAGTGGGGGCGGGTACCAATACGGCATCAATCACATGCACAACACCGTTATCAGTTTCGATATCGGCAACGGTTACTTTCGCACCGTTGATGAAAACTCCGTTATCATTGATGGTCACAGTGATATCCTTGCCCAAAAGCGTGGTGGCGCTCAAGCCATCAGACAAGTCGGTCGACATCACTTTGCTTCCCAGTACATGGTACAGAAGGATGTCTTTCAAGGCTCCGTCGGGATCGGCCAGCAAGGCTTCCACTGTTCCGGCAGGAAGGGCTGCAAAAGCTGCATCTGTCGGGGCAAATACCGTGAAGGGACCTTCACCGCTCAGCGCTTCTGCCAGTCCGGCTGCAATAACCGCTGCTTCCAGCGTGGTGTGGCTTTCGCTGTTGATAACCACATCAACAACCGTTGTGCGGGCAGGTACCATGACTGCGTCAATTACATGTACGACACCGTTATCAGTTTCGATATCAGCGACAGTTACCCTGGCACCATTGATGAATACTCCATTATCATTGATGGTTACGGTGATGTCCTTGCCCAAAAGCGTGGTGGCGCTCAAGCCATCAGACAAGTCGGTCGACATCACTTTGCTTCCCAATACATGGTAAAGAAGGATATCTTTCAGGGCTCCGTCGGGATCGGCCAGCAAGGCTTCCACTGTTCCAGCAGGAAGGGCTGCAAAAGCTGCATCCGTCGGGGCAAATACCGTGAAGGAACCTTCACCGCTAAGTGCCTCTGCCAGTCCGGCTGCAATGACTGCCGCTTCCAGCGTGGTGTGGCTTTCGCTGTTGATAACCACATCAGCAACCGTGGTCTGTGCCTTGACTGTGACAAAACTGAGCACGGTCAGCAGGACAACCAGAACACTGTTCCTGATCTGATTCAGGACGATTGTTTTCGATTGAGTAAACTTTCCCATTTTCTTGTTTAATTTTTAGTTACAAAGTTTAAACAAAGTGATTCAAAAATAGTTTGCCCAAATTTCAAAATAAAATACTTTGTACTCTTTTTTAACATCTGTTAACAAATCAAGGTGTTTACAAAGTGTTGTAATACAATTCGTTTCCTGACTTGACTAACCTGGTTGACTACAGACAGCCCGGTTTATGGCATGGCAAATTCAATTGTGGAATACCGATCAACCCATTTACACAGTTGGTACCGACAGCGTAATGAGATATACTTTATAGACAGCTATGACAGTTTAAATATAGTGCGCACTATATGATCACTATTCGAGAACCGTTTTATAACTATTTTAAATACGACCCTGGCAGGAAGGTAACCCGCATTTACACACAAAAAAAGGCTGCCCGGTCGGGACAGCCTATGATCAACGGATTTGCATATCCGGTCACTATTTTATCATGGGAAACAATCTTCTGATTTCGTCATCAGAAGGCCTGCGCCCGTATTCACAGATTTCGAATGATTCCACGGAAGTTGCAATTTTGGCCTTCTCCTCACCATACCATTTTGCCAGACCCGTCCTTGCCTGATCGGATACCCCAAACCAACGGTTGTCTTTCAGCCATTGCAACCTTTCCTTCTCCCCTTTAGGAACCTCCTGCAATTTCCCGGCTGTCCAGGGAAGCCATTCAAAAAACTGGGAGACATGCGCCGACATGGCATAATACTTTTGATCCAGAACATCCGAAACGTCAATGGTTATATCATGGCGGAAAGGATTGGGTCGCTGGAACCTATCTTCCATATAAAGGAAAACCGGATTTTTTTCCAGTGGAGGGGTATCGGGTGCCACGTTGGGCACAATGACCATATAGGCAGCATCCTGGACCAATATCGAGGCATTCCGGTGGTCAGGGTGGTAATCGTTGGGGCGGTGGCTGATGACCACATCGGCATTCCATTGACGTATCAGCCTGATCAGCTCCAACCGGATGGGAAGGGTTGGCATCAATTCCCCATCGTGGTGATCGAGAACCTTATATTTTATCCCAAAGCGTTTACCTGCTTCCTGTGACTCGGCCATCCTTATTTTTGCGAGTGCACCCCCTCCTTTTTCGTGGTGCCCGGCATCACCATTGGTTACAGACACAAACAAGACGTTGTGACCCATTTTGGCGAATTTGATGGCCGTTCCACCCGCCTTGATATCACAATCATCGGGGTGTGCCCCGATCACCACCACATTGATGGCCTGGTCCTGTCCAAATACGGAGGTTAACATCATGGTCGCCATGAGCAATAGAATCATTTTCAGTTTCATAGTTTGATTTATCCAGGTGAATAATTACTCATTCCCAAGAGGAATATTATTGTTATAAAGATAGGAAATTTATTTCCGGAAGTCCAACAGATACAAAAAACAATGCCCCGGAAGAGTTCAAACTCCCGGGGCAATCTCTTTGCCACCCCAGTTCCCTGTGATGTGGTATATTTAATTACCCATATTCGCCTGTTGGTTCAGCCTGTCGTTCCGGTCCTGGTCATTGAATCGCATCGAATAGACAATCGCCTCAACCTGCCGGGCAAGATTTCTCTTTTCCTTGCTGGGGGCATACACATATCCATCGGCAACCACCACCCTTTGCCGGTAGGCATCGAGTTCGGCCAGCATAATGAAGGGACCGCCCATAAAGTCATTCTCCACCCTCCAGAGGCCGCGCATATCGGCTGCATAATTACCACTGTGTTTGGTAATCTGGAACATGGGCTCCCATCTTCTTTCGGTAGCCATAAAACTGCCGTCGACAGGACCGGGGACATTAGCCCTCAGGATGCTGTCCCTTTTATGCAAAAGATAGTTTCTCGTAAAGGTACTGTCGGAAGTATAAGGGAACCAGTATAACATGATGGCCTGGCTTATTTCAGGGGTTTCATAACGGATCCAGACAAAATCCTGCTTTTCCTGGGAAATTACAAAACCGGGAGGGACATGCAGCTTGATGTCATATTTTTCACTCAAGGTATTCAATACCGCCTGATCATGCATCTGGGCGTAGTTTTGGGTGATTCTGTCACGTTCGGCCTTCAGGAAATAACCGATGATCTGGGTTGAATTTTCCTTGAAAAGCTGAACAAACTCATCCTTTGTCCGGGCGTTGATCTGTATGGTTGCCTGTGGTTGTGCCCATACGTTATCGGTGTAAAATACCCCGGGATTCTCGACTATTGGAGCAATCCGTGTCTGGATGATATTTCTGGTAGACTGAAAGATTTCCTTAAAAGCTTCATGGGGTACCTGGACCAGGTCAAACAAAGGTTCATCCTGAGGCAGACCGGGCAGTGGTTGGGCGAGTGTCTCACGAACGATATTCCCGGGTGTATCATCCCAAGCCGCGTTTGAAATGACAACTACCATTTCGCCGGCTTTTCCGGTAATACTCTTTTTTGAACCGCTTGAATCCTGATATCCACAGGAGTAAAGAAGAAAAGCCAGTACCAGGTTGACTAAAATTACCTTCATATTATGATGTATTTACATGATTTACAATCCGATCCAAAGTAACAAAAACCTTACCAAACAGGAAGACAATTTGCTAATTTACAGATGTTTTTATTCGATCAATCAAACAGCTTCAATTGTTGATCCAACAAACGGAACGATTTCCGGTGATAAGGTGTCACCCCTGAATTCAGGATGGCTTCCCGATGTGCCGCCGTCGGATACCCCTTGTTCCGATCCCAACCATATACAGGAAACTCTGAATGGAGTTGTCCCATGACCTCATCCCGGTAGGTTTTGGCCAATACGGAGGCGGCGGCGATCGACATCATCCGGGCATCACCTCCGACGATACAGGTGTGGGGTATTCCCGTGCCGTTCCTAAACCTGTTTCCGTCGATCAGCAGATGATCCGGCTTCACCCGCAGTTTCTCCACCGCCAGGGACATGGCCCTGAAGCTGGCATTGAGAATATTTATTTCATCAATCTCGGCCGGCGACACAAATGCTACAGCCCAGGCCAAAGCTTCCGTTTCAATCACTGTTCTCAGGACATTCCGCTCATTTTCGGTCAGTTGCTTTGAGTCGTTGAGCAATTCATGGTAAAATCCTTCAGGCAGGATCACCGCCGCTGCCGAGACCGGACCGGCCAGGCAACCCCTTCCGGCCTCATCGCATCCGGCTTCCATTCTTCCGGCCATTAGAAAAGGCTCCAACCGTGGCCGTTCATGTTTGCGGATCGGACTACCCATGACCTGGTTTCCCATTTTTGCCATCGCTTTCCATTAATTCCTCCACAGCCCTCCACAACTGTTCGGCACTACGGTCCCAACTGAATTTTTCCTTTTGGCTGAATCCCCGTTCAATTAACTGGTTGCGCAGAACACCGTCAACGCTGATTCGATGCATGGCCGAAGCGATGTCACCCACATCTGCGGGGTTGACGTAAAGTACAGCCTTGCCGCCCACTTCAGGTAAAGATGTGGTGTTTGAACATATAACCGGGGTCCCTGCCGACATAGCCTCTATCACCGGTATGCCAAAACCTTCGAAATGAGGCACAAAGGTCAGGGCCAAAGCCGATGCCATCAGCCGTTTCAGTTCATGTGAAGAAACCCTGCCGGTAAAAATGACTTCTTCACTGAATTTCATCTGCCGGTATACCTCCCGAATAGGACCAGTCTTGAACATCTGGCCTCCGGCAATTACCATTTTAACCTCCTGGCCGTTGTCATTCCTGAACCGGTCGAACGCTTTCAGCAGTCCATCCACGTTTTTCCGGGGATGCAATGCCCCGACAAACAGAAAATACGGTTTCCCCGAGGTGTATTTCATCCTTACCCGGTCAGACTCTCCGGGGCCAATTGGTGCAAAGTCAGTGTTCACGCCATTGTAAACCACGGAAATGGCATCCCTTTGCACCCCAAAAGAGCGACTGATGTCGTCGGCCGAGAAATCCGAAACCGTGACCAGTTTGGTGGCTGTTTTCGCAAATTCCGGGAAATAGTGATTGTAATATTTGGAGGTCAGCCAGGGCAGGTCTTTGGGGCGGTGTACAAAGTTGATGTCATGCATGACCAACAGCTGGGGCACATCGGTCGTTAAAGAAAGATAGCCGTCGGTACTGATAAACAGGTCGGCTCCCACCTGACGAAGCAGGCGGGGAATGCTCCATTCAAACCACCAAACCCACAAAAAAGGATGTCGTGAGGGAGGAAACAAGACTTTTGGGGTCACATTGGACCCAAAAACAAAAGCGGGATCATAGGGCCTGTCAAAGATGAATACAAACTGATGCTCAGGATGGTTCCTGACCATGCGGCTCAGGATCTCATATGTAAACCAACCTATTCCTTCGAGCCTGTCTTTCAGCAAGAGTCGGGTATTGACCGCTATTACCATTTTCAGTTGATGTTCTTGTCAGCGTTAAATGTACAAAGTATGGCCAAAATATTTTACTTTTAGCGTCCGATTTGAGAAAAACCTCGTTAACTGTTGAATCTTGAAGCGAAAGTTTGTCACGAACCTGATTCTGCTGGTAAGCCTTAACTTACTGATCAAGCCTTTCTGGGTGCTGGGCATCGACCGGACAGTCCAGAACATGGTCGGCGCAGAAGAGTATGGGCTCTATTTCGCCTTGTTCAACTTCTCGATGATATTTAACATCCTGCTCGACCTGGGGATAACCAATTACAACAACCGGAACATTGCTCAGCATACCTTCCTGCTGAAGAAACATCTTTCAAATATAGTCGGGCTAAAACTCATGCTGGCAGTGGTCTATACCATCTTCAGCCTGGTCATCGCGGCCATCATCGGATACAACAAGATCCAGTTTCATTTGCTTTTCTTCCTGATAGCCAACCAATTCCTGATATCATTCACCTTATACCTCCGTTCCAACATCAGTGCCCTACAGCTGTTCAGGACCGACAGCCTTATTTCGGTATTGGACAGGACATTGATGATCATTCTCTGCAGTGTCCTGTTGTTCACCAACATCACTGACGGCGTGTTCAGGATCGAATGGTTCGTGTATGCACAAACCATTGCCTACGTGGTGACGGCCATCGTCACATTCGTCATAGTGCTTTCAAAAAGCGGAAAGATCAACCTTCATGTCAACAGGAGGTTCATCCTGGTTTTCCTGAAAAAATCATATCCCTATGCCCTCCTGATCCTGCTCATGGCTTTCTATAACCGGATTGACTCGGTGATGCTTGAAAGGTTGCTTCCCGATCCGATGGGAAAACAGGAAGCGGGGATTTATGCACAGGCTTTCAGGCTCCTCGATGCGGTGGCCATGTTCGGGGCACTGGTCGGAGGGCTATTGCTTCCCATGTTTTCCAGGATGATCAAGAACAGGGAGGCAGTCTCCCCCATCGTGAACCTGGCCGTCATACTGCTTTTCGTTCCTTCGATCATCATTGCGGTATCAAGCCTCCTGTATGACCGTGAAATCATGGAGTTGCTCTATCACTCCCACATCGAGGATTCAGCCGACATCCTTGGCCTTTTGATGACAGGCTTCATAGGGATAGCCACCACATACATTTTCGGTACGCTGCTTACGGCCAACGGAAGCATCCGGAAGCTGAACATCATGGCAGCCGGAGGGATGGTCCTGAACATATCGTTAAACCTGATCCTGATACCCCATATGTTTGCGCTGGGATCAGCCATTGCCAGCATGGTTACGCAGCTGGCCACCGCCCTGGCACAGGTGGTCATCGCTGCCCGGATTTTCAATCTCCGTCCATCAAAACCATTTATTGTCAAAACGCTAAGTTTTATCGGGGTCGTAATTGCGGCAGGGGTATTGAGTACATATTTAGGCAATAAGGCGCTCGGATATTTCAGTTTGATCCTTTTTAGTATTTTGTCGGCGTTTTATATCCGGCTGATTAACCTGCATGACCTGTATAAAATTGTAGCTCTGAAGGAATGAAAAAGAATCCGACCATCGATGAACTGCAAAACAGCGGGAATTATGAACTGATTGCCCGGGTCAAGCATGCGCATATCAAGGAATTTGTGTTGAGGCAAGTCATGCTTGACAAGAAATTCATTCCGCCTTACATGATTTACCAGACGTTGCTTTTTCTGGGTTCCGTATTTTTCCTGACCAGGGCGATTGTCCTGGCGATCAGGGGCAATGCCGAATTTCTTTTTGTAACGCTTGCAGCGGTTGTTTTCAGCCTGACCATCCTTGTCATCATCCACGAATTTCTGCACGGTCTGGTATTATGGATGACAGGAGCCCCACGGGTCAGTTTCGGAAGGGTAAAAGGGCGATTCATTTTTTATGCGGCAGCCCATCATCATGTCCTGGGAAAGAAAGACTTCAGCCTGGTGGCATTTACGCCCCTGGTCGTGGTCCAGGCAGTCACCTTACTGGGTATTTTTATCTGGTATCCCGACCCCATGGTGTATTTTCCTTTAATGGTAATGTGTATCCACAGCTTTTTCTGTGCCGGAGACATTGCACTGGCCACCCTTTTTCACAAATATCCAGGCCAGGAAGTATATACGTTTGATGACCAGGAACAAAAAGCCAGTCTGTACTATGTCAGCAAGCAGAAAGTCAATTCAGTTTTGAGTTGAGATGCCGGTATCCGATCAGCCGGTAATAGCGTGATGACATAGGACGATAGTAGACCATGATCTGGTAATCATTTTCCGTTTCCCAGAAACTGCCTTCCAGGTTGACATGGTCGGCCGAAGTGGCCCCTTCAGGGACATAAACGTACATATAATTATAATAACCCTGTTTAAGCAGCAATGTCAGCTCATAACGTCCCGTCTCAAAATTCCAGGTCATTTCGTTTGATTTATTGGCGTTCCAGTTTGAAAGTTCCCCAAAAACGTTGATGGTCCCTCCCATCAGGGGAGCCTCGAGCGGAAGGCTGAAATGCACGAACTGGTAGTCACATTCGGTATGGTAATCCTGCACCGGCTCCTGGCTTTCCACCACATACCGGCCATTCATTTCCCGATAAGGGAAGAAACGTTTGTTCGACCTGATTTCATCGGGCATCAGGGTAACATGGTAATAAGGCCGGTGAAAGGAAGTCTCGAGAACCCCTTCACCATTGATCCGCTTATTCCGGATGTCGAAGTACCTGAACTCATTTCCGGCAGGGAAAACGTTCTCCTGACTGTAATCGTAGGTCAACCGTCCATCCTGGATAAACAGGGGCCGAAGGTTACGGATGGCATTGTCCCAGCGGCCATTCTGCATCACAACCACCTTCACCTCGCTCAGCGGGTTTTCGATCTTAACCCCGGGATGGAAAACCGTGAAGTCCACCTCATGGTTTGAACCCTTGAAAGCATCCAGGGTGGCCCGCCTGACCGTACCCTCAATGGTGGCGGCCTTTTCGGTTACATAAAAACGTTTCGATAGAACAAGCTTTTCCATGTCCCGGTCTTCATAAACCAGAAGGATATAATTGCCCGACATTTTGATGTCCATTTGTTCGTTGGGGATCGCAAGAAGATAGTTCACGTACGAAAAGGTCGTGTTGAAAGAGCGGGCATAATCCTCGATCAGGTTCTCGGCAAACCCATCGATATAATCGGTTTGCATCAGGTTGCTTTCATTCCATTCCGGATCACAATGCAGAACCGAGTAGTAATAATTCCTGACCTCGTCAGACAATTCGTCAAAAGTCAGGATCAGGCGATCACCGGAACCCAGCTCCAGTACCGGTGATGAAAGCTCAAAACCTTCGCGGTAGAGCTGGACAGACTTAATCTCTTCACGAAAAACCGCATTCTCATGGTAATAAGGATTGACCTGGGCGGAAGAAGAAATAACCAAACCCACTACCATGCTGTATATCAATATAATGTATTTCATCATCACTTTTTTAGCCATTGGATTACAAATATAATACCCAAACTGTTCCCTTTGGTTTTCAATAACAAAAACAGGATATGCCGAAAATACCCATACAAAGTCAATGATGGACAGTGTTGTATGAAATGCCACCATAATGGGCCATCTACACAATAAACCAACACAATTTAATATAGATATAACGCCAAAAGTCCGTTATCGGTATAAGCCCCAAAAAACATTAGCGGATTTGAACTTCAGGGTGTTTTGGTCAAAAACTTTCATTTCAACATGTGAAACCTAACGTATGAACCTATGCGTATATTTTGAAACTTACAAGTTTATATACCAGTTACATTGGGAAACGTACTCTTTTTTTTTACTTTTGCCACATTATTGAAATTTATTCATTCCAGAATATGTCAAAAACAATAAAACTCAGGAAAGGGCTTAATATCAGATTGAAAGGGAAGGCTGAACCCGTACTGGAAACAGCGCCCCCGGCTGAATTATACGCCCTGAAACCCACTGACTTTCCCGGGCTCACCCCCAGGCTCAGTGTAAAGCAGGGACAGGTTGTCAAAGCGGGAGAACCGCTCTTCTACGACAAATACAATCCGGAAGTACTTTACGGTTCACCGGTTGGAGGTACGGTTTTCCTTATCAACCGCGGTGAAAGAAGAAAAATCCTGGAAGTAGTTGTCAAGGCAGATGCAGCCACCGGTGCTGCCGATTTCGGATCAGCCGATCCACTTAGCCTGGATGAAGCTGCCGTGAGGGAAAAACTCCTTTCCAGCGGATTATGGCCTTTAATCAGGCGTCGTCCTTACGGAGTGGTTGCACGTCCTGCCGAAAAACCCAGGGACATTTTCATTTCAGGGTTTGATTCGGCACCTTTGGCCCCCGATTATGAGTTTGTTTTAAAAGGACAGGAAAAACAGTTCCAGACCGGTGTCAATGCGCTGAAGAAACTGACTTCAGGAAAAGTATACCTGGGATTGCCTGCAGGGAGTGGAAACCACTTGCTTGGGCAGACCAAAAATGTTGAAATCAACTACTTTGACGGTCCGCATCCGGCAGGAAACGTCGGCATCCAGCTCCACCAGATCTCTCCCCTCAACAAGGGCGAAGTTGTTTGGACAGTCAACCCACAGGATGTCGTGTTCATCGGTCGTCTTTTTGAAACCGGCAAGGTTGATTTCACCAAAATCATTGCCCTCACAGGATCGGAAGTGCTCCGTCCGAGATATCTGAAAACCACCCTGGGCACCAGGCTCTGTCCCATCCTCGAAGGGAACCTGAAGACTGACGGAAACCAGAGGATTATCTCGGGGAATCCGCTGTCAGGCAAGAAAATCATCTGCGACAACTTCCTCGGATTTTACGACTCACAGGTAACCGTCATCCCTGAAGGAGATGATTACGAGTTTATGGGCTGGGCAAATCCGGGTATCGATAAATTCAGTGCTTCCAAAACTTTCCTTTCATCGCTGTTCCCCAAAAAAGAGTACGAACTCACGGCCAACCTTCATGGAGGTGAACGTGCATTCGTCATGACTGGACAGTATGAGAAATTCCTCCCCATGGACATCCTTCCGGTTTACCTTTTGAAATCGATCATTGTCAATGACCTCGACAAGATGGAACAACTGGGTATTTATGAAGTGGTTGAGGAAGATCTGGCCCTGTGTGAATTCGCCTGTACTTCCAAAATTATGGTCCAGGATATCCTCCGGAAAGGAATAAACATAATGATGAAAGAATTAGGTTGATGATACCGAATAGGTTGATAATATAAATGAAAATTACATGAAAGCACTCAGGAACTTTTTTGAAAAAACCCAGCCGTACGTGCAGAAAGGAGCAAAATACCACTGGCTCCATTCGACCCACGATTCATTTTTCACCCTGGCATTTTCACCCAAGCATACCTCAAAATCAGGCAGCCATATCCACGACAATATTGATTTGAAAAGGACCATGTCCTTTGTAATCCTTGCCCTGGTCCCTGCCCTTTTGGTAGGTATGTACAACGTGGGGTACCAGCATTATCATGCCATCGGCGAATTTGCTGCCACAAGCTTCTTCAATGTCTTCTTATATGGACTGATCAAGGTTCTCCCGGTCATCATTGTTTCGTATGTCGTTGGTTTGGGAATCGAATTCATGTTCGCCCAGATGAGGGGACATGAAGTGAACGAAGGCTTCCTGGTTTCAGGGATGCTTATTCCGCTGGTCATGCCGATCAACACGCCTCTTTGGATGGTTGCCATTGCCACCGCATTCGCCGTGGTTTTTGGCAAGGAGGTATTCGGCGGGACCGGAATGAATATCTGGAACCCGGCGCTCATTGCCCGTGCCTTCCTGTTCTTCGCATATCCGGCACAGATGTCGGGTGACAAGGTATGGATCGCACTCAAAGACGGAGACAAGGTGATTGACGGATTTACGGGAGCCACCCCTATGGCGGATGCTGCTGCCGGAAACATCGACTTCAATGTTTTCGATGCCTTCATCGGGCTGATCCCGGGATCCATTGGTGAGACCTCCACCCTGGCCATATTGCTGGGAGCAATCTTCCTGATCGTTACCGGTATCGGAAACTGGAAAATCATGTTGTCGACCTTCATTGGAGGCGCCGTGATGGGTATTATACTTAATCTTTCAGCCGGGGTTGAGGGACTATCACCTGCAGCTGCAGCCTATTTCTCGATGCCTTTCTGGCACCATTTCGTATTGGGCGGTTTTGCCTTTGGAGCGATCTTTATGGCAACCGATCCGGTTTCGGCTGCACAAACCGACACGGGCAAATGGATTTATGGTTTCCTTATCGGGATCACCGCGATTCTCTTCAGGGTTGTCAATCCGGCATATCCGGAAGGAATGATGCTTGCCATCCTCCTGATGAACACTTTCGCCCCGCTGATCGACCACTATGTTGTACAAGGAAATATCAACCGTCGCCTGAAAAGAGCGAAAGTTGCAGCCTAATGATTAAAATATGAACCATTATGGACAGGAACAGTAATAATTACACATTCATATATGCATCGGTGATGGTTATCCTGGTGGCTGCAATTCTTTCAATAGCTGCCATCGCGCTCAAACCCATGCAGAACAAGAACACCGAAATCGAGAAAAAACAGAACATCCTGGCTTCGGTGAACATTGAAACCACGGCTAAGGAAGCCGAGCAGGTTTATGCCGAAAAAGTTGTCAACAGTTATGTTGTCAACTCTGAAGGAGAAGTGGTGGAAGGGGATGCATTCAGCATCGACCTGAAGGTCCAGAAGGCAAAGCCACTCGAACAGCGACTTCTGCCGGTGTTTGAATGTCAGACCGAGAGCGGCCTTAAATACATCTTTCCGCTGAGGGGAGTCGGACTTTGGGGTCCGATCTGGGGATTCATTGCCCTGAACGAGGACATGAATACCATTTTCGGAACCAACTTTGACCATCAGGGAGAGACTCCCGGACTGGGCGCCGAAATTTCAACCCCTGCTTTTGAGGAACAGTTTACCGGTAAATCCATCTTTGATGCTTCAGGTAAGCTGGTATCGGTTATCGTTGCCAAATCAAGTGAGTCTGCTCCCGAGGAACACAAGGTAGACGCCATTTCAGGCGGTACCATTACCAGTAAAGGTCTGGAGCAAATGCTGCTGGAAGATCTGACAAGCTATCAGAAATTTATAACCCGGAAAAAATCATAGCCATGAGTGAAAAAGAAGCACTATTTTCCAAGAAAAACCTTAAGCTGCTGACTGATCCGCTGAACGACAGTAACCCAATTACCGTGCAGGTCCTGGGTATTTGTTCAGCCCTGGCAGTTACCGCGCAGCTAAAGCCGGCTGTGGTTATGGCTATTTCCGTTACGGCCGTTGTGGCTTTTGCCAACGTGATCATTTCCCTTCTCAGGAATACCATTCCCAACCGAATCCGTATCATTGTCCAGCTGGTTGTCATTGCGGCGCTCGTAATTCTGGTTGACCAGGTCCTGAAAGCCTATGTCTATGATGTATCGAAACAGCTTTCGGTGTTTGTCGGACTGATCATTACCAACTGTATCCTGATGGGACGTCTGGAGGCCTTTGCCCTGGGCAACA
Source organism: Bacteroidales bacterium 6E (assembly GCA_001270045.2). Classification (GTDB taxonomy): domain Bacteria; phylum Bacteroidota; class Bacteroidia; order Bacteroidales; family Prolixibacteraceae; genus UBA1413. The sequence goes on along the minus strand of DF970670.1, from coordinate 77,795 downwards.
AACCCTGGCAGTCATTCCTCGACGGTATCGGTAACGGTGCCGGATATGCGGCAATTCTCATCATTGTCGGATTTTTCCGTGAATTGTTTGGTTCCGGCTCCATCTGGGGCTACCGGATTGTTCCCGAAAGCTGGTACATTGCCAATGGAGGATTCTACGAAAACAATGGTATGATGATTCTTCCACCGATGGCCCTGATTGTAGTGGGTGTCATCATTTGGGTACAACGTAGCAGAAATCGCAAACTGATTGAGAACTAACCCTTAAAATTGAGAGATAATGGAAAATCTGATTAATATATTTGTCAAGTCCATCTTCATTGAAAACATGATTTTTGCATACTTCCTGGGTATGTGTTCATATCTGGCAGTGTCAAAATCTGTAAAAACCGCAACCGGACTTGGACTGGCTGTCGTTTTTGTTCTGGCCATTACCATCCCTGTCAATTACCTGCTCGAAAATTATGTTCTTACAGAAGGAGCCCTGAGTTGGATCAGCCCATCGCTGGCATCCGTCGACCTGAGCTTTCTCAGCTTTATCATGTTTATTGCGGTGATTGCGTCGATGGTTCAGCTCGTGGAAATGGTTGTTGAAAAATTTGCGCCTGTACTTTACAATCAGCTGGGTATTTTCCTTCCCCTGATTGCCGTGAACTGTGCCATTTTGGGTGGTGCACTATTCATGCAACAGAAGGCTTTCGTTAATGTCGCTGAAGCTACTGTTTACGGAATCGGATCTGGTATCGGATGGTTCCTTGCCATTGTTGGAATCGCGGCAATTCGTGAAAGAATCCAGTATTCACAAATACCAGCCCCATTGCGCGGACTTGGGATTACCTTTATCGTGACTGGCCTGATGGGCATCGCCTTCATGGGCTTCATGGGAATAAAACTCTAAAAATCAAAAAGTCTGAACGATGATATTATTATCAACTCCAACGACCGTAATAATCATAAGCATAGTTGTCTTCCTGCTGGTGACTGTCTTGCTTGTGGCTATCCTGCTTTATGCAAAAAAGAAACTGATGCCTTCAGGGATAGTCAAAATCGACATCAATGAAGGATACAAAAAAATAGAAGCCGAACCCGGAAGCACATTGCTGACCACACTCAGCAACGCCAAGGTGATTCTTCCCTCCGCATGCGGGGGTGGTGGAACCTGTGGCATGTGCCGTTGCCAGATTGTTGAGGGCGGTGGTTCCATCCTGCCAACCGAAGTGGGTTTCTTTACCCGCAAGGAGCAGAATGAAAACTGGCGTCTTGCCTGTCAGGTAAAGGTGAAGGAAGACCTGAAGGTGCATATGCACCAGGAAATCCTGGGTGTCAAGAAATGGGAATGTGAAGTTGTTTCAAACCGTAACGTGGCCACCTTTATCAAGGAGTTTGTCGTAAAACTACCCGAAGGCGAGACCCTCGATTTCAAATCAGGAGGTTATATCCAGATTGACGTACCCAAGATTGAAGTCGATTTCAAGGACATGGACATCCAGCCTGAATTCAGGGAGGAATGGGAAAAATTCGGCATGTTTGACCTGAAGATGAAAAACCCGGAACCTACTTTCCGTGCATACTCTATGGCTAACCACCCGGCTGAGGGCAACATCGTGATGCTGAACATCCGTATTGCAACCCCACCATGGGACAGGGCCAACAACCGGTTCAAAAATGTCAACCCCGGGGTTTGCTCTTCCTTTATCTTCTCCAGAAAACCTGGCGATAAGGTAATGATCTCCGGACCGTTCGGTGAATTCTTCCTCAAGAAAAACGATAACGAGATGATGTTTATTGGTGGTGGTGCCGGTATGGCTCCCATGCGTTCGCACCTGTTTCACCTGTTCCACACCGTGAAGGAAACCAAAAAGAAAGTGACCTTCTGGTACGGAGCCCGCTCCTGGAAAGAGGTATTCTATTATGACCAGTTCAGGGACATCGAAAAGAATTTCCCCAACTTCACCTTTAACCTTGCCCTTTCGGAACCGCGACCCGAGGATAACTGGACCGGCCCGACAGGCTTTATCCATCAGGTGATTTACGACAATTACCTCACCAAACATGAGGAACCGGAAGAAATCGATTATTATCTCTGCGGTCCACCCATGATGAACGATGCCGTTCAGAAAATGCTGTATGACCTGGGGGTACCAACCGAAAACATTCTATTCGACGATTTCGGCGGATAATGCTATGTCATTGCCGTCATGAACATAATTCAGAGGCTGTTGGGATCCAACAGCCTCTATTATTTTGAAAAACACATCATCAGAAAAGATCATATAAGAAGAAATGATACGGATTAATTAAAATTTTTGGATATTAATCCTTATAAACGCCTCTTATTGGACCTTTCGAACAAATCATTGTTCCTTTCTGTTGTATTTTTAGGAAACCAAGAATCGGATACACTTAAAAACAGATTACCATGGAAAAATACTTTACAATTGAAATGTGGGAGGATGTGTTGTCAAAACTGGTCAATTGGGTCATATATGACCTTCCGGGACTTCTTTTCATTTTTGTACTCCTCTTTATTCTTCTCCGACTGAACAGGATGCTTTTTAAACGCATGAACGGATTGCTCATCCGCAGGGCCAGAAAGCACATGGAAGAGGAGTCGTTTGAAACCGAGAAACGAATCAATACGCTCACGGGAATCCTGAAAGGCATTGGCAGGATCATCATTTGGGCAGTATTCATCATGATCATTTTGAAAAGGTTGGGAATCGACATTGCTCCTATTCTGGCAGGTGCCGGTATCATTGGCCTTGCAGTCGGATTCGGTGCACAGGAACTGGTCCGGGATTTTATATCAGGTTTCTTCATGCTGCTCGAAAACCAAATACGGACAGGTGATGTAGCCCGAATCAACGGTACCTCCGGTGCTGTCGAGAGTATTGAGCTACGAACCACCACCCTGCGCGATTTCGAGGGGATTGTCCACATCTTCCAGAACGGAAAAATCAATTCCCTGTCAAACATGACCAAGGACTGGTCGGCTTTCGCCATGGATATTGGTGTGGCTTACAAGGAGAATGTCGACAAGGTGATGGAAATCATTAAGGATACCGGAGCCGATTTGAAAAATGATACCTATTTCGGAGAATTGATGCTGGAATCAATCGAGGTATTTGGTCTCGACAAATTTGGTGACAGTGCGGTTATGATCAAGGCGAGGATCAAGACCAAAACCAACAAGCAGTGGGAAGTGGGGCGTGAATTTAACCGGAGACTGAAATATGCCTTCGATAATGCAGGTATCGAGATCCCGTTCCCACATACCACCATTTACTGGGGAGAAGAGATTTCACCCCTGAAACTGGAGTTGCAAAAACAGGCCAATTAGCGGAACATCTCATCTTATTTTGTAACTTATGGCCCATAAATGCCGAACTGGCCATATCGGTTACATAATGGAAAAGATAGCGCTGATCATAGAGTCCTACACTGGAATAGCAATGGAAACACAGCATAAAATACTGGTTTCCATTGCTATTATTGTTATCCTGTATATCATTCGATATTTTCTGCTCAGGATTGTCTGGCGCCATACCGAGGATGTCAAATCCCGGTATTTCTGGAAGCGGGTCATCTCCTACATCATTCCCATCACCTCCATCATATTGATTGGCACTGTTTGGATCCATGCATTCCGATATATGGGGGCATTCCTGGGCTTATTGTCAGCCGGTATCGCCATTGCCCTGAAAGATTTGTTGGCCAACATGGCTGGCTGGCTGTTCATTATGTTTCGTAAACCTTTTGTCATAGGCGACAGGATACAGATCGGTACCCACAAGGGTGATGTCATTGACCTTCGTCTTTACCAGTTCTCGCTGCTTGAAATCGGGAATTGGGTGGATGCCGACCAGAGTACCGGTCGTATCATCCATATCCCAAACGGGAAAGTTTTCACGGAACCCCAGGCAAACTATACCCAGGGATTCCACTATATATGGAATGAACTCGAAATCAGGCTTACTTTCGAAAGTAACTGGGAGAAAGCCAAATCAATCCTCACAAGCATCATCCAAAACCACACGCAGAGCATTTCATATTCAGCCGAGAAAGATCTTAAAGAAGCCAGCAAACTTTACCTCATCCATTATCAGTATCTGACCCCCATCATTTATGTCACTGTAATCGAATTCGGGATCAGACTATCGGTCCGCTATTTATGTGATCCCCATAAAAGAAGGGGAACCGAGGCAGCCATCTGGGAAGATATTTTACGTGAGTTCGACACCATATCCGATATCCATTGGGCATATCCAACCAAACGGGTCGTCGGTATTCCAGGTGCACCGACTACACCACAAGCGTGAGAATGAATTTTACCATGATTTTTTTTGAGAAGTTCTCCATAAAAAAACTCCGAATAATTGGGTCATCTCCGATATTTCGGAGACAGCCTGCCTGCCATAATTTTCTTTACACCTGATTATCTGATTATTACACTTTGGCACTTCAATTGCATATTATTATAACAGATGAAGGACGCAAAACCATTTTCTGTTCATCAGAAAAACCGATTCCTGATTCTATTGGACGCAAATAATTAAGTTTTTTTTATTCCCTCTGTGAAGAGGTACGTTTAGAAGCATTATAAGATTCTCCGCAGGGAGTTTGGACGCACCGTAATGCTATTTGAACCCGCTCAGGGTAACGCCTGAATTATGGACGCTTTTTTGAAGATGATACATAACGTAATGTTATGTAAATGGACGCTTATTTTTAAACACAAAACCGCTCTGTTATGAACTTTTTACAAACTCCTATCCGTCATTGGATGCTGGCTTTGTTGCTATTGGCAACATCGGCTGTCTCAGGACAGATCACCCAGCCCGATTATGTTCAAGATAATTACAGAAATCAGACCAATTCCCGTGCCTTAAATGTCATCAGGGATAAGAACGCTACCGAATGGTCTGAAAGACAAATCCGCATTGAAAAATTCGCAGCTGCCAACCGTATCGAGGTTCGTCGTGAACTTCCTGACGGCAATGTCATCGAACTTGTGGATGTCACCAATGATTTCCCATGGTTCTATAAGACCAACAATTCAGGGGCTGCAACAACCACACGTGCCGACAAGCTTTGGAGTGGAGGCGGAATGGGACTGAACCTTGATGGTTCGTCCATACCTTCGATTGGAGTTTGGGATGCCGGTGCAGTATTAACCTCACACCAGGAGTTCGATGGCAGGGCAACACAGGTCGACAATTCCAAATCGGTCAGCAACCATGCCACCCACGTTTCAGGCACACTGATTGCTAAAGGAGTTACAGCAAAGGCGAAAGGAATGGCCCACGGAGCAAGTCTTAAAGCATATGACTGGACCAACGACAATTCTGAAATGGCAGAAGCGGCTGCCGGCGGAATGCTCATTTCAAGCCATTCATACGGCTATACTTACGGATGGAACGGTGACAAATGGTATGGCAATCCAACCATCAGCAAAACAGAAGATTACAGATTTGGTTTTTACAGCTCCTATACCAAAACATGGGACGATATCGCATATAACGCTCCTTACTACCTGATCGTGAAATCGGCCGGTAACGATCGTGGCGACAAAGGTCCTGACGGAAGTGAATATCCTGCGGATGGCGGCAATGACGGTTTCGACACCGTAGGAACGGACGCTGTCGGCAAGAACGTCCTTACCGTAGGGGCCGTCAACCAGGTTTCATCTTACTCGTCACCTTCCAGTGTTTCAATGTATGCGGCCAGCAGCTGGGGTCCGGTGGACGACGGCCGTATCAAGCCCGACGTAGTGGGAAAAGGTGTATTTGTATATTCCACCAGCGGAAGCAGCTCTTCGGCATATGCCACCATGAACGGTACCTCCATGGCTACTCCCAATGTAGCCGGCACCCTTGCCCTGCTTCAGGAACATTACATGAAACTTAACGGTAACCCGATGAGATCGGCCACCCTGAAAGGGCTGGTCATCCACACTGCCGATGAGACTGGTCCTGCCCTGGGACCCGACTACATGTACGGATGGGGACTGGTCAACGGAGAAAGAGCGGCTTCCGTGATCAGCGCCCGTCAGGTAAATGACATTGTCCTCCAGGAGCTCCAGTTGAAAAATGGCGGATCCTACCAAATTGAATTGGTGAGCAACGGAAGTGAACCACTGAAGGCTTCAATCGTTTGGACCGACCCGGCAGGTTCGGCACTCTCCCCATCTCTCGACCCTTCTACAAGGGCTTTGGTCAACGACCTCGACCTGCGTATCAACAAAGGTACCTCCAGCTTCTATCCATGGAGCCTCGATCCTTACAATCCTTCCGCAGCAGCCAACCGTAACATGAAGAATTATGTTGACAATGTCGAGGTGGTACTGATTGAAAACCCGGCTCCCGGCAACTATACGCTGACCGTTTCCCACGAAGGCTATATGTCATCCAACCAGGATTTTTCACTGATCATTACCGGAGCCACCAAATATGAAATGAGTGCTCCCGTTGCCGATTTCTCGGCCGACAAGAGAAACATCACTCCCGGCGAATCGATCCAGTTCACCAACAAGAGCACTCAGGCTCCTAACAGTTTTAAATGGGAATTCGCCGGACCGGCCACCCTAACCTCCACCAAGGAAAACCCGGCTGTCTCTTTCACACAACCCGGAGTATATTCCGCCAAACTGACGGTTACAAACACTGCAGGCAGCGACACCAAAACCGTACAGAATTACATTACCGTCAATGCACCACAGGTACAAGCTGGTTTTACCGCGTCGGCCACTTCCATCATGGAAGGTGCATCCGTGACCTTCACCGACCAGTCGGCCAACAACCCGACCCAGTGGAGCTGGACATTTGAAGGAGGAACACCCTCGGTCAGCACCCAGAAAAATCCGGTGGTCACATTTGCCAAGGCAGGATCTTATGGAGTGACCCTGAAAGTGTCGAACGACAACAGCACCGATGAAATCATGAAGGCTGGTTATATACAGGTAGCCATGCCTGCTCCTGTAGCCTCCTTTACTGCAGGTAACACCAACATCCAGGCCGGAGCTTCGGTACAGTTCACCAGTACATCAACCAATGCCATATCTTATGCCTGGTCGTTTGAAGGTGGAAATCCCTCCACCAGCACCCAGGCCAATCCAACGGTTCAATACCAGAACCCCGGCACCTATGCCGTTACCCTGACCGCTTCCAACAACTCCGGCAGCGACACCCAAAAGAAATCAGGATTCATCGCCGTAACAGCTCCTGCCATTCAGGCAAAATTTGCCCAGTCGACTGGCACCGTGACTGAAGGACAAACCGTGTCTTTCTCAGACCAATCCACAGGAAATCCCTCCTCATGGTATTGGACATTCGAAGGTGGTACGCCTGCAAACTCAACTGCACAGCACCCAACGGTGAAATACTCAAAATCGGGCACATACGATGTTACACTGAAGGTTTCCAACGTTTATGGAAATCATGAAACCATCGTTCAGGATGCGGTTACAGTATTGACACCCGCCCCCATCGCACTCTTCTCAGCCAGTGCTACCGAGATCAGTGCAGGAGACCTGGTAAGCTTTACCAACAAAAGTTCCAATGCCACCCAATATGCATGGACGTTTGAAGGTGGAAATCCCTCCACCAGCAACGCGGTCAATCCAACCGTCACCTACAGCAAGGCAGGAACCTATACCGTCATCCTGAAAGCCAGCAACGAAACCGGCAGCGACACCTATACCAAAACGGCACTGATTTCAGTCAAGAGCCTTCAGGTGGTTGCCGAATTCTCCGCCACCGAAACCCAGATCGTTGCCGGCGAAACCGTCAACTTCAGCGACATGTCACTGAATGGGGTAACATCCCGTGAATGGACATTTGAGGGAGGATCCCCTGCACAGAGCAGCCAGGCCAATCCCGCTGTCACCTATCAGTCCCCGGGCACTTATAATGTGACACTGAAGGTATCCAATGCCGATGGCTCAGACATCATCACCAAGGCAGGCTACATACAGGTAAGCATGATAGCTCCGGTTGCTTCATTCCTGGCTTCTGCCACTGAAATCCTTGCAGGTGAAAAAGTCAGCTTTACCAACCGGTCCGAAAATGCACAATCCTATGTATGGAACTTCACCGGCGGTAATCCTTCCACCAGCACCGAGGTAAACCCACAGGTTACCTATACGACTCCCGGAACCTATGCTGTCAGCCTGCAAGCCATCAATACCACCGGTTTTGACACCTACACGGCCAGCCAGCTGATTACCGTGAAAGCTGTGGCCGCCAGTGCCAACTTCACCGCTTCCGCCACAACAGTCATCGCAGGCAGCCAGGTGAGCTTTACCGACCAGTCGACGCAGAATCCGACCAGCTGGAACTGGACTTTCGAAGGCGGTTCTCCTGCTTTCAGCACTGCCCAGAATCCAACGGTAACCTATAGTGAACCTGGAACTTATGCAGTATCGCTCAAGGCAACCAATGCAGGTGGTTCCGATATCATTTCCAAGGCAGCCTATATCACCGTGGTAAGGGAAGCCCCGGTAGCCGAATTTACTTCAGGATCGACCGAAATCATGGCTGGCGAATCAGTACAGTATACAAGCCAGTCGTTGCGGGCCCAGACTTACCAGTGGACTTTCGAGGGAGGTACCCCAGCCACGAGCAACGAAGCCAATCCTTCCGTGAAATACATGGTACCCGGCCTATATACCGTAAAACTGCAGGTCTCCAATGAAAGTGGCAGCGACGTCAAGACCCGCAACGCCATGATCATGGTGAAGGCACAGTCAACAGTTGCCGATTTCACCGCATCACACAGGACTATCCAGGTTGGCAGCCAGGTGAATTTCACCGACCAGTCGACCCAGAATCCTACCAGCTGGAACTGGACATTTACAGGCGGTTCTCCCGCTTCCAGCACAGCCCAGAACCCAACCGTAACTTATAATGAACCTGGCACCTATGCCGTTACACTGAAGGTAACCAATGCTGGTGGCACCCATGAAATCAGCCGCGCAGGTTACATCACGGTTGTCAGGAAAGCTCCGGTTGCCGCATTCACTGCCAATACAACCACCATCCTTGCAGGTGAATCGGTCAGCTTTGACAGCCAGTCAACCGATGCCGTCTCTTTCGAATGGACTTTCGAAGGCGGTTCTCCTGCCACCAGTAACCTGGAAAATCCCGAAGTGGCATATGCCCAGGCCGGAACTTACAAGGTCCAGCTGAAAGTAACCAATGAAAGTGGTTCTGACCTGAAGGTCGTCGAATCTGCCATTACGGTGAAAAACCTGCCGGTTGAAGCCGACTTCAGCGTATCGGAAACCAATATCATGATGGGAGAAAGCATCACTTTCACCGACTTCTCGAGAAATAACCCCACATCATGGGTATGGACATTCGAAGGCGGCAGCCCGTCGACAAGCAATGAACAGAACCCGGTGGTAAAATATGAAAAGAGCGGGATTTATGATGTCATCCTTCGCGTATCGAATGCCGACGGTTCAGATGAAATCATCCACAAGGAACTGATCGTGGTCAGTGCCCCGTCCGCTCCCGAATCAAGGAACGAAGCCAGCGGAAACGTTACCACAGAAGTCATCGACAGGGCAGAAACAGCCACCATGAGGGCCTATCCTAATCCTGTCAGCGACCAGCTGAACATCAAATTATCCAACTGGAATGGACGTCAGGAAATCAGGATGACCGACCTTTCAGGAAGGGTGGTATACACCGGTGAAACCTATGACGACCTGGTGACCATTAATGTATCCGATTATAACAGAGGTCTATATATTCTGACTGTAACCGATGGGAAAAGCGTCAACTCCTCGAAAGTTACAGTCCATTAACAGAGGTGTGTTTTTGTGAAAAACCCCGGCCCCGCGGCCGGGGTTTGTTTTTATACACATCCCAACTTTTTGTACCTTTGGACCATCCATAAACGAACTGTCATGATGTTGATGAAATATCTTTTCCTGACCCGCAAACCCTCCATGAAATGGCTGATCATTGCACTCTTGCCGGCTTTTGTATTCCTTTCGGCCTGTTCATCACGAAAAGCCTATATTTATAATGAAGGTCCCGTTTATGGCACATACTACCATGTGGTGTATGAAAGTCCAGACGGAACCGACTTCCATGAGGAGATCAAGGCTAAATTCCAGGAGTTTGATCTCTCCTTTTCGACGTTCAATCCCGAGTCGGTCATATCGAAAATCAATAATAACCAGCCGGTTGAAGCCGATATATGGTTTACCCGGTGTTTTGAAAAGGCGCAGGAAATTTCAGACATAACACAGGGAGCCTTTGACATCACGGTTGCACCGTTGGTCAATGCCTGGGGATTCGGGTTTCGGGAAAAGGAGAAAGTTACCGCCGAATTGATTGACAGTCTGCTGCAACTGACCGGCTACAAAAAGGTAAGGCTCGAAAACGGACAGGTCATCAAGGAAAATCCGGGGACCATGCTCGATATGAGTGCCATCGCCAAAGGGTATACATCTGACCTGATTGCAGACTTCCTGAAATCAAAAGGGTGTGAAAACTACATGGTGGAAATTGGGGGTGAAGTGGTTGCCAAAGGACGGAATGCAAAGGGCTTAGATTGGAAAATCGGGATAAGCAAGCCTGACGAGACAGGGCTCCTGACGTCGGAAGAGCTGCAGGCCATTGTGAAATTGCCTGACCATGCGCTGGCCACTTCGGGAAATTACCGGAATTTTTATGTCGAGGATGGAAAGAAATATGCACACACCATCAATCCGGCCACAGGATACCCGGTACAACACAGCCTTTTAAGCGCCACGGTACTGGCCAACGATTGTATGACTGCTGATGCATTTGCCACGGCCTTTATGGTAATGGGACTTGAAAAAAGTGGAACTGGCCAATAAGCTTCCGTACCTCGAAGTCTATTTTATATATGCCGATGACACCGGATTCAATAAGGTGTATATGTCGGACCAGTTTGAAAGACATCTGGCCGAATAGATATTGACGGGTTTCAGCAGGCGGTTATTCTGCCGAAATTTTCAGGTTTTTCAGGTTGATTTGCTGCCTGACTTTCTGCTGTTCCATCCGGTCATATGAAGTTGCACAGGAAACACCCTGGCTTTTCAGATATTTGTTACCGCTCACATGGGTATTCGGAAACTTCCCACCCTTTTTGATCAACATCCGGATTGCCATCAGGGCAAATGCAACACCTACCATCAGGGCCGCTAATCCAATGACTATCAAAACATTCATTAACATCTTCTGTCTCCTTTCTATTACCGGACAAAATTAACCATAATTTCCGGATAATTTGTATCCTATGTCACTATAACCGACTGCCAGACCAAAAAGTTTAATCCCGGACCATCGTAAATGCCATTTCGGAATCCGAAAGGATTCATACCTTTATACCTGTCCCTGTCGACCGGGGTTTCAAAGGAATCAATTACCCTACAGCCTGCAGGATGACCCCAATTTTAGATAATTTTTGATATTACGAGATATTCACCCATGAAAGAAAATCTGGAAATCATTGTTTCGGGAAGGGTACAGGGCGTAGGCTACCGCTACTTTGCACAGCTGAAGGCCTCAGACCACCAGATATCGGGCTTTGTCAGGAACCTGCCATCGGGGGAGGTCATGGTGGTTGCCGAAGGCGAGCAACCTGATCTGGAGACCTTCCTGGATCATTTGAAAAACGGTCCGACCCGCGCTGTCGTCAGCAAGGTGACCGTGTCACGCTCACCTTTTACCGGAAACTGGACTGGTTTTAGCGTTAAATACTGAATGTACTGCATCCGGAAACACTTCTGGATCAGCGCATGGTTTCCCGGACGTCACTTCCGGAACTATTTTCGACGGTTCACAACAAACTCCGGTCAAATTGCAACAATAATTTACCGTAAAGAATATGAATGCCCCTTACATCGCATGTGGGTATTTATTAAATTTTAGAAAACAAAAATCAACCGTTATGCAGAGTTATCATATGACACCCCGACAATTCAGGGAATATGGAAAAGAGCTGATCGACTGGATTGCCGATTACTATGAAAACATAGAACAATACCCGGTCTTGTCGCAAGTCAAACCTGGCGAAATATTCAACAGCATTCCCGAAGCAGCGCCGGAAAAAGGGGAAGACTTTCAATCTATAATGCAGGATGTGGACAATCTGATCATGCCCGGCATCACCCATTGGCAGTCGCCTTCATTTTTTGCCTATTTCCCGGCCAACACCTCCTTTCCGGCCATCCTGGGTGACTTGCTGTCGTCAGGACTCGGGGTCCAGGGAATGATCTGGGCTACCAGTCCGGCAGCCACCGAACTCGAGACACGGGTGATGGACTGGCTGGTGCAGGCAATGGGACTGCCTGGTCATTTTCACTCATCCTCCACGGGAGGCGGGGTGATCCAGGACACCGCCTCAACCGCTGCCCTTACTGCCGTGGTCGCTGCAAGGGAAAGAATCACCAATTTTGCTTCCAACGCCCGGGGAATTGAGGATAAACTGGTGGCATACGTTTCGACACAGACCCACTCCTCTCTCGAAAAGGCTATCAAAATTGCCGGAATTGGACTGGAAAACCTGAGGCTGATCGAGGTTGACGGGGATTTGGCCATGCAACCCGGCAAGTTGCGCGAACAAATAGAAATTGACCGTAAGGCGGGATTTGCCCCTTTCTTCGTTTGTGCCACCATAGGAACCACCTCCTCGAATGCCATCGATCCAGTCAGGGCCATTGGCGAAATCTGCAAGAAGGAAAACCTGTGGCTTCACGTCGACGGTGCCATGTCGGGTTCTGCCCTGATTTGCCCTGAGTTTCGCAAGGTAGCTGACGGACTTGAACTGGCTGACAGCTTCATATTCAACCCTCACAAATGGATGTTTACCAACTTCGACTGCGACTGTTTCTGGGTAGCCGACAAGAAACACCTGATCCGAAGCTTCTCCATTCTTCCCGAATACCTCAAGAACAAGGCCACCGAATCAGGTGCCGTCATCGACTACCGCGACTGGCACATCCAGCTGGGCAGGCGATTCAGGGCCCTGAAACTGTGGTTCGTCATACGGCATTATGGGACAGAAGGGCTAAGGCACCATATTCGGTACCACGTGGAATTGGCACAGAAATTCGCCGATTGGATCAGAAACTCCCGACAATTCGAACTGGTAGTCGAACCGCCTTTCAACCTGGTTTGCTTCCGGCTGAAGGGAACCGATGAGCAAAACATGGAGCTGATGAACAGGATCAACCAGTCGGGAAAGATCTATTTCACCCATACCAAGCTTTCCGGACAGATCGTTCTCAGGATGAGCATCGCCCAGACCCACACCACTTCGGAGCATGTTGACAATGCTTGGTCAATCCTTCAGGAAGAGGCTGAAAAGCTGATGAATGTTTGAAAATTATACTGATGGGAACCTTCTATAAAGGATAACGACAAACACTTATTAAAGGACCCTATCCTTAAATAAAAGTTTATTATACTTTTAAAAACTTTCTTAACTTTAACCAGAAATAAACAGCTAAAATCTATGACAAAATTTGCCAGTCTTGAAGTGTGGTTTGCCACCGGCAGCCAGCATCTGTACGGAGAGCATACCCTCCAGCAGGTGGATAAGGATTCTATGGAAATTGTCCAGGGCCTCAACAACAGTGAAAAAATTCCGGTGAAAGTGGTATTCAAACCAGTACTTACCTCATCGGATGCCATTACCCGTTTCTGTGTCGAAGCCAGCGCAACGCCTAACTGTATAGGCGTCATCACCTGGATGCACACCTTCTCGCCTGCCAAGATGTGGATTGCCGGATTACAGGTACTCCGCAAACCGCTGCTTCACCTGCACACCCAGTTCAACCGCGATATCCCTTACTCCGACATCGACATGGATTTCATGAACCTGAACCAGTCGGCACACGGTGGCCGTGAATATGGGTTCATTGTCAGTCGCCTGCGCAAAAACCGGAAGGTGGTCGTTGGGCACTGGAAGGACGAATCGATCAGGGACCGGGTGAGTGTGTGGATGCGGGCAGCCGCCGCATGGCACGACTGGCAACACGGCAAGGTGGCCAGGTTTGGCGACAACATGCGTGAAGTGGCCGTAACCGAAGGCGACAAAGTGGAAGCCCAGATCAGGTTTGGATACTCGGTCAGTGGTTTCGGTTTAGGCGACCTGGTAAAGTCGATCAAGGCCGTGGAAGAGGCTGACGTCATGCGCCTCGTAGAAGAATATATCCAAACCTATGATGTAAATAAGGAAGGTCTTCCCGGAGGCGAATACCATACCAATGTCAGGGTACAAGCCCGTTACGAACTGGGAATCAAGGCATTCCTGGAGAAAGGAGGTTTCACGGCATTCACCACCACATTTGAAGATCTCCACGGACTGGAACAATTACCGGGATTGGCAGTCCAAAGGTTAATGTCACAGGGATACGGATTCGGTGCCGAAGGCGACTGGAAACATGCGGCACTGGTCAGGGCCCTTAAAGTAATGGGACAAGGCCTCCCCGGTGGTACCTCGTTCATGGAAGATTACACCTACCATCTCGATCCTGCCGGCATGAAAGTCCTGGGAGCTCACATGCTCGAAATCTGTCCTTCCATTTCAACCCGGAAACCCCGCCTTGAAGTACACCCGCTGGGTATCGGCGGTAAGGCCGATCCGGCTCGACTGGTATTCGGTGTACCTGAAGGGCCAGGCGTCAATGCTTCGGTAATTGATATGGGGAACCGCTTCCGCATGATCGTAAACCCGATTGATGTGGTCGCACCCGACGCCGATTTCCCAAAACTTCCGGTAGCCCGGGCCATGTGGAAACCCAGGCCCAACCTGCAGGTAGGCGCATCGGCCTGGATCCTCGCGGGTGGTGCCCACCATACCGCTTTCAGCATGGCGGTCGACAAGGAATATCTCGAAGACTTTGCCGAAATGGCGGATATCGAGTTTGTCCTGATCGACGAAAATACCACCATCACCGATATCAAGAAGGAACTCAGGTGGAACGAAATGTACTACATGCTGGCCAACGGATTAAGATAGAAGTGTAAACAAACAAGATAAAGAAAGGCTGCCAATAATGACAGCCTTTCTTGTTATCCATAAATAGGTTTGAATCCATTTCAGGACAGTCAATCATTCGGAACATATTACGAAAGCCTTATGAAGCATTTCATTCACATAGGATCAGCCGGGTTATTGACCAGGCTCATAAGTACCTCATAAGCTTCAACGAGCGATTGCCTTTCGTAATAGCCACGATGGCCGAAATGTACAAATTTCAGGATTTTGAAGGCATTGAAAAGGTGAAAGAACCTTTGGCTGAATACCACTTCCGAGGCACAGTTCGACCGTAAACTTGCAATCCCGGAGATCAGCTCATCCTCCTCCATGAATATTCTGAGCGGCAAGGGCAACATCTCAGGGAAAGCAGTCAGCATCTCTCCGGACATATGGTAGAACTCCCGATGACGGGTAAACAGCACTTTCAGGTCGATGAATGCCTGGATGTTATATGTCAATCGGAGATCTTCGGCATCTGCCATCCACTGCCTGATCGATGGCCCTGTCCCGAAGGCCACCCGGTCCGATTCCCTTGCCGAAGGATGTACCGCGGTAGATGTGATTTCACCAACCTTTCCTACCTGGGTCAATGTTTGCAGAAAATAAAAGTCCTCACCCGCCTTGCGCCTTGTCATTCCTCCCCTGCGAACATAACCGTCGGCAGTGACCGCAAAGGCAGAACCGATGGTGTAGAGGGCATTTGGGTACCCGCACCAGGTGAGGGCCGCCTTGTAATACTTGAGGTACTTTTCGTAAAGCAGGATACCCTCCCGCTGTTTGTTGCTGATTCCATCCAGCTGGTGGCTGAAATCTATTGTGGCCCCCACGTGGGAAGGATGCTTCATGAAATGATCCTCAATGGTAGTCAGGTAATGGGGTTCAACCAAGGTGTCGGCATCGAGGGAAACGATGATCCCGTTGGGACGATCAAGTAACTGGAACCGCCAGAGCGCCTCATCCATGCCTCGCTTACGGGCCATTCCCACGCCAGCCCATTTCTGGGGAAGCTTCACGACCGGTGCGGTATGGAAGCGGATCCTGCCCTGGGGCTGCTTTGCTATCCACCCGATAACATCCCGGTAAGTCTGTTCGTTCAGGGCAGATATTTCAGGATCACAGGTTTCAGGTTCATTTATGATCACAAACACCTCCGAAATTCCCCTGGGAGGGCTGCAGGCAGCCAGAGAATCGAGGGTGGCCAGAACATCGGGCTCCCTGAAACTGGGAATCATCACGAACAATGTGGTGTCGGGATGTGGTTCCACGGGAATGAGCGGACGGTAATTCCCGTATTTCTGAAAATAGGTTCTGGCAAACATACGATGGGCAATATTCAAAAAAAATCCGGGTTGTGTAACCCGGATCAGCATTTATGTATACGTTATACTATTTCGTTGTCAAAGAAGCCTGATAGCGTGAATTCATCCCGACAAGAATTTCAGCCGTGATATTGTCAGAATCAGGTCCGATCAGTACATCGGCCGCATTCAGGATATAGTCATACTTGTTGTTGGCATTGTATACCTTGAGATACGACATCAGGCTGTCGATAATCTGCTGGTTGTTGGCATTCTGCATTTCAGCCAGTTTGGTAGACAGATCCTGGTCAAGTTTAAGGATTTCCTGTTCCTTACCCACCAGTCGGTCGCGTTCCTGGATGGCACGCTGCTCGGTGAGGAATCCACCCCTCTGCAGTTTTTGCTGGAACTCGGCTGCTTCCCTTTCAAAAACAGTCCTTTTGTTACCATACTCCTGGGTATATGCCTGCTGTTTCTGGGTAAAGTCATCATGCAATGCTTCGGCCAGGGCATAATTGAGAATCAGGGAGTCGGTCTTGATATAGGCAATCCTTAAACCTTCACTGGCTCCGGCCCTTATTTCATCGCTGCCTGCCGACAGTTCTCCATTGCCTCCTGTAAAGTGGAGGATATACAACACTCCAATCAGGACAAATAAAATTATACTTACAATTAAAGATGATCCCTTCATTACAACATTTTTTTTAACCTCGACAAAGATAATTTTTTCATCATAACTGAGCGGCAAATTTAAACAATTTTAAGAAAACCCTTATTGGCGTTGAATCCCGCCTGAAACCTGTGTAAAATCATATTTCGACTCTGATAAACATCATAAAAATGTGAGGCATTGGCATTGTATTTTTGACAACCTGAAAGTTAAATAGTGTTTTTCATTTTAAATTATAATCAACCATGTTCAATAAACTTATTGCAGGCGTTTTGCCTTACATGCCCAAGAAGCTCGTCTGGATATTTTCACAGCGTTACATAGCAGGCGAAAATCTGGAGGATGGCCTCAGGGTAGCCCGCGAACTGAATGAAAAAGGGATACTGGTGACGGTCGACCTCCTGGGGGAATTTATCAAACGAATCGAGGAAGCCAAAGAAAACCGTGACCGTTACCTCGACATTATCGAACGCTTCACCGGTGAGGGCATCCAGGGTAACTTCTCGGTAAAACCTACCATGTTTGGACTGCTGATCGACAAGAAGACATGCTACTCCTATCTCAGGGATGTGGTGAAAAAGGCCAGCGAGAAGAACAGCTTTATCCGTGTTGACATGGAAGATTCACAATGCGTCGACATGGAACTTGATCTCTATATCCGACTGAAGGAAGAGTTCCCAAAAGCTGTGGGGCTTGTCGTGCAGGCATACCTTCGCAGAACACCCAATGACCTGGAGAACCTTTTAAAATATCACACTCCCGAATCACCGCTGAATTTCAGGTTATGTAAGGGGATTTACGTCGAGCCCAAAGAAATTTCCTGGAAGGGCTATGATGAAGTCCGAAACCAATATTTGCTGCTGCTCGAATTCATGCTGAAAAACAAGATTTATGCAGGTATTGCCACACACGACAAGTTTCTGATTGACGGGGCATACAGGCTGATCAGGGATCTAAAGCCAGCGCCCGACATGTACGAATTCCAGATGCTACATGGTGTAACTCCCGAACTGCGAGCCTCGATCGTGGAAAAAGGATATAAAATGAGGGTATATGTACCTTTTGGGAAACAGTGGTTCGGATATTCCACACGCCGTCTAAAGGAGAATCCACGAATGGCTTCCCTGATTATAAAAGCGCTCTTCAAGAGAGGATAACTGGTATATCATAAAAAAGGATGGTTGCTGCCATCCTTTTTTGTTTATGTCTCCTTATATATAAGTTCATCAAGCGTTCGTTTGGGGACATGGTGTACCGATTCGCTGTCGCGCCAGTAACGAATGTCGTCACCTTCAACATCTTCAATTACCACTGTCTCGGCCGGTTTTCCTAAAGCCATCATGTAAAGAATGTCGAGATGGTCGGGAAGAGCTAGGATATTCCGGATTTTCGACTTATTGAAAGATCCGATGATACAACCCCCGAAGCCATCACTGACAGCACCCAGCAGGATACTTTGCATGGCAATGCCATCATCACAGAAAATGTTGTCGGCCAGATCCTTGTCCTTCATAACGGCGATGTAGGCCACCGGACGCTCCCCTTCTGACGGGCCCGGCCACTCTTTCAGGTAACCCGCCCAGGCCAGGTGATCAAAAATCAGGGCATTGGTTTTCCTGTCGGTGCAGATCACGTATTTCAACGGCTGCATGTTGCGCCCCGAAGGAGAATGCCTGGCCAAGTCAATCCATCGCCTGATCTGGTCAGCGCCAATGCTTACCGACTCATCGAAGCGTCTGTAACTTCGGTTGGCAGCCACCAGCTGCCTGAGAAAAGAATAGGAATCCATGGTGGTCAAGGTTTTTGTTGACTGCCGTAAAGATAAACAACGAGACAAAACGATGTTACTCCCCTTGAAAGAATCTATAACAAGGAAAATACATTCACTTGCAAAAATTATGACATCACTTTATTCCCATTAAATTATAAAAAGTAAATTTGAGAACAGAACAGAACGGGTATCTTTGCAGGAAAAGATAACGAATCCCTGATTAAGCCAAATGTCGGAATTTAAGTTTTTAATCAACGAAAACTCGCGCCATCTGAAATTCAAGCAGCTGGTCGACGCAGTCATGCATGCCATCAGCCAAAACAGGTTAAAACCGGGCGATATGCTCCCTTCGGTCAATGCGTTAATGAAAGACTGCAACCTTTCACGCGATACGGTATTCAAGGCTTATGCCGAACTGAAGAAGAACGGCATTGTGGAATCAGTCCCCAACCGAGGCTATTTCGTAGCCAAACACTTCACCAAGGTCCTGTTGTTTATCGACACTTTCAAGGCTTACAAGGAGGTTTTATACCACTCATTTCGTGACAGTTTGAGGAAAGACATTACGGTGGATCTCCATTTTCACCATTACAACCCTCATGTGTTTGAGACCATTATCAAGGAAAGCCTAGGAAAATACAGTGCATATGTAGTCATGAACTTCGACCACAACAAGGTAAGCAAGATCATCAAAAAGATACCGCCCGAGAAGTTGCTGGTCATCGACTGGCGCATTAATTGCCCCGAGGAAATTTCATATGTCAGACAGGATTTCGGGGAGCCGGTATACGAGCAGTTCAGCCAGAACATCGACCTGATTCGCAAATACAAACGGTTTATCCTTAACTATCCACCCTTTACATTTCACCCGAAAGATACCATCACCTGGTTCGAGAAATTCTGTACCGATTTCAACATTCCGCACAAGGTGATCTCCGACCAGCAGGATTTCATTCCCGAAAAGGGAGACCTGTACTTCCTGGTCAGCGACCGTACCCTGGCCCGGTTCCTCGACTATTGTCAGGACAAAGGGCTTGAAATAGGAGAAGACGTAGGTGTAATTTCCTACAATGAAACCCCAATGAAGAAATATGTGAAAAACGGGATTTCAGTCATCTCGACCAACTTTGAGGAGATGGGTGCCAAAGCGGCCGAGTTTGCCAACACCAACCAGCCGGTATTCACCACCATTCCCACACGCCTGAAATTACGCTCTTCTTTATAAAAAATGTTTTACAACATATTTATATTTTTTCTATTAGTCAGAGTATGCCCTATATTTGCAAACATAACAGAACAGAACGGTTTGTTTGGCATATAAACTTAATTTACTAACATATATGTACTTACTTGGCTTCGACATCGGCAGTTCATCGGTAAAAGCCTCCCTGATAGACTCCGGAAGCGGCACAACGATAGCCTCTTCCTATTATCCCAGGCAGGAAATGGCCATCACTGCCCGCCAGCCCGGCTGGGCCGAACAGGATCCCGGCCTTTGGTGGGAGAACCTGAAACTTGCCCTTGGCGATGTGATGCAATCAACCAAAACCGATCCCCGGTCCATTTCGGCGATAGGAATCTCATACCAGATGCACGGATTGGTGATGGTCGACCGCAACTACCAAGTCATAAGGCCTTCCATTATCTGGTGCGACAGCAGGGCTGCCTCCATTGGAGACCAGGCTTTCGCCTCGATAGGTGAATCACGCTGTCTGTCGAGCCTGCTCAACTCTCCAGGAAACTTTACCGCTTCCAAGTTGAAATGGGTCAAGGAGTTTGAACCCGCCAACTTTGAGAAAATATATAAAATCATGCTTCCGGGCGATTACATTGCCATGCGGCTGACCGGAGACATCAGGACCACAGTTACTGGCCTGTCGGAAGGGATCCTCTGGGATTTCAAAAACCATGGCCTGGCAAGGATGGTACTCGACACCTATGGATTTGACGATTCGGTCATTCCCGACATTGTGCCCGTATTTGGCCACCAAGGCTATGTTTCGGCCCTTGCCGCCAATGACCTTGGATTGGCCCCCGGAACACCCGTGACTTACAGGGCAGGTGACCAGCCCAACAACGCCCTTTCGCTTAACGTACTACAACCTGGCGAGGTGGCTGCCACAGCCGGGACTTCAGGTGTGGTATACGGTGTAAGCAGCGAAATAACGTTCGATCCGGCTTCCCGGGTCAATACGTTCGCCCATGTCAACCACACCGAAAATGAACCCCGACTGGGCGTTCTGCTCTGCATTAACGGCACAGGCATCCTGAATGCATGGCTCCGTAAAAATGCCACCAGCCTGCTGGGCTATGAAGAAATGAACCAGCTCGCCGCTACCGTCAGTCCGGGATCCGAAGGACTGGTCGTCTTGCCCTTTGGGAACGGTGCCGAACGGGTACTGAAAAATAAGGACATCGGATCGGTGATCTCCGGACTCAATTACAACATCCACACCCAGGCCCACCTGCTCAGGGCCGCACAGGAAGGCATTGTCTTCTCCTTTAAATATGGCATGGAAATCATGGAATCCACAGGCATCCAGCCCAAGGTCATCAGGGCAGGCAAGGCCAACATGTTCCTGAGTCCGGTGTTCCGAGAAACGCTTGCCGACATCACAGGAGCCACCATCGAACTCTACAACACCGACGGATCGGCAGGTGCCGCCAGAGGTGCAGGCATCGGTGCCGGTATTTACGCCAACTTCGGCGAAGCATTTGCCCACCTGAAGAAACTGGAAACCATCGAACCGGGGAATTTCAAACCCGAAGAGACCGAAGCAGCTTATGCTGCCTGGAAAGAGGTACTCGAAAACCAAATGAAATCAAATTAATCAACAAACAAAAAATTTATACAATGGAATTTTTCAAAGGAAATAAGGAATTCTTTCCCGGAATCGGGAAAATCAAGTACGAAGGCCCCCAATCGAGGAACCCTCTGGCATTCAAATGGTACGATGCCAACAAGGTGGTGGCCGGAAAACCCATGAAAGATTACCTGCGCTATGCGGTCGCCTATTGGCATACCCTGTGTGGCGACGGTGGCGATCCTTTTGGTCCGGGAACCAAGCAATTCCCCTGGGACACAGCCGCTGACCCTATGGACAATGCAAAGGACCGTATGGATGCCGCTTTCGAATTCATCACCAAACTGGGTGCCCCCTTCTATTGCTTCCACGACACCGACGTGGTAGGTGACGGATCGGTGTTTGAAATCGAGAAAAGACTGGCAAAAATGGTTGACTATGCCAAGGAACGACAGGAATCTACCGGAGTGAAACTACTTTGGGGAACCGCCAACGTGTTTAGCAACCCACGCTACATGAACGGTGCCGCCACCAACCCCGACTTCAACGTCGTGAGCAACGTGGCCGTGCAGATCAAAAATGCCATCGATGCCACCATAGCCCTGGGAGGACAGAACTATGTATTCTGGGGTGGCCGCGAAGGCTACATGACTCTGCATAACACCGATACCAAACGCGAACTCGACCACATGGGCATGTTCCTTGGAATGGCCCGCGATTACGGCCGGAAACAGGGCTTCAACGGAACCTTCCTGATTGAGCCCAAACCGATGGAACCCACCAAGCACCAGTACGATTTCGACGTGGCTACCGTGATGGGATTCCTTGCCAAACATAATCTCGACAAAGACTTTAAACTGAATATCGAAGTTAACCATGCCACCCTTGCCGGCCATACTTTTGCCCACGAACTGCGCATGGCTGCTGACAGCGGCATGCTGGGATCGATCGACGCCAACAAGGGTGACTACCAGAACGGATGGGATACCGATGAGTTCCCCACCAATATTTACGAAGTGACCGAGGCGATGCTCGAAATCATGCAGGCCGGCGGGTTCAGTAATGGCGGTATTAACTTCGACGCCAGGGCACGCCGTAACTCCACCGACCTCGAAGACATCTTCATTGCACACGTCAGCGGTATGGACGTATTTGCCCGTGCCCTTCTTGTGGCTGACAAGATCCTGACCGACTCGGATTATCTGAAGATGCGCAAGAACCGCTATGCCTCGTTTGACTCAGGCAACGGTGCGGCCTTCGAGGCAGGCAAGCTCACCCTGACCGACCTTTACGATCATGCAGCCAAAGTGGGCGAACCGGCATTGGTCAGCGGCAAACAGGAATTACTCGAACAATTGATTAATTGGTATATCTAAAGTTTGAATTGGTTTTAAAAGAGCCGTCCTTCGGGATGGCTTTTTTATGGCAATAAAAACGGGATTCCACACAGCGGCGGAATCCCGTTTTGCTTTAGGGAAGACTCCCCTATTTGGGTTCCCAGTAACAGACTTTAGGCGAAACAATCTTGCCTTCCGCTTTCAAAACCTTCATGGCTTTGTCAACTTCTTTCTTGTCGATACCCGCAGCATCGGCAATCTCGCCGGCTTTCAGGGCCTTGCCTGCAGCCTTCATGGTTTCCAAAACTTTCTCAACGCTCATAATTAATTAGTTAAAATGAATTATAGAATACTGTAAACGTTATTCAAAGGAACAAAAAATATCTACAATGATCAGGCAAACCTTTTCGAGATCACCTTCCAGTCAAGGATTTTCCAGAAGTCCTCGATGTATTTCGGGCGGAGGTTCTGTTTATCGAGGTAATAGGCATGTTCCCACACATCACAGGTGAGCAGGGGCGTCAGGCCATCCCTCAGGGGGCAGCCGGCATTTGAGGTCTGAACGATCGAAAGTTTCCCGTTGCCGTCTTTCACCAGCCAGGCCCAACCCGATCCGAACAGGGTGGCGGCAGCTTTGGTGAATTGCTCCTTAAAGGCATCGAAAGAACCGAATTCCTTGTCAATGGCGTCCTTGAGAGCATCAATGGGCTCACGGCAACCATCAGGAATGAACTGTTCGAAGTAGAAGGTATGGTTGTATACCTGGGCACCGTTGTTAAAGATGCCGCCGTCGGCTTTGCAGACAATCTCCTCGAGGGAGGCGTTTTCGAAGGGAGTACCGGGAATCAGGGCATTGACATTATTTACATAAGCCTGGTGGTGCTTCCCGTAGTGGAATTCAATGGTTTTTGCACTGATATAAGGTTCAAGTGCGTCGTGGGCATAGGGTAATGCCGGAAGTGTGAAAGCCATAATATTGATATTAAAGGTTATTGGTTTTTCAGATTGATCTGGCCATGAAGTAAAATTAAAAAATATTTGTGTATTTGCGGCCAAATCGCTAAACTTGCACACCTTTTGAGAAAAGATTCTCAGGGCCCATAGCTCAGTTGGTTAGAGCACCTGACTCATAATCAGGGAGTCACTGGTTCAAGCCCAGTTGGGCCCACCTTAAGAATCAAAGAGTTACGAAATAAGAATCGTAGCTCTTTTTTGTTTGAGCAAACCTTGAGCAAGCTCATGAAGAATATACCCGCTCGGGTACATCTTTATTGTATTACTATATTTTATACCCGAAAAGGTATAATATTGAATATTTTTTCTATATTTATACCCGAAAAGGTATAAATCATGAAACTGAGTGATTTTGTAAAAGAAAAAAGAAATGCTGCACGGCTTACTCAACCAGAGATAGCCGAAAAGGCTGGTGTTGGTTTACGTTTTATTCGGGACCTTGAGCAGGGTAAAGAAACCATGCGTCTCGATAAAGTAAATCAGGTTTTACAACTTTTTGGCTACCAGGTTGGAGCTATTCCAATGGATCGAAATCAACTGACAGATGAGAAGAGCTGAAATAAAAATTCATGACAGAACAGCTGGCTGGCTTTCTCAGGACGAAGATGGGTATCATTTCGTTTATGACACTGCCTATTTAAAACTGCCCGGTTCGGAATCAATAAGCTTAACACTCCCTTTACGGAAAGAAGTATTTAACAGTAAAATATTGTTTCCATTCTTTGATGGACTGATTCCTGAAGGATGGTTTCTTGATATTGCAGAAAAAAACTGGAAAATAAATCCACGTGACCGAATGGGATTGTTGCTCGCCTGTTGCAGGGATTGTATTGGTGCTGTAAGTGTTCATCCCGTAAAAGAGGAGGATCAGGTATGAGCAGATGTTTATATTGTTACCAACTTTTGTCTGAACACGAAATAGATTTTCATCCTGCTTGCAGCAAGAAAATCTTTGGACAATCCACGCCTCCTGAATTGCCCTATTCCGAAACTCAAATGGAAGACCTGGCCTTACAGGTTGTTCGTAGTCAGGTAACCATCACTGGTGTTCAGCCCAAAATCTCGTTGAATATTTCTTCAGGACAAAATAAGAATGAACCAAAACGATTTACAATAGTAGGTTTGTGGGGTGGTTATATCCTGAAGACTCCAACTCAAAATTACCTCCAACTTCCCGAAGTGGAAGACCTCTCGATGCACCTGGCCAGTATTGCAAAAATTGAAGTGGTTCCGCACAGTTTAATTCGCCTGAAATCAGGAAAGCTGGCCTACATTACCAAGCGTATCGATCGTCAGAAAAATGGAAAGCTTCACATGGAGGATATGTGTCAGTTGACCGAGAAACTAACGGAAGACAAATATCACGGATCCTATGAACAGATTGCAAAAACCATCTTAAAGTATTCAGCAAACCCAGGATTGGATGTGGTGAATTTCTTTGAGCAGGTTCTCTTCACTTTCCTGACGGGTAATGCCGATATGCACTTAAAGAATTTCTCTTTAATCAGAAGGCCAGATTTGGGGTCAATACTTTCTCCTGCATACGATATGGTAGCCACTGCACTTGTTAATCCATCGGATGATGAAGATTTAGCCTTGACTCTCAACGGCAAAAAGAAGAAAATTCGCTACAATGATTTTGTCGTTGCATTTACCACCTTAAAGCTGGATAACAAACAACAGGAAAACATCTTTAAGAAAATGGAAAAGGCAAAGGAAAAATGGATGGCATTTATAGATATCAGTTTTCTGAGTGATGATTTCAAGGACAAGTATAAACAATTGATTCAGGAAAGATTTTCAAGATTATCCCCAAAGAAATAATCTTCCTAATTATGTTAGATGACTTTTGATCTGACTGAATCGAGCAGAAAGCAGGCAATAACTATGGCATGAAGAAATGCCAGGTGCCAGATTATTGATATCCGATGGATTGACCAACCAATAATCTTTTTGACATAAATCCTCAGCGAAGCAACGCCTGTCGAATCTGGGCTTCAAGCTCTCCTTTAAGGGCAGGGTCAATGTTAAGCTTACGTGCCAGTTCTTCCAGATATGATCGCTCCATGAAATTTTCATCATCTACCATCAAAACACTTGCGACGTACATCTCGGCAGCCATTTCAGGTGTTTTTGCAACCATTGCCACTTCCGAAGGATCAAGCGGTTTATTAAGTTCAGCCTCGAACCAGTGCCGTAATTCCAAATCGTTTGAAAACTTGCTTAATTCCTGGTCCAGGAGCTGCCGTTCCTTTACGTCAACATGCCCATCAGCTTTTGATGCCGCAACCAGGGCTTTTAAAATGGCCATGCTATGTTGCTCGACCTGTGGGGCAGGCAAACGGTCAATGGTTTGTGGCTCACCTTGCGAGGTTTGTGCGTTTTGGGCCTGCCAGTTAGTGTAGGCCTTGTAAGCAATTACACCAAGCGCAGCCAGACCGCCATACATAGCCACTTTTCCACCAACTTTACGGGCTTTTTTATTGCCAAGCAATAATCCAATAGCACCACCTGTAACAACTCCACCCCCAAAACCGGAAAGCAGGTCTCCAATTGCTCCCAAAGGCGAATTTGAGTTATTTGATTGTCCGCTTGTGCTGTGCCCCTTACCCTGGCCTGATTTAAGCAACTGATCGAGAATACTGGCGTAATTCATAAACGTAAATCTCCAATTAAATTATAATGATTCAATTTCAATCCTACCCTAAAACAGATGAATGGTACCAAGGCAATTTTAATGATAATTTCAATTGCTGCAATCATGTAATCACATAAGATAACAATCATTAACAGATGGCATTCATAAGTTGACCCTGGATAAAACAAAGATGTGTACACACAAGAATTCTGTCTGCCATTGCTCAAGCTTTCGATTTAAAATTTTGGGCATATTCTGATTATCGTAAACAAAGTGGGATTAGCCTTCAATAAGGCCAAAGCCAGGATAATCCGGACTATTATATGGCTACATATTAAGGAATTGCTATATATATAGATTTTAAATTATAACTGACAAAGCTGCCTTTACAATAATCTATCTGATTAACAGTTAACTTTGGGTATATATTGTGACTTGACCGGGAAAGGGTGATCCAACAAAAATCAAAACCTAAATGAATATCATTAGCCACAGGATCTATCTTTCAGCACTGGCTATGACAGTTATTCTTGTGACTGCCGTAATTGCCATCAACGGATCGGATTATTATCTGACCCCTTTGAATGAGCGACACTATCATGACCAGTACGATTCCCTGAAACCGACCGGATTTATCGGCCATGGGATAGGCATTGCAGGTTCCTTGTTAATCATTACCGGCGCTTTTGGCTACATGGCAAGAAAGAGATTCCGGAGCCTTTCGCGACTGGGGAAATTAAAACACTGGCTCGAGTTTCATATTTTCCTTTGCACACTGGGACCCATTCTCATTTTGTTTCATACATCCTTTAAATTCGGAGGCATTATTGCCATCAGCTTCTGGAGCATGACGGTGGTTGTCATCAGCGGCATCATTGGCAGATATATTTACTTGCAGATTCCCCGTTCCATTGAAGGCAGGGAGCTAACCCTCAACGAAATAACCAAAATCGAGGAGGGATCAAACAAAGGTATCAACAGTGAAATGCCTGAAGATATCCAATCATCTTTCATGAACGGAATATTGGAATTGAAGTCAATCAACCATAGTAACATTATCGTAAAGCGGTTCAGGCAAAATGCCTATCGGCGAAATCTTTTAAGGCACCTCGACACACAAATGAAAAGCTACGGCATTTCAGGTAAACAGGCCCGACATTTCAGGAGAATATTTAAATCAAAAATTACACTCACGCGCCGTATCTCTCAACTAACCACCATGCAGAAACTTTTCCGGTACTGGCATGTTGCCCATTTACCGTTTGCCATGACCATGTTCGTGATCATGGTGATTCATATAGCTGTTGCTTTATTGTTTGGATACGTCTGGATTTTCTGAATCATGGAAAGCACCCAGGAACAAATATTGATTTATGGAATAACCCTGTTGTTCTTATTTCTGGCAGTAGTTTTTTATGTCAGAAAACTAAGGAAGAGTTCAGGAGTTGTGGACGAAAAAATCAGGATTGCAAAAGAGGAAGGCCTTTTTGAACCGGTTTCATTGCATCCCTATGTTGACCCGAACTCCTGTATCGGAAGTGGAGCCTGCATAATTGCCTGCCCTGAAAAAGACGTCCTGGGATACAGCAACGGCAGGGCGACGGTGATCAACGCTTCCAGATGTGTCGGGCACGGAGCCTGCTTCCATGCCTGCCCCACGCAAGCCATATCCCTTCTAATCGGCACCGAACAAAGGGGCGTCGACCTTCCCCATGTTAATCCCTTTTTCGAAACCAATGTTAAAGGCATTTACATCGCCGGTGAAATAGGTGGAATGGGCTTGATCAAAAACGCGATTGAACAGGGAAGGCAGGCTGTTGACAACCTGGCCAAAAGCCTTGAACCCTCAATCGATGCCGAATATGACCTTGTGGTCATAGGGGCAGGACCTGCAGGAATTTCAGCCACATTACAGGCAAAGAAACGTAATCTGCGATCAATTACCCTTGAGCAGGACTCCATCGGAGGCACTGTTTATTCTTATCCGAGAAATAAGATCGTGATGACTTCGCCCATGGACATTCCGCTTCACGGCAAAGTTAAATTGTACGAGACCGGGAAAAAGGAATTGATCGATTTATGGAATTCTATTCTCGGGAAAAATGGAATCAACATACTTGAAAATACAAGGGTAAACAATATTTTTCGGGAAAATGGTCTGCTTATCGTCAAAACTGACGACAACAGGCAGTTTGTCACCCAAAAGGTACTTCTTGCCATCGGCAGGCGTGGTTCTCCCAGGAAACTGAACATTCCCGGCGAAGATCTGCCGAAAGTGTTTTACTGGCTGATGGAACCTGAAAACGTTAGTGGTATGGACGTGTTGGTGGTTGGAGGAGGGGATTCAGCGATTGAAGCCGCACTTTCGCTCGCTGACGGGAACCGGGTAACCCTGTTGTACAGGCAGGAAACCTTCTCAAGGCTGAAACCCGCCAATGATGCCCTCGTCAAGGAGGCAATAAGGAGCAAACGCATCCATGCCGAAATGAACTCAAACCTCGTTTCTATCGAAGATAAAAGAGTTGTATTACGGATGGCCGACAATCTTGAAAAAACAATCGACAACGACGTAGTCTATATTTTCGCCGGAGGTGAATTGCCCGCAGGTTTTCTAAGCAACTGTGGAATTACCATTACGAAAAAATTTGGGGAAAGGATCTTATCGCATGCCAAGAAGTAAGTAGGGATACCTATGAAAAGACTATTCACATATTTTCTGTTGGCCCTGCTTCCGATGTTGAACATTTCGGGATTAAAAGCACAGATTTCACCCGGAAGACTTTCAAAAGCCCATGCCCACCTTGAAGGATTATCGAACTGTACAAAATGCCATGTACTAGGCAAGAAGGAAACTTCTTCAAAGTGTCTGGAGTGCCATGTGGAGATTCAAAACCTGACTTCAATCCCAAAAGGGTACCACGGGTCCTCTGAGGTTATTGGCAAACAGTGTCATGAATGTCATGGCGAACATTTTGGAAGGGACTTCCGTGTTGTGGTCATGGATGAAGAAAAATTCAACCACAACCTTACCGGATACAGACTTGAAGGCAAACACCGTGAGGCCGGATGCAAAGATTGCCATAAGCCTGAACTTATCATGCAACGCATATCGCAAAAGACAGTCGGCCAGACATATCTCGGTCTAGGCACTGAATGCATCTCATGCCACGAGGATGTTCACCAGAAAACACTTTCCATAACCTGTTCATCATGCCATGACCAGAATTCATTTAGTCCAGCCCCACTCTTCGATCATTCAAAAACGAGTTTTCCACTTGCCGGCAAACACAAAACCGTGAATTGTGCGCTTTGTCATGAGAAAGAAATCCGCAATGGAAAGGATTTTCAGCGTTTCGCCGGGACCGACCACGCCAATTGTACCAGTTGCCATGAAGATGTGCATAATAACAAATTTGGCAGCAACTGCCTGAAATGCCACACTGAAAACTCATTCAGGGATGTCAGGTCCATTTCAACTTTTAACCACAACCAGACCGATTATCCTCTCACAGGGATGCATGTATATGTTGACTGTAAAAAATGCCATCCGAATAACCTCACCCAGGCAATCCGGCACTCACTGTGTACTGACTGTCATGAGGATGAACACAAAGGCCAGCTTGCCAGAAATGGTATAGCAACTGATTGCCGGCGATGTCACTCAACAGATGGATTTACGCCCTCCTCATACAGTCTGGAAGACCACAATTCGTCAACCTTTCCTTTGAAAGGAGCCCATCTTTCAACTGCCTGTACCGAATGTCACAAAAAGACTGATTCTTGGAATTTCTCGATTTCCGGTGAAAGCTGCATCAATTGTCACGATAATATTCATGGGAACAAAATCCAGGAGAAATATTTTCCACAGGGAAACTGTACATCCTGCCATAGCGAAAAATCCTGGGAAACGATCGGTTTCAGTCATGATAAGACAAATTTCCGCCTCCTCGGAAGGCATCAGGCAGTCTCGTGCAGGGATTGCCATTATAGAGAGACTGACGGTTCTATCAATCAGCAGTTCAGGGGTCTGGCTATGGATTGCGAAAACTGCCACGAGGATGTGCATGCCAGACAGTTCATGGAAAACGGCAAGAACGATTGCGAAAGGTGCCACGCTTTTGAAAACTGGTTTCCCGTGCGATTCAACCACGACAAAGCCAGATTTAAACTTGACGGCAAGCATGCCGGACTAAAATGTATCCAGTGCCATCAGCCAACCGACAGGCTCATAAGGAACTATATCATTTACAAATTTGACGATATTTCATGCGCAAGTTGTCATTCCTGATAGTTTTGCCATTGCTGACGGTGATGGCCCGGGCACCGCAAAATCCGCATGGCGACAAACTGAAAATTGATTGTTCGGACTGCCATTCCCCACAGGGATGGACCTACGATGCAGAAAGTGCATCATTCAACCATGAAACCACCGGCTTCATCCTTGATGGTCAACACTTGTATACCGAATGCAGGGCATGTCACACCACCCTGGTGTTCAGCGAGGCAAAACCAAGCTGTGTCGATTGTCATGCCGATCTTCACAAAAACACCGTAGGCCTTGATTGTGCCAGATGCCACAACCCAAATTCCTGGTTGGTTCACAATATTACAGAGATTCACCAATTGAGCAGATTTCCTCTGGTTGGTGCCCACCATAAAGCCGATTGCCAGCAATGCCACACCTCACCCTCCCTTCTTGAATTTCAGCCATTGGGTATCGAATGTATTGATTGTCACCGAGCTGACTATGAAGCAGCTATCAATCCCAACCACCTGCAGAGCGGTTTTCCTACCGACTGTGATGATTGTCACCGGATTGACGGATTTGAATGGAGGGCTTCAGGGATCAACCACGATTTTTTCCCTTTAACCAAAGGCCACCAGCTGGAAAACTGCGCCGCTTGCCATAAAACAGGAATTTTTGAGCCACTGCCATCAGATTGCTATAGTTGCCATCAGGCTGACTTCAACAATGCAGTTAATCCTTCCCATCAGCAGACCGGATTCACCACCCAATGCCTCGACTGCCATACCACCGATCCCGGATGGGAACCGGCCAGATTCGACATACACGATGCATTCTATTTCCCCGTGTTTACGGGCAAACACAAAGGGGAATGGGACAACTGTTCAACCTGCCATACGGATCCCAACAATTACAGTTCTTTCTCGTGCCTGAATTGCCATGAGCATAGAAAGGCAGAAATGGATGACAAACACAAAGAAATCGGAGGATACGCATATAACAGCCTGAATTGCCTGAATTGTCATCCAA
Organism: Bacteroidales bacterium 6E; assembly: GCA_001270045.2. Classification (GTDB taxonomy): domain Bacteria; phylum Bacteroidota; class Bacteroidia; order Bacteroidales; family Prolixibacteraceae; genus UBA1413. The sequence continues at coordinate 45,965 of DF970670.1, read as the reverse complement.
ACGGAACCGAAGATGACTGATAAACAAAAATGGATCATAGTTTGCCTGCTGCAAATCCTGATGATATTGGGAAAAAACATAGCAACCGGACAGCCCTCGAATGAATTTAAGGAGGGAACCATCTCTTATATCAGCGCCAATAATGTGTATGTGAAGTTTGTCAGTACCACCGGAATACAGGACGGAGATACTCTCTATGCCAGAATCGGAGACAAAACCATCGCATCCCTGTTGGTATTGAGCAGTTCATCCCTTTCATGCCTTTGTAAGCCAATCGGGGAAGTAATCTTAAAAACTGGCGATAAAATCTGGGCAATACCAAAAATACAGACCACAGCTCCAACCATTGAAAAACAGGGTCCGGAAATTTCTGACAAGGATATTGGAGAACAGGCATTGGCTTCTAACATTGAAAAAAAGGATTCGGGCCAAAGGGAATCCGAATTTTCGGGAAGGTTGTCGGTCGCCTCTTATTCTATGTTTTCCGGAACCGGATCGGACTCTTACCGCATGAGGTACACACTATCGACATCAGCGTCAAATATCTCAGGTTCAAAACTTTCTTCTGAATCTTATATTATCTTTTCGCATAAGATCAATGAATGGAATGTTGTCAGCCAGAATATTTTTGATGCATTGAAAATTTATAGTCTGGCCGTTAAATATGAGATGAACAGGTCATTGACTGCCAGGGCCGGAAGAATCATAAATCCGCGAATCGCCAACATGGGCTCATATGATGGGTTGGAATTTGGGGTGACCTTCGGAAAAATGAATGCAGGTATCTTTGCAGGAACAAGCCCTGATCCTGCCGATTACGGATTTAACCTGAACTTGCTCCGGTATGGCATCTGGGCAGGTCATTCACTCACGATGAATAATGGATATGCCCATTCGTCAGTGGCGTTTTATGACCAGCTATATTTTGGCAAAACAGACCGAAGGGTGGTTTACTTTCAGCACACCAATACAATCATTCGAAATCTAACCCTATTTACATCTCTCGAACTCGACTTGTTTAAACTAGAAAATGATAAGCCGGTGAGCATGATCGACCTTACAAGCTTTTATCTTTCGTTGAATTTCAGGGCAAGTCCGAAAATTTCGGTTTCCGGCACATACGACAACCGGAAAAATGTCATTTATTATGAGACCTTCCGGAATTATGCCGATGAGGTATTGCAACAATCGGTCCGGCAGGGCCTGAGATTCAGGGTAAATTACAAGCCACTGAGAGTGCTTGCTTTGGGGATCACGGCAGGAACCCGGCAAAAGGAAGGTGATTTCAGGGCCACCAATACACTGAACGGATCGGCGACATTGACAAATTTACCTGCAATCAATGCTACCCTTAACTTAACGGCAAGCATCCTACAGACCAACTATCTCGACGGACAGATATATGGTGCCAGGCTTTCAAAATACTTTCTGGAGGATAAACTCTCGACATCAGCCTCCTACCGATATGTAAATTTCGATTACCTGAATGCTTTCACCAATCTGGTCCAGCATATCGGAGAGATCGACTTGTCATACCGGGCCACCAAAAAAGTATTCATTTCACTTAACCTTGAAAGCACTTTTCAGAAGGATGATCTGTTTAACAGGCTTTACCTGAACTTGCGCAGAAGCTTTTAAGCATTTGCTTATTAATCAACAAATTGCGATTCATATTGCATTTTATCGTAACTTGAATGAATATATTCAGGTCCGGGGATCTTAATCTCAATGAATTTTACTCATTCTAACCATTATAAAGCTGAATTATGAAGAATTTCAAATTATCCCAGGGAATCAGCATCGTGATGATACTGGTGCTGTCATTGGTATTAACTGGGAAAATCATTGCCCAGACACAAGAAGAACCAGCCACTCCCACCACCATTGATGAACTCCGGATAGCTCCTAGATTCCGCATG
>DF970670.1:0-44034 GCA_001270045.2 Bacteroidales bacterium 6E | reverse complement strand
GTATTGTCCTGGACGGTAATTACCTGAATACATGTAATGACTACTTCTCCCTGGTCTGGAGTATTGTTTGAATTAAGGTCATCTAAAATGGTATACGTCCTGTGAATTGTTTCAGGATTTGAATTTCCATCCGTTGCATCAACTGAAGATATAACAAGGTTTCCACAAGACTCGGAAATTGTAAAACCGAGTGAAATCAATTCTTCGACTGAAGTTGCCGGCGAGGGCAAATCACATTCGGCTGTGGCAATAAACGCAACAGGACAGGTAATTTCGAGCATACAACTTGTCAGTCGGGTAAATTCAGTGTCAGAATCGCTGACCGGAATATTGAGCTCGGGTGAATAACCAGTTACGGTCGCAGTGTTTTCGACCAATGATTCCTGGAGATCAAGCAGAGTCAATTCATAAATTCCACTTAAAGTTGAATTGTCGGTTGCACCGGGAGCCAAGAAAGTGATTGATCCGGATACACTGATTTTAGGATCAGATATCACAATATTATTAAGACCTACCAAACCATTGTTGGTTATGGTGAAAGTGTAGATGATTGTTTCGCCCAAATCAGCTTTGCCATTGACGTTGGTATCATTGAAGACACCTGTTTTTGTCACCGTAATCTTTGCCCATTGTGCATAAAGTTGATTTGATTCAGATTCTGAATTGTTACCAACAATGATATTGTTACCGGCATTGATCCATGTTCCGGTGGCATCGGCTTTTGTATTCCATCCTGTAAAAGTGAATTCGCCATAATCGAATCCAAGGTTCTCATCGGTGTTTGCCAGTACGGTATGAGTCTGGTTCATCGCCAGGTTATCAAATGTTTTAATTGATCCGGTTCCATTGTTGGCATGGTAAATCAGTGCGGTTTTTTGTGGAGTGTCACCCCACTGGGCCAGCATGGACGTATTTCCTTCAATCAGTACATCTTCGTTGGGGTAATAAATATTTTCATCATGTAACCAACCGGTAAAGACTTTTCCTGCCGGGGTATTAACATCCGAACCCAAAGGAAGGATAATGGCATTGGCACCGGCATAATATGTTTTGGAATCAACGGGGACTGTTCCTGTAGCTCCGTTCAGATCATAAACTACCTGGTATGTTTCTATTTTCCAAACAGGGAATACTTCCACATTTGAGTAAACAGGGCGGTTAAAATCAAAAGGAACAAATGCATCGCCCACATACCAGTACCAGCCTAAAAGATCATTCTCAATGGTGTATCCTGTGGGTACATCGGCTATGCCATTCAATACATTGATGTCAAGGGGTTGTCCATAAGGAACAGTGATTTGCTCAATTGTATTGCCTGCCGGATAAGGAGGTTCAAGAACTCTGTGTACGATGGTAATTGAAGTGGGAGGAGTCCATTTTGCATAAAGGATGGCATCGTTTGATGGCATTACCATACTTGCAAAATTGATGGGTGTTCCACTTGTGGCAAAATTGTCATACCAACCATCAAACGTATATCCTTCAGGAAGGGTGCCTGGTTTTTCAGGAGTATAATATTCGTCAGTCATGGATGCTCCGAAAACAAAGCTCTTGACTTTATCTTCATGGTTGTAATTATAGAACGAAAGTTGATAAGTGTTTCGGTCATAATAGAAGTAAACATCAATATCATCATCGGATCCGGCAGAGTTATCTGTTTCAATACCAATATTGGTAACGCCCGAAATTTGTTTTGCATTCCAACTGCCACCCGAGGTGTTTGCTGTTTGGTTATATGTCATGTCTTCGTTATACCATTTTCCGCTATAATGTTTTTCTCCTGTTGCGGATGGACTTTCAATCATATAATGAAGCTCATAGGTAGTCTGGTTTGTGATCCACTCGCCTGTATAGGTTCTGGTGCCCGATGTAGAGAAAAGATCGGAAGTGAATGTCATACGTTTTGAAACATATGTCGAGGAGCCACTTGAAAATGACCAACCATAGAAATAATACCATGAACTATATGAATTTTGGCGGGTTCTTGGAACATTGGTTGCGGTTGGCCAAAGATCGGAAACGTCCGAATCATATTTTGCAGTGAATGAATACCAATCGCTTGAATTGTTGCTGTCGGTATATGTAAGGCCGCCAATGGTCATGGAGGCATTGCTTCTGTTCAAATCGAATCTGACAGTATATTGGTTTCTGGAATAGTAGACATTAACCAAGGTTGTTCCGTTGCCATTTATGATTAATCCCTGGTCATATCTTTCAAATGAAAAATATGGATATCGGTCATTTTCCATCCTATTTGACGGAAGGATCAGTGTTTCACCTGAAACCCCTGTTCCGGTAGCTGTTTCCTTAAAGGTATATTGTTCATCGTCAGCATTCTCGAGCCAATATTGTATGGTGTAGTTGACGGTTGTGGGGGTCCACTTGGCAAATAGGGTAACGCTCGACTGGATGGATGTAGTTTCGGTATATAAGTTACCTGTACCGTTAGATTCAGTATACCAGCCACCGAAAGAATATCCGGGTCTTGTAGGAGGAGTTACCGTTCCCATTTGCTGACCGTCGGCAACGTATTTCGGGATGGTCGTTGATCCTCCCTGAGCACTGAACGTGATAGTCCAAAGGTCAGTTAGGACAGCATATAAGGTAGTGTTGTCGTTTATAGGGGTGGAAAAGTCAAAAGCTGGGCCGTCAGGCACTACCGACCAGTGTGAGAATGCCTTTCCTGGTTCCGTTACAAGCAGTGGTACTCCCGAAGGATTGGTAGTATTGCCAGGAACAACGAACTTGGTTGCAATGGCATTGTCATTATAATTGAAATAGACATACCATATGTCTTCATAAACGGCATGAACATCATAATTTACAGTTGAGTTGACAGTTACTGGAGCCCCGAATGTCAAAGGGGTGGAACTACCACTGAGAAACCAGCCGGAAAACATTTTGCCATCTAATTCCATTGGAGTATTGGGCTCAAGCAGTTTTTCGCCATTCAGTATGATTTGGGATCCGGTGAGGATTCCATCAACATAAAAATTGTAGGTAGCCGTTGCGACAGTGCCTACAATGTATACCGAGAAATGGTTTGTTTGGAAACTGATCGCTGATTTGGTGGGTTTTGATTGAATGGTGTTATGTTTTGATACAGGTATTGTTGACTGGCTGAAGTCATTGTTTTCACTTTCAATATATTTCTTTGAAAAAGAGATGTTATGTAAATTTTTCTTGCTGGAGTTTTCGACATGGTAAACTGCAGTTTTGTCGCCTGTCCGATTAAAAGTAACTCCGTCTATACCGACCATTAATTCACCATTGGGTTGAATTTCAATACCCTGGCTGTTCAGTAATGAAATGTCAAATGCGACGGATTCAATAAACTGGATATCAGTGTATGCTTCGAGCCTTCTGATATATTCTTGTTTCTCGACGTCGCTTAATAAATGTACCGACAATGTTGTGCCTTTAGGCAAAACACCATGGTCAGCCGATACTATAATGGTTGCACCTCCCACTTGCTGGGAGAGTTCAATTGGCTTTCCATGTTTGTAAATACTTGAGATATCAAAAGTGTTTCCTTGTACATCATATATGGGCGTAATACCCATTGTCAGTGCAACTATCAATAAGATAGCGGTTAGGAATGATCTGAACCGGCAATTGATTTTAATAATTACCGGGTTCGATTTTTGGGAAATTGCCTGAAATGTAATCAATTCAGGGTTTCCTTTTGTTTCTTGGAGTTTAGGTAAATAATTTTTCATAGTTCCACGTATAAGCATTTTTGTAAATTCATCAATTATCGCAAGCCAGATCCGGATTCCCGGTTATTGGATTAACTCCAATTACCTCCTTCTTCTGTCTTTTGGACACCCTTGATGATGTACAAAAACCCTTACCACGGTAACCTGAACAACAATTGTTGTCCTGAAAGTTTGAATTGCTGATTCCATTTTTTGTGCTCAGCCATCCTCCTGTTTGTACCAGTGAATGAATTGTAATCATCATCAAAAATTAAAATGCGTCCGTGCCGGAAGGAGCAAAGCAAGTGCCAATAATTGTAATTAGTTGATTATGAGGTGTTATGTGATTTTTTCGGAATGGGAAAATTCCCAAACGGAATACAGTAATCCCATTTTGGGAATAAGAAGATTCGATTATGATCAACGGGTTATGTGAATAAGGAGGGTTTTTATTTGAAGTATTGGTTATAAGGGCTGAAGTCGGGAATCTTATGTTCAGGGAAGTTGGTTGGATTTTGATAAGATAATATCTATTAGGTGTGGGCTGGTTATTAATAAGATGTCATCTTTTCACTTATGACAGATTGATCGGATAAGATGTCATCTTTTTGCTTTTGACGGATTAACCGGAGAAGATGACATCTATTTGTCGTTCCCGAAGATGACATCTTTTGGGGTTGTGGGTTGGAATTTATAAGATGTCATCTTTTTGCTTTTGACGGATTAACCGGAGAAGATGACATCTTTTGGGGTTGTGGGCTGGAATTTATAAGATGTCATCTTTTTGCTTTTGACGGATTAACCGGAGAAGATGACATCTATTTGTCGTTCCCGAAGATGACATCTTTTGGGGTTGTGGGTTGGAATTTATAAGATGTCATCTTTTTGCTTTTGACGGATTAACCGGATAAGATGACATCTTTTTGTCGTTCCCGAAGATGACATCTTTTGGGGTTGTGGGCTGGCTATTAATAAGATGTCATCTTTTTGCCTTTGACGGACTGATCTGAAAAGATGACATCTTTATGTCATCTTTTGTGATTGTTCCTCTATGAAATGCGCTTCCAAAAGGTCGCTTCTGCGGATATGCTTGCGAAGCCATTTCAGCATCAATTCATCCGACTCGACAGGATTGAGGTGCCAGTCGATTTTTGATTTCCTCAATTTGGAAACCAATGTATATATAATGGTAGCCGCCGACACGGAAATGTTAAGACTTTCCGTAAATCCATGCATCGGGATGGTGAGATGCTCATCGGCCATCTCGTTCACGTATTTTGAAATGCCAGGCTTTTCGGATCCGAAAACGATGGCGGCTTTTCCCGCCGCAAGGTTAAATTGTTCCATTGTCGTCGCCTTGGGATCGGGAACCGTGGCTATGATCCGGTATCCTTGTTCCTTTAACCGGTCCAGGGCTGCCACCGTATTGTTCTCCTCCTTGTTGTATCTGTTCAGTGTAAGCCATTTGGCGGAACCCAGGGTCACCCGTGCATTCACCTTGAAAGGATTCTGGTTCTCGATGATGTGGATGTCTTGTACGCCAAAGCATTCGCAGGTACGTAATACTGCACTGGCATTCTGCGTCTGGTAGATATCCTCCAAAACGACGGTCAGGTAGCGTGTCCGGTTTTTTAAAATATCCTGAAACAGGGTGAGCCGTTCGTCGGTAATAAACTGACTGAAAAAATCAATAAGCTGACGGTCTGAAAAATGTGTCATGGCTAATTCTTAAAAAAAAAAGGGAAGCAATTGGCTTCCCTGAATGTTTTTTGATGTTACCATCAAACTTGTAATTCAGCACCCGGTTTGAATTTAACAACTTTTTTGGCTGCGATTTTAATTTCTTTTCCGGTTTGTGGGTTACGACCTGTGCGTGCGCTGCGTTCGGAAACTGAGAAGGATCCAAATCCAACGAGAGCCACTCTGTCACCACCTTTTAAGGCTTCGGATACTGCGTCGATGGTAGCATCAAGCGATTTTTTGGCATCAGCCTTGGTAAGGCCTGATTTTGCTGCAATTGCGTCGATAAGTTGTGCTTTGTTCATACGTTGTAGTTTAAAAGTAATTAAGTATATGATTCACAATTTGTTATTACTGAACGAGGGGATTAATGATTTGTTGTAATATTAGGTTTGATATTGGTCAATGCCTGTAAAATCAATGGTTTCAGAGAACTTGCTTAACGAGTTACTAAATTCTGAAATAACTTTTAAAAAAACAACCATTGTCTGGATTTTTTTTTCACATCATTATTTTCTCGAAAAACATTTTTGGGGATTGGAAAAATATTCTACTTTTGTCGCGCCTTACAGGGTTAAACAGTCAATAATAACTGACTGTCCGGAAGGCAAAAAGTTCTGATGTCTTAGACAAGGTTCTGGTTATAGGGAGAGATGGCAGAGTGGTCGATTGCGGCGGTCTTGAAAACCGTTGAACTGAGAGGTTCCGGGGGTTCGAATCCCTCTCTCTCCGCTTTTTGGGCGGAAAGCCCTTCTTATCGTTCTTTTGATTAACGTGACAAGCAATCATGGAAACGGATTCATATCCGGGGAAAATTGATTACTTTTGTCACATACAACTTACGGGTGTAGCTCAGTTGGTAGAGCATCGGTCTCCAAAACCGAGTGTCGGGCGTTCGAGTCGCTCCTCCCGTGCAAGCCGCATGATTGCGGCTTTTTTTTTGTGTGCCCTTTCCCGAAGGGGTGCCGCTGCATGTGGTGAATTTGCCGGTGTTGTTTTATGTTTGCCGTTCCCGAATGGATTCTGTCGATTTATCATTTTCTTTGCACAAAAGACTGGGATGAAAGCCGACTTGTTTATACCGTGTTTTATCGACCAACTCTATCCGGATACGGCCGTCAATGTGGTCAGGATCCTTAAAAGGGCAGGGGTGGAGGTACATTATAACCCGGAGCAAACCTGCTGTGGCCAGCCCGCATTCAACAGTGGTTTTACCAACGAGGCCTCCAAACTGGCATACAAGTTTGTCGACGATTTCAGGGATGCCTCCGCCATTGTTACGCCCTCAGCTTCGTGTGCCGCATATATCCGGCAATATTATGCACGACTTTTGAAAGATGATCCAAATCGATTGCAGTCTTTTGAAATGTTCAAGCCAGGGATTTTTGAGTTGTCTGATTTTCTGGTGAATATTCTGAAAGTCACTTCGTTCGAGGCTGAATTTCCTCACCGGGTGACTTATCACGACAGCTGTTCGGCCCTACGACACTATGGAATCAGGGATGAACCCCGGTTGCTGCTTGGCCATGTCAACGGCCTTGAGCTGGTTGAAATGAAGGACATGGAGATCTGTTGTGGTTTCGGCGGGACTTTCTCTGCCAAATTTACTCATATTTCAACGGCCATGACAGCCCAAAAAGTCGAAAATGCCATCGCGTCCGGTGCCGAATTTATTGTTTCATCGGAAGCTTCGTGTCTCATGAACATGGAATCTTATATCAGAAAACAGCAGCTTCCCATTAAAACGATCCATCTGGCGGATGTTATCGGTTGTTTCAAGGATTGAACAGGTAAGCCAGGTTATGGTTCCGTGTTTTTGACTTCCTCGACGTAAAGTTGTGTTGCTTCAACCTTGATGACTTTCACTGTTTTTCCCCGTTGGATAAACTCTCCCTGGGTTACCGCATCATAAATTTCATTTTCGATTTCCACCTTTCCTGCCGGCCGAAGCACAGTAACGGCCGTGCCTGTCTTCCCCTTGAGCAGCAACAGGCTGTTGTCGATGCTGACAAATCCTTCATCCACATTCTGGACACTTTGGAGGGCAAAATTCCGGAACGGCCCGTGATGGGCACCAAAGACTTTACTGCCGGCCCACAAGGACAACAGGAACCCTGTGGATATACCCCCGACAACAGTCATCACGGCTATACCGATTTTTTCGGCATTGACATGGTCGAAATCGAATATGATATTGTCTATCAGGCTCAGGGTAAGTCCCGAGAAGGCCAGGATGATCCCGGTAATGCCCGGTATCCCAAACCCTGGTGTCACAAACAACTCTACCAGTATAAGGATGATTCCGGCAATGAAAATCAGTATTTCCCAGTGTTCGGCCAGTCCTTCAAGATACAGGGGCGCAAAATAGAGCAATGCTGCCGTTATTGCAATCCCGAATGGGAATCCGATGCCAGGTGTTTGCATTTCAAAATAAATTCCGCCTATAATTGCCATAATTAGTAACCCTGAAACAACGGGATGTACCAGGAATCCGATGATCTTTTCCAGAAATGATGGGACATACTCCACAATTTGGGCACCTTGCATGCCGGTTTTTTCCAATACCTGATCCACATTTTCGGCCGTTCCCTCGCAAAAGCCATACTTGATGGCTTCCAGGGCGGTGAAGGTGAGTACCTTGCCTGTATCTATGATGCCTGCGATATAAACGGATGGGTCGACCATCGCCTCTGCTATCAGCGGATCGCGGCGCCATTTTGAAATGGTATCCCCATTCTCGACAATGGTGACCTTACCCTGGGCTTCAGCCGTGGCCCGCATGGTCGATCGCATGTACGACTGGTACTTGTCGGGCATGGGAGTGCCTGTCTGGTTCACGACAGTGGCAGCCCCTATGCTGCCCCCCGGCCGCATGTAGATGCTATCGGCCGCAATCGAAATCAGTGCTCCGGCTGACGCAGCGTTATTGTCGACAAACACCACCACGGGAATGTCGCTTTGCAGGATTTTGGTACGGATCGAATCGGCATCCAGGACTGTCCCCCCATAGGTATTCATATGGATCAGGAAAAGGTCGGCACCCAGCGAGTCGGCCGCCTCGAATGCCTGTTTGGCCTGACGCCAGGTACCAGGAGTGATATCCTGCTTGATGTTCAGTTTGTAAACAATTTTTTTATTCTGGTCATCTGCCTGTCCATCAAGGTTGAAGAGGAGAATGGCAAGAATAACCGTCAGGATTGATTTTATCTTTTTCATGGGTCTATGTTGCTTGCAAACAGGTTATTATTGGATCAATGGAATCAAAGGTCCCAATATGGTTCAGCTATACAAAGTAATGAAATTTTACCGTTATTTTATTGACAGTCTTCAACACCTTCATTGGATTTAGGCGCAATCTGATATCTTCCTTCAATAATTGCCGGTTATATTCTATCTTTGCTGATCATTTAAAAATTGAACAACATGATCCTGAACTCTTTAACGGCGATTACGCCCGTTGATGGCCGTTACCGTGAAAAGGTGGAAAACCTGGACGCATATTTCAGTGAATATGCCTTGATCAGATACCGTGTGAAGGTGGAAGTGGAGTATTTTATTGCCCTATGTGAAATACCATTGCCGGCGTTGGCAAATTTCTCTGCTGAAGTCTTTGCCGCCCTTCGTAATATCTATCTGGATTTTAAAATTGCCGATGCGGAAAGGGTAAAAGAGATTGAACGGACTACCAACCATGATGTGAAGGCTGTGGAATATTTCCTGAAGGAAAAGTTCGACAATCTTAAAATCGCTGAGTATAAGGAGTTCATCCATTTTGGACTGACATCACAGGACATCAACAATACCGCATTGCCGCTTTCCATAAAGGAAGCGCTGGAAAATGAGTATCTTCCATTGATGGAAAAGCTGGTTGGCATAGTGAATGAACTTGCCGCCGAATGGAAAGACATTGCCATGCTTGCCAGGACCCATGGACAGCCGGCATCACCGACCAAACTGGGCAAGGAACTGTTGGTCTTTACCGAGCGTTTTGAACGTGAGCTTGCCTCATTAAGGCAGATTAATCTTTACTCCAAATTTGGGGGGGCAACCGGGAATTTCAATGCTCACCATGTGGCATTCCCACATATCGACTGGCAGGAATTTGCCAATCGGTTTTCACTCGACAAGCTTGGGTTAAATAGGTCGCAATATACCACCCAGATTGCCCATTATGATGATCACGGGGCTGTCTTCGACTCTATCAAACGAATCAATACCATCCTTCTTGATCTCGACCGCGATATGTGGACCTATATATCGATGAATTACTTCAGGCAGAAGATCAAGGCGGGTGAGGTTGGTTCGTCCACCATGCCGCACAAGGTCAATCCCATCGATTTCGAAAACTCGGAAGGGAATATCGGAATCGCCAACGCTGCCTTCGAACACCTTTCTCAGAAGTTGCCGGTTTCGCGACTGCAACGTGACCTTACCGACTCGACCGTTACCCGATATGTCGGAGTGCCGTTTGCGCATACCCTGATTGCCATCCAGGCTACCATGAGGGGCCTGCGCAAATTGTTGCTCAACAAGGCTGCCATTGATACCGACCTGGAGGCGAACTGGGCAGTTGTGGGAGAGGCCATCCAGACCATCCTGCGTCGTGAGGCTTATCCCAATCCTTATGAGGCATTGAAAGAACTCACGCGAAGCAATGAAGCCATTACGAGTGAGACCATCGCCCGGTTTATCGATACCCTCGATGTGTCGGAAAACGTGAAGGAGGAACTCAGGAGGATTACCCCCCATAATTACACCGGCATATTCTAGACCCTTCCGGATGAAAGAATTTATCAATATTCTCAAGCGGTATATTCCGCCATATAAGTTCAATCTCGGCCTGAACTTTTTCTATAACTTCCTGTCAGCATTGTTTGCCGTCTTTTCGGTGGGCATGATGATACCTATTTTGGAGATTCTGTTCGGCATGGCCAAGGATGTGCAGGAGCTGGTTCCATGGGAGGCGACCATCGATTCCGTTTCCAATAACCTTTATTATTACCTGACCTTGTTTAAGATAACTTACGGTGCCGGCTGGTCTTTGCTGTTTGTCGGATTTTTCGTGATCATCGCTACCATGCTCAAGGTGGGATTTGCCTACCTGGGGGCCTATCAGGCCGTATTTATACGTAATGGGGTGGTGCGTGATATCCGCAGCCAGATATACACCCGGATGCTGCACCTGGCACTTCCATTCTTTTCGGAAGAGAGAAAGGGTGATATCATGGCAAGGATTTCAGGCGATGTGACCGAAGTGGAGAATTCGATCATGTCGTCGCTCGACATGTTCCTGAAGAACCCGGTGCTGATCGTTGTGTTCCTGGCTTCGATGCTGGTCATGAGCCCTTCATTGACGCTATTTATTTTTATTGTGTTGCCAATAGCCGGTTTCATAATCGGTAAGGTAGGTAAGTCGCTGAAAAAGGTGAGCCGGGAGGGACAGGACAAGATGGGTGTGCTACTCACGATCATAGAGGAAACCCTGGGAGGTCTCCGGATCATCAAGGCATTTAATGCCGAGAATAAGATGGAAACCCGTTTTGATGGTGAGCTGAATGAGTACCGGAGTATCATGAACCGACTGATGTGGCGCCGTGAACTGGCCCATCCCATGAGTGAATTCCTGGGAACCATTTTGGTGGTCATTGTTGTTTGGTTTGGGGGTACCCTGATCCTGAGCCAGAACAGTGAATTGTCGGGGCCTGAATTCATTGCCTATCTTGGGATTTTCTACCAGATCATCAATCCGGCCAAGGCTTTCACCAATGCGTTGTACAGCATCCAGAAGGGACTGGCCGCGATGGACAGGATCGACATGATCCTGCTGGCCGATATCACCATAAAGGAAAAGGAGAATGCGCTTCCCGTTTCGACCCTAAATTCAAAAATCTCCTACAAGGATGTTTCATTTGCCTATAACGACAAGCGTGTCCTGAAAAACATCACGGTTGATATTCCCAAAGGGAGCACGGTAGCCCTGGTCGGGCAGTCGGGAAGCGGCAAGACAACCTTCGCCGATCTGCTTCCCCGCTTTTACGACGTGCAGGAAGGCCAGATCCTCATCGATGGTGTCGATATCCGTGACCTGAAACTTCACGACCTGCGAAATTTGATGGGCAATGTCAACCAGGAAGCGATCCTGTTTAATGACACCATCTACAATAACATCAGCTTTGGGGTTGGACATGCAACGCAGGCGGAGGTTGAAGCGGCAGCCCGTGTTGCCAATGCACATGATTTCATCATGGAAACCGAGAAAGGCTATCAGACGGTCATTGGTGACCGGGGAAGCAAGCTTTCAGGAGGTCAGCGACAGCGTCTTAGCATTGCCAGGGCTATTTTAAAGAACCCTCCCATCCTGATCCTTGATGAGGCTACCTCGGCACTTGACACTGAATCAGAACGGCTTGTGCAGGATGCACTCGACAACCTTATGAAAAACCGGACTTCACTGGTGATTGCCCATCGGTTGTCGACCATCAAGAATGCAACATTCATTTGCGTTCTTCATAAAGGCAGGATTGTGGAAACCGGTACCCATGAAGAGCTATTGGCCCTGGATGGTCGGTATACCACTTTGCATAAATTACAGATGTTTTAGTTGACCCCGTCCGGAGACATGGTCCTTTGGCTGAATAGTTGAAATAATCAGTTGAAAGCCTGAAAAGGCACGCTATTCCAGATTACATGGGATTTCCACATAGAAGGTCGTCCCCACGTTTTCAGTGCTTTCAAACCATAGTTTTCCATCATGGCGGTCAACGATCTGTTTCACCAGGGGCAAGCCTAGTCCTGTGCCATGGATATTTCCGGTGTTGGAAGCCCTGAAGAATGCCTCAAAAAGTTTGCCCTGGTCTTTGGCCGGAATCCCGATGCCCTTGTCCTCGATGGTAAAACGGAAACTGTCTTCCATTTTCTCCACACGAATCTTAATAATACCATCTTCGGGTGAATATTTGATTGAATTGGTCACCAGGTTATCGAAAACCTGAAGCATCAACTGCCTGTCGATGGTCATGGTAGCCTCATTGAATTCCTTCTCAAACCGGATGGTCTGTTTGATCGGATTTTTAATCAAAAACTCCTCCAGCCAGTTATTAATAAACGTTACAATTTCTGTCGATTCAGGCATAAACGGCATCTTCCCCGTTTCAATTCTTGAAAGATTGAGGAATTTGTTGATCATTTCGCGGAGAAATTCAATGTTTTTCCGGATTCGCTGGAGGTATTTCTTTAATTCCTCCTTGTTCATCCGGTCAAAATAGTTCTCCATGGTTTCAGTCGCCATCAGGATCGAAGCCAAGGGTGTCCTGAATTCATGGGAAGCCATGGATACGAATTTCGATTTCATTTCATTCAGCTCCTTCTCGCGCTCAATGGCTTCCATAAGAGAATGGGCAAGGCTCTCCTTTTCGGTGATATCTTCAAAGATGTAAAGCCTTCCGAAGTATTCATCCTCGAGTCCCCTGATCTGGGCCGAATACCTTCTGATGTAACGGCCATCGACAAAGGGTATAACATCCTCGATGATTTCCCTGTTGTCGATATCCTCCAATGGGCGATATGAGGTTTTAATGAATTTCGGAATTGAAATCAGCGGCTGGCAATATTTGATCAGGTCGTTGTTTTTTAATTTCTTTTCCCTGATTTCGTTTTCCTTGTCAGTCAGTCCCCAGATTTCACAGTAACGATGGTTGAAGAAAACAATGTCATCGTTCGTATGGTCAATCACCAGGAACGCCAGGGGCGAGGTGGCCGTCATCATTTTCATCAGTGATTCGTTCCACTGGAGGGCAGCCATGGCTTTGTTCCTTTCGGTGATATCCCTGATGATGGAAAGTGCCTCCTGGTTTGATAGTGCGATAATTCGGTTCTCGAAGAATTGGGCATCACCATTGTTTTCAAGCGAATATTCAAAAGTGACGGTTTCCTTTGTTTGGAAGGCCTGGCAAAGTTTTTCCAAAGAAAGGGATGCGATGTCAGATGGAAGCACTTCCTTCAGATTTTTCCCCAGGTAGTTTTCAGGCAGGGTAAAAAGATGATTAGCATCTGAGAAATGGGAATAAATAAAGTCACCATTCTGGTTCAAACGGAAAAGGACATCCGGAACCGCATCGAGGATTGCCCTGTTTTCGGTCTCACTTTTTCGCAATGATTCGACTGCCTGTTTTTCAAGGGTAATGTCCATGAGGATACCGATGATTCCCAAAATGTTTCCTGATTCGTCGGAATAGGTCGACAGCGTAAGTTTACCCGGGAAACGGGTTCCGTCCTTTCTTTTGAAAGTCATTTCACGGGTAAAGGAATCTTGTCCGTCCAGTAAATTGACGAGCAAGTTAAAATAGGGAGTTGTAGGTTCGTTATTGTGTGTATTCGTCCCTTGGGTCAAAGCTTCGATTTCCTGGTCGTCGTGAAATAGCAGGGGAGTTTCCCTGCCCGTAACCTCTGATGATGAATATCCCAGCATTTGCTCGGCTGCCGGGTTAAAAAGCTGGATCGTCCCTTCAGGGGTTGCTGAAAATATACCCAAACCGGCATTCCCAAGGATGGCCTGCTGTAATTTTGAAAGCTGGAAAATCTCATTCGTTCTCTCCTCGACACGCTTTTCGAGGTCCTGGTTGAGATCGTTCAGCTCGATCAGCAGCTCCTTAAGGTGAGTGATGTCTTCCAATGTTGAATATACCTGAAATGGTTGATTTTCTCCTTTAAGGAATTCTGGTTTGCTGTTGACCCTGATCCAGGTATGCTTTTGGGTTTCCGGGTTCATAAACCCAATAACATCTCGAACCTCTCTTCCTGTACGAAGTGCCAGCATTGAGGGAAAGTCTTCGGGACTGAGTCTTGTTCCATCCTCCCTGACCGCTTCCCATACTGAAATGTCAGAAATTCGGGTTGTCAACAATTCTTCACTGTACCCCAAAATTTTTTCGGCTGAACGGTTGACGCTGAAAATCCGTCCCCGGCTATCCTGGTAAATAACCCCCTGGGCCATGGTTTCAAACAGGTTTCGGTATCTTTTCTCACTCTCCTCCAACAATCTCTGGGTTTCGTTTTTCTGTTTGCGGATCTCCTTTTGCTCGAGGGCGCTAAGCACAGCCTGACCCAGTCGTTTGATATGCTCCTTGATGACATAATCGGCTGCCCCAGTTTTCATACACTCCACGGCGGTATCCTCATTCATTGAACCAGTTAGCAGTATAACCGGAGTGTTTGGGGATTTATCAAGAACGATTTTCAATGCCGTCATGCCATCAAATGCTGGCATTTGGTAATCCGAAATAACAATATCCGGTTGAAAATCGGATAAAGCATTACGAAAATCAGGTTCATTGTCGGCAAGCCTGATTTCCATCTGGTCAAATACTTTTTTTAGTTCATATTTGGCCAGCTGTGCATCAGAGGGCAAGTCCTCAACCAAAAGAATTTTTACGCTGTCTTTCATGTTCAGATCCTGATAGTTTCATTGATAAATAGCCAGAAACGTGCCGCATTCTGGATGGCATCGGTGTAATCCTCGTAAATTACCGGCTTCACAATATAGCCATTTACACCATAATGATATGCAGTGTTAATGTCACTATCTTCCCTGCTCGAACTAAGGATGATTACCGGAATATGGGAGGTATGGGGATTATCCTTTAGTTCCCTGAGAATTTCAAGTCCCATGATTTTCGGCAGTTTCAGGTCAAGGAATATGACTTTTATTTTTGCGATTTGTTGCCTATGTACCTTGCGGTTTTCGTCAAAAAGGAAGTTCATGGCCTCTTCTCCATCTTTAACATGATGAATCTTAATGCCCATTCCCTGTTTTTTTACTGCCCGTATGGTAAGTTCGGCATCGTTCGGGTTGTCTTCGATGAGAAGCACTTCTGATTCAAATGTTTTATTCATCTGTTATAGTCCCTTTATTTGATTTGAATGGCCTGATCTAAATGGTCCGGTAACGAAAACCAGAATGTGGCTCCCTCACCGAGCGTACTTTCGGCACCTACATCTCCCTCGTGCCGGTGAATGATTCTCTGTACGTTGGCTAATCCTACACCGGTACCTTCAAATTCGGAGGCACTGTGGAGGCGCTGGAAAACCCCGAACAGTTTGTCCTTATATTTCATGTCAAAACCGACACCATTGTCCTTTACAAAATAAACAAGTTTATGGTCTTCCCGCTTACCGAATACACTAATTATCTGTCTCTTTTTTCCTGAAGAGTATTTAATGGCATTCGACAGCAGGTTGGCAACCACAAGCCGCATCATTGAGGTATCCCCATAACAGTTCTCGAGATCGCCGATTCTAAGTTCAATTTTTTCTCTTTCTTCCGGTGAGGTGATTTCAAAATACATCGACCTGAACATGGATTTTATGTCGATTTCCGATTTCTGTAACTCTTTTCTCGACAACCGTGAGAATGATAGCAGATCCTCGATCAACTTCGCCATTTTAATGGTATTGTCTCTGATGACACTACATAAATGCTCTCCTTCCTCCCCTAATTTATGGCTGTATTCGTTCATGAGAATCTCAGTGAAACCTGAAATTCCCCTGAGTGGTGCGCGAAGGTCATGTGAAACTGAGTAGCTGAAAGCTTCCAATTCACGGTTGGCTGCAGTTAACAGGGCAGTCCGATCCTCGACCCTTTGCTCCAACTCGGCATTCAGTAGGGCAAGCTCTTCCTGTATGATTTTCTGGTCTTCCACCACACTAAGCAGCGCGCGGCGTGAATTCTCGGTCATGCTGAGTATTTGGCTGATTTCCTTGTTTTTATCCCTGATCTTGATTTCTGACTCTTTTTGCTCGGTAATATTTCTGACGGTACCTCTTGTGCCTATAAATTTTCCTTCATTGTCGTAAATGGGCAGGCATGAATGGTTCCCCCACCTGATGTCGCCTCCCTGATGCACAAACCTTATTTCCAATTGTGCCGGGCCCTTGCTGCAGTCCCTTTTCAGATGGTTGATCATTTTCTCCTTGTCGTCTGCATAAATGATACGTTCAAGGAGTTCACTGTCTGCATAAAAGTCACTGTCTGCATATCCGGTCACCTGCAGGCATGAACCGGAACAATAGATGAATTCACCCTTGGGTGATAGCCAGTAATCCCAATCGGTTGTATGGTCGGCAATGATTTTTAGCTTGGTTTCATCTTCCCTGATTTTACGGACCAGTTTTTCACGTTGAAGCCGGTTGGTCATAAACATGCCCAGGAGGGCTGTCCCAACAGGATAAATCAGCAGTATGGGAAATGCCACACCTTTGATGGTTGTGATAGCTTCCTTGTTGGGAAGGGTAAACATCAATAGCATTATGGCTGCATGAAGGATGAGGCCAAATATGTACAATTCTGCCAAGGAATATTCAGGGAAATCTCTTTTTCTGTAATGTCTCCATCCTATTCCCAGAAATCCGGATGTGATGATTGTCAGTATTCCGGTAAAGGTGCCAATACCCCCTTCTGACAAACGAAACAGGGAGGTAATGATCATTGCCACGAGGGTTGGGACAAACCCAAAATATAATCCGGAAATGCTGATCAGTATTGACCTTGCATCGAACATAACACCGTTCTCAAGTGTCCAGTGGGTTTCAATGAGGATAATGCCAATCAATCCTAGAATTATACCTGTTGGTATTTGAAGTTTGAGGGTACTGGCATGATGCCACCTGATGACAAACACATCAAAGATAAATACCAGCATAAGCAATAATGCCGTGTTATATATCAGATGAAGAAAGGTGGAATCGATCATATATTGTCATTTTTCATAAAACACTGAAATATTTGGGAGGTTTTGCCGCTTCCTGTAAAAGTATGTTTACCTCCTTTTTCAGCTCCATGATCCTGTTTTCACGACCCAGGGTGGCCTCATGCCAGCGTTGAAGTTCATGAAGATGGTCCTTGATTTTTTCCTCATTCATTTTTCTTTCGGTGATATCCATAATGGTTCCAACCATCCTGAGCGGATTTCCGCTTTCATCCCTTGTGACAATATTGCCTAAGGTATGCAACCACCTCCAGCTTGAATCGGATGACTGCATTCTTAATTCGCAGCTGTAAATGTTGATTTCTCCATTGACATATTGATAATAGATCTCATAGGCCCGTTTTTCTCCGTTTTTCCCTGTAATGGTTTAAACATGATTCGGGTAGTTTGCTTATCAATAAGAGGGCACTCTATAATTTCGGAAATTTCCCGGCCTGAAATGCAGTTTTGAATCGCTTTATTCCATAAGTACTGTTTGTCAACAGACAATATGATTGAAGCCAATCCAAGACCACTGTCCGGCAATCCGGCATTCCTTTTCAGGATTGCCTGTTCAAGGGCAGGATTCAAATAGACAAGGTTCTGGTCGTTTGTAAGTACCGCTATGAAATCATGGCTGGTCCTGACAAAATAGTCTGAAAGGACAGTTATATCGGCCTGGCTCAATGCAGAACCGGTCCAACTGTGCGGATCTTTATCGTTAAAGGGTACATTTTCGGACATATTCTGTCTCAGAATAAAAGGGTTATAGTTTCAAATATAATGTTTTATTTAATTGTCGGTTTTGGTAGCTGGTTTGTAATGGTTTCTAAATCAATACTGGAAGATCGATGTGAAATGTCGTTTTTTTGTTGATTTCACTTTCAAGACGTACCGATCCATTATGTCTGTCCACAATCTGTTTGATCAGGGGCAATCCCAATCCTGTGCCATGGTAATTTACCACGTTGGATGCCCTGAAGAAAGGATCGAAGAGGAACTCAATTTCCTTTTCCGGGATCCCTATGCCAAAATCGGTGACACTAACCGTGATCGTACTGCCAGTTTTGCTGATGTTGATGAGGATAGTCGTCCCTGCGGGGGCATATTTTCTGCTGTTTGACACCAGGTTTTCAAGTGCCTGAACCAGCAATTGCCGGTCAGCCTCAATGTTTATTCTTTCCTTTATGGGTACGAAATCGATCTGATGCACCAGCTGGTTCTTTTCCCTGTAATCCTTCAGCCATTCTGCCACAAGCTGGTTTATGTCGGTTTTTTCTGGTGTGTATGGAATTTTGCCTGATTCAATTCGGTTCAAACTCAATACTTTTCCGATGATATCACGTAAAAATTCAATGTTGCGACGGATCCGTCCCAGGTATTTTATGATTTCTTCTTCAGTTAAACGGTGGCGGTAATTTTCGAGTGTTTCGGTAGCCATCATCATGGATGCGAGGGGCGTCCTGAATTCGTGGCTTGCCATTGACACGAAACGCGATTTAAGTTCTCCCAGCTTTTTTTCCATGGCCAGTGCATCCTTGAGAGCTTTCTCCGCCTCTTTTATCTCGGTAATATCCCTGCCTACTCCCTGTATTTCTATAACTTCGCCATTGCGGTTGCGGATGGCATAATCCTCCCACGCCAACCAACGCCATCCATTTACCGTCATGGCCCTTTGTTCCATATATGCCCGATAGGGTGGTCGGGTAAGATTTACCATTGCGAGGAGGGTATCATTGAGATCATCCTCATGGATGACAGGGGTAAAAGACCGTCCAAGCAGTTCTTCCTTGGTTTTTCCAAATGTACGGCAATAGGTCTCATTGACAAAAGTAAACCGGTTTTCCGTGTCGAGCCTGACAACCATATCATGCTGGGAGTTGATGATCCCCTTATAGCGTTCCTCGCTTTTACGCAGTGCCTTTTCAGTTCTTACGAGGTCGGTTATATCCTGTACTATCCCAACAGTATGAATCGGATTTCCTGACTCGTTAAATTCGGTATAACATGACTCATTCATCCATTTCAATTCTCCTTCAGGAGTAATGATCCGGTGCTCTAACTGGAAGTTCGATTGATGACGCAGTGAGTCCTGCCATTTTGAATGCAATGTATCCCGGTCTTCCGGATGAACTGATCTGAGGAAAGTTTCGTAATCGAGATTCTGGCCGGTTTTCTCCAAACCAAATATTGTGTAAATCGAATCGGACCATGCTAATATGTTTTCCCTATGACAGTAGTCCCATCGGCCCATCCTGGCCATTTCCTGTGCCTCTGCAAGTTTGAATTTGCTATCGTTCAGTTCCCTTTCTGCCCTTTTTTGTTGTGTAATGTCTATGACGGCAATAATGAGGCATTTTTTCGAATGATAAATGATCTCCTGTATTCTGAATTCTATATTGAAATGGGTGCCATCCTTGGCTATGTGGGTGAACTCTATGTTTTCGGGACTTTTATCACCTATTCTGTTGAGGAGGGATTCGACATGATCAATATCATTCTCGGGATGAAGGTGAAATAAATGTTTGTGAATGAGATCTTGCCTTGAATATCCATAAATTTGAATTGCTTGTCGGTTAACATCAAGGATGTGTAGCGTCTCGCCGTCAATAAGAAACAGAGGGATCGGATTATGATCAAAAAAGAGCATTTCGCCACTTTGCATACAAGATGTTTTTGAATAACCAGCAATTTAAAGTCCCGATTCAGCCCCTATGGGCAAAAAAATGTGTATAAACCGGACGAATTTAGACAATTGAATGGCTTAAATCTGGATTTCTTTATGAAATATGCAATGTGTCCACGATTTGTCTACGTTTTGTCCTCGCATAGAAAATCGCAGCATATGTAATTGGGCTATTCTGTTATTTTTTCGGGAAGAATTACTATAATGAATCGATCTGTTTTTCAGGCAAAAAGATATTTGTCAAAAGTCAATCAGGCCCTGGGGATTCGAACACTGACCCGGGTGCCATGTTGGGGATCAGATTCAATCTCAATCCCACCCTGATGTAATTCCGCGATCTGGCGTACCAA
The DNA here is from genome assembly GCA_001270045.2 of Bacteroidales bacterium 6E. Classification (GTDB taxonomy): domain Bacteria; phylum Bacteroidota; class Bacteroidia; order Bacteroidales; family Prolixibacteraceae; genus UBA1413. The sequence continues at coordinate 23,819 of DF970670.1, read as the reverse complement.
AAAAAGTCCCAATCCAATCCCCTGTTGTTCGTATTTTTCCCTGTCGAATTGCATAAAAGCCCCGATTTGCCGAATTGTATCCTTCGAAATACCACGCCCCTGGTCTTTTACGATCAGTTCAAAATAGTCATCGGCCGTGTACCCGCTGATGTTGACTTTTTCTCCCGGTATGGAAAACTTGAATGCGTTGTCCGTCAGTTCCCTGACCATAATGTGTAGTTCTTCCTCGGAAATGGCCAAAGGAATGTCCTGGATATCAGTTGTAAGGTCTTCCTGTCTTTGGCAAGATTCTGCCAATTGCGTTGCAGCTGATGAAATAACGGATTGTGTATTGACACAAGATTGGCCTGGTTCTCCTGATTGCTTATTTACCGCGAAGCGGATATAAAGCAGATATTTCTGTACAAGGTCATAAAATCTTTTGCCACTCTGAAATATGAAATCTCCCATTTCCGACAACTCGGAGGTTGACAACACCGAAGCATGGTCCTTGATTATTTCCCCGAATGATATGATGCTGTTTAGAGGTGTGACAAGCTCGTGCGGCAGAAATGAAATGATATTTCGCCGGAGTTTTTCAAGGTTTTGGTCAGCATATCCTTTAAAAAGATCACTCTTGTGCATCCTTGATTCAATAGCTTCTAGCAGTTCCTTGCGAAGGAAGGGCTTGACTATATAATCGTCTGCCCCAGTATTCATACCCTGCCTGATTTTCTTTTGGTCTGACAGAGCTGTCAGGAAGATAAATGGAATCATGGCCGTGGTCAGGTCTTTCTTTAATTCGCCGAGAACTTCATACCCGTTCATTCGTGGCATTAAAATATCGCAAAGTATCAGATCGGGGATATGTTCCCTGGCCTGACTGACTCCTTCAAGCCCATCGGATGCCGTAATCACCTGATAGCCTTCGAAATTCAGCATTTCTGAAATTGACTCCCTCAATTCCTGCTCGTCTTCAATAACAAGTATGGTTTTCATTGTTAAGTCAGTTTGATCCTAAATCAAAAAATCATATCCCTGATATCAAGGGACTAACCACCCGGGAATATTTTTTTTGAGATTTGTCAAGTGTTTGTCAATTTTTACATCTGTTAAAATAAATAATTTAATTGGTATCTCGAACCGGTCTTTCTGTGTTAGGATTAAATTTTATCCATTCTGATTCAAGTGGCTTGTTTTTCGATCTTGATTATTATATGGACTGTTCATTAACCTGTAATTTGATTCAGTTGGCATCCTGGAATAAAAACTGTCAGTTTCCCGGGATAACGGCAATTGGTAATATTTACTAATTTCATTTATATTTACTGTATATTGAAATTTTACACTTATGCTTCCTGAACCCGAACATATCTTGCAGCAAGCAGCACAAATCATAAAAAAATCATGGGTGCCCGTCATGAGCCAGGTTTGGGAGGAACATCGCCAATTTGTCGATGCCTATCTTCAGATCGCCAGGAGAGATTTTGGCATCCTGTCAGCGAATATTCAAAAAGATCCGGATATAATAAAGGTGGAATATGCAAAGCATCTCACCACTTTATTGGAGAATTACAGCCGTCCGGATCGGAAACCCGATTTCGATGGAAGATTCGATAGCTTTACCACTGAGGCTTCCCGATGGGCTGGTTATTTTCAGCATTCAGTCAGGGATTTGCAGCCCGAAACAGCACTGGTATGCGGTGAATCGGACAATTGGTGGATTCGGAATGGAAAAACCATCAAACGTTGGTGGTTTCAAGTTTCAAGGCTGCCGTGGAGACTGGTCAACAGCATCAGTCTGTTTTTCGGTAGGTCACCATCGGCTATTCCTCCATTATACCGTCAGGTTCCTCTTCGGCAGATGATGCAATTTTTTGTAAGTGTGAAGCTTCCTGAAGAATTGACTTCCATTATATATATCCCTCTTTACCATCGGATTCGGAAGGAGTTGGACGTATTGATGGCAATTGACAAAATTCTGGAGAATCAAGTTTCCGGGAAAAAGGATGCATCTGCCAGTCACGAGTTTCACGCTCTCTCAGGCCAGCTTAAACGGGAGAAACGTTTTCCTTTTGAAGAACTGGCAGACATGGCAGTCGAAAATACCTCTGGCTATCTGAGACAGGTGCTCAGTAAGGCAGGAACCCTGGAAATGCCAACTCGCACTTTTGATGAGTCACGGATTTCAAAAGAACATAAAAGAATAATACAATATTATCATAAAGTGGCGTTGGATGCACATCTTCGTTTGATTGGTAAACTTGATGAATGGCAAACCAGAATTTCTTTGCTTTCTTTGGCATCCCACGTAGAAAAGGGAGACAAACTGGCTCGCTCTGCCATCCAACGGCTGATCAGCGACAAATATGCCCCGCCCCTGGCCTCTATCCAGGACTTTTTGCAAAGTCAGCTGTTCGTTCTTGAACGAGAGAAAAACTCCCTCTGGTTAAAAGATTTCCTCCATCAATTATCAATAAAGATTTCTTCTGAACTGCAGGGAAAGCTTGTGCCAGATGCCATACAAAATTTTGGTGATAATGATATTGTCCTTGTTGCCCAGAATTTCACGGCATTGGTGGGAGAATCTGCCATCCACCTGCCTTCCTCGATGGAAGTCATAGCCCTCCCTGAAACGGAAAATATAACCATAACCGGCAAAGCCGTTACGGAGGTTCAGATCAGGCAGCTGGTTGAGACTGATTACCTGCCTTCGATTTTGCAAACATTAGGGGACGAAAACATTAAACTGTCATCTGCATTATTACAGGTCAGGGAAATGGTCTCAGAAGCTGGCCGTATTGCCGAATATAATCTGGAGACAGCAGAGAGTCTTGCCGACATTCATGAAGAGCAATCACATGCCCGGCAAATCGCGATAGAGGGACTTGGACGTGCCATCGCCCGCATCACGGAGGCGGATATCCTTCTAACCCAAACTTTGCAAAGCCTGGATGATCGTTTGACTTTCGCGGTTGGTGAAATTCAGTCGAAAATGGAATCCTATTTAAAACCTGAAACTTTGCTGGATGCCAGAACCAGGATTTTAAAAGTCAAGGCTCTCCGACATTCGGAACAGTTCATTGAAAAAGCTCGTATTCAATTTAAGAAAGTCTTTCGGTTTGTCAGGGCCAAAGCTAAACTGGCTTATAAAGGATTGTCATACTATATCCAAGGAATTCGGGAATACCTTGGAATTGAAGAACAGGAACCTTTGGTCTCCCCTGAAATTTCAGACTTTCTGGCTGAAACCCAACGGGCCATTTCACGGCTGCCTTATGTTTATCAGCGCCTTTTTGTCCTTTCTCCTTTGGTGGATGAATATTTTTTCAGGGGCAGAAAAAAGGAAATTGATCGCATCTCTGAAGCTTTTGCCAACTGGCAAGCTGGCAGATATGCCCCTACGGTCATCATCGGTGAAACCGGGAGCGGAATCACCAGTTTACTTAACCTATATGTAAAAAATCATCTTGCAGATCAGCCTTTGTTTCGATATGAGGTTACGCGGTCAGTATACAGGGAGGAAGATTTATGTGAAATGCTTGGATTGGCCTTTGCCGAAAGGCCTTTCTCCAACACGGAGGAAATGCTGGATTGGTTCAACAAACTTGAGAACCGTCCCGTCATTATCCTTGAAGGTTTGCAACGGCTTTTTCTGCGAACCATTCATGGATTTGGGGCCATTCGTCTGTTCGCTGAACTGATCTCGGCAACCAATAAGAGTGTCTTTTGGATCACTTCCTGCAATCTTTACGGATGGCAATATCTGGATAAAACCATGCGGTTGTCTGATTTCTTCGGATATATTGTCGAATTGCAATCACTGGCTGAACAGGAAGTCGTGGATGTCATACTCCGACGACATGTGGCCAGTGGATATAACCTCCGCTTCGAACTCCCTGAATCAGTCAAATCTGATAAAAAGCTGGTGAAGCTTTCTGGTGAAACTGATCAGCAGAAGTATTTGAAGGAAAAATATTTCTCAGCCCTGAACAGTTTCGCCCGAAGCAATATTGCTATTTCCATGTTGCTTTGGTTGCGGTCAGCACGCGAGGTGAAAGGAAGCGAAATAACCATAGCCCTTCCCAAAGGATTGAACGCCTCGTTTATAAAGACACTTTCGCGAGAGAAACTTTTCCTTCTTTATGCGCTGCTATTGCATGATGGTTTGTCGGATGCACAACTGGCATCAGTCCTGAATTTTTCTTCTACCAAGACCAGGCTCTTAATTATCCAGCTGCATGATGATGGGGTGATTGTCATGAAAAATGGCTATTATTCTGTTAATCCCCTGTTATACCGTCAGGTGGTGAGTACACTCCGTGATGTCAACCTAATTCACTGAAAGGATTATGAAAAGAGTCATTATGATATTGTTGCTAGTTTTAGGACTATCTACCATGATGAAGGGATATAGCCAGTATGATACTAATCGTGATTCACTGGTATCTTTGATTATTCCGGATTCTGTTGACATTACTGATTCAACAACTGCCGATTCGGTAAAACAAGGTGTGGGAGGACTGAACCAGCTGGGATCTCCCAATATTGCCAAAGTAGTGTCGGTTCCCAAGATCTTTTGGACTGTGGTCGTCGGATTGGTTTCCTGGTTTGTAATTAATTTCCTGATTAGAGTGGTTGGTGCCATTGGTGAACGCAACCCAAAACGAAGGCTGACCGTGAAAAGGCTGATTCCAGTGATCCGCATTGCAGGCTGGACTTTTGTGATTTACGTAATCATCGTAGGGGTATTTCAACCACCAATTGAAACAGTGATTGCATTTTTTGCCTCTGTTGGTGTAGCCGTTGGTTTTGCCTCACAAGACCTGTTGAAGAATATTTTCGGTGGACTGGTCATTTTGTTCGACCGTCCATTTCAGGTAGGCGATAAAATTGAGGTCGGCAGTTACTATGGTGAGGTATTGGAGATTGGATTGCGTTCAACACGTATTGTCACTTCCGATGATTCGGTGGTGACGGTTCCCAACAGTGAGATGATGAACCAGTCAATCTCAAATTCAAATTCAGGTGAATCAAACTGTCAGGTAGTTGCGGAGTTTTTTCTTCCTCCTTCAACCGATACGGCCAAAGCCAGAAGCATAGCTATTGAGGCGGCACAGGTCTCCCGTTATATCTATCTCAACAAACCCATCGTTGTCGTGTTTGTCCATGAAACCAATCAACACCGTACACACCTGAAGATGAGGCTAAAGGCCTATGTCAGTGATATAAGGGATGAGTTTGCCTTTAAAAGCGACATGACCGAACTGGTGATGGCTGAATTCATTAAAGCTGGTATCATGCCAGCTCAATGGTAGTGTTTTCTAGATCCAAAGATGGGTATCTGATAAACTGAATTACGATATAGTCACTCGGATTGACCTTTATTTCTCTCAATCGGAAAATACACCTGTGCCTTCAGAAAATAAACTGATAATCCACCTCTCTAGAAATGATGGGCAACACTCTCTTCCAGATAAGGATGGTTTTTGGGAACCAGGCTGGCTTTTGATAAAGCATTGGCTACCACCAATGAAAAGAGTCCGGTAAACCCAAGAAAGGATCCGATTTCAAGCCATCCGAATTTGGCTGCGTGAACCGTGGCCGGCCAAATGATATAATATAATTCGGTATATTGGCCGATCATGAGAAGGATGATGACAGGCACCATCACCGGTTTACTGCGTGAAGTCATCCGTGGCATCAATACCACGAAAGGTATCGCCCAATTGACTACTATATTGAAGAAAAAGAGAAACTTCCAGGCTCCATGCCAGCGATCCACAAAAAAGAAGGTTTCTTCGGGAAGGTTTGCATACCAAATCAGCATGAACTCGGCAAAGTTGAAATAGCCCCAAACGATGCTGGCCATAAAGATATAGCGGGTGAAATCGTGCAGGTGACTGTGATTCAGCATTTCAAAGTGTCCCCGATTATGCAGGATGATCACAATCAGGGCAATAACGGTACTGGCGTGTAATACGGCTGCCATAAATATTTTGCCGGCAAACAGGGTACTGAACCAATGGGGTTCGAGCGACATAATGGCATCAACGGCGAAGAGGCTGAAAGTCAATGCAAGCACAAAAATCAAGACCCTCGAATACCATTCTGACTTATAGAAATAGTTCAACCCTCCCTCAAAATCCTCGCGGACCGAAAACTTGCGTAAAGCTGCCGTCAGCAGAATCCAGGCTCCGAAAAAGAAGATGAGGCGTGCGAAGAAAAAGGGTGTGTTCAGGTAAGGTGATTTATGTTGTAATAAGGCATCGGTTTGCAAGGCATCTTCATGGGTCCAGTGATAAAGGGAATGCATGCCGAAAAACAGAAGCAGGAATAGAACACCGGCAACAGGGAGGTAGGATACCATCGCCTCAGGTACCCGCTTAAATGCAGCCGACCACCCTGCCTGTGCCACATATTGTATGGCGATAAAGAAGGCTGCGCCAATGGAAAGCGACACAAAGTAGAAGTTATTGAGCAGATAGTTGGCCCATGCGCGCTGACTGTCGAATAAAAAGCCCAATAAAAGGCTGATTCCGCCAATGGCTATCAGGCCATATGTCAAAAGTCTGAATTTCTGCGGTACAACAAATTTCTCTTCCATGATGGTATGTTTTCCTGTATGAGGTATACTATTGTTTTTGTAATTCGTTCTTGATGTACATCGAGATTTTCCAGCGATCTTCAGGCCTGACCATCGATCCGTGGGGTGGCATAATTCCATGGCCTACAGTGATCACATGAAAGATGTCCCCTTCGGGTGCCGCCAACATTTTTTCGCTGAGCAGACTGGCCGGGGGAAATGTATATTTCCCTGAAGTGTACAATGAACCTTTCCCGTCACCCTGTGGCCCATGACATATCATGCAATAGATTTCATAAGCCTTCTTGCCTCTTTCCAACGCTTCGGCAGAGTTTTCGACCGGATTGACCAGGTTTAGGGCAGCCAGGATGCGATCCTCGTCTGTTTTTTCATACTGGTAGGGTACCATCCCCCTGGGAATGGTCCCTTGTACCGGTGGTTGCATGGTCTTCCCATCCTTGAAATTAGGATTGGGGGTGTAAGATTCATACGCCGGGGATTGAGCCATATCATTGAAATATTGCCATCCTGTGGTGTTGCGGTCATAGTCGCATGAGACCAGCCAAAGCGACGAGAACATCACCGCTGGGGCAATCCATCGGCGCAATTTTTGGGTGATGTTATTTTTCAACTTCTCCATGTTCCTGAATAATGTTAACAACGATTTCTTCTTTTTCCTTTCCGATGGTGTCACTGAAGAGCATTACGAACTTGTCATCGGTGGCAAGTGGATGTACTATTTCAGCCTTCTTGCCCGGGAATATTTTCGCCCGTACCGAAAAAGTGAACAACGTAGCCAATGTGATGACCAGAATTGTGGCTACAATCGTGACCACAATAAATGAGGGAAAGGCGTTGAATGGCTTACCCCCGAATACAAGAGGCCAGTCGATGACTGACACATAATACATGAAACTCAGCAAGCCTATGACAGCAAATAGTCCATAGAAAAATGCGGCATGCGTAATTCGCGTCTTGTTTCCCATCCCATCCAGAATTGCATGGATTGGATAAGGGGTATAAACCTCTTCAGGCTTGATGCCTGCTTCCTTTAGCCGGTCAAATGCTTTCACCAGGCTCTCTTCATCGTGGAATACACCTGTAAAATAATTCTTATTCATGGTGTCCGGATTGATGATTTGTTTGTGGTTTGTTGTACTTGGCAACACTCTTCACTTCACTGATGGCAATCATCGGGATGTATCGGAAGAACATCAATACGCCAGCGGTAAACAGTCCCAACGTTCCTACAAAGATGCCGACTTCGACCCATGAGGGTGAATAGTTTGCCCAGTTGGCAGGCAGGTAGTCGCGGCTAAGCGATGTGATCACGATATTGAACCTTTCGAACCACATCCCAATGTTGATGATTATGGAGATGAGGAACACAATCATGATTCTTTTCCTGACGGCCTTGAACCAGAAAAGCTGGGGGATTACCGCATTCGCTGTGAACATGGCCCAGAACTGGAATGCGTAATCACCAAACATCCTTGATTCAAAGATGATGCTGTATTCGTAAATTGATCCCGAATACCATGCAATGAATATTTCGGTCATATAGGCTGTTCCCATGATCAGCGAGATGAAAATGAGAACACGGCAGACGGCATCTATGTGCGAATCGGTTACAAAGTCGTGCATTTTATATGCTCCCCTCATGATGGTTACCAGCGTAAGTACCATGGCAAATCCTGAAAATATGGCACCAATCACAAAATAGGGCGGGAATATGGTGGTGTGCCATCCGGGTATAACTCCGACCGCGAAGTCGGTTGAAACGATGGAGTGCACTGAAACGACCAGTACTGCGGCTATACCACCCAACACGAAACTTAATCCTTCATACCGTAACCATTCTTTGCTCGAACCGGTCCATCCAAAAGCAAAGAAACCGTAAACAGCTTTTTTGATTTTCGATTTGGTAGTGTCACGAATGGTGGCAAAGTCGGGTACCATTCCAAAGTACCAGAAACTGGCTGAAATCAGAATGTATGCCGTGATTGCGACAAAATCCCAGAAAAGCGGTGAGTTGAAGTTTACCCACAACGGCCCCCTGGTGTTAGGGTAGGGGAAGATATAGAAAAATAACCAGGGACGTCCCATGTGCAGCAGCGGGAATAGCCCAGCACACATAACCGCAACCACAGTCATTGCCTCGGCAGCACGGTTAATGGCAGTTCTCCACTGTTGTCTGAGTATCAAAAGGAAGATGGAGAAAGCGGTTCCGGCATGACCGATACCGATCCACCAAACAAAGTTTACGATGGCCCATCCCCAGCCAATCGAGTTGTTTAGCCCCCAGCTTCCGATACCAGTGGCAAGGGTCAGGTAAATGCAGTAGAGTCCAAAACCCAGCATACCCAGGCTTGTCGCCATGGCAAAATACCACCATAGCGGGGTTTTTGCATCAATAGGTGCAAGGATTTCCCTGCTGATCTGGCTAAAGCTTTTGTCGCCCTGAATCAGAGGGCCTCTGATTTCCGTTTTGTATATCATACAGCTCGTTGTTTATCAGGTGTTAGTATTGCGGATCTTGGTCAGGTATCCTACCGAGGGCAGGGTATGGAGTTCTTCCAGTAAATGATAATTACGTGGATCTCCCGGAATTTCCGGATCGGTAGTCTTGCCGATCAGACGGAATACCTGGCTGGTATTGTCGTTCATGTCACCAAATACGAGGGCACTTGATGGGCACGATTGTACACAGGCGGGTTCGATTTCACCGTCACGTAATGGGCGGCCTTCGATTTTTGCAGTCTGTTTCTTATCCTGGATACGCTGGACACAGAAGGTGCATTTTTCGACGACTCCTCTTGAGCGCACGGTGACATCGGGATTCAGAACCATTCTTCCCAGATCGCTGTTGGTATGGTAATCAAATTTATCGTTCTTGACAAACTGAAGCCAGTTGAACCGTCGGACACGATATGGACAGTTGTTAAGGCAATAACGGGTCCCGACACAACGGTTATAGGCCATTTGATTCAGGCCTTCGTCGCTATGCGGGGTTGCAGCCACCGGACAAACATTTTCGCACGGGGCATTGTCACATTGCTGACACATTACAGGTTGGAACGAAACGTTCGGATTCTGCGGTTTTCCGCTATAGTACCGGTCAATCCTGATCCAGTGCATGATCCTCCGGTTACGTACCTGTTCCTTTCCGATCACCGGGATATTGTTTTCAACCTGACATGAAATGGTGCAGTTTCCACAACCGGTGCATGCATTCAGGTCAATTGCAAGTCCCCAATGATGACCCGGATAATTGGGTTTTTCATATAGGGTCGTTGCATGTTTGATGTGATCTTCACGCAATTCGTTTCCGGAGGCAGGATTAAGCTGCCACTCTGCAAAGGTGGCTTCCCTGGCAATCGGTCGCCCTTCCATGCTATGATGGGTTTGTGAAAGTGCCAGTGGATAAGTCTTGGCAGTTGTTTCGACCGTAACACCGGGGAGCCAGAATTGCCGGTTGCCTGATACAACCTGTACCAGGGGGAATACGTTAAATCCAATGTTATTGCCGGTTTTTCCCGCTTCCGTCCTGCCATAACCTATTGCAACCGCCAAAGTCTTGTCGGCTTGTCCGGGTTGCACAAATACCGGCATTTCAATTCCATTCACCAATATGACACTTTCGTTAGCCACGCCATTGGCCTCTGCCCATTCGACCGGGACCGAAACGAAATTGTCCCAGCTGATTTTGGCCATCGGGTCGGGAAGTTCCTGCAGCCAGGGATTATTTGCATATTTGCCGTTTCCAAGTGCAACTGTTTCATAAAGTACCAGTTCCCAATTATCTGTTGCAGGACTTGCCAATTGCAAGGCAGATGATAATCCCTGGTCATTATATGTCAGTCCAGGTGTTTCTGCCGGAACTTCATAAACACCTTTCTGCAAAGTGTCATTCCAGAATGAATTGAAATCGCTGAACGCTGACTGGCGGGAATAGAGTTCTGCTCTCCAAAATTCCCGAAGGAAATCGTAATACCGAATTGAATTTCCCGACCAACGCAAAAGGGTTTCCTCAGGCTGGCGGCTGTCAAATAAAGGCTGGATCACCGGTTGCATCAGGCTGTATAAACCTTTTTTCGGTTCTGCATCTCCCCAGTTTTCCAGATAATGGGAGCCCGTTGCAATATACCTGCACAAGGAGGAAGTCTCATCGGGCCGATCGGCAAGTGAAACACTGAGGCTTACATTTTTTAATGCGTCTGAAATCCGGGATCCTCCTGGATGGTCGTAAACCGGATTCACTTCGTAAAAGATCACGCCTCCCAGATTGCCACCGGTCAATTCTTGGATAAAATGCTCCATTGTTTCATCGGTAGACTGCCGTGTGAGAAGCGGCCTGTCGAAGGTAATGGTGGAGCCATTGTTTTCCAATATATGGTTGATTGCGTTTACAATAAGCTGATCTTCTTTACGGTTACTTCCCGAAACCACTATTCCCTGTCCCTTGTTTTCCCAAAGGTCTTTGGCAACGGTCGCCAATTCACTTATTCCCGACTTGCCTGATTCTGTAGCTGTGCCGCCCAGTTGAAGCAATTCATGGTATAAATCAGCAAGGGCTGAGCTTTCCTGGGATGGTTTCATCGGTATGCGGATATCTGCATTAGCTCCCGAAACCGACATGTGAGCCTCGAGTTGATAATGCCTCGACATGCGGCGTCCGGTTTTCAGATCCCGGCCCGACGAGTATTTTTTGGTGTATTCAACCGGAGAAAGCCAGGTGCCAAGAAAATCTGCATTGAAACTGACGATGACATTGGCTTTGTCGAAATGGTAATCGGGGATTAATGCAGACCCAAAGCTTTCCTTGGCGGCAGTCAGCATGCCGCTTGCTGGTACCGCATCATATTGTACCCATTCAATATTGGGATAGGTAGCCTGAAGACCTGCAATGACTTCCCTGAAGGTGGGAGAGATAACGGTTGACGTCAAAAAAACTACTTTACTGTTTTCTGCATTGAGTTGATTCAAAGCCTCAACGATCTCTTTGTCGAGATTTTCCCAGGTTACAGGTTCGTTGTTTTTCAAGGGGCCTTTGTAACGGGCATCGTCATAAAGGTTTAGTACCGAAGCCTGAACTTTGGCGGATGTACCCTTTCGACTCACCGGTGAAAGATCATTGCCTTCGATTTTGATGGGTCTGCCATCACGGACTTTCACCAGTATGCTGCAGTATTCGTTGCCCTCGTAAAATGTGGATGCGTAGTAATTGGCCATGCCGGGAGTCACCTCTTCCGGTTTGATGAGGTAGGGTATGGCTTTCTCGACAGGACGTTTGCAGCTTGCAAGAATTGCAGTGCCGCCAATGGTAAACCCAAAAGCTTTTAGGAAATCTCGTCTGGATGATCCGCTTTCCCCTTTGATCACTGATTTTTTGTGTTCGTATTCTGCCCTGATCTCGTTTTTCCGGAAGGAAACCGGGTCATTTCTTTCTTCCAGGCTTCGCCAGTATTTGTTTTCCATTAGGAGTCTTTTTTCTGGATAAATATGTTAGCAGGTTAATAATGACAACGCATACAATCGTTAGCCCCTGTATTGACAGCACGAATCGTGTCGATCTCCCCGGCTTTCAATTGTTCATGGAGCTTTATATATGTATCATAGTAGCCGTTATCATTGAAATCGACTTGTGTGTCACGATGGCAGTTCACACACCAGCCCATTGATAAGTCGCTGTGCTGTCTCATGACATGCATTTCCTCAACGGGGCCATGGCAGCTGGCACAATCGAGCTTGGCTGCCCCGACATGCACTGCATGACTGAAGAAAACATGTTCAGGCAGGTTGTGTATCCTGGTCCATTCTATTGGGGTACCTGTATCATGGGATTCAATGATTTTGGCGATTTCAAATTTACCGCTGTTGGTGCCTTCCCTGATCAAAACATGACAGTTCATGCAAAGGTCGGTTGCCGGTAATCCGGCTGATTTACTGTGATCTGCCGTCGTATGGCAATACATACAATCGATACCTTGCTCTCCAACATGGACGGCATGCGAGAATTTGATGGGCTGGTCTGGGGCATAGGCTTTTTGTCGGCCAAGACGAATGGCATCGGTAATGACCATCTGTGCCTGGGCTCCGAAAGCACCGAGAAACAGCAGCACTGGTATGAATTTGTAACGGATTCTTCTTAAGAAAAGCATTTCTATCAGTGCCCAGGTAAGTATCAGTCCCAGAAAAAGGAATAACATCAGGTTGAAGAAGGTGGGTCTTGAGGTTACGGGGCCCTTCATTGCCATGTCATCAAGATAGGCCTTGATATGGGTGAAATCTTCAGCTTCCAGATTAAATCCCTGGTGTGATGCAGTCATTTTTGCACCCGACGGTTGCATTACTGCATTCGTGAATTCATTGATGTCGCGTGTGGCAAATTTCTGAGCCAATTCGTAAGCCGAAGGATTCCAGTTAAGCGTATCTGTTGGTGACAGGTTGTGGCATGAGGCGCATGCCTGGTGTTCCCGGCCAAAGGGAAGAAGCCCTTTGAAGAAGCGTTCACCCCGCCTGACATCACCGGTAGATGAACTTTGACTCTCCTGATTTTCAGTGTTGCCAAACAGGTCAGTTGGCATTAAAATCAAACTACAGGCGATGAAAACAAGATAGTGTACGAAGTGCCTGGGTAGCCAAAATTTTCTGATATCAGCGTACTTCATTTTGTTCGGTTAAGTTTATCATTAAAAAGTCGGCAAAATATATAAATAATTCGAGATATCAATATCCGAAATAACCCCAATTATCAAATGTCAACAAATTGATCCAACCCCTTGTCTTTAACGATTCAGAGTGGTTTATCTATTAATATATAATTGAAAAACAGTTGTTTGTGGTATATGTAATATAAGAACGAACTAATTATTGTCAAGATTTTTCGTTATTTGCCTGACCAGTTTCATGTTTTCAAAAAACTCTCTTGCAATGACTCTCAGGATGGTATACACCGGAATTGCGAGAATCATACCCAGAATACCCGCAAGGCTTCCTGCGGCAAGAATAACCAAAAATATCTCCAGAGGGTGCGCTTTTACGCTACTTGAGTAAATGAGTGGCTGAAACAAGATATTGTCGATCAGCTGGACAGTAAGAAACACGATTGTCATATAACCTAACAGCGGCATGGTATAGGTTGTGAAATCCATATGGATGTTGACTGCGGCCCCTATAATCAATCCTACAATGGCGCCAATCCATGGGCCCAGGTAAGGAATTACATTGAAAAGTCCACAGAATAATCCAATTACAACCGAATGCTGGAACTGCAATCCAACAACAGTCAGTCCGACCGTTACCAGCAATCCAACCATGAAGACCTCGAAAACCAGACCAATAAAATAGCGGCGCAATAGCGTCGAGACTGAGTCAAGAATTTTGCCGGTCTTTTCTTCATAATCTGATGGAACCAGTAATAGAATTCCCTCCCTGAACATTTTTTCCTCTTTCAGAAAGAAAAAGGTAATAAAGGAAACCGAAAAGAATGTGATTACGGTTTCTCCCAATATTCCCACTATTCGTCCTACCGTATTTGAAATGCCAGACAGGTTTAGCTTTTCAGCCAGCTGTTCAATGATGATTTCAAAAAAGGACTGGTTGTCGATCGTTACAGTTTCCCTGTGGGTAAAACGAATAATTTTACTGATTGGTTCCTGTAATTGGGCAAATACGCTGTCGAAATCAATTGTCGACAAAATTGAAAATTCCTTGATCAACAATGGGATCAGGAAGCTGAATAATCCAATGAAGAAGGTCCAGATGATAACCAGGGTGATCAGTGCTGAAATAGTGTCAGGTATCCTGAATCTTCCAATCCTGAATTTGTTGAGCCAACCAACGATGGGCCTTCCGATAAATGCCAGTACCACCGAGATTAAAATATAGGTGACAATGGCACTGAAGTACCAAAGGAAGAAAAGCAGAATCACTGCACCGACGAAGAATAATATTTTGCGTGTACGGCCCTGCAGGTTGATCATAGTTTTGGAGATAGCTGTTTCAAATTTAACAAGATTTTCTTACCCCCGACCATGAAGTTAAAATCGTTCTGTCTTTTTGATGAACTGAAGATACCATTGAATGAGATAACTATTGTAGGAATAGGGTCGCACTGGTGATTTAAATTGAAAGCCTGGCCATAATCTTATCAGTTCATGAGTGATTTCCCGGTATCGTATTGGATTGACATCCTGATAATACCATTTTTTCAGAAAGTCAGGTAAAAACCTTATCAACTTTTGTTTTATCACACCCGCATCATTCGCGGGGAGAGATTCTTTTCTCAACATGAAATCGACCCCGTGTTTTCCAAAAAACTGGCTAATCAGGGTTTCTGTATAATGAACTGATGCCAACCTCTGCGAAATAGGTAAGTTTGGGAAATAGGAAACCAAATCCCAGTCGAACAGCGGATGCAGGGTTTCTATTGCGAAAAATGACCAGGCCATGGATGAATTGGCTACCAGTTTACACTGTCTCTCGATGAAATCCCACTGGTCGAATCGAATTCTGTTATCTGTGAAGTTGGGATCTTTAAAAAAAAGCTCGTTGGTTTCGTTGATTACCATCATTTTTTCCTGACCCGTGAGTGGGTAATCTGATCCAAATTGGGCCAATATTTTTTTTATGACCCGGCTGTTTTCCTCTGATGTAAGTCCGGGTGTCAGATGTGATCCACGAAGAAAATCACCCGGATGTCCGGGTATGACAACCGTGTTCTGGTCGATCACCCCTTCCTTTATCAATTGCCGGATGGCAAAATACTCCTGTAAATAGGGCATGGAGGTTAAATGCCCAACGTGCCTGACAAACTTTCCAAATTCCGGATCTGTGGGAAAGTTGGCGATAACTTCATGGTTATATGGAATAAATAGGTAAGGGTATCCCAGTCTTTCGGCTACTTTTTGTGCGGCTTCGCGCTCAATGTTTTCCGGATTTCCCCAGGTGGCACAGATAACATCAGAGTGTCCAAACTCTTTTAACAAACAGGCAAGCAGTCGTGAATCGTATCCGCTGGTAAGGGGCAGTAGTACCTTTCGCTTACCGATTATACCGGAATATCTCTGAAACATGGCCCTGATCCGTTGGGCGGTATCCTCTGCTGTTGACTCTGGCAGTTCGGTCTGAAGCCATGAGTCAAGTTTATTAACTGTTTGTATTTCCAATCCCTTCAGGCGAATGGCCTCCCCGGGCATTACCGATTTAATCTGGTCATTTAGGGTATGGTTCCCCGGAGTGACACCAAATGCCAGAAAATAGAGTTCATCTTCGGTTCTGATTTGGGTTTCACCCGGTATATTGAATGATTCAGGAGTGTCGCCGATTTCTACGCCCTCCCTGTTTTGCGCATAGAAAAGTGGATACGTCCATGTATGGGAAGTGGCCATCCAAAACTCATCTTCCAGTTCCCTAATAATGGCAAATGGCCCGTTCAGACTGCATATCCATTGTGCAAAATTTTCAAAGTCATGGCTGTTGTGTTCAATTTCTTCACCAAATTTATCTTCCGAAATGAGCTTGCCATCACACCATGCAAAACCTGTGAAGCGAATGTAGCCACAAGTTGTCCATTTATACTTTTGGGTAATGATGTTTTTTTTCATAGCCAGATTTTCAGAAGCAGGAGTGGCAGAGCCATGATAGCCAGATGAATTACAGTAAAGCGAAGCGTGATGCTCCAGGAAACTGCAGCCAGCCTGAAGGAATAAAGGGTCAGTCCTGTGAAAAACAGGAAACCTGTAGCGCTGAATAAACCTATGGTAATTGAGATGTCCTTCAGCCAAAGTCCGCCAGCCAATAAAGCCAAGGCCCTGGCAGCAAGCAAGGTAATATTGTAGATCATTGAAATGCGCTGCTTTTCGCGCACCACCAAAATGGTTGCCAAGGGGGATCCTATATATACGGCAAAGAGCCAGGGAGCCATGATTTGCGCCAGCCGTCCCGAAAATGCCCATTCAATGCCGAACAAAAGCGTGAAAATCTCTTCTCCCCAAAGGGTGAGGAGAGTGAATGGTATCAATGCCAACCTGAATTGTTTCCTGAACAAATCGGCGGTAAGTGCCGACAATGCCGATGGGTCATCTTTCAGGCTCTGGGCTTTCTGGACATAGACACTTCCAATGGAAATGCTTGTTAGTTGGACAGGGATACTCAGATATCGGTGCGAAAAGGAATAAAGACCCAACATGACATCACCAAAGAAAGGTTTAATCATAAATACCGGAAGTTGGCTGCTCAGGAAGTTGAACATTTCGGAAGGAACCGAGAACTTTGGGAAATTGACATACCGTTTTGCCAGTCTGACTTCATCTTTCCGGAATCGGGAAAATGTGATGCCGCTTACGGTTGGAAGCTTCAGTGCATAATAAAAGTAAATGAATGCCTGTGATAGGGTAATACCAAGAAAAAGTCCCGTTTCAGGCCATGTGAAAAAAGCAGTTTGGGCAACTCCCCCCAATAATGCCCTTGAAAATTCAAGAACTGAAAGTTTTTTAAATGATTTGTTACTGATGAGCAGGTTACGGATCAGCTGGACACTTCCAAAGAAGTATGAATAAGCAGGAATCAGAAAAAGGTTGATGATCTTTACGGTCTGCCAGTCTCCAATTACCCACAAAAGAATGAGTATTGACATCATGACCACAAGGTTCACGGTCAGGTTTACCTTCATGGCGAAGCTGAAGATGTTACGCTTGTCGGTTTCTTCTGATGCCAGCAACAACGCTCGTTCATAGCCACCGGTGGCCAGTATGGAGAGGAAGGAGGCGATAGTCAGGAATAAGACAAAATCACCAAAATACTCTGGGGCATAAAGTCTGGCAATAATTAGGGCGAACAATGCCGGGACCAGTCGGGCCGCAAATATCCCGGAAAACAGACCGGCAATGTTGCGGTAAAATTCACTGTTCATCAATTCCCTGAAACTGTTCCGGAGTAGTTGCATCCCGAAGTTTGTTAGATTGAGTAAAAATAGAAAAATTCATGTGATTAATATGAGGCTCTGCCCACCTGCGTATAACTGTCACATTGGCTGGATGTCATCATTTAGTTATTGGGAACTAATCACTATTTCCTACTTTTGACGAAAAAACGGACCAATGGATATATTACTGGATGATCCTGTCATTGAACAGGAGTTTCAGGCACTTCTACGCAAAATCAGGCTTTACAAGAATGGTGAGGTTTCTGTTTCCATGAAGGAAAAGGGAATCACCTATCGGATAAATTGGGGTGTTTCGATCATGGATCTCAGGAACATAGCCAAGGAACATATTCCGTCACACTTGCTTGCACTGAAGCTTTGGAATAAACAGTGGCGTGAAACCATGATTTTGGCTACACTTCTTGACGAGCCAAAGCTGGTCAGTGAACAGCAGATGGATTTCTGGACGAAGTCATTCGAGAATAGTGAAATTGCTGAACAGGCATCCGCAAATCTCTGGTGGAAATCACCTCCTGCATATGTCAAGGCGCTGGAGTGGTGTCGTGGCAAGAAGCACTGGGTCAGGTATACGGCCGTACACTTGATCGGCCGGCTGGCTATGTCGGATAAGAAGTCGCCGGATGAAATGTTTGAACCTTTTTTTGAAGAACTGGTGCCTCTTTCAAGGGATATGGCCTTATCGGTGGTTCTTGAGCGTACATTGATCATTCTTGCAAATCGGTCAGAAAGCCTGAGTCAAATGATCAACGAGTTTATTGAGGTCCTGAAGAATTCCGATTCGGAAGTATCAAAAGAACTGGCATCGAATCTGGATCAGGCCATAAATTTTTAATCTTTGATATAGTGTGACACCATATTTTTGGTTTCAGGTTTCTATGGAACAGAATACCTTTGATTTCTTTCTGTACTTCTCGATATGAAGCCTGTCTGACAAAATTGCCTGTTTTTTGCTTGGCAGATTTTTTGTACTTCAAAAAAATACCGACAAGTATTTATTTTGTCGAAAACAAACAGAATAAAATTATACACAATGGATTTAGTAAAAAGTTCCAACCCTGTTTTGAGTGAGAGAATGTTTTCCCGTGAACAAGTTTTCGGACAGGAGACCATGACCCTGAACGGAACCATGAACAAAACCGGATTAATGCTTCTGCTGGTTGTCCTGGGTGCTGTTTTTACATGGGGGAAATTTTTCAATGCATTTAATGGAGAGTTTCCGCAGGAAGCAATATCAGCGGTTACACCCTGGTTGCTGATCGGAGGTATCGGTGGCTTCATCATGGCGCTGGTGACTTCATTCAGGCCAAAGAGTGCCGGAATTACCGCCCCCATATATGCTTTGCTTCAGGGATTGTTTTTGGGAGGCATATCTGCCATGATGGAGGGTACCTATACTGGCATCGTGATGCGTGCCGTTGCCCTGACACTGGCTGTATTTGTGGTGATGTTGCTTTTGTATCGCTCTCAGGTTATCAAGGTAACCGAAAAGTTCAGGATGATCATTTTTGCAGCTACGGGAGGCATTGCCTTACTTTATCTGGTAAGTTTCATTGCAGGATTTTTCGGCGCAAGTTTCACCTTCCTGCACGACAGCAGTACACTGAGCATTGGCATCAGTCTGGTGGTGGTTGCTGTTGCCGCGCTGAACCTTACACTCGACTTTGATTTCATCGACAGGGCATCCGCATCAGGAGCTCCAAAGTATATGGAGTGGTTTGGTGCATTTGGACTGATGGTAACCTTGATTTGGCTTTACCTCGAATTGTTGCGCCTTCTCTCCAAACTTGCAAGGCGGGAATAAAACTTATTATGCCTGCGGTGAGCCGGCTGTAGATATTTTAATTGTGCAGGGTTGTCGATGGCAACCCTGTCATTTTTCCATCCTCCCCAATCCCCTGAAGAATAACAGATGTAAGCTGGTTAATCAATCCAGGCTGATAGGACGCCTTTACCCTGATATAGTTTTCGGTAAAACCTTCCATGGTACCTCCGTCGGTTTCTTCTTCAAACAACACGGTTTGTGTTGTATCGATATGCTTTTTGTAGAAGGCAAGCAGTTTCTTCTCCGAAAGGTTAATGTATTTCTGGGTGCGGAGCTTGCGCTCTTCAATCGATACTTTCCATGGGATCTTGAGTGCCTGCGTGCCGCTTCGTTCCGAATAGGGGAATGCATGCAGCTGGCTGATTTCAAGGTCGTTGATGAAGTCGTATGATTCCTGGAACAACTCTTCCGTTTCTCCATTGGTGCCCGCGATTACATCGACGCCAATAAAAGCATGGGGGACAATTTCCCTGATCCGGTGAATCCGTTGTGCAAACAATTCGGTGGAATATTTTCTTTTCATCATCGACAACACCTCATCAGTTCCGGCCTGAAGGGGGATGTGGAAGTGTGGCATAATGACCTTCGATTCGGAAACCAGCTGGATGATGTCATCCTTTAACAGGTTGGGTTCTATGGACCCCAGTCGCAATCGGTGCAATCCTTCAACCTTTTCCAGTCCTCTGAGCAGGTCCAGGAAATTCTCCCCGGTCGACTTGCCAAAATCCCCTATGTTGACCCCTGTCAGGATGATCTCTTTGTATCCCTTGTCAACCGCCTTTTTTGCTTCAGCCAGCGTATTCTGGATATTGTCATTCCTGCTTCTTCCGCGCGCATAGGGAATGGTGCAGAATGAACAGTAATAGTCGCAGCCATCCTGGATTTTCAGGAAGCTTCGGGTGCGGTCGCCCCATGAAAACGACTTGTGGTATTGCTTGATGTTTGCAAGCCTGGTGGTATGGATTTCAGTCTTGTCCTTTTTTGACAGGTCGCCGATCCAGGCGGGGATGTGAAATTTTTCCTGTGTGCCCAATACCATGTCGACTCCTTCGATATGTCCAATTTCGTCAGGCTTTAGCTGCGCATAACATCCCACCACCACTACCATGGCGTCAGGGTTGTTTCTCACTGCCCTGCGAATGATATTGCGGCTGTTCCGGTCACCCGAGTTGGTCACCGAACAGGTATTGATCACATATATGTCGGCTTTTTCTTCAAAATCAACCTTTTCAAACCCAACCTCTTCGAGCGAATGGGCCATGGTGGAGGTTTCCGAGAAGTTCAATTTACAACCCAGCGTGAAAAAAGCGGCTTTCTTTCCTTTGTAATCCATCCAATTCAAATTCAATACGGTGCAAAATTAGTAATTTGACTGATGTGCATCCCAAAAATGAGCGAAGAAACAGACAGTTTTGTCTTTTAAATAATAAAAAAGCAGCTGCCAAATGAATGGCAACTGCCTGAAAGTACCATTTGAAATGGTACCGAACTGAAGGATTATCTTTAGAACGCTGCTTTTTTTGATTTATTATTACAGCAGGTTGCTTGCCAATTCTGCCAGGTAGCTTCTTTCTCCCTTCAGGAGGTTGATGTGGGCAAATATATCCTGGTTTCTCATTTTTTCGGTGAGGTACGACAAACCGTTGGAACGGATGTCAAGGTACGGCGAGTCGATTTGCTGGAGGTCACCGGTAAACACCATTTTTGTCCCTTCACCGGCACGGGTTATGATGGTTTTTATTTCATGCGGGGTCAGGTTTTGTGCTTCATCGATAATGAAATATACATTCGACAGACTTCGCCCCCTTATATATGCCAGGGGCGTGATCACCAACCTGTCTTCCTTCTGAAGCTCTTCCAGCTTCTGGTATTCGGGGCTTCTCGGGTTGAAGGCGTGCTTGATGACTCCCAGGTTGTCATACAGCGGCTGCATGTAAGGGTTGATCTTTTCCATGGCATCGCCTGGAAGGAAACCCAGATCGCGGTTGCTTAAGGCAACGATAGGGCGTGCAAGCAGGATCTGTTCGAAATTCTTGTGCTGTTCGAGGGCAGCCGCCAGGGCCAGCAGGGTTTTTCCGGTTCCGGCCTTGCCTGTAAGGGCCACCAGTTTGATTTCCGGATCAGCCAATACATCCAGACTGAATGTTTGCTCTGCATTGCGGGGCTTGATCCCGTATGCCGTATGTTTTTCAATCCTGACAATTTTCTTTTCCGTGGCATTATAGCGTGCCAGGACACTTGAGCTGCTTCCTCGCAGGATAAAACACTCGTTGGCTTCAGGCTGGTGCTGCCAGTTCATCTCCAGAAGGCTGATTGAACCTTGCTGGTAGAGCCGCTCAATGATTTCAGGACTGAAATTTTCGTAAATGTCAACGGTTTTATCAAGAAGATTGACATCGTGAACCTGGTCTGTTTTGTAGTCTTCCGACTGTATGCCAAGTGATTTGGCCTTCATCCTCAGGTTGATATCCTTTGTGACAAGAATGGTTTTCCTCTCGGGATGCTGTTTTGACGTGTATTCGGCGATTGCCAGGATATGATGGTCGGGAATATCTTCCCTGAATGACCTCTTCAATTCTTCGGAAAAGGGTTTGCCGGTTTCGATCCTGAGGTAACCCAGATTTGGCCCTAGCTGTTTTCCCCCGTTAAAGAGTTCATCGCCCACGATGTCATCGAGCAGCCGGACAAACTCCCTGGCCTGGTAATTGATCAGGTCGTTTCCGCGTTTAAACTTGTCCAGTTCCTCTAATACAACAATTGGAAGGACGATGTCATTATCCTCGAATTTGTAGATGCAGGTGTGGTCGTGCAAAATCACGTTGGTGTCGAGGATAAAAATTTTTGTGGTTTTCTTTTTCTTGGCCATAACAGGACAATTGATTTTTGTAAATGTAAAAAATTCGGAATGGTTTTATGGGGCACGCCTGATTTATTAATAAACTTGCAGCGGTTAATAAGTTTTTTAAAATGGACTACACCGACGCCCTAAATTACCTGTATACACAGCTGCCCATGTTTCAGCGCACGGGTCCTGCGGCTTATAAACACACCTTGGGTAACAGTCTGCGTCTTGACGAAATATACAACCTTCCCCACCGGAAATTCAGGACCATTCATGTGGCCGGAACCAACGGAAAGGGATCGGTTTCCCATATGCTGGCTGCTGTCCTGCAATCGGCAGGCTATCGTACCGGACTATATACCTCACCCCATCTCAAAGACTTCAGGGAGCGTATCCGCATAAACGGGGAAATGATTGACGAATCCTATATCGCCCAATGGGTTGGAGATTTTATCAGGATCAACGACCGGGAAAATCTGGAGCCGTCATTTTTTGAACTGACCGTTGCAATGGCTTTCGACTATTTTGCCGCGGAGAAAGTTGACATTGCCGTCATTGAAACCGGGCTGGGCGGCCGGCTCGATTCGACAAACATTATCACCCCTTTGCTGAGTGTCATTACCAACATCAGCTATGACCATACCGCCCTTTTGGGAGAAACACTACCCCTGATCGCGGGCGAAAAGGCGGGCATTATCAAGCCCGGCGTTCCGGTAGTCATCAGTCAGCGTCAGGCTGAAGTTGAGGATGTTTTCATCCATAAGGCAGGGGAAGTCAAGGCCCCGATTTGGTTTGCATCCGATGAATACATGGTTGAGTACAGCTTGCTCAATCCGGACGGGAAGCAGGTGCTCCACCTGAATCAAGGAAATCTGGATGGATATAGGATTTTGGTAACTGATCTGGCAGGAATTTATCAGCGACAGAATGTCCCGGGCGTGATAAAGAGTGTCGATGTACTGAGAAATGCAGGGTTAGTCATACCCGAAGCTGCAGTGCACGAAGGATTGGCTGATGTGAAAGGACTAACAGGTTTGCTCGGCCGATGGCAAGTGTTGGGAGCCAATCCCCGGATAGTTTGCGATACCGGACACAATGAAGATGGTATACGAATGGTTGTGGACCAGATTCGTCAGATCCCATACAAAAGACTCCATTTCGTGATAGGGGTGGTGTCCGACAAAGATCCTGCAAAGGTGCTGTCCCTTCTGCCCAAGGATGCCTTCTATTATTTTTGTAAGGCCGACATTCCCCGGGCGATGGATACGGATCAATTACAGTCGAAAGCATTTGATGCAGGTTTGAAAGGGGCTGTTTATGCGACTGTAAGAGAGGCCTTTGAGGCAGCAAAGGCAGGGGCGGGCCCCGACGATATGATCTTTGTGGGTGGCAGTACCTTTGTGGTGGCAGAAATTTTATGACTTTTTTTGGTCATTTTTTTGCAGAACTGAAATCATGTTTTATATTTGCATCGCTTTTCTGAAGCGCAGTTCACAGAATAAAGGGAGCTTAGCTCAGCTGGTTCAGAGCACCTGCCTTACAAGCAGGGGGTCGCTGGTTCGAATCCAGCAGTTCCCACAACAAGAGATCCACTTACGGGGTCTCTTTTTTTGTTTTCAGGTGGTCGCTGGTTCGTCCTCGA
>DF970669.1:60386-203495 GCA_001270045.2 Bacteroidales bacterium 6E | reverse complement strand
GCATGGTCCGAACTATCCATAAAGGAAGAGGATGTCCATCATGCCAATGATTGTCTTATTTATTTCTTCAGAAAAATGGGAATAGATCCCAAAATCAAAATAAAATGTTTTAGCGATGAAGAAGTTAAAGCTTGATTTTATTCACCAAATAGATTGGAGTGGTTTTATCTGAATTGGTTGATCTGATGGTATATCGAAAATGGAATAGACCAGGATCTATAATCAAAAGGGATGTAGGATGCAGATATTATGTGTATTCGCGGTATTTTTGAAAAAATTATCAAAGAATGAATTGCATAACCAATTGGGATTTATACCATGAAATAAACAAGACCAAAGAGAAGACCTTTTCATTCATTAAATCAAATTTAACCCTTCATGATCTTTCCAAAATCAGAAATATGAAGGGACAGGACAACAGCACAAATCACCTTCCAGAAACCAATACGGATTGATCTGGTCGGATATTAGAATGAAATGAATATTATCCCATCTCAGGTTGAAAACTACCCAGAACTCACCGAATATGTAATTCTAAGACTTATACTCTTGGTATATTCCCAAGAAATCAGTTGTACTTGCCTAAAATACTGACCGCATCACTAAAGATCTTTGAAATTGAATTGAAATTTTTCTTTTCGGATTCAAATCCTAATTTCATTTTAGTAGTGACACGATCAATGGTCATTTTGGATTCAAAAAACAGTTTTTCTGAGATATTCCAATTTTTGACTGTTGCACTTAGACGAACTTCTGATGCAATTATATATTGCGGATTCAGCTCGTACCCGATAAATTTCCGATTATTTCGACGGGCAAATTCACCTGTTACACTGGTTCCAGCGAAACAATCTAAAATGGTATCACCTTCTCTTGTGGTGGTAAATCCGCATATGCTGGGAACATCAATTGGGAAAGTTGCGGAATGTGTCAGATGAAAGCCTCTTTCTGCACATTTTTTCCTTAGTTCAGCGGTGCTGGATGCATTAGACTTAAGAATATTTCCTCTAAAATCAAGCCCTGATTTTACCTTTGGACTATTACGATTCGTGCCATAAGAAACCTCATTGTTTATATCTACTAATTCCCTCAACCAAGAATCACTATAAAAGAATTCGGTCGATTTAGTGAAATGATAGATATATTCATGGCTCCTGACAGATCTGCTGCCTTGAGTATAAGCAGGATTGTTTTTAATCCAAATCATCTCGTCGTTGAACAACCACCCAGATTGGATCATTTTTATTAAAAAGCGTTGTGGCACAGCCTGATATTGCCCATCAATTACGCAATCGTTAATATTGACGAACAGACTACCATCCTGCCTCAATACCCGTTTACATTCATTGAAAACTGCAATTAAATTATTCAAGTAGGTTTCTACGAGTCTTTCTTGTCCTATTTGATCTTCAGTTTCGTAATCCCGCATTTGAAAATATGGAGGAGAAGTTATGATTGTATTTATGGAATTGTCGTCAACTTCAGACATGTCTGCAGAGTTCCGGTTGTAGATTTGAGTGTTTTCACGAATAATTGAATACTCTTGGGGTATTACTTCATCATTGCCCTTTCGTTGGAATTTATCCAATAGATTATGGTATTGACCGTTTAAAGTTGTTTTTCCTATATCAATTGTTTGAAAAACCTCAAAATATTCAGGTGTTTCCTCTCCATAAAGGTCTAAAGCCAGCTGGTGAATTTTTTTTATTTTGGTTCTTTTATCTCGCGATATAGATGTAAATAACTCGTCTCTATGTTCTTTCATCTCTTTGAGTTCCGGGTCAAGATCTGTGCGTGCACCTTGACGAATATTGTAGTGTTGTTCGAAGAACTGAATCTCTTTTAAAATCTGATATGTGGATTTAATCCGTTGTTGATTTGTTGAAATTGATTTTAGATCCATATCTTCATCCTCAACCTTAACGAAAATTACTGGAATCTTATTAAATCCGAGTTCAGTGGCAATTTGATGACGAAGGTTTCCCGAAATAATGACTTTTGTGTCTTTATTAACCAATAAGGGTTCAATAATTCCGTACTGGGATATATTATCCTTTATAGAAGCATAATTTTCGGGGGCTGATTGATATATCCCCAACTTCGTAGGATTGGGTGAAACCGATAATAAATCGACGAAATGTACTTTTTCCATGGGATTAACTTTTGCAGATTTCAGTAGATGTTGAAAATAGTTTCACATATAAAATTTGACAAGTAATGACAGAAAAACCGAAAAGAATTGATTATATGACGTGTTCTTCTTAGCAATTAAACTGTGACAACTTCTTATATCATTCATTTCAGGATCTAAGCTGTTGCTTCATTTCATAAGTGGTTTTGAAAATTCTTTGTTTATTAAGTGAGTTTAAAATTTTTATTAGGTCATTCAAAGTTTGTTTGTCTATCGATTCCGCATGGGCACATCTATTTCTAATCTCTTTAAGAGAGTTCCAGTCGTTAAGAAATTGATTAATAGAGGATTCGTTGATGTATTCAAACCTTCCTTTATAATATGGGTCATTTAGTATAGCCTTAAATGCAGTATGGGATTGACCAAGTGCAGGTGGGTACCATTTAAAATTTCTTTGACTTCCACTATTGAAATCTACTGACCTATCCATTCCATGTCCTCTGTATTTCACATCCTTAGATGGCTGGAATCTTTCATAATACCGTGGGAGATCAATCCCTAATATTTTTCTTATCCAGTGAACTATAGAAAGGTTTATTTCATTTTCAAAAAACTTGGACATGCATATCCCCACTGAAGAATAGTCAATATTAAATTCGAATTTCTGTTCTGAATTCTTTTCTTTTGCTTGATGATCAAGCATATTAATGACAGTTTTGGATGTCATCAACATATCGTAAGATTTGGTTTCCAGATATTCCTTATTAATTTTCAGGAAATCCTTGTCTGAATATGCATTTTTGGTATTTAATGAAGAAATGTATTTTACGAGCAGAACATTTAAGTCATCAAATAATTTCCAATCAAAATTATCTTCGTCGATATAGAATGATTTTAAAGAATTAATGTGCTCTTGCAATTCTGTTATAGAATCATTCACGTTTTTCCTTAATTCATTGTATCCTAGTCCGATCTGGTCATATTCTTGATGAGATATTAGATAGATGTTTAATACGTCATACAACGTTCGTGCTATAGTATTTGACAATTCAACTGGCGTGATATTATTAATGTGCAAAGGATTTGGTAGCTCATTTTTAAGGACCATTTCGGCAATTTCCCAGTTGTTTTTTACATCCGGATAATTATCAGCAAACATTCCAAGACGGTTAAGTTGATGTGAAATATCATATACATTTGTTTGAACCCAAAAAAATTCTTTGCTGTTTAAATCATTTGTGATTACCAATGCCGGGAGGGATTCCAATGGGATATTAAATAGACTCGCCAAGATTGATGTAATCTCCCCACTATCTTGAGTCCTAATTGGGTTCTTCAAAGATAAACCTTCAAATTCGTATAGATTCTTGATATGCTTGTAATATTCTCGATCTTTTGCTTTTAAAACCCAACTTTCCGGTGGATTCACGAATGCAAAGAATAATAAATGGTCATGAGTAGTGAAATCCAGCAAGGGGAATTCATTGTTTAAATATCGATCGAAAGCTTCGTGCTTTTGTGAATCATGTATGATAAAAGCAAACAATCGAAATTGGCTCAAAGAATCAATTACATTCTGATATCTTTGCTTATAATAATCATCAATATATTTGTTTTCCCCTTTCTTCTTTTGGGTTCCATGGTTTAGAAATTTCAGAAAATCATAGTTAGTTATTGGCTGTCCCATTACTGTTTAGTTTTGTTGTAAGTCAATAAGTAGTAATAGAGTAATAGGTATCAAATTTAGCATTCGTAATTCTGATTTGCAATAACTCAAAATTCAAATAAAAATCTAAATTGAAATTGGCATATTATTAATAATGAGCGATTAGAACAACCAGAAGAATTCGATAAATGACAAAGTTAGACCACCATTTCATTAATGATCGATATATACTTCATTTTCCACAGATTCAGAGTGAAGGGATTCTTCTTGGACAATAATTTATATATTATCCCCCACCAAATTAATCTGCAGCAACTCTGATGGGTTTTTACTTTGAGATGCAACTCCGCATTTTTCTCACCCCAAAGAACAAACTTTATTGAAAAAGGGTGGCGTGATTTACACCAGCCTTATTTAGTATTTGTCGTAATTTAATATCTTATATTTTTTCCCAGATATCTGGGATTACCAGATGCTGGAATGACTATGTGATTGATTTGATTGATTTTATAGAAAACGATAAGTTTGGTATAGTTTGATTGCTTAAATTTTGGGATTGACCTATTTGAGAAATTTGAACATCTAAATAAAAAATGGGGGAATTGGTATTAATATTGAAAAAGTTACTACTATAAAGAATAAGAAGCAAACAAATCTGGACCAAAAGCCGGATGACTGTTTTAGTCGGAAAAAATATAAATGACAGTGTAAACTGAACGCTGTTGGGAAATTTCTCATAAGTAATCAAAATTTGAATTGTAATAGGCACCACAATCCTCACAATAAAATTTTGCTATGTCTTTTAATTGTTTCGGCACAGATTTTTGAAAGTATGATGTCAATCTGCCACTACATTTTCCACAGTAATAAGTCGTATCTTTTTGATATGCTTTGTACTTTTTAATATTTGTAATGTTTTCTTTGACGATGACTTGTTCAACAATCTTGACTTTCTCGGGTTCAATAACAAATTTGGTTGCTTCCTTTTTTAACTGAATGAATTCTTGAGAAAATTGTTCTATCAAATCATTTTCACCCTCAATTATAATAATGTTTTCCCGATTTGATCTATTTGAAGCTAAATATGTCCAATTGAATGATCCTGTGATTACTTTCTCCCTGTCAATTACACAGAATTTATGATGATGATTATCCCAAAAAACATTTGCACCTTTATTTACAAGAGCTTTCCAATCGATACCCCCCCTAAGATTAATTTCATCATTTACCACTATGATATTTATCGATACTCCATTTTCTAAAAGTAATAATAGTAAATCTTCAAAAATTTTATCGGTAATCCAAGCTACTGCGATATAAACATCATACTTAGCTTTTTTTAGATTATCCACTAAAATATTTCGTATGTTCCCAAAATATGGCTTTATCATTTTTAATTTTCTTTGGCTTATGAATATTTACTTTTTATAATAAAGTAGTTATTTTAATAACTATATCCATAGATCGTCATCCAATATTATCATCCAACCCCATTTCCTTTAATGCAGTCTTGGTTTCTTCAATCTTCATTTCAGCATTTGATGGATCTTCTTCAACTTCAAATTTGATTGTAATCTTTAAGTTCGGATTAGCTGCAAACTTTGCCAGCACTTTGGTATAGAATACATTCCACTTCTTGGTATCAACAATTCCCATCCAACTTATTTTGGTTTTTATTGCCGGTGTTGTAGTCACTTTCAGATCGGGTATTGGCGGTTTAGTTTCGTCCTTTTTCTGAACTGTTACAGTAGATGTTGCTGTAATTCCATTTGAGGTTGCAGTGACTTTGTAAACACCTTCCGATTCTTCGACGGTAAGAAAACCTTCTGCTGAAATATTACCAAAACTTGCATCCCATTCTACTTTATCGATACTTATTTCTTCATTATGCTGGTCATAACCTTTTATAATAAATGAATAGGAATTGTTTGGCTCCAATGTAACCGAAGGAGGAATTATTTTAATGGAAGTTAACTTTCTTGGTTCTATTTTTTTTCGTGCTTCCTCTGCGGTAACAATAAACATGTCATCGGAAATTTCAATATCGCCGGCAGATATAGACTTTTCGAATATGAATGGCTCGAATTTGCTTCCCTGTTTCCCAACATAGGCCAGTATCCCATTTTCAACCCCCCTGCTAATTGTAGCTTTAATTGAATCAGGACGAATCAGGCGGGGAAAATGAGGTGATTGGTAAAACGCATCCCTTACACCCTTAGTACTCCATGCGGTAAAGACTGGAGGCCAATTTCTTACAAGGAAATTAGGATTTATTTCACTGGTTATCTCACCCTCGGACTCCAAACGAGTAAGATAAAGCTCAGTAATAGTCCTAGCCTGACTGGAATGGATTAATCCTAAATCTTTTGCTTGTAACTTGTTATTCTTATTTAGCAGTGCAAGATTCTTGTATGCTTTCCATACATTTTCCACAATATCCTTCCTAGCCCTCTCCATATTTACTTTCACTTGTTTGCGCTGGTCGTCGTCCAGTTTTAATTCATGCGCTTCATCATAAATGGTTTCCCATGCCAAGTACTTTTTTGCTTCTTCTTTAATTGACTGGCCATTGTCTGCAATACAAAAAATTAAACCGCTTTTGTACACTCTGGCGGAACTTCCATAGTTATTTACGATATCCTCCATAAAGGATTTCGTCTCACTATCTTCCAGCCGTTTTGATGGATGCAAAACTACTAATGAAAGCACGGGTCGGTCGGTTACCTGATTGTTTCTTTCAGGAAACATAACCTTCTCGAAGCCGTTTCCTTTGTCAAATACCTTTCGGATTTCCGACTCTATCAGCTCATTTACAGCCGATGGTTGGACACTTGCCCTTCTATCTGAAAATCGTTTTATAAGGTTTTCGTGTATCGAGTATTTATACTTATTATTGATTGCAGTTAGAAAATAACAACTATCCAAAAGAGACTGAATTACACCATCTATCAAACCAATATCCACATCAGGATCCCCTATGGAAAGCTTAATTTCGGGTAATGTAGCCAAACCTTGTGCAGTCTGACCTCCATTTGATTCAAAAAATATTGTTGTGGCACATTTTTTATGCAACCTCGCTTTCTTAATTGCATCAATAGCTTCTTTATCTAAACGGATTGCATGCGAATCATCTTTTCCGGCAATATCGGTGGTTACGGCAGCCTCCAACCGGTTCTCGCCCAACTGCTCAAAAACTGCTGCCCTGAAATTTGCATCTTCAAGAGGGGCAGTTCCCAAGGTGATTAATGTATCCTTAGTAAGTTTTTTATATCCATCATTGTAGGCCTTGGCTACCCATAATGCCAATAATCTTAAAACACCCCTAGTTTGTTGGAAACGAGGTAATGCCTGCCACTTTCTTTCAAACAGGGATAATACTGCCGGATGAAATGGATAAGACGACTCAAATTGCTGCCTTGCTGTTTCGGTATTGAAGCTTAAATGTGATTTGTGTTCATCAAGCCATTGCACATATTCGCTGATGGTTTTTCTTGCTTCATCAGGTAATCCATGCCACTCGAATAATCTTCTTCGGATAATTTCTGTCGTTTCCCTTTCGGCACTCATAAACATGGCTTTACCCAAACGGTCAAGCATTTTTTTGAAACGGTCATAATCAGCTTGATCTTCGGTATTCATCTCCAACTCAGAAGCGGGGATGGAAACCGCTAATACAATATTATTCCTACTCCTGACAAATTCTGTCAGAGTTTGCAGGAAATTGTAAAATTGCGCACCAAGGTCATGGTAATTCCTGTGCTTGCTAACATAGTTAAGTAATTCGTCATACAATAAGAGGTAAGGTTGATCTTTGTCAAAAAGTCTATTAAGGTCATCTCCACCTGGAGGAATATATGATTTATCAAGTTCAGAGAACGACTCAAAAGCCATTTCTCCACCGATTTGAAAAGCCAATTCACCCCATGGGGTTTTTCTCAATGGTTCACCATCTTCTCCTCTGCCTGTTACAGAACTGAATTCCGTTCCAACAAAAATGGCAATCTTTGCAGTCTTAATATCATCAACACCAGCCTTCGTTAAAATGCGGTCAACTCCTTTTAGTTTTTTAGCTATGTTGCCACTTTTTGCCAAATGATATAGTAAGGCAAGGGAGTGGGTTTTACCACCACCAAATTGAGTGGTCAAATTAAACACAGGAGAAGTTTCAGTAATTATACCAGAAAACCTTCGAATTGTCTGTGCCGCCATGTCGAGCAAGGTTTGGGTCAGATAGGTCCTGTGAAAAAACCTTTCCGGATCTGTATAGTCTTTAGGGGCTGTGCCCAACCTCACATGATCAAGGTGAACAGCGAATTCCGATGCGTCCAAAGGTTTTCCAGCTACTAAATCTTCACGGGGTGTGATTATATTATACCAAGGTTTAAGTGCCATTGTATTGTGTCTTTCGTTATTAAAATCCTAAACTCTTTTTGTATGTCTGAACGGCCTCAACCCAGCGCCTTTCGTCTGTTTCTTTCGGGTAGAGGGATGTGAGTGATTGAGCCAGTTTCCAGAACCGGTCATCCTTGCCTGCACCATCTTCTACCAAGAATCTTTTCAATGCTTCGGTTCTTCCAGTGCTGAACAAAAGCATGGCCTGATGCAATCGGTCTAACACAGTTTTTCCGGTATTTTCCATTTTAAGATCCGGCATTTCGAATTTTAATTCTTCCTCAGGTTTGGCGTTTGCAGTAAACAAAGATAATTGAACCTCTTTATTCTTTCTTCTTACAGGCTGTTGCTGAATACTGGCCGAACCAAATAATGAGTTGGTTCTTTCTATCACCGGAAGTAATCGGGCTTTATCGCCTTTAACCTCCACTAAGGTTTTCAAATCTTCCAAATTGGCTCCTAAGCCTTGGGCAACTTTTCTTGCCGTGTCATACTCTAAGATAAAACCACCTGTTAGTTTATTTCCACCGCTGCTATCATCTTCATAACTATCCTCATCATTATCATTTGCTCCATTGACTGATTCACCAGCGGTGAGTGTCCATAGCCACATGGCGGTTAACCTTGCATCTTCCTCCAAGCCTTGTGCTTCGCCACCAGAGAATACCATATTTAATGCTTCCTGACTTACAGCAGCCCAAACCTTTTCCAAATATTCACGCAGTGAAATTTCCCTCTCACTACCAGCCTGCACTACTTTGGTATAGCGGCTGAATATTTCCAAAGCCGGTCCTAAACACGCAAAAATGGCATCCGCACCAGCAACCCCTTCGGCTGCTAAGCGCGGCATCCATTCATGAATTCGTTTAGGGAGTTCTTCTTGTACATCACGCCAATCACCAATTTGGTTTTGAATTAAGGAACCATCTTCGTTTTCTCTTGGACGACAAACTAAGTGGACTGATGATGCCAGGGCTGCTGAACCATGTGCTCTAAGTCTTGTTGCCATTTCAGTATCAATAGGCCATGAAGCAGTGAATATCCAACCAGCATTTAACATCGCTTGCAATTGTGCCTCCCATCCAGATGTAGATTTATGTGCAAATACAACTATGCTGATTCCAGATGGTTTTGTGATTCGTCTCAGCTCAGACATTGCAAGTCCCATTTCATGTTCATACCATACACTATCCTTATGACTATATCTAACTGAATCCCATCCGGCCATTTCACATATCTCTTTTTCTTTTGGCGAATTTAGATTGCCTAATAGTTTTGGTTCAATATCAGATAACGACCGTTTTAACCATACGTAAAAGAAATCAGATAAATCTGAATATGGAACTGCATTATAATATGGTGGATCGGTAAATGAAACATCTGATGAGTCATCAGCTAAAATATGTTCAGATGCTGAACACTGAACCGATGTGCCAGATGAATCTAAATTTTGTTTGCTTAAATTTTCAATTACAGATGCTATCCAATTGAAAGCCCCTTCATAATTTCCAGAACCAGAATTTAATAAAGCTACTTCGGCGAAATCAGTTTTAATTGGTAATGACTGTCCTTGTGCTAATGTATGACCGATAAATTCTCCGGACTGTACCCATGTACATATTGAAGAATTGTAATCAACCTGTCTATCAATTGCAAAAGCCATTAGTGTCCGTATCACATTATTAAGATTGCCACTGTTAATTTCTTTAGTCTTTTCAATTAAAGTGACCAAAGACAATAATTGTCTTTTAGTAAATAACTTTCGCCATTGATTTATACCATAGAGAGGCACATTAAAAACTCCACTCATTAGTGGTAAAACCTCATTTGGGATAATGTTAGGATCTAACTCTAATAAACTATTTAGTTTTTCCTCAGAATGTCTTAATGCCTGAATATCTGACACATCGGGAATTCTGTAGTATCTTCCAATTTCGTTAAACTCATTTATTTCTTTATTGAATTTTCTTTCAGTAACTAAAGTTGTTACAACGCAAAGTAGTCTAGATGAGTCAGCTCCTCCTTCCAATTCAATAAGTTGCTTTCTAACATTTGCAACAGGCGTAACATAACCACAACATTTACAAATTGCATTACCTCTCTGAACTGTTCCAAATGTCTCATTTGGTTTAATTCCTTCAATAATTTCAAACTCCAATCTTTTGGTCTTAAGGTTAGGAAAAGCCTTTAAACCAATACTTTTATTGCCTTTTTTTGCTAGGTATGAACTTCTTATTAGAGGAACCTCAGCCCCACAACTTGGCCCTTCACATTTTACAGTTCGTGCCCATAAGTATGCAATTGGTATTTCTTTTGAAATTTTTACAATGCCCCAATGTTGATTTCCCTTTTTAATTATATCTATAGGTTTAGGAGTATATAACTCTTCTGTTGGGTTCTTTAAACTGGGATAAAATTTATTTAATTCTTTTTCAGATTGCTCTTTCACCCATTGGCCCCATTTTAAAACTTCATCTGCTAACTGTCGGCCATATTTCGGAATATATTCAAGTTGAACCTTATTTATCAAAACTGGGAGAGGATTTAAATCGCTTGCAAAAGATTCAGCACCCACACGTAAACCTTCCAATGGTATTGAGCCGCCACCCGCGAATGGATCAACAACTAATGGTTTAGTCCCAGTTTGTCCACCGTGCGCAATATGTGCTGAATATGTCAAGTCTCTTGAGGTCTGAAGAAATTTAGGATTGAAGCTATTATCCCAATTAGAAAAATCAGCAATGAAATCTAGTAAAAGGGTTCTGAGAAATGTTTTATTTTCAACGTGTTTTTTATCATGATTTACTTTAATGAAATGTTCAATGCTTTCTTTGCTCAATAATGGCAAGTTGTCATTATCACTCCACTTTATCATTTCCTTTTGAGCAAACTCAATGAACTCCTTTGAGCACAATGGGTCTGCCGGGTCTGGCCAAAGTGATGCACATAAAACAGCTCGACACGCAGCTAAAGGTCGCCTTGCCCACCAAATGTGTAAAGTAGATATGTGACCATGCCTGATGGATTTTTCCCTCCGTGCATGTGCGGAGATTCTTTTTATCGGTAGGTCAACTTCTATTAATCGTTTTGGATATTTCATCTTTAGTTTTTGATAGATGATTTAATAATATCGTCTGATTTCAATTGGTAGTGCTCTACTCTTACAATAGGTTGCCAACCTAACAAAGACGGGTCTTTAATGATGTGAAGTTGGGGCTGTGTGGCGCAGTTATACACCACATACAAATAGAAATCCTTTTTCAATCGTTGGGCAGTTTTGTATTCGTTGCTGGTTAGAGCTACTTCGCCGATAAACGAACGTCCTTTTACTTCAATAAACTTCACATCAATAGCAGTCAAAGGATCTTCAGGATGCGGTTTTCGGCTTATCAAATCAAATCCCCGGTTCTCGCTCTCCACACTTTGTACCTCATATCCTAACGATTGTTCATGTGAAATCACAAATTGTATTGCGATATTTTCAATTTCGGCATCACTTACCATTTCTTTAATTTCGGGCTTTTCACGGTCGGGGTGAGGTAATACCCATGCAGTACCCAAATGCTGCGTAGATGATATGGAGCAATGACGTTCTTTTGCCAAGTCATTTTTTCGGTTCTCCAAACGATTGGTCAGCTCCAGTATGCGATTTTCAGTTTGTGAAATATTTGAGGCCAGATAAGGATTTTTATCACCATCAATTTGTGCCTGTATATATTCGCCAAGCTTATCGTTTTGCTTCTTAATGAGTTCGTTTAAACTTAGTTCCAGATGTTTTTCTATGGTTGTGGTTTCTTTCAATCGTTCCTGTTGTACTTCATGAAGGTATTTGCTCAATGCAGAATTGATTAGATATTGTTCCAGATCAACTATGTTTGGCAACATATTCACATCAGGTAAATCTTTGTGATTCAATGCAGGTATAATGTCTAAAAAAACCGTTGCTTGTTTTATAGCAATTTTCCCATTGGCCTGTGATTCAATGACAAATAGTCGTTTGTGCAAAATATGGCCTAAACCATCAACAATTGAAGCAGAAAAGATATCGAGTTTTGTAGGTTTAGTAAGGTTAATATCATAAAAAACCGCACCTTTTTTTAGTTCATCCCCGAATTTTTCAACTGTTTCTTCACGGATTACTTCAAACAATGGATGGCCGGGAGTTATCCAATCCAGGGAATTGTCTTTGCTTATTATATCTTTAGAAAAAGCGGCATTTCCATATTCATGACCCATTACTCCAAAGTGCTTCTCATTATCTTCTCCACGTTTCCATAGATTTCTTGGCACTCGTCCTATATTGAAAACGCCTTTGGGTGTTTGTTTCTCTTTCGGATGCAATCCTTGCAAAGGGGCGGCCTGTATAAAGAAATCCTGAACTACTTCTGGTACTAATCTTCGTTCTTTCGCTTCGGCTGATTTACCTATTATGGCGGAAAGGTTCAATTCTTTTTTGGCAAGTCCTTCTAATGTGGACTGGGTTATTTGTTTGAAATGAGCGGAATCAACCTGCTCAACAATTCTATTCTTGATTACATCTTCAGTAAGATTGTGCGCATACATGTCCCGCAACATTTTTTCCAATTGATTGCTAGGGAAAACATCTCCTAAAACATTGAATATCTTTCCTGTTTTTTTCGGATCAAGATCGTCTTCTATGTTTTGAATTCGCTCAAAAAGTTTTTGCATCACCCGGCCTTCGCGGGTATTGGTTGAAACGAAATTCAAAATCAAACAATCTTTCTCCTGTCCATAGCGGTGAATTCGCCCCATGCGCTGCTCCAACCGAATTGGGTTCCATGGAATGTCGTAGTTTATCATCAACCAACAAAACTGTAGGTTTATTCCTTCGCCGGCAGCTTCGGTGGCTACCAAAACCTGTGCAGATTCTTTGAATTCACGTTCAGCGAATATTCTCGTCCCAGGTGTATTCCGGTCACCGACTTTCAATCCACCATGAATCTGGGTTGTATTCAAACCCCATTGAATAAGTTTGCCGAGTGGCCGCCCATCTTTACCATCACCAACCAGATAGTCTAAGGTATCTTTGTGTTCTGTAAAAACGAGTAACTTCATTTTTGGATCAGAAAAAACACCCTGGCTTGTAAGGACTTCCTTCATCCTTACTATCTTGTTTTCTATTTCTTTGAATTCAAGTTGTTTTGCTTGTTCAATTAATTGGCAAAGTTTGTTTATGTCAATTCGAAGCTCATTGGGGTCATAAGTTATTACTGCATCTTCCAATGATTCAATAATACCCTGTTGTTCTTCATCAGTAAGGTCTTCAAAATTTTCGGGCAATCGATTTTGAATTTGTTTCTGCTTGTAAGCTTCCGGATCGCGTAAAATTTCTTCCCTTCTGGTTTTCATTCTTTCCAAACTTCGTCTCACAGCATAAAGACTTGAAGAAAATCTTCGTTGCAACATTGCCATTGTAAAACCTACTGCTCGTGCTCGTGCTGAATTTTCTGCTGCTGCCCTGATGGACTGGTCTTCCACATATTTGGTAAGTTCAATATAGAAGTCCATTTCTTCATCCTGTATCTGAAAGCCTATTGTATTTACGATCCGTTTGGTAAAAAGAGATTTAATAATGCCTGTTTCAGGGTCTGGAAACGACACTAAGGCCTCTTTCACCCTGCGTAAATAGAACGGTGCTGAACGTTTTTCAAGTGCTTCGTCGATGCTTGCAATATCTGCATAGACATCCTTATCAAGCAGACGCATGAAAAGTTGAAACTGATCTTTATCACCCTTGTGTGGTGTTGCTGTCATAAGAAGAAAATGATCGGTCCGTTCTGATAAATTTTCACCTAATTGATAGGCATAGGTTTTATGGTCATCATCGTAAGCACTCATTTTGTGTGCTTCATCAACAATTACCAAATCCCAAGTTGCTCTGAGCAAACTTTGATTGGCATCTTCTTGAAGCGAAGCCCATGAAACAGATGTAATCACTTGATTTCTTTCCTGCCAGGGATTACTTCCGTAATTGGCTCTTAGGATATCTCCACGGATTATTTCAAAATTTTCACGGAAACGGTCTTTCATTTCCCGTTGCCACTGGAATGTAAGATTAGCAGGAGTTACAATCAGAATTCGTTTTACAATTCCTCTTGCTTTCAATTCTTTGACAAGTAATCCTGCCATAATTGTTTTACCCGCACCTGGGTCGTCGGCAAGAAGAAAACGGATTCGAGGAAGTTTCAGAAAATAATCGTAAACTGCTTCGAGCTGGTGAGGCAAAGGGTCAACCCGTGCAATCGAGAGAGAAAAATATGGGTCATACTCATAAGCCAAACCTAATCGCATCGCTTCAATTGCTAACCTGAATTTATTGGCATCACCGTTGAATGTCCCTTGTTCTACAAATTCAATTTCACTAAACTTATCTTCAGGTATCAACAAGTCATATACCTTGTTACTTTCACCTCTGCCGATTAGTTTTATGGCATTTCCAAATGGCATTGCGACAAATACATGAATCTTTTCAGGAAATAGATTTCCCTTGATTATGGTGTTTGGAACAAGTTTTTCATATAATGCCAGCATATATCTGAATGTGTTTTCTTGGTTGTAAAAAGCCTGTAAGTTTAGAAATATGAGTTTAAACTATCAGAAAAAAAACATCAGTTTTCAATTTTCAAATAGCAAATTCATCACACCTAAACTCTTACAATTTAATTTATCATTTACTATAATCCAAAAATAGCAAATTATTACTGGTTCAATTACAAAAATTGTATTGAATGATCTTTTAAGAATAATTATAAAGAGTGAATGAGGAACTTATACTATTGTAGGAAGTATAAGCTGTTTTTTTCATAAATTACAAAAATTTGAAATTCTAGTTGAGCACACATTTTTTAAAAAAAGTATCTGTTAATTTTATACCTTCAATTTCAAGCACAATTGTGTAACTATAGGTTTTCCAAAGAATTAATGCAAGCATAGTTCATATATTAAAATTAAAATTGTTAAATGAGCAGTTGGACAAGCGGTATAATAATAGATGATTCAGTCAAGAGTCTAAGCAACAAATACCAGTTGTTAAAAAAAAAGAAACCAAATGACAAAGGAAATTTTGGTTGTTGATATTGAAACCACAGGTTTTCTTAATCAAGGTGGGAAAATTATCGAAATAGGAATAGTTAAACTTAACCTTGAAACTGGAAACATAATTCCTGTATATAATTCACTAATTAAGGAAGATGGTTTTGATATTTTACATACACAAGATTCATTGGGCTGGATTTTCAGGAATTCAGATTTAACTTACGAACAAGTAAATTATGCCCCAAGTCTGAATAATCAGAAAGAAATTATTCAAGGACTTTTTGATGAATATTATGCAACTGCATATAATAAAGATTTTGATTTTGGTTTCTTGAAGAATCGTGGTTTTAGAATTAGGGAATTGCCATGCCCCATGGTTGTTGCAACCCCGATTTTAAATCTTCCAACAGCTAAGGGATTTGGTTCACCTAAATACCCCACAGTCGAAGAAGCCTGGCACTATTTTTTTGGTGAAAGTGCATATATTGAAGCACATCGTGGGTTGGATGATGCTAAACATGAGGCTAAAATTGTTTATCAACTATTTAAGCTTGGAAAATTTAAAATCCCTGGTATAAATATTCAATCCATTAGTATCGAATCATCAAATTGTGGAATAGACGATTCAAGTAATAAACATGTCCCTGAAATAATAGAATCTAATAATAAACACAAACTCATTCGCAAACAAAATACACAGAATAGAAAGTGGGGTTTTTGTGATCAGAATAATAATCTCATTATTGATTATATATATGACTGGATTGGTATAACAAATGAAGGAATGGTAGAAGTTCACATAAATAGAAAAATTGGTTTTGTTGATGTTTGGGGTGAAAATGTTATACCTTGTCAATTTGATGAAGCACAATTTTTCAGCGAAGGATTGAACGCAGTTTCAAAAAATGGACTATTTGGTTTTATAGATAGGGCGGGAATAGTTAGAATTCCATTTGTTTATAATGAAGTTCTAAGGTTTTCAGAAGGTCTTGCTCCAGCTCGGTCTGGAGAAAAAGAACCCTACCAATTTGGGTACATAAATACTGATGGACATGCAATAACAGAATTTAAATATTATGAAGCGGATATATTCATGTATGGCTTAGGTAAAGTTTCTGTTTGGAATAAAAATACAAATAAAGTGCGAATTGGTTTTATAAATAGGTTTGGTGAAGAGGTGATTCCTTTGAAATATAAAAAAGCAGAAACCCTCGACAATGGATATGTTACTGCAAAATTTAACGGAAAATGGGGATTAATTGATTCGCAGGGCAACGAGTTAACATTGTTTAAGTATGATTTGCCGATTGATGATTTCCATGATGGCATCTCTTTAGTTTGTGTTAATCGAAAAATTGGATTAATCAACATTTATGGAGATGAAATTGTTCCACCAATTTATGACATTGCCGAATGTTACATGGATAGCGGAGCAATACTTAAACTAAATGATGAAAGTTTTTTTGTTGATAATTTTGGGAATATAAAAAAATTGAAACCAATATAGTGGCATTAGTTGTAAAGTATCAATAGAAACGTTACAAATCTGAGGCTATTTTTTATTCTGGAATATATTATCTTTCGTTCAATGAAGAACGCGGAAAGAAAAATTAAAGCCCGTGAAAAGTGGATAAAAACCTATATTGAGCTGGGATCTATAGCAAAAGCTGCACTTAGGTGTGGAATTTCTCGCCCAACACTTTATCGTTGGATAAAACGCTATGAACAGAATGGAATTGCAGGTTTGTCCGATAAGTCTCAACGTCCTTTAAATCTCACTAAACTCAAAGTCGACAAGGAATTAGAAAGTGTAATTCTTAATACCAGAAAGAAATTTAGCTGGGGTCCTCAACGAATCTCAAACTATTTATTACATAGCAAAAGGCTAAAAGTATCGCCAATGACAATTTGGAGAGTTTTAGATAGGAACAAAGTAAAACCCGTATTAAGAAGAAGAAAAAAATCGGAATTTAAGCGATATAGTAAATTGATACCAGGAGAACGGATTCAGTTAGATGTAACAAAGCTTCGGAATAAAACTTACCAGTTTACTGCGATTGATGACTGTACCCGTCTTAAGGTCATCAGGCTTTACGAGAATAAAAAGTGTGAAAGTTCAATTCATTTTTTAAGAGAATTACTAGATGATTTTGGGTTTCCGATCCAGCGTATTCAAACTGATTGGGGCACCGAATTTTTCAATTACAATTTTCAATATGAATTACATGAACACTTTATAAAATTTAGACCAATAAGGCCGAAAAGTCCTCATCTGAACGGGAAAGTTGAAAGAACACAGCAGACTGATAAAATAGAATTTTGGCAGCACATTGATATTAGCCAATCCTTGCAGAACCTCAGAAAACTTGCCAAAAATTGGCAAGATTTTTATAACAAAAAACGTCCGCATTCTTCACTAGGCGGAAAAACTCCTATGCAAAAATTTAAAACAGTAGAAAAGCACATTCCTATTCAGCCTGAAGTGTCCTTAGCATTCATGGATTCAAACGAAATTATTTTGCCCAGGAATTATGAATACTTGAAATTAATAACTAAAAAATGAATGTAAATGGT
Organism: Bacteroidales bacterium 6E; assembly: GCA_001270045.2. GTDB lineage: Bacteria > Bacteroidota > Bacteroidia > Bacteroidales > Prolixibacteraceae > UBA1413. The sequence continues at coordinate 185,676 of DF970669.1, read as the reverse complement.
GATGTTAATGTGATGTTGGCATGTTGAAAACTCAAAGAGTTATCAACATGCCAATATCAATGTAACGAATGTGTCGATATATCACACATTAGTATCCATTAAAAATTGGATCTAATTTTTTTAAATCACTAATTTTCATTTAGTAATGAATCTTTGAAATTTATCATACTTTGTATTTCACTTTTCAAATCCAATCGGCGCTCTAGTTAAATATGCAAAACTCACCACTGATAAATGAACATGGAAGAGTGACACTGCTTGTTTAAAATATTTTCAGGTTTCCCCAAAAAATATCATTACATCTTTTACTTTTTTTATGGTTTTTGGTGAAACATTAAGAAGTACAGAAATTTCTTTAAATGTCATTCCTCTTCTCAAATATTTGATAATATTCTGTGATTTTTGTTTTTGTAGAAAAATTCGTTGGGATTCTGATGTACCAAATGGTCTTCCCAACCTTCCTCCCTTCTGTACATAGACTTTCCGACCAACCTCAGTTCTTTCCTTGATATTCTCAAGCTCCATTTCGTACAAGCTCGACATAACCGAAGAAATCATCTTCCATATTGGGTTTCGATTATTGTTTGGACGGGATTGTAGTCCTATGTTGCGAACAACAACATTTATATTTTTGCTTTCGAGCCATTCCAGGTTATTAATTACATCCCCTGTATTTCGACCGAGTCTCGATAATTCTTCCACCACCAATTCAGTGACAAGATTCTTTTCAATAAGCTGAACTAGTTTTATTGCTTCTGGCCTTTTCTTGAATGGAACTGAACCTGATATTTTATCTAACAACACCAGATCGTAATTTTCTTTATCTGCAGTAAACCTATCCCCTGATTGTCCGATTGTGGAAACACGATTATATTTCACCCTCATGATACTTCCTTTTTATTCACACAATAAAAATACAGCAAAATCTTCTGAAGGCCTTGTATTCATGCGGGTTTTAGTGATATTTAGCACTTCCTTTTAATTCTTGATTTATTCGGAATTACCTACCAAATAATTTGGTAATTGTTCCTGATTTGTCACAATATGTGCATCGCCAGTTAATTGATTCTTCACTAAGGTTGATGGAGGTTTCAATTATCCCATGACATTTTTTCCCGAAGCAGCGAATATAGGTTGGAGTAAATTCTTCTGTTCCCAATTCTAATGTCTCATCAATAACCAAATCAAGAAAACAAGTGAACTCACGGGTTGCCTTTGGTAGGTCTTCCCAATTGATTGCTGGATTATTGAAATCATTCGGCAATTCACTCATTCCTTGAATTTTTCGAAATCTGAAAACACTTTAACAGTACTACAAGGGTAATAAAATTTCAATTACGAACTGATTTCCCCAAAACCCAATCCAAACAAGTATTATGGTATTTTTCAGCCAGTCTCCTGGCTGCGACTTCATATGGGTTATCCCAATAACCGACCTCCTGAGTGTGTTTGTTATACATCGCATCATCCACTGGTTTGACGATCTGAAGGTAGTGGACATACTCGTGTATCACATTCTTAGTCAAATCATTTAATGTCAACCACTTTGGGATATATAAGGTTATTTGTCGATTCCTGTAGTTGTATAGCCCGCCCCATTTCTTGTTGAAATAGTAATAAATCTTCAAATCAGGACTTTGTTCGTTATGACCAAGATTTTGGCTACACCATATTAAAATCAATTTTACAAACTTCTTTTTGGGGATAACCAGTTCTTCGACGGTTATAGGATTGTCTTGGTATATCCATTCAACGATTTTAATAACTAAATACGGAATAGAAAATACTACCCCTAGGATAATAAAAAAGAATCCCCAAAAATAATCACCCATCTATCAACGCAAGTGTTCTCGCTAAAATAGAGACTTGGGGAAAAATATCACAGACGAAATGAGACTAAATCCTAAAATACAGCGCAACGTTAGCACATGTTTTTTGGCAAATATCATCCACCAGAGCTCTTGAGTTGCTTGATGGAGAGAGAGTTGAGAGGACAACGCTCTATAACTTAATTGGCAACCTTGGTCAATTTTTGCCGATTAAGTTTCATTGTCAGAACTGAGTGTCAGAATCTGAATGCAGCTATCTATGATTGTAAGAATTTGATATCCTTCTCAGTCCTTAACCTTTTGGCCTCCTCTTCAGTTAATCCGATGACTTCATTTTCTGAAAAGAATATTTCATCAGGAAAAAAATCAAACAGTATTTTTTCTTCTCCGTTGTTGAAGAATGCCCTAACTTCTGGCATTGGATCGAACATCCCTTCTGGCATTGGTCGAGGATAAGGACCTATTTCACATTTAACGATTATGGGTTCTGGTCGCTTCATGAGTTTGATTCTTAATTATCTCAAAGATAAAAAAATTATAGTCGAGCCTTCACAATTAAAACCTTCACAAATGGGTAAGTTTAATATTATTAGAGTACTCAATAAATTTTTCGACCCCTCAGGTACCCCATGTCCCTGTCCTGCCATATGGGCTCCTTCCCCGTATCCCCCCTTAAAAAAAGGTGAATTTCTTTGGTCTTTAAGTCATCAGAGGTCTTTAAAAAATATTTCCAGAAATTTTTCCAGGATTTGGGGCTTTTCTGTGACTTGCTTTTACGTTGAAGGAAGAAAGAATTCATTGTACTTTACTCGAAGGTCGGTGTATTTTCCACCAACCTTTAAAACAAACCTGTATGTTTTTGAAGCGTAAATCTTTAATACTCACTGGCTATAAGTCTCCCTTCTTCCTGATCCTATTTTCTATTGATTATTGATAAATTTTAAAAGTTTAAACATTCATCTATTGTTGCAATAACAGGTAGGTGATCTTTGAAGAAATGCTTGATAAAATCCTCTTGAACAGCTAGTTGCTTGGTTTCCTTATTAGGAAAAACAATTAATTCGATATCCTCCGGTTTGAATATAACCCTATAGATTCCCATTTCTTTGTTTTGAACTTTAATCAATTGATTATCTTCAAGAATTTTAAGTTGAATTATTCTCCATTCCATTTCTTCATAATACTTCAATTCACTATCATTTTCAACTGACATATTTTTCATGAATCCCATAATCGTATTCAAACGATCAACCATAATCTGATTTTCATTACTTCTTAAATGTTGGTGTAAATAGGCAAAATGCTCAACAACTGCACCATTTTCCCCATTTTGGACATAGAAAACAGGCCCTCCCATTCTTTCAAGGACAAATTCGCGGTTAAAGCCTATTCCAAGTTTGCCGTATGAGTCTGAATGATTTTTAGCTTGGCTTAATCGAATTTCAGTAAAACAAACCCTAGATACGCTAGTGGTAACCGTTGTATTATTACTTCCAATCATGAATTCACTTCCAGTATTCATATATAATCCATGACTGAGATTATCCTTTAATCTATCGACAATATTTTTTGAATCGTCTGATTTAAATTCCTTTCCTGTCCAATGAACAAGAAATTTTGAATGTAATCCCATTAATTCTTAATTTTGATTTATTACTTAAGTATGAGTCAACTCATTTTGAAGTTTGAAAATTAAATTCACCTGTACAAATTAAATTGTTTTTTGAATCAAAGGACTTTAATACCCCAATGATTCTTCCTGGGTATTCATCGATTCTTTCAAAATTCAATTCAGTTCTCCACGTTTGTAATTCTTGGCTGCTAATTGTTAGTCCGAAGTCAAGATAATCTGAATTTATGTGTGTGTACTTCACTCCAGGTATCGGCAGCTCCTTGTTTTGAAACAACAAGTAGGCATCGCTTCCATTATCTATTAGGATTAGGAAGAAATACTTGTGCAGCTTATTATCTAAAGATGGTTTATTGTATTGCATTGAGAATGTACCATTCTGTGTTGGCACTGGCTGATTCACATATTCAGTTCTAAATATCTTACTATCAGAAGTAGTAATTTTAAAAAAGTTATTATCATTAGAAAGTTCATCCTTGTGGCATGAACTTATAAGTATCAAAAGTAAAATCGCAATTGAATTAATTATTCTCATTTCTTTAGGTTTAAATATTAATTTTTGGGTTGTATAGTTGCAATCTCCTTTTTTACTCGGCAATCGTAAATTGGTTTTAACTTTTATGAAATCCTCTCAAATTCAAAGTCATTAAATTTAAGAGAATTCAGTAAGAATACCATATGCAAGTTTTCACAAAGAATTTGATATATACATATAATTCCTGTCGCCTTGTGAAAGAATGATTGGTCATATAATTAGAAGGTCATTGTTTTTTACACCAACCTATTCCTTGGGGGTCAATGTGGTTCCAAAATTTTTGTAATCACTTGGGGTCAACTTCTGCTGATATCAGATAAAGTTTGATTTGAGATTTTTAGATCATTGCAAGACCAAATTTCAGTATTGATTAACATCCTTTTTCCATATTTCCAAGGATTTTATAAATCGTTGAGATAATGTGTCCTGGTATTCGGAAAGTATTTGAATTATATCATCAAAAGAGATTATCACCCCAATGTTTTCAGTAACCACCGGTTGTATAAAAACAATTTCTGGTTGAATTTCACAATCTGTGTTTAAAATCCCGTCCTTTGATCTTTTAATCCAGTTTATTGACTCAAGTTTGTCAAGAAGTTTGTTGTACTTATTCTTTTGGTTTGTTGCGTCATATATTTTCAATAACCCATTAACCAAGCCAGAGACTTTAATTTTGGAAGCACCTTCTAAATACCAATTTTGCTTATCTCTAAGTGAATGTAAGTCGGTTTTCAGTTCAACCAAGAAGACCCTCTGGTCACTTTGTGAGTAAGCTAAATAATCAATCTTGAAAGATCTATTCAATGTTGGATATTTGTTTGAAATCTCTCCAATCCTAACTGGGAATTCGGGTATAATCAAGTCTATTGTTGTCTTTTGTGTTTTTTCTAAAATCTGATTAAGGTATAGTGCGAAAAATATATCTGAACGTCTTTCAAGTTGGTAGGCTGGCAATTGTCGCCAATCATCAAGAAGGTCGAAAATTCTATCAATTTCGTTTTTCATAGTTGTACCTTTTGGTGTTATAGTTTCTATTGATTCTTTAGCTGCTTCAAGAATCCAAAAATAGGTGTATATAACTTTCGGTTGAAAATATATATCATGATTATTTACAGCAATTTTGCTAGACTTGAAGGATATACAATTGGGCGATAAAGACTTTGACTCGATTTAATCAAAGGGAACTAATTGGAAGTGGTTTTGTAAATGTTTGGCGTTAAGCGAAAACCAATACTATTATTTACAGTCAGTTCAAGATAAAAATCGCAGGAATATGCAATGATACATTTTTACACCTTTCTTAGATGATAGTTAGACGATCTTTTGAACTTCTTACATCTTTTGATCAGTATATACTCTACATCTTTTGTATTTTCGTGGAAGATTATTTGCTAAAAATTCCTATTCATAAAATTTTCTATTTTGTTTTACTTAATCATACTATCTCAAACTTTATTTTTTTTCTTCTGTTCATCACGAACTTTTTCTTCCTTCTCTAAAAGTTTATAAAGATGATTATTCACATCATCTAAACTCACCCAAGTATTAGTATGTCTCTTAAAACCAGAATGTTCATCTAGCAGAAAACCTATAAGCATTCTACAATTTTCCAAAGCATACTGTCTGTATCTATTCTTCATTAATGAAAGGTCAGTAGCTCCATTACCATTAGTGACAATAATTCCACTACAAACTCTTTCATAAATCTTAAGCATTATCTTTTCCTGAATAGTCTTATTAGATACTTTTAACGAATCCTCATAAAGATGTAAAAGCTTAAAAATGTGACCATCACCACAACTTCCACCAAATCTGTCACCATCTTCATTCGTTAAAGATGATGCAATAAAATCTAAATGTGTTTGAATCTCATAAAGCATATAATCATATCTCATGTCTCCATTTGGACCTGATTCATACAAATCATGCAAATCATTATTAAATTCTTCTAAATAAGGTAGAATCTCAATAAATCGAGTGAAATGACTTATTCTATTATATGTAATTTCTTCTCCCAGAGTTTTAAAACTTTTATCTATCTCTTCTTTATCCATAATGCATTCAGGATAACGTTCAGATAAATATTCAACCAACAGATGTTGTGAAATTAAATCAGTGACACCCCAATCCTCTCCATAATCTGAAGATTCAAAACCAGTAAATTTACCTACACCTTTTTTTTTAATTATCCATCTTATAAATCTTACTAAATCATTACTAGATAAATCCCATAAATCATTAACTCTTTTCTTCATAATACTATCAAATGATATCAATATTTAACATTAAAACTGACCTCCTCCCATTTTCAGAGTCACTCAAAAGTAAACAATTCGGCCTTTTTGACTTGCTTTTTTAAGAACATTTCAGGGGCTAAATCCCCAAGAAAACTATGTGGTCTGAAGGTGTTGTATTCCTCCCTCCAGGCTTGGATTTTAACCCTGGCATCATCAAGAGATAGGAACCAGTTTGTGTTCAGACACTCGTACCGAAAGCTCCCGTTGGACGACTCAATATACGGATTATCCGTCGGTTTTCCCGGCTTGGAGAATACAAGTTCAACACTTTGCTCGTAAGCCCATCTGTCAAGATCCTTGGAAATAAACTTAGAACCATTATCCACTTGTATCTTTTTTGGTTTTCTCATCCCCAACAACCGCAATCTTTCAAGCGTGTCAACAACCTGAGCTCCTTTTAGACCCTGATCAACATGAATCGCCATGCATTTTCTACTATAATTATCCAGTATAGTTAAGTATCGGATTTTCCGGCCGTCAAAGAGTGCATTAGCGACCTCCACATCGAAAAAATAGTTCGATAACGAATGTAAAAAGGGAGTATTCTCTTGAATTAGTAATCTATCTATACCATTATTGCGCCTCTAATCTCAGTCTAAAAGCGAACACACCATGAAATTTTTCAATAGTAATGTAATAGATATCTGCCTATAAGTCAAAGGAGAAACTCTAAACAAATTTTCCTGAAAAGTTGAAATTCTAAGACACCTTCTTCACTTTGAAGGAAGAATGAATGGCTTTCAAATCGAAGGTCGGTGTTTCTTAAACCAACCTATTCCATGGGCGTCAATATGTTCCTATAAATTTAGTGATCATATGCGTTCAATTTCTACTGATATCAGATAAAGTTTGATTTTCGATTGGGGACTATAGTCATCACAACATGGTCAACAAATAAATATCATTATTTTACATGAAATTCCGTGAAATCCCAACATGTGTTTTCAGCCATGCCGCCAGCAATGAAATACCACTCGCCTTCAATTCCGATGTTCGTTGCATCAAAGAGATGTCCATCTGGCAACAACCATAACACCAACTCTACAGGTGCAATGTGGTCATGATATTGAATACGACTCTTTAACTCTTCCATTGGGATTACTACTTCCTCTATTTTATTGTCGGAAGGATTTGGGAATTTAAGACTGAGTTGACTATTTTCTGAGAGTAATTTGAAATCAAGTTCAAAGACACCAATTCCCTTAATCGGTGTACCATTAACACTTCCATGTTTTTTCGGGTGAACAGGTAAAGATTTGATTGATAGAATTGACTTATTGCCCATTTTTTAAAGAATTCATGCAAAGATAAGGCTTAAACATGGTGTTTCCATTTCAAAGTTATGTGTTGTGGCCGTTTCATTTATTAGAATCTGTATAATTATTCTCATAATTTCAGAATATGGAAGGTCTTTCATTTTTATTAAGTCTACAGTTTGACACACTTTCGGGAACACTATCGAAATCAGCGTAGGTAATACAGGGAAATATTGTAACAAGTTTGCCAAACCTGGATAAAACTAAAAACCACCCACGAAATAAATCGTAAGTGGTTGATTTTTTATAAGAATTAGAGATAATCCAAAACTATCTTTTAATGATCAATTTGTTTGAAATTTCTCTGTTCTTCTGAATTATCCTAACTAAATATGCTCCGTTCGCAAGAAATCCAATGTCAATTTGATTCGATGAATCATTTATAAATCTCTGAACCAAAGTCTTACCTTCAAGGCTGCAAACATGTACTTCAAGTTCTTCAGTTTTTGAAGAGTAAATATTCAATATGCCGTTATTAACAGGATTAGGGAAGACTAAAAAACTCTCTCCGTCTTTATAATGATAATTTGAAGCGGATGTTGTAGTAGAGGATTTAATGTTCAGAACCTTGATTTTTGAATACTCGCCATTTCCGAATTCATTTTTCCCATAAGCTCTAAGATAATATGTGCCCGGATCCAAATCATTTAGGTGTTGTTTACTTATCGTTGATGTCAACAAATATTCCATGAAACTCAAGTCTGGTTCTGAAAAAATCTGAAGTTTATACTCCTCGATGTCACTTGCAGATTCGTATTGAATAACAATACTGTCAGTTTCATTTTTGTAAACAGTTATTGTATCTGCGACGGATGAATTAATAGAAAGAATTTCAATTTTTTCTGGTTCAAGAATGGCTTTAACCGCAATATTATCAACATACGCTTTACCGGAAATTCCATCTGATCCAATTACAAAAAAGGTATTCTTCGCATCATTTTGTGTATTTTCTCGACTGTCCACATCAAGATAAACATATTGAAAATCATTGCTGACATTGTTTACAGTCGGGCCAAGTCTGAAAAAACCTTCACGCAAGACGCCGCAACGAATCCATGCATTCGCAAAGATATTCTGGCATTGTTCATATTGATTTACTACTTTGAAATAGGCAGAAACCCGATATTTACCTTTAAAAGGCTCGGTAAATGACTGAGCATAATCAATGTTTGGAAAGTTCCTGCCATGCAATCCATCACAATTACTTTTAAAACTATGGTCAAACTTGAGACTATAATTACCCGACATACTTGTTTCATTTGACCTAACAGCTGATAGTAAAAATCCTTCACGGGTATTTGCTTCAAGGCTGGAACTTGATCTGGAATAGATTGTATTTGGTTCATATTCAAACGAATTATCTTCGATTAAATTACCACGATAAAAATACCTTATTGGTTCACTAATGGCAAAATTTTTGTCATCGCTTGCCTTGACCCAATACAAAGTATGATTCTTTCTGTTCTTTAAGTAAAATGTTGATTTATTTGTTGTTAGAACTTTATTGGTTTCATCACCTTGTTCACCCATGAAAACTTCGTAAAGAATATCTGAATTTTGTCCGGTTATCGCTTTTACTCGTACTAAAACTGAATCGCCAGAATGAAAACCATGGACTATTCTGTCTTGTGATACAAATTGAATTTTTAGCCTTTCAAGTGGAACCAATTCTTCATCAACTCGCGCAGAATTAAGAGGCATTTTGTATGCATCCTTAAAAAATGGTTTCATATTCTTGTTTAAGGCTTTACCAGTAGCAATGCATAAGTTTGAAAAAGCTTCCACAATATTGTTATTATGGTTTGGCAGCTTATATAATTCATTATAAAAGTTCATAATAAACTCTTCTCCATAATCGGTGGCAAGTTTTTCAATAAGGCCTGCATTAAAGTATGGTTTAAAGTTAACATTGCCATGCTCAAACGGATATAAAGCATTTTCGTATACCTGACCAATACTATTTACTGCTGTGTCTAAGATGAATTCGTTGGCTCTGTGGACCAGGTCAAACTTATAACCTACCTCATTTTCATATTGATCAGGAAGGTATAAATCAAGATTATAAATTGCGTTTAGATATCCCATATTTGCATCAGGCCAATGGAAAGGATCAACAGAAAGTTTACTTTGAATTTGCCCGTTGTAAAAATTCCTTCCAAATTCATAGTATGGGACTTTCAGAATGGCGTAATTGTTGAAGTATTTTACATTGTCATAAAAATTTTTCCAATCTGACCAGCCTACCTCAATTCCACAAGCTCCTATCATGCCACATCCGTATCCACATGTGACTCCAACAAAAGCGCAGAATCCTTTACTACCCCAAGGGCCGTTGGGAGCAGGTGATACTTTTGTCATATCAAGATAATACTGCCAGACGGAATCCATGGCAATAACCATTTTTGTCAAGGTTGTGTCATCGTGAATTAACGTATCTGGAATAAGTAGATTAACCAATTCTCCTTCATAAAGTAACATTTGATACTTGTCTCCATAAAATGAAGTATATTCAAAATTGGATGGTGTAATAATCCGATTGGGATCGGTCGTCTGTGCGTTGACTGAAAAAATTTCAACGAACAAAAGAATCAGGATAAATCTTAGTGTCTTCATGTTGTTTGGTGATTTAATTTTGGTTGTTAAATAATTTTGAGAAAGAAATATCTTATATCCTTGTTGGAGTGGGCTGTAATCGAAAATAGGAATCTTTAAGTACCCTAAAAGAATAAAGTTCGGTGTCATTAATACCTGCCCGAATCATGAATAATTTTTTCATAATATTGATTCCTCTAGGTTTGATGAATTTGTTGATTCTAAAATCTTGACAATGTGTAATGGTTGTTATATAAATTGCTGGGAATGCGGGGTTTAAGGTAGATAAAAAAAATGAATTTTATTTTGTCGATAATTAAAATATATCAATTAATAAGAGATATTTTTTGACAATATTTGATTCATAGTTTTTGATTGAGAAATACTTATAGGGGTGTATTTACTTTTGAAAATTGATTTTAACACAACCCCAACCTGGCAACAACCTGGCAGAAACAAAAAAACCACCTACGAAATAAATCGTAAGTGGTTGATAATCTTGTTGTCCTGTCAGGGCTCGAACCTGAACTCTTCTGATCCAGAGTCAGACGTGTTACCAATTACACCACAGGACAGAATATTTTGTCGGTTTATAACCTTTGCGACAGGTCGCCGGGGCGAAAACCGGGCGCAAATGTATAAATCTTCAAGTTCAGAACGATAAAAAAATGATTTTTTATTTCAACTAAAGTTGACCTGCCAGGGCTTCCCGATATCGCTTCGCTCACCGGGATAAACTTCTCGCCCAATCAGTTCAACAAAAGTTGACCTGCCAGGGCTCGAACCTGGACTCTTCTGAACCAAAATCAGACGTGTTGCCAATTACACCACAGGTCAATCATTCATGTCTTTTTTCTGAAAGACGGCGCAAAAATAGTAAAATATTTTTTACGGGAATGGTTACACCTGAAAAATATGGCCTGTTTTAATGTTGTACCCTGTTTCTGCTCCGGATATCCTTCCTTAGCCTGGTTGCCAGATTACGTGCCCGGGCCCTGATACCGGCCGTTTCGGCGGTTTCGAGTGTCCATTCCAACACTTGCAGGAGTTCTTCTTTCATGTCGGGCTCTTCCTCTGAAATGTTGTACAGGATCTGCATGGCATGGGCCTTAACCGCCGGCGGGTCTGATGTGTCTTCAATCCTTTCCAAACAGTAGTCAGTGAGTATGCCCCGGTCGGTTTCCGCAATTGGGTAAAGGGTGACGATCTTCAGAAACTGACGTCTAAGCCCTTTGTGCTTCAGGCGGGGAAGCGATTTGGTGACCGCATCGATATAGGGTTGCAGGATGCCGGGATGGTGGTCGTGGATCTTCTCGCAAAGCCATGCCGCCCGCCATGCAATCTGGTCCTTGCCGTAAAGGGCAATCTCCATGATGTCGGGCAGATGGATGGGATTTTCTACGGACTCGTGCCTGAGCAGCGTCAGTGTATCCCACCTTTCGAGGATTCCGGATAGTTGTTCCCTGGTCATCACCCACAAAGATAGATGATGGTTGCATTCATTTTCCTGTGCTTTTGTATTTTTATCGAATGAAACATGTGGTATGTGCCATGATCTTTCGCCACGGAAAACTTCTGGTGGCACGACATGGCGAAAATTCGAACCGACCCTGGAAATGGGAGTTCCCTGGTGGTAAGATCCAGCCGGGTGAGTCGCCACAACAGGCACTAGTCCGGGAAATCAGGGAGGAACTGAACTTGTCGGTCAGGGTGGATGCGCCTCTCGAACCTGTGGTGAGCCGGTCGCCCGGACATGAAATTGCCTTGATGCCTTTCCTCTGCAGGATCGTTTCGGGTGAGCCTGAATTGCGTGAACATGCCGAAATCAGGTGGATCGAACTCAATGAAGTGACCAGCCTTGAGATGCTACCGGCCGATTACGAAGTGTTGAAAGTCAGGGAAAACCTGCGGAGGTTGTCAGAATATGCCGGGGAACAGGCGTAAGGCTGCCGAGAACAAGATCCCCCATCCCAGAATCGACATCATCATGTAAAGCACGATATTCCGCTCGCCCTTGTAGTAGTGGCGTGCCAGAAAAGCGCCTACAGGGATTGAGAGCAATACCGGTGTGGTGATCACGATGCCCCACATCCCGTATTTTCGCTTGATACGTACAATGGTCCGGCTTCGTCTTGAAAACAGCGCTTTCTTCTTTGGTGTCACCCATGTGCTGCAAAAGCCAGAGTACCGGTCGCGGATAATCTGCGGCATGATACGGCAGGCGAGAGGCCTGAGATGTTTCAGTCCGGCCGATACGGGTTTCAGTAAATAATAAAAGAAGAAAAATCCCAATATACCTCCTGCCACGATGGCTGTCACCGCCATTTCGTATTGCAGTCCGATTACCAGTGCGTAAGGGATTGTCAGAAAATATTTCACAGATGCAAGGATTAACACTTGCAGGAATTTCGATACCATTGTTTCTTGCTTTCGGTACAAAGGTACGAGATTGGAAGATTGCCTGATAAAATACCAAGAGGTATTTTTAAGCAATTAAATTTATTTAATATTGAACAAAGCGCAGGGTTTTGGGCCTGCGGCCCAAAACCCTGCCAAACATCCCATAATCTTATTACATTTGGGAAAAATGGGGTTATGAAACGGATCTTGATACTGTTTGTTTTTACTGTAGTATCTGTTGGCAATGGGTGGTCGCAGGGTGGCAACGCTGTTGTTTCACGGGAGGAGGCAACACGGTTGGCGGCATTGCCGCTGAAATGCATGCAGAAGGAGTATCCCAACAAACTGAACCAGACGCTGGCCGACAGTTCGGAACTGGCTGGTCCCCGGGAGTTGCACCCGGCATTTTACGGGTGCTTCGACTGGCACTCTTCGGTGCATGGCCACTGGATGCTGGTGCGGTTGCTGAAGATATACCCTGACCTGGAGAATGCTGCCCTGATCCGTGAGAAGCTTGCCCAAAATATCACTCCCGAAAACATGGCCATCGAAGTGGAATATTTCAAACGGCCCCATGAGAAGTCGTGGGAGCGAACCTACGGTTGGGCATGGTTGCTGAAGCTGGCGGAGGAGCTGGATACCTGGGACGATCCGCTGGGAAAACGGCTGTCATCTGCAATGGAACCGCTCACCCAAACAATTGTCAATCTTTACCTCGACTTCCTGCCCCGGCTGAATTACCCGGTAAGGGTAGGGGAGCATCCCAATACAGCGTTCGGGTTGGCCTTTGCCTGGGATTATGCCGTGGTTTCAGGTCATGACGAACTGAAATCCCTGATTGAATCGAGGGCCCGTGATTTCTTTCTTAATGATCAAGGATGCCCAATCAATTGGGAACCCGGTGGGTACGACTTTTTCTCTCCTTGCCTCGAGGAAGCTGACCTGATGCGCAGGATCTTGCCTGCAGTGGAGTTCCGGGCATGGCTGGAGGGATTTCTCCCCGGACTGGCATCGTCAACTTATAAATTGAAAGTAGCCCGGGTGTCTGACCGTTCCGACGGAAAGCTGGTACATCTCGACGGACTTAACTTTTCGCGGGCACGCTGCCTGAATGGGATTGCCGGCACACTTTCAGGGTATGACCATCTCCGTAATATCGCTCAGGAACACATCCGCTTCAGTTTGCCTGCCATTGTCGATGGTGGCTACGAAGGGGAGCATTGGCTGGCATCATTTGCCCTGTTGGCCCTGATCAGTGCTCCGTAAATTTTTCTTATTGTATGGTTATTCCTCATTCATGTGCATCAGAAATTGGGTTATATCTGAGCGCAACTGGCCATATTTCCGGTTCCAGTTCTTCTTGCCGGCATAATATCCGAAAATGCACACCAGGAGGTAGATGAGGCTCCAGGCCAACACGACTTCATTGAGATGGTTGGTATATTTCATGAGGCGCAACGATGCATGCATCCCTCCCCCGATACCCAAGAGGATAAGGATGGGAATCACTATCAGGAGATCCTGCCATGGCAGGTATTGCAGCCTTTTGTCTGCTTCCTTTAAAAATTGCGTAATTGGCATCAGGTAGTGATGGTCGCGCAACGGGCGTGTCCTGACAAATAAAAATATGGCGCCGGCCATACAGCCTGCGGCGATCAGTCTCAATCCTGCCGAAGATTGTGACCTTCCCAGCGAGAGATACAGAAGGGTTAGGAATATCAGGAAGATGATAGTCAGTAACAGCTTTTTGCGCCGTTCCGATTCAGCCTCCCTGATCCTGCCTGTCAGGAGCTGGTAAGCATCCTCAGGGATCTCCGGTTGTGGCTGTTGTGCCCCTTGTGACTGGTATGTATTTGATTCATTTTTCATGGTAAACCTCCCATTCGCTAAGTAATCTCTTTTTGATCCGATGTATCCTTATTCTGGTATTGCTTTCCGAAAGTCCAGTAATTTCGGCAATGTGTCGTGAATCCATATTTTCAAGGTAAAGGTTGATGAGGGTTCGGTCAATGGCAGGGCAACCACAAAGGAATTTTTCAAGGAACTGTATCTTCTCGTAACCGCTTTCTCCTTCTGAATATCCTAGAATGTCACCATCGGGATAATAATATTGCCTGAGATACTCAGTGCCCTTTTCCTTTATTTGCCGGTTTCTGAAAAATGTCAGGCAGACATTGACGGTGATGCGGTAAATCCAGGTCCCGATATTCGATTCCCCCCTGAATTTGTCCCTGTTCAGCCAAACCTTGAGAAACACTTCCTGGGTGGCATCCTCTGCATCGTCACCATTCCCGAAGTGCCTGTAGCAGAGTCGAAACACCCTTTGAAAGTGGTCCTGAATTATCTGGTTATATAAGGCCTCCCTCATCCCTGGTTTTTACTTTTAGATGAAGTTAAGGATGTTTTGTTACAAAATAACCTTTCCATTATTTTACAGCATGCACATGATGGTTGGTGGGGTTTGCATATCAGCAGTAATCATGAAAATATTAACTTAGCGGGGAAGTTGATGTTCGATGAGGGAGTGGTGAAGGCCATGACCGAACGAAAGTCGCTGGTGGAATGGGACCCTGAAAGTGAAAACTCAAGGGAACTCCGGTCCATGTGGAAGAAAATCAATAAAACATAAACATAAACCAGAATTGTATCCTATGAAATTTACTGATGTTTTGATAATTGGCGGCAGTGCAGCCGGGATGGTCGCAGCCCTGACGGGCAAATCGGTGTGGCCCGAGAAGAGTTTCACGCTGATCAAAAAGCGCAAAGAGATGATGGTCCCCTGTGGTATCCCTTACATATTTGGGACACTGAACAGCACGGAGGAGAACATTATGCCGGTTGACCAGATGATGGAGAAGAACGGGGTGACCTCGGTGGTGGATACCGTATCGAAAATCGACAAGGAAAACAAGATTGTGGAGACTGCACAGGGGGATGTGTATCAATACGACAAGCTGGTGATCGCTACCGGCTCGAATCCCGTCAGGCCCCGTTGGATGAAGGGGGCTGATCTTCCTAACGTTTTCGTGATCCCGAAAGACAAAATATATCTCGACGAGATGGTCTCCAAATTGAGGGACTGCAAACGGGTTGTTGTGATCGGTGCCGGTTTTATCGGAGTCGAGTTCTCGGACGAATTTGTCAAAAAGGGCCATGAGGTGACCCTGGTCGAGAAGCTGCCGAATATACTGAGCCTTGCATTTGATGAGGAGTTGTCGACCCCGATTCAGGACCTGCTGTTATCACGGGGCGTGAAAGTGATCACCGGAAACGGTATCAGCGAAATCAAGGGAACCATGAAGGTTTCGTCTGTATTGCTTGAAAGCGGAGAGGAACTTCCTGCCGACGCAGTCATCCTGACCATGGGGTACCAGCCTAACAGCGAACTGGCCAAAACAGCGGGAATCATGGTCGATGACAACGGTTTTATCGTGGTTGATGAATATATGCGTACGCCCACGCCTGATGTTTTTGCGGCAGGGGACTGTGCCCAAAAACGTGATTTCATTACCCGGCGCAGGGTGCAGACCATGCTGGCTTCCACTGCGTGTGCCGAGGGCAGGATAGCCGGAATGAACCTTTTCAATGTGCATGTGGTGAAGACTTTCAGCGGTACCATTGCAATTTACAGCACGGCTATCGGCAATATCGGTTTCGGTACCGCCGGAATAACTGAAGCCAGGGCAGGTGAGGAAAACATCGCGGTATTGTCGGGACTCTTTGAAGGGATCGACAGGCATCCCGGGAAGCTACCCGACGCAAGCAGGCAGATGGTGAAGCTGATTGCCGCCAAGTACTCGGGCGTGATTATCGGGGGCGAAGTGATCGGCGGACTCAGTGCCGGTGAACTCACCAACGTAATCGGCCTGGCCATCCAGAACCGCATGACTGTCAACTCGCTGCTGGCATCCCAGATCGGTACCCATCCTTGCCTGACTGCCTCACCCGCAGCCTATCCATTGATCAAGGCTGCCGAAATCATTGCTGCCAAGATCAGGAAAAACCAGGGTGTATAATATGAGAAAAGTATTATTTATCAGCTTTCTTATTCTTGCATTCCAGGTTAATGGCCAAAACGACGACAAGATAAAGACTACTTTCCAGACGAGTCGTGAATGGCGGCCAACCATCGATGTGCGTACTGATGCCGTGATGGTTTACGGGGTGGGGGGAAACCCTTCCGACCGCTCACATCGGATCCCGTTTGAAGGCCGGGTGAAGTCGTGGCGCGACCGTGGATATGTCGCCCATTTCATGACCGGCATCGCATGGGGTGAGTATCAGGACTACTTCACCGGCGAGTATGACGGCAAGTGGCATCTCGACGAAGGACAGGTGCAGCAGAACGGCGATACCATCTGGCATGGCCACATGGTTCCTTATATCGTACCTTCCGAAAATTTCCTCACTTACCTGAAAGAAAAACACGTGAAACGGGTCATCGATGCCGGCATCACCTCCATCTTCATGGAAGAGCCCGAGTTTTGGTCCAGGGCCGGATACAGCGAAGCTTTCAAGCGGGAATGGCTGAAATATTATGGCTTTGAATGGCGCCCCCAGCACGAATCACCCGAGAATACATATCTCTCCAACAAATTGAAATACCAGCTTTATTACAATGCGCTGAACGACGTTTTTACCTATGCCAAGGAATATGGCCGCAGCAAGGGGCTCGATGTCAAATGCTACGTTCCCACCCATTCGCTGATCAACTACTCGCAGTGGAGAATCGTCAGTCCGGAAGCCAGTCTGGCCTCCCTGCCGGTCATCGATGGATACATCGCCCAGGTGTGGACCGGTACGTCACGTGAACCCAACTATTTTAACGGAACGATGAAGGAACGGGTGTTCGAGACCGCTTTTCTGGAATATGGCTCCATGGAGTCGATGACGGCCCCCACCGGGCGGAAGATGTTTTTCCTGACCGACCCGATTGAGGACAGGGCACGCGACTGGATCGACTACAAGAAAAACTATGAGGCGACATTCACCGCACAACTGCTCTATCCGGGCATTGCCAATTATGAAGTGATGCCCTGGCCCGAACGAATATATGAGGGCTTATACCGGACCAGTGCCAACAGCGATAAGAGGGAGAGGATCCCCAGTCACTATTCGACCCAGATGCAGGTGATGATCAACACACTGAACCATATGCCTTTGTCGGATAACAAGGTGAGCGGCTCTGATGGTATCGGGGTACTGATGGCAAACTCTCTGATGTTTCAGGGTTTCCCGATCCATGCAGGTTATGAGGATCCGCAGCTGTCGAATTTCTACGGACAGGCATTGCCTCTCCTGAAGAGGGGTGTGCCGGTGAAGACGGTACATCTCGAGAACCTCGGTTTCAAGGAAACCCTAAAGGACATAGATGTCTTGATCATGTCGTACTCCAATATGAAGCCTGCCGATGCCTCCGGACACCAGTACCTGGCCGAATGGGTGAAGAGGGGCGGCAAATTGGTCTATTGCGGCCGAGACGAGGATCCCTTCCAGCGCGTCATGGAGTGGTGGAACACCAGAGGAAACAGTTTTAACGCCCCATCAGAACACCTTCTTGGGGGTATGGGCATCAAAGCTCCTTTTGCCGAAGGTGAGTACACCTATGGCAAGGGAAAAGTAGTGATCCTTCGCAACGACCCTAAGGAATTCATCATGAATGAAAGCGGTGACGCTGAGTTTATTGAATTGGTAAAAGACCTTTATGAAAGCCAGCCGGGTAGAACGTTGGTCCTGAAGAATACACTGGCGCTGACCAGAGGCCCTTATGAGATTGTTTCTGTAATGGACGAGAATCCTGATGCCACACCCTATGTGTTGAAAGGGAAATACATTGACCTGTTTGATCCCGAAATTCCGGTGCTTGATGTTAAGAAGGTAAATCCGGGCACCCAGGCCTTCCTTTATAACCTCCGGTCGGTGAAGAATCCGGACAAACCTCAGGTGCTGGCTTCGGCATCAAGAGTGTACGATGAAGTACGAAAGGGAAAATCGTATTCGTTTGTCGTAAAGAGTCCGGTTGAGACCATTAATGTAATGCGGGTTTTGTTACCCTCGCAGGTAACATCCACCGAAGTGACCGATGCCAAAGGAAATGTTGTGGAGGCTACCTCCACCTGGGACGAAGGAAGCCATACCTGCTTCCTTCGTTTCCCGAACCATCCCGACGGGGTAAAGGTCAGGTTAGGCTGGTAAAGGAGTTTTACTCTGTAACCGCCGTAACCGTTACAGCGGTTACAGAGTTAATAATGTCGATATGGATTATAGTTGTTCTAAAGAACCGATTCGATTAATCAATTTCAAATGGTTGAATGGCCTTCTTAAGATTCAATTTTTTTTGTTAAAACTCTGATTAAAACAAATCATGCTTTTCCTGGCATTTTAGCCATAAAAAAAGAGAGCTACATTGCTGTAACTCTCTGATTTTGAGGTGGTGCCACCAGGAATCGCCCTCGGTAATTATCGGGGCGGGGACACACGGATTTTCAGTCTTTGTATTTCAGTATAAGCTTATGCTGGATTTCAGGATACTTTTTCAAGTTTAGGTAGTACTCTCTTTTTTTCATTCGTTTGATGTGCTTTTCAATCAATATTGCCTGCCTTCTTGAACTGCAATGAATAGTGTGAAATATCTCCCAGTCATTCACTTTTGACGTATTCGCATTGTGAAAAAAGCCTTGATTGTGCTGTTGCATTCTCAAATTCAAGTCAGCGGTTTGACCAACATAGAAAGCATTCGTGGACGGACTATAGATTAAATAAACTTGGAAATCCATGAAGAATATGAAAATGAAAAAAGGTTGATCTCTTTCGAGTCAACCTTTTTTTGTGGTGCCACCAGGAATCGAACCGGGGACACACGGATTTTCAGTCCGTTGCTCTACCTACTGAGCTATGGCACCTCTTTTTTTGCATCTCTCATCTTCCCTAGCCTCCCGAACCGGGGACTCACGGATTACTGAGCTATGTCACCCCTTTATTTTGGTGTTGCAAAAGTAGACAAATTTTTAAATCAACCAAGAAAAATTCCCATTACGTCCGAAAAATATTATCATTTTAAAGATTCGTGTACCGACACCAGGTTAATGACATACCCATACCCTTTTTTTCATACTTTTGCCTCCTTAATTTTTAGTCCATGATTCAATCTGAATATCTGGTACATACATTCCCCAACGGTATCCGGCTGATCCACCAGGAGTCGGCATCGCCTGTCGGTCACCTTGGCGTGATCCTCAACACGGGATCGAGGGATGAAAAGCCTGATGAGCACGGAATAGCCCATTTTATCGAACATTGCATCTTTAAAGGCACCAAAAAACGGAAGGCCTTTCATATACTCAGCCGAATGGAGGATGTAGGTGGGGAACTCAACGCCTATACCACCAAGGAGGAAACTGCCCTCTATGCCACTTTCCTGTCGGAATACTACAGCCGGGCAGCCGAATTGCTTTACGATATTCTCTTTCACAGTGTCTTTCCCGAGAAGGAGCTTAAACTTGAGAAGGAAGTGGTGGTCGAGGAGATCAACTCCTATAACGATTCGCCTTCGGAACTGATCTTCGACGACTTCGACGAGATGGTCTTCGATGGCCATCCCATTGCCCGCAACATCATGGGCACATACGATACAGTCAGAAGTTTCGGAAGGGAGCAGATTTTCAGGTTTATCGACCAGAATTACCATACCGATCAGATGGTGATCAGTTCTGTGGGAAACATCTCCTTCAAGAAGCTGATAGGCTTGCTCGACCGGTACTTTGGACATATCCCCGGCAAGATGAGGGTCCATAACCGGGAGAAATTTGACCATTTTGTCCCGGCGGTGAAACATGTGACCAAAGAGACGTACCAGACCCACTGTATGGTGGGAACCATGGCATACGACAGTGCCGATCCCAAACGGGTAGTGATGATCCTGCTGAATAACCTGTTGGGCGGGCAAGGCATGAATTCGCGACTGAACCTTTCTCTGCGTGAGCGGAAGGGGATGGCTTACAATATTGAGTCGTCGTATAATTCTTATTCAGACACCGGGCTCTTCAGTGTATACTTTGGCACCGACAACGATAATTTCGAGAAGGCGCTTCAAGTGGTATACAAAGAGTTTCAGCTCCTGAGGGAAAAGAAACTGGGCACCATGCAGCTTACCCGGGCACAGAAACAGCTGATCGGGCAATTGGCCATTGCAGGCGAGAACCGTGAAGACCTGATGCTGACCATCGGGAAAAGTTTCCTCTTTTATAACCGGGTCGATCCGATGAAGATGGTCTTCGAAAAAATCGAAGCCATCACTGCGAGCCAGATCATTGAGGTTGCCAATGAAATTCTCAACCCTTCGAGAATGAGTCTTTTAACTTACCGATAAAATATGGTCAAGGAAGATATTCTCCATTATATCGAGACCCATATTGACCCCCAGGATGATATCCTGGTCCGGTTGGAGCGGGAAACGGCACTGAATGTCATCAATCCCCGGATGTTGTCGGGGCACCTGCAGGGACAGATCCTGACCATGCTTGCCCGAATGATCAAACCCAGGTCGATCCTGGAGATCGGCACCTTCACGGGCTATTCAGCAATCTGCCTGGCCCGTGGGTTACAGTCGGGGGGCAAGCTGGTGACCATTGAGGTGAATGATGAACTGAAAGGGATTGCACACAAATACTTTACACTGGCCGGACTTGACCAGGTAATCGACCAGCGGATCGGGTCTGCGCTGGAGGTACTTCAGGGGCTAAAAGGACCTTTCGACCTGGTATTTATCGATGGCGACAAGCGCGAGTATGGCGATTATTATGAATTGACCGTGCCTCTGGTGAAACCAGGAGGATGGATCCTGGCCGACAATACCCTGTGGGATGGTAAAGTGGTTTCTGAATCCGCTGATGCGGATACCCAGACACGCGGGATCATGGAGTTCAATGCCCGGGTGGCCGCTGACCAACAGGTAGAGAAGGTCATCCTGCCGTTGCGCGACGGACTGACCATTATCCGCAAGAAAGATTCTTAGTTCTCCTGCCTCTTTATCGGACGCTGTTTTTGCCTGTGGGTTCCCGGTGTGTTAGTCGCTGCATTGGCTTCTGGTGAAGCGGAACCTCGATTGCCAGCCTTTTTCCTTCTTCTGTTTTTCGATGCTGGTTTCTGGTATTTGATATCAGAATTGCCCGACACAAACTCGTCGCCTGGTTTTGGGGAAGTACGTACATTTCCTGTTTCGAATCGGATACCACGTTTGTTGTCCTGGATGTGGTTTCTTACCTCCTCGACGGTCAGCTGGAAGGTACGCTCTACACCCTGGGTGTGTACCGAGTACCAGATCTTGCCGGCCAGGTAATCGGTCTTGATAGGTTTTGCCAATCCCTGCGCAGTTTCGAGAACAAGCAACTCTTCGGGGAATTCCCTGCCGGCTTCCACATAAGCATCCAGCTCGTACATGAGGCAGCATTTCAGTTTTCCGCACTGTCCGGCCATTTTCTGGGCCGATTGTGACAGACCCTGATAGCCCAGAGATTCGATGGATACCGAGGTGAATTCCGTTCTCCACGATGAACAGCAGAGTTCCCTGCCACAGGAGCCGATGCCCCCGACACGTCCGGCTTCCTGGCGGGCACCAATCTGCTTCATCTCGATGCGCAGCCTGAAATCGTGGGCATATTCCTTGATCAACTGGCGGAAGTCGACACGGCCGTCGGCGATATAATAAAAGATCGCCTTGCCATTGTCGGCCCTGACCTCCACATCACCGATCTTCATCTCAAGTCCAAGACGGTTTGCAATCTTCCTCGACTGGATCAGCAACTCTTGTTCACGGGCCTTGGCCTTGGCCATGGTTTCAAGATCATGCGGTGTGGCTTTACGGTAAATGACACCCACCGAATAGCGGTCGGGCTTGTGGATCTTCCTTCTGAACTGTTTGTCGGCCAGATAACCCGTGAGGGTGACCTCGCCAATGTCGTGGCCCGGGGAAGTGGCAACCACGATCTTGTCGCCACGCTTAAGGTTCAGTCCCTCCTCGTTCCTGAAAAATTCCTTACGGGTAGCCTTGAATTTCACTTCCACAATATCGTATTGACCTGTGGTATCGGGCAGGTCATTGACCCAATCAAAGGTGTCGGCCGTAGCTGTTCCACCCGATTTATATATGGTACATGATGTACAACTCATCTTCTGTTTGTATACGTTACTCTGCAAATATCAAAAAAAGATTTAAATATCTTTTATAAACTGCCGATACTTTTCGAGGGGTAAAGGATGTCATCCTTTCAAAGGATGACATCTTGTAATAGACTAAAATACTGATCATGAAAGTGATAAGAGCATGTGAAGGAGTGCGTCAGACTCCTGAAAAAATAATCAACGGGATAATTTCAGATTCGGTAAGTCGAGCCCATCCAATAAAAAAATGAAGCCCTTTTTGGGAAGATACCATCCATCGAATATCTTTGTGATTACATGAGTGAAAAGGCAAAATATGTGGAAACTCCCTTGATGAAGCAATACTTTGCGATCAAGGCGAAGCATCCGGATGCAGTGTTGCTGTTCAGGGTGGGCGACTTTTACGAGACGTTTGGTGATGATGCCATCAAGGCCGCTGAGATACTGGGGATTACGTTGACACGACGCGCCAACGGAGCCGCCAGTTATGTCGAGCTGGCCGGTTTCCCATACCATGCCCTTGATACCTATCTTCCGAAACTAGTACGGGCAGGACAAAGGGTGGCCATATGTGAGCAGCTCGAGGACCCAAAAATGACCAAGAAAATCGTCAAGCGCGGGATTACCGAACTTGTGACTCCCGGGGTTTCAATCAATGACCATATCCTCGAGAACAAGGAGAACAACTTTCTCGCATCGGTCCATTTCGAGAAGAAAATGGTCGGGATTGCCTTTCTTGATATTTCAACCGGCGAATTTCTTACGGCGCAGGGGAGTAGCGAGTATGCCGACAAACTCCTGAGTTCGTTCCAGCCCAAGGAGGTGCTGTATCAAAGAGGCTTCAGCAGTGATTTCAACGAAAGTTTCGGTACCAAATATTACACATATAACCTCGACGACTGGGTCTATACAATGGATGCGGCCTTCGACCGGCTCACCCGACATTTCCAGGTGAAGTCGCTCAAGGGATTTGGGGTCGATAATCTGCCTGCGGGCATCATCGCCGCGGGGGCCATTCTCCATTACCTTGATCTGACCCAGCATAAGCAGGTGCAACATATCAGTCACCTGAGCCGCCTTGAGGAGGAACATTACGTGTGGCTCGACCGGTTTACCATCCGGAACCTTGAGCTATTCGGAACCCTCTATGAAGGCGCCAAATCGCTGTTGCAGGTGATCGACCATACCGTGTCACCCATGGGGTCGCGCTTGCTAAGACGTTGGATGGCCTTGCCCCTCAAGGAAGTTGGCCCGATCAACGAGCGTCTGGACGTAGTCGAGACATTTTTGGGCAGTGAATCCCTTAGAGAAAACCTGACTGAACATTTGAGGGCTATTGGTGATCTCGAACGACTGATTTCCAAGGTGGCGGTCGGAAGGGTGAATCCAAGGGAAACCCGCCAGATCGGTCGTGCCCTCGCATCGATCGTGCCTATCAGGGAAGCCTGTGCCGAATCGGGCAATCCAACACTGCGAAGGTATGCCGAGCAGCTGAATCCATGTGATTCCATCAGGGAGCGGATTGATCGAGAGTTGCACGACGACCCGCCGGTCATGATCAACCGGGGGAAAGTCATGGCCCAAGGGGTATCGGACGAGCTCGACGAGTTGCGAGAGCTGGCTTTCTCGGGAAAAGACTATCTGGCCAAAATGCAGAAACGACTGAGCGATGAGCACGGCATTACCTCCCTGAAAATCAGTTTTAACAACGTATTCGGATATTATATTGAAGTCAGGAATACCCATAAGGAAAAGGTGCCTGAAGATTGGATCAGAAAGCAGACACTGGTGGGGGCCGAGCGTTACATCACCCAGGAGCTGAAGGAGTATGAAACCAAGATTCTGGGTGCCGAGGAGAAAATACAGGAGCTGGAAACCCGACTTTTCAATGAAATGGTGTACGCCTTATCGGAATATATTCCTGCCATCCAGCTGAATGCCGGAATTCTCGCCCGGATTGACTGTCTGTTATCATTTGCGGCATGTGCAAAGGAATATAATTATACCAAGCCAGAAGTCAACGAGGATACCACACTTTTGATCAAGGAAGGACGGCACCCTGTCATTGAAAGGCATCTGCCCATTGGTGAATCTTACATCGCTAACGATGTGGAGCTTAACCAGGACGACCAGCAGATCATCATCATCACCGGACCCAACATGGCCGGTAAATCGGCACTGCTACGTCAAACCGCCCTGATTGTGTTGCTGGCACAGATGGGGAGTTTTGTTCCTGCCTCTTCGGCAACCATAGGTGTGGTCGACAAGATATTCACGAGGGTAGGGGCCTCCGACAACCTTTCGTTGGGCGAATCGACCTTCATGGTCGAGATGAATGAGGCAGCCAGCATCCTCAACAATATTTCGAACCGCAGCCTGATCCTGCTTGATGAATTGGGCAGAGGTACCTCCACCTACGACGGGATTTCCATTGCCTGGTCGATTGTCGAATACCTGCACGAACATCCAAAAGCCCGGGCGAAGACCCTTTTTGCCACCCATTATCACGAGCTGAACGAAATGGAGTCGTCGTTCAAGCGGGTGAAGAACTATAATGTATCCATCAGGGAACTTGGGAACAAGGTCATTTTCCTGAGGAAGCTGGTCAGGGGAGGCAGTAACCACAGCTTTGGGATCCATGTGGCGTCGATGGCCGGTATGCCGAGAAGTGTAGTTCAGCGAGCAGAAGAGATCCTTAAGCAGCTTGAGAATACCCAGCATCGCGAAAACCTGGCAAAGCCGCTCGAGAACATCGGAACAAAACGGGAAGGTGTGCAGCTCAGCTTTTTCCAGCTCGATGATCCCGTTCTGAAGCAGATCAGGGATGAGATCAAGAATCTGGACATAAACCGGCTGACCCCTCTGGAAGCCCTCAACAAGCTGAATGAAATCAAAAAACTGACCGGATTGAAATAGTGAAAAAAATTTTGCAAGCCGTTTGGAGAGAAAAAAAATAGGTTTATATTTGCAACGCCAAAAGCAAAACGTTCAGGGCCTGCGGTACCGCCGGAAAGCCCAAACTTAATGAAGCGCCGCAAGTCGGAAGACAAACGGTAAGTTCATTTGAAATTGCGGGAATAGCTCAGTTGGTAGAGCACGACCTTGCCAAGGTCGGGGTCGCGAGTTCGAGTCTCGTTTCCCGCTCCCTGAAAAGCGTAAAATTCCGGTTTTACGCTTTCTTTGTTTATTGAATAAGACATTTGTTGCCCGGATGGTGGAATGGTAGACACGTTGGACTTAAAATCCAATGGCCATAACGGCTGTGGGGGTTCAAGTCCCCCTCCGGGTACCTTAAAGCTTCGATATGAATCTGATAATCAGATCTGTATTGAGGCTTTTTTGTTAGCTCTACTGAAGCTTTGTTAATCTTCTGCTGAACCGCTAATAAAAACTTATTTAACCTCTCTTCAAGGGAAGTTTCATCAATAGGTCAGTTTGGATAGCATCACCCAACCGAAAAATGTGTTTGTCAAACTCAATAAATCCATTCTTTGTATAAAAGTTTATCGCCATGGTGTTATTTTCCCATACCCCCAGCCAGATAAACTCCGCATTTTGCTGGTTTGCCACTTGAAGAGCCTTGTCAAACAATAACTGGCCAACCTTCCTTCCCTGGAATTCTTTTATAACATAGATTCTTTCAATCTCCAGTGATTTTTTTTCATTCTTCAGTTCAGTCTGGGATGTGCCGGAATTCAGTTTCAGGTAGCCGATAATCCGATTGTCATGCTCCGCAAAGTAAAATTGGGAGTTTATGTCGTCAAGTTCCGCAGCCAGTTTCCAGTTTGAAAATCCCTCCTCGAGGTATTTTTCCATATTCTGTTGGGAATTGAAAGCCGAGAATGTTTCAAAGAAGGTTTGCTTTCCTATTTTTTGCAGTTCAGCAATTTCACTGGATAATGCTTTGCGTATTGTGATTGGATCCATTCTTATTTGTTTCTGGTTATTTAGTATGCCATCTTCCAAAAATAAATTAAAAGATAGATCCTTCGAATATCACTTTTCAAGACATTGTTTGTGTAACTAAATATAGTTACTTTCGTATCATGTCAAATAAGGAAAAATTGATAGCCCGTTTTTTGTCCATGCCAGCTGATTTTCATTATGACGAGTTGGTCAAACTTGTTGGTTATTTTGGTTTTTCTAAAATGAGAAAGGGAAAAACATCGGGGTCAAGAGTCAAGTTTGTGAACGGAGAGGGCATTTCATTAATAATGCACAAACCTCACCCTTCTGGTATATTAAAACGTTATCAAATGAAACAGGTGAAGGAGGTATTGGAGTTATGAGATATTTGAATTACAAAGGTTACACTGGAAGTATAGAATACAGCAAAGAAGATGATTTGTTGTATGGTAAGGTTTTAGGAATTAAAGGCTTGATCTCTTATGAAGGGAAAACCGGAAAAGAGCTTGAACTTGATTTTATGGAGGCAATAGAAGAATACCTTACAACTTGTAAACAGTCCGGAAATATGGCTGAAAAGCCTTTTAAGGGCAGTTTTAATGTACGAATTCCCGCAAGTCTTCATGAAAAGGCGGCATTGATGGCGATGGAAGAAAAAATGTCATTGAATAATTTTGTGGCTGAATCAATCAGGGACAAAGTATCCAGGGAATCAAACTAAAGACAAAACCCTGAAATAATCCATCTTAAGAACCAAGCCATTTCCTGAAGTCGGCTGAACGGTCTATGCTGAATTTGTTGTTGGTGATTTTGTAGTGTGAAGCTTTTGCCAACCGTTGGAGATTCATTATTCCAGTTTTTTTTGAAGCATTCGCCTGATGATTCTGGCAGCTCTTCTTTTGGGAACAAATTTAAGGATATTGTATATCAGTTTATTATAGAAATAGGGAATGGCGATGGTTTTGCCTTTTTCCAAAGCATTAAATCCATGCCTGGCCACAAACTCTGGCGATCCGCTAAATGTTCCGTAAATGGGTTTGCCGTTGCCGGTACCTTTTGAAAAGTTGGTTTTTGTAAGTCCGGGGCATAGCACGGTGACTTTGATGTTGGTTTTCCCTAATTCGTTGGCAAGTGCCAGCGTAAAGGATATAAGGTACGATTTTGCGGCATAATATGTGCTCATCATTGGACCCGGAACAAACCCTGTCAAAGAGGCTACATTCAGGATTTTTCCCGAGTCGTTTGACAACATATTGTCGAGGTAGAGTTTAACCAGTCGGGTGGAGTTTATCACGGTCAATTGCAAAAGTTTTTCATGACGATCCCATTCTGTGTCTTTAAAAAATCCAATAATTCCAAAACCTGCATTGTTAACCAGGGTATTGATCTGGATTTTCATCTCGTTTGTTTTTTTGAAAACTGCATCAGCTGCACCGGATTGGGATAAATCACAACAAATGACCGGTACCTCTTTTTGGAAGATCTTTTCAAATTCCTCTTTGACAATATGTAGCTGAGTTTCGTTCAGATCGACCAAAACCACATGATAGTTGTTTTCCAGGAAAATTTTTGCCAGTTCATAGCCAATACCACTTGCCGCTCCTGTTATCAGTGCATAGTCTTCCATGTCTAAGTATTTAATGGATAATGCTTTTATCGGATAACCATTTTAATGGCGATATTTTCTCCATCAGTTGCAATATGCAAAATATAAAGGCCCGACGGTAAGTCATGCACCGGAATTTTGTTAATTGTGCCGGTGAAAGATGATTTTTTCAATAACCTACCCTGATTGTCAAAAAGGGAGTAAGTCCCTTGATGATTCCGGGAATTTAATCGGATATGGATGACATCAGTGGCAGGATTGGGATAGACCTCCAATATATTGTTCGTGGACAGTTCTTCCGGACTATCTGTGATGGTATGGGATGACCAGAAATAGTAAGTTTTTTCAATGGGACTCCAATCGTTGAGTTGATCATTCCATATCATAAAGATTTCTGTTGCAATTTTCCAATCGGGGGTATAAATTATAGCATAATTACCAGCCAGACTGATCCAGGAAATCATCCATTCGTCTTCTTCTGAATTCCAGATGTAGAAAATGGTTTTTAACTCCTGGCCCATGGAATTGAAGAACGTCTCAAATTTGTCATTCCCAATCCATTTTTGAACCGAGGAATTCCAGGTATAATTCGCGGTTGAGTTAAGGATTCCGTTTGTGGTGTAGGTATTTACGGTTTTGGTTGTGTATATCCAGCTGTCTGTCAGTGTGTCCCACGCCGAAGGCATGTAAACCAAAACGGCGCCAGTTTCGGTATAAGTCTGTTCAATTTTTGTAACTCCTGTCCATTTGTTCTGATTTGGATCCCAGGAATAACTTTCAGTGTAAGTCCTATACCAGTTTTGATTGTATTCGTTAGTCTCCTTTCGGTAATTAATCCATTCTGCCAGGGTATCCTGCCATACAAAAGCTTCATAACTTGTTACAAGCCCATTTTGGTTGTAGTCAAATTCAGCCTTGTATTTGTAATCGTCCACATATTGCCCTGATCCATCATCCCATATTTTTGAGGTTAAAAAAACCGTATTTCCATGTTCATCATAATAGTATTCCTCGACTGCGGTAAGGATCCATTGGTCAGTTTTCATGACTGTACATGCAGCAAGGTTATCGATTAACAGAGTCCCGGAAGTTTTGATACCATTGGGTACATGAAGCCTCATCTGGATATTTTTAATGTGCTGGTAATCGAAAAGCCCATCGATATAACTCCCTGTGCCGATCATTTCTGAAAACGGGAATACGATCTGTTGCCATTGTCCTGATGAATCGGCGGGAAGCGAAGAGCTTTGGTACATCCATACTTCGCCGCTGGTTTCTGTGATTCGAAGACTGAAACTGGCAACAGAAGGAACTAAAACCTTGTAGTCCATCGACAATCCAGCATATTGCGAGAGATCCTTGTTGGCGTTGATCTGTACCTGGCAGAAGCCACCAGTGCTATAAAAATTTCCATTGATGTTGTAGTTCCAAAGAATGGATGCATTCCCTTCTACGCGATCAGTGTCTATCGAAGTGCAGGTCTGGTCGGGGCATGATGAAGTGATCCAGATGTTGCTGAATTCTTCCCTGTTTTCAAATCCGGCGATGAGTTCACCTTGAACAATTGAATCCCTGGATGCAAAGGTCGAGATTGTATATTTCATTTCCGCTTCATCATTATCCTGTATGGTTTTGATTGCCGCTTCCCATTTTTCCTCCAGGGCATTCCATTCATAATCGATCAGTTGAATTTCCTCGTCCGGACCTGTTCTGAAGAATTTGATTTTATCCAGTCCCTTCCAGCGTCCAAAAAGGTTGTCCCATTCGTAATAGGCCGAATAGTGCCAGTAGTTGGCACCGGAGATGATTGTCTCCGATTCTGATTTATCCACATATATCCAAGCTCCAGATTCAGGATTCCAGATGGAATAGGTGTAGGAGATTTGTACGTCTTGCTCATTATAAGTATTTTCTATTCTGTCGATGGGAATCCAGCCGTATGTTTTAAAATCCCATTGGTAGTTGATATACGATATCATTAAATTGTGATCATTATAAGTTCGCTCACTTTTTGAGGAACCTTGCCAGTTCTGTCTCACATCATTCCAGATGTAATAGGCCGAAAGCGTATTGTTGCCATTCTCATCATATTCATTAACGAGTTTATATTCACCGTGCCATTGCTGGATTAAATTATTCCAGAGGTAAAAGGCTAATGATGTCTGACGATTTGACCCATCAAAGGTTTTGACTGTTTTCTGGTTGTATGTCCAGATATCATTCATACTTAATTGATATGTGATCCACAAAGTGTCGTTCCTATTCTGATCAAAGAAAATGTCCTCTTTTGTGGCAAAGAACCATTTTTGCATCAGGGTATCCCATACTGCGGTGGTTATGGTATACTGTTTTCCGGATGGATTATAATTGTAAAGTATTTTTTCATGCAATACTGAATCAGTCGGGGAGTGGAAGAGGTAGGTGTAAGTGGAATCCAGCAATACTGTATCCTGGGATGTTGATTTAAGTATCTGTATCCAGGTCTCCTGCTTGATTTTACTTCCATCTGGAAGGTTCGACTTCTCAAGGAAAACATGGTCTTCATTCATGAGGTTTTGGTTTTTAAGAGGCAAGTATGGAAACCGATACTTTTCCGGGATAGAATTCTGGATTTGATCCAGAAGGGTTCCCGTTTTTTTTATTTGATCAAACCAGGGATTCTCCTTTGCCGAAAATTGTTGTGTTTGCTGACCATTAATGAATAATGGCAGGAGCATCAATAAGGTAAAAATGAGGCGTTTCATGGCAGTGATATTTAATAAGAAATCCTTTGAAGAGAGCAAGGTTTAAGAAAGTTACGAAATTACCGTGTCTAATCGAAATGACTTGATTTTTAGATTGTTGAACGTGATCTTGCGTTTAGTGTCTAGTAATATTTTTATATGGTAAGTACTTTTGTATGACCCTTTTATTTCATTTTATGATTTGGGTTTGTGTTGTTTGGAATTTCATCTTGCCAAAGTGTTATATTTAAGATAATTGGGAGGAAGAATTGAGTATCTTGTGTCAAGGATGATTGTTTGGAAAAAATACAAATTTCTGCCGGCTGGGATCATTTCTGATGCTTAACCGCAAAGGCCGCAAAGGAGACATAAAGTGCGCGGAGGATTTGCCTATTTATCCAATGCCTTATAATATTAAAGTCAAGCGATAAGCGGGCATGAAATGGCCTCCTGGTTTGGATGAAAAGGTTTACCCCCTTAACATCACGTATAACCAAAGTCGGACTGACTCCATGGCTAAACCATGAATATTCTTTACTAACTCCATAAGGAGATGTGCGATTAACGTGGTTTATACGCAGAAGATATGACCTGACCAATACTTTGATGTGAAGTTGGGCCAACCCGACTATACGCTGAAACAATGTGAAACTGGTTTGGATGTATCAGGTGATTCAGCCCCGCCAGAAAATGACTTAAGCCATTTTTTTCCTATCTTTCTGACCATAACTGAACTTTTACAATCTTATTGACTATGAAAAATTTAACCATTGCTGCATTGGGCTTGTTCGTGATGTTCACATCCTGTCAGGTCGGCGATAAGTCTGTCCCAACCGAAAATGCTTCAGCCGAAATCATTCAAACACTGCAAAACATCAAGGGAAAAGCGACCCTCTTTGGGCACCAGGATGACCTCGCCTATGGGGTTGGCTGGAAATATGTCGACGGCGAATCGGATACCCGCAGGACAGCGGGTGACTATCCTGCCCTGTTTGGCTGGGAATTGGGAGGGCTGGAGCTGGGTCACCCCCATAACCTCGATAGCGTACCCTTTGACCGTATGCGCAATTTTGCCGTTTGGGTATATGAAAACGGGGGGATCAATACTTTCAGCTGGCATCCCTATTCAGCGGTTGATACCACGAAGAACTCATGGGTGAACGATACCACCGTGGTCAAACATATCCTGCCAGGAGGATCGCACCATGATGTATTTCTGAAACACCTCGACAAGGTGGCTGAATTCTTTCA
Source organism: Bacteroidales bacterium 6E (assembly GCA_001270045.2). Lineage (GTDB taxonomy): Bacteria > Bacteroidota > Bacteroidia > Bacteroidales > Prolixibacteraceae > UBA1413. The sequence goes on along the minus strand of DF970669.1, from coordinate 153,433 downwards.
GTCGGTGAAAACCTCTGAAGGCAAGGCAGTGCCATTCATCTTTCGCCCATGGCATGAAATGGATGGCGGTTGGTTTTGGTGGGGCAGCCAGACAACCACTCCCGAAGAACTGAGAAGCCTTTTCCGCTTTACCATTGAATACCTTCGCGATGAAAAGGGACTTAACCAAATGGTGGTTGCCTATTCTCCCGACCGCAATTTTAATTCCGAAGAGGAATATCTCACCTGGTATCCCGGTGATGATGTCGTTGATATCATCGGGGTCGACAATTACTGGGATTTCAGGTCTCCTGAAGGAATTGCCGCGGTGATCCGAAAGCTGGAGACTGTTGCCACTTATGCCAACAAGACCGGAAAGGTGGCCGCTTTTACCGAAACGGGATCCGACAGGGTACAGGATACCACCTGGTTTACGCAAAAGCTGTTACCGGCACTTCAGGCGTCAGAGCTGACCCGGCAGATCACGTATGTGATGGTGTGGCGCAACCACGGACTTAACCACTTTTATCTTCCCTATCCGGAGCACCCTGCAGCTGACGATTTCCGGCAATTTACGGCCGATAAATCAATTTGGCTGCTGAATGATTTGAAGGGGATGAAGTAATTTTTTTCCCACCCGCATTGCAAATGCGGGTGAGTTTCTAGTTTCTGCACTGCATTTGAAATGCGGGGCAGATGGATCAAATTTATAGTTATAAAAGTATGCCATCAATTCATGAATGTTTAATTGAAAGGGTAAATTCCACCCGAAAATTCCATCCCTTGCTTCTGGCACTGGCTGTCGGTTCGCCCGCCATGACGGCTGTTGCCGAAAAGCCGGTGAATTTTGTGGTCATCTACCTCGACGATATGGGCATGGGCGACCTGTCCATCACCGGTGCCTCAGGGTACCAGACCCCCCACATCGACCAGATGGCGCGAGAGGGCGTCAGGTTTACCCATTTTTACTCGCCACAGGCGGTTTGCAGTGCTTCAAGGGCCGGACTCCTGACGGGCTGTTATCCTAACCGGATCGGTTTTTCGGGGGCACTCGACCATCGCGCCCAAACCGGGATAAATCCTGAAGAGGAAACCATGGCGGAAGTGCTGAAGAAAAGGAACTATGCAACGGCTGCTTTCGGGAAATGGCATCTGGGGCATGTTCCTGAATTTCTGCCTTTGCGACACGGATTTGATGAATATTTCGGGATTCCATATTCCAACGATATGTGGCCCAATCACCCGGTGTCCAAAAATTATTATCCACCCTTACCCTTGATTGAAGGGGAACAAACGGTTGCCGAGAATCCTGACCAGACGCAATTCACGACCTGGTTCACGGAGAAGACGGTCGATTTTATCAAGCGAAATCGTGAGAATACCTTCTTTGTCTACCTGGCACATCCCATGCCGCATGTGCCCCTGTTTGTGTCAGAGAAGTTTAAGGGGAAGTCGGAACAGGGTCTGTATGGTGACGTAATGATGGAGATTGACTGGAGTGTCGGGCAGATACTGAAAACGCTCGATGATTTGGGGCTATCGGAAAATACGCTGGTAGTATTTACCTCCGACAATGGTCCATGGCTCAATTATGGCAACCATGCCGGCAGTGCAGGCGGACTGCGTGAGGGGAAGGGCACCTCGTTTGAAGGTGGCCAGCGGGTTCCTTGTATCATGCGCTGGAAAGGGGTTCTGGAAGAGGGAACAGTATGCAACAATTTGGCCTCGGCCATCGATATCCTTCCTACCCTGGCCGACATTGCGGGTGCCGAACTTCCTGCCCAAAAGATCGACGGGGTGAGCCTGTTGCCTTTGTTAAAGGGAGAACCGGATGCCGATCCCCGACAAACCTTCCTCTACTATTACCGTCGCAATAACCTCGAAGCGGTGCGTCATGGACACTGGAAGCTGGTCTTTGCGCATCCGGGCAGGACTTATAAAGGATTTGAACCAGGGAAGGACGGACAACCGGGTGGGGCTAATGAAAATTTTGCACATGAGGAAGGATTGTACGACCTTCGCCGTGATCCGGGAGAACAATATGACCTGAAAGAGTACTATCCTGAAATCGTCAGGGAACTGGAAAAAATTGCGAATGAGGCCCGGCTCGACCTGGGCGATGATCTTACCGGACAGCCCGGACAGAACCGCAGGGAGCCCGGAAGGATTATTTCAAAGGAACAGCCCTAACGCTTTTTTTGTGCTGACATCTGGTTATATTTATGAATTTAAAAATCAGTTTTATATCGCTTATCCCGGCTGTCATGGCTCCGGCCACCGCAATCGTTGCCCAACCGGAGTCTCGGCCCAACATCATTTTTATCCTGGCCGATGACCTTGGATATGGTGATCTGGGAAGTTATGGCCAGAAAAAGATCGAGACGCCAAACCTGGATTCTCTTGCGGCCATGGGAGTTAGATTTACCCGATTTTATACCGGATCACCGGTTTGCGCACCTGCAAGGGCAATACTTCTGACCGGCCAGCACAGTGGCCAGTCGCAGGTGCGCGGCAACGATGAATGGGGTGAAAGGGGGTTAGTTTGGAATTACCGGGCAATGATTGCCGATTCGACGCTTGAGGGACAGCGGCCACTGGCTGCCGATACCTATACCATCGGGACCATGCTCCGGCAAGCTGGCTATAAAACGGCTGTGATTGGTAAATGGGGATTGGGTGCACCTCATACGGAGGGTGTTCCGAACCGCCAGGGATTCGATTACTTTTTTGGATACAATTGTCAGCGCCAGGCACATACCTATTTCCCGGTTCACCTATGGGAAAATGACCACAAAGTTAATCTTCAAAACGATACCATTGCCCCGCATACCCGCCTTAAACCCGGTTCAGATCCTTATTTGGAAGCAAGCTATGCCCCCTTCTGGCTGAAAACCTATGCCCCGGATATCATGTTTGGGCGTATGACCCGGTTTGTGAAGGATAATAGCAACAATCCTTTCTTCCTCTATTGGGCAACTCCGGTTCCGCATGTTCCGCTACAGGCACCAAAAAGATGGATCGACCATTATGTCAGGAAATTCGGGAATGAGGAACCATACTCTGGAAACAAGGATTATTTTCCGCATCGTTATCCGAGGGCCGCATATGCTGCCATGATAAGTCATTTTGACGAGCAGGTGGGAATGCTGGTCAGACAATTGAAAGAACTTGGAATTTATGAAAATACGCTGATCATTTTTGGTAGCGACAATGGCCCTTCGTGGAATGGGGGTACCGATTCGGCATGGTTTGGGAGTGCCGGTCCTTTTTGCAGCGACCAGGGCCGTGGAAAGGGCTTCCTGTTTGAAGGCGGCATCAGGGTGCCATTGATTGCAAGCTGGCCGGGAAAGATAGGGGAGGGAAGGGTGAGTAACCACGTCGCCTCGTTCGTTGACCTTTTGCCCACACTGGCGGAAGTTGCAGGGATCGCGCCAAAAGAAAAAATGCAGGGTGTCAGTTTCCTTCCAACACTGGTGGGCATGCCGCAACCGGAACATCCATACCTGTATTGGGAATTCCCCGAAAACGGCGGACAGATGGCTGTCATGACCGGAAAATGGAAAGCAATCCGAACCAACATGCACCAGGGTAACCTGACCTGGCAATTGTTTCATTTGGGAACCGATTCCCTTGAGGCAAACGATGTGGCATCGCAGCATCCTGAAATTGTCAGGCAGGTGGAAGATATCGTAAAAAAAGAACATCTGCCTTCCGGGAATCCAAATTGGAGGTACAAGGTTCTGGGTGAATAGAAATTCCCTGGTTGTTTTGTCATGGGATGCTCATGAAATCTCATGTAAAAGTTTTGTCTGGCTGTGGGTTTCATTGCTTTTTTTTCGAAGTGAAGGCGCAGGGGCAGTAATTCTTTGCATTAAGTTTGCAGGAAAAGTTGAATACCTATAAATATGAATTCTGTACACAGGTCAATGCCTGAAGACGTGGTGGTGAGGCCCATTGAGCCGGACGACAATCCTTTACTGGCTGAAATCATTAGGAAAACGCTGGCCGAATTTGGTGCCAATCATCCCGGAACGGTCTATTTCGACCCAACCACCGACGCACTATACGAACTATTCAGGAAGCCCCGCTCCGCCTATTTTGTGGTGGAACATCACGGAAAAATTGCCGGAGGGGGAGGGATTTACCCAACCGATGGATTGCCCGCCGATACCTGTGAACTGGTGAAAATGTACCTCCTTCCCGAAGCCCGCGGAAAAGGCTTGGGACGTGCCATGATCGAACGTTGCATTGCGGAAGCCCGCAACCAGGGATTCGGTCGCATCTACCTCGAAACCATGCCCGAATTGAATCAGGCATTGCATGTATACGAGAAACTTGGTTTCCATTATCTGACAGGGCCTATGGGCAACAGCGGCCATTTTGGTTGCCAACTATGGATGATGAGGGAAACCGGGTTGACTGCCAGGCAATAATGCCCTACCGTATTCTCATGCCAGATATTTTTGGTTATTTTTGACAATGAATCCGAAACATCCGAATGTCATGCGTAAAATTGGTCTGGTATTGCTGTGCTTTATTCTCTTTTCCTGCAACAAGAAAAACAATCCAGAGACTGACCCCGAAAACGACCGGCGTTTTTATACTGCCGAAGAGTTTGCCATGGGGGTTGATCTCTCGTATGTCAACCAGGTTGAGGACCATGGCGGAACCTACAGGGATTCGGGGGAGGTCAGGGATCCATTCCTGATCATGAAATCGCATGGGGCCAACATGGTCAGGGTGAGGCTCTGGCACTCACCTGTATGGGTAAGGGATGTTTATGGCAATCCTTCAAAAAACCTTTACAGTGGCTATGAGGATGTCGAAAAGACCATTCGCAGGGCAAAGGAGCTGGGCATGGCCGTGAACCTCGACTTTCACTATTCCGACCGCTGGGCCGACCCCGGCCACCAGGTTCCTCCTGCAGCCTGGAAAGAGATTACCAGTATTGATGTTTTGAAGGATTCAGTCTACCAATATACTTTCAATGTATTGAAGCGTCTGGAGGCCAAAGGGCTGATGCCTGAAATGGTACAGATCGGAAACGAAACCAACTGCGGAATGATGATCAGCGAGGTCGCTTCGGGATTTCCCAGACTGGATGGTTGCAACGGTTACTGGTCGAATCTTGGGGCAGTCCTCAACAGCGGGATCAAGGCAGTAAGGGACGCATCCGCCAGTTCGTCGATCAAGCCAAAGGTCGCCCTGCATGTGGCTGATCCCAAAAACCTGGAATGGTGGTTCGGAAAAGCGCTCAGCGATGGAAAGGTCACCGATTTCGACATCATCGGGTTCTCGTATTACCATATTTGGCACACCGAAGTTCCATTTACGATGCTTCCTACCTTGGTTTCGCGATTGAAAAAGGGATTCGGAAAGGAAGTTATGGTATTGGAAACCGCCTATCCCTGGACAACGGATGGAGCCGATGGATACGGCAACATCTTTGGGAGCCAGAACCCACTTGAAGGATATCCATATACCCGTGATGGTCAGCGTGATTTCATGATACGCCTGACACAAGATGTGATGAACGCCGGAGGAAAAGGGGTGATGTACTGGGAACCCGCATGGATCACCTCTGGCATGAAAGATCTTTGGGGCACCGGATCTGCCTGGGACAATGCCACCTTCTTTGATTTCGGGGGGAATGCCCTGCCAGTAGTCGAATATATGAACAAAAGCTACGAATAGAGGCGTGATTTGGTCGGTTTAGTATGTGTCCGGTTGGTCAGTGCGATTTTTTCCTGCGGTTCGGTATCTTTCCGAAATTATTGGAAATAAGCCATATGATTCAACGTTATTAGTTTTATATTTGTTTTTTGCAATGATTCGCCGGTCCGCAAGATAACCTTAGGAACAACCGGGGTTTGACGTATACAATGGATCGGTTATAGACAATATCGATATGAATTTATCCATTTACGGGGGACGCGCTTTAAGGTTTTTCATGCTTTTGGGATGGTTGATTGGGACAAGTACCCTGGTTTCTTATGCCCAGGGGGATTCCAATATCCGCTCCTCGGCGGTAGCCCTGGGGGTTTCCATGTCAACCAACGGACCGGGTGCACTATTGTCATTGGCCGCAGGCAATTCACTCTTCGTAAATATCGGGTATGAGCAGATGTCGCTGAATTATCCCTTTTCCTTCGAGGAGAATGACATAAATTATGATGCCAGCCTGGATTATAAGTCGGGCAGCCTTTCGATCATTGCCGACTTCCACTACTATAAGGCACTCTATATCGCTTTCGGTGGCGGCTATAACCTGTTTAAACCGGTTCTTGACGGATATGCCGCGGAGGACTGGAAATATGGTGATATTTATATCCCTGCAGAGAAAGTCGGGGAGTTTCAGTTTGAGATCAGCCCGTCGATGAAGCTGAGTCCTTATCTCGCCTTTGGAGTGGGGAATAAGATAAGTCAATCTGGCCGGCTGTCCTTTAGCTTCGAAGCGGGTACCTTTTACCAGGGTCCGCCCAAAATCAGTATCGAATCCACTGGTTTGCTATCGCCGACTTCCGATGAGGCACATCATCAGAAGGAATATCTCGAAGAGCAGTTTTCAACATGGCGTTTTTATCCCATGTTGAAATTTTCCCTGCTTTATGCGTTAACCAAATAGAAAAACAGAAAAATCCAGGACATGTTGAAATCTCAAAAATACAGTCGGTTTACCAACCTGGTCATCCTTCTGGTGGCCCTGAGCCTGTTGCCGGCATGCGAAGGATTGCAGGATCCTATGAAAGACAGGGAGACAGGGGATGATATCAACCTGTTGATTGTTGACTTTAATTTCTTTAAAACCCATATCACCGTCAATGTATTGGATGCCACATCGAACCAGCGGGTTGAAGTGCCTGTTACATTGACCTTCTCGGGAAAGAATGGTGACGATATTGTCACTTACTCGGGAAATAAGAAACCATTTTTTGAGGTGTTGAACGGTCGCATGGAACTGACCGTCGACCCTGGTAAAGTACCATCACCCAATAATCCTGTCACCTTTGGGGTGAAGGCCGAGGCTGAAGGTTTCCAAATTGCTACCGTTACGGAAACCTATCTGAGCGAAGGGAACAAGGTGGTCGACATCTTCCTTTCAAAAGAGACGGATGGCAATGACGGACAAATAGGTGGTGATGTGGAAATAGGGGATGGGGATACGTCGATCGTATTTGGAATAGCCCGAAATTATGCGCTGAAATCGGCTTCAGTGGAGAGTCCGGCATGGAAGGTCCAATACTCCATGTCTTTACAGAATTTCCTGAAGTTAAAGGACGAGAATGGCAACCTTCTTTTTGCCTCCTCTGCTGAATTTCTGGAAGCATATAATGCCAATAAAGAAGGTTTCCTGTATATGGAGACTACCACTTTTAATAATCATCCATCGAGATCTGATGTACTGGAGCAAAACGGGACCACCTCGCAGGTGATCCTTCAGGTGCTCGAGACGGGTACCATCACCGGCATGGTGGTGGGCGGTGTCAGGGTTGGGCAGTTCAATGGTGCAATAATGACTGCAGCCTGTTCGTGGACCAGCGGTGAGGAGCCCGATACCTGGGGTTTCGCCGCCTATGCCGAAGATCGCTGGTTGCTGCTTGGGAAGAATGGCACCTTCTCTTCGCTGCCATACTCCTATACACTGATCAGCGCCTTGGCTGCCGACCTTTGCCAATCGGGAGCGGTCATCTCCTTTAACGCCGGATTCCAATCGGGCTTTTCCATCACGGCCGATGTGCTGGATGTGAATGGTAAATTCATTTATACACAATATTTCACGGGTAATTTCCCTGCCTCATTTACCCTCGAGAATGTGCCCTCTATGGCCGCAAAAATGGTTTTCAGGGATAATAATCCATCCTTCAAGCCCATACCTGACCTCGATCTTGCCAGTTTGTGCTCAGGAAATCATTCCGTCACCGTGCTTCCCCAGGATGGCTATTCGGGCTACCAAATGGTGCTGAAAGCCTTCTGTCCGGATAACCTGACCATAGCGGTGGCACCCACCTACAGTGGCGAATACAGGCTTGCAGGTACAGAGGATCCCTGGCAGAAGGGATTTATGCAGGGAGGGATCCTGAATTTGCTGGGACAGCCCGACAAGGAGTATGAGTACCGGCTGTTATGGGAGAATGATTGGGAAATCACCCATTTCTTCACCACCTTCAACGAGGATGGCTCATACCCTTATGAGTCCGATTCTCATATCACTTCCGAAAGATTGCCTGATGGCAGAACCAGGATACTGATTTCACATACATTCCGGCAGAAAGTTTGTGACACCCTGAACTGGTGATGGCCATTTAAGCGGGTACCATCAGTATCCGGCCTTGTCGCCAAAGAGCGAGGGATTTGCCTTTTGTACCGGTGGTCAATGTACCATTGTGTTTTTTAAGCCTGGTTGAGGCATTATGCCATCGGCTATTTTATAACATTATAACCAGATCAGAATGAATCTTAACAGAATATTGGCAGTACTTTCTCTTACTTTTTTTATCTATTCATGTTCTGAGCAGAAAATCACCGGAACCTTTGAGTTTAATGACGACTGGGAGTTTATCAGGGATGCGGATACAACGATCACTGCAAACCTGTTCCAACAGGGAAATGCCGATGGTCTCGAATGGCGGTCTGTCAGCCTTCCCCATACAGCAAATGTTGAGCCCTTGGTGATTAGCGGGGACCAGTGGCAGGGGTATGCTTTCTACCGCAAGTTTTTCACCCTGCCCCAAGGAAGCCAGGGGCAGCACATTGCCATTGAAATTGGTGCGGCCATGCAGGTGGCCGAAATCTGGCTCAACGGCACCTACCTGATGACCCACCATGGAGGATACCTCCCTGCATATATAGACCTGACAGGCTTGGTTGCCGAACACCCGGCCGTGAATGTGCTTTTGGTTCGGCTCAATAATCTTGACAATCCGCAGGTCCCTCCCGGCAAACCCATTAAAACACTTGATTTCAACTATTTCAGCGGTATATACCGGACGGCCCTACTGCTGGTGAAGAATCCGGTCCATATTTCTGATCCCCTGGCGGCCAAACGCGTGGCAGGTGGCGGGATCAGAATACATTATGAGGAGGTTTCTGACGCCTCGGCCACCATGGTAGTACATACCGACATTTTTAATATGTCGGCAGTTGATGAGGAAATTTCGGTCCATCTTTCCCTGCTTGACAGGGAAGGGAACGAAGCAATATCATCCTTTTCGGAACCGGTGGTCGTGCATGGCGCCGGTTATCAGCAGGTCAGGCAGGAAATGAAAATAGGGAATCCCTCCCTTTGGTCACCCGATTCGCCTTACTTATACACTTTGAATATCATGGTTGTCCAGTCGGGTAAGACTCTCGACCAAACCTCCCTTAAGGCCGGAATTCGCACATTCAGGTTTACAGCAGAGGGATTTGAACTCAATGGCAAAAAACTTTGGCTACGCGGTACCAACCGCCATCAGGAGTATCCCTATATTGGCTATGCCTTATCGGATGAGGCCCAACACCGGGATGCATATAAAATCAAACAGGCTGGCTTTAACTTTGTGAGGCTGTCGCATTACCCCCATTCACTGGCTTTTATGGAAGCCTGCGATGAGCTGGGATTGATGACCATGGATGCGATACCCGGGTGGCAGTTCTTTGGTGACTCCGTATTCCAGGAGCGCAGCATCATGGATGTCAGGAACATGGTCCGTCGCAGCCGTAACCATCCTTCCGTGATCCTTTGGGAAGCGTCGCTGAATGAATCGGGCATGACAGGAGACTTTATCGATCGTGCACACAAGGCGGTACATGAGGAACTTCCCGATGGTGACGTGTATACCTGCGGGTGGATGGATTATGGCTATGACGTGTTTATACCCGCCCGTCAGCATGGTCAGCCTCCCCATTACTGGAACCATTACAATACTGGAAAACCCATCCTGATTGCCGAATATGGTGATTGGGAATATTATGCCCAGAATGCGGGATTTAACCAGACTGAATTCAGTGACCTGAAAACCGAAGAGCGGAATTCGAGGCAGCTACGCGGATTTGGTCCGGTACGCCTGGCTCAACAGGCCCTGAATTATCAGGAAGCCCACAACAGCAACCTGAACGGCAAGGCGGCCGGTGATGCCAACTGGCTGATGTTCGATTATAACCGCGGTTATGCCCCTGATCTGGAAGCTTCTGGTATCAGTGATATATTCAGGATTCCCAAGTTTGCCTATTATTTTTACCAGTCACAGGCTGGGCCTGACCTGGCTCCGGAGGCGAAATTCGGGAAACCCATGGTGTTTATTGCCAATTACTGGGATACCCCTGAATGGACCGACGTGAAAGTATACAGTAATGGAGATGAGGTTGAGTTGTTGCTCAACGACCAGGTCATTGCAAAGCAAAAGCCTGATACCGACCGCTATTCGACCAACCTGGTTCATCCTCCCTTTACTTTCCAAATTCCCAAATATGAGCCTGGAACCCTGACCGCGAGGGCATATATTGGTGGCCTAATCGTTACCGAAACTACCCGCACCACACCGGGGAAGGCTGCAAGGCTGGAACTTGCCTGGGACAAAAGCGGACGTGATCTTGCACCCGGAGGTCGTGATGTGGTTTTTGTTTATGCCACTATTGTCGATGAAGCCGGAAATCCTGTCCATTCCGATAACCGGCCGGTTGTATTCGAGGTTGTAGGCGACGCCGAACTGATTGGCCACAATCCTATTGAAGCCGAGGCCGGTATTGCCACCATCCTGCTAAAAACCGGGAAGACACCCGGGGCAATAAAAGTTACCGCCAGGGCCGTGGAACTACAGGATGGAATATTGAAGATCGAATAATATTTTTTTTTGTTTATGATTGCCTCTTTCCGTTATATGCCGGGGCAGAAAACCACATATCTATGAAAAACCAACTTTTTTACCTGATTCTTTTATTGTTGCCTGTAACAGGCTTGTCGCAAAAGTATACCACCGACTGGGAATCGATCAACAGCCGACCTGTACCTGAATGGTTCAGCGATGTCAAATTCGGGATATTTATCCATTGGGGTGTTTATTCAGTGCCTGCATGGGCTCCTGCCGATGCCGATATAGGCGTGTATGCCAAATACTCGGAGTGGTACTGGTTCAGGATGATGAACACGAATGATAAGGCCGGACAGTTATTCAGGGAGCATCATAACAAAATGTATGGGGAGGATTTCCTGTACCAGGGCTTTGCCCCTAATTTCAGGGCCGAGTATTTTGAACCGACCCAATGGGCAGAGCTCTTCAAAAAGGCGGGAGCCAGATATGTGGTGCTGACATCGAAACATCACGAAGGCTTTACCCTGTGGCCCAGTGCCCAAAGCTGGAACTGGAACAGTGTTGATATCGGCCCCAAACGCGATCTTTGCGGTGACCTTTCCGATGCGGTCAAGGAGGCCGGACTGCACATGGGATTTTACTACTCACTTTATGAATGGTACAATCCACTGTATCGCAACAATCTTGACAAATATGTCGATGATCATATGATTCCCCAGCTGAAGGACCTCGTTAACCGATACAAGCCTGACCTTGTCTGGACCGACGGTGAATGGGACCATCCTTCGGAAAAGTGGAAGAGCACCGAGTTTCTTGCCTGGCTGTACAATGAATCGCCGGTGAAGGAAACGGTAACGGTGAATGACCGTTGGGGTAAGGAAACCCGGGGTGTCCATGGAGGTTTTTACACTACCGAATATGATATGGTACATGATGGAACTAGTGTCAGCAATCCCGACCATCCGTGGGAAGAGTGCCGTGGAATTGGCACTTCCTTTGGGTATAACCGCATTGAAACCCCGGCCCATTATATGTCAACCGAGGCCTTGGTTCACCTGTTGGTCGATAAAGTTTCATCTGGCGGCAATCTTCTTCTGGATGTGGGTCCGACTGCCGATGGTCGGATTCCCGAAATCCAGCAACAGCGTCTCCTGGATATCGGAAAATGGCTCGAAGTAAATGGGGATGCCATTTATGGTACCCGAAAATGGGAAGGGTCAGGCGGTTCCCAAAGTCCGGATTTTGTGAGATTCACCCGGAAAGGCAACGACCTGTTTGTGATTTGCAAACAGTTTCCTGTAAAACCGGTGATGGTGAAAGGAGTATCCAAATCAGGAAAAGTCTCCTTGCTTGGATATGAAGGTGGCATAAAATCAAAAATATCGGGAGGCAGTCTGACCATCACCGTCCCGGACATCACCCCAGCCAATTCCCCCTGTGACCATGCCTGGGTGTTAAGGGTGGAGAATGCATTCTGATTACGACTAAACCAAATTTGACTATTCACTGACAAAATCAAGATTTATGAAACTGACCAGGATATTTTTCTATGCTCTGATAATCCTGACGACCGGCTGTATCTCTCCTGAAGTTCACCAGGATGCAGGTCAAAATACGGGTGAGCTGTCCAAAAGGCTCGATAAGGTCCAGGATCGGTTGCTGCATGGCGACGTACCGATGTTCACCCCTGAGTTTATTCTTGCCGATGTTTCCCTTGACCCAGCCTATCAACGCCGTTTTACCGAGTTTTCGGGTGATATTTCGGGACGTTACCTTCAGGCATTGTCCATGACACAGCCAGAGGATAATCCTGTGGATATCCACAGCCTGACAGGACAGTTACTGAAGTATCAGCGGTCCGACGGCCGTTTCGGGGATGAATCTTTGTCGTTTGCCCCGGGCGACATCAGTAACCGGCATATGGCCTTGCTGTGGGGTAACGGCCGGCTGTTGGTTGGGATGATGGAGTACCACAAAGCCTATGGCAAACCGGAGGTGTTGCAGGCGGCAGTCAGGCTGGGCGGATTTCTGTCGGGAATAGCTGGAACCATGTTGATGCCCGAAGTGGCTGAACAGTTCAAGGAGAGTCTGGCCATGGGATATATCTGTTTTACACAGTTGATGGAAGGCTGGGCAATGTTATATGATGCCACGGGCGACAGTTCATACCTGGAACTGGCGGCAAAAGCAGGCCAATACCTGCCCGAAAGGGGCGTTCAACACAGCCATGGCTACCTGAACACCCTGCTGGGGTCGTTGATGTTGTATGAAAGGACAGACCAAGTGGAACACCTTTCGTTTGCACAAAGCCGTTTCGATGATTTGGTTTCATCAACAGACTATTTGGTCACTAGCGGTGTGGCCGAGTTTTTCGGTGAGCCCCGTGAAGGCCATTCCTACCGGGATGAAGGATGTTCTGAAGCTGATTTCCTGTTTGTGGCATTCAAGCTTTGGGAAGTCACCGACGATACCCGATACCTTGAGCTGGCCGAGAAATGCCTTCTCAACCATTTCTTTTTTAACCAGTTTGAAACAGGCGATTTTGGCCATCACCATATCGACAGGGAAGTGGGATTTGTAGCATCCGACAATGTCGGTTATGCCTGGTGGTGCTGTAATTTTCACGGAATCAGGGGATTGCATGAAACCCAGGGTCATTGTGTGACCTGCAATGAAAATGCCTGTCGGGTAAACTTATTTCTTGAAGGAACCTACGGGGCAGATGATACCAAAGTGAGTATTACCCGGACAGGGGATAATGAGCCGGAATACATGCTGGAGGTGACCGAAGCCAATGCCGGTGCTTCCCTGAGTGTAAGGCAACCATCGTGGGCAAAATCATTTCAGATCCTGAAGAATGGATCAGAAATGGAAGTCACCGACCTGAAGGATGGTTATGTGGATTTGGGGCCTGTCACCCGGGGCGACCGATTTACGGTTAGGATGGAATATCGGCTCAATCTGGTAACCCGTGGAGGGGAAGTGTACGGATGGGAGAATGCACCTGCAGGGATACAGGCTGCCTTTTTTTACGGACCTTACCTGATGTGTATTGATGATATCAGCCAGCACCAGTTCATGGGCGAGCCCTCGTCACGCAATATCGTTTGGCTCGATGAGAAGCCTGCGGTTGCTCCTTCGAAGTCTAAATTTTGTCCTGAAGCCTACCTTTCTGCATCGTATTATCACGACGGAATGTATGGCAGCTACCAGACCATCTTCAGGCCGTTGGCAGAAACCAGCTGGCAATATCCAGGCAACACCCGGATATGGTTTCAGTTTGATCGTAAGCAGCAATGACATTCTTCGAATTTTCCTTTCATGAACTTGGAATCACACTGGCAGATCTGGGTGTCATGATGGGATTCGATGATGGTGACTATCCCGAACCTTTCAGGCAATATATGCTAGAGGCCGTTGAGGCCGGTCCTGAACTTTGTGACATCAGGGCAGGGTATCGGAGTTTCGTGAATCCTGGTTTCGGAAAGGAAGAACGTTCTGTTCTATTGGAGGGTGTATTGTTCTCGCCTGGCAGGATTGTCTACAGCCAGATCAGTGGGGCAACCGGTGTAATTCTTTTTATTGCCACAGCCGGGCCAGCGATCAGCGAAAAGGTAAAGAAGCTTGTTTTGGAGGGTGATACCGTTGAAGGCTATGTCTTTGATATTCTGGGGTCGGTGGTTGCCGAAAAAGCGGTGGAACGGTTGCTGGATGTTTTGGAACCGGAGGCTGTAAAGGATGGATTCCAATTTTCCGATCCTTACAGTCCGGGCTATTGCAATTGGGATATCGCTGAACAGCAGAAACTGTTTTCCTTGTTCCCGCCCGGATTTTGTGGTGTAACTCTCAGCGCCTCCTCATTAATGAGTCCGGTTAAATCGGTGAGTGGCATAGCAGGTATCGGTGCGAAAATGAAACGGAAAGGATACCAGTGTCTTCAATGCAACGATGATAACTGCATTTATGGGCGAATTCTAAGAAGTAAAATGCCGCCTGACAGTTGAATTCAATGGTTTGGAAGCTTTTTGTACTGGAATGTTCTGAAATTCTTTAGTTAAAGTTTTACCTTTAATAGGAAACATTGACCATCAGGGAAGGGATGACATTTTTTTTTGGTTTTTTCCCCATTACCCTGTTTTTTATAAAAAAGTTTCTATTTTCACCCCGTGAAATCAGGCCTCCGGACGCCTGTATTGAGATGAAAAAATACCTTTTGTTTATAAAAAAATTCCAAAGATGAACCAAAGCAAACCGAGGGTAATCAAAGATTACGACAAGTTGGATCCTTCCATACAGGAGCAGATCAAGTTGGTATACCCCACCGGATTCAGTGACCATCTGATCTATTATTTCGACAAGGATGGCAAAAATGTGAGTGCACTTCCTTTTGAGACCGACGATAAGTATTATCTCATCAGGATGACCCTCAGTGAAGCGGAGCGTATTATTGAAGATGACGATGACTATGATGATGACGGTTTCCTCAAGGATCACGTCAGGGAAGAATATGAAGACAAATATCCCGAGCTCGAGTTCACCGCCGAAGAGGAAGAGGAGGATGAACCATTGGATGAACCGGAAGAGGATGACGGAGATGATGACTATTAATGATAGAATAAAAAAAGGACTGTTTCCAGTCCTTTTTTTATTCCCCTTTTCAAAGCCAAATGAGTTGAAATTGTAATCATTTTCAGGCAAGTTGGTTGGTAATCGACCAGCATTCCCTCAAACCTCCAAATGACAGAATTTTTTGAAGACATAATGATTTCGGGAAAGGTCTTTTAAATAGAGTCTCCTAAATGGCTATTTGATAATACTTTATCATTTTGATAAGGTGCTTTAGGTTGTATTTGTCCATAAAATATAGATTATCAATTTGATAGCTTTTTTTGCCATCATTGGTATCGGGTTTGATTAATGGATTGTGAATCAAATAATAAATGGAATGAAAACAATACGACTTTTAGTGATTACAGGGTTGATTGCCCTTTCGGCCGTCACTGCAACACACGCACAGAAAAACTACAACACGGCAATAGGGGTGCGGTTGGGACCCACCGCCGGGATTACCTTTAAACAGTTTGTGAATTCCACTGGAGCTTTCGAAGGGATACTTTCGACCCGCTGGCATGGATTCATATTCTCTGGCTTGTATGAATGGCACCACAATGTATTTAACAACCGTGGATTTAATCTTTATTATGGAGTCGGTGGACACGTGGGCTTCTGGGATGTCGGCCGATATAACCACCCCTGGTATGACACCGATGGACATTATACTGCCTTAGGGGTCGATGGGATCCTGGGATTGGAATACTCATTCAGTGAAGTGCCCATTAACTTATCGGTCGACTGGAAACCCATGCTCAACCTGGTGAATTATACCGGCCTGTGGGTCGATGATGTCGGATTGTCTGTCAGGATTCATTTCTAATGACCTTTTGAGCAAAAGACATCACTTTTTGTTATTTTTAAGATATGAAAAAGCTTCGGATCGAAATACAATCCATCTTTCTGGCCATAGTGATCATACTGGCAGTGGTTTTTTCGGGATACTATTTTTTCCGAAGCCTGGCCGGATTGGTCAACGTGGTGCACCAGCAATCGAAAACCGACCCTGCCCTTGTCGTGATCGACCGGATTGTCAGCGAATTTCCGGAGATAGAAAACCAGGCTCGTCTGTTCATTCTCTCAGGCAATCAAAATTATTTGGGTGAGTATCAGGCCAAGAATGATACCATGGTTGATCAACTGCAGTACTTAGTTCAGGTAGCTCCGGTCAGCAATTTCGACCGTGAGCTTCTGGATTCACTTCGGTCACTTTCATTGCGACGTTTGATCGTTTGGAACGAAATTCTGGATATTCATCTGTCGGCTTCGACCGAGACTACCAGGATCAGTGAAGATTTGGGGAAAAAGCAGGAGATAACATCTGATTCGATTGTATCTCAGCCCGAAAAGAGGAACTTCCTGTCGCGCCTGTTCAAGAGGCAAAAGGATGAAGTGTCAGAAAAACCTGTCGTTGTTCAACCTGCTGCGGAGGATATCAGGAATGAGTTCATGAAGGCCCAAAGGCAAATCGAGGAAAACCTTAAAAGGTTAAAGTCAAGGGAAGCTGAATTGATTGAAACCAACCAGGATTTAAACAATAAGATGTCGCAATTGACAGGTTTATTGGAATACATGGAAAAGAAACGTCTCGAGAAAAATACGGCTGAGGCTGATAAGCTGGCCATCACGACCAAAAACAGAATCACAATGCTGGGGATCTTTGTTGTCATGTTGGTCATGGCTATCCTTTTCCTGCTCTTTCGGTTTCTTCGGAGAAACAGCGAAACCCAGAAATTGCTGGTACAGGCAAAGGCTGGTGCCGAGGAACTTGCCCGGACAAAAGAACTTTTCATTGCCAATGTCAGTCATGAGATGAAAACTCCGCTCAATGCCATATATGGAATTACGGAACAGATGCTGCAACGGGATTTGGATCAGGATACGAAAGAGGAGCTGACCATTGTCAGGAACTCGTCGAGGCATTTGTATAGCCTTGTGAATGATACCCTTGATCTGGCCAGGATCCATGCAGGCATGATTACGATTCATCCGGTGGATTTTGATCCTGATGGGATACTGACAGAAGCAATTGAGTTGGTCAAACCGGATGCCAGGGGTAAAAACCTGGAACTCCGGTATCTGAAAAGCAATGAATTGCCTGAAGCATTGGTGGGTGATCCAGTTAGGCTGAAACAGATGGTTTTGAACTTGTTGAGCAATGCCCTGAAATTTACCGAGAAAGGTAGGGTGACACTTGAAGCTGATGTAAACCGGGATATTGACAACTATGTGCTGAAAGTGAAGGTTACGGATACCGGAAAGGGAATTCCTGCTGCTGATTTGGACAAAGTATTTGAAGAATTCGTCCAATCATCGTCAAACGATCCAGCCCGACACAGGGGAACAGGATTAGGTCTTCCGATAGTAAAGAAGATGGCAGAACTCCAGGGAGGCAAAGTATCTTTGTCGAGCACCCTCGGTAAAGGCACTGTTGTTGAATTCAGTATACCTTATGCTCCCGGTAATCCAAAATCTTTTGGCGAAGAAGATAAACAAGAGGTATTGCCCTTACCTGAATTGCTAAAGAAAAAAATCCTGGTGGTTGATGACGAACCATACAACCGGTATCTACTATCCATGATCTTTAACAAGTGGGGCCTTCATTTTGATGAAGCAGTCGATGGACTGGAGGCTGTTGAAAAGGCATCTGTAGCAGATTTCGATATCATTTTGATGGATGTAAGAATGCCTGGTATGGACGGCTATAATGCCTCTAAGGAAATTCTGAAAGTCCGCAAAGATACCAGGATCATTGCGCTGACAGCCACCTCAGGTCAGGAGGAGAGGGAGAAAAGCAAATCGGCGGGTATGGTTGCAGTCCTCTCCAAACCATTTACTGAGGGACAACTGACTACCTTGCTGAACAGCTGTGTCAGCAATACGGTAAAGGGGAATAAGGCAGTAGCCACGAAGGTTACAAAAAGCTCGGCCAATGGCAATCCTGATGTTGACTTAGCCGAGCTCAAGCGAATGACTGACGGTAACAGGGAATTCTTCCTTGAAATGATCCAGATTTTTATTCAGTCGACCGGCAAGGGAGTCACCGAAATGAATGAAGCGTTCCGGAAAGAGGATTATGAAGCCCTGTCGAATGCCGCCCACAAGATGGCTTCTCCGGTGAAACATCTGCGGGCCGACGGGTTGTATGCCAAGATAAAACAACTCGAACATTTGGATTTCGTCAATACTCCTACAAAAACTACCGCTCAACTTATTGGGACAATTGAAAATGAGATAAGAAAAATTAATGTCTATTTTGAATCGGTTTATTTCGAAACAAAAAAGAAAAACGGTTTGAATGGCAGTTCGGAACATGGATAATCCTGAATTGGATTATAAATGACAGATAAAGGAAATGTCAGAAATATTGTGAGCAAATAAAAAACCTCAGAAAATAGGACATGATTTATTTTTCCAACACACGAAAATGTTAAGGTCAGGTCCAAGTATGCCAATTAGGTTAATCTTCAACAAAGAGCATAGAAACTGAAATCGTGAATCTGAAAACTATTAAAAAAAGTATAACCAGTTATTAAAATTATATCGTATGAAAAACATGAAAACGAATATGTGGAAATTGTCCGTTTGGTCAATGGTTGTGGTTCTTGTTCTTGGAATGGGAAGTTGCAACTCAACCAAAACCCTCAAGGGAGGAGCCATTGGTGCCGGAGCCGGTGCCGTATTGGGAGGACTGATCGGAAGTAAATCTGATAATACTGCGCAGGGTGCCATTATCGGTGCTGCCGTTGGCGGTACCGCCGGAGCCCTGATTGGTAAGTATATGGATAAACAGGCCGAGGAACTGGAGAAGGAACTGGAGGGTGCCCAGGTTGAAAGGGTCGGGGAAGGTATCAAGGTTACCATGAATTCAGGTATCCTCTTCGATTTCGATTCTTTTACCCTGAAGGCTCAGGCACAGGAAAACCTTCGGTCGATGGCTGAAATCCTGAACAAGTATCCGGATACCGAGCTCCTGATTGAAGGTCATACCGATAATACCGGTAAGGCTGATTACAATATGACCCTTTCGGAAAAAAGGGCCAAATCAGTGGCTGATTACCTAAAAACGATGGATGTGAAGGGAGCCCGTATGTCATTGGTGGGTCACGGAATGACCATGCCGGTGGCGGATAACAGCACAGCTGATGGACGCAGCCTTAACCGCCGTGTCGAAATTGCCATCATGGCTGACGAGAAACTCAAGGAAGCCGCCGAAAAGGGTGAATTATAGAATTTCCACTCTCCTGCCGACTTATAGAGAATATTTTAGATTGTTAATACTTAAAACGGAATATCATGAAAATGAGATCATTATTAATTGCACTCCTGCTGGCGGCAACAATTCTGACAGGAGGCAAGGCTGAAGCCCAGGAAAAGAAATTCGGTGTGAAGGGTGGATTGAACCTTTCGAACCTGAGTCTGGAAGATAACGACGACAGTAACCTGAGAACCGGGTTCCATGTTGGAGTTTGGGCCGGTTTCCCAATAGCCACGAATCTTTCCATACAACCCGAATTGCAGTATTCGTCCGATGGTACCCGTTGGTTACAGGAAACATCGGAATACACGGCTGATGCTTCTCTCAAACTCGATTACATTGAGCTGCCGGTGAACCTGGTATATCATTTGTCGAGAGACGTTGACTTTCAGGTTGGGCCATATGTGGCATTTTTGGCCAGTGCAAGCTCAGAGTCTACACTCAAAACGGGAAGTTCCTCACTGAATCTGATCAGCGATCTGGATAAAGATAATTTTAAATCTACCGATTTCGGATTGCAGGCTGGAATGAGGTTTTACCTGAAACCGATCTATATAGGATTTGGTTATAAACTGGGTCTCACCGAAGTGGCCAATGATAATGCAAGGAATTATTTTGGTGATGCGGCCAACCGCTCCATCAGGCTATCCGTGGGTTACGCCTTTTAATTTAAAAGAGAAAACCTGCAAAAAATAACAGTCAGGAATCGAATCAATCAATTCCGGATTTCCTCCGGATGCGGAAGTTCTCTTCCGTTCCGGGGGATTTTTTTGTTGATTGGTCTCATCTTACAGATAGAAAACTATTTTCCTGTTTGCCACTTGGGATTTTTGTAATTACATTTGGGATGAAACTCCTTGTTTACATAGTATATGGATAATAACGAACCTGTTTTTAAGATTTTTGTCGTGGAAGACGACGACTGGTATAACCGGCTATTGGTACATAATCTCACCTTGAATCCCGATTATGAAGTTACATCATTTACCAATGCCACTGATTGCCTGAACAGTTTGCATAAGTCACCTGACCTCATTACAGTTGACTATCGCCTTCCTGACATGAAAGGCCTTGACCTGCTGAAAAAAATCAAGGAGCATAACAATGAGATCCAGGTAGTATTGATCTCTGAGCAAGATGATATTGAGGTGGTGGTCGACCTGCTGAAACATGGTGCTTACGACTATATCGTCAAATCAAGAGATATCCGGGAACGGCTCCTGAATACGGTACAAAATGTCCGTAATCGTACAGGTTTGCAAAGGGAAATTGCCAGCTTGCGCAAGGAGGTTACCAAAAAGTATGAATATAAGAATCTGATATATGGCAGCAGTGCGGCGATCCACCGTATATATGACCTGATCAACCGTGCCACACAAACCAACATTACCGTAATGATTACCGGAGAAACCGGGACTGGCAAGGAGTTGGTGGCCAAAGCAATCCATTATAATTCGGATAAGGCTTCCAAACCTTTCGTGGCAGTTAACATGGCCGCCATACCAAAGGACCTGGTGGAAAGTGAACTTTTTGGTCATGAAAAGGGTGCATTTACCGGTGCCAATTTCCGGAGAATCGGGAAATTTGAGGAAGCCAATGGCGGAACACTATTTCTTGATGAGCTTGCCGAAATGGAAGTCAGCCTGCAGGCCAAACTTTTACGGGCCTTGCAGGAACGGGAGGTGGTCAGGATTGGATCCAATAAACCTGTCAGCTTCGATTGCAGGATTATTGTCGCCACCAACAAGAACCTGCTTGAAAGCGTGAAGGATGGATCATTCAGGCAAGACCTGTACTACCGGCTGTATGGGCTACCTATTGAAATTCCACCCTTGAGAGAAAGGGAAAATGACATTGTTATGCTGGCGAAAAAGTTTATCAGTGATTTTTGTGTCGAGAACAAACTTGCTGTAAAAACCATGACCCAGTCGGCTGTCAATAAATTAAAGGCATACTCATTTCCAGGAAACGTGCGGGAATTGAAGTCGGTTTCCGAACTGGCGGTGGTGCTTACCGATGGTGATGAAATTACGGCCGACCAGATCATGACGGGTGGAAACGATATTGTTGGTGATCTTCACGACGAAAATATGACCTTGCGCGAATACAACCTACGGATAGTCAGGAATTACATGAAAATGTACGACAACAATACGAAAACCGTGGCCGAGAAATTGGATATAGGAATTGCAACGGTTTACCGGATGCTGAAGGAAGACAAGGAATGAAAGACAGGTAATCATACTGCATCATAGATTGGATATCGAAACGGAAGCTGGCCATTGGCCGGCTTCCGCTGTTTAAGGCTGTCTTAAGGGAAGAGCCTGGCATTCCCATCCTGTGATGGAGAAAAAGACTATCAATCTAATAAAATCCTGATCAATTTGATAACACGTTGTATTAGGGTGTGTTGTCTAATTTATTGAAAAACAATTGTTTATTGATTAATCTGTGCTTGGCATACGACTTGCCATTTTCATCAAGTCACCAACGAAAGGTAAAATGAAAACTAAGAAGACCGCAGTTCTTCTCGGCATGTTCCTAATGCTGGGATCCTGTGTATCAACCGGGAAATTTACCTCTGTTTCGGAAGAGAATAAAATCTTGAAAGTGAAACTGAGTGAGTTGGAGGAAGAAGTGGCACGACTGGAAAATCTGGTCTACTTTCTGGAAACGGAAGTAAAAAATGCCGCAGAGAATTTGGATAACAGATAATTATAATCAATAATACAGGAGGAAATCGAAATGAATAAGAATGGTATCATATCCGTAGTCGCTGCCCTTGCAGCCATCATGGTGGTAATTGCCGTGTATGAACTTTACCTGATCCGCCAGAAAACGGACCAGTTAACCCAAATGGAAACGCAGAATTTTAATCTTTCGGAGAATATTCAGGATCGCGATTCAGTGATTAATGACTTCGTGAGTACGTTCAATGAAATTGACGAAAATCTCACCTTTATCCACCAGCGTCGAAACCAGCTGACCCTCGAAGCCTCGAAGGAGATCAACAGTAACCGCAAATCCGAAATCCTGGCTGATATCCGATTGATGGACAGCATGCTGGTTGCCAGCAGTAAACACATTGAGGACCTAGAGAAAAGACTCAAGGACTCAGGTGTCAGGATGCGTTCGTTCGAAAACAGGATTGCCAGCCTGAACCAGACCATCACCCAGAACACGGCAGAGATGGAAGAACTCAGGAGAGTTGTCGAAGAGAAGGATTTTCAGATTGCCGAGCTGAGTACCCGGCTTGACCAGTATCAGACTGAACTGGACGTAAAGAATGAGGAACTCTACAACAAGGAAATGGACATTCTTGAAACCAACCGGCAAATGAATACGGCATACTATGCCCTTGGTAGTTATAAAGAATTGAAAGAACAAGGAATTGTTGACCGTACGGGTGGATTGCTGGGTATTGGATCTACGAAGACAATTCAACAGAATCTTCAGAATGAATATTTTACGCCTCTTGACATTCGTGAGATCAAGACTATTCCGATAGCATCAAAAAGTGCAAAGATCATTACCGAACATCCAGATGATTCCTATGAACTGATAATGGAAGATGGTCTGATCTCTGCACTCGTGATTGAAAAGCCCGAAGAGTTCTGGAAAATCTCCAAATACGCGGTCATTGAAACCCGATAAGGGGATTGCCAAAAACATGAAAATAAATTAAGACTTAAACAGTGCTTAAATAAATCAATGTTCAATTAAAATTTGAGAAAAATGAAAAACAGGACAATCGTATTAAGTGTAATCCTTGCCCTGCTGGCATTCACCATGGTGCAATGCTCCAGCGATGATGTGGAGAAAGAAGCGGAGACGGGCCAGGTAAGCATCAAAATTACCGATTCGCCCTCAGATGATGCCAACATCAGCGGTACCTTCATTACGGTAAGTGATGTTAAGGTTGACGGAAAATCAGTGGAGGGATTTGCTAAACAATCCTTTGAAATATCAGCCCTTCAGAACGGTAATACCCGGACATTGTTTGCCGGTCATCTGAAAGCCGACAACTATTCAAAAATTTCTCTGGTACTTGACATGGCAGCTGATGCTGCCGGAAATTCACCTGGTTGTTATGTGCTTGACACTTCCGGAAAGAAACATTCACTGGCTGCCTCATCAGAGACAACCATGGAAATTGAGCTGCAGAAAGACATGCAGGTTTCGGCTGCATCGCAGAACAATGTCGTGATTGATTTTGACCTGAGGAAGGCTATAGTTCGCCAAACCGATACATCAACGGGAAGCAACTACAAGTTTGTGGCGCAGGCCGATATGAAGACCGCCCTGAGGGTTGCAGCCGAAAATAAGACCGGAAGCCTGAAGGGTAAAGTGAACAACACACTTTTCACCGGGAAAAAGGTGGTGGTGTACGCATACAAAAAAGGAACCTTCAATGCGACCACAGAGCTTTCAGCAGTTCTTTCAGGCAAGGCAATGTTTGGTAAGGCCGTGACAAGTGCGTCGGTAGGACAGGATGGAAATTACCACCTGGCCTTTCTTGAAGAAGGTGACTATGAAATCTATCTGGCTTCCTTTGGAGCCGACACCAGCGGTAAAATGCAGTTTCATGGCCTGCTGACAGCAACCAGCCTGACTGCCGAAACCGTGCTCAACAATATTGAGCTTTCCGCCAATGCGACCGTAACGGTCAATATTAACGTAACAGGTATTCTTTTATAGTTCCATTTTGCTTTTGCATCGAAGCCCGGGATTGTTGAATTCCGGGTTTTTTTTTGCGAGAAAAAATTTGTTAATAATCATCTCCTTACACCATTAATTTACCCGGTAAAGAGGAAAAAACGATAATTTTGTCTTCTCCATTGGCATATTAATAATAACATCATACTATTATGGCAGACTACAAAAAAGCAATATTGATCATCCTCGACGGATGGGGTATCGGAGATGGCAGCAAAAGAGACATCATTGCACAGGCACCGACTCCCTTTATGGATTCCCTGATGGCAAACTATCCTCATTCACAGCTTCTGACATCAGGCAGGAATGTGGGATTGCCCGATGGGCAAATGGGTAATTCCGAGGTAGGCCACCTCAATATAGGGGCAGGACGGGTCATTTACCAGGATATGGTCCGGATTACCAAGGCTATCGAGGAAAGGACTCTCTGGACCGAGCCTCAGATTGTAAAGGCGTTCACTTATGCAAAGGAAAATAACAAAAAGGTCCACCTGATCGGATTGGTTGGTCCTGGTGGAGTTCATGCTCTGAGTTCACATATGGTAGCACTCTGCCAGATTGGGACCGATATGGGGCTTTCCGACATTTACATACACGGACTCACCGACGGTCGTGATACCGACCCCCGCTCAGGTTACGGATTTGTTGAAGAAGACCTGAAAAACCTGAAAGGCACCAACGGTAAGTTTGCTTCCCTGATCGGCCGCTATTACGGTATGGACCGCGATAAGAACTGGGACAGGCTGAAGTTGGCCTATGACCTGTATACCCAAGGTAAAGGCAAGCCTGCTGCTGATCCGCTTGCGGCCATCAGGGAAAGCTATGATGAAGGAATCACTGATGAGTTCATCAAACCAATCGTCATGGTCGATGAAAAGGGTGAACCACTTGCCAAAATCGAAGAGAATGATGTAGTTATCTGCTTCAATTTCAGGACTGACAGGCTTCGTCAAACGACCATCGCCTTCACCCAGAAAGACCTCCCTGAATTCGGTATGCATACCATCCCTTTGCAATGGTATACCATGACAAACTATAAATCGGACTTCAAGAATGTCAATGTCATTTTTGATAAGGACAATGTTACCAATACCATGGGTGAAGTGGTGGCAAAAGCAGGAATAAAGCAGATCCGAATTGCAGAAACCGAGAAGTATGCCCACGTTACATTCTTCTTCAGCGGTGGTCGTGAGGCTGAATTTGAAGGTGAAAGCCGAATCCTTGTGCAATCACCCAAAGTGCCAACCTATGATTTCCAGCCCGAGATGTCGGCTCCTCTTGTAAAGGATGCCATTGTCGCTGAATTGAAGAACCAGTCAGCAGGTTTTGTTTGCCTTAACTTTGCCAATGGAGACATGGTTGGACATACCGGCGTTTATGAAGCAATCTACAAGGCCATTACTGCCGTGGATTCATGCGTGAAGGAAGTGGTTGAGACTGCAAGGGCAAACGGTTATGACGTTTTGATCATTGCAGACCATGGAAACGCCGACAATGCCCTCAATGATGACGGATCGGCCAACACTGCACACTCATTGAATCCAGTTCCCTGTATCTATGTCAGTGACCGGAAAAACGTAAAACTGAAAGATGGCATACTTGCCGACGTTGCCCCAACGCTGCTTTCAGTCATGGGTCTGGAGGTTCCTGCCGAAATGACAGGAAAAGTATTAATTGAGGAATAGTTTAAAATCATCATATGAAGCCTGGTTGGTTCTGATTGACAACCAGGTTTCTTTTTTTCTATACTGCAAATGATTGAAATAGGGAGGACGATTGTCAGCAGGGATGTTGTTGAGGAGCATTTCCTTTGCGATCTTTTAAAATGCCGTGGTGCCTGTTGTATTGAGGGTGACTCTGGTGCGCCACTTACCGAAGAGGAAGCTGCCACGATTGAGAAGACATATCCGGTATTCCGAAAGTACTTGCCTGAAGAACATATCAGGGAAGTTGAAAAACAAGGTAATTGGGTTATCGACAATGATGGAGACATGGTAACACCCCTGGTTGGAAACCGGCAGTGTGCCTATTCGTTTTACGATGAGCACAATATCCTGAAATGTGCCATCGAAAAGGCCTATATCGAAGGAAATATCCCTTTCAGAAAACCGGTTTCATGTCATTTGTTTCCCATACGGATTACCCCTTATAAGCGGTTTGATGCCGTAAATTATCAGGAGCTTGATATTTGCAAGCCCGGCAGGGAATGTGGCAAATCGGTAAGTCTGCCTTTGTACAAATTCCTGAAAGAGCCACTGATCCGTAAATATGGGGAAGATTGGTACAATCAACTGGAAATCGCTGCCGATCATATCACGAAAAGCAAGAATCCAGGGATATGAGGGGATTACCAGGCAAATTCAATCTGATACTTTTTAGGTCGACCTGCCAATTCATGATCAGGCTTTTGGCCATCCTCAGGTCATATTGCTCCCTGCCACCATTGGGCTGTGAAATTACCGTTTGAATGACAGCTTCCCTGATATCAGGGTCATCCAATCCAAGAGAGGCAACCACATTCATGGCGAGACAGCGCGACATTTCTCCCGGATTCTCAATCACCTCCTTCAGGGCTTTTATGGCGGTTTCCCTCTCACCAAGGTAATATAGTGCTTCAGACGCTGCACAAATGACTGAAGGTGAAGGATCATCAAGACACGATAGCAAGTCTTGTGTTGCGGACTTACTGACTTGTCCCAGCCGTAACAAACCGCTTGCCCCCCAATATCGGATAGCACTGACAGGCGACTTCAGGTTTGCCGTCAAACTGGCGATGTCATTCTCCTTTGAGAATAGCGATTGATTGGCTGCATCAACAATCTCTTCAAATGGGATTTGATTTTCCCTAAGGTAATCATACATGGCTCTTCCATCAGATAAGGTTGTATATTCAGATTCGGGAATAAATCCTGCATCCTTGATCTTTAAGGTCCAGGAAGTGCACTCTTCACGCATTCTTTCCAAAACGTCGGCATATGAAGGATCATTGGCCAGATTGACCGTTTCCCATGGATCATTTTCCGAATCATAGAGTTCTTCTGTCGGTTTGGGAAGCCAAAACCTGCTTTGGATTTCATTGCATTCCCCATTCAGGAAAGCATCTTCCCAGGACTTTACATGTGGTGCGAGCCATAGATATTCCAGATGCTGCCCATTGGGACGGTAAGGCATATAGTTTCGGATATAACGGAATCGCTTGTCCCTGACTGAACGACTCATGTCGTAACGTTCGTCCATTCTGTCCCGAAACATGTATGCATATTGAGGGTCCGAAGTCTTTTGGTCACCCAAAAACGCATTTCCCTGCAGGTAGTCAGGAATGGTTATCCCAACGATACTGAGAAGGGTCGGTACAAGGTCGACAAATCCCACCAGCCTGTCAATCGTTGTACCTGGCTTCTCCCCAGGGAAAAGGTATTTATACTTTTCAGGGATCCTGACAATGAACGGAACCCGGGTGCCTGAATCG
This sequence comes from Bacteroidales bacterium 6E, assembly GCA_001270045.2. Taxonomy (GTDB): domain Bacteria; phylum Bacteroidota; class Bacteroidia; order Bacteroidales; family Prolixibacteraceae; genus UBA1413. The sequence goes on along the minus strand of DF970669.1, from coordinate 125,610 downwards.
TACAGGAACCTTTTGCTCCTTGCCAAAACTCCGCCATGGTCGCCATAATAAAAAACAATGGTGTTTTCAGCCTCTCCACTTTCTTCGAGTTCCTTTAGTATGTTTCCGATCCAGGTGTCCAGGTCGCTGATCTTGTCGTAATACTGTGCCCAGTCGTGCCGCATATCCGGAGTGTCGGGGTGGCAAGGCGGCAGGGAAACACTGTCGGGATCATGATGGAGATCTTCCCGAGGGATTCTTTTGTGCAATGAACTTTCATGAGAAATAGTGGAATTGAAAACCGCAAAGAAAGGTTTTCCTTCTGGTCGGTTTTTGTAATGTGCCTTAGGGCTGGATTCATCCCAAATAGCAGTGGTTTGTTCACCAGGCAGGTTGTAGTCCTGCTTTGAAATATTGGTGCAATAATAGCCAGCTTCACGCAGGTATTCAGGATAGGGTTTGATCAAATCAGATTTTGGATATTGGCTTCGCATATGCTGGTGGCCTCCTGAATTTGCATACACTCCGGTAAGAATGGTGTTCCGGGAAGGGGCACATACGGGAGCATTTGCAAAAGCATGTGTGTACAGAAAGCCTTCTGACGCAAGTTTGTCCATGTGAGGTGTGTGTGCAAATTTATCGCCATAGCAGCCTGCAAACGGACTGTTGTCTTCACTGGTGATCCAAAGGATATTGGGAAGTTCGTCGGGCCGTGAATCGGTACATCCGGTTGCGAGGTTCATGGCGATCAGTCCCTCTATGGCAGGGGCCAGCAAATGTTTTGGTTTCATAGGTCAATAAATGAAAAGTCCGCAAATTGTTGCGATTGCGGACTAGGTTATTACTCCGGCAGGAGCTTGAAAATCATATAGACATCAGTTCGATCCGGTTTCCGTCGGGATCGAGTACAATACTTTCGTAATAATTATCGCCAGTTACCCGGGGTTCACCGATTACCCTGAATCCATCTTCACGCAGCTGCTGGGTCAGACGGTCGACTTTCTCGCGTGAACCCATGTCAATGGCAAAATGCGACAGGCCAGTGGCTTGTTTCAAAGGATTATTCCTGTTTTTGGGAATGTTGGGCATCTCCATGATCTCAATCCTGCAATCACCATTGAATTTTAGAAAATAAGACCGGAACTCTTTGGAGTGATTGTAGTATCCAGAGCTGGAGGAGGCATCAAAATAATGTATGTAAAAGTTGCGCAAGCCTTCCAGGTCGTATGTCCAAATGGCAATGTGGTTGATCCTCATATTGGTGTCATTTGCTATAACTACAAAAATACCAAAATTTAAACGTTATTCTCCATCGTGGAGTTCCATTTTTTTGAGATTCAACTCTTGGAAAATTTGTTGTAAAAATGTTTCCATAAACTGGTGTCTCTCTTTTGCCAGATGCTTGGCTGTCTGGGTATTGATTCTGTCTTTAATGTGCAGAAGTTTTTCATGGAAATGCTGTATGGTAGAACCATTGTTTTGCTTGTAGTCTTCAAATGAGGTGTGAAGGGTCGGTTTTTCATCGGGAAGGAAAATAGGGTTTCCTTTTTTTCCACCATATGCAAATGCCCTGGCTATTCCGATGGCCCCGATTGCATCCAGTCGATCAGCATCCTGAAGGATCATGCTTTCGAGACTGCTGCATCTGGTTTCCACCCCTGAACCTTTGAAAGAAACTTCATCAATCATTGTGATGATCTTATCGGCAATTTCTTTTTCAACGCCTTCCTGTTTCAGCCATTGATGTATGGTTGGTACGGCAGCCAGGTGGTCCTTTAGCTTATAGTCTTCTAAATCGTGAAGTAGTGCAGCCAATTCAATGACTTCTTTATTGCCACCTTCTTTTTCGGCCAGTAGCAAGGCAATGTTTCTGACCCTTTCAATGTGGTACCAGTCGTGGGAACCTTCTGTTGCCATGAATCGATTCCTGACCATCTCTTCGGTTTTTTGAATAAATTCTTTCAAATGTTCGAATTTTTGGGATATTTCGGCTAATTTAATTTTTTTTAACCAGAGCAAATACACTGCCGGCTCTGCTGCGAATATTTTTCTTTCAACCAGGTAAAGGCTTGTAAATCAACAATGTGAAGTTGTTGTATTAAGCTGTTTATCAGTATTTTGGCCGATGGTAAGACTGCAATAAACCAAACTGCCAGCTGTTTTTTTATATACATTTGCACACCAAACATTTTATCTGGAAAAGTGTTTAAGAAGAAGAATAAGTGTTTAGAAATTAACGTTATATGAAGTATACCATTCCCTCTTTTCTAGAGGAATCTTTTGAAAAGTATGGTCAACTACCCGCGCTGACATTTGTTGGCGAAACCCCTATGACTTACAGTCAGTTAAAAGCGTCAACCCTACAGGTTGCCTCCATGCTGGTATCGAAGGGGATCAATAAGGGCGATAAGGTGGCTATCCTTAGTACCAACATGCCTAACTGGGGTGTTGCCTATTTCGCGATTTCCTGGATTGGTGCAGTTGCTGTTCCTGTCCTTCCTGATTTTAGTCCGGCCGAAATCAAGACTATTATTGATCATTCGGAAGCCAAAGCGGTTTTTGTAAGTGAAAACCTCTACTACAAACTGGAAAGTGAATCCTTTAACATTACCCCCGAAATTATTTTGCTTGAAAAATGGGCTACAATTCCACAAGGCTTGGGGGTAAAAGAAATATCCAATCTGCCTGATGTGGACCTCAGTTCATTCGGGTTGTTTGGCGAACCGTTGGCAGAAGAGGAAGAACTCGCTTCGATTATTTATACTTCCGGAACGACCGGAAGCTCAAAAGGTGTTATGCTAACCCAGAAGAATCTCTCCTGGACAGCCAAGCAGGCATTTACCATGCAAGCGGTCTATGAACATGACCGTTTCCTTTCGATTCTTCCCTTGTCGCATACCTATGAAAATACCCTTGGTCTGCTCCTGCCGATTTTTCATGGAGGATCGACACATTATCTTCGTAAACCTCCCACAGCACCTGTCTTGTTGCCTGCAATGCAGCTTGTGAAACCAACCAAGATGTTATCGGTTCCTTTGGTAATCGAGAAAATTTTTAAAGGGAAGATATATCCCCAATTTCAGAAAAGTCCTGTTGTTCGGACTCTTTATAAGTTCCCTCCGATGCGGAAACTTCTGCATAGGGTAGCAGGCAAAAAACTATACGCCACATTTGGTGGTCAGATCGATTTCTTTGGCATTGGCGGCGCCAAGCTTGACGGAACGGTTGAACGGTTCCTGAAGGAAGCCAAATTTCCCTACGCAATTGGGTATGGGTTGACTGAAACATCACCTTTGCTGGCTGGGACAACGCCCCAGACACCAAGGATCGGTTCGACAGGCACCGCGTTAAAGGGAGTGCAGCTTCGTCTTGCTGATGTTGACCCTGTAACTGGTGAAGGGGAAATTCAGGCATATGGCCCTAATGTAATGAAAGGATACTATAAGGCTCCTGAGTTGACTGCCGGTGTATTTACGGAAGATGGCTGGTTCAGGACCGGTGACCTCGGAAGTTTTGACAAGGATGGATATCTTCGTATCAAGGGCAGGATCAAGAACATGATTGTAGGTGCCAGCGGCGAGAATATATATCCTGAAGAGATTGAGTCAGTCATCAACAGAATGCGTTATGTGCTTGAATCGGTCGTTGTTGAGAAGAAAGGTAAGCTGGTTGCGTTGATCCACCTGAATATGGAGGAGGTGGAAAGCCAATATCAGAACTTAAAGCATGATGCAGGTGTTTTTGCCGATAGGATAAGTGCCCGCAAAGATGAGATACTAAAGGAAATCCACGAAAAGGTGAATGCCCAGGTGAATAAGTTTTCGAAGCTGCAGCAGGTATTATTCCATAAAGAGCCATTTGAGAAAACACCCACCCAAAAAATAAAGCGTTTCCTTTATCATAAATAGGGTGTTGGTCCCTGATGATCCCTTTTGGGCCTTATTGATTGAGGTTCAAAAGGGATTTTTTCATATCGTTCCCTTTCATCAAAAGTATTACCTTTGTGCCTGATTTTTAAAATGGCTTTACTCAAAGAATGACAGACAATAACAGGTATATGGCCCGGGGCGTATCCGCTTCAAAAGAAGATGTTCATGCTGCCATCCGAACTATTGACAAAGGTCTGTTTCCCAAAGCCTTTTGTAAAGTTATTCCGGATATTTTGGGAGGTGATCCCGAATGGTGCAATATCATGCATGCCGATGGTGCCGGAACAAAGTCTTCACTTGCTTACCTGTATTGGAAAGAAACCGGAGACCTTTCGGTTTGGAAGGGTATTGCCCAGGATGCGTTGATCATGAATATTGATGACCTTCTCTGTGTAGGGGCTGTCGATAATATCCTGGTTTCATCAACCATTGGGAGAAACAAGAACCTGATTCCTGGAGAAGTGATAGCTGCACTCATCAATGGTACTGAAGAGCTTTGTTCAGAATTACGCGAGCAGGGAATTGGTGTTTATCTGACAGGCGGTGAAACGGCCGATGTGGGGGACCTGGTCCGTACCATTATTGTTGACTCAACCGTTACCTGCCGTATGAAACGTTCAGATGTTATATCTGCAGGCAATATACAACCCGGGGATGTGATCGTTGGATTGGCTTCATTTGGAAAGGCGACCTATGAAAAGGAGTATAACGGAGGGATGGGAAGTAATGGTCTGACTTCGGCTCGACATGATGTTTTTGCAAAATACCTGGCAGACAGATATCCTGAAAGTTATGATCCTGCGGTACCTTCCGACCTGATTTATTCGGGAGATTGCCATCTGACCGATTCGGTGAATGGTACCTCACTTGACGCCGGGAAATTGGTGCTGTCACCTACACGTACCTACGCTCCGGTAATCCGAAAGATGCTTGAGGAATTCAGGCATGAAATCCATGGGTTGATCCACTGTTCGGGCGGAGCACAAACCAAGGTACTTCATTTTGTGGACAATGTTCACGTCATCAAGGATAATCTTTTTCCTGTACCTCCGCTCTTCCGGTTGATTCAGGAACAATCAGGTACCTCATGGAAGGAAATGTACCAGGTCTTTAATATGGGCCACCGCATGGAGGCTTATGTTAATCCTCAGTTGGCTGAGCCTCTGATAGCCATAGCCGCTTCATTCAATATTGATGCCCGTGTTGTTGGAAGGGTAGAAGAGTGGTCGGGACGCAAGTTGACCATCCATACCGAAGCAGGTATCTTTGAATATTAGCTGACGGGATAAGGCTGAGTGTCTGGGACGAAGCCAGACAGTTCCTGATTTTATGTCAATATCTCAATCCAAATATCATGAAAAATATATTTATCCTTGCGACTGTGGCCTGGTTGACATTTTCTTGCAGCCCAGTAAAGCAAAAGAGTGAACAAGTTACCCTCTTCAATGGTTCTGACCTTTCCGGCTGGCATTGGGATGTACCCGCCATGGATTACAACCCGGATACGGTCATGCCCTTTATTGTCAGGGAAGGACTCCTTGTTAGTCTTGGCACTCCGGGCGGACATCTCATCACTGATTCGGTTTATCAGAATTACAGGCTGGAAGCCCAGTATCGATTTGCCGGAGAGCCCGGCAACTGCGGTGTACTGGTTCACGCTTCCACTCCACGGGCACTATATGGCATGTTTCCCAAATCGATCGAGGTTCAGATGATGCATGAGAACGCAGGCGATTTTTGGTGCATTGTCGAGGATATTGAAGTCCCTGATATGGAAACCCGTCGGGGACCCAAAGAAAACTGGGGCATCACCGAAGGGAAGGAGCGCCGGATCCTGAACCTGACCGACAATTCGGAAAAACCAGTTGGAGAATGGAATACCATGGTTGTTGAATGTTTTGGCAATGAGGTTAAAGTATGGGTCAATGGAGATTTGGTTAACCATGGTTTTAACGCTACCGCTTCTTCGGGGCAGATTGCCGTGCAAGCCGAAGGTTCGGAAGTGGAATTCAGGAAGCTGATGCTGGCCCCGATTTCGGGACTTTCATCTGAATACCCTATTGAAACACAACAATGATCCTTAAGTATTGGATGAAAATTACCGAAGACAGATTATTACAAGTTCGTAAACAGAATAGAAGATAGATTATTTTATGGCAGATTATTCATTGTTAGGAAAGTTCGAGTCGATACAGCACCGGTTTGAAGAGGTGTCCCAGCAAATTACCGATCCATCAGTGATGGGTGACATGAAACGCTATGTGAAACTTAACCAGGAGTATAAGCGACTGGATGCGCTGGTGCAGGCTTTTAAGGAATATAAATCACTGGTCGACAATATTGAAACCGGTAAAGAAATTCTCAATGAGGAGTCAGATCCCGATCTCAGGGATATGGCCCGTGAGGAGATTGAAAATACGGAACAACTTCTTCCCGAGAAGGAACAGAAGATCAAAATGCTCCTGGTTCCAGCCGATCCGGAAGATTCCAAAAATGCCATACTCGAAATCAGGGCAGGCACCGGAGGTGATGAGGCCAGTATTTTTGCGGGTGATCTTTTCAAGATGTATTCGAAGTTCTGCGAAAGGAAGGGTTGGCGAATGGAAGTTACCAGTGCCAGCGAGGGTACCTTGGGAGGATTCAAGGAAATTGTGGCGAGTGTGACTGGTGAAGGAGTATATGGGATTCTTAAGTATGAATCGGGTGTACACCGTGTGCAAAGGGTACCACAAACTGAAACACAGGGCCGTGTACACACTTCGGCAGCTACTGTAGCTGTTTTACCTGAAGCTGAGGAATTTGATGTGGAGCTTAAAGAAAGCGACATCCGCAAGGATACCTATTGTTCATCAGGACCTGGCGGACAGTCGGTGAATACCACCTATTCAGCGGTCAGGTTAACCCACATTCCAACCGGTATTGTGGTGGCCATACAGGATGAAAAATCTCAGCTGAAGAATCTTGCCAAGGCAATGACCGAACTCCGCACACGTATATACAATATGGAGTACCAGAAGTACATTGATGCAATCGCATCCAAGCGTAAAACCATGGTTTCGACGGGTGACCGGTCAGCAAAGATCCGTACTTATAACTGGCCACAGGGTCGTGTGACGGATCACCGCATCGGATTGACACTTTATAACCTACAGGCAATTGTCGCCGGTGATATTGACGAAATTATCGAGAAACTGATGATTGAGGAAAATTCAGAAAGACTAAAAGAGGCCGAAATTTAACCTTTATGTGTTATATTGAAAAAGCCTGCATGGATTGACACTGCAGGCTTTTTTCGTTTATTCGATGGAATATTCGACGCTAACCACCACCCTGACTTTTTTGTAAATATCCATGGTGTTGGGTGCATAATTACCCCCGTCACCCTGGTTGAGTGACTGGTCTCGGTCGACGATCGAGAAAAGTCCCTGGCTGGCCCTCTTCAGTTTGCCAAGCTGTACCTGGCTTTCGTTGGTGAACTGGGTTGCCGCAAGCTGTGCATTCCTCGTCGCTTCAATCAGCATATCGGGCTTGATGTCGTTTAGCTTTGTGAAATAATACCTTACAGGACCTTCCCAATTATTCTGGTTGCTTATATACACACCCGCCTTCAAGAGGTCATCGGTCATGCGACTTACCTGCTGGACCTTTTCCACATTTCCGCTGCGAACCTGGATGACTTTATCGATGATGTACCTGAACCCGATCCGGTTTTCAAAGTTCATGTATTCGTTGGCCATCTTGTCGTTAACAACAAGATCTTTCTGTATGATTTCCTCCTGGGTGAAACCGTTGCGGTCGAGGAAGGCGACCACTTCATTCTTGGCCTTTTCCATTTCACGGCTTCCATCAAGAATGTCATTGGTTGCCACACGACACTGGATAGTCCAAAGAGCCAGGTCAGACTTAACCTCCCGTTCCGAAAATCCCTTAACCGATATTGTACGGTCTTCTTTCCTGAATCTTTGGAGGGCATGTCCCACAATTAATGCATTCAGGGCGAAAGCCATTATCAGGCCCACAACAACCAAGGTAATTTTCTTGTTTTCCATACAGTCGATTTTTAATTTAAAAGTTGTTCATAATTATTTCCTGCTTTGGTCTGCCATGAATGCAGCATGTTCACTTATTCAAAATGAATGCCATAGTTGAGTTAATTTATGGGTTGACAAGGATTCTTCATGAATTCCCCGATCTTTAACCTTTATTACTAACATAGGATAAACTGAATACAACCTGTTGCAAGGTATTGCCTTTCCCATTAATTAACAATGGCAAGTTAAGGGGATTTTAGACGGTATCCACTATCTTTGGCCATAAAATAATCTATCATGAATCGTGAACAACTCTTTGAACAGATCCAGGACAAGCGAAGTTTCCTTTGCATAGGTCTGGATACCGATATATTGAAAATACCCGCATTTTTGAAAGAAACCAGTGATCCTCTTTTTGCCTTTAACAAAGAGATCGTTGATGCGACCCAGGACCTTTGCGTGGCATATAAGCCCAATCTGGCATTCTATGAAAGCCTGGGAGCAAGGGGATTGGTCAGTCTGGAGAAAACAGTCAGTTACATCCGTGAGAAATATCCTGAACAATTTATCATCGCCGATGCCAAAAGAGGCGATATCGGAAACACGTCAAACCTGTATGCCCGTGCTTTTTTCGACCAGATGGATTTTGACGCCGTTACGGTTGCACCCTATATGGGCGAGGATTCAGTCAAGCCGTTTATGACCTATCTTGACAAATGGGTCATTCTGCTGGCACTCACCTCCAACAAAGGTGCAGCCGATTTTCAGTATTTGAAGGACGATGAATCAGGTGACCTGCTTTTTGAAAAAGTTCTCAAAACCTCAATGCAGTGGGGCTCTGCCGATCAGATGATGTATGTGGTTGGAGCAACCCGGGCTGAAAAGCTGGAGGAAATTCGTGCGATTGTTCCCGAACATTTTCTGTTGGTTCCAGGTGTGGGTGCACAGGGAGGAAGTCTTGAAGAGGTTGCCAAATATGGCATGAACGACCAATGCGGTCTGCTGGTTAATGCCTCGAGATCGATCATATATGCGTCCGATGGGGATGATTTTGCCGAGAGGGCACGTGAGGAGGCCATGAATATGCAGGTAGATATGGAAGAGTTACTATTGGAGGCTGATTTGTTGTAATTTAGTATCCTATACCCGTATTTTATATTTGATGGTAAGCTGGCAATCCGTCAGACCATATTGGACATTTACATAAACTCAACTAACAAATTCAGTATATGAAACAGGACCACTGGGCATTATTGCTGGATATCGTGAATGGGAAAATTCCATCAAAGCCTGTGGCAGGTTTTATCATCGACAGTCCATGGCTACCCGGATGGTATGGAATCTCCACCCTGCAATATTATTCTTCCGAGAAGTTATGGTTTGATGCCAATATTCATGCCATCAGAACCTTTCCTGACGTGATTTTCATGCCGGGATTTTGGTCGGAGTTTGGAATGTGTACCGAACCCTCTGCATTTGGTGCCAAAACCATTTGGACACAACATGCATTACCACATGCTGACCGCATCCTTCAAGATATTTCCGAAGTTTCACTGGTTAAGGAACCCAATCCGAAAACAGATGGATTGTTGCCTTTCGTATTGCAAAGGCTGGTCAACTATCGTCCTGAAATCAATAAGGCAGGTTGTGATATTCGTTTTGCCATTGCCCGTGGTCCGCTCAATATTGCATCTTTCCTATTGGGCACTACCGAATTTATGATGGCAATGATGATGGATCCGGAGAATACACACCGGTTGTTGAGAACCATCACTTCCTTTACCATAAATTGGCTGCAATTGCAGAAGGAAACCATCCCAGAGATTGACGGGATTCTGATTTTGGATGATATTGTTGGTTTTGTCGGTGATGATGAGTGCCGCGAATTTGCCTTGCCTTATCTTAAACAAATCTTCAGTGCCTTTGATGCTAACGTGCGTTTTTTCCATAACGATGCCCAGGGTTTGATCAGTACTCCATACCTTAAAGAGATTGGTGTAAACCTCTTCAACTTCAGTTTTGAACATTCTATGGATGAGATCCGCGCCCTGGCTGGGCCTGAGGTAACTTTGCTTGGAAATCTGCCTCCACGTGATGTGATGGCGGCAGGTACTCCAGAAGTGGTATTCGATGAAACACGGAAGATGGTCCGGTCCATCAGCGATAAGTCCCGAATTTTATGGTCGGTAGGCGGGGGAATGCCCCCAGGTGTGAGTACCGATAATCTAAAGGCTTTTCTGGATGCATTGGTTCAGTAGAACCGATAGAGACATATTTTTTAAAAGAATATTTTTACTTTTTAGGATTTAACAGACTCAAAAATTGGATATGAAAAGAAAATTGAACTGGATGATGTCAGTAATTTTGTTGTTAATTGCCGGATGCGGAACCCAGACAAAAGCTCCGTCTGAAAAAGGAAATGTATTTACCGGAGCCCCGGGGGAAGTCAGGCTGGTAACCCTGGATCCCGGTCATTTTCATGCCGCATTGGTGCAAAAGCTGCCTTTAGCCCAGATTGACCCCAGGGTGAAAATATATGCACCTGAGGGAAAAGAAGTGCAGTCCCATCTGGGTTTGATAACTGGTTATAACACAAGGGAAGAGAATCCTACTTCCTGGATACCCGAAGTATACCTTGGTGACGATTTTTTTACGAGAATGCTCGCGGAGAAAGCAGGGAATGTGGTTGTTTTAGCCGGTAACAATGCCAAGAAGACTGAATATATCCTAAAGTCTGTGGAGGCTGGATTTAATGTCCTTTCGGATAAACCTATGGTGATATCCCCAGAGAATTTTCCAATGCTTGAACAAGCATTTTCCAAGGCAGCTGAGAATAAAGTTTTGCTGTATGATATCATGACTGAGCGTTATGAAATCACTACAATGCTTCAGAAGGAACTTGCCCATATGCCTGAAGTATTTGGGGAATTGCTTCCAGGATCAGTGGATGAACCGTCGGTTACAAAGGAGAGTATTCATCACTTTTCAAAAATGGTTTCAGGAAAGCCATTGGTGCGACCTGTATGGTATTTTGATGTGCTCCAGCAAGGCGAAGGTATTGTCGATGTTACCACCCACCTCGTTGACCTTATTCAATGGGAGACATTTCCGGATGTCATCCTTTCAAAAGAGGATGTGGAAATGATCTCTGCAAGGCGATGGACAACTGACCTGACCCCTGCTATGTTTTCCAAGGTGACAGGCATGGAGAATTTTCCTGATTTTTTGCAAAAGGATGTTCATGACAACTTGCTGAAAGTATACAGCAATGGTGAGTTTAATTATAAGCTTCGTGGAATTCATGCCAAGGTGTCGGTGATCTGGAACTTTGAGGCGCCTGAAGGAACCGGTGATACACACTTCTCCGTCATGAGGGGATCGAAAAGTAATGTGATCATCAGACAGGGAGCAGAACAAAACTATAAACCTACCTTGTATGTTGAGGCCGCTGAAGATACAGACCTGGTTAAGTTTGAAGAATCCCTGAATGCCGCGGTATCGGGAACATTGGCTGCAAAATTTCCTGGGGTTGGGTTGTCAAAGATTTCAGAAGGGATTTGGACCATCGTGATTCCAGATGAATACAAGGTTGGACATGAAGCACACTTTACGCAGGTGACCGAAAAATACCTCCAGTTCCTGGTTGATGGAAAATTGCCTGAATGGGAGGTGCCTAACATGATTGTGAAATATTATACAACCACTGAGGCGTTAAAAGTTGCCAGGAAGTAGCCAATTCTTTTTTTTGACAACGAGACTTCATTCAAATTTCGGCACTCATTTAATCTGAAGAATTAACCATGTGATACCTGTGGTCTATCCAGATGGGTATGGCTTTGTTATATACCGATTAAGGGTTTTACCATAGTTTCTCCAGTCTTTTACCATTCTTTTGCCATTTCCATATGGTAAAAGAATGGTGTTCGTATGGTAATTTTATTGTAAAAGTAATAAGGGGTCCAAAACCTGATTGATAGTGGAGTAGAATTTTGCCGGGTATAATTAGAGCTTATCTATAAAGAAGAAAAAAGGGCTGTCCCATTTTGAGACAGCCCCTTTTTGTAAATCTTGAGATAATTAAACGGTCTTTTGCATGAGTTCGGCAAAATTCCTGTAAAACAGCGGGATGGTTCGAATTCCGTTGAAAAATTGTTCAAGCGGGAAATTCTCGTTCGGCGAATGGATGGCATCAGATTCAAGGCCGAATCCCATTAATACGGATTTTATGCCAAGCACCTGCTCGAAGGTAGAAATGATTGGAATGCTTCCACCTGACCTTACCGGCACTGGACGTACGCCGTAAACTTCCTGGTAAGCTTTTTCTGCCGCACGATAAGCCGGAAGATCGATCGGGCACACATATCCCTGTCCTCCATGGAGATACGAAACCTCAACCTTTACACTTTGGGGTGCGATTGATTCAAAATATTCCTTAAAGAGCCTTTCAATTTTGTGGTGCTCCTGGTTAGGCACAAGCCGTGTGGAAATTTTGGCAAAGGCTTTGGAAGGAAGGACGGTCTTGGCACCTTCACCGGTATATCCGCCCCAGATACCGCAGACATCAAATGATGGCCGGATTCCGGTCCTTTCCATGGTGGAATATCCCTCTTCCCCTTCCAGTGCCTCGACATTGATGGCTTTTTTATAGGCTTCCACATCGAATGGTGCCTTTGCAAGCAACGCACGTTCTTCGGCAGATACCTCAATTACATCGTCATAGAAGCCCGGGATGGTAATTCGACCTTTATCATCAACCATTTGGGCAATAAGTTTACTCAAGACATTTATGGGATTGGCTACAGCTCCGCCAAATAGACCTGAATGCAAATCACGTGATGGCCCAGTAACTTCAACCTGCCAGTAAGCCAATCCACGAAGTCCGGTAGTGATGCTGGGCTTATCCGGGGCGATCATTGAGGTATCAGATACCAGTATGATATCAGCACTTAGCATATCCTTGTGTTCTTCGCACCATTTTCCAAGGTTGGGTGACCCGATTTCTTCCTCCCCTTCAATCATGAATTTGACATTACATGGCAGGGTGCCGGTTTTTACCATCATTTCGAAGGCTTTGGCGTGCATAAAACCCTGACCTTTGTCGTCATCGGCCCCTCTGGCATAGATTTTACCATCCCTGATCTCCGGCTCAAACGGTGGAGTGGTCCACTTTTCGATAGGGTCGACGGGCATGACGTCCATATGTCCGTAAACAAGGACAGTTGGCAGCGATGGATCAATGATTTTTTCCCCATAGGTAACAGGGTTACCTGGAGTTTCGAAGATCTCGGCCTTATCGGCTCCAGCCTCAAGCAAAGTCTTTTTCCAGTATTCGGCAGCCCGGTACATATCGGGTTTATGTTCTTTGATGGAACTGATGGATGGAATCCGGATCAGGCCAAACAATTCTTCGAGGAACCTTTCCTTGTTGGTTTCAATGTATTGATTAATGTTATGCATGTTGAAATGATTTAATTGATAATTCAATAACAAGTCTGAAAAAATAAGGTTTTTTAACCGGATAATAAAGAAATAATATCAGTATGGGTATGAAAAAAGGCAGTCCCGGAAGACTGCCTTTCTCATATTGATATAATCTAATGTCAATTCACTATTGAACGATGGCTTTAAATTGGGCATTGTCGAAATATTTGACAAATTCCATATCGGTTTTGGCCATTTGTTTCATGCCTGCATTGTATTCAACCGCTTTTTTCAGGCTGTCGAAAAGAAGGCTTTCACGGGCTGTGCGGGCACCCACCACAGCTTTAAGATATTCTTTCATGAAGCAATTGGGCCTTTCAAAGCTTTCAAGATCCTTCAGGGCTCCATTGGTGTCTCCTGTCAGAATTTTGGCCAGTGCGGTATTGGTGTCTGCAAAATTCCTGAAGTACTGGTTGGCACGGCTGTAGTCAGCTTTTTTCAGGCTGACGATGCCAAGGTTGTAATTAACTTCGTTACCAGCTCCGGAAGCGGCACCGAAAAGTACTTCGGCTGCTTCAATATTGCCTTCTGCAAGAGTGGCAGCACCAAGGTTGTTCTTGATGATCGGCTCATCATTTTTGAGTCTTTCAGCTTTTTCGAACAATGGTTTTGCATCAGTATACTTCATTTGCTGTACAAGTACATAACCAGCATTGTTCGGTCCCCTCCAGTCGTTGGGATATACAGTCTGGAAGGAATTATAGATCTTCAGCTTTCTGTCAAGGTCTTCTACCAGCGTGGCAGCATAAAGCAATTCAGCTGGGTTCAGGGCCGAAGGATTTGATTCAGCCAATGCAAGAATCTCCTCATCGGTTTTTCCGATCAGTTCAACGCTGGTTTGCAGTTTTGCACGACGTAACTGGGGAAGAATTTCGTCAGCAATGGCAGTGAAGGCTGATGAAAGGTTTTTGATTTCCCTTTCGCGAACTTCAGGGTCAGTATACATGGACAGTACACGCAAAATCAGCTCTTTGTCCTGGATGTTGGATTGTTCCAGTTTTTCCTTGAAACCATCCCAATCCTCGGGAGTATATTTGGTACGCAGATTGATGTCAACACCAGCCTTTTTAAGCTCGCTTTCAAGGAATGAGGAGGATGATCTTTCACGCTTTGCTGAGAGATCGGTATTCAGGTCCAAAGACCCGTCGGGAGAAGCATAAGCCGAAACTTCAACGCCTTTGAGGTTTTTGCGGTCATCCTGGTTGGCATCGGTAGTATATGAAATCAGCTGTTGGATATCATCTTTGGAGATTTCTTCCTTGCGTAATTCGGCACGGTTAATCAGATAGAGAATGTCGGCAACCATTTCATCGGGTACAATCCTTTGGAATGGATCGATATAAGGATCGTATTTGCCTGAGTTATTGGCCTCACGACGTACACCAAGAATAGCTTTAGGTACGTTGGCAACCATTGTACTTGTGGCAAGTACACCCTTTGCAATCACAACAGGTTGAAAATCGAGCGTTGCGGCACCTTTGCTGGCCCTGATCCTGACCTCAAGTTCAGATAAACGCATGGCATCATTGAAATTGGTGGCATCCTTGTAGGTTACATTTCCACCACTGGTGTAGGAAATCACCCGATTGTTGCCCATAACTTTCTCACCCTGAACGGTAACGGGTGAATAGGCAGTTTCACCACCGTTGTACTTCAGCACGGGAGTGATTACCAATGTGGCTTTTTTGTTAAAATATTTGGCCGGGAACCTGCCATCGATACCGAGGTCAACCTTTCCGGCATGTGTTTCAAGGACTTCCGGAGTTACACGATACTGAATCTGATCAGCATTTTTCTTCATTTTTTTCAATCCGGAGCATCCTGACAGCATAATGGATGCGAGGGCAAACACGATTACAATTCTCAATCTCGTAGTCATAACATTCTTAAATTATTTGATTTTAATAAGTTGCATGTTGCACAAAAATATAAAGCTTTTTGATTTTTTCTTAAAAATCGTTCCTGGCTACCGCGGAATGACCGTGTTGATCCCTAATTTAAAATCATTATTAAAAATCAACTCCTTGATCAACTGGTAATCACTGTCGTTCCCAACAAAATCTATACCATTCGTGTCCAAAATTAATACAGGGAATTGGGTAATTTGCTTCAAATAACTGAAATATCCCTGTTGGATAGTTTCCAAATATTCAGGATCAATTTTCTGTTCATATTCCCTTCCTCTTTTCCTGATATTCCTGATCAGGTTCCCGGTAGTTAAATGCAGATATACGTACAAGTCGGGTTTGGGCAAAGATTCGAACACAATATTGAAAAGTTTCCTGAATAGCCTGTATTCATCTTTTTGAAGGGTGTTGCCGGCAAAGATGGCTGATTTGGTAAAATAATAATCCGAAATCAGCAACCTTTGAAATAAATCGGGGTGTAGCACCTCTTTCTTGATCTGGTTATAGCGGTCGGCCAAAAATGAAAGCTCCAGAGGAAACGAATAACGTTCCTTGTCATCGTAAAACTTCGGAAGGAAAGGATTATCGGCAAACTGTTCCAATACCAGCTTTGCATTAAGATCTTGGCTGAGCTTTGACGCCAGTGTGGTTTTCCCAGCGCCGATATTCCCTTCAATCACTAAAAAACGGATATCCATATTATAACTTCATCCCCAGGTGATACATGGTAAAGGCCCAAATATCGGTTTGTTCGTCAATGATTTTGGCAGTTGGTTTTCCTGCCCCGTGTCCGGCATTGGTTTCAATTCTGATCAATACCGGTAGTTTGCCTTGCTGTTTTTCCTGGAGACGTGCGATGTACTTGAACGAATGGGCAGGTACAACCCTGTCATCATGGTCTGCGGTTGTAACCAACGTAGCGGGATATTCAACCTCACGGATGTTGTGGTAGGGGGAGTAACCTAAAAGATACCAGAACATTTCTTCATCGTCTTCGCTCGATCCATAATCGCCTGTCCAGGCCCACCCGATGGTGAATTTGTGGAATCGGAGCATATCCATGACCCCAACGGCCGGAAGGGCAACTTTAAACAGATCAGGTCTTTGGTTTGCAACTGCACCGACAAGCAATCCCCCGTTTGAACCACCCTGGATGGCTAGCTTCTGTGATGAGGTATATTTTTCATCAATCAGGTATTCTGCTGCTGCGATGAAATCGTCGAAAACATTCTGCTTTTGCATTTTTGTACCTGACTTATGCCATTCTTCGCCAAATTCACCTCCTCCACGAAGGTTGGCAACTGCCAGGATACCACCATTCTCAACAAAGAAAAGACGTTGTACCGAAAATCCGGGAGTCTGTGAAATATTAAACCCACCATATCCATAGAGTAGGGTAGGGTTGTTGCCTGTTTTGGCCATTCCTTTTTTGTAAAAAAGGAACATGGGCACCTTTGTGCCATCCTTGCTGGTGTACCATACCTGATCGACCTGAAAATCTTCAGGATTGAATTTAACTTCGGGCCGATAGTATAATTCTGATTGTCGGGTGTTAAAATCAAAGCGGTATACTTCACCAGGGGTGTTATAGGATGCAAAGGAATAAAATGTTTCCATGTCATCCTTGTTTCCCGAAAAGCCTCCGACTGTTCCGATTCCGGGTAACTCAACCGTATATTCCTGTCCGCCATCATAATTATATACCTCAATACTGCTATATGCATTTTTCAGATAGTTAAGGACAATTTTCCCACCAATCAGACTCGCAGAGTTCAATACAAATTCTTTTTCAGGTATGATTTCTGTCCAATTCTCTTCAGCCGGGGTAGCAGCATTGATCTTTATCAGCCTGTATTTTGGAGCCTTATAGTTGGTAAGAATGAAAAGATCATCTCCCACATTGCCAATGGGTTCAAAGTTGGATTCAAAGGTTTCGATCAATGGGATAAAAGGTGCTGAACCTGCATCGGCCCTCTTAAAGGAAAGTGCATTTCCGTTAGAACCCTCACTGCGGGAAAGAAACATGAATTGCTTGTCGTCTGTGGTGCCGAGGTTGATTAATCTTTTCGGGAATTCTGGTTCACTGTAAATAACCGGGTCGTTCTCGGATGGAGTTCCAAGTTTGTGGTATTTCACCAAGTGATTTTCATTCGAACCCGACAATTCACTTCCGCTGGCAGGTTGAGCATAGCCAGAATAGAAAAACCCATCGTTATACCATGAAATCCCGGAGAATTTGACCCACTTGATTACATCCTGCAACAATTCCCCGGTTTCAATATCCATGACGTAGATTTCATTCCAGTCGGATCCTGATCTTGAAATGCTATAGACCAGATTCTTGCCATCAGTTGAGAATTCTGTTCCAGAAAGTGCTACCGTTCCGTCTTCCGAAAGCATATTGGGATCGAGAAGGACTCGTTCTTCACCACCCAGCGATTCTGTCATATACAGGACACTTTGGTTTTGGAGTCCGTCATTTTTATAATAGAAATATTTCCCTGCTTTTTTAAAGGGATTGCCAATCCTGGGATAATCCATCAAGGCCGTCAGCCTGTTTTTGATACTGTCGCGACCAGGAAGCTGGTTCAGATAGGCGAATGTCACGTCATTCTGGGCATTGACCCATGCTCCGGTCTCCTCGGAATTGTCGTCCTCAAGCCATCTGTAAGGATCTTCAACCTTATGACCGAAATATTCATCGGTCACTGTTTCTTTTCTGGATTCGGGATAATTAATCTGTACCTGCTGGTTGCATGACAGGATTGTTAAGGATGCCATGGCTGTTAAAATAGTGATTCTCATATTGTTACGATTGATTTTATTCAGGTTCGCAATTTACGCATTTTTCCTTTGTTTAAAAGTGATTTTTGGAAGTGTTGGATCCGATTTATCATTGCGCTCCCGCCGAGTTTTCAGGTTGAATATCACAGTCAGGGATGTGTATTGCCATTTGTCTGATTTTTATGATGTTGGGGCTTGAAGTCTTATGTCTCAGCCCCTCTTGTCCTGCAACGCTTTCCTGAATATGGGCTTATAAATAGGACCTTGTGGTCTGAGAATACTTTCGTAAAGAATGACTTCCCCGATTTTTATGGTTTGAATGGGTTGGTTGCCATAAGATTGAATCAATTCAAAAAACCGGAATTTATTTTGGATATGTTTGATACGGCCCAAAGTGAGATGTGCCCTGAATTCGGGATGGTCATTCCTGAATCCTTCCGGGCTGGTTAAACCATGCAGCATAGAAGCCATATCTGAAAGTTTTTCAAAGCCCTGGATTCGGGAGTAAATCACTCTGGGATCTCTCTTTGATCCAAAATATCCCAATCCTTCGAGTGTTGCTTCTCCTTCTGAAAAGGCGGATGCAGTATCCTCAATGATCTGTGTCAATCTTGGTATTATGGTTTCTTGTGTTTCCCCGAGGAACTGTAAGGTAATGTGAATGTTACCTGGTGAAACCCAGTTTATCTTATCTTCCCTGAAATGGTGCTGCAGGTCGCTTAGCAATTGCACAAGTGCAGGCTGTACGTTAACGGGTATGGCAATAAAGAGTCGTTTCATATCTAAAAGAGAAAACCAGAATTTTTGGGATTCTGGTTTTCATTTTTTGTGTCTTCTATTTTTCACTCATTAATTCATACTCTTCCGGGGATCCACAAGTGCATATCAGGTTTCGGTCACCCCAGGCATTGTCAACCCGTCCTACCGGAACCCAATACTTGTTGTTCTTGACCCAGTCGAGCGGCCAGGCTGCTTTTTGTCTTCCATAAGGATGCTGCCAGGTATCTGAACCAATGACTTCGGCGGTATGTGGTGCATTTTTCAGGACATTGTCCTCCTTGTCGGCTTCCCCAGATTCAACCTCCTTGATTTCGTTGTAAATCTGGTTCATGGCATCAATAAACCGGTCAAGTTCCTGTAACGATTCACTCTCCGTAGGCTCAACCATCAAGGTTCCGGCCACGGGAAATGATAGGGTAGGCGCATGGAAACCATAATCCATCAATCTTTTGGCGATATCAGTTTCGGTAATGCCACTGGAGGCTTTCAAATGGCGGCATTCAAGGATTAGTTCATGGGCCACCCTGTCGGTTGTTCCTGAGTAAAGGATACCATAATTATCCTTCAGGGCGGCAGCCATGTAGTTTGCATTGAGGATGGCCATGACCGTTGCTTTGGTAAGTCCATCGCCTCCCATCATTTTGATATATCCATAAGTGATAGGCAACACAGATGCACTTCCCCAAGGTGCGGCAGAAACTGCCGGTATACCGACATGACCGTTGTTCATGATCGGATGTGAGGGGAGAAATTCAACAAGGTGCTCGGCCACGGCAATTGGTCCGACGCCGGGTCCACCTCCTCCATGGGGTATGGCGAAGGTTTTGTGAAGGTTGAGGTGGCATACGTCAGCTCCGATAATCCCCGGATTGGTCAGTCCCACCTGGGCATTCATATTGGCGCCATCCATATATACCAATCCACCGTACCTATGGATGATATCGCACATCTCGACGATTGCCATTTCAAATACGCCATGTGTTGACGGATAAGTAACCATAAAAGCAGCCAGTCTGTCCTTGTATTGTTCAGCCTTGGCTTTCAGGTCATCGACATTGATGTTTCCCTTGGCATCGCAGTCCACAACCACTACTTGCATCCCTGCCATCACGGCACTTGCTGGATTGGTTCCGTGGGCTGAGGAGGGTATAAGTACTATATCGCGATCCTCGCCGCCATTCTTTTTATGGTAGGCCCTGATCACCATCAGTCCGGTAAACTCACCTGATGCTCCCGAATTGGGCATCAGGCTGACATCGGCCATACCTGTAATTTCTGCCAGATCTCTTCTTAGTTCCTCCATCATGAGATGATATCCCATGGCCTGATTTTTTGGTACGTAAGGATGTATGCCATTGAATTGGATCCAGCTCAATGGAAGCATTTCGGTGGCAGCATTCAGTTTCATGGTGCATGAACCCAGAGAAATCATGGAGTGGGTGAGAGATATGTCTTTTAGTTCAAGGGATTTGATATACCTAACCATCTCGGTCTCCGAACGATATTTGTTGAATACCTCCTGCTGCATATATGCACTTGTACGTCTGAATTCTGGAGCTATCTTCCATTTCTCGGGAACAGATTCTATTACCTGTTGAGGCTTATTGGCCGCTTTTGCGAAAACTTCGATGATCCAGTTGATGTCTTCCATGTTGGTGGTTTCATCAATACTGATACCCACATTGTCGTTATCGAAATAGCGGAAGTTCATCTGGAGATCAACCGATAGCCACTCAATGTCTTCACGTTTAACATGAGGTGGCAATTCAATCCTGAATGTGTCGAAGAAGTTCTGGTTGAGTTGTTTATATCCAAGTTTCGTGATTTCTTCCGAAAGAAGGGTGGCAATATGGTGAATGCGACGGGCTATCAGGCTGATTCCTTCAGGGCCATGATAAACGGCATAGAAGCTGGCCATGTTGGCAAGCAAAGCCTGGGCTGTACAAATGTTGGAGGTGGCTTTTTCCCTCTTTATGTGTTGTTCCCTGGTCTGCAGGGCCATTCGAAGTGCCCTTTTCCCATGGATGTCTTTTGTTATGCCGATAATCCTGCCTGGCATGATTCTCTTGAACTCATCACGTGCCGCAAAAAAAGCGGCGTGCGGGCCACCATATCCCATTGGAACACCAAATCTTTGACTGCTGCCAAAAGCGATATCGGCTCCCCATTCACCGGGAGGTACCAATATGGCAAGAGCCATCAGATCGGCAGCAGCAGCCACCTTGATTCCTTTTTCATGGGCTTCGTGAGTAAGAGAAGTGTAGTCGATAACTTCGCCATCGGAGTTTGGATATTGGACCAATACGCCAAAAACATCACCTGCCAATTCGAATTCAGAGCATGGCACAACCGTCAGTTCTATACCCAATGGTTCGGATCTGGTTTTAAGCACATCAAGGGTCTGAGGCCAGATTTTCTCATCCACAAGCATTCGGTGAACACCATCCTTAACCATTTGTCGGGAACGTGAGGCAAACATCATGGCCATCGCTTCAGCCGCTGCTGTCGCTTCATCAAGCAACGATGCATTGGCAATATCGAGAGCCGTCAGTTCACAAACCATGGTCTGGAAATTCAGGAGTGCCTCAAGTCTGCCTTGGGAGATTTCTGCCTGATAGGGAGTATAGGAAGTATACCAGGCCGGATTTTCCAAAACGTTGCGCAGGATAACGGCTGGGGTTATGGTATCGTAATAACCCATACCAATATACGTGTTGAATACTTTATTCCTGGCTGCCAGTTCAAGAATATTGCGGTAATATTTACGCTCACTGATTCCCTCACTCAGTTTAAGAGGTTCTTTTAATCGGATATCGGAAGGGACAACCTGATCGATCAACTCATCCAGATTTGAGACCCCGATTTTTTCGAGCATCTGACTGATTTCATGGTCGCGAGGGCCAATATGACGATTTACGAATTTGTCTATGAGCATGTTGATTTAATATTTGTGGTACAATTTCGCGGCAATATTACGGTGTGGAATATGCAAAAAAAATGACTTTTATGGGCATCAGGTCAAAAAGGGATTATTCTGTCTTTCAAAACCAATAGTGGTTTCAGGTCCATGACCAGAATATACCCTGGTATCCGAAGGTAATATTAAAAGTTTCTCTTTTATGTTTTTAATAAGTGTTTCGTGATTACCTCCGGGAAGATCGGTTCTGCCAATACTGCCCTGAAACAAAACATCTCCGGCCATCAGGATCCTGCATTCCGGGGAATGGAAAACGACATGGCCAGGGGAGTGTCCCGGAACATGTAAGGTTTGCAGGAATGAATTGCCGATTTGTATTTTATCCCCTTCAGATATATAATGATCTGGATTTCCAATTTCTGCCATATCAATTCCAAACATGGAAGCCTGGGCGACAGATCTTTGAATCAGGAATTCATCACCGTTGTGACAGGTAAAATCAATGTCGTAGGTTTTTCGGACAAATTCAACCCCGAATATATGGTCGAAATGACAATGGGTATTGAAAATGCCAATCGGTTCCAAATTATTGTCGGCTACAAAACTTGTCACTTCATCGAATTCTTCATCATAAAAGAACCCGGGATCAATGAATATGGCCTTGCCTGACTCATCAAAAAGGAGATAGCTGTTTTCTCTTAAAGGATTGACGACGAATTTTTTTACTGTAATCATGGTCTCAGATTAAGTGATAAGATCCCTGCGTTAATTGACAATACCCTTCAGCATGGGAACAAAAACAAAGTTGCCATGTTTTTCGGTACTATATTCATCCTGTCCGGTTTTCTGGATTAACAACATGGTTTGCTGGTCTCCGGGACCAACGGGAACAACCATTTTGCCTCCTACAACCAATTGGTCAAGCAATTCCTCCGGAATTGAGGTTGCTCCTGCAGTGATGATGATCCTGTCAAATGGTCCATAGGTGGGTAATCCTTTGTAGCCATCTCCCAGGAAAAAAACAGGATTGTAACCTAATTCAGGAAGCAGTTGGGTCGCTTTAACATAAAGCTCCCGCTGACGTTCAATGGTGTAGACTTTGGCTTTCAGTTCGCATAAAATGGCCGCCTGGTAGCCAGAGCCGGTTCCAACCTCCAAAACCTTCATCATTGGCTGCACATCCAATAATTGCGTCTGGAAAGCTACGGTGTATGGCTGTGAAATGGTTTGGCCAGCTCCGATAGGGAAAGCCTGGTCCTTGTAAGCAAAATTGATAAAAGAGCTGTCAATAAATACATGACGAGGAACCGTGGCTATGGCTTCCAGTATTCTTTCATCTCGAATTCCCTTGATTTTCAATCCTTCTGCCAGCCTTTTCCTCAGGCCCTGATGTCGTGGAGTGTCGCTAGTGATCATTACTTCAGGTTTGGTGCAAAACTAACAGAAAAACCCGCATGTCAAGCGAGCCCATGACAAACCGATATTAACAGGGAGGGTTAATAATTATTCATTGGGCACTTAGAGCAACCCTGTAAATTCATTTATCTTTGTTATATGGTGAAAATAGGATTAATCGGAAATATCCAGTCGCTGCAACCATATGTCTCGCTGGTAAAGAAAGAACAGGGTGTTGAAATCATAGGAAAAGCATCACATGGTACCTATGACCAATCAGGCAACATGATCATTTCTGTCCCGGAGTATGCCAAACAGTCTTTGATCGAGTCTGCTGATGCCGTGATAATTGAGAAAGCAAATATGGTTCCTTTTAACCTTATCAGGGATGCCATCAAGCGTTATACCCACCTTTTTATACAGGATGTATCTGACTTGACTCCTGACCAGTGCCAGGATTTGGTAAAGCTGATCCATGAAGCTGGCACGATTGTCCAGGTTGGCAATCCTTTTATGGAGATTCCCGCGATCAACTGGATTCACCAGAATTTTCAGGAACCTGCCTATATCAGCATTTCTGATCGCAAAACGGTTCTTCCTCCCCGCAAGGAACTTCTACTGCCGGTTTTGCTGTTTGCCCAGACTATATTTCACTCTACTCCCCAAAAGATAAGGATTACAGGTATTCATCATAAGGATTCAAATGTTGCCTTTATCAATATCCGACTCGATTATCCCAATTTTTCGGCACTTAATTACGATGTGCTTTCCTCTTCAAAAGAGAAGGAATCATATATTTCAGCTGCGCTTCCGGGGATTTTTATGGAGTCATCAACCAAAGGGAAAATCAATGTCAATCATGAACACTGTGAGTTGGGAACTTTACCGCCATCAGGATTGACTACCTTTATATCCAACATCAGATCAGGAATATTGACCCAGGGAACCGGCCTGCACACCCTCCATCCGGTACTGGTTTCATATGAAGAGACCGTAAGAAGATTATCACAATATGTGCCTTGGTATTCGTGACCCTTTTGGGGCTGTTTTTATCCTTTGGGAACAAGCCAATATCTTCGATGTTAAGTGACCTGACAGATTGCTCCACAATCCTTGCATGTTCAATTTCAATATTACCTGCAGTATATCTATTTTTGTGGTCTCTAAATGGACCTTCATGGACAAATCCTTCTGTATTTTTTACAATATTTGCGCTTTTGTATGCGATGAATGGCAATATTTACAAAGTATTGGCGTTACAGAAGTATCATTTACTTCGCGACAGGTATTATGCGTTTTTTGAAAGACTAAACCCATTTTTATGAATAAAAGAAAGCAGGTTGCGAGATATGTCATACTTGATTTTCTGGCGGCTGCGATTAGCTGGACCCTCTTCTATGTATACCGTAAACAGGTTATTGAGCCCGTTAAATTTGGTTATGATATACCTGTTGAATTAACATCGAGGTTTTTTCTTGGACTTTTGATTATCCCGGCAGCCTGGTTACTGTTCTATTTCATTACAGGTTACTACAGGAATATATATCGAAGATCACGCCTGATTGACCTTGGTCAAACTGCCCTGACTTCCGTTATAGGGGTTACGGCAATATTTTTTGCATTGTTGCTCGATGATACTGTCTATTCCTACAAGAATTACTACCAGCTTTACTTTAATCTTCTGGCCCTTCATTTCGGTATTACCTACTTGTTCAGGCTTATTCTTACTTCACGGACCATTTCGAAAATTCATAACAGAAAGATAGGATTTAATACCCTGATTGTTGGCAATAACGAAAAGGCACTCCGTATTTACCGTGAGATGAGTGTGCAACCAAGGCCGGCAGGTAATATTTTCGTCGGATTTATCAGTATTGATGCGGATGGAGGAAGTGATCTCGACAAGTATATTCCATCTTTGGGTACTTTAAAGGATGTGGAAAGAATTCTGACTGACCATGAAATTGAGGAGGTGGTGATCGCTCTCGAAACTAATCAGCATGATCTTTTAAGCAAAATTCTCACCATTGTTGAAAATAGACAAATTACTATCTGGGGTATTCCTGACCTTTATGATTTTTTGGCTGGTGCCGTTAAGATCAATACCATTTACAGCAGTCCGTTAATCAAGATTTCAAACGGACTTATGCCTGCATGGCAGGAAAATGTCAAAAGGCTGATCGATGTTGTTGCTTCAATTATTGCGATCATTATTTTCTCTCCTGTTTACTTGTTTTTGGCCATAGCAATCAAATTGACCTCACCAGGGCCTGTGATATATAGGCAGGAACGGGTCGGCAAGTTTGGCAAGCCCTTTACCATATATAAGTTTAGAAGCATGGTGGCCGATTCGGAAAAAGATGGTCCGGCACTTTCAAGCAAGAACGATGCAAGAATTACCGCATTGGGGAAATTTATCCGAAAAACGCACCTTGATGAAATACCTCAGTTTTTTAATGTAATCAAAGGCGACATGGCACTTGTAGGGCCACGTCCGGAGAGACGATATTACATTGACCAGATTGTTAAGCATGCCCCTCACTATACCCACCTTCATAAAATCAGACCCGGAATCACATCATGGGGACAGGTCAAATATGGTTATGCTTCCAACGTAGAAGAAATGCTCGAACGTTTACCCTATGACATGATTTACCTGAAAAACATCAGTCTGTATGTCGATTTTAAAATCCTGATCTATACACTGATCAATGTTTTTCACGGTAAAGGCAAGTAGATTTCCTTATTCGGGTTTAGCTTTTTTAGACTGACTGTTGATTTTTATCCTTTATTGGTGGTTAATGGCCTGTAATCCTTGTTTTTCTTGGCATTTGGCAGATGTGTCATGCATGGATAAGGGAATTAAAAATATTTTAGTCCTTTTTTGATGGGTTTTTGGTTTAAAGTCTGTAACTTACATTAAATTCCGGTAGACCGGGCCCTCAAGTCGACCTTTCTTCTCCGGGGTGAATAATTCTGTTTAACCTTAAACTCAGATGCGTATGAGAACTTTTACCCTTTTATTCGTAATTACCCTCCTGCTTTCTACGGTTCCGGTTTCGGCCGGCAATCTGCATCCTGAATCCACTACATCGGATTTAAAAAAGGAAAGGATGGTTTATTTGAAGAACATGGCAGATAAGATGCATGTTCTGTTTGATGTCGAACATCCCATGATGTTGAAAAAGGCCTTGCTGTCCCATAAGCTGGATAGCATCGTAAGCGAAACCAGGGGAACTGCTACCGAATCATGGCAAAGAGATTGGAAAAGCGAATTTTCCTATTCGGGAAGTTTGAATAACCAATGGATTGAGTCGACTTGGGATAGTGCCCTGCTAAAGTGGAGTGTCGACAGCAGGACTGAATGGTCATACAACGACAATGGGCTACCGGAGTCCATGACCATGTATGCAATTCCTGAAGGTGGTGTATCTCTGGAAAAGTCTACGGTTCTGAAAGTCGAATATGATGAGCAAAATAGGGTTAAAACCGTAGTCTATGAGGAGGATCAGGAGGGTGTATGGGGAGAGGCTTTAAAACAGGAATACAATTATTCTTCTTCTGGTAAAATCAGTCATTTGGATTCCTACACTATGGAGAGCGATTCGTGGTTGTTTACGATGAAGAGCCAGTATACCTACAATGCAAGCGGTCATCTGACTGGCATGAGCGTTATGTTTGTTGAGGAGGGTGAGGAGATGGTGTTCAGTTCAACGATATACTCTGTTGATTCTAATGGACGTGTTATCAGTGCCGAAACTTCAATGATGGATTTTTTCACTTTTGAGCTTGGAAAATTCTCAAAAACAGAATACGAGTATACCGCAAACGGCGATGTGTCTGTTATACTCGATTGGTTATGGGATGATGAAGGTGAAGTCTGGGAACCTTCTCATAAGCAAGAGTACACTTACAACAACAACATGTCGATGGAAAATGTACTGTTTCCTTCATTTTTCAATATTCTTGGACAGTTCGAGGCCGAAATGTTATCCTTTCATAAAATGCCTATAGGTATCCTGTATTATGATTATCTTGATGGTGCCTATGTAAATCTCGAAAAGGAAACTTACTTTTATTCTGAGATCAACACAACCATTGCCCGTATTGTACAGGAAAAAGGATATGCTGTGTATCCGGTTCCTGCCAACGAGGAGGTTATTTTTTCATGGATAGGTGATCAGAAACCCATGATGCTGGAGATTTTTGGAATCGATGGCCGGCTGGTTGCCAATCGACAGGTAAAGGCCCTGAATCCGGTCGATGTTCGAAGTCTTAGGGAAGGCTTGTATATATTTAGGCTTCATGATGGAACCAGGACTGCCCACTCTGGTAGATTTGTGATCCAGCGTTAGCGTCGGATTTACATCAATTTGTGTTCATTCCTTATTGATCGGTCCTTTTTACCTCCTATCAGCTGTCCTATAATCAGTCCTAATGAAAATCCGGCAGCAAGGATTTCCCATCTCTGTCCGGGGATCATGTACATGATTAATGCTCCTGCCATAGAGCCAATTACCAAGCCATAAAATGAGTAGAGGTAATTGTGGTGCCATGGAGGATAAAAGTGATGTGCTTTCATGATATGACGAGCCAGGCTTGAGATGAGGCGGTCAAGATTACGTCTGTCTTTACCGGGGACTTCCACTGCTTCCCTGATATGGTTGACGTTACTTTCTATCTCGGATTTCATCCTCTTGCATTCGGAACAGGAGCCCGAGAATCGGCCTACCCGTTCAATGTTACGTTGCAATTCATCAATTCTGAAGAATCGAAGATCTTTTTCACGGGTGCCTTCCAGTTTCTGGTCGATTTCCATGAGAATTGATTCGGTCCACTTATCCATGTCCATTTTTTTGTAAAAATAAAAAAAAGGAACCGCGCTGTGCGTGGTTCCTTTGTATAACTCAGTTGTGACTCTGATTAGTTGCGAGGTCCCCTGCGATCATCGCGACGATCCCGGTTGCCTCCGTGAAAATTGCCTCCCCTGCGATCATCGCCTCTCCTGTCGTCACGGTAGTGTCCGCCCTCACGGCGTCTGTCATCGTTTCCTCTCGGAGGTCTTGATTCCCTGGAAGATTCTCTTTCCACATAACCTTCAGGTTTCGGTAGCAGGGCTCTCCTGGATAGCTTAAGCTTGCCGGTTTTTTCATCCACGCCGATCAGCTTGACTTCAACCATGTCGTTTTCCTTCAGGATATCAGAAGCTGATTCAACCCGTTTCCAGTCAAGTTCGGATACGTGCAGAAGCCCTTCTTTACCTGGCATGATTTCCACAAAAGCACCAAATGCCACGATCGATTTTACTTTACCATTGTATACTTCTCCAACTTCGGGAAGGGCGACAATGGCTTTTACACGTGCTTTGGCCGCTTCAAGAATTTCGAGATTTGGCCCTGAAATTTCAACGATACCGTTGTTTTCATCTTCAGTGATGGCAATGGTGGCTCCTGTATCAGCCTGGATACCCTGGATGATTTTTCCACCTGGACCGATTACTGCACCAATCATGTCCTTAGGAATCAGGATCACTTCAATGCGAGGCACGTTAGGTTTGTATTCAGGACGTGGATTCGGTATTGTTTCGGTGATTTTGACGAGGATATGCATTCTGCCTTCCCTGGCTTGGTCAAGTGCCTGTGTGAGGATCTCATATGAGAGTCCATCCACCTTGATGTCCATCTGGGTGGCCGTGATTCCTTTTTCAGTTCCGGTTACCTTAAAATCCATATCGCCGAGGTGGTCTTCATCACCCAGGATATCAGATAAAACGGCATATTTAACCGCGCCTTTGTCTGTAATCAAACCCATGGCAATTCCTGAAACCGGACGTTTCATCTTCACACCTGCATCAAGCAGTGACATGGTTCCTGCACATACAGTTGCCATTGATGAGGAACCGTTTGATTCAAGAATGTCAGAAACAATTCGAACAACATATGGAAGGTCATCAGGCAGCATTTTCTTCAGTGCCCTATGAGCCAGGTTTCCATGGCCGATTTCACGTCTGCTGGTTCCACGGG
The DNA here is from genome assembly GCA_001270045.2 of Bacteroidales bacterium 6E. GTDB lineage: Bacteria > Bacteroidota > Bacteroidia > Bacteroidales > Prolixibacteraceae > UBA1413. The sequence goes on along the minus strand of DF970669.1, from coordinate 96,384 downwards.
GAACCCTTGCTTCACCCGTACTGAATGGTGGAAAATTGTAATGAAGCAAAAATCTCTCGGTGCCCTGGACGGTAACCAGATCGATCATTTTTTCATCCATTTTAGTTCCAAGGGTTGTAGAAGCAAGTGCCTGTGTTTCTCCACGGGTGAAAACTGCAGAGCCATGCGATCCAGGCAAATAATCCACCTCACACCAGATCGGACGGATGTCGCGGGTGCCACGACCGTCAAGTCGGATACCTTCGTCAAGTACCATGCGGCGCATGGCCTCTTTTTCAACATCGTGGTAATATTTTTTGATCAGTTTTTCATGAAGGACGAGGTCAATTTCCTCGTTGCCTTCATTTGCCTTTTTGTACTCTTCGATATATTCATTGCGCAGGTTCTCAAAGGCTGCCAAACGATCAGCCTTTACGTTGATGCGCTGACGAACGATCTCATAAACTTTGGGATAAAGATCAGCGTTTATCTTTTCGCGGAGTGTCTCATCGTTGGTTTCATGGCAATAGGAACGTTTGGTTACGCCCACTTCGGCTGCCAACTCTTCCTGGATTTTGCAGTGCCTTCTAATTTCATCATGGGCGAATCGAATGGCTTCGAGCATTTCTGCTTCGGATACTTCATTCATTTCACCTTCCACCATCATGATATTGTCATAGGATGCGCCTACCATAATATCGATATCAGCTTCCTTGATCTGGGAGGCGGTGGGATTGATTACCAACTCTCCATTGATTCTGGCCACACGTACCTCTGAAATAGGAGTTTCGAATGGAACGTCAGAAACAGCCAGGGCAGCGGAAGCAGCTAGTCCGGCCAGCGAATCGGCCATGGTTTCACTGTCGGCCGAAATCAGGCTAATCATGACGGCAGTCTCTGCATGATAATCAGAAGGGAACAAGGGGCGAAGGGCCCTGTCAACAAGTCGGGCCACCAGAATTTCCTCATCAGAGGGGCGGCCTTCCCTTTTCAGGAAACCACCGGGAAACCTTCCGGCAGCAGAAAACTTTTCACGGTAATCAACCGAGAGAGGCATAAAATCAACATCTTCATTTGCTTCGGTGGCCGAAACAACAGTGGCCAAAAGCATGGTATTGCCCATCCTTACAACAACCGAACCATCTGCCTGTTTTGCCAGTTTGCCGGTTTCAATCGTTATCGTACGGCCATCGGCAAGTTCGATCGTTTTTGTAATTACATTCATCATATTCACTATTTTCACTAAATTATGTCATCTATGTATCTGATCACAACGAACGGTAAATAATTCCAACGGCACTTTATGCCATTTGTGAACTGAAATTTGGTTTCCGTGTATCTGGTGATCCGACTCAAAGATAAAAAAAAGAAAAGGCAACTTATCTGATTGCCTTTTCTTTTATTGTTTTACTTACGTAAGTTGAGTTCAGCAATAATTGAACGATAACGCTCAATATCCTTTTTCTTGAGATAATCGAGAAGGTTACGACGTTTACCTACCAACCTGATCAGGGCACGACGGGTACTGTGATCTTTCTTGTTTTCCTTCAGGTGGGAGGTAAGATGGTTGATTCGGAAAGTGAATAATGCGATCTGGCCTTCAGCACTTCCAGTGTCTTTCTCGTTTTTACCATGTTTGGTAAAAATCTCTTTTTTAACTTCTGTGTTTAAATACATCTTTTAGCTTTTAAATGTGATACAATGTTTAAACCGCAGCATCGCTCTCAATAACAACGGCTTAAAATTATTTAAGCGGCACAAAAGTATATAAATTTTCGGAATTTCCAAGATGGCGAACAAATTGTTTTATACAATCGCCTCAATGTAAAGTTATTAAGCTTGTTGGCTGCGAGAAGATGACCGTCTTTTTGGCATCAGTAGACGGGCAATGCCGAATTTTACTAAAATGGAAAGGATTTCCCTGATCATTTTGCCAGTGCCTGCTTTTTGACTGTAACTCGCTGAATTCCTGCCCCTGAAGCCTGTGATCATATCCATGGCAGTGTTGAGAACAATGGGGGAAGTTACCATGTCCATAAAGGTATTCTTGATCAGGGAGGCTCTTTTAATGTGTCTGAATCCTGTGTGGACCTGGTCTTTTAGCGCCCTGACCTGCTCTTTTTGTTGGTTTTCGAGCTGGTGGATAACTTCTTTTAAATCTGCAGTATTGTTGATGACAGGCATAATATGATCAATTCAGGGTCTTTTTGATTATGGTATCACTAATTCGTTTTTTAACAGGTGCTCTGAACAGGTAGAGGATGATGATAATCATAAGGTAAAATCCGGAAACAATGAGAAAACCATACCATGATTGTCCGGCAAGGTCACCCAGATAAAGAGAGGCGGCAATGCTGAGCATCAGGACCATGAAAAGCATGACCACTCCCAGAATGATTCCAGGTAATGCCGATGACAACACCTCGGAAAGTTTGTCAACCATTTTGAGACGCATAAGCTCAAATGAGGTCTTTGCCAAATCCTCAGCCTTGTCAAGGAGATTATCCATAAAATTTTGATTCTCATTCATGTCTCTCTTTATTGTCTTTTAGGTTTAACCTTCTTCTGCATGAAGTTATGTTCCTTTAAGTTTATAACCACTTGCCTGCCAGGTTTGTTTTGCCAATCATGGTACGGTTATCCCTATTTGCCCTTATAATGACAAAATTCACCATCTTTATTCCGGGATTTTTTGTCACCTTTATTGATCAGGACAACCTTTGTTGTCGTGGCGTATTGTATGTTCAAACAGCCTTCAGGCTGAGCTTGCTGAGCCATCAGGCTTCTTCAGCATTCGCTTTGACTTTGTCTGCATGCTTGGTGACATGTTCCTTCACCTCGTCAAATTTGTCGGAGACATGGTCAACAAAATCATTGATCTTTTCTTTGAGGGCATCAGCGTAGTCCTCTCCCTTTTCGACAATTCTTCTTCTGGTTACTGACCCTTTTTCGGGTGCAAACAAAATTCCGATTAAAGCCCCGGCAGCTACACCTGCCAGAACACCCAGTAAAACTTTTCCTGAACTCATTGTTTTAATTTTTATTGGTTAATAAATAAGTGTACAATTATCCGGTGATATGCAATCGCCGATAATTTTTTCTCAATTCAAAATTTAAACCAAGTCTTAGGATTCTCGCAAATTTGAAATCAAACCGTCAGTCAGCATGCGTCTGAAAAAAATGGTTAAAAATTGAATATCGAACTTGCATTAACACATTGGGTTCAAACACGCTATGGGTAAAAGTTTCTGTTTTGGGAATCTTAAGTACTTAATATTGAATACGATTTAGAATTTAAAGTGTTACAGTGGAATTCAAATTTTCAACCGAAAAGTGAAAAAGTTATGGTTTTGTAAAATGTATTTATGAATCAATTTGTCAAAATAATGGCATGGAGCAATCCTTTTTGAATGGTAAAGATTGCATTCAATAGTTGTGGTTCCCGATTATCAAATTGATACCGAAAGCCTTTGGTTTTGAGAATGATGATACTTATTCTATGGTCTCGACAATTCCTTTTAAAAAGTTCTTGCTGTCGAATTCTCCACTTTTTGAGAATCCCGTGCGAACTACCACGAGTTCTTTGGAAGGTATGATATAAATAAACTGACCGTCGTGCCCCCTACAGCAATACATATCGACAGGAACTCCGGGATAAGTGTCATCGCGATTAAGCCAGAAAAAGGCTCCATATGCCCCTTCGGATGCGCTCGCTGGCACAGCTGTGAAGTCAGTCCAATAGTCTGGCAGAATTTGTTCTTCGTTCCATATTCCCTTGTTGAGGTATAGTAACCCAAATCGCACATAATCACGCATCGTTGCATACAGATATGAAGATCCAATGAACGTGCCTGAGGGGTCAACTTCGAAAATGGCACTGTTCATTCCAATCCTGTTAAATAATTCCTGCCTTGGGAATGTGTAATAGTTGGCATCATCGTTAAAGGCATCCCTAAGTAACTTGCAGGCCAGGTTCGTGGTTCCTGAAGAGTATTCCCAGTATTCGTCCGGTTTGTATTCCATTGGTTTTGCCATTGCGAATGCTGCCATGTCGCCCTTTTTGAAGAGCATCTTGTTTACATCGGAATTACTGCCGTAATCTTCATTCCATTCAAGCCCGGAGGTCATGTTCAGAAGATGGGCAAGGGTGATATCCTTTCGTCCGTCACTCTGCCAATCGGGAATTCCTGTTTCATTGTTTATATCAAGCATCCCTTTCTGCACCATTATACCCGTAAGTGCGTTGGTTATACTCTTTGCCATTGACCAACTCAGGAACAGATTTTCGGACGAAAAGCCTTCCCTGTATCTTTCTGCCACCAATTGGTTTTTGTATGCAATGGCTACCGCAAATGTTCCTTTCATGGGAAGTGTGTTTGATAGGGCGGTATCAAGCTCCCTGGTCAGGCGTTCCATGTCGATGCCTGAGGGAAGCGTATCGGCTAGTAGGTCACCCATGGGCCAGGGTATGGTATCTGGATTAATGTTAACTGGAGGGACTATCCGGTAAGGACGATTTCTGATTTCGTCCTCCTTGAAATCCCTTACCAGAGTGCACCCAAATCCATCAATGAATATGGCCTTTGATTTCCAAAAAAGAAAGCGACTGGTTACCTCTTTTTTGTCATAGTCAACCTTGTTTTTGTTAAAACGGATGAATGAGAAGTTGAGGTCTTCATTCTCAAGGCTTTCCTGAGTGCGCCCTGCGACAAAGATACCAGAGGCCAGGTTTTTGGCTGCATAGCCTGTAATGATGGGGGCAAGCGTGCCGATGTAGATGAGGCCTGCTCCTATGATTAAAACAGGAAGCAGGAGAAGAATACGTTTTTTCATGGAGCCAGTTTTAGTATGGTCATAAAAATAACCATTTTATTGAAGAACGTATTCTTTATCCTGTCTCAAAAATTATAGAAACCTTAGGCTTCGGTCTCTATAATGACAATTTTTTCGATGACATCGCCACGCCTGATCTGGTCTATTACATCCAGCCCGTCAGTTACCGTGCCAAAACAAGTATGTTTCCGGTCGAGATGGGCGGTGTTTTTTCGGTTATGGCAAATGAAAAACTGAGAACCTCCTGTATTGCGCCCTGCGTGTGCCATGGAGAGAACTCCCCTGTCGTGATATTGGTTGTCTCCCGATGTCTCGCAGGGAATACTGTATCCCGGACCGCCAGCTCCTGTGCCGTCAGGACAGCCACCCTGTATGACAAAATCCGGAATTACGCGGTGAAAGGTAAGTCCGTCATAAAATCCCTGGCGACTCAGCTTGACAAAGTTGTCAACTGTTCCGGGAGCATCCTTTTCGTAGAAGTCAACTTTCATGACCCCTTTATTTGTGTGAATTTCTGCTTTGATCATAGCGTTGTTATTATTAATGGTGCAAAAGTCGGATAAAAATCGGATAACACAAAAAATAACGCTGTACCTCATTTGCAAGTCTTAAAATGAAAAGTGTCTGGTGGATATAGAAAAATTGACCCTTTAAGGTGCAAAAGCAATTATTTGTTTGTTTTTGTAAAAAGTAATTATAATGCCAATCACCATATATAAAATTGGGGGTATAGGCATAAATAATATAAATATATCTTCAGATTGTAAAATAATATAGGGTATTGTTAAGAAATTGTATTTTTATAAAATGCTTATAATTATATCAAAATGTAAATAAATACGTTATAATAATGTCTAAAAACAAGAATAATATATATTTAAATGACATATAAGTTAAATTTATGTCTTTAAACTGATAAAAATCCAAATATATATATCATGAAAAGTAAAAATGATTTATTTTGACGTTTGAAACGTAAAAATTAAAAGCTGATTGTTATGGCAAAATTCAGATTTAAAGCACTTGAAGAAGTGATGAACAGGGTCCCCGGTCCACTGGTCCGGGATGAGGTTTTGACCTCAGATTATTATGGGAATTTGGTATTTGACCGTCCCAAAATGCGCAAGTATTTATCGAGGGAAGCATACAAGGCAGTTGTGGAAGCCATTGAGACTGGCACTGCAATTGACCGGAAAATGGCTGAACAGGTTGCCCAGGGCATGAAATCATGGGCAATTGAAAATGGGGCCACACATTATACCCATTGGTTTCATCCTTTGACTGACGGGACTGCCGAAAAACATGATGCATTTATTGAACACTCAAGTTTGGGTGGTGTCATCGAGGCTTTCAGGGGTGAATTGCTTGCACAACAGGAGCCTGATGCTTCGTCCTTTCCAAGCGGTGGAATCAGGCAAACCTTTGAAGCCAGGGGTTATACTGCCTGGGATCCTTCAAGTCCTGCATTCATCAGTGAAACAACCTTGACCATACCCACCATATTTGTAAGTTATACCGGTGAGGCGCTCGATTATAAGGCGCCATTACTGAGATCAATCAAGGCACTTGATCTGGCCGCAACTGCAGTTGCACAATATTTCGACAAATCGGTCACCAGTGTGCAGGCTAACCTGGGTTGGGAACAGGAATATTTTCTTGTTGACGAGGCCCTCTATATGGCACGTCCTGACCTTGTCCTCACCGGACGTACTTTGATGGGGCACTCTTCAGCCAAGGATCAGCAGCTCGAAGACCATTACTTCAGTTCCATTCCCACCCGTGTGAACCGTTTCATGATTGAACTCGAAAATGAGGCTTATAGATTGGGAATCCCATTAAAAACCCGCCATAACGAAGTCGCCCCTAACCAGTTCGAAGTCGCCCCGATTTTCGAGGAAATGAACCTGGCTAATGACCATAACCAGCTGATTATGGACATTATGCAAAAGGTCGCACGCAGACACAAATTCAGGGTGCTGTTCCACGAGAAACCTTTCTCCGGTATCAATGGCTCCGGTAAGCATAATAACTGGTCGTTTTCGACCAATACGGGGGTAAATCTGCTCAGTCCGGGTAAAAACCCAAAAGGCAACCTGCAATTCCTTACTTTTGTTATCAATACACTTAAGGCTGTACATGATAATCAGGATCTGCTAAGGGCTAGTATACTGAACGCCAATAACCAGCATCGTCTGGGAGCACATGAGGCACCCCCTTCAATCATTTCTGTTTTCCTTGGCACTGAGGTAAGCCGTATGCTCGATCTGATGGAAGAGTCGGTAACCGATAAGAAGATGACTCCTGAAGAAAAGACAGCCCTGAAATTGAATATCGGGCGTATACCCGAGATAATCCTCGATACCACCGACCGAAACCGTACATCTCCCTTTGCTTTTACCGGTAACCGTTTTGAATACCGTGCGGTCGGTTCCTCTGCCAACTGTGCCTCTGCCTTGATTGTGCTCAACAGCGTTGTTGCCAGCCAGCTTAATAAGTTCAGAACTGAAGTGGATAATCTGGTGGATTCGGGAATAAAGAAAGATGAGGCGCTTTTCCATGTTCTGAAACGATTGATTGTTGAATCCAAACCAATCCGTTTTAATGGCAATGGCTATAGTGAGGAATGGGTTGAAGAGGCTTCCCGTCGTGGCCTTACCAATATCAAAAGTGTTCCGGAAGCCCTGGAGGCATTTCTTCGTCCCGAAACTTTTCGCTTGTTTGAGGAGCTGGACGTATTGGATCATAAGGAACTGCATGGAAGGGTGGAAGTGGAATATGAAAAGTTCATCAAAAAGGTGCAGATCGAGTCAAGGGTTCTGGGTGACCTGGCAATCAATCATATTGTTCCGGTTGCCATTAAATATCAGACTATGTTACTTCAAAATGTGAGCCTGATGAAGAATATATTCACCAACAGTGAATTTGAGGATATGTCGAAAGGTCGTATTGAGCTTATCAAGGAAGTCGGTTCAAGGATTTCAACCATCAAGGCAATGGTTTATGAAATGACGGAAGCGCGCAAAAAAGCCAATGTGATTGAATCGAGTGCCGATAAGGCTGAGGCTTACGATAAAACCGTTCTTCCTTTCCTTGAACAGATCAGGTATCACATCGATAAACTTGAACTGGTGGTGGATAACGAGGAATGGCCACTTCCAAAATATCGTGAATTATTGTTTGTCAGATAATTGCTCGACACAGTTAGTTTAGTTTGTACAGAAAACGGGGGACTGCCACATGGCAGTCTTTCGTTTTTTTTGACTTCTGATACTATCCATCTCTGATCCCCGTTTACTTTTTTAAAATCTGGAAATATAATTTACTTTTACTTCCCGAATTTCAAGGATATATGAGAGTTTTTAACTGGGTTTCTATTATACTGGTCCTGATTGTTTTAGCCTCCTGCGCTACCGCCCGGACAGGGAAAGTGGCCTTGACTGCGCGTGAAATCGGAGAGTATCACAAGGCCATAGACAAATTCAGAAAAGCCAACCGTAAGGAGAAAGATCGCGAAAAAAGAATGGAATACTCATATGCCATTGCTGAATGTTACAGGCATTTGGGACAATATGAAATGGCAGCTTTATATTACAGAAATACCTTAAGACGAGATGTTCCTGATCCCAAAGCGCTGCTTTGGTATGCGGAAATGTTGAGAGCCACACAGCAGAATGAGGAAGCTCTGGAAAATTATCGTCTTTATCTGGAGCAGGAGCCGGATGACAAACAAGCTCTCAATGGCATTGAATCCATTCGACTCACACAACAATGGATGGCTAATCCAACAAGGCATGTCATTAATCCTGTAAAGGAGCTAAGTTCAAGGGAAAGTGACTATAACCCTGTATTTGTCGGGGGACGGGATAACGAAATTATTTTCTCTTCGATGCGTAAAGCCGCCACGGGAAAGCGTAAAAGCATGATTACAGGCCAAACTTATTCCGACTTGTTCAGGGCACAGTTTAATGTACAGCGACAAAAGTGGGATGAACCTCAGTTAATTGATCAATATGAAATCGTAAATACCAATTTGGATGAAGGTGCTGCAACACTTTCGGGGATTGGTGATCAAATGATTTTTACCCGATGTGCATACGATAAGACAAAATATAGTCCACCTCAACTCTTTAACACTTCCCAGGTTAGAGGCAGCTGGTCAGAACCTTCTGTCATCGATATTGCCGGTGATTCGGTAATGGCCGCTCACCCTGCCTTGAGTCCTGATGGCGGTTTTCTCTACTTTGTTTCCGATATGCCTGGTGGATATGGAGGGAAGGACATCTGGAGAGCGGAAAAAACAGGGGGAACCTATAAAAGTCCGGTAAATTTGGGACCTGCCATCAACACCCCTGGGGATGAGATGTTTCCTTATGTCCGTGATAATGGGGAACTTTATTTTTCTTCAAATTATCATCCTGGAATGGGCGGTCTCGACCTATTCAAGGCTGTAAAGGACGAGGAGGGTAAATGGACAGTCGAAAACATGGGTTATCCAGTGAACTCTCCCGGTGATGATTTTGGAATCGCATTTGTACAGGGAAAGAACGAGGGGCTGTTTACCTCAAACCGAAAGGGATCCCGAAATGATGACCTTTATTCATTCTTTGTGCCACCTGTTGTTTTCCAGTTGGCCGGAAATGTCTTTAACAGAGAAACCAATACACCCCTTGATGGTGTGACTGTCCGCATTATCGGTACCGATGGTACAAACCTCCGGATGCGTGCTCAGGGCGGGAAGTTCCAAATGAAGCTTCAGCCCGAAACAGAATATATCGTTGCAGGTTACAGGGATGGATACCTGATTGATAAGGCAAACATTACCACCGAAGGATTAACCGACAGTAAGGATTTCTTGGTTGATTTGAATCTTACTCCAACCGAGAATCCGATCAAGCTTGAGAACATTAACTATGCTTTTGGGAGTGCTGACCTCTTGCCTGAATCAATAGTTGCACTTGATACACTTATTGGGCTTCTTCAGCTGAACCCTACGATCACAATAGAACTCATGGCTCATACCGATCATGTGGGAAGTGAGCAGTTTAACTTTGAGCTGTCGCAACGCAGGGCACAAAGCGTAGTAAACTACCTGATTGAAAAAGGCATAAATCCACAACGATTAACCGCTAAAGGGTATGGTGAAACCTGGCCCAAAATCGTTACGAGAAGTCTGGCTGCCCGCTATGAGTTCCTCAAACGGGGGGATGAACTCACTGAAGATTTTATCAACAGCCTGCCTGAGGCTGAGCAGCGTGAAATTGCCCAGGGTATTAACCGACGGACTGAATTCAGGGTATTGCGAACCGATTTCATCGAAACTTTTTCGGCAGAGCCCGAACCCTAGTCATAGGGTTCTATATGACGTATTACCTGGTAGCCAATATGGCACTTCAGGCAATTGCGACATTGACAATATTGGGTCTGGAGTTGGATCAGTGATTGTGTGTCAAATGCCGATCTTGGTTCTACGCCCAGACTGATCCATTGTCTGATAATTGTATTATCCTCAGGTTGTAATTTGTCAAGCCATTCAAGTGCTTTATCTTTCATCTGCTCTTTCCCGTTTCTTTCGCCATAAACAAAGAGGAAAGGGGCAATCGTATTGATCATTATATTTTGGATTGCCTCTTTGCCCAGTGATTTGATTTTTGTCCTTGAACTGTAATTGAAACGATAATGGGTATCCCAATATTCTGATGCACGGACATCAAAAAGTGTATAGAGTTCTTCGGGACTGTCGGCTTCCATGATTAAAGAGAACAGCTCTTCCTGTCTGCACATCAGTCCTGCCAGCTGGGCAATCCGTAAAGTTGGGAAATTGACAGGCCTGAGACGCAGAAACTTCCAGAGATGTCCTTCTATGGGTTTCAGTTGGTATTTCTTGTATAGGAATCCATATTCATTTCTAAGGTCAATAAAGTAGTCGTCACCCAAAAGCTCTTCGTGTAATAGCCCTGATTGCCCGAAAAACAATGACTCAACCTGCTTAAGTTGTGTCCTGTGTTTCCTTATATATTTTAATGGAAGTGCCTTAGCCAGTAGCTCAAAAGGGACTGAATTGATTTTGAAGCCAAAGTTTCTTGCCAAAAATTGATAAAATGTCTCCTCCCAATCATTGTTATTGTATGATAGTCCTGCTACTATCCCGGTCGTTTTATCGGCGAGCCTTTCCACCATTAGCCTGTTAAAGCCAATTCTCATCAAGAATGGATCGATTTCATGAAATCTTGACTCACAAGGGATTCTCGATCTGGCTGCCAACAGATCATGGTAATTCTCTTCCAATCGCGATGGGTATTTGATGATCATGGTTGGAATTGGATCTCCGTTGGGCCTGTAAACGATCTGGTCATTCTTTTTTACTATATGCAGAATTACATTGCCATATGCATCATTAGTATGATGATGATGTTTATACCAGTCAGAAGCATTCTGGTGGATCTCGATGTTTCCTGCCCAAATAGTGTTGTCGATCTTCAACCTTGCGTTGAAAAAATCGGGTCCTGCATCCCTGTTCAGGTTTCCAGGCTCCAGTACAGTTATGTATTCTCCTGATGTGGTTTTCAGGTCAGTCAACGAATACAATTTCTGTCCCCAAACAAAATGTAGAAAATCCTCGCTGGTTTCCATAGTTTTTCCTTGAAGTCTCATTTGTGTCAAATGTTCAAAACGGAAAATTAAGGAAGTCAGGGGAAATTAATGGATTCTTATCCAATACAGTTGTCGATTGTCAACGATTTGTCCCTGAATGGCAGCACAAATCTGGCGATAATCTTAAAGGAAAATCAATGCATTTAACCTGTCGAAAAGTCGAAGTGAGGACTTATAGTTCAGTAAGTCATTTTTCGGGTTATTTCCCACAGCACTATGCCGGTTGAAACAGAAATGTTTAGTGAGTGTTTGGTCCCGAACTGTGGGATTTCGATGGCTCCATGGCATTTGTCTATGACTTGCTGGTCAACTCCTTTTACCTCGTTCCCGAATATCAGGGCAATTTTTGCACCCTGTTCAGGGGTAAATTCAGGCAGCATAATGCTATTGATGACCTGTTCAACTGCCCATACCTGATAGCCATCATTTAACAGATGGTCAACTGCCTGTAAGGTGTTTGGAAAGTAGGTCCATTTGACCGACTTTTCGGCATCCAGAGCAGCTTTATGGATTTCCTTATTGGGAGGGGTGGCAGTGATACCGCACAACATGAGTTGTTCAATCAGGAATGCGTCAGAGGTGCGGAAAACTGAGCCAATGTTATGACAGCTTCTTATATTGTCAAGGACAACCGTTACCGGAAGTTTTTCGGTCTGGTGAAACGCTTCGACCGATAACCGGTTGAGTTCATCCATGTTTAATTTTCGCAAAGTTGACATGGTTTTGTAAACAATTATAAAATTAACCTACTGGATTTCTTCTGACAGGCATGGTCATACAACGGGCACCTCCTCCTCCACGGGCCAGTTCTGATCCCTGTATGGTAACCACACAACGGCGGTAATCGTCGGGTGACTTTGTGCCATTGATGACATCATCGGCTGTGATGATCTCGAACCCGTTTTTGTTCAGTTCATTTAGAGTATGGATATTCCTTTCATAACCAATGACTTTTCCGGGGGCAAAGGCAAAAAAATTGGCGCCGCTGTGCCATTGTTCCCGTTCTTGTATCCAGGGATCGGCACTTCCTCCGCATGATACAGGTTTTAAGTTCATCCCAAGATTCTTCAGTACTTCCGGTATGTTGGCTTCCTGGGTTATGCGTCTGACTTTCCCGTTGTCTAGAACCACATGGATGGTCCTATACCTGTTCAGTTCAAATATGATGGGTTCATATACCATGCAGGCATCGTGGTCGAGGAAAGTGAACACCATGTCGAGGTGGATGAATGATTCCGGCACGGCAGGGAGTTCCTGCACAATAATATGTCGTTTTTCTTTGGTTTCACTTTTAAGTGTCTCAAGGACAAAATCGATGCCCTGGGTATTGGTACGTACACCTGTTCCAATCACCAATATGTCGTTTCTCCCAACCTGAAAGTCTCCTCCTTCAATGGTGGGCTGAATCTGGTGATTGATATTCTTCTCAGTTGGTGTTGGAAAATATACTGTCGTGTCAAACTGGGGATGATGTTTCAGGATGGCTCCCATGATGATGGCTTCCCTTTCCCTGACCTTATTGGCCATGGCACCTGCAAATATTTTTCCATTGACACCCATGGCAGAGTCGCGGGTGAAAAATAGGTTATGAAGTGGTCTCAGAAGATATCTTTCATCACTTAGAAAGTTGGTCAGGGTGTCTTTTACAAGCGGTACACCCTCAATCAGTTGCCGGGAAAGTTCTTCTGCCGGTATATCCATCAATAAGTCCCTGGCATTACACACGCCTTCATTGCAGCAAATATCCGTCAGTAAGTTTGCCTTAATTTCAGGATCCTTTAAAATACCTGCCAGTAATTCACCAACTTCAAAGGTATTGCTCACTTTGTCGAGCACACCTTTCAATTGCTCATATTCACGGGAGGCAATGGAAAGGTTTAGAATGTCACTGTAGAGTGCCCTCTCTGCATTGCGGGGAGTCATATTTTCCACCTCGGAGCCTGGTTTGTGGAGTATGACCGCTTCCAGTGGATGAATTTCAGAAGGTATGTTGGTTTTAAACCGTGCTGTCATGGTCTGATTTTTGTTTGATTGGCAAAGATAAAAACTTTGGGCGAGGGCTCGCTTAGCAGGAAGGAAATCATTCTACATTTGTATGGTGAAACACTGGAAAAAAATAGGGATTTTGTTTTTGGGTCTTATGGGTGCAACAGGTTCATTGTCAGCACAGGATCCGGATTCGTCACGTATCGGTATTGGTATCGTGATCGGAAGTGATACCCTCATCCAGCGAAATATCAAGGAGGTATGGGTTTATCCCCCCCGCCAATTCAAAAGCCCGCGTTATGAACGACAATATTGGCGACTGGTGCAACGGGTGAGGAAGGTTCTCCCTTATGCCAAAAGAGCCGATGAATTACTGCGCCAGTATGAGCCTCAGTATATAAAGCTGACTTCCGACCGTGAAAAGCGAAAGCTGATAAGAAAAGTGGAAGATGAATTGATGGCACAATATAAGGAAGAATTTAAAAGAATGAGCATTACCGATGGTAAAGTACTGATCAAGCTGATTGACCGGGAAACAGGACGTACCAGCTTTACCTTGATCAAGGAATTCCGGGGTGGTTTCACGGCTGCGTTCTGGCAAGGGATTGCCCGTATTTTTGGCAATAACCTGAAGGATGAATTCGATCCTTATGGCGAGGATTTGCTGATTGACGAAATTGCAACCATGATAGAGATTGGATACCTTTGATGGAAGGGAAAAAACTGGTTGGATGACATCTTTTTCGCTTAATTATTCAAGGATAAGATGTCATCCAATTAATAAAATCTCATCTTTCTTACTTTTGTCACAGAATCTTAATAGAGATAAAGAATGGTAGTTTTCCCAAATGCCAAAATTAACCTTGGACTGTATGTAGTTGAGCGAAGACCTGACGGTTTTCATAACCTTGAAACAGTATTCTTTCCCGTTTCTCTTTATGATGTCCTGGAAGTGCTGCCAGGATCAAGAACCCAACTTGAAATTACCGGCATAAAGGTGGATGGAAGCATGGAAAATAATCTGGTCTTTCGGGCCTGGAGGTTACTCAGCGACGATTATGGGATTCCTCCGGTTCATATTTACCTGCATAAGGTTATTCCAATGGGCGCCGGACTCGGTGGTGGTTCATCCGATGGAGCATTTATGCTGAAGTTGCTGAACCGATTGTTTGAATTGCATTTGAATCCAGAACAATTAAAGGATTATGCGGTAAGGTTAGGTGCCGATTGTCCTTTTTTTATAGATAATCTGCCATCTTTTGCATCTGGTATCGGTGATCGGTTGACTCCTGTAGGCATGAATACCGGTTCCCTTAAAATGGTAATCGTTAAGCCACCGGTATCCGTAAACACAGGTATGGCCTACAAGGTTATTGTTCCAAACCAGCCTTCAAAAAGTCTTGCTGAAGTGGTGTGTCAGCCATTGGAAACCTGGCGTGGGGACTTGGTAAATGATTTTGAAAAGCCCGTTTTTGAAATGTTTCCTGAGATTTCGGACGTTAAGGAAAAACTCTACGAGATGGGTGCTGTCTATTCGGCCATGTCAGGCAGTGGTTCGGCTGTTTTTGGTTTATTCAATCCTATACCAGAAGGTCTTTACGAAATATTTAGTGAAGATTATTTCATCTGGACTGAAGAATAAGTATCGAGACAGTTATCAGGATCCCAAAATGATAATGATTACTGATCCAATAATCATGATAACCGATCCCAGTAATTTTTTCATGATATCCTCTTCCCTGAATACCCTGTAACCCAAAAGTACACTGGCAATAATAGATAACTGAAACAATGAAAGTGCATAGCCTACCTGCATATGTTTGAATGCATACACTGTAGTGATTTGCATTGTACCAATGGAAAGAACCAGAAGTGCATATTTCCCCAAGGCAAGGTTGCTCAATCGGGGAAGCTCGTGTCGCAGTCTGATTTTATAGGCTGGCAGCAGTATAAGGCTGAAAAATGCCCCGGTCCAGCACCAGCTTGCGAAGGATAACTCTGCCGAGGTTAATTCTATGATTTTCTTGATAAAAACTGCCTCTATTGCGGTCAGGAACATGGCTCCAATCCGATACTGGATGGCCCGATTTTTAAAAAGTCGCCAGGAAAATTTTTCATCCGTGGTGTCCAGGACAAAGTAACTTCCCAATATAATCATCAAAATCCCAAAGATTCCCCATATGCCTGGAATTTCCCCCAGTATGAAAATACCGGTAATTATGGCAACGACCGACTTATAGGCATTGACTGGTCCAAGCACCGACAGGTCACCCTTTTGCAAAGCCTTAATCAAGAGTCCATTTCCCAATGCGCCAGTAAGACCGTCAAGAAACGCGAAAATCCAAAAGGCTACCGGCAATGCCCCCCAATGTGTTTTTGCAATTATCGGAATAGTCAGGATAGCCAAAAGAAAATAGGTGAGGAAATTGATCAAAAGCGGATGGTTTCCTCGGGCTGCCAACTGTTTCTGGAATACATTGGCCAAAGGATTGGAGATAATTCTCAGGATAACTGCCGTGAAGATAAAGATGGTTCCCACGTCTATTTTTGTATATCAAGGCATTGAAATACCGTCGATAATGCTTCTTTGTCTTCTGAAAGGACATAGAGGATGTCATTCGGCTCCAACACTGTTGCCCCATGAGGGGTAATGAATTTTTTATTCCGCTGTATGATTGAAATGATGGCGGTTCTTGGCATACCCAACTGTACAATTTGTTTTCCGATAACCGGGGACTTGTCAGGAATGATAATCTCGGTGAGCATCGATTTGATGCTGTCGGAAAGTACCATGTCAGTTTGGGTCCTTCTTTTAAGGCTCTCAGGAAGTGTCAGTTTCAGTAATTTTGCCACAACTGGTAGAGTTGTACCCTGGATGAGCACTGAAGTGATGGAGATAAAGAAAACGATATGGAAAATCATGCCGGCCTTCTCAGCTCCAGCCAGAAGGGGATATGTGGCAAAAACAATCGGGACAGCACCACGTAATCCAACCCAGGAGATAAAAGCTTTATGGCGAGTATTTGTCTTGTAAAACATCAGACTGATAAAGACCGCGATGGGTCGTGCAAAAAGGATCATAAATACCGAGATCAGAATACCGATGCCGATATATGGTATTATGCGTGAAGGATATACCAGAAGTCCCAAGGTCAAAAAGAGCACTATTTGCATTAACCAGGCAAAACTGTCAAAAGATTTAAGGATTTTCTTTTTATGGATCAGGTCTTTGTCTCCCAGATACAGGGCACAAATGTACAAAGCCAGAAATCCGTTACCTCCCAAAAAGTTGGTAGCCGAAAAACTAAAAAACATGATGGCGATCAAAAGGACAATGTATAGACCTTCATAATCGAGCTTGATTCCATTAATGACATGTTTACTTACCTTGCCAAAAATGATTCCGAGTGCACCGCCAATCAAAAGTTGCATAAAGAACATGGGAATGGCAGAGGCGAAGGTCGCATCCTGATTGACAACCAAACCGGTGAAAACCAAGGTGAGGATATAGGCCATAGGGTCGTTACTTCCACTCTCGAGCTCGAGGGTGGGACGAAGATTACCTTTCAATGCCAGACTCTTCGACCTGAGAATGGAGAAAACTGCCGCCGAGTCAGTCGAAGAGACGATGGACCCGAGCAATAATGCCTCATATATGGTGAAATCGGTAATCGCCCAGACAAAAAGGCCTACAGTTCCGGCAGTGAGCATAACGCCGAGTGTTGAAAGGGTAATCCCTTCCCATACGATTGGTTTGATAGATTTCAGGTCGGTGTCCAGACCTCCCGAAAAAAGGATAAAATTCAATGCTATGATGCCTATAAACTGGGCTACTTTCGGATTGTCGAAATAGATGCCACCAATGCCGTCCGATCCGGCTAACATACCGATGGTGATGAAAAACAAAAGGACAGGAACCCCGAACTTCGTGGAGGTTTTTCCAGCCATCAGGGAGATGAACAATAAGATAGATCCGATTAATAAGATATTCTCGGTGGTTATGGCCATTTGATGCTCTTCAGGATTGTATTTTTCAAAAATAATCAAAATGGGCAGAGATGGTAAGGCTTTACCCAAAAAACATCAGGATAGTTAATGTGAAAAATGATACCGTGACTTCATGTCCTGAATTGAGAATCATCAAGGATAGTTCTTCTCAGGTCCATCTGAAAAGTCATCATACTACCTTATGAAGATTATCCCGACAATTTTGTATGGGGGTTTTTCCTCTTCCATCTGACATGTTAGAAGTGAGGTTTTGCAGATAATCAATTGCTTCCGATTCCATACGAAAACAAGTAGATATTGTTCTTTCCCTTTTCATTAGTGGTTGTAAGTTCGTTGTGACAAAACCAAAAAAGTTTCATTTAAATTTATAAACATGAATGCATTACGGAATTCTGTCAGGCTTATCGGCCATCTGGGGGATAACCCTAAAATAAAAGTATTTGAAAGCGGACGGAAAGTGGCCAATTTTTCAGTAGCTACGAATGAGACCTACCTTGACAACAATGGGGAACGTCAGTCTGAAACCACCTGGCATCGGTTGGTGGCTTATGGTAAACAGGCCAATCAGGTTGAGAGCCTGTTAAAGAAAGGTACGGAGGTCGCCATCGAAGGGAAACTCACCAATCGGTCATGGGACGACAAGGAAGGTGTGAAGCATTATATAACTGAAGTGGTGGTGAACTCCATGCTGTTGGTGGGTAAAAAAGCGGATACAAAATGAGATATGGATTAGGATTGTCCCTCCAAAGAAACATATCAATTTGCTTATAATAAAAATAGCCTGTCGGGATTTCCTGACAGGCCATTTCCTATATTAAAGTCATTTTTACAAACCTTTGCTGATGAACTCCCTGAACTCATTATTGTCGAACGTGACTGCAAGTTCATGCTGGGTTCCATCTTGTCCAATGATTACATGGTACGGGATTGTATTGGTGTTATAATTGGCAATCTGGAAATCCAGATTGACTTTCCCCATGGTTTTCAATGCTTTTCCATCAAGTTTGGAGGTGACCCATTCCGATTCGGGAAGTGAGGTCCGGTCATCGGTATATAAAGCGATCACTACATAATCCTGTGAAAGCATACGCAAAACTTCGGGATCGGTCCAAACACTGTTCTCCATCTTCTTGCAATTCGCGCAAGCATGCCCTTTGAAAACCAGAAATACCGGTTTGTTTTTCTCCCTGGCACACGCCATTCCCTGTTCATAGTCGAAATATCCCTGTAATCCATGGGGGAGATGCAGCTTATCGGCATATTTTGCCGGTCCGCACAGTGCCTGGTCAGCATTGGTTTGCATTCCTGTGGTTCCTACCGTTACCAGTTGGGTTTTGCTTGAGGGTGGGGGCAACAGTGATGAAATGGCTGATAAAGGTGCACCATGCAATCCGGTGTATAGATATATCACAAACGTGAAGGTGACAATTGAAAGCATAAGCCTTCCTACGCTCAGGAAAGGAACATCACTGTCGTGCGAAAATTTGATTTTTCCGAGAAAATAGAAACCTAAAAGAGCAAAAAGAACAATCCAGATGGCCAGGTAAATTTCCCGGTTAAGGATGTTGAAGCCATATACCTGATCGATATTGCTAAGGAATTTCAATCCGAAAGCAAGCAAAATAAATGCAAATACCACTTTTATGGCGTTGAGCCAACCACCGGATTTCGGCAGCTTGCTGAGCGCGGAAGGGAAAATGGCCAACATGGTAAACGGGGTGGCAAAAGCAAGCCCAAAGAAGAACATTCCCAATAACGGACGCATACCGCCTCCCTGGACAGCCTCAATGATAAGTGCACCGATAAAAGGACCTGTACATGAGAATGAAACGATGACTGTTGTCAATGCCATGAAAAATGCACCGATAAATCCACCCTGGTCCGCTTTGGCATCTGTTTTATTGACCAGGCTACTGGGCAAAACGATTTCAAATAATCCGAAAAAGGAGAGTGCAAAAATGAAAAACAAAACGAAGAATATCATGTTGGGAATCCAGTGGGTACTCAGGATGTTGCCTGCATTTGGTCCAAATACCCCGAACGAGAATAAAGCTCCGAGCAAGGTAAATATCCCGACTATCGACAACCCGAAAAAGAGTGCTGTCCTGATAGCCTTGCCCCTATTCTGGCTCCCTCTCATGAAGAAGGAGACTGTCATGGGAATCATTGGAAAAACACAGGGTGTCAGAATGGCAGCCAATCCGGCCAGAAATGAGATCAGGATAAATACCCAGAGGGTTTGGGTGGAGGATCCACCCGCTCCGGCAGCAATGCCCGCAAGTTTTTCAGTATCCTCTGATCCGGAAGTAGTTACAGCTTTACCCTTCATCGAAAAACTGAATTCCGCCTCATTCGGAGGAAGGCACATTTCATCATCACATCCCATAAACAGGACATGCCCTGTAATGTCAACCGCATTGTCGGTCAGAAGTCTGATTTTTTGGGTAAAGACAGCTTTATCGCTGAAAAACCGGAGGTTCAGCTGGAAAATATTGTCAAACTTTTCAATCGGTTCTGGAGTTTTTTGCAATTCACCTACCTTTTCAAAAAGGGTGGTGTCATTAAAAACAAATTCGGTTGGGATGGGGCCTCCTTCAGGAAGGTAGGTGTCGTAAAGATGCCAGCCGGGTTCCATGGTGGCCGTGAATATGAGTTCCACCTCATTCCCGTTCTGTTTATGCTCAAAACTCCATTTGATGGGTTCAATAACTTGTGCCTTCAGTCCAAATGACAGAAGTACGGTAAGGACAATCAGTAATTTCTTCATATCTGTCTAAAATATTCAATATACATGGCTATATGCATAGATAACAAACAATATTCAAAAAGTTTGCCATCATATGTAAAAAAATGGATATGTTGGCCTACCGAGGTTAAAAAAAAGCCGCCGATTGTGACGGCGGCTTTTTTCAGACAATGATTTCCTCGAGCTTCTCATCCAGAAACCTGTACTCTGTCAACGCATATGACTGTACCGATTCAATCCTGACATATTTATAATACTTCATGAACCATCGGGTCCGAATTGACGGAAATCCTTTAGTCAGATAAGCTGCCAGGTAAGGGTGAACCATCAGGGTTAGCCGGTTTTTGTTCAGGTCTTTCAGGATATAAAACACTTTCTGCTCCAGCTCATCGGCAAAAAGGATGGTTGGAACAACCTTGCCGGTTCCTTTGCAAACCGGACATTGTTCTGCGGTTTCGATATGTTCCTCCGGACGCACACGTTGCCGTGTAATCTGCATAAGGCAGAATTTGCTTAATGGCAAAATATTGTGCTTGGTACGGTCGGATCCCATGATCTCCTTCATATATTCATAAACCTTATGCCTGTTGGCTGCCTGGTGCATGTCAATAAAGTCGATCACGATGATGCCGCCCATATCGCGTAAACGTAGCTGTCGGGCAATCTCCTCGCAGGCTGCCAGATTTACCTCAAGGGCACTGTTTTCCTGGTCAAGTCCTGATTTAGCCCGGTTGCCACTGTTCACATCGATCACATGAAACGCTTCGGTATGTTCAATGATCAGGTAGGCACCGTTCCTGAATGAAACCGTTTTGCCAAAAGAGGCTTTTAGCTGTTTGTCAATCCCATAATACTCAAAAATAGGTGCTTTCCCTTTGTACAGTTTGACCAACTTCCGTTTTTCAGGCTCGATCGATTCGAGATAATTGGCAATTTCATCGGCCATCGAAGTATCGTTGACGATGATGCTGTTGAAGTCGGTGTGGTAGATGTCGCGAAGGAAAGCAGTGGTCCTGTCCATTTCACCCATAACCAGGGCAGGGCCGTTTAATTTTCTGAGTTTTGGGAAAATGGATTCCCAGCGTTCAACAAGGCGCTTGATTTCCTGATCCAGTTCGGCAACCATTTTTTCTTCAGCTGCCGTCCGCACTATTACACCGAATTTCTTTGGACGAATGCTCTGGATCAGTTTCTTGAGCCTGTTTTTTTCCTCGTTGGTTTTGATTTTCTGTGATACGGAGACCTTGTCGCTGAAGGGCAACAATACCATATTGCGCCCAGCGATCGATATCTCCGAGGTCAGACGTGGCCCTTTGGATGAGATGGGCTCTTTGGCGATCTGAACAAGAATTCGTTGGCCAACTTTCAGCAGATCACCAATTTTACCTTCCTTATCAATGTCGGGCTCCGACTGGATCCGTGCAATGGAGGTAACTTTGCTGTTTCTGGCCGAAACCAGCCTGAGAAACTTGTTCGTTGTGGCGAATTGCGGGCCGAGATCCAGATAGTGAAGGAAGGCGTCCTTCTCATACCCGACATCTACAAAAGCGGCATTTAAACTAGGCATGATCTTTTTTACCTTGCCCAGATAAATATCCCCAACGGCAAATTTGGCTCCGCTCTTTTCCCGGTTTAATTCAACCAATCTTTTGTTTTCGAGTAAGGCGATGACAATTTCGGATGGAGAGACATCAATGATTAAATCGCTACTCAAAACAATATGAATTAAATTGTAAAACTTACTTCCGACTTAACGACGGAAATTATTATAAATAAACAAAAAAAAAGTGAAATTCCCATCCTTTAAATGGAATGAAATATTCCCATAAACAGATTAAACCTAAAGTAATTATACTTTAGGTTTAATCCTCTACTTCTAAAAACAGAGAGAAAGATTATTTCTTCTTCTTATGCCTGTTCTTACGAAGTCTTTTTTTACGCTTGTGCGTAGCCATCTTATGTCTTTTTCTCTTCTTTCCGCTCGGCATAATAAATTATTTTACGTGGTTTTTAACTTTTGATACGAATGATTTGGCCGGCTTAAACGACGGAATATTGTGAGCAGGGATAATAATTGTTGTGTTCCTGGAAATATTGCGTGCTGTTTTTTCAGCTCTTTTCTTTACAACAAAACTGCCAAAACCTCTAAGGTAAACATTCTTTCCATCTACCAAACTGTCTTTAACTGTTTCCATGAATGCTTCAACAGCTTTCTGAACAGTCAGCTTTTCAATTCCTGTGTTCTTGGAAACCTCATTTACAATATCTGCCTTTGTCATTTCTTAAAATATTTAGTTTTCAATAAATTAATCCGATTTAACCGGTGTGCAAAAATAAAAATTATTTAAAAAATAAAAACCTTTTAACTTAAATTATTCAAAATATTGACTTCGAATTAATTTGGTGTTCAAATCGATCCGATACGTTACACAATATGTATGCCTTTCCCCATGATCTGCCAATTGGTCGGTTCGTCACCAATTCAATTTCGAGTATCTTTGCTTCCAACATTATCCTGACCATACATTGCATAAATTCAACGAACTGTTATACCCCTGGTATCAATTGAACCAGAGGGAACTTCCCTGGAGAGGTGTTTCCGACCCTTACCTGATATGGGTATCGGAGACAATTTTGCAGCAAACGAGGGTTTCACAGGGACTGGATTATTATGGGAGGTTTGTAAAACGATTCCCTGACGTGAATTCGCTTGCGGGCGCTCATGAGGATGAACTGATGAAGATATGGGAAGGTCTGGGATATTACTCCAGGGCCCGGAACATGCATGAGGCAGCCCAAAATATCGTTAAGGTGCACAATGGAATTTTTCCGAATCAATATGATGAGATTCTGAAATTGAAAGGGGTAGGGGAATATACGGCTGCAGCCGTTGCCTCGATTGCCTTTGGCCTTCCTTACGCTGTCGTCGACGGGAATGTATCAAGGGTCATGGCCCGTTATTTTGGTATATCGGAGGCAGTTAATACTACTACCGGACAAAAACTGGTCAGGGAGGCAGCCAATGAATTGCTCAAGTCATCCTTGAAAAGTATTCACACCGGGATCCATAACCAGGCGGTCATGGAACTGGGGGCTTTGGTTTGCACCCCTAAGAATCCCGGATGCGGAATATGTCCTGTTGCCGAAAGTTGCCATGCCAATTTGAAAAAAATAGTTGCGCTGCTTCCGTTAAAAAACAGGAATCTTAAACGATCGGTGAAGTATTTCAATTTTTTGGTAATCGAGCACGAAGGTGCTTATTTTATTGAAAAGAGAACTTCTCCCGGAATCTGGAAAAACCTTTATCAGTTTCCGTTGGTCGAAACTCCTTCTGAATTAAAGGATGATGAAATCATAAACCTGCCGGAAGTTAAACAAATCATTGTCTGGTCTGGTTCCTCGATTGTAAATATCAGCCAGGTATACAAGCGTGTATTGACTCACCGTGATATTTATGCCCGGTTTATATATATGAGGACTTCCGGTGTCATGTTTACAGACAAAAACTTTTTTAAGGTAAATAAGGAGGAAATTTCTAACTTTGCTTTTCCGGTACTGATAACCAATTATCTGCGCAAATCGGGGATATTGCCCGGTATTCGCTGAGTCTGCAGGGATGTAGTTTCCGGCTTGGGTTTATAAAACATTAATCAGAAATATATATGTCCGTTAACAAAGTAATTCTAATCGGAAATGTAGGTGCTGACCCCGAAATCAGGCATCTCGACAATAATGTGGCAGTAGCAAATCTCCGAATGGCCACTTCCGAATCGTACACAGCCAAGAATGGGGAACGTGTTACCACAACTGAATGGCATAATGTGGTTCTGTGGCGTGGACTCGCTGAATTAGCCGAAAAATATATCCGTAAAGGTAAGCAGATTTATGTTGAGGGACGCCTTCGTACCCGTGCATGGGACGATAAGGACGGCCAGAAAAGATATACCACCGAGATCTTTGCCGATGTTGTCCGATTGCTGGGTGGCAGGGATTCTTCAACTGAACAGGCATCCGGGGCAAATTCACATTCCACCGAAAGCCAACCCATTAAAAATGAACAGGAGCCGTCTTTTGACGACCAGCCGGAAGACGATTTGCCATTCTAAATTTGTAAAGATTGGAAACTGACTCAATAGCCAGCGGCGATCCTCTTTCGTGGGGAACCATCCTACAACCTATGTCGGGCACTTTGCTGGCAGGGTTGCTGGTGATTTTGGTTCTTCTGATTTTTTCGGCACTGATCAGTGGTTCTGAGGTAGCCTATTTCTCACTTAGTCCGGCCGAAAAGCAAAAACTGGGCAAAGGGAAACGTGATTCTAAGGTTATTCAAAATTTACAGGATCCGGAAAAGTTGCTCGCAACTATATTGGTGTCCAATAATTTCGTGAATGTCGGAATTGTGATTCTGGGTGCTTTTGTTACCTCCGGTTTGTTCGAATTCAGTAGTTCCCCTGTTCTTGAATTTCTTGTGCAGGTAGTCGTCATCACCTTCCTGCTTGTCTTTTTAGGAGAGATTCTCCCAAAGGTTTACGCTAGCCACAATCCTTTGGGTTTTGCGCGTTTAATGGCTTTTCCTCTCGCATACCTTGGAGTGCTTTTTACACCGGTAAATGCAGTCCTGATTAAATCTACCGCTCTTGTTAACCGCAGACTTAAGGCACAGCAAGATGAAATTTCGATGGATGACATTTCGCAGGCCCTTGAATTGACTGCCGGAAATGAACTGAGCGAGGAGAAGGAAATTCTGGAGGGTATAGTGAAGTTTGGCAACAAAAGTGTCGCTGAAATCATGCGTTCGAGGGTTGATGTGGTTGCCGTCGACATCCGTTGGGGTTTTGACCAGATACTTGAAGTCATCGATCAGGCCGGATATTCAAGGATGCCGGTCTATTCCGAATCTTTCGATAATGTCAAGGGTGTTTTGTTTATCAAAGACTTGTTGCCTTATACCGAAAAGGGTGTAAACTTTAACTGGCAAAGTTTGGTCAGGCCTCCTTTTTATGTACCCGAATCCCGTAAAATCAGTGCTTTGCTTGAGGATTTCCAGAAGAACAAGGTACATATGGCCATTGTCGTTGACGAATATGGCGGTTCTTCTGGTATTGTTACACTGGAAGATGTCCTGGAAGAGATCGTTGGGGATATCGCCGATGAATTTGATGAAGATGAACATTTTTATTCACGTTTGGGCGAAAACAAGTTCATCTTTGACGGTAAAACTTCTCTCCTCGATTTTTGCAGGGTTACCGATACCGAGGATGGTATATTCGATGAGGTCAGGGGAGAGTCCGATACCTTGGCCGGATTGATTCTTGAACTGAAAGGAGAATTCCCGGCCGTTAACGAAAAGATATCCTGCAAGAATTTCATTTTCTCCATTGATGCCATTACCAAACGCAGAATCAAGCAAATAAGGGTTGAAATTCTGAAGGATTAATGTATCAGCACTACCGAAATAATTCTGTCTAAGGCCCGTTCAATAATTATGAATCGTATCAGTCAAATTTTGGTTATATTCCTTATCGTGCTGTTTGTCAGCTGCGATAATCGCTATACCCCCAAGCCAAGGGCTTATTTCAGGATCGATTTTCCCGAAAAGAGTTATGTCCCTTATAACGGGCAACTACCATATTCTTTTGAAATCCCTGCCTATTCAGTAGTGAAACCCGATAGTTCACAGTTCGCCGAACCATATTGGGTCAATGTGGTGGTGCCTGCCAACAAGGCTGAAATCCATCTTAGTTACAAACCGGTCAGTGATAACCTGTATGTATTTACCGAGGAATCGCGCGAGCTGACCTACAAACATGCCCAGAAGGCCAGTGCCATTGAGGAGCGCCTTTTTATAAACAATGGTCAACGGGTTTATGGTACCATTTACCTGATCAGCGGAAATGCAGCTTCTCCCATACAGTTTTACCTGACCGACAGCACCCGGCATTTTCTGAGAGGAGCATTGTATATCAGTGATATTCCCAACGTGGATTCTTTACGTCCTGTTATCGACTTCCTTATTCCGGATGTCATTCATATGATCGAGACCACTACCTGGAATTAAAGTTTTTCCAATAATTATATTCTGCCAATCTTTTTCGCTGATGCCGATACTACGAATCATAGAAAATCCACGTTACCGTTTAGGCCTGTATAGTCTGGCAGGAGCGGGCACAACGGAGTCTTTGCCCCTCGAGGATAATGATCGGCAATTATTCGATTCCTTCACCTCTGACCGAAGGAAACGGGAATTTCTGGCTGTTCGGTCGCTTCTCTTCCAGATGACTTCAGGAAGTGGAAGAATAGTGTATGAAGATGCCCAAAAGCCTTTATTGGAAGGCTTTCCCGGCAAGATCTCCATTTCACATTCTGCCAGTATGGTGGCTGTAATGATCTCCGACATGGTGTGTGGTATCGATGTGGAGGAGACTTCACGAAATGTCGACCGAATCGCGAGTCGTTTCCTTTGTCAGGAGGAGCTGGATTGGACCGCCCTGTCGGATGATCCTGCCATGGCCAGGATTGTTTGCTGGAGTGCCAAGGAGGCGATATTCAAATGGGCGGGAATTTCTGATACAGATTTCAGGAGAGACATGCAAATTATGCCGTTCCCTATTGCTGATCAAGGCTCAATATCTGCAATCCACAGAAGTGGAGACCATATTTCCAGGCTTGCACTGTATTACTTTTTTGAACTAAACAATGCAGTTGTCTGGTGTGTTGAATAATTGTCATCATCATAAAAATGAAAAAACCAGATCATCAGATTCTTGTCATCTTCGGGGCATCGGGCGATCTAACCCGACGTAAATTGATTCCTGCCTTGTATGAATTATACCGACAGAATCTTCTTCCCGGGAATTTTGCCGTATTGGGTGCAAGCCGTTCCGAAATGTCGGACGACGAGTTCCGGAAAAAGATGTACGAGTTTCTACCGGAAGGAGAGGTCCGGAAAGAGTTTGGAAAATTCCTGTATTACCAGACCATGGATACAGAAGGCCCAAACGACTATTTGCTCCTGAAAGACCGGCTCGATCAACTGGATCAAAAACTGAATACTGAAGGGAACTATATATTTTATCTTTCGACCCCTCCTTCACTCTACGACATCATACCAAAACATTTATACAATGCTGGTTTGGCAAATCACGACACAGGTTTCAGGCGATTGATTGTAGAGAAGCCTTTCGGGACCAGTTATGGGTCGGCCCGAAATCTGAATGTCCAGCTGCTTAATTATTTCGATGAGAGCCAGATATATCGTATCGACCATTATCTGGGAAAGGAAACGGTGCAGAATATGCTGGTGATGCGGTTTGCAAACAGCATTTTCGAGCCTCTCTGGAACCATAACTACATTCACAGGGTAGAGATCACTTCTGCCGAAAGCCTGGGCGTGGAGGGCCGGGGTGGTTATTACGATAACTCTGGTGCCATCCGTGACATGGTGCAGAATCATTTGCTTCAATTGGTGGGCTTTATTGCCATGGAACCTCCCGGAGTGATTGAGGCTGATGCCATCCGTAACGAAACGCTGAAGGTTTTTCAGGCTTTACGGCCCATTCGCGAAAATATGGTTGAGAAGTGTGTCATCAGGGGCCAATACACAGCTTCCACGATCAAGGGTGAAAAGGTGCCCGGATATCGCGATGAGAAGGGAGTTCCTGATCTCTCACGCGCCGAAACTTATGTGGCCATGAAGTTTTTTATCGATAACTGGCGTTGGGCGGGGGTGCCTTTCTATATCCGGACCGGCAAAAAACTGCCAACAAGGGTAACCGAGGTGGTGGTTCACTTTAAACATGTTCCCCATCATCTCTTCTCGGGTTCACATGGATACCAGCCTGTCGATAACCAATTGATCATCAGGATTCAACCTGATGAGGGAATCCTGCTGAAAGCCGGAATGAAAATTCCAGGGGCGGGATTTAATCTGCAAACCGTGAACATGGATTTCCATTATTCCGGATTGGCCGATACTCACCTTCCTTCAGCATATGAACGATTGCTGCTCGATTGCATGCAGGGCGATGCCACCCTTTACACACGGGGGGATGCCGTGGAGGAGGCCTGGAAATTCATTCAGCCCATATTAAATGCATGGGAAGAGAATCCCGAGATTCCGGTATATGGCTATCCTGCCGGTTCCTGGGGTCCAGATGTGGCCGATGACCTTGTGACAGGTGGTACCTGGCGATATCCCTGCAAGAATCTTTCCGACGACGGATTGTTCTGTGAGCTATAAGATAAATCTTTCCCATACTTAAGTTTATTTTGCCAGATATGCATGTCTGTTTTTAGTGAACGCTGCGTACAATATTTTTCTATCTTGTGTGCCGATTATTAAACTGTTACGTCTATGGTTCCGGAAGTTGAAGTGAAAATTGCAGAATCTTCGAAAAAGCTGGCCAAGTCAGCTGCCAAGGCAATGGTCCGACTGATACAAAATGCCGGAACGCACCGGTTCGACGTGGCCTTGTCGGGAGGAAGCACTCCCTACAGGCTTTTCAGGCGATTGGCCCGAAAGCATAAAGAAAGCATCGACTGGCACAGGGTGCATTTCTGGTGGGGCGATGAGCGATGTGTGGATCCTGATTCCGCTGAAAGCAATTACAAAATGGCTTATGAGTCCTTACTTTCCGAGCTGGATATCCCTGATGAAAACATTCACCGTGTCAGGGGCGAAGCGGATCCGGAGGGTGAGGCTGCCCGATATGGAAATGAAATCAGTGAAATGCTGAACTCCAGGGATGATTGGCCTGTCTTTGACCTGGTATTGCTTGGGCTTGGTGAAGACGGCCATACTGCCTCGATTTTTCCTGACCGCATGGATCTGCTGACATCGGATCAAGTTTGTGCCGTGGCTGTCCATCCGCAATCGGGACAGAAAAGAATTACGCTCACCGGACGCGTAATCAACAATGCAAACACCATCTATTTCCTGGTATCGGGTGAGGGTAAGGCTGAACGGATTTCGGAGATCATGAATAACGATGAAAAGGCGTTTTCTTTGCCAGCATACCATATCCTGCCGGTTTCGGGCAAGCTAACTTGGTTTCTTGATGAAGATGCCTCTGAAATGATATAGAAATTAAGGCTGACCTTCGGGCCAGCCTTAATTCTTATTATACTTTCGGTAATTCCCACGGTTTGCGGTAATGGGCATTTACAAGGTAATTGGCTTCCTTGTCGTTGATGAATTCCTGCTTGTCATGGTCCCAGAACACTTTGCGTCCCAATCGGTAAGATATGTTACCCAAATGGGCGATCCGGGCAATATGTGCTCCCGTTTCAATATCGCAAACAGGTTTTTCCCTGGTTTTCATGCAGTCCAGGAAGTTTCTTACATGCAGCTCGAGTCCCTTTCCCTGCGACTTCTGCAAAGGTACCGGAATGAAATCCTTGTTGGCACTGACACTGTTTGTTTCGGCCAAAACTTCCCAGCCACTGCGGTCGACCACCAACGTTCCGTACTCCCCGACAAAGGCCACTCCATGACCTCTGCCAAAGTTGGCACCGTAAATTCCAATGGTGTGGTCCCAAAGCAATCCAAAGTCGCCAAAGTCGTACATGGCCATCAGGGTGTCGGGAGTTTCCATGGCATCATTGGGATAGGCATATTTCCCCCCGGTTGCCATGACGGATTTCGGGACGTATTGATTCATACCATAAAGTGCATAGTCGAGAAGGTGAACACCCCAGTCGGTCATGAGGCCGCCGGCATAATCCCAGTACCAGCGGAAGGTAAAGTGGAAACGGTTGATGTTAAATGGCCGTTTGGGTGCCGGTCCCAGCCACATATCATAATCTACTCCTGCAGGTACATCACTGTCGGGTTGAACCGGGATGGAACCTTTCCATCCTACATACGACCATGATCTCACCGACCTTACCCGGCCAAGTTTGCCGCTGTGTACATAGTTGACCGCATCTTTCCAGTGGGGATCGCTCCGCTGCCATTGTGCCACCTGTACCACCCGGTTATACCGGTGTGTGGCTTTCACCATGATATTGCATTCCTGGATGGTGTTACCAAGCGGTTTTTCGACGAAGACATCCTTTTCGGCTTCGCAGGCATATAACATTGGCAGGCAGTGCCAATGGTCGGGGGTAGCCACAATGACGGCGTCAATATCTTTCTGTTCCAGCAATTTCCTGAAATCGCCATATAGCTTCGGACGGTAGCCTGCCAGTTTTTCGACATCGGCGGCTCTTTCGTTGAGAATATTCTGGTCCACATCGCACAGGGCGGCACATACCACCTCTTTCTGCCCCAGGAAAGTACGAAGGTTGGCCCATCCCTGGCCCTTGCAACCGATCAGTGCAACGGTGATCTTATCATTGGCTGATACCTGTCCGGCATGCAAAATTGTCGGAAAGGCGGTTAATCCCGCTGTCGCAAAGGCTGTGTTTCTGATAAAGGTTCTGCGATCGTTCATGGTAGTTGAATTTTTTTGACTGGTATAATGAAAAAACAGGTTATTTTATAGTTGTTGATATACAGATTGTTATGCGAATTAATGTTACGCGTTCCCCAAAAATGGGGTACCCGGTTCCCAAAGTTAGAAAAAACCTTTCAGAACCGGACGTTCATTTTTTATGTTCGTGACATTAATTGATGATTCTGGCATTCTTCTTTCAATACCTTTACCTTCCAAGAAACTTAATTTGCAGGGGCTCATCCGACAGCCTAAAACATTACATTTGTTTTTCATTTGTGGATGTTGCATTGCCTGCCGTGAGTGACACCATTCATGGATCTGGTTTTTTGGGTTCATGTATTGGTTTTGGCAGGTGTTCAAGTAAGACATCCTTTCAGCTGTCAAACAACAACATTAATAATAAAAGTTATGGAATCATCTCCTTTATTGGCCCATCATCATTGGAAACATGTGAAAAATGCCCAATTCGATGTTGCGATCCTTCCCTGGGGCGCCACCGAGGCCCACAATTATCACCTGCCTTATGGTACTGATATCCTTGAGGCAGAGGCTATTGCGGCCAAATCGGCCAAAATGGCCAACGATAAAGGCGCAAATGTCGTGGTTTTGCCTGTCATCCCTTTTGGGGTGAATACCGGACAACACGACATAAAACTGGATATTAACCTGAATCCCAGTACGCAGATGGTCATTCTAGATGATATCATTGCCGGACTGGTCAGGCACCAGATTCCGAAACTGATCATCCTGAATGCCCATGGCGGGAATGACTTCCGGCAGATGCTCAGGGAGTTGGGAATGAAATACCCCGAAATTTGGCTTATGCAGGCCAATTTTTACCAGGTACCTCTTGATGAGCCCATTTTCGAGGAACCCGATGATCATGCCGGCGAAATGGAAACCAGCCTGATGCTTCATTTATTCCCCGACCTGGTGCTGCCATTGTCGGATGCGGGTGAAGGCAAGGCAAAGAAAATCGGCATTGAGGGCTTCAAACAAAAGTGGGCCTGGACCGAGCGCCCCTGGAGTACCATAACTGCCGATACCGGTGTGGGTAATCCACATAAGGCCACAGCTGAAAAGGGGGAGAAGTTTTTCAAACATGTCACCGCACGTATCGCCAATTTGTTTTATGAAGTGGCAAAGGCCGACCGTGAAAAGGTTTGGCAATAGCCGGATGAGAATTTCATGAATATAAAGTGAATGAGTCTATTTTTTTTTGCAATGGGCTTCCCTGACAGGCTTTTCACCTGTTGGGGAAGTTTTTTTTAATCCATACCTGTCATGCAAGGGAAAATATCCCGGACGGCCTATCGTTTGTATTAGGCAATCCCCGTTAATTAAGGTATGAATATCGATGCAAGGCATATGAAGAAAGGATTTTTAAGTTTGATGGTTATGTTTCTGTTTCCTGTGTTGTCAGAGGCAACAGTTACGACCAGAAAAAATTGGGATGTGGCGACGCTGAATACCGCTGCCAAGGTGGAATACCTGACTGACAACGAGAAGGCGGTGGTCCTTGAAATCAATAAATTGAGGTCAGATCCGGTCGCCTATGCAGTCGAATACCTCGAACCCATGCTGAAAATGTACAAAGGAAAAATGCTCTATATGCCCGGCAATGTTCCAATTATCACCCGCGAAGGAATCGTTGCCCTGAAAGATGCCATTAAGGAACTAAAAAGTTCAAAACCTGCAGCACCCTTGTTTCCTGATCATAGGTTGACGCATTCGGCACGTGACCACCAGAAAGACCAGTCGAAATCTGGGAAGACCGGACACAAGGGCAGCGATGGATCTTCAATAGATAAAAGGATTGAAAGATATGGCGACTGGAACAAAAAGATTTCCGAGAATATTTTTTATGGCGATCCCGATGCCCGGTCGGTTGTCCTGCACCTCGTGATTGATGATGGTGTTCCTTCAAGGGGCCATCGAAAAAACTTTCTGGATCCCGACTTAAGGTTGGTTGGGGTAGCCTGTGGATCTCACAAGGTATATAGCCATGTTTGCGTAATGAATTTTGCAGCCGGGTTTTTAAAATAGTTTAGCTATATAGCGCAGCCATATGGCTAAACCATTATAAAAAAAGCCGCCCCAATTGGGACGGCTCAGAGGTGTGAGACTATGAAAAACTACTTCAGGTCGAGCATCAGTTTTTTGACTGCAGAACGACCTTCTGTATCAATTTTAACCAGGTACATTCCGGAAACGTTTCCGTTCATATTGAACTGGATCCTGTCACCGGCCGGATATTCCCTTGAGAATACCCTTGCGCCAAGCACGTTGTAAACGGTAACCTGTACCTTGCTGAAGTTCATGTCGATCAGCTCGATGTTAACCATTCCCTGTGTCGGGTTAGGATACATCTTCAGGTCGAACGAACCGTCCACGATTTCGACATCGGTGATGATGCGGTCATCGGTAGTCCAGATGGTAAAGTCGATATCGGTTACTTCAGGACTATCCTCGTTCACCACGATGGTGGCTGTGATTTCCTGGTCGTATCCGGGTATTTCGACAAACACGTCGTATGAACCTTCGGGCAATCCTTCGAAGCTGAAGTTTCCATCTTCATCGGTCATGGTGGTGGCCACGATGATGCCATCCTGCTTGAGCACGACTTCGACCATGGCAGCCGGGGTTCCCGGATCATCCTCGTTGACTTTGACGATGATGGTACCACCTGCGGTGAAGGTGCCGTCCTGCTGACGACCGTCGACCATGGTTACCTGTATGTTTTCGGCACCGGGCTGCGAGATGACGATAGCCGTAGCATCAAGCACCGAGAGTGCGGTTTCATACCAGGTGTGGAACAGGGTAGGATGGAGGTCCTCGTCGGTGACGATGGCCTTGATCAGGTATGTTCCGTTAGCCACATTGTAGAAGGTGAACGAACCGTTTGCGGCCACATTGACCTGGCTGACCAGGGTGTGGAGGTTGTTTTCACCCACCGAGAACAGGGCCACGGTAATACCTGCGGAGGCAGGACCGTCAGGCGTGAGAACGGTACCGTTGATGACGGATGTTTCTTCCTCGATGATGATCACGGTGACGGTGGTTTCCACGGAGTCACCTGCCGAGTTGGTGGCAATGATGGTGACTTCGATGACACCTGAGTCACCTTCGCCCGGAGTACCGGAGATGATACCGGTTTCGGGATCGAATTCAACCCATTCGGGCAGCGGTGATCCGTCGGGCAGTGTAACCTCGAAGGTAAGTCCGTCTTCGTCGTCCGGATTGGTGAACAGGTCATTGAGATCGATATGGACGGGTTGTCCGGGTTCAATGGCCACGGTTCCCCCAGGTATTACGACCTCAGGCATATCGGGTACAGGCACCACGGTGATGGTGAAGGTTTCGACGGTTGTGTCACTTCCTCCGTTTTCTGTTCCACCGTTGTCTTTGACGGTGATCGAAACGGTGGCCTGTCCGTTCAGGTTAGGCTCAACGGTAACCAGCAGGGTACCGGTGGTTTCGCCTTGGGTATATTCGAGTTCAAGACCGGTAATGAGCGTGTTGTTGTCGGTCGAAGCCTCGACAGAGATTATCTGCTGCAGGTCGCAATCCACGTTGGGCGTGATGTTGGTGAGCGGGATCTCGATCAGGATCGGGTCTTCGTCAACCACGATGTCCTCGATCTCAGCAATGGTCGGAGCGGCATTGTAAGTGTTGACGGTGACGGTGAAGCTCATGAATGCCTCGTTACCGGAAGCGTCAGCGACTTTCCAAACCTCGGTGGTGGTTCCCAGCGGGAAGAGTCCTTCGGGACCATGACCTGCCATGAGATGTGTTTCAACGGTACAGTTGTCGTTGGCTACGATCTGCGGATAGTCGATGGCTGTTTCGCACACGCCGGGTTCGACGGTGAGAACTACGTTGGCAATAGGTTCAAATACCGGAGTGATGGTGTCGAGCACGGTGACGGTAGCCTGGCAGGTGGCGAAGTTTCCGCTTGGATCCCAAACGGTAAGTGTAACCACGTTTTCTCCCAGGTCGTTGCAGGTGAAGATCATTTGTGAGAGATCCATCAGCGCAATACCGCAAGCATCGTAGCTACCTCCTTCGAGGTCATTGTGGTGGCGTGCCCATTCGGGAACACTTTCGCGGTCACCACCCTGGTTGACGGCACCCGGGACAATCATTGCCTGTCCGAAGCTGTCGAGGTATATGGTGGTATCCTTGCAGATGGCTACAGGGGCAATGGTATCATATACATTGATGAAAATACTTCCAGATGATGAGTTGCCTTTGGTGTCCGAAGCGGTTACCACCAGTTTGATGGGTTCAAACACATCAGAGCAGTCGAAGTAGCGCTGGCTGAAGTCGAACTTCAGGTCATCCTCACTGCCACAACCAGCTTCAGAACCTGCCGTGATGGCTGCAATGTTGTGCTGGTTCAGTGTCCATTGGCCTTCCTCTGTCAGGTATATGCCAATTTCATTGAGCACGAGAACCGGAGGAGCATTTCCGCCGGTGACGGTGATCACCTGCTGGTCGGAAGCACTGTTTCCACATTCGTCGGAGGCAGTCCAGGTACGGGTAATCTGATATTCACCCTGTCCAAGATCAACCACTACGTCAGAGTAACCGATGGATTCATCCATCGAACCTTCTTCAGAGCAGAGGTCAGATACTTCGGCCATTCCGGTGATTACTGGCATGGCATTCCATTCGCAGTTTTCATCAGCCTCGATGGCGATATCAGCCGGAGCAGTCACTGTCGGTGGTGTAGTGTCAATGATATGGAAGGTTGCTGAAGCAGACACTTCATTGTCATTTCCATAGGTGGCAGTACCGGTAACCAATATGGATTTTGTCAAACCGCAACCTTCTGTAACAGTCTGAACCAGGTTCAGGGTTACTTCCGGATCGTCGATGACGAACTGGCTGAGGAACATTTCAAATTCCTCGGTATTGCCCATACCGTCGCATTCAACTGTCAGGTCAACCACTTCACCAAATGTCGGGATCCTTGCATCGTTGATTATCAGTACAGCTGAAGTCTGTGCTGTATTGCCTGCATCGTCGGTAGCAGTCCAGGTTACCGTGGTTTCACCGATGTTATCACAAGTGATGTCGAGCGTTTCCATATCGACACTTGCAGTGACATCCACATTGGCATCACAGTTGTCGGTTGCGGTCACGCTAGCCAGCCACTCAGCCACAAGTTCGAAGTTACCAAATGCATCACATTCGATTTCAAGGTTCGAAGCGGAGGAGATTTCCGGAGCAGTATTGTCTTCCACGGTCAGTGTGGTAGAGCAGAAAGCGGAGTTTCCGGCCTGGTCTGTCACGGTGATGGATATGGTATGTGTACCGATTCCAACAACCGATCCGGCAACAGGAGACTGGGTGA
>DF970669.1:60200-60357 GCA_001270045.2 Bacteroidales bacterium 6E | reverse complement strand
ACATTTTTGACAAGGGATATTATGACCTTGCCAGGCTGCATACAATCAACACAATCGGCTCCTACTTTGTTATTCGACAGAAGTCTCATCTCCAGTATGAAGTTGTTGATGGTGAGGAACTTCTGGATGAGACGGATAACGTCTTGATTGATCAGAC
>DF970669.1:37791-60190 GCA_001270045.2 Bacteroidales bacterium 6E | reverse complement strand
ACGGGCTACCAGACCCGGAAGAAATATTCCTGCGTAATGAGGAGGATCGTTTACTATGCTCCCGACCTTAAAAGAACGTTCACGTTCCTGACCAACAACATCAGCATCAAGGCGAAAGACATCGCTATGTTGTATAAGCAGCGCTGGCAGGTGGAACTCTTTTTTCGGTGGATAAAGCAGCATCTCCGCATCACATCTTTCTGGGGTAATACGGAAAACGCTGTGAGAATACAAATTTACATTGCGGTTATCACATACTGTCTCGTGGCTATCATCGAACATGACTGTCAGTTGGGCAGGACTACATTCAATGTACTTCGTGTCATTAGCAGAGTACTGACAGACAAGACGCCCATCAGAGATCTTTTTCTGACCCCTGAGACCATTGATGATATATGTGAAAAACCCGCTCAACTTGAATTTGCCTTTAAATATTAGTTGAAAAAAATTTATTGGACACTAGTGAGACACTACTGTAAATACATCATTCATTGGTAATATATATATAGTATAAAAACCACATATATACACCTGCCCATTTGTACCAATGGTTCGGTTTACCTAAAAAATACAACACCGGCAAACCAAGAGTATCGAAGTGTTCCATCCCCACGATGATGAACGATGCCTTAAAATTACAAAATATTTTTTATTGAAAAAACTGAAGCCCGTATTTTTTCAAAAAACCAACCAGTTCATCCCAAAAATCACATCTGGCAGGCATACCCATTTCTTTCAGTTCAACCATATATGAGCTCACATTTTCCGGCCGATTTAAATGAAAAAGTAGTAGAAAACGCCCCAAAATGCCCTTTCAAATTTTTGAAAAAAGAGCGAAAAATGGCAAAAACTGAGGGTTTTGTTCAAAATGTTAAATAGATTTTTCGCGCCATTTTGTCACCTCTGGAGCGAAAAATGCACCTTATCCATTAATATTCTGCCATATAGGAAATCCTCCGCTATGGCAGTCCTTGTCAGTACTTCACCAGGCAACCCGCCCAAAGGCCTCCCGCGGCCAAAAATCATTAACATAACTATTCGGCGGTTTTTGCCGACAAAATACGGATGTCTTCCGGACAGATTTGGACCCTTTTATATATGTACCAGTCGGGAGAATACGATTTCCGGCATCCAATCCATTCATGACCGAGTCGTACCTTGTATAGTTATTGAATAGTTCTCGAATAGTGCTTGTATACTAAATACTATATAAGAACCCTGTTATACCTATTATAAATATATCGGATTACCCTGTCGGTAAGCTGTGGGACACTTAAAAAGGGATTTAGTGTAATCAGTGATTCCCACACTATTCTGGTGGAAATTTTTATCATTACTGGGCAGATGAATTGAAATACTTTTTTCTCTTTATTTCTCAACTATCTTACCAATTGTTTGTTATTGATTTGAATTACGGTCAATTCGTCAAAAACACATATTATGATGGTTGCATTGATAATATGGTTTTCCTTTCTGCTGCCCGGTTCCCAATCCGGCAAAATGACAACTACGACCGGCCATATCCGATTCTTTTCCGAAGCCCCCGTTGAGAACATCGAAGCCAACAACCACAAAGTGAGGGCAGCCATTGACCTTTCAAACGGAGATTTGCTGTTTGTGGCACCCATCAGGGACTTCATCTTCGAAAAAGGTTTGATGCAGAAGCATTTCAACCAGCAATACATGGAGTCGGACAAATTTCCGGAAGCCCGATTTGTTGGGAAAATCAGCGATGTCGACAAAATCATGCATGAACGACCTTCGGTACATACGCTTTCAGGACAACTGACCATCCATGGCGTCACAAAGACGATCAGCGAAAAGGCTACCCTGCAGATGCATGAGGCATACTTGTCGGGCACCTCGAAGTTCCGGGTCAGGACGGCAGATTTCGACATCAGGATTCCACGAATGCTGATCAAAAACATCGCCGAGGAAATTGAAGTGACCGTAGACGTAAAATTTAATCCGGTAAAACCATGATCAAAAGCGTACTGTTTTTACTCGCATTTTTTGGAATCCTGCAAGGTTCGGCCCAGAACCTGGAAGATCTTCTCACCGAGGAAGAAAAAGCAGGCACAGAAGCCATTGACAACGTTTTCATGGGTACACGCCTGGTGAATGCGCAATCGGCCAACCCGGTGGAAAAGGGAACCCTGATTTTGCTGATACAACACCGCTTTGGCGATATTAGCGGAGGGGCCTACGAGTTTTTCGGACTTGACCAGGCAGAGATGCGGCTTGGATTTGAATATGGTGTAGCAAAAGGCCTGGCCCTTGGAATCGGACGATCGACCTTTCAGAAAACCTACGACGCTTTCGTGAAAGCCGGAATAGCGAAACAATCCTCCTCCTTTCCTTTTGCCACCACGTTCACAGCTTCAGGATACATAACCACAATGAAGAACTATTTCATGGAACCCCATGATGGCTTCTCCGACAAAATGGCCTCGTATCTTGAGCTGGAAATAGTACGAAACTTCAAGGGTATAAGCGTGCAAATCTCCCCTGCCTATATGTTCACGGGCTTTGTCCCGGAGGCAGGTGAAAGCAGGTCGTTTCCCGTCGTAACAGGTGCGTTGTCACTGGCGGTATCGAAAAGGGTAAACATCAATATGGAGTATACCCATCACTTTTCGGATATGCTTCCCGGAAATAACCGTCCACTTTCCATTGGTGCCGACATTGATACCGGGGGACACCTGTTTCAGTTGGTCCTGTCGAATACGCAAGGCATGACCGAACAAGGCATCTACAAACGTTCAACCGGGGATTGGACCACGGGCAATATATTTTTTGGATTCAATTTAATCAGAAACTTTTATTTAAAACAGCCATGACAAGATATGAGTTTATAAGAGGAATGGCAGTCGGCGGAAGCCTGCTGCTTACAGTCCCGATCCTTTTCAATTCGTGTTCGAAAGAGGACGATGAGCCGGACCCTGGCCCGGGGAATCCGGGTGGTGGCGAAGGGGTGGTAGTTGACCTGGCAGATGCAAAATACGCAGCTCTGGCGGCGGATGGCGGCTTTGTCTATGTCGGTGACATCATCTTGATCAGGGTTTCAGCAACTTCCTACATTGCCCTTTCAAAAATCTGTACACACCAGCAGTGTACCGTTTCATACAACAGCTCAACCGGCCGTCTCCCCTGTCCGTGCCATGGATCACTTTTCGATTCAAGCGGGAATGTGCTCAACGGACCGGCCACTTCACCCCTGAAAAAGTATTCGGTTACGTTGGCCAACAATAAGCTGACAATAAAATAATACTTTTTTGTCCTCTATTTTAAAACCTTTTTGTCTTTTATTAGTATAATGACTATCAATTCATTAAAAACTCTATGCCATGAAAAAACTATTACCGTTTCTCGTATCAGTATCGTTACTGATGGTTGTCTCCTGCTCCACGCCTCTCACCGATGAGTCAATGGATGATACTCTTGCGCTGAAAAAGGCGGAAAAACCCATGAACTTCACGGCCCATCTCAGTGGTGACCAGGAAGTGGATCCAGTTGTGACAGACGCCACAGGCCAGGCTGTTTTTCAGCTAAGCAAGGATGGCACATCTCTGAGTTATAAACTGATTGTCGCCAACATCGACAATGTGAGAATGGCGCACATCCACCTGGCCCCTGTCGGACAGAATGGCGCAGTGGTTGCATGGCTCTATCCATCAGGACCGCCACCGGTATTGATTGAAGGAACATTTAACGGAGTCCTGGCCGAGGGAGTCATTACCGATGCCAACGTGGTAGACCCCCCAAACATTGATTTAACCCTTGCCGATGTAGTGGATGCCATGATGGCAGGCAATGCTTATGTGAATGTACATACGCTGGCATTCCCAGGTGGCGAAATCCGCGGTCAGATTAAATAACGATTCGTTGGCATGTATGCATCAAGGAAAGGACATGCACTTTCCTTGATGCAAACCCTTACTACCCTACCCTGCCCAAACGATCCACCCAATGGTGGCCAGCGAAACTACCAGGGAGATCACAAAACAGGTTTTACCCGTTGTCTCCTTCCTGATGACCATGTAGAGCGAATAGGCAGGAATCAGCAACAACATGATGAGAAAAGGCAGCCACAACAGCTCGAAGAGGGCACCGGTCACCTTAAAGCGATAAAAATCGACATACTTCCCCGATACGAAAAACAGGGACACAATCAGGGTAACCACCAGCCACAGTATTTTAAAATTTTTCATATTTCATGGGTTTATGGGTGGATGACAGCCGCACAGCAAAACAATAAATCGGTGTAATCTGTGTACTCAGTGGTGAATACCATGGCAATACATCATTTCCGTGTCACAAGCTGGTATCTCGCGAGGTTTGCCTTTTTCCTGGTAAAGGTATCCACACTGCCTTTTATGGGAATTCTGACCGAAAGCATGGGCCCGACAATACCTCCTACCACACCGCCTGTTGCCCCAAGAAGAACACCACCCATCAGGGCCTTTTCTCCTGCAGTCATGGCAAACCATGTTCCCTCAGGATCACTCCCATCGGCCAATCCCGCAATGGCACCCACCACAAAACCAACCAAGGCCCCGTTCAGCGCACCACGAATGAACCTGTTAGGCCGGTGTATCTTAATACTTTCAATTTCAAAGGCAAAAACCTCGGACAATGGCAACGTTCCGGGAAAAAAGTCTTTCCCGGAGACCAGGGGTGACAGAAGAAGGGAGGAATCCCTGACTTCGATGATGGTAACGGGCTGGGACAGTTTTCCAGGATCAACCGACGTGATAGTTGTAATGTAATCTTTTGCCGGTGGAGTGTAGACAAATATGCTGTCCTGGGCCTGAACTTGCCACACTATGGCGGCAAAAAGAAGAAGCATGACGGTGGATTTTTTCATTGGAGTAGTTGATGTTAGTTGTAAAAGCCTTTCAATGTCAGAAAAATCTTACCTTAAATAATGTTTGTATAAAACAAGTGATGAGACAATTAGGTTCATTATCAGGTTGTCAGGGCATGTTTGTTGGGACAGTACAGCACAGGGCATGCCCTGTCCCTACGATTCATTTTTCATTGGGTGATAGATCTATCTGTGCAATCTGCGGTGAAAATGATGTAGGATGCTGAAATATTCCACCTGTGCCTTCCGTGTAAACTGTGGTGAGCATGGGATATCCGGGAATGATAAATCTGTGGTTTAACCACCGGAAAACCTTGAAAAATCTGCCTTTTCACGAATCACGACAGGGAATTTTTGTTATCTTTATTGTTCAATTAACGAAATACAATCAGTTTTTGACAATGAAAAGAATCACCTGTTTTTTATCGGCAATATTTGTGGCATTATTGATGGGATGTAATCCGGTTCCCAAACTGACTGATTATGTAAATCCTTTGCTGGGTACGGCTACCTTATGGGACAAGGCCGACCTGGGTTACGAGCCAACCCGCAGGGCATGGGGGGCCGAGGTTTTTCCCGGTGCCTCGCTGCCAAACGCAATGGTGCAGGTGACTCCGGTGACCCAGTTCGGTAGCGGTTCGGGCTACCAGTACGAGGATACCGTCATCTTCGCCTTTTTCCATACGAGCATGGGGCATTGGAACCTGGGCCATGTGCCCATCCTGCCTTTTACGGGTGAGATCACGGCCGACAATTACCACTCGGGCTACAACCACGAAAACGAATCGGCAAAGCCCGGCTATTACCAGGTATTCCTCGACCGTTATGGCATCAATGCCGAAATGACCTCGACGCTCCGTTGCGCATACCACAAATTCACCTATCCCACCAATGAAAACAAACGATTGCTGCTGAATCTGTCGCGGACCAACAGCAGTAGGCCCGGAGGAAGATGGACCTTCAACCAGGTTGACGAAAACACCCTGTCGGGCTCACAGGGCGGTGGTGAGGCGATATACTTTTATGCCGTTGCAAACCACAAAATTGCAGGCACTGATTCACTCGTCAATGGCAGGGAAAGAATTACCCTCGTGAATTTTGCCGACCAAAAAGGGCCGCTTGAACTGAAAATCGGCTTTTCGTTTGTAAGTGTTGAAAAGGCCAAGGAAAACCTGGAGGCTGAAGTGGCAAATAAAACCTTTGCACAGGTATATAAGGAAGCCAACGAGACCTGGGAAACGCTATTGTCGAAAGTGCAGGTTACCGGTGGAACCGACAAGCAGAAACGGACGTTTTACTCCACCTTATATCGTTCTTTTCTTTGGCCTGCCCTTCGCAGCGACGCCGACGGCGATTTTACTGACCCACGCCGCAATGTGGTCAACAAAGGATTCCATTATTACACGACTCCCGCATTATGGGATGACTACCGAAACAAACTGGTGCTGATGGGCATGTTATCGCCCGGGGTAACCAGCGACATTATCAGCTCCATGACCGAAAGGGCGAAAGCCAGGGGTTTCATGCCCACCTATTTCCATGGCGACCATGCCTCGCCTTTCATCACCGGCATGTACCTGCGCGGTTTGCGTGGATTTGATGCCGACAGCGCCTATCACTACATGTTGCGCAACGCAACGGTCGAGGAACCTGGTCTTGATGATCCCCGTAAGGTAAGGCCCTATCTCAACGAATATATCGAAAAGGGATGGATTGCCGAGAACCGCGTCGAAAACCCTACCACTTATACCGAAGTGGACGAAGCCAAAGCATCGGTCACCAAGACACAGGAATATGCGTACGACGATTATGCCGTGGCGCTACTGGCAAAAGAATTGGGCGATATAGACAATTATAACATGCTGATGGAACGGACCGACAATTGGAAGTACCTGTTTGACCCAACGACCGGGTTCATGAGAGGCCGGTTTGAAAACGGTGACTGGGTAACCCCATACGATCCCGCTTATCCTTACTATGTGTATCTGTATCGTGAAGCCACTGGTTGGCAGTCGACCTTTTTCGCACAGCACGACCCAATGGGACTGGTTGAACTTTACCCCGACAAGCAAGCGTTTGAGCAAAAGCTTGACTCGTTGTTTACCATTCCGTGGGGAGGCTACGAGGCCCATAACCTGACCACGTTTATAGGGCAGTATTGCCATGGCAACCAGCCCAATCATGGCATACCCTATTTTTATTATTTCGTCGGCAAGCAGGAAAAAGGCCAGGCTATCATTGACACCATCATGAACCACTATTACAACATGGGGAAAGAGGGTCTGGCCTATGCAGGCATGGACGACTCAGGCGGGCTTTCGGCCTGGTATGCGCTCAATGCCATTGGTTTGTACACTTTTTCACCTGCCGATCCGGAATACATTATCACCGTACCCATATTCGACAGTGTGGTGTTTAACCTCGATGGCACCCCGTTTACCATACGAAAAGTCAACAACGGACGGAAGATCACCAACATCACATACGATGCCCAGGAAATAGATGGTTATTTCATAAAACATGAGGATTTGAAAAAGGGTAAGGAGCTGGTGATCACCACTGAGTAAACTTTTTCCGGAGGCTGTCCCAAAAGGACAGCCTCCGGAAAAGAATAAAAATATTTCTGTGGTAAAAAAAAAGGATTCCACGACATCACTCGTTTGAACCCTTTATGGTCGGGGTGACTGGACTCGAACCAGCGGCCTCGTCGTCCCGAACGACGCGCGCTACCAACTGCGCCACACCCCGATCAAACCTATATCAACCTATTATAAACTTCGCCTGATCAACACGGTCGCTTTTGTAAACTCCCGCCTTAAACGGCGTCGCAAATTTAATATTTTCATTTCACCTGATCCCGTTTCACCCGAAAAAAATCAGGTTTATTCATGTGCCATCTGGAAAACAATCTCTGCCAGTCCGGCCACCACATTATCTTTCAGGTGGATCCTGACGGTGAGTTTTCCATCGTTCACGCGCACGATTTTCTCCCCGGTCCAGTCGAGATCGCCTGCCCCCCTCTCGTAGGTTCCGGCCACTACGCCTTCAAATTCCACCTTTTGCCACGAATTGACCACATGGTCGCCCACAAGGGCCCTGATGCGGTAAACCCCT
Organism: Bacteroidales bacterium 6E; assembly: GCA_001270045.2. Taxonomy (GTDB): domain Bacteria; phylum Bacteroidota; class Bacteroidia; order Bacteroidales; family Prolixibacteraceae; genus UBA1413. The sequence continues at coordinate 52,209 of DF970669.1, read as the reverse complement.
GGCCTGACGTTTATCTCGAAGTCGTAATAATTGTGCGGGTTGGTGCACTGTGTCTGCTGTCCGTAGAACAGCATCTTCCTCAGACGTGTATTGCCTGAACGACGTGCCGACACCCACTCGACCTTGTCGGCCGGGTTCCACTGTCCCAATAGCCAGCCAGTTCCATGCCTCGATTCATAGGCTGAAACATTTTTGCTGTTGCCGTTCATGTGATCGGGACGGCCAAAATAAATCTGTCCCTTGGTAAAGGTATGGGTAAACACGGGCTGCCTGCCAAAATAGAGATCCAGCAGCTGTGGATAAAAATTGATGGCCTTGTGATGGCGGGTGGCATAAACAGGAATGGAATCAGGTCGTGTGACGGTCAGCCTGAAATGGTTCCACCCTCCGGTTCCCCAGGCATATCCGATTGCATCACCCCTAATGACACGGTCATTCTTCCTGATCATGAGGTCATCGCCATGGAGGTGTTCATAAATGTAATAGATTCCCGGTGAGGATTCGCTTTCGATGCAGACAGTCGCCAGGGGCATCCTGTCATAGCCTGTTTCGATCCAAACTATCCTGCCCGACTCCATGGCCACCACCGCATGCTTTTGCATTGCGCGACTTTCCATCATGTCGAGTCCCACTCCGGCATACGACCATAAACCGGTCTCCTTCCCATCGGGCATATATGAAAACATATAGGTTTCCTCAAGGGTTTTCCAGATATAGCCATCCGTAAAAGTGACAGGGAACAGGAACTGGTATGGATCAATCAAAGGCATGGATCCCGGTGATATGCCCAGCAATACCTCCTTCTTCAGTAGTCCGTGGGCAGGGTCATTACCCGATATGCGGCTTACCCCGCGGCTGTCGGCCACGAATACCTGTCCGGCAACCGAAGTGACAGCGGGGGAACGGCGGGCCGTCTTCATGGTCAGGGTATCGGTTCCTATCCGCAAACGGACATAATGGTTTTGGGTACCCAGCACCTCGATGGGCGTTTCTCCGGAATAATAAATCTCACCGCTGTCGAGGTTGACATAGCGCACATTTCCAAAGATAAAGTCGTGGCGGATGGAATCCTGGCCATACCCTGCCGCTGAAAAGAGTAAACAAAAAACAAGGAATATGTTTCTGATCATGTCAAAATCTTTAATGGAAAGGATGACATCCTCTCGTTGCATTCCTCTACGGAAAGGATGACATCCTCTCGTTGCATTCCTCTACGGAAAGGATGTCATCCTTAATGACAAGCGAACAACGCAAAACCCTTATTGCACCGAAAATTTATAGATGGTGGTTGACACCAGAGGTTCTCCAGGCACCAGCAATGTTGACGGGAAATTCGGCTTGTTTGGTGAATCGGGATAATGCTGGGTTTCAAAACAGATTCCTGTCCGCTTGGTATAAGGTACACCGGCCTTGCCGATTTCATTTCCCCTAAGGTGGTTTCCGGTATAAAGCTGCACTCCGGGTTCGGTGGTAAACACCTCCATATAGCGACCGCTTTCGGGCTCGTATGCACTGGCTGCGAATCCAAGCTCAACCGCAGGTTTGTCAATCACATAGTTAAAATCGTAACCTGCGCCCATTTTCAGGTGCGGATGGTCATCATCAATGTTTGCGCCCACCGGCTTGGGCTGGTTAAAATCAAGCGGTGTATCCTTCACCGCCAGTAGTTCCCCGGTTGGGATCATGCCCTCATCCACCGCAGTGATCGAGTCGGCATTGATGACCACCACATGTGCGAGGATGTCGCCGTTGCCCTCGCCGCGCAGGTTAAAATAACCATGGTTGGTGAGGTTCATGTGCGTGGGCTTGTCGGTGGTGGCATGGTAATCGATCCTGAGCTCACTTTCGGCTGTCAGGGTAAACTTCACCGTTACCGACCTGTTTCCGGGGAAACCATACTCCCCATCAGGACTTTCGAGGTTCATGACAACACTGTTTCCATCCTGGACGGCACCCCACACCCTACGGGCATAATTGACCGGACCGGAGTGAAGTGTATTGTTCCCGTTGTTCTTTTCAAGATTATAAACAGAATCACCAATCATGAATGATCCATTCCCGATGCGGTTGGCAAACGGTCCGACGGTAGCGCCGTGACTGGCACTGAACTGTTTGTAGTCGTCGAGCGACTTGAATCCCAGCATGACGTCGGCCAGTTTCCCCGACCGGTCGGGCACCAGGATGGAAACAATCTTTGCACCGTAATTGGTGAGTGTCACCACCATACCGTTGTCGTTCCGGAGGGTAAAGAGTGACGTTTGAGCCCCGTCGGTCACCGACTCAAAATCAGCTGTCGTATAGGGGAATTCAGGCTTGGGATCTTTTGGGTTGCAGGCAGTAAGCATGGCGATCAGTATCAAAATCAGGTTTTTCATAATTTTTGAGTTTCGATACGAAAATACAAAAAATCAACCAACACGTCACGAAAAAAGGGAGGCCGAATACCTGACACGTCGATGACACCCAAACAATGAAACCTTATCTTTGTTATAAAGTGAAAAAGAAAGACTTTATCAAAACCCCAATCCCCAAAATACCGGAACATGAAAGTTGCCATATCAGGATACAGAGGATTAATCGGCCAGGCCCTGGTGGCAAAACTGGCCGGGCAAGGAAATGAAATCGTTAAGCTTGACCGTGAAAGCCTATACGATGCATCAGGCAAGAAGCTGATTGAAAAGTTAAGGGGAACCGATGCTGTGGTGCATCTTGCCGGGGCACCCATACTGACACGCTGGACACCCCATAAAAAGGAAGTCATATACAATAGCCGGGTCGTGACCACGCGTAACATTTTGCATGCCATTAACCAACTGACAAGCGTTGAACGCCCATCGGTATTTGTGGGAGGATCGGCCATAGGCATTTACGAGGACGATTTGACGCACAATGAGACTAGCACGCGATATGCCAGCCATTTTGCAGCACAGGTCATCATCGACTGGGAAAAAGCCTCAGAGGGACTCGAAAAGGATGTAAGAAGGGTGGTTGTGAGGACTGGACTGGTACTTGACCGGAAGGCACTGCTGGTACGTTTGCTGAAACTACCCTTCCTGCTGTTCCTGGGAGGCCCCGTCGGCAATGGAAGCCAGCCCATGCCCTTTATCCATATTGAAGACGAGACTGAAGCCATCCTGTGGTTGATTCAAAATCCAAACGCCAAGGGTATCTATAACCTGTCGGCCCCCGAACAGGTCAGCAATGCCCAATTCTCGAAAGTCTTTGCCCGGCAACTGAACCGGCCATCGTGGTTTCCGGTACCTGCATTTGCCCTGAAGCTTGTATTCGGCAAGGCCGCCGCCATGGTAGTCAACAGTCCGGCCGTAATCCCAGCCCGACTGCAATCCGAAGGGTTTCAGTTCAGTTACCCTACAATCAGGGAGACATTGGCGGAAATACTATCCCCTGCAAAATGAAAAGAGACGCGATTTCCCGCGTCTCTCCAATCCTTTTCAGGCATCTGTATCATTATTTTCCCCTTCCAAACATTCTGTGGCATTTTCCATGGAAAACTGCTTGTGGCAGAACTGTTTGTGGCGACGCAATAAATCGCGTCGGGGAATTATATTTATTTCAACCTGTCTTTCAGTGCATCAAATTCGGCTCTCAGCTCCCTGGGCAGCCTATCGCCAAAATTGGCATAATGCTCTTCGATTAGATCACATTCGTGGTTCCAACGTTCCTTGTCGACCGAAAGAAGTTTTTCGAGGTTTTCACCAACGCTTTCGATGCCCTTGACGTCGATGTCTTCTTTCTTCGGCACAAAACCAATTTCGGTTTCGTTGGCCTCAACCTCGTTGTTACAACGGGCGAAGATCCACTCGAGCACGCGGATGTTGTCGCCATAACCCGGCCACAGCCATTTTCCGTTCTCGTCTTTCCGGAACCAGTTCACGTTGAATATTTTCGGGAGGTTTTCCTTTACGGGGGCGTTTTCACCGATGGTGATCCAGTGCTGGAAGTAATCGCCCATGTTGTAGCCACAGAATGGCAACATGGCAAACGGGTCGCGGCGTACGCCAGCCTTTAGGCCGATAGCCGCAGCGGTAACTTCGGAACCGACTACCGAACCCATGAATACGCCATGGTTCCAGTTAAACGATTCGAATACCAGCGGCACGGTTGATGGACGGCGTCCTCCGAAAAGAAATGCCGAAATCGGTACACCGGCAGGATTCTCCCAGTCGGCGTCGATGGCCGGACACTGGCTTGCTGGAGCGGTAAAGCGGGCATTGGGATGTGCAACCGGTTCACAGGACGACGGATCGTACACCTTGTTCTTCCAGGTAATGGTTCCAGCAGGACATTCAGTTCCGATGCCTTCCCACCATACGTCACCGTCGGGAGTCAGGCCCACGTTGGTAAAGATGGAGTTTTTGGTCATGCTCAGCATGGCATTCGGGTTGGTATCCATGGAAGTCATGGGAGCTACACCGAAGAAGCCAGCCTCGGGGTTGATGGCATACAGCTTGCCATCCTTGCCAAATTTCATCCATGCAATGTCGTCACCAACAGTTTCGACTGTCCAGCCCGGAATGGTGGGAATCAACATGGCGAGGTTGGTTTTGCCACATGCACTTGGGAATGCGGCAGCGATATATTTCTTTTCGCCCTTGGGATTGGTTAGGCCCATGATCAGCATGTGCTCGGCGAGCCATCCCTGCTGTTTGGCCATATATGAAGCGATACGCAGCGCGAAACACTTCTTGCCTAGGAGGGCATTTCCACCATAACCCGAACCAAATGACCAGATTTCACCGGTTTCGGGGAAATGGGAGATATATTTCTTTTCGATGGGAGCACATGGCCATGCCACGTCTTGCTGACCCGGCTCGAGAGGTGCTCCTACCGAGTGGACACAAGGCACGAAATAACCGTCGTCGCCCAGGATATCAAGGACAGCCTTGCCCATGCGTGTCATGATTCTCATGTTGACCACCACATAAGCTGAGTCGGTGATTTCGACGCCGATGTGGGCGATATCGGAACCGAGGGGACCCATGCTGAATGGGATGACATACATGGTACGTCCACGCATGCAACCCTTGTAGAGTTCACGCATGGTAGCCTTAAGTTCGGCCGGGGCACACCAGTTATTCGACGGACCTGCATCCTCTTTCTTTTCGGTGGATATGAAAGTGCGGTCTTCGACGCGTGCAACGTCAGAAGGATCGCTCTGGAAGTAATAGCTTCCGGGACGCTTTTCTTCATTCAGTTTGACAGCCGCACCTGCAGCCACCATTTCGTCCAGCAATCGCTGGTTCTCTTCTTCGGAACCATCGCACCAGTAAACATTATCGGGTTGACACAACTCAACCCACTCCTGAACCCAGGCTTTTAATTTTTTGTGATTCGTCATGATTGTAATTTTTCGATTTTTGTTGAACGTAAAATGATATCCTTCCAATTGTAATAGTGACAAAGATAGTGTTATCGGACAATGAAAGTTGGAACATTTGTCATATCCGGATGGGTTATTTAGAGTCATTCTTTTTGAATTTTCTTACCCTTTATTCCAATTTTCATGCATGTATAATTTCATAAAATCTTATACAACTGTTTTTCATGATATTATATAGTAAAAATTAACTGTTTTGATAAATATTTCAACACCTACCCAACATAGACAAATACTAAATCCAATGAATAATTCCAACAGCCCGTAGAATTCAGGAAAAATGGGAGATTTAAAAGAGAAATGCCTTGGGGATTAAGCGATTAAATAAAAGGAGATGGTCGATGGAAGGCGACCATATTATATATTAAATTTTAATTAATTCAGGGGAGGGGGTGTTTTCGGCCTTCGGCCTCAAACACCCTTAAGAACCAGCGATCTATGCCTGCGGCACAAATCGTATCGGACAAGGGTTGATGGCCTGTGGCCTCAAACACCTTAAAAGCAAAGGATCCCGGCCGTGGGCCAGGATCCTTTTAAAGCAGATATTGCCGACCGGCAGGTCGGCCAATTCCACTAAGACCTGGGATGAAACTGGTTTACAGTACTCTTCAGGTATTCCTTATCCAAATGCGTATAGATCTCGGTGGTAAGAATCGACTCATGTCCCAGCATTTCCTGGATGGCACGAAGATCGGCCCCACCACTGACCAGGTGTGTCGCGAATGAATGGCGGAAGGTATGCGGACTGATTTTCTTTTCGATTCCCACCTTCTCTGCCAAATTCTTGATGATGGTAAAAATCATCACCCTGCTCAGTTTCTTGCCCCTGCGGTTGAGGAAGACGATATTCTCGCTGCCCTTGCCAACCGTCAGGTGGTTTCGGTAAGTCTCGATATACTTCTGGATTTCTTCCATGGCATTATCGCTTAGTGGAATCAGCCGCTGCTTGTCGGCTTTTCCTTCCACCATTATATACCTTTGGTCGAAATGAAGGTTGGTCAGTTTAAGGTTAACCAGTTCGGAAACGCGCAAACCGCAGCTGTACAGCACCTCGAGCATTGCCCTGTTGCGCTGGCCTTCCGGTTTGGTCACATCGACCGAATCGATCAGAAGGTCAACCTCTTCCTCTGTAAGGACGTCAGGCAGTTTCCGGCCAACTTTTGGTGCTTCCAACAAGGTAGTGGGATCATATGAGATCCTCTCTTCGAGCAGAAGATACTTAAAGAATGACTTTATGCCTGAAATGGTCCTGGCCTGCGTTCGCGGACTTACTCCCTTTTCATTGAGCCATTCAACAAATTTCTTCAGGTGTAACAGTTTCACCTTTTCAGGCAAAACCTTTTTGAACTCCTGATCCAAGAACAATATCAACTTATTGATATCGTTAATGTAGGCTGCAACTGAATTCTGTGACAGGGATTTTTCAAGACGAAGAAAATTTTCGTATCCCTTTCTTGCTTCAGACCATCTCATAATCTTTCCTTTTTTTTTTGAATAAACATATACTCCTATATCCGATCTGCAAATTTACACCGGATCCTGCAGAAAAAAAACATAAATTTGTATTAAGTGAATCCGGGAATTCGCATGACAATTGTACGAAAAATATAATCATTAGTTATATTAAACAAGAATAATTATAATAAAATGAAAATTTTGATAATCAATGGACCGAATCTAAACCTGTTGGGGACGAGGGAGAAAAGCATATATGGATCGCAGGATTTCGAATCTTATTTTGAAGAACTGAAAATCAAATATCCCGATGCGATGCTTGAATATTACCAATCGAACATAGAAGGTGAGTTGATTGATAAGATACATGCGTGCGGATTTACGGTTGATGGAATTATCATCAATGCAGGTGCCTATACCCATACTTCGGTGGCAATCAGGGACGCAATCTCTGCCATACCGGCACCAGTGGTGGAGGTGCACATCTCAAATACGCTTACCCGTGAGGATTTCAGGCATAAATCAATGATCGGTCCGGTGTGCAAGGGGTGTATCATGGGTTTTGGGTTATTCTCTTACCAACTGGCGATCGAAAGTCTCGTGAAGAGATAAATCAGGGCATACGTTGCCTCTTTTGACGCAATTAAGCTATTTTTGCAGCAAGAAAATATAATTAAGATGAGACTTACCAAAATTGTGGCCAGCATCTCAGACCTGCGCTGTGATGTCGATTTTATCAGGAGCCTGCACAAAGCCGGGATGAATGTTGCCAGGATCAACACCGCTCACATAACCACGGAAACCGCCCTTCAGGTAATCCGTAACATCAGGCAGGTATCAAACAAGATTGCGATATTGATTGACACCAAAGGCCCCGAGGTAAGGACTTCGAAACTTGCGAACCCCATCACGGTAAAGAAAGGTGATACAATAAAGGTTTCGGGAAAATATTCATCGTCGGAAAACGATTGTCTGCTGGTCTCATATGACAAGTTTCAGGAAGATGTGGAACCGGGTAACCGAATACTGATTGATGATGGCGACATTGGCCTGCTGGTCGTTGAAAAGACCGACCACCTTGTGTGTCGTGTCGAAAACGACGGGATAATCAAGAACAACAAGAGTGTCAATGTGCCAGGCATCACCATTGAGCTGCCGTCTGTATCCGAAAAGGACCGGATGTTCATTGAATTCGCGATTGAGAACCAGTTGGATTTCATCGCACACTCTTTCGTCCGTAACCGCCAGGACGTGCTCGACGTTCAGCAGATCCTCAACGAGCACAACAGTCAGATCAAGATCATCGCCAAAATAGAGAACCTGGACGGGATCAACAACATTGACGAGATCCTCGACCAGGCCTATGGCATCATGATTGCCCGAGGTGACCTGGGAATTGAGGTACCTTCCGAAAAACTTCCCGGCATACAGAGAAAGCTGATCAAAAAATCGATCGAACACAAAAAGCCTGTGATCGTCGCAACACAAATGCTCCACACGATGATTGACCACCCCCGCCCGACCCGTGCCGAGGTGAACGACATCGCCAATGCAGTGTATTCCCGAACCGACGCACTGATGTTGTCGGGTGAGACTGCATACGGGAAGTATCCTGTGGAAGCCGTAAAAACCATGGCCAGAATTGCCGAAGAGACAGAGATGTCATACGACAGGAACGATGTGGCATTTCCCAGCCTGAAAAACGAAATTCAGGTGTATCTGGCAGAAGCTGCCATAAAGGCATCAAATGAATTGCCCGCCAATGCGATCATCGCCACCACAACCACAGGAAGAACCTCTCGTTACCTGGCTGCCTTCAGGGGAACCGTACCGGTTTATGCCGTTTGCCATTCCATGCCGGTTGTCAGGGAAATGGCTCTTTCCTTCGGGGTTTTCCCGAGCTTTCTTGAAATCAAGAAGAACAAATTCAAGATCGAAAAGGCTGCCATCAGTTTGCTGGCACAGAAGAAAGTGCTCAGCAAGGACGACTTGATCGTATATGTGGGTGGAAGATTCGGACAGGATGCCGGAGCCTCCTTCATTGAAATTTCGACGGTCGACAAGTTCAAGATAGAACCGGCATAAAAAACGGGCCGGAAAACTCCAGCCCGCCATATTATTATCTTTTAGGGTAACCCGGTTACCGGAAATCGATTTCTTCCACATCGGGAAACTTGGCTTTGTCAAATACGAATGTTTTATCGTCAATGACCTGGTCGGTCTTGAAGTCCTTCACCATAATGCCATACTGGTTCCCATCCTTTCCATGGGTAACCAGCGACTGCACCATCAGTTTTGCCTTGTCGATTCCAACGGTAATCTTGTTGAACTCAGCGTTCTTGTCCTGCGGGATCAGGTCGACATAGGAAATCACCTTGCCGTTCTCGGTCTTGTCGGCCACAAACTTGTACTGATAACCCTCCTGGTATACATTAAATATGGCAGAAGGATCGATCACACCCTGGCTGTCATCGCCCACATTGCTCACCATTACCTGGTTGGCAGATTTCATGTGGTTCCACACGCTTTTTCCGTCACAATAGACCTCCATTCCCAAATCGGGTAACTTGACCAGGTATTTTTTCCCTTTCAACAAGAGGGAACCTGAATTCAGTTCGTTTATGCCCATATTCTTGTTCTCCATGGTAAAGTTGAAATTGGCCGACAGAGACTGGTATGACTGCATCTTCTTGCTGGTTTGCTCAAGCAGCTCTCTCGCTTTCTGGTCGTTTTGCCCCAGGGCAGTCATCATGGCCACCATTGCCACGAATAAAATAAATACTCTTTTCATGTTTATTGTTTTCAAATCGTAAATTCCATTGAAGGCTTGCCATCAACCGGTGAGGCAATCCGCCTATCTGAGTGTATTCAATAATTGTTCCAAAGCGTATTCATCCTGGAGGAGCACCTGTCGGGCCTTGCTTCCTTCACTGGGTCCGACGATCCCCGCCACCTCGAGCTGGTCCATGATTCGGCCTGCACGGTTATACCCGATGGCCAGTTTTCGCTGGATCATGGATGTTGATCCCATCTGGTTAAGTACCACCAAACGTGCGGCATCGTCAAACAATTCATCCTTTTCTGTGAGATCGGTATCGAGAACCCCCTCTTCTCCACCCTCAACCTCGGGTAACAGGAATGCCGTCGGGAAGCCCCGCTGGTCAGCGATATATTTACAGATGTTCTCAACCTCTGGTGTATCGAGGAAGGCACACTGGACACGGGTGACCGCGCTACCTGAAGATATAAGCATATCGCCCTTTCCGATCAACTGGTTGGCCCCCGGGGTATCAAGGATGGTGCGGGAGTCAATCATGGATGCCACCTTGAAGGCGATACGGGCAGGGAAGTTCGCCTTGATCACACCGGTAATGATATTGATGGATGGTCTTTGTGTGGCGATAATCATGTGTATTCCAACAGCACGTGCCAACTGTGCGATACGTGCGATGGGCAGTTCAATCTCTTTTCCTGCCGTCATGATCAGGTCGGCGAATTCATCAATGATTACCACAATATAGGGAAGGTAACGATGACCTTTTTCAGGGTTAAGCCTCCGCTTGATGAATTTCTCGTTGTACTCCTTGACGTTTCGCGCATGCGCCTTTTTCAGGAGATCGTATCGGGTATCCATTTCAACGGTCAGTGATGCCAGGGTGGCCTTCACCTTCTGGATGTCGGTAATGATGGGCTCATCCTCATCCGGCAACTTGGCCAGATAATGTTTTTCGATCACTGAATATAAATTGAGCTCTACCTTCTTGGGATCTACAAACACGAACTTAAGTTCCGAAGGATGCTTTTTATAAAGCAGTGAAGCAATGATGACGTTCAGCCCCACCGACTTTCCCTGACCGGTAGCCCCCGCAACGAGAATGTGGGGCATCTTCACCAGGTCAAACATATAAGTCTCGTTCGAGATGGTCTTACCCAATGCCACGGGAAGTTCGGCAGTTGATTCCACAAACTTCTTCGAACCCAGTATACTCTTCATGGACACCACTTCGGGATTCTGGTTCGGAACCTCGATACCTATTGTTCCCCGGCCGGGGATAGGCGCAATGATACGAATCCCCAAGGCGGAAAGGCTCAGGGCAATGTCATCCTCGAGGTTCTTTATCTTGGCTATGCGGATACCAGGAGCGGGTATGATTTCATAGAGGGTGATGGTTGGACCAATGGTCGCCCTGATCTTTGTAATCTCAATCTTGTAATGGCGGAGTGTCTCAACAATCTTGTTCTTGTTCGAGATCAGCTCCTCGTTGCTCACCTCGGCATTGCCATGGTGATGGTCGTCGAGCAGGTCGAGTACCGGCAGTTTAAACGAAGAAAGTTCGAGGGTGGGATCGTAATCGGGCAGGGTACTGTCGCCGACAAACTCCTCCTCGTCCGGGTTTTCGATTTCAAGCAAATCATCGTGGTGGACCTCAGCTTCAACAGGAGCAGGATGATCCACCAAGGGCTCACCCTTGTCGACTTCCATCCTGACATGTTCATGGTCATCGGATTCGCCATCCGGATCAAAGATTGCCTTAACCACATCCTCGTTGTCGATCACCTTGGAAATGGGTGCAATGTATTCGGGCTGAAGCACTGATTCCTCTTCGTCAAACTCTTCATCTTCATGCCTTTCATCTTTGGGCTTTTTGGCTGGTTTTTCACGCGGTTTCATTTTCTCGATCATCCACGGGATGGATGATTTGAAGAAGACACCCACGGTGACAAAGGCCATCGCCAGCAGGATCAGCAACGTCCCGATTTTCCCCACCAGGGAATTTAGCCAGATGGCTGCCACAAAACCATATTTTCCGCCCAGGTAAATAAAGGAACCTCCGTCAGTTTTCATGAAGATATATCCCAGCATGACCGAAAGCCAGATGATGGACAAAACGGCGAAGGTGAAATTCCGGTAAAAAGTGTCTCGTTTACGGCCGATAAGACGGAAACCGATAAGGCCAAGGATATATATGAATATAAATGAGGCCACGCCAAATGCCTGGTTAATGATGACATCGGCCAGGAAAGCACCCGTTTTGCCCGCCTTGTTTTCGACCTTGATATCCGACTTGAAAACCAGTTCGGACCATTTCAGTTCCAGCTTGCTTTGGTCAGCATCGCCCGAAAAAATAAAAGAGATAAAAGCGATGGTCAGGTAAAAAGTGAATGCCAGCAACAAGATGCCCAGGATAAATGAAAATCGCTGGTCGCGGAAGGCTGCCAGAAAAGGCTTCCGTTCTTTTGCAGGTTTGGTGTTCCTCACCGTTTTTCGTGTATTTGCCACCATTGGATAGGTATGAAATAAGATAACTAATGGGGCAAATGTAGTGATTTTTAATCTTCAACGCCTTAACCTGCCTGTCCTTAATCGATCCTGTGAACCTGCAAATTATGAACGGGCAAGGCACGAAAGCCAACCATGAATGTTTACAATATTATTTGCCGGACTGGGCAATTTTTGGTAGAGAAGGGGAAAAAAGTCAGTATTTTTTGATTTCCTAAACCTTAAGTTTGCCGCTCACGATGAAAACTTAACCTATGAATAAACTTGCAGTAACGGCTCTTGGCGGTAATGCCCTCCTGAGGGAAGACGAGAAAGGGACCATTGAGGAGCAGGAAAAAAATGCCGCCGAAACTGTTGAAAACCTGATATTCCTGATCAAGGACGGATACGACCTGGTGATTACACACGGTAATGGCCCCCAGGTGGGGAACATACTTTTACGCAACGATGCGGGCGCCGCAATGTACAACATTGCCCCCATGCCCCTGGATATATGTGTTGCCGACTCGCAGGGTGGTATCGGATACATGATTGAGCGAATGTTACGCAATGTGCTGCGCAAGCATGGAATCGAAAAGAACATCATAACCCTGGTGAACATGGTGATGGTCGATCCCGAAGATCCCGCCTTCAAGAATCCGGTGAAAGGGATTGGGAAGATCTGCACGAAAGAGGAAGCCGACAAGCTGGCGGCTGAAAAGAAATGGGTATTCAAGCCATCCGGAAAATCGACTGGCGGTTACAGGCGTGTGGTTGCCTCTCCCCTGCCGGTTGACATCCTTAACAAAAACTGGATCGAGATGCTGGCCCGTCAGGGAAACATCGTGATTGCGGCCGGTGGTGGAGGTATTCCTGTCTACCTTGACGAAAACGGGGACATCAGGACGGCAGATGCGGTCATCGACAAAGACATGGCCTCATCGCTACTGGCCACCCAGATTCATGCCGACGAGCTCTATATTCTCACTGATGTTCCATACATTTACAAAGATTTTGGGAAGTCCACCCAGGAAAAGCTGGAGTTTCTGAATTACCGGGATGCAAGTGATTACCTGGCCAACGGCACCTTTGGTGAAGGGTCAATGGCTCCCAAGATCAGGGCATGCCTTGAGTTTATCAAAAACGGAGGGGCCAAAAGCGTGATCACGGAGGCCAAAAAACTGGAAGACAAACGATTTGGCTCAAAAATCACAATGGAATATGAAGATGACCGGAGATAACAAATCACAAGTTTGATCACAAAAACAATAACAAACCATATGGAAACAAGTCTGAAAAACCGTCACTTTTTGAAATTGCTGGATTTCTCTCCCGAAGAGATCAGGTACCTGCTCGACCTTTCGGCCAAACTGAAAGCAGCCAAGAAAAACGGGACCGAGATCCCGAAACTAAAAGGGAAAAACATTGCCCTGATATTTGAAAAGAGCTCCACCCGCACCCGCTGCGCCTTTGAGGTGGCAGCCTTCGACCAGGGAGCTTTGGTCACCTATCTTGGACCGTCGGGTTCACAGATTGGGCACAAGGAATCGATGAAAGACACGGCACGTGTCCTGGGCCGGATGTACGACGGGATTGAATACCGCGGATACGGACAGCAGATAGTTGAGGAATTGGCACAATATGCCGGTGTTCCGGTCTGGAATGGCCTAACCGATGAATTTCATCCCACACAGATTCTGGCCGACCTCCTAACCATGCAGGAACATTCGTCAAAGCCCCTTAACGAAATCAAATTCTGCTACCTCGGCGATGCCCGCAACAACATGGGCAATTCATTGATGGTAGGTGCAGCCAAGATGGGTATGGACTTCAGGGCTGCCGCCCCTGTTGCCTGTCAGCCGCACCAAAGCCTGCAGGAAGAGTGCAGGGAAATAGCAACTTCAACAGGAGGAAAAATCACCATTACCGAGGACGTGGCAGAGGCTGTGAAGGATTGTGACTTCCTGTATACCGACGTTTGGGTGTCGATGGGAGAACCGGCCCATGTTTGGGAAGAGAGGATCAGGTTACTGACTCCGTATCGGGTTGACCGTCGGGTGATGGAACTCACCGGCAATCCCGACTGCAAATTTCTGCATTGCCTTCCGGCATTCCACAACCGGGAAACCAAAATGGGAGAAGAAATTTTCCAGAAATTCGGAATCGACTGCATGGAAGTTTCCGAAGAAGTCTTTGAAAGCGATGCCTCGATCGTCTGGGATGAAGCCGAAAACCGGATGCATACCATCAAGGCCGTCATGGTAGCCACGTTGGGCTAAATTCTTTAAATAAAAAAAGCCCTTTG
>DF970669.1:0-37783 GCA_001270045.2 Bacteroidales bacterium 6E | reverse complement strand
GCTTTTTTTATTTATTCATAGGGAACCACCGATCCCAGCCCGTTAACGATACGCCGTGTTTCGGGATTCCCGACATAAGTTACCTTGCCCATACCCTCGATACGGACATCAAGGATATCGGTTGCATGAACACTTCCAAAACCGAGTCCCTCAACCCTGAAAAAAACCTCCCTTGCCGTGAGCTCGCGGGCATTGACATGGCCGGCACCCGCCACCTTAACGGAAAGCTTGTCTGTAACCCCGGAAAGGTCAAATACCACACCCCCATTACTGGTCACCTCCAATGACCTGGCTTTGAGTTTCAGGTCCCCTTTGGCTCCGCCTTCAATATGCAGGCTAAGGTCATCGACAGACACGAAACCGTCAGTCGACAGGGTAATCCCTCCCTCGACATGCAATTCTATCAAGTTGGAAAACCCAATGTGCAGTTCCATCCGGTTTAAGTTCAAAAAGCTGCGCTTGACCGACAGGCGAAGGGACTGTGCATCGGTTTGCACCTCCAGTTCATCAATGTAATTGTCGGCGGGAGCTTTCACTTTCAGGAAAGGATCGGAGGTTTGGTACAGAATGACCTTATATCCCCCTTCGATATAAAGTTTATCAAAGTCGCGCACCGGGAAGTCCCTGGAGTTGGGAATATCCTGGGCAGAAACAGCGGTTGCAACGAAGAGGCTAATTACAACCAGTAGTGAATAAATTTTAAGTTTCATGGCTATATACATTAAAATGAACAATCGGGGTGAATCCTTTCATCGCTGCAAGACCTCATTCGGATTGCCTTTTCAGTAAGGCCCGCAGGAAAAAAAGCACATAAAAGACAACCAGGAACAAGATTCCGGGAACAACGTAATCCATCACCTTCAAACCTTTGACCAGCAAGAACATACGCGATACGTAAGCCGAAGCCAGCAAACCAACAACCAGAATGGGTGCCCAAAACCGGCGGTCTTTGCGCGAGAATATCATAAACGCCGCAAAGACCCATAGCAATCCGGCGACAAAAATGGCGACTCCTTCGGGGTATTTACCGGTTTGCAACTTCAGTACCCCATAAATGGCGGGAATAACCCCCACCAGCATCAGAACACGTGACATGCTGCGGATGATTTTGTCACGGGTTTCCTTGTTTTCAGGACAGGGAAAGAGAGTCCATGAGGTTGGCTGATCGCTGTATTTATCCGAAAAGAGATCCTGTTCCGAATGGATAAGGTTGCGCCGGATGGCTTCATCGGTGGCAATCCTGACCGCCTCAGGTTCATACGATTTTCGTTTGCGGAGTATGTCCGTGATTTCATGATCGGTATAATGGGTCATTTTCTCACGCAAACCATTCCAAAACTCCATGTCACTATCTGATTCTTTCATGCTGTTATTTTCCGGTTCATCAAAATGTCTTATCCGAAATTACAAACAATTTGTAATTTTGACTGTTTTGATACAAAAATTAAAGAACGATACAATGTACAACTTTGAATACAAAAATCCGGTAAAAATACTTTTTGGCAAGGGCCAGATTGCGAAATTAAAGGATGAACTGCCGGCAGGCACCAAAATACTGATGCTCTACGGAGGAGGCAGCATCTTCAAAAACGGGGTATACAACCAGGTCACCGAAGCCCTGACTGGTTTTGACGTAGTGGAATTTGGGGGCATTGAACCCAATCCCACCTATGAAACCAGCATGGAAGCCGTGAAGGTGGTTAAACGTGAGAATATTGGTTTTCTTCTCTCAGTCGGTGGAGGATCAGTACTTGATGCCACCAAGTTCATTGCCGCCGCCTCCCTTTATGAAGAGGGTGACCCCAGAGATTTTCTGAAACCTGGAAAAGACAAAGTACCTGTACAAAAGGCTTTACCCCTTGGTTCGGTCCTTACTCTGCCGGCCACTGGTTCGGAAATGAACGGCAATTCGGTGATATCTATCCGTGAAACAACCGAAAAACTGGCATTCGGATCCCTGCACGTGATGCCTAAGTTTTCGGTTCTGGATCCGGAAACCATCTTTTCGTTGCCCGACAAGCAGGTAGCCAATGGTGTTGTGGACGCCTTTGTCCATGTCATTGAACAATACCTGACTTTTCCGGTAGATTCGCCGTTGCAGGACCGGCAGGCCGAAGCTGTACTGCTGACCCTGATAGAAGAAGGTCCAAAGGTATTGGCCAACCGCAAGGATTACAATGCCTCCGCCAACTTCATGTGGAGCGCCACCATAGCCCTCAACGGCTTATTGGGAGTGGGTGTACCCCAGGACTGGGCCACACATGGCATCGGACATGAACTGACAGCCTACCATGGGATAGACCATGCCCGCACCCTGGCGATTGTTTTGCCTGCCCTGATGGATGTCAAGAGAAAACAGAAAGAGGCCAAGTTGTTACAATATGGTGAAAGGGTTTGGAACATCAGGGAAGGATCAGTGGATGAGAGAATTGACCAAGCCATCCGCAAAACCGTGGAGTTCTTTGAATCTGTCGGTATCCCAACCCGCCTGCCCGATTATGGCGTGACAATGGATACAATCGAAAGGATTGAGAAACGGTTTGCTGCCAGAGGAACAAAACTCGGAGAGAGATACGATATCGATGCAGCCGAAACCAGGAAAATCCTGGAAAAACAGCTGTAAATCCCCAACAGGTGAGCTGGTCCGGGGAGGGAAACGGGAATCTCCCCGACCGGACCGGTCTCACGACTGATATTCTTCGCGACTAGCGGGAATATCAGTTTTTTATGCCTTATACTGATGGATGCATGCCTCTATCTCCCGGTCATATGCCTCAATCAGTTCCCTGACCAAGGGAATGGCCGGATCAAATTCCATGTTCCCGATTGATGCAATGGGAAGCACTTTGGGCGAGGTTCCGGTTATGAATACAGCCTGCATTTGAGGCAACTCCGCTTCAGTTACCATTCGATAGGTTACGGGGATGTTCCTGTGCGAGGCAATTTCTATTACCTTCTTGCGGGTGATACCCGGAAGCACCTCCTCATCTGGCGCAGTTATCAACTCCTGACCTTTCACGAAAAAAAGGTTAGAACGGCTTCCTTCGGTAATCAGCCCCCCTTTCTTAACAAGGATCACCTCATACCAGTCATTTTCACGGATCACCATGTCGGCCAAGTCGCGCAAACTTGCCTGGACAGCCTTGATATTGGGATCGTGTCTTTCGGCATGAAGCAGTCCACAGCAAACACCCTTCCTTACCATATTTAAATCAGGATAGCGGTGCGGTATAAAATATGCCTGAAAACGGCCACAAGGACGGAAACACCATGAAAATCGGACATTACCGTTTTCGATGCCATTCTCATCAATCAGGGACTTTAATCTTTTGGAAATTTCCTGGCTGTCCAGGGGTATTTCGAGGTGCAAAAGCCATGCAGAATGGCTAAACCGCTGCAGGTGATCATCAATAAACAAAGGGACCTTGTCAATGACACGTATAACCTCATAGATTTCAATGCCAAAATTTGCAGTGTAGGCTTCAACAGGAAGGATTTGGTCATCCTGGATGAAAAATGAATGGATGGGCATCATGATTTGGATTGGAATATATCCGTAAATTTAAGAAGATCGTAGAAACATTATGAACCATCTCAGGTCAAATATCCGATATAATATAATCAAGCATCACGCTTGTTCCTTTGGCGAGACAATGGTGCGGTGGAGAAACGCGGGACTGCCGAAAGCAATTGAAGAAATACAGTCACTTGGATCCAACCAGATCGACATTTACACCGGGCTACTGACGCCAGGCCAGATGATAGATGAAATCAGTGAAACCCTGACAAGAAAGAAAATATTGTCGCGTGCCATGTTGGAAGTATGGCTGGGTAAGCCATGCTATAAAACCATCTCATTAAGTGACGATAGCAGGTGGGTCATCAGGGAGGGAACAGACCCGGACAAATTCATCCATGTCCATCCGGGACGCAACCAGCCACTAATCCGGAGAGTCAGGGCCAGTCATCTGAAAACGGCATTGTTGATTTGCCTGATCGACCCTGGTCAGCCATCCTCTAACGGTGAATGGGATACCCCAGACCTGAATAAGATCAGGAAAAATCTTCTTGGGCTCTCTCCGGTCAGGTCGGCCAGTGAATGCGTCAAGCTCTCGGAGACCTGTCGGCTCGTCAGGGAATGGATCAGATAATCAGGCAATCAGCCTCCTTGGAAACCCACGTATGTCAGCTCAGCCATTGCTCCAGATGGCAGTTATTGACAAATAGTTGATAAATACTCAAAACTATTGAATTAAGGCAGCTCGGGGAACGGCCGATTTTGATTTTATTTAACATCTGAAAACAACAAAAATTTTCAGCATGAAGCTCAATCTACTCAAAACCAAACAAGAATTATCCTTTAAAAACACCGTCCTTGGAGTCCAGTTTCTTTTTGTAGCCTTCGGGGCAACCGTACTTGTGCCCCTTCTGGTAGGTATCGACCCTTCCGTGGCCTTGTTTACCGCCGGCGTGGGAACCTTGCTTTTCCACCTGATTACAAAGGGCATTGTCCCCGTATTTCTGGGCAGCAGCTTTGCCTTTATCGCCCCTATCGTGAAGTCGACCGAATTATACGGCCTGCCCGGCACCTTTGGTGGGGTCATCGCCGTGGGTCTGGTTTACGGCATCATGTCGGGACTGGTAAAAGCCTATGGCATCAAGTTTATTGAAAGGCTGTTTCCCAAGGTTGTCATTGGTCCGGTGATCATGACTATCGGTCTCTCTCTGGCACCAACAGCCGTTAACATGGCCAAGACCGACTGGATTCTGGCCAGCATCGCCCTCGTGACTGCCATTACCGTTGTAGTGGCTGGCAAGGGTATGATCAAACTGATTCCCATCTTTATTGGGATCATCGTTGGTTATGTGGCCGGCATCTTTTTGGGCAAGGTTGATTTCTCAGCTGTTTCTGAGGCCTCCTGGATCATGGTGCCTTCGTTTACGGCTCCTGAATTCAACTGGGCAGCAATCCTGTTCATGGTTCCTGTTGCAGTGGCACCTTTGATTGAGCACATTGGCGACGTTTATGCCATCAGCAATGTTGCCGATAAAAACTTCATAGAGAAACCAGGATTGAACCGGACCATGCTTGGTGACGGTTTGGCTACCTCCCTGGCAGGAGCCTTGGGAAGTGTGCCCAATACTACATATTCTGAAGTTACCGGAGCCATCTCCCTAACGAAGGTAACCAACCCTTTTATACTTAGAATTGCCGCTGTAACTGCCATCGTTTTCTCGCTTATGGGGAAAATATCGGGCTTTCTTAAAACCATTCCGCAGTCAGTGCTCGGAGGTATCATGCTCCTTCTTTTTGGAATGATCGCATCCATTGGGATCAAAACCCTGGCAGATGGAAAAACCAACCTTGCGGAAACCCGTAACCAGGTGATTGTTGCCGTAATCCTGACCGTGGGTATCGGCGGTGCGATCATTTCGTATGAAAACTTCAGCATGAGCGGCATCGGGCTCGCCTCGGTGGTTGGCGTGCTTCTGAATCTGTTGCTTCCCGGGCGAAAACCTGAATCAAAATAAGGGGTGTCACCCGGACAACTGAACATGAACCCTTTTCCTTATACCGGGAAAGGGTTTGTTATTTTCAGTTGGAGACAACCTTTCTTTTAAAAAACACGTATTGATAATCATAACTAAAACCAAGACCCATGAAACTACCTGACGGAAAGATCCTTTGTTTTGGAGAACTCTTGTGGGACCGGCTCCCCGGGGGATCTAAGCCCGGTGGAGCCCCCATGAATGTGGCCCTGCACCTGAAAAGACTCGGACTGTCGCCCTGGTTTGCCAGTCGGGTCGGTGACGATGAATCCGGCCAGGAATTGATTGCCTTCCTGAAAGCCAATGGTTTAAAAACCGGATTGATCCAAAGGGGAAAAACACTTCCGACCAGTGAGGTGTTGGTTAAACTTGACAGCAGAGGAATCCCAACCTACAAAATTCTGGAACCTGTAGCATGGGATAACATCTCATTTACCCAAAAGTTGGAGGAGCGATCAAAGAAGGCTGGTGTTATCATTTTTGGCACCCTCTCTGCCCGAAATGAGATAACCCGAAATACCCTGCTGAATCTTTTAAATACAAGGGCATTCAGGATCCTCGACATTAACCTGAGACCTCCCTACGACAAAAGGGAAACGGTTGAAATGCTCATCAGCAAGAGCGATTTCCTGAAAATGAACAGCGATGAGCTCAGGCTGGTTTCCTCCTGGATCAATGCCAGCCTGCTCGACACCAACGGGAAAATCAACGCAGTGGCCGACCATTATGGCCTGTCGGGAATGTGTGTTACCCATGGTGAAGAGGGAGCGACCCTTTATATGCAAAACCAATTCTTCAGCCATCCGGGTTATGAGGTAACAGTGGCTGATACCGTGGGTGCAGGGGATGCATTCCTGGCCGGATTGGTTTACTCCTTCCTTACAAAGAAAAGCCCGGAAGAAGCTTTGTCATGGGCTTGCGCAAATGGGGCAATTGTAGCGTCAAAAGATGGAGCCACCCCGGAATATGAAGTCGCGGATATTGTTTCACTGATCAATAAAGTCAACCAGACAGAATAAAGAATCAACCCCCTTTTAAAACCTCCGGAAGGTATAGCCTTTCGATATCAACTGCTGAATTATTTGCTCAAGTCGTAAGTATAATTTGTCTTCCCTTTTCGTTTCCGTCCCGGGATGGATCAGCATAATGACACCATTGAGACCATGGACATCACTTGACTCAAACCGCCAGATGCCCTCCAAAAGCTGGTCTGACGACCGGTAGTTACCCATGTCGGGGGTGGTATAATCAGCCTGTGTTCCAATGCCCGGGGTGAAATTCAGAAGTTTCATGCCCTCCCTGGCAGTCCAATTGACTATGGTTTGGTTGTACCATTCATATGGGGCCAGATACCAGGTCACTTCTTTGCTTTTTATCCCATATTTTTCAAGTTCGACCAGGTTTTCCCTCAGATCGGATTTAAACATATCATGGGTAACAAGCAGGGAATCCCTGTTCTCCCAGGGCATGTATAACAGATGATTGTCGGAATGGGGACCCACATAATGATTGCGCTCCACCATTTCATGCACGATTTGCCTGAAATGTTCCTGCCGTAGAAAATGGCCGGTAAGGAAGAATGAGGCCTTAATTCCATAGCGATCCAAGACATCGAGAACCGTCCGGAAACCTTCACCTGTATCGTGTGCGGAAAAAATAAGGTGAACCACTTTCCGTCTGGGGTCAGTCCTGACCAGTGCCCCGTAATGATCATAAACATCACCGGTCGAAGGCTGAAAAACAGATCCAGGGGAATTCCCTTCAAAGAAATTCATGATCTGACTTCCCATCTGGTTCATGCCTGAAAGGTCATGGATGGCCTCAAAAGGGAAACCCAATACAAGTACCTTGTAATTGCCACTCCAGGCAACACTGGCAGCGGAATGGTTCGATGCATACCTGAATGGCACAAACGTTCCCGGACCAGCAGGAGCCAGAATATCGGGCGATTCGACGGTATAAGTGTCGCTGGATTGACCGGCATTAAAAGCGGAATGCAACTGAAACCAAGGCAAGCCATAGTCTGTGGAATAAAAATCACCTTTACGCGTCGCATTCCCGCTTGTCCAGCGATATTTCAAAACCTCGGCGGCAAAATTCCGGGCCAGGGTATCCCCTACCGTCATGAAATCAGTCCCTACATAAGAACCACTCAGGAAAATATTTCCGCCATTGTCGGCCACCCTTTTGAGCTGGCTCCGCATCCCCGGAGAAAAAATGGCAGATCCTTGAGGATCATTTGACTCTGCCTTCTCTTCCCCTGCCAACACCGAAACCGCAAAATAGGGATGGATATCAAATTCAGGCTGGGCAAACACTTCATCGCTGACCGAGACCCAGCTGTATCCATTGTTCCCAAAAAGCGATTCTCCATGATTTATGGTAAAGCCGCGACTGTTTCCCGGAACCGGATTACCCTCTGATTCGCTGTGACTGGCGCCCCATCCCGGACTGTCATCATCCAGCCATGGAGAGCTTCTGTCAAAATCGTATTGCGAACCGGTAGTGATGTATCCGGTTCCATCTTCCACTCCCTGGTCATTCCACCATTCAATGCCGGCCATTGAACCTGTGTCGAAAATACCGGGGCCACTTATCCTGTCAAATGCATTGACCACCAGTCCCATTCCCTTTAAACCTGAAAGTCTCATGGAAAGTGTTTCGGAAGGAAAGCTTTCACCGCCAATATTGCAGGCCGTGATTCGAAACTGGTATACATTGCCTGAATTCTCAGGTTCAAATACCAGAAATGAATCCGTTACGGACATGAACTCCATAAATCCGGTCCCGTTAACATCCCTGTACACCTTGTAATAAGTTGGCACAGCTGTAGGCTCCAGGGGATCCGTAACAGGCTGCCATTGGAGTCTAACTTTTCCGTCTTCAAGCGGAATGATTCCAAAATGGTCGGGAGGCAGCGGATGGAACACTACAGGAAGTCCTTCGCCTTGGGAAAGAAACCTGGCAATCCCCTTATAGATAGCCCTTGCCACCAGAAACCGAAACTTCGGATCGAGTCCATACCTCATATCCCCAAGGTTTTGGTGCGACAATAACTCCAAAAGCATTGATGGAACATTTGGTCGCCAGGCTTCTGAGTATTGCCTGTCCCACAATGCCCGTCGTGTCCAATCCTCATCATACTTCAGTCGGATATCCTGCACTATCTGCGACTGGACCAGGTCACTCAAGTCGCGTGAGGCCAACCGTGACATACCTGATGGAAAAAAGCCGTTATCATTTTGTGTACTGTAAATGGCCAGGGTTCCGATTACCGAATTATCAGGGGTGACCCCAGCGTCGGTATGAAAGGCAAGTACCAGGTCAACCGGAATATTCAAACCTTGTGCCTGACGGTTTTTCAGCGGTCCTGATGGTGCACCCAACAGATAGTTAACCCATTCGCCGCGCGACATGTAATCATCGTTATAGTCGTTCGTTCCATTGGTCAGATCATAAACCAATGTATCAGGGAATCCGGCATATTGCAGGTAATAGCGGGCACCTTCCATGAACCGGGGTTTGCCGCTTGCTTTCCATGAAAAGGCAATGCTATCCTGAAGTGCCTCTTTCTTGATGGAACCCGGGACATCATTCAATGACCATTGGTTGGGAGTGGTTGTTCCTGCAGGTTTGCGGGCAATGTTACCCATGCCTCCGCCAAACCTAACCGCATCAATACCTATGGTTTTGCCTGGCTGGCCCGATAGATGGAGCAACACCCCCTGCTTGCGGCCAGGTAAAGGTTGGCTGAAACGATGCCTCCCCAAATAAATCCATGTTCCACCTCCCATCTGCTGGTTCACCCGGTAGACAGTCTCTCCTGCAGCATGGATTACCGTATATATTACGTCGTCACTGTTTCGACCAGAATAGGGATAGGATACATAAACCGCATACTCACCCTCGATACTTCCAGGGTGAAAAAAGATGGGGGTAATCGGTTCAATTCTGGCTTCAACCAGATGGCCGGTGCCCATTAGAAACGGGTTATCTCCTGGATAATACAGGGAACGGTACAAGAATCCCTTGACCGAAAGTCCATTTTTCAACAAAGAAGTATCAGTCACGACAACCGCGCCAGGTGATGAACCATCGATATCAGCAATCACCTCATCGGATTGTGTATCGCGCTCCACAGGAAGCATCACGGTAGCCCCACTGTTCTCGAGCATCGGAACCAGGTAAGGCAAGACAAAGCCACGGGTAAAAAGATCCTCGACCGTACCAAACAACCGGGCCCTTTGCCATTCCCACCTGTCGAGTTTGGATTCATAGTACCAACCATGGCTGGGCCAGAGCGCAATGTATCGGTTATATAATCCCTGGGTTGGATAAGATATACCTTCTTTCCTGACCAAGGGGTTCCGGCTGGTAACTTGTCCCACCCTTCGGCTTGTGTCTGCCGGGATTTGATTCCGGTATAGGTTAGGGATCAAATCCCGAAAATCTTTCCCATCGGTCAAAAACCGTATGGCATGTTTCCGATATCGCCTACCCAAATGGGATCTAACAGATGTTTCGAGACGCGAAAAGGTCTCTTCCCTCGTCGGCAGGTATGAAAGTGGCCTGCTGAAGAACAGCAAGAGGGAATCTGAATCCTCCCGGATAGCGACAGAATCAATGGAGATCCTTCCAAGATGGTTCCATTCACTGAGGGTATTCTCCCAACTCTTTGTTTTATGGATAAGGCGGCGAAGCTCTCTCGATTCAGGTTTATCCTGCCCAAGGCTCTCTATTACGCTAAACATGATCAGACAGGCAAAACAAACATTATGGAACAACCTTGAGACAGCCATAAGTTCGATTTTGGGTTTATCCCATAAATGTAAGTGAAAATGACATGATTTGAAAAAGGAGGATTCATTTTGTGATGATCCCGGTATTTCGGGTTAAATTTAGGCCACCTATTAATATATGCTATGAAAAGAAAACTTTTGCCACTCCTCATCAGCCTGGTCTTTTTCAGTTCATGTGCCAGGAAAGCTGTCACCATGGAAAGTTTACTGCTCGAGATGACCGACTGGGAAAGCCTGGCCAGGTATCCCGATCCGGAATTTACCGTCAGGCAGTTCAGCAGCTACGACAGGGCAACTACCGAACCCGGTGATGAAACCTGGTTTGCCAACTGGGACCGATCCATGTTTATCCGAATCGAGGAACAGGATGGACGAAAGGAATACGTGATGTTTGATTCGGAAGGTCCCGGAAGCATCGTCCGCTTCTGGATGACATTTGCGGGCGAAAACTCGGGATTAGGGACACTCAGGTTTTACCTCGACAACCAGGAACATCCTGCCATAGAAGGCACCGCATTTGACATTCTGAGCGGAAACGGCCTGACCCAGTATCCGCTGGCAGCATCGGTATCGGAAGAAACGGCTTACGAACAGCGGGGACATAACCTGTATTTGCCCATCCCCTATGAAAAACATTGTAAGATTACCTATGAAAGCGAAAATATCCTTGACGAGGGAGCCAAAACAGGTGGTGAGGCCGTCTATTATAATATCAATTACCGCACATACTCCCCAAACACCCGGGTGGAGACTTTCACTCAGGAATATATGGATAAGGTTTCGCCTCTCGTTACGGAGGTTTGCAGGGAACTGACCCGGACCGAATCTGAGAGCGATTATGCCGACTTGCAGGTTCTGGCCAACAGTGAAACCATTGCACCTCTAGGCACAATGGCGCTCTCAATTGAAGGTCCTGCAGCAATACAAAGGCTACAGATGAAAATTGACCCTAATATTTCGCCCGAACTCTTGAGGTTGGCCATACTGGAAATCATCTTTGATGGGGAAGCCACAGTGTGGAGTTCCCTTGGTGACTTTTTCGGTACGGGATACCAGATACGTCCGGCACACACCCGGTATATTTCAGTCGGCAACGATGGTTCGCTCGAATGTCGTTGGGTCATGCCATTCCGTGAAAAAGCGGAAATCAGGTTGCACAACCTTAGCGATAACCTTCCATTAGAATTGAATTACCTGGTGAATACGGGTGACTGGAAATGGGATAACCGCTCAATGCACTTTGGATGCTCGTGGCACCAGTACACCCAACTGCAGACCGGAGGATCGAAGACCAACGAAGGCCAGGGGCACCCCTTTGACGTGAACTATGTTACACTTTCCGGCAAAGGACTGTATGCAGGTGATGCCCTGACCATATTTAATACGGCCTATGCATGGTGGGGCGAAGGAGATGAAAAGGTGTATGTCGACGGAGAAGCCTTCCCTTCGCATATCGGTACGGGAACCGAGGATTATTATGGTTATGCCTGGTGCCGGCCCGAAAAGTTCACCAATCATCCGTTCATTGGCCAGCCTGAAGGGAGCGGTAATTTCTGGCCAGGATATACGGTGAATATGCGACACCGTGCACTGGACGCGATCCCTTTTACAAGCTCATTGCGTTTCGATATGGAAATGTGGCACTGGGCCAACGCTGTCGTCAATTTTGCCCCGGTTACCTATTGGTACGTCATGCCGGGCGGAAAATCGAACATAGAACCAGACATCCAGGGAGCAAAGGCAAAGGTGGCCATTATCCGGAGTGACCTGATTGAGCCGGTCATAAGCAATGGAATGATGGAAGCGGAGAATATGGCTGTTGACTCTATTAGTGGGGGCAATATAACATACCAAACCTCCGACATTTGGGGATGGAGCCAAAATACCCAGGTATTCTGGACCGGTGGCCATCCCGGCGACCGACTGGAGCTCAGCATGATCAGCGATGAAGCCCGGAATACACACCTGACAGCACGATTTACTGTGGCTCCCGATTATGGAAGTGTTCGTGTATACTGGAATGGCAAATTGATACCAGGAACCTTCAACCTGTTCAACACTGAAGTTTCGACCCGGGAAATATACCTGGGGTTACAGCCCCTTTTGCAAGGGAATAATATCTTTACGGTCGAGATCATCAGCGAAGGAAAAATGGCAGGCAAGGCATTCTTTGGGCTCGACTTACTGAAATTTGCACAATGATTTCCGACATGTTCATGAATTGACTGATACGATAAACCAGAAGCACATTTTCATTGAATCAAAATACCATGAGAATCCTTACGATTATCGCCTTAATGGCCCTATTACAGTTGAATATCCGGGCACAGGACAATCCGGACAAGCAAAATGAATGGTTCAACAACAAATACTCCATGTTTATCCACTTCGGAGCCTATTCCAATTTGGGTGGTGTCTGGAACGGGGAACAGGTGAAAGTGGGCTACAGTGAACAGATCCAGGCTCATGGTGGTATCATGTCAGATGTTTACGAGGAGGAAGCGGCAAGGTTTAATCCAGAAAAATGGGATGCCGATTCGATAGCGTCACTGGCAAAAGAAGCCGGGATGCGATCGATTGTCATTACGGCCAAACATCACGATGGTTTTTGTATGTACGATACATATACAACACGTTTCAGCATCACCAATGCAACCTCCTTCAAAAGGGACATTCTCAAGGAGTTATCAGAGGCTTGCAAAAGGCACGGATTGAATATGGGGATTTACTTTTCGCTGATCGACTGGACCGTTCATCCCTGGACAACCCACAACGCCAATCCGATTACCGATGCCCACCATGAACTGAATAAAAAGCAGGTGACAGAAATCCTGACCAACTATGGGCCAATCTCCGAATTATGGTTCGACATGGGCTCCTTGACAGATAGTCAAAGTCACGAGATTTTTGAACTGGTTAAAAGCCTGCAACCCAATTGCATGGTAAGTGGGCGGCTTGGAAATAACCGCTACGACTTTTGCGTGATGGGAGACAATGAATATCCGGGATACAAAATTGACGCACCATGGCAAACTCCGGCTTCCATTTTTGATGAAACCTGGGGTTACCGTTCATGGCAGGTGCGTGAAAATCCGGAAGCAAAGATCCTTGAAAAACTGGTTTCCCTGATCAAGGTGGTCAGCCACGGTGGCAACTACTTGCTGAATATAGGGCCTAAAGGCGATGGCAGTGTAGTGCCGTATGAATCTCAGGTATTGCTTGGCATTGGCCAGTGGCTGAAACGTAACGGAGAATCCATATACGGGACTACCGCCAATCCATTTACGGAATCCTTTCCATGGGGTGAAATAACGGCAAAAGGAGATACTCTTTACCTGATTCTTTCCGGGGAAACCTCCCAAACGATTGAACTTCCCTTGTTATCGGGCAAAGTTGAATCAGCCAGTATGCTGAATATGCCCAACCATAAAATCAGGATACGGAACCGCCGGAATGGCTCAGAGCTTACCCTTCCAACGATGGCATTTAACAACAACGATATCCCCGTAATTGTTGTCTCTATGAGCAAAGGATATGCTCCTCATCCAGGTACAGTCACGGATCCCGGCCTCACCTATCTGGACCGGCACAATGCAACGCCACACTTCAGCTATTCCTGTATCGACTATTATAACAATCACCGCAGTCTGGTAAAACAGTCGTGGAACTTCATCTCTCCCAGGGGAGAAATAACCCCGGAGATCTTTTTCACCGAAGGGGAAATGGGCCGGGAATTGGAGCTCGTTTGGAACGGAACACCCGAAGTAATTAGACTTAAAGGCACTGCGGTTCAGAATCGAAATCAAACGGAGAATGTGAGTTTCAGTCAACCCTGGCTACTGACACCGGTACGTAGTTCCTTTGAACGGGTACATGGCCCCGTTTCCCCGAACATTGACCTGTCTAAATCATGGGGACGAAATCTTCATTGGACCAAACTTGACAACTGGAAAGACGGATTGGAAATGACTATGGAAGCCCTTCCGCGGCAAAGCTTTTATGTTCTTCACGAGCTAGAGGCACCGCGTGACATGGATTATATTGTCCACCTGTTCAGCGGAGATGGCATCCAGGTTTGGCTCAATGGTGTCCAATTATCGATCCACAACAATCCCAGAGGCTCGAAAATGAATCGCGATGTATTTCTCCTTTCGCTTAAAGAGGGGAAAAACCAGCTTTTGGTGAAGTATTACAATCGTTATGGATATGCATTAACCTGGAAAACCGACCTGAAACCTGACCAGACCCTATTCAGCATGCCCCTTCAGGTACGGCAATTCAACAGAAGGGATATCAACAATCTGGAAATGAAGCCATACCGTCCGGTTACGCCACATGATCCCATGCAATCACACAATATCCGTATAGAACTCTAATTACCATTATATAAAACTGAATACATTTTATGAGCATTAAAATAGTTGTGCTGGACGGGTATACCCTTAATCCGGGGGATCTGGAATGGGATGAAATATCTGCTTTGGGGGAACTGAAGGTTTATGATCGGACGGATCCCGGAGATATCATGGAGCGGGCTTCCGGAGCTGAAGCACTATTCACCAACAAAGTGATAATTACCAGGGAAACCATTGCTAATTTGCCAGCGCTAAAATTCATTGGTGTCTTGGCTACCGGATACAATGTAGTCGACACCGAAGCGGCCCGGGAAGCGGGAATTATTGTCACCAACATTCCGGCATACAGCACCCAGTCGGTCGCCCAACTGGCATTTGCACACATCCTCAACTTTGCCCGACAGGTAGATCTGCACGCCCGCCAGGTACGTGAAGGTGCCTGGACCGGACACAGGGATTTTTGCTTCTGGAGTACTCCCCAGACAGAACTTACGGGAAAGGTTTTGGGGATTATCGGTTTTGGACGAATTGGCCAGGCTATTGCCAAAATTGGGGATGCCATGGGCATGGAGGTTATCTTCCAAAATCACCGCAAAAAAGAGAATATTCAGGCATATGCCCGGCAGGTCAGTCTTGAGGAGCTATTGCATTACAGCGACTATATCAGCATCAACTGTCCGCTGACTGCCGACAACCAGGGTTTTATCAATAAGGAAACACTCTCACTGATGAAGCCGGATGCATTTCTGATAAATACGGGCAGAGGGCCTCTCATCAATGAACAAGATCTTGCGGATGCATTGAATTCAGGAAAAATTGCAGGGGCCGGACTGGATGTCTTATCGATTGAGCCAGCAAGGGAAGGAAATCCTTTACTGACTGCAAAAAATTGTTATATCACGCCTCATATTGCATGGGCCACCAAGGAAGCCCGTGTAAGGCTTATGGGCATTGCGGCTTCGAACCTGAAATCATTCATGGAGGGTAACCCAGTTAATGTAGTCAGTTAAAAGAATCCGGGACCGGCTAACTAAATGGAACCGATCCCGGATATGAATCATTAACTTTAACTACAAACTTCGTACGGTTGGTTATTTACCAGCCGAACTGGCAAAATTTTCATCAGGCAAGGAAACTCAGCAAGATACCGGCAGCCACAGCACTGCCAATCACACCAGCTACGTTGGGTCCCATGGCATGCATCAACAGGTGGTTAGTCTTGTCATATTGCAGACCAATAATCTGAGAAACCCGGGCGCTGTCAGGTACGGCAGAAACACCAGAGTTACCTATCAACGGATTGATTTTGTTACCTTCCTTCAGGAATAGGTTAAAGATTTTCACAAATACGACACCTGCGGTGGTAGCAATAATGAATGATAAGGCACCAAGGCCGAAGATCTTGATCGATTGGGGTGACAGAAAGGTGGTGGCCTGGGTTGAAGCTCCCACGGTCAATCCCAAAAGAATGGTTACGATATCGATCATGGGGCCCTTGGCCGTATCGGCAAGGCGTTTGGTGACACCGCTCTCTTTCAAAAGGTTTCCGAAGAACAGCATACCTAACAAAGGCAAACCACTTGGCACCAGAAAGGTGGTCAGCAAAAGGCCGGCAATGGGGAAAATGATCTTTTCAGTCTTTGATACGGCTCTTGGCGGTTTCATCCTGATCAGACGTTCCTTTTTGGTAGTCAGGAGTTTCATGATCGGAGGCTGAATCACCGGCACGAGGGCCATATATGAATAAGCCGAGATCGCGATGGCACCCATCAGTTCAGGGGCCAGCTTGGACGAGAGGAAAATTGCCGTCGGACCGTCGGCACCACCAATTATCCCGATGGCACCGGCAGCAGCAGGAGAAAAACCAAATGCCAATGCCAAAGCATAAGCACCAAATATGCCAAACTGGGCTGCTGCACCGATAAGAATCAATTTCGGATTAGAAATCAGTGCGGAAAAGTCGGTCATGGCTCCGATGCCCAGAAAGATGAGAGGAGGATACACTCCCTGCATTACCCCAAAATAGAGGTAATTCAGCACACTTCCGGTTTCATATATCCCAATTTTGTAGCCGGGAGTAAAAGCAATGTTTCCAATCAGGATTCCAAAGCCAATAGGTACAAGCAACATCGGCTCGTATTCCTTGGCAATGGCGAGATAGATAAAGATCAGACCTACCAAGATCATGATCAGGTGACCAACGGTCAAGTTGGCGAAGGCCGTGAAGGAAAGAAACTGTATTACCTGTTCGATAACAAAGTTAAAGAAATTACCAATATCACCCATATCTCTATTCTCCTATCACGATTAGGACATCGCCCTCCATTACTGAATCACCCTTGTGTTTCAGGACTGAAGTTACTTTTCCGGCTTTGTCAGCTTCAATGTTATTCTCCATCTTCATGGCTTCCAGGACGAGCAATCTCTGTCCCATTTTCACCACGTCTCCTTCTTTCACGTTAACTTCCAGAATAACACCGGGTAGCGGTGATTTTATCGAGCCTGCACCTTTAGGAGCAGACGGGCTGCTGGTTTTGGCAACTGAAGGATGACTATCGGTTGATGGAACAACATTTGCACGGACCAGTTTAGGTGTCTTCACCGGTTGTATGTCCTTGTTGACCTCTACATAATACTTGGTCCCGTTCACTTCAATTTCGGCAACATTATCCTCGATATGAAGGATTTCAGTTTCGTATTTGTTGCCATTTATGGTAAATTTAAATCGTTTCATTTTTGTCTATTTAGGATATTGTCTTAAACCGTAAATCTTTGAACTCCAAGGCGAATAGGTACGTGAAACCTTATTGATAGTCAATACGGTGCTTTCGTCATCATGCATTTCAGTGGAGTACATAAAGAGTGTCATTGCTATTGCCGCATTCACCTCACCGCTTACTTGGTATTCTTCATCTTTCACAATGGATTCCTTTTCTGATTCAGTTTCCTTGCCCAGCCTGGCTTTTGTCAGGGCCCTGGCAATTTTTTGCTTGTTCAGGTCAAGACCGATAACCCTGCTCATATTTTTAAAGAAAATGAACAACAGGGCAAGTGCAAAGAAAACAACCGCCATTGCGATAACTGCCATGCCAAAACCGGTAGGGTCCATTTCCACGAATTTTTCACCTGCCATGGGCCTGAATTCGGTATCGTTGTTTGCCGCAGGCGTGGATTTGGGTAGGTTGGCCCATTCTGGACCACCGTCTATGGTACGACCAAAGGTAATGTCAGGAATTACATTACCCGGAACCGATACTGAATCGATCAAAGTTTTACCGCTTGCATCAAAAAGTGCAATCACGGAACCTTCCTTCAGGATAAAATTAAGGTGTTTGATTCCGTGGGTCGGCATGTTATTTGCCCAGAAAACAATATAGCTCCTGGGAGGAATAACGGTCATGGTTTGTCCGGAGGCAATCCGGTACTTTGTTGGATTAGACAAGTCATCCGTCAGGTATAACCCACCGATATCCACCGAGTTGTAAGCGCTGTTGAATATTTCAATCCAGGGACTGTGTTGCCCGAAATCATCCAGGTAATTGGACTGGTTGTCAACCAATATCTCGTTGATTCGAAGGTCGAGAGCACTTTGGGCACTACCGTCCAATATTCCCATCCATGAAATCAGCAGAACAACAGCCAGTAATTTCAATGTTGTAATTCGCATAATTTCAATGTTTACAATGGAAGATTCGAATGTTTCTTGGGAGGATTGGTGTCCTTTTTGGTGGCCAGCGACTGTAGGGCACGGATAATGCGGAAACGGGTATTGCGTGGTTCGATCACATCATCGATATAACCGTAACGGGCTGCATTGTATGGATTCGCAAACTGGTCTTTATACTCCTCCTCGGCTTTGGCGATAAACGCCGCCTGTTCCTGGGGATCCTCAATTTTCTTGATTTCCTTGCTCTTCAATACCTCAATGGCTCCTTTGGGACCCATCACCGCAATTTCGGCAGTCGGCCAAGCATAATTGATATCTCCACGCAAATGTTTCGAGCTCATCACGCAATATGCACCACCATATGCTTTCCTTA
The DNA here is from genome assembly GCA_001270045.2 of Bacteroidales bacterium 6E. GTDB lineage: Bacteria > Bacteroidota > Bacteroidia > Bacteroidales > Prolixibacteraceae > UBA1413. Next base: position 19,039 of record DF970669.1, on the reverse strand, counting down.
GGATAACGGTAATTTTGGGAACCGTGGCCTCGCCATAAGCATAGAGTAATTTGGCACCGTGAATGATGATACCGCCATATTCCTGGGCGGTTCCGGGAAGGAATCCGGGAACATCCTCGAGGGTAACAATAGGGATGTTGAAAGCGTCGCAGAAACGGACAAACCGGGCAGCCTTACGGGATGCGTTTATATCGAGCACGCCGGCCAGATAAGCAGGCTGGTTGGCCACAATACCTACGGATATGCCATTGAAACGTGCAAAGCCGACCACGATATTGGGGGCATAATAACGGTGAACTTCCATGAATTCAGAATTGTCAACAATCGAGTGGATAACATCCTTCACATCGTAAGGTTTGTTGGGATTGTCGGGTATCAATTCATTCAAGGAATCTTCAAGACGGTCGATAGGGTCGTCACAACGGACCAGAGGCGGTTCCTCCAGATTATTTTGTGGCATGTATGAAAGCATTTTGCGAATGAGGGCAATGCCTTCCTGTTCATCATCAGAAACAAAATGGGTTACCCCTGATTTGGATCCGTGCACCATGGCACCTCCCAGCTGGTCATCAGTTACCGTTTCACCGGTTACTGTTTTGACCACTTTAGGACCAGTGACAAACATATAGGATGAAGACTTACTCATCACAATGAAGTCGGTCAGGGCTGGAGAATAGACTGCACCTCCGGCGCAAGGACCGAAAATGGCAGAGATCTGGGGAATCACACCCGATGCCATGATATTTCTCTGGAAGATTTCGGCATAACCGGCCAGGGAAGTTACTCCCTCCTGTATACGGGCACCACCTGAATCGTTGATACCAATGACCGGAGCGCCATTCTTCATGGCCATATCCATCACTTTACAGATTTTCTGGGCATATGTTTCCGAAAGTGATCCTCCGAAAACTGTAAAGTCCTGGGCATATACATAAACAAGCCTCCCGTCGATTGTACCATAACCGGTAACTACACCGTCACCCAGGAATTTTGATTTTTCGAGACCAAAGTTTGTGCAACGATGGGTGACAAACATATCGAATTCCTCGAAACTCCCCTCATCAAGCAAAAGCTCAATGCGCTCACGGGCAGTCATTTTACCTTTCTCGTGCTGGGCATTAATTCTTTTCTCTCCACCTCCGAGCTTAGCTTCAGCACGCAGGTCGATCAGTTGTCTGATTTTATCCTGATTATTCATAATTTTTTGGAAAAAGTGTTTCAGTTGTGGTTATTTGGCGCAAAATTCAGTAAGTACACCAAAGGTTGATTTCGGGTGCAGAAAACCGATATTAAGTCCTTCGGCACCTTTGCGGGGACCTTTGTCAATAAGTGCAACTCCTTGCTCTTCTGCATGTTTCAGAGCCTCAGTCACATCATCCACGGCTAACGCCATGTGATGGATCCCCTGACCTTTCTTGGCTATAAATTTGCCAATCGGACCTTCAGGATCTGTAGATTCAAGTAATTCAATCTTGGTTTGCCCTACCTGGAAAAAGGCAGTTTTCACCTTCTGGTCGGCTACCTCTTCAATGGCATAGCATTTCATGCCAAATACATTTTCATAAAATGGAATGGCCTCGTCAAGACTTTCAACTGCGATTCCAATGTGTTCGATATGTGATACTTTCATAATTTTGAGTATATGTGATTAATAATCGAATTTTAATGTATATGATAATTGGAAGAATATGGAAGAATTTTCAAAATATCGTTTTATGAATAAAAAAAGGCAGATTCTAAGGCCCGCCTTCTTATCTCTTCACAGTTATTCCTGTTCATCCCAGACAAAATGGAAGTGGGGACCGAATCTCTCGAATGCGGCCTGTTCCAATTCTTCCCTGACACTCGGATGTGCGATGGATATAATGAGCTTGGCACGATCCTGAAGGGTACGGCCATAGAGGTTTACGGCACCAAATTCGGTAACCAGCCAATGGATATTGGCCCTGGTACTCACAACTCCTGCACCGGGGGTCAGGATAGGAGCGATTTTACTTACCCCTTTTGTTGTGATTGATGGGATGGCAATGATTGGTTTACCATGTTCGCTCAATGAAGCGCCACGCAGGAAGTCGATCTGCCCCCCTACGCCCGAATAGAATTTTGTCCCAATGGAATCGGCACATACCTGACCGGTAATGTCGACCTGAAGTGCCGAATTAATGGCAGTAACTTTTGGGTTCTGTGCAATGACGGCCACCCTGTTGGTATAGGCTACATCCATCATGGCAACCATGGGATTGTCATGTATAAAATCGTAAAGTTTAGTGGAGCCCATCAAAAAGGTAGCCACCATTTTTCCTTTGTCGATTGCTTTACATTTACCATTAACTACACCACTTTCAACCAGCGGAAGGATACCGTCGGAGAACATTTCGGAGTGCACGCCAAGGTTCTTATGGTTCCCCAGCATGGAAAGTACGGCATTGGGGATGGCACCGATACCCATCTGAAGTGTGGCACCATCGTCCACAAGTTCAGCAACATATTTACCAATCTGGAATTCAGTTTCACTGATCGGTGGCATTGCCGGTGCATACAGGGGTGAATCATCCTGAACAAAAATATCGATATCTTCAACCCTGATCATGGCATCACCGAATGCACGCGGTACATTTTTATTGACAATTGCAATCACACATTTGGCAGTCTCTACTGCCGCCAGGGTAGCATCTACCGAAGTACCTAACGAACAGTATCCATGGACGTCGGGAGTAGATACCTGAATGAAGGCAACATCAACCTTAAGGTAGCCTTCACGAATCAAACGCTGCGTTTCATGAAGGAAAACAGGGATATAATCGGCCCATCCAGCCTGGGTTTGCTTTCTGACATTCCCTCCAACAAAGAATGACTCCAACTGGAAAATCCCCTCAAATTCCTGTTCGGCATAAGGAGCTGGTCCTTCAGTATGAATATGTTGAATCCGCACATTGCGCAGCTCTTTATTGCGACCCCGTTCAACAAGGGCATTGATAAGCGGATGCGGGGTCACCGCCACGCTATGCATGTGGATTCTGTCGTTGGATTTAACTACTTTTACTGCTTCTTCGGCAGTTACAAATTTGATTTGCTTCATATTTTTTCGGGTATTGTGGCTGTTTATGCCGTCAAAGATAGGAATATTCAATCCGACCAACCTATTAAAAAAGTCATATTTGGGTTAAACCAAGGGATTGTAAACTATTTGTTAAACCTCTGATAAATAATACTTAAAGGTATTTTTATAGACAACCAAAAGACCTTATGTACAAAAAATCAGCCTAAAGATTAAAGCAGTTTTTGTTTTGGCGAGAGACATCCCTATCCTGATACAATTAAATGTTGAATATCCCAGAACTTATCTGTCTGGTATGAACAAGTCTCAACCAACTTCCGAAGATGTTCATATATTCTGAATTGGTTTTGCATATAAAGGTCAATCGCCTAAGTAAAAATATTGAGGGCTTTACGCAAATTAAGTGCAGACAGCAGGAAGTTGTTCGGGACTTGCCCAGAGTTTTGACAGGAGTATGGTTGGGGGATCTGATACTAATCCAACAAGTGCAAAAAAAAGGTTGCCTCGCACATGAGACAACCTTTCTAATATTTTAAAAAAAGGGGAAAGCAGTATGGACGCTTTTTTGAAGATGATTGATGATTTACAAACCCCTAAACACAAAACCAATCATATATACAGAAGTTGCTTTCCCCTATAGAATATCTTTTACGAAATAAATTGCAATATCCATACTTATTAACACGAGATGAACTTTAACCAATATCATGCCACAAAATTAATATTCTGTAAATCAAGACACTTATCTCGTTATATTTTTTCATTCATTCCCATTTTGGGAACCCTTGATCCAGAATGACACAGAATGTAAAAAACTCATCTTCGTTTTTATTTCATCATTCGATTATCTTTGCAATAAAAACCAAAGTGGGTAGAAAGATACAAAAAAAACCTATATTTCAGAACGTTATCATCACAGAAATTGTTGCTGAAGGCAAATCAATCGCAAAAATTGATGATATGGTGGTTTTTACCACCCACGGAATTCCCGGAGACATAGTGGATCTTCAGGTGACAAGAAAGAAAAAAAAGTACCTGGAAGCCCGCATAATTCATTACCATAAGCTGTCAGAACTAAGAAATGAACCTTTTTGCAAGCACTTTGGTGTATGCGGAGGGTGCAAATGGCAAAACCTGAACTATTCAGACCAACTCCATTATAAACAGAAGCAGGTAGAAGACCAGTTCAAACGCATTGGAAAACTGGAGTTTAGCACTATTAGTCCCATTTTGGGATCGGCAAAAACCGATTATTACCGCAACAAACTGGAGTTTACCTTCTCGAACAGCCGGTGGCTGACCAATGAGGAAATCGCCAATAACCAGGGGATCGAAGACCGGGATGCACTGGGGTTTCATGTTCCCGGACTCTTCGACAAGGTCATACCCATAGAGCATTGCTGGCTTCAACCTGAACCATCAAACTCCATCCGGAACTTCGTTTTCCGTTTTGCCCGGGAAAATAACCTAACTTTCTTTGACATCCGAAACCAAAAGGGGTTTCTGAGGACCCTCATCATAAGGACATCCTCGACTGGCCAGACTATGGTAATCCTCACCTTTTTCCACGAGGACAGGGAAAAACGGGAAATGATCCTGAATGCCATCCAACAACAATTTCCGGAAATTACTTCACTTATGTATGTAATCAATCCAAAAGGAAATGATACCATCACGGATCAGGAAGTGAGACTTTATGCAGGAATTGATCACATCTGGGAAGAGATGGAAAGCCTGCGGTTTAAAATAGGACCAAAAAGTTTTTACCAGACCAACTCGGAGCAGGCTTATGAACTATATAAGGTAGCACGCGAGTTTGCCGGCTTAAAGGGTGACGAGATCGTATATGACCTATATACCGGTACAGGCACCATTGCCAATTTTGTGGCCCGGAATTGCAGGAAAGTCATTGGAGTTGAATATGTCCCTGAAGCCATTGAAGATGCCCGCATCAATGCCGCGATCAATAATATCAAAAACACCACTTTTTATGCCGGAGACATCAAAAACATTCTGAATGCCGAATTCATTAAAATGCACGGACGGCCGGATGTCATCATTACCGATCCACCTCGTGCAGGGATGCATGAAGATGTGATCAAAAGCATCATGGAGGCAAATCCAGACAGAATCGTTTATGTGAGTTGCAATCCGTCCACTCAGGCCCGTGACCTGTCGATCATGTCGCATAACTACCAGATTGTCGCAATCCAACCGGTTGATATGTTTCCTCAAACTCATCACGTCGAAAACGTGGTTCTCTTAAAGCGGATCGTGGAATAATAAATAAGCAGCTTTCATCCCTTAAACTCTTTTTTTATCTTTACCCAACTAATCTGTTGGGGGATGAACAGACGCAATAAGGGACTGCCGGACAATAATTCATGTTATCCTAAACCCGGGATGAAACAAACATCTGTTTGGGCAAGGTTTATCCTGACTGTTTTATTCATCTCCATCCTGACTCCTTCTTTCGCGAACAAGGCCGACACACATACATATTCACTGATAGTCGAAAATGATATTTTGTGTCAAAACGATACCCTTAGAATCCGCTTTGCGGATGCCCTTCCTGCCGACATTACTGACTCTATACATTTTGTACATGGCATTGACACAATTTCATTTCTTCTTGCCAATGACCAGAAAATTTTCAGCCCACCAGATTCTCTGAGAGGAATTTCATTTCCCACAAATCTGCTAAACCTGTCAGGCAACTATAAAGTATTTGCACGCTTCATTCAATTTGGCGAAACAGAGTATACTGTACTTGCCGATGACTTTGAGCTTGTAAAGGATGTGGTTATCAACGAAAATCCATTGGATGTTTATGTTTGCCAGGGTGACCCGGTTATTTTTAATGTCTCAGCCGAAAACTACACGAAAATTACATGGCAATACAAGCCAGTAAACACAAATATCTGGATTTCGGATTTGAGTCAATCAGGTGATAAATATCATGTGATTGCCGAAAAATTAAGCAATGATACCATGAGCTTTCGTGCATTTATTGTGAATAAGGCAGTTTGTTCTAAATTATTTTCAAAAGAAGCAATTCTTTGGATTGACACGATTAAACCAGAAGTTAAATGCCCGGAAAACATTTATATCAATATTGATCCTGGTATATGTGATTATCCTGGATTTCGATTGCCTTCCCCGATAAGTATAAAAGATACATGTGCTACCAACCAGCTTGTTTTAAGCAGAAGTGACGGTCTTACAAAAGATGATCCATATCCGATTGGCACAACAACCATTCAGTATAAAGTAATGGATAAAAGCCGCAATACAGGTGAATGTACTTTCGATATTGTAATCGAAAATAATGATTACAAAAAGATTGATTGTAAAGAAAAAGAAACCCTTTACCTGGATGAATTTTGTAGGGCAAAAATCAATGATCGTCCATTGAAAATCCTTCCTCCCTGTGTAAAGGACTCCATAGGTATCAATTATGCTGGTATAATGAATTACACAAAGGCTGGCAATTGGACTGTAAGATACTTCGCTTATCACGAAAGAATACTTGAATGCACAACCGAAATTACTGTCCTCGACACCATCAAAAAACTGACCTTCGTACCCGACAAGCTGGTTACCAAAGACGCAGACCCGGGAAAGTGTACGGCTGTCGTTCCCCAAAAGGTTCCTGTCATAAAATCGTGCACTCCCGGCAGGGACAAAATAGAGCTGATTTCGGAATGGCCTGTGAATGATGAATTTCCGGTAGGTGAAACAACTAACCAGTGGCAGATCACATGGTTTGACGGAACTAAGGACACCCTGGATCAAAAAATAGTCGTGCATGATGTATCCATACCAATCGTAAACTGCCCTGAAGACACCCTTGAAATTATGCTTGACCCCGGTATCTGCAGTGAATGGATAGACCTTCCTGAACTCTCAAAAGGCTTTGCTTGCGGTCCGGTTGAAGTCAAAAACAGCAGGAACAATACAGAAAACGCATCAGGAAACTTTCAGGCAGGGTTCACAGATTTTAAGTGGACTGTAACTCACCAGGGAAATGTAATCAAGGAATGCCCCCAGCATGTTTTGTTATTAAGTAAGCCGGAGGCAACAGATGACCGGATCACAATCAAAGAAGATGAAATTGGTTTGATTAGCATTCTGAATAATGATAACGATTGTGGCGGGATACAGAATGTTGACATTGAAGTGTCAACCATTTGGCTCCCCACAAACGGAACAGCATTTCTGAATTCCCTGTCACAGATTGAATACACCTCGGATCAGGGCTATTCCGGGACAGATACCATCGGATACAGGATTATCAACGAGATGGGACAAGCGGATTCAGCTCTGGTCATAATCACCATTGAGGCTAATCCCGATGATCCGGATGATCCGGGACCAGGTCCCTGTGCATTCCTGATTCCTGACGGTTTCAGTCCAAACGGCGATGGTATCGGTGAGAGGTTTTACATACGTTGTATTGAAGAATATCCAAATGCAAGGATCTCGGTTTTTAACCGTTACGGGCAGTTGTTGTTTGAACAGGAGAAATATGGGAATGTTGAATTCTGGGGATCGGAAGATGCATTTTGGAATGGGAAGCCTAACCGGGGTATTTCTCCCTTTCAGTCTATACTGCCTGCCGGTACTTATTTTTATCTGTTTGATCCGGGCGATGGACAAAAACCCGTAACAGGAAGCATTTACCTGAACACCAACATTAAAGGGATGAATAGCCATGAATAGGACGCCTTTCATATTCATGGCCATTTTGCTCCTTCTGTCGACTGCAATGAAAGCGAACGCACAAACTGATGCCGTATATTCCCAATCATTGTTTAATACCCAGCTGGCCAATCCCGCCTATGCAGGCACCTGGTCGGGCACAGGTTACATGATGAACATCCGGAGACAGTGGATTGGAATGGAAGGAGCCCCGTCAACTCAATCACTGACCTTTCAGCAACAGCATTTCAGGCAGAATGCCGGATGGGGACTTCATATCCTGAACGACAGGCTGGGAAAAGAAAGAAAGGTCAGTTTGTTGGGAGACTATTCATACCGCATCGAAACAAACTGGAGGTCCTGGCTCTATTTTGGGCTTCGGTTTGGCATAACAGGATACAGGAATAACCTGGATCTTTACAACACCTATGATCCAAATTATGATTTCGACCCGGCATTCCAGGGAATGATCGAGAGATACCTGATTCCAAACTTTGGCATAGGCTTTCTGCTTCAGTCCGATGATTATCAAATCGGTTTTTCTGTCCCAAGGCTGATCCAGCTAGAATACAGCAGTGATGTATCACGACTCAACACCTATTCTGAACTAAGACATTACCTCCTTTCGGGCAGCAAGGTTTACAGGTTAAGCTACCATGTCTTCATAGAACCCTCCATTCGCCTTATGCTGGTCAGGGGAGCTCCCCTTGAAATCAATCCTTCACTCGATGTATTGTTGTATCCAAAATTCTGGATTGGCGGTTTTTACCGATATAATGAATCTGCTGGTGCCACCTTACAATGGGTTTTTTCAAGAAACATGAGATTTGGATACATTTTCGAGTTCCCTGCAAACCGTTTTTCACGCCAGCAATTTGGTACACACGAGGTCATGTTCTCCTATGAAGTCAACTTCACCAGGAACAATCGTTATAACTTCAGGTTTTATTGATCCCTCTGAGAGGAATGATTATAAAATCCATACCTTGTCTTTTACTCCGTCAAAGAAGATATGTATCGTCATGATTTGAATCAAGAACTTTCAGCCAACCTGCGTGTTTATCCCAAAAAATTGATATTATGCTTATTGTTTTATCACCTGCCAAATCATTGAATTTCGAACCACAAAACCATGTCAGTGAATTTACCATGCCCGTATTTCAGGAGGACACGGAAAAGTTGGTAAAAACCCTGAAGAAAATATCTGCCAAAGGGCTGGCTGATTTAATGTCAATCTCCCCCACCCTGGCCAACCTGAATTTCGAGCGATATCAGAACTGGGATCCGTCTCCCGAAAAGTCGAAACAGGCGATCCTGGCCTTCGACGGGGATGTGTATGATGGATTGTCAGCAAATACACTTTCAAAGAAAATCCTGACAGAATCACAGCAACGGATCAGAATTTTATCAGGAATCTATGGTGTTTTGAAACCCCTTGACTTGATCCAGCCGCATAGGTTGGAGATGGGCACCAAACTAAAAACAGGACGAAAGAATGATCTTTACGCCTTTTGGAAGGAGAAAATTGTAAAGGAGGTGAATCTGGCAATCGACCAGAGCGGAAGTCAGGTACTGGTTAATCTGGCATCCAATGAATACTTTAAAAGCATCGACCAAAAGAAACTGAAAGCAAAAATCATTACGGCTGAATTCAGGGACCTGAAGAACGGCAAATATGCGATGGTTTCATTTTATGCCAAGAAGGCCAGGGGGATGATGACTCGGTTTATCCTTGAAAACAACTTATACGATCCGGAGGAAATGAAAGCCTTCGATCTGGGAGGATATCATTTTGCACCCCTATTGAGCACTGTGGACAGATTTGTTTTCACACGGGATCACTAATCAGCGATATCCAAAGAAAAACTGCATCACGTCCGGATGAAGGCACAGATAACTGGCCGACAACAAAGTACAGGATGCAGTTTATAAATCCTCAGTGACTAAAAGGGAAGGTCACCTGGCTGGTCGTCAAAAGATTCCTCCGGCATATCATCCAAAGTCAACGGAGGTGGAAAATCACCGTTTGCCTTTTGGGGTCCGGCCTTTTCAATCTTCCAGGCATTCAGGTTGTGGTAGAATTTATTATTGAATTCCCTGGATTCCACATCAAAGGATACTTCAATTTCATCACCAGGATTCAGTCCGGCGAGAGCAGATACCTTATCATTAAACAAGGTAAAGCAGACTTTCTTTGGAAACTGATCGGAGGTTTCGATCAAAAACTCTTGTTTTTTCCACTGATTACCAGCCTTTGACATTCCGCTCTCAGGCTCTAGAATGCGAGATAATTTCCCTTTTAATACAAGACTCATGATACAATTGTTTTAGCCGTGACTATATCACGGTGTATTCCCTGCAAAGATTATTACTTTGGAGTTACAATTTCAAGCAGTTCAACATCAAAAATAAGCACTGAATTTGGTGCGATATCGCTTCCTGCACCATTCACGCCATATCCCAGTTCACTGGGAATATACAATTTCCATTTTGAGCCTACAGGCATCAGCTGAAGTGCTTCCACCCAACCCGGGATCACCTGTCCAACAGGAAATTCAACGGGCTCACCCCTATCTACAGAACTGTCGAATACCTTACCATCGATAGTCGTTCCATGATAATGGACTTTCACGACGTCAGTTGCTGCAGGTTTCGGACCAGTGCCTTCAGTCACGATTTCGTATTGAAGACCGCTTGCGGTAGTTACAATACCTTCGCGAGCCTTATTCTTTTCGAGGAATGCATTTCCTTCTTCCAGGTTTTTCTGTGAAGTTTCATTCTGCTTTTTGTCGAAGAAATTTCCTACTATTTCATTTGCTTGCTCTGGTTCCATAACAGTGGTTTCTCCTTTCAGGTAAAGCCTGAAAGCTTCAGCCATGATGTCAAGGTTGAGATCAGTACCACCGGGGAATGTTTCCAGACCTTGCTTGTTCTGCTGACCGATTAGTACACCGAGAGCATAACTGGTGGAATCAATTTCAGATTCCAGCTTGATTTTTTTACCTGCACCACCCTGTTGGCAGCTTGCAGAAATGAAGGCAACAACAATTGCCAGAAAAAAGAGCGATTTAATCTTCATGTTTTTTAATGATATTATGATTATTATACGATTTCCAATAATTCAACGTCGAAAATAAGGGTGGAATTAGGTCCGATAGTCCCTCCTGCACCTCTTGATCCGTAAGCAAGGTCAGGTGGAATAAACAAACGGTATTTTGACCCGACAGGCATGAGCTGCAATGCTTCCACCCAACCACCAATAACCCCTGATACAGGAAATTCGGCAGGCTTTCCCCGTTGTACAGAACTGTCAAAAACGGTACCGTCGATCAGGGTACCATGGTAATGACATTTCACTTTATCTTTTATCCCGGGTTTTCTTCCGGCACCCTCGGCCAGTATCTGATACTGCAACCCACTCTCCAGTTGGACGACCCCGTCTCGCATACTGTTCTCAGCCAGGAAAGTCAGTCCATCCTGCAGGTTCTTTTCAGCATCGTTTCCAGAACTGCCGTTCATGAAATTTTCCAATATCTGGTTGGCCTCATCAGGAGTGATAGCCGGTTGCTGCCCACCGAATAAATCTTTTAATGCCTTGGCGAATATATCGATATTGAGTGACCTGACCCCTGAATTGATCAGGTTGCTGGCAATACTCATTCCCAAGGCATAACTTAATTTCTCTTCTTTTGTCTTGATTTCCTTGTTAATCATCTGATTTGTATTGCAAAATGAAGTTGCGAAGATAATTCATTTTTTTAAGCCGAAAGGGATTATTTTATGATACCCCGCAGCATTTCCCTTTTTCCAGGTGGTCCAGGCAATCTCTCCATTATAAATCCAGCTGAGGACATACGCCTCCTGACTTCCCCCTTCGCGGCATAGGTCACAATGATTCCACCTTGCCTCGTCAGTCCCGATATTTTCATGAATATCTCAGGTGTCCACATTTCAGGCTGTTTGTCAGGCCCAAATGCATCAAAATATACAAGATCATACTGAATTCCTTCACTCCCTTCCCAAACCAGAAAATCCGTTTCGATCTTCATCAGGTTAAAGCCGGGAAAAACTGCCGACATTTCATTCCAATTGGCCTGATGGATCCTTTCAAAGATTTCCAGACCTCTTTCGCCAAATAATTTCCCATATCCGATTCCGGAGATAATTTGAGTTGAAAGAGGATATTTTTCCACGGCATGGTAAGTAACCTCCCGGCCCTCATCAAAAGCTTTCAAGGCGGTAAGAAGACAGTTCAACCCTGTTCCCAATCCCACTTCCAATACCACGACATGGGGTTTGTTCGGTAAGGCTTGCCATCCATTTTTTATAAAGACATGTTCAGACTCGGTCACCGCTCCATGTACAGAATGGTATTGTTCATCCAAATCCCTGACATATAAAGTATTGGACCCATCAGAAGTCTTGATAATTTCAGTATTGAGCACTTAAAACGTAGTTAAAATCCGGGCTTTAAAACTAAAATTATATTTTTATGCGACAAAACAGGAATCCTATGTTTTTAAAATTGTACAATGAGAACCCTAACGAAAGGGATGTGAGGAAAGTGGTTGAAGTGCTCCAACAGGGAGGGGTTATCATATACCCAACCGATACGGTATACGGCTTGGGCTGCGATATCACCAACACAAAAGCTGTGGAGAAAGTGGCAAGAATCAAGGGAATCGACATTGAAAAGTCCAACTTTTCTTTTATCTGCAGTGACCTTAGTCACCTTTCCTATTATGCAAGACCAATATCCAATCAGGTATTCAAGATTATCAAAAAGAATATTCCCGGGCCATTTACTTTTGTCCTGGAAGGCAGCAGTAATGTTCCCAAATATTTCAAAGGAAAGAAAAAGACAGTGGGAATCAGAGTCCCTGACAACAACATTATACGTTCTATTGTCAGGGAACTGGGCAATCCCATCGTGTCAACCTCCATCCACGATGAAGACGAAATCATTGAATATACCACCGACCCTGAATTGATTTATGAGAAATTCAGGGATATTGCCGATTTGGTCATTGATGGAGGGTATGGTGAACTGATACCCTCAACCATTGTTGACTTTACCGGCGAGGAGCCCCTCATTACCAGGAAAGGCAAAGGGGAGCTCCTGTATTGATACAATCTTTCCCTTAAAAAGATTTATTTTGGAATGCATCAATGTTTCCAGAATGACGGTGAGAACAATACCAAGACGGTGAAGAGTTCAAGACGACCAAGCATCATCAGAAAAGACAAAAACCATTTCCCCAACGGATGAATGGAAAGGAAAGTCTGTGAGGGACCCACATCCCCAATTCCCGGACCAATATTCCCCAAGCTGGTCGCAACAGCCCCCATTGAGGTTGCCAAATCAGGCACAAACAACATAAAAATGATGGAGCTTACAAAGAAAACCAGCATATAAAACATGAAGAATGCCAGAACATTATTCACAATTTTGGCATCTACCGAATGTTGGTTGAATCTCACGGGAATAACCGCATTTGGATGAACAATCCTTCGCAGTTCATAATAACTGTTCTTCAAAAGAACAACAATTCGCATGATTTTAATCCCTCCCCCTGTCGAACCGGCAGATCCTCCAAAGAAAAATAACGCAAAGACCAGAATAACCAAAATCGGTTCCCAGGTTACATAATCAGCAGTCGCAAATCCAGTGGTTGTGATAATGGAGACCACCTGAAAGAGGGAATCCCTAAATGCCTGTTCAACACCAAGCGTGGTTGTTATCAACAAACCACTGAAAATGACTATTGTAAAACCAACAATAAAGAAAATGTAATACTTAAACTCTTCATCCTTGTAGAGCCTGGAAATCCGACCTTTCAACACCAGGTAAGTGAGGGAGAAATTTGTGCCCGCAATAATCATGAAAAATATGATTACGTATTGTATGTATGCCGAATCCCAATAAGCGACACTGTCCTGTTTGGTTCCAAATCCCCCGGTCGCCATGGTTGTAAGAGAATGATTCACGCTGTCAAACAAAGACATTCCACCTGCCCAAAGGAGCAAGGTCTCAAGGGTTGTAAAAAGGATATAAATCAGCCATAGCATACGTGCGGTCTGATGTATCTTTGGACTGATTTTATCGGGAGTTGGCCCCGGAACCTCAGCGGCAAAAAGCTGCATTCCCCCAATACCAAAAATTGGCATAAACGAGAGTGACAACACAATGATACCCATGCCGCCCAACCATTGAGTCAGGCTCCTCCAAAAAAGAATTCCATGGGGAAGTTCCTCTATGTATTCAAGGATGGAAGAACCTGTGGTGGTGAATCCTGACATGGTTTCAAAAAAGGCATTCGTGTAGTCAGGTATCGATCCACTAATTACGTAGGGTAGACTTCCAAACAATGAAAATACCAACCATACAAGTGATACAATGACAAAACCTTCCCGCTTGGATATATTCTTTGGGGCTTTTGAAGTTAATCCGACAATGGCCAGGCCAGGCAAAATGCATATCATTGATGAATAAATAAATGCTGAAACATCCGGACCTTTATACATTACGGCAACCATCAAGGCCACGAGCATTGCCAGTCCTTCAACTACCAAAAGTAATCCGAGTACCCTGGCGATAATTTTAAAGTTCATCGGGTAAGGAGTATACAGTTATTATTTGAAAAATTTCTCAAGTTTTTTGATTCCTGACGGCAAAGTGAAAACCACCACTTTATCGCCCTCCAGTATCTGGGTTTTTCCATCCGCAACATAGCCTTGGTTATCCCTGACAATCCCCCCTATCTTGGCTTCCTCCGGAAAATCAAGGTCTTTGATGGGTTTCTGGGTAATTCGGGCTCCCGGCTTTGCCACAAACTCAAAGACCTCGGCATCGGATGCTGTCAGGCATTTCACGGTGGAAATTTCGGCATTCAAAGTAAAGCGATAAATATAACTGGCTGCAATCAGTTTTTTGTTAATCATAGTACCGATATCCATACCCTCGGCAATCCCCATAAAAGCAAAGTTCTCTACCTCTGCTACCGTTCTCTTGATGCCGTACATCTTCGCGAGATGACACGAAAGCATGTTGGTTTCAGAGCTCCCGGTAGTGGCAATAAAAGCATCCATTTTTTCAAGACCTTCATCTTTCAGCAGATCAACATCCCTTCCGTCTCCGTTGATTACAAGCACATTCTCGAATTTGTCGGCCAATTTCTCACATCGCTCCTTATCTATCTCAATAACTTTGATCCGATATTGGTCTCCCAATTTTTCAATAGTCTTTTGGGCGATCCGGCTGCCACCAAGGAACATGATGTTCTTTATCTCATATAACTCTTTGCCTGCCAGTTCAAAAACCATCTTTTGTGCCGATCGGTTGGTAACAAAGAAGACTATGTCATTGTTCCGGATATAATCTTTGCCCTGAGGAATAATGGTATCCTTGTCACGCTTGATTGCAACGGCAATGACATCGCTGATCCTTGTATGGAGTTCTTCCAATGTATGGTTCACTATGGGAGCATTGCTTCTGATCTTGATGGCCAGAAGAACCAGTTTCCCTCCTGAAAACTCGATCATTTGCCGGGTTCCTGTCAGCTTTACGGACGAAACAATTTCCTTTGCGGCCAGACTTTCGGGGTAAATCAATTCATGAATTCCCAGATTACGGAGTTTTTCACGGTATCTCTCCTGAAGATATTCTGAATTATTGATCCTTGCAATTGTTCTTCCTACTCCAAGGTAATTGGCCATTGTACAGGCAAGCACGTTTCTTTCTTCATAGGGAGTGACCGCGATAAACAAGTCTGCCTTGTTAAGTCCGGTCTGCTTGAGATCAACGAATGAATGTGCTGATCCGTGAATGGTGAGCAAATCCACATCCCGCGAAATCTGATTCAGCTTTTCCGGATCATCGTCCAGAAGAATAATGTCGTGATTTTCACGGCTCAACATCCTGGCCAGGTGTGTTCCCACTTCCCCGGCACCAGCAATTACAACTTTCATAGCATGCAATTAAACGATACAAAATAACGCATAAAACAATGAATTTGCTAATTAATTTATAAACCGCCCTTGGTGCGCGTAATATGATGGTTTCCCGCTCGATATGGAGAAATCTTCGTGAATGCACCCTTAACGGAAAGCTCATGAATGATGGCCTGGGAATTATTACTCTCAACGAAATGGCGGGGTGTGACAATAACAACAGAATCATGTCTGATTGAGTCTCCTTTATATCCGGGGAATCGTAACCAAACATCTGGATCAATCACGTCAAAATCCTTTACGGGAGTCCCAGGCAAGGCGATCCTATGATTTGAATAAAATACCCAGCTTGCGGACTTCAGGATTAACCGGTCTGCAAATTCGTCAGAAAATCCCAGACGTACAGGCTGACGTAAACCCATGGTTTTAATTACGTTCACAACATCATAGATCATCACTGCTTTCTGCTTCATACTGTCAGGAGCAATCAAATAGTTCTCTTTTCCATGGATTATATGGACGATAGGTTCGGGCAAATCGTATACGATAAGTGCTGTTTGGTGGTTCCCCTTCCAACTCAAATAAGTTGCATTTACCACAAAAAGGCCTGTGAAAAAAATCATGACAATCAAATGGCGAAACCTGCGTGATTCGATATAAAACACCAGAGCAAGAATAATTAGCATGGAGATCAGAAGTGAATACTGATCAAAATCAAAGCCGGTATAAACAGCTCCGGGAAGGGATTCAATAGTGTGCAGAAGTTTAATTAATGTTTCAACCACCCAAGCAGTTATCTTTGCCAAAAAACCAGAAACAACAGGAAAAAGGCCAAACATTAATATTAAGGTTCCCATTAGAATGAGGAAGAAGGTTACTGGAATCACAACCAGGTTTGCGATCCAGAACCAGACCGGGAACTGCCGGAAATAAAAGCACGACAATCCCGCCGTTCCTATCTGTGCTGCAATAGAAACCGTAAATAACCCAAGGAAAAAGTTAAGAACCTTATTTCGTGTTGAGATGATAGCATTGATTTTAGGCTGGAAATATACAATACCCAAAACTGCCGAATATGAAAGCTGAAATCCAACATCTGCAATCAATTGCGGTTCGAAGACCAAAAGTATCAGGGCAGATGCAAAAATGGTATTGTAAATATTGACAGGTCTTCGCAATACATGACCTACCTGAACAAGACTGAACATAAGTGATGCACGTTGCACCGAAGGCGACAAACCGGTCAAAAAGGCATAACCCCACAAAACGAGAAGGGCACCTGCAAGGTATATACCCCGAGTAAGTCTGCTTCGTTTCAGAAATGAAAAAACGGTATTGAATACAAGAAAAACGATTCCAACATGCAGTCCGGAAACGGCTAATACATGCATAGCCCCCGAATTCGAAAACACCTGCTTCACTTCCTGATCAAGAGATTTTTTGTAGCCTAAGGTCAGGGCCGAAACTACATCAAGGACATCCCCCTCAAGATGATTTTCCCTATATATGGAAAGCAACCGGTCACGGGTTCTCTCAGCCCATATTTTCATCCCAGGGGAAGGATGATCGTCTACCCGGTTCCAGTCGGCATCCTTCAGGTAAACCTGCCTTCGTATCCCTCGGCGCTCCATGTACAGCCGATAATCGAAAGCAAATGGATTTCCACTGTTTTTGATTGCATCAGGACTTGCTTTAATGATGATACGGCTACCGGGTCGAAGACCAGGAACACGATCCGTTTTGGCGAAATATAGGATTACCTTTTCTTGCGGGTATTGCATCGAATCTTTATCGGCAAACCATTTAATCGTGGCTTCAGCTTTCATGGTACGCGGTTTTTCAACCGGTGTTTCAAGCAAGGTGGCCGTAAAAATTCCGCTTTCAGGCAACAAAAATTTTTGTTTTTTCAAAGAAGAATTAAAATGACCAGAAACAAGAAAAAAAATGAACAGCAAAGTTCCTGTCAACACATTTCGAAAAGATGACCATGTCAGGAGGAAAATAAAGATAAAGATGAATATGGAAAGGTAGATCCCAAACCAACCAGGGGAAGGTGTAACAGGGAACAATTCGGCACTAATGATGCCGATAATATAAGGTACGCCAATCTTCAGGAAAGGAGTCTTCCGGAACATTTGTTCGAACATAATTGCTGACGGATTGCCTGATTTCGAACAAATGTAATAATTAATTTAACCTATCGGAACTTTGATACGATAAGACGGCTGTACTTTACCTTTTGCAATACTGATCAGTTTTCCTTTTAGTATCTTTCTTTTGAGTGGTGACAGGTAATCAATAAAGAGGACTCCTTCAAGGTGATCGTACTCATGTTGGATCACGCGCGCCATGAAACCATCAAACTCTTCTTCATGGGCATTAAAGTTTTCATCGAAGTAGCGGATTCTGACCCGGTCGGGACGCGATAAATTTTCCCTGATCTCCGGCAAGCTCAGGCAACCTTCCTCCATCACCCAGGGATCTCCACTGCGCTCCAGTAATTCAGGATTGATAAATGTAATTTTCAAATCCTTCAGTGACGGATCCTCATCGGCACCAGCACTGGCATCAATGACGAATATTCGGATTGGAAGACCGACCTGGGGCGCAGCAAGGCCCACCCCATCAGCCACATACATGGTTTCCCACATGTTGGCAATCACTTCCTTCAGGTTGGGATAATCGGGTCCAATTGGCTGGGCCACTTTCCTGAGGATGGAATCACCATAAACTGTTACCGGATAAATCATATCTTATATCTGTTTTGTTCGAGCCACGATTGCAAAATGATGGTTGCACTGATACCGTCCACCAGTTCCTTGTTTCTGCGGTCACTTTTCTTCAGACCTCCTTCGATCATGGCCTGATGGGCCAACTTCGACGTAAAGCGTTCATCTGCGAGTTCAATGGGCATATCTGGATATCTTTTGGAAAATGTCTTGAGGAAAGGATTCAGATATATCACTGATTCTGACGGTTCGTTGTTGAGTTGGCGTGGATAACCTATAATAACCCGGTCAACTTGTTCCTTCTTGAAATAGTCATCAAGAAAACTCCAGACCGTATTGGACATCACGGTATCAAGCCTCGATGCGATCATTTGAAGTGGATCGGTTACTGCCAATCCAACACGCTTTTTTCCATAATCTATGGCAAGTATTCTTCCCAATCCTTTTGCAATGCTATTATTTAAAATCAATATGCAAAAGTACAAAAAGAAGGAATACAATACACTTGACATCCTGAAACCGACCTTACTCATCATCTGAGAGCCTGACCCTTCTCTTCGAAACATTAATTAAAAACTCCAAATCAGTAGTGTCCACTAAA
>DF970668.1:302955-313797 GCA_001270045.2 Bacteroidales bacterium 6E | reverse complement strand
AATCTTTTGGACACTAGTGGAATTTGAATATCTATTAAATACACTTATTAAACTGCACGAATCTTTAGTCTGGAAAAGAGAGCACAATAAAACACTAATACCAGCGCAAATATTATGCTTTGGGGATTTAGAAGGTAAATTAAAAGAAATCCACGAGGATGATTATAAGCTTGTACAAACGTCGTTAGCGACGAGATGCTTAATTGAATATATTGCTTCACAACCTCCCAAGGGAACTGTAAAAGCAAGTTTTGATGATATAGATAGACTTCTTGTAATAATGCATGAAATAGCAAATTATGGTTTCTTAAGCGATGCCATTCATTTTAAAATTGCTAATCCCACTATTGGGAAGCTTAAATCCGGAAGAATAGGTATCTCCCGAGAGTTCTTTGATGAAAAACTAAAACCATTTTCAGAAGCCCATACAAAGGAGGAAGTTGATGGTTATATTGAAAGTTTTGATAGTAGGTTTGAAATCGCTGATTATTCTAAAGATAGTGACGAAAAAGAAACGAGTGAGGACACAGAGATGGAAAGAGTTGATAGTGCTTTCCTTGCAGATTGGGGAATAAGTTATTTAAACATTTATAAATTCTGCGTTTCTTGTTTTATGTTATGTATTGAAGGTGCAGACTCAGTAATTTCAATGGGAGAAAATGAATTAATAAAAAAGTTGGTGGATGAATTCAAACTCCCAAAAGATGAAGTAATCGCAGGCATTGAACACTTCTCAATATTTAAGAGAGCTGATTACCTGAAAGCCCCTGATGGTTATAATGATAATGAAGTTTTTCCTTGGAAATATAATCGTGAATTCAGTTTTGCTAGAAGATTCATAATCAAACATGAAAATGAAAAGGGTGAATCAATATTGACATGGGGGTTCAGGAACGCTATATCTGCACAAAAACAACTTGGGTACTTATTATATGAAGGAAAACTTAATAATGGCGGAAAGAAAATTGAAAAATTGCTTGGAACCTTTAGAGAAAGAAAAGGAAAAGAATTTCGCAACAGAGTAAAAGACTGGCTTAACAAGAATAAAGACTTTATCGTAATAGATTATGAAGTTGACATTTCTCCTAATGGTCATCTAAAAGCAGACAAAAAGTATGGTGATGTAGACATTTTAGCTTTTGATACCAAAAAGAACATTGTTTGGAGTCTTGAATGTAAAAACACTAATAAGGCAAAAAACATCCACGAAATGAAGAAAGAAATGGATAATTATCTTGGACGTGAAGGAGGCGAAGGATTGATAAAAAAACATATTGAGCGGCATAATTGGCTGAATAACAATAAGGACAAAATATGTGCATTTTTAAAAATTGATGCCCAAATTACATTAGTTTCATTTATTTTGACATCTGAAGTTATACCAACATCATATATTAAAGCAGAGGAATTACAAATGCCAATAATTGCATTCCCTAATTTGAAAAGAGAAGGAATAAAATTGTTGTATCCAACGCACTAAGCCGTGCACATCAAGCAAACACAAATCAACAACACGACCAAATTTGCTTAAAGAGCATGTCTTTTCAGCTCACGGACTGATAGAAATGTATGGCAAATTGAAATTAATATGACTGAAAAACAAACACCAGCCGGTAACAAATTGTAAATTGCATTGCGGCGATAGAGGCGTGTCGTTCGTTGGATTCTCGCTTCCCAGCTAAGTGTACTTGGGCCACGAACGCTCACCGAAGTCCGCCTAGAGAACTGTACTTAGCGTTATGCGCAAATATAATCTGAATCAGATTGCTGTAAAATAGAGATTTATGAAACAATCGTTATCGATATTATTGGTAATTCTATCACTAAATGTTTTAGCGATAAAACCCCAAAAAGAATACGGGATTCGTCCTGAGAATTATGCATTAATTTACAAAGACTTAAACGTTATCACTGATGATGGATTAAAGATTAAAACGTGGTTCTTCCCGGCACAAGACTCCATTACAAAAGACGAATGGTATAAAGCTGCAAATAATCCTGTAAGAAAAGAGTATACGACAAAATACGATTTACCAAGACCTACTATAGTTATTTGCGATGGAGACGCAGGAAATATGATGTATCTAACTCAATTTGCAAAAGAATTGGTTGGTTTTGGATATAATGTTGTCACTTTTGACTGGCGAGGTTTTGGCGAAAGCGATTCATGGGAAACCAATGAGGACTTCTTGGTATACCCCGAGTATTTGTTAGACTACAAAGCCGTAATTAGTGAAGTGATTAAGCAAGATGAAGTAGACAAAGACCGAATTGGGTTATTCGGATTTTCAACCGGAGCATACTTGTCGTTTGCTACATTTTACAAACAGCCTGAGATAAAAACTTTTGTCGGAAGAGGGCTACTGACTGATTTAAAATCAGCTATTGATAGCATAAAACAAGTTATTCCTGACAAAAAGATTATTATTCCCAAAGACTATCCTGAAAATTTAATGCCAATAAATATTGCTTCAAAAATTGACAGACCTTGTTTTTTGATTGTTGGAGAATTAGATAACAGGACACCAGCATCAATGAGTATTTCGATTTTTAATATGCTAAAAGGTGATAAACAATTATGGGTAGTCAATAACGCGACCCATGGAGGAGCAACAGGGCCTGAATTTATTGATTTTAAAAAATTTATGACTCAATTGAGAACCTTTTACGATTTAAACTTATAAAATTTCAGCACAGAACTAGGTACATATTCCAGGGCGAGATTTGATGTTACGCCATCTGCGGATTCTCGTTTCGCAGTTCCGTGTCCTTCGGACAGGAACGCACTCCGAAATCCGTCCCAATAACATGTGCCAACCTTTACAT
Organism: Bacteroidales bacterium 6E; assembly: GCA_001270045.2. Classification (GTDB taxonomy): domain Bacteria; phylum Bacteroidota; class Bacteroidia; order Bacteroidales; family Prolixibacteraceae; genus UBA1413. Next base: position 310,971 of record DF970668.1, on the reverse strand, counting down.
TCAAATATAGAAAGTCGGAAAAATGACAATAAATATAGACATATTAGAGCGGAATTTTTTAACCTTTTCAGATTTCATTAAGAATCAGGATGGACAGCCATTTATATCATTCGCAGTCTCAAAATTTTATAGATGACAGAGAAAATTATAAATACAGTGTTTACAAAGAAGCAAGAGAGAATTTAGGAAATAAATGGTGGAAACCCGAAGATATTGGAACTGGGAAAATTCAAAAGGCGGTTAGTTCTGCCATTCAGACGAGAGTATACCATAATTATAAAATAGTTGACAATAACCTCGTTGATTGGAGAAAAAAGGATGATTTCAACAAGCTGCAAAAGAATAAATCTCTTGAAAATTTACTATTCGACTTCTATAAGAGCAAACGAAAGGATAGCGAATGTTTTCAAGACTTCATTGAAGAAGGTCTATCATATCAATTTATTGCATATCTGTATTTCATTAAAGACTATCAACGGTTTATGCCAATCTCACAAAGTCGATTTGATTCAATTTTTGAGATTTTGGGTGTGGCCGATTACAAAACAAGCGGTAATGCTTCATGGGAGAATTACGCTTTATTCTTGGACTTAATTAAACAAACCAGAGACTTTTTAAAATCAAAAGACAGAAACACAACCCTTCTAGATGCACATATTTTTCTTTGGATTTTAGGTCAAATTCAATTTGACATTAAAGAAAGTGTGACAAAAATGCCAACAATCAAACCATTAGAAGATATTGAAATCAAAAATGAAGATGTAGAAAGACCAAGAATAAAACCTTCTAATGCAACCGAACTGAATGTTTCTGAATGGTCGGATATACTTCTAGATAATGAACTTACAAACGAACTTGACTTATCAATTTTCCAAGCATTGTATTCTTTTCAAGATCAAAAGGCTTACGCAAGTCAAATTGCCCTAATCTTAGAAACTACTCACCCACCACTAAATCTTGAAATTGGCAGATATGCAAAAAGAATAGCCACCAAGTATGACATTAATTTCAGCGAGAGAAGTGAAAAACAATATAAGTTTTGGGACTTATTTTTTAATGGTTGGGATGAAGGAACCAAATTCGTTTGGCAATTAAGACCAGAGTTGAAAATTGCCCTGGAAAAGACAAATCTCACGGGAGACATTTCTTATGCGGAAGAACTGCCACAAGAAATTGAAACGGAATTTTACGAAGGTTTAATAAAGACAGTGACGGTCAATTCATACGAACGGAATTCAAAGGCAAGAGAATTATGTGTTAAATATTGGAAAGCAATATGTGCGATTTGTGATTTTGATTTTGAAAAGGCATATGGAGAAATCGGGAAAGGTTTTATTCACGTTCACCATTTGACCCCAGTAGCACAAATAGGCAAAACCTATCAAGTTGACCCTATAAAAGACTTAATACCAGTTTGTCCAAATTGTCACTCAATTATACACAAAAAAGAACCGCCTTTTTCAATTGAAGAAATGAAGAAAATGGTAAGAAAATGATCGAATTGAAAGCGATATATAGAAGAACACCAAACGCCACATTATACGAAAGCTATTATCTGTATTTGTAGAAAATGAAATTCTGGTTGCTTCCAAAGAAATATACAATAGAGCAAATTGTAAGTAAGAATACGATGAACTCCATATGTTTTTAGATTAAAAATCAGACTATCTCTCATAGTTTATCCTAAATGTTCAGAGAACTATGAAAGTTCCATGATATAGGTTGGGCGTATAATCCGGTCAAAGGTGTGCCAGTGATTCCGGAATAATCAGTCAGTAAACCATATTCGAAATCATTGATTTAAATCAGCAAACTGAACAGGGATTAAAACTGAATTAATAATATATCAGAATTATATTGACCAATTACACATAAATATATATATTTAAGGCTGTCGTAATATGGCGGCAATTAAACCTAATAAAACACAGAAATGCAAAATCTTTTAATTTATTGAAGGCTCGATCATTGGAAATAAAAAAGCCCCGTATTGTAAGACGAGGCAACTTAAATGTTTTCACAACGGAATAATCCTTATTGTGAATTGCTTTCAAATTGTCCTTCAAACATATAAATAATAACCTATATAAACAAAACATATCATGAAAAAAATATTGGGATTGGACTTGGGAACCAACTCTATTGGCTGGGCACTGGTTAATGTTGACAAAAATGGTAATCCATTTGGTATTGAAGGTTTGGGAAGTAGAATAATCCCGATGGACCAGGCAACTTTAAGCGATTTTGAAAAAGGTAATTCAAAGTCTCAAACAGCCGAAAGAACTATGTTTAGAGGAGCTCGCAGGTTAAGAGAAAGAAAACATTTGCGCAGGGAACGATTACATAGGATACTTAATGAACTTAACTTTTTGCCTATCCATTATCGGTCATGTATAGATTTTGTGCACAGGTTGGGGAAATTCAAGGCCAACCATGAACCCAAAATAGCCTGGAGAAGTAATGACCAGGATAAGATGGAGTTTATTTTTCAGAATTCGTTTCTTGAAATGATGTCTGATTTCACAAAACGTCAACCCGAATTGGTAAAAGAGGGGAAAAAGATACCATATGACTGGACAATCTATTTTTTACGTAAGAAAGCTCTTGGTCAACGTATTGAGAAAGAAGAATTAGCTTGGCTATTATTACATTTTAATCAAAAAAGAGGGTATTATCAATTAAGGGGTGAAGACGAGATAGATGCAACCAGGTCGGCAAAAACCAGAAAATATTTTGATCGGAAAATCATTAAATCAATCATTGATACAGGAGAGGAATATAAAGGATTAAAAGTCCTGATCGTTGAATTGGATAATGGAAATCAAGGAAAAATATTTAAGCAGGAAGTACCTGACTGGGTAGGTCAAGAGAAAAATATTATCGCCACAGTTGATCTTGATAAGGATGGAAAAGATAGATTCGACAAAGGTGTCTTAAGCCAGCGCTTTTCCATTCCGTCCGATTCAGAATGGGAAACCGAATGGAAATTAATAAAGTTAAAAACAGAGGAGGATTTAGAAGCATCGCAAAAAACAGTTGGAACGTATATCTATGACAGTCTTTTAAAAAATCCAAATCAAAAAATTAAAGGTAAGTTAGTTCGAACAATCGAACGTAAATATTATCGCGATGAATTAAGAGCTATACTTAATAAGCAAAGGGAATTCCATCCGGAGTTGAATGACAAAAAATTGTATCAACATTGTATCTTTTCTTTATATCCTCAGAATGAAGCATTTCGAAATTCAATAGCAAATAAGGATTTTACCTATTTGTTTCTTGAAGATATTATTTTTTACCAAAGGCCACTGAAAAGTAAAAAATCAACAATAAATAATTGTGCGTATGAAGTAAGGAGGTATATGGATAAAGAAACAAAGGAATTAAAGGAAGTCCCTTTAAAATGCATAGCGAAGTCTCATCCCATTTTCCAGGAATTTAGGCTTTGGCAGTTCATTTCCAATTTGCGCATTTACAAGAAGGATATTACAGACATCGATGTAACAAATGATTTTCTCCATTCACAAGATGACTATGCCAATTTATTCGAATGGCTTAACAACAAAAACGAAATCGACCAAAAAGCCTTTTTAAAGTATCCTGCATTCGGTTTTAAAAAAGATGCTGTAAATTATCGTTGGAACTATGTAGAGGACAAGTCATATCCTTGTAACAAAACAAGAAGTGCCATTTTGTCAAAATTGGATAAACACGAACAGGAATTTCTCACTAAAGAACTTGAATTAAAAATATGGCAGCTTCTCTATAGCGTTAATTCAAAGGAAGAGATTGATAAAGCGCTAAATGTAAATTCGCCAAAAATCAACAATAAAATATCAATAGATCACACTGGAATTCTTCACGAACTAAAAAGCTCTTCATTATCCGATATTTCAATTCAGAGATTAAAAGCAATCAACTTTGAAGAAAAAGACTACGGCTCTTATTCTTATAAAGCAATAAAGAAATTACTTGCACTAATGAGACAAGGCAAGTATTTTGACAATACAGCAATTACTGATGCAACTAAGGCACGAATAAATTCAATTTTTGACCGACTGGAATCAATCAGTTTTGATCCTGAAAGAATTAATTCTATTTCTGATGATGATATTCCTAAACAAATCCTGAAAAGTTTCATTAAGCTAAACAGAACTTACGGGGGGTTCAATACATATCAAGCATGCTATGCTGTCTATGGTAGACATTCAGAGGCCAAAGAGATTGCCAAATGGGAAAAGCCGGAAGACATTGACCAATATCTGGCCAAATTCAAACAACATTCTTTGCGAAATCCAATCGTTGAACAGATCATAACAGAGACTTTGCGCGTCGTGCGTGATATCTGGAAGAAACACGCCTATAAAACTATCAACAAAGATAATCAAGGAAACAATTGTGAATCAGAAAGTGAACTCACTGAAATACATATTGAGCTTGGTCGTGATATGAAGAATAACAAGTCTGAACGATTAAGGATTTCAAGAATAAATTCTGAGAATGAAAATACAAATCTCAGGATAAGGAAATTATTGATAGAGTTTAATGATCCTGAATTTGGTGTAGAAAATGTGCGCCCCCATTCACCCAGCCAACAAGAAATACTGCGAATTTATGAAGATGGAGTATTAAAGAGCGGAGTTGAGATTCCTGAATATGTTGACAACATAATTAAAAAATTCAAGGAGACTGACGTAAAAAAGCAGCCTTCAAAATCAGAAGTTCTAAGATATAAGCTTTGGCTGGAACAAAAATACAGGTCACCCTATACAAATGAGGTTATTCCATTGGGCAAGCTATTTACCAATGATTACCAGATTGAACACATCATTCCCCAATCACGATATTTTGACGACTCATTTAGCAATAAGGTAATTTGTGAGGCAGAAGTCAACCAGCTAAAAGAAAATGAACTGGGCTGTGAATTTATAATGAATAATGGTGGCAGAATTGTCGAGCTAAGCTTTGGAAAAACCGTCAGAATTCTTGACTTTGAAGCGTACGAGCAATTTGTACAACAAAATTATGCTGGAAATCGTCCTAAGTTGAGGAATCTATTAATGACCGAAATTCCCAATGATTTTATTGATCGTCAACTAAACGATAGTCGATACATCAGTAAGGTTGTAAAAGGATTACTTTCAAATATTGTTCGTGAAGATGGTGAAGCGGAGTCAACATCAAAGAATCTGATAAGCTGTACAGGTGGCGTTACGGCCAGACTCAAAATGGATTGGGGATTGAATGATGTATGGAATAACCTAATCTATCCTCGTTTTGAGCGTTTAAACGAATTGACAAATAGCAATCAGTTTGGATACTGGGATAAAAAGGATGGCAAAAATGTATTCCAAACCCAGGTGCCAATGGATATTCAGAAAGGATTCAATAAAAAGCGAATTGATCATCGTCATCATGCCTTGGATGCCTTGGTAATTGCCTGTGCAACAAGAAGTCATATTAATTATCTGAACAATGAGTCAGCCAAATCCAATTCGAAAGAGAGTCGCTACGACCTGCGCAGAAAATTGAGACGGTTAGAGGTTATTCAAAAGGAGTATACCATTAACGGGCGAAAAGAGATTCGTAACATTGAAGTGGCAAAAGAGTTTTATAAACCATGGAATTCCTTTACACAGGATGCTCAATCTGCACTGGAAAATATTGTGGTCAGTTTTAAACAAAACCTGAGGGTTATAAATAAAACGACAAATTATTTTTTGCGTTTTAATAAGGAAGGGAAAAAGATTTTTGAAACGCAAACTTCTGGTTCCAATTGGGCCATTAGAAAGCCTTTGCATAAGGACACCGCATTTGGCTTGGTTAATCTGAAAAGAACGAAAACGGTTTCTTTGGCGAATGCGATTCTTGATTATGACCAAATTGTTAATAGGAAATTATGGACTAAAATCAAGGAATTGATCTCCATTGGATATGATAACAAGAGAATTTTAAAATACTTTACTGATGATAAAGAGAATTGGAATGAAATAATTTCTTCAGGTATTGAAGTCTTTTATTACACTGACAATTTTGAAAAGCAAGTCGCAACAAGAAAACCATTAGACACTTCCTTCACTGAATCAAAGATTATTAATTCAATAACCGATTTAGGAATCCATAAAATATTGTTGGCTCACCTAAGGGCTAATGAAGGTAATCCCAATATAGCTTTTTCACCAGAGGGAATAGAAACAATGAACCGGCATATCTGCGAACTAAATGGAGGTAAGTTTCACCATCCAATTTATAAGGTTCGGGTACACGAGCCTTTAGGCTATAAGTTTAAAGTTGGAGATAAAGGAAATAGATCAACCAAATATGTTGAAGCCGCAAAGGGAACTAACCTGTTCTTTGGAATTTACATTAATTCACAAGGAATACGCTCTTATGAAACAATCCCCCTAAATGTTGCAATCGAACGTCAAAAACAAGGTTTATCACCGGTACCTGACAACAATGAATTAGGTGAAAGACTTCTTTTTTGGCTTTCTCCGAATGATTTGGTGTATCTGCCAACATCTGATGAAGTTGAGTCTGGGATTTGTTGTAACAAGTTAGGTATTGACAGAATATATAAAATGGTAAGCTGCACAGGTTATGTAGGTGACTTTATTCCAGCTCACATTGCCAATCCTATTATTCAAACTTTAGAATTAGGCAGCAACAATAAAGCACAACGAGCCTGGACGGGTGAAATGATAAAGGAAATTTGCATTCCTGTAAAAGTAGATCGAATGGGAAATATTGTTGAGATTTTTAATAGAAATAAGAATTGACTTTAGCAAACACATACCCAACCGAATTGTCTTTTGGGTTATTGACCAATTTCACGCAAAATAGGCTGGAATTGGACAGGTTCTAAGTTAAAAGATATGATTAAACGGACCTTGTATTTTGGCAATCCTGCCTATCTGCATAAAAGCCAATTGCAGTTAAAGGTGATAAAGCCTGATGATAATTCCACATTGGGAACCATTCCAATTGAAGACATCGGTGTGGTTGTTCTCGACAATCCCCAAATAACCATCACTCAGGCCTTGTTGGCTGCCTTGATAGATAATAATACCGCGCTAATTAGTTGTGACGACAAACACATGCCTGCTGGTTTGATGCTTCCATTGGATGGAAACTCAATACAGAGTGAACGGTTTAGAGAGCAGATTGAAGCTTCAGAACCACTTAAGAAAAATCTATGGGCGCAAACTGTTAAGGCAAAAATTACCAATCAGGCAAAAGTATTAAAAATGGCCGGGGCTCAGAATAAGCGACTGGAAGCATTACTGCCGCAGATCCAAAGTGGAGATCCTGACAATATTGAAGGACGAGCCGCTTCAGTATACTGGAAATTGCTCTTCGAAGACCTCCCGTTTGTAAGGGATCGGTATGGGACTATGCCCAATGCGCATCTAAATTACTGTTATGCCATACTAAGAGCCATAGTCGCCCGGTCGTTGGTTGGTAGTGGGCTTTTGCCAACGTTTGGGATTCATCATAGTAACCGATATAATGCTTATTGCCTTGCAGATGACATAATGGAGCCCTATCGCCCGTTCTGTGATTGGATGGTATTCAATATGCTTAAGAGTAATGAAATATTAGGCGATGAAATAACCAAGGATCATAAGGCCAGGCTTTTGACAATTGCCTCGGTAGATATAGAAATCGACAACAAGAAAAGTCCCTTAATGGTCGGTATGTCACGTACCACCTCTTCTTTGTCTGAATGTTTTTCAGGAGTGCGCCGCAAAATAGTTTTTCCGGAATTTGTAACCTGACAAATATGGGATATGAAGCATTAAATCAATATCGGATTATGTGGGTGCTGGTATTTTTTGATCTTCCGGTTGAAACAAAAAAACAGCGAAAAGCCGCAACGCTTTTTCGAAAAAGTTTAATCAATGATGGTTTTACAATGTTCCAATTTTCCATATATATGCGTAATTGTCCTAGCCGCGAAAATGCCGATGTTCATGTAAAAAGAGTAAAAGGGATGCTGCCTGGATAGTTCGGACC
>DF970668.1:301405-302936 GCA_001270045.2 Bacteroidales bacterium 6E | reverse complement strand
TGGACACTACTGAAATGCCTTAAATGAATATGTTATTCGATTGAGTAACGAGTATAAATGCAACCAAGAATTAGTTGAATCATATCATTCAAAACTTTGGCATAAGCATTGGGGAGCTTGTGAAAAAATGGGATGGCAATTGACTGATATTAAGATTCCTGAAAATCTCCATCCTGATATCCTAAAAGAAAGAGTTTTCCAATTTGACACGAATCGATTAGCTTATACTTGCTATTTACATAATGACAGTATTGATGATAAATTTCATGCAAGTCCATCAATGGGCATTGATTTTGATATAAATCAGCGAACTAGAGAAGTTGTTTCGGAACTTAAAAAAGACCCAACATTTAAGGATTATAAATTTTTCACACTAATCACTTATGAATATATGGGGCGTACCATGTTCCTAATGCTTGAAGATCCTCAAGATGGTGAATTACGCCTAACCATACCTATTCATCAATTTATTTTGCTATGCTCAACTGAAGAATGGCACAACTTAAGCCTATGGAAATTCGCAAAAGCTTACGAATTATTTTCTAAAACTACACAAACAGCACTTACAGATACTCTCGACATTTATTCCATCTATAAATCAAAGAATGAAAGCTTTTATTTTGGGGATGATGTCAGAGCAAATTTATTAACAGTTGTACCGGGTGACGGAAGCCGATTAATAAAAGAGGCAAAAATTGAAAAAAATAGTCATGGGATTTTAGCTGAAGTTGGAGGCAGAAAAGCATATATTCCTTCTGAAAAATATGCAGATTATGCTCCATTATATGAACCGCTATTCAATTTTGAAAATTACGCAATTTGCCTAGAAGCTTTTAACTTCCCAATATGGATTATAAATCGTCAAATTGAAGACAAAAAAATGGCTATTCACGTGCGAAATTTTGCAGAAGCAATAGCATTTTGGCTTTACAAACTTAGTCCTCAAATCTCGGCTACATTCAATTCGAACATTTCAGACTTTTTTGAAATAAAAATTCAACTTGAAGAGTCACTTTTTGAGGATAAACAAACAAAAGACATAATAGAAAATTCAGAAGATAAACAATACACTTTCAATTTAGATGGCAATAGTTTAGAGATTAATATCCCTTTTTCCAAGATTAAAACGTTCATTGGCAACACTAATTCAGGGGAAAGGGAGATGATGAGAGCGTTATTGTCAGCATTTAACCTTGTAGAAAATATAAATCTGACATCGGATAATATTAATCAAAGTATTGATAACGCAATACCCTTGGGCAATGCAAAAATGATACTTTTATATGACAGTCAAAAAGACCAATTAATTGACAATAGATGGCTTATTAAACCATTCTATATTAGTAACTCAGAGATTGAAAGAATATTAGATGAAATTCCTGTATCAATTGAAAAGATAAAAAAAATACCTGCTAATATTGAAAAAGAGGATGATAAAAAAGAACTTTTCAATATTGCCACTCAATTATTATTAGGAACGTTAGCAGATGAAATTAAATTCTTTGAATTTGAACACTAGTGTCCAATAAAT
>DF970668.1:299702-301181 GCA_001270045.2 Bacteroidales bacterium 6E | reverse complement strand
GTTCCCGGTTACAAATAACGGAAATATCAGGCTATAAAAAAGCAACACCTTTCGTCCAAAGAGTTGCCTATAGAATATAATCCCTGAAATGTTAATTGAAAGGCAGTTAAGTGCCCGAACTATACCTTGAATGACGCAAAAGTTGGCAGGAGATCACCTATATAATGGAATGAAAATAAAATTACATGAAAACTATCATGGGTATAACCATAATAAAAAAATATATATACTTTTATGTGTTAAATCAAACATGCATTGACCATGAAACCTAATGTGAAATCAGCTTATTCCGACCCAATCTATTCTCAAGTTATTTGGGTAGATATTGGTTGACTTGTGGATATCTATGATCAAATTGAATCACCATTTGATGACCAGTTGAATTAGCATATATGAATTAGGGAGAAATGGGTAGAACTTTACAATGATAAAAAGGATGTATGGATATGTATAGTTTTTCCAGATATATATTACGTTACCGCCAAGTGTAAAAAGACAGTGAATTAATAGATAATTTGCAATAAAAACTAAAAAAATGAATAGTCAACGCACAAAACAACACATTAGCAAGCTCCAAAACACAAGCCGATGCTTCAGCTTGCAAAAGAGTTGTTTTCTTGCCGACGCACACAACTATCCCTATTATTATGACAAAAAAAATTGGCAGAAATGACCCTTGTCCATGTGGTAGTGGGAAAAAATATAAGAAGTGTTGTATTAATTCACAAAACGATTTTGATTTTGAACCTACACCGAAAGAGAAGAAAAATAATACATTAGAATTCATTAAATCAAATAACTCTACCCCTCTATTAAATTTTATAATTGGACTCCAATTACATCCTAATAATCATGGGAAAAACATTCGAATTGAGGAGTTGGCAACACACATCGTTACAAACTTAAATGATAAGCAAAATGGTGATTTGACATTATTCCAGAAGCATCTTGATAATGAATATGATTACAATCCGATGGAAGATTTGCCTGAAAATCTCTTTTGTGAAAATATAGTTTTTTATGGCGGGAATTATACTGTTTTCTCTGGCATTTACGGTTACTCAGTTGAGATGTTTAAAAATCTTACTGAGACAATTTTTGCTCAAAAAAACAAATTGCCTGATGAATTTAAAAATCATGTATATAGTGGAATAAAACTAATTCTAGAATTAGGTCAAATTCTTTCAAGAAAATTTAACATCGGAGGTAATATCGAAGGTGCAGAAGATGACTCAGAATTTGACTATTCTTTTGAGGAAATAGATACTTCATTCAGCTATGATGATATTTACGACATTTGTTTAAATCATCAAATAAACCCTGAAATAATAAAAGACTTTCTTATCTCACCAAATGATAAGAGATTTTCCATTGACGACCCAGATATAAATCCTTTGCTATATTCACCAATACTTCTTTTTAAAAGCAAATTCTATTTCGTTTTAGTTTCCAATCAAATAAATGCCTTCAGTAGTGTCC
>DF970668.1:298557-299685 GCA_001270045.2 Bacteroidales bacterium 6E | reverse complement strand
TTTTAGCACCTTGTGTCCGTTTCTGCCGTCTGTCGAAAAAATGGGGTGATACGCAAGAAGGTACTTTTGTTCATTGCACCACTCGGTATAGGGAACCCTGCACGTGGTATTGTGCTTCATCATATTCCCGGTACGGTTTAACCAGGCAATGGCCTCCGTGTTGATCGTTTCATTATCGGTAAAAATGCGATTATATAAAAAGTTCTGCTTGATATACTTGACCACATTCTCAACCTTGCCTTTGCTTTCAGGATCCGCTGCATGACAAAAGACTGCCTTAAAAGGCCGACTTGCCAGATAGCTCCCGAAAACATCAGTGAGCTTATAGTCACCTTTATTCTCGCTATGGATAAAAACCACATCCTGGTCGTAAACAATCTCCCGGGGGATGCCCTGAAAAAAACTAAAAGCCTTTTCGTGGGCCTCCACTGCACTCTGGCTTGTAAAGGGTTCATCCCGGAACAGGACAAACTTTTGCCGGCTATGGCACAACAGCATCGCAAAGAAGTAAACGGTTTGCCATCCCCCCTTGCTCGTGCGCAACCGCTTCATCCCAAAGTCAACCTGTGCCTGTTGTCCCATCGGCAGGTCCGGTACTGCCGTATACTGGCGATCACTGCGGGTCACTTTGGGGATATTAAACTCACCCCTGACCTTAACAACATAGTTGTAAACCGTCTTGGGGTCAAGCTGTGGAAAATCGCAAAAACACTCCTTCAGCTTATCATGAACAACAGAGGCCGGTGTATCCGGGTACTCTCCAAGATAGTTGACAACAAAGGTTTTATACTGATCCATGACATAGGGCCGTGAACCCTGTGTGGAAAGGCAGGCCTCAAACTCCTGGTCGGTCATCGAAAGATACTTCCGGACGGTACGAAAGTTTAATCCCAGGTAATCGGCAATACGTTGGATGGAAAACTTCTCCACCTCTCGAAATCGTTTAATCTCATAGTACATAATGATAAGATCCTTTTGTTTTTTGTCCATTGCAGTCAGGTTAATCGTTCTGACTACAAAGAAACTGGTTAATAATCATGTTGTCTTATCACTGCACTCTTGATGCCATTTTTACTGCATTCTTGTTGCCATTTTCACTGCACTCCCGTTCCCATTTTTACTGCATTC
>DF970668.1:296920-298119 GCA_001270045.2 Bacteroidales bacterium 6E | reverse complement strand
AAGTGAAAGTCTTCACCCATCTATCTCCGTCATATCGTTTGACTATCATATCAAAAACTCGCTTTGGCAGGAAGTCCACGAGTTGACTGAATACATATTTGCCGCTGTTCATATTTGCCTGGTTTTCTTTCAGGCAACGAAGATGGGAAATGAAATCAAATCGACACGTGACTTTATTGCTTGTAATAAACTATATACTAATAACTTACAAAGGTTTTGTAAAAAATCTTTTGGACACTAGTGATCAGGACTCATTTTTCAACCATAGAAGATAGCCTTAAAAATGGGGCAGACCATGGATTTTTTTAACCCCCTATCCTTAGATAGTGAACGATGGTGCAATATATAAAATAACTCACAATGGTGCAAATAAATCAGGAAAAAAATCACCATAATCCTGAATGTCAATATCCTATAAATCGATCCTGGATCTTGGTTATCTGAGCAGGCCATCATCGGGGTGCTTTCCTGAAAGCTCAAAAATTTAAGAAGTGGGGAGAGGGTTCCTGGTATGGACTAGAAGAAAAAAATGAGGAGATCAGAGGAAGGGAGACCAGAGGCCGCAAAATCAGATATGCAAAAAAAACGAAATAGGTGTGGCATTTTTGGCATTTTGGCATTTTGCCCCATTCTACTTAATAAAGGCATGGGACAAAATGTGGACAACATAAAATAATTGGCTCCGACTGTATAATGTGTTCTAATAAAAAACACCGCATTATGACAAAACATGGACAAAGGCTGAGGCAAGTCGTGGCAGCACACTCAAAGGCACAAAAAAAGGCCGGATAAGGGTTAAATGAGTACCTTAATCCGGCCGTTTGAATTCTAAAACTCGACGTACCTGTCGGGCGAGAAAGGCCGTTTGTCCGGAGAGGCGATATAAAGGTACTATGCCGATGTTGAAAGAATCCTACTGTGGGGATATCCCTTCCATGATTCTGCAATCATTACGCCGTTGTAAGGGCATAAAAACTGACCTTAGGCAATCGCAACACAAGAGTTGAACTTTTCGACTGGTTTGATTTAACCTAAAATCCCTTGCGCTTGTTGGAGCGAATCTCAATTTGGCAGTTCTACCAAGGCATGCCATCATGTTCCCCATCTTTCCCGTCAGGATTTCCTATACACAGGCACTTGGTCGAGTCGCACCAAGTTCTTATCATGGTCATATATTCAGCGTCACTAGTGTCCAAAAG
>DF970668.1:294271-295688 GCA_001270045.2 Bacteroidales bacterium 6E | reverse complement strand
CTTTTGGACACTAGTGTTTTGAAAATATTAATAAAGCAATTGATTCAATAGGTTATCCTGATGCAGGATATAAATTGTGGATAATCCAAAATGACTCTGCCAAAGAAATGAGATTTATGGTTGAGGGGAACTGGCCAAATCAGGCCATATATGATTCAATCCATCATCATGCATTGTACCAAAATGCTTCAAGTCCGGAAGATATGGAGGTTTGGAAAAAAATGAAGATAATCTCATACAATCGCTTTTTGGTGGTAAAGTGAGATTGATTCTTTTATGGTTTTTGAAAATAAATATTAATCGGTTTCGCGCTCATTTTACGTCTGCCCATAACAGCAGGTAAGTGTAATTTGTACTAAACCCAATTCGGTTAATTATAAATATTTGTCTAATGAACGCTAAATTGATCACCTGCATCATTATACTTTTCTCATGCAGTTGCACAAATCCATCTCACCCCGGCGCTTCCCGTCCCGCGATTGACAATATTTTTGTTGCAAATCAGTTCATTGATGCTTTTTATTCCTTTGACAGAGATTCTTTGGCGACCATTTTAACCGACGCTGTCGGATCCCAGCCGGAAATTTTGTATTACCAAAAATGGGCTGAATGCGGTAACTACATGGTGGTCAAAAGAAATGACTTCATTTTAAAAAATGATTCCATAGTCTTATGTCCCGTCACCGTAAAGGATGACCTAATAGGCGCACTTAAAATTGATTTCAATGTCACTGACACTTTTCATATAACTATTGTTGATGGTCAAATCCGATTTGTAGAGACCTCCTCAAACGACCCTGATATGTACAATGAAGCAAAAGAATGGGTAAAACAAAACAGACCTGAATTGATTGAAGAACCATGTCGTGGAATTTGGGAAGGTGGACCTACACCTTGCGAATGTGTTAAAGCGATGATTAAAGGCTATGCAGAATTTATAGCCAATCATTGACCCATTTCAAGTCAAACGCCTTTTCCATGCCAGATTACCTTTTAACCTGGCAATTGGAAGTTGTCTTCATATCTGGGTCTGTTTTTATTCTGGATTATTTAATCTTTCTTTCAATTCATTAATCTGGAAGAAATGGGTATACTGTAACCAATCCTCAAGTAGCAACAGTTGAAATTAGATTTTCCCAAGAAATGTTGTCGTTTGATGTCAAATTACAACTACTTCATGTTAGTGACGATTTTAAATGTTATATTTATCAAAATGTTTACATTTTGTTATTTCAGAGCAGCAAACCCCACCCTGGCGCTAACCATCCCATCCACCCCAACCTCCACTCCAAACATATACCTATGTCCATATGGGATAAATACCACCCCAAAAACTGGGGATGTATTATGGTTGAAGTCGGTTTTCTACACCGGGACTACCTAAATTCTAAGGACTACGGATGGTACGGGTAGTGAG
>DF970668.1:292303-294207 GCA_001270045.2 Bacteroidales bacterium 6E | reverse complement strand
TTCGTCGTTCCCGGTTACAAGGCTTCTTTATTTTACAAAGAAGTGTTAGATCATTACTTGTTTTGTTGTTAGTAATTATTTCATCAATTTTTATTTATCAAAATTTGGAAAAAATTGCACCTGTAGTAGCCAATCGAATTGTTGGAAAATATCAGACACGAATTCAGAAAAATGTAAGTGGAGAAGGTCAGTTACTAAGTGAAGATTCCTTTATTGCTGAAAATATTCGTGATGCATTAACTGCTTTTAATGATAATCCTGTTTTTGGCACCGGAATTGGTGGATTTACTGAAAATTATAGCCAACATGAAGTACATAGCACCTACTTTAAAATAATTGGAGAAACAGGTATCTTGGGAATATTGGCATATGTAATATTTATGTACAATGTATTTAGCTTGTTAAAGTATCACTCACGTAGAAGTCCATTGCGTGAATTCCTCTTTTATATTTTACCATTTTTTATTGGTTGCTTGGTTTCCTGGAGTTACACATATCATATGCGAAAGCGAGAGTTTTGGATATTAATGTCAGTACTGGTTATTGTTAATACATTAATAGAAAGAAATATATGGCTTACAAAATGGAGAATTAACAAATTAATTTTAGAGAATAAACTGAAAGCACATGAATCACAGGTTGTATAGAATTTATAATCAACTGCCCAATCCATTGCAGAATCTTTTTGTTACTGCTTATAATATTCTCAGCTATAAAAGGCGGATGGGGGGTCAGTATTCACATTGGCTTAACCATTTCAGGAATAATTTCAATCTTTCAATTGATGAACTTCAGAAAGAACAACTAAGAAGATTAAAGTTTCTCTTGGAGCATGCACAAAAAAACTCACCATATTACAGCATTCTATTTAATGAAATTGATTTTAGTAATTTTACTTCTATAAGTGATTTGCAAGCATTACCATTTTTGACGAAAGAAGATATTCGTAAAAACATTGATGAAATAATATCCGGGCCAAAATCGAAACTTAAATTGGCAAAAACAGGTGGAACAACCGGAAAATCGCTCAATGTATATTATACATACAATAACGGTCAGGAACGCTTTGCCATGCTCGATGCATTCAGGGGAGAGTTTGGATATAAGCTGGGGAAACGGACTGCCTGGTTTTCCGGGAAAAGTTTAATTACAGCCCGGGATATTCGAAAAAATCGATTTTGGAAGACTGATTATTGGTATAAGGTTCGCTATTACTCCACCTTCCATATTAAAGATGATTATCTCAAGCATTACATCCATGACCTGATGAAGTTTAAGCCTGAATTTATGGTGGGATTCCCTTCGTCAATTCTGGAAATAGCCCGATATGGTCTGAAGAATGGTTATGAATTTCCTTCCGGCGTTATTAAAGCTATCTTTCCAACTGCAGAAACTCTTACCAAAGAAATGCGGGCTGACATTGAAACCTTCTTTCAAACCAGGATGTATGATCAGTATGCCTCCTCGGAAGGTGCTCCATTTATTTTTGAATGTAAGAAAGGAAATTTACACATGGAACTTCAGAGTGGCGTTTTTGAGGTTCTCGATGAAAATGACCAGCCATCCCAAACTGGCCGATTGATCGTTACTTCGTTTACCACAGAAGGAACTCCCTTAATCAGATACGACATTGGCGATTCTGTAACTCTTGAAGATCCAGATAAAGTTTGTTCATGTGGTAATAATAATCCCATGGTGAAAGAGATCCTGGGCCGTATTGATGACTATGTTTATTCTCCTGAGAACGGGAAAATAAATATTGTCAACATAGCTAATGCTATAAAAGATGTAAAGGGCATAGTGAGGTATCAAGTAATACAAGAGGAATTAAATTCACTTATGTTCATGATAGTTGCTGACAATCAGATTTATAATAAAGATTGTGAGACACTAGTGTCCAAAAG
>DF970668.1:288341-292253 GCA_001270045.2 Bacteroidales bacterium 6E | reverse complement strand
AAAAATGGGGTGATACGCAAGAAGGTACTTTTGTTCATTGCACCACTCGGTATAGGGAACCCTGCACGTGGTATTGTGCTTCATCATATTCCCGGTACGGTTTAACCAGGCAATGGCCTCCGTGTTGATCGTTTCATTATCGGTAAAAATGCGATTATATAAAAAGTTCTGCTTGATATACTTGACCACATTCTCAACCTTGCCTTTGCTTTCAGGATCCGCTGCATGACAAAAGACTGCCTTAAAAGGCCGACTTGCCAGATAGCTCCCGAAAACATCAGTAAGCTTATAGTCACCTTTATTCTCGCTATGGATAAAAACCACATCCTGGTCGTAAACTATCTCCCGGGGGATGCCCTGAAAAAACCCAAAAGCCTTTTCGTGGGCTTCCACTGCACTCTGGCTTGTAAAGGGTTCATCCCGGAACAGGACAAACTTTTGCCGGCTATGGCACAACAGCATCGCAAAGAAGTAAACGGTTTGCCATCCCCCCTTGCTCGTGCGCAACCGCTTCATCCCAAAGTCAACCTGTGCCTGTTGTCCCATCGGCAGGTCCGGTACTGCCGTATACTGGCGATCACTGCGTGTCACTTTTGGGATATTAAACTCACCCCTGACCTTAACAACATAGTTGTAAACCGTCTTGGGGTCAAGCTGTGGAAAATCGCCAAAACACTCCTTCAACTTATCATGAACAACAGAGGCCGGTGTATCCGGGTACTCTCCAAGATAGTTGACAACAAAGGTTTTATACTGATCCATGACATAGGGCCGTGAACCCTGTGTGGAAAGGCAGGCCTCAAACTCCTGGTCGGTCATCGAAAGATACTTCCGGACGGTACGAAAGTTTAATCCCAGGTAATCGGCAATACGTTGGATGGAAAACTTCTCCACCTCTCGAATTCGTTTAATCTCATAGTACATAATGATAAGATCCTTTTGTTTTTTGTCCATTGCAGTCAGGTTAATCGTTCTGACTACAAAGAAACTGGTTAATAATCATGTTGTCTTATCACTGCACTCTTGATGCCATTTTTACTGCATTCTTGTTGCCATTTTCACTGCACTCCCGTTCCCATTTTTACTGCATTCGTCGTTCCCGGTTACATCTCCATCCTCCTTCGTCGAATAGTATTTTCCGCAAAAAACCTGCACACCCAAACACGACCTTTTTTCAGCCACCAAAACAACAACGACCGACCCGATGGAAAGACGCATGACATTAAATGACAATGCTCTGAAAAAGAAGAATAATGTTAACCATTTTGAAAATGCGTGTAACGGAAAACAAAACTCACTCTCCTCCGGAATCCGCATAGGTTAAGGGAAGAATTTTCAAAACAGAGGCTTTTACTAATTATTTAAACTAGACTGGTTCTTGCTGTCATTTCTCGCTTTTTGTCACTCTGTTTGTTCCAATGCAAAAAAAGCAAAAACGAGGATTAATAACTCTTTGATATCGCGTAATATTATTCTTGATATTATTGAATTTAAGTTACTTTGGAGAACTTTAACTAACTATTGTTATCATGAACGATGAATCATTAAACGAGTCAACACTTGAAACGAGAATTGGTACGGTTTTAAAGAATACATTTCCAGCATTTCGAGAATTAAAAGTTAAACAACAAGAAAGCTTTTTAGTAAATTTTGGAAAGCATAAAGTTACGGTTGATTTTAAAGAACCGTCACAATACAGTACCAGAGCGATATATGATATTCTGTTAACTACTGATGATGAGAAAAATAATCTAATACTGCTTGAATTAAAAAAAGAAGGTCATAAAATTTTGAAGGACGATATAGAACAAGGAATCTCTTATGCCAGACTTGTTCACCCCATGCCACCAATAACCGTAATATCTAACGGGAATGATAACCTATTTTTTAATACCTATACAAAAGTAAAGATCGAAAAGAAATCTGTTGATTTTGAATTTATAATGAGTTTGATTGATAATTCATTCAAATTGGCACTAAATGATTTTAAACAAACAATAGAAATTCTCGTCGGTAGAGACCCCAAAATAATAGTTCAAATAATTAATGACATCTCAGCATCCCGTTTTGAATCCATAAGTGGAGAACTCGCAGATTTTACTAAACCAATTTGTCAAAATTTCATTATTGAAAGAGAACTCACGAAGAATTTAAAAAAGAAAACTAAAGAAAAAAACCTCATTGGAATTATTGGTCATGCCTTTTCTGGGAAGACAAACATTCTATATGAATATTACAGAAGCTATTCGAGCAAAAGTCATGCTGTTTATTACTTGGATTGTAAAGAAGCGGGCTATTCGATATTTCAACATTTGGCGAATCATTTGACTAAGACTTTGGGATATCATATCGAGAAGGGAAAGGTTAGAGAATGGATAA
Source organism: Bacteroidales bacterium 6E (assembly GCA_001270045.2). GTDB lineage: Bacteria > Bacteroidota > Bacteroidia > Bacteroidales > Prolixibacteraceae > UBA1413. The sequence continues at coordinate 289,874 of DF970668.1, read as the reverse complement.
TCTTATCATTGAGTAAATCAGAAAACATAGAGTTTGTATTTCTCTTTGATAATTTTGATATTGAAGTTTCAGAAGCATTAAAAAATGAAATTGCTGAATTGGTCGATTTGTTGACAGATACTAGCCATTCAATCGTCTTCACTATTAATTCTGTTAGCTACAAATCAATCTCAAAAGATAAGTATAGGAATTATAAAACATTCTGGGGAAGTAAGACTCACATAATGGAGATTAGTGAGCTTTCAATGGTAGAGTTTGAGGAAGCAGGTGAATTAATTCATAAAGTAAGTGGTTCTTTTTTTGAAGCAGGAGCATATTTTGCTATAGAATACAGGTATCCAAGGATACTTCGCTTACTTGCTTCTTTTTGTGGCAGAGAATGTAAGAATTTACCTGAAGGACAAGGCTTAAGAATAATTGCAGTTCCTGATTACGAAACATTAAAAATATTAGCAAGCAATAGTTCCTATAGTCATGAAATGTATAATCTTTTCAAGAAGCTAACTATTGCCTTTTTAAAAGACCGAAATAATAAGGGCACCACATATCTGAGATTAGCGGCTCAATATGGAGGAATTTCTTTCTCTACAATTAAAGAGGTATTCAAGAATGAAACCGATAGTCTTTTAAATTCAGGATTTGTGACCAAATATCGATTGCAAGATGGGATGTCTATTGTCTATCCAAAAATTCCTGAATTAATCTCATATTATGGCATTGACTATATAACCAGTTTATTAGTTAAAAATCATGAAAACAAGAGCATTGAAGATATATATCTGGATTTCGAAAAATATTGTTCACCCTTTATAAACAACGATATTGTAGGAGCACGAGTTTTAATTAATATTGGAGAGAAAGGGTATGTCGATTTGTTTAGTAATTTGATTTTGTATATAAAATCACTAAATCCTTCAAAGTCTTCAATTAACGATGGGACAAAAGCATTAATGATAATTGATGAAAAAACCTCAGTTAATATTCAATTTGAAGGTGAAGGATTTGAGGAAGGATTTATAGGGAATTTTTTTCCGTATTTAGTATTATCTCAGTTAGCAGGATACCCAATGATAACAGAAGGCTCAGAGAAATATCAAGGGTATGACTTTCATTTAGGGTTGCTTCTTGATTTAGCAGAATGTCCATATTTAATGGTTCGAATCTCAAATTTTTCATTCAACAATTTACCTCCCATAAAAAGTTATGAATTTAAAGATGTTGGAACCGTCGTTTGCGGTGAGGCAGGAATAATTGAGCCAATTGTTCAATCGATTCAAAAATGCTTTTATGTAATTCCAGAAGAGATTGAAAGACTGTATAACTATGCTTTTGAAAATAGGAGATTTCAGGTAATCTGGCGCATCTATCTGGCAATAAGAGATAACGTTAGTATTGTAGATGAAAATACCTCCAAAAGGGCACAGGATTTTCTTACAAGATTTGAACAAGAATTTCCTGATTTGTTCAAAGAAATACTTGAAAAGAATAAAGATTAAGAATTAAAAAATAGGTGATGGAACGGAAGAGGCTGTC
>DF970668.1:0-288322 GCA_001270045.2 Bacteroidales bacterium 6E | reverse complement strand
GCCATATGCATTCTACATTTTTGACAAGGGATATTATGACCTTGCCAGGCTGCATACAATCAACACAATCGGCTCCTACTTTGTTATTCGACAGAAGTCTCATCTCCAGTATGAAGTTGTTGATGGTGAGGAACTTCTGGATGAGACGGATAACGTCTTGATTGATCAGACGATACGCNNNACGGGCTACCAGACCCGGAAGAAATATTCCTGCGTAATGAGGAGGATCGTTTACTATGCTCCCGACCTTAAAAGAACGTTCACGTTCCTGACCAACAACATCAGCATCAAGGCGAAAGACATCGCTATGTTGTATAAGCAGCGCTGGCAGGTGGAACTCTTTTTTCGGTGGATAAAGCAGCATCTCCGCATCACATCTTTCTGGGGTAATACGGAAAACGCTGTGAGAATACAAATTTACATTGCGGTTATCACATACTGTCTCGTGGCTATCATCGAACATGACTGTCAGTTGGGCAGGACTACATTCAATGTACTTCGTGTCATTAGCAGAGTACTGACAGACAAGACGCCCATCAGAGATCTTTTTCTGACCCCTGAGACCATTGATGATATATGTGAAAAACCCGCTCAACTTGAATTTGCCTTTAAATATTAGTTGAAAAAAATTTATTGGACACTAGTGAGAAATAAATATGTTACAAAAAAACAAGCAAGAGTTTCTGTATTTGAATATATAGAAACCTGGTACAATACACAAAGAAGTCATTCTTCCTTGAACTATCTGTCACCAGATGAATTCGGAAAATTAATTAATAAACAAAAAATGGCAGCATAACTTAACTGAATGTCCATTTTCTTGTTGCAAGTTCAAAGCATTTAAAAAATATATTCATATGAAACCAAAATCAGCAATAAGGAATATAATGATTAGTTCTGTACCAATAATTATGAATGTGAGGCTAAAGCGATATCCAGTATTACTATTCTTCTTATTATTAATACTCAATTCATGCAATGCCCCCAATTCTGAGAAGGAGTTACGAATAATCACATATAATATTTGGAATGGATTTACTGAGGTGCCTGAACAGAAGCGATTGTGGATTGGATGGCTAAATGAAATGAAGCCAGATGTGGTAGCCTTACAAGAACTAAACAAATATTCAGAGCATAAATTGAAAGAGGACGCAATTCAATGGGGGCACAAATACACTGCATTACTCAAACTAGATGGTTTTCCAACGGGCATAACATCAAGATTCCCCATTGAAGATATTCAACGAACTCTTGAAGGATTTCATCATGGTTTACTAAGAGTACGGATTCAAGGCATATATTTCTATGTTATACATTTGCATCCCAGTAACTTCAAAATGCGAATGAAGGAAGCTGATCTCATTTTGGAAGACGTAAAAACCCTACCTGAAAATTCAAATGTTGTACTAGCAGGTGATTTCAATGCTCTATCAATTGCCGACTCCATTTACTATATTGGGGGGAATTTAGGTGAATTTTTTTATGAACGAGATCAAACAAAAGAAGAGAATAATCTCAACAAAGGTTCCTTGGATTATGAAGTGATAAATAAAATTCTAAAACATGGCTTTATTGACACAGAGGTTGCAGGCCGTTTAAATGATTATCAGTTTACAGGCTCATTCCCAACAGCTTTGAAAAAACCTGGTGAACATGGAGATAACCGTAGATTGGATTATGTTTTTGTATCTCCCTCGCTCAATCAATATATATCTTCTTCAAAAATAATTTATAGCGACATAACTATTAAGTTATCTGATCATCTGCCAGTACTTGTTGAAATTCAAAGATAGGATCATGCCTATATTATCCGGCCTAAAGTGTACCACTCATTCCGGAGCAATGGGGAGTGTAATTTAAACTCTGTCTGATAATTTTCTTTCATTCAAATTTAATTCATTTTCTGATTTTTCAATCGTAAAAGCCTTTTTGAACTGGATTTGAGTTCTGTCAGGGGCGGCTGAGGCACGAAGCCGTTTATATACCCTTGACAGGTTTTGAATCCAGTTTTTTCTTTGCTTTTAGAGATTAAAATCAGAGGTCAAGTTTCATTCTGTCGCCAAATTTTATTTTCAGTTGCTGAGCCGTTAGGCCCCAGTTCTGAAGCGGTTGAGTCCATTTTTTAGAGATGTTCTCGGTTGCCAGGTAAATCAGCTTCAACAAAGCCATATCGCTGGGGAAAGCACCTTTTGTTTTGGTAATTTTTCGCACTTGACGATGAAAACCTTCAACAGCATTGGTCGTGTAAATGAGCCTGCGGATTTGTTCATCGTACTGAAAATAAGCCGATAATTTGTCCCAGTTGGTATTCCACGATTTGATGACCACAGGATATTTATTTCCCCATCTTTCTTCCAGATTGATAAGTTCCGTTTCTGCCTGGCTTTTATTAACCGCCTGATATACTTTTTTCAGGTCCTTCATGAATAATTTTTGGTCTTTTGATGCCACGTATTTTAGCGAGTTCCGCACCTGATGAACAATACAGGACTGGATTTCTACTTTAGGAAAAATACTTGATATGGCTTCTGAAAAGCCAGACAGGTTATCAATGCTGGCAATTAAAATATCTTGAACACCTCTGGATTTTAGGTCAGTCAGTACACTAAGCCAGAAGTTTGCACCTTCACTTTCTGAGATATACATTCCGATTAGTTCCTTCCGACCTTCTTTGTTTACCGCCAACACGTTGTAAACAGCGCGGCTGACGACTCTGCCTTCATCCCTGACTTTGTAGTGCATTGCATCAAGCCACACAATCGTGTACAACGACTCAAGCGGGCGGCTTTGCCATGCTTTAACCTGTGGAATGACACGGTCTGTTATCTCGCTTAAAGTGGAATGGGAAATGTCAACATCGTACATATCTTTGATATGATTCGAGATGTCCCGAAAACTCATCCCATGCCCATATAAACCAATGATTTTAGGTGCAAGGTTATCTGCCAATACTGTTTCCCGTTTTTTTACCAGTTGTGGTTCAAAACTGCTGTTGCGGTCTTGGGGAGTGGTTATCTCAATTTCTCCCGAATCAGTTTTTAGCGTTTTGCTTTTCTTCCCATTACGTTTGTTGCCTGATAACCGTTCAAAATCATCCAAATGAGTGTTCATCTCGGCTTGAAGGGCACTTTCGATAAACTCTTTAAGCAACGGAGCAAAAACACCATCTTTGCCCGTCAGCGACTGTCCTGTGCGCAATTGCTCTAAGGCTTTGTCACGCATTAATTTAAATTCTTCGGATTCCATAGTTTCTCTGTCGTTACAAAATTAATAATGTTGGACAGAGTTCATTTTACAGTCTCGAGCAATGTGTACCAGTGTAACCGAGAATGATGAATGCAGTGTTTTTGGCATTTTCAGGTGCAGTAATTTCGGCATCAAACCCTACAGTGATTTTGGCATCAATAATACAGTGTTGTGTGAACAATAGTACGGATTTTTCATATTCATTCCTTCTGGTCTTTAAAAATTGTTTTACGGTTTTGCATCCGGTAACTTTTCCCTTGCAGCTGGATCAGCTGGCATTTAAACAACAGCCGGTCCAGCAATGCTGTGGCAAGGGTTTCATCATTCAGTGATTTGGCCCACTCTGCCGGCGATTTATTGGTCGTAATAACCAGCGAGGTAGTTTCATAGATTTGGTTAATAAACACAAAGAACCTTTCGCCATCCTCTTTATTAACCGATAATGACATGACATCATCAACAATCATCAGCTGAGCCTCGGTTAACCGTTTGTACTCCTTGGCTGCAGAGGGCGTGAGCTCTCTAAGCCGAAGTGTGGCCAGTATATCATTGATATTGCGAAAATATACTTTATACCCACGGCGTATGGCATCAAAGCCCAGCCCCGCAGCTATAAAAGTCTTACCGGTGCCCGAAGGGCCACTGAACATCAGGTTGTAGCATTGATCCAGCCAGTTAAGTTCCCTGAGTTGATTTAGCTGTGTGGGACTAAGCCCGGTCGAGAACGCAAAATCGTATTGATCCAGATCATGGTTCAAAGGCAACCGGGCCAGTTTCATCCGCAGGATTTCCTGCTTGACATCACGTTCCCGCACCTCATAAGAAAACAGATGATACAGAAACTCGTTATAGCTGGGACTACTCCTGGTAATCTCTTCCAGCAGGGAGGGCAGATTGCCGGCAATACCCGACAGGCGCAGCCGGGAAGCCTGTCGTCTAATTTGTGGTATATACTGGCTCATAGTCCGTAGGGTTTTGGGTGAAAATGGATTCGTACTCCCGGATATCTGATTTCTGTGGCTCTATATGGGCAATCATTTGTGTTTTTGTGCCACCCAGTGGTTTTATACTCAGCGGCTTTTGCCTGGTCGTTTTATCGGGGGCCTGACTTTCCACTACCGATTTAAAGTCATTGGCACTATAAATTTTGTTCCTTATACAAAACTCCAGGGCAATCTCCGAGTTCTGCCTGCCGTGTTTCTCGCAGCATATCAGCAATGCTGACAACTGGTCCCTGACATAGCGGGGATACAGCCGTTCAATATTTGTCAGGAACGATTCGATATCGGTGCTGTAAGAGAAGAACTCCCTGGTCTGGTCACGTAACTGGCTAACCTTAACCGAGGGGTTACGGCGATGGCTGGTATTGATTACCGTGCGGCCTTTCCCTTCCGGAATCAGATGTGATGCTATGACCTTGCCAAGAGAGTCACTGATGGTTAACTGGTTGTCGGATTCAGTCACATGGACCTTGGTCTCATCATCCTTGTAGGTTCCAAAGGGTAAGGAGTAAATATTCCCGCGATACTTGATAACATTGGTTTTTAGCACCTTGTGTCCGCTTCTGCCGTCTGTCGAAAAAATGGGGTGATACGCAAGAAGGTACTTTTGTTCATTGCACCACTCGGTATAGGGAACCCTGCACGTGGTATTGTGCTTCATCATATTCCCGGTACGGTTTAACCAGGCAATGGCCTCCGTGTTGATCGTTTCATTATCGGTAAAAATGCGATTATATAAAAAGTTCTGCTTGATATACTTGACCACATTCTCAACCTTGCCTTTGCTTTCAGGATCCGCTGCATGACAAAAGACTGCCTTAAAAGGCCGACTTGCCAGATAGCTCCCGAAAACATCAGTAAGCTTATAGTCACCTTTATTCTCGCTATGGATAAAAACCACATCCTGGTCGTAAACTATCTCCCGGGGGATGCCCTGAAAAAACCCAAAAGCCTTTTCGTGGGCTTCCACTGCACTCTGGCTTGTAAAGGGTTCATCCCGGAACAGGACAAACTTTTGCCGGCTATGGCACAACAGCATCGCAAAGAAGTAAACGGTTTGCCATCCCCCCTTGCTCGTGCGCAACCGCTTCATCCCAAAGTCAACCTGTGCCTGTTGTCCCATCGGCAGGTCCGGTACTGCCGTATACTGGCGATCACTGCGTGTCACTTTTGGGATATTAAACTCACCCCTGACCTTAACAACATAGTTGTAAACCGTCTTGGGGTCAAGCTGTGGAAAATCGCCAAAACACTCCTTCAACTTATCATGAACAACAGAGGCCGGTGTATCCGGGTACTCTCCAAGATAGTTGACAACAAAGGTTTTATACTGATCCATGACATAGGGCCGTGAACCCTGTGTGGAAAGGCAGGCCTCAAACTCCTGGTCGGTCATCGAAAGATACTTCCGGACGGTACGAAAGTTTAATCCCAGGTAATCGGCAATACGTTGGATGGAAAACTTCTCCACCTCTCGAATTCGTTTAATCTCATAGTACATAATGATAAGATCCTTTTGTTTTTTGTCCATTGCAGTCAGGTTAATCGTTCTGACTACAAAGAAACTGGTTAATAATCATGTTGTCTTATCACTGCACTCTTGATGCCATTTTTACTGCATTCTTGTTGCCATTTTCACTGCACTCCCGTTCCCATTTTTACTGCATTCGTCGTTCCCGGTTACACCCATGCCGAATGGTTGAAAACATCCGAATTGCGACCCAATGTCGAATTGGGCGAATTTGTCGTCATGCCCAACCATATGCACGGCATCATCCGGATTATCCGCCGGATGGAACCACGTAGGGGCGAATTGCATTCGCCCCCGGAATTGCATTCGCCCATACGTATACGTGTCCCCGTACGGGGCCCATCCCAAACCATCGGGGCCATTATACGGGGGTATAAATCGGCGGTGACATGTCAATTGGGGTTGAACGGGGGTTTGTGGCAACGCAATTATTATGAATCCATTATCCGTGACGAATTATCACGTCAAAACATCACGGATTATATCATCCAAAATCCGGCACATTGGATGGATGACCAATTTTATGGGGTGTGAAAGGCACATATATCGGGGTTGGCAATGGGTATTGATTTTTTAGCCATTTTCCCCATTTCATCAGCATTCCGTCACATTTTATCCTAATTTTATGGCCGATTACCTGAAATGGGGTGGTTTAGGTGACACTGATGCCCTGTTCCCTGGTGATTTTGGTAATTTTATTTAAAACCTTTTGCCTTTATACTGCCATGATGAAAACCCGTTTTCTCTTATGGAGCCTCCTCCTCCTTCTGGCTGGCTCATCTTTATTTTCATGCCAAACGCCTGATGTTCCCCTGCCTGATAGCTATGCCCGGGAACTGCGTGCCCCCGCTTACCCGCTCGTGACCATCGACCCGTATACCAGTGCCTGGTCGACCACCGACCAGCTGTTCGACAGTCCTGTGAAACACTGGACGGGCAGGGTGCACGGACTCACCGGCGCCATCCGTGTCGACGGTACCGTTTATCGGTTCCTCGGACAGGAAGAGCCGCAGTGGGAACCCATCCTCCCCATGGCTTCGCACACGCCCTGGGAAGCGGCATATACCCTGCAGGAACCCACTGGTGACTGGACCGGTGCCGGTTTCGACGACTCTGCATGGGACAGGGGTAAGGCTGCCTTTGGAACACGTGGAATGCCTGCATTGGCAACTCGCTGGGATACTGAGGACATCTGGGTGAGACGAGCCTTTTCCCTTGATGCCGCCGTGGAAAAGGATGTCTACCTGATCTACTCGCACGACGATATCTTCGAATTGTACCTCAACGGCGAAAAGCTGGTCTCCACTGGCTATGAGTGGAAAAACCATGTCGTGCTCAAAATCGACAAAAACCTGCTGAAGTCGGGCGAAACCAACGTGATTGCGGCCCATTGCCATAACCGGACGGGCGGCGGGTATGTCGACTTCGGCCTCTTCCGAGAGGTCGGTGACGGTCCGGTGTTTGCCCAGACCGCCGTCCAGGACCGCGTGGCCATGTCTCCCACCCATACCCAATACCGGTTCACCTGCGGGCCGGTAAGCCTTGAGGTGCGCTTCGTGTCACCGCTCCTGCCCGAAAACCTGAACCTGTTGTCGCGCCCTGTCAGCTATGTCACCTACGAAGTTGTGGCCAATGACGGAAAATCGCACGACGTACAGATATACTTTGAAATGACTCCCCAATGGGCGGTCGACCATACCAACCAGGAAGTGGAAGTAACCGGAGGAAATACGGAAAAGGTGGCTTACCTGAAGGCAGGTACCACCGAACAGCCTGTCCTGGAGAAGCGGGGCGACGACCGCCGCATCGACTGGGGATATGCCTATCTGGCTGCCCCCACAGCACCTGAAGTCTCCCTTTCCATCAGCGACTATTTCACCAACAAGCTCGCTTTTGCCGAAAACGGCACCTTGCCGACCGGTGCATCCAACATGGTGGCCCGGCTATCGGAAAAGATGCCGGTGATGGGACTGGTCGACCGGCTCGGAAAGGTCGCGGCCGCCCCGGTCAACGGTTACGTGATGGTGGGCTACGACGACATCGAGTCGATACAGTATTTCGGGAACAACCTGAAGGCATGGTGGAAGGAAGACGGCACGGTGACAATGGACCAGGCCCTCGACCTGTCGGTGGCAGAATTTGGCGAGATACTGGCCGCCTGCAACGACTTCGACCGGCAACTGATTGCCGAGGCCATCGAAAAGGGAGGCGAGAATTATGCCGACCTGGCCATACTGGCCTTCCGCCAGTCGATTGCTGCCCACAAGCTGGTGCGTGGCCCCGAAGGCGAAATCCTCTTCTTCTCGAAAGAAAACAACAGCAACGGATCCATAGGCACGGTCGATGTGACCTATCCTTCAGCGCCGCTGTTCCTGAAATATAACCCCGAATTGCTCAAAGGCATGATGAACCCCATCTTTTACTATTCGGAGAGTGGCATGTGGACCAAGCCTTTTGCTGCGCACGACGTGGGCACCTATCCGCTGGCTAACGGCCAGACCTATGGCGGTGACATGCCGGTTGAGGAGAGCGGCAACATGCTGATCATGGCGGCTGCCATCGCCCATGCAGAGGGAAATGCCGACTACGCCGCGAAACATTGGGAAACACTGACCACGTGGGCCAACTACCTGATGGAACACGGCCTCGATCCCGAGAACCAACTCTGCACCGATGACTTTGCCGGGCATTTCGCTCACAACGTCAACCTGTCGGTGAAGGCCATCGTGGGCATCGCCGGATACGGCTACCTGGCAGACATGCTGGGCAAGAAGGAGATCGCGGAGCAATATACCTCAGAGGCCAAAAAGATGGCACAGGAGTGGATGAAAATGGCCGACGACGGCGACCACTACCGCCTGACCTTCGACCAGCCCGGTACCTGGAGCCAGAAGTACAACCTGGTGTGGGACAAGCTGCTTGGATTGGGGATATTTCCGGCCGAAGTTGCCCAAAAGGAAATTGCGTACTATCTTACGAAGCAAAACACGTATGGCTTGCCACTCGACAACCGGAGGACCTATACCAAGTCGGACTGGATTGTGTGGACCGCCACGCTGGCCAATGACAAGGAGACCTTTATGCAGTTTACCGATCCGTTGCACCGCTATGTGAGCGAGACCCCCGACCGGGTCCCGATGAGCGACTGGTACGAAACCCCCGACGCACGCAAGGTTGGCTTTATGGCCCGTTCGGTGGTGGGAGGCTATTTCATCAAGATGCTCGAAAAACCGGTAAGCCCGAATGGTGAATAAATCAATGATACAGACATAAATAATACAACATGAACAGACTGATCGCTTTAATCGTTTTGCTGGGCTTTTGCAACCTTGCCCAGGGGCAGGACTGGAAACCTGCCGGTGACAAAATCAAGACTTCGTGGGCCGAAAAGATCGACCCTGCCAAACCACTGCCCGAATACCCCAGGCCTCAGATGGTAAGGGACCAGTGGCTCAACCTCAACGGGCTGTGGGATTATGCCATCGTGGCCCGCGGCAACAGCATGCCCGCTGCATTCGACGGCAAGATCCTGGTCCCGTACCCGGTTGAATCAAGCCTGTCGGGCGTCCAGAAAAGGGTGGGCGAGGAGCAGGAGGTGTGGTACAGCACTTCATTCACTGTGCCTGCCACCTGGAAAAACAAGAATGTGGTCCTCCATTTCGGTGCAGTTGACTGGAGAGCCGACGTATGGGTCAACGACGTGAAAGTGGGCTCCCACGAAGGCGGATACACCCCTTTCTCGTTCGACGTCACCCCTTTCCTTACGAAAGACAAGGCCCAGAAGCTGGCCGTAAAGGTTTGGGATCCAACCGACCGTGGCTTCCAGCCCAGGGGCAAGCAGGTGAACCGTCCGCAGGGCATCTGGTACACCCCGGTGACCGGTATCTGGCAAACGGTATGGATCGAGCCTGTCGACAAGACCTACGTGAAACACCTGAAAACCATCCCTAACATCGATGGCGGTAACGTGTCGGTACTGGCTTTGGCCGAAGGTACCACGGTGGCCGACATCATCGAGGTGAAGGTGCTCGAAAACGGCAAGGTGGTGGGAACGGGCAAGGCTGCAGCCGGACAGGAAGTGCTGGTGAGCGTGCCCGATGCCAAACTCTGGAGTCCCGAGTCGCCCTTCCTCTACGACATGGAAGTGGCTATCGTCCGCAATGGTACGGCTGTCGACCAGGTGAAGAGCTATGTCGGGATGCGCAAAATCTCGACCAAGCGTGATGCCAACGGCATTTGGCGCCTGCAGCTCAACAACCAGGATTACTTCCAGTTTGGTCCGCTCGACCAGGGCTGGTGGCCCGACGGGCTCTACACCGCCCCCACCGATGAGGCATTGCTCTATGATATCAAGAAAACCAAGGACTTTGGCTTCAACATGATCCGCAAGCACGTGAAGGTGGAACCGGCACGCTGGTACTACCACTGCGACCGCGAAGGGATCCTGGTATGGCAGGACATGCCAAGCGGCGACCGCTCACCGCAATGGCAGATGAGGAACTACTTCAACGGACTCGAACTACAGCGGAGTGCCCGGTCGGAAGCCAACTTCAGGCACGAGTGGAAGGAGATCATGGACCTGTCGATATCGAACCCCAGCGTGGTGGTTTGGGTGCCTTTCAACGAGGCATGGGGCCAGTTCAAGACAGAGGAGATCACCGAGTGGACCAAGGATTACGATCCCTCGCGTCTGGTGAACCCGGCCAGCGGCGGTAACCACTACGACGTGGGCGACATGATTGATATGCACAACTATCCCGATCCGGCTATGGGCCTTTTTGACTCGAAACGCCCCAATGTGCTGGGCGAATATGGCGGTATCGGGTTGGTACTCGAAGACCACCTGTGGGAAAAAGACCGCAACTGGGGTTACGTGCAGTATAAATCGTCGAAAGAGGCCACCGATGCCTATATCGAACTGGCCGAAAAGCTGAAGAAGCTGATCCCGTTTGGTTACTCGGCGGCGGTATACACCCAGACCACCGACGTGGAAGTGGAAGTCAACGGTTTGATGACCTACGACCGTAAGGTGATCAAACTCGACGAGCCCCGCATCCGCAAGGTCAACCTCGAGATCTCCAATTTCTTTAAATAAGAACCTTCAAACCCTGCCTGTGCATCCTTCAGGCAGGGTTTGATGTTTCAGTCCCGGCCCGGTGGGGATGGCTTCTGGCCGTACCTGCCGAAACATGTCGGCAATGATGGCAGGATGCCCATATGGCACAGGATTTTTTGGTAACTTGTCGGCCATTGCTTATGGATTAACTTAGAGTAACTTAGAGTAACTTACCATGCTTCCCATGAAAAAACTATCCCTAATAGTCCTGGCCCTGGCCATCGGTGTGCAGCTGATGGCGCAGAAACGGGCCGACCGGCAGGAGTTGTCGGACCCGAAGTCGTTCTCGATGATCCTGCTGGGCGATCCGCAGGGATATATCAAGTACGATATCAACCAGCCCATTTTCGACCTGGTCACGGCCTGGATCGCCGACAACATCGATCACCTCAACATCAGGGCGGTCCTCTGTACCGGCGACCTGGTCGAGCAGAACGAAAACATCATCCGCAACCGGAAAATGCTGAACCAGACCAGCCGCGAGATGTGGGTGGCCGTGTCGAACAGCTTCTCGCGCCTCGACAACAAGGTGCCGTATATCGTCTCGACCGGTAACCATGACTATGGCTACCGGAATTCGGAGAACCCCATAACCCGCTTCCCCGAGTACTTTCCTTTCGAGCGGAACAGTGCCTGGCGCGACGTGGCGGTCGATGCCTTCCCCAACCGGAACGGCATCCCGTCGCTCGAGAATGCCGCCTTTGAATTCAGCGACAAGGTGTGGGGCAAGATCCTGGTCATCACCTCCGAATTCCTGCCCCGTAATGAGGTGCTCGAATGGGCTAAAGGCGTGGCAAACGATCCGAAATACGCCGGCCACAAGGTCATCTTCATGACCCATTCTTACCTGCGTGCCGGACAGGGCGAAGATGCCATCCTGGTCGACAGCGATAACCGCGGTCTGCCGGGAAACACCGGAAAACACATCTGGGAGAAGCTGTTGAAGGATTCGAAGAACATCAGGATGGTGATCTGCGGACATATCGCCAACGCCAACGGCGAGTTCGCCGACAATGTGGGATATCGGGTCGACAAAAGCAACCACGGTACCGAAATCCACCAGATGATGTTCAACGTGCAGACCCTGGGCGGTGGGTACGAGGGCAACGGCGGCGACGGCTGGCTGCGGATCCTCGAGTTCATGCCCGACGGGAAGACCATTGCCGTGCGCACCTATTCGCCGCTGTTCGGGATTTCCCCCGCCACGAGGCACCTCGCGCACCGTACGGCCCCGTACGACCGGTTCGAGATGGTGATCGAGTGACACTGGATAAATTATTTACCGGGATTCCCCTGCGGCCGTGACCCTGTGGACCGGTTTTCCGTATAAACGTATATTGCCCGCGCCGGTGCGATACTCAGGCGGGTGACAAACAAAAAATGAAAGACATGATCAAGAGTTTCAGAAAAAAGACAATGGCAGTCATCCTGCTGTGTGCACTGTGTTGGGGGGCCATGGCCTGCAGCGACAAGAACCCGCCCGACGACCCGCAGACCGAAGATCCCACGGTGTATGCCAATCCGGTGGTGCCCCGGAGCCTGCCCGACCCGACCATCATCAGGTCCGGTGACGGCTGGTTCTACCTCTATGCCACCGAGGATATCCGCAATACCCCCATTTACCGGTCGGCCGACCTGGTGGAGTGGGAGTTCAGGGGGACCGCATTTACCAACGACACCCGTCCCGATTTTGAACCCAAGGGGGGATTGTGGGCGCCCGACATCAACCACATCAACGGGAAATACGTGCTCTACTATTCCATGTCGGTGTGGGGTGGCGAGTGGACCTGCGGCATCGGTGTCGCGACGGCCGATTCGCCCGAAGGGCCGTTTACCGACCAGGGTAAGCTCTTCCGCAGCAACGAGATCGGGGTGCAGAATTCGATCGATCCCTTCTTCATCACCGAGGATGGCCGCAACTACCTCTTCTGGGGAAGCTTCCGCGGCATCTTCGTGATCGAGCTCAGTGCCGACGGCCTGTCGGTCCTTCCGGGTGCCGAAAAGAAACAAATCGCCGGAACGGCCTACGAGGGGGTCTATATCCTGAAGAAGGGCGGTTTCTATTACATGTTCGCCTCCATCGGCTCGTGCTGCGAAGGGGTGAACAGTACCTACACCACCGTGGTGGGCCGCTCCATGAACCTGATGGGGCCTTATCTCGACAAGACCGGGCTGCCCATGATGGAGAACCGGCATGAGGTGCTGATCGCCGCCAACAACCGGTTTGTGGGTACCGGACACAATTCGGAGATCGTGGCCGACGACGAGGGCAAGACCTGGATCCTCTACCATGCGGTCGACAAGCTCAACCCGAAAGGAAGGGTGCTGCTGCTCGACGAGGTGAAGTGGGAGCTCGACTGGCCCGTGGTGGCCAATGGCACGCCCAGCCTCCAGTATAAACGCCCGGTATTCAACCTGTGATCCGGCAGGCACCCTGGTATGCCCGTATTTGCATTTTAAGCCCGTATCATCCATTTATTCATTTTAAAATAGACATTGACCCAGATGAAGCATAACAACCGCCATAACGCCCCTGTGGCCTTCCTGGCCTTTCTCCTTGTTTCCCTCTTTGTTTCCGGCTGTGCCGAAAAGAAAACCGCCTGGCATCCGGCCAATCCGGTCCCGGTCGAATTCGGCGACCCTTTTATCCTGAAGGCCTCCGACGGCAAGTATTACATGACCGGCACAGGGGGCGTGAAAGACGGCTTCCGGATGTTGTCGTCGACCGACCTGGTGGAGTGGACCGACGAGGGCGTCATCTTCCAGGGGAACACCGACAGCTCATGGTGCGTGGCCAATTTCTGGGCCCCCGAACTGTATGAGCACCAGGGAAAGTTTTACCTGTTCTACAGTGCCGACTGGCGCCACAATCCCACCAACGAGCTCGAGAATTTCCGCATCGGGTTTGCCGTGGCCGATAAGCCCACGGGTCCGTATGTCACCACCCTGAACAGCCCCATCTTCGATCCGGGATACCCGATCATCGACGCCAACCTCTGGATGGAGGACGGCCGTGTGTATCTCTACTATTCGCGGTGCTGCTACAAGAACCCGGTCGAGAGTGAATTGTCGGAATGGGCCAGGGCCGAAGGGTTGTTCGACGAGATCGAGGAGAGCTGGATCTACGGGGTCGAACTGTCGCCCGATTTCACGTCGGTGACCGGCGAACCGCAGCTGCTGCTCCGGCCCCCGGTGAGCATGGCCGACCCGCAGACCGAATGGGAGAGCCGCTCGGTGACCTCGGGTGAGGTGAACCGCCGCTGGACCGAAGGTTCCTATATCTTCAAAGAGAATGACCAGTATTACATGATGTATTCGGCCAACTACTTCGGTGGGCAGAACTATGCCGTGGGGTATGCCACGTCGCAGAGTCCGCTGGGGCCGTTCACCAAGGCGTCAAATAATCCCGTGCTGCAGAAGAATGTCGAAACGGGAGGCATCGTCACAGGGACGGGCCACAACATGGTCACCTTCGCCCCCGACGACAACGGCATGCTCTGCGTGTACCATGGCCGCACGGAAGCCACCGGCAACCAGCGCGTGGTGTTCATCGACCGTATGGAAGTCGACGCCTCGGGAAACCTGGTGGTAAAGGGCCCGACGACGAAGTAAAAAGGTGCGGGGTGCGAAAAACGGTGCGCGGTGCGGCCCACGAAAGCTTTCGGGGCGCGTTGCGGGGTGGCCTGCGGGGTAACCTGCGGCATAATCAGGTTTCACCACAGATTACACGGATTGCACAGATTAATTTTGTTTAATTGCTTAGCCCACGACCGAAGGAATCCCCGCAACTCGCCTCCTCGCAACTCGCACCTTTTTTCGCACCAGAGATTACTCAGATTACACCGATACAATATTTTAATGGTGAAGCCCATGACCGAAAGAATTCCCGCAGGAACCAGCAACCCGGTTCCTCGCAACTCGCAACCCGCAACCCGGTTCCCCGCACCTCAAAGGATGTCTTCCTATAACAATATCAACATCATGAACATTCGATTATCCTTTATGAAAATCTTTATGCTTTGGCTGGCGCTGTTCCTGTCGGGCAGCCTTATGTCCCAGGTGCCGACGCCTGCCGGACACTACCGCAACCCGGTTATCGCCTCCGATTTCCCCGACCCGACCATCATTTATGCCTACGGAATGTATTATGCGGCTGGCACCACCTCCGACTTCACACCGCACTATCCCATATATGAGTCGGCCGACCTGGTCAACTGGAAACAAATCGGGTACATTTTCCGCGAATTGCCCGGATGGGCTTCCGACAGCTTCTGGGCTCCCGAGTTCTATTACCGCGACGGCACGTTTTACGTCTACTATACCGCCAAGCGGAAGGGCGACCGGGTGTCGTGCATCGGGGTGGCCTCCACCAAAAACATCCACGAGGGGTTCACCGACCATGGCATCATTGTCGAGTGGGGCAACGAGGCCATCGATGCCTTTATTTTCGACGACGACGGGAAATCATATATCACCTGGAAGGCTTATGGCCTCGACCGGTCGCGCCCCATCGAGATTCTGGGGGCCGAACTCAGTGCCGATGGACTGTCGATGATGGGCGACCATTTCACGCTCACCGACCACCAAAAGGGATGGAAGGGGAGTGGCGACGAGGGACAGACCCTCGTGAAGCGCAATGGCTGGTATTACATGCTCTATTCCATCGGGGGGTGTTGCGACAACCGCTGCGACTATCGTGTCGTGGTTTCGCGCTCACGCAGCCTGAAGGAGGGCTGGGAGCAGCTTCCCGACCCGATTCTCGAAGGGGGTGGCGAATGGGTCTGTTCGGGCCACGGTACCCTGGTGCAGGTCCCCGACGGCCGCCATTTCTACCTCTACCATGCCTATCACCACCGCGACTTCGAATACATGGGCCGGCAGGCGTTGCTCGACGAGCTGCTGTGGGACGACACCACGGGATGGCCTTATTTCAGTCAGGGCAAGAACCCTTCGGTAACGGCCCCGCTGCCCTTTCCGGGGAAGGCACAGTTGCCCGTACCTGATTACGACGAGACCTTCGGAAACGCCAAAAACCTGGCCCTCTGGCAGCACGACCTGAACCTGGCGGCCCCGGTCCTGAAGCTTCGAAAAGGCAACCTCGAAATGTCGCAGGGGGAGGGTAACCTGACCTTCAAGGGGGTGAGCCCGCGCAAGGGGAACTTTACGGCGACGGCCGGGGTTCAGCTTACCGGCACCGAGGCAGGATTGTGCTACTACGGAAACCGACGCAACCATGTCAGCCTGATGGCCGGCACCGATTCGCTGGTCATCCGCATCATGCGAAACGGCGAGCCCGAAGTCCTGTATGCAGGCCAAAATCCCTCCGTGAAAAGTATAATGTTAAAGATGGAAGCCCGCGATGGCCGCTATCTCAGGTTCTGGTGGTCGGCCAACGGAACCGATTGGCAACCGTTGCAACCGCACGGCAATCCCGATTTCGATGCCCAGTTCGTGCCCCAGTGGGGCGTCGCCCCCCGCCTGGGACTTTCGCGCTCGAATACCACCAACGATAAGGCATTGTTCGGGGATTTCAATGTCAGCTACCGGTGGTAGGTTTCTCACCACAGATTACACGGATTGCACAGATTAAAAAAGGATGCCATCCTTTCGGATTTTAGAGGATGGCATCCTTTAAAATTTAAAAGGATGTCATCCTTGTCTTTTGTACAGAAAATATCCGTACATTTGCCTAAAATACACACCATGACACCCATAAAGGAAAAACAGGAAAAGGCGAGATTTGACACCCGGTTATCGGCCGAACAGAAGCAAATGTTTGAGCGGGCGTCTGTTCTCGGGGGGTACCGGAACCTGACTGACTTTGTGATTTCTGCAGCGCAGAGCAAGGCACGCGAGATAATCGAAGAGCATGAAGCCATTCTTGCCTCGGAGAGAGACCAGGAGATATTTTTCACGGCCCTGATGAATCCGCCTCTTCCCAACAGTGCCCTGAAGTCGGCCAAAGATGACTATGGGAGACTGGTCTCCGAATGAAATACCTGACCGTTCCTTTGGAGTCGCGGCATGACAGGGAGAACTTCAGTTGCGGCAAGGATTTGCTGGACCAATATTTCAGCCGGCAGGCGGGTCAGGACGTCAAAAGAAACCTTGCGGCCTGTTTTGTCTGGGCCGACGAGCCATCCGGGAGGGTAAAAGGCTATTATACTTTGTCAAGTACCAGTGTCAGGGGCTTGGCAATCCCGGTTGATTATCGCAAAAAACTTCCGAAATCCTATTCCATGATTCCGGCCATCCTTTTGGGAAGGCTGGCAGTCGACATGGAATATCAAGGGCAGGGACTGGGGCGATTGATGCTGGTGGATGCCCTCAGGCGATGCCTGGAAGCTTCAGGTTCCATTGGGGCTTTTGCTCTGGTGGTCGATCCGCTCGATGAACAGGCAAGGCAGTTTTATGCCAAATTTGGGTTCATTGCACTACCCGACAGTGGCAAGATGTTTCTGCCCATAAAAACTATCCGCGCTTTGTTTTAACAACAGATTACACAGGCTTTGCACCACAGATTACTCAGATAACACAGATTTTAGAATAAATTGGCGCAGCCCACCTCCGCAGGTAACTCGCAACTCGCATCCTCGCCCCGAAAGCTTTCGTGGGCCGCAACGTTTTTCGCACCCCGCACCGTTTACTACTTTCTGTGTAATCCGCCTAATCTGTGGTGAACACACTTAGGTTTTGAATTTTCCGAAAAACCTCCGTAGCTTAGTGCCTGTTCTTTCACCAACAGCCTAAAATTACCACCTATGAATTCGTTCCTGCGCCGATCCTTCTGTGTCGCATCCGGACTTTGCTCTGCTTTAACCTTCACGCTGCAGGCCGGCGAGCGGCCGAACATCGTGTTCATCATCGCCGACGACATCGGCTGGGATGACATCGGATGTTACGGCAACCCGGTGGTGAAGACCCCCAACATCGATCGGCTGGCCCGCGAGGGATTGAAGTTCACCAATGCCTTCCTGACTGCCAGTTCGTGCAGTCCCAGCCGATGCAGCATCATCTCGGGCAAATACCCGCACTCCACCGGGGCGGCCGAGCTGCATACCCCCCTTCCGGCCTCCGAAATTCCCTTTCCCCTGTTGCTGAAGGAGAGTGGCTATTATACCGCCCAGGCCGGCAAATGGCACTTCGGTCCTGAGGTACACCGGGCTTTCGACCTCTATACCGACGAAAATGGTTACCAAAACGGTAACAGCGGATCGGAACTCTGGATTCCTTTCCTGAAGGAGAGGCCCACCGACAAGCCTTTCTTCTTCTGGTTTGCTTCCCACGACGCGCATCGTCCGTGGGGTGCCGACAAATTCCATATCACGCACGATCCTGCCGACATCCGGATCCCGCCCTGGTTTGCCGATACGCCCGAAACCCGGCAGGACATGGCCTCATATTACAACGAGATTGCCCGTTTCGATGATTTCGTCGGAAAGGTACGTGCCGAACTCGAGCGGCAGGGGGTGCTCGACAAGTCCATCATCATCGTGATGTCCGACAACGGCAGTCCGTTCCCTCGGTGCAAGACCCGGGTGTACGACAGTGGCATGAAAACGCCGCTGGTGGTCTTCTGGCCGGATGGGATCACCGAAAAGGGTGCCGTTACCGAAAGCCTGGTCAGCGCCGTCGACATTGCCCCCACCATCCTCAAATTGGCAGGGGTTGAGGTGCCTGAAGGTTACCAGGGCAAGAGTTTTATCCCGATCCTGGATGATCCTTCCGCTGCCATCCGTTCAATGGTGTTTGCCGAGCATAACTGGCACGATTACGAGGCGCACGAAAGGATGGTCCGCACCAGCGATTTCCTGTATGTGCGGAATGCACGCCCGCATTTAACCAACGGTGGGCCGGCCGACTCGAAGGGGTCTCCCACGCAGCATGCCCTTAACCGCGTCAGGGACCGGGGTGAACTGACACCGGCCCAGGCCGACATATTCATTGCTCCCCGCCCTCGCGAAGAGTTGTACGACGTGAAAAAGGACCCGCTCCAGCTGGTAAACATCGCCTCGTTACCTGAGTACCGCGACATGTTGGTTGCCATGCGGAATGTACTGGATGATTGGCAATCGGGCACGGGCGACACCACCCCCGATGACCTGACGCCCGACTGGTACGACCGCGAAACCGGCAAGGCCCTGGATATCGAACGAAAACGGGGCACCATGCCGGGGAAATAAGTTGTTCACCATGGATTACACATTCGAAAGGATGACATCCTCTCAAATTAAAAAGGATGTCATCCTTTAAAAATCTTTCCCATGAAAAACCTATCCACCAAAACATTCGCGCTGGCCGGGATCTGTACCCTTGGACTGGCAGTCCATCCGGGGGTGAAGGCTTCCGGGCCCTTGAAGGTACCTGAAAGGCAACCCAATTTTATCGTCATCTTCGCCGACGACATGGGGTATGGCGACCTCGGGGTGTATGGAAATCCGACCATCAGGACGCCCCACCTCGACCAGATGGCGTTCGAGGGACAAAAATGGACCAGCTTCTATGTGGCGGCCCCGGTGTGCACGCCCAGCAGGGCCGGATTGCTCACCGGCCGGCTGCCTGTTAGGTCGGGCATGTGTTCCGATACCCGACGGGTCCTTTTCCCGAATTCGCAAGGGGGTCTTCCGCCCACGGAAATCACCATTGCCAAAGCCCTGAAATCCAATGGCTACCATACCGCGGCCATCGGGAAATGGCACCTCGGACACCAGTCGCCATACCTTCCCACAGACCATGGGTTCGACAGCTATTTCGGGATTCCCTACTCGAACGACATGGACAAAATCGAGCCAACCGACCATTTCACGCTGGCCGAAAACGAGCGGTTCCAGGCCTATAACGTGCCCCTTATGCGCGACCGCGAAATCGTTGAGCGGCCTGCCGACCAGCGGACCATCACCAAACGCTATACCGAAGAGGCAGTCTCGAAAATCAGGGAACTCAAATCGGAACCTTTCTTTATCTATCTGGCCCACAATCTTCCACACATCCCCTTGTTCCGGTCGGCCGAATTCAACGGCAGGTCGGCCGCGGGCATCTATGGCGATGTCATCGAGGAAATCGACTGGTCGGTGGGAGAAATCGTCAAAGCCCTGAAGGAGGAGGGACTTGACGACAATACCCTGGTGATCTTCACCTCCGACAATGGCCCCTGGCACACTTTCAAAACCCATGGCGGATCGGCCGGAATGCTCAGGGGGGCCAAAGGCGGCACTTTCGAAGGGGGGATGCGGGTGCCGGCCATCTTCTGGTGGCCCGGGAAGGTGAAGCCGGGCGTGGTGGTTGATCCGGGTGCCACCCTCGACATCATGCCGACCATTTGCGCACTTTCTGGTACCGAACTCCCCGGCGACAGGGTGTACGACGGGTACGACCTTGCAAACGTGCTCCTCAGGCTCGAAAAGAGCCCGAGAGAGGTGGTTTACTATTACAGGGATACCCAGCCGTTTGCCATCCGTAAGGGCGACTACAAGGCCCATTTCACCGTACAGCTCGAATATGGAAACGACCAGACGGCCCATTACATCACCTCGCCACCTTTCGCGGCCGGGGCGAAACCCACGGTGCCCGACCCTCCGCTGCTCTACAACCTGGCAGCCGATCCTTCCGAGAAATTCGATATCGCCGCCGACCACCCCGAAATCATCCGCGAACTGCGCGAGCTGCTCGACCAACACCTCCAAACGGTCGTCCCGGTCGAAAACCAGCTCGAGAAATTTTAACCTGAACCAAATCTTCCATCCATGAATACCCAACCGAACCCTGTAGCAGTTTCTCAACACGGAATACGCAGATTGAACAGATTGGAAAAGCATTTTCCATATATACCATACTTGAAACGTTGCGTGTTGCGGGTTACGAGTTGCGCGGTATCCTTCGGTTCCAACCTTTATCAACACGGGTTTGAAGTTATAACGGCTTATTCAAACTCCGAAGGTAACCTCGCACCCCGCAACGTCGCACCTCGCAACGTTTTCACACCCAGCATCCCGCAACCTCGCACCCCGCACCGTTTTCTAACCCAGCAGGCCACCCCGTACCGCGCATCTCGCACCCCGCAACGTTTTCTAAACCCGCAGGCCACCCCGCCCCGAAAGCTTTCGTGGGTCGCAACTCGCATCCCGCACCATTTTCGCACCCCGCACCGTTTTCTCACCATAAATTACCCGGATTACTCAGATCAATATACCGGTTGGCAAAGTTTACATCCGCAGGTATTCCCGCAGGCCACCCCGTACCGCGCAACGCGCCCCGAAAGCTTTCGTGGGCCGCACCGTTTTCTCTTCCTGGTGTTGCTGATAACGTCCCTTTTCGGATGCAACCGGCCCCACCCTGACGTGTACGAGGCCGATGTCATCATCTATGGGGGCACGTCGGCTGCCGTGATCGCCGCCGTTGAGGTGGTGCAGTCGGGCAAGACGGCCATCGTTGTGTCGCCCGATACCCATCTGGGCGGACTTACTTCGGGCGGACTGGGCTATACGGATACCGGGCGGAAGGAGACGATCGGCGGACTGGCCAGGGATTTCTACCACAGGGTATATAACCACTACCAGGACAGTGCCGCATGGAAATGGATGGCGAAGGAGGCCTACGGAAACAAGGGGCAGGGTACGCCTGCCATCGACGGCGACATGCGCACCATGTGGATCTTTGAGCCGCATATCGCCGAAATGGTCTTCGAGGAGCTGATCAGGGAAAACGATATCGTGGTGTACCGCGACGAGTGGCTCGACCGGGAGGCAGGTGTTGAAATCTCCAACGGCGTGATCTCGTCCATGACCACCCTTTCTGGGAAGGTGTTCAGGGGCAAGGTGTTCATGGATGCCACCTATGAGGGTGACCTGATGGCCACGGCCGGGGTAAGCTACCACGTTGGCCGCGAGGGTACCGATGTATACGGCGAGGAGTGGAACGGCGTCCAGACGGGCGTCTACCACCACGGGCACCACTTCAGGGCAGTGGATGTCCCCATCGATCCCTACCGGATCCCGGGTGACCCGGCCAGCGGACTCCTGCCGCGGATCAGTCCCGACCCACCGGGTGTCAAGGGCGAAGGTGACCACCGTATCCAGGCCTATTGTTTCCGGGTCTGCATGACCGACCATCCCGACAACCGGATTCCTTTCCCGAAGCCTGAGGGCTACGATTCGACGCAGTATGAACTGCTGGTGCGGATATTCGATGCCGGCTGGCGCGAGTGGTTCCAGAAGTTCGACGACATTCCCAACCGGAAGACCGACACCAACAACCACGGGCCGTTCAGCAGCGACAACATCGGCATGAACTACGACTATCCCGAGGCTTCATACGAACGGCGCAGGGAGATCATCAGCGAGCACATGACCTACCAGCAGGGGCTGTTGTGGTTTGTGGCGAACGATCCCCGGGTTCCGGAAGAGATACAGGTGAGGATGCGCGAGTGGGGGTTGCCTAAGGATGAGTTCACCGGCAACGGGCACTGGCCCCACCAGATCTATGTGCGGGAGGCACGTCGGATGCTCGGGTCGTACGTGATGACCGAAAACGAGCTGCTGAAGCGACAGCCCACACCAGAGTCGGTAGGCATGGGCTCCTACACCATCGACTCGCACAACGTGCAGCGGTATGTCGACGAAAACGGGCATGTCCACAACGAGGGCGACATTGGGGTAGGGCTCCCCGGGCCCTATGAAATCGCCTACGGGTCGCTGGTCCCCAAAAAGGAAGAGTGCACCAACCTGCTGGTCCCGGTATGCGTCTCGTCGAGCCATATCGCCTTTGGATCCATCCGCATGGAGCCCGTATTCATGATCCTGGGGCAATCGGCCGCCGTGGCCGCCTGTATGGCCATCGACCAGGGCAAGGCCCTCCAGGACCTCGATTATGAAGCCCTGAAGGCCGTATTGTTGCAGAAGGGCCAGGTGCTGACCATGGAGGATGCGATAGAGGCGAACCCCTGACATTCCTGCGTTTTACCCCGTAGAGACGACCAACCTGGGCGTCTCTTTAGGTAGCAAAGGGACCAATCTGGGCGTCTCTTTAGGTTGAAAGGGACCACCGAATGGTTCACTACACCGGGTCAGGCAATTCCGGGCAGGATGGATCCAGGGAGATAATCCTGTGGGGGAAGGATTTCACCACAGATTGCACAGATAATACCGATATATGGGTTTTTGGTGTTGGGATGGAAGGCGGAGGGAGTAAGAGCGCGATTCACCCAACATCCCTTGGCCAGTGAATTGTGGCGACGCTATTCACCCAACATCCCTTGGCTATCGAATTGTGGCGACGCGATTTACCCAACATCCACTTGTAAAGAGAATTGTGGCGACGCGATTTATCGCGTCGACTGAGGTTTGGATTTAACTAGACAATGCGACGCGATTTATCGCGTCGATTATCAATATGTCGATATATTGATATCCTGATGATCCACCCGAAAATATACCCAGGCTCTGACATCTCCATGATTATGCAGTTATTTGGAACGATAGAGGAGGTGAAGGGGGGTCACTATCTAGTTCAAATAATAATTATATGATACCCAGCTCAGGTTGCAAATAGGATTGTCATCCTTTTTCCTTGAATACATCAAAAAAGATTGATGATGTGTAGTGTAATTATTTGAATATGTTTAAATAAGGTGACATAGGGTGAATGTTTTTTGCAGTCTTCACTACTCTGGCAAGGCTTTCATGCATTTTTTCATTAAATTTTGTTCCAAAAATTTTGTTTAAAAAATATGAATACTATATCTTCGCAAACATGCAAACTCAAATTTATCTGGTTTGCATGATTATCCAAACTAAAGGATAATAATTAAAAAGATAAACCCCACTGATACCGGAAGTATTATCATTTGCTTAATTACAGCATTTATGGAAAGCACAGGCGTTTTGATAAATGCTTATTGGTAAACTGCTTGATGATTCATTGTAAGAATTTGAAGATGAAAACAATAGGGGGTAGAAAGACATAAGAGAACCATTTTAAGGACGCATAATCTTGCATTAAATACAGATTTTACGGCAAGGAGCCAGCTTTCGGGTGTAATGACCATGAGAGCCTAAGCAAATAGTTGATCAGTTTGCGATTGGACGTAATCCGGTCGGAATAAATTGATTGGCAGGGAATTGTATAATCATAATTATAGGTTACGCATGTAATTAAATATATATTTTTATTTGTTAATATTAAGAGTGCTACGATAACCCATGAAGCTTTTTCAGAGAAATGATCGTCCGTCTTGTTTTGAATGTTGCAATGTATTTGAATCAAAAATCACAAATGCAGGCATTCGAAAATGGTCAAGGATGTTGTTTGTGGTTTTCGGTTGGCATTGTGCCGGGAGAGAGGTTATTGCTAAAATGCACTGTGCATGATTATTAATTAATTATAATACTTACAGTTATGGAATTTGATAATAGTTATAAGTCTCCATTCAGAAGAAAGTGTTCAGTTTACAGGCAGGGTAAACCTTTTAAATTCCTTTATTCAATCTTTCAATGCAAAACGGAAAAGAGTCCCCCAAACTTGTCACGGGATTATTCGATCAGGAATAGAAAGCGAATTGAGCTTTTATACCTGGATGTTATAAATTTATTTGAGAGCCGCCGTATCTATCGGGATAAGGAATTATCCATAGACAGCCTGGCCATCATGCTAAATACAAATAATACATATGTGTCTAATGCAATCAACAAAGTTGGCAACACCAGCTTTGCAAAACTGATCAATGATTACAGGATTGCTGAGGTAAAACAGCTCATTGAAAAATATGGCAGGTCGCTCACAGGCAAAGACCTTGCAGAAAAGGTTGGATATAGGGACAAGACCACATTCTACAAAAACTTTAAAGACAGGATGGGGTCAACACCCAAAGAATATTTTAACTCCACCAGCTGATGAATTTCCAGCTTCCCGATTGTCGATTTTTAAATGGTCGTTACGAATTTCCGGAATAATCTGCCATTTATTGAAGTCCATAAACGGGGTTTTTAGGGTCAATGATTTTCGATCCAATAATGTGTTTAATGCAAATTTATTTTATTAAGAACAAATGGATAATAAAATAATGTTATAAATATGAATAAAACTTGATTATATAGTATTTGTAAACACATGTGATTTTTTCTCATTTATATAATATCCAACTCTTTTTTTATGATTTCCTACTCCTTTTTTATGAAATCCTACACCTATTTTTATGATTTTCCACTCTTCGTAAACTAGATTTGCTCGACACAAAGCTGGATAGTTTGGATAAAACCTAACCCAAAAGAATATGAACCATCTGCATTTAAACCAAAACCTGTTGGCCCCTGCTGGTGATAAAAGGATTCAGTCTTTTTACCCATATATTTATATTGGGATCAAAACCTGAGATGGTTTTAAGGATTGTATGCCTTTCCATCATCAAATCAACTTCATCAAAAAGCAACTAAACTCCTTGGTAAAATGCATTTGTCAGCAATGACATCATTTGATCAAGTGTAAAGCCAATAAATAAAACCATGAATACTTCAAAAATCACCCTAAGGCTACTGTGCCAAACAGCTGTCATATTTCTGTTGCATTTATTCAATACGGTTAATGGCCAGATTTCCAATAGTGGTTTCGAGAACCAATTGTCGGGATGGATTCATGAAGGAGCCTCCATATCTTACAATAAAACTATATTGAGCTGGACAGTTTCCTCTGCTGAAACAAAAATGGCCGAGGTTATCCCGTCTGCCCTTGATGCAGAGTCAGCTGCCATTGCCCTTCAAGTTCCCCTTAGTTATCTGGCGTGGCCTGATGTGACCAATTTTGGAATACTGTATCAGGATATTTTCCTTGGTAAGGGGCAGACTGTAACCATGTGGTGGAATTTCTTGTCAGAAGATCGTTCTCCATATGACGATGGGTGCTTTGCATCTTTCTCCAGTCCTGAATGGCAGGAACTCCAGGTGTTGGTTCGAACGAGCACCGATGGAATTGTAAAAGCATCTGGCAAATTTGGGGCCAGTGGTTGGCATCCCGTAACTTTCGAGGCGCCGAACGATGGAATCTATCGTTTGGGATTTGGGGTCTTTAACCACCTTGACTTGGGAAATGATCCACATCTCTTTATCGATGATGCCGATGGAGGAACCTCTGCCCCAGGCTATCCCATTGTTACCACCAGCCCTTTAACATATCCCGATGAGTCATCATTGATGGCAGGAGGATCTGTGACAAAGGCTGGAGTGGGGTCAATAGCAGTCAAAGGCATTGTATATGGTACATCTCCCAATCCTGTGGTCAATGGTCCAGGCGTCGAAATGGTTTATGCGGGAAGTGGTTTAGGCACTTACACTTGTAACCTGACAGGATTGTTAAATGGAATTACCTATTATATCAGGGCATTTGCCACCAATTCCAGCAATCTTACTTCCTATGGTGGCACAGTGAGTTATACATCCAAATCAATGGAGAAGCCCACTGTCGTAACCCAGTCGGTCAATGGTATAACCAATTCAACCGCGACTGTTGATGGAGCCATCTCAAATGACGGGGGATCACCAGTAACTGCCAAAGGATTTGTTTGGAACAGTTCAGGAAACCCAACACTTGACTCTCATCTTGGAATTACCGATCAGGGTACAGGAAGTTCGTCTTTCTTTGCAAACCTTGATGGGCTTGAAGCCAACACAACCTATTTTGTGAAGGCGTATGCCACGAATGGATCTGGAACGGGATACGGATCGCAAATCACTTTCAGGACTTCACCCGATGCCCCGGTCTTGCTGAATGCCTCAAAAATCGGACAGCAGGGTTTTACGGCCAATTGGAACCCTACTCCTGGTGCGATAACCTATTTTTTGGATGTTTCTACTGACGAATCGTTTAGTGTGATGTTGATCGGTTACGATAACAGGGATGTGGGAGATGTTACATCAGCCTTTATCACAGGTTTGAATCCGGCGACAAACTATTATTTTAGGGTCAGGGCATTCAATGGTGATGCAATTAGTCAAAATTCCAACATAATGCAAGTTACTACCAGTGCCTTACACCATTTTCAAATTGAGGCTGCAAATGGAGAAAATATTGGACCACAAATCGCGGGGATTCCATTTTTTATAAAAATTTCTGCGCTGGATGCCAATGAACAGATAATACCTGATTTCTCAGGATCCGTGATATTGTCATCAAATGGAAATCCTATTCAGGGAATTGAAACAGATAACTTTATAGATGGCATTCTGGGGT
The DNA here is from genome assembly GCA_001270045.2 of Bacteroidales bacterium 6E. GTDB lineage: Bacteria > Bacteroidota > Bacteroidia > Bacteroidales > Prolixibacteraceae > UBA1413. Next base: position 261,213 of record DF970668.1, on the reverse strand, counting down.
CGCATCAGGTTGTGCTTGCCAAATCCGGAAGTGATGTTTCAATTACCGCATCAACAGGTGAAGCGACAGGAACTTCCAATACTTTTGCTGTTGATCCATCCGATCTGGCATACTTTAAGCTTGTCGTACAACCTGACAGCATAGGAAATCAGCAACCTGTATATGCCGGAACGACCTTTGGTGTCAGGGCAACAGCCTTTGATCCATACGATAATTTAAAGACAAATTATTCAGTAAATCAATTAGTTAGGTGGTCCACGACGGCCACTTCATCACCTGGGGGAACATCAGTGAACATTCCGGAAAGCGGAGGACAGACTTTTATTAACGGAGAGGCAACCATTTCTGGCTTTACGTTTTACAATGCCGGGGAACAGCCCTCAATTACAATTTTTGATGATTTAACCTCATTGTCCGGAACTACGGAAATTATAATGGTCCAGCCTGCACCACTTGACCACTTTATGATTGAACCGGAGCCATCGGAAGATATTCAACCCGACGGGCTCAGGGTTAGGGCTGATGAAAAATTCAGTGTTAAAGTTACTGCCTGCGACCAATTTAAGAATACCAAATATGACTATTCCGGTAAAATCCGCTTCAAGTCCCCGAACGACACAATTATCGCTTATCCTGAAGGTCTGCAGCTTTATACATCGGGAAATGGGAATCATTTCAACAATGGTGTCAGGATATTCGAAAATGCTGTTTCCATTTCTGTGCCTGGAAATTACTGGTTGGGTGTAGCAGACTTCGACCAACCTACGATAACCGGTATGCTTGAGAATATTCTTGTCGAACCCCCGGCACCTGTGATATCTTACCGCATGTCCAATCCCAGAATTTACAGTGCCCATTCATTTGAATTCGATGTCGAGGCAAAGTCAAGCGAAGAGGTATTTATCAACAAGGGAATAATCTCTTTCAATTTTAATGATCAGACCTTTGGTTTGGACAATCTCCAGTGGTCCACATTCAAAGGCCCGGTCATCGCTGGCAATACCCCTCTTGGCGATGAGGAAAAATATGACTGGAATGATCCCAGTCCCATCATTTCCGGAAACAAAGCGGTTTTTGGTTTTAATGCAGAATTTACTTCGGCAAACGGGGATGATGAGCATTTCAATAGAGTAACTACTGATTGGCAGACTGTCATGACCGTCAGGATACCATTGATTTCCGGTCAGGCTATAAATCTCGATTGGGAACCGGCAAAAATGGAAGACAGTCAATTTTATCAGGAAGGGACCAATGCAGTTTTATTCGGTAAGGTGGTATTGGAAGATATATACTTCAGTGATATTTATCTTGAAAGGCTGTATACCAATTCGCATGGCTGGCAGGAACAAGGAGGCGGAGGTATTCCGGACTTTTCGCTTCCCAAACTTACATCGATCCTGAATGGAAACATTACAATTGAATCAGGTTGGATGGCTTCTGATCTCAGGATACATCCCGAAGCCAGCCTGACACTTGCACCCACATCAACCATAACCGTTAATGGTGTGCTGGATATTCAGGCCGAAGATGGCCTCATCATCCAATCTGACGCCAATGGATCAGGATCCCTTGTTGCTTCTTCGGTCACAGGGATGGGATCGGCCAAAATTCAGCGGTATTTGGCTGGCAATGCATGGCATTTGTTATCTTCTCCGGTTTCAGTCCAGAGTATCACGGATTTTCTTGGCTCGAATGGCCTTATCCCAGAGAAGGATGGTCTTAGGGGATTCACAACCTATAACACAACCCATAATGCCTGGAATCCGATGCTTGCCACTTCTGCTGATGGTTACCTGAATTCGGGCGCAGGTTATCTGGCCCGAACCAGCAGCAATGGAATAGTCGAATTCAGAGGACAAATAGTAGCCGGTGACCAGATGGTGCCTGTTTCTGCCAATGGTTCAGGCTGGAACCTGGTAGGTAATCCTTATACTTCCGGCATATGTATCAATGCACTGAACAATAGCTTCCTTGACCTGAATAACCATATAATGGATCCTGCATATATGGCACTATATGTCTGGGATGAATCATACTCCACCTCCAACTATAGGGTGATCAATTATCTGACTGATCCTTACATGGCATCTGTTGGACAGGGATTCCTGATTAAGGCAAAGGAATCTGGAACCATTGGGTTTAATGCATCCATGCAGGCACACCCAACAACAATACGAGAGAAGTCGGCAACCATTGAATGCCCCATAGCCAGAATAACCTTATATCAGGCTGATAAGCAAGCCTTCACGGACATTGTTTTAGCTCCGCAGGCAACCATTGGACTCGACCCTGGGTATGATGCGGGATTGCTGAAACTCGATACAGATTTTTCAATATTCACACGAATGGTTGAAGATAATGGCCATGATTATATGATCCAGGCAATTCCTTTGCCAGATGAACAATCTTTGGCCATACCCCTGGGGTTGATTTGCGAATCAGGTATGGAAACCCAGCTTACTGCCACATTGAGTCATTTCCCGTCACATATCAATGCCGAAATCTTTGACCGTCAAAGCAGCGAAAGCTATCCTATTCAGAATAATGAGGGAAGTGTTTCGTTTCAAACAAATTCATCTTCCCCTGCTACCGATCGTTTCGTCCTTTTGCTTTCCGATAAAAGTACCGATGCTTTGTCTGAACCATTTGAACCTGCATTCAGGGTATATCAGAACCATGAAGCGATAGTAATGGAAGGCCCGGTCAATTCCGGTACCATTATCAGGATAACTGACTTGCAAGGCAGGGTGATTTCGGAATTCAGTCTTCACGCAGGCACATACCATCGCATTCCATCAACTGATTTGAGAACAGGTGTTTACTTGTTCCAGCTTTTGGACAAGGATCAGGTAAGGTCATTCAAAATTCCTGTTGTGTCAAGATAGAAAAGACCGACATCACGAGAAAGGAAATATGTACAACGAAATAAACCGGAACATGAGAAATAAAAGGAAAACTAAAGCGGTGATAATCATTGAAGAACAATCATCGGAAGGCAACATCAGCCGAAAAGAAGCACTGAAGAAAGCAGGTTATTATGCTGCTACATCTGTCGTGATGATGCAGTTTTTGGGCAGTCCCCTAAAATCAATGGCTGCATCACCGGCTCCACCACCACCTTGGTAATGATTATCTCTAGGTATATGGTAATGAAAAGGCATTCCCGGCAATCCGGGATGCCTCTTTCTGAAATTTAAAAGAGATTATTCATCCTCATTAACTCAAGAAACATATTCAACAAACATAATAAAATCAATAATGACTAACATCAATAAGCAGTCGAAGGCCTATACGGGCAAATTGCCACATGTATTTTATGAGTACAGAAATAACTTTGTGGTTTGGATTGAGAGCATAAACAAATACTACATACTCAATGAGTTAGCTTGGTACATTCTGGTACAATATGATTTGGGAAGGACAGAAGACGAAATAATGAATCAACTTTCCTCAAGCTTTCGCATCCCAAAATTGAAGGCTAAATTCTTTACGTGCGAATTTTGTAATAAACTCATGGAAATTGTAAAACATGAGAAAGCAGACGTTCCGAGGTTCGTCCCTGATCTTCAGGGAATTGATACAAAAAAATATACTCATAAAATCTACAAATTGGGAAATAAGAATGTCAAGATTTCTTATCAGGACGAAACCTTACAGCGAATTCTTCATCCCTTGTTCAGTCAACTTGAGACTTTCAATAACAGTTCATACAAACATAGCATCACTATTTCATTTCATGACAAACAATACTATCTCAAGGTTTCGGGCCAAAAGACTGAACAATTTGACGAGAATCAGACAGATAGATTAAAAGGCAGGCTATTCATCACTATTGCCAGTATCCTCCACAAAAAGGCTGAACAAGACTGGATGATGGCAGGCCACGCAGCCGCCATAACAAAGAATAACAAAACCATTTTAATCCCGGCGAAATCCGGCAGTGGAAAAACCACTTTGGCGGCAATTCTAAAAAGTCAGGGCTGTACTGTAATATCCGATGATTTTGTGCCGCTAGATATCGACGGATTTGCCCACTATTTCCCTGCTGCTATGTCTATAAAATCTGGTGCCGTTGATATTCTGAAGAAATCTTATCCTGCTTTGGAATCTACACCCTATCAACTCCAATCCCGTGAAAAACTTGTAAGATATCTTGTCCATGGAAGAATGTCTGATGAAGATCTGGTGCCCCGGCCTGTACAAACTGTTTTGTTTGTCCATTACGACCCTGATGTCCCCTGCAAATTAAAAAGACTGGTCAGATTTGAGGGTTTTAATCTTCTCGTTCAACAATCCTATATAATGCCTGGACAGCATTCTGTTTTGGCTTTCATGCAGTGGTCCATGAGTGTCAAATATTATGAACTGACATATTCCAATACGGAAAAAATGCTCCAGGCCATCAACTCGATATTGTAAGATGACCAATAGGGAGTTATACAAATGGATTGGCATCTGCCTGGCAATGGATCATCGACCAGATTACCGGAATCGAGTCTTAGAGCAGGTAGTTGAAGGAAGTATCCCATGGGAACTGTTTGTTTCGACATGCAGCAACCATTTGATAACGCCGACGATTTTCCTCACTTTCAAGAAACATGATATAGTCAGACATCTGCCTCAAGGCCTAATGGAATACCTTGCCGAAGTCACACAATTAAATGCTGCGAGGAATGAAAAAATCATCTCGCAAATGGCGGAAATTACTGATGCCCTTCGGTCATATCGGATTAATCCCATTTTTCTGAAAGGATCGGCTCATCTGATCGACCAACTATATCCTGAAATCGCATACCGGATGGTAGGTGACATTGATTTTCTGGTCAGGGAGCAGGATTACCTGAGGAGCGTCCAAATTCTGTCAGACATTGGTTATCAATGTAGGTGTCAGGTGTATGGTGATCCAATGAACCTTAAGCATTATCCCAGGATGTGGAAAGAAAACGGTGCGGCCGATATCGAGATCCACAGGATCCCCGTTTCCGAAAAATACGCAAAGTGGCTTAATTACCAAGTCATTGTAAGTGAGATGTATTCTCCGATTGGCAATCCTGATTGTTTCGTTTTATCAGATAAACATAAAATCATCCTGAATTTTATTCACAGCCAATTGGGCCATTCCGGAAAAACTATGGGAATTGTTTCCTATCGGGATATTTATGACCTGCATTTACTCATGCAAAGACACGGTAAACCTGTATCAGGAGTAGATTCCGAATTCGCCGGGAGTGCGGGATCATATTTTCAAATTGCTGATCATTTATTGCATCTTAACGATCTGAAAGAGTACTCAATCCCCCTGAAAAGAAGTCTTTTTTTTAAGATTCATCAACTTAATCTTTCATCCAGGACATTCTATTTGATCTACCATGGATTAAGGAGGACTATTATCCGAATAAGGGCATATTCAAGGATATTACTTGGGATTGTAACCTCTGCGGAATTGCGAAAATTAGTGTTTGACCGATTATCCCATCCTCCCTGGATTAGAAAATTCCCCCAATGGTGAATAAGGTTTTATAATCACTTAAAAAATAGTACCAAGAAGTATTATGAACTTTTTAAATCAGTATAAAGAATAACCAATTTTTACAAATGAAAATGTCCTTCTTCTCAGCTCATAAAGATGAAATCATCAATGATACAGGTTCACTTGCTGATTTTTCTGACGTTAACGAACCAAACAATTCAATTAAGACTCCTCCAAATGATGAGGATTTATTCCACAAAATGTTCCATGAACATTCTGCCGTAATGTTGTTGATTAACCCTGAAACCGGTGAAATCATTGACGCCAATATGGCCGCGACCAAATTTTATGGATTTGATTTTCAAGAAAAAGGAAATTTTTTTATCCAGGATATCAACTTGTCATCGCCTGAAATTATAAAACAAGAAATGGACCAGGCCCTAAAATTCAGGACCAACTATTTTATTTTCAACCACAAGGTCTCGGATGGCTCAATTCGGACAGTTGAGATTAATTCAAGTCCAATAGTTTTAAATGGGATTATACTGCTGTTCTCAATTATTTATGATATAACGGAAAAGACCTTGGCGTCAAATGCATTACGCATGAATGAATCCCTGATGAAAATGATTTTGGAAACTACCCCCAATGGGGTTTTGGTAACCGATCAAACACACGACAAGATACTTTTCATCAATAAGAGATTTCAGGAGATCTGGCCTTTTTTTAAGTATCAGGATATATACAACCACAAAGCCAGCGATATTTTTAACCTACTTTCGGAAACCCTGATTGATGATCAATCGATATTTGATAATATTTCTCAAGGCGCAGAGAAACAGCCAGTCAACAAAGTTACAGTCCAATTGATCACCGGGAATTATTACAGGTGTTTCTCGGCCTGTATATTGGGTGAAGATGGTGAATATGATCGGAGGCTCTTTATTTTTGAGGATATTACGCGGGAGGAAAAATTTGCAAAGTCGCTACAGAAGGCCATTCAAAAGGAAAAAGAAATAAATGAGCTCAAATCCGGGTTGGTGAGAATGACTTCCCATGAATTCAAAAAACCTCTTACCTCGATACTGGTTGCTACTGAAACAATCCAAAAATATGGTATAACCCCTCATGATGAAGATTATGCCAAGTATTTTGACCGTATTTCAAAAAATGCAAAGTTTATGAAGGACCTAACAGATAAGTTCCTGAACCTGTCAAAACTGGAATATGGACAAATGCCTATAAAACTTGAACGGGCTAATCTGGTTTCGTTTGTAAGGGGGTGGCTTGAAGAATTCAGGAAAGAACAATCTTCAATTCGTCAAATTCAATTTTCTCCTGATTGTACAGATTGTTATCTCGATATAGATACCAATCTTTTGAAGCAGGTGTTGAACAATCTGGTTTCCAATGGAATTAAATACTCTCCGGAAGATAGCAGGATTGACCTGTCAATTAACGCAAACCCTATGAATGTCGAGATTCAGGTAACGGATAATGGTATAGGAATTCCTGCGAAAGACCAGGAATTTATTTTCTCAACATTCTTCAGGGCATCGAACGTTAGTCAGGTACCGGGGACAGGCATTGGACTGGCGCTGGTCAAACAGATCATCGACGTCCATGGCGGAACAATCAGATTCAGTAGTCAGGTTAACAAAGGAACCACTTTTACCTTTGAATTGCCATACCCTGACTCACCCAAGAATTTGTCAAGGGTCTTGTTGTAATTTTTAAAATCCCTTTCAAACCTTAGATTCAGCCGGGATCAACCTCTGTATTTTGATACTTATGCGATGGTGATAAAATAGTTCTCGTATAGTGGGCACTATATAAGAATTAAAATTGTTATGGGGTCATAGTGTTATATGTACGACTCGGTATTGTCTTCCGACGCGATCAATCGCGTCGCCACAATTCTCTTTACAAGTGGAGTCTGGTATGTCGTCTCCTAACTTTTGATTGCCCAGGGCTGTGTGGTGTATCACCTCCCTATAATCCATTTCCCGGATAATGGGGGGTAAGTTCCAGGTATAATCCATTGTCTGGCTGATGGGGTAGAACTTCAGGTTTTACCCCACCTGTTTTTTTGCGGCCGGCCGGGATTTAACAGGATGACATCCTCTTTTCGTTGCATCCCTCCTCGGAAAGGATGTCATCCTCTGGCTGCGCAACTCATTCATCCCTCCAACCTCCTCATTCCATCCCAAAACCAATAAATCATGCCTGCAGGTGCCATCCTTTCATCGGTGGTGAACATCACCATTATCAACATTTTTTTCACAATCCCCTTATCCAGTAAGGTATGGGCAACCATTGCATACTGTTCAAAAATCCCCTGAAATTTATTTTCATAATTTCATTTAAATTTATATCTTGTAAGTGCTTAATCAAAAGCGACTTGATAAGTACTTCATTCTGGGGGAAAGGTAGTGGCCTTTCCCCTTTTTTTTGGTCGGACGTAATCCCCCCAAACCATTCCCATCTGGAAAATGATTTGTAGGGTCAGGGTATGCCCTGACCTATTGGGCATGCCCTTTCCCTACGAACGATTACCGGAATAAAAAAGGCCGCCCTTGCAGGCGGCCCCTTTTTATAGCTTGTACGATTGATTACGGTACAATGAACTGTACGGTGGTTTCGGCTCCAAAGTCGCCGTCAATATCTGCCAGGACGACTCCGCCCTTGCTGATCTTGATGTTACCGACATTCGGCCAGGTCAGACCGTCACCGTATGCATCATATACGGTAAAGGTATAGGTGCCTGCGTCCATACAGAACTGCGACTGGGCAGTGGCACGTCCGTCGGCATATCCGCCTCCCGAGGCAACCAGCTCGCCCGCATTGTCGTGGATCTCCCAGCTGGTTTCGCTGGCATAGCCGTCGAACACGAAGTCGATGATCACGGGTACATCACAAATCTGGGCAATGTTGATGGTGGTAACGGGGCCCTTGAACAACCCTTCGGCTGCCTCAATGTCGATCACCAGTTTCTTGCCGGCACCGATCTTCACACCGTTGACTTTCACTTTCAGTTCGCCCACGTTGGTGTTGGCCGGAATGGTTACAGTGCCGGGCAGTACGTAAGATGAGGCATCGGCCGTGGTTTTGGCCGCGTCGACCAGTACGTTGAAGGTCCTGTCGGCTCCGGTGACCTGGGTGGTGTATACCTTGACCGCTCTCTCGGTGCTTCCCCCGGTCTCAACGCTGATGTTTACCGCAGGTGCCTCAAACGTGATGTAGTTGAGGTCCTGGGTTCCCCCGAATTCCTCGTCGCAGCTGTTGAAGGCAAAGACGGAAACCAGGAGGAGCATTATGATTGATAATCTTTTCATTTCTCGATTTTTTTACGGTGACTATAATTAATCAATAAACGGGTTGTTCTGGATTTCCAGCTGTGGAATCACGAACGAGAGCCTTTCGTCGTTGTATGGGATCTCGACACCTACGTTGGAGAGGTGGTTCGGTCCGCGTTTCGAAACGGCTTTGTTCCTCTTGAGTGCCAGGTAACTCTTGCCTTCTCCCCAGAGTTCGATACGGGTCTGCAGGTAGATCTCGTCGAGCAGACGCTGTCCGGTCAGTCCGTCAATATAGCTGGCATCGGGACGACGCTGGCTGACCAACGCTTTCAGGCTGGTTTTGGCGGATGCTTCGTCACCGGTCTTGGCCGATACTTCGGCATGCAGCAGGTACATTTCGGCAACCCTCATGTACACATAGTCAGTTTCGATGTTACGTTGACGGCCAACTACCCTGTCGTAGTGGTAGAATTTGTTCAGCGGGGCCAGTGAGTAAGAACCTCCCACTGGAAACTGTTTCTTACGTACGTCGTCGGCCGGGATGGCTGCATACAGGTCGGCATCCATGGCCTTCACGTCGCCTGCCCACTGGTAGCTGTAGGTGTAGCGGTCCATCTGTCCCCACCACGAAACGAGGTCGAGCCCGTTGTCGAGGGTCAGGTCAACACCCCACATCCAACCTTTGGTATTGATGTCGTTGAAACCACCCACCAGATCAGGTATATCTGCCGCAACCGGTGCATAAACCACTTCGTCGGCTGTCATGATAGTGTAGCCTCCGTTGGCGATCACGTCGGCAGTCAGTGCCTTGGCCTTGGCCAGGTTGTCGTTGCCGCCCATGTAGGCATATACGTAAGCCAGGATACCCTGTGCCACGTGTTTGTTCACCTGGTTCTTGGCTGAGCGCTGGAAGGTTCCAAGCAGTTCGATCGACTGGGTAAGGTCACTCACGATCAGGTCAAACACTTCCTGGGTGGTGCTCTTCGGCTGGTTGGGCTGGTTGGGGTCGGTGTATACCGGAAGTATAGGGTCACTCGGATTGTACTCACGGGTGAACATCTGGGTCAGGTAGAAATAGCTGTGCGCACGCATGGCCTTGGCCTGTCCCATAATATGCTGGTTGGCTTCCAGTTCGGGAACCACGTCGTTGCCACCGAGGGCCGAGATGACCAGGTTCGACGAGCGGATCAGCCTGTAATAGTACCTCCAGGGCTTGTAGTTCCTGTTGTCGGTATAGTCGGTATTGTCCTGGAATTCGGTGAGCCCGAGGTACCAGTTGTAAGTGTTCACGGTCAGGGCCATGTCGCCGCTGAGCATGTCGAGATAGATGTCGTAACCTTTCTGTCCGAAGTCGTCATGGTCGAGGTTGGTACCGCCGGTACCGGTCTGGAACATCAGGGTATAGATACCGCTCATGCTGCCGGCCACTACGTCGGGATTGTTCTTGGCTGCCTCGGCCACCTGCTTCTCGGTGAGGAATTGTGTCGGTTCCACTTCAAGGAATTCCTTGTCGCAACCTGTGATCCCCAAAAGCAACAGCGCTATAATGGGTAATATTTTATTTCTTTTCATAATAACCACTTTGTATAAAAATTTGATTGTCATACTAGAATCTGAGTCTTAAACCGAATGTGTAGGTACTCAGCGGGGAGTAACGGTACATCGATGAAGTTCCGGCTTCGTTGGTCGACGGGTTGAAACCATCCCTGGCACTTAACAGGAAGAGGTTGTCGCCCGATGCGAATACGTTCAGGTCGTTGACCCTGATCTTTTCGGTCCAGCGTTTCGGGACAGTGTAGCCGATCCTGACGTTATTGAGCGAGAGGAAGTCGGATTTGCTCAGGTACCTGGTTGACTGGCTGACCACGTTGATGTCGTAGTTGCTCGACAGACGGGGAACGTTGGTGATGTCACCGGGCTTCTGCCACCTGTTCTTGATGTCGGTATGCCAGTTGTTTGAACCGATCTGGTCGTTGTTCATCAGGATGGCATAGGCGTTGTCGTATGCATAACCGCCGAGGCTGTAAATGAACTGTGCCGATGCGTCGAAGTTGAACAGTCGGCCTGACAGACGGAAACCGCCACGCACTTTCGGGATGGCCGATTTGCCGATGTATGCCTGGGTGGCGTTGGCGTAAGTTTTGGTCACGGTCTTGCTGACGGCCTTGTCGGGGTTCTCGGCTTCCCATTCGTGCATCGATGCGATGCCTTCGCCTGAGTCAACCACGCCGTTGCCGTTGGCATCGTGGAAGTACTGGTACCACATTCCGGTTCCGTTTGACGGATCAACACCGGCCCATTCCCTCATGTAGAAATCGAACAGTGAGTGTCCTTCCGAACGGCCAAACGGTGCGGCGATGTCAATTACCTTCGGCAGGTCGGTGGCCGGGTCAATCGGCATGTTGATCAGCTTGTTCTGCAGCAGTTCACCGTTGATGGTGAAATCGAGGCCGTAGTTGTCGGTGTTGAGCAGGTGGGCGGTGAGGTCGAACTCAAGCCCGCTGTTGCGGAGAACGCCATCGTTCACGGTAATCAGCGCGTAACCTACGGATGGTCCTACACGACGGTCGAACAGCAGGTTGTCGGTATTCTTCATGTAGTAGTCGATGCTACCGTCGAGGAATTTGCCGAGTCCGAATTCAATACCGGTCTGGAACATTTTCGAGGTTTCCCAGGTCAGGTCGGGGTTACCGATGTTTCTTTCCGAGATCGAGATCTGGTCGTTCAGGTTGCTCACGTCGAAGGTGTTGTATCCGGGGTAGAAACCGATACCGGCCTGTTCACCCATGATACCGTAGCTGATCTTGTATTTCAGGTAGTCGAGAACCTCGATGCCCTGCATGAAGTTTTCGTTGCTGACTACCCATGAGAAACCGACCGATCCGAAGGTATCCCATTTGTTGTCGCCGATAAACCTGGAAGAACCGTCACGACGTACGGAAGCCGACAGGAAATATTTTTCGTCCATGTTGTAGTTCACCTGCCCGAAGTAACTTTCGAGGCGTACACCATCGGTATACGAGGTGGGAGGCGAAGAAACGATCACGAAGTTGTTCAGGTCGTCGATATCGGGATGGACCATCTTGTGCTTGCTGGCGGTCTGGTATTTCCTTTCCCAGAAGTTGCTTTCGTGGGCAACGAGGGCTTCGATGTTGTGTTTTCCGAAGCTGTTCTTGTAGCGGAGCAGGTTCAGGAAGTTCCAGGTGATCATGAGCTGGTCGACCTTGTAGATCGAACCGCCCTGTCCGGCCGACGAACCGTAGAACGGGTTGTTGAGGCCGTTGTATTTGCTGGCGTAGAGCTGTGCGCCGAAAGTGTTTTCGAGGCTCAGGTGCTTGGTGAAACGGATGGTTCCGCCGAAGTTACCTGCCAGCTGGTTGGCCTTGGTTTCGCTTCTGTCGAAGTGTGCATCGGCAATCGAGTTGGTCAGTGCGCCGAATCCCCTGCCCACACCATAGTCGTACTGGTTTCCGCCGAAGATGGGGTCAGGCACGATGTCGCCTGTCTGCTCGTCGCGGAGGAACAATGGGTAAATCGGTGGCAGGTTGTCGACAAACCAGAAGATGCTGCCTGAGTCGGACGACTGGCCGTTATTGTTGGTGGTCGATCCGGTGTAGCTCATTTTTGAGTTGACCGATAACCATGGCTTGACCATGCTTTCGAGGTTCAGGGTGGCACTGTATCTTTCGAAATCGGAGTTGATGATGTAACCGACGTCTTTCAGGTAACCGAAAGAGGTGAAATACTTGGTGCTTTCGCTACCGCCGCGGAACACGAGGTTACCTTCGGTCCTTTGTGAGCTCTGGAAACCAAAGTCTTCCCAGTTTTCGGGATCATACTTGCGGCTGACGCCTGCTTTTACCATGCGGGTTTCGGGGTCGATCAGTTCGGCACCGGCCACGCTCCAGAGGTTGTATTTGGGTGAGATGCCGCTGGGCCCGAAGAGGTTGGTGTTGGCAAAGTTGACGGGATTGGCGTTACCTGAGGCCACGCCCCTGTTGTAGAGGGCTTCCCAGCTTAACCCGATGTATTCCTCGGGCGACTTGATGGTGCTGTAACGGGGAAGTCCGCTGACGTTGATACCGGTCTTGATGTCGGCTTCGATGAGTGAAGTGCCGGCACGGCCCGATTTGGTGGTGAGCAGGATGACACCGTTGGCGCCCCTTGATCCGTAAATGGCGGTTGCGGTGGCGTCTTTCAGGATGGTGGTCGATTCAATATCGTTGGGGTTGATTGAGCTCAATGCACCTGAAAATGGCACGCCGTCGAGCACATACAATGGATCACGGTTACCGTTGACAGACCCGAATCCGCGGATACGGATGGTGGCAGTGGTACCCGGCTGTCCGGATGTGTTGATGACGTTCACCCCTGCAGCTTCACCAGCGAGTGACTGTGAAACGTTGGAGATCGATTTCGCCTGTATGTTTTCACTCTTGATCGACTTGATCGAACCGACGAACGACTGTCGGGTGGCGGTACCGTAACCGACAACCACAACCTCGTCGACACCGATCACGTCGGATTGCAGAACCACATCCAGGGTAGTTCCGGTAATGGGCATTTCTGCCGTGCGCATACCCACAAAGGATACGACTATGGTGGTTGCCTCTTGCGGGACATCCAGATTATAGACACCATCAGCGTTGGTGATGGTTCCGATTGATGTCCCCTTGACAACAACCGATGCTCCAGGTATGGTCAGGCCATCCTCGGCACTGGTGACAGTACCGGTGATACGCCTTACCTGAGCGTTAACCGCCTGCAGGCCAATAAAGGCTACTGCCAGGACTAATAGCGCGATTTTTCTCATAAACAATTAATTAAGATTAATAATTTTTTACATGTACAACCCTCAATTCGCAAACATACAAAAAATCATTTTAAACTATTTTAACTTTTAAAAACAATATTTTAAAAGTCCCGAACAAACAATTTTCAATTTGGTTCAATACCGTGAAAATGAAATTGTAATTACGACAGGTTTGGCGAAAAAAAAAACGGCACAACCGAGGGTGCCGTTTTGGGAGGGATATTTTAATTGAATATGTTAAGCCATCAGCTTGTTGATGACCGCCATCGCCGCATCGTAATTGGGCTCGGTGGCGATCTCGGGAACGAATTCGACGTATTGCACGGTGTCGTTTTTGTCGACGATCACGGTGCCGCGGGCGAGCAGCCTCAGCTCCTCGATCAGGAACCCGTAGTTCAGCCCGAAGTCGGTCGCCTTGTGGTCAGAAAGGGTCACCACGTTGTTCAGTCCCTCGGCCCCGCAGAAACGGCTCTGGGCAAAGGGCAGGTCGCACGATATGGACAGCACGACGATGTCGTCCGACATTTTCGTGGCAAGTTCGTTGAACTTCCGGTTCTGCGCGGCGCAAATGCCGGTATCGATCGACGGGTAAATGGCCATCACCTTTACCTTGCCTGCATAGTCTTTCAGGCTTTTCGGGCTAAGGGTGGCGTCAATCACGCTGAAATCGGGGGCCTTGTCACCCACTTTCACGGGCTCGCCCAGCAGGGTCATGGGATTTCCCTTGAAGGTCACTTTGGTATTGTCTTTTTTCATGTCAAAATCTTTTAAGAATTGTTCCTATAACGAATTCCGGACGGGTTTTGTTTCTGCCTTACGGGAATTTTTCCATGATTGCCTCCTGCGTGATCATTTGGCCCTGCCGTGAAAGGGGCAAACAATCATCATCCACCAGGGTTTTGGGAAAGGTATTGATGCAGATGCGTAAAAAACCGCCCGGGAAATCAACCTTTCCATTGATATGTTTCAATTTCACAAGCGCTTGATTCTGTGTACCTTCATCGGAAAATTAAATCAACCGAAACTATGGCTAAAATAAGCAGGCAAGAGGCCCTGGATTACCATTCCATGGGCCGTCGCGGGAAGATCGAGGTCATCGCCACCAAACCAAGCAGTACACAACACGACCTGTCGCTGGCCTACACCCCGGGTGTGGCCCAGCCTTGTCTCGACATCCATGAGCGTCCTGAGGATGCATACCTTTACACGGCCAAGGGCAACCTGGTGGCCGTCGTGTCGAACGGGACCGCGGTCCTGGGACTGGGCGATATCGGCCCGGTAGCCGGAAAGCCGGTCATGGAGGGCAAGGGCATCTTGTTCAAGCGGTTTGCCGACATCGACGTGTTCGACATTGAGGTCGACGAGAAGGACCCCGACCGCCTGATCGAGGTGGTAAGGGCCATCGCCCCGACCTTCGGGGGGATTAACCTCGAGGACATCAAGGCGCCCGAATGTTTCTACATCGAGGAGAAGCTGAAGGGGATGCTCGATATTCCGGTATTCCACGACGACCAACACGGCACGGCCATCATATCGGGTGCGGCTTTGCTGAATGCCCTCGAACTGGCGGGCAAGAAGATCGGTGAGGTGCGCATCGTGGTGAACGGCGCCGGGGCCGCAGCGGTTTCGTGCATCAAGCTCTACCTTTCGTTGGGGGCCCTCCCCGGAAACATCGTGATGGTCGACAGCAAGGGGGTGCTCAACCGGAACCGCAAGGACCTCAACCCCGTGAAGATGCAGTTCGTGACCGACCGCGAAGTTTCGACACTGGCCGAAGCCATGGTGAATGCCGACGTATTCCTGGGATTGTCGGTGGCCAATGTGGTATCCCCCGAAATGGTGAGAAGCATGGCCGCCAACCCGATCGTGTTCGCCCTGGCCAACCCGGATCCCGAAATCGCCTACGAAACGGCCATGGAATCGCGTCCCGACATCATCATGGCCACGGGCCGCAGCGATTATCCCAACCAGGTCAACAACGTGCTGGGTTTTCCCTTCATCTTCAGGGGGGCACTCGACGTGAGGGCTTCGACCATCAACGAGGAGATGAAAATTGCGGCAGTGTATGCCCTGCAGTCGCTCACGCGCGAGGATGTCCCCTACATGGTAAGCCAGGCCTATAACATGGGCAACATCTCGTTTGGCAGGGAGTACCTGATTCCCAAACCGCTCGATCCGCGGCTGATCACCCGGGTGGCCCCGGCAGTGGCGCAGGCGGCCATGGAGACTGGCGTTGCGCGCGAGCCGATCACCGACTGGGATGCCTACCGGGCGGGACTCAGGCAGCGGCTGGGGATCGATAATACCCTGGTGATGTACCTGCGCAACAAGTCGGCTGCCCAGCCCAAACGGGTGGTGTATGCCGAAGCCAACAATTTCAGGATCCTCAAGGCCGTCGAGACGGTCATGGGCGACAACATGGCGCACCCGGTGCTGGTGGGCAACCGCGAAATCATCGAGGGACTGATCCGCGAACATTCGCTGCATATCCCCAGTCCGGAGATCATCGACCTGCATGCCCCGGAAACGGCTTCGCTGCGCGAAGACTTTGCCCATAAGCTGTACGAAAAGAGAAAACGGAAGGGCATGACCTTTGAGGATGCCACCGAAATGATGATGAACCGCGACTATTTCGGGGCCATGATGGTCGAGACGGGAATGGCCGATGCGTTCCTGTCGGGCTTTTCGCGAAATTATCCCAATACCATACGTCCAGCCCTCCATTGCATAGGCGTCGACGAACACTGCAAGCGCATTGCGGGCATGTATGTGATCATGACCAAACGGGGGCCGCTGTTCCTGGCCGACACCACGGTCAACGTGCAGCCCGACGCCCGCGCCCTGGTTGATATCGCGAAGATGACGGCTAAGGAGATACGCCATTTCGGGATCGAGCCGGTGATGGCTTTTGCCTCTTTCGGTACCCTGGGTTCGTACCGGGGACCGGGTGAGCATGCGCATGTATGGGAGGCGGTGCAGATTCTTCACCGCGAGATGCCCGAACTGGTCGTCGACGGCGAAATGCAGGCCAACATCATCTTCGACGAAAATCTCAGGAATGAAAAGTATCCTTTTACGCGAATCGGGAACCGACAGGTCAACGCCATCATTTTCCCCGACCTCAACTCGGGGAACATCCTTTACAAAACGCTCCAGTCACTGTCGGGTTACGAGGCCATCGGCCCCATCCTGATGGGGATGAAGAAGCCGGTGCATATCCTGCAGATGGACAGCTCGGTGCGCGAGATCGTCAACATGACGGCCATCGCCGTGATCGATGCCCAGGAAAAGGGGTGATGACACCGTATATATAATAATGTACGGAGAGGGTGGCCGAATTGGTCACCCTCTTTATTTATGTGGATCCCGGTTTCTGCAAAAAGGGGAGACTGCCATGATTTTCCCTGTTTTTTTCTTTACATAAGGGGGGATATTACAAGGAATCCCCTAATTTTAAGGCTTTCTTGACAACGTAGATCAATACGACCAACCATGAAAAAGATAAACCAACTATTCGCCGGGCCGTTCCGCATATGGGTGCTCGTCCTTGCCATGGCGGCTGCCTTCTCGTGCCAGTCGCCCAAATCGCACCAGGTGACCTCCCTGACAGTCGAATACCTCACCAACCCGCTGGGCGTGGATGTGGCCCAGCCCCGCTTTTCGTGGAAGATCGACTCCCGTGAGCGTGATGTCGTCCAGGTGGCTTACCGGATCATCGTGGGCGAATCGGAAAAGGCCGTCCGACAGGAAACGGGCGATGCCTGGGATTCGGGTGTAGTCAGCTCGGGTGAGAGTGTCAACATCGATTGGGAAGGCAATGCCCTGAAAAGCAATACCCGCTACTTCTGGAGGGTTGGGGTGTGGGTTAACGACCACGATGCCGTTTGGAGCGAACCTGCCTTCTTTCACACCGGACTGCTGGCCGAAAATGATTGGCAGGCGCAGTGGATCACCACGGCCGCCGAAATCGTGGATGCCAGTCCGCTCCTGCGCAAGGAGTTTGTGGCCGAAAAGCGGGTGAAAGAGGCGTATGCCTACGTAACGGCCGCCGGGTTTTATGAGTTGTACCTGAATGGGCAAAAGGTGGGCGACCATGTGCTCGACCCGGGGGTGACCGACTACCGCGAAACGATATTGTATTCAGTATATGACGTGACGGAGTTTCTCGAAAAGGGAACCAATACGGTGGGCGCCATGCTGGGCAACGGTGCCTGGAACCTGCGACGTACCCCCGACCGCTATAGCTGGGGACAGGGCGACGGCTCGCTGGGCAATCCCTGCCTGATTATGCAGCTGATGGTCACCTATGCCGATGGCAGCCAATCAGTGGTGGTCTCCGACGATTCGTGGAAAACAGGGGAGGGGCCCATCACCTTCAATAATCTTTACGGAGGCGAGGATTACGATGCCAACAAGGAACCTGCAGGCTGGTCGGAAAACGGTTTTGACGACCCGGCCTGGCAACCGGTAACCATAGCCAGGGAACCCGGGGGAAAACTGAAATCGCAGCTCACTCCGCCGATCAAGGTGACCGAAACCATCGTGCCGGTGGCACAGACCAATCCTGAACCGGGGGTGTTCCTGTTTGACCTCGGACAAAACATTGCCGGATGGTGGAAGATGGAGATTGAGGGAACACCGGGGATGACGGTTCGCATACGGGGATCGGAAACCCTGAATGACTCGCTGTTTTCGAAACCGCTCGAAGAGGGCGACAAGATGAGCACCAAACACCGGTACCATGCACAGACCTGGACCGACTATACCCTGAAGGGGGACGGTTTGAAGGTTTACGAACCCCGGTTCTTCTATACGGGCATGCGTTACATCGAGGTGGCCACCAGTGACAATTCTACCCCCACCCAACTGAAAATCACTGGCAGGGTGGTACGCTCGGCCAATCCGCGCAACAGCCGGTTCGAATCGTCGGATTCATTGCTAAACCGCATCTACCGCGCCGGTGTGTGGTCGCAGATGGGGAACATGCAGAGCTACCCCACCGATTGTCCGCACCGCGAAAAGGGGGCGTACAATGGCGACGGACAGGTGATTGCCGAGACGTCGATGCACGACTTCGAAATGGCGCCGTTTTATACCAAATGGCTCAACGACATGCGCGATTCGCAGCAGGATAACGGCCGGATCCCCAACACCTCGCCGGTGCTGGTGGGCGGCATGGGCGGCGGCGTGGCCTGGGGCAGCGCCTATGTCCTGATCCCTTACTGGATGAAGCATTATTATGGCGATACCCGCATCGTGGAGGACCATTATCCCACCATGAAACGATACCTGGCCTACCTGAAGGCGCTGGGCAGCCTCGATGATGATCCTTCGGAACCATGGATCATCGACAACTTCGACGGCTACTGGTATTCGCTGGGCGAGTGGTGTGCCCCCGCGCAGAGTGATTGTCCGGTGCATGCGGTGGTCAATACCTTCTATTATTATTACAACAACCGGCTGCTTTCCGAAATAGCCGGCACGCTGGGCCACACCGGAGACCAGACGTATTATGCCGCACAGGCCGATACCATCAGGGAGCATTTCAACCGCAGGTTCTTTGACCCGGAAACCGGGTTGTACGGGACGCAAGAGACATACCAGACCTACCAGCTGCTGGCCCTGGTGGGGGACATGGTGCCTGCCGGATACCGGGAAAAGGTGTTCCAGACCATCGTGGATGACATCCGCGCCCGGGGGAACCACCTGAACACGGGCATCATCGGCACCAAATACCTGTGGCCGGTGCTGGTGCAGGGCGGCGAGAACGAACTGGCCTACCGGGTGGCCACCCAGACCACCTGGCCAAGCTTCGGCTACTGGATCGAAAACGGCGCCACCACCCTGCTTGAGGAGTGGTCGGGCAAGAATTCGCATAACCACCAGATGTTTGGCTCCATCACCGAATACTTCTTCAAGTACCTGGCTGGTATACAGTCGCCCATGGAGGGTACTTCGGCAGGATATAAGGACATCCGGATTGAACCACACGTGCCCGCCGGTCTCGACCATGCCCGGGCTTCGGTGGGAACAGTGGCCGGCGAGGTAGTGTCGGACTGGCAAAAGGATGCAGGATCGTTTACCCACCAGGTTACCCTTCCGGCCAACACACGCGGCACCGTGCTGCTTCCGGTGGAAGGCGACAGGGAATTTGCCTTGTATGAGGGCGGCGTGAAACTTTGGGAGAACAACCAGCCTGCCGGGAACGTGCAAGGCATCGGCTCGGTGATCCCGACCAGCGGTGGGCTGGCCGTGGCCATCGGCTCGGGAAGCTATGCCTTCAGGATCGAGTACAAGTAAACGCATACGTTAAGAGACTGAATAACAATAAGAAACTTTCTAAATCAACAAGCATGAATTTTCTGGTCGGATTGGCAGTGATCGCCATAGGGAGCTTCGGGCAATCGAGCTCGTATGTCCCCATCAACAAGGTAAAAAACTGGTCGTGGGAGAGCTTCTGGCTTACCCAGGGGATCTTTGCCTGGCTTGTGTTCCCGTTTCTGGGGGCCATGCTGGCCATTCCGGCCGGCCATACGCTGGGCGGGTTGCTCTCGGCCGGTGACGGTGCTGCCCTCAAGACCATGTTCTACGGCGCCCTGTGGGGTGTCGGCGGACTGACCTTCGGCCTGAGCATGCGCTACCTGGGGATTGCCCTGGGGCAGTCGATCGCGCTGGGTACCTGTTCGGCCTTCGGCACCATCATACCGGCCATCATGAAGGGGACCGACCTGTTTTCGGGGAGCGGTCTGATGCTGCTGATTGCCGTGAGCATCGCCATCGCGGGCATTGCCGTGATCGGGTATGCCGGGGCGCTGCGCAACCAAAACATGTCGGAGGAACAACGAAGGGCGGCCATCAAGGACTTCGCCCTGGGGAAAGGTTTGCTGGTGGCCTTGCTGGCCGGCGTGATGAGTGCCTGCTTCAGCCTGGGGCTTGAGGCGGGACAGCCCATTGCCGACGCTGCCGCCGCAGCCGGTGCCTCAAGCCTGTTTGTCACCCTGCCCGCCACCCTGATGGTCACCCTGGGCGGCTTCATCACCAATGCAGCCTACTGCCTGTTCCAGAATGTCAAAAACAAGACCCTGAAGGATTACGTGTCGGTACCCTCCAGCATCCTGGTCAACAACCTGCTGTTTTGTGCCCTGGCAGGTGCGCTCTGGTATTCGCAGTTCTTCGGGCTGGGTGTCGGCAAGAGCTTCTTTGAGGAGGGCAGCGTGATCATGGTCTTCTCGTGGAGCATCCTGATGTCGCTCAACGTGGTGTTCAGCAACGTGTGGGGCATCATCCTGAAGGAGTGGAAGGGGGTCAGCACCCGCACCTGGACCGTCCTCATCATAGGCCTGGCCATCCTGATCTTCTCGACCTTCGTGATCAATTTCTGATTTCTGTTACAACATTACACAGTTAAGTATAAACCATAAAATAGCATACCAACATGACAAACAAGAACCTGGTGGGGAAGTCGTATGAACTGGCCCGCGAACAATACGCCGCCATAGGGGTGGATACCGATGCCGCCATCGCGCGGATGAAGGAGCTGGTGATCTCGCTGCACTGCTGGCAAACCGACGATGTGGGCGGTTTCGAGACCCCCGACGCCACCCTCTCGGGCGGGGGCATCCAGACCACGGGCAACTATCCGGGGAAGGCACGCACGATTGACCAGGCACGGGCCGACCTCGAAAAGGCGATGTCGCTGCTTCCCGGAAAGCAACGGGTGAACCTGCACGCGATCTATGGCGACTTCAAGGGTGAGCGGGTCGACCGCGACCAGATTGAGGTGAAGCATTTCCAGAGCTGGATCGACTGGTGCAAACAGCTGGGCATCGGCATGGACTTCAACGCCACCTGTTTTGCCCATCCGAAGGCCGACGCCGGGTTTACGCTCTCGAGCAAGGATGAGGACATCAGGCTCTTCTGGGTCGACCACGTGTCGCGCTGCCGGGCCATCTCGGCCGAAATCGGCAGGCAGTTGGGAACCCCCTGTGTCCACAACACCTGGATCCCCGACGGCATGAAGGATATTCCGGTCGACCGCAACGGATACCGCTCGCAGCTGAAGAAATCGCTCGACCAGGCCATGGCTGTCGAATATCCAAAGGAACACATGAAGGATGCCATCGAGAGCAAGGTGTTCGGGATCGGCCTCGAGTCGATGACCGTGGGGTCGCATGAATTCTACCTGGGATATGCCATCAAAAACAACAAGCTGATATGTCTCGATAACGGCCATTTCCACCCGACCGAGCAGGTGGGCGACAAGATATCGTCGTGCCTGCAGTTTGTCGATGAGGTGTTGCTGCACGTGACCCGTCCGGTTCGCTGGGACTCCGACCATGTGGTGACCCTGAACGACGAGATACAGCTGATTGCCTCCGAGATCGTGCGTAACGACTTCCTGTCGCGCGTGAAGGTGGGGCTCGACTTTTTCGATGCCTCGATCAACCGCATCGGGGCATACGTTGTCGGAACCCGGGCCGCACAGAAAGCTTTCCTGGTGGCCATGCTGGAGCCCACCCGCAAGCTGGTGGAACTCGAGGAATCGGGCCGGTACTTTGAACGGCTGGCCATGCTCGAAGAGCTGAAGACGATGCCCTTCAGTGCCGTGTGGGACCAATACTGCTTGCAGGAAGGGGTTCCGGTGGGCATGGATTACATCGCTGAAATCCAGCAATATGAAAGGGATGTGCTGAGCTCGCGCTGATAAGGGGTGCAAAAAAACGGGTGAGATATTTTCTTAATTCCTGCCAACTTTTTTAATTTTTTAAAAATTTCGGTTTTCAGGGACATGGAATGAAAAACGAATGTCATTTTTTCGCAAATTGCAGGTTGATTGGCCATTAACGGCCTTTCCACCCTTGCCCGAAGCAAAACCCATGGCGGGAGTCGCGACTGGCCGCGGGAAATTGAATAACGAACCAAAAAAATAGCATCATGAGCACGAACAGAAGGGATTTTTTGAAGAGCAGTTTCATAGGGGCCGGATTGTTGGGAACCGGACTGGCAGCCTGCACCAACCTGGACCAGAAGGGGCAGTCGGCCTCCAGCGCCATCCAGCGTACACAGCTTTTCAACATGAGCGGGTATGCCGCACCGAAGCTGGAAACCGTCAGGGTGGGTTTTGTCGGTCTCGGGAATCGCGGTCCGGGTGCCGTTGAGCGCTTTTCGCATATCGAGGGCGTGGTGATTGCCGGCCTTTGCGACAAGGATCCGGCAAGGGTCGACAATGCACAGAAAATCCTGGAGAAACAGGGCCTTCCCGCAGCCAAGGGTTACTCGGATTCGGAAGATGCCTGGAAAGCCATGGTGGATAGCGGGGAGATTGACCTGCTTTATATCTGTACCCCCTGGGCACTCCATACCCCCATGGCGGTGTATGCCATGGAAAACGACGTTCATGCCGCCACCGAGGTGCCTGCGGCCCTCACCGTGGAGGAAGCCTGGCAGCTGGTCGAGACTTCGGAGCGGACCAAAAAGCACTGCATGATGCTCGAAAACTGCTGCTACGACTTCTTCGAATTGTTGACCCTCAACATGGCCCGCCAGGGATTCTTTGGCGAAATCATCCATGGCGAAGGGGCATACATCCACGACCTGCTCAACATGAATTTCAACAAGGAGACATATTCAGACATGTGGAGGCTCCGCGAAAACCTGAAAAACGGGAACCTTTATCCGACACATGGACTGGGCCCCATTTGCCAGATCATGGATGTCAACCGTGGCGACCAGATGGAATACCTAACCTCGATGCAGTCGGCCGACTTCATGATGGCTCCGCTGGCTGAAAAGCTGGCGGCTGAAGATACCTTCTTCACCGAATTTGCAGGCAAGACATACCGGGGCAACATGAACACCACACTGATCCGCACCCATAAGGGCCGCACGATCATGGTGCAGCACGACGTGACCTCCCCACGTCCATACTCCCGACTCCATACCGTGAGCGGTACCAAGGCGTATGCCCAGAAATACCCCTCTCCCGAGCGGATTGCCACCGGTCATGGCTGGTTTGGCGAAGACGAGATGAAAGCCCTCAGGGAGCAATATACGCCCGAGATCGTGCAGGTTGTCGGTGAAATGGCACGTGAAATCGGAGGCCATGGCGGCATGGACTTCATGATGGACTGGCGCCTGGTGGATTGCCTGAGAAACGGGCTTCCCCTCGACCAGGATGTTTACGACGCAGCCTTGTGGAGCGTTATCGCCCCATTGAGCCGCGAATCGATCGAAAACCGTTCCTCGTCGGTTGAGGTCCCCGACTTCACCTGTGGAGCATGGAAAACAAATGCCCCGGTTGAACTGACACTGAAAGGTGGCGGTACCACTGGCGTAATATCGGCCAAGGCCAGCGTCAACCAGCTGGGTGTCTGACATTCCCGCTTCCCGTGTTCACGGAAGCCACCCCAAAAGCGGCAATGTCGGCTGACGTGCAGGTTTTCCGCGCTTCCGGAAGCGTGAAAATCCAAACCAATGAAACTTTGTAACCATGATGAATAAAACCAGTTCTTTCCGGTCAGGCCTGCTACTGATGGCAGTGGTGGCCGCTTTCCATTCGTGCGCGCCCGGTTCGCGTTCGCAAAAGGATGCCGGTGTCCCTCCCGAGGGAAGTTATGCTTCGGATGTGATGTTCCTGAAGCAGCATGGCATTGAAACCTTCGAACTTGTGTCGGCCGACTCCTCGGCCAGGGTGCTGGTGGCACCCGGACTGCAAGGCCGGGTGATGACTTCGTCGTCGGACGGATGGCTGGGCAAAAGCCATGGTTGGCTCAACTACAATTTCATCGCTTCGGGTGAAAAGAGTGCGCAGTTCAATGCCTATGGCGGAGAGGAACGCTTCTGGCTGGGGCCTGAGGGTGGACCCTTTTCGATCTATTTCGATCAGGGTGCCGAACAGGTGTTTGCCAACTGGCGGGTTCCTGCCGAAATCGATACCGAACCCTTCGAACTGACGTCGAAGTCGGATGAATTTGCCACTTTCCAAAAATCCTTTGACATTACCAACGCTTCAGGCACGATATTGTCGGTCGGGATCGACCGGACGGTCAATCTACTCCACCGCAATTCGGCGGAAGGGATGCTGGGTATCTCCCTGGATCCTGCCCTTCGTTTCGTGGCGTTCGAGACCGTCAATACCCTTCGCAATACAGGAGAGCAGTCGTGGAACCCCGAAAACGGCTTCCTCTCCATCTGGCTGCTCTGTATGTTCCAACCCTCCGAGACGGGGGTGGTGTTCATCCCTTTCCGTCCCGGATCCGAAGCGGAGCTGGGCAAGGTGGTGAAAGACGACTACTTCGGGAAGGTTCCTGCCGAACGGCTGGTGGTGCGCGACAGCGTGCTTTTCTTCAACATCGACGGAAAGCACCGCAGCAAGATCGGGATTCCCCCTTCACGTGCCCTTCCGCTTAGCGGAAGCTATGATGCCGGCAGCCAGCTGCTGACCATCGTGTGGTATACATTGCCCGAGGCGCCTGCCCGATATGTCAACTCCCAGTGGGGCGCGCAATCCGACCCTCTCGACGGCGATGTGGTCAACTCGTACAATGACGGTCCGGCCGACGACGGCAAGGTGATGGGGCCCTTCTACGAGATCGAGAGTTCGTCGCCCGCGGCATTGCTGTCGCCCGGCGAAGAAACGACCCACATCCAGCGGGTATTCCACATTTCGGGTGATCCCGCGGCACTGTCGGCCATTACACAGCAGCTGTTCCACCTCCCCCTCGACGAGATAACTTCCGTATTCTGATATAAACCTGTTGAAACCGTTCCGATCCTATGGAAAAGCAACCGATGATCCCGAAGGGCATAGTATGGCCCTTTATCCTACTGACCTCCCTCTTCTTTGCCTGGGCGGTACCCAATAACCTCACCGACACCATGCTGGCCGCCTTCAAGCGGATCATGAGCCTGACCGACTCGAAGACGGCCTGGATACAGGTGGCGTGTTACCTGCTGGGCTATGGTTTTTTTGCCTTGCCCGGGGCGTTGTTCATCAAGCGTTTTTCGTATAAGTCGGGCGTGTTGCTGGGCTTGTCGCTCTATGCCTCAGGTGCCTTTCTCTTCTATCCGGCCATGATGATGTCGGAGAGTAACGTCGGAATCGGGTTCATGATGTTCCTGCTGGCCATCGTGGTGTTGTTTGCCGGGCTTTCCGTGCTCGAAACCTCGGCCAACTCCTATGTCTGCGCCATTGGACCGGAGGAAACCGCCACCCGAAGGCTCAATTTCGCGCAGTCGTTCAATCCCTTCGGGGCTATCACGGGCGTGGTGATCAGCCAGATTTTCATCCTCTCGCAACTGAACACCATGGGTGCGGCAGAGCGTGCTGCCCTGACTGCCGAAGAACTGACCCGCATACAGGGAAATGAGCTGAATGCGGTCACCACAACGTATATGACCGTCGGGTTGGTGATGGTATTCCTGCTGGCCATGATCTGGCTGACCCGGATGCCCAACCTGAAGGAGGAGGACAAGCGCCTCGATTTCAGGGGGACCTTTCGCAGGCTGTTTAAAAACAAGAACTACGTCTGGGGCGTCGTGGCCCAGTTCTTTTATGTGGGGGCGCAGATTGCGGTATGGTCTTTCATCATCCGTTACGTGATGCAGCAGCTCAACCTCGACGGGATCGTGGCTGCCCTTGGCGAAAATCCCACTTCGGAACAGGTGATTGCCGCCCTGAGGTCGGTTGAACCGGTGGCCGGTGGTTTCTACCGGGTAGTCGACTGGCTGGGATTGGATGTATTGCTGCCCCGCACGGCCGAACAGGCCGGGGCCACCTATTACATCATGTCGCTGGTGTTGTTTGTATTCGGCCGTTTCCTGAGTACCGCGCTCATGCGGTTCATCAAACCCCGTCACCTGTTGTCGGGATTTGCCATCCTGGCCGTTATCCTGTCGCTCGTCGCGATCTACAACAACGGACTGGCCGGTATCTATGCCCTGGTGGGCATTTCGGGATGCATGTCGCTCATGTTCCCCACCATTTATGCCCTCGGCATACGGGGGTTGAAAGAGGACACCAAGATCGGTGGTGCCGGGATGGTCATGGCCATTGCGGGCGCTGCCGTGCTCACCCAGATACAGGGAATCGTCTCGGACCAGGCCGGCAGCATCAAACTGGCCTACTGGGTGCCCCTGATTGCCTTTGCGGTTATCGCCTGGTATGGCCTTGTCGTTTGCAGGAAACATGCAAGCCTCTGAAAATTATTGGTTTCGGCTATAACCTGACAGACACAATCGGAGTATAAGGAAATTGTGTTTCGCAAAACTAAATCACTAAACAACCATGAAAAACATGAACCGTCGTGAGTTTGCAGGAATGGCTGCAGCCGCATTGGCCGTGACCGTGGTTCCCCGACATGTGCTTGGGGGACCCGGGTTTGTCGCCCCCAGTGACAAAATCAACCTGGCGCTGATTGGGTCCGGTACCCAGCAGCTGAACGAACTGACCCGTCTCATCACCGACGAGCGGGTACAAATTACCTCCATCGCCGACCCCAACAAGGAACCTGTCTTCTACAGGGCATGGTCGCCCGACGCCGGTCTGCGCAGGCAGATCCGTGAGATGATTGGCGACAGCCGCTGGTATGAGGGTACTTCCATTACGGCAGGACGGGATTGCGGACACGATTTCGTGAATAAATATTATGCCCGGAAAACCGGAAATGCCGGATACAATGGTTGTACGGCCTATGCCGACTTCCGCGAGATGCTCGAGAAGGAACAGAACATCGATGCGGTGAAAATCATCGTGCCCGACCATCTCTATCCCACACTTGCCATCGCCGCCATGAAAAAGGGCAAGGATGTGGTCATGCACAAACCCATCGGGAACCGGATCCGCGAGACCAGGGCCACGCTCGACATGGCCAGGCAGCACCCCGAACTCACCACACACCTGCTGGCCTGGAGCAGCAATGAACGCTACGCCCAGGTGAAGCAATGGATAGACGCGGGTGCCATCGGAACCCTCAGGGAGGTCCATAACTGGTCGTACCGCCCGGTATGGCAGCAATGGCAAAGCTATTTCACCGAGCAGCCGCCCATCCCTAAGGGCATGGACTGGCAACTGTGGCTGGGGCCGTGGCCCGATCGTCTGTACCACCCGAATTACACCCACACGGTGTTCAGGGGCTGGTTCGACTTTGGCGCAGGCAGTGTGGCCGACATGGGCGTATACAGCCTGTGGCCGCTCTTTACCACCTTTGGCATCGACAAGCCCCCGGTTTCGGCCGAGGCCTATGCTACGGTGACCCGCACCACCGACGACAACTGGGCCCAGACCCAGGTGGTCAACAAGGTGGCCTTCCCATGGTCGTCGGTCTTCAGGTGGAAGTTCGACCAGATCGGGACAGGCGCCCCGCTCGACCTGTTCTGGTACGATGGTGGCATCAAGCCCCATAACCCGCCCGAAATGGAAGCCGACGGACAGATCCTCGACAGTGAGGGAATGATGTTCGTGGGCGACAAGGGCAAGATCATGGCCGGATTCCGTTGCGAAAATCCGAGGATCATCCCAAAGGCGGCCATGCAATCTTTTACCGGCACCGACAAGGCTCCGGCAGTGACACAGGCCGATGGCACCGACACCTGGATCAAGGCCATCCTCGAAAGGAAGCAGTCGCCGGGTAATCTCCTCAGCGCCGGCGTGGTGAACGAAACGCTCCTGCTGGCCATGGTGGCTCTGCGGGCCGGCACCAAGATACACTACGACGCGGCATCCATGAAAGTCACCTCGCCGGGCAATGCCGACCAATACCTGACCCGGTCGGAATATCGAAAAGGATGGGAAATCTAAAACAATACAACTATGGCTAATACATCAAGACGCGGATTTATCGAAAAATCACTGGCACTGGGAGCCGCCGGTTTCATGGCTCCCTCTTTGCTGATGCCCACCACGGCCTCGGCCGACAACCTGAGGATCCGGAAAAACGGGATCTCGCTGGCACAATGGTCACTGGTGGATGAGGTACGGCAGGGCAAATGGAAAACCCTAGACTTCCCCCGGATCGCCAAGGAGGATTTTGGCATCAGCGGGATCGAGTTTGTCAATACCCTGTTCGAAGGTCCCACCACCATGAATTATCTCAACACGCTGAAGCGCAATGCCGAAAACCAGGGCGTTACCTGTGTGCTGATCATGTGCGATGCCGAAGGAGATGCCTGTTCGCCTACCCTTGAAGGGAGGAAGCAGTTCGCCATCAACCACCGGAAATGGATCGATGCCGCCCAATACCTGGGTTGCCATTCGATCCGCATCAATTGCATCGGCCCACGGGAAGTCGACAAGCAGGAAGCCCTGAAGTGGTCGGCCGAAACCTGTAACCTGTTGCTGGACTATGCGATTCCGGCTGGCATCAATGTGCTGATCGAAAATCACGGCGGCGTTTCCAATGATGCCGACTGGATGGTGTCGCTGATGAAGGAGGTCAACAGCCGTTATATGGGTGTGCTTCCCGACTGGAGACAGCCGGGTGGCGATTTCGATAATGTGGGGTATCTCGAAAAAACCCTGCCCTATTCGGGGGGTATGTCGTTCAGGAACCAGCCCACCGAGGAGCTGACCGCCCAAATGATCAAAATGGCGCACGACGCCGGTTTCAGGGGCTGGTATGGCATCGAATCCTCGGGCCGTGAGGCCATCAAGATCAGCAAGGAGTGGTTGCTGAAGTATCTGCCACCCATGTAGGAAGGTGACATTGGTGGCATTGCCACCAATGCCTGCCATTGTTTATGGTGCCATAAGTGACTAGGAATGCCAGTAGTGGCAAGGCCACTGCTGCGCCCAACCTTGATTTTTGCAGGATTGCCGTCGGCAATCCTGCAAAAATCTTGAAGAAAGGGCAGGTCGCTGACCTGCGGTCAGCAACCTGTAAGAAGTTATGTTGAAGGAAAATATTGTGAAAATGAAAAATATCTATTTAATTCCGGTGTCATCCCTGGCATTGATTAGTGTGGGCTGCCAGTCGAAAATGGAAACACCCCCCAACGTGGTTGTAATATATGCTGATGACATCGGCTATGGTGACCTGGGCTGTTATGGCGCCACGGCAGTGAAGACTCCCAATGTCGACCGGCTGGCTGCCGAAGGGGTAAGGTTTACCTCGGCCTATGCCTGTGCCGCAACATGCACGCCTTCGCGCTACGGCCTTCTGACCGGCCAGTATCCCTTCAGGAGGAACGATACGGGTGTGGCCCGGGGCGATGCGCCCATGATCATCCGCAAGGATCAGTATACCGTTGCCGACCTGATGAAGGATGCCGGCTACAACACAGGTGTGGTAGGGAAATGGCACCTCGGGCTGGGCGAGGGGGAGTTCAACAGCCAGAACTGGAATGGATTGATCACCCCCGGACCATCGGAGATTGGTTTTGACTATTCCTATATCATGGCCGCCACAGGTGATCGGACGCCCTGCGTGCTTATCGAAGACGGCTATATCGAGAACCTCGATCCCAACGATCCGATAGAGGTGAGCTATACCACGCCCTTTGAAGGGGAACCACTTGGCAGTACCCATCCCGAACTCCTAAAGATGCATCCCAGCCATGGACACGATATGGCCATCGTCAACGGTATCAGCCGCATCGGCTATATGCGCGGAGGGAAGTCGGCCTGGTGGGTGGATGAAAACATTGCTGATTCCATCACCCTGAAGGCGGTGAATTTCATTGAGAACAACCTTCCTGAGAAAATCGGGAAACCCTTCTTCCTCTATTTCGGGGCACACGATATCCATGTCCCGCGCACGCCCCATCCCCGGTTCGTGGGTGCGACCGACATGGGACCGCGTGGTGATTGCATCGTGGAATTCGACTGGTCGGTCGGACAAATACTGGAAACTCTCGACAGGCTTGGACTGTCAGAAAATACGCTGGTGATCCTGTCGAGCGACAACGGTCCGGTGGTCGACGACGGCTACCAGGATGAGGCTGTCACCCGACTGGGTGATCATCGTCCCGCAGGTATATACAGAGGCGGAAAGTACAGTGCCTTTGAGGCCGGAACCCGCGTGCCGTTTGTGGTTCGCTGGCCCTCGAAGGTGAAGCCGGGCGTATCTGAAGCGGCGGTCAGCCAGATCGACTTCTTCGGGGTCATGTCGAAGATCACCGGCAATCCTGTTCCCGACGATGCGGCTCCCGATACGTTTGATTCGTCGGATACCTGGCTGGGAAAATCGGACCAGGGACGCGAATATGTCATGGTGCAGTCGGCCACCAACCAGGTCTCCCTGATCCGCGACCACTGGAAGCTGATACCCCCGTCGAGGCACTCGCGCTACAACCCGCAGGTCAACATTGAGCTGGGACACGATACCATCCCACAGCTCTACGACCTCAGGAACGACCCTGAGGAGTGGCAGAACCTGGCAGGAGACCATCCTGAGAGGGTGGAGGCACTCACAGGGGAACTCATGAAACTGAAAAATACTGAAGTGACCCGGCCCCAGGTGGTTAAAAATAACGAATGAAAGAAAACATACAGGAATGATATACAGTTTATTACGCAAGAGCAGCCGGATTCGGGAATTCGGGATGCTCCTTATTGTGCTTACCCTTTTTTCATGTTCGGACCAGTCGGCCAACAAGCCATTACGGCTATGGTACGACGAGCCGGCCGATAAGTGGACGGAAGCCTTGCCGATAGGGAATGGCCGGATGGGCGCCATGATATACGGGGGGGTGCAGACCGACCAGGTCCAGTTTAACGAGGAGACCCTGTGGACCGGCGCTCCCCACGACTATGCCCGCGAAGGCGCCCACCAGTACCTGGGGGAAATCAGGAAACTGCTCACGGAGGGCAAACAACAGGAGGCCCAGGACCTGGCCATGAGGGAATTCATGAGCGATCCGCTTTACCAGAAGACCTACCAGGCATTTGGTGACCTGATGCTGACCTTCCCCGGTTCGGAAACCCATACCGGGTACCATCGGGAGCTTGACCTCCGGAAGGCCTTGCATACCGTCACCTTTGAGTCGGAAGGAACCCGATACACCCGTGAATATTTTGCCTCGTATCCCGATAACGCCATCGTGATCCGCCTGACCGCCAACAAGCGCGGGAAGCTTGGCTTCACGATGGGCTTCACCTCCCCGCATGAGGAAAAAAGCGTGAAATCCGATGGGCCGACGCTGACCCTGCAGGTGCAGGTGAAAGACGGTGCCTTGCGGGGCGTTGCCAAAGCCCGGATCGAAAGCGACGGGACGGTCACCACCGAAGGAGGCAGCCTGAAAGTGGAAGGCGCCAAAGAAGCGGTGATTTACCTGGTGGCCGCAACCAATTACCTGAATTACATGAACGTGGATGGTAATCCGGAAGATGAAACCACAAAGCGTCTTGACGCTGTGGCCGTTAAAGGATATGAAAAATTGCTGGCAGCACACCAGGCCGATTACAAAAAACTTTTTGACCGGTTCGACATCGAACTTGCCGGGAACAATCGGGATTCGCTTCCCACCAACCGGCGGATCATTGCCTTCAATGAACAACCCGACGACCCCGGATTGTTGTCGCTATACGTGCAATATGGCCGTTACCTGCTGGTTTCAAGCAGCAGGACCGGTTCGCAGCCTGCCAACCTGCAAGGTATCTGGAACGACCAGCTGAGGCCGGCCTGGGACAGCAAATGGACGGTCAACATCAATACCGAGATGAACTACTGGCCAGCCGAGCTGACCAACCTGTCGGAGTGCCACGAGCCGCTGTTCAGCATGGTGACCGACTGCTTCGAAACGGGCAGTGCCACCGCCCGCGAGCACTACGACGCTCCCGGCTGGGTACTCCACCACAATACCGACATCTGGCGCGGTACCGCACCCATCAACCACTCCGACCATGGGATATGGGTCACGGGGGGAGCATGGCTGAGCCTCCATTTCTGGGAACGGTATCTCTTTACTTTAGATAAATCTTTCCTGGCGCACCGGGCCTATCCGGTCATGAAAGGTGCAGCCGAATTTTTCACCCACTTTCTGGTACCCGATCCCGAAACCGGGTATCTGATCAGCACCCCATCCAACTCTCCCGAAACCGGTGGCCTGGTTGCCGGTCCGACCATGGACCACCAGATCATCCGAGCGCTGTTCAGGGCATGCATCGAGGCCTCCGAAATCCTGGACAGCGACCATGGATTCGCCAGCGTATTAAAGGAAATGCTCCCGCGGATCGCCCCAAACCAGATAGGGCAGCATGGGCAATTGCAGGAGTGGGTCCGCGACATCGACGATCCCAATAACAAGCACCGGCATGTGTCGCACCTGTGGGGTGTCCATCCCGGAAACGAGATCAACTGGGACGAAACCCCTGACCTGATGGAGGCTGCCCGTCAGTCGCTGATCTTCAGGGGCGACGAGGGCACCGGCTGGAGCCTGGCCTGGAAAATCAACTTCTGGGCCCGTTTCCACGACGGAAACCATGCTTACCAGATGGTGAAAATGCTCTTCAGGCCGGTGGAGATCGACCAGGTGGAATACCATGGCGGGGGAGGGTCGTATGCCAACCTCTTTGATGCCCATCCGCCCTTCCAGATCGACGGTAACTTTGGTGCCCCCGCCGGTATCATCGAGATGCTGGTGCAGAGCCATCTTGGCTACATCCACCTGTTGCCGGCCCTGCCTGATGCCCTTCCCGGGGGAAACATCCGGGGGGTATGTGCCCGTAGCGGATTTGAACTCGGCTTCGCCTGGTCGGAAGGAAAACTACAGCAAGTGGAAGTCCTTTCAAAGGCAGGGCAACCCTGCAAGCTGGTGGTGGGCGACCAAAAAGTGGAGTTTGACACCACGGCAGGCGAGACTTATCGTTTTGACGGAAACCTGACCCGACTGTAAGGCAATTTCCCGAAATCATGCCTTTCAGGTCGTTTGAGCCGATATAATTTTTAACTTGGAGCATCTTAAACCAACACGATATCATGGAAAACAGCCATTCATTCAGCAGGCGCAATTTTATCACCAACGGGACGATAGGCGCCATGGGAGTCCTGGCCGCCGGATCGGTACTGTCATCCTGCGCCGGACCCCAGAGTAAAGGTCCCGAAATAGTATTGCCTGAAATGCTGGACCAGGCACCTGACGGACCTCCCCTGAAAGCCGGCCTGATCGGTTGCGGCGGACGGGGAACCGGGGCTGCCATCAACTTTCTGGATGCGGGTCCGAACCTGCAGATCGTCGCCCTGGGTGACGTGTTCCAGGACAAGATCGACAACTGCCGTGCTGAACTGAAGAAGCAAAGAAATGTTGAAATCGCCGACGAAATGTGCTTTGTCGGGTTCGACAGCTTTGAAAAAGTGATTGATTCAGGCGTCGACATCGTGCTGTTGTGCACGCCCCCCCACTTCAGGCCCGCCCATCTGGATGCCGCCGTCAATGCCCGGAAGCATGTCTTCATGGAAAAGCCCTGTGCGGTTGATCCCGTGGGGGCAAGGTCTGTCCTGGTATCGGCAAAACGTGCCGAACAGATGGGACTCTGCATCGTTAGCGGCACCATTCGCCGGGTGCAGAAAGATTTCATGGAAACCCAGCGCAGGGTGGCCAGTGGAGAGATCGGGGAGATCACGGGCGCCCACATCATCCGCAACGGGGGAGCCCTGTGGTACCGGACCCGCCAGCCTGAGTGGAGCGACATGGAGTATATGCTTCGAAACTGGGTCAACTTCAACTGGCTGTCGGGCGACCATATTGTGGAACAGTTTATCCACGAGGTGGATGTCATGAACTGGCACGTCGGCAAAATGCCTGTGAAGGCCATGGGCTGGGGTGGACGCCAGCGTAGGGTTACCGGTGACCAATACGACTTTTTCAGCATTGAATATGTATATGACAACGGCATGCATACCCATTGTGCCGCCCGACAGATCAATGGCTGCAGCAACCAGACCAAGCAGCTGATCACCGGAACCAAGGGATATGCCGATGCCAAGGGCATCATCACCGACCTGAAGGGGAACGTCGTGTGGCAATATCCCATGCCGGAAGAGAATGATCCGGATACCACCTGGAAGGTGAAAAACCCGTTTGACCAGGAACATGTGAACCTGGTCACCGCCATCCGGACAGGGAAGGTGGTCAACGATGCCGAGGCGCATGTCAATTCCACGCTGGTGACCATCATGGGGCGCATTGCAGCTTACACCGGAAAGGATGTTTTGTGGGATGAGCTGCTGAATTCCGACCTCTACCTTGGCCCGAAAACCTATGTGTTCGGTCCAGTGGAAGGAATTCCAGAAGTGCCCCCCTCGGCTGGTATCGCCGCCAACGCCTGATTTTCGCGTCCTGTGATGGGAAGATGGTCCGGTATCCGAAAAGATGGCCGGAGTTTCGGGTTTAGTTTTTAATTTTTGAAAGATTGCCTAAAAGAGATTTGAATGGACCGACGGAATTTTACCAAAGCCGGGATCATGGCCATGGCAGGCGCCATGACTGTCCCGTTTCACGCCAGCGCCACCTTTATGGGAGCCGGCCAGCGCCCGCTTAAGAGATCCATGATGTGGGGAAGCATCGGGGTGGGGAAAACCATTGCCGAAAAGTTTGAAGCCACGAGGGCAGCCGGTTTCGACGGCGTGGAAGTGTACAGTCACCTTGACCGGAACGAGGTATTAAGGGCCAGGGAGGCTACCGGACTGGCCATTCCCACGGTATGTGGATCGAAACATGGCGAGTTCCCGTTGTCGCATGCCGATCCCGAAGTCCGCAAAAAGGGACTGGAGGCTTTGCAGGTAACCCTGGAGGATGCAGCCGCCTATGGTGCCGAAACCATCCTTTTTGTCCCCGGTAGGGTTAACCAGGAGACCGCTTACGATGACTGCTGGAACCGGTCGACGGAAGAGCTGAAAAAGATCATACCCCTGGCCGAGAAGCTGAAAGTGGAGATCGCCATCGAGAATGTCTGGAACAATTTCCTGCTGAGCCCGCTTGAGGCCCGGCACTATGTGGAGCAATTCGGGAGCCCCAACGTAAAATTCTATTTCGACTGTGGGAATATCCTGTTCCTGGGGTGGCCCGAACAGTGGATCAGGATACTGGGGCCGGTAATCTCGAAAATACATATCAAGGAATACAGCACGAAAAAGGCCGATACCGAAGGGAAATGGGCGGGATTCCAGGTGCCCCTTACCGAGGGGAATGTCAACTGGACGGCCGTTATGGCTGCCCTCGACCAGATTGGGTACAAAAGCTGGATGACCATTGAGCAGCCGGGGGGCGATACCCCGGAAGGATTGCTGGATTTGCGGACCCGACTCGACAAGATCATCCAAAGCTGAAGTTGAAGGCATCACCCTGACGCACCACCTGTTTCAGGGTGCAAGTCATTCATGTTTAACCACATTTGTCAGTATAAGCACTCCCTTTCAGGTATTGAACAACAGAAATAATTTCTGATTGAATGCGATTGAATTTCGTACTTTTGAGGGGAATTACAAACTATGAGCGCATTCGAGACCATATTCAGGAATTACTACAGGCAGCTGTTTTATTATGCCCTCAAGTTTGTGGAGAACGATGACGATGCGCACAACCTGGTACAGGACGTGTTCACGCAGGTTTACGAGAAACAGCTTTACAATAAGGAGGAGAGTGACCTGAGGCCTTATTTGTACACCTCGGTCAGGAACAGTGCCCTGAATTTCATCAAGCACCGGAAGGTGATTGCAATGCATGAAGTGGAAGCCCTGATAAAACTGAAGGAGATGGAGCGTGAAATGCTGGCATCGGGTGAAAAATCGCTGATTGAAAAGGAAACCTACGAAAAAATTCACCAGGCGATCGATGAGCTTCCCGATGTGCAGAAAGAAGTGGTCCTGCTCAGCAGGTTTGAAGGACTCAGGAACAAGGAGATTGCCGAAAAACTGGATGTGCCGGTCCGAACCGTCGAAACCCGCCTGTTTCGCGCCCTGGCGACCCTTCGCCAGAAACTGACCAAACAAGCATTCTTTGTCCTCATGTTTGGGCGATTTCCTGTACAAACCCACTGACCCATCCTTTATCGACCATATTTTTCTCTTCAACAAGTTTTCAGGGTAGCACCTATTTCAGAAGAGAAACTGTCATTTTGCTGAACCACAGTACATTCATGTATGCTGTTAGAAAAATGCAAAAATCGTGAATTTCCTGACGTAGTTTACGGGAGTCGGTTGTCTATAATATAAAAGAACAACATTTGATGCATTCAGACCATCATTACGAAAATCTCATCGCGCGATACCTCAACGGCGAATGTACCGAACAGGAGTACAAGGAACTTCTGGCGTGGGCCGGTGAGGATCCTGTCAACCGAAAGACATTCCTCGAAATCAAAGATACATGGGATGCCATTCCTGGAGGAGACCTTTCCATAGAAAAGCAGTTAGTTAGTTTTTACAGAGATCAACTGGAAAGACGGGCGAAAACCCGGATTTCCTACTGGAAACAGGCCGTGGCCATTGCAGCGGTGTTGGCCATCGGCCTGGTTTCCGGAATTTTGGTTACACAACAAAAAGGAGTGGTCCCGGCATCCGAAACATTGTTTGAGGTGCCCCTGGGGTCCCGTTCTGCCATGACCCTGTCTGACGGATCGAAAGTGAAGCTGAATTCGGGAAGTGAACTCGCCTGGTTTACGGATGGAAAAAGCTCCAGGCGGGAGGTCCGACTATCGGGAGAAGCCTATTTTGAGGTGAACTCCGATCCCGGCACACCCTTCCTTGTCCATACCAATGATTTTACCGTTGAGGTAACCGGTACCTCCTTCAATATATGTACATACGGCGATAATCCCTTCAGCAGCGCAACGCTGGCAGAAGGGAGCATCAGTCTGCAATTTGCCGGCTCCGACAAGAAAATTGACATGAAGCCCGGTGATCATCTGAGATACGACCGTGATAAAAGGACCTACCGGATAGCGGCTGCCGATGTCGAATCCGAGATTGCCTGGAAAGACGGGGAATTTCTTTTCCGGAACATTGCATTCTCCGAGCTTGTGAAACGGCTTGAGAGATGGTACGACGTAAAGATTTCCTTTAAGGGAGAAGACTTGAACAGCTTTACCTATACCGGTCGGTTTAAAAACCAGGAGACCATCTGGCAGGTACTGGATGCCCTAAAACTGACCACACCGATTGATTACCGGAGGATTACTTTCCGGGAATTTGAAATCACCTACCGGTCATCATAATCCATCCTTCCGGGGATCCATTTCCCGGGAAAAGATGGCCATTCGTTCTTTGCCATACGACAAAACAGAATCCCGAAATTTCAAAAAAGAAGAAGGCGAGGGTCCACTACAACACTCACCTTCTGAAAATCAATTAATTAATAATTGTCTTATCATTACAAATCTATGAAAAAAAAATGGATTCACGGAGAGTGTCGAAGTCCGATTGACACCTCCAAAATTGTACGAATTATGAAACTGACATGGCTACTATTGTTTGTTGCATTTATGCAAGTTTCAGGTGCCAACTATGCACAAGCCACCAGACTGAATCTGGCAGGTAAGAATCTTACCCTGGAGGAGGTTTTTGAGAAGATTGAGGCCCAGTCGGAGTTCTCCATCTTTTACAATATCCAGCAGGTCGACCTTAATAAGAGGGTTGATGCCGGTTTTGAAAATGAGTTGATCGACAAGGTCCTGGATACGGTTCTCGCCGAAACTGACCTGACCTGGTCAGTAAATAACCGCCTGATCGTGGTTCACTCGAAAAGTACCGCGCCGGGCCAAACTTCCACCCAGCAGGGAGATGGCGTTTCCGGGAAGGTAACCGACAATTCGGGGCTTCCTCTTCCGGGGGTCACGGTTGTCAGGAAGGGTACCACCTCGGGAACCATCACCGACGTGAACGGCTCCTATGCCCTTTCAGGCGTTCCTTCGGATGCCACGTTGATTTTCTCCTTTGTGGGCATGAAGAGCCAGGAGGTGGCTTTGGGAGGCCGTCGTGAGGTAAACGTGGTCATGGAAGAGATCATCTTCGGTGTCGACGAGGTCATCGTGACCGCACTGGGTATCAAAAGGGAAGAAAAGGCCCTGGGTTACTCGGTACAGCAAGTTACAGGCGAAGGCCTGCAGACCGTCAAGGGTGTTGACCTCGGAACTTCGCTGACCGGCAAGGTAGCCGGTTTGCTGGTGAAAAACAGTACCGAATTTACTGCCGCTCCCGATATCCAGATCCGTGGTGAAAACCCGTTGTTGGTTATCGATGGTGTTCCATACGGTAACATGACCCTTCGCGATGTTCCCTCCGATGATATCGAAAGCATCAGCGTCCTGAAAGGTGCCACCGCATCAGCACTTTACGGTTACAGGGGTGCCAGCGGTGCCATCATGATCACCACCAAGGTTGGGGCTGCCACACGGGGTCTCTCCGTGTCAGTGAACAGTGGAACCATGTTCGCCTCTGGTTATCTGGCCATTCCCGAAATGCAGTCGTCATTCGGTCGCGTGGTCAATACCGCCACCAATACCTATTCCCGCTCGGGCGACGGTGCCTGGGGAGTGCCGCTCGACGGAAGGGAAGTGATCCAATGGGATCCCGTTTCCAAATCAATGAAAGCCATGCCTTACCTACCAGTAGGTAAGGACAATTTCCAGAACTTCCTGGAACCGGGGTATGTCCTCAACAACAACGTAAGCATGGTCCAGCAGGGCGAATTCGGAAGTTTCCGCTCATCGGCCACCTGGGTAAAAAACAAGGGACAGTATCCGAACTCGATGTTCGACAAGATCACCTACTCGATTGGCGGGGACATGAAACTAAACAAGTTCACCCTCTCCTCGAATATGTCGTATAACAAGCAGATTTCGCCCAACAAGGGCTTCAGCGGTTACACCGGGTACGACCCGATGTACAATATCCTGGTGTGGTCGGCTCCTGATTACGACATCCGCCAGTACAAGGATTACTGGATGGTGCCGAACGAAGTGCAGAACAGCAGCTACACCTCAACCAACAACAACCCCTATTTCGACCGGTATGAAAGGACACATGCCATCAACCGTGACGTTTTTGCCGGAACACTTAATCTGGGCTATGAACTGACCTCATGGCTGACTGCCACATTCCGTACCGGTTTTGACACCTACAGCGACCGTCAGGAAATCACCATTTCCAAAGGATCGTTCCAGGGTGCAGGCAGTGCGACCGTTATCCAGAACGGAACCCAGGTTTGGGGCGAATCCCAGAGAGGTTCGTACAACATGGGACTCGGCAGGGGCTACAGTATTAACAACGACCTGATCATTTCAGGGATCAAGACATTCGGTGATTTCACCGTTGACGGATTTGCCGGAGGTACCCTCTATTTCCGTCAGGACGACGGTATGGAAGCCCGCACCCAGGGTGGTTTGTCCATTCCCGGCTTCTACTCGCTGAAAGCTTCCATCAACCCGGTGGCCGTTTCGTCGAGCATCTATCGCCAGCAGGTGAACAGCCTTTACGGCCGTTTGGCCCTTTCATGGAAAAATCTGGCATTTGCCGAAGGAACCCTGAGGAACGACTGGAGCTCAACGCTTCCCGAGTCGACCCGTTCATACCTCTATCCGTCGGTATCGGGTAGCTTCCTGGTATCCGAGCTGCTGCCAGAAATGGACTGGCTATCGCTTTGGAAACTTCGTGGTTCTTGGACTTCCTCGAAAACGCCAGCCGGTGTTTATACCATCAATTCGGTATACGGGATTACCAACAATGCGTGGGGCTCGCTCAGTTCGGCCAGTTATCCCACCACCATCCGCGGGGTGGACGTCCGTCCCGAATCGGCATCCACCATTGAATTCGGTACTGCCGCCAACTTCTTCAAAAACAGGGCATCGATCGATGTATCTTACTATAGCAAGAGGATGTACGACTTCCTCCGCTCGACCGGAATCACGCCTGCATCTGGCTACACATCCAACTATATCAACATCGACGAGGAAATTACCCGCCGGGGCGTTGAGGTGATTGCCAACGTTACCCCCATCAGCAACCGTGACCTGCGCTGGGACCTCTCGTTCAACTGGAGTAAATATGCCCGCTACTATACCAAGCTTGATTCAGCCTTCTCGGCCGACCGCCCCTGGGTGAAAGTGGGAGAGAGGGTCGACCATTATATTCTTCGCGATTACCAAAGGGATCCCGAAGGAAATATCATCCACAACAACGGTCTTCCGCTCTATTCTGCGTATGATTCAAAATTCGGTTACTCTGATCCCGACTGGATCTGGGGCGTAAATACCTCTTTGAAATACAAGGACTTCACGCTTAACATGTCGGTCGACGGACGCGTGGGCGGTATTGCCCAGACAACTACCGAGATGTACATGTGGAGGGCCGGCTCGCACCCGAATTCGGTAACCGATGCCCGTTATCTCGATGCCACCCAGCCCGGAACCAAGAATTACATTGGTCAGGGCGTGAAGGTTGTATCGGGAGCGGCCACCTACGATACATACGGCAACATTACCAGCGACACTCGTGTATATGCCCCGAACGATGTGGCGGCAACCTACAAGACCTATCTTGAAAGTTACCACAAAGGTACCGCCTGGGGTGGTTCTCCTTCACCTGTCGACGCATACTCTACCACCTTCCTGAAACTCAGGGAGCTTTCATTGACCTACGATCTTCCGTCTTCGGTTGCATCGCGTTTCATGGCCCAAAGTGCCTCTTTGTCGGCCGTCGGACAAAACGTTTTCCTATGGGCAAAACAGTTTAAATACTCTGACCCCGATGGAGGAAGCGAAAACTTCAGTGACCCATCGATCCGTTATCTCGGGTTTAACCTGAAAGTGGTATTCTAAATTGAGTCAAACATCTTGGATAATCAATACCCAATTTAATCGTTGATTATTAAGTAAAAGGAAATAAATAAGTTATGAAGAATTCAAAAATATATATTGGAATTTTCCTGATTGTCTCGCTCCTGATGAGCTGCGAGAAATTTGAGGAGATCAATACCAATCCCGACACCACCACACAGGTCAGCTCTTCGATGCTTTGTACCAATGTGGTGCTCAGGGTGGCCAGGTTCAGTGGCCGTGACGCAAAAGTGATGGTTGCCGAGAATGCGCTTCCCAAGTATGTGGGATACGCCAACGAAGGCCAGATGGGTGAGCAGTATAACCGCATCGGAGGAAGTGATTTTGGCGGGATGACCATTCTGCCCAACCTCGACAAGATGCTCGAATATGCCAAAGGTGGCGTCATGGAAGACTCCTACAAAGGGGTGGCCAAATTTGTGCGTGCCCTGATGTTCTACAATATCACCATGGAAGTAGGTGATATCCCTTACAGCGAAACCAATAAGGGCATCGATGGCCTTTACCGTCCGAAGTACGACACCCAGGAAGAGGTGTTCAAAGGCATTCTGGATGACCTGAAAGAGGCCGAGCAATATTTTGCCAAAGGAGTGGCCTTTACCGGTGACCCCACCCCCTACAACGGTGATCCCGCCAAATGGCGCAGGGCTACCAATGCATTGTCGCTCAAAATCCTGATGACCCTGAGCAAAAAGGAAGGCGTAGCATCCCTGAACGTGAAGAACCGCTTTGCAGAGATAGTTGCGGCCAACCAGCTGATGGAAGCCAATACCGGGTTCTTTGGATTGGATTATTCGAGCCAGAACAAGCATCCCTTGTCGGGAACGAACGACCTGTTTACCAGCCGCACCGTCCTGAGCTCACTCTTTATCGATCACCTGAAGAACCTGAACGATCGCAGGATGTATTATTTTGCGGAACCTGCCGGGGCAAAGATTGCCGATGGATTGACCGAATCGGATCCCGAGGCTTATGTGGGTGTGGATGTGGCCATGGATTATGCCGCCATGAACGCCGGCCACAGTGCCAATGCCTATTCGTTGATTAACAAGCGTTACCTTCAGGAAGAAGCCAGCGATCCACGTCTCGTTATGACCTATGCCGAACAGCAACTGATCCTGGCGGAAGCACGGATCCGTGGATGGATCACCACCGGCAATGCCAAAGACTATTATGAGTCGGGCGTGAAATCGGCATTGGCAATTATTGGTGCCACAAAAGCCAGCTTTGCACACGGCATGGCTATTGATCAGGCATATATCGACAACTATTTCACGGGCGAGGCAGCCTTTAAGGCAAACACAGAAGACCAGCTGAAACAGGTTTGGATTCAGCGGTATATCCTCAATTTCATGCAGGATGCCAGAGGCAGTTTCTTCGAGTATCGCCGTAATGGATATCCCGTATTCCCTATCAATCCGGCCACCAGCCTGAACGAGAACAACCGTAACGGCATTCCGATGCGCTGGACATATCCGGGATCGGAAACCAATTACAACCGTGAGAACCTGGAGGCCGCACTGGCCCGCCAGTATGACGGATACGACGAAATCAACAAATTGATGTGGCTTCTGAAATAAGCCAGGAATAGATATTTGCCAACCGGTGGTTATGTTTTCCAGTGGAAAACCTATCTTTCGGTTGGCAATTTTTTTATCCACTTTTAAACACTGAATATCATGAGATTGAAAACCTGGATGATTCTCCTTTTTTTCACCTTTACACTGGGTTATTCCAGCATATCATGGGCTGTAAGCCCCGTCATTGTCACCGGGAAGGTTGTCAGCAACGGCACCGGAGTTGCTTCGGTA
The DNA here is from genome assembly GCA_001270045.2 of Bacteroidales bacterium 6E. Taxonomy (GTDB): domain Bacteria; phylum Bacteroidota; class Bacteroidia; order Bacteroidales; family Prolixibacteraceae; genus UBA1413. Next base: position 218,054 of record DF970668.1, on the reverse strand, counting down.
CCGGTAACCGATGGCGTGAATGTCACCCTGACCGACAAAAAGGGGAATTATACCCTCACCACCAACAGTGAAAGAAGTTTTGTTTATTATACCCTGCCTTCGGGTTATGAATCGCCAGTAGTCGACGGAATTCCGGTTTTTTACAAGGCGATTGCCCCAGGGCCTGTACGCCAGAAGATCGACTTCGAGATTCGCAAGGCCGGTATGTCGCAGGAGAACCATGCTTTCATCGCATGGGCTGACCCGCAGGTTCTCGACATGGAAGAGGTGGAGATGCTGAAGGAAGTCATGGGTGATCTTTCCCGCAAAGCTGCCTCCCTGAAGGAGCGGATGCCGGTACATGCCATTACCCTGGGGGATATCGTTTTCGACCGTCACAATCTCTATCCCGAATACATCAAGGTGATCAGCAATGCCGGACTGCCCTTCTACCATGTGCTGGGTAACCACGACATGGATTATAACGGCAGGTCAGACGAACGTTCCGATTCGACCTATTCGACCTATTTCGGACCTTCGCATTATTCGTTCAATGTGGGGAACATCCATTATGTGGTGCTGAAAGACGTTTTCTATTACGGCTTTTCATACCGCTATATGGGTTATGTGAACGAAACCCAGCTTAAGTGGCTGGAAAGGGATCTGGCCCATGTAAAACCGGGAAGCACCGTGGTGGTTTCCCTTCATATCCCGACCATCCCGAACCGTCCCGGCCGTGAAGAATCGGGTATGTCAGGTTCGGTGATGAACCGGAACGCGCTTTTCAAAATCCTGGAACCCTATCAGGTCCACCTGCTGGCCGGCCATAGCCATACCCAGTGGAATACGGTGGCTTCGCCGACCCTTTTCGAGCATGTGCATGCGGCAGCCAGCGGAGCCTGGTGGCAGGGTGAGATCTCGACCGACGGGAGTCCGAGGGGATATACGGTCTATGAAGTGAAAGGAAATGAACTGAGCTGGTATTTCCAGGGGGCCGGACTGCCAAAGGAAGAACAGTTCAAACTTTATCCGGCCGGTTCGGATGAGAAATACCCCGATTGCATCATTGCCAATGTCTACAATCATGATCCCTCCTGGGAAGTAGCCTGGTACGAAAACGGAAAACGCATGGGTGAAATGCAGCAATACAGGGGTGTTGATCCTCTGGCGAAGGAAATGTACCAGCACGGGAAGAACAAGAAACACTCCTGGTTGTCGGCCAATGAGACCGGTCACCTGTTCAAGGCAGAACTGAAGGATCCGAATGCCGCGGTTGAGGTAGTGGTCAGGGACCGCTTTGGCAACGTCTACCGGAAACAACAGGTCCGTTCCGCCCAGGCAGAGGTACCAGGTCCCTGGAACCTGGTTTGGTCGGACGAGTTCAGTACCGATGGACTGCCAGATACTACACGCTGGAATTACGATACGCGCGGAAATACTTATGGCTGGGGCAACAACGAGTTGCAGTGGTACACCGTTGCCAATCCACGTAACGCTTCCATCAGAGACGGTATTTTGACTATCACGGCCCGCCATGAAGAGACATCCGGAAAAGCATATTCATCAGCCCGTCTGACCTCCAAGGGCAAAGGCGACTGGAAGTATGGCAAGATGGAAGTAAGGGCCAAAGTCCCTAAGGGAAGGGGAACATGGCCTGCCATCTGGATGCTGCCAACCGTGAACTCATACGGAGGCTGGCCCCACAGTGGCGAAATCGATATCATGGAACATGTAGGATACGATCCTTACGTGGTCCATTCCACCGTGCACACGGGTGCATACAATCATTCCATCGGGACACAGGTGGGCAAGCCATTTACCTTGCCTACCGCCACAACCGAATTTCATGTGTATACCACTGAATGGGATGAAAATGAAATCAGGAGTTATGTTGACGGTGAACTCTATTTCACGTTCAAAAATGAGCGGACAGGTCCGGAGGCATGGCCTTTCGACCAGCCTTTCCACATCATCCTCAACCTCGCCATTGGTGGGGGCTGGGGTGGTCAGAAAGGGGTGGACAATTCACTGTTCCCACATACCTTTGAGGTAGATTATGTGAGAATCTACCAATAATTTTGTTGCATACTTATTTTATGAAAGCTGCCCTCAACCGGGGCAGTTTTCTTATTTTTACGGGCTACTACGATTTAACCTTGAGAAAAGATACCATGAAAAAGATTTTCCTTTATGCATTGGGAATGCTGTTATTGGGTGCCTGCGGACCGCAACGACCCAAAAAGGCCTGTGAAACTTATGCCGAAGCGGCCGATCCGGCCAAAGGGGAGGCTTCAGGTTGGCACCTGGTAAAGCCTGGCCTTCACGCCACCCTTGGTTCTGTTGACCAGCGGTATGCCAAAAGCGTGGTTCCGGATATCACCGAGACCAAACAATGGAATGGAACCGGATGGAAGGGTGAACGCCTGTACGCCCAACTGGTATTGTGGAGCAATGACTCGGTCCGCCAGATTGAGACTGAATTTGCGGACTTTAAGGGAACAGATGGGAAAACCTTACCTGCAGATGTGGCCAAGGCACAATTTGTAAGATATGTGCTGACCGATGAGTTCGCCAATGGTTGCGGACACAGGAAACCGGAGGATTTTGCCGTCTTGTTGAGCCCGGATGTCCTTGATACCGTCAGCTGTTTCGACATGGAGCCGCAATCGGTGAGGCCGGTTTGGATAACGCTCCACATACCTTCCGATGCTCCTGCCGGGACATATACTTCGGAAATGACCCTTTTTGCCGACCGGAAGAAACACAGTACCTACCAATTCTCGGTGGAGGTCCTCGACCGGACCCTGCCACCGGCAACCGAATGGAAGTTCCATCTCGACCTTTGGCAGAATCCCTATGCCGTGGCCCGTGTCCATGCTGTGGAACCCTGGTCGGATGAACACTGGACCGTTCTGCGCTCGGTGATGAAAATGCTGGCCGATGCCGGGCAAAAGGTCATCACAACCACGCTGAACAAACGTCCGTGGGGCGGGCAGACCGAAGATGCCTTCGGGTCGATGATCGGCTGGACCAAAAGAACGGATGGAACCTGGTCGTACGACTATACCATCTTCGACAAATGGGTCCAATTCATGATGGATCTGGGGGTCAGGACACAAATCAACTGTTATTCGATGGTCCCCTGGGGGAATGAGCTCTATTACTTCGATGAAAAATCGGGTGAGGAAATCAAGATCAAGGCGATTCCCGGCTCCAAAGAGTATGAGCAGATGTGGGTTCCCTTCCTGAAGGATTTTGTTGTCCACCTTGATGAAAAAGGGTGGAGGGAGATTACCCACATTGCGATGGATGAGAGGGCCCCGGCAGAAATGAAAGCCATGCTGGAACTTCTTGGAAAGGCTGCTCCCGGGATGGGTGTCGCCCTGGCCGACAACCACAAAAGCTACCAGCTCTATCCCGACCAACTGAAGGATCTTTGTGTCGCACACGGCAGCACGGTGGCTACCGAAGATATGGCATACCGTAAGGAACATGGATATGTTACAACCTGGTATGTTTGCTGTGCCGATGTATTCCCCAACATATTCACTTTCTCGCCACCTGCCGAGGGAGCCTTTATAGGATGGTATACCACCGCTGCCGGTTTCGACGGATTCCTGCGCTGGGCATACAACAGCTGGGTGAAGGAGCCATTGCTCGACTCGAGATTCAGGACCTGGCCTGCCGGTGATACCTATGCCGTATATCCGGGTGCCCGTAGTTCCATCCGCTTTGAAAGGCTTAGGGAAGGGATCCAGGATGCCGAGAAAATCAGGATCCTGAGAGAAGAATTTGCATTGGACCAATCGGATGAGAGCAATGAAAAACTTCGCCGGCTGAATGAAACTGTTGGCAAGTTCAATATCCTTAAAGATCCAGGTAATGTCCATGACCTTCTGAATGAGGGGAAAATGCTCCTGAATGAACTTTCACGGTAGGTGTTCCGGATTTCAAACAGGATCGTTACATTTGTTTGTCAAACAATGAAACCATAAAAATGAAACTGAATCCAAACTATTACCGCTGGATAACGGGAAGCCTGTCGATTTTGATGCTTCTTGCGGCTTTAACGGTCTCGGGCAACGACCTTCCCTCACTGAAGGGTAAAAAAGTGCTGATGGTATATGGTGGCTGGGATGGCCATTATCCCAAACAACTTACCGAGAAACTGGTTCCCTGGTTCAGGGAGCAGGGAGCCATCCTTACCATTTCCGATTCACTGGGTGTATACACCAATAAAGCCATCATGTCGGATGTTGACCTGATCTTCCAGCTTTGGACCATGGGCAAGATCAGCCAGGAGCAGGAGAAAGGCCTTCTGGAGGCGGTACGTGGCGGCATAGGATTGGCCGGAACGCATGGCGGACTGGGCGATTCTTTCCGTGACAATACCGAATACCAATACATGGTGGGTGGTCAATGGGTGGCACATCCCGGTGGTGAAATCGATTACTCGGTGCAGGTCACTGACCATGACGATGCGGTTACCAAAGGGGTAGGAGACTTCAAGATCCACTCGGAACAATATTACATGCATGTGGATCCCAATGTGAAAGTGCTGGCAACCACTACGTTTAACGGTGGCCATAACAGCTGGATTGACGGTGCCGTCATGCCGGTGGTATGGAAGAAGTATTACGGGAAAGGCAGGGTCTTTTATATTTCGGTGGGGCATACCCCAAAGGATTTTGACATTCCCGAAGCGATGGAAATCCTCAGGAGAGGTATCCGCTGGGCCAGCGGCAGCAAATATGAACCGTACGAAAAATGGATGAGTCCGGTGTATCCAAAGAAATAATCAATACCGTATAAAAAATGAACGGGGGACCTTGATAGTCCCCCGTTCTTGTATATGGATAAACAGTTGATTAAACGTATCCCCATGATTTTACCACTTCCAGGTTCTGCCTCATGCAATCCATCGGCATTTTCCCCTGGTAAGCCTCCTGTTCAATCACGAACAGCTTGGTGCCTGAATCACGGGCCAGGTCGGTAATCTCTTTGATGGGCAGGACTCCGGTACCCAGTATGGTGCTTTCAAAGCTCGTTCCGTCGGCGGTTTGGATCATATCCTTGATGTGGATATTGTCATATCTGCCGGGATACCTTTCGAGCAGGTCCTTGGCCAAAGCCCCGGCTACGTACATGTTCCCTGTATCGAGCTGCATCACTACCTTGTCAGCATCGGTATTCTTCATCATCAGGTCCCAGAGGACTTCCCCGTTCAGGGTTTCGCTGAATTCAAAATCGTGGTTATGGTAACCAAAGCGCATTCCCGCCTGTTTGCAAAGTTCACCGCACTTGTTGAACACTTCCATGTATTTCAGGAAATCATCGTAGGTTTCGCGCATGCTGGCATCCATCCAGGGGCTGACCACATACTCCTGCTGCATGAAGGCAGCATCTTCAACCAGTTTTTTCCATTCATCGGTAAAGTCACCGGCCACGTCATCCCAGTGGTTTTTACCCAGTACGGTATGTCCCGAAGGCATCTTCAGTCCCAGGTCGTCAAGCACTTTTTTAAACTCGGCAGCCGTCCAGCCATAGAACTTATGGTCGACATAGTTGGCGTGTTCCACATGGGTGTACCCCATTTTTGCCAGTTCAGTGAGCGTGCCCAGCGGATCATTCCGCATTTCGTCGCGCACGCAGTATAACTGCAGTGCGATGACATGTTCGGGTGCAGCAGCTGCAGCCGCTTTGTTGGCGCCTGGTTTGCAGGCCAGTCCGGGGAATAACGCAGTGGCACCCAAGACCAGTGATCCATTGATCAGAAAATCTCTTCTTGAAGTTTTCATACGCATTGGTGTATATTAAAAGTTTGATCTATAGTTTCTTAGCTTTTTCAACCCTGGTAATCCCCGCCCCATCATTTTCATTCTGTCCTGTGCCCGGCCCATGAAATGAGCGGTTCCGCCCGGAATGCCAAAAGGATGGAATCCAAATGAGTCAGTCAATTTCAGAATGACTTTAAAATTATAAATTATATTAATAATGCAAGCCGGACAAAGGATATAAAAAAAAACCGGGATGTCTTTCATTGTGGTTGAAAAGCATCCCGGATCTTTTAAAAGGTATTTTGGATGATGGAAAGAGTTCTTCTGGTCAGTCCAGTTTTGGAAACCTTTTTACATCCACTTCGTGCATCATCTGGTAAATGGCTTCGAAAATCCGTTCCACGTTGGGTTTCGAGAAATATTCTCCGTCGATGCCATAAGCAGGCCGGTGTTCCATGGCAGGGAGTGTCCGCGGAGCCGTATCCAGATAATTGAATGCGTGTTGTTCCTCGAGCACCTTCTGAAGCATATAGGCAGTTCCTCCACCAGGGACATCTTCATCGACGAAGATTACCTTACCGGTTTTCTTCACCGATTCGAGGATGATGTGGTGGATGTCAAAAGGCATGAGGGTTTGAACATCAATGACTTCCACTGATATGCCTTTGGTTTCGAGCAGCTTGGCGGCCTTCATGGCATGGAAGACGTTCCATCCGTAAGTGACCAGTGTAACGTCGTTTCCCATTTGCATAACTTCAGGGACTCCGAGGGGTACAGTAAATTCACCGATATTGGAAGGCATGAATTCTTTCACGTTATAGGCCTTCAAAGGTTCAATCACCAGGGCCGGATCGTTAGCCTTAAGCAGGGTGTTGTAGAAACCTGCCGCCTGGGTCATGTTCCGTGGAACGCACAGGTAGATTCCCCGCATGGATCCAAGGAGCATCTGCATGGGAGATCCTGCATGCCAGATACCCTGCAGCTGGTGCCCACGGGTTCTGATGATGACCGGGGCTGCCTGGCGGCCCATTGTACGGTACTGCAGGCTCGCCAAATCATCACTCAATGTCGACTGTGCATAAATCAGGTAATCGAGGTACTGGATCTCGGCGATGGGCCTGAAACCTCTCAGTGCCAGTCCAATGCCCTGTCCTATGATGGTGGTTTCCCTGATTCCGGTATCCGAAACCCGGTCTTCTCCATACTTTAATTGCATTCCCTTCATGCCCTGGTTGACATCTCCCAGTTTCCCGGTATCCTCCCCGAATGTCACCAGGTTGGGATAGCGCGAGAAAAGATGGTCAAAATTGTGGTTCAGGATTTCAGATCCGGGTACTTCCTTAGCTTCACCGTTAAATTCAACCGGGATTTCTGCCACCTTCAGGGCCGAGTCGGCCCCTTCGCGATAGAGTTGCCTGCTGTAAGCATCAAAGCTTTTCGTGCCGAAATTGTCGATCCAGGTCTTGAGGTTGATTTGGATATCGCGGTAGTCGGCAGCACCGTGAAGTTCGTACCAGATCCTTTTTGCAAAACTGTACAAGGCACGGCGTGTTGGGAAAATCTTGGAAGTTATTCCTTCCAGTTCGTGGGTATGGTCGACTTCGCCACCTGAGAGATCACGGAGTTGATAGACGATCTGCTCCAGATCCCTTGTTTCGGCGATATAGCTGTCGGTGTAATGCTTCCATGCCTTATCCCGGGCATCCCGGGCCTCCCTGACCGCCCTCTTCTCGATATCATAAAGTTCGGCTTCGTCGGCCATCCCGTTTTCGAGCAACCATTTTTTAAACTGGTTGAGGCAATCATATTCTTTCTCCCATTCGAGGCGCTCTTTCGATTTGTAGCGTTCGTGAGATCCCGAGGTTGAATGGCCAGTAGGCTGGGTGATCTCGTTGATGTGGAACAGGACAGGGGTATGCGATGACCGGCAATGATCAATGCCTTGTGAAAAGGTGCGGACCAGTTCGGGGTAATCCCAACCTTTGCAGGTGAGGATTTCGATACCGTTGGTGTTTACTTCCTTCCTGAAACCCTTTAGAGCCTCCGAAATGCTCGATTTGGCCGTTTGCAGCTCAATGGGCACGCTGATGCCAAATCCGTCGTCATAAACCGCTACCGCCATCGGGACCTGCATCACAGCAGCCGCGTTTATGGTTTCAAAAAACATTCCCTCAGAGGTACTTGCATCGCCGATAGAGCCAAACGCAACCTCATTTCCGTTGATATTGTTGTTCAGGTGCCGGGCCATTCCCGGATTTTGCCTGACAATCCTTGAGGCCTGCGCCAATCCCAGTAAACGCGGCATCTGTCCAGCTGTTGAAGAGATATCCGAAGCGGAGTTATACTGTTCGGAAAGATTTTCAATCTCCCCTTTATCGTTGATGTTTCGGGTACTGAAATGATTATTGAAATTGCGCCCTCCGGTCGATGGGTTGAAACTGACATCCGTGTCGCCATAAATCATGGCAAAAAACTCCTCGGGTTGCAATAACCCCAGTGCCAACATGAACGTTTGGTCGCGGTAGTAACCCGAACGCCAGTCCCCTTTCATGAATTTCTTCGCATAGGCGATCTGGGCCAGCTCCTTGCCATCGCCAAAGATGCCGAAATGGGCTCTCCCGTTGTGTACTTCCCTTCTTCCAAGCAGACTGAGCTGCCGGCTCAAATGGGCCAGGTAATAGTCATTCAGGGCTTCTTTTGTAATGGGGTCAGTGGCTTCTGCAAGTTCCGTTTTTTCAATATACATGAACGTATTCGTGATAATTAATGATAGTTGATTCGTGTTGATGAACAGTATCCATCCAGCAAAATAACAGATGAGGCCCTTTTTTGTTCTGACACATCATCATCAGGAAGCTAGCTTGAATAAATCCTAAGCATAGTTGGTTTTGGAGGTTTTGAGGTTTCGCAGTCTTGTTTTTGTGCGGGTAAATGTTAAATCGGGAAGTCAAACGTGAATTCGAAATTCATGATTATCTTTGTGATGGGAGAAAAGGAAATCAATTATGGCTTTAAAGTTTTTTCATTTGCCAAGGGCAAAACGGTTTAATGTACCCTACCGGTTTTACGATCCGGACAAGGAGGAGAGGGAAGAACGGGAACGACAGATTCGCGAGGAAATGGGAATTTTCGATACCCCGGATCCCAATAAGCCATTTAAGCCCAATTTAAAAGGACAGTTCAGGCAGTCCATGGGCAGGGCATCCAAATCGGCCGAAGACACCAGAAGGAGCAGCCAGTGGAGGCTGATCATCCTTATCATCACGCTCAGTCTGGTCTTTTACTTCTTCTTTTACAGGTAATCCCCGGAACGTGACAGATATCATTCGTTTACTGCCCGATTCCGTAGCCAACCAGATTGCTGCCGGTGAAGTGATACAACGACCTGCTTCTGTCGTGAAGGAGTTGGTTGAAAACGCGCTTGACTCGGGAGCTGATGAAATCATCATCCATATCAAGGATTCGGGGCGGACACTGATACAAGTGACCGATAACGGGTGCGGGATGTCTTCCACTGATGCCCGGATGGCTTTTGAACGTCACGCCACCTCCAAGATCAGTTCGGCCAACGACCTGTTTGCCATCCGGACGATGGGATTCAGGGGAGAAGCCCTGGCCTCGATCGCGGCCATTGCCGATGTGGAACTCCGTACCAAGAGGGTGGAGGACGAAACCGGTACTTTCCTGCACATCAATGCCACCCGTGTCATTACCCAGGAGCCGGTCATGTGTGGAAACGGATCGACGATCCAGGTTAAGAACCTTTTCTTCAATGTTCCGGCCCGACGAAAATTCCTTAAGTCCGATGCCACCGAGATGAAGCTGATCATCAGTGAAATTCAGCGTGTCGCCATTCCCAACCCCGAGATTGCCTTTACACTGGTCCACAACAACTCCACCGTTTATGAACTTCCTTCGGGAAATACCATGAAACGACTGGCCGGATTGTTTGGGAGATCGATCAGTCAGGCTTTGATTCCTGTCGAGAGCCAAACCAGTGTCATTACGATCATAGGGTATACCGGACTCCCGAAATTTGCCCGCAAAACAATGGGCGAGCAGTTTTTTTTTGTGAACCGCAGGTTCATGAAACACCCCTGGTTCCATAAGGCAGTCATGCAGGCCTATGAAAAACTGCTTCCCCCCGATGCCTTTCCGTCTTATTTTTTCCTGATGGAAATAAATCCCGGGTCTATCGATATCAATGTACATCCCACCAAGACAGAAATCAAGTTTGAGGATGACCGCGCCATCTGGCAACTCCTGAATGCTGCCGTGAGGGAGGCATTAGGGAAACACAGTGCCGTTCCGTCAATTGATTTCGACCAGGCTGGCAGTATCGAAATTCCTATGCCGCCGAAGCCCGGACAACCGCTTTCGGCACCCCGGATTACCTTCAATCCTGATTACAATCCCTTTCATACAGGGGGATCCCCTGGCCAGGGCGCCCCGGCATTCCGAAGTGCTCCCACACAGGGGGATACCCAAAACCTCAGGCACTGGGAAAAGTTATACTCAGGCATGGAACAGGCCAGGAACCGTTTTGAACAGCCTGATGAACAGCCGCAGGGAATGGTTTTCCCCGAAACATCCATTCCCTATTCAGGGAAGAAGGTGTTCCAGTTCAAACAAAAATACCTTGTCCTCCCGGTCAAATCGGGAATGATGCTGATCGACCAAAAGCGGGCACAGGAAAGGATCCTGTTTGAGAAGATCAAATCCTTGCTGCAGAATGACAGGGTGGCAAGCCAACAGATCCTTTTTCCCCACACATTTGAACTCAATTCAGCCGATACCGAATTGCTGAAGGAAATATTGCCCGATCTCGAGTCGATGGGATTTGATATCCGTGAATTCGGGAAGGATACGTTCATCGTAAGTGGGGTGCCGGGAGTGTTGGAATCCACTTCGCCGGTATCGCTGATCGAGAAACTTCTGGAAGAGTATAAGAACACTCCGGTAGATGCCTCCGAAAAAGTAAGGGAACAGGTGGCCATTTCGCTGTCGAAGGCCTCTGCGATTGGGTATGGCATAGATTTGCAGCCCGAGATGATGGATCATATTGTCGACCAGCTGTTTGCCTGTTCGTCACCCAACTATACTCCTGATGGCAAACCAACCCTGACTATCATTTCATTGGAAGATATCGACCGGATGTTTGGAAGATGACACTGTGTCATGAATCATTGCAATTCGGGTATTGGCCGGGTTATTGTCTGTTAAAGAGAATTTTGGTACACAAATATACTCCATCCTGTATTGACCGGAATTGTACTCATATCAGGCAATCATTCATACTGTTCTGCGTTTCAAGAAAATCGGATGGAATGTTGTGAACCAATGAAGCTAAATTGTAACTTGCCGGCACAATTTGTAAAATATTGAAAGAAAGATATGCAATACCGACCCATTTTTCAGGACACTCCGGTTGTCGTTAAGAACCTGATTATCATCAATGTGTTGATGCTATTGGCTACCTATGCACTCGAAGCGGCAGGCATCGACTTCACGAATATGTTCGGGATGCACTACCCTGCCTCCGAAAAGTTCAGGCCTTTTCAGATCATTACCCATATGTTCATGCATGGGGGATTCATGCATCTCTTTTTCAATATGTTTGCGCTTTGGATGTTTGGTCGGGTGCTGGAAAGCATTTGGGGCCCCAAACGTTTCCTGATATACTATTTTGTGACCGGATTGGGTGCTGTTGCCCTGCATATGTTTGTCAACCACCTTGAAATCATGTCGATCAAGAACTCGATTGTGGCATTTCAGAATACCCCGGCACCCGAGCTGCTCGAGAAGTTTGTGAACAAAAACCTTGGAAGACCTTCTCCACAATTAATCGACTTCATTACGGAATGGTACGATAATCCCTCATCAGCCTCAATGGCCACGGAAGGAGGTATGCTGATGGAGCGGATACTGCAGATGAAAATGGACATCCCGACGGTTGGTGCCTCAGGTGCCGTTTTCGGTATTCTTCTCGCATTCGGGATGATCTTCCCGAACACGCAGCTGATGCTTCTTTTCCCGCCTATCCCCATCAAGGCCAAATATTTTGTGATGGGTTACGGTGCCATTGAGCTTTACCTGGGCCTCACAAATTCGGGTGGCAGCATTGCCCATTTTGCCCATCTGGGGGGAATGTTATTCGGTTTCCTCCTCATTAAGTATTGGGCGAAAACGACCAACACCTTTTACTAAAACTTTATTTTGCAGACAGGGATGGAGATCTGGGATGAAATAAAGGCTTCCTTCAGGGAAGGTTCGGTGATTACACGGCTGATTTACGTGAATCTCTCGGTATTTCTTATTTTCCGTCTGCTCCAGGTTGTCTTTTTTCTTTCGGGATCTGACTTTACCCTGATGCGTTGGTTTGAGTTGCCGGCATCATTTGAACTGTTTATCCGGCAGCCGTGGTCGCTGGTCACTTACATGTTTCTTCACTTCGACTTTCTCCATATCCTCTTCAACCTGCTGGTTCTCTATTGGTTTGGGAGAATCTTCATGGATTATTACAACCCGGCACAGCTTTTAGGGTTGTATGTTGCAGGCGGACTGGCAGGCGGTGTTTTTTATATCCTGGCCTATAACCTGTTCCCTGTATTCAGCACTGCCGTGCCTTTTACCTGGCTTCTGGGGGCTTCAGCCTCGATCATCGCCATATTGATCGCTGCTGCCTTTACGGATCCCAACCGGGCTGTCCATTTGATGCTGATCGGGAAAATTCCGTTGAAATATTTGGCTTTGTTTATGGTAGTCAGTTATATCATCGGGATTTCAGGAGCCAATGCCGGAGGTAAGCTGGCGCACCTTGGCGGAGTAGTGGCCGGTTATGGCTTTGTAGCCTTGCTGCGCAAAGGAAGGGATTTTGCCTCACCGATTTCCGGGTTCATCGACAACATTCGCCCTAAAAAACAATCAGGGAAAAAATTCCGGATCATTCACCGACAGCCTCCCCGTGACGATTATGAATATAACCGACAGAAGGCATCCGATCACAAGGAACTGAACCGGATATTGGATAAAATTGCCGAAAAGGGATATGACAGCCTGACAAAAGATGAGAAGGAGACGCTTTTCAGGCACGGAAAGTAAGGACCCGGATTATTAGCCGGGATTTTGCTTCAGGCCTGTTCTTTCCAAGGCCATTTTACGCAGTCCTTCACTTCAGGAAAGAGGATGATGTCGGCTGCTTTTCCTTTCATGGTCATGGTGGTTACCTTGTATCCCTTTAACAGTCCAAGGGCTGCATTCAGTGTTTTCCCGGAAACCGATACATCATCGACCAAAAGTATTTTCTTTCCTTCAAGTTCCAGGTTGGATGGCAAGTTCAGCACTACTGGTTCCTCATATCGGGGGGTATTTTTCTCATCCCGGTAATTCAGGGTAATGATGCGGAGCTCGGCCTTCAGGTGAAAGGCTGCCAGTGAAGCAGGAACGATCCCCCCGGTGCCGATCCCGATGACCAGGTCTGTTTCAGGCAAGGGTGCCGCTTTTAAACGCTCAGCAATTTCAACAAAAGATAGTGGGACCATACTAGGGATTTTTTTGTTGGACCAAATATAATCAATCCTGATCAATCAGCATTAGTGGCAGATTAATCACGGTTCCTGACGTAATGATAGGGGATTCCCATTTGTCCACAAATGCCCTCCTCGCGTCCATTTCTGTACAATGTGACGGATAAACATGCTGAACTTTCATTTCTTCAAGGCATTGTATGGTTTTACGGGTCACGTTATTGTCTTCCTTCAGGTGGAATCCTCCCATCACGGCATACACTTTCTCGGTTCCGGTTACCTTTCTGGCATGTTGAACGATATTGCAAATCCCGGCATGGGCACATCCGGATATGATCACCAATCCATCCCGGGTTACAATGGCCACTCCGCTGTCGTCAGGAATGAAATCATCGTGACCTTCGGATGTCATGAATGCCGTGGAGGTTGATTCGAAGCCAGTCAGTCGCGGAATTTCACCCAGGAAGACCACGGCGGGTGACAGCCATAGCGGGTGCCGGGTTTCCGTGACCCTGAATTTATCCCTTATTTCAGAAGCATTGAGGGGTATTCCGTTCCATGAACCATCTGATTTACGGTATTTAGGTTCCAATGCCCCAGGATGACAGATTAACTGTCGGCCAATGAGGAATGGTAGCCCGCCTGTATGGTCATAATGGCCATGACTGATTACGATTAGAGGTATTTCGTCCAGGCTGACCTGTAATTTTGAGGCATTTCCGAGGATGATATCCGAAGGCCCGGTGTCAAACAGAAATCTGATGTCAGCCTCGATGAGGAAACAGAGACCATGCTGTGAACCGCATACTTCTCCGGGGAGGTTATCATTTATTACCGTTATCTTAATCATCAACATTTTCCTCATAAACAGGGATATCCAGATAGAATGTTGTGCCTGCACCAGGTGTGGTTTCATACCAGACATGTCCATTGAAGTTTTCGGCAATGTTCTTGACGATTGCCAGTCCCAGTCCCATCCCGCTCGATTTGGTCGTGAAGTTTGGACTGAACATCTTCTCCTCGAGTTCTGCCGGTATTCCGGTACCGTTGTCTGAAACCGAAATCACCACCATGTGGGCTTCCCGTTTCAGTGTAATGCTGATCTTTCCGTCGCGATCGGCCGGTATGGCCTGTATACCATTCTTGACCAGGTTGATCAATGCCCTGGAAAGTTGCTCTCGGTCGGCATTGACCATTACATCCTTCAGATCGCCTTTGTCAACACTCACTTTTACCCTGTGGTCATTTTCATAAAGTTCCATCACCTTGTCAATTTGTCCGGAAAGGTTGAACACCTGTTTTCTCGCGGTAGGAATCTGGGCGAAATTGGAAAATTCGGTGGCAATTTCCGACAGGGTTTCAATTTGTCCAATCAAGGTCAACGCCACGCGGTTAACGGTTTCACGGTATTCTTGTTCCTCCCCCTTGAATCGCATCAGGTGCTGGATGTTCAGTTTCATGGGGGTCAGTGGATTTTTGATCTCATGGGCGATCTGTTTGGCCATTTCACGCCAGGCGCTCTCCCTTTCAGAGCGGGCCAGCAATTCGGCACTTACCAGCAGCTCATCCACTTTGCGGTTGTATTCTTTCACCAGTTTCCCGATTTCGTCATCCATACGATACTGGATGTGTTCATTTCTTTTACCCAATTCAATTTTGCGGAGATTTTCGCGGATGGTGACCAATGGTCGGGTAATCTGGTTTGCAATGAAGATGGCGACCATGATACTGGCCAGGAACAGTAAAACATACAGATTGATAAAAGCCACGATGAAGGTTGAAATCTCCTGACTGTATTTGTCCTGGTGCGTGAAATATGGCAGGTTGATGAATCCCAGGTAGTCCCCTTTGTCGTTGATGATTGGTGTATAGGCCGACAGATAGCCCAATTGTCCGATTCGCTCAGGCTGAAAATAGCTGGTCTGGAAATTCTCAAACAATTCATAATAGGCATCAGTGCTTATCTTTCTGGAAATCAATCCTCTGTTGAAAACCTCGGGACGTGAAGATACCAGAAGATCCCCGTTGACACTATAGATATTGATGTCGGTGGTGAAAATATTGGAAAGTTTGACCAATTCACGGGTCAGCCATTCCTCGATATCAGGGGTGATTTCCTCCACTTCCTCCAGTCTGAGATCAATTTCTGCGGATATCGAATTCATTTTGGCATCCAGATCTTCCTGCAATCTGGATCGATACTCGTCAATGTTATAGAAAATGGTCCCCAGGGCTACCAGCAACAATGACACGAAGACAATGGAGATGATGGAAACCTGTATCCTGAGTTTCAGGTCAAACTGAAACTTTTGCTTTCTGTTCTTCGGCCTGATCAAGGGCAGGATCAACAATGAGAATGCAAAGTAGAAAACAAACAGATAAGGGAACGAAATCAGGTAATCGACAAAAGTATAAAGGCTTCGGCTGACAATAACATAGTTGTCCTCGCGTGACCGATATATCAGATGTTCATAGCCATCCCAGATCCTGTAGGTGAATTCGGCATCCTCAAAATCATATGAATAGATGTAATAATTATACTGGTAGTCACCATGCTTGTCGACTAGTTCACCCCCATAATATTTGGCATATTCGAACCGATTGTAACTGGATGGTTTTTGCATCGATTTATCGATCAGCAATTCAGGGAAACCTATTCCCTCGGAGGCAATCCTTGAATGCAGTTCCATGAAGATTGAAATCCCGATGGAATCGGACGAGAGCGGATAATGGATTTTTCCGAAATAGGAAATTCGTCCATTCATGTTGTCGAGATAGTAAAAACTTGTTCCCGTGAGCGGTATTCCCTGGTCTTCAATCATTTTGTCGAAAAAGGGGAAACATGGCACAATCGTATTCTGAGGGTGGATGATCAGGCTGTCACTTCCCGAACAGATCGTAATTTGAAGATCATACTGTCTGAAGAACCCGCTGAAGTAGGTAAATTCGAGGTATTCTTCAAGATTCTCATAGGGCTGTAAAAGCAAATCGGGAATATTGGGATCCCGGTTGATGTCCTGCTGAATTTCTGCCAGGAATACTTCGGCGGCAGGATCATGTTCGGCCACCAGGTTAACGGCAAGCAGTTTTTGGACTTCGCGCTCCTTGCTAACTGTCACCCTGTATATTATCTCGAGAGAAAAGACGGTAATGATGGCAATGAAAAGCACCAGGTAGCTCATTCCAAACTTTCGGGAAGTGGATGGATTATAGATGGCGGCCAGCAACGAGGAAAAGGCAAACAACAACAACGGTTGATAGGAAACGATGCCTGAAAAGACATATCCTCCAAGGGCCACGACCAGGGTAACCGCAGCCAGGAGCAGAATATATTCCTTTTTTTCAAGGAACCGCAATCCTTCGTCCGTTATCCGGATGGTAAAAAGAACCAGCCCGAAGAGCAATAACATGATGGACGCGATCCCAATGGCTGTCTGTAGCGTGATTTCATTGATCTGGTTCAGAGTAAAAGAAAAACTGGAGTTGGCGATTAACCGGGTTATAAAGAAGCCAGCCAGAAAATACCCTATGGCTGCGGCAAACAACAGGAATGCGAGTATATAATTGCGTGAAATGAGCAGGTTCCTTTCGATATGGATTATCCTCAGGTCACGGTATAGGTTCAGCAAGAGGTAGAAGATGAAACATGATACAATGAAGAAGTCTCCCAGGGATGGTAACCAGAAACTATAGGCGAACTGTGCGGGCGAGAAGATGTCAAGATAGTAAAAGACCCCCGGAAACCGGAACAGGATATGGATCCAGTAAAGAAAGAAAAGGACACCCAGCATCAGTAACAGGCGCAGTCCGCTGCTTTGATGCAATTCGGTGAAAAGACGCCGTAAAAAAAGGATTAACAGGATAAATCCTGCCAGATATAAAAGTGCGGGGATATAGACCTGCGTTTTTTTACACTGGATTTCGCCCCGAAGTGCGATTGAAAAGACCTTCTCATTGTCGAGGTTGTAAATGTCAATTGAATTCTCGGCCCCTGCCTTCAAGACCTGAAAAGTTTCAGGCAGGGAGAAATCTTCCTGATAGGCATTATGGAGAAATTTGTTTTCGTGCGGGAAATCATACCTGACCTGGATCAGTCCGATGATGGTAAAGTCGTTTTCCTCAATGGTTCTCGAAAGGTAGAATCCATTTGGGAAGCGTATTATTTTGCTGTCAGGCTCGGTATTGACCGGAAGGTTTTCACGGAAGGCAACACTCCGGTCGGACCAGTAAAACAGTTTCCCTTCCCGGTAAATCAGAAAACCGTATCCTGAATTTTTCATGGTCTCATGGTAGGGAACCAAGGAGCTAAGGTGGTTGTCGGTGAATCCGTTTGATCTGGTGATCATTCGGATTTCCTCCATGGCAGTGGCAACCTTATTTTCCTTTTCCAACAATTTTTCTTGAAATCCGGAGATCAGCCTTTCTCCGGGATTCCTGAGAACGACACCGTTCTCCATGAGAATGGCTATGATGATCAGGAATGCCGACAATGCCAGCAGAAAGTATTTCCCGGGTCGATATTTCATGGTTGCCTTATTTATGCATATGGATTGATATCGTTTGTTTCTTTCATTTTGGTTTTTGGTACCTCCGGAAGATGAAAATCGTGGCAATCAGTCGTTATGGTATGATTCGCCTTTGATGATGGTCATTGCCCGGTAAAGCTGTTCGGCGAACAACAACCGGACCATTTGATGGGAAAAAGTCAATCGGGATAAAGAAATTTTTCCTGAGGCAATTTTTTCCATTTCGGGAGAGAAGCCAAAAGGGCCTCCGATCACGAAAATCAACTCACGGCAGGCTGAGATCATCTTTTTCTCGATGAAAGAAGATAACTCCCTGGAGGTAAACTGAATGCCCCCTTCATCAAGCAGGAAAATCTCTCCCTGTGTTTGCAGGTGGGGCAACATTTGGGCTGCTTCCTTTTCCTTCTGCTGTTCCGGTGGAATGTTTCGGGTATTCCTGATATCTGGCAGCACTTTCATGGAAAAAGGGATATAGTGTTTCAGTCGCTTGAAATAAACCTCCATTCCTTCCTGGATCCAGGAGGCATCAGTTTTGCCCGTGACGATCAGAGTTATCTTCATTTTTGGCGGTTGTTGGAGATGACCGGAAGGTATTGTGAACTCTTCCGCAACAGGTTCGACCGGCGGACGGTTTCTTCTTTTTCAGTATATGCAAAGCCTGAAAAGGTACTTCCTGTCATAAAATTCATAAATTTACACTAAAAATCTGCTTTGATTTTGCTTTAGCACAGTTTTTGCAAAGCTGTTGTTACAAAATTAGAAAATGATAGAATAATGAAACCAATTAAAAAGGTTACCCTGATTTCAGCCCTCATTTTTGCAATGGCATTGACCTTTGCATTTACTTCGCTGGCGCAGATTCCCGACGAGGTGGTGCTTAGTCTGAAGTCGGGCAACGCCAAGGTTCTTGCCGGGTATTTCAACCAGAACATTGAGTTGGTGATTCTCGACGATGATAATGTATATAGTAAAGCCCAGGCCGAACAGATTGTGGGTAACTTTTTCAGCCGATACCAACCTGAAAGGTTTTCAGTCCTTCATCAAAGGGGTAAAGAGGGTGCCCAATACGTCATAGGTACCCTTGTGACCAAGCAAGGAAGTTTTAGGGTATATTTTCTGCTGAAGAATACTGACGATAAAGTTATCATTCATCAGTTAAGAATTGAAAAGCAGGAATAATGAGGTCCCGTTGGAAGCAGATGTCTGTTTGGAGTGCAGGGCAATCGGAGCATATCTCTAATTGGGCACGCAAGGTAACGCTTCCTTTTTTCGACAACGTTCCCCTGTACAATGTTGCCATTTTCTTTTGGAGGAGTATCGTGGATGGCTCGCTTACCACAAGGGCCTCCGCGGTTGCCTTTAATTTCTTTATCGCCCTTTTTCCTGCGATCATCTTTATTTTTACGCTCATTCCCTATGTTCCCATAGAAAATTTTCAGGATGAACTTTTCGAACTGATTGAATCATTGGTGCCGGGCGGGGCATTCGATGCCATTGAGGATACCGTGGCTGATATCATTCAGCAACCCCGTGGTACGCTGCTTTCCTTGGGTTTTTTTATGGCTCTGATTTTCTCGACCAATGGAATCACTTCGATGATGGCAGCATTTGATGCGACCGTTCATAGCATCCAGGGACGTTCGTGGCTCAGCCAAAGGCTTACCTCAATCCTGCTGCTTTTCATTCTTGCCGTCTTGCTTACCGTGGCCATCGCCTTGATGACCTTTGGTCAGGTGGCCTTGAATTACCTCATCACCCGTTTTGCGCTTATCGATACCTTCACTTATTATATTCTGACTTTCAGTAAGTGGATTGTAATCATTGCCCTTTTCTTTTTTGCATACTCGTTCCTTTATTATCTGGCTCCTGCCAAGAAGTCGGAATGGAGGTTTATCTCAGCAGGGGGGACACTGTCTACCGTCCTGAGCATTCTTACTTTTATAGGTTTTACGGTTTATATCAATAACTTCAACCAGTATAACAAGCTTTACGGATCCATCGGCACGCTGCTGGTAATTTTGCTGCTGATTTACGCGCTTTCACTGATCCTTTTGATCGGTTTTGAACTGAATGCCAGTATTTATGCTGCGAAACAGGAGCCGCACGAATCCCTGTTTGAACGAATACGAAAACAGGTCATTTCCCCCAAACCAAGAATTGATTTACCGAATGATGTTGAACAATAATCCAACCATCCTATGAAATTCAAAATCATAATCTTCCTGCTTTTCGGCGCAATGTCGGTCATGCTGACATCCTGTGCCATACCTGCCAACAAGGAACAGTACCTGAAGGGATTTGAGCGGTTTGTGAAAGATGTCGAAAAAAATTCGCCCGACTTCAAGATCAGCGACTGGCGCTGGGCAAACAAAAAGTACCGTAAATATACGGATGAGTGGTACCATAAATTCCGTGATGAATTAACGGTGACTGAGCGGATGCATGTCGCCGGACTAAAAATACGCTACAATTTACTTAAAGAGGGTACTTCTTCATCCAGGATCATTGACAAGCGTGTGGAGGAGGAGCTCAATCGTTTAGGCAAGGATCTCGACAAATATCTCGACGAGAACCTTGACAGGGACATTGAACGCATCTCAAAGGGAGCGCGCGAAATCGGTGATTCTGCCTTGAAGGTGATGGAAGATGTACTCAACGAGATCAGAAAGGAAAAAGAGTAGTTTTAATAGTGAAGGTTAAATTTCTCTCGGATCAGCATTTTAATCTCTTCCATGTCAATGAGCTTTCCGGTCTCTTGCTGCAGGGAGGTGACCGTTCCGGGATCGAATCCGCAGGGATTGATGTAGTTAAAGTACCTTAGTTCAGTATTGACATTCAATGCAAATCCATGCATGGTCACCGACCTGCTGACACGGACCCCGATTGCGCAGATTTTACGGGCTCTCACTTTATGGGAGGCATCTAGCCAGACTCCGGTGGCTCCCTCACGCCGGGCACCCTCGATTCCATATTCTGCCAACGTGTCAATTATGGCATCCTCCATTTTTTGGATGTATTGCCTGACCCCAATCTGGTAATAATCCAGGTCAATGATAGGATATCCCACCAATTGGCCGGGACCATGGTACGTGATATCGCCTCCACGGTTGATCTTATAAAACGTGGCATTGATCTTTTTCAAAAAATCGGCATGAATCAACATGTTGTGTTCATCACCACTTTTCCCAAGTGTATAAACATGGGGATGCTCCACCAAAAGAAAATAATTCAGGGAAGTGGGCTTTCCTGTCTCCTTTTTCGAGGCGACAACATTATTCAACAGCTGTTCCTGTAAATCCCAGCATTCACGGTAGTCAACCGTTCCTTTGTCTAAAAAATGAAATGAGGCCATGGGTGCGTAATTAAGCCACCAATATTATGGCTTTCTGCGCTTATTGCCAAACCTGAAGGCAGGAACGTGGTAGTTTATCGTTATTGCAGGGGCTTATATTTCTTAATCCATCCAATGCTCCTGTTTTGGGTGGGTTGGTGTCGTCCTGGCCCAACCATAACAAATCCTCCGTCTGACGTCAGAATGATCCTGGAAGCCTGATCCCCCGAAAACCTGAATTTGTCGACATGGTCCATGACCATCTTGCCCGAAGGATCGATGAGCATAAGCCATGGGCCGATAGTTCCTGTAAAGGAAGTTTCGCATTTTCCGGCCACAAGTATGTGCCCGTCAGGCATCACAGCCAATGCGTTTCCTCCCTCTGAGCCTTCCCTGTCATAATTTTTGGTCCATAATACTTTCCCATTAGGGTCGATTTTGGTGATAACCAGATCGTAATCATAAATCCTGTCCTCCGGAGCAGCATCCGGATTCATGCAACTTCCAATCCATCCTGCCGCCAACAAGCCATTTTCATTGCTGCAACAAATGCACTCAGGCCTGATGTTCTTTCCGGTGATGGGAAGGGTTGATTTCCACATCTGTTCTCCGGTGGGTTTGATCCGCATCATCCACATGGTAGATCCCCCTTTGTCGAGTGCGATCTCGCCCGATACTGCCAATGTTCCATCGGGAAGAATCCTGAGGGCATGTGCCTCCAGAGCATGCTTGTCGGTAAAAATATGATCACTCATGGTTTCGCCTGACGGAGACATGTGAATGAGGTGGGTGGCAGCAGGGGTTTCCAGTGCGGCGACTGTCAGCAGCCACCACCAGCTACCATCCTCCTGAACGGCAATGTCGGTATTTGGAAAGTGTAAGGCCTCCGTGCTGGTTTTATTCCACTGTTCCTTACCGTCAGCATCGGTAGAAATCACCCGGGCAAAATACTGCCCTGATGTAACTTCATTGACGGACGCCATCAGGTAACCTCCATCAGGACGTGCGGCAATCCTGAAAGGAAGGTCCATCCCCGGATTTGCGAAAGTACGGCTCCAGACGGTATCACCCGATGCGGAGAAACGGATTAGCCAAAGATCCGATTTTTCAGGGCCGGCATCTGATCTTGATCCCAACACGGTATAAGTTCCATCACTGTTCTGGATGACGTCTGTCAGGCAGGAATTTCCCTTGATGGCCAGGTCTTTTTCCCATTCGGCTTCGGGTATCTGGCCTCCTGATTGTTTACAAATAAGTAACGACAGGACATACAGAAAAAAGATCGTCTTTTTCATACTTCAGGCTTTTGGTTGTCTTGGTTGATTGCAAAATGAAGGTCATGGACCTCAGCCTTGCATACGAAAAAAGAGCCCATAATGTTATCATTATCATTATAATGATAGGGGTTAGGAAATGATTTGCATTATGTTTTCAGTACTGGTGGGTACCAAAGATGACGATCGGATCAGTTTTCTTTTCCGTAATTTTTCTGACCTGCCCAGGTGAATTGGTGAATATCTTTCCCGCTTTTCAAAACGAAGCTTAGGATCCACCCAACAGCAATGCTGGTCAACATGCCGGTAAATCCATACAGAAGGAAGGAGAGGGAGGAGTGGTTCCTGATCAGCACCAGGAATCCAATTCCGATAATCACACCTGTCAAAGCAGCCTTGCCTGAAATCCTCGGGAAAAATATGCCCATGATAAAAAAGGCGCCCAGACCGCTGGTCATCAATCCCAGGAAAGTATTGAACTGGTCCCAGAGGGAGGCAATGTTCCAGGTCGCCAGAACCAATGCCATCATCATTCCAAGTAATCCGATGATAATTCCTGACCATCTGGCAATTCCCATCTCTGTTCTGTGTTTTGAATTGGGTCTGATTGTTTTGTAGAAATCGGATGTGATGACAGCAGCGGCCGAATTGATATTGGAGGATAGTGTAGACATGGCAGCCGCAAATATGGCGGCAATCAATAGTCCGGCGACTCCTGCCGGCATGCTTGAAACGATAAACTGGGGGAATGCCGAGTCGATGTTGGGATTGACAACTGCCATTCTTCCCGGATTGGAGGTATAGTATGCAAAAAGGCCGGTGCCCAAGAGGAAGAATATTACAGTGACCGGAACGCTCAGGATGCCGTTGAGCCAGATACTTCGCGCCGTGGCTTTTTCATCACGAGTGGTCATGTAACGCTGGACCACACTTTGGTCGCTTGTGTATGAGATCAGGGAATTGGCAACACCTCCGATCAGCACTACCCAAAAAACGGGTTGTGAAAAGTCAAACCTGAAATCAAAAGTGTGAAACTTGTGAAACTCGGTAGAAATATCGATAAATCCTCCCAGGCCGCCGTCAACTCCTGCGAGCATATAAATCAATGCGGCAAGTGCACCTCCCAGCAGTATGAATCCCTGGATGACATCTCCCCATACTACAGCTTCAATTCCTCCACTGGTACAGTAAATAATGGTCACAACACCCATCACAATGATGGCCCAGTATACACTAAAACCTGTTACCGCGTTTAGGGCAAGAGATGGGAGAAACAGGACAATCGAAATCCGACTGACCATGAAAACAACAAACAGGGCGGATGCCAGCCATCGTACCGACAGGTTAAAACGGGCATCCAGATATGCATAAGCCGTATCGAAACTGAATCTTCTGAAAAAAGGAAGAAAGAATCGGATGACAATTGGAACGATCAGGATGATGGTCAGGTTAAAGGTAAACATGCGCCAGTCGGTGGCATAGGATTTTGCAGGGATCGCAATGAAGGTGATGGCACTGAGGGTTGTGGCAAAGATACTGATTCCGGCAGCCCACCATGGAATCCGGCCTCCAGCCTTAAAAAAGTCGTTGGCGTCGCCCTCCTTTTTCATGAAAAGGAAACCCAATAACAGCATTCCCAAAAAGTAAACAATCAGGACAAGATAGTTTAGCCATCCGAAAACTGGTTTTACGGTGAAAGTAATCTCGCGAATTTCGCCTGATCGTGTTGCCGGACGGATTTCTCCTCCAATGGAAATTAACCTGTTATCCCAGTTCAGGCCTGTGGCAACGGCAGTGGGTGTCAGTTCTCCTGAATCATCGGCGAACCAAGTGTCTGTTATGGTGTTGTAAACAAATAGGTTAGGGTTAAATCCCGGATGGTTGATCCACAAGGAGTCCCTGGATGCAAGTGCCTTGGGATCACCTGAGTTGAGATGGTTTATGGCCGTCTCGACCTGATTGAATTGGATACCCGTATCACCGCCTTCAAGCACAATGTGCGAAGCCCCTACAGAGTAAACATTCGCCAGTGCGAGTTTTACCGTTTTCCCATCTATGTTGATGTCGCGAAGCTGTTCCCATTGGCCTATCGAAGGTCTGAACCTGAAGACATGGCTGTAAAAAGCAGTGGTTTCGGCTCCCTGAATTCTTGCCCTTCCCCCGAAAAGGAATACACTGATTTCTTCACCGTCCATTTGGGTAGCCAACATGGCACCATATACCGGTAATGGCAAAGGAGGCAGCTTCTGCCATCCGGCGGAGGGTGCCGAAAGATCGAGTGCCAGAAACATGTCTGTGGCTCCTGCCTGTGTCTCTCCCCCGGCAACATATACCCTGGAGCCGATGGCAGCGGCAGATGCAAACCTGATATGTTCCGGCAGTGAAGGAAGCTCCGTAATCTGGACTTTACCGGAAGTATAGCTGATCAGAAATGCCCCTGCACTGAGCCCTTCTGCCGTTTGTCCACCCAGGCATACAACCCCCTGCGGGGTGGTAACCGAAGCACCTTCCCCGATTCCTGAAGGTAGCCTGACTTCGTTTGGCAATAATTTAAGGGTGCCATCTACAAGGCGCCCATAAACCAAAATGACATCGGAATAGACCTTCTGACCCCCTTCCCAAGGTTTGCCTGCGGGAAATGCTGTACCACCCGCAATAATCAACGTATTCTGGTGAATGCCTGCAAAAATCCCGGCCAACCCTTCTGTTCCCGGAATCTTGTCTTCGGACGAAAAGTTGGCGATCACTTGCTGGGTAATCTGGTTGATCTGATCGTCCCCCCTTGCTTCCCGAAAGTTAGTGGCAGCCAACAGGACCATCAGAAGGATGGCAATAAAGGAATAATTGTATAGGGAAGTGTGGTATTTATTGGTCTTTGCTGGTTTCATGGGCGTATGGTTTGTCCGGCCATTGGGTATTAACCGCCGGGTTGAAAATAAACGGATGTTATTTTGTCATATAGATTTGATGCGCAATGTAATATTCATTCATTTTAGAAAGTTATGGAAGGTAAAAGTCTTTTTGTTCAGGCAATCTTGGGAATCTCCCGGATGGTTTCGAGTGTTTTCCATATTTGCAGGAGTCCCCTGGGAACATGGAAACATCCTTTCCATTTTCCACCTTTCAGAGGTAGCAATACTTCTCCCTGGCGGTTAAGGTATCCATACCATTCACCATACCCGGGATCCGGAAACCGTTTCCAGGTATATTCATGTACCTTTTCAAACCAATTCAGGCACGCTGCATTTCCTGTTAACCGGTATCCCTTGATAAGGCTGATCAAGGTTTCCATATGCACCCACCAGAGTTTCTGGTCCCATTCCAGTTGTTGGGGAGGATATCCCTTGATGTCCATGAAATAGAAAATACCCCCATGTTGCTGGTCCCAGCCATACTCAAGGGTCCTGAGCATGATGTCGGTTGCTTTTTGTGCCAGTTCAGGTTGATTCAGTCGTTCCGACAAGTCCATGATGAACCACATGGCCTCGATGGCATGTCCCGGGTTGAGTAGTCTCCCTTCAAACGAATCGCTGAAACTTCCGTCAGGATTTACGTTTTCAAGGATCAGTCCGGTGTCCTGCTGGTAAAAAACCTCCATCACCTCATGGACTACCTTCCTGATGGTTTCATCCACGAGCTCCTTTGGCAGAAGATGTTCAATCTCCAGCGATAGATTGCAAAGGATCATGGGCAATGAGAAGCCTTTTAGCGGACGTGTGCCAGGGACATTTTTGGTGAATCTCCCTTTGGGATTGTCCTGACGCTTCAGGATCAGGTCGAAAGTTTTTTTGGCAATGTCGCCGAACTCTTCCGTTCCCGTAGCCTGGTATAGCTGTCCAAATGCCATGGTGGCAAAACAATCGGAAAATATGTTGTAAGGTTCAATCAGGGGTTTTCCTTCCCTTGTCAGCGAGAAATACCAGTTGAGTTGTCCATCGTGGCCAAACTGTTTCAGGAACTTAGCCCCATGCAGTGACATGTCAAGCCATTCCTGACGTGCTTCGACCTTGTTGTATAGGGTTGCAAACATCCAAACCTGCCTGGCCTGGAGCCAAATGAATTTGTCAGTATCGAATACCTTGCCTTGGCGGTCGAGACAAGTAAAGTAACCGCCCGACTCCTCATCCCTGCTGTATTTTTCCCAAAAGGGAACAACATTCTCCAGAAGTTCGTTCCGGTATTGATGTGAAAGTTTTTGCAGATCCATAATTGTCAGTTTTAAAATGGTTCAAAAGGAGGATTTTCGTTAACGCTTTGAGAACCAATTTTCCATATTTAGTGCCTGTACATCGGCCCTGAAATGTTGGTAGACCTCCAGGCTCATGTTCTGTATTGGCGACCTGAAGCCTCCAAAATCAAAACCGAGATATTTCATGTAGGCTTTCCCTGTAGCTATTCCTCCATATTTTCCCAACAAACGAATCATGTCGATTGATTGCTGCTGTAGCTTGCGCGCGATATCCAGTTCTCCTTTGTCAAAAGCCTCGATGATGCCATAATAGAGGGGAGCCGCATAATTATAGGTGCTACCCACCCCACTTCGACATCCCAAAACCAGGGCGCTGAGCAGATTTTCGTCCCGGCCCCAAAGCATATCGTATTTCCCGTTGTCGAAATTCAGACAAGTCAGGAAGTCCATGAAATCTTCATGGGTATATTTGATGCCTGCTAAATTGGGGATCATCGATCCGGCGGCCCTTAGAAAATCGAACATGGATACATTGCAGCCGGTCAGGACTGGGATGTGATAAAAGTAAACCGGCAGGGTTGGTACTGACTCTGCAATTTTTGCACAGTATTCAGCCAGCTGGGATCCTGATGACGGCTTGAAATAATAGGGGGCCAGAATGGCAATCGCGTCTGCTCCGGCTTCCTGACTCTGCTGTGCCTGTTCGATACACTCAATATAGGAGGTCCCTGTAACAAGATTGATCACTTTCATCGGTGTTCCTTTGGCAGCATTTACCCATTTTTCGGTCAGGAGCTGTTTTTCCTTTAGGGTGAGGGACACTCCTTCACCAGTGGAACCATTGATGAAAGCACCCACTATGTGATTCCTGACCAAAAAATCACTGTATTCGTCAACTGAGTCATAATTGACACTTCCATCTTGGGACAAGGGTGCAAATGGAGCAGCGATCAGTCCTTCAAATTTTTGCATAAGATTGGGATATGTTTTGTAAATACGTTAATGTTTGTTCTGTAAAGTGCTGAAAGAAAGAAATTTTGCCTATAATAAAAACGATTGCAATCATGTGGTCAACTCAAGTTAGCTTACTTCATAACTCCAGTGATTTCTGAAACCGGAATCTTCTGGAAAATGAGATTCCTGGTTCCTTCATATACGATGCCAATGGTTTGCCCATCGACTAACGTCAGGCACGAATATCCAAAACCTGCCGGTGCATATAATTCGGTCTGCATATTCTCGGGCCAGGATTGTCCGCTATCCAGACTTGCCTTTATGGTCATGTTGGTACGAGCATTTTTGTTGTTGGGATTCGAAAAGAATAATACCTGTTGTTTTTTTCTTTTTACCGGAAGGTCAGTAGCTATAAGGCTGGCCATGCAATTGGGCTCCTGCAGTGCCGAATTGTTTGTTGGGTGTACAGTCCATGTTTGCCCCATGTCGTGTGTCACCGAAACGGCCCTTCCGTTACCTTCACCCTTATTTTGACGGTTCAGGTCGTCCCTCATGTTGAGCATAAGGCTTCCGTCGGCAAGCTGAACAACCTGGGCCTCTGTTGTATTGGGCTTGGCTCCAGTCCCAATGCTCCAGCTTTTGCCTCCATTCTTACTGTATACGATAGTTGAATGACTGGTGTACTGACCTCCGTCAATGGCTTTTTGGCCGATATCGGCCTTGAACTGTGCCGGAAAGACCAGCGTGCCGTCCTTCATGGTAATTCCCATGCCCGGCCCCTGGAACAATAGTTGCCATGACGGATCCTTGATCTGTTCGGTGATGTTGATGGGATCCGACCATGTCTGTCCGTCATCAGTACTGCTCACCAGCATGAACTGGCCTGTTTCTGTAGGACTCATGCCTGGTTTGGACGCCCACCAAAGCATGTCATTTTCGTTTAGTCCGCTTATCCAAAGGGCCGCAACCCAAATAGTGTGGGTAAAGGGATCATATAATATACTGGGGTCGCCGATGCCATTTAATATTTCCGGTCTGCCACCATATTCTCCCATGTCCATGATCACCCTCATGGGTTCCCAGGTTTCTCCACCATCAGTACTCCGGCTCATGCCGACATCCACGTCTTCCTGGAGGTCCTTGCTGTTGTTATATCGGTTATCATATACGGCGATCAGGGTTCCTGTTTTGGTCGTAATGATACCGGGTATCCGGTAAGTATCGCAGTTATCCTGCCCTGCAGCCCTCAGTTCGAGACCAGGACGCAAACGAAATTTGTCACCAGATTTTATGACTATTTTATGGTCATCTGAAAACTGAAGTTCTATCGATTCGATCAGGATACTTTGGTCCATCCGTGCATTTTCTTTTAATGAAATGTCCAGAGAGAGATTATGGCTGTTTCGGGGGGCTCCCACATTGGTCTTTATCTCGATTTTTTTATTGGGACTTTTGATTTTGGCTGACCCCATCCTTGTCTTGACCGGTTCACTGCCACTTGAATCAACGTAACAGGCCACTATTTCATCCAGAAACGATGGATTGCTCATGTCATCATGATTTACCCGAATACTGGATAAACTCTTTTGCACTCCATTTGGAAAAGTAAAGGATATCCTGACAGCATCTTCGGTGATACTACCTTTTAATAGTGGAATTTTTTGCAGTTTTATGTTCCCGATCTCTTGTGTGGCATCTGGATAAATTTCCATCGCTGATGAGGAATTCAATGTCCAAAATAAGAGCACCAAGGTGAAACAGCCGAAAATATTTCTCATGTTTTCAGATACTTGTAATAATTTATAAAATGTCGTACCAATTTTCCTGTTCAACATTAACCTTTTGCCTTCCCATTGACAAATATCCTGATTTATCATTTTGTCGGATTATGGTTGAGCTTTCTGAAATGTTAAAAAAAGCTAAGTCTTATGTCTTACATATTTAGGCAAAAATAGAAATTATAATTTTATCATCAAAGATTTTTCATCTGTAAACTTTGTGTAATTTTGTGATTATGAACACTGAAGATTTAAAATCATTAATTCCTGCAGTAGATACCCGCTCTCTCGTTGACAGGGTCGAGATGAACCTGATGGATTTCTTCATCAAAAGGAACCTGAAACCAGGGGATCCCATCCCTAAGGAAATTGAGTTGTCAGCAGCCATGGGTGTCAGCAGGACGGTTATCCGGGAGTCGCTAAACAGGTTGAAAACAATGGGATTGGTTGAGGCCAAGAAGCATCGCGGGACCATCATAAAAAGCCCTGATATAGCTGAAATCCTTCAAAAGTCGATGATCCCAAGGATCCTGAATGAAACTACCCTTAGAGATGTTTTTGAAATGAGATTAATCCTGGAAGTGGGGATGGCTGACTTGGTTGTTTCCAGGGCAAGCGATCAGGATATTGAAGAGTTATTCGAAATAGTAAAGGATGAAAGCCTACAATCTGCAGATACGTTGTTTGATGTCGACTATGAGATCCGGTTTCATGGCAAGCTTTATGAAATAACAGGAAATGAAACCCTTAAGTCATTTCAGGGACTTTTGTTGCCCATATTCAATTATGCTTATTCAAGCGGCTTGATCAATAAGCATTTTGAAAACAAGCACTACGTCTCCCACAAGGAACTGGTTGAAACCTTGCGTCACAGGGATGCGGATAAGTTTCGGAATGACATGCGCTGGCATTTGGAGAATCATTTCAGGAGGATCATGGTCAAAGCGGAAGGGTCTTCAGAAAATGGGTACGGAATTAAATCATCATTTAATTCATCCGGACGCAATTCACTTTCCTGAAATTTGTTTTTTTATTCCAATCCAACCTGACGAAATCAGGAATCCGGTCAGGAATATGACTGTCGTGCCCAGCACGATTGTAAGGTTGGTGTGTAACGGGCTTCTGTAAGACATTAGTGCTTCATTGTCAAAAATGAGGGGTGACAGTGACATCCAGGCAATCACCGCTACCCCTGCAATTACTGCCGTTACTGCCGCAGAATGTGTTGCCCTTTTTGAGAAGAATCCCAATAAAAACAGTCCCAGCATGCCTCCACTGAAAATGGAGGCCAAGGCCCACCAGGCATCAAGGATACTGGCCACGTGCACCAGCGATAACGCAATGATTGTTCCCCCAAGGCCGACTCCCATCGTTGAAAGGTACAAGGTTCTCATGCCTGTTTTTTCGCTTGTCCCAATCCACCTCAAGCGCACAAAAAAATCGGTCAGCAGGATTGTGGCTGAACTGTTAAGGCTGGTAGAGACCGTACTCATGCCTGCCGCGAATATGGATGCAATCAAAAGTCCGGTTACTCCGACCGGTAATCCATTGACGATAAACCAGGGAAATACCTTGTCTCCCTGCCCGGGGTCTGTCAAGGAGGCCGGAAGTAGTTCCGGTTGTACCGTATAATAGCTGAAAAGGGCAGTTCCAATATAAACAAATAGAAGGGAAACAGGAATGTATAGAAGCGACCCCAGAAGGGTAGATCGAATGGCACTTTTCATACTACGGGCAGTAAGGTATCTTTGTACATAATTCTGGTCAATGCCGTAGTTTTGCATGTTGATGAAAACACCATAAATCAGTACCACCCAAAATGTTGACTCTCCCAGACTGAGGCCAAAGCTGCCCAGGTTGAATTTCCCATGCTCTCTGGCAACTTCAAACAACTGTTTAGGACCTTCAGGCATGTTAAAGGTCAAGACTGCTGCTGTAGCCAATGCTCCGGAAATAAGCAGTACTGCCTGGATGGCATCTGTCCACATCACGGCCCTGATTCCACCTGCCATGGCATATAGGGTAACCGCAATGCCCGTTACCATAATGATTGCTTTAGTGTCCCAGCCAAATAGCGCATTCAGGGGCAGGGCCAATAGCAGGAGAATGGCACCCGTACGCATCAGTTGGGTCAACAGGTAGCAAGATGAGGCATAAAGACGAGCCCAAAGACCAAAGCGCTTCTCGAGATAGCTGTAGGCTGATATGCTGTTGTTCTTCCGGTAATGCGGTATGAAATAGCGGGCGGCGAGAAAGGCTGCAAATGGAATTGAAAGACTGAAAACATAAACATTCCAGTCGGATTGATATGCTTTCCCGGGAAGTGCGAGAAAACTGATACTGCTTACATAGGTAGCAAAAATCGAGAGTGCCACGACCCAGCCGGGAAGGGACCCACCGGCTGATGTATAACTGCCGGTAGTCCGTGAATTTTTATAAAAGGTCATTCCAAACAGGACGACCCCCAATGTAAATACCAGAAATATAATAACATCAATTACGGGAAGCTGCATATAATAACATTAAAAGTCAGGCTGTCGGATCTGACCATTCCTCAATTACCCCGCAAGGTAAATTTTTTACGGCAGATCTGACAGCCCGAAGCCCTGTCAACATTATATTCAGACTAACTGAAAGGATGACTAAGCTTTTCGAGGTATATGTTTCTGATGTCCTGGAGGTAATCTGCATCCAGTTTGCTCGAATATATACGTACGAATTCGTAGAGTTTTCCTTCATGGAAGAAAGACCCATATGCAGCGTCAAACTTGCTTCCGAACCAGTTATATTTTACCTGTTTGGTGATTTTTTCGAACTGGTTCCAGGTGAGGTATCTGGGAATCAGGATATATCCATGGTAGTCCTCACGCAGGTCAATGAAGATATTGGGTTCGATCTGCTTGAGATACAGCATTTTTACAATTCGGATGATGGCTTCATACTCTCCTTGTTTCCGGGTCTTTTTCAGATACCCGATGCCATATTCGGCAAAGGCTTCCTGTAAGGGGGCAACGATATCATAATTGCCAAAATGACGAAGTCGGATAACCGGGATGTCTTCATTGACAATGGTGGCAATTCCCTTACCTGCGTCGAAGTGTTCCTCAAACTTGGGTTGTATGGCTTGCACTGCCCTCAGGACTTCCTCGAGCCGGTAAGGCTTGTCAAGTGCCAGGTAGAGGTAAATGGGAGGATTTGTGTCGGGCGTATCACTGTAGTACCCCGGAAAGGGATCCTTTGATTCGAAAACCAGGGTTCCGGGTACAATTTTGTCTTCCAGGATGGTGAGTTTTTCCTGCTTCACCAGGTTACTGAAAACCTCCATCTTTTTGTTGTATTCCATAATTGATATATTTGATTAGTTATTTTTAGTATATACGAATGCCGCTCAAAGTTGTTCTGTTACCAGGTATAGGAAAAGTCACCCTTTCACAATCCAGTCGCTCCAAAAGGATCAAGCTTTCCGTAAGGTCGAACCGGAAGGTGATGGTTTCGTTTCCGGATTACGTATCCTTCAGGGAAGCAGCTGACTTCGCCGGTAAAAATGCCGACTGGATAATCAAACAACAAAGGAAATATACATTAGGTTCAACAGCATATCAGCCTGGCACGTCTGTAAGGACACGTTTCCACACGATTAATTTCCGAAGTGAGGGGGAGAAGTTTTCCGTGAAACAGAAGAAGTTTGAAATTTTTCTCTCTTATCCTGAAATTTTTGAGGGTTCTGAACCTGAGT
Source organism: Bacteroidales bacterium 6E (assembly GCA_001270045.2). Classification (GTDB taxonomy): domain Bacteria; phylum Bacteroidota; class Bacteroidia; order Bacteroidales; family Prolixibacteraceae; genus UBA1413. The sequence goes on along the minus strand of DF970668.1, from coordinate 184,984 downwards.
TACATGAGGCAGTCAACAGGGTAATGGTGTCGGTCTACCGCTGGGAGGCCAGGGCTTATCTTCCGGGAAGACTTGCCGAGCTTGCTGCCTTGCATGGGTTTTCGTATAACCGCATTACCATCCGTGATAACCGGTCGAATTGGGGCAGTTGCTCTTCGCACAATAACATCAGCCTGAATCTTCATCTAATGAAACTTCCCGATCACCTGATCGATTACGTTTTGTTACACGAACTGGTTCACACCAAGGTAAAGAATCACAGTCCTGCTTTCTGGACTATGCTTGATTCAGTCACTGAAGGCCGCGCAGGAATCCTGACCCGTGAAATGAAGAAATATTCCGTCCACGGAATGCCTTGATTCGACTTCAGAATAACTATTTTAGCCCCTAAATATTTGTCATGATGAATTGGGATCAGCTTTTGTCGACCCGACGGTTGGGGCAGGGCGAAAGGCCTACCAGCCTTCCTGAAGATGACCGTAGCCAGTTTCAGCGCGATTACGACCGCATCATTTTCTCGGCGGCTTTCCGCAGGATGCAGAACAAGACACAGGTTTTTCCCCTGCCGGGAAAGATCTTTGTGCACAACAGGCTGACCCATACCCTTGAGGTTGCCAGTGTGGGCCGATCCCTTGGTAACCGCTTGGCGGAGTTTCTGTTCCGCCAGGGCATTCTCAGTGATCCCATGTTGATGGGCAGCCTGGGAGCAGTGGTATCTGCCGGTTGCCTTGCCCATGACATGGGTAACCCTCCTTTTGGACATTCGGGTGAATCGGCGATCTCCAATTACTTTACGCATGGGAATGGTCGTTCAATGCAAAAAGAGATGACACCAGCACAATGGAAGGATTTTACCCATTTCGACGGGAATGCCAATGCATTCAGGTTGCTAACACACGCTTTTCATGGGAAGAGGGAGGGTGGATTTGCCCTGACCTATTCTACATTAGCCAGCATCGTAAAATATCCTTTTGAGTCGCTTGCGGCCACCCGGCAAAAGTTTGGCTTCTTCCAGAGCGAAAAAAGGTTGTGGGTACATATGGCTGAAGAATTGGGAATCCCCATGTTATCGGACAATCCTCTCCATTTTGCCCGTCACCCGCTTGTTTATCTGGTCGAAGCGGCAGATGATATTTGTTATCAGGTCATGGATGTGGAGGATGCCTATAAATTAGGTATTCTTGGAATTGAGGAAACCCGTGAACTCTTTATGAATTTTCATTTAGGATCTGATGTCAATCTCATCGATTCCATCAACAAGACCCTTGATGAGGTTACCGATCCACACGAACAGATCAGCTACCTTAGGGCCGGAGTTATTGGTAAGTTGGCCAGTGCTTGCTTTCAGGTCTTTGAATCACATCATGATGAGATCATGCAGGGTGAATTCACGGGTTCCCTGATGAAGCGGGTTTCAGCGCCCATCGGTCAGGCCATGAAGAAAGTACAGGAGGTGTCCGTGTCAAGGATTTATAACCACAAAACGGTGGTAGAAATCGAGATCGCCGGTTACAAGATCATCGGTACCCTAATGGATGAATTCTGCAATGCAATATTGAAGCCTACCAATCCCCTCAGCGAGAAAATAATCTTCCTTATCCCAGGCCAGTACCGGCCCTCCGGGGAATCTGTATATGACCGGATACAATCGATCGTTGATTTCATTTCAGGCATGACGGATGTCTATGCCCTGGATCTTTACCGAAAGATCAAAGGGATCAGCCTGCCCGAAATCATTTAGTTTTTTTTGGTATCATGGCTTTCGAAATCCTTTTGAAAATCCTGATCTGTTGATTCCTGAAGGTGGTGTCGGCAATATAGGATGAACGGATCTCCCTTTCCAGTGCCGGATAACTTTTCTCAATGATTACATAGGAGGGTTTCCTGGCCAGTATTTTTCTGATTTCCTGAAGACTATTCACCCTGAAGGCCTTTCCAAGTTCGGTGGTCAGGATAGTAGGGTGGACATATTTGGTCGGACTGTTTTGCCGGAGCAGGTAATAGATGATATGCCGATAGTTCCCTGTATAGACGGTCTCGTCGGGTTTCATGTTGTCCTCAAGGTATTCCGCAACCTCCTTGGGATAGTCGGTCTGAAACCAGTTCTTGTGGATGTTGATGGCGAGAACAGTGACAATAATGCCGACTCCGGCCCATAGTGCCGGTTTCCCCTTGTATATGGCAGCCATTCGGGGAGCCGATAACATTTGAGGGTGATAGAACATCCCTGCGACAAGGCTCATCGGAACCATGAGCTGCATGGTATAATGGGTAAATCCCTTGCCAGGCAAATACATGGCCAGAAGGATGAATGTCATCCAGACTGCAAAAAACGGTTTATGCCACTTTTCGAATGGGGTTTTACCCGAGAGCATGACGTAAAAGAAGAGGATGGTTAAAGGCAGGAACCTGCCTGCGAAGTCGAACAGCATGATGATATAATCTTTCAGGGAAGCATCATCATTGTAATTCCCGACCAAATCGTAGGTGACAAAATGGAAATCTGCATAATTGCCATTCAGCCAGAAGCCAAGATGGGCCAATCCGAATGGATTGGAAAAGCCTAACCCTGCCAGAAAATAGGGCTTGAAAATTTTGAGGCTGAAAAATTTCCGCTCTTGCACATGCTCCCTGACAAAAAGGAATCCGGCAACCGCCAATACATCGAACAGCATCAGGTATTTGATCATGAAGCCCATCCCCAGCAGGATGCCAGCCGAAAAATACCATTTCTTGTGTGGTTTCAGCAAAAGAATGGTTCCACTGATAGTGAAAAAGTTGAAGAACAGTTCCGTGTTGGGGGAAATTCCAAAATACTCCCATGTCGAGGTAAAAAGGATGTAAATGATTCCGGAGGCCAAGGCAGGATTTTTTTCCCTGAACAGCGAGATTGAAAGCCTGTGCATCAGGTAACCGGAAGCCCCCACAAGGACTGCCACCAAAAGACGTTTCAAGAAAAGTGAATATCCCGTGATCAGTTGCATAAAGGCGTAGATCAGGAATATCCCGGCAGGTTTGGTGTCGGTAATGTCACTGTAAAGTTCCCTCCCATCAAGCATGTCGGCTCCCATGATCAGGTAGGTCGATTCATCATGGTCCATGACACTGATGGAAAAGCTGGGCAGTCTTAAAATGACCGCAAGCAGGATATAGAATAAGAATATTTTGCGGTTATTGTTTAGGAAACTCAAAGAGATATTTGTCATGCCAGACAATTTTCAAACATATTCCCCGGTCATCTGTGATGCCGGGGAATGGAATCTGTTCATTTGTATAATGTTATTACAAGATTGATCAACTTTCAAGCAACTTGCCCAATAGGCCGCTACCACCCTCCTTGCGGGTATTCGGACCAAACACCGACAGCCTGCTGATCAGTTTCCCTATCGGCATGCTCTGGAGCCATACCTTGCCGGTTCCCCTAAGGGTGGCCAGGAATATTCCTTCACCCCCGAAGACCATGGACCGCAAACCGCCTGATTGTTCTATGCTGTATTCAATCTGGGGTTCGAATCCCACTATGCATCCGGTATCCACCCTGAGTACTTCGTTGTTGAGTTGTCTTTCCACTACGGTGCCGCCTGCATGAACAAATGCCTTGCCATCACCTTGAAGCTTCTGGAGGATAAATCCTTCGCCTCCAAAAAATCCTGCACCCAGACGGCGGTTAAAGGTGATGCTGATTTTGGTACCCAGGGCTGCACACAGGAAAGCATCTTTCTGTACAATGACCTCACCCCGGTATTCTTTCAGGTCGAGGGGAACAATGGTGCCCGGATAGGGTGCGGCAAATGCCAGCTTACGCTTGCCCCATCCCTGGTTGGTGAAGTGGGTGATGAAAAGCGATTCCCCTGTAATCACCCTTGAACCGGCCGCCAGCAGTTTGTCGAAGAGCCCTGCCCCTGGATTGGATCCGTCACCCATCTTGGCCGTGAAGGTAATGCCATCTTCCATGTACATCATGGCACCGGCTTCGGCAATGACGGTCTCACCGGGATCGAGCTCTACTTCCACTAGCTGGATCCCTTCTCCAATAATCTTATAATCAATTTCGTGCGACTGCATAGGATACATGTTTTATTGATCTGACAAAAATATGAATTTATCTTTTATCCCATTTGTTAAATCTTGGTGAACGTAATTACACTGGTATCCAATTAATTTTGAGAGTGAATGGTTTACATCTCTTTTTTTTGCGAAATTTGCATCGATATTATACATACAATTATTCATGAGAAGAGAAAACAGAAGCAGCCGGCCGGGAGGCGACAGGCAGCGAACACCCTCGGGCGGACGTCAGGGTGCTGACCGTCAGGGACAGGACCGCCAGGGTAGAAGGCCTTCATTCGGAGGCAGATCACAGGGCAGACCAGGCCCCGGCCGGGATCAGGAAGGAGGATTCCAGGGAAGAAGGTCTCCCGGACGTGACCAGGAAGGCGGCTTTCAGGGTAGAAGATCCCCTGGCCGTGACCAAGAAGGCGGATATCAGGGAAGAAAGTCCCCGGGACGTTCACAAGATTCAGGATTCGGTGGCAGAAGACCAGCCACAAGAGACAGTGAAGGCCGATTTGAACGCAGAAGCTCCGAGAGCGGACGGTTTGACAGGGAACAGAAGTTTGGCCAACGCACCCGTACCGAAAGATTTCCAAGAGAAAACAGAAAAGAAAGCGGACCCAAGAAACTGGTTCTCCAAAATGCAAGACGACCCTCAAAAGGCGAGTTGCTGAAAGAACTGGGTTATCCTTCAGACCATCGACCCTTACGCGATAATTCCGGCCGAAAGTCTTCATCGAAAATGCAGGAAGCCAAAGGCGATCTGATCCGGTTGAACCGGTTTATCTCCAATGCAGGCATTTGCTCTCGCCGAGAGGCAGATACATATATTTCTGCAGGGGTTGTCACCATCAATGGTCAGATTGTCACCGAGTTGGGCACCAAAGTTTCGCCCGATGACGAAGTTCGCTTCGATGGCCGTTTGATTACCCCGGAAAGAAAGGTTTACCTTTTGCTGAACAAGCCCAAGGATTTTGTCACTACCACCGATGATCCCCACGCCACCCATACCGTGATGGACCTCGTAAAGGATGCCTGCCAGGAAAGGGTTTACCCCGTTGGACGACTCGACCGGAATACCACCGGATTGTTGTTGTTCACCAATGACGGAGACCTTGCCAAGAGGCTTTCCCATCCTTCCCATCAGGTACAGAAAGTTTATCAGGTAACGCTCGACAAAAGCGTGTCGGTTAACGATATTCAGAAAATTGGGGACGGGATTGAACTCGAGGATGGTATGATTGCCGCCGATGCCATCAGTTTCGTTGAAGGACAGGACAAAAATGTGGTCGGCATCGAAATTCATTCAGGTAGGAACCGTATCGTTCGCAGAATCTTTGAAACTTTGGGATACAGGGTGAAGGCCCTCGACCGGGTTTCCTATGCCGGACTGACCAAAAAGAATATACCGCGTGGCAAATGGCGCTTCCTTTCACCTCCTGAAGTGAACTTTTTGAAAATGAAGTAATCGTCAGCGCGAACACAAGTTGTAATTCCCTGGATTTTTCAATACTAATGATTCCGGAATGGAAAAGGAATTTCTTGAAATAGTAAAGAGAAACCAGGGAATTATTCATAAAGTCTGCAGCATTTACTGCGACGATGAAGAAGACCGCAATGACATGGTCCAGGAAATATTGGCCCAACTGTGGAAATCATACCCCTCTTTCCGAAACGAATCAAAGTTTACTACCTGGATGTACCGGGTCGCACTGAATACCGCCATAACCTCTTTCAAAAAACAAAAGAGGCAACCCGACCGAACTCCCCTTTCCATTCATAACTACCAGTTTGCCGAAGATATCTCCAGTACCGAAACGGAAGAACATCTCAGGTTGCTGAAAGATGCCGTTTCGCGACTGACAGGTATCGAGAAGTCGATCATATTGCTTTTTCTCGAAGAGAAGAGTTATGAGGAAATCGCTGACATTACCGGTATTACACAAAATTATGTGCGTGTGAAAATGAACCGGATTAAGAAGAAACTGAAATTGATGATGTCGTCCGAAGAAGAATAACCATGAATCTGAACGAACTAAAAAAAGCATGGAACAAGGTTTCGGTTGACGCAGCCAACCAGGAACTTTCCGAAAATAAAATCAGGGAAATCCTTGGGAAAAGGACTTCCAGCCTGATGGACCGGATTGACAAAAATATCCGGCTGGGCCTCCTGATCCTTTTCCTGGTCATTGTGGCCATGTACATCTGGGATATGACAATACGTTCCTCCAATGACGCCGTTTCTGCCCATGCCAATATCCCGGATTGGGTGACGATCATGGACCAGGGGGTCAATTTGTTACTGATTCTTCTTTTCGTGTTGTTCTTTTACAGTTACAATAAAGTCAGACGTCAGTGCAGTAAAAGCTGCAACCTGCGGCAAACCCTAACAAAAACCATTGGCATCCTGTCATTCTACAGGCGACTATTCACTTTTGCCCTGTTCATTTTTCTTCTGTCTTCAGGAACCGGATTTATTGCCGGTTACTATACAGGGGTCCTAAGCTACGATACGGGTGTCAGAATGCAACCCCTTACTCTCCTGATCGGAATTGTTTTCCTGGTTCTGCTGACCATTGCACTCTATTTTTTGTTTCGCTTCATATTCCGTAAACTCTATGGAAATTATATCCATCAGCTGAAGGATACATTGGCCGAGTTGGATGAACTTTGATGGGACAGCCCCTCTTTTTGCACTTCAGTTTGGTTTACAAAACCATTTTCTTGCCTACCTTTGGACGCAAAATGTATCCTAACTATGGCACTTATTAAATCTATTTCTGGCATTCGGGGTACCATTGGCGGAAAACCCGGATCCGGTCTCAGTCCTCTTGATGTCGTAAAATTCACTGCAGCTTATGCTGCCTGGGTGAAGAATTCCTGCCAGCATTCCATGTCTTCCGGTAAACCTTTGATTGTGGTAGGACGAGATGCCCGAATCTCCGGGCCAATGGTCAGCTCTATCGTGATTTCCACGCTGACGGGCATGGGCTGTGATGTGTTGAATATCGGACTCGCAACTACCCCGACTACCGAGCTGGCAGTTGCCGGTGAAAAGGCTGATGGCGGAATCATCCTGACAGCAAGTCATAACCCAAAACAATGGAACGCATTGAAGTTGCTGAACCATAAAGGTGAGTTCCTCTCGGCTGCCGATGGGGAGAAGGTATTGCAGCTGGCTTCTTCGGAAGATTTCACTTTCGCTGAGGTGGATGACTTGGGATCAGTCACGGAGATGGATTACACCCAGAAACATATCGAACAGGTCATGGCTCTTGAGCTTGTCGATCCAGTCGCGATCCGTAAGGCTGGTTTCCGGGTGGCTGTGGATGCGGTGAATTCGGTGGGTGGCATTGCAATTCCGGCCTTGTTGAAGGCGCTGGGTGTGGTGGATGTTGTTGAAATCAACTGTGAACCGACCGGTCACTTTGCCCATAATCCCGAACCGCTGGCCGAACACCTGACCGAAACCTGTGAAATAATCCGCAACAGTAAGGTGGATGTCGGCTTTGTCACTGATCCTGATGTCGACCGACTGGCCATCATTTGTGAAGATGGCCGCCTGTTTAACGAAGAATATACCCTGGTGGCAGTAGCCGACTATGTTTTACAAAACACTCCGGGGAACACCGTTTCCAACCTTTCGTCAAGCCGGGCACTTCGCGATGTCACGGCCTGGTATGGTGGCACCTATGAGGCGGCTGCCGTCGGTGAGGTTAACGTGGTCGAAAAAATGAAGGCAACCAATGCCATCATCGGGGGTGAAGGGAATGGGGGAATCATATACCCTGCCAGCCATTATGGCCGGGATGCCCTGGTGGGTGTGGCACTTTTCCTGAGTTATCTTGCCCAAAAGGGTACGGCCGTTTCCGCATTACGGAAAACCTATCCCGATTATTTCATGTCCAAGAACAAGATTGAACTGACTGCCGGCTTTGATGTCGACAATATTCTGCTTCAGATCAAGGAATTATATTCTAATGAAAAGGTCACGGACATCGATGGGGTAAAGATCGATTTCAGCAACTCCTGGGTCCATCTCCGAAAATCAAATACGGAACCAATCATTCGAATTTATTCAGAAGCTCCTTCCCTGAAAGATGCTGAAGATCTGGCCATGAAGATGATTGGGCAGATTCGGGAAATCGCGGGAATTTAATCCCTCTTTTATCTTGAAACAGGCTTTCCCGGATGATCCTTCTCCGGTAAAGTCTATTTCAGATTTTCCTCAAACAGCTTGTAAATTCTTTTGTATTCATCAACCCAACTCGAAGGTTCGGTGAATCCGTGTGACTCTACGGGGTATACCGCGAGTTCCCAGTTTTCCTTGCCTAGTTCGATCAATCGCTGGGTCAGCCTTACGATGTCCTGGAACTGGACATTGTCGTCGACCATCCCATGACACATCAGTAAAGCTCCATTCAGCCCTTCCGCAAAGTAGATTGGTGAACTCCTTCGATACGCTAAGCTATCCTCTATAGGTGTATTCAGGATGTTGGCGGTATAACCATGATTGTAATGTGCCCAGTCGGTTACCGACCGCAATGCCGCTCCTGCCGAGAAGAGGTCAGGGTGGTTAAACATGGCCATCAGGGTGATAAATCCTCCGTATGATCCGCCATAGATGCCTATTTTCTTTGGCGAGACCTGGTATTTTTCGATCAGGTGGCGGGCACCATCCACATGGTCACTGAGGTCTTTGCCTCCCATGTGACGGTAGATGCCTGTACGCCAGTCCCGCCCATATCCCGAACTTCCCCGGTAGTCGATGTCGAGAACAGTATAGCCATTGTCGACCAGAAAGTTGTGAAACATATACTCCCTGAAATAGCTGCTCCACCACTGGTGGGCATTCTGGAGATATCCTGCCCCATGTACAAATATGACTGCAGGACCTTGTTCTTTTGGCTGATTGGGCCTGTACAATCGGGCATGGACTGTGGCTCCGTCTTCAGCGGTAAAGGTGATGTACTCGGGCATCCTCCATTTATAGGCCTCAAATTCAGGCGTAGTGGAGTGGGTTATCTTAAGGCGGGTGGCTCCCGGTTTGTTTTCCTGTAGATAGAGTTCCCAGGGTTGATTGCCGGATGAATGGCGGTAAGCCAGCCATTTCTCATCGGGTGATATGGTGATTTCATGTCCTCCATCCTCGTTGGTGATCTGAATGGGCTCCCCCCCGGTAACAGGTATCCGGTAAAAATGCCGGATGCCGGGGTGTTTCATATTGGACGTGAAATAAAAGTGCTGTTTGTCATAAGAAAGATAAGGTTCGTAAACCTCCCATGGGCCTGAGGTCAGGGCTCTTTTTTGCCCATTCCCGCTATCCAGCACAACCAGGTGTGAATATCCCGACTCTTCCGTCTGGAACCAAATGGTGCGATTATCGGCCATCCATCCGGCATTCCCGCCATAGCCACTGATTCCGGGACCGGCGATCCATGCTTCATCGCGCTGACGGTCTACTGACGTAAGTTTTCCATTGGCTGCATTCAGTATGCAAATCCAGCGGTCCTTGTTATCATGGGACCTGGCAATCACTATTGCCTGGTCTTGGATGGCATTCCAAATGGGCGACGACAGGCTTACCTGACGGGGTTCAACCTTGTCGGGTGCCGGTTTGCGGTCTGGATAGTCAGCCCAGAAATCTGGCAGGTCCTTGATCCCGGGCAGACTGTCGGTTTCTACGGCCATAATTTTCCTGTTCAGTCGGTCATATACATAGAGTTTCATCTGTGTTACGGGCGAACCTACCTTGGTGCGGGCGGCCTGTTCTTCGGTATATCCCGATCCGGTCACAAAATGGGTAACGCTGGTGGGGTCGCCCCCTCCCTGATTAAATGTAGTGTAAGCGATGTAATTCCCTGAAGGGCTCATCGACATGCTTCCGGCCCTTTCCTTGCCCAGATATATCCGGAGGGGTGTTGTTTCTTCTTCTCCCGATTGCCTGAACTCCCTTGTTTTTACCATGGCTTTTTTCTCCTGGAGGACTTCAAAGAGTTCCAGCTGTTGGTTCTCAAGCCACTGGGCCTGGCCTTGCTTCTTCCTGTCCGCCCTATCTTCTCCGGCAACGAAGTCGGTCATTTGTTCCAACAGGCCGGTTTCCGTATCCACCCTGAAAAGGTTTTGGTTATACTGAAAGATTACCCAACGTCCATCAGCCGAAAAGGAGGGTGAACTTTCCCTGCCGGCAAATGCAGTCAGCTGACGTTCGATGTTCTTTTTGAGGTCGAGGATGTAAATATCCCCTTTGCGGACATAAACTGCCCGGCGATTATCAGAGTCGTAGAAGATTCCCCTTTCCGGAAGTTGCGACTTTTGCTCGAGGGTAACCTTTGCCGGGGTTGGATCCTTCAGGGTTATCCTGTACAGTGATGAAAGGGAGTCTTTTTCCGGGTTCCAGTTGAAATAGAGGGTTTGGTTATCGGTTCCCCAGATAATGTCACTGGGTTCCGCACCTCTCCAATACTCCGTTTTTTGCATGATGGTCTCAATGGTCAACTGGCTGTGATTAACAGGTTGGGCATATACGATTCCTGAAGTAAGGAAAAGGATGGTCAGCAGGGATAGTCGGATCATGTTCCGTTGGTTTATGTGAATTTAAAAATTAAAGTTGTCGGGATCGGCGCCGATACGTTCATGTTTGTCAAGACGGTCTATCATGGCCATTTCTTCGGGTGTCAGCTCAAAGTTGAAGATATCTGCATTCGACATGATGCGTTCGGCTTTGACCGATTTTGGTATGGTCACGATGCTTTTCTGGATCTCCCAGCGTAGGGTTACCTGGACAGGCGATTTGCCATATTTGGCGGCAAGTGCCCTGATCACAGGTATTTCATTGACCCGGCCTTTCATGATGGGACTCCAGGCTTCGGGCTGGATTCCATTGTCGATACAGAATTTTATCAGCGCCGGTTGCTGAAGCCAGGGATGGAATTCTATCTGGTTGACCGTCGGCTTTACATGACAATGGGGCAGGAGTTCTTCCAGATGGTGGACCAGGAAGTTACTTACGCCAATGGCTTTAGCCCTGCCTGAGCGATAGATCTCCTCCATGGCTTTCCAGGTTTCATTCGACAAGGGACCCTTGGGCCAGTGGATCAGGTAAAGATCCACATAATCCATTCCCAACCGGTCAATGCTTTGGTCAAAGGCTTTCATCGCGGAAGCATAACCTTGGTCTGAATTCCAGACCTTGGTGGTGATGAAGATGTCCTTTCGGGAAAGTCCGCTTCTTCTGACGGCTTGTCCGACACCTTTCTCGTTTCCATACACCGCGGCGGTATCGATGTGGATATATCCAACCTCGATTGCCTTCAGGATTGCATTCTCGACTTCTTCTCCCTCACTGGCCCTGAATACGCCCAGCCCAAAGATTGGCATGGCCACACCGTTGTTCAGGGTAACGGTTGATTGTAAATTCATAGGATGTTTTTTTATCAGCCACCAAAATAATCAAAATTGAAAGGTTTCCGTTACCATAGGTTTAACAATAACTATCATTTGCAAACTAAAGATTTCCGCAAAAAGATATTTTGAGTGTCTGTTCATCAATTTTCGGGGCAAAACCCGAAAATCATTAGTTTTGTTCTACAAATGAAAATTCCACGCAAATGAAAGTATTCAAGTTCGGCGGGGCATCCGTAAAGGATGCGGCAGGGGTCAGAAATGTATCCAAAATTATTTCGGAATATAAGGACAATGACCTGGTTGTAGTCGTTTCGGCTATGGGTAAGACCACCAATCTTTTGGAAACCTTGGTGAAAGCCCATTTTAACAGCTGGGATGAAACTTTCGGAATATTTGAGGAATTCAAGCAATTCCATATCGACATTTCCTCTGACCTGTTTGGAGGACCTGACAATGTTCCGGCACCTGTCATGAGCCTTTTTGCCGAGGTGGAGAAAAAATTGAAGCAGCCACCTTCCCTTTTATTTGATTTTGAATATGACCAGATCATTTGTTTTGGTGAGTTAATTTCTTCACAAATACTAAGCAGTTACCTGGAAAGCATCCATCTGTCTAACCGTTGGATTGATATCCGTGCGAGCCTGCGTACCGACGATAAATTCAGGGAGGCTTCGGTCAACTGGAAATGGACTGAGATGTTGATCCAGAATACTTTTCAGTTCAGCGAACACCATATGTACATCACGCAGGGATTTATTGGATCTACCGTAACTAACCTGACCACATCGCTGGGCAGGGAGGGATCCGATTTTACCGCCGCGATTCTGGCAAGTTTGCTGAATGCCGAAAGTGTCACCATCTGGAAGGACGTGCCAGGTGTATTGAATGCTGATCCAAAGGTGTTTACGGATACTGTGCTTTTAAAGGAACTTTCTTACAGGGAGGCCATTGAGATGACCTATTCGGGAGCCCAGGTGATCCACCCGAAAACCATGAAGCCCCTGTATAACAAGAGTATTCCCTTGTATGTAAGGTCATTTGTCCATCCCGAGCCGCAGGGTACCATTATCCACCATGTGGATCACACCCTCGAGCTTACGCCGGTTTATATTGTCAAGGGTAACCAGGTGCTTCTGACATTTTCTCCTTACGACTTCTCGTTTATCACTTCCGACGATATCGCCCGTGTGTTCTCGATGATGTCGAAACACAACCTGAAAGTAAACATGGTACAGCAGTCGGCCATTGACTTAAGCTTACTGGTGGATGCGCCTGAACTGGGACTCGAGACCATGGTGCTGGATATGCGTAAGGATTACGAGGTGAAGTATAACACCGGACTGAGGCTGATCACCATCAGGCACTATACCAACGAGAAGATAGAAGAACTGACCCGGGATTCGAAAATATATATTGAGCAATACAGCCGACGAACGGCGAAGATTGCGGTGAAATAAAAAAAAGGCAGTGCCCACGCACTGCCTTTTTGGTATAGTGTTTTCTCAGTATCAGATCCTGTTGTTGGAACCAAGTACGTTCACGATTTTGTGTTTGTACAGTTCCTTCAGTGAGCTACGGGCTGGTCCCAGGTATTTTCTTGGGTCGAACTCGCCCGGATTCTCGGTGAATACCTTGCGAACGGCAGCGGTCATGGCCAAACGACCATCTGAGTCGATGTTGATTTTGCATACTGAAGAAGCGGCAGCGCGACGGAGCTGTTCTTCAGGAATTCCCACTGCATCTTTCAGGGCACCACCGTTGGCGTTGATGATTTTCACCAGGTCAGCTGGAACCGAAGAGGCACCGTGCAGAACGATAGGGAAACCGGGCAGCCTTCTCTCGATTTCTTCGAGGATGTCGAAGCGGAGTGGCGGGGGTACCAGGATACCGTCTTCGTTACGGGTGCACTGGGCCGGGGTAAATTTGTTGGCACCATGTGAAGTTCCGATGGAGATGGCCAGTGAGTCAACACCGGTCTTCTGGGTGAAGTCAATCACGTCATCAGGATTGGTGTAAACCGACTTGGCAGCTACTACATCATCTTCGATGCCGGCAAGAACCCCGAGTTCACCTTCAACAGTAACGTCATATTTGTGGGCATATTCAACCACCTGACGGGTAACTTCGATATTTTTTTCGTAGGGATGGTGTGATCCGTCAATCATGACGGAAGAGAATCCCATATCGATACAATCTTTACATGTTTCAAAGCTGTCACCATGGTCAAGGTGAAGGGCGATCGGTATTCCGTAACCTTCGCTGAGTTCCTTGGCATACTCCACGGCTCCCTGGGCCAGGTAACGGAGGAGCGTCTGGTTGGCATACTGGCGGGCACCTTTGGATACCTGCAGGATCACCGGTGATTTGGTTTCAACACAAGCACTGATGATAGCCTGAAGCTGCTCCAGGTTGTTGAAGTTGTATGCAGGGATTGCATATCCACCCTTTACGGCATTGGCAAACATCTCTCTGGTGTTGACCAATCCTAAATCTTTATAACTAAGTGCCATTGTCATTTTATTTTATGTGATTACTCTTTTGATCAAATATCATTCGAAATTACTTAAAAATGATGGAATTAAGTCTATATCCGCGGGAAGTATGCCCAAAATTAACTCATTCATAATATTTTCAGGTAATGTATCCTGCCTGTTTTCATGGGTTTTTTTAGTTATTTGAATTGTCAATGAAACGAAAGAGGCCACCTGATAAAGGCAGCCTCCGTGATATCTGAAGTTGATAATCTGGTCTCTCGACAAACACCTATTCGGCAAATTTGGCAACCAGGTACTCCCGGTTCAGCCTGGCAATATGCGAAATCGAGATGCTTTTCGGGCATTCGGCTTCACAGGCACCGGTATTGGTACAACCGCCGAAACCAAGCTCGTCCATTTTGGCGACCATGTTCCTTGCCCTTGCCTTGGCTTCTATACGGCCTTGCGGAAGTTTGGCCAGATGTGATACCTTGGCGGCAACAAACAGCATGGCCGATGAGTTTTTGCAGGCAGCCACGCAGGCTCCGCAACCAATGCATGCAGCTGCATCCATGGCTTCTTCCGCATCATCGCGACTGATCGGGATGGCATTGCCATCGGGAACACCACCGGTATTGACGGAGATGAATCCTCCCGCTTGCAGGATGGTGTCAAATGCGCTCCTGTTCACAATGAGGTCCTTGATAACCGGGAATGCAGCAGCACGCCATGGTTCAACGGTAATGGTATCGCCATCGTTGAATTTACGCATATGAAGCTGGCAGGTGGTGACTGCAGTGTCCGGGCCATGTGGCCTTCCATTGATGAACATGCTGCAGATCCCACATATACCCTCACGGCAATCGTGGTCGAACGCAATCGGGTCGATACCCTTTTCGATGAGGTTATTGTTGAGCAGGTCCATCATTTCAAGGAATGATGAACCGGTCGAAACATTCTCGATTTCGTAGGTTTCAAACCTGCCTTTGTCCTGGGCATTGTTCTGCCTCCAGACTTTTATATATAACTTCTTAAGAATTTTGTCAGCCATTTTTCTGATAATTTGATGTTTTACCTGAGTCCCGGAATCTTTAAAAACGCCTGTTGGATATGTCGTTTGTCAAATGGTCCGGAGTTTCATTACCATAGCTCTTTATTTATAGCTTCGCTGGGTGAGTTGAACGTTCTCGAATTTCAAGGTTTCGACATGGAGTTGTGGCTCCTTGTTTTCTCCCTTAAATTCCCATACGGCCACATTGGCAAATTTCTCGTCATTGCGAAGCGCTTCGCCGTCTTCAGTCACTGACTCTTCGCGGAAGTGTCCGCCGCAAGATTCATTCCTCTCCAAAGCATCACGGGCCATCAGGTCTCCAATGTCGAAGAAATCGGCCAGGCGGCCTGCTTTCTCCAGTTCGGGATTGAGATTGTTCAGTTCTCCCGGGATTTTCACATCCGACCAGAATTCTTTTTTCAGTTTCTTGATCTCCTCGATGGCTTTTTTCAGTCCTTCCTCATTCCTCGACATCCCCACATAATCCCACATGATGTGTCCAAGTTGCTTGTGGAAATGGTCGACGGTCTTGGTGCCCTTCACGTTGAAGAGTTGATGGATCCGGTCTTTCACGTTCTTCTCGGCTTCCTCGAATTCTGGGGAATTGACGTCCGTCTTGGGTGTCATGATTTCTCCCGCCAGGTAATCCCCTATGGTATAAGGGAGTATGAAATATCCGTCGGCCAGACCCTGCATCAGGGCTGATGCACCCAACCGGTTGGCGCCATGGTCCGAGAAGTTGGCTTCCCCGATGGCATAGAGCCCCGGAATGGTGGTCATCAGGTTATAGTCGACCCAGATTCCACCCATTGAATAATGGATGGCAGGATAGATCATCATCGGCTCCTTGTAGGGATCTACATCAGTGATCTTTTCATACATCTGGAAAAGGTTCCCGTAACGGGCCTCAATGACCTTCTTTCCCAGACGCTCAATGGAATATTTAAAGTCGAGGTATACGGCTTTCCCTTCCGGGTTGACGCCATATCCTGCATCGCATCTTTCTTTGGCTGCACGTGAGGCCACATCGCGTGGCACCAGGTTCCCGTAACTGGGATATCTTCTTTCAAGATAGAAATCGCGGTCTTCATCCGGGATGTCATTCGGGCCGATTTTTCCTTCCCTCAGTTTCTGGGCATCTTCCAGCTTTTTGGGTACCCACACACGACCGTCGTTACGGAGCGATTCCGACATGAGTGTCAGTTTCGACTGCTGGCTACCGTGTACCGGAATACAGGTGGGGTGGATCTGCACGAATGCCGGATTGGCAAACATGGCTCCCTTTTTATAGCATTGCCAGGCGGCCGAGCCATTTGATCCCATGGCCAGCGTGGAGAGGAAGAATACATTCCCGTAACCCCCTGTGGCGATAACCACGGCGTGTGCACCGTATCTCTTGATTTCCCCGGTGGTCAGGTCACGGGCAATGATACCGCGTGCCTTACCGTCTTTCACAACTACATCCAGCATTTCGTGGCGGGGATACATTTTTACGTTCCCTTTTGAAATCTGGCGGTTCAGTGCCTGGTAGGCTCCCAGCAGGAGCTGCTGGCCTGTCTGTCCGCGGGCATAAAACGTACGGCTCACCAGAACACCGCCGAAAGAGCGGTTGTCGAGCAAACCGCCGTACTCCCTGGCGAAAGGTACACCCTGTGCCACGCACTGGTCGATGATATTGGGAGAAACCTCGGCAAGACGATATACGTTCGCCTCACGGGCACGGTAGTCGCCTCCCTTGATGGTGTCATAAAACAGACGGAAAACGGAGTCGTTGTCGTTCTGGTAATTCTTGGCTGCATTGATACCCCCCTGGGCGGCAATGGAGTGTGCCCGGCGGGGACTGTCCTGGTAACAGAAAGACTTTACGTTATATCCTAATTCGGCCAGTGAGGCTGCTGCTGAAGCACCACCCAGACCGGTTCCCACGACAATGATTTCAAGTTTGCGCTTATTGGCCGGACTGACCACCCTGATGGCTGCCTTATGGCGTGCCCACTTTTCTGCCAATGGTCCTTCCGGTATTTTGGAATTTAAAATCTGCATATTCGGTTTGTTTTTTGGTTAAAACTTAATCACAAAGTAGAGCGGGATGACGGAGAAACCAACTGCCACCAGAATGGCATAGACCCTGGCCACCCATTGAAGGCGACTCATCCAGATCTTGTTGTTGATGCCCAGTGTCTGGAATGATGACCAGAAACCATGAACTACATGCAATCCCAGCAAAACTCCACCTAATACATACAAAAGGCTGAAAACCAAACTTTCCTTGAAATGGGTGCTCACGAGCAAATAGGTATTGTGCATCTCTTCGCCATTGATGACGACGTTGGGAAGCAGGTCCGAACCGGTTATCTTGATCTTCCAGTAGAAATCATAAATGTGGATGATGAGGAAGACGAGAACCAGGGCACCCAGGATCAGCATATTCCGCGATGACCAGGAACTGGCGTTCGACAAGTCCTGCTTGTTGTATTTTACTGGACGGGCCTTGTAATTCTCCCATGAAATGATGAAAGACCAGATAATGTGGATCATAAATCCAAGTCCAAGAATAGGCTCCATGATCTTTACCGCCGGATTGGTAGCCATAAAGTTGGCTGCCACATTGAAAAGATCTCCACTATCGTCAAATATCAACAAAAGATTCACCGTCAGGTGGACCACGATGAAAAGCATCAGGAATAAACCGGTGACGCTCATCAAAAATTTGCGGCCAATTGACGCAGTTAAAAATTTGCTCATAAAATGATTATTTAATAGTTAAAGTTTAAGTCAAAATTTAGTATGCAAAGTTACTCTGCCTGCCGAGATGAACAAGGCCGACAGGTATCCGGTGTCATAATTTAAACGCATTCTAAAATGAAATCGCCAAATTACACAAAATATTCCTTACAATACCAACAAAATCCGGATATGTAATTAAGGATTACAGCATGAATGGCGCAACTTTTTCATTGATATAACCCCATGATTGTTAGCCTGAATCATTATTTATTAATAATTCTCCTTAATTTTAAGGCTGACCAACCTTTCCTATATGACCGGGTATGTTAAATATTATGAGTGCAGTTCTTGTCATTATGGTGAACAGTTTGTCCAGGGACCCGGATTTCTCGTCAGGCCCCAGTCTTTCCCTGAATACATCTCCGGAAACCACCGCCTCTTCCACTATAAGATCCACGAGAAAATCATCAATTTGGCAAATCGATACCAGTCACTACTGATCAGCGCCACCTACCAGGTGTATAAATGTCCTTCTTGCGGAATTTTGTTCAACAAGTCGAAGGTGAACATGGTCAGCGATGACAAGATCCTTCACGTCAACGAGTTTAAGTGTAGCCGGTGCCGACGGCGCCTTAAGCCTACCAATATCAACCGGTTACGGAGGGCGGTTTGTCCTGTATGCCTGAAGCCGTCTTTTCTGCGGCAAAAGGAAAGTGATCTCCTTTGGAGCTCCGTGAAAGCATAAATCGGTTCTCCCGGTTCCCGGATCATTTTTTCGCCAGCATCCCTATATGGGGAATGCCGTCTTCGTCGTAGATTTCAGTAATTCTCCTGAATCCCAGGTCTTCATAAAACCTTTCCAGGTAAAGCTGGGCACTGATCTTGATTTCACTGGCTGTAAAATGGCTAAACGCAAATTTCATGGCTTCCTGCATGACCAGTTTTCCAAAATTTCGCCTGCGGAAATGGGGCGACACGACTACCCTGCCTATGGATACCTGCGGGAAGCGGGTTCCTCCAGGAAGGATCCTTGCCGTACCTGCCACCCGGTTGTCTTTTTTCAGGATCAGGTGCCAGGCCAACTGATCGAGGTCATCCAGATCGTTATAGATGCAGGTCTGCTCCACTACAAATACCTCACTGCGCAATTGCAGTAGACTGTATAATTCATGGATGTCCAGTTCGTCAAAGGGTTTGATTGATATATCCATTCCAGTTCCGATGGTTGTTTTAGACAAAGAGGCTGGCCAATAGTGTCAGGATCAGTCCAGCCACGGCAATGATGGTCTCCATGACTGTCCACGACTGCAAGGTTTGCTTTTCGTCCATACCCAGGTATTTGCCTACAAGCCAGAATCCGCTGTCATTGACATGCGAAAGTATGGTGGCTCCCGAGGCGATGGCAATCACGATCAGTGCACGCATCGGATCATTGAGCTGCAAAACTTCCAGCACCGGAGCAATGATTCCGGCCGCCGTGATCATGGCTACAGTGGCCGATCCCTGGGTGATCCTGACCACGGCAGCCAGCAGCCATGCCAGAAGAATGGGTGACAGGGAAGAGCCGGCCATCGATTCGGCCATCATTTTGCCGATACCACTGTCGACCAGGATTTCCTTCAAAACCCCGCCGGCTCCGGTAATCAGGATGATGATGCCTGCCGGTCCAAGTGCCTTGGTGCTCAAATCCAGGATCTTCTGCTTTGTCATTCCTCTCCGGATTCCCAGTAACCAGATTGCCAGCAGAGTGGCAATGATCAGTGCTGTAAAGGGATGACCGGCAAACTCGATGATGTCGGTGAACAAAGATTTTTCTATGACCTCTTTTGTGACCATTACGCCGGTCAGGGTATTGAGCAGGATCAGTACCAGGGGAATCCCGATCAGGGTGGCAATAAGCCTGAAAGAAGGCAGATTTTTATCGTCCTTGAATTCGGAGGTACTGTTCAGGAAATCTGCAGGAGGGGACAGGTTGATTTTTTTGGAAATATAACTTCCCCAAACCGGTCCTGCCAGGATAGCTACGGGAAATCCAAGGATGAACCCAAAAAAGATGACCCACCCCAGGGGTACCTTGATGATGTCGGCCACAGCAACCGGTCCGGGTGTAGGCGGTATGAAGCTGTGGGTAACCGCCAGCCCTGCCAGTAAGGGTATGGCATAGTATAACAGTGATTTTTTGGTGTCCCGTGCAATGGCATATACGATAGGGACAAGGATGATAAAACCGACGTCGAGGAAGACGGGGATAGCCACGATAAATCCGGTAATCACCATGGCCCATGGCGCTTTTTTTTGCCCGAACTTCCGGATCAGCGAGTGTGCAAGGGCTTCAGCTCCTCCCGAACTTTCAAGTATTTGTCCGAAAATGGCTCCCAGTCCCACCACCGTTGCCACAAATCCAAGGGTGCTTCCCATGCCGTCCTGGATGCTTTTGGTAATCTCGTTCAGGGGCATTCCCGCCAGGATCCCCACGTAGATGGCAGTGATCAAAAGGGAGATAAAGGCGTTAATCTTGAGTTTCAATACCATGAGAAGCAGCAGTGCAACCGCTGAAATCACCATGAACAGGATAAAGGCAACTGACATATTTTTGGGTTTAGTCGACTACAAAATAAGGAATTCCTGCCATAACTTGAATATGTTTCACTCAGGTTAGCCTTATGGGCTGGTTGGTCCGGTTCGATTCATATATGGCCCGGAAGAGCTGTACCACCTTTCGGCCATCTTCATGGGTAACCATCGGCTGCCTTCCTTCATCCAATGCATCAAGGTAATCGGCGATCTGGAGTTTCATGTAATGCACGGTCGGATCGATGGTATTGAAAAAGGCGCTGTCATCTTGTTTCCATTTCTCAAGGAAATGCTCTTCGCCCTCTATGGTCCACAGGTCGTTGACCGGTGGTTCAAGGATCCCCGATTGTCCGGCAATAAACATGGCTCCCCCGTCGGTCTGCACCCCAACTGAGGCCCCGTTGCTCCCATGGATGTGCACTTTCCCATATATTCCTGGTTTCTGGGAGTTGCTGACAAGAATGTTGCCTATTGCTCCACTCTTGAATTTCACGATGGCCGCTGCCGTGTCTTCCACCTCGATATATGGGTGGTTCAGATTTTTCCATACCCCGTACACTTCTTCGGCTTCGCCCATATACCAAAGTAAAAGGTCAAGCTGGTGTGGCGACTGGTTAACCAGAACGCCTCCGCCTTCCATGTCCCACGTTCCCCGCCATGCGTCGGAATCGTAATAGGCTTTGTCTCTCCATCCCAACATAAGCACTGTCCCAAGTGCCGGCTGTCCGATTTTGCCTTCGGTGATGGCTTGTTTTACCCTTAAGGAGGGGGCATACCATCGTCGCTGGCTGATCACGCCCAACCTGACATTGTTCGATTGTGCGGCTGCAATCATGGCATCACTGTCATCCAGGGTAACTGACAATGGCTTTTCTATCAGCACATGGGCCCCGTTGTTCATGGCATCCATGGCCGGGTCGCGATGATAGGGATGGGGGGTGCACACGATGGCCAGGTCGATGTGTTCGGCTTTCACCAATTCTGGCACCGAGGTGTATGGTATGGTTTGGTATTGGCGGGCAAAGGCGTCCGCGGTTGACCGGGTCCGGCTCCAAACTCCCGCCAAACGGGCCCGGGTGAGTTCCCTGACTGCCCTGGCATGCAAGTGGGCCACTTTTCCGCAACCCAGGATGGCTATATTGTACATATTGGCTTGATTGGTGTAAATATCATCAGTTTATGGTACCAGGATAACCTTGTTCAGTCCGGGTTCTTTTTGATATAGTCTTTGGAACCAGGAGACCCCTTCCGACAGAGGTGCGATCGCGGATATCAGGGGATCTACCCTGATTTTTCCGCTGGCAATCATTTTCAGGGCTGCCTCGTACTCTCCCCGAATGGCACAACTCCCCTGTACCCTAATCTCGCGGGTGACCACGTTTTGTAATGGGAATTCGATGGCCAGACTGAGATTTCCGGTCAGGATGACCCTGCCTCCTTTCCTTGCCAGTTGTATGGCGGTGTTGACGGTGGGTGAAATCCCCACTGCCTCGAATACCACATCAAATCCACGGTTGGAGGTCAGCTGCATGGTGATGGCATCTGCCGGTTGTTTTTCCGGGTGGATCACCTGGTCTGCCCCCAGTCTTGAGGCCAATGCCAGTCGTTCTTCGTTAAGGTCATAGGCAACCAATGGCTGAGCCCCTGCCGCGGAGGCACATTGCACCATGCACAGTCCGATCATGCCGGCTCCCATTACCAGACAGCTTTCGCCGATTTTCAGGTCGGACAGGCTAAAGGCATGCAAGGCGACAGCTACCGGCTCAACCATGGCAGCCTGTTCAAAGGTTACCTGATCTGGCAATTTGTAAAGAATGTGTTGCGGTATCGCCACATACTGGGCAAAGGCCCCATGGCGCCGGTAGTTTCCAGGTGAAACACCAAGCACCTCCCGATTGTCACTGAGGTTGTACCTGCCTTGCAGGGTATACCAGTCGTTGAGCGGATAAACGGTTGAGTCGAAGGTTACCCGGTCTCCTTCAGACCACCCTTTCACCTGGCTGCCTGTCGCCACAATCACGCCCGAGGCTTCATGACCCATGATGAGAGGCGGGATCCGGCGTCCGGTGCTTCCGTCCAATCCATGGACATCGGATCCGCAGATGCCACAGGCTTTCACCTCAATGAGGACATCGTTTTCACCGATCTCCGGAACGGGAACATCGGTGTATACCAACCGGTTGTACTCTTCCAAAACAAGCGCTTTCATGGGCTGATGTGTTGATCTGTCACAAATGTATCTTTTTTCACTAGTGTCCAATAAATTTTTTTCAACTAATATTTAAAGGCAAATTCAAGTTGAGCGGGTTTTTCACATATATCATCAATGGTCTCAGGGGTCAGAAAAAGATCTCTGATGGGCGTCTTGTCTGTCAGTACTCTGCTAATGACACGAAGTACATTGAATGTAGTCCTGCCCAACTGACAGTCATGTTCGATGATAGCCACGAGACAGTATGTGATAACCGCAATGTAAATTTGTATTCTCACAGCGTTTTCCGTATTACCCCAGAAAGATGTGATGCGGAGATGCTGCTTTATCCACCGAAAAAAGAGTTCCACCTGCCAGCGCTGCTTATACAACATAGCGATGTCTTTCGCCTTGATGCTGATGTTGTTGGTCAGGAACGTGAACGTTCTTTTAAGGTCGGGAGCATAGTAAACGATCCTCCTCATTACGCAGGAATATTTCTTCCGGGTCTGGTAGCCCGTAAGGCGTATCGTCTGATCAATCAAGACGTTATCCGTCTCATCCAGAAGTTCCTCACCATCAACAACTTCATACTGGAGATGAGACTTCTGTCGAATAACAAAGTAGGAGCCGATTGTGTTGATTGTATGCAGCCTGGCAAGGTCATAATATCCCTTGTCAAAAATGTAGAATGCATATGGCTCATACGGAATCTCATCCATGGCATTCACATCATGAACTTTTGCTTCCGTGATATGAATGTAAGTCGGTATCTGGGTTACAACGTCAAACAGCGTGTGAACTTTGATGCCACCCTTGTTCTTCCTGAAGTATGCCCACTTGAACAAGCTCAGACAAAGGTCTATAGTGGTGGAGTCGAACGCATAGAACTTTCCCTGCAGTTCGAACGGCCTTGCAATTCGCTTATTTTGAGCAAGATTGATCATGTGATAGGCAAACTCTTCAAATATCTTGTAGTCCCGGTTTACATTGGCGTAGGAAAGATTGCTCAGTTTAATCTCCCCAGTGCCAAATCCGAGATGGTAACTCTTGTTTTTGATAGAGTCAACGATACACGCAACCTCTCTAAGACTATCACAGGCAGCCAGCTGCCCATACATCATAACAAGCAGTTGGTTCCAACAAGTGAAAGTCTTCACCCATTTATCTCCGTCATATCGTTTGACTATCATATCAAAAACTCGCTTTGGCAGGAAGTCCACGAGTTGACTGAATACATATTTGCCGCTGTTCATATTTGCCTGGTTTTCTTTCAGGCAACGAAGATGGGAAATGAATTCAAATCGACACGCGACTTTATTGCTTGTAATAAACTATATACTAATAACTTACAAAGGTTTTGTAAAAAATCTTTTGGACACTAGTGATCTTTTTTAATGTTTTGATTCCAGAACTTTCTTACTTATCATGGTAAGAAAGAGCATGCCTAAAGATCAGATTATGTTCTAAAACAGTCTCCGGCAAGGATCTTTTTCTCTAAAAACTTTTTGGTATTCGCAACTTCACATAAATTTGCAGAAAACCTGAATCCGTTAACCATGACCGATTTGTTGATCCGGCTTTCCGAATGTGTCGAATTCGGAAAAATCAACCGGGCTTCCCCTTTTCCCCCCAACATGAAAAGCATGGATGGTGCCGATGAGATTACCCGCCAGTTATTGGAGGTGGGCGTACATCCACAAACGATCCTAACCGAAGGGCTGCTTCCGGGGATGGAACGGGTTGGCATCAAGTTTCGCGAGAACCGGGTGTTTGTCCCACAGGTCCTGATGTCGGCCAAGGCCATGAACACGGCTATGGTACACCTTAAACCTTTTTTCCTGACAGGGGAGGCCCGGCAAAAGGGTACTTTCATCATCGGGACTGTCGAGGGCGATCTGCATGACATCGGCAAGAATCTGGTAGCCATGATGGTCGAAGGGAACGGCTGGAATGTTATTGACCTGGGCGTTGACGTAAAAGCCGAAACGTTTCTAACCGCAATTGAAGAGAACCCTGTGGCGATAGTCGGTCTTTCGGCATTATTGACAACCACCTTGCCAGCCATGGAGACAATCACCAGAATCATCAAGAAAAAATACCCGGACACTTGTGTCACTGTGGGTGGTGCCCCCGTGACAGATGAATTCCGCGAAAGGATCGGCGCCGATGCCTATTATCGTGACCCCCAGGGACTGGTTGAGTTCCTGAACGACAGGGTTTCCGTGAAGTGACAATAGTTAATCTGAATTACTCAAATCTATGGGCAATATTCTTGAATCAATCCAACGCAGGGTAATGGTCTCTGACGGGGCCTGGGGAACCTTCCTGCAGAAAAAGGGACTGCGCCCGGGGGAGTGCCCCGAATTGTGGAATGTATCACACCGGCAGGAGGTTCTGGATATCGCAAGGAGCTATGTGGAAGCAGGTGCCGACATGATCGAAACCAACAGCTTTGGAGGTAGCCGGTTCAAACTCGGGAAGTATGGTCTGGCCGACAGGGTGGCCGAACTGAACCGTGAGGCGGCAGCCATCAGTCGAGAAGCTGCCGGCCCTGATCTCTGGGTCATGGGTTCCATCGGGCCTACAGGAAAACTTTTGCTCATGGAGGAGGTTATCCCCGACGAATTGTACGATGCTTTCAGGGAACAATCGGTTGCCCTTGTCGAAGGCGGAGCCGATGCCATTGTGGTTGAGACCATGACTGACCTCGAGGAGGCTGTCATCGCTGTCAGGGCTGCTGCCGAAAATACTGCGGTACCGGTTTTTTGCACCATGACTTTCGACAAGCTCCTAACCGGTGAATATCGCACCATGATGGGGGTCTCACCTTCCGAAATGATCCGGCCGCTGCTCGATGCCGGTGCCTCGGTACTGGGTGCCAATTGCGGCAATGGCATGGAAGGAATGATTGCCATCGTCAGGGAAATCCGTAACGCCAATGCTTCGGTGCCCATCCTGATCCATGCCAACGCCGGAATTCCCGTTTACCGCGATGGCCAGACCCATTTTCCGGAATCTCCCAGCGATATGGCTTACCATGTGGCCGATCTGGTGCATGCAGGGGTCAATATCATCGGTGGATGTTGTGGTACTACACCAGGACATATCCGCGAAATCAGGGACCAGATTCTGAAAGCCAGTAGCACGTAGTCAAACAATTGCATCAATATACCGTATCTGCCATGCAAAATCCAAAGTTTAATGTCTTCGGAAAAACAACAGCTCAGCCTGTCGAACATTCCAATAATCCGTCAAAAAAATCACGGATGGGATTCTTCATTTCCCCAATGTGGTTGTCTGTGATTCTCTTCTGGGTGTCAGCCATTTTGTTCATTCCCGCTTCTGCCCAGGATTCGATCATTACCAACAGTGGTGATACCATCATTTGCAAAATCACCCAGGTCAGCAAAAGCACTATCCGGTTTGTCCATGACCTTGGGGGGATTCCAACCAACAGCCGGATTGCCATGACTGATGTGGCTGACTGGTCCCGGTCTGAAACACCTCAGTTCGTGTATAATGCCATCAACGGGGTGGAGGAGTATTCGAAATTTCGAATTACCATGGGCGGAGGTGCCGGATACCGCATCGCCAGTGCCAAGACGGCCAGGGAATCCCTGATCAGCCAAGGATTTTCAGAATCGGATGCCAGGGATTACTACCGTAAATTAAAGACGGGTTACCACACCGGCGGGCAACTCCATTTTATGGGTTGGCCTAACCTGGGTCTCGGTGTCGATTACCAGTTCACTGCTTCGGGATCGACCATCACGGGATCGGTCGATTCGGGTGATGGGTATACCCGGCTTTACGGTGATCTTTCGGAGGACATTTTTATCAATTATGTGGGTGTTTCCGCTTACACCGAGGAGTGGCTGCGTGAAGGGACCTTGAAATTGTATTCACAGGCCTCCATGGGTGTCACGTTCTACCGGAATGAAACCATGTATATCATATCGCCGGTATTGTTTACAGGGAAAGCATTCGGCATAAACACGCAAGCCGGCCTCAAGTATATGCTGCGACCGAACCTCGCGCTCTATGCAGGGGCGGATTATTTCCAGGCCCGGATTACCAAAGTCACGGTCGAAAACAACCAGGGAAGCCAGGAGGTTGAACTTGAGTCGGAACAACAGGAAGGCTTGGGCCGACTGGGTATGTCGTTTGGTTTAACGTTTCAATTTTAATCTGTCGTCATGAAAGCTAACAACACAAAAATCAACCAGGGTATCTTTCCATGGATGCTTTTCTTCGCAGGTATCATCGGATTGTTTATGCCGTCGTGCAACAGTGATTTTCTGGAGACCGCCCCATTGAATACCATCCAGTCGCAGGATACCATATTTATCAACAATAAAAGCGGGGTTGTCAATTATGAGATGAAGGTGCCGGGTGCGGGCAATGCCTCCTGGCGGATACTGCAATATCCCACCGCTTTTAATTTCCAGCCTTTTGAAGGCAAGCTGAATAACAATTATTCCATGTTGACCATTACTCCCAATCCCGGGGGAGACCAGTACGGATATGGATATTACCAGTTACCGCTGGTGATTGATGTCGAGGGGGTTGGTTTGGTTGAGTATCCCATCATTTACATCAATTTTGGAAATCCTTCGATGCGGGTATGGCCAACCATTGATCTGGAAGAAAGGGAATCGGGGAGCATCAATATCGAGAACCAGGGCGGTGGCATCCTGGTGTGGGAAATCGTCAGCAAACCTTCATGGATAAACCTGACCCGCACACAAGGGGTGATGGAATCGTCGGGTTATGATGTGGTGATGTTTACCGTCGACCGCACCGGACTGGAACCCGGAACCCATGCCGGTATCGTGCAGATTGCCTCCAATGCCTTGCCGTTTCCGGTCACGGTAACCGTCAATATCGTTGTGGCAGGTACTGTGATTCCCGGACAACCCGAAACCCAAAATGGCCAGATCGTGGATGCTGCCTGGTTCGGTGCCCAGGGTGGAGTGGCTGTCCTGGTGAAAAATCCCAATGAAATCCGGATCTTCAAATCTGATTCCCCTGAGCCGGAGATCATTGCGCTCGACCGCATTCCACGCTGTTTCAGTGTTTCCGAAAACGGGGAGAAACTGGCCATCGGTTTTTCCAATGCTGAGGTGAGCGTTTACCAGGCTTCCTCCATGAACCTGATCAGGACATTTACGGTCGAGTCGGTCCCCATTGGCATTGTCGTGACAGATGCCGACTGGATTTATTATACCGCAGAGGTCGGGTATTACAAGCATATCTTCAGCCTGAATACCGATACGGGTTCGCTGACGCGTTCTAGTAAAGGTGAAAACGGATGGGGTCCCTTGAAGAAAATCCCTAACCGGAATGCACTCTTCGCCACCCGTCCCGGCTGGAGTCCCGAAAGTTTCTTTTTGGCCGACATATCCGAAGGTGCCGCAAGGGATACCATCAATGAAATCTGGATGAGCATGGGCGGATGTTGGTTCTCGGCCGACGGTGAACGTTTCTTTACCGGCTATAAGAAGGTGTATCGCGTGCCTGATTATATACCGGGACTGACATGGACCATGGATGAACCTCCCTCTGCCGGCGAACTCGACCTGCAAACGCAGGGCAATATATCAGCCCTGGCACATCACTCTTCCAGGGGGAAAATATATGTTTCTGTAGGGAGTAAATGGTCATCTGATCCGAGCAAGGTATTTGTACTCGACGATAAAAGCCTCGTGACCCAGAAATCTTTCGTGATCAACAGTAATGCCCCTGCCGGATTCCCCCAATCGATCATGTGGTGGAATACGGTGCAGCATATTTTTGCGGATCCCGATGGAGCCCATATATGGCTCGTCAACCGGCATCCGGCACCTGTATACGATAATCCCGACGAATGGTCGGTCCTGAAGGTGGCAGTTGAATAAATGAAAAGTGCTAGAAATTGCCGCTGATCCGAAGGCTGAAATTGCGGTGTGGTTGCACATCTCCCGGCCTTCCCATGTATTCGGTGTTGGTCAGGTTTTTAACCACGAATGAAATCCGGTAGGAGGAGGCAAATGGGATACCTGCCTGAAAGTCAATCAGGTAATATCCTTTGTTGTTAGCGGCCCAGTAGTCGTAAAATCCGGGCAATATGGTTTCCCTGGTGAGTGGATTCAGGAATACATCGTCGATGTTGAGTATCTTGCTCTTGAGAAAAAGGCTGATGCCGAGGTCGAGCTTACGATAGGTACTGACCAGGTTGAACGTGGCCGAATGCTTGCGGCGGTATTTCAGCATGGTTCCGGTATTCTTTCCTGTGTAGGTGTTGAACTCGACCGGATACATGAAAACGTATCCTCCATTCAGGGTATTGGTCACCTTGCCTATGGTCTTGTTGATCAAGTATTCAAGCTCGAATCCATATACTCTCGATGCTTCCACGTTATGGGCCTTGAATCCAAGACTATATTCTTCTGTTACCGGATCGGGATAATTTCCAAATAGAAATTCAATCATGTCCTTGTTCTGGGAATAGAAGAAGGCCAGGTCGAGCTGCCCGTTAAAATAGCTCGACAGGATGCCCTGCTTGATGCCGATTTCGGAGTTCCACCCTCTTTCTGCCTCGATGTTGGGTGCCGGGAATATCTTGACGGCGCCCAGGGTGGTCGACGCATATTTCTCGGCGATGGATGGATAGCGGTACCCCTGCCCGTATGATCCCCGCAGGTAGGTGAGTTCGTGCAGTTTGTAATTCACGCCTGCCCTGAAAAGGGGTACAGGCTGGGTGTCTTCGCCATCCAGTGAATTGTATTCCATACGGATCCCTGATGAAATCTTCACCCGGTTCACCGGTTCAAGGTCGAGCTGGGCAAACATCCCCAGGTTCAACGACCGGTGGTCTCCATAAAATTTTGATTCGATACGACTGTTATTCCCGGAGAATCCCGTGTTCAGGGTGAACATATCCGACAGCTTGTTCCAGAACTGGTATTCGGCATAGACATTCATGGCATGGCTGTCGTTTTGTGCCGATGCCGGAAACTGGTTCTGCGATGACTGGACCCGTGCTTTCAGTTCGTGCTTGAACTGCTCGTCAATCCGATAGGTAATGAAGGGATCCAGGGCGATGAAATGGCTGTTCAGCTCAATGGCGGTCGATTCGTCATGGATCAGGCCACCGGTATCGGCATTGTCCCAGAGGATAAAATCAAATTTGTTGGTGATCCCTCCATTCACGTTGAATCCATACGACAACCCCTGTATGTTGGCATTCCGGTGCTTAAACTTCAGGTTCAGTCGACCCAGTTTTTCGTTATTGCGTAACCGGTACCCGTTGTCGTTCATCAGGTGGATACTGCCCCCCAGGTCGGAGTGCCCGATCCTGCGGAGGTGAAATACCGATCCGCTCGAGAAGGTCCGGGGTGAATCCCACCATTTCCAGTCGGGATTCGGTGGATTGCCATACATACCCGATTCGACATAAAACCGGGTTTGCGGGGTTTCCGTGGCATCGGCGGTCCTGAAGTTGATGATCCCGTTGACGGCCGATGATCCGTAAACCACCGATGAGGCTCCCTTGATGATTTCGACCTGCGAGATGTTGTCGAGAGGTAGAAACTGCCATCGGACATTCCCTGCATCGGCAGCCATCACGGGCAGTCCGTCGAGAAGTGCCAGTACGCGGCTCCCCGCCCCGTAACTGAAGCCGCTGCCCCCGCGAATCGATGCCTGTCCGTCAAGTACCTCAATCCCCGATGTCTTGTTGATGGCTTCCTGGGCATCGGTGATGTGCCGGGTGCTAAGAAATCCCGGCTTGAGCAGGCTCATCGAGACGGTCAGTTCCGACAGACGTTGCTCGATGCGGTTTGCACTCACTACCACCTGGTCGAGTTCCGACACTTCGGTGACCAGCCCGATATTGATGACCAGAGTATCCCGGGTAACGGTGATGTTCCGGGTTATCGACTGATATCCGGTATAAAGATAGGAGAGGGTGGCATTTCCCTCAGGCAGACGAAGGGAATAATATCCCTGGCTGTCGGTGATGGTTCCGGCATCTTTCTTATAGATGATATTGGCTCCTGGGAGGCCTTCTCCGGTTGCCTGGTCGGTTACCCTGCCCGTAATGATCCCGCCGGGCTGCATGGCAACGACAACAATGGGAGCTAACAAGGCCAGAAACAGGCAGAGTCTGCGCATTTATTTTGCCTTAAAGGTCATTCTGATTTTCATGGCACCGGTGCCAAAGAGATCTGGAAATTCGGTGGTTACTTTCAGTGATTTGGCTGTGAGTTCGGCAATTTGGGTGGTCAGTGGAATTGGCAGGGAATCGGATTCAATCACCAGTTGTTTACGGGTGTTGTCGGCGAATCTCCATGTGCCTTTATAGGTGCCGAAGTTTCCGGAACCGTCTTTGTTAAATTTCACTTCTCCCTTGAATTTGTTAAGCATCTGTCCTTCGCCACTGGCATCCTGCCCGTTAATGGTCAGGCTGTCGGAAAGCCATACGGCGCCGGTCAGGAGTTCAAAGCGGTCAGTTTCCTCTTGTTCAGGTTCGTCATCTTTGCTGCAGTTGGCCAGCGATAAGGAGAGGCCAATCAGCAGGATTAACCAAAGGTTTTTCATTTTGTGTTTCATTTTTTGTTCAATTGCTTCAATAATCAGACAAGTATTATACAATCGAGGGTCCTTTTTTGTTTCGAAAACCCCCATGGATTCTTATGCCAATGCCGGATGGCCTGTTAATTTTTGGCACTTCTCACCCTTGGGCAAGCCCAAAAGTAACCGGATTCTCAAAAAAACGAAAAAAAACAGCAGGCATTGTGTGGCCTGCTGTTTCTTCACTATTTGATGATTCCCCGGGTTCGGTAAATATCAAGGTATTTTTGGTCGAGCCCAACCGAGTCTTTATACTGGACCCTCAGTCCTTCCAGCTTTTCTTTCAGGTCGGCAACAATATCCGCATAGGTGGGATCATCAACCACGTTGTTCAGCTCCTGCGGATCTTTCTTGCGGTCATACAGTTCCCATTCATCCACGTCGTAATAGAAATGGGCCAGTTTGTAATCGCGTGTGACGATGCCGTAATGGCGTTTCACCATATGGATGGCAGGATATTCATAATAGTGGTAATAAACCGCATCGCGGGTCCATTGGTCAGCTTTTCCTTCGAGAAGGGGCATCAGGCTTTCTCCTTGCATGTCGTCGGTGGGAATGATGCCTGCCGCTTCAAGGAATGTCTGGGCAAAATCGAGATTCTGGACCATCTCGTCCGAGGTGGTGCCTGCATGGATCCGGTTGGGCCATCGGATCATCAGGGGTGTCTTGAAGGATTCGTCGTAAATGAATCGCTTGTCGAACCAACCGTGTTCTCCCAAATAAAAACCCTGGTCGGAGGTATACACCACGATCGTGTTTTCGCTGAGACCGTTGGCATCCAGATAGTCAAGTACCCGGCCTACGTTCTCGTCAACAGCGGCGATACAGGCCAGGTAATCCTGCATGTAGCGCTGGTATTTCCATCGCATGTAGTCTTCGTCGCTCATGTTGGGATAGGCTTCCCTGAATTGCTCGTTGATGGGGCCGTACACCGCATCCCAGGCGGCTTTTTGCTCGGGAGTGAAGCGTTTGTATTTGTTGTTGAATACGTTGGTCCCCCAGTTCGACGGTTCCTTGATGTTGAGTGACTGAGCCACTTCCGGATAAATCTTGTTGTCGGCCGAAACGGTCATGTGTTTCAGCAGGTTCATTTCGGCGGTTTTTGCCGCAGTGCCACGTCCTTCATAATTGTCGAAGAGGGTTTCGGGTTCGGGGAATGTTTTCTGCGTGAACTCGGTATAGTGTCTTTCTGCCGGTATCCACTCCCGATGGGGTGCCTTGTGGAGGTACATCAGCAGGAAAGGTTTGTCTTTCTTGCGTCCCTTGTCGAGCCAGTTGAGGGTCAGGTCGGTGATGATGTCGGTGACATACCCCATGATGGTGGTATCGCCCCGGTTGGTGATGAACTCAGGATTGTAGTAATCGCCCTGGTCGGGCAGGATCATGAACTCATCGAAGCCGGCCGGACTATTCCCGAAATGGAGTTTCCCGAACATGGCGGTCTGGTACCCTTCGTGCTGCAGAATCCTGGGGAATGTGACATTGGATGTGTCGAACGGCATCATGTTGTCAATTTTCCCATGGATATGGGTGTGTTTGCCGGTCAGGATCGTGGCCCTTGACGGGGCGCAGATCGAATTGGTGACACAGGCGTTGGTGAACAGCATACCCTCGCTGGCGATCCTGTCAATCTGGGGGGTCTCAATCAGGTGGTTGCTATAGGCACTGATGGCTTGGTATGCATGGTCATCACTCATGATGAACAATATGTTGGGCCTCGTGTCGGCAGGCTCGGGTGTTGTACATGAGGCCAGTGCCAGGGTTGCAATACTGGCCACTGCCCATGTCTTGTGATGGTTTTGTCTCTTCATATGGTTTATTCAGTCAGTGTAAAGTTGGCCGACAGTCCCTCGTGGGAGCCGGGTCCTGCAAAGATGGTAAATTCTCCCGGTTCTGCCTTATGGCTCATGTCCATATGATAGAAAGCCAGATCTTGTGCGGTCAGGGTAAACGTGACGGTTTGGCTCTCTCCCTTGTCGAGTGCTATCTTTTTAAACCCTTTCAGTTCCTTCACGGGTCTGGTCTGCGAGGCCACCAGGTCCCTGATGTAAAGTTGTACCACTTCCTGACCTGCACGGTCTCCGTTGTTGGTGACTTTCACGCTCACTTCCAGGGTGCCGTCCATGGGCATGGAGGCCTGGCTCAGCATCAGGTCTGAATACCCGAAGGTGGTGTAGCTGAGTCCGTACCCAAATGGATAGAGGGGCGAATTGGGGGCATCTAGGTAATATGACTGGAATTTCTGAAATTCCTCGGTGGCCCCGGGCCTGCCGGTACTGCGGATGCTGTAGTAGATAGGGATCTGTCCGACATTCCTGGGGAAGGTCATGGTGAGTTTCCCTGATGGATTGACATCTCCGAACAATACGTCGGCAATGGCATTTCCGGCTTCCACCCCGGGGTGCCAGGTGAGCAGGATGGCGTCGGCCAGCTCTTTTTCTTCAGGGATGGTCATCGGCCTGCCGGTCATCAGGACCACCACCAGCGGTTTCCCGGTTTTCCTGAGGGCCTTGAGCAGTTCTTTCTGGGGCTCCGGAAGTGAAATGTCGGTACGGCTGGCTGCCTCGCCACTCATTTCGGAAGCTTCGCCAACCACGGCCACCACCACATCGGACCGGGAGGCCACCGACAATGCCTCGGCGATCATGGCTTGTGGGGTGCGTGGATCAATGTCGATCCGCTCGCCAAAGACATTGATTTTGGCGGCAAATTCGGGGTCATTTGAGATGTTGGCTCCCTTGGCATACAGGACCTTTACGTCGGTCCCGCCTACGGAAACCATGCCATCCATCACCGGAACGGAGAGTTGCGGGTCGCCCGAGACGGCCCATGTTCCCAGCATGTTGTTCTTGTTGTTGGCCAGCGGACCGACTAACCCAATAGTTCCCGATTTCTTCAATGGCAATACGTTGCCTTCGTTCTTGAGCAAAACAAATGAATTCGCGGCCACTTCCCTTGCAACCTGCCTGTTTTCGGCGGTCAGGATTTCGTTGGCTGGACGGCTCTCGTCGATATAACGATAAGGATCATCAAAGAGTCCAAGTTTGTATTTGGCTTCCAGTACCCTGCGGCAGGCCCTGTCGATGTCGGCTTGTTTCACCTTGCCTTCTTCGAGCGATTGCTGGAGGGTGGTCAGGAATCCTTCTCCTACCATGTCCATGTCCAGACCGGCATTCAGTGCGAGGGCCGAAACTGCCTGCAGGTCACCCATTCCATGGGCGATCATCTCGTTGACTGAAGTGTAATCGGATACGACCAACCCGTCGAATCCCCAGCTGTCACGAAGGATTTCGGTCAGCAACCAGCGGTTGCCTGTAGCCGGAATCCCGTCGACGTCGTTAAATGACGACATGACACTGCCCACTCCGGCATCCACCGCGGCTTTGTAGGGGGGAAAGTAATCGTTGTACATCCTGATCCGGCTCATGTCGACTGTGTTATAATCGCGTCCCGCTTCGGAGGCTCCGTAAAGGGCGAAGTGCTTAACAGTCGACAAAATCGTATTGTTTTTGCTAAGGTCGTCGCCTTGATATCCTTTCACCATGGCTTCGGCAATGCGGGAGCCCAGGTAGGGGTCTTCGCCTGAACCTTCGGATACCCGGCCCCAGCGTGGATCCCTGCTGATGTCGACCATCGGCGAGAAGGTCCAGGCGAGTCCATCCGCCGTGGCTTCCTGCGCTGCCACCCGGGCCGATTTCTCTATCAATTCCATGTCCCAGCTGCACGATATGCCGATCGGAATCGGAAAGGTGGCCTTGTATCCGTGGATCACGTCCAGCCCGAATATCAGGGGGATCTTCAAACGGCTGTGTTGAACAGCCAGGTCCTGTGCCATCCTGATCTTCTCTGGTCCCGTGATGCCAAATACACCACCTACTTTGCCGGCCTTGATCTTTTCCTCCACGTCGGTGCTGACCGCAGCCCCGGTGGTGATGCCACCTCCCGGTGTAATCAGGTTCAGCTGGCCCAGTTTTTCTTCCAGTGTCATCTGGTTCAACAGGTCAGTGATGAAGGAGTCCATCTCGGCATTGCCCTGTGGGGCCTTTTTTTCCTGGCAAGCCGTGAATATGCCCAGGGCCAGGATCAGAAACAATAGATTTTTCATAACAGTTATTAATTAAAGCCGGTACTGCCGGGTCTGTCCCGAAACCTCTTCCGGAAATTGTTTATAATCATCCATATTATTGGATATGTAGAACTTCGGTTCGCTCTGAGACCCCGTTTTCGTTGATGGCCTCGATGGTGTACCAATACTGGCTTTGGCTGTCCATGGCCTTGAACCAGTATTCATTGGCGTCGTGCACCATGATGCAGTTGTACAGCTTGTCGGGATGGGTGCCATAGTAAATGTTGTAGGCATAGGCATTGTCGACCGGCTTCCAGCGTATCCAGGCGCTACGTTTGTCCTTCTCGGTGCGCAATACCGTGAATGATTCCACTTTTGAAGGAAGTTCTCCCAGCCCTTTCCCGAATACCCGCAATCCGCTGATGGCAAATTTGCCAGCGGGTACCTTGATGTTCTCAAGGCGGATAAAGCGAGCCCTGACAGGGTTGTCCAGTTGGGTATAGTCGTGCGGCACGTCGGTCTGGTTCCGGCTTTTGTCAACCAATACATTCCATTTCCTGCCATCGGCCGACCAGAGCAGTTTATACTGGTGGTAAAGGCCCAGCGATTTTCCCAGGAAGATGGTATCCATTTCTGCCGGAAAACTCACGTCCTGATCGGCATGGTTGATCTGGATCCCGTAAACGTCGCTCAGTTCGCCCAGGTCGGTCTCGATCCATTCTCCCGCATCCGATGTTTTGGCACTCCAATAGGTCTTCATGCTTTCATCATTGGCATGGTTGGCGTGATAGCCACCGTATGTTGAGGAGACCCTGACGGGCTTTTTGTAATTCAGGAGGTACCAGTCGGGACGGGCTTTTCCTTCTTTGACGGCCACTTCTGGAATGTAGTGGGGATAATCTCCAAATGCGGTATTGCACCACATCACGCCGTCGCTGTCGAAACCGGCGGGCCAGATTCCCAACCGTCGCTCGAAGTTGTTCTTTACGCTGATCTGGACGGTACTCACATGCCAGTAGTTGCCGGTATTGTCCCTGAAGGTGCTTCCATGGCCTGCCCCCCTTGCAAATCCGCCCAGCTTCATGCTGAAGGGATCGGGTTGCGGGGTAAATGGCCCCAGGGGATGGTCGCCCACCAGCACTCCGTCGGAATAGCCACTGAATTCGGTTCCCGGGGCTCCATATTGCAGGTAGTATTTCCCATTGTGTTTGGTCATGTGGGCGCCTTCCATGAAAGGATCGAGGAAGGTGTTGTCCATGTGTTCGCCAAACCGTTGCCATCCATAACGCCAGGGCTCCAAAAGGTACATTTCCTTGCGGGTGCCCACCGGGTCCATGGTTTTCCGGTTGAGTTCGATACCATAGAGAGGATAGCGGTTGCTGCTGCCGTTATACATATAGAGTTTTCCGTCGTCATCAGTGAAGAAGTCGGGATCCCAGCCGCCGATTTCAAACCGGTCGACCAGCGGCTTCCATTCATTGGCACCGGGGTTGGTACTCATCCAGATGGTAAATTCACTGGTATAAGTAGATCCGAAAACCAGCATCGTGTCGCCGATAATGCCCACCGCCGGGGCGCACAATTCATCATACACCCCGGCATTCCAGGGGCGCAGGAATTTGCGAGAATGGAATTTCCAGTCTAGCATGTCGCTGCTCGACCAGTAACCCCACTGGTTGGTGCTGAACAGGTAATAGTCGTCCTGGTAGTTGACGATCACCGGGTCGGCGGTGGCCCTGTGCCTCCCCCAGGTGCTGAAGTTGGGAATGGGCGAATAGCCGTAATCAATGTTGATGGGGTTACAATAGGTTTGCTGTTTTGCCTCCTGCGCTTCAGCCTGATCTGCAAAAAACAGCATCAATAGGAAGATCGGAAGCAAAATGGATGACAGTTCTCTCATGGATAATGGTTTTCAGTCATAAAGATATTTTGTTCAGCCGGCACCTGCAAATATTCAGGGCTCAAATGTGAAACCGAGTTTATCCAGGCCTCTTTTAACATCCTCGTTTTTCATGAACAGATTCCAATGCAGGCCGCTCCGGTAGTTCTCGATCATAACCGGGATGGGGCCCTGGTCGATGGCCAGATACCTCGGCAGCATCCATTTGGCCGAATGGCTGTAAGCATCGTATGGTCCGTATTCCCCCACCAGCGTGTCGGCCTCGAAATAAAGATATTTCAGGAATTTCATCGATTCCTCCGGGGTATAAGGGAATGATGAGAGGGCTGCGGTGGGTGAAATCACACCCAGGTCTGCTTCACCAGGATGGTGGCCTGCATAGCCCCGCATCGAATAACTGGAGGTCAGGCCCCATTGGTTTTCGCCATATCCTTCAAATCCCTTTGGATTGTCGAGGGCATAGTTGTAATGGATCAGGGCGTGGTTCCTGTTCAGGTCCCAGTAATTGGCATACGTGTCTTTCAGCCCTTTGGGATTAAGCCCAAGGTACGAATAGTGCGCCCAGAAGAGTGGCCCTGTGGGGTCGTCACTGTGTTCATAGAAGTCGAGAATGGTGGGTAATCCGTAATAGACGGTGTCATTGGCAATTTCACCTCCGCGCGCCCACCCTTCGTGGTAAACGGCCGGTTCGATTGGATAGGTGGGGGATGAGGCGGCCAGTACATACATGATCAGGCATTCGTTATACCCTCCCACCGGGAAATTCATTTCCCATCCAAAGTTGGGCGACCAATGCCAGTAGAGCACATTTTCGCCTCCTTTGGTGTACCAGTTCCATTCCACCTCGTGCCAGAGTTTGGTGATGTCGGCCACCAATTGCTGTTCCACCTCGTTGCCATTCCTGAAATATTCGGCCACGGTGAGCAGTCCCTGGATCATGAAGGCTGTTTCGACCAGGTCGCCGCCATCGTCTTTTTTGCTGAAGGGTTTTACCTTGCCTGTCGGACCGTCAAGCCAGTGCGGCCATGCGCCATGGAACCGGTCGGCCTTGGCGAGGTAATCGACAATATGGCGGAGGCGGTTAAAGCCTTCCTCACGGGTGATGAATCCTCTTTCGATCCCCGTGAGGATGGCCATGACCCCGAACCCTGACCCTCCCAGGGTCACCACGTTCTGGTCGTTCTGGGGATATTCCCCATCCATGTGGATTCTTTCCCTGGCCATTCCTGAAACCGGTTCGGCCCCATCCCAGAAATATTGGAACGTATGGTACTGGACAAGCGTCAGCAGCGAATCGTCTGATATCACAGTGCCACTATCGGTGCTTGTCGACTTGGGCTGTCCTGTGCAGGCTGCAAACAGGAGGGCCAAAACCACCATGCAACTTGCTGTTGTCAATGTTCGTTTCATAGTATTTGATTTTTAATTGGTTATCAATTTATTGCAGGGCTTGTAAAGCCCAGTTTTTTCAATCCGTTTTGTACTTCAGTACTGCCCATGAAATGATTCCAGAGGAGTCCGGTCCGGTGGTTTTCGATCATGACCACAATGGGGCCCTGGTCGATGGCCAGGAAGGAGCTGGCTGTCCAGTTTTCGGTGGGATTAAAGGCGTCCTTGAAGCCATATTCGCCCCACAGTTTATCGCCAAGGGTGTAATAGAAGAAGTGCAATGCTTCCATTGATTCTTCCGGTGTGTAAGGAAATGATGAGAGTGCCGCGGTCGGGGTGATGACACCCTTGTCGTTGGTCGGGGAGTGGGCCGAATAGCCGGCGTTCCCATCACTGGCAGTAAGTCCCCAGCCATCGCTGCCATAACCTGCATATTGGTTGGGGTTCTCGATACAATGTGCCCTGTTGATAAGGGTATGGGCCACGTTCTGTTCCCAGTAGTCGGCATACTGGTCTTTCAATCCACGTGGATCAAGCCCCATAAATGAGTAATGGGCAAAGAAGAGTGGTCCCCCCTTGTCATATCCCAGAGGTTGTTTGATCCCGTAAAATGTTTTTCCATTGACGATCTGTCCGTTTCGTGCCCAACCTTCGTGATAGACTTTCGGATCGATGGGATGGGTGGTAGAAGAGGCAGCCAGCACATAGGTGATGAGACACTCGTTATAACCCTGGATCTTGTGGTTCATTTCCCAGCCATAGTTGGGCGACCAGTGCCAGTAAAGCACATTCTCGCCTCCCTTTGTGTACCAGTCCCATTCGATCCCGTCGACCAAGGCATTGATTTTGTCGATGATTGCCTTCTCCTGGAAATTGGAGGGATTCAGGTATTGCCTGACCGTCAGCATCCCTGCTGCCAGGAAGGAGGTCTCCACCAGGTCGCCTCCATCGTCTTTCTGGCTGAAGGGCTGTACTTTGCCTGTGGTGCCGTTGAGCCAGTGGGGCCAGACTCCATGGAACCGGTCGGCCGTTTCAAGGAAGTCGATGATTTTTTTCAACCGGGTGACCCCTTCGCTACGGGTAATGAAGCCCCGCTCGATGCCCGTGAGAATAGCCTGAAGGCCAAATCCTGTCCCCCCGGTGGTCACGGTTTCGGGTGACGTGTTCCTTTCCCGGGCCATACCGCTGACCGGATGGCCAAAGTCCCAGAAATAGCGGAAGGTTTGTCGTTGTGCCAACGTCAGCAGCTCATCATTTGAGACGACCGGGAATTTGGGGGTATCATCGGGCTGGGTATAGAAGGTGGCCGTGAATCCGGTGAAAGTGTTACCTCCTTCGGCTTTCAGCCCCGACTGTATTTCAAGGGTATGGCGGGTAAGTCCGTCGAGCTTGCCTGCCGGTTTGAGGGTGTAGCTTTTCCTGTCGGATGCGGCAGTCATGTTCATCTGAACGGCAAAGGAGCCTCTTTTAACGGTGACCTTGGAGGACATTTCCGTCTGTGCCACCGGATGCGAAAATTGCAGGGCGATTTCGGGTTCGCGATTGGCACGCAGAAACCTGACCTGTGCCAGCAGTGGCTGGCCATCTATTGTTTGGGAAACCAGTTGCATGGGCACCATGACAGTTTTCATCTGGTAGGTCGCTCCCGTAAATGACTGGTTTTTGCTTCCTTTCAGCCCGGCAGAAATGGCCAGCTGGTATTCGGTGTTTTCATCCAAATGGGCATTCGGATAGATGGATACCACGCTGTTGCCTTCGGTATAATAGTATTTTGCCGCGACTGCATTTCCTGATTTCAGGAGCCTGATGGACGACCGGACGGTGGAAGTGTCAAGACCTGTACTGAAGCGGACCAGCAGGGGCTGGTCGTAAGCCACGTCAAGGTTGGGGGTCGCTGCCGACAAGGT
This sequence comes from Bacteroidales bacterium 6E, assembly GCA_001270045.2. GTDB lineage: Bacteria > Bacteroidota > Bacteroidia > Bacteroidales > Prolixibacteraceae > UBA1413. The sequence continues at coordinate 144,629 of DF970668.1, read as the reverse complement.
CCTGGCCCCTATGGTTACGCTGGTCAGTGTCAGCTCCGCTGCCTGTGGTTCGTCGGGCCCGTCTTCCTTTTTGTCGCACGCGGACAAGGCCATGACCAGCAGAATCAGGGTGAGTCTGAAGGGGTTTTTGAAAAAATTCATACAGGGTATATTTGTGCCGGATACCGACGGATTGAAAACATGATTATGCAAAGGAAAGAAAGGACTGCCTGATGCTGTCAGGCAGCCTTTCTTCCTTGTTGAGAACCTGTTAATCTTTCAGTATGACGAAGAGCCTTTTACTTTTCGGCATTCATGATGCCCTGAATTTCGGTTTGAGTGAGGGCTTTGCTGAAGAAACGGATTTCATCATACAAGCTCAGATCCGATTTGTGGTCCCAGTAAGCAAAATTCGGGGCACCTGAACCTATGCTCATGTTATCAATACCGGCCCAGTCGAGTCCAGTATTATCGACTTCACGGGCAAGCGTGCCGTTAAAATAAATGGCAGCCTTGGTGCCCGAAACGGTAATTGCCAGATGCATCCATTCATCGGTCGGAACAGTGACCACGTCACCATCGTTCCAGGTTTCACCGGTTCCGGTGCCAACATTCATCTTGATTCTCTGCTCGGTGGCGCTTCCCTCGCGGAACAGCCTTATTCCTTTCTGGCGGTCTTCACCTGTCGGGCTAGCGCTGAGAATGCCTGAGCGGGTGGGATTTCCATTTGGCTTATACCAGAATACGGCACTGAACTCAGTCGATTTCAGGTTCGCCATCGGGAATGTGACATAGCTGTCGGTGGCCCCTGCATAGGCTCCTCCAACGACCCCTTCTTCGACAAATCCGGGATTCCCCACCACGGTGGCATCGGTCATGCTCATCAACTCCTTAAAGTTCCCGTTAAAAGGCATATAGAAGGTTTCGCCGGCATATTTGGGAACATAGGGTGAGTCGTTGAATATGATATTCTGGATTTCGGATGAGGTCAGCGCCTTGTTGAAGAAACGGAGTTCATCATACTGGCTCAGGTCTGATTTGTGATTCCAATAGGCAAAATTGGGGGCACCCGATCCGATGCTGATATTGTCGATTCCGGCCCAGTCGAGCCCTGTATTGTCAACCTCCCGCGCCAGGGACCCGTTAAAATAAATGGCAGCCTTTGTACCTGAGATGGTAATGGCGATGTGCATCCATTCTGAAGTCGGAACGGCAAAGACGTCTCCATCGTTCCATGTCTCTCCCGACCCGGTACCCACATTCAGCTTAATTCGCTGTTCTGTCGCACTGCCCTCACGGAACAGGCGGAATCCTTTTTGTCGGTTTTCGCCGGTTGGACTGGCACTCAAAATCCCTGAGCGATCAGGTGAAGCATTGGGCTTATACCAAAATGCTGCGCTGAATTCACTGGATTTCAAGCCCTCTGCAGGGAAGGTCAGGTAGCTGTCATTGGCTCCAACATAGGCTTTCCCGTCAAGGATGCCGCCCGTGGCAAATGTCGGATTGCCAACCTTGGTGGCAAATTTGAAGGAGATCATTTCCATGTAGTCGCCTTCAAATGGCATATAGAATATTTCACCCGGGAATTTTGGGGTATAGGGTGAAACCTTGGCAAAATGTACATCCTTCTGCGACGTTTTGCCTTCAATATCGGTGGCCTTTACGGTGATTACATGGTCACCGTTGGTGATGCCTTCCTGAACATGGGTGGCCAGAAGCCTGCGGTAATCCCTGAAATCGGTGTAGGTTTTGACATCAACACCATCTATGGCTACGACTACCTGTTTCAGTTCGATATCATCGGTAACCTCTACCTGGATGGAGATGGGTGCCGTAAGGTCGGGCACCTTGATCTGGTATCCTTCGGCCGGGGTCACCACTATGATCTGCGGGGCTGACGCATCGGCACCGGGAGCAACATAACTGATGGGGTCAATTCCTTCATAACAGCCGGTTACCATAAACAGGGCCAGGACTGCGGTCAGGATTTTATTGATTATCTTCATTTTGTTCTGTATTAAAGTTCACCAATGCATTTTATTTTTTCAATACGGGAAGAAGGTCAACCTGTATCTGCGGATAGGGCAGGAAAGTTTTCTCTGCCGTAAATGTTCTTCCGTCATAGCTCAGTTCGTTATACCTTTCAAGCCTGACCATATCGTAATAGCGGATACCCCATTCCATGGCCAGTTCGGCAAATTTCTCGTCCATTACCTGGTTATTGTTAACGCTCGACAGTCCGGCCATGTTGGCACGGGCCCTGACTGCGTTAACCGCATCCAATGCTGACATGGTGCTGCTTGTCGCACCTTGGGTGAGCGCTTCGGCATGCATCAGCAGAATTTCGGCATAACGGATGATGGTGAAGTTCTTGTTGGTCCCGTAATCGGTGCGTCCGGGCGTCAGCTGATCAGAAGGAAGGTAGTGCTTGCCGCTGGCAAAGAGAGCCCGGGCATAGTCACTGATGAGATCTCCTGATTGGGTTCTGTTGGAAATCCAGTCCGGAAGGGTAGCGTAGGCCGGATCTTTCTTGATTTCGGCAATCCCGCGGTTGGTGAATAGAACGCTGGTCTGCAGTCGGGTGGTTTCGCCCCTGTCGAGCATAAACTTGATGTATTTCATGCTGGGCTCATAGAATCCCCATCCGCTTCCGGCTCCCGTTACCTTGGGCGTCCAGTTCTGTGGGCCGAAGAAGGCATACAGATAGCTGAAATTGGTACCTGAACCCAGTCCGAGGTCGGAGTATTGCAGTTCAAATAGGTTCTCGTTGTTGAGTTTTCCCTTGATCTTGAACAGGTTGTAGAAATCAGGTTCCAGCGAGAATTCACCTGAACTGATGATCTGAGAGGTAGCATCGGCCACTGCCTGGTAGTTTTTCAGTTCGAGGTTGGCCAAGGCTTTGATTGCCAGTGCGGTAAACTTGGTAACACCTCCCTTGATATCGGTACGCTTGTTGGGATGCATGGCAGGAAGGTTGGGAATGGCCAGGTCCATCTGGTCGGAAATATGCTGCATTACCTCATCCTTGGTGGAAAGATCGGTGATCAGCAACATGGATGGATCAGAGGAAGCCGGGATCAGTATATCGCCCCATACCCTTGACAGTTGAAGCAACATGTATGCCCTTAGGGTCATGGCTTCGGCCTTGTATTGTTCTCCCAATGAGGTACTTGCACCCGCTTTTACATACAGGTCGACCTGTTCCATGGCGGAATGGCAGTAGAAAATGTCTTTATAAAGGTTCTGCCACACTGAATTGAACATCCAGAAATCCTTGTTGTAATTATATTTGTCCTCTTCCCAGAAATCCTGTTGGTCACCCAGTCCTCCGGCATTGACATCGTCGCCTCGCACAGATATTACGGGAAAATCTTCCCATCCACGGGTATAAAATTCGGCATAGGCACCAACCAGGGGCAGGATCATGTTGCCGGCATCGGTATAATCGGTCTGCTCGGTGAATACTTTGCCCTCGGTGGGTTCATCCAGCAGATCGTGGCATGAGGTAACCAGGGTAAGCAGCGCCAGCAGGGTGAGTGTTATGAATTGTTTTGTGAGTTTCATAATTCAATTGTTTTATTCGTTAAAATCTGACGTTTAGACCAATTGTGTATACTGCGGGAACCGGATAGGTCTGGGTATCGATACCATTGTCCACTTCGGGGTTGAATCCGTTGTATTTGAACATGGTCAGCGGCCGGTCGGCGGTTAACGAGATTCGGGTTTCAGGCATTGGTGCCTTGAAGAGCTGCTTTCCGGTGATATTGTAAGCCAACTGAACATTCTGTATTCTGAAGAAGGAACCGTCTTCCACGAAATAGTCGCTCATTCTCTGGTTCCATCCTTTGCGTAAACCTGCCGATGAAGGATATTTATTGGAAGTTCCTTCGCCATGCCAGCGGTTAATGGCCAGGTCGGCGTCGAGGTTTCCGTCGGCTGTCCAGATCAGCTCACCACGCTTCCGGTTCAGGATCTTGTTGCCGCTTTGTCCCATCCAGCTGGCCGACAAGTCAAAGTTTTTCCAGCCGATTCCGAGGTTTCCACCATACATAAAGTTGGGGAAATAGGATCCCAAAACAACCCTGTCGTCATCGTCGATCTTTTTGTCGCCATTGATGTCGGCATATTTGAAATCACCGGGTTTCAGGTTATTGGCCACGGCCACCGGATCGGCAGCAACTTCTGCCTCAGTCTGGTAAACGCCAATCACCTTGCGCCCGAAGAAAGCCAGCAGGGGTTCTCCCACAATTGAGCGCTGGCGGAATTCAGCGGAGCCTCCATCGATATAGGGCTGTCCGAACAAGTCGAGTACTTCGTTCTTCAGTGTCGAGAAATTCACCCCCACATTGTACCTGAAATCTTTTGATATCTGGTTGGTCCAGTCGAGGGCCACTTCAAATCCAGAATTTCGGATCTCGCCTACGTTTTTCAGGACCTGTCCGGTGGTGGAGGGGATCTTTACATAGATGGCCGCGTTCTTGGTGTCGCGCATAAAGTAGTCGACATCCAATGACAGTTTGCTGTCGAGCAATGTGGCTGTCAACCCGACGTTGGTTTCTTCGGTAACCTCCCATTTCAACGACGAGAATGTACTGGTTGTGGTGGTTCCGGGTACCATTACCCCACCAAGGGCGGTATAGATGGTCGTGGTGGTGGAAGCCCCGTCACTGGCCTGGATCTTGTCGTTCCCCAATTCGCCCCAGCTTGCACGCAGCTTAAGGAAGTCGAGCCATGCCACGTCCTGCATAAAGTCTTCTTCCGACACTACCCAGCCGGCACCAATGGTGGGGAAGTAACCCCATTTCTGCTGGTATTTCGAGCTGCCATCAGCCCTCATGGTTCCATAGAGCAGGTATCGGTTATTATAATTGTATGAAATCCTTCCGAAGTAGGAGATGCCATATTGCCGGGTTCCCATGTTGCCTACCGCGGTGGCAGGAATGGTCTCGGCATGGTCGATGTACCATGCGGGTTCCTGGTCGACCGGGAAGTTTAATCCTTGTGCCGACAGCCAGTGTCCGGCTTCATCCCTGTATGAATGACCTGCCATGGCAGTGAAGCTGTGATTGCCTATTTTATCGGTGTAGGTCAGCACATTGTCCAGGATCTGGTCGGAGTAAACCGACATGCTTTTGTTCAGGACTGCATCGCTGCGCTGGAAGCTGTTCCCGATAAAATAGGGAAGGTTTACGCTCCGGTTGTCGAGTGACGTAAACGCATGGCTATAGGTGGTTTTGAACGACAGTTTTTGGGGAATGATGTCGAGGTTGACATAGAAATTGGCGTTCAGTTTCCTGTTTTTCAGTCTGTGCTGGTTCATTTCCAGCGTTGGCATGGGGTTTTGTCCGCCCCTGTATCCTATATCCTGTGCATTGGCCCAGTTTTTTGGCCATGCCTGGGTGTTTTCCGGATCGAAAACCGGAAGGATCGGCACTGCAAAGTATGCCTGGTTCCATGCCCCGCTTTCCTCTCCATATTTAATGGCGTTGCTCAGGATCATCGAACCGCCGATGGTGAACCAGTCAGTGGCTTTGAAATCGAGCTTTGTACGGAGGTTAAACCGGTTGTATTCGTTTTTCATGTCGAGGATACCCTCCTGTGAAAAGTAGCTGGTCCCGATCGACCATGAGGCCTTGGAGCTGCCGCCCGAAACGCCCAGACTGTGGTTCATGATGGCTGCAGGCCGCAGGATCTCCTTGTACCAGTCGGTATTGACATCGGGAACATTGGGATTAACCCTGCTGCGGCCATATTTCTGCATGGCGTTGAGTATAAAGCTGGCATCGGGTGCCGAGCCCGATTCCATGGCCATGGTGGTGAACTGTTCGGCATTGGCCATTTTCAATACATTCTGGGCAACCTGGGTACCATAGTATCCGTCGTACACGATTTCGGATTTCTGGTTGTAAGAGCCCGATTTGGTCTCGATCAGGATAACCCCGTTGGCGGCACGTACCCCATAGATGGCGGCAGCCGAGGCATCTTTCAGAACCGAGATGGTCGCGATGTCTGACGGGTTGAGGAAGTCGATGTTATTATAGAACATCCCGTCAACCACATACAAGGGGGCTTCATTGTTCTGTCCCGGATAGGAACCGATACCGCGAACCCTGATGGTCGGCGCATTTCCCGGTCCTCCGTTACTGACGACCTGCAATCCGGCAACCTTGCCCTGCAATGCCTGCATGGCTTGGCCGGCTGGTGTTTTTACGAGATCGTCGGCCTTGATGGTCGAAATCGACGATGTCAGGTCCTTCACTGTAAGGGTACCATAACCTACCACGATCACTTCTTCAAGTCCCACCACTTCTTCACTCAGCATGACATTGATATTGGTCTGCGGGCCAACGGCAATTTCCTGCGACACGAAACCGATAAAACTGAAAACGAGTGTAGAAGTTGGGGAAACCGTTACGGTGTAGTTGCCATCGAGATCGGTAACGGTACCGTTCATGGTGCCTTTTTCAAGCACCGACACCCCGGGCAATCCAACTCCTGTATTATCCGTTACCTTTCCCGTGACGGTGGAACGCTGTTGCGCCCCGACGGTGATAACCGACAAAAAGAGAATCAATAAGAAAAACAGTTTTCTCATAGCGCTTTGTTTTGAATTAGTTTGAATCAAATTTAAGCCCCTGATACCCCTTTTGAAAATTATTCCACTCACTACAATCTCACCATCAAAAGTGAAGCGATTGTGAAACCTCATTATTACCTCACCATGCGATGATATATTATTGTAATTAATTCATTATGAGTATGTATATTTGATAAGTATTTTAAATTGGCATGTTGCTTTTTTTAACATTGAATTCGTACATTTACAAAAGGCCTTGTGGTGAATCTCCAGCCCAGGCCCGATCTTACCGAATATGGTTCGGATTTCACAAAAGTGCAGTATGAAAAATGACGGAATGTTGACAAGCCTGTCCATATTTTTAATCCTTCTGTCAGGATTTGCAGCCGGACAGGATGCACGGGATATGCAAACTCAGGCTTCCCGACATTTCTCGAAGCTTGAGTACCGAGCGGCCAGCCAGAACTGGGATGTAAGCACCGCCGGAAACGGATTGACCTATTTTGCAAACCATCAGGGGCTACTCGAATTCGACGGCAATGCCTGGATTTTGTACCCATTGCCCAACAATACCATATCACGCTCGGTACTGGCTGTCTCTGATTCACTGATATATACCAGCGGGTACATGGAGCTGGGTTACTGGAAGCCCGACCCATTTGGGATTCTGCAGTATACCTCGCTGAATCCATTGGCCCTTAAGTACTTTTCGAAAAATATTGAGTTCTGGAATATCGAATCTTCCAAGGGGTGGACCTATTTCCATTCCTTTACGCGTACTTTGGCCTTGAGGAATGATTCGATCGCCCCGGTGGTACTATCCGGTTTTGCCACCGTCATGAACCAGGTGAACGGCAAGGTGTTGGTTGCCATCATGGATGACGGCATATATGAGCTGGATGGTACCCGGGCGGTGCCTTTTATACGTGATGACTTTTTCCGCAACAAGATGGTACGCTTCATGTTGCCATTTTCCAATGAAAAGATAATGATCGGCACTGCCTCTCATGGGGTATTCATCTGGGATGGGACAAATTTTATCCCCTGGAATCAGGCATGGACGAATTACTTTATCAAGAATGAACTAAACCGGGGTGCGGTTACCCCCGATGGAAAGATTGTGCTGGGCACCATCACCGACGGCATTTCTGTTTTTGACCAGCAGGGAAATCAGTTATTAAACGCTCATGCGCCCGAAGGATTGCCCAACAATACGGTACTAGGAATCGATACGGATGGACAGGGACATATCTGGGTGGCCCTCGACGATGGGATAGGATTTATTCCCACAGCGCAGGAACAAAGTGCCAGGGTCATTGAACTGAAAGGTATCGGCGCCGTCTATGCCACAGCCGTGCATAAAGGCTATACCTACCTGGGGACTAACCAGGGTTTGTTTGTACGACGTCCGGGAGACGAAGAAACCGATTTCAGGGCCATCCCCGGCACGCAGGGGCAGGTTTGGGATCTGCGGGTCATTGATGGTTGGTTATGGATGGGGCATAACGACGGTACATTTCTGGTCGATGGCGAAAAGATCAGGCAGATATCGACCCAGTCGGGTGCATTTTCGGTCCGCCCCGATCCCATGAACAGTGACCTTCTGATCCAGTGTACCTATACCAACCTGGTGGTTTATCGCAAACAGGGTGATGCATTTGTGCGTGAAAAGAATATGGAAGGGTTCTATGACCTGATCCGATACATTGAGCCCGATTATTTGGGAAATATCTGGGCTAGCCATATGCACCGGGGGATTTTCAGGATCAGGACCGACGACCAAAGAAACCAGGTGACCGGGGTATCCTATCTGGGCGAACAGGTTTTTGGGAAAGACCATTCGATCCATGTGTTTAATGTCGAGAACCGTATTGTATTTACTACACAGAAAAAACTCTATACCTTCGACGATTTGAAAGATACCATCGTCGAATATCCTTACCTGAACGACCGGCTAGGGGAGTATGCGGCATCACACAGGATTGTCGGGGCACCCGATCACCATTACTGGTTTATCCTTAACGAGCGCATTGGATTGTTCTATATTTTTCAGGACAGCGTGGCCCGGGTGGGTGAGATTCCGTTCTCCCTGTTCGGAAAAACCCCGAAAGTAGATGAATTCGAGAATCTTTTACCGCTGACCGAAACCAAGGCGTTGGTATGCCTTCAGGATGGCTATGCACTGGTTGATGCGCTCTCCCTTAACCGTGATTCGCCGATCCGCCGGATGAAACCACAACTGCGTATGGTACGTCATTCGAACAACCGGGGCCGTGAGCAATTGGTACCACTGAATGCAATGGATATTGAAGTGCCACATAACCAGAGTAATCTCAGTTTCCGGTTCTCCTTCCCGCTTTACTCTGAACTGCCGGTCGGGTTTTTGTATTACCTCGAGGGCCTTAATTCAGGCTGGTCGGGAACGACCGATATTCCGCAGTTTAATTTCGAACGACTGCCCAAGGGTGAGTATCTTTTAAGGGTAAAGGCCAGCGATTTAATTGGTAACGAAAGTGAGGAATTCCAATACGCTTTCGAGGTACTGCCTCCGTGGTACGAATCGGTGTATGCCGCCATCGCCTATTCCTTGTTCCTGATTGCCGTTATGTTTGGATTCAGGGCATGGGGGATCCGCCAAACCCGTCTAAAGGAGAAAGAGATGCACGAAGCACGAGAGAAGGAGCTGATCAGGCTTCGGAACGAAAAGTTGCGGAACGAGGTGGAACACAAGAGTAAGGAACTGGCCAACTCGACCATGTCGATCATCAAGAAGAACGAATCGTTGATGGAGATCAGGAAGATCCTGGCCAACCAGAAAACGGAACTGGGTTCGCGATACCCCGACAAGTTCTTCAACTACATAGTGGGGAAGATCGACGAGAACATCAGCAACCAGGATGACTGGCGGATATTCGAGACCAATTTTGAGCGGGCCCACGAACAGTTTTTCACAAAGATCAAGGAGAAGTATCCCGACCTGACCAGCGGCGACCTGCGTTTGTGTGCCTACCTCCGCATGAACCTGTCGTCGAAGGAGATCGCCCCGCTGCTGGGCATCTCGGTCCGTGGCGTCGAGAACCACCGATATCGTTTGCGCAAAAAGCTCGGCCTCGACCACGATGACATGCTTTCGGACATCATCCACACGATATAATCTTTCACCACAGATTAAAGGATTACACTGACAGGCATGATTTATTGGTTTAATATCTTTTACTGCGCGATGAATCGCGCAGCCACAATTCTTTGTCCTGATGATGATTGGCATATCGTGCAGCCACAATGCTTTGTCCTGATGATGATTGGCAGGTCGCGCAGCCACAATTCTTTGTCTTGATGATGAACGGCAGGTCGCGCAGCCACAATTCTTTTTCCTGATGAAGTTAGGTGTGTCGCGCAGCCAATGGATGACATCTTTGCGTTGCATTTGTCTTCGGGAAAGATGTCATCCTTTAAAGAATCCCTTTCATGTTAGCGGGCAGAAGCCAAATTGGGTAAAGCGTGAAGATCAATCCCGCAGGCCAACCCGTACCCCGCATCCCGCACCCTTTCGCCGCAGGCCAACCCGTACCCCGCATCCTCGCACCCCGCACCCTTTCCTCACCCCCTCGGTACCGAGTCGTATATTGTATAGTGCTTAAACGTATCTTAAATACTGCTTGTATAGTGAAACCTATACAAAATGTATTAAATCCCCGGCAAATATATGTCCAAATACATAAGTTGGTGCGAACTTGTCAGGGCGCTGGGAGGGATCTACCCATGTGGGGGCTCACCACAGATTGCACAGATTACACAGATTTCCCGGATTTGAAATTTTATTTCGAAGCCAACAACCTTTGGCTTCCCGTTAACGATGGTTGTCAGAGGTCAGCATCAAAACTTTCGAGATTCACCCGGTTTTTCTCATAAAATTCAAACTCTCCAATTTATGTTCAGATTGATAATCTTCATCACGCCGATAATTTTTACCTTTGGCTATAAGGAGCCAAAACATAAATTTTGGTTTTGTAACAATCCTTTTTTTTGATCGTTAAGTCGTTTAACCAATAATGCCAACCATGAAAAAACCATTTGTGCTGATTATGTCAATCTTCCTGGCGATGGGAGTCTGTTCGCAGGAAAAATTCAACGGGCTTGAAATGAATCTGGGGAATTTGTACCGCTTGTCGGATGCTCAGACCCGGTCAATCAGTCCCGAAAACTTTACGGGCGAAAAGGGAAAAGGTGGAATGGCCCGCATTGAGGACAAGGACAAGCCGAATACTGCCAATGCAGCCCATGCCGCCCGTGACCTTGGACAGGGCTGGAAGGTGAATCCTTATGTCAGGATCCAGCCGGGTGAAACCTTTACCATGGCCGAAATTGAAGGTCCAGGAGCCATTCAGCATATCTGGATGACCCCGACCGGCAACTGGAGATTTTCCATCCTGCGTATTTATTATGATGACGAAACCACACCGTCGGTCGAAGTGCCTGTGGGTGATTTCTTCGGGATGGGCTGGGGGCAGTACGCTCCGCTGGTATCCCTGCCGGTTACGGTCAATCCTGGGAGTGCCTTTAACAGCTATTGGGTGATGCCTTTCCGGAAGAAGTGCAAGATCACCATGGAGAACGTGAATGACCAGGACCAGATGACTTTGTATTACCAGATCGATTATACCCTCACGGATGTCCCTGAGGATGCGGCGTATTTCCATGCACAGTTCAAGAGGACGAACGTGAACGAGACTTCCGACTACACCATCATCGACAACATCAAGGGCAAAGGGCACTTTGTGGGTCTCTACATGGCTTGGGGCGTCAATAACAATGGCTGGTGGGGTGAAGGCGAGATCAAGTTCTTCATCGACGGGGACGGAAAATTCCCGACCATTTGCGGTACCGGCACAGAGGACTATTTCTGCGGATCCTACAACTTCGACCGTGAAGGCCAGTACAAGGAGTTCTGCACCCCGTATGCCGGACTGCACCAGGTGATCCGACCGGATGGGACTTACAAGTCTCAGCAACGGTTTGGCATGTACCGCTGGCACATCATGGATCCAATCCGGTTTGAGAAAGATCTTAAGGTTACCATCCAGGATCTGGGATGGCGGCATGGCGGACGTTACCTACCACAGAAATCCGACATCTCCTCGGTAGCCTATTGGTACCAGTCGGAACCCCACGGCAAGTTTCCGGTATTCCCCAAATGGCAGGAGCTGGAAGTGAACTAAGGAAGACATTGAGATCCCGGTAAAGGTGGAGGGAGAGGTCATCCTTCCTGACGGAACCGGCGAATATTTCATCAATGAGGTCCGCAGTGTGGCAGGTGAAGGTGAGTCCTTGATTAATCCTGTAAAAAGCGGGAAATACCATATTATATATCCGATTGTCTGAAAAATTTGTGGTTTGACAGCGGATTACATGGATTGCCCCGATGTATTTTTTTCGGATGGAATGGCAACTGCAATCAATCCCTGACTAAATTTTGAGGATTATATGCGATACCATCCAATATTGATTAAAATGGTCAAAGGCAGCTATCCTGAAAAGTGGGGAACCCTCCTGTAGGCTTCCCTCTTCACCCTATCACAAACCACTATTCTCAGAGATGCATTTTTGGATGAAAGAGAGAATATCAAGCTTTATGGCTTCAGTATTTTCATGGCCTGTTTTTTCGTAAGTCTTGATGATGGCATTCACATTCAGGTCTTGGTAAAGACGGGTGCACTTAGCCCATCTGTCGGGTTGCATTGGCCTGCCCAGCAGCCGATATATTTGCTCCCTTTCTTCCTGGTCGAAGGCATCATCAAAAGGTACGGCATCATTGTCATCGAGCTCTCCCATGTAATAGAACTGTGGGGTGTCGATGAATAGGTCTTTTTGAAATTCAGCATTGGTAATTTCATGGAAGTCGCCGGTTCCTATGGGGTAAATCAGCCTTTCACCGTTAAGACTGTCGACAGGAAGCATTAACAGGCCATTCAAGCCACCGGCTGCAACCACAAATACTTGATCGGGATGAAGCAAGGTAAATCGGTTTGTAAAAGTCGCCGAAGCAGAGAAACCGGTTAAGATGATGGACTGGTGAGTATGGATTTTTCTATCCATAAGCCTCGTTTTTACATCACGTATCATTTCCAATAACTGTAAATCAGGTCTGCTCAGGGGGGGGCCTTTTTGAAGCATGACATCTCGGTCCAAGGCATGTGTGTAAATCTTCCAGTCACCCGATGGCCTGGGGAATACCGGAACCAGGAGCGGATAGTTCAGGTTTTGAGCCAAATAATGGCCTGGATAGTGAGTTTTGGTAGCTGTCCTGGACGCCTTTTCAATATGTTTTTCCAACTGGTCATCGGCGAAACCTGAGTTGTTGGGTTCGACTATTAAAAACATCTCCTGGTTTTTATCCACATTTTCAGGGATGAACAGGAAATAAGGGAAATAAAAGCTGTCATTAACTTTTGGCTCGACAAATAGCAGTTCGCCTTGGAAATGGTCGCTACAGCCAGAAAGTAAAAAGATAAATGGTAAGGCTATTAATGTGTTTCTCATAAAATGCGGATTGAGTGCAATATTTTTATCAGGTCTGGGTATTATCCATGGATGATTTAATCTGTCTTTATGAAAGTGAATACCAATCCATTGTCGTTTAACCACAATATTGGATTTCCATGTCTGTCTTTACCAACTTTAATGGAAGTCAAATCGTTGTTGTCAACCAAAAGAACAGAGTCATTCAAGAAAATAAGTCGATCGTTGCCCAATCGATAGCCTGTTGAATCACCAAGTAATTCAAGGTTGACATAATCACTTAAACTTGTGGTCAAATATTTCCCTTGCAGGATAGGGTAATGATTAACAGGTTGCATATTAGTCCAGATGAGATTTTTTCGTAACCAATCAGTGAGTTCTTGAGCCATCAGGTTTATGTCAACGCTTGATCCATTGGAAAGGAGTATAACGGCCATCCCAATTTCAGGCACTACCTTATAATATGACAAGTAGCCCAGATATAAGCCTGAATGCTGTATATGGTGCCTGGCAATAGCAGGCTGCAAGTCCGATTGCGAGTGTTTGTAATACCGATAAAGATCATGAGTTGAGGTTAAATGTACTCGAATTTTTCAACGCTTTTTCAAGCAGGTCATCAAGGAAAGCATCATTGTGAAATGCTTCATTCTTCCAATCGGGCATCATTCGGTCAAGCACTAACGCCTGAAGGAATCCGGTAAAATAGAACCGATTCTCGTTGTCATGACTGGCAGCCCTGCCGGCTTCATGCAGTTGCCGGGTATAGTATTTTTCAAAATTTTTGTAGTTTTTGAAATCCGGGAATATCCTGATAGCTTCGAAGCTATCATATTGCTGGCTTTGATTTGCCTTTAGTCCGATAGTAAGCTCGACGTATTTCGCAAGGCCTTCAAGCCATTCACGTTGTTGCTCATATAATGCCAGTTCGTTAGAAAGCGAAACATTTTCCCGTCTTTGACGTCGCATCTCAACAAATTGCGATATGGATTCAGATAAAACTTTTTTGTCATCGGTAACACATGCTTTGACTAAAAGGTTGATCTCTTCACGCCAGCCTTCGGCATTTGAAGATTGGAACCATGGATATTCATCCTCCAGCCTGGCGACACTTTCAGCATCGGCAAATTTTTCAAAATTTTTGGTGCCCTGAAAGGCATGGAATGATTCATGTAGTGTGGCGGCAATATATTGTTCTGCAGTTCCCATTATCATATTCCAAAAAGTACGGTATGGAAAAATGAGGTTAACTACAGGGGGTAATTCATTTCTGAAGCCATTATAAAATTTCACTGCAGCATATTCTTTTGTTTGAATGGTGGCAACCCAACGATCTCCTACCATCACCGCAAAGTTCTCGGGATTAATATTTGGATCCGAAAGTAATTGCCTGTAATATGGGACTCCGTAAAAGTCATCATCAGGGACCTTTTCCCATTCCTTGCCCCTGAATTCCCGATTGGGCATTTTCAACCACCCTGAAGGAGGGTTGGAATAACCGGTAAGAAATGCGTACTTTTCATTGTACACAATAATTGGGGTGATGCTATCGCCCCATTCCGGGAATACCTCCTTTCCTAGCTTGCGCTGCAGGTTCATGGCCTCGGCAATCATGGCTTTCTCTTTTTTCGACAATATGTCGATTGTTTTGGATGATTTCGGAAGTGAAATGTTGTAGAGAGCTGACAGTCCAATCAGTAATAAGATGGAAATGAATAGCCATTTGAATATCTTCAATGTCCCTTTAAGAATCTTTTTAATGGTTTCCATGGTTTTTTAATCATTGGGTTGCTTCTGGTTGATGATTTAATATGCTTTATATGTGAGCATTAACCATCTTTCATTACAGAATGCAAACCAAGAAAAGATAAAATCATGGATATGATTGGCAAATTCAATCGATGACATCCGTTAAATTCGGGAAGGATGTCGTACTGTTCCCATCAATTCTGCTGCACCGACAACATCGGGTTCAGGTAGTTGATGTTATGGCCTTCCTCGAAGTCGTAAAGGGTGAGGGCCCGCAGGCGGTAATAGGCCACCCAGTATGTCTGGATCGAATAGATATAGTCTCGTTTGGCCCTTTCGCGTTCCTGAAGGAAGATATTCAGGTCGGTGATGCTTAATTCGCCGTTCTGGAATTTCTTCAGTGCGATCAGGTATCCGTTTTCGGCCACCTTGTCGGCCTCGTTGGCTGTCCTCAGCTGGTCCTGGAGCAGACTGAACTGTTCGACCTGCACCACTACCTCCCTTTCAAAGTCTTCCATGTCCTTGTTGACATCATAGATGGTCAGTTCACGCTGGGCCTCGGCGAGTTTCACTGCCGATGCCGACTGCCCCCAGTCGAGGATAGGGATACTCAGCGAAATCTTCAGCATACGGTCCCTCTCCGGTTCCTCGTAGATACCTTTGAAATTATCGGCACTGTTCGACAACCCGAAACTCCCCTGCAAAGTGGCACTCAGTCCTGTGGCCTGTTTGGCCTGGGCCAGTTCGCGGTCGGCATTGATGATTCGTCGCTGAAAGAGCGATGTTTCCCTGCGGTTTTCCTTGGCCTTCTCGAGTGCTTCCATGGGATCGATTTCGAATAACATGATATCCAGGGGGATGATCAGCTCGATTTCCCGGTTCTCGGTGAGTCCGATATAAGTTTTCAGCTCAAAGTCGGCATTCTTCAGGTCCATGCTGGCCTGGTTCAGTGCCTTCTGGGCATTCAGCACCGATAGCTGGATACGGGAGAAATCGTTTTCGGAGATTTGTCCCAGGGATTTCTTGGTTTCCGATATTTTCAGGTTATCCATACTGTTTTTCAGGTTGCTTTCAGCCAGGTTGTAGCTGGTTTGCACCGTCAGGTACCTAAAGAAGCGGTAAGTGGAGTTGACAGCGATGTTTTCGATCTGCTCGATAAACAGCTTCTGGGATTCATCGTAGATCA
The DNA here is from genome assembly GCA_001270045.2 of Bacteroidales bacterium 6E. Taxonomy (GTDB): domain Bacteria; phylum Bacteroidota; class Bacteroidia; order Bacteroidales; family Prolixibacteraceae; genus UBA1413. The sequence continues at coordinate 128,622 of DF970668.1, read as the reverse complement.
TGGGTTCGGTCATGCGGAACCATTTCATCCAGTTGTAGGCAAACAAAGGCTGCGAGAACCCGATGGAGAAGGGACTTCCCGAAAATCCATTCTCTCCCTTGTTCAGGTTCCGGATCCCGTAGGCGGAGGTTCCGGCCCAGATGTAGGTCCCGAGTTGCGGAATCGACTGGTTCAGGGAAAGGCGTGCCGATGAGGCTAGGTTGGATACCTGTTTGAATTCGATGCTGCCATCAGGCTGTGTGATGGGCTGCGTAGTATGGGTATAATTGGGCAATTCGCCTGCAAGAACCAGCTGCGGACGGAAGCGGGTCTTATAGTTCCGGTACTGCCAGTATGCCCTTACATTCTGGTTCTGTACGTTCTTAACCGCCGACGAATGGGTAATGGCCATTTCGATGACTTCGTCCAACGTCAGTACATATTTCATGGTATCTGTTTGGGCGCTGAGATTCCAGGAAATGACCACAGTGGCGATTAAAAGCAGAAGTCTTCTCATGAGAAATGTATAAATTTAAAAATTTGGTTAATCGTGATCAGCTGGCATAAACAGGCGGACATGTCGACTAAACAAATCCACCCTTAGTTGTTTACCCGCTACTTCTTGATGGACAGTTCGCTGACCTGCCTGAAACTGCTGGGATCCTCCATCAGGACGGCGTCACCTTCTTCAAGTCCGGACACAACTTCACAGAATTCGTCACCGATCATGCCCAGTTTGATCTCCTTTTTGACGGCCTTGTCGCCTTCGACCACAAAGACGGTCTTGGTCTGGTTGGGCTCGGCATTCGGCAGCTTGTTGATGCGAAGTGTATTAGGCTTCTGGTCGTTGACAATATGGATCTGGATCTGCTGGTTGGCCATCAGTTTGGGGTGGTCTTTACGGGTGAGGTGGACGTTGAACTGGATGCGGTTGTTTTCGACCACAGGGGTGATCATGCCAACCCGGCCTTCGATGGGTTCCCCCTCGAGGTTCACAACTACCCGGTCACCAGTATTGATCTGGCTGGCGAACTTCTCCTCGGCCGAACCGATAATCTTGAAAGAGGTCAGATCAGACATCTTCACCAGCAGCTTGTCGGTGGCTACTTTTTCGCCAACTTGTCCGTTGACTGCCAATATAATACCTGCCATTGGGGCTGTGATATCCATGGCGGCGAGGGTCTGGTAGCGGTCCTCGAGTGTTTTTTCATCCATCCGTATCTGCATGACCAAACCTTTCTCCTCCGACTCGAGTTGTTTCAGCCTGATCAGGTTTTTCTCGAGCAGCATCTGCAGGTCTTTTTCGGCGAGGGTGATTTCCTGTTTGGTCTCCTCGACCCTGGCAGGGGAGATCCCGCCAACCTCGAGCAACTGCTCCTGGTCGGCAAGCTGGGATTTCAGCGAAACGATGCGGAGTTTCTTGACCTCCTCGTTATAGTCGAGATCGAGTTTGGTGCTTTGTGCATTGAGCTGTGTGCGTTCCAGATTGTTGCGACGCATCTCGAGCTGGTCGTTGAGTCGGCTGATGTCGTCGTTAACCGGCTCCTCATCGAGTTGCATGATGATGTCACCCGCCTCCACCCGGCTTCCGGGTTCCTTCAGGATGGATTTGATCACGGAGGCGGAAGGGCTCAGGATCAGCACCTCGTTTTCGGGTGCGACGATGCCACTGGCCAGGGTCGAGGAGAGAACCTCACCCCGACTGGCAATGGAGATGTTGAATTTACCCGCCTTCAGGGAGTCGGGAACAAATACGCCGGAGAAATAGAGAATGGCGGCGGTAAGGGCAGAAGCTGACAGGACATATATCAGCACAGTAGTCCATTTCTTATGTGTTGTCATTCAGTCGATTGGTTTTTATCACTAACAAATTCTATTCAACATATAGGTGGCAAAACCTAATGAGTTCAAAATCAGCTGTTGAAAATACAAAAAGAAATGACTGGATCTGTAAATGAATTGTTAAAATGGGGGGAAGACGACTTTAATCATGATCTGGTTTGGGTGTAATGAAGGCAAAGAAACCGTCTTTTGTGCCAAATTTCCATGATTTGGTTCTGAATAAACCTTAGCTTTGTATAAACCCATATAATAATGTATGCGACAGCTGATCATCCCCTTTCCGGTGTCGGGGTATACCGATGATGGGACCCATAAGGCTTCAGGCAGGTTTATCCTCGAGAAGTTGCGCGAATGGGAGACTTCGTTTCACGAGAAGTTCTTTCCCGTTTATGCCAATGTGCTCGAAGGTCATCCCCTGGCCATGGCCCGGCTATCGAGGTACTGTGATGAAGGCGGAAAGTCGGGGCTCGACTTTGGCATGGACCTGATTGATGGGGAGATAGACATTGATGCCAACATGGAAATGGACGACCACTCGGAGAGTACCATGGTCTATGCCATCGGATCTCAAATCAATGAGGATGAGGATGAACCGCTGCTGCTGGTCAAGAATGCAGCCCTGAAGGATGACATCCTTGTACTCAGGTACGAAGACGACAATGGCGGAAACGGTGATGAAGTACCCGTTCCCGAAAATGTTGGTGAAAAATCATATTGATATTTCCGTTTTTTATCTTTTGGCCGAATTGAATTTCAGCTTGTTGATCCAGATGATAAGGCCTGTCACCGGCAGGGTGGTGGCAATCAGGCATGCCAGAAAATAGATGATTTTTGAGAATCCACCAAAGATAGTTCCGGTATGGATCGCCTTCACTGATCGCATGATTTGGGCATTCAAAGGCTGATCACCAAACTTCTCGACTTTTTTTACCGAACCAGATTCCTTGTCAAGTATTACACGATCGCCTGACGGAGAAGAAAAAAATCCTGTCTTCACCTTCGTTAAAGATACTTCCTTGTCTTTGGACGCCGGTATATTGAACCTGTAGATCCCCTGAAAGGGCAGTTCGCGATCCGCTTCCGCAAGGTATGCTTCATATGCCAACATTGGATTGGCTACCTCTTCTTCCCCGGCATTCCTATTGGCTGCCCCTTGCTGACGTCCCTGGTTGCCGCCTCCCTGTCCGCCAGCCGGACGTTCGACATTGAAAACCTTGAACATACCGTCGCGATACCATTCAAACGACCAGTACAGTCCGGTCAGTGCCATCACCAACAACACCAGCGATGCATAAAAACCCAATGTCCGGTGTAGGTCGAGATTCAGTCGCAACGGATTTGTTGCCCTGACTTTAAGCCCCTCCTTCCACATCCTGATCCTTCTTGGAATCCAGATGACCCATCCTGAAATGATGAGCAGAACAAAAATGATGGTGGCAATCCCGACGATGGGCCTGCCAATGTTGGTATCGAGCAAAAGCCAGCGATGAAGCCTGAACATGACCATAAAAAAGGCATCCCCTTTGGCTTTGCCTTCGACCGTGATTTCACCGGTATATGGATTGATTGGGTAATTGGTGCCCCGTCCCTGTTCATCCTTGCCCCTGACATTCATTGTGTATACCTGGTCGACGCTTCCAGGAATGGTGACATTCATGACTTTGCCTCCTGTGGCCGATTCCACACGGCTGATTACTTCAGAAACCGGCAATTTGGATACTCCGTCCTCAACCGTCACCAGATACCTTTCAGGTTCGATCAATTGCTGGATTTCTTCCTTAAATGTATAAACGGTACCGCTGAGGCATACCAGGAAAAGGACCAGGGAACTTGCCACACCGATCCAAAGGTGTATCTGCCGGAATAGATTCCGGATCACAGGCCATTTTTGCTGTTTGTTCGTTTCCATATCAAATTGTTTGTTGAATGATTATTTCTGCCACCAGATTCTTGAACTGAGAATATCGTCACTGCCCTGCGCAAGCACATTCTCGAGGTTGGTCATCCGCTCGGTTTCGGGATACATCAGCCGGTTTGGGCGTACATCGGGATTGTTGACCGACCGGGAGTTCGGGAATTCTGGTAAGCCCAGCCTCCGGTAATCGGACCATGCCTCAATGGAGGAAATGGTATTGAGTGCCAGCCACTTTTGCGTGATGAGCTGTGTGAGCGTTCCCTGATAGGCCACCATGGGATGAGTCATATATGTCTCGGAATCGGATAAAGACACGCCAAGGTATTTCATCGATTCAGCAATTGCCTTTTGATAAAGGATTTCGGCAGATTGGGAAATCCATCCCCTGTGTGCAGCTTCTGCCTGCAGGAAGAGGCTTTCGGAGGAGGTCATTAGAACACTTGCCTGGGTTGCACTCTTGAAAATTCCGGCAGGTTGCCCGCTGTTTTCTGCGGGTCCCTTAAAGGATGAAGTCACTGAGCGGCCATACTGTTCCATGTTGACGACCGGATCGCCAAAGCGGACTCCCCTGAATGTGCCGTTGATGGCGACATACAATTGGTCAACCCTTGGGTCTTCACGCTCCATATAGCGGTCGAGAAGGTATTGTGTCGGACGGATGTCCTGATGCAGAGCGGTTTCCACACCCTCCACATTTCGGTAATATGTCTCCCACAAAGGATTCATCTTTCCGGTTGAGGCCATGTATCCGGGTTGGATAAGGGCATTCTCGCCTTCTGAAAGGAATCCGCTGCCTTCCGACTGGATTACTCCGATTTCCTGTTGGATGTAAGATACGGGGGCCACTTCGCTTTGGCGCAACAGGGCGCGAAGCTTTACCGTATTGGCGAAACGGAGCCACAATCTTGAGTTGCCCTTGAAGAGGAGATCGGCATTGCCGGGGGATAAACCTGCCGGCGCATTCCTGATGTCGGCCATGCCTGAAGTGATCAGGTCAATTGATTTGCGGTAGACCTCTGACCCCGGTTCATAGGCCGGTGTTACATTGCCGGTTCCCTGAAGTGCCTCATCGAAGGGTACATTATTATAGATGTCGACCAGTCGGAGGAAATGCCATCCCTGCATGATTTTGGTGATACCCAGGTAGAAAAGTGATCCTTCTTCTCCGGCCTGTTCCCTGATAATATGGTAATAGAGTAAATTGGTATATGAGGTTTCCCATACCGGGTATCCGTCCCTGACATCACGTAATCCCGGCCCATTGTAGTTTTTCTGGTGAAAATAGAGGTTGGCGCCCTCCGCGGTTGTTCCCCAATATCCTCCCCAAAATGCCCCCAACAGGTTGAGTTGTCCCGATTCCTGGTTCACCGTGGCAAGCAGGGCGGCTGGCAGCTTGGCTTCCAGCTTCAGATTTTCCGAAACCGGTGCATTGGGGTTCTCGTTGACATCCAGGAATCCATTACACGACTGAAAAAATACAGCCAGTAGGAGGATTACGATAGGTCGAATATATTTTATACGCTTCATGTTGTACTTTTATTTGATGGTTAAAACTCGAAATTCAGGTTGAATCCATAAGAGCGGTATGGTGGTACCTGCCTGAAACTGACATATCCGTCGGTAGCGTTATACAGATATTCAGGGTCTCCATGGTCATTGTCTTTATGCCTGATGATAATCAGGTTGTTGCCAAAGGCGGTAATGCTTGCCGCTGAAAACAGTTTCTGCTTTGACAGCATCTTTTCAGGCAAACGATAGGTGACATTTACTTCCCTGAGTTTAAAGAAATCGGATTTAGCGGCTGTATTTACCTGGATTTTCCCTTCATAATCCCAGAATGCCTTGTCGCCGGGCGAGATTACTGATGTGTTTTCGGTGAAAGATCCATCGCTGTTTTCGATGGCCGAATTGGGGTATACAAAAGGTTCACGGTTGAATGTAACCGTTCTGGGATGGGTTCCGGCTGTATACTGACGGGGGATGATTTCAGAATAGAGCCATCCTCCCCAGCGACTTTCAGCCTGGAATCCGATACTCAGGTTTTTGTAGCTGAACGATCCATTCAGTCCCAGTTGATACGGGGGTACCATGGTTCCAAGCAGTGTCTCCTGTTCGGCCAGCACCGGATAACCCGTTTTCTCGTTGATGACGATCCTGCCTTGCGGATCACGCTTATAGTCCGAGACCAGCAGGCTGGGATACGGTTCGCCAACGATGGCATACGATTGTCTGAAGATATTGAAGGAGTTTCCTTCATAAAGCTCTTCAACCCGGTTGTTGGTTTTGCTGAACTGAAGACCAAGGTTCAGCTTTCGATTGGCATCCACGAGAATGTCACCGCTCAGACTGACCTCGATAATCCGGTTGGTCAATCTTCCGGCATTGACAATGGCCGAACTGTAACCGGTAGCCCTTGACAATGTGCTGTTGAAAATCTGGCCTTCGGAATCGGAAAATACATAGCTGCTTTCGAGATGCAACCTGTGTTTGAAGAAACTCAGCTGGGTGCCGAATTCATAGGAAGTGACAAACTCGGGCTGTATATCTGGGTTGGGATAGGCCGATCCCGGCGTGAATCCCACCAGGTTCCCGAATGGGAAACCGTTGATCTGGGTGTAAGGATTGTTCAGTTTATAAGGATCGAGGGTTACATTGCCCGTTTTATTCCATGAGGCGAAAACTTTGGCAAAGGTGAGCGTCTCATTCTCTTGTAGTGCTGGGATCGCTTCGTGGAGAATCAAGGAGGTGCTGACACCCGGATAGAAGTAAGACCGGTTATTGGGATGCAGAACCGATACCCAGTCGTTACGGCCGGTAAGGGTCAGAAACAAGAACTGGTCATAGCCAGCGATCAGTTCACCGTAGACCGAAAGAGAGCGGTATTGGGAAAGGGAGCTGCCTGACGTAGCTGCGAGTTCCCCAACCCGTGCGTCGGTATTGAACAGATCGGGTAAAAGAAGGTTGGTGGCACCGACACTCACATTACGGGTCCGGTCAGTGCGGAAGTTCTGGCCGAGGATCATGTTGGTGGTGACCTTACCGAAAGTATGGTCGAAATTCAGTATGAGGTCACCGTTGATCCTTTCAAAATCCTCGCTGATATCGGTTACTGCACCGTTGACATTCCGCTTGCCTTTTGCCTCGAATTTGCCTGTGGTATTTCGTTTCTCATCCTTTTTTGAGTGGTATCCCAACCGATAGATAGCACTTAGCCATGGTGTGATTTCATAATCCCATTCGAGTTTTCCGCTCAGTACCGATTGGTCTGAATTCTGGCGATAATTGTCGAGAAGGAAGAAAGGATTCTTCAGCTGGTCGGTAAAATAGTTGGCCGGATTAGCGATACTTGAGGCATCCTGCCAATTTTTCATTTGTGGATAATCGATATTTGCCGGAGAAGTGTAAACGCTGAGCCAGGGCCCGTCGGGTGCAATACTCTTCGAAAACCTTACATAGTTGGCGTTGTACAGGGTTCTCAGCCTGCCAAACTTCCTCGAACCATTCAGGCGAATCCCGGTTCGGCTGCTTTCATCACCCGGAAGGATACCGCTGATCCTGACATCCTGGATGGATAAGAAGTATGTATTGGTTTCGTTGCCTCCCGAGAAGGAAACGTCATTCTGAATTTGAATGCCCGTTTGGAAAAGGTCGAGCCGGTTATCCTTAGATGGGGCCGCATAAAGCAGCTGAGGCTGCGTCCCGTCGGGAAGCTTCGGTCCGAAGTCACGCATGGTACCATCGAATCTTGGTCCCCACGATTCACTCTGAAGTGGCGAATATACCCTGTTCTGGCCTTGTCCGAATTGATTCTGGGCCTGGGGTAACAGAAATACCTGAGAGAAAGATGTGGTATGAGCAAAGGTGACTTTCTCGTTACCGCCACTTCCCTGCTTGGTTGTGATCATCAGTGCTCCGTTGACTCCATCAGATCCATAGAGGGCAGCTGCGTTGGCACCCTTCAGAACAGTTATGCTTTCAATGTCGTTGGGATTCAGTCGGTTGATGTCAGGTACAGGAACACCGTCGACCACATACATGGGCGCATTGGCCTGACGGTTAAGCGATCGGGATCCACGCATGATGATGCGGATTTCGGGATCCACCTTGCTATCGTACATGTTTACCCTCAATCCAGCCACCTTAGAAGTCAGGGCGGTTAAAGGATTCACCTGTTTTCCCTGTGTGAGATAATCATTGTCGACCACCTGAGTGCCGACGCCCAGTTCCCGGGAAGCCCTGCGGATACCCAATGCCCCTGTGACAACCACTTCGTATATTAACTGCCTGTCTTCCTCCAAATGTATGTCCAGAAAGGACGACGACTCATCCACCATCAATTCTTTACTGCGGAATCCAAGAAACTTTATTTCAATCAGGTCACCTGGTGAAACGGACAGTGAAAAATGGCCGTTTCGATCGGTGATGGTTGCCTGGGAAGACTCTTTTGCCTGGATAGTGGCACCCGGGAGCGGCAGTCCGGTTTCCTTTTCGGCTATCTTTCCTTCAATCCTGAAAGCCTGGGCCGAAACAAGCTGAATGGAAAGGAGCAAAAATATGAAAGGGGTAAAATTTCGTAAATAATTGTATATCATTTGGTTGTTTTATTATTGTGATACACGGTATTTTGTTTTGCGAACACCAATTTTTGATTTGTTAAAATCTACTCGATTAGCTTATCCTTATTTAGATTAATTTCAGATACAAAGAAACGGCGATACCTGAAGGCTGGCAATACCAAGTTGTAGGTATATTGATGCCAGGTGGTGGGAGAAGGTAGCCATGGGGATTTTGTTGATAATTGCTTTTGATCAAGTAAATAAAGCAACTGAAGAATTATTGGGATGGTAAAATTTTTGGGATAATCCAGAACCGAAGGTGGTTGGGAATTGCATGAAGTAGTATTCTGTGAAAGAATTTGAAGGAGATGATGGTTGCAGAATAAAAAAACTCTTATATTTGCAGCCTCAAATGAGGGATTAGCTCATCCCGATAACTATCGTGGAGGCTAGAGCGTTCAATAAAAATAAATGGGGGATTAGCTCATCCCGATAACTATCGTGGAGGCTAGAGCGTTCAATAAAAATAAATGGGGGATTAGCTCAGTTGGCTAGAGCGTTTGACTGGCAGTCAAAAGGTCATCGGTTCGATTCCGATATTCTCCACAATATAAAGGCTTTACAGAAATGTAAGGCCTTTTTTGTTGCAGAAAATTTATTCGGTGACTCTTTTCTTATTGCCGGAATTCTACCAGAAGTTGGTAGAAAAATGGGAAAAACCGGTGTGAATTTTATTGAAAGTTATTGTGAATAAACCTCTGGTTGCATTACTGATTTATTTCCAAATTCGCAGGGTTCTATCGCCTTTGTCTTTATCTGTTCCCATAATTTGAATGTCGTCAAACCAGATACTTCCCGGTGTGAAGATGTTTGCTTCAAATCGTAACACTTGTAACTGATGTGGAACTTTAAACAGATGTTCGACATATTTCCATTCCAGAATACTTTCCCCTGTTTTGATGATTGTATCTTTTCTGCTAAATTCCAATTTACCTTGTTCTGTGCTTTCGATGGTGACCTGAAAGGAACTACCTTGATTCTTTACCCAGAAACTCACTTTATATGTTTCATCCGGAGATGCATTGAAATCACTAAAAAAACCAGGTGAGTGCCATCCTCCCAAATTATCACAATTTCGAATCAGGAATTTTAATGACTGCTTCCCTTCTTTGTATGTCAATGAATCGATAATAATATCAAAATCTCCGCCTTGAACTGTTTTGGATGTGTAAAAACGCCAATTAACAGGGAGGTTGTTCTTTACAATTTCAAAGCTTCCATTCATTTTGTTGTCATCGCCCGGTACATGTTCACTCATCGATCTGCAACCGCTTAACACGAGGATGGCGGATACAAACATGTAAAAAGTCAAGATTCTATGTTTTGATGTTTGCATGATTTGAAATTTATACAGCCTTCATTAATGCCAACTTTCAATATTTGTTGAACATCAATTTACAGAACTAGATCGACAAAAGCAAATGCCGAAAAAGGTTTTCAGGGGTGAACAAATGTATATTGGCAGAATTTTAAGTAAGGGTTGTGAATTCATGGTATTCCAGAAGATCGTGGAATTTTAATTTCTGTACATCTTATGTTTGGGATTTGGAGATTTATTAAAGCATACATTTCCTTATGGCGATCTTCCCGTACCAAATTTCTGCCGGAAAATCTTCCAGTGAAAAGGAAATACAAGGTAGAATGGTGTATAGAAATCGGGATGAAGCAATAGGTGTGGCTAAGATATCCACACAGATATTAGGTAATGCGGAAAAAAACCGTGAGTGGCAGTCATAAGGTCATCGGTTCGATTCCGGTAATCATCCCTTCATTCTATTTATTATCCTCAAGAATCTTTTTCTTTTCAGTCTCGAATTCTTCTAAAGTAATAATACCGTCATCAAGCAATCCCTTCAGTTCGCGAAGGCGTTCTGCCTTGGATGTCAAGGGCGAAGTTGACTTTGTTGTGTCCATTGCCGGATTCTGAAATGTACCATTTACCGGGCTTAGTTCATAGGTTCGTGCTGGTTTATACTTCATTGTCCAGAGAAATGGCACCATTACAAAGAAACCTCCAATGACAGCCCCGACATCCACTTCTTCGTCACGTGAAAATGATGTAATGAATGGCTCATATCCTTCCTTGACAATTTTCACCGTTGTTGTGGAGCCAACAATTTTCGTGTCGGTATGGCTGTAGGGCGTATCCCCAACCGGTTCTCCATCAACATAAATCTTTGCCCCGGAAGGATTTGACTGGATTAAGGTTGTACTTGAGCAACTGGCCAAAATAATGGAGAGTGACAAAAGTATTGAAATTGCGGGGAGTATTGATCCTGATTTTTTCATGGTTGATTTCTGGATTGGTATTTCGGTTAATAACTGTTTCGGTTGAAGTTTATGAAATTATTCTGATGTAAAATTATAAAACAATAGAACTGCCACAATGGGTTTTTTAATTTTCGGTGTCATCAACAAATTTTTAAATCAGCGGCATGTGGCAAAAGGAATTTGAAAGTGAGATTTTTGTTTGGCAAAGACACTTTGGTAAAGTTTTTGTTATTAGATAATTGGACTACACGGCAAATTTGCGCTGCATGAACAGTGTTCATAGACGATAATTTTCGCCTTAATTTTATTTGAAGGATCGGTACTATGGTTTTGAGATAATTTCTATCTTTAGAGCCTTAAATTGTAATCAACTTAATTGTATTAATTAATAAATCATATTCGTATGGAACTCAAAAAGTCGCCAAAAGCTGATCTGGAGAAGAACAAAAGAATTCTTCTGATGCTTGGATTGGTGGTTGCTTTGGGCGTTGTTCTTTTAGCGTTTGAGTGGAAGTCGAGACCATCGGCTGCCTCTTCCCTTGGAAATCTGGAAGTTGCCGAAGTTGAAGACGAAGTCATCCCAATCACCCGCCAGGAGCAGGTTCAGCCACCTCCACCACCTCCACCACCACAGGTTGTTGAAGTGTTGAAAATAGTTGACGACAACGTTGACATTTTGGACGACCTCAGCATGTTCGATTCAGAAGCCGACAATGAAACTTTCATTGATGTGGCTCCCGTGATCCAGACCGTGAAGGAAGAAAAGGAGGAAGAAGAAGCACAGGTTTTCTTTATCGTGGAAGAAATGCCTGAGTTCCCGGGTGGAGAAGCTGCCCTGCGCCGCTTCATCGCCAATGCCATCAAATACCCGCAGATCGCCCAGGAAAACGGTATCCAGGGTAGGGTATACATCCAGTTTGTTGTCGACAGGGACGGATCTGTCACCCAGGCCAGCGTTGCCCGTGGTGTTGACCCTTCACTCGACAAGGAAGCTCTCAGGGTGGTTAACAGTCTGCCCAAATGGAAACCGGGAATGCAGCGTGGTAAACCCGTTAAGGTTTCTTACACCGTACCTATCAACTTCCAGTTGCAGTAACTATCAAAAAGTTATACTTTTGCACTCCTGATCCGTTACTCGGATCAGGAGTTTTTGTATCTATATATCCATGTTGTCTCTATGATAGAAACCTCTTCAGTAATTGAAAAAGTAGTGCTTGCAGGGCTCATTACCCAGCAGCAGGATGAACGCCAGGCCCGTGAATATCTGGATGAGCTCGAGTTCCTGGCCGATACTGCCGGTGCCACCGTGCTGAAGAAATTCATGCAACGGATTGATCGGCCCCATCCTGTGACCTTTGTTGGTCAGGGGAAACTGCAGGAAATCGCCGAATACGTGAAGGTGTCCGAAGCTGATACCGTCATTTTTGACGATGAGCTGACGCCAACACAGCTTCGTAACATCGAACGTGCACTTGAGTGCAAGGTCATCGACAGGACCAACCTGATCCTCGACATATTCGCTCGCAGGGCCCAGACGGCCCATGCCAAAACCCAGGTAGAGCTGGCCCAGTACCAGTATCTGCTTCCCCGGCTTACCCGAATGTGGACCCACCTTGAGCGGCAGCGAGGAGGTATAGGGATGCGGGGTCCCGGTGAAACACAGATCGAGACTGACCGACGGATCATCCTCGACAAAATCGCCAAACTTAAGGAACAGCTCAAGAAAATTGACAAGCAAAAGGCAACACAGCGCCAGAACCGTGGAAAGATGATACGCGTTGCCCTGGTGGGTTATACCAACGTCGGGAAGTCGACCATCATGAATATGCTCAGCAAGTCGGAAGTCTTTGCCGAGAATAAACTCTTTGCAACCCTCGATACCACGGTGCGAAAGGTGGTTGTCGAAAACCTTCCCTTCCTGCTGGCCGATACCGTTGGTTTTATCCGGAAACTGCCTCATGACCTGGTCGAGTCTTTCAAATCGACCCTCGATGAGGTAAGGGAATCGGATATCCTCGTGCATGTGGTGGATATTTCCCATCCCGGGTTTGAGGAGCAGGTGGAAGTGGTGCAACGTACTTTGAAAGAGATAGATGCTGCCGATAAACCGGTGGTATACCTCTTTAACAAGATCGATGCCTTTACCTATGTCGAAAAGGATGATGATGACCTTACCCCTTCGACTAAGGAGAATATGAGTCTCGAGGACTGGAAGAACTCATGGATGGGCAAAAATAATTCACCCTCCCTGTTTATTTCGGCGAGGTATAAAACCAATGTCGAGTCCTTTAAAAGCTTCCTCTACGACGAAGTGAAGAAATTGCATGTTCAGCGTTTTCCGTTCAATGATTTTCTTTTTGAAATTCCTGGAACAGAAGAGGACGAGGAATGGTAAAAAAAAACCGGTCATCTGACCGGTTTTTTTTATTCTATATTTCCTTGTATTATTTCCTGAATTTAGGATCGTTCTTTAAAAGCCACTCGGCGATCTGGACCGCATTGAGGGCTGCGCCCTTCTTGATCTGGTCCCCGACGCACCAGAAGGTAATCCCATTTGGGTGGGTGATGTCTTTCCTGATGCGGCCAACATACACATCATCCTTTCCGGATACAAACAGTGGCATGGGGTACTTCTTCTCGGCCGGCTTGTCGACAATGGTCAGTCCTTCGGCTTTTTCGAATGCATCCCTGACCTGTTCAACAGTCAGCGGTTCGGCAGTCTCGACCCAAATGGCTTCGGAATGGGCCCGTGCCACCGGGATGCGGACGCAGGTTGCACTGACTTCGGCATCGGTATGCATGATCTTTTTGGTTTCCCAGTTCATTTTCATCTCCTCCTTGGTATAATCGTTGTCGAGGAATACATCGATATGCGGGATGATGTTCATGACCAGCTGGTAAGGGAATTTGCTGATGGTAGGTTCATCGCCATTTGCGATTTCCTTCACCTGCTGTTCGAGTTCGGCGATACCCTGTGCGCCGGCTCCACTTGCTGCCTGATAGGTGGCAACGTGCACCCTCACGATTTTGGAAAGCTCCTCAATCGGCTTCAATGCGACCACCATCTGGATGGTTGAGCAGTTGGGATTGGCAATGATATTACGTGGACGTTCCAGTGAATCGGTTGGATTCACTTCGGGAACGACCAGCGGCACGTCGTTGTCGTAACGGAATGCGCTGGAGTTGTCGATCATGACCGCCCCATATTTTGTGATGGTTTCGGCATACTCTTTCGAGATACTTGCTCCGGCCGATGTCAGTGCAATGTCGATGTCCTTAAAGTCATCGTTGTGCTTGAGTTCCTTCACTACCAGCTTCTTGCAATTGAATTCATACTCATTTCCGGCACTCCTCGCCGATCCGAACAAAACCAGTTCGTCCATGGGAAAGTTCCTCTCTGCGAGCACGTTGAGAAATTCCTGCCCAACCGCTCCACTTGCACCAACAATTGCTACTCTCATTTATTCAAATTTTATGTAAATTGTACACCTGTAAAATTCCAATAGGCGCAAAAATACAATTTTATCGAAATAATAGTTAAATGAGAGTATTCTGGTTAAGAATATTAACATTCATCTGCCTGAATGTTAATATAGTTATGGTTTTTGTGACCGTCGCCAAGGCTTGTGATCATAATGGTGTCGCGTGTTCTTTTTTAAAGGAAGATGACGCATGTGACACGATTGGTCTGGAATCCCGGGTGGTGATAAATGAACTTATGGTTGATCCAACCCCGGAGGTCGGTCTTCCTGCCCAGGAATGGATAGAGTTGGTCAACATAAGTGATAGCAGGGTCAATCTGGATAGCTGGGAACTAATGGTCGGAGGGACATCCCGCCTGTTGCCTGCTTACTGGCTGGGGCCCGGAGAGTATGTCATACTTTGCAGTGTGACCGGGATTGATATGTTGTCGGGGCTGGGACCAACGCTGGGTTTTCAGTTGCCTGCACTGCGCAATTCGGGAAACCGCATTACCCTTGTTACCCCGGATGGAAAAATCAGGGACGAGGTCAGTTATTCGGATGAATGGTATGGTGACAATCATAAGAAGGAAGGAGGATGGTCGCTCGAGCGGATTGATCCGCAAAGAAGTTGTGGGGAACATGCAAATTGGACATCGAGCCGGGATTCATCAGGGGGTACTCCCGGCAGCCGGAACTCCGTGTTCTCTCCCAATCCGGATGAGGTGGAACCTCAACTCCTGGGAGTGGGTGTTATCTCTCCCAATGTGGCCAGGGTAACTTTTTCTGAGCCGGTAATGGCTGACTCTACCTGTTTCTATTTGTCGGGAGGATTGGGTGCACCGGATCGGTTGGAGTTTGTTTCGGCTTCGGTGATACATTTGATATGGGATAAGGGATTGCAGTTAAATGTTACCTTTCAGCTTACCATTCAGGGCATATCCGATTTATGTGGCAACATGATGTCTCAGGTATTGCAGCCAATAGAGTGGATTAAGCTTGAACCCGGGGATGTGGTGGTAAATGAGGTATTGTTCAATCCCTTTCCCGGAGGTTGTGATTTCGTGGAAGTTCTTAACCATTCATCCAAGCGGGTAGACATGGCATTACTTTCTTTGGCAGGCAGGGACAGCCAGGGAGAGCTCCGTCAAAAGATCGGCATTGGGTCAACCGGTATAGCCCTGGAGCCCGGCGAACTTTTTGTGCTATGTGAGTCAAAGGAAGGGGTGACTTCATTTTACGTCACCGAGTGTGAATCCTGCTTTCGGGAAGTGTCTTCCATTCCTTCCTTCAACAATTCGGAAGGCTGGGTGGTCTTGCTGGATGCCAATGACCAGGTTATTGATGAACTCCATTATATTGAAGACATGCATCATCCGCTGATCAGCAACGTGAAGGGAGTGTCACTTGAAAGGGTAAATCCCGACATCCCAGCCTCAGATAAGGGTAACCTTCAATCGGCTTCAGCGGCAGTCGGTTTCGCCACACCCGGATATAAAAATTCACAATGGATGACAGAAACTTCCCGAAGGGTTTCACTGGAAATTCAGAATGCGGCAATCTCGCCCAATAACGATGGGTACAATGATGCCTTGATCATCCGGTATGTCATGCCATCACCAGGCTGGATGGCCAATGGCTGGATATTCGATTTATCAGGGACAGAGATGGTGAGAATTGCGGAAAACCTTATTCTTTCCACCGAAGGAGTTTTACAATGGGATGGGAGTGACCCGATCGGCCATCTTCTTCCACCAGGACCCTATATACTGATGCTTGAAATGTACGATTTGGAAGGCCATATCGAAAAATTCCGGGAAGCAGTCGTATTGACCGGTCAATAGCCATAAGCCATTTGCCTTGACTATTGTACCTGAAATGGGGTTGACGTTTTATATTAGGTAGCGTTTGCGGAAGCGTGTATAATAAAAACTCCAGGGTTGGATAAATCTCTCATTTTATATAAATTAGCAGATTCTCAAAAAAAATCAACCACGTATGGAAGACCTTCAGCAGCTTGAATCCGAAATATTCTCAAAGACGGCCAGATTGTGCAGCCGTTCAGAAGAATGCTCTCCCGACATACGGAAGAAGATCAGGGAATGGGGTGGTGATGAGGAACTCCAGGAAAAAATCATTGCAAGGCTGGTCGGCGAAAAGTTCCTGGATGATGAGCGCTACGCCAGGGCTTATGTCAGGGACAAATTCAGGTTCAACAAATGGGGGCGCGTGAAAATGCGTTATTACCTGAAAATGAAAGGACTCTCGGATACCATCATTGAATCGGGCATGCAGGAAATTGACCAGGACGAGTATGTGAAATTGCTGGTCAGGACGCTGAAAGACAAGGCGAAAACCATCAAAAAGAAGGAGAAATTCGAGAAGATGGGCCAATTGATCCGGTTTGCCCAGGGAAGAGGATTTGAACCCGAACTGATTCACAGGCACCTTTCTGAAATTGTTGCCTGAATTTATGCCCGAATTGCCTGAAGAGTCCACATTACTTCATGGTTGGTGTTGAAATTTCAGGTCGATGCCTCTTTTATTTTTTGCTACCTTTGTCGGCTGAATTTAAACAATCACAACATGATCTTTAAAGAACAGGTCAATGACCTTGTACAGCGCCGGGACGCGCTGAGGAGGCATCTTTGACTACGATGCGAAGCTAATACAGTTACAGGAAGAAGAACTTAAGACGCAGGACCCGGACTTTTGGGGCAATCCCAAAGAGGCTGAGGAGCAAATGCGAAAAATCCGCTCCATCAAGGTATGGACCGACGGATATCTGGATATAAACCAGAAGGTGGATGATTTTCTGGTCCTTTATGAATTTTTTGAAGCCGATGAAGCATCCGCCGAAGAGGTTGATGCGGCATATGCTGAAACCATGGAGGCAGTTGAAGCACTGGAGGCCAGGAATATGCTCAGGAATGAGGAAGACAGGCTGGGTGCCGTGATGCGGATCAATGCCGGGGCTGGAGGTACCGAGAGTAACGACTGGGCCGACATGCTGCTGAGGATGTATACCCGCTGGGGTGAAAAGAATGGCTATCAGGTAAAAATCAGTGATATCCTTCCCGGAGATGAGGCTGGCGTGAAAAGTGTCACATTGGAGTTTGAGGGTGAATATGCCTATGGATACCTGAAAAGTGAAAACGGTGTGCACCGGCTGGTTCGGCTGTCACCCTTCAATGCACAAAATAAGCGGCAGACATCCTTCACCTCCGTATTTGTGGCTCCGTTGGTTGACGATACCATCGAGATCGACATCAATCCTGCCGACATCACCTGGGAGACCTTCAGGAGCTCGGGAGCTGGCGGACAGAATGTCAACAAGGTGGAAACCGGGGTCCGGCTGAGGCATGCCCCTTCCGGGATCATCATTGAAAACACGGAAAGCCGTTCACAGTTCGGCAACAAGGAAAATGCCCTGCGACTCCTGAAATCGCAGCTGTATGAACTCGAACTCAGGAAAAGAAGGGAGAAGGTCGCAGAAATTGAATCGAACAAGAAAAAAATAGAGTGGGGAAGCCAGATCCGGTCATATGTTCTGCAACCCTACAAGCTGGTCAAGGATAACCGTACCGGATTTGAATCGTCAAATGCACAGGCGGTTCTTGATGGTGAAATCGATGGGTTTATCAAAGCCTTCCTGATGGAATTCGGGGGAGAGTGACAGACTTGGGCGTTGGGGTGAAATCCAGGTGAATAATCTTCATATTCCTTTGATTATTGCGTTGTTTTAAGCATATTAGAACAATTTTAAACACAGGAAGATCCGGAGGTATTTATGATCAGGCCAGATTCGGAAGAGCATATCATCAATCGTGAAATCAGCTGGTTGTCGTTTAATGAGCGGGTATTGCAGGAAGCCGACGACCCCAATACCCCCTTGTTCGAACGCATACGTTTCATTGGTATTTTTTCCAATAACCTGGATGAGTTTTTCAGGGTTCGTGTCGCAACCGTCCGCAGGATGGTTGACTTTGGCCGTGACGAGGAAAGCATGCTCGGCCCTTTGACCCCAAAGGAACTTCACGACCAGATCCAGGAAATCGTCAAAAAGCAGCAGACCAAGGTTCAGGAAATCTTTTCCAATATCATTGATGAGCTTCGCAAAGAGGACATATACCTGATCAACGAAAAGGGCCTCAGCCATTCACAGGGTGTTTTTGTGCGTAAATATTTCCAGGAGCGGGTACTTCCCAACCTGGTTCCGATCATGCTCTCGAAGAAGCATAACTTCCCTTATCTTCGCGACCGGTCGGTTTATCTCGCCGTCAAACTCTCAAAACAGGCCGATCCCGAGGATTTTGCCTATTCACTGATCCGGATTCCAAGCCGTTCGGTTTCGAGGTTCCTTGTTCTGCCAGACATAGGGTCAAGAAAGTATGTGATCATGCTTGATGACATCATTCGCTTTTGTCTGGATGACCTCTTTTTCTATTTCGACTACGATCGGTATGAGGCCTATACCCTAAAGGTGACCCGTGACGCGGAAATCGATATAGACGACGATATCTCCAAATCGTTTATCGAAAAGATGGAGGCCGGATTGAAAAAGCGGAAAATTGGCCGCCCCGTGCGCTTACTCTATGATCGTGAAATGCCCGAAGACCTGCAAAAGTTTATCCTGAAGAAGATGAAGATCGAAGAGGAAGAAAATGCAGTCCCGGGTGGACGATACCATAACCACAAGGATTTCATGGACTTTCCGGAAGTCGGGAAGCCTCATCACTATTACTCTAAGCTGCCTCCCATGCGGCATAAGGATTTCCCCTTGCACACCAGTATCCTGAGAGTGATTCGCAGAAAAGACGTGATGTTGCACTATCCTTACCAAAAGTTCGGCCATTTTATCGATTTCCTGCGGGAAGCCGCCATCGATCCCGAAGTGGAGGAAATCGGCATCACCATCTACAGGATTGCCAATGACTCCAAGGTGGTCAACGCACTCCTGAACGCCATCCGTAACGGCAAAAAAGTGACCGTGATCATCGAACTGCAGGCCCGGTTTGATGAGGAAAACAATATATTCTGGTCAGGAAAGCTTCAGGAAGAGGGAGCCAATGTGATCAACGGGATCCCGGGTCTCAAGATCCACAGCAAGCTGGCATGGGTTAAGCGTCGTGAGGGTACGGTTTGCCGAAACTATGCATACATCGGGACCGGCAACTTTCATGAGGGCACGGCACGGATCTATGCGGATGACGGACTTTTTACGTCGGACCCCCGACTGGCAGATGAAGTGGCCAATGTATTCGAGTTCTTCAAGCACAATTATAAGCATTTTAAGTTCAATCATTTGATTGTTAGTCCCTTCCAGATGCGGAAGAGCTTCACCAAAATGGTGAACCGGGAGATCAGGAATGCCAAAGCCGGCAAGGAGGCATGGATGATCCTGAAAATGAACAGCCTCATTGATCCCGAGATGATTTTCAAATTATACGAGGCTGGACAGGCAGGGGTGAAGATCAGGCTTATTGTGAGAGGTATTTTTGGGATGAAGACCGGTATCCCCGGGTTGAGTGACAATATAGAGGCAATCAGTATTGTGGATAAGTACCTTGAACATTCACGGATTTTCCTTTTTGCCAATGGTGGCGAAGAGCGCTGCTTTATCAGTTCGGCCGACTGGATGCCGAGAAACCTGAACCGCCGCATTGAAGTGGCTGCCCCGATTTATGATCCGGAATTGTTGCAAGAACTGAAAACGATGTTGCATATTCAGCTGAAAGACAACAGCAAGGCCCGCATCCTGGATCCGGACCTGAAGAATGTATACCAAAAAATCTATCCCGGATTTAAATTCCGGGGACAGGAGGATTATTACAATTACATTCGTGGCAAACACCATATCGCGATGAAAATATACCACAATCCACGCTGCGCCAAGAGCAGATTGGGGCTCAAGTATTTGGAAAAGAAAGGATTTGAGCTGGAGATCAAAAATTATCTCAATGATGGGTTAACGGAAGCGGAGATCAAGAGCATCCTTGAAAAGACTGGACTGGAACCTATCCAGCTCATCAGGACCCAGGAGCCCGACTTCAAAGCGGGATACAAAGGGAAGAATCTTCCGGCAGATGAGTGGATATCCCTTTTGGTGAGTCACCCTAAATGGCTTCAGAGACCAATTGTGGTAAACGGCGAAAGGGCAGTGGTAGCCAATCCCCCTGAGGAGATTGAGAAGATCATTTGATGAAATGGTGGATTAATTCAGGGCATTCAGCCCATTCTGCAACTGCTTGATTTCATTTTCGAGCGCGATTCTGGCCTTGATGGCACGGGAGAGCTCAAGGGCATCCTGGACGGCTTTTTTGTCGTAATCCTCCAGCACGATGTAATGATACCTTTTCCCCAGGAAAACGGCTTTGAGTTTCAGGTTCCTGTTTTCGGCTATAAATTCAATGACGCCATTGTCACGGCCATTTCGGTAAGTTACCTTTTCCCATTTGGATTCCAGAAAATCACTGCGGTGGTTTTCGGGTTCGGTAATTCCAACCGAGTCGGTCCGGGCGCTCAATCCCTGGTCATACACCCTTAATCCGGTATGGTCGAGCCACTGTTCCCCATTGTAATTGCTTACGAGTGACAGGTCACCCTTTTCATTCAGCAGGACCTGTAAGTATGAGCGATTCCATGAGCGTTCCCACGTTTGCCGTTTGTGCAGATACTGGGCGTAACGGTCAAACTGAGTTTTTTCGATATTGAAATTAGGTTCGAGACGCGTAATTTTTGCCTTAACGGTGTCGAGTAAGGTCCCTTTCTGCTGCAGTTGTTCCCACAGTATTTCCTTTTTCAGGTTTTTGGCGGCATTGATCGAATAGGCAGCCTTGGGAGTCAGCCTGGCGATACTGTCGAGGTGAAGAAGTGCCGCCGTGGTGTCGTTTCTCTCGAGAAGATTTTTTGCAAAATTAAACCTCGCCCTGGCCATATCCTCCTGCGAAGGACCACATCCGGCCAGAACCATGATTGTAAAAAGGAAAATTATGCTGGATATTCTGAACATTATACTTCTTTTTGGCAAAAATAAGAAAATCCCTTGCAACTGGGTGATGTAAAGGGAAATTGAGTGTAAAGATCCCGGCAATTTTCATAGCTGATTGAGTTTATCTTGAAGTGTTTGATAGATTTTTTCTATCTTGTCCCAAAATCACGATCAACTGACATGGTAACACTGACTCAACTTGAGTATATTGTTGCGGTGGACGTCCACCGTCATTTTGGACGGGCCGCCGAGAGCTGTTTTGTCACACAGCCCACGCTTTCAATGCAGATCAAGAAGCTGGAAGAGGATTTGGGCGTTATAATCTTCGATCGTAGCAAACAGCCCCTGATACCCACCGATGTCGGCCAAAGACTGATCGACCAGGCACGGGTGGTGTTGAGTGAGTCGGCCGAATTGCAGAATATAATCGAAGATCACAGGAATGAGGTTTCCGGATTGCTTCGTATTGGGATCATCCCAACGCTTGCGCCCTACCTTTTACCCCGTTTTATCGGTCATTACAAACGGACGTGGCCTAACATCATCATCAAGGTGGAGGAGTTAACCACAGGCAACATCATAGAATTATTGCAAAAGGACCTGCTCGACGTTGGCATTCTTGTTACGCCCCTGAAGGAAAACAAGATTATCGAGAAGCCGGTGTTTTATGAGGAAATGCTGATTTATGCCAATGAGAATCATCCCCTCCACCAAAAGAAAGAGATCACGCCAGTTGATATTGCCACCCCTGATATTTGGTTATTGAGCGATGGACATTGCTTCAGGGATCAGGTGGTGAATCTCTGTTCATATATGTCGGGAGCAGGAGGAGGTCTTCCCTTCCAGTTCGAGGCAGGATCATTGGAAACCCTGATGAATATTGTCGATGTTGAAGGAGGTATCACCCTTATTCCTGAGTTGGCAAAGTATACCATGTCGGAAACACGACAAAAAAACCTGATATCCTTTACCAATATCACACCGTTGAGAGAGGTCAGCCTGGTATATTCAAGGCACTTTGCAAAGCATAAGCTGATAAGTCTTCTATGGAGGGAGGTGAAGGATACGTTGCCTTCCGAACTGTTATCGCCCGACAGGGGGACCATAGTAGAGTGGCGTTAACCATATTTTAACCCATGAATTTTTTTTGGGGGAGGCATTTGCAAATTCAAAAATCTTCTATTTCTTTGCAACGCCAAAATGAAAAGGATTTACAAATAATAAATCCGGGATTTGGCAAAAAAAGTTCTGATTGAGTTTGGAAATTCGCAAAAGGTTTTTACTTTTGCAGTCCCAAATTTAAGGGAAATAAAGAAGGTCCGTTCATCTAAGGGTTAGGATTCAAGATTTTCATTCTTGCCATAGGGGTTCGAATCCCCTACGGACTGCTAATTTTAAAAAGATCAAAAAATAAAATGGCAAATCATAAGTCAGCATTAAAAAGAATCAGGCAAACCGAAAAAAAGCGGTTGAATAACAAATATTACGCAAAAACCACCCGTAATGCCGTAAAGAAACTGCGTCTGTCGGAAGACAAAGACGAAGCGGTAAAGATGTACCCGGAGGTGGTCGCGATGATTGACAAGCTTGCCAAGAAGAATGTTATTCACAAGAACAAGGCATCAAACCTGAAATCGAAGCTGGCTTTGCAGATCAACAGAATGTAAAGGCGACAATTTCATAAAGAGACAAAAAGAAGGCCTCTCCACATTTGGAGGGGCTTTTTTTGTGCTTTTGTATTCTCCTTAAATTAGTTTTTTGTGTACATTCGCTCATTATAAAATCAGTCAAACCCTGGAATAATGAGCGATAATAAGAAATTAAATATCAAGGAATGGGCTATGGGTGATCGCCCACGGGAAAAGATGCTGACATACGGTCCCCGGATGCTTTCAGATGCCGAATTGATCGCCGTACTTATCGGTTCTGGCAATTTGGGAGAGACTGCGGTCGAGCTGTCGCGAAAGATCCTGGGTTCAGTGGGAAACAGCCTTACCGATCTTGGGAAGAAGAATTACGAATACCTCTCCACTTTTAAGGGAATAGGCGAAGCCAAGGCTGTCAATATCATGGCTGCCATGGAACTCAGCCGACGCCGTAAATCCGAGGAGATGCCCGAAAGACCACAGATATCATCGAGCAGGGATGTGGCTGAAATCCTGATGCCCCTTCTGGGTGATCTTGACCATGAAGAGTTCTGGATCATGCTCCTGAACCGAAGCAATAAAGTCATACATCAATTCATGACCAGCAAGGGAGGCCTAACCGCAACGGTGATAGATGTCCGTACAATCCTCAAAACCGCCATTGAAAGATTGGCCACTGCCATGATCCTGAGTCACAATCATCCATCGGGGAACCTTACTCCGTCAGATGCCGACATGCAAATTACGCGTAAACTGAAGGAAGCCGGCAAGATCATGGATATACAGGTTCTCGACCACGTGATTGTTTCACAGAAGGGTTATTACAGTTTTGCGGATAACGGACTTCTCTGAAGCTTCATTTTGCGATAAACATTGTATATTCAACCATTATTTATCGCCTCTTTCCTTTGGTTTGAAAACTGAACTGCTGATTTATAATCCTGTCATGACATCCAGGTTCCGGTATATTGCGGAATGGATGTTCATGGATGTTTTGGGAATTGGTGTACAATTCACCTCCGACAGTAAGGCAATAGTCAATACGGATCTCCCGGTACTCAATTATTCCCTGAATCGGGTGGGTGGGGAGCCTTTTATAAGGGCATGCGGCCTTCTTGAAAGCGGATCTCTTGAAGTGCCAGATTTAGTGCTGGTTCCTTGTCGGGATGCCACCGGGCTTTTCCCAACTTCCGATGATTCGTTGATGCCATTTGATCCATTTGCATCCTGCTTTTATATCATCACTCGCATGGAAGAGTATTTCCCGTCGGAGTGTGATGAATATGGTCGTTTCAATCATGAGTTGTCAGTGTTGTCGGCCATGGGGTCTTTGGGCAAGCCTGTTACCAATATATGGTGCAGGATTCTGTCCGAATCCCTTAAGGAGGTATATCCCGGACTGATCTTTCCCATCATGCCCTTCCGGTATTTGCCAACCATCGATATCGACAACGCTTTTGCCTATGCAGGGAAAAGCATCCTCCGGAACCTTGGAAGTGCAGTCCGCCAGTTCGGTACAAAGGGGTTTCATGGTATTGCAGAAAGATGGAAAGTGCTGACAGGCCAAGCGAAGGACCCTTATGATACCTATGATTACATGTTCCATCACTTCAAAGGGAATGAAAAGGAGGTTCGGTTCTTTATCCACCTGGGGGATCGTTCCCTGTTTGATACGCCTGTGTCATGGACGAACGAAAGATTGAGAAAGCTGGTACGGATGATTCATAATCATTACCCCAGTGGGATCCATCCATCATATTTGGCTTCGATGGACGAAAGCCCGGAAAGGATAATAAATGAAAAGCAAAGGTTCAGTGTCATTACAGGTGCTGATCCCATAATCAGCCGGCAACACTTCCTGATGCTGAGGTTGCCGGAAACATACCGAAAACTGCTGATGGCAGGAATCACCGCCGACTATTCAATGGGTTATGCCGGAATTACCGGTTTCAGGGCGGGAACTTGCACTCCGTTCCCGTTTTATGACCTGGTTGCGGATGAGCCTTCCAACCTGACAATTTTCCCCTTCCAGGCCATGGATGTAACCCTGAAAAACTATATGAAGCTTAACCCTGATGAGGCCATTCATAATGTATGTACTTTGATGGATGAGGTAAAAGCTGTCGGAGGGTGGTTTTCCATCATTTGGCACAACGAATCGGTGACAGGATCAGGGGCATGGAAGGAATACCGGAGGGTATTCGAGGTGATCAACCAAAAAGGCTTTGGCTATGCCCGACAATGAAAACATACTCCCACGGCTGGTGCCCCGTGCCCAGATTGAAACTGAACGCTGGGACCGGGTGGTTTCAGAGGCTTCCAATGGCAGGGTATATGCCCAAAGCTGGTACCTCGACCGGATTTCTGAGGATTGGATGGCACTGATATGGGGTGAATATGATTTTGTGATGCCTCTTCCCGTCAGGAAGAAATGGGGATTCACCTTGCTGGTCCAGCCTTGCTATTGCCAGCAATTGGGCATCTTCCCATCACCCCCAGACCCTATTGCAGATGCCTTCCTAATGACAGTCAGGCTACATTTCCGGTATGTCCGGATAAGCCTGAACAGCCAGAATTTACATTGGCCCGCGGATCGCCTTCGGGAGATGAATAACCAAATCCTCTATCTTGAATTTCCATATGCAGGACTTTATGCCGGGTATTCGTCTCACACCCAGCGGCATATCAGAAAGGCCGAGAAAAATGGCCTGACTTTTACCGACGGGATAGCCCTGCAGGAGTACCTTGACTTCAAAACTACCCACCAGTCGAAAGAGATATACGGCAAGTGTCTGCCGCATTTCAGGAAGCTGGCTTCATACATCCTTCTCGAAGGGAAAGGATCGTTGATGGGGGTCTATAACCGGAACAACGAATTATGCGCCGCGGCATTTTTTGTGTTCGAGGACAAACGCATTTTATATCTCAATGGAGTCAGCAGCCAGATGGGCCGCGAATTGGGTGCCATGTATTTTATGATGGATCATGTGATCCGTATGTTCGCAGGACATCCTAGGTACCTCGATATGGAAGGATCCATGATCCCGGGTATTGCCCGGTTTTTTGAAGGCTTTGGAACACATCCTGAAACGTATGTCCATTGGGTTGACCTTCGACTTCCGGCTCCATTTAAATGGATGATACGATGAATGGCAAACTTCGGAATATCATGAAATGGCCGGGTAAGCTTTTGTCCCATGACTGGCTTGCCCGTTACCGATATCCAATATTTCTTCCATTTTACCATGTGGTCAGCGACGAGCCACTTCCCCATGTGCTGAATTACCCATACAGGAATAGCCGTCAATTTGAGGCTGAGCTCGATTTCCTGCTGAAGCATTTTCGTCCTGTAGGTTTAGACGACCTTCTTAACGAGCCACACGCACAGCCGGGAGTGTTTCATCTGAGTTTTGACGACGGATTGAGGCAATGTGCGACCCTAATTGCTCCAGTGCTGCTGAGCAAGGGGATTCCTGCCACATTTTTTGTCAATCCCGGTTTTACGGATAACAGGGAACTCTTCCATCGTTACAAGGCGAGCCTGATTGTCAGTCGTCTTCGTGAGGACAAACATGGGGAAACCTGGCTGAAGGAGAGGGGATTATCCTTTGATTCCCTTCTGCAAATGCCATATGCCGAAAGCAAGAAAGCAGATCGACTGGCCAATGAGCTGGGACTTTCATGGCAACAATTCCTGGATGATTACAAGCCATATATGACTTTAGACCAGATCAGGGAACTTGAGTCGATGGGTTTTACCATCGGGGGACATAGTTGGGACCATCCAGAGTTCTCAAAACTGGATGAACATAGCCAATATCAGCAAGTGGCGGACAGTATGGCATGGATAGGTAACCAACTTCAGCAGAAGCATCGGGTCTTTGCCTTTCCCTATACCGATGACGGAGTCTCCTCCCGACTGTTGCGGCAGATCGCAGATGACCACCTTTGCGACCTCACTTTCGGGACGGCAGGCCTGAAATTTGATTCGATACAAGGTCATTTGCAGCGTTTTCCTGTTGAAACAAAAGAACCCCTGCCTGTTTCCCTTAAAATGGAGATGTTTTATTCCCGTTTAAGGGGCTATTTGGGCAGGCAGACCGTTAGGCACCCTTAATATGGAACAGGTCATTCGCATAAGATTAGATGAGTTGGAGGCTTTTGTTGGAAGCCGTCTTTTTCATTCTTTGGATGTGAAACCCATCTCGTTGCAGCGGGCGTTATCCTATATGCATAACCCGAACGGAAAACCGGAAGACGTGGTTTTATATATGGTCACAAAAGGGGAGACACTGGCTGCATTCCGCACCGTATGGGCCGGGAAATTAAAAAATGATAACCGTGAATTACGCTTCGGGTGGTGTAGCGGGTCGTGGGTAGCTCCTGCCTATAGAGGGAAAGGGATGTCGGTCATGCTTCTCAGGGAAGCTTATGCAGATTGGCAGACCAGGCTGATGTTTACCAATTATTCCCCGGGCGGACAATCCGCGAATCTATCTTCGGGATTGTTTGTGCCCCTTTATACCCATAAGGGCATTCGGGCCTATTTCCCGTCGGCATATCCGGCCATCCTTGCCAAGCGGGGCACAGGATGGTTTCTTTTGCCTATTGCAAAGGTGTTGGCAAGTTTATTGGGATCTTTTTGGAAGTTAATCGGTAGTTACTCTTCTCCTGTCAATCCAGTTGGATATACATTTGAAGTGCTTGACATGCCGGATAAGGAGTGCCTTGAAATTGCTGACAGCATGAGTGAAACGACATTTTTTGGTCGGGGATCGGCTGAATTGGAATGGATCTTCAGGTATCCATGGGTGACACCCGATCCTTTGGTGCCTGATTTCAGCTATCCCTTTTCATCCTATTCCGGAGAGTTTTCCTTAAAGGTTGTCAAAATCAAGGAAAATTCAGTGACTTCAGGATTTTTCATCTTCTCGGAGCGGGAAGGGCACTTGAAGTCGCATCATTTTTATTTATCTTCGCGTGATTTTTTGGCTGCTGCCTTCTGGATCAGGGCCTACTGCGGTAAGAATCAACCTGATTTCGTCACGATACTGCATCCGGAGATTTCCCGGGAAGTCCGGAAACACTGGTTTCCGTTTTTTTATGTGAAAGGGTATGGGCAAACCATTTATTCCACATTTCACATGAGCCTGTCGGCGGACCAGGCAATTCAGGATGGTGACGGAGACTATATATTTACTTAAAAAATGTTCTATGGAGATCAAAGTACTAGGCAACAACCATTCCATGATTGATCAGTACCTGGCTGAACTGAGGGACATCCGGATTCAGCAGGATTCATTCAGGTTCAGGGAGAATCTTCAGCGATTGGGCGAATTGTTTGCTTTTGAAATCAGCAAGACTTTGGAATTTGAGGTTCGTGAAGTTACCACACCGCTGGGGATTGCCAGGGTTCCGGTTCTTGCGAAACAACCTGTCCTGGCAACCATTCTTAGGGCTGGTCTTCCGATGCACCAGGGCATCCTGCGTATCTTCGACAAAGCAGAGAACGCTTTTATTTCGGCCTATCGGAAATATACGGATAACGGTGGCTTCGACATTGAATTTGAATATATGTCGTCACCTTCACTCGACAACAAAGTGGTCATTCTCTCCGATCCAATGCTTGCATCCGGTATGTCGATGGAGATTAGCTATCATGCCCTGAAGGCCAAGGGGACTCCCTCCCACATCCATCTGGTATCCATAATCAGCAGCCAGCAGGGGGTTGACTATGTGACCAGCCACATTAAGGATGAACACGTAACACTGTGGTTGGGAGCCATTGATGAGGGGATGACTTCCAAATCATATATTGTACCTGGTCTGGGTGACGCAGGTGACCTAGCCTATGGAGAGAAAATGGACTCGAAAAAGAAAAAATAACTGCAGAAGGATCAGAAGTAGACTTCTACAGTGATGTCTTCCCGCTGGAAGCCTTTTTCTTTCAGGATTTCCATGGCATCAAAAATCATGTCGCTGTTACCACAGAGATAGAATGCTGTGTTCGGTTCAAACTCCCGGGTTTTGAGATAATCAGTAACCCTTCCGTGAAAATTATCCTTCGGCTCCCGGGTTGTACACAGTACATAACGTCCCTTTTCGTAATGATCACTTTCATATGCTTCAGAGGGGTAACGTACACCATGTATTAACTGGTAATCCAATCCGGGAATTGACCTTACCATGCTGTGAAAAGGGGCAATTCCGGTTCCGCTGGCAATGAAAACATGCCGGTGGCTTTCCTTTTTCCTGGGATCCATGCCAAATTTTCCAAAGGGACCATGGATTTCAAGGTAGTCTCCTGGTTTCAGGTTTTTCAGTTTTGGAGTAAAATATCCCCCGTCAACTTCCTTTACAAGGATTTCGAGTGCCTCGTCCTGGGCACCACTGTAAATTGAATATTCCCTGCTTTGGTAATCACCCTTAATGGAGACCGAAATGTGCTGACCCGGCCTGAAATTAAACCTGCAACGTGGGAGAGAAACCACAAATGTTGATTCGGTCAGCTGCCTGATCTCACGAATCTTATATAGGCTTGTATCAATCTTGAATTCCTGATGAACTGTTTCTGACATATCTACATTATTCATAAACCGCAAAAATAACAATAATAAAAGACAAAAAAGTATTAAAAATGCTTGATTAACCGGTGTTAATCCTGTGTTAACCGATAAGTGCGCTGAAATGTTCGGGAGATGTTTTAATTTTATTCAAAACTGCCTGCCATGAAGACATTAATCGTTTACAGAACAACACACGGTTGTACCGAAAGAATTGCCAGAGAGATTGGTACCCGAATAGGAGGGAAGGTTGATTATGCCGACCTGAAACAGAAAAAGCTTCCTGCCGTGAAGGAATACGACAGAATCATTGTTGGAGGTTCCATTCATGCCGGACAGATTCAACACAAGGTAAAGGAGTTCTGCGCAGAAAATCGTGAACTCCTTCTTGGTAAAGAGTTGGGTTTGTTCATTTGCTGCATGTATGAAGGGGATGTTGCCCGCAAACAGTTGCAGGATGCCTTCCCTGCCGATTTGCTTGCACATGCCAAAAGCATTCTCACTGCAGGAGGTTCAGTGAATCTCGAAAAGATGAATTTTCTGGAACGATTTGCCGTTAAGAAAATGGCGCATCTTGACCAAAGCATGGATCATACCGATATGGTAGCTGTTGAAAGGTTTGCCCGGAAAATGGACCGTGCTTTTATCCCCATGATGTTATTTGTCTAACCTGATGGCTCAGAAGGCCAGGTAGAATTCACTGGTCAGATTTCTATAAGCCTCAGTAAATTGACCTTCAGCTTCAATCACCAGTGTCTCTTCGATATCGGTGATTTTTTTTTGTGAGAACTCCATCAGGATCCTGCGGCAGGGTTTGTCAGGGAAGTGCCTGACCATTAACATTCGGTTCCTTGAATATCCATAATTGGCTGCTAGACTGGCAAATTCATGTGCCTTTCCGGCAGGAAGGATGACCGCTATTCTTCCTTGAGGATGAAGGATTTGTGCGCATCCTTCCAGAAATTCATGGAATGGCAGTTCGTCATTGTGGCGGGCGCTTTTTCGTTTCAGGTCTCCCGGCTTTGAACTGTTCTCAAAATAGGGTGGATTGGAAATGACGAGGTCGAATGCCGTATTGTTTTGTTTAACGAATTGCTGAAATGGAATATGTTGTATGTTAATCCTTTCAGGCCAGGGAGAAAGCCCAGAATTCATTTTTGCCTCCCGGCATGCGTCTTCATCGATATCGATGCCTGTGATGGTGGCAGAGGACCGTTGAGCCATCATGAGTGAAAGGAGTCCGGTTCCACACCCAACATCGAGAATGGTACTTGCGTTCCCAATTTCTGCCCAGGCTCCCAGCAAGACACTGTCGACCCCAACCTTCATGGCTGAATGTTCCTGCACAATCGTGAACTGTTTAAACTGGAAATAGTTATTTCGGCCCATATCAGAACTTTTCAAAGGCACCGAGCCCGAATAAAGCGAAGTCATACTTTACCGGATCGGCAGCATCAAAATTACGCAGTACAGACATAACTTCCTCAACCGCTTTCCAGTCATTCTGTTTCCTGGTCAGGATGCCGAGTTTGCGGGCTACATTGCCTGTGTGGACATCCAGGGGAAGCATTAAGCTGGAAGTGGGGATGCCTTTCCAGATTCCGATGTCAACACCCCGGTTGTCGTTTCTGCACATCCAACGCAGGTACATGTTCAGCCTCTTGGCGGCAGATCCCGAAGTTACATCCGAAATGTGCTTCCTGGTTCTAGCCTGGCCCGGCAGTTCAAAAAAGAGGTTTCTGAATTCCCTGAGCGATGAATATACAGTCATGTCCTCCTTAAATCCCTTGAGAAATGCTTTTTCCAGTCCGCCTTTTTTCAAATAAAGATTACGCAGCGATTGCAGGAAGTAGAGTGTATCAGGCTGGTTGAAGGTTCGGTGGACAAACTCAGAAGCCACAAATAATTCCCTCTCACTGGCTGTCGTAATAAATTCATAAGGGTGATGATCCAGAAGATGAAGAAGGCGATGTGCATTCCTGATGATGGATGTACGATTCCCCCAGGCTATGGTGGCGGTCAGGAATCCTGCGATCTCAATGTTTTCCTTACCTGAAAAGGCTTTCGGAACCTGTATCGGATCTGTTTCAATGAAATGGGGTCGGTTGTATAAATCGGTCTTTTCCTCGAGAAACTCTTTTAACTCCTGGTTGTTCATTCAACGATCACTCCGTCTTTAATATGTATGATCCGGTCAGACCGGTCGGCGAATGAGTCATCATGAGTCACAATGATAAAGGTATTTCCGAAATCATTTCGGAGTTGAAAAAAGAGATCATGTAATTCGCCACGGTTCTGTGAGTCGAGATTTCCTGAAGGCTCGTCAGCCATAATAACCTTTGGTTGGTTAATGAGTGCCCTGGCAACAGCCACGCGCTGCTTTTCTCCGCCCGACATTTGTGATGGTTTGTGGGTCATTCGATCTGATAATCCCAGATAATTCAACAGGTGCCTTGCCTTCTTTTCGGAATCGCTGCGTGAGGTTCCTGCAATAAATGCAGGGATGCAGACATTCTCAAGTGCGGTGAATTCAGGTAGCAGATGGTGAAACTGAAAAACAAACCCAAGTTCACGATTGCGGAAGTTTGCCAGCTGATTTTCGGAAAATGCAGAAATTTTCTGGCCATGGATATAGATTTCACCCGAATCGGGTTTGCTCAGGGTACCGAGTATTTGAAGAAGTGTTGTTTTCCCTGCTCCGCTGGCGCCAACAATGGATACGATATTCCCTTGCGGAACTTCCAGGTCGATACCATTTAAAACCCTGACCTGGCCAAAAGATTTTCGGATATTTTCAGCCTTTACCATAGTTGACGGGTTTCCACGGGATGATTCCGGAGTTTTCAGGTCCGGACATGAAGAGGATCAATTGTTCAGGTCCTTCTCGATCTGTTTGTTGATTTCGGTGGTTTCCTTGTTGATGTTGGATGATATTTCACTCAGGTCTTTTCGTACGTCCGAAGTGCTTTCATTGATTTCCCTCTGGATCTCATTGGTCGCTTTCTTGAATTCACGTAAACCTTTTCCAAGGGTTTTGGCAATATCGGGAATGGCTTTGGAGCCAAAGAAAAGAAGTGCCAGTAACATAACCAGGACCAGTTCCCCTCCACTAACAAAAAGAATTGTATTCGGCATTTTCCTTAAATTTTCTGCAAATATATAAAATGGGATTGGGATACCTTTCAAAAATGGGGCTTTTAATGTTTCCGTAAACAATTTGCAAACCGCAGTTTATGGGTTTAATGTTGGTCGGTACCATAATGAAAAAGACCGCCCTTTTATTGGACGGTCTTCTATGATTGAACCATTTTTTTCTCTTGAAGGGTGCCCAATTAGGTTGTGGCCTGTTCCCTTTGAGTTTCCGGAATTTCTGAAATCAGGATTGTAATTAATCCGGATTAATCTGACCCAAAATTCCCGTGTTTAATTAAAGTTGTTTGGCCACTTCCACTTCCTGGAACGATTCGATGTTGTCGCCTACCTTGATGTCATTGAAGTTTTCAATGTTCAGACCACATTCGTAACCGTTTTTCACTTCCCTGATATCTTCCTTGAATCGTTTCAAGGAGCCAAGCGATCCGGTATAGATGACGATACCGTCGCGGATTACCCTGACCTTCATGTTACGGACAATCTTTCCATCCCTGACAATACATCCGGCAACGGTTCCCACCTTGGTGATTTTGAAGGTCTCGAGTACTTCTGCGGTACCGACGATTTCCTCCTTGATCTCTGGCGAGAGCATGCCCTGCATTGCAGCCTTGATCTCGTTGATGGCATCATAGATGATGGAGTAGAGCCTGATATCGATTTGTTCTTTTTCGGCAAGTTTTCGTGCATTGACAGACGGGCGTACCTGGAATCCGACCACAATGGCTTCCGATGCGGAGGCAAGCATGATATCCGATTCTGAAATCTGGCCTACCGCCTTATGAATCACGTTCACCTGTATCTCTTCGGTGGAGAGTTTGATGAGTGAGTCGGACAATGCTTCAACCGATCCGTCCACGTCACCCTTGACAATCAGGTTCAGTTCCTGGAAGTTTCCGATAGCGATACGACGGCCGATTTCATCCAGGGTAATATGTTTCTGGGTACGCAGACCTTGTTCCCTGGCAAGCTGTTCACGTTTGTTGGCGATTTGGCGTGCTTCGCGTTCGTTTTCGAATACATGGAACTTATCACCGGCCTGTGGTGCCCCGTCGAGTCCAAGGATGATGGCAGGAGCTGCAGGTCCGGCTGAATCTATCTTTGAGTTTCGTTCGTTGAACATTGCCTTGACGTGTCCATAGTTTTGTCCGGCCAGTACAATGTCCCCAACCTTCAGGGTACCAGACTGAACCAGAACGGTAGCGACATATCCACGACCGCGGTCAAGTGATGATTCGATGATGGTTCCGGTTGCCCGTTTGTTAGGATTGGCTTTCAGTTCGAGCATTTCAGCCTCAAGAAGGACCTTCTCGAGCAATTCGCTCACATTGAGTCCTTGTTTTGCTGAGATGTCCTGTGACTGGTATTTACCTCCCCATTCTTCGACAAGGTAATTCATATTCGCCAGGGCTTCCTTGATCTTTTCGGGATTGGCGCTTGGCTTATCAATTTTGTTGATGGCAAATACAATAGGTACACCGGCGGCTGACGCATGGTTGATGGCCTCAATTGTTTGGGGCATCACGTCATCGTCGGCAGCCACAATGATGATGGCAATGTCGGTAACCTGTGCACCACGGGCACGCATAGCTGTAAAGGCCTCGTGACCAGGAGTGTCAAGGAAGGTAATCCGGCGTCCGTCGGGAAGCTTAACGTTGTAAGCCCCGATGTGCTGGGTAATACCACCTGCCTCACCGGCAATCACGTTGGTGCTCCGGATGTGGTCAAGCAACGAAGTCTTACCGTGGTCAACGTGACCCATGACGGTGACAATGGGCGGACGGGGGAGGAGATCCTCTTCTGTATCGGGCTCCTCTTCAATGGCTTCCTGAATTTCAACACTTACAAATTCAACCTTATAGCCAAACTCGTCGGCCACAACCGACATGGTCTCGGCATCCAGACGTTGGTTGATCGAAACAAAGAGCCCAAGGCTCATACAAGTGGCAATGATCTTGGTCACCGGCACATTCATCATGTTGGCCAGTTCATTCACTGAAACGAACTCAGTAATTTTGAGAACGTTTCTTTGTGAATCCTTCATTTCTGCCTCATGGGCTGCCCTTTCGCTCTGGATGGCCCTTTTTTCCTTACGGTATTTTGAACCTTTCGATTTTCCTTTGCTCGTAAGTCGGGCAAGTGTATCCTTGATTTGTTTCGTTACATCCTCTTCATTGACTTCCTTCTTCAGGAGTTTCTTTTTCTTGCCTGGCTTTTTGGCATCCTCGGGTTTTTTCCTGTCTTCCTGAGGTTTTGCGGCAAGATTAACCTTTTCGGTATCTTTCTGGATTCGTTTTCTTCTCTTTTTCTTGTTGGCACGATCACGGTCAGAATCACCGTTTGTTCCTTTTTTCTCTTTATCGACAGGTAGGTCGATCCTGCCGACAATGGTAGGTCCAGCCAGTCTCTCTGCCTTGGCGCGAATAACCTCCGACCCGGTTCCCCTGGTTTGGGTTTCCGGTTGGGCCATTGTGGTCTCATTCCCGGATTCTTCCTTTTCGGACCGGTCAGGAGTACGGGTTTCCCTATCCTTAAATTTCCTGAGTTTTCTTTCGTTGTCTTTTTCCTCCCTGGTCTTCTTCGCCGGGCGGGTTTTGGTGTTGAGCTGACCGAGGTCAATTTTCCCGATGACTTTGGGTTCATCAACTTTGGGGACATCGGTCTTGATGTGCTCCTGAACTACTTCTGTAACCACTGGTGCTGTTTGTTCCTTTATAGGTTCTTGTATCTGTTCCGTTTTTTCTTTTGCGACCATTGGTTCCGAAGAAGGTTTTTCGGCGGGAACAACGGTTTTTGTACTTTCTTCTTTCTTTTCAACCGGTTTTGGCTCAACCTCCCCAACAGGTGGTTCGGCTGGAGCAGGCTTGGGTTGGGGCTTTTCAGCAGCTGGTTTTTCAACTGGCTTTTTCTTCTGGCCCGGTAAGTCGTTGATGTCGATTTTGTCAACGATCTTAAAGGGTTTGATCAGCGATTCCCTGGGTTCCTCTTTGGCAGGTTCCTCAGCTTTTGGCTTTTCTGGAGCCTTATGGGATGTTGCGGCAGAGGCAGTTTTCTTCAACTCGTCAACGCCAAGGAAGTCGTCATCAAAATCCTCATCTTCCTCTTCTTTACGTGAGATGTCATCAAGTGTGATAACCTCTTTACGGGTACGTTGCTGACGCAAGGTAATCTGTTCAGATTCACGTTTCAGGGAAACATCACTCTTGAATTCCTTTTCAAGTAGATGACAGATATCCTCCGCAATTTTTGTGTTGGGATTGGGATCGACCTCAATGCCCTTTTTATGCAGGAAGTCAACCATTGTCTGGATTCCCACATTCAATTCTCTTGCCAGTTTGCTTAATCTTTGTGCGTTGCCTGCAACCATAGAAACTTTTTAATTATTTAATGTGCACTGCTTCTGTCAGCAGCCCCTGGGTAATCGGATAACCGGTATTATCGATTCCCGTTATTCAAATTCAGAACGAAGGATCCTGAGGACATCATCGATGGTTTCTTCTTCGAGGTCAGTCCTTTTGATCAGGTCTTCGCGTGACATGTTCAGAACGCTCTTGGCTGTATCACAACCGATATTCTTAAATTCGTCAATAATCCAGCTTTCAATTTCATCGGCGAATTCATCCAGGTTGACATCTTCATCGTCTTCCTCAATTTCACGGTAAACATCAATCTCATAGCCGGTCAGCTGACTTGCAAGTTTAATATTCAAACCGCCCTTGCCGATGGCCAGTGAAACCTCGTTCGGTTTGAGGTAAACATCTGCCTTCTTGTTCGACTCATTGATCCTGATGGAGCTGATCTTGGCAGGACTCAAGGCCCTGCGGATATATAGCTGTACATTGGATGAGAAGTTTATTACGTCAATGTTTTCGTTTCTGAGTTCCCTGACGATCCCGTGGATCCTTGAGCCTTTCATCCCAACGCAGGCACCGACGGGGTCGATACGTTCGTCGTAAGACTCAACAGCCACTTTTGCCCTTTCCCCGGGCATCCTGACGATTTTCTTGATGGTGATCAGGCCATCGAAGATTTCAGGGATTTCGAGTTCGAA
Organism: Bacteroidales bacterium 6E; assembly: GCA_001270045.2. Taxonomy (GTDB): domain Bacteria; phylum Bacteroidota; class Bacteroidia; order Bacteroidales; family Prolixibacteraceae; genus UBA1413. The sequence continues at coordinate 92,137 of DF970668.1, read as the reverse complement.
AAGCCTCTCAAGAAAAACGGGAGATGTGCGCGATAGGATGATCAGGGGAGTATTGTTTCGCAATTCAACTTTCACGACCACGGCGCGGACCGAATCCCCTTTTCGGAAGAAATCCGACGGGATCTGCTCATTCTTGGGAAGGAGGAGCTCGTTGCCTTCATCATCGAGAACAAGGATTTCCTTTTTCCAAACCTGATATACTTCACCGGTGATAATGTCACCGATGCGTTTTTTATACTTACCGTAAATATGGTCTTTTTCAAGTTCCATAATCTTGCCCGCCAGGTTCTGGCGAAGGTTGAGGATGGAACGCCTGCCAAAATCGGCGAGTTTCACTTCATCGGTCACATCTTCACCCACTTCGTAGTCGGTATCAATTTTTTTTGCGTCGCTCAGCCTGATTTCCCTGGTTGGATCCTCAAACTGGTCATCTTCAACAACCACCCGGTTGCGCCATATTTCAAGGTCCCCTTTGTCAACGTTGATAATGATGTCAAAGTTTTCATCCGAACCGAACTGGCGTATCAGAACATTCCGGAAAACATCTTCGAGGACACTCATCATGGTGGCCCTGTCGATATTTTTTAATTCCTTAAATTCTGAAAAGGTTTCTATCAGATTCATGTTATCCATGTTTCCCGATTTATTTAAAAGATATTATAACTCGTGTTTTTTTGATTTCACTATACGGAATGGCTTTTCTTTCGGTTACCAGCTCCTTCTTGTTTTTTCCTTCGACTTTCACCTTGGCAGAGGTTTCCAAAATCATTTCTTCCTCGCCTGAGTCGACAAGCATTCCCTTTAATACGACTCCTGACGTTAAAGTCACTTCCACCTCGCGTCCCTGGTTCTTCCGGTATTGTTCCTTTACCTTGAACGGTTGGTCGGCACCGGGAGAAGAGACCTGTAACTCAAAGTCTTCGGTTTCCCTGTCGAGATTGCCTTCAATATGCCTGCTGAGAGCTACGCACTGATCAATGGTCAGTCCCGTAAAACTGTCAACCTCAACATGAATCACGTTTGCCGAGTTCACGCTGACATCAACCAGAAACATGCCATCATCGAGCTTCTCACGGATCAATCCTGCTATCTTTTCTTTATCTGTCATTTCATTCTAACAAAATAGGGGACAATTTGTCCCCCACTTTCAGGTTTCCTCAAAATGCGCGACAAAAGTAATAATAAATCCATTAATATTCAAATTGGGAAAAATGATAATTCATTGATTTTTAGGATTCATAAAATAGATTTAAAGTTTCTTACATTTGCACTTTAAATAGCTAACAGCGTGTCCATTCAGAAGAACAAGAAGAAAATCATCAACGATCCTGTACTGGGGTTTATCAATATACAGTCTGACCTGGTTTTCGATTTGCTGGAACACCCGTGGATACAACGATTACGCCGCATCAAACAGCTTGGCCTTTCATTCCTGGTTTACCCCGGAGCCAACCATACCCGTTTTGAGCATACCCTGGGAGCTGTCCACCTTATGCGTCAGGCAATTGCCGCCCTTCGGGTAAAGGGACACGTGATTACCGATGAGGAAGCCGAAGCGGTGGTAATCGCGATTTTATTGCATGATATTGGACACGGACCTTTCTCCCATGTTCTCGAGAATTCCCTGGTGGATATCAACCATGAAGACCTGTCTGCCATCCTGATCCGATCGCTGAACCAACAATTTGACGGTAAACTTTCCATGGCTCTCGAAATATTCGAGAACCGTTATCCAAAGAAATTTCTGCACCAAATGGTTTCGGGACAACTCGATATGGACAGGCTCGATTATCTTGGGCGTGACAGCTTCTTTACCGGAGTGGCAGAGGGAGTCGTTGGGATCGATCGTATCATCAAGATGCTGGAAATCCATGATGATCAGCTGGTGGTCGAATCCAAGGGTGTTTACTCCATCGAAAAATTCCTGATTGCAAGAAGGTTGATGTACTGGCAGGTATATCTGCACAAAACGGTACTGGCAGCCGATGCCCAGCTGATCAACCTGCTTCGCCGTGCAAGGGTGCTTGTCAGGGGCGGAGTAAACCTGCACGCGACTCCATCCTTTAAGGTATTTCTTGAAAACAGCCTTACACTTAATGATTTTATTGAAAACAGGGAAATAAACGGTTTAGGCGTGCTTGAACATTTCATGATGCTCGATGACACCGATATTCTCAGTGCGGTCAAAGTTTGGCAGCTTCATCCTGATTTTATTCTCTCTTTTCTTGCAAAAGGATTGATTGACAGGAAACTATTCACTGCCAGGATACTGGAGGCCCCCATGTCTCAACGTGACCTGAAATCCATGAAAAGGGAAGTGGCACAAAAATATGGCATTACCCTAAAGGATGCTGACTTTCTGATGGTGTACAGGGAAGTAAGCAACAGTGCTTATAGTGCCCTGACCGGAAACATCATGATTCTCGACAAGCAAGATAACCTGAGGGATATCAGGCAGGCATCGGATATAAACCTTTCAGTTTTGACCAAGATGGTACGGAAATTTTTTATCAGTTACCCGAAAGAATTGGTGTTTAATTAATTTACCCTATTTTTGCACCGGAAAATTTATGATGAATGAAATTCAAAGCCGAAGAAATTGCTTTCTACCTGAAAGGCGAAATTGTTGGTAATCCCGAGGTTACGGTCCATACTGTATCAAAAATCGAAGAAGGGAAAGAGGGGTCGCTCTCATTCCTGGCAAATCCCAAATACGAGCACTTTATTTATACATCCGGGTCATCCATCGTATTGGTAAACAAGGATTTCCAGCCCAAGCAGGAAGTCAGGGCAACCATGATCAAGGTTGAAAATGCATACCAGGCTTTTGCCTCCCTTCTTGACCTCTACAATAAGGCAAAGGAAGGGTTGAAAACCGGCATTGAAAATCCATCGTTCATTCATGAATCTTCTTCCATGGGCGAGAACTGCTGGCTGGCTGCCTTTGCATATATCGGAAGAAACTCAATAATTGGCAACCGGGTAAAGATCTATCCTCATGCCTATGTAGGGGATAACGTGACCATTGGCGATGATACGGTGATCTATTCGGGCGTAAAAATATACGACGATACGGTCATCGGTTCCAGGTGCATTTTGCATTCGGGTTGCGTGATCGGTTCCGACGGCTTTGGATTTGCCCCACAGGAAGACGGATCTTACAAGAAAATTCCACAGATAGGAAACGCAGTTCTCGAAGATGATGTCGAAATTGGCGCCAATACCACCATCGATTGCGGTACCATGGGGCATACCATCATCCGGAAAGGGGTCAAACTTGATAACCTGATTCAGATAGCCCACAATTGCGAGGTAGGCGATAATACCGTGATGGCTGCACATACCGGATTGGCAGGTACCACCAAGGTGGGAAGAAACTGCAAATTCGGCGGCCAGGTCGGTTTGGCCGGACATCTTACTATCGGTGACAACGTACAGATCGGGGCCCAAAGCGGTGTGAGCAAGAGTGTAAAAGATAACGAGATCATTCTCGGAACCCCTGCCATCGACTTCAAACAAGCCATACGGATGTATACCGTACTGCGTAATCTTCCCCAGCTTCGGCAGGAAGTAATCGACCTGCAGAAAGAGATTGTTAAAATGAAAGATAATATAAAGCAGCATCTCGCTGATTAATCTGATGAATGCACAAAAACAGCAAACTTTAGCGCAGCCTTTTACCATACAGGGTCGTGGATTGCATACGGGAGTTGATGTTACCATGACTTTCCTGCCTGCTCCCGAAAACCATGGATTCCGATTCAAAAGGGTTGACCTGCCCGGACAACCGGTCATTGAGGCTGATGCCGACCTGGTGGTTGATACATCGCGTGGAACCCTTTTGCAGAAAAACGGGGCCCGGATCGGAACCATTGAGCATACCCTGGCCGCCATGGTGGGTATGGGGCTCGACAATGTGCTGGTGGAGGTGAACAACGAAGAGGCTCCCATTATCGACGGTAGTTCCCGGATCTTTGTGGAAGCCATCGAAAAGGCCGGAGTTGTTGAGCAGGATGCTGAAAGACAATACCTTGAGATCACCAGGAAGATTGTTTACCGGGATGAAAAAACCGGATCTGAGCTGATTGCCCTGCCTGATGACGATTACAGCCTGAATGTGATGATCGCGTTCAATTCTCGGGTCTTGAACAATCAGTTTGCCACCCTCGACAGCATCAAAGATTTCAAGGCTGATATTGCCAACTGCAGGACATTTGTTTTTCTGCATGAACTTGAATTCCTGCTCAAACATAATAACCTGATTAAAGGTGGCGACCTGAGCAATGCCATCGTGATCATCGACCGTGATGTGACCCAGGATGAGCTTGACCGCCTTGCGGACCTGTTCAATCATGAGCATGTATCTGTAAAAGCGCAGGGTATATTAAACAATGTCGACCTGCAATTCGAGAACGAATGTGCCCGCCATAAACTGCTCGACGTGATTGGTGACCTTTCACTGGCTGGCAGGCACATTAAGGGTCGTATTATCGCAACCAAGCCCGGGCATTCGGCAAACACCCGAATGGCCCAGCTTCTGAAAAAGGAAATTGCACGACAGGAGAGCGGTGTACCGGTTTATGATCCCAATGCCGAACCTTTGATGGATATTGGCAGGATTACCGAATTGTTGCCGCACAGATATCCCTTCCTTTTGGTTGATAAAATCATTGAACGGAAGGAAAACATGATTGTGGGCGTTAAGAACGTGACCATCAATGAGCCATTCTTCCAAGGGCATTTCCCTGGTGAGTCAGTCATGCCTGGCGTACTGCTCATTGAAGCGATGGCCCAAACCGGAGGGCTGCTGGTGCTCGACCAGTTAAAAGACCGCTATTCCACCTACTTTATCCGGATTGACAATGTGAAGTTCCGAAGGAAAGTGGTTCCGGGTGATACGCTTATCTTCCGTCTTGAAATGATTTCTCCCATTCGTCGGGGAATTGCCGTCATGCGCGGACTTTGTTATGTCGGCGACAAGGTGGCAGCTGAAGGCGAATTTATGGCCCAGATTGTAAAAATGAATGAATAACAGAAATAGAAAATAGAAGATGAAACAACCACTTGCTTATGTGCATCCCGAGTCGCATGTTGCTGAAAATGTTGTTATTGAACCGTTTGTAACTATCGATAAAGATGTTGTAATCGGTGAAGGTACCCGCATCGGATCAAACGTGACCATCCTCCCGGGTACCCGTATCGGAAAAAACTGCAATATTTTTCCCGGAGCTGTCATTGGGGCAATACCACAGGACCTGAAGTTCAGGGGCGAATATTCCACCGCCGAGATTGGTGACAATACCACTATCCGTGAGTTTGTTACCGTTAACAGGGGAACGGCTGCAAAGGGAAAAACGGTGATCGGTAACAACTGCCTCCTGATGGCATATGTGCATGTCGCACACGATTGTGTGGTCGGTAATAACGTTATCCTCGTGAATAACACACAGCTGGCTGGTGAGGTCGTTGTGGATGACTTTGCGATTCTGGCAGGTATGGTGGCCGTTCATCAATTCGTACACGTTGGATCTCATGTCATGATTGCCGGTGGTTCCCTTGTACGCAAGGATGTTCCCCCGTTCATCAAGGCAGGCAGGGAGCCTCTCGCATATGTCGGGATCAATTCAATCGGTCTTCGCCGTCGTGCGTTTACCAACGAGAAAATCAGGGAGGTCCAGGATATCTACCGATATATTTACCAGAAAGGACTGAATACCTCACAAGCTGTCGAAATCATTGAAGCCGAGATGCCCGCCTCTCCGGAAAGGGATGAGATCCTGTTGTTCATCAAGGATTCAAAACGTGGCATCATTCGCGGATATTTCCCGGATTAGTTGTTGACTGATCCTTATCATGGATATGTGAATTCGGCCGCCTCAGGAATGGGACAGCCGATTTTTTTTGCGACATATTTTTCTGACGAGCATTTCGGATACCGCAATCAACTTTTAGCAATGCTTAACCGGGTTCGTGACCCATTAGGACTATTTAAATACCATTACCATGCGAATACCATTCTTACACCATATGAAAATGGCAAAACAATGGCAAAACAATGGAGAAACAATGGAGAAACCTATACTGGGCATAAGTCCCGGACATAAAAGGTTTGGTTATAATCGTCACTTTGAAATTTTGTAAAGGGTTAGTTAAGGAAGTTTTTCATATATTCCATTTCCCGGGATTTGGCGGTTCAAATTTGAACCCATGGCACTTTATGGAATTGAAGTCATAAACAATTTTTGAAATAGGCTGTTTTAAGCCTTTAAACCATTTATCAACTCATTTTATATGAATTTTTCTAAATATTTCCTAGGCATACTTTTGCTCACCATATCGATTCTTTCTACCCAAGCCCAAATAAATCCGGATGATCACAAAAATGATCATGCCCACGGTAAGCTGCATGATGACTCACATCGCTTCCATATTGGTTTCGGAGGCGCAGGCACTTATATTTTTGGGGAGGACGTTTTAGCTCCAGGCATACACGTTCACTTTATCAGGCAGATGGGTAAGCATCACCAGTGGGGAATCGGACTGGGTTACGAAGGTATCGTGGATGAAAAAGTCCACAATGGATTAAATCTATTGGTGAATTACAGACCAGTTTCATTTCTTACAATTAATGCCGGCCCTGGATTGGTTGTTGGAAAGCATGACGGAGAGATGGAAGTATCTCCTACATTCCATACCGAAGCTGTTTTTGAATTTAACCTGGCGGGATTCCACGTTGGGCCCATGATCGGCTATGGTATCGACAATGAGCACAGCCATGTATCAGTGGGTGTGCATTTCGGAATTGGATTCTAGTCCTGTTTTTCCATGTGATTCCACCCCTGGGCTACCAAGGGGATCAGCGACCCTCCCGTAGTTACCAGCATAGCTCCTTCCTCCGGACTGGTCATGTGTCCGATTACTGAAATGTCGGGATCGTTTTTGATTTTGTCAAAGTCGGAAAGGGGCAACGTAAACAGCAGTTCGTAATCCTCGCCTCCGTTCAGAGCGGCTACCAAGGGGTTGATATTCATTTCTGAAGCCATGGCTTTGGTCTGGTCGTCGTAAGGGATTTTTTCCTCATACAGATGGCAACCCAATTTTGAATTTTTGCACAAATGCAGAATCTCGGACGACAGCCCATCGGATATGTCAATCATCGAGGTGGGTTGGATTCCCAAGGTCCTGAATGCCTCCACGATGTCTTTCCGGGCTTCCGGCCTGAGCTGCCGTTGCAGAATATAGTCGTACCCCTCAAGTTTGGGCTGGGTTTTTGGATTGACCTTGAAAACCTCATTCTCTCTTTCGAGCAGTTGCAATCCCATATAGGCACCTCCTAAGTCGCCGGTAACGCATAGCAGGTCGTTGACGCGTGCTCCTGACCGATAGACCAGTTTTTCCTTTGGTGCTGAACCAATTGCCGTAATACTGATGGTCAGTCCGGTCAGGGAAGAGGTCGTATCCCCTCCTACCAGGTCGACCCCGTAATTTTCGCAGGCCATGTGAATGCCTTCGTATAATTGCTCAACGGCATTCAGGTCAAATCGTTTTGACAGGGCAATGCTGACGGTAATCTGGCGGGGAGTGGCATTCATGGCATAGACATCTGACAAATTCACCACCACGGCCTTGTATCCCAGATGTTTCAGAGGTACATACATCAGGTTAAAGTGGATGCCTTCGGTCAGAAGATCGGTGGTTACCACCACATTTTCGTCACCGAAATGAAGTACTGCCGCATCGTCACCTACCCCCCTGAGTGTGGAGGTATGACGTATTTGTATCTTTCGTGTAAGATGGTCAATCAGGCCAAATTCGCCTAACGATTCTATGCTTGCTTTCTCTCTGATATCTTTCATGTTAAATTAGGATAAAAAGGTATTTTACCGTCCTTTGCAGGGGCAAAAGTATCCTTAATTTTGTATCTTTGCAAGCCCTGATAATGGACCTGTCCGTCATATAATCGCATGATTTAGGGAAATTTATAGAACATTTTTAAGATTTTCAGGTTATTCTGAAACTGTTTTGAAAGAGGATACAGGATATTTAGAAGTTAATAATAATGGAAGAACAAGATAAACTGTTAAATGAAGTAACCCAGCGGGAGTATCAGTATGGTTTCTATACCGATATCGAGATGGACATCATCGAAAAGGGATTGAACGAGGATGTCGTCCGCACCATCTGGGAGAAAAAGAATGAGCCTGACTTCATGCTGGAGTTCAGGCTGAATGCCTACAGAAAGTGGCTGAAGATGGAAATGCCGGATTGGGCATATCTCAAAATCCCTCCTATCGATTTTCAGGCCATCAGTTATTTTGCGGCCCCAAAGAAAAAGCCACAATACGAAAGCCTTGATGAGGTCGATCCCGAATTGCTCGAAACATTCAACAAGCTGGGCATTCCTCTCGAAGAGCAAAAGCACCTTGCAGGTGTTGCCGTGGATGCCGTAATCGACAGTGTTTCGGTGAAGACCACCTTCAAGGAAACCCTGGCCGAAAAGGGAATAATTTTCTGTTCCTTCAGCGAGGCATTGCAGGAACATCCCGATCTCGTGAAAAAATATATCGGGATGGCCGTTCCTGTTGGCGACAACTATTTCGCAGCCCTTAACTCTGCGGTTTTCAGTGATGGATCGTTCTGCTATATCCCCAAAGGGGTGCGTTGTCCGATGGAGCTCTCTACTTATTTCAGGATCAATGCGGCCAATACCGGACAGTTTGAGCGTACACTGATCGTTGCCGATGAGGGAAGCTATGTCAGCTACCTCGAAGGTTGCACGGCTCCCATGAGGGACGAGAACCAGTTGCATGCCGCGGTCGTTGAAATCATTGCCCTCGACAACGCCGAAGTGAAATACAGCACCGTACAGAACTGGTATCCAGGCGACAAGGACGGAAAAGGCGGTATCTATAACTTTGTGACCAAGCGTGGTGTTTGCCGTGGTGTGTCATCCAAAATCAGCTGGACACAGGTGGAAACCGGATCGGCCATTACCTGGAAATACCCAAGCTGTATCCTTTTGGGTGACAACTCGGTAGGGGAGTTTTATTCGGTTGCCCTTACCAACCACCACCAACAGGCGGATACCGGAACCAAGATGATCCATATCGGGAAAAACACGAAGAGCACCATTGTGAGCAAGGGGATCTCGGCCGGGGTAAGCGATAATTCATATCGCGGACTTGTGAAGGTATTGCCCGGTGCCGTCAATTCAAGAAACTTCTCACAGTGTGATTCACTGTTGATGGGCGATAAATGTGGTGCACACACTTTTCCTTATATCGAGGTCGGCAACAAATCATCGATTGTCGAGCATGAAGCCACCACTTCCAAAATCGGCGAAGACCAAATCTTTTATTGCAACCAAAGGGGAATCTCAACCGAGGATGCCATTGGCATGATCGTGAACGGTTATGCCCGTGAAGTTCTCAACAAGCTTCCCATGGAATTTGCCGTTGAGGCCCAAAAGCTTTTGGCAATCAGTCTTGAAGGCAGTGTTGGGTAACTTTTGGCCAATGAGGTTTTTGGTTTCGGAAAAATAAGAATTCACTATACAAGAAATATCAGACATGTTATCGATAAAAAATCTTTGTGTTTCCATTGAAGGAAAAGAAATTTTGAATGGCATCAACCTGGAGATAAAACCGGGTGAAATTCATGCCATCATGGGACCGAACGGTTCCGGTAAAAGTACCCTGGCCAATGTGCTGGCCGGACGGGAAGACTATGAAATTACCGCTGGCGAGATTACCTATATGGGAGAAGACCTGATGGAAATGGCTCCCGAGGATCGTGCCCGCAAGGGGATTTTCCTCAGTTTCCAGTATCCGGTCGAGATTCCGGGTGTGCCCATGGTCAATTTCCTGAAGACTGCCGTCAACGAACACAGGAAGTTCAAGGGCGAGAAGCCATTGACTGCAGGTGAGTTCCTGAAGGTCATGCGTGAGAAAAAGGCATTGGTCGAAATGGATACCGAACTTACCAACCGCTCAGTAAACGAGGGTTTCTCGGGGGGCGAAAAGAAAAAGAACGAGATTTTCCAGATGGCCCTTCTTGAACCGAAACTCTCCATTCTCGACGAGACTGATTCCGGTTTGGATATCGATGCGCTCAGGACGGTTGCTCACGGGGTAAATGCCCTGAGATCGAAAGATAATGCCACCATCGTCGTAACGCACTATCAGCGTTTGCTCGACTATATTGTCCCTGACCATGTACATGTCCTTTTAAAAGGCCGTATCGTCAAGTCGGCTGGCAAGGAACTGGCCCTGGAGCTTGAAGAGAAGGGGTACGACTGGATTAAGAAAGAAAATGGGGAACAGGTATGAATGCAGTGACTGAAAATAACGATCTTTCCCTGCGTCTCACGGAACAATATAATACGCTTCGTGATAGCCTGAAGGAGTCGGGTGCCCCGGTGCTGAATATCCACCGGCAGAAAGCGTTCCGTGATTTTGTGGCCCAGGGAATTCCAACCAGAAAGGTTGAAAATTACAAATATACCAACCTGCAACCGGCATTTGCCAAGGAATTTGATTTTCCGGTAAGGAAATCGGCCAATGATTTTCAGCTTGAAGAAAAATTCAAGTGTGATGTCCCCCAGATAAACACCCACGTGGTGACTATGCGCAACGGTTGGTTTTATGCCGAGGCGAATGAAGCGGTTCAGCTACCTGAAGGCGTTATCCTTGATAGCTTTGAAAATGTTGCCCGCACAAGGCCTGACCTGGTTGAAAAGTTTTACGGGAAACTGGCCGACACCTCGGCCGATGCCATGGTGGCCCTGAATACCGCTTTCGCACAAGACGGCTACTTCTTGTATGTTCCCAAAAATGTGGCTGTTGAACAACCGCTGCAGATCATCAATCTGTTGCAGGCCCCGAAAGATACCTATGTTACCCAGCGGAACCTGATTGTAGTTGAGGAAGGCGCCGAGGTTAAACTCATTTTGTGTGACCATACTCTCAATCTCCAGAACTATTTTTTCAATAATGCCACAGAGGCTTTTATTGGAAGCAATGCTTCATTGGATTATTATACGGTTCAGAACCAGCACAATAAGGCTGTTTCGATAAACTCCGTTTTCGTTCACCAGGAGCAGGATTCCCATCTCACCTCCAATACGGTTTCCCTACATGGCGGTTTGATCCGGAATAATCTCAGGGTAGAACTGGATGGGCAGAATTGTGAAGCCAACATGTTTGGACTCTCATTCCTGGATCGCAAGCAACACGTCGATAATTTCACCCAGATCATCCATGGGCAACCTCATTGCGAAAGCAACCAGCTTTACAAAAATGTACTGGACGATGAGTCAACCGGGGCTTTTTCGGGAAGAATCCATGTGAAAAGAGATGCACAGAAAACCAATGCCTTCCAGCGGAATAATAACCTGCTTCTGACCGATAAGGCCCAGATGCAGACAAAACCCCAGCTTATAATTGAGGCCGATGATGTGAAGTGTAGTCATGGTGCCACCATCGGTCAGATCGATGAAGAGGCTCTTTTCTACCTTAGATCGAGAGGTATCGAGGAGAAGCAGGCCAGGCTGATCATGATGAATGCCTTCTCTTATGAGGTGGTGCAAACCATCAAGGTCGAGCCACTGCGCGACCGGATCAACGAACTGATCGAACGTCGCCTGAGTGGCGATGTGGGCAGGTGCCATGAGTGTGCCTACCAGTGTGATTGCTGACCCGAATGAATTGGGATCATGATTTGATCAGGTTGATTGATTTATCTGATCCCAAAGAATAGAAGATATGAATGTGAAGGGGCAACAGGCGTTTAATGCTTGTTGCCCCTTTTATATTTCCCCGGATTTTTGAAATTTCTGGTCTTTACCTCAGGTTTTCTGGTTGTCAGTTTAACGGATGTTAAGGCCTTAATTGTCGGATTCTTTATGAATCGGGTCATGTATGCCATATTTGGAATCTGATTTTTAGGAATATCGATGTTTCATTGTAAATTCGTGGCTTGTAATAAACCCTTTCAGATCGTTTAAGGGGATAAACTAAATAGATTCATGGCATTTGATATCAAGGAGATCAGGAACCAATTCCCGATCTTGAGACAAAAAATATACGGGAAACCCCTGCTTTACTTTGACAGTGCAGCCTCGACCCAGAAAGTTGTGGATGTTTTGCTTGCCGAGCGCAGGCTTTCAATCGACTATTACGGGAATATCCACAGGGCGGCCCATTTTATGGCCGACAAGGCCACGGCCGATTTTGAAGCAGTTCGTACACAGGTGGCCGACTTCATTGGTGCAGGCTCACGCGAGGAGATTATTTTCACGAAAGGAACCACGGAGGCCATTAACCTGGTCGCTTTTTCCTTTGGGGAAGCTTTTGTCAATGAGGGGGATGAAATCATCGTATCGGAAATGGAACACCATTCGAACATCGTGCCCTGGCAAATGCTGGCCCAGCGAAAAGGTGCCAAGGTGGTCATGTGGCCTTTTGACGAGCAGGGTTGCTTGCGAATGGACCTGTTGCCGGGATTGATGAACGATCGCACTAAGTTGATAGCGGTTGCCCATGTGTCAAACGTGCTGGGTACCATCAATCCAATTAAGGAGATTGCCCGTATGGCCCATGATCATGGTATCAGGGTGCTGGTCGACGGTGCCCAGGCGGTACAGCACATGCATGTCAACGTCTCTGACCTGGATGCCGATTTTTATGCATTTTCGTCCCACAAGACTTATGGCCCGAATGGGGTTGGAATCCTATATGGAAAAATGGAACTGCTCGATACCATGCCTCCTTACCAGGGTGGCGGTGAGATGATTTCAGAGGTCAGTTTCTCGGGGACCACTTTCAATGATGTCCCTTATAAGTTCGAGGCAGGTACCCCACATATCACCGGTGTCGTCGGATTGGGTGCCGCCTTAGGTTTTCTGCAAAATATCGGCATGGATGAAATCGCACGGCACGAACAGGAGTTACTTTCCTATGCCACTGGCTGTTTACAGGAGATTGAGGGTTTGCAGATCTATGGTACCAGTCCCCAGAAATCCGGGGTTATCTCTTTCCTTGTTAAGGGGGTTCATCCTTATGACCTGGGTATGCTTCTGGATAAGATGGGGGTGGCGGTCAGGACAGGCCACCATTGTGCCGATCCGGTGATGGAGCATTATGCTATTCCGGGAACCGTCAGGGTGAGTTTTGGAATTTACAACACAAGGGAGGAGATTGACCAGTTGATGGTTGCCCTAAATAAGGGTATCGCCATGCTGGGCTGATTTGACGGAGCCATAATCCTTTCTGAAACCACGATGATAAGGTGCCCGTCCATGACATTTGGGCCGAATATCAACTTATTGACAACCTATGAATTGGAAAAGATATCTTCCCGACTGGTTTATCGCCGGACTGTTGCTGATGATCTTGCTTGCATGGCTCATCCCGGGCATTGGCATGGGCTTTCGGCCAGTGCAACTGGGTACGGTAATCGATGTGGGCGTGGTATTGATTTTCTTTTTCTATGGTCTCAAGCTCGACCCTGACAAGCTGCGGTCGGGGATGCGCAACTGGAAAATGCACCTGGCCATACAGCTCACCACGTTTTTGGTTTTTCCTCTGTTGATTTTGCCATTCTATCCCTTGTTTGCCGATACCCCGGCTGAGTTGTTCTGGGTAGGCATGTTCTTTCTGGCGGCCCTGCCCTCTACGGTATCCTCCTCGGTCGTCATGGTATCCATTGCTGGTGGTAACATTCCCGGAGCCATTTTCAATGCCAGCATTTCAGGAATTATCGGCATCCTGATGACGCCTTTCTGGATGGGCTTGTTCCTCACCTCCCAATCGGCCGGTTTTGAGTTTTCGCATGTACTTATCCAACTCTTTACCCAGATCATTCTTCCGGTAGTGTTAGGCTTGATTCTGCACCCCTATGGTAAAAGGTGGATCTCTAAACACATGAGGAAATTGGGTGCGTTCGACAAGATCATCATCTTGCTGATCGTCTATGAATCGTTCAGCCATTCCTTTATGTCCGGAATATTTGATTCAATAAGCTGGTGGTCCCTTGGAGGTTTGTTTGTGGCAGTGCTTATCCTTTTCTTCCTTATTCTCCACTTCACACGTTTTTTGGCAAGTCGGTTACATTTCAACCGGGAAGACGCTATTACCTTGCAGTTTGCCGGCACCAAGAAATCATTGGTGCACGGATCGGTGTTCGCGAGTGTCTTGTTTGCAGGAATCGACGGAGCCGGTATTTATCTGCTGCCAATCATGGTTTACCATGCCTTTCAGCTGTTTTACATCAGCGTTCTGGCCCGCAAGATGCAGATGCAATCGCAGCCATAGGGTTACTCCTCTTCGACAACTGTTATGAAATTGCCGATCTGTTCCCAGATATTCATGCAATTTTTAAGTCGGTGTAGCTGATGGTATTGCAGGCTTCGACCCCGATTGAAGGTGGCGTAGGGTTCTGTTTCATGTCCCCATTCGAGCGTAATCAGCCGGATAGCATCAGGTGGCAGCTTGTTATCCATGACCTGTGGATTGATCCGTGCAACCGGGAATGATCCTGGGTACCCCGGGGGGGTAAGACCTGATGTATTTAGGGTTTCCGATTCAGACCAATGTGCCTGCGACCTTCTTTCCGAAGGGCTCATGGCGTTCAGTTCGGCATGAAGTTTCCTGACACCTTCGCGCCAGACACCTAACTGGAGTTCAATGTACTGAGATTTCGTGAAGGTGATGGTACTGTCGCCACTGGCTTCCTTTACCCTTTTTTCCGCGGCTTCAAAGGCCATCTGCAGCTTTCTGGCAAGAATCGGGTCAAACCGGTACATCCTGTCATAATCGGCTAACCATTCGGCTCTTCTTGCGTTATTTTCCGCTTCGCTGAACAGGATGGTCGTATTTCGGGACTGTGGTAGGGCAGCCGCTTCCCTTCCCTTATTGATGGTTTCCTGAAAATGGGAAATGAGCAACGTAACGAACTCTTCCCTGGTCACGGGTACATAAAGGTTGATCCCTTCAGGCGCAATGACGGTTATTTCCCGATCCTTGTCATTCAGCCTGTATATTGGATAATTGTGGAATTTCGAGATGAGCCTGGGCTGCACCCAGATGTCATCAATAATGTGGATGGCTGCCAATTTGCCCGGATCGTTGACCGCTATGCTTAGCGTGGCATCCGTGGATTTGTCCCAGCATGGTTTTTCGTTGCAAACCATGGTGACAAACAAAGAAAGATCAATAACTCCCGATATTGATTTATTTTCATTGAATCCCGCAGGGGGCATAATTTCAGTTTGGATGACCGCCTTGATTCCCTGGGGTGGAAGGATTACTTCACATGATTTAAGGAGGCTGACGAGTGAATCTAGGTTTTTTCGGAATAGGTTTGCAGGCCTGATCTGCTGTCTGGTCAGGGAAGAAGCCATCAACAATTGTTCCTCGATAGGTCCGTCAATCCGGGGTATAAAACGCTCCCCCCTGTAGAGTATGATTTCGTCGGAAAATAATGGCTTCTGCTGTGCCGTCGATGTTGGAGTATGGAGGGCAAACAGTGAAAAAACAACCGCTATCAAGGCCATTTTTAAGTGTTGGGCATGGGGCAAGACAACCATAGTTTAAAAGACAAACAAGACGATTCCGGAAACACGAAGATAATCAAAGTAGTGAATTTCAGTATCTGAAATCAAGATTCTTGTGTTGGATTCGCCTTGTTTGTCGGCCAATTGAAAGGGTTTCCCCTTTGTAATGGTATCTTCTTAATAATTAACGCATTCTAGCTCGAAATAGGATTGGTCGTGTTCGCATGCCGGGCATTTTTTGGGTGGTTTGGCCGATTCGTGCAGGAATCCGCATTCGCGGCATTTCCAGACAACCTTGCCTTCGCGTTCGAAGACTTTGCCTTCCACCAGGTTTTGATACAGCTTCAGGTACCTTTCTTCGTGGGCCTTTTCAACTTTGGCAATCGTTTTGAATACCGAAGCGATCTGTTTGAATCCTTCCTCTTCGGCAATGCGGGCAAATTCGGGATATAGTTCGGTCCATTCCTCATTTTCCCCTTCGGCCGCCGCTTTCAGGTTTTCGAGGGTTGTCCCGATTTTTCCGGCAGGATATTTGGCGGTAATTTCAACCATTCCCCCTTCGAGAAATTTGAAAAACCGTTTGGCATGTGCCTTTTCGTTCCAGGCTGTTTCTTCAAACAATGCCGCTATTTGCTCCAGTCCTTCCTGACGGGCCACTTTGGCAAAAAATTCATAACGGTTACGGGCCTGTGATTCGCCCGCAAATGCTTTGAGCAGGTTCTGCTCTGTTCTTGTTCCGGCTAGTGATTCCATATAAATTTTGGTTTTTGGAGAGAATATTTTGATTAGACGAAAATAATCAAACAATCCCGCCGGATGAAGGGTGTATCTTAATTTAGAACCTCTTCAAACAATTTGTGAAACAAGATTTTTGTTGGATATCGAAAAATTCCGACATTTGTGTCCTTAAATTCAGAACTTTTAGGAATGACTATTGACGATATCCAGAAGGAGATACTGGAGGAGTTTTCGATATATGATGACTGGATGGATAAATACAGTTATCTCATCGAGTTAGGGAATAACCTTCCTGATTTGCCACCGTCCGAGAAAACCGACGAATACCTGATCAGGGGTTGTCAGTCGAGGGTATGGCTGGTGCCTGAACTAAAAGAGGGAAAGATATTCTTCAGGGGAGAAAGTGATGCGGTGATTGTCAAAGGCCTCGTGGCGTTGTTGTTGCGTGTAGCCTCTGGACGAACCCCGCAAGAGCTGATGCAGACTGAAATGCATTTTATTGATGAGTTGGGCCTGAAGCAACATTTGTCACCAACCCGTTCAAATGGGTTGCTGGCAATGGTCAAACAAATCAGGCTGTATGCTGTTGCATATGACAAAGTGATGGAAAGGAACAGATAACCATGGACAAAAGAATAGATCAGATAATAGCCAATTTAAAAGATGTTTATGATCCCGAGATCCCTGTCAATATATATGATCTCGGACTGGTTTACAATGTCGATATCGACGAAAACGATATCGCCAATATCATCATGACGCTTACCGCACCGGGTTGCCCTGTTGCAGACGTTCTCGTGGAGGAAACCCGCCAGTCGGCCCTGATGGTCGAAGGTGTAAAGGATGCCAATGTCGAACTCACCTTTGATCCGCCTTGGGACAAATCAATGATGAGCGAAGAGGCCCGCCTTGAACTTGGCTTTTTCTAACAGGATTCCCTGCACTTAATCCCTTAATATTACTGCACCCGACTGCAAGAGTTTATCTTTTGCAACAGCCGGTACTTTCCAGTCGCTTTCAAGGAAGGTGTCCACAATCACTTCCGATCCATACTTCCGGACCATCAAAAGGTCCTTTACTTCCATTAGGGTGGTGGCACCCTTTGTCGATCTTACATTGAATACTGTCCGGCCTGCCTGGGGAGGTGCCGGAGGCATATACTGCACGAGGTTGTTCCAGAAGGGTACCCCGGAGGCCACGACTACCATTTTGCCTCTGATGCCCACGCCGTAAATCATCCCGTATTCGGTCACTGACTCAGGCTTCATGTGAATTGGAAGCTGGTCGGCCATGCCGGCAATGACACTGTTTGTCTCTTTGGTCCCCACCAGGATCAGGTTGGAGCTGAGATGGTCATCGGGTGTAACCTCCCTGTCGGAGATAATGCGTGGGTTTACTGTCGACGGTTGCGCGTAGTTACCGAAGGCGATGGAGAAATCGGCCAGTTCACGGGCTTCGTTTCTTCTTCGGGTAATCTCGGTGGCATCGGCAGCTCCCTGTGTCCCGTATACAACGGTATGCCGATTGGTAAAGGCAGCAAAAACAGGACCTTCCAGTCCATACTGCTTGTCGCCAACCGGGGCTTCATATCTCTCGGGTACCCATTTGCCTGACGAAAGGGTGAAGTAATGATTCAGCCGCGGCTGGCTCTGGATGGTGTTTCCATTTATTTTTACCGTTAATGGACTCAGGTGGTCCAACATGGGATGTCCCTTAAGTTCGAGTGTGAAAGCTTCCAGGTTTTCGGCCTTGACTTCCACTGTATTTTTTGCGATAAACCTGGCATCGATATTTGCATGGGTTCCCGGTTTTAACTTGTCAAATTTTACCCAATAGGAACGATTGTATTTATACCATTCGGTTGTGTAACGCACCCTCTCAGGATAAGGATTGCGCACCTGTCCGTCGAACCATCTGAAAATGTTGCCGTTGCCATAGGCCTGTACCCATGAATCATGATGGACTCCGGGGTATTCATAATACTCGATCACGGTGTTTTTTTCCTGAAACTCTTCCAAAATCCGGCGCGTCCCTTCTGCCTTGACAACCGGATCGGCACCTCCCTGGTGGATGGCAACCGTCAGGTTATGGGCATTGCCGATCAGCGGGTAGAAGGCTGATGGGGGTGCAGGGCATACGGGTGCGATAGCCGCAAAAAGATCGGGCCTTCGCATGCCCAGGTACAATGTACCTCCTCCTCCCATCGATAGTCCGGTGAGGTAAATCCTGTTCCTGTCAATATTGAAATATTCCTGGCAGGTTTCGATCACTTTATATACATCTTCCTCTGGAATTCCCATATATCCCATGGTGCCGCGGGCGTAAGGCGTTGCCACGATGTAATTCTCGGGTTTCCAGTCGGGGAAATACCTCGATGCTTTTGCGTCATTTTCTCCTGGCAGGTTGGAGTGCCCGAATACCCTTTTTAAGGCCAGCCGGTGGTTCGACATAGCGCCATGCAGCATGATCACCAATGGGTATGATTTGTCGGGTTTATATCCGGGCGGAACATATAACCCGAAAGGTTGTTCTGAATCATCGATCTCGGAGTAAAAAACCGAAACCTGTGGGCCTTCACGGAATGTTTGCGATATGGCCGGTCTCGAAAGGCAATTGAGTGTCACAAGCAGGGTGAGGGCGATGATATAGGTTGTGATTCGCATGGTATTGGTTTTTGACCGCAAATTACAAGATTTTATCCAAAATGAGGGTTTGGGAGATATCGGATTTCAAAGGATCAGGGAATAAAAAGCAGCGTAAGGACCAGGTATTTCGCAATGAGTCCAATGGTCGTATATAGGATCGCATCCTTTATCCTGATTTTCAGCATGCCTGCCGATAAGGAGATGACCGGGGAGGAGAGGGGCAGAAAGTTGAATACGAAAATAATGATGTTGCCATACTTGCGGATCCTTGACTCTGCCTTCAGATACCTTCGCCTTCCGATAAGTTTGTTGATGATGTTGGAGCTGAAAGAGTAACCGATGAGGTAATCCACCGACTGCGACAGTAAAGCCGTCCCCAGGGCTATGCCATTCAATGTCCAAAGATTGGCCCCTTCGGAGACGTAATAAACAAAGGCCATCTCCACAGGCATGAATAGGAAAAACAGGTAACCGGCCAGGTTGACGATGGCAAAAGAGAGCAATCCATCTTTAGCCGATCCGTAATAGATATCCTTCCCGATGGTCAGGGAGGCAATGGTGATAGCCGCTGCCGCAAGGAGGGTCACAATAATGAGGCGAGTGATGTTTTGCCGGGTCCAGATCTTTTTCTCCATCCGGTAGTGGTTTAGAAAAATAAAAATACCTGATTTTTTGAAAGTAAGTAAGTTTTATGAAAAAAATCCTCGATAAGGGATCTTCTGCATTTCACACCTGAATGGCCCTGGCTTCGGAAAAGGATATGGAAGAGCGGGCAATGCAGGGTCATTTATTGAATGATTAGCTTTTCAGAATAGGATTCTCCTTCAGGAAAGATGATGTTGACCACATACATCCCTGAATCCATTGAGCTGGTTCCAAATTCCCTGCCTGCAGCAAGGTCTTTTGATAAGACGACCTGCCCTTGGGGATTTATGATCCGGACCCGGGTATCGCTGCTCAGCACTGAACTGAATGTAATCTTTTGGCCTGCCGGATTCGGGTAAAACAGGGGCTGATTGTTTTGGTCAATCTCATCAAGTGATGTGGTCGGGCATCCACTGCCCTGCGCTGTGACATTCACTGAAATGGTGTCGTTGATCGCCGGATTGTCATTGACGATGACAACCACTTTTATGATCCCTCCGTCACCACATATTCCTGAACCAAAGATCTGAAGGGTGTTCCCTGACACCTGCCTGAAGGTGCTTTCTGTTGGGTTTTCGAGTATTTTGAACGTTACGGCAGGATTGAAGGCGCTGTATGGGGATATGGTTGCCGTGATAACCTCTGATCCCAAACTGACACTGATGTTACCTCCGTTTTTCATGTAGATGTTCATCGACTCGGGAAGCTGACGGTCGTAATATCCCATGGGAAGTACCTCAAATCCCGGATCTTGTCCTTTTGTAGATATGATGACCATGCCAAAGGCCGGAATCCTTACAAGCATGTTATCTGTTAGATTCACGGTTGCTGAATCAATCTCTGTCGAATACGAACTGTAATCCGTATTCGAAAAAGTGTAGAGGGTAGCTTCCGCTTGTAGACCATGGGCCTCGGGCAGGTTGACCCTTACGGTAAAATCGTTCTCAAAGTCCCTGTTGACCAGTAGTATGCTGAAATCCTCCCCCCGGTTGTACACATAAGTGCCAACGGGTGAGTATGATATCTTCTTCCCCGTTGAATTGCTGATGGTGTCATTGGTGATCAGCTCATTCCGCAGGATGTGCCCTTTGCAAAACTGGTTGAAATATTTGCCCAGCGTATAAAGTGGCAACTCCCTGTAATTTTCGGCGGGCCGGGTGATCCTCCACTGTCCCCCGGTCAGGTGAAACAGGGAGGGTACGATCGAACCGTAATTCATGGAGTTGGCCAGGTAGTCGGTCATGATCACTGCCTGCCCGAAGCGCCCGTTGTAAGCCTCAGTGGTCATGTTGGATTCATACATATAAAAGCTCTTTACCGTACCGGTAAGCTCAACCATCTCCTTCATGGTCAGCACAAGTCCTTCCATATTTTTGCCTGCCATTTCCACCCCGTTTTTGTAATAGTCGAGTTCACTGTTTCCGGCCGGAATGTCAGGATCATAATCCAGATTTCCCCCCAGATAGCCCGATACGGCCAGACAATCGACATGTCCCTTGTCACCGGTGAGTGCACGGGTGTTGACCCAATAACTGGCATCCGGATGTGGATTGCGGCCACTGGTTACCAGTATGACCTTTTCAGGGTCGTAATAAGGCGAGGTCTTAATGACGTCTGCCATCTCCCTCACCCATTGGGCATATTTGAAATAATCTGATCCAATATTGGCATCATGGGCTTGAGCGCCCCACACCTCATTACCGAACTCGAGCAATATTCCTTTTCCTTTCCGCAAAAGTGGCTCTTTGTATCCTTCGGCGGCCCTGATCGCTCCCCAGGTGGTCGATGAATCTCCGTCAAGGTATTCCAAAAGGTGCAGGAACGTTTCCGGATCGGTGCGGTAATCGATGCCGTCCTGCACCCCTATCGTCAGGGCAAACCAGGCATCCATCTCATTCGCCATGTTAAGCATCCTGGCGTATGTATTGACTTTCCCCGGACCTGAAGAGCCCTGCAGCGATTTTGAATTAGCCGGGATGGCTCCCCATCTGATGGCCCCGGGCCTGAAATCGCGAACCAGTTTGCTGATGACGGGATGATTCACCATGTCCCCGTTTTCGTAGGGGCCATTTAACCCGATGCCTTCGCTCCAGGAGGTATTTGCCATCCAAAAATTCAATTCGCCCTTTCTTTCGCCCAAAGTGGGGCCCAGGGGATCAAAGGAAGTGGTTTGGATTTCGAAGGGAGCGCTTTTCGCCGAAATGTTCAATCCGGCATCTATTGATTCAATCTCAATTGTATACAGGATTTCAGGCAACAGGTTGTAGATGATGACATGGTCGGCAGCCACAAAACCTGTGGTATTGTAAAGCTCGCCATCCACATAAATATTATAGCCAATGATTTCTGTCTCCTCATCAGTTGCTCCCGACCATTCCAGGTGTATTGCCAATCCTGTTTCCTGGATTACCATGAGTGAATTGGGAGGAAAGGGTGGGGTGTTGTCTTCCTTGCCGGTCCTGGCTGAAAGTACATTGCTGAACAATGATACATTCCCCGATCGGTCAATGGCGGTCACGGCAATATCGTACCGGGTGTCCGGGGTAAGGCCTGTCAGCCTGAGTTCTTTCTCTGACGCAGGGATGGTTTCTGTAAGGATTCCATTGACGTAAACCTGGTAACCGACCAGCTGGTCGTTGTCTGTCGATGGATCCCAGCCCAGGTTGATACCCGTAGAAGTCGCCCATTGAAGGTTGAGGTTTCCGGGTTCTGTCGGTTTTTCGAGGTCATAAACAGGCATCAGGTTTTGACCCTGGATGACCGACATGTTGATGCCGGGCCCATCCCAAAGAATGCCTCCGGTTGTCGAATGTATGATCCATTGTGTGGCATAAAAGGCATATTTCTTGCCGGCCTGGAGTTCCAGAGGTGCCGATTTAGTCCTGCCATTACCAATTTCAGTTCCTGTTTTCCCATGTTTTGTGCTTCGGGCAATAATGATATTGGCATCATCATGGCTTTCGGTTTCACTTAACCAGAGGGCATGGTTGTCGGCCGACTGCATATATAAATGGTAAATCCCGTCAACAGGCGGTACAAGATATCCTTTGTAGAACGCGGTGTAAAAATCGTGACCGCTACAGATGGCAGGATTGTCACAATCCTGGTTGACCGTCAGGGGTATGGATGAGTAATTGAGTTTCAGCCAGGGGCCTAATGAGTTGGATATGATGGTCTCGTATACAGGCGTATTGGTAAGCGGGACTGCCTCCTGCCAAAAGATGATGTCGTGGACCTGGAAGAACAATCCCGGATTCCGGTATTCCTCAATGCTGACGTATGTAGATGCATCAATCTGATGGTTTTCATAAGTAACGTTGATGTCGATCTTTGCCAATCCTGATTTTCCTTTTTCCTGAACGGTTATCAAAACAAATGAACTTCCCGGGAGGTAGTCCGACTGCATAACAGAAAGCAGTGTTGTGTCCGTGACAGCCTTTATTTCCGGTAATTCGTCCGGCAAGCTTCCTGTAAATGGAATCAGGATCTGGTTAAGTCCTGAGTTGGTGTAGATTCTTGCCGTGTCTGATTCAGTGATGGTGGGTGCCGAAAATGCTCCCGATCGGTTGGATAGAAAAATGAGGGCTGAAATGATAATCAGGAATGGTTTGATACGCATCGTTTCAGGTTTAATCAGTTATAAAATCAAAGGGCCCCGGAGGCAGCCAGATTTCCTCCGGGGCTTATGGTTACCTTCTGATTTTGCGGGGGGCAACCCCTTCGAAGGTTATCTTTACCGGCTTGATCATGCCGTTTTCGTCAAACTCTATACGGTCGATACAGGTGACCCTGTTATGTGCCGAAGTTTCGTTAAGCGGCCTGCGGTGGTATACGATGTACCATTCGTCGGTACCCGGGATGTTGATCATGGAATGGTGACCTGCCCCGGTTGCCACCTCTGGATCTTGCTTCAGGACGGTGCCGATCCGTTCGAAGGGTCCGAACGGATTGTCTGAAATGGCATACGCAACCTGGTAGTTGGGGCCTGTCCAGCCTCCTTCTGACCACATGAAATAGTATTTTCCATTCCGGATAAACATGATGGGGCCTTCAACATACCCTTTTGGGGTGACCTCCATGTACATCTCCCCGTTAGGCAACGGTACGAGTCCTGTAAAATCGTCATTTAGTTTCACCACATTACAGTGCCTCCAGCCTCCGTAATACATATAATGGCTGCCATCCTTGTCTTTAAAGATGTACTGGTCGATGGGCTGTGCCCCGTTGACGATTTTACCGATCAGCGGTTTTCCCAACAGGTCCTTGTACGGACCTTCGGGTTTGTTGGCCTTGGCCACACCAATTCCCCCAATTTCTCCTTCGTGGACGTCGTTGGCCGCAAAAAAGAAAAAGTAGCTGCCGTCTTTTTCAATTACACCCGGGGCCCACATGGCTTTTTTGGCCCATCTGACCTCGGCAGTGTCAATGATGCGCTCGTGTTTTGTCCAGTTGACAAGGTCTTTCGATGAAAAGGCATCGAATTTGACCTGTTGTTCATAGGGTGCCGAAAAGGTCGGAAAAATCCAGTATTTGTTTCCGTATATGATGGCCTCGGGGTCGGCATACCATCCTTCAAAAATCGGATTGCCCGACATTTTCTTTTTCGAATCTTTTGCTTTTTCGCCTGAATAGGCTGATATCGTATTGATTAACAGAATGATGCTGATGATGATTTTCATATATGTAATTTTTACCTGGACAAGTTAAAAAAATATGCCGTTTGTTTTATGCGTTCGATGCCTGGTTCAATCTAAAGACTACCAATCCTTGCAATTTGGACAAACGATTCCACAATCCCGGCCTGGTATGGCTGTCAATTTTGTTCTTCTTTTTTATGACAAGGCGATATATAAAAGGCCTCCTGTTTCCGGGAAGCCTTTTATGTAATATCCAAGGATTTCAGATTTTTCCTGAGACGGTTGGCTCTTGCTTAGAGTTCCCTGATCTTCAGGTTCCTGAACCAGATGTCATCACCGTGGTATTGCAGGCCGATATAACCTTCTTTCTTTTCGCCACCTACGTTGATCATTTCAGCCCAGCCCTTAAACTTGCTGTTTTCGATCAGGTTTTCCCATTCGGATGTCCAAAGGGTATATTCCACCACTTTCACGCCATTCTGGTAATGGGTAACTTTTCCGTCTTTCAGTGTGATACCGCCGGTATTCCATTGCAGGAATGGCTTGGCATTCTGCGGAACTGCGGGGATCATGTCGTACAGTGAGGCGGCCTTGCGGTTGTTGTCGCGTCCCTGTTTGGCATCCGGATGGTTTTCGTTGTCCAACAGCTGAAACTCGGGAGCCGACACATAAATGGGTTTTCCCTGAATTTCCTGTCCAAGGAAAAATACGCCACTATTTCCTGCTTCCGCAATTTTCCATTCGAAGGTGAATTCGAAGTTTTTCATTTTACGGTCGAAGATAATATCTCCGGTAGAGCTGCGGTCGCCACGGACCTGCTTCGATTTGTCGACACGCATGGTACCGTTTTCGACCACCCAGCATGCTGGAATGTCCTGGCGGTTATAACCACGCCAATTGTTGAAACTCTTGCCGTCGAACATCAGTTCCCAGCCTTGTTTCTTTTCCTTGCCGGTGAGTTTGTTGTCTTTCCCTTTTCCTTGTACGAAGCTTGCTGAAGCAATCAGTGCAATAGATAGAGCCGATGCGATAAAGATTTTTTTGAACATATTGGTTTTTATTAATAGAGCCCGATCCGGATTTCCATTTCCGGAAATGGCCGGAGCGGGCTCACCTTGTTGTATAATTACAATGGATTATGCCGGCATTTCAGGCAGCGACCACGGTTTGCGGTAGGTATGCCTGATCAGTTCGGCTGCGAATTCCTGTGCCGAAACGGGGTCGGTCCAGTCTTTCTTGAACGTTGGGTGTCCGTCGTTGATTTCAAAACCTTCTTTGACAACGGTCCTGATCTTTTCGTCGGCACCGATATTGGTGAACTTCATGTTCTGGCCATCCCATTCCAGTTCCTTGTTCAGGCTCTGGAGACGAACTGCCAATACTCCCATGACAACCATTTCGTTGAATGGTCCGGCTTCGCTGAAGTCTGATGCGGTTTTCACGCGGGTATCTGCGCTTTCCTTTGCTGCGCGGATGAAATCCTGCTGGTGACCATTTCTGCCTTCGATGCGACGACGGAATTTCGGAGCCTCCGGAACACGTCCTGACAGCAGCCATGGTTCGGCACCATAGCAACCACAGATCAGTTTATCCTTGGTTCCGTGGAAGATCACGCCACCACCCTGTACGTTCATGTTTTTGCCTGCTGGCCAACCTTCGGGTTTCATTGGCTGCAGACCTCCGTCATACCAGGTAACTTCCACTTCGGGAAGCAGGGCGTTCTTCTTCATTCCTTTCCATGCTGTTTTGGGAGCACGGGCCGGGAATTTGAGCTTCACCATCTGGGCATTCGGGGCGCAATCGTTGAGAAGCAAAGTTGAGCTACCCTGTGCTTTGGTCGGATAACCGAGTTCAAGTCCAACGAATACCGGGTGCAGGATATGGCAAGCCATGTCGCCCAACGCGCCGGTACCGAAATCCCACCATCCACGCCAGTTCCACGGAGTGTAAAGGGCATGGTAAGGCCTCATGTTGGCCGGTCCGATAAAGAGATCCCAGTCTAGTTCTTCGGGTACCCACATTCCGGGTTCCGGACGGTTCAGCCCCTGAGGCCAGATCGGACGGTCGGTAAACGCCTCAACTCTGGTCACTTCACCGATTTCGCCATTGGCAAGCCATTCGCAAGTCAGGTTTACACCTTCTCCTGATGAACCCTGGTTACCCATCTGGGTAGCCACCTGGTACTTGTCAGCCAGCTTGGTAAGCAGACGTGACTCATATACGGTGTGGGTCAGCGGCTTTTCGCAGTATACATGCTTGCTCATGGTAATGGCATTTGCGGCGATGATGGCATGGGTATGGTCTGCGGTAGCCACCATGACGGCATCAGCGCTCTTGCCCAGTTCATCGTACATTTTCCGCCAGTCTTTGTAGGTTTTGGCAGTTGGGTACCTGTCGAAAACACCTTTGGAATATTTCCAGTCGATGTCGCACAAACCGATGATGTTTTCGGTTTCCATGCCACGGAGTACACCTGCTCCACGACCCCCGACACCTACGCCGAGAATGTTGAGCTTGTCACTGGGGGCTTTGTGCCCGAGTCCTGCAATCACATTGCTGGGAAGAATTGTAATGGCTGCAGCCGCGGCAGCGCCTGTCTTGATGAAGGTTCTGCGGGATGCGTTGTTTGTTTCATTCATATGGATTGTATTTTAGAATATGGTTGATTCCTATTCGCTAAAGATATAAAACTTCAGATTATTCATAGCCAGGATTTTGTACCAAATTCGGGTTGGCTGCCAGCTGGGTATGGGGTATCGGGTAAATTTCCCTGTTGGGGTCGTTGGATGGCACATGATCCCACCATGAGGCAGTGGTGTATTTTCCAAAACGGATCAGGTCTGTTCTGCGTTTTCCTTCGAAAATGAATTCACGACCGCGTTCTGCCAATAGTTCATCCATGGTCAGGGTTGTTGTGGTATAAGCGGCTGTAGCCCAATCTGCAGTTGAGAAGGCACGTTTGCGGACTGCGTTCACAAGGTCCACGGCTTCCTGGGTGGCAACTTTATTGTTTTTTCTCATCAGGGCTTCAGCCTTGTTGAAATAGATTTCCGACAGTCGGTAAATCAGGTAGTGGTTTTCCCAATAGTTGGGATCATCCAAGGTGCCAGTTTTGTATTTGTGGAAACGGGCACCGCTGTTTTCCTGACCTTCGGCCATACTGCCTTGACTGGTAAAGTCACCATCTACTTCCCTGCGGATTGAATTCACGTAGATAAATGGTTTCCCGTTGTATTCCTCAGTGCCGAGAATTGGTTTGTTAGTGCCATATTCGAACTGAGGTCCGAAAAGGAACCACTCTTTTTTGCGGAGGTCATTTTCGGCAAAAGCATCAAATGCGGAAGGAATGGTCACGAAAGCATTCCATCCTGAATATCCTACATTCAATGCCTTGCTGATGTTGCCATAACCCATATAGAAACCTCCCCAGCCAAATGAGAATCCGCCTTTCTGGCTGAATGCAAACTGGAAGAGAGCTTCTTTTGAGTTTTTGTTGGTGTTGCTGAAAGGTGAATTCAGGTCAGCAGCCAATTCAGGTTTGCCACCGATACCACCGGCGTCTCCACTGATGATTTTGTTGCAGGCAGCAATACACTGATCATACATGGGTGTTCCCACAAAATATTCGGCATTCAGGTATAATTCCGAAAGCATGGCATACCCTGCAGTGGCTGATACCCTGCCAACCAATGCCTGCGAATAAGGCAGAAGCTGAGGTACATATGTTTCGAGTTCCGTTTTGCAGAATTCAAATACCGCAGACTTGGGTTGTGTTGGCGGATTGAGCGGTTCACCTACGGTTGTGATAATCGGCACATTGCCCCAAAGTTCCATGATCTTCATATAATGGAATGCCCTCAAAACTTTCAGTTCGGCAATGATGGCAGCCATCTCGGCATCAGAAATACCCAGTTTTTGGTAATCTACCTGCTCGAGGTCCATCAAGGCGGCATTTACATAACCTACGCCGGTCCAGATAAGTGTCCAGGCAGAACGCATACGGCCTTCATTTGCGGTCCATGTGTGATAGTGCTGACGAAAGTGGTCACCGCCGTCATAACCGTGACGGCCTTTCTGAGGCCATGCCTGCTGGTCTGACGACAATTCAGCGTGATAATAGTATCCATTCTGGCCGGTTGGTGCCAGCCAGGCCTGCATATGGGTAAACGGGCGCAGGGCTGCCTGCATGACTTCTACCTTGTTGTTGTAAAAGTTGGTCTTGCTCAATTCGCTGTACAGGTTCTCTTCAAGGTCTGTACACGAATTCATTCCGCTGGTCATGATGATTGCAGCGGTTAATATGATAAGTTTTTTCAGATGAATTTTCATAATACGATACTGTTTTTAGAATCCGACATTCAAACCAACGGCCCATGATTGGGTACGGGGATAGAAACCTCTTCCGTCAACACCTGTTTCAAATCCGGTGTCCTGCAATTCAGGATCAACACCACTGTATCCGGTGAAGGTGAGAATGTTCCTGCCGGTGGCATAAACTCTCAGGTTACGGATATACGATGAATTCAGTTTGAAATTGTAACCCACTGTCAGGTTATCCAATTTGACGAAGTCACCTTTCTCAATGTAATAATCCGAGTACTGTGGATCGTCGTTCAGCTGGCTGTGGGTAGTGACCGCACTCCTGAGCAGGTTGTTGGGTAACCATTTTTTGTTACCAAAGTATAGATCCTTGGTATTCAGGATATCGAATCCGAATTTGCCCCTGAACAGGACTGTCAGGTCAAAGTTTTTGTACCTCAGCGTATTGCCCAATGATGCCTGGAATTTTGGAACACCATTACCGATGATGGTAAGGTCGTTTTCGTTCATCTGGCTGGCGTAGCCGGTGGTTCCATCAGCTTTGTAGAACGTCCATTTGCCGGCATCATCAAATCCTGCGAATCGTTTTCCGTAGAAGTTACCAACCGAGCCACCTTCTTCAAGGCGGATGGCGTTACCGAGGTTCCCCGGTGAAGGCAGACCGTAGAATTCAAGCCAGTTGGCCTTGAACACGTCGCTCGATAATTTGGTCAGCTTGTTGTACTGGGTGTTGCCGGCGAAGTTGATATCCCAGCGGAAGTCGCGTGTGCGGACCGGGTTGGCTGAAATCTGGAGTTCTACACCACGGTTCTGGATACTTCCTACGTTGGTGTAAAGCCTGTCGCGGACGAATGGAGGCTGCTGTGCGCTGTAGTTGTAAAGAAGGTCCTTGGTGGTACGGTCATAGATGTCGATGGTACCGCTGATCCTGTTGTCAAGAACGGCAAAGTCAATACCAAAGTTTAATTCGGCTTTCTGTTCCCATCTCAGGTTCGGGTTGGGGTTCCTGCCGGCACCGTAAGTCTGGTAGTAAACGCCTTCCTGTGGATAAACACCACCTGTGCCAAGGGTTACGAGCGACTGGTAGTTCGGGATACCCTGATTACCTGTGACACCATAACCTACGCGAACTTTCAGTTCATCGATAAACGAGATGTTCTTGATGAAATCTTCTTCGCTCATTGCCCATCCAAGAGAGAATGCAGGGAAATCACCCCATTTGTTGTTGGCACCGAATTTTGATGAACCTTCATGTCTCAGGATCGCCTGTACGAAGTATCTGTCCATGAACGCATAGTTGATCCTTCCGAAGAATGCGATCAGGGTATTGTCTTCCTTGAAGCTGCCCATGCCCGGACGCGGCAACTGGGTATTGTTGATGGCGCTTCCTGCTCCCAGGTTCCAGTCCTTGAAACCATCGGTTGTGAAACCGTTGTTGTTTACGTTGAAGGTTTCGGTAGTGGCATATTGGTATGAATAACCTGCAAGGGCCGTGATGGCATGGTTATCACCAATGGTGGTGTAATAATCGATAGTAGACTCGAAAGTCGGTGACTCAAACAATGAATTGTTCTTCGATGCATAAGCCATACCACGGTATGAACTTGACATACGCTGATCCCAGTCCTTGGTTGAGCGATAGTACCTGTCGTTATAGGTATTCCGGACATAAGAACCGAAAGCGGAAACCGAAAGTCCCTGCATCAGTTCGAGGGTGACTTTCATGTCGCCCGAGAAGGACTGCTGGTTGCGTTCCGAGGTGCGGTATGCCAGCCTTGACATCGGGTTGTAGTTGTTGTATGCTTCAGTTTCGAGGAATGTTCCGTCTGGTTTGTAAATCGGTGCGGTAGGGTTACGCTGGATGGCCTGTTCGAAGTCACCGCCACCACCACCAAGCATATCAGCCTTGTTGATATTGGAAGCAACGTTCATGGTGAAGGTCAGCTTGTCCTGGAGACCTTTCTGGTTGAAGTTGAAGCGGCCGCCAAACTGGTCGCGTCCGTTTCTTTTGGCAATACCATTGGCTTCGTTGAAATAAAGTGAAGCACGGTAGTTGGCTTTTTCTGACCCGCCTGAAGCTGCCAGGTTGTGGTACTGGCTCAGGTTTTCGGTGTCGATCAGTTCATCATAGAGGTCTGTGGATGATCCGAAGTCCTGTGAGCTGTTCACCAAACCATCCTTGATCAGTTCCCTGAAATCGGCTGCGGTCAGGTAATCGGGTTTTTTATCTACAAACTCACGCTGTACGTAAGTTGAATAGTCAAATCTTGATTCACCGGCCTTGCCTTTTTTGGTGGTGATCAGGATAACGCCAGCGTTACCCCTGGTTCCGTAAATGGCCGCTGCCGAACCGTCTTTCAGTACGTTGAACGATTCGATATCGTCCTGCTGCAGAAGGTCCAGGTTACCCCCGGGAATACCGTCGATAACGATCAGGGGAGTCCTTGATCCGGTAAGTGAGGTTACGCCCCTGAGCTGGATGTCAACGCCTGAGTTGGGGTTATTGCCTTGGGTACGGGTGATGTTCAAACCGGCAACTTTACCCTGGATAAGGTCCATCGGGTTGCGTGAACCACCGGCGTTGAAATCATCAGAACTGATGGTTTCGACCGCTGATGTTACCTCTTTCCTTTTCTGTGTACCATAACCTACAACAACCACTTCGTCAAGACCAATGTTTTCCTCTGTCAGTGAAACGTTGATGGTGGTCTGGTTTCCCACGACAACTTCCTGGGTTTTCATACCCACAAAGGTATAAACCAGGGTAGCGTTAGCGGGAACGTTGGTAAGCGTGTAGTTACCGTCAAAGTTGGTGATGGTACCGTTGGTGGTGCCTTTGATCAGAACGGTTACCCCGGGCAATGCACCGCCTGAGCGGTCGGTCACCTTACCTGATATGCTGTTCTGCTGTTGGGCTGCGGTCAGTGATGCCGCCATTTCGCTGGCCGTCAGTACGATCTGGCGGTCAACCACCTGGTAGTTGGTATTGGTGCCTGCAAAAAGGCGGTCGAGAACTTCCGTAATCAGCTTGTTCTCAAGATCAACATCAACCTGCCGGTCAACATTGACCAACTTGCTGTTGTATAAAAAGAAGAATTCGGTCTGGTCTTCGATCTGATTCAATACTTCCTTGACGGTCGCATTTTTCACATGAAGATTCAAACGGGTTGCCTGTGCATAAGTGCCACTGGCGAAGCTTTGAAAAATTCCGATCAGTAAAGCTAGAACTGTTAGTCTCATAGTTAGAAATACTTTTGATTTCCAGATAGTCTGAATATCCGGAACAATCTTACATCGATTTTTTTTCATACATTTGATTGGTTTTAAAAATTACTAAAATCTCAGGTTCTTTCTGGAAAAAAGAACCAATTTTCTTGAAGGGGAGATGTGTCACCATCTCCTTTTCTTTTTGGAAAAAGTCATGGATTACGGTTTTCTCATAGGCGATTTCGTTTGGTTAAATTTTATCGATTCCTCATTGAAAATCTATCTTCGTTTTCTTAAAATAATCCTTTTGGCGGTGAAAATGTCATCCTGTTGTTTTGATCTCGGAATGATCTGGTAACGGATGGGGGCCGAGATCGACAGGAGTTCAAGTATCTGGTCGATGGTTTCGTCCTGGAAAGTCGCTGTATAAACATATTCCAGGATTTCGGGATCGACAACCTCGATTTCAACATTGAACCACCTGTTTAATTTCCTGACCACTTCATCCATGGGGTCATCCTGGAAAATCAGTCTTCCCCTTGTCCATGCCGTATATTTGTCGGCATTCACCTGTTTGATGTGTACCGATTTCGTGACTTTGCTGTAAGTAGCCAGTTCATTAGGCCTTAACTCCGACAAAGAAGTCAGGTTTTGGGTTGTTCCTGAACATAGTTCGACCTTCCCGGACTGCAATATGACTTCAGTGCGGTCTTCCCTTTCGTAGTTGATGACGTTGAATCGGGTCCCAAGCACCCTGACATGGATGTTGTCCATTCCAACTATAAAGGGTTGGTTTTGTCGGCTTTTTACGTCAAAAAAGATTTCGCCGGTAACCGTGACATTTCTGGTATCTGCATCAAATTGCGAAGGGTAGGATATGGTAGAGGATGAGTTAAGCCACACCAATGTGCTGTCGGGCAGGTAGAACCTGGCCTTCACTCCCGGGGGGGTACTGTAGGTGTGCCAGACCGGCGCAATAGCAACCAGATTTTGTGGTTCGGTTTTTCTCAGTGAAAGCCAAACAGCGGCAATCAATAATGGGACAAATAAAATAGCTGCAACTCGCTGCCAGATAAACCACCACCGCTGGTCGTTTTTTTGGTTGAGTTTTTGATTTACCTGCTGTAAGGCTTTCTGCGGATTGTACCGCTTCATTTCACTGAGAAGCTGCAAAGATCTCCAGACCTTCTCCATTTCGTTAAATATTGCCTCGTTCTCCTGCGAAAGGTTTCTCCAGGATTCAACAGAACCCTTCTCCGGTTCCGATAAACTACCTTCAAAATATGCAGGCAATAATTCCAGGATTTGCTGTTGATCTGATTGCATTAATTTAAACTAAACCTATGAATAAAATTGCTGTTCTGTATGTATAAGACGACTCAGCTTCGCCAAACACTTATCCCGAAATGGTACTTTCGGAGGCAAAAGTGTATGTTGTAAAACATGTTTTGTGGAATTGCCATCAATGTTTGCAATGCAAAAGAATCAAGAAGATGGGCAAATAGTCTTTGAGTTCCGTTCTTAAAACCTGAAGTGCCTTGGATATCTGGACCTCCACCGTTCGCTTTGAAATATTGAGCTGACGGGCGATTTCTTCGTTGGCAACCCCTTTAAACCGGCTCAACTCAAATATTTCACGTGCCCTTGGTGGCACTTGTGTCAAAGCCTTTTCAATCAACTCTTCGAGTTCTCCCTGTGTGAATTCCCAGATTTCATCCGGCGTAACGCTGTCGTTACAACCATCATTCAGGATGGCGTATTGGGTTTTGACTTTTTCATGCTTCAGAAAATCC
This sequence comes from Bacteroidales bacterium 6E, assembly GCA_001270045.2. GTDB lineage: Bacteria > Bacteroidota > Bacteroidia > Bacteroidales > Prolixibacteraceae > UBA1413. The sequence goes on along the minus strand of DF970668.1, from coordinate 58,599 downwards.
AGTGCCCTGTTTTTTACGCTCGAGAAGAAATAGGACTTCAATGAGCAATTGATCTGGAGGTGGCTGCCCTGGAACCACAATTTGACAAAAAAATCCTGCACCAGGTCTTCCGATGCTTGCATGTCCTTGAGCATTTGGTTGGCAAATGCACAAAGGCCTGAATAATAATAGGTGAATACAAGATCAAAGATGACCTTGTTTTGTTGTTGTAATCCGGTTATCAGCAGTTTTTCGTCTAACTTCATGCCTGCCTTTCGGTAAGTATTCGAGGCCAAAGATACATATTTGAATATATGATTCCTCAAAACTCTTTTTTTCTGTCCGAATTTTCAGGATTGCACAAGGTTTCATGTGTTTGGTAAAGGTTTGTTTATTAGTTGAATATATGTTATTCTGTATGTTTAGGTGAAAAAGAAAAGCCACCCCGGGGTTTCCTCCGGGATGGCTTAAGCAGATGTTATTCAAATTACCGAGATGGTCAAATGGTTACAATGATCTCTTCTCCGGTATACCTGACTTCCCTGACGGGTTCACCCGAGGTGAGAATGGCTGCAGGTTTTTCTGGACTGACAACCTGGATCCGGAAACTGCGTTCTGATGGCATACCGGGGAAAGATCCTTCCCTGGCATGGATGGTCAGTGTTTTCGTTTCTTCTGACCAGCTGAAACGTGTGGTGCTGAACTCTCCTTTTTCATAGCCATAATTGGTACCTTCATCTTCATACAGCGCAAAGCTGCCATCTTTACCCGTATATATATAGATGTCGACCGGTCCATCCTGTTTTTCGGCCGTATGCTGGATTTCCTGTCCCACCGGTATGATGGAGCCTGCCTTCACGTATACAGGCATCCTTTCATAGGGTGCCTCAACCTGGGTGGTTTGGCCGCCTTCTGTATAATTACCTGAGTATAGGTCATACCAGCCCGCGCCTGCCGGGAAATATACTTCCCTATGGCGTTCCTTGTACTGGTAAACTGGGCATACCAGGAATGAGGGGCCGAACATGTACTGGTCGCCAATGTTCCATACATTCTGGTCGTTGGCAAAGTCCATGGCCAAACCACGCATGATGGTGTAGTCGTTGTGGTAGACCATTCCCGCGAGGCTATATATATAAGGCATCAGTCTGTACCTTAATTTGTTGTACCAGAGCATCGACTGGTAGGCCGGATGGTTGTCGGGGGCAATGTTGTAAATTTCCCTGTACGGATACTGGCCATGCGAACGGAACAGCGGTGAGAATGACCCAAACTGATACCAGCGTGTGTTGAGCTCACGCCATTCTTCCATTTCCTCGGATCCTTCAGTGGCACGTTCAAATTTCTTCTGTACGCAGAAACCTCCGATGTCCATGGTCCAATAGGGCAAGCCCGACATTGAGAAATTGATTCCGGCAGGTATCTGCGATTTCAGGTCTTCCCAAACGGTTCCGATATCACCGCTCCAGGTGACGGTGCCATAGCGCTGCATCCCGGCAAATCCCGAACGGGTAAGTATAAATACCCTGTCTTCCGGATTCTTTTCCCTTTGCCCCTCATAAATTCCCTTGGCATTCATCAACGCATAGGCATTGAAATATTCGGTTGATGGTCCCAGATAGGTGGGATTCATCAATGCTTTCCGGTAGTCGATGCTGGCATTTGAAAGGATGTCGGGTTCGGTGGCATCGAGCCACCAGGCATCAAATCCCTTGGTATATAAATGTCTGTCGATCTGTTCCCAGAATAGTTTGCGTGCATCCGGATGGTAGGCGTCATAGAATGACCCAATGAACCCCGGGTAAATCCAGTCGCGGATGCTGTCCTTGATGGCTTGCCGGTATATCCAGCCATTTTTATCAAATGCCTCGTAATTGTCGGTTCCCAGGTAATATTTGGGCCACACCGAAATCATGATACGGGCATTGAGGTCGTGCACTTCCTTTACCATGCCTGCTGGATCAGGGAAACGCGCCGCATCAAATTCATGGCTGCCCCATTGGTCGGTTTCCCAGTATGACCAGTCCTGGACAATATTGTCGATCGGGATGCCTCTCTTGCGGAATTCCCTTAGTGTGCTTAGCAGCTCATCCTGCGTTTTATAACGTTCACGGCTCTGCCAGAATCCCATCGACCATTTGGGCATGACCTGGGCTTTTCCGGTCAGCTTCCGGTAATGGCTGATGACGTCGTCGATGGATTGGCCGTTGATGAAGTAATATTCGATCTGTTTTCCCATTTCCGAGTAAAAGGAAATGTTGTTCTGGTCTGATTCCCTGACCGGACTGAGCGCTTTCAGTCCAATGTAAGAAACACCGCCGTCAGGAATCCACTCAAGTTTTACATGGTACTTCGTTCCCGCAGTCATTTCTTTGCTGAATTTGGCCACCGATGGGTTCCATGCGGTACGCCATTTGTCGGCCATCAGCTCACCGTCGATCCAGATCTTGGTGTAACCGGCATAGTATAGCAGAAATCGGAAGATGCCGCTTTCGGTCGGTTCTATCTGGCCTTCCCACGTGATGACCGCATTGTTGAAATCAAAGCCTGCAGGGAAATTCTTGATGGTTTCCAGGTTTTCGTAGTCGATTGTCGACTCAGTACGTTTCAGGAATACATGCCCGGTTTTGGCATCATCGACATAGTTGGCGGTGAGGCCACCTTTGTTGCCGTCCATGTCATACTGCACGAACTGTTCCATTTGCCCATAGGGCCGGGGATCCCCATATCTGGTCAGTGAGTAGTTGTCCCAAAGCAATCCGTAGTTTTTGGTCGATACGATAAAAGGTACTGATACCTTGGTGTTGTACTGGAACAGCTCTTCATTTTTGCCTTTGTAATTGATTTCGTCAGCCTGGTGTTGGCCTAAGCCATAAATGGCTTCCTCTCCCTGAGATTCGAATACCTGTCTCAAGGCATAGCCTTTGGTACCATCCACTTCGATGGGCTCAAATGCATGTATGTCATCGCTTTTCTCCTGGAGGATGATTTTACCGTTGGCGTCCAGGAATTCAACCTCGCCTGATTTTAGGGAGATTCTGGCTGTGGTGACACCGGTGGAAACCACAACGAACCCATCCTGTTCCTCAGCCGTGAATTTGGCAGTCCGGTTTACGGGCAGTGCCACCAGGCTCTCTGATTTTCCAACGGTGGTTTCTGCGCTCGACATCACCTTGATGATATGGTCGCTGATCGGCTCAACCCGGATGGCTTTCACCTGGTGATCGGTGGTCCCGACCGGGAATACGGTGACGCCCGACGGATCGGAAACCCAACCTGTATAAGAACACGAAAATCCAAAAAGGGCAATAAGAAGGAGAGTGATTGCTTTTCTCATAGGTGTTTTTTTATGTCGGTTTGAATGATTGATTCCAATTTGTGATGTTCAGTCCGGTATAGATCACCAGCAGTCAAACAGCTGGTTTCCCCGGAGTGGTTTCTCCCTGCGAAACGACACTTCGCAAATATACGGAACAAATCCGTTCAGGCTAATTGTATTTATTACATTTTTATGAAATGTTGAATATGAATGCGTTGGATAGGCAGGTTTGATCAGTTGATGTCCCAGTGAAGCATGGATCCATCGAATTCAACATTTTGGAAGATATTTTCGCGGTGCATGAACTGGATGGGGAAAGTCTGGAAGTACCTGACTTCCTTTCCGTCCAGAATCGCAGGCTGCCATTTGCCGGTCAGGGTGCCGGCCGCTTTAAGCGCAATGGCATTCAGTGCCGACGTCATCCCGCTGACGATCCGCGGGTCTGCAATCTCCCCGCTTTCCATCACCACAAAACCGACGATGATCTGTCCGGTCAGGTGGGAAATATCGAGCCCCGACTGCAGAAATGCCTGCCTGAAGTGGCTGTGCATATGCCCCATGCCCAGACTGTAAAGGGGCTCCTGGTCGGCTGAGTAGAAAATGTTGTCTATGTATTTTTCTCCTGACGGCAGCCAGTTTTGGTTCGAAACCAACTCGTTGTTCCTGTAAATAGATTGTGATTTCACCTGTCCGCTGGGATAGTATTCGGTTACCTCGCCATGCAGAACCAGCGGAAACTTCGACAGGGCATATCCATCCTTTGTTTTTCTGCCATTCGAGTAATCCCTGAAATGGACACCCTCATCTGTTTCATGGTCAAAAATCCTCGTAAATGTTTCCGAAATGCCAGGGCCTTTTACATTATATATATAGGTTTCATCCCTCTCTTTCCGGATCTTTTCCCGGTACTGTTTTTGCCATTTGCCTTCTGTCAGTGCATAGGTCAGTGCATTAATTTTCCGGTCTGACCGGACTGAAATTTCCTTTTTCCGGATGGCCTCATTCTCTTGCGTAATCCGTCCATTCACCCCGGTAAACTGGGTAGTGTTTTTCTGGCTGAATCCATGTTGGACCAGAAAAATGAATATTATTATTAGCCACCTGGTCTTCATTTCATTTGGGTACGACCGGATAAAGTTAGTGAATGATGAAGAAATTTCATTGGATTATCGGTTGATTGCCGTTGTTTTCAATGACATGACCTGAATTTCCTCTTTTTTATCGTGAAGCGTACATAAGATTTGCGGATTGGCAATGGATTCCATACTTTTAAGATTCGATTTATAAACTGAACCCGATGAAACAGTTCATTCCGATTGTATCCTTGCTTATCATGCTGATTTCCTGCACATCGCAGGAGCGGCAAATTTCCTCCGAATCGTTATATCTCCAAAACCGGGCTCCACTGAGGGCCAATCTTTACCTTGAACTTCCGTTGGGTTCAATTAGTCCTGAAGGTTGGCTCAAGGAGATGCTGGTCAGACAGAAGGAAGGTTCCACCGGACAACTCGATGCGCTGTATCCGAAGGTAATGGGGCCCCGGAATGGTTGGCTCGGGGGCGATGGCGACCAGTGGGAACGTGGGCCTTACTGGATCGACGGTTTGTTGCCATTGGCCTATATCCTGGACGACAAGGAATTGATTGAAAAGACCAGGCCCTGGATTGAGTGGGCGCTCAACAGCCAGCAGCCCAACGGCTATTTTGGCCCGTCAACCGATTACCCGGGCGAAACGGGATTGCAAAGAAACAACAGTCGCGACTGGTGGCCCAAAATGGTCATGCTGAAAATCCTTCGCCAGTATCATTCCGCTACGGGCGATGGAAGGGTCGTTGAACTGTTCGACAAATATTTCAGGTACCAGCTGAAGGAATTACCCAATACTCCGCTGGGTCATTGGACTTTCTGGGGCGAGTTCAGGGCTTGCGATAACCTGATGAATGTATATTGGCTTTATAACCTTACGGGTGAGTCGTATCTGCTCGAGCTGGCTGAACTGATCCACCAACAGTCGTTCGATTTCACCGGATCTTTCCTGGAGGGCAATCACCTGCCTTACCATGGAAGCCTGCATTGTGTCAACCTGGCCCAGGGGATCAAGGAGCCCATGGTGTACTATCAGCAGAATCCGGATCCAAAGTTTATCGAGGCCACCAAAACCGCATTTGCGGATATCCACAGGTTTCATGGACAGCCGCAGGGTCTGTACGGTGGCGATGAGGCATTGCATGGCAAGAATCCCACCCAGGGTTCTGAGTTGTGCTCGGCTGTTGAGATGATGTTTTCTCTCGAGACTATGCTGGCCATCTCGGGTGATGTGCAATATGCTGACCATCTCGAAAAGATAGCTTACAATGCCTTGCCTTCCCAAATCTCCGATGATTTCATGACCCGCCAGTATTTCCAGCAACCTAACCAGGTAATGCTGACCCGGTCTATCCGAAACTTCGACGTGAACCACGATGGGACTGATGTGGTTTTCGGATTGCTGACCGGTTATCCCTGTTGTACCTCGAACATGCACCAGGGTTGGCCGAAGTTTACCCAAAATCTTTTTTATGCCACTCCCGACAACGGGCTGGCAGCATTGGTGTATGGTCCCGGAAAGGTGACAGCCAGGGTGGCCGACGATACGGAGGTGACCATCAGCGAAAAGACCAACTATCCGTTTGAGGAGAATATCCTGTTTGAATTCTCTTTTGCCGAACCCGGAAAGGTGGTCGAGTTTCCCTTCCATCTCCGCTTGCCTGAATGGTGCAAGGATCCTGAAATAAAAATCAATGGCCAAACCATCCCTTATGCTCACAAGGACCGTATTGTGGCGCTCAACCGCCCATGGTCAACGGGCGACCAGTTGGAACTGATCCTGCCTATGGAGGTCAGCGTTTCCACTTGGTACGAAAATTCAAAATCTGTTGAACGCGGCCCATTGGTGTATGGACTGAAAATCGGAGAGAAATGGGACAAGGTGACCAATACTAAAGATCCGGAGATATACGGGGACGAATATTTCGAGGTCCGGCCCACCACACCATGGAATTACGGGCTCCCTCATGCGATAATACAGAACCCGGCCGAAGGGTTTAAGGTTGTGAAAAAGGAAATCACCGGCTTCCCCTGGAACATGGAGAACGCCCCCATCGAGATTACCACCAAAGGTATTCGTATGCCCTTCTGGGAAATGTACCACGAAATGACCGGTCCTCTGCCGTGGAGTAACATGTACAAGCCTGAACTGGGCGATAATCCCATGGAAGAAGAAATCACCCTGATCCCATACGGATGTACCACCCTGCGCATCAGTGAGTTTCCGGTAATAGGCAGATAGCTGTTCAGCGATTGTATTGATATCATATAAATAAAGCATCTAATTCACAAGGTATGGCAAATCGTCGTCAATTTATCCAAACTGCAGCCTTGGCCGGTTTGGGTATCAGTCTGGTTAACCCGATGGCGGGTATGCAATGGCCCTCTGCCTCGGGCAAAAGAATAGGCATCATCGGTCTGGATACCTCCCACAGTGTGGCTTTCACCAAGGAGTTCAACAATCCAGAGGCAGGGCCCGAATTGCACGGATATAAGGTGGTGGCTGCCTATCCGCACGGAAGCCGCGATATTGAGTCGAGTGTCTCGCGAATTCCCGGATATACGGCCGAGGTCCAAAAGCTGGGGGTATCCATTTCAGGTTCCATCGATGAGTTGCTGGCTGCATGTGATGTGGTGTTGCTTGAAACCAATGACGGCCGCTTGCATCTCGAACAGGCATTGCCGGTAATCAAGGCAGGCAAGCCGATGTTCATTGATAAACCCATGACTGCCTCCCTGAAGGATGCCATCCGGATTTTTGATGAAGCCGAAAAGCAGGGTGTCCCTTTGTTTTCATGCTCTTCTCTCCGGTACATGGAGGGGGCGGTTGCCGCTGCCCGGGGCGATCATGGAAAAATCTTCGGGGCGGTCACCTGGAGCCCGGCCACCATTGAAAAGACGCACCCCGACCTGTTCTGGTACGGGATCCACGGGGTCGAAACCTTATATACGGTAATGGGCACCGGATGCCAAAAGCTGACCCGAAGCTGGTCGGAAGGCACCGATGTGGTAACCGGCACCTGGGCTGATGGCCGTATTGGCACTTTCCGTGGAATCAGGGAGGGAAAACATGATTATGGCGGAGTGGTGTTCGCCGAAAAGGGCAATGTTTCCATAGGTCTTTTCGGCGGTTATAAACCGCTGATCATTGAGATTGCCCGGTTTTTTGAAACTCGCATTCCCCCGGTGAGCCGTCAGGAAACACTCGAAATCCTTGCCTTCATGGAGGCTGCCGACCAGAGCAAAAGGGAAGGTGGCAAAATGGTGGATCTTCCTTCCATCTCCTGAATGTTCACAAGCATTAAGAAAGAAAAATACAGTCTCCGTTTTGACTGAGGATGTGAAGACGGGGCACAAAACATGGATAATATTGACAAACCATTCATTATGAAATCTTCAAGAAGAAACTTTATCCGCAATGCTGCCCTTGGAACGGCTGCATTATCCCTTGGCGGTCCCTTTCAGGGATTCAGTGCGGCCAGTTATCGCCGCATCGTGGGTGCCAACGAACGAATCAGGGTATCGGTTGCCGGCGTGAACAGCCGGGGAACGGCCCTCGCCATGAACTTTGCCCGGCAGTCGGATGCCGAAGTGATCCATATCGTCGATGTCGACTCCCGTGCCACCGCCAAATGCATCAAGTCGGTGCTCGAACGGCAGGACCGCACTCCTAAAGATTTCGTTGACCTTCGCCGTTCCTTGGAAAGCAAGGACGTGGATGCCCTGGTGATTGCCATGCCCGACCACTGGCATGCCCCCGCAGCCCTTATGGCCATGAAGGCGGGCAAGCATGTCTACCTCGAAAAGCCTTGCAGCCATTCGCCCCATGAAGGGGAAATTCTGGTGGAAGCTGCCGACCGTTATGGCATGGCTTTGCAAATGGGTAACCAACGCCGGTCATGGCCCAATGTCATGGAGGCCATTGAAGCGGTTAGGGGTGGTGCCATCGGTAAGGCATTTTTCGGGAAAAGCTGGTACACAAATACCCGCGGACCGATCGGTACCGGCAAGGAAACGGCCGTGCCGGAGTGGCTCGACTGGGAATTGTGGCAGGGACCAGCCCCGCGCAGAGCTTACCGCGACAATATCGTGCATTATAACTGGCACTGGTTCTGGCACTGGGGAACCGGTGAGGCGCTCAATAACGGAACACACATGGTCGACTTGCTTCGCTGGGGTTTCAACGTGAACTTCCCTGTCAAGGTGAGCTCAAACGGTGGCCGGTTCCATTATAAGGATGATTGGGAAACACCGGATACACAGGTGATCTCCATGGATTTTGCCGAAGGGGTGACCATGACCTGGGAGGGCCGGAGCTGCAACGGGAAATATCTGGAAGGCAGCTCGGTCGGTGCCATGTTCTTTGGCGAAGAGGGATCGATCCTCATCCCGGGTGGTGATGAATATTCTCTGTTTGACAAGCAGGGAAAACTGGTGAAGGAGGTCAAAAGCCAGATGAAATCCAATCCGCTCGACAGGGCAAATCCGGCTGAACAACTTGACGCCTTGCACATCCGGAATTTCTTTGATGCCATCCGGAAATCGGCTCCGCTGGCTTCCAACATTGATTCGGGACATAAGAGTACCCTATTGGTCCAATTGGGCAATATTGCCCAAAGGACTGGCAATTCACTGGATGTCAATCCGGCCAATGGCCATATCCTGAATAACCGTGATGCCATGAAATTGTGGTCGCGCGAGTATGAAAAAGGGTGGGAGATGAAGTTGTAACCTAAAGAATTGTTTTATTTGAAATCATTCTGCATTATATTTGCTGATTCTTGTCCCCAAATCAGGTAGCAATTTCAATTATTTTGCAGGTTTGGGAGGTTGTAAAACAATTTGGCAAGTGGTAATTGGCTGATTTTATTCCGATGGCACGGGTCATCGGGGTATCCCAACACAAAAATGGAACTCAGATGAAAAGGATTCTCGTAATTGAAGATGAAGACAACCTCAGGGAAAACCTGACCGAAATTCTTTCGTTCGAAGGCTATGAAATTCTTCAGGCCGAAAATGGCAAAATAGGCCTTGAAATGGCCCTGGAGAATATCCCGGATCTTATCCTGTGTGATGTAATGATGCCTGAAATGGATGGATATGAAGTGTTGGCTGCCTTACGCGAAAATCCAGCTACCCGGTTGATCCCGTTTATACTGCTTACCGCCCTTGCCGAACGGGAAAAGATGAGAAAGGGTATGGAACTGGGTGCCGATGATTATATTGTCAAACCTTTTGGCATCAGTGAATTGCTGCAGTCTGTCAATAGCCGTTTCAAGAAATCAAAGGCGGTACAGGAACATACCGAGGCTGCCCTTAACGAGCTTCGGCTTAACCTCATCAGCCAGCTTCCCCATGAACTGCGTACCCCTCTTAACGGAATCATTGGTTTCGGACAGTTGTTGCAGGATAATCCGACTAACTACGGCCCACAGGAAGTGGCTGAGTTTGGAACGGCCATCTATAAAAGCGGTCAGAGGCTCTACCGGTTGATACAGAATTACCTCATCTATGCTCAGCTCGAGTTGAAAAACGTCGATGCATCGGATGGGGAAGAACTGGATGAGGCCGGGTTGATCTGCAGGAAAAAAGCCGAGGAAGTGGCCAAAAGATATAATCGCGAGGCTGATCTCCTGGTGTATGCAGGTGTCACCCGGGTTTTTGCCAAAAGGGACAACTTCGAGAAAATCGTGGAGGAGTTGGTCGACAATGCCTTCAAGTTTTCAGAACCCGGTAAAAGGGTGATCGTGACCTGCCAGATGGCGGGTGGTACCTTTAAGTTGTCGGTGGTCGACCACGGCCGGGGGATTGCCCAGGATGATATCCGCCGTATCGGTGCATACATGCAGTTCGACCGGATGCTCCATGCCCAGCAGGGATCGGGCCTTGGACTGATCATTGCACGGCGGATTGTCGAGTTGATGCAGGGTGAATTTACGCTCGAAAGCAAGGTGGGCGAGGGAACTACCATCCAGGTTTCACTGCCGGGATAAGCCCGGAAGCTTTCGCCGGTTCACCGACCATATCGAATTTGCCGGGGGATATGAATTTCATGGCATCCGGCTCCAAAACCAATTGAAAACCAAATCATGAAACTACCGAGCTTTAAAACAATGGGACGTTGTGCCTTTGTTACCCCCCTGATTATCTTTGTGTTCATGGCCATGGCGAATGTCTCGGCACAGTCGGTACCCCAACAGGTATATGGCCGGTTGTATCTCGACCATTCTCCGGTTGCCGTAAACATCAGGGATGGGAAAATTGTCTCCGTGGAAAGGCTGGCCAGTCTGCCTGCAGGGGATCCCGGACTCGTCATTGCCCCGGGGTTTGTCGACAACCAGGTGAATGGCTATGCAGGCGTTTCTTTTGTTTTTGGGGGAGGCGAACTCACGCCCGGGGGAATCCTAACGGCAACCCGTGCCCTCTGGAAGGAGGGGGTGACGACCTATCTGCCTACCCTGACAACCAACGATAAATCCATTTTGCTCAGCAATTTCAGGATCCTGGCTTCCAATATCGATAATCCGGAGTTACGGGGTTCCATTCCGGGGTTCCATCTCGAAGGCCCTTTCATCTCTCCTGAGGACGGTTACCGGGGTGCACATCCGCTGGAGTTTGTCAGGACGCCCGACTGGAAGGAGTTCCTCGAATACCAGTCTGCCGCCGATGGCAAGATCCTGCAACTGACACTTGCCCCTGAAATGGAAGGTGCCCTTGCCCTGATCGACAGCTGCAGGGAGAATGATGTCGTGGTTGCCCTCGGGCATCACAATGCCCCTGCGGATGTGATAGCACAGGCCATCGACCGTGGCGCCAAAATCGCGACGCATCTGGGGAATGGAGCCGCCAATACCATCAACCGTCACCGGAATCCTTTCTGGCCCCAATTGGCCGATGACCGGCTCATGATTTCCATCATCGTCGACGGGTTTCACCTGCTTCCCGAACAGATTCGCGTATTCCATAAGGTAAAGGGCACCCAAAACACCATCATTACTTCCGACGTGACTCATTTTGCCGGACTGGAACCCGGTGAGTACCAGACCAGCGAGGGGGTGACCATCGAACTGACTCCTGAAGGGATGTTGCGCTATCCGGCCCAGAATGTGCTGTATGGATCTGCATCTCCCGTTTCAAAGGGGGTGGGACATGTGATGAAGGTTACCGGGTGCTCACTGGCTGAGGCTGTCCAAATGGCGAGCACCAATCCTGCACGGTTATACCACCTCCACGACCGCGGCGAAATCAAGCCGGGTATGCGTGCCGACCTGGTACTTTTCCGTCTCGATGATTTTAAGGTCAGGGTGGAAAAAACGCTGGTCAACGGGGAAGTGGTATACGTACGGGGCAAAGAATAATTTCAATCCAAACTGAATTTCCTGACCATGACCAAAAAACAGAATCGTATCCTTTTGGCCTTGAGTGCCGTAGGGCCTGGGCTATTCCTGATCGGTTACAATATCGGTACGGGGAGTGTCACTACTATGGCCAAAACCGGTGCCGAACACGGGATGTCCCTCTTCTGGGCGCTGGTTCTTTCTGCCTTGTTTACCTATGTATTGATGGTTGCCTATGGAAAGGTGACGCTGGTGACTGGCAAAACGGCTTTGAACAATATCAGGCATGGTTTCAGCCATGGCTGGATTCTGGCATTGTATATCCTGGCTGCCCTGATCATTGGTGAGCTTCTTGCCCTGATGGGGGTCATGGGAATCGTGGCCGACCTGACCCAGGAGGGCATTTCGTTGATGTTTAACGGATTGGTCGTTTCCCGGGGATGGATCATCGCTTTTTATGCCATCGCATTATACTTCCTGCTTTGGTTTGGACGATACAAGACTTTCGAAAAGGTGCTTACCCTGTTTGTCGTGCTCATGGGGCTTTCCTTCCTGGTGGTTTTCATCATGGTGAAGCCTGGTATGGCAGCCATTGCCGAAGGATTGGTGCCTGGCATTCCCGATACCCCGGGGGCATTCGGGTTGGTGGCTGCCATTGCCGGAACCACCTGCTCGGCAGCGGTGTTCATTATGCGGAGCACGGTGGTGGCCGAAAAGGGCTGGACGGTCGAACACCTGCGCACCGAAAAGAGGGATGCTTTCGTTTCAGCTTCCATGATGCTGTTCCTGAGCGGGGTCATCATGGCGGTCGCTGCCGGAACCCTCCATGTGATGGGATTTAAACTGGAAAACACCGTTGAGATGATCCACCTTTTCCAGCCTATAGGTGGAAAGGCGGCAGCGTTGATACTCATTCTCGGGATTGTGGGTGCCGGACTTTCGACCATTTTTCCCATCGTGCTGATTGCTCCCTGGCTAATCGCGGATTATTCAGGCAAACCCAGAAATATCCATTCTTCCCAGTCAAGGTTGCTGATTGCCCTGGCCATGGTATTCGCCTTTGGCAGCGTGATCCTGCCACACCGTCCCCCGGCACTGATGATTTTCTCGCAGGCTTTCCAGGCCTGTATCCTGCCGGCTGTGGCAATCCCCATTTTGTTGTTGATGAACCGGTCGGGGCTGATGAATCAGTATAAGGCCAACTGGAAAGAGAATGTGGGAGTTTGGGCTGTGATCCTTTTTTCCTTCGTAACCTCGTGGTTCGCCATCGTGGAGTTATTGTAAGCTGGATTGCCCGAACTGACAATTTTGGAAGGGGGCATCTGATTGTCGTTAAGATTTGGTGTATTAATCATTGTTTGAAATAGTCTTATATGAAAGAATTTACAGCCGATCATCTTCAGGTAAAGGTATTTGACAGCGAGCAATCCATGGGGAATGCGGCAGCCAGGTTTGTTACCGTACAGCTGGCCCGGACCATCGGGGAAAAGGGGAAAGCCAACCTGATCCTGGCAACCGGTACCTCCCAGTTTTCATTTCTCGATGCCCTGAAGCGGGAGGAGCTGGATTGGTCGTGTATCACGGTTTTTCACCTCGATGAGTATCTGGGGTTGCCGATTTCTCATCCTGCCAGCTTTAGGAAATACCTGAAAGAACGGATCCTGGATGAGGTGAATCCGGCTGCAGTTCACCTGATCAATGGTGATGCACAGGATTCACCAGAGGAGGTTGCCCGGTATGAGGCACTGCTGAAGAGTCACCCCGTGGATGTAGCCTGTATCGGGATCGGTGAAAACGGGCACATTGCTTTCAACGATCCCCCGGTGGCCGATTTCCAGGATCCCAGGTGGGTCAAGGTGGTCGAACTGGATGAGGCTTGCCGTCGACAACAGCTGGGCGAGGGTTGGTTCCCCGATATGGCCTCGGTACCTACCCATGCCATGTCACTGACCATCCCGGCCATCATGGCAAGCAAGGTGATCAGTTGCGTGGTGCCCGGAAGCCGTAAGTCCGAGGCTGTCAGAAACACATTGTACGGGGCGGTTGAAACCAGTTGTCCGGCTTCCATCCTTCGCCGGCACCCCCAATGCACACTATTTCTCGATGCCGAATCTTATCCAGTCTAAGCGAATGAAGGAAATCACCAGGGAAATTCATGTCCGCTATCTCGAAACGCCCGTTGGGGAATTGGTCCTGGGTAGCCTTGAGGATCGGCTCTGCCTGTGCGACTGGCGTTACCGGTCCCAGCGCGATCAGGTAGACCTGAGGCTGAAGCGTTTCTTTCAAGCCGAATTTGTTGTAAGGGATTCTTTGGCCACCGATCTGGCTGCCAGTCAGGTTTCAGACTATTTTACCCGAAAGATCCGGAAATTAGAAATTCCGTTGGTGTTTGCCGGAACCGATTTCCAGATTCTCGTCTGGAACGAAATCATGAAAATTCCTTATGGCACGGTGATCTCTTACCAGGAACTGGCAAGCCGTACCGGTCGGCCTGACGCGGTAAGGGCAGTGGCCAACATCAACGGGCAAAACGCTTTGGCCCTGATGGTTCCGTGTCATCGGGTGGTCGGGAGCAATGGAAACATGACCGGATATTCGGGAGGCATCCGTGCAAAAAAGTATCTGCTTCGACTGGAAGGCTGGACTGGATTATCGGCACCGACACTGTTTCCGATGTGAAATTTAAACCTGTTTTTGTTTTTCTGTTCCCCCTGATGCTCAATCATTTCACAAGGATTTATATTTTTGTGCCTATAACCCGACTACTAAATGGATAAGCAGCATATAAATCCAGGGAATACTATGCCCGGCAATGAGGGACAGGGCGGCAGGGATAAGCCGGTTAAGGCTCCTGTTGCCCCTTCAGATAGCCTTGATGGCAGATTCAGGGACATGGTCGAGTCCATCAATGATGTCATATACAAGGTTCGGCTCGATGGCACCATCACATATGTCAGTCAGGCCATCGAAAGAATAATAGGTTATACCCCCTCAGAACTTTATCCCATCAATCTTTTCAGCCTAATCATGGAGGAAGACCGTGCGAAAGCGCTGGAGGCCTTTGCTTATATGGAAAACCCGCGCAATTCGCATTTCGAATTCCGCATTCACCACAAGGATGGAAGTGTCAGGTGGGTTAGGACGTCGGCCGTGCCCCTGTATGAAGGAGGTGTTCTGATCGGGGGTACCGGTGCCTTATCGAGCATTGCCGAAATGAAGGAGATGCAGGAGCGGCTGCTGGAAAGTGAGTCCCGCTTCAGGGGCATCTTTGAGGCATCGAACGACGGGATGCTGATTTTTGACCAGGATACCCGGAAGTTCCTGATGGGGAATGACAAAATTTGCCAGATGCTGGGCTATTCACCCGATGAGATTCCAAATTTGGGAATCGGGGATATCCACGATGAGGAAGGCATCCGTGCCATCATCAGGGAGTTCAGGAGAAAACGAAAGGGCAAGACCAGCCTGCTCGAGAGCGTGCGAATCCGACGGAAGGATGGGTCTGTGTTTTATGCTGAAGTAAGTGCCGCTTTTGCCACCATTGGCGGGAAAACCTATAATATCGCCGGCCTCAGGGACATCACACGCCGCAGGCAGGCCCAGGAGATGCAGGATCGCCTCAACCGTGAAATCAATGCCCTCAGCCTCTGCAACCAGGCCATGCTCCGGGCAACGGATGAACAGGAACTCCTCAACGAAATATGCCGCATCGTTTGCGACGAGGTGGGATATAAACTGGCCTGGGTTGGGTACAAACAGGAAGATGAGAACCGTTCGGTGAAACCTATGGCCTGGGGCGGAGATCATACCGATTATGTATCAAAACTGCATATATCCTGGTCGGATGAGTCAATTTACGGGACCGGTCCATCGGGAATGGCCATCCGCACAGGCAAGTCCGTCTGTGTGCAGGAGGTGGCCACCGATCCCCGCGTGAAAGTCTGGCGTGATTTGGCCATCGCTTATGGATACCATTCGAGCATCGCCCTGCCGCTGAAAGATGAAAGCGGAGCGGTCTTCGGGACTTTTCAGGTGTACGGCGACAAGCCCCATGTTTTTACGAGGGACGAAGAGTCTTTGCTGGAACGGCTGGCGGGTGACCTGGCCTATGGGATCAATACACTGCGTGCCCGCCAGGAAAGGCTGAGGGTGCAAGAACAGCTTCTCCAAAGTGAAGAGATGTACCGCAACCTGGTCGAATCGATGAACGATATCATATACGAGATAGATAACCAGGGAGTTATCACATATATGAGCCCTGTCTTCGAGAAAGTGGCTGGCTATGCCATACAGGAGGTAATCGGCAGGAACTTCCTGAGCCTGATCCATGCCGACGACCGGCCCTGGCTGATGGAGTATCTCCAAAAATCGGACGAGATCAGATACGATTATATCGAATTCAGGGGAATTACAAAGGATGGTGATATCCGCTGGTTCCACTCCAAGCCGCGGTCAATCCGCAAGAATGGCGAAGTGACAGGCAAGTCGGGGGTGATGGTCGACATCACACAGCAGAAAAGGGCCGAAGAGGCTCTCCGCGAAAGCGAGGAGGCACTGAATGATGCCCAGGAACTGGCCGGACTCGGGAACTGGGAGACCGACCTGAAATCAGGGGAGACCATATGGTCGAGAAATTTCAGCCGTTTGTTCGGAATCCCATCCACCGTAAAACCTTCGTACGAGCTCCTCCGGAATTATATCCATCCCGAAGACCTGTTGAAATCCGACAAGATTTATGCAACAGTAGTCAAATTGAAGGCCGCTGTCGAGTTTGAACACCGGATCGTCCTACCCGACCAGAAAATCCGCTGGCTCAAGCATATCGTCAAGCCGGTGATCCGCAAAGGCAAAATGACCGGAATAAAAGGTTCGGTGATTGATTATACGGCCACCAAGGAAAAGGAATTCCAGATCAGGATGCAGAACGACCGTCTGCGGGCCATGATGCAGGCAACCCCCGACCTGGTGTTTATCAATGACAAGAACGGAGTGTGCCGCGAGTACTTTACCAACGGATCGAACAGGACATTCCTTCCCGAGGATCAGGTGGTTGGCTCTGACCTGAACATGGTGTTTGGCGAGAATGCGGGCTTCCACCTCGAGAAGATCACGGAAGCGCTTACAACCGGTAATCTGGTTACCTATGAATATACCATGTCGAACGGCAACGATACCGATTATTACGAATCACGACTGCTTCCTTTCGGCGAGGATGTGCTGGTGTTTACCAGGGATATCACCGAAAACCGGAAAGCCAACCGTCAGATACGGATCCTGAGCCAGGCCATGGAACAGAGCCCTATCAGCATTGTCGTGACCGACCTGAAGGGCAATATTGAATATGTCAATCCTTGGTTTGCCCATCTGACGGGGTATGCCGAGGAAGAACTGATCGGAAACAATCCGCGGGTACTGAAATCGGGACGGCATAACCATGATTTCTATGCCGACCTTTGGCGTGAGATCCGGAACGGCAGGCTCTGGAAGGGCCAAATCCAGAACAGGAAGAAAAACGGCGAATTCTATTGGGAATCGGCCATCATTGCCCCGGTGAAGAATGAATATGGTGAAATCACCAACTATATAGGTCTCAAGGAAGATATTACCGATAAGGTGAAGTCGGAGCAACTACTGAAGGAATCGATCTTTACGCGCGACCGGCTCTTCTCTATCATCGCCCACGACCTCAGGGGGCCCATCGGTAACCTGATCCCCATGATCGAAATGGTGGCCGGCGACTATGCGAAGGATGAGGCGATGCGTGCCGAGCTGCTCTCGGATATGCGCAAGGCTGCCATCAATACCTTCGACCTCCTCGAAAACCTGCTGAACTGGGCACGTTTCCAGTCGAACGCCATCGACGTGAAGCCTTCGAATTTCAACCTGGCCGAAGTTATCCATGATATTGTGGAACTCTATTCATCGTCGGCCAACCTGAAGTCGATCCGGATCGACAAAAAGCTCGACAATACCCTGACCGTGCATGCTGACATCGACTCGCTGAAGCTGGTGGTGCGCAACCTGTTGTACAATTCCATCAAGTTTACCCCCCGCAATGGCGTGATCACCCTGTCGGCCTACAGTCAGGGAACCGACGTGTTCGTCGAGATTGCCGACAATGGTGTGGGCATGACGCCCGAGGTGGTCGCAAACCTCTTCAAGACCGATTTTTCGCACAGTACCTATGGTACCAATTACGAAAAGGGATCGGGGCTCGGACTGATGCTCTGCAAGGAATTTGTGGAGAAAAACGGGGGTACCATCCATGTCGAAAGCAAGTTGGGTGAGGGAAGCCGGTTTGTATTCTCGCTGGCTCGGGGCCATGCCGAAAGCAGCCGTCCCGAGGCCATCAGGGAAATTGACTCACTGGCCCCCGGATTGCTGGAAGGGCGCTCGATACTGCTGGTCGAGGACGACCCGTTCAGCCAGCTCTATGGCAAAACCCTGCTGCAGCAGTGGAAAGTGAAGGGAGATGTGGCATCCAACGGCGAAAATGCCGTGGAAATGGTGAGGAACAACGATTATGACCTGATCCTGATGGACCTGGAGATGCCGGGTATGGATGGATTTTCGGCCATTGATGTGATACAGAACCAGCTGGGCAAGAAGATGCCGGTCATTGCCGTATCGGCCAGCATCAGCAACCGCATCATCCGCAAGGCTTTCGAAAGTGGCTTCCGCGATTATGTCATCAAACCTGGCAAGCCCGATGAACTCTATTCTAAGGTGGTCTACTGGCTGGGTATCGAACCTAAAGATTCAACGCCCGGGATCCCTGATACCCCCGTGATTGAAAAGCCTGAAGAGACCCTTCAGTGCAGTGATGTCGACAAACTACGGAAGGCTATGGGAAATGACGCCACCCTCACCAAAATGATGCTGATGAAGTTCCTCGAGGTGGTACCGGGTTATGCGGGCGAAATGCAAACCGCCTGGGCCGACGGCGACTTTGAAAAACTCAGGCAGGTATCCCACAAGCTCAAGTCGAGCGTGACCATGCTGGCCAACGACGAGATTGCAGGCAAGATCAAGGAGATCAACGAATATGCCGGCAACAGCGAACTTCACACCCACATTCCGCGAATGATGGAAGAATTCAACAACTGGTTCCCAAAACTCCACGACGAAATCACAAGCGAATTATCAAATATGTAATTGCCATGAGGATCCTTCTTCCGCCTTGCGGAATCAGGATGACAGCGGGCATGTTTGATTGCCATACAGTTCAGGGCTTGCCACCGGCAACCCCTGAACTGCTCCGTTTACCTAAACGTAATTAACATAAAGCGCTTAAAATGTGCTTTATGATCCGTTTTTTTTGAATAAAAAAATGGATCCCCCAGTCAAAAAATGGATTTTACGCAGTGTATAAAAATGAGATTTAGTGTCTCATAAAAATACACTTTACATTCATGCCAAAATGTAAATCATTGAAAATCAATGATTGTAAAATTGTGGCACAATTGTGGAATAATTGATATCGGACGATTTTTTAAAGATTTACAAACAACTAAAAATTAATAATTATGAAAGCTTTATTTTCAACCATCATTGTATCATTATTCTTTTTTGTAAACGCATTTGCTCAGGTCAGTACATCGGCAACCCATTCGGTTAGTTTAAATGTCCCTCAAGTGGCTATGATATCTGTAGTCGAAGGTTCTGGTGGTAGCAATAGTGTTAGCTTGCAATTTGCAAACCTTAGCGCTGCAGGTGAATGGTTCACTGAAGTTACCAGTTCAGAAGCTATTTATCTAAGATTGAGTTCTCTTAAACCTGGTAATGACAGAAAAGTCCAGGTTGCTGCCAATGTTCCTGCTGGATTGACCTTGAAAGTGACTGCAGGTACTAACACTGGTGGAAAAGGTACAACCGGAGCTCCTAATGCTAATGTTGTAATCGGTTCAACTGCATCCGATTTGATTACAGGTATCGGTTCAGGGTATACCGGTAACACCTCAAACAATGGTTTCCCATTGACTTATAAACTCTCTGTTGATGAGGATGAGGTTGCAAATCTTGCTGCCGGTAATACTGCCGTAACCGTTACCTACACCATCACCGAGTAATAAACTGCTCCTTCCACCCCCTCCGTTTGCCTTTCATTCATAAAATTTAAAAGTTCTATACATGTCTACATCTACCTTACCCATACATAACCGTGCTGGTCGATCCCTCGAAGACCGGTGCGCCGGGGAAGGGGAGAAAGATCTTGAGAACATCAAAGTTCTGGCGGTCGATGACGATCCCTTCAATCAAAGTCTGATCCGCCTTCTTTTGAAAAGCTGGAAAATCTCCGCCGACATCGCGGACAATGGCAACGAAGCGATTTCACAACTTCTTCGCCACCCATACGATCTCGTTCTGATGGATATTGAAATGCCGGGGTTAAACGGTTACGAAACTACCCGGGTCATTCGCAACGAAATGCAGCTCGACCTGCCCATCATCGCGGTGACTTCGAACAACACCGAGCGCGACCGGCAGCTGGCCAGGGAATCGGGAATGAACGATTTCGTTCCGAAGCCCATCCTGCACAGCGAACTGCTGAGCTCGATCTCCGAAGCCCTTGGAATCCGGGTTGCCGTCTGAACCGGACCTTGATCCTATAGGTTCGCAAACCGAAAGAGATCTTTCAGATTACAGCTTGACATCTTTTCTTCCCTTTTTTAACGTTCTTTTACCTGCTGGTTTTACCATCCGAAAAAATGGGACAAATTTGTCCACAGTTTGTCCACAAATTTGTGGAACAACCTGTTTCTGAACACCGTACCTTTATATCTCAGGTCCAACACTTTCGCGATTTCGTGAAAGTCAGTAAAACCGGAGGTTTCAATGAAAGGTGATCGTAAACATAAAAGGAATTTCATTCAGCATTCGATGCTCGTCATCGTGTTGATGGTGATGGCCGGTATGGCAGCGAATGCCCAGACTACCGCCTCACATGAAATCCGGACGGTTGTCCCCAAAGTGGCACTGGTCAACGTGGTAAGCGACCATCCGGCCCATGCCCAAAGTGATGCCTCCCAACCCGGTACCTGCCTGCAAAATGTCAGGCTCAACGGTAACCAGCCTTCTGAATACTGGATCAACTATACTTCGGTGCTCGATGAATCCCGTAAGCCCAGAAAAGTGGTTGCCCGTCTGCAGAATGGATTGCCAAAGGGCGTGAAACTGGTCATGGAAACCTGGCCTGCTTCCGGTTCATCAAAAGGACAAACGGGCATGCCGATCTCCCGGACCGAAATCACCGAAGAACCTGCCGAGATCATTACCGGCATCGGGACTTCCTTCACCGGAAAGGGCTCAAGCAACGGGCACCTGGTGAGGCTTTCCCTCGAAGTTGATCCTGCGGTTGCCCAAAATTCCAATGGCATGCCTGATGACCTGCTGATCGCCTACCAGATCACCGAGTAGTGGAATACTCCCGGTGTCACGGATACACCAATAAGGATGAATAACAGACGCATATAAAGGATGGGAATTGATTTTCCGATCCGGATTACAGGCTCCTTTTCAGGAGTCTTTTTTATGCTATATTCGTACATCATTTCAGAATGTCATGGCTATAGCCGGCAGTGTTTCCCATAAAAAGAATGAATTATGAAACCATCGACCAAAACTCTATTCTTCATACTGATATTTCTTATCGCCAACGTGACAGGTTCCATGGCCAGCATTATGGTGCTCAACGGACTGACGCACGAGAACCAGGTTTCACCTGGCGACAGCTACGTCAGTGGCATTGAGATCCAGAACGCATCTGACCAGGTGAAGTCGGTGAGGTTGTACCAGGTCGATTACCGTTATGTGGCCGGTGGAGAAAGTTTCTACGACGAGCCGGGTACCTTGCCAAGGTCTAATGCCCGCTGGGTGGAGGTCAGCTCACTCCTGGTTACCCTGCAGCCCAACGAAACCCGGATGGTCGATTTTGAGGTTTCGGTCCCGCAAAACGATTCCCTGAACGGGACTTACTGGAGCGTGATCATGGTGGAGGGTATCGAGGCCGATCCCACCAAGCCACAGAGCGGGGTTTCCATCCAGACTGTCATGCGGTATGCCATCCAGGTGATTACGCATATCGGCGAAACCGGCAAGGTGGATCTCCAGTTCACGAAGATGGAGCTGAAGAAGGAAAATAACATTGTCCAGCTGGAAGTCGACATCGAGAATATTGGCGAAAGGGCGGTCCGTCCCGAAGTGGGAATCAGCCTGTTTGACGCCTCTGGTAATCCGGTGCAGGTGGTCACCATCGAGCGCAAAAGGATTTATCCCGGTTCATCGGTGCGGTTTCTCCTGAACATCGAGCATTCGGTGCCCGGACAATATTCCGGGATTTTGGTGGCCGACTGTGACGAAGAGCATGTCTTTGGTGCAAACGTGAATCTTGAAATATAAATGAACCGGATCCTGACTGCCTTACTTATCTTTTTGTTTTCACTGGCGTTGCCTGGCACGCTGGAGGCACAGGATTTTTTTGATGCCGGGATGGTGACCGGCGATTTCAACTTCGAACCGGGCAAGGTTCATTACGTCTCCTTTAAAATCAGCAATATTTCGGACCAGCCACAGCGGATCGTGCCCGAAGTGCAATATCCCGACGGGATAAAGCCCGCCGTACCATTGCTTCCGTTGCAAATCGCACCAGGTGAAAGCAGGGTCGTGATCGTGAGCCTGAGCATCCCTTCCTCATTGACAGCCGGCAAGTATCCTCTTCCCATTGTGTTTAAATCCGAATCAGGACAGGTAAAGTCATTTGGGCCTGAGATTACCGTGAAAGAACGGGAAGGTCTCACGCTCGAACTACTTGAAAGTCCGGAGTTTGTGATGGGTGGCGACAAGATCAATGCGGTGTACCTGCTGAAGAATACGGGAAACAACCGTCGCCGCATACTTCTTGAGGCATATAATTGTGACCTTACATCCACCTTCGTCACCCTCGATCCGGGGGAGTCTGTCTCAATCCAGGCATCTGCCGAAACATCGAAATACATTGAAAAGGCATCCTCCCATGGCTTCAGTGTCAGGGCGGTACTTTCGGAGGCAACCGCTGTCAGGAGTTACCAGAATGTACGGGTGTTCCCGTTGAAAGAGGCTGAGGCGGATCTCTGGTTCCGCTATCCTGTGACCTTGTCGGCCCGATACCTGTCGAGAGGCCGCGAGGGCAACTACAGCGACGGCTACCAGCTCGAGGCTTTCGGAAAGGGATTTCTCGACACCGAAAAGAAGCACGAGATTGAGTTCCTCGCAAGGGGCCCCAATAATTATGAATTATCGTTTCTCGGCCTTTACGACGAGTATTACGTTTCATACAAGAACGAGCGTTTCAACACGTTCTGGGGAAGCAAGTCGTATATGTTTACCCCCCTCACCGAGTCGGCCCGCTATGGGATGGGTACCGAAAACATCTATATCTCGAAGGGGGGCAACCGCCTGGGATTCCTGTACGTGCAGCCCAGGTTCTTCAGGGACATCAACCACGAAATGGCAGGTTTTGCCGACATTGCCGTGGTGGGCAAGAACCGGATCGAGACTTTCCTGATCGCCAAGCAGTTCAGGGATATGGACGACTATGCCATGATCGGAAGCGTCACCACGCATCTTTTCCCTTTCAGGGGCACGACGGCTGAGCTGGAATATTCTTACGGCTCCTATCTGGATGTGCCTGACCATGCCTTCAGGGCCCAGTTGCAATCGCAGTTCAAGTTCCTCAGCCTGTCGGGTAACTACTTTTATGCCGGAAAGGATTATCCCGGATACTATAACCAAACCTCTTTCTATAATGGTAACCTGAATGTCAGGCTTTCAAAGGCGCTCAGTGTTTCCGTATCGGCCAGGGAGGATTTCTCGAATGCCGCCCTCGATACCTTGTATTATTCGGCCCCGTGGTCGAGGATGTTGCAGTCGTCTATCAACTACAGGATCAGCCAGGGTCTCGAATTCCGCACCTTTTACATGAGTTACGAGCGGAAAGACCGCATGCCGGTGAAGCAATTCGATTATTCAACGCAGTCGCTCAACGCCTGGCTGAACCACAATATCAGCAAATTCTCTTACCAGCTGTGGGGAGAATTAGGGAAGACCGAAAATGCATTGGTGGCCAATGCCGACGAAAGGGTGCAGGACAGCTACCGGGGTAGCCTGACGCTGGGCTATCGGCCAACGTACCAGTTTTATATGCGTGCGTTTACCTCCTATAGCAACGTCAATACCTTCATTTCATCGAGCCAGCGCAACTGGTTGTGGGGATTTTCGGCTTCGGGAAAGCTTGCCCGAAACCTGAGCACGAGCATGCAGGTCCAGAACAGCTATGCCATCGAAGAATACTATCGGAACCGTAACCTGTTCCAGTTCTCGCTAGATTACCGTTTCCTGAAAAAACACCGCCTTTCGCTCAACAGCTTCTATACCTTGTTCCAGAACCAGACCGAAGAGCCTGATTACTCGGCATCGCTCACCTATGCCGTGGAAATTGGTATCCCGCTGAAAAAGACCGGGGAGGCCGGCACTGTTTCGGGGGTGCTGACGGGTCAGGACGGCACCCCCCTCGAGGGCAAGCTGGTATTCCTGAGTGGCCGCTCGGCAGTGACCGGTGAAAGCGGAAATTTTGAATTCAGGAATGTTGCCCCCGGCAGGTATTTCGTGACCATCGACCGGTCGCGGTTGGGAATGAACGAGATCCTGAATATCCCAAGTCCCGTGCATATCGAGGTACTGGCAGAAGAAGAAACGAGGCTTCACCTGGGACTGGTCGATGCGGCAAGGGTCAGTGGCCGGTTTACCATCAAAGAGAATGGGACGGCAATCCTGCCGGGAGATGCCAAAGCTCCCCAAACCGGGAATATCGTTGTCGACCTGAAAAGCGAGCTCGAGTCGCACCGAATGATATCCAAACCCGACGGGACTTTCGAGTTCCCGCAGCTCAGGCCCGGCATGTGGACCTTGCAGATTTATGCCAACACCATTGACCAGCGCTACCGGACCGACAACGAGTATCTCCAGTTTGAACTGACCCAGGGAGAGCAGAAGGAACTGGTGATTGACCTGGTGCCAAGGGTCAAGAACATCATATTCAGGAATGTGCAGGTCAATTCCTCTCCGGCAAAAGAGAGTGCCATAACCCTCCGGTCACCGGATGCCGGGAAGGAAGAGATCCAGAAGGAGCCTGAGGGAATCTGGTACTCGGTACAAATTGCCTCTGCCCGGGGGAAGGTGAACATGGTCACTTTCCCGGGAGAGATCAGGGAGGAGATCTTTGAGCGTTATATTGATGGACGTTACAAATATTTTACCGGTCGGTTCAGCGACGTCAAAGATGCCCGAAGGTACCGTGACCAGGTTAGGCGAAGGATACCCGGGGCATTTACGGTTGCTTTCCGGGGAAATGCCCCCATCCCATTATCTGAGGCGATCCGATAGGAAACGGTACGGGTTTGCCATAAAACAGTTAACTTTGATAATATCAAGAAAGTATGACAGATAGAAAGATGATTGCAAAAAGTTTAATAAAGGGTATCCTGGCTGCGATGGTGCTGCTGTTCCTGATCGGGGAGAGCTCTGCGCAGATGCAGGCAAGCCTGATATTTAACCTGAATTTGCCTGACATTGCCTTGATTGATGTGGAACCCAGGGATAACAACAACATCACCCTGAACGTGCCTCCCCCGGTAAGGGCAGGCGAGGGACTCGACGTATCACAGGTCAGGAATGAGGAGCTCTGGATCAACTATACCACCTCCAGGAAAAGTAACGGCGCTTCCCGTTCGGTGCAGGTGGCCATGGATGGAACCGTACCCGCCGGTATACAAATCAAGTTGTCGGCATCGGCGAGGGCTGCCGGTGAGGGGGGCGGTGTTTTTGGTGCCCCTGCAGGTGCATTGACCCTGGGAGCTTCACCCCAAACACTGATTTCGGGAATCGGGGGCTGCTTTACCGGAAACGGCGTGAACAGTGGCCACCAGCTGGTTTTTACCCTAGAGGTGACCGATTATGCCCTGATCGAGCAGGTGCAGGATGCCAACTTGCTGCTCACCTATACGCTGGTGGATAATTAGGTTTTGAATTTCAGAGTGTGGCCATTAATGAATTGAAATCGAAATGAAAACGAATAAAATATTGTCATCATTCCTTTTGGTTTTTGCGGTAATTTTTGCTTTACCATATTGTCTTTCTGCACAACAAGTTATTGTGGAGGTTAATGGACAGCCTGTTTTCGGAGAG
Organism: Bacteroidales bacterium 6E; assembly: GCA_001270045.2. Taxonomy (GTDB): domain Bacteria; phylum Bacteroidota; class Bacteroidia; order Bacteroidales; family Prolixibacteraceae; genus UBA1413. The sequence continues at coordinate 32,658 of DF970668.1, read as the reverse complement.
GCTTCCATCCTTACAACCGATGCAGGCGAAGATATTACCGGTACCATCAAGGAATCCCAAAGTAATACCAGCATAAGTATTATAAGAAATAATGATGGAAACTATCGTTGGAAAGTTTTTGTATCGGCTGTTAATCTTCCGGAAGGAGTAACACTGAAACTTTATCGTGAAGGTACAGGAACAAACAGTAGCGGTGGATCGGCAGGAGGACAGATATCAGGTCCAGGATCAATTATTGTTGGAGCAACACCAACCGAATTCTTATCTGGAAGGTTTAATAGGCTTAATGTCCCCATACTTTTTGAGATTGAAAACATTAGTGTTGTTCAGCCTATCGGGAATCAGAATTATCACCTGATTTTTGAAGTAGTCAACTAATAGTGACTTTCATAAAAAAATGAAGGTTTTAACCCTTCAAAGCCTTGATATACCTGTAAACCGTTGCCCTGGATATGCCCAGACGGCGGGCCACTTCGGTGGGATTGTTGTTGTATTTGCGCAGGTATTCGTCCACGATGCGCAGGGTGTGCTCTTCGAGGGTCATCTCTTCGGTAATCTGTGTCCCTGGTCCGCCAACGGGCGTGAAATTCAGGTTCCGGGCTTCAATCACCTCTCCGTCGCTCAGGATGATCGCCAAATCCACAACCGCTTTCAGCTCCCTGACATTCCCCGGAAAAGTATATTTCATCAACTTCGTGACGGCCTCTTCCGAGAAGCTCACCTTTTTCTGCTGGTTTTCCTTGCAAAATGAATCGGCAAAACTGCGTGCCAGTTTCATGATGTCGTTGCCCCTTTCCCTGAGCGGGACGAGGTGGATGGGCAAACCCATCAGCCTGTAGTATAGGTCGGCCCTGAAGTTGCCGTTTTGTACCTCTTCGGCCAGGTTCTTGTGCGTTGCCGTGATGATGCGCACATCGATTTTTATGATCTGGTTCGACCCGAGCCTGGTCACTTCGCGCTCCTGCAATACCCGCAGGAACTTGGTCTGGATGTTCAGGTCCATCTCCGCAATCTCGTCCAGGAAAATGGTCCCCTTGTTGGCATTTTCGAAGACTCCCGCCTTGCGGTCGGTGGCCCCGGTATAGGCTCCCTTTTCGTAGCCGAACAGCACGCTCTCGACCAGCTCACGTGGTATGGCCCCGATGTTGACGGCCATGAAGGGGTAGTTCTTCCGTTCTGAATGGTAGTGTATCGACTTGGCTACCAGTTCCTTACCGGTACCGGTTTCGCCGGTGACCGATACGGTGATGTTGGATGCGGCAGCCTTTTCCATCAGGCTGAAGGTGGCCAGCATGCCCGGACTGTTCCCCAGCATGATGTTGGAGAAGTCATACTTCTTGCCAACCAATACTTTCAGTTGCTCGTTCTCTTTCCGCAGGTTCCGGTTCTCCTGCACCATCCGGATGGAGTTACGGAGCCGGTTGGGGGTGTCCTCATTCTTGACGATGTAGTCGGCCGCCCCTTCCTTGAGGAGTTCCACGGCAGTGGTGATGTCCTCCTGCCCGGAGATCATGATCACCCCGATGTCGGAATTGTATTTCTTGATCTTGTCGAGCAACTCCTTTCCGTTCATGTCGGGCAACGAGAAGTCGACCGTCACCAGGTCGGGCTTTTTGTGCAGGTTGGACAGCAATTCCTTCCCCGATTCGAACTTTTCGACCGTGAAATCGGGATTCATGGAGATGTGGTACTTCAGGAAATCTGAATACCAAGGGTCGTCTTCCACTATGAATATCTTAAACTGGTCCATGCCTCAACCTTTCAGATCAAATCGTGCAAAATAACGGGGAATTCCCGGCTGATTGATCCGTGCGCTAAAATAGCAAATCCAAAGGATTAAGGCTTATGTCCGTAAGAAAAGTGTCAACCTTTACGGAAAAGATAACCGGTTTGGCAGAAGGACTTTAGAACCTGATCAGTCCAAGCTGAACATAGATCCCAAGCGAAAGGAAGAAGTTGGTGTTCTGTTCGATCAGCGCATCGTAGGCCGGGTGGTACGAGACATAGATTCCGCCCCGCTGGCTTCCTGCGCCTACGGTAAATCCCAGTTCGGGTGTGCTGAAATCGGTTTGGCTGCCGTTGGCTTCATAAATCAGGTTGGGCCCCAGGAAAAAGGCACCGTTCCCTTTTCCGTAGAAATGCATCATCAGCGGCAGTTCGTAATAGTCAGCGAGGTTCACGATGCGGTTATACTTGAAACCGGTCGCCAGTCCGAGTGAATGCACCGGCCTGATGTGCATGAATGCGCCAAACCGGTAATGAAAGTGGCTTTTGAGGCCGGCTGATTCGGAGTGGGTCAGGATGATGGACCCTCCGGCATCGGGTCCAAGGAGAAATGTCGGGAAATCCCTTTCCGTGTTTCGCTCCTTCCTGTTTTGTCCTGTAACAAGGAGTGAAGCAGATATCAGCGTGATCAACAAGATGGTTCGGATCATACGAATCTTTATTAAGTCGCCCGGGTGATGCTTGTTTAAATCCCATGCCAATCTGGGTATTCCGGCATTATCCCCCAAATGGCAGCCAGCTGAAACCGGCATTTAAAAATAATCAGATTTTGTTTACTTTCCGGAAACGGTCGGGAGATTTTGATTATTGTACCTATTCTCTGAAAGTTGCCTGTTTTATGTAAAAAATATGAACTGCGTTTTGTGATCAGTAACGTATATCAGATAGGAGAATCCAATTTTTAACGGATTCGGTACCAAACTGTTTTATGGTTATCATTGTTCATAGAATACAGCGTATGAATATCTACATAAAAAATATGGTGTGTCACCGTTGCCGGATTGCGGTGCGGAACGAACTGGAGAAGCTGGGCTTGCGGGTCCTGGATGTGCAGTTGGGCGAAGCGTCGGTCGACGGGGAACTGACTTCGGAACAGCTGTCTGCCGTGGAGCAGAACCTGGAGGCGCTGGGGTTCGGACTGATGGATGACAAGCGCAGCCGCCTGATTGAAAGGATCAAGTCGCTGATCATCGAGCGGGTGCAGGAGGAGTCGGGCGACCAGAATGTCAACTTGTCGGATTACCTGACCGACCGGCTGCACCATGACTATTCCTATTTGTCGGCTCTCTTTTCGGAAGTCGAGGGTACCACCATCGAGAAGTACGCCATTGCCCAGAAGATCGAGAAGGTGAAGGAGTTGCTGGTGTACGATGAGTTGTCGCTCAGCGAGATCGCCTACCGGCTCAGCTATTCGAGCGTTGCCCACCTGAGCAACCAGTTCAAGAAGGTGACCGGATTGACGCCCGGGTATTTCAAAAAGATGAAGCCACGGATCAGGAAGCCCCTCGATGAGGTATAAAAAATTGTAAAAGATTTCAAAAAATATGTAATAAGCCAGGGATGGGTTGAGGCCATCTTTGTATCTCATATTGAAAATCAATGATCATGAATGAAGAAAAGAAGATACAACATGGCGATGCGAAGCCTCAGCAGGGTCAATCCGGCGGTGGTTTCGTCAAGCCGGGGATGATGACCCCGGGAACTGGCGGCCATGGTACCGGCCAACCCGGAATGATGAACCGTCCCATGAATATTGGAAAGATGTCGGCACAGCAGTTTAAGCCTGCCGCACCGAAACTCAAGCCGGGCGAAACCGTGAACGCGGTGCGAAAGACCTTCCCCGTGATGGGCATGAGTTGCGCATCCTGTGCCCGCGGAGTCGAAAACGTTCTCAACCTGCAGGACGGTGTGCTGAACGCTTCGGTGAACTTTGCTGCTTCAACTGTGCTGGTTGAGTATATTCCGGAGAAAGCGGGTATCGATGAAATGCAAAAGGCGGTCAAGGGTGCCGGTTATGAACTGCTGGTTGAGGAGGAATCGCAAAAGAGCGACGTGTTGGAAGAACTGCACCAGCAAAATTACCGCAAGCTCCGTAACAATACCTTGGGTGCCTCTTTGCTGGCACTGCCTGTCTTTATCATCGGGATGTTCTTTATGAACATGCCCTATGCGAACGTGATCATGTGGGTGTTGTCGACCCCGGTGTTGTTCTGGTTTGGAAGGCACTTTTTCGTCAACGCCGTGAAACAGGCCCGGCATCGCACGGCCAACATGGATACCCTGGTGGCGGTGAGTACCGGCGTGGCCTGGTTGTTCAGCGTGTTCAACACATTGCATCCTGAGTTCTGGCATGCAAGAGGATTGCACAGCCACGTCTATTTCGAGGCGGCAGCCGTGATCGTGGCGTTTATCCTGTTGGGCCGCCTTCTGGAGGAAAAGGCTAAGGGAAACACTTCAGCCGCCATCAAAAAGCTGATGGGTTTGCAGCCCAGGGAGGTGACCATCGTGAAGGAGGAGGGACATTACCTGCAGCTTCCGGTTGACCAGGTGCACGAAGGCGACATCATTATGGTCAGGCCCGGACAACAGATTGCCGTCGACGGCACTGTTACTGATGGCCATTCATATGTCGATGAGAGCATGCTCAGCGGTGAGCCGGTGCCTGTGCTGAAAACTGCGGGTGATCCTGTATTCGCAGGCACCATCAACCAGAAAGGGAGCTTCTCGTTCAAGGCCACCAAAGTGGGTTCCGAGACGCGCCTGTCGCAGATCATCAGGATGGTGCAGGAAGCGCAGGGCAGCAAGGCTCCGGTGCAGAAGCTGGTCGACAGGATTGCGGCAGTGTTTGTCCCGGTGGTCATGGGGATCGCTTTGCTCTCCTTTATCGCCTGGGTGATATTCGGGGGCGAAAATGGCTTTACCCAAGGACTCCTGGCCGCAATCACGGTTCTGGTGATCGCTTGTCCATGTGCCCTTGGATTGGCAACTCCCACGGCACTGATGGTCGGTATTGGCAAAGGGGCATCTCAGGGTATCCTGATCAGGGATGCCGGAAGCCTGGAACTGGCCCGCAAGATGGACGTGATCATCCTCGACAAGACCGGCACCATCACCGAAGGGAAACCCGAGGTGACCGACGTGGCCTGGCTGAATGGGGACAACAGTATGGAACCGGTGTTGGTCAGTTTGGAGAAGAAGTCGGAGCACCCGCTGGCCGAGGCAGTGACAAGATATTTCAAATCTGCAGCCGTTGAGGTGTCAGATTTCAGGAGCATTACCGGGAAAGGGGCATCGGTGGTTTATGATGGGAAAAGCTATTTTGCCGGAAACCTGCGTTTGCTCAGCGAGCATGGTATCCAACCCCATAATGGGTTGTTGGAGCATTCGAAGCAATGGGTGGGCGAGTCCAAGAGTGTCATCTGGTTTGCTGATGAGGCACAGGCTTTGGCGGTGATTGCCATTGCCGACCGCGTCAAACCTTCATCCGCTGAGGCCATCGGGCGTATCCGACAGATGGGGATCGAGGTAATCATGCTGACCGGCGACAATGAGGCTACGGCGGCTGCCATTGCCGGACAGGTAGGCATCGGCCAGTATCATGCCGGACTGTTGCCCGACCAGAAGGCCGGATTTATCAAATCGCTCCAGGAGAAGGGCAGTGTGGTGGCCATGGCCGGTGACGGCATCAACGACAGTGCCGCCATGGCCCAGGCTGATGTGAGCATCGCCATGGGACAGGGAAGCGACATTGCCATGGATGTGGCCGAGATGACCCTGATTTCCTCTGACCTGAACAAGATCCCGGATGCCATAAGGTTGAGCCGCCATACGGTGCGGACGGTCAGGCAAAACCTCTTCTGGGCTTTTATTTACAACGTGATCGGTATACCGGTGGCTGCAGGGGTATTATATCCTTTTACCGGATTCCTGCTGAATCCCATGATTGCCGGCGCCGCCATGGCGCTGTCGAGTGTCAGCGTGGTGACCAACAGCCTACGCCTGAAATGGAAGAAGTAAGTGTACGCCCTTGAGTAATAGGGATTGCCTGTAGAAATAAAAATGTCCCGGTCAATCGCCTGTCGAAAGTTACGACAGTGCGAAGGATCGGGACATTCCTGTTTGTGGTGAACCTGATTTATTGACCTAAGGTTAGGCTTTTGATCAGGTCAACTTCTTCCTGTTTGTAGGGGGTGCCATCCGGATGAAAGATTTCATGAAACCAGAGTGGTGGTTCCGAACCGTCGGGAATGGGCTCATCCCAGGCATATTTGGTGTTGGACTTGCCTGCCACCAATCCCCAGTTGATTGCACCTACGCCTTCAGCCTTCAGAATAGGCATGATGTTGGTGAAAAGGCTGTTGTTCCGGCGGGCCATATATTCAGTGCAAACCAACGGACGGTTGTATTTCTTCAGCGAGTCGATGGTTGCCTGGTGTTCTTCGGGCCCGTTATAGTTGTGGTAGGTGATGATGTCGGAATTGGCCAGCTGGAAGACATTCAGGTTGACCAGTGATTTGTTCCAGACGCCAACCGACAGTGGTTGTGAAGGATTGATTGTCCTTCCCCATTCAAATACCTTCTGGAGCAGGGGCATGGACTTGTCGCCATACCCTGAATTTCCTGGTTCGTTGTATAAATCCCACATCACAATCCTGTTGTCATTGCCGAAATGGGTCATTACATCCTTCACATATGCTTCGAGGGTGTTGATCAGGTCAGGCTGCTCATGCAGCAGGTCGCCCGGATCGCGTACCCATCCCGAATTGTGCACTCCCGGCTTGGGTTCTGGCTGTGTGCCTGCCTGGTAGGTCGGATTCCAGCAGTCGTCGAAGAACACAAAGATGGTCTTGATGCCATGTTTGGCGGCAATCTGCATGTATTGGTCCATCCTTTGCTTAAAGCCTTCCTTGTCGACTTCCCAGGCAACATGGTGAAGATAAACCCTCATGCAGTTGAGTCCGATTCCGGCTGCCCACCCGAGTTCCCGGTCAATGGTTTCCGGATCGAAAGATTCGGCTTGCCAGAATTCAAGCTGGTTGATGGCTGTGCTTGGATTGAAATTGCTTCCCCTCAGCCAGCCATTGTCGGCATGCCACTGCGCTGCCTTTTCCTCTGTCCATCGGGTGGCCGTGGTTTCGGTGACTTTTTGCTGGCACGAGATGAGCAAAGCCATTGAAAAGCCTGCCAGTAAAATTAAGATCATTCGTTTGTTCATCATAGTAGTTTTAAGTATTTGAATAATGATTGATTCTGATAATCGTGAATTCCAGTGATGTGCATTTGTTTATTCATCCAGTCCGAAGTGGTTGGCCAATCGGTCGTATTCCGCCTTCGAAATGGTGATCATGCAGCCGTGCCTGACCGAATCGGGGAAGCTGTATTTATCCCAGTCGCTGAAGAAGGTATATCCGGATGCCTGGTACCATGGACCGTTCATGTTGTCGGCGATGGATAATCCATAGGAGACCCCGGGGTATTGCTCATAGTACATGTACCAGATCTTGTTGTCGGGAGATGGGATCAACATGGGGGCTTCCCTGAAGTTCGGGCTGATGGGTGCCGACGGCTCGGAATAGGGCCCTGTGAGCGATGGGGCCCGTGAAATGCGGATGGTCTTGCCCGTGACCCAATAGAGGGTGGGGTAGACCTCATCCTTGATCACCGCATAATAGTGTTCACCGATTTTACGTATGAATACGTCGATGGTGCCCATGTTCCAGTCGAACAGTTTGGTGGGCTGGCTGGGGAAGTTCTTCAGGTCTTTCGACAAAACGTACAGGGTGCGCTGGCTTGCCCAGTAACGCTCCGGGTCCTCGCGCGATCCCTCCTTGTGGGGAGTATGCCATGTCATGATGTATTGCGAAGTGTTCCCATCGTAGTAAATCTTGGGGGCACCGATTCTCTGGAGTGCCTCAGAATAGCCGGGCGTGCTTTTCAGGTCAGGGGTATAGGTATGGTGAAGGGTCCAGGTAATCAGGTCTTCGGATACCCATATGTTGATGTCGGGCGATGAGTCGCTGGTGTTTCCGGCGATATAGTATCGTCCGTCGTGCCCTTTGCTGATGTCGGGATGACCCCTGTAATCATTGAATACCCTCTTTTTCCCGTTGAGCGATTTCCAGTGGAGACCGTCGAGGCTGACCGAATAGTATAGCCGTCCGTAATCCTGGTGCAGCATATGGGCGAACAGGTAAGCTTCATTCACTGCCTTTTCGCCCGGCTTTACCTGTCCGGGTGGATTGGGTTGCTGGGCCTTTATGAATGGCGACAACAGAAGAAGGGTTATAAGCAGGATTCCATTGCGTATTTTTCTTTGTTTCATCAGTGTGTTAAATTATAGATTATCAATTGGTTGTGGTGCTATTTCAGAAAGGATGGGTGCATCCGTCCGGCCTTACCGTGCCTTCAGCACAGGCGTGATGAAATTCTCGTCGACCACCATGATTTCCTTTCCGTTTTTGTTTTCAAACTTCACGGTACTGATGTACATGTTTCTGGGATGGATACGGGTGGTACTGTTGTGTGCGTGGAAAACGATCCTGAGCTTCCCTGCCTTGTCGGTGAACAGGGCACTGTGCCCAACACCCACCAGGTCACCCGGTTTCTGGTATATGGGATTTTGGTCGTATTTGGTCCACGGTCCCTTAACCGACGGGGCAGTGGCAAACCCGATGCCATAGAAAGGGCTTTCATAGCTGTTGGCCGAGTAGGTCATATAATAGGTACCATTGTGTTTCATGACGAACGCACCTTCGTTGACACGGGGCCAGACTTCCTCCCAGGGTTGGGATACATGGATGCATTTGACCATCGTTTCCGGCTTGATCTCCAGGAGGTTTTCCTCCAGTTCAGCCACCCAGATGTTCAGGCCGTCATTGAACCGGTCGAAGAACAGGTAAGGCTTTCCGTCGTCATCGATGAACAGTGAATTGTCGATGGCTTTCTCACCTTCGATCATGGGTTTCTGAACCTGCTGCCTGAACGGCCCGAATGGAGAGTCGCTGGTGGCAACACATATGTGTTCGTCGGCCGAATAGTACATGTAGAATTTCCCGTTGACATGGTAGACTTCCGGAGCCCAGAACCACCGGTCGGCCCACACGTCATCCCTGTGCAGGGCAAGGCCATTCTTTGCCTCTGCAGGCATATGCCAGGTCAGCAGATCATCCGAAACATACATGGCAATCCCCTGGTCCGACTGCGTTCCGTAGGCATAATACGTTCCTTCCCAAAGCATGATGAAAGGATCGCCAAAGGGAACCTTCCTGATTTCGGGTTGATTTGAGCCACTAGGTTGTTGGGCCATCAAGTGGAAAGCGAATGTATACAATAACAGGAAGGTAGTTATGAGCTGTTTTTTCATTGTCAGAAGTTTTCTTTGATGTTCATCAGGCAGATATGGTTTCAATCATCATAAGGATTGTACATAATGGAAGAATTATACTTTCACAGGACTTGCCTGATGGATAGTTTTAGTAATCACTGTAAAATTAACCATTGAAAAGGCTTTTCAAAGGAATGTACAGGTGTTTTTGATGATGTGATGATTGCCCTGTTTTGTATAATGTTGTAACTTTCCATCCTTTGACCAATACCTATCACAGGTGAAAACTTGAAAATAACAATTATGAAAATTGAAACAGAAATCTTGATCAATGCCGGTGCAGAGACAGTCTGGAAGGTTTTAACCGATTTTGACAACCACCCGACATGGAATCCTTTTATCCTGTCCATCAGCGGTGAGAAGGCAGTGGGGAAGAACCTGACAGTATCGATGAGGCCTCCGGGAGGGAAGGGCATGACTTTCAAACCGGTGATCCTGAAGTTTGAACCAAACCGGGAGTTCCGCTGGAAAGGGAAACTGCTGGTCAAGGGTCTTTTTGATGGTGAGCATTTCTTCATTCTTGAGCCGGTTGGCGAATCGCAAACCCGGCTGGTTCACGGCGAGATATTCTCGGGCATCCTGGTGGGGATGGTGAAAGGTACGCTCGACAAAACCCGGGATGGATTTATCCTCATGAACAATGCCCTGAAAATGGAATGCGAACAGTAGCTGATTGTTAAACCATTAGTTATGGCGAAGGAACGTTTGTTTTACATCGACAACCTCAAGGTAATGCTGATCTTCCTGGTGGTGGCGCATCATGCCGGACAGGTATACGGATCGACCGGCGGGTTTTGGCCGGCAGTGGTCAGCCAACCCGGAACCATTCCCTGGATGGGCAGGTTCTTTTCGGTGAATGCCTCTTTTTTTATGGGACTGTTCTTCATGATTTCCGGCTATTTTTTCGCCCCCTCCTTTGAGCGAAAAGGTTTCTGGAAATATACCAAGGATAAAATCATCCGTTATGGCATTCCTCTGGCCTTCACCTATTGGATCCTGATGCCGCCCGGTTTATACCTTTTCTACCTGAAAGCGTCGGGAAACCCTCCCATCGGCTACCTCGAATACATCTGGAAAATCTATCTGGGTCTGGGCGGGCAGCCCGAATGGTTTAAGCCTGTCATAGGCTGGCCCGAGGGCACTTTTGGTTTTGGCCACCTCTGGTTTGTCGAGCATCTGCTCATTTATGCCTTGCTTTATGGAGTGGCACGTCAACTGTTGAAGGGCTTCACCATCCCGTCGCCCAAGAGCCTGAATGCGTATGGATATATTTCACTTCTTATCGTGATCGTTTCGGCGGCAACCATCCTTGTCAGGCAAACCTATCCCATCGACCGGTGGGTCGATATCTTCGGATTTATTATCTCCGAGGTTGCACATCTCCCCCAATATATGGCTTTTATGCTCACCGGCATCATTGCCTGGAAAACCCGGTTGTTCAGCAACTTCCCGAAAAGTTTCGGATTGACGGTATTTATAGCCGGACTGGTCATGGCCGGAATGATTTATGGTTCGCCGCTGTTGCCTGAACGACTCCGGGATCTGATCTGGGGGAATTTCGAAATCTTTGAGACCATGATGAGCGTTTTCCTTTCATTTGGGTTCCTTGTCTTCTTCAGGGAGTTCATCAACTTCTCCAATGGTTTTTTGAAGATGCTTTCGGCGAATGCCTATGGGGCTTATATCATCCATGCCCCCGTGGTCGTCGGATTACAATATGCTTTTGACCAGGTCGAATTCAACATGGTACTGAAGTTTCTGGTGGTTACGGTATTGTCGATCTTCATTTCTTTCGGTCTGACCTATCTTGTCCGGCTTTCATCCTCGGTACGGAAAGTGCTCTGAAAACGGCTTTTACTCCACCGTGACCGACTTGGCCAGGTTGCGGGGCTGGTCGACATTGCACCCGCGCATCAGGGCGATGTGGTAGGCGAGCAGCTGCAGGGGCATCACTGCCAGCAACGGGGCAACGGCAGGATGTGATGCGGGAATCTCAAGGTGGTCATGTACCATTTCCTTCAGTACTTTATCCCCCTCGGTCACCACCGCAATCACGTTTCCTTTCCGCGCTTTCACCTCCTCTATGTTACTCACGATTTTTTCGTAATATTCATCCTGGGGTGCCACCACGATGACCGGTAGCTGGTCGTCGACCAGAGCAATCGGGCCATGTTTCATCTCCCCGGCGGCATACCCCTCGGCATGGATGTATGATATTTCTTTCAGTTTCAAGGCTCCTTCAAGGGCTACCGAAAAAAGGTATCCCCGTCCCAGGTAAAGGGCATTCACGGCATCCTTGTATTTTTCGGCGATGGCCTTTATTTTTTCATTCTGCTCCAGTATCAGGCGGCCCTTACGTGGGATGTCGGCCAGTTCGTGCAGCAGAATGGAGTACTCGTCGTCGCTGATGGTGTTCCTGGCCTTTGCCAGTTTCAGGGCCAGCAGCGTCAATACGGTCACCTGTGCCGTGAAGGCCTTGGTCGATGCCACCCCGATTTCGGTGCCGGCATGGGTATAGATACCTGCCCTGGTTTCCCTCGACAGGGTCGATCCTACTACATTGCAGATGCCGATAACGGTTGCGTTCTTCTCCTTCGCCAACTGCAATGCAGCCAAAGTATCGGCGGTCTCGCCACTCTGGCTGATCGCGATGACCAGGTCGTTTTCGCCAATCACGGGCTTCCGGTAGCGGAATTCGGAGGCATACTCCACCTCCACGGGAATCCGGGCATACTCTTCGAGCAGGTATTCGCCTATCAGGGCTGCATGCCACGAGGTGCCACACCCGATGATGATGATCCGTTGGGCCTTCAGGATATCCGGGAAAACATTCAGCAATCCGCCCAGCACAATTTCGGTGGACTCGGGGCGTAACCTTCCCCTGAAGGTTTCCTCAATGGTTTGGGGCTGCTCATATATTTCCTTCAGCATGAAATGTTCAAACCCGCTCTTGTCGAGGCTCCCGATTTCGAGGTCCAGACGGCTGATTTTCATCGATACCGGCGAGTTCCTGACGTTCTTCAGGGTGAAGTTGTTGCGGGTCAGGACGGCCAGGTCTTCATCGTTCAGGTATACCACCTGGTCGGTATATTCGGCGATGGGGGAGGCGTCGCTGGCCACAAAATACTCGCCGTGCCCGAGCCCGATCACCAGCGGACTGCCCTTGCGGGCGACGATCATCTTGTCGGGTTCGTTTTTGCAAAGGACAGCAATGCCATACGCCCCGACGACCTTCGAGAGTGCCAGCTGAACGGCCGTTTCGGCATCCATGGCGTCATCCTGCCGGTAGAAATACTCGATCAGGCTGGCCAGTACCTCCGTGTCGGTCTGGCTGGTGAAGTGATATCCGTTGGATGCCAGGTCTTTCTTAAGCCTGGCGTAGTTTTCGATGATGCCGTTATGGACGATGGTAAAGGTCCCGTTCATCGAGGTATGGGGATGGGCATTAATGTCGCTGGGTTCGCCGTGGGTTGCCCAGCGTGTATGCCCGATCCCGGTCATGCCTGCATGGTCGTGATCGATTACAAATTGTTCCAGGTCGGCCACCTTCCCCTTTTTCCTGTAAACTTCGAGTGATCCGTTGAGCAGGGCGATGCCTGCCGAGTCGTACCCCCTGTATTCCAGTCGTTTCAATCCCTTGATCACTATTTCGTAGGCCTCACGGTTCCCGATGTATCCGACAATTCCACACATAAAGCTGCTGTTTTTAGAGGGTGACCGCGCTTTTCGGGTTTTTGACTGCCTGCATCAGTTCTATGATCTCGTTGCCCAGCTTTTCCTTTTTCTCCATGTGTTGTTTGATCACCATCACAGTGGAGTTGCTTTCGAATTCGCCCCGCACCTGCGCGAAGTCCTCCTCTCGCGCCCCGTTGGTCCCATCCATCCCGAATCCGGTCATCTTGCTCATCGAGAACTCTTTCCGGGCGTCTTCATACAACATCCGGTCGAGTCCCAATACACTTTCCTTCCATTTTTCGACCACGTAGATGACATCATCGGCCGTGAAGCTGCTGAGCGGCTTTCCGAAGAATTCGGTGAATTCATCGACCGCCCAGGTCCACTCGTAATTGTAATAGTTTTTATGGAGGGCGGCCATGGCCGAGTTTACCTCCTCGAGCGATGAAATGCCGCCTTCCTCGATATGGGTTAGGATCAGGTCGAGTGCTTCATATGGACAAATCAGTCCGGAGATGTCGACCCAATTGCCCCTGCCGATGGTGGTCCCGGGTTGCAGGGCTTTCCGGATGTCTTCGTCCGAATGGTATTTTCCGTTTTGGATCCTGGTGATCAGTGAGTTGCCCAGGAATTTCCAGATGGCCATGGTATATAGATCGATGCCGCGCACCAACGCCCGGTTCTCGATTTTCATTTTGTCGTAGCTGTAAGTGCTGGCCTGGTCGCCCGAAATTTCGCGGATGGCCATCAGCTTTTTCCGTCCGTTGACCATCTTGTTGATGGTATAGGGACTCAGCAGGTTGAAGTTGATAAAGTCGAGCAGGTGTGAGTCGGTACGTGTGTCGCGCCCCGGCCATTTCTGGGTGTCGCGGATGGTTCCGATGCTCTTCAGGTTCACGCCCGGAGCCAGAATGCTTTCGTCGTTGCTTTCGATCAGGTACGAAAAGGGGAAGTCGGTGGTGTCGCAATGTTTGTAGTGGCGCCCCATGACCAGCGTAAAGGCCCCGATGCGGGATGGCCACAGCAGGTAGGAGTCGCTGGTGGTTTTGCTGCCACGCTCCATAATCCCCTGGTGGATTGGCCCAAGCTTATACATGTGGTTGCTCTGGTTCGATCCGCTTCCGGCATTCAGGAACGAGAACATCCCCGCTATGAGCAGGGTCGATTTATGATGGGTCACCGTATACGGACCGGCAAAAATCGATGTGGCCTCCCCGTGCAATCCCTGGCAATTGGCAAAGAACAGCGAGTTAAAGGCCGAATAGTTTTTGTCGAGGATGCAGCCTTGCCCGATGAAGCAATTGGAAACCAGCGTGCCGTCGGCCACTTTCGAACCCGAGCTGACAATGAAATTCTCCATGATCACCCCCTCGCCGATGTTGACGGGTGCCTCGAAGTTGCTGTTGATGCTTCCGTTTTTCAGTTTCTTGGCCCCGTCGATGAGGGCACCCGGACCTGTCTTGATGTTCAGCAGGGTGGTGGTGTTCAGTATCCTTGATCCCATGCCGATAACTCCCATGTCGCTTTTTACCGATTCGGCATAATCCAACACCATCTTTTTCAGTGCGGCAACCAGCTTTGGACGGTGCCGGTAAAGCGACATGATATAGGCCACGTGGGCCGACAGGTAGTCGTACATGGGGATGTCGCGACCGCCTCCCTCGTTGATGGCTTCGACCTTTACGCCGTTCCCGAAGGTGCTTTCACCATCCACCGCGAGAGTGGTGACGTTGTGGATAATCACATTCTCACCGATATGGTAATTGGCAATGTAGCTGCGGACATTGTGAATCAGGGCATCGCGCCCAACCTCGCAATTGTGCAGCCAGGCGTTGTAAATGCCCGTCTTGAAGGTGATTCCGCCGATTAGTTTCACGCTTCCGTTAAAGCCGTGAAGCCTGATGTGGCCCGAGAATTTGCTGTTTTCGATCCGGTCGGGAAGGAAATCTTCCGATACCTGAACCAGGCTCCAGTCGGTCGATGAACATCCCTGGTGGATCAGTTGTCCGATTTCTTCATCCAGCAAATTTCTGTAACTATTGAGGGTTTTTTGGTAAACCATGCTTGTGTGTATTAACTATCGGAGTCAAAGGTATGGGATTTCACGAAACCGCTATAATGAGAAAACCTAACAAAAACAAATTGGTCTTTTATTAAAACATAACAGTGTTTATGTAATAAATTGAAAAACAAGTGTATTAATGTTTTGAGAAACACTACACAAAATTGATGATTGGGGTAAAATACCTAATGTCAGAGTTGGAGAAGGTAGTTTGAAAGGCGGGTGCCTTCGGCCAGTTTCAGCTTTTTCCTTAACCGGATACGGGCAATTTCAACACTTTTGGCGTTCATGTTGAGGAGTCCTGCAATCTCACGACTGGTCAGCCCGAGCCTGACATAACCACACAGGCGCTTATCCTTCAGGCTGATGGAAGCATGTTTCGACGTCAGTCGCCCAAAGAATCCGGGATGGATCTTTTCCAGTTCATTCTCGACCAGCGACCAGTCCATGCTCTCTTCCTGGTTTCCGATCGATTCCAGTATTTGCGGAATGGCTTTCTGAAGCTTGCCCTGGTCGCTTTGGCCTGCCTGCTGGAGTTGGTTGCGGATCAGGGAAAGCAGCTCGTTTTTCTGCGACAGCTGCAGCAGGATGGACACCAGTTCGCGCTCTTTCATATTGAGTTCCGACTGCAGCCGGTGCCTGGTCCGGTCTTGCAGTTCACGCACCGTTTCCATCTCAAGGATCTGCCCCATCGCCTTTTTCAGCTTCGTGATGTCGTCGATCGACGCCCTGATGCCCAGGTATTTGCCTTGCCGGTCGTACACGCCTCTCACGTTCATGATACACCACCGGAGTTGCCGGGTGCGGGTGAGGATCCGGAATTCGAGCGACTGGTTCAGCAACGACTGGTTGAGTGATTGTTCGAGGAAGGCGTTGAATTTGAGGCGGTCCGACTGGTAAACAAGTAGTTCGGCCAGGTTGCCCGAAGCAATCACCTGGTTGGAGGTAAAGCCGGTGAGATCGTACCCCGATGGGGAGCAATATTTGATAGAGCCGTCGGGTTCAATCCAGAGTTCCCATCCGAAGGTAAAATCGGCCACAAACTGGTAGAACTTCCGCTTTTCGGATTCCGAGTCGAGCAATTCACGGGTATCATCAAGCACAAATTTTAACTCAGAGACCTGTTTTTCAAGCTCTTTGATCCTGTTCCGGTATTTGTCGGTGCTATCCAATGCCTTCAAGGTTTTACCCCGACAAGTTAGCAACAAGCGAGATTAATTCGGAAGGGAAGGTGATTTTTTTTGGATGGCATGGATTGGCCACGGCGAAATCATGCCGTTATGTGCCCATCATCCCTGAAAGATTGTGGGATAAGATACACCCCCGAAAGGCCAGGAGTCATTTTGTTGAGGCACTGAGGCCTTCCTGCTTTAACAGGCGCTTCAGCAGGGAGGTTTTGGCTTCTATATCGTGGGTGATGGCATGCACCGAAATGGTTGCCCCCGAAATGGCGTCAATGTTCTTGTCGACCTGCAGCGCCTTGGAGCTGTCGTGCCCGACAAATTGCTTCAACCAGCCTTTTGCGGTTATTTCGTGGCCATGGGTAGCCTGGTAGTTGAAGACCTTGACGAATTGCACCGTTTTCCGGGTGTCGAAAAGGATAAAATAATCGAAATACTCGGAGTTGCCCGCGACGGGGTCATTGCCGGAAAGTGAACAGCCGCCTGCACGGCAACTGTTCACTCTTCCTATGTATATGTATTTGAAATCATTGGCATTCGCTTCGTTGATCAGGAAATATTTCCCCTGGAGGGCGTCGGGCGAAGCCACCGAATCAGCCGGTTTCAGCTCTTCCAGCCGGTCCATGTTGGTGATTCCCGATTTCTGGAGCTCTTTTACCAGGGTTTTGTTTTGGTAATTGACTTCGGGTTGCGTGTATCCCCACAGGGCCAAAAGCAATCCTGCCAGCAATGCGATGCCTGATTTACTGTTCATAAGGCTTTTATATTAAAACATGACGCCAATTCCGGCATTGAATGTGGTTGTATAGGTATTGGTAGCCGCATTTTTCAGAAACTGAAGATCCGTTTTCACGACAGCTCCTTTGGTCAGGGCCAACGTCAATCCGGTGGTGATGGCCGTTTTTTCGTATGCCAGGTTCTTGCTGATGCTTTTTTCAACCGATTGGTGCGTGTCGAAGAATTCGTAACGGACAAACGGCACCAGCCCGAGTTCGGTGTTGACCGACCGCAACACGTTGTAGCCAGCTTCCACATAATATCCAATCATGGCGCTGCCCACATCGTTCAGCTTGCCATTGGATGCTGCGGTAAACTTATTGTACTGATCGGAATTCGAAATGCCGGCATAGTAAAGCTGGCCAGTCAGCTGAAGTCCCTTGATGCTGTATCGGGCATCCAACCCGACCATCGAGAGTCCGACCACCGAAGAGTCGGCCCTTGCCATGGCCGCATCATTGTCTTTGTCGAGCCCGTTATACAAGGTGCTCTGGGTGTTGCCGAAATAGCCCGACAAGCCCAGGTTCAGGCCCCTGATTCC
Source organism: Bacteroidales bacterium 6E (assembly GCA_001270045.2). Lineage (GTDB taxonomy): Bacteria > Bacteroidota > Bacteroidia > Bacteroidales > Prolixibacteraceae > UBA1413. Next base: position 15,253 of record DF970668.1, on the reverse strand, counting down.
GTAGTATTCAATCTTGCCGGTCAGGTTAGGCGCGCTGATGTACGACTCGGCACCTTTCTGGCGTCCCTTGCGGAAACCATCCTTCCCGGTTATTTTGGCGGAGCCGTCGTAACCGTTGAACCCGGTTAACACATACGCCTGGTATTTTAACGAAGCCGGAAGGATATTCCCGGTGATGCCGAAGCCGATTTCACGCCAGGTGGTAGGGGTGATGACATTGTCGATCAGCGGACGTTCGACGCCGTTGAAAGTGGTCGGTTCGTGGTATTCATTGATGATCCCCATGGGAACCAGCATCAATCCGCCCCTGAAGTTCAGGGCATTGTTGATTTTGTACTGCAGGAAAGCCTGTTCGACGTACACTTCCGAAACATGTTCAAATTCCAGCTCGGTCACAAACTGTGTTTTTTCGTTGAAGTTGTAGCCAAAGAGCATCACGATGCGGTGGACATCCAGTTTTCCATTGTTGCGGACCGAGCCGTCGAGGGGCTGGTTGAAATGGGCTTCACCGTAGCCGCCAATGACCAGTTTGCTGTCGTTGACAAGCAGGTTGTCGGCAACATTTTTATAGACATTCTGGGTTTCGTCGGAGGATTGCGCCAGGGCAGAAAATCCGGCCAGGACCATGATCAGGGAGAATATGAGCGATTTCATCATTTTTTTGCGATTAAATTGTTTAAAATTCACCCTGCAAAACTATGCTGATCGAACCGCTCCTGAAATACCTAGATGTTGGTATTTTTATTTAAACCAAATCCAAATAACTACTTCTGAAATGAGTTCCTCGTTCTTAACTGGATTGTACCTTTATACATTAAGTGCATTTTATATTTACTCAGGTCAACTTGATCTGGATTTCAAATTCATCAGACATAATATTGTTCGCTCTTGATTTAAACAATCGAATAATCCCCATGACAAGGATATCCTCTCCTTATCCAGCCTGGTGTTTACCCATCCGGGGGTACTCTTCCGCTGGTGGTCGGGCCATAAATAAGATACCTATAAACGACCACTAAAACTGATATGAAATGGTTGGCACTATACGATAACTATTCGATAACTATTTCAGAACTATTTGAATTCCTAAGTTGTGTTGGCGGAAATCATGAATTTAACAACATGCCTTGATGATACGGGAGTATCCCAAAACGCCTGTTTGGTTTATTTTGATTTATTATCGTAACTTTCATGGGAGTTTGTGTGATTCTTCCAATTTCCTGTGTCAGGGAGCTTAAAATGATTTCAATCAGATTCATCGTATGTTCTTAAAAAACAAGTCAATAATGATCAGGATTCCATAATTTGTTTCAATGCAGCATTTAACAAAAGATTCTTCAATGAGAACATAGTAAATGAAGAATTATTTCTCCCGATATTCATTTTATCGCCAGATGGTACGTTTAAAGACGAAATTGACCCGGATAGCTGATTCTGTAGTTCTTTACAGGAGGGTTAATAACAAGAAAAGAGAGTTGGATGAAAATCTAACTCTCTCATTTTCATTGAGCGGGAAACGGGGGTCGAACCCGCGACCCTCAGCTTGGGAAGCTGATGCTCTACCACTGAGCTACTCCCGCTTATGTCCCGTTTAGGCAGCCCAAAAATAATCAAATTCGATTTCGGTTTTATAATTTTTTAATAAAAATTAAACCTGTTTTTAACCTTACCCCTGCAACTTAACGCCTCCATTTCCGTTTAAATTGGTAGTTGCCCTTTCACTGTCGAGGAGCATACTGTTGAGACTGAGTAGCATTTTCTTTTGCTGAGTGAAATTGATTGAAAACCAAAAAGGTTATTGCCATGAAAAACAGAGTAGGAATGAATCCTAATGAAACTCACCCGACGTACTCAAAGACCCTGATCAATACAAGCGCTATGCCCAAAAAGATTTTTGAACCGTTCAGGACCAAAATCGACGCGCGGAATTATCGCTATGTGGTCGATTGGGAGATTGAAGACAACGACCTGCAAAAATCTCCGCCAGGTGAGGAGTTGAATCGTCACTTCTATTACCCCGATTGGTAATGGAGTGGAAGCGGAAAAATCAAAATGACATCGTCAGACCGGTTTTTCCGCTTTTCTTTTCATGTCTGTCAGTCCCTGGCCAAAATCCCCGCCATCCATCAATACCTTTCTTCCCTTAAATTATCCCTGTCTGTAATCAATGGTTGACCGGATCGGAATCGCATTGGGTTTTGTCAACGCCCCCAGGCCCTCCTGAATGTATTTCTTCGGTTAAATTCAAGTTATTTCCCCATAAAATCATTCAATTCCATATATTTACATTTTGTATGCCCTGAGAGGCACAGCATTACAAAATGGTTACACTAATGAAACAGAAACCGCTTCGTGACTGGAAGGCCCGTTTGACCCTCGCGGCCGTACTGATCAGTATTGCGACGATTTTAACGGGTATACTATACTATCGTGGCGAAAAGCGGGAGACACAGGAGCAAAAGCACCAGGAGCTCCACGCCATTGCCATGTTGAAGGTGAACCAGCTGACCCAATGGCACCGCGAGCGATTCTCCGAAGCCCGCTTTTTTACGGTGAACGAGCCGTTTAACACCTTCGGCAATCAGTTGCTGACTGGCGATTCAACCAACCAGGATGAATTTCGTGCATCCCTGAAACATATCATGACCGACGGTCGGTACGAGAATGTTTCCCTGTTGAACAAAAGGGGAGCGGTTGTCTTCAGCGTCGATCTGGAACGGACGTCCGAGGATCCCAAAACCGTTTTGCTGGCCATGCAGGCCATTGAGTCAGGTGAGATTACCGTTCACGACTTCTATTATTGCCAGGTACACCAAAAGGTGCATCTCAAGATCCTGGCTCCTGTGAGGAATCCCATGGGAGAGGTGATCGGGTGCCAGATATTCCTGGTTGATCCGGCCGACTACCTCTATCCGCTCCTGATCGAATGGCCTACCCCTGCCCGAACTTCCGAAACCATAATTGTCAGGCAGGAAGGTGACAGTGTCAGATACCTCAACGACCTGAGGCATCTGGATAACTCTCGGCTCCAGATAGCGACGGCTCTGTCTGACACTTCGCGGCTGGCTGTCAAGGCCATCATGGGTATGACAGGCCTTTTTGTCGGCACCGATTACTCTGGCAATGAAGTATATGGCGATGTTACCCGGGTTCCGGGTACCCCATGGTTCATGATTTCCAAAATCCGGAAGGACGAGCTTTTCCAGGATTTAAGGGCTAAGTCGATCCTGATTCTGATAGTGACGGTTTTGGGTTTGGTGACCGTCTTTTTCTCCGTCAGCTGGATCTACCAGATGAGGCAAAGGGCCATTGCCCAGGAACTCAGGATCAGGAATGAGGAACTGCAGAAGAGCCGTGAAGATATCGTGAAATTGAACCTGGACCTTGAACGGCAGGTCAGGGAGCGCACGCGTGAGCTGGAATCGAAGGTCGAAAAGCTGCGGCAAAACGAACAGGAAATGATGCAGGTGGTCGACGACCTTAACCGGATGACTGCCGAACTGAGCCATGAAAGGAACAAGCTCGAGGTCTCAAACCGTGAACTGGAAGCTTTCAGCTATTCCGTTTCGCACGACCTGAGGGCTCCCCTGAGGGGAATTGATGGCTTCACGGGGATTTTGCTGGCCGAATATGGCGACCAACTTGATGAGGAGGGCCAAAGGCTCTGTTCCGTCATCAAGAACAACGCCCGAAGCATGGGGCAGCTGATTGATGACCTGCTGGCCTTTTCACGACTGGCACGTCACGAAATCGTCCATGCGAAAATTGACATGGAAAGAATGTTTTATACGATATTTGACGAAATTGCCGGTGATGCCGAGAAGGAAAGGATCAGTTTCCATATCGGGTCACTCGAAGATTGCGTGGGCGACAGGGCCTTGATCAGGCAGGTGGTTGTGAACCTGTTGTCGAATGCCATCAAGTTCACCTCCAAAACCAGTGATCCGCGAATTGAGGTGAGCTGCCAGCGTAACGACCGGCTCATAACTTATTATGTCAGGGACAATGGTGCCGGTTTCGACATGAAGTATGCCGACAAACTGTTTGGGGTATTCCAGCGACTTCATACCGTGTCCGATTTTGATGGTACCGGTGTGGGCCTCGCCAACGTGAAACGGATCGTTACCCGGCATGGCGGTGAAGTCGGCGCCTCGGGCGAAGTAAACAAGGGGGCCGAATTTTGGTTTTCGCTGCCATTCCAGGCCTGAAACCCCAAATTTTCAGGAAGTATATGCTAATTTTGATGCTTCATCCGTGCAGGTATATATTATACTGCCAGATGAAATGAATGATGTGTCAATTATCGAAGGAAGTAAAATTTATGAAAAGGGATATTTTATTCAGGTTGATTGCCTGTCATGTTTTTTTGATGGGAATTTTAATTTCGTTGGGCTCTGCTGGCCAGTCAGTCGACAAGGAGACCAGGACATTGAAGGTCCTGTGTTATAACCTTCGGTTTGGTGAGCTGGCTTCCCTTGAAGAGCTGGCGGCATACATCAAAAGTGAAGATCCCGATATAGTCGCCCTTCAGGAGGTTGATGTCAGGACACACCGTGATGCAGCCAAACATCAGAATGGCCGCGATTTTATCACGGTGTTGGGTTACCATACCGGAATGCTGACGGCTTATGCGCGTACCATTGATCATGCCGGTGGATATTATGGGATAGGAATCTTGTCAAGGTACCCCTTTGCCAATACCCGCAAGATTCTCCTTCCTCCTTTTGATGGCTCAAGAGAGCAAAGGGCCTTGCTGGTGGCCGACGTTGAGCTTCCTGGTGGTAAGCTGTTTACGTTTGCCTCCACGCATTTCGACCACACCGACAGTGGAATCAGGCAGCTTCAGGCCAAAGCGCTCAACAAGGCCTTGAAAGGAAACAAATATCCCGTGATTGTGGCAGGTGATTTCAATGCAAAGCCCGATGCACCTGAAATAAGCGTGGGTATGAAGAGCTGGAATGCCGCCTGCAGTCCTGACTTTACAATCCCCGTGAAGCAGCCCAGGTCGAAGATTGATTACATTTTCTACGCCCCGGCTGGCAAATGGAAGTCTTTGTCATCGGGAACCCCAAATGTGACCTTGTCGGACCACCTTCCGATATGGGCCGAACTGGAGTTGCTTATCTGATTGCATTTACCTTCACGAATCCGTTTTGTTGATAAGTTTTAATGTTTCCAAACCTTTTCTGGGTACAATAAATTTCAATCTGTGTAGACATTTCATGGACAATGGACTGCCATTTGCATGAAATGATTTCAGGTTCAGGATCTGGTGTTAATTTTGCCTGCTGATATACAACCCAGAAGAGAGAAAATGAGAGAGAGAGAAAACAAAACCATCATTGTCATCGACGACAATGAGGATTTCAGAAACTTCACCGGTACTATACTCCGTTTCGAGGGATATGAGGTCATCGAGGCATCAAGCGGAAGGGAAGGATTGGGCAAGATTCGCAAATATATACCCGACCTGATCCTATGCGACATTGAAATGGCCGACCTTAATGGCATCGAAGTGTACAAGGATTTAAAAAATGAAAAGAATTTGAAAAAAATACCTTTTGTATTTATAACTGCCGCACAGGTCGAGAATACTTATATCCGCGAGCTGGCCACACTCGAACATTTCGAAATCCTGAAAAAGCCTTTCAGCTTGCAGGAACTGCTCGAATGTACCCGCCGGTATCTGGTGGCAGAAAATTCTTATCGACTGAATTGATTGTTAGTTTCATGGTATAGAAGGAGAGGGGAGCTTAGGCTCCCTTTTTTTATGCCTGATTATTACATTGTTATTATTTAAAATGAATTTAAATTACTTTCTATCAAATTATCTATTTTACTGGTTGTCATGCTTATGAATCTGTGGAAAATCGGGCATTTGAGGATTAATTAACAACATTTTAATATTCTTAACATCTAAATAAAACAAATTAATTTTTTTAATAAGTCATTTATTAAGTCATACATATATCCATAAATCATATCTTTACGGCATGTTATACTAAAATAAACTACCGTTATGAGAAAGGATTATTTATCTAAGTGCCTCATACAAAGAGGTATTTTTAGAATTTTCTCCCCCAGTAAACTAAATGGGCTCGTTCTCCTGCTCGGACTGCTGTTCGTATCCATGACAGGATTTGCCCAAATGACTGAAATCAGGGGAACCGTTAAGGACAGCCAGGGATTTCCTCTTCCCGGCGTGACCATCGTGGTTAAGGGTACCAATGTGGGAACCATTACCGCTGGTCAGGGCAACTACTCACTGAATGTGCCCGCATCAGCCCAAACCCTTGTATTTTCATTCGTGGGAATGAAAACACAGGAAATTGCCATTGCCGGCAAAACCGAAATCAACGTAACCCTTGAAGACGAAACCATTGGGCTCGACGAGCTGGTGGTGGTCGGTTATGGTGCCCAGAAAAAGGCCAACCTGACCGGTTCGGTATCGACCGTGACCGCCGAAGTGCTTGAAGCCCGCCCAGTGCAGAACGTCAGCCAGGCTTTACAGGGTGTCATCCCCGGCCTTAACTTCCAGACTTCTGGTTTGGGTGGTGAGCTGAACCAGTCCCTGAGTTTCAATATCCGAGGTGCCGGTACCATCGGCTCTGGTTCAAACGCTTCCCCACTGGTGTTGATCGACGGAATGGAAGGTAACCTGAACGCCATCAACCCACAGGACATCGAGAGCGTAACCGTCCTGAAGGATGCCGCCGCCGCTTCTATTTACGGATCACGTGCCCCCTTTGGCGTGGTGCTGATCACGACCAAAAAAGGTAAGCTCGGAAAAGCTACCGTGAACTACAACAACAATTTCAAATGGACTTCCCCTCTGGGTCTTCCCAACATGATGGATTCATACACCTTTGCCCTTTATTGGAACGAGGCTGCCGCCAATGACGGTGAGGGAGCAAAATTCAGTGCCGAAGTTCTCGACCGCATCGTGAAATTCCAGAATGGCGAAATTGATTATGGTACCGTACCGACTCCTGCCGGTGACCGCTGGCAATACTATGCCGGTTCAAACGCCAACACCGACTGGTTCAAGGAACAGTACAAGAGCGCCGCTTTTTCGCAGGAACACTCCATGAGCCTCAGCGGTGGTAACGAAAATGCACAGTATTATACTTCTGCCAACTACCTCGACCAGGATGGTCTTGCCCGTCACTCGGGTGATAACTTCCAGCGTTATGCCATGACCGGCAAAATCAACGTGAAGATCAGCGAGCTGGCAAAGTTCAACTACAATACCCGGTTCGTGCGCGAAGACTACGACAAGGCAACGCATATGACCGACCTTTTCTATCACAACATCGCGCGTCGCTGGCCTACCGTGCCTGCAAAAGATCCCAACGGTTATTATTCTGATCCGAGTGAAATCGCCCAGTTGGTTCAGGGCGGACGCACCATCGACCAGACCGACTATCTCTACCAACAGGCCCAGATCATCCTGACCCCTGCCAAAGGCTGGAACATTTATGCCGAAGGTAACTACCGCACTACTTATAGGAATTATCACAGCGATGTATTGCCGGCTTTCTCAAACGACGTGAATGGCAACCCCTATCCGGTAGCCGTGGGTTGGAACTCTGGCGGACACTCATCAGTGTATGAATATGCCCGCAAGGATAACTTCATGACCAGCAACCTCTACAGTGATTATGAATTCAGCCTTAAAGAAAACCACAACTTCAAGGTGATGGCCGGTTTCAACTCTGAATTGATGAAATACCGCACCCTGGGTGCCTCACGTACTGGTTTGATCACTCCGAACCTCCCGACCATCAACACAGCCACCGCCAACAGCAAGGCCGAGGAAGGTCAGTACCAGCATTGGGCTACTGCCGGTTTCTTCGGAAGGTTCAACTACAACTATAAGGAAAAATACCTCCTCGAGGTCAACGCACGTTATGACGGAACGTCACGCTTTATCGACGAGAAAAGGTGGAACCTTTTCCCATCGGTTTCAGTAGGCTGGAATGTCGCCCGCGAAGATTTCTGGACCATGACCGACCTGATCAGCACTTTCAAAATCCGCGGATCATATGGTGTGTTAGGTAACCAGAACACAGGCAATTGGTATCCGTTCTATGCAACCATGCCAGTGGGTACCAATAACGGCTCATGGCTCATTAACGGATAAAAACCCAATACGGCCGGAATGCCCGGTATCATCAGCTCATTGCTGACCTGGGAACGCGTCAACAGCTGGAACGTTGGTTTCGACCTCGCCATGCTCGACAATAAACTGACTGTCAACTTCGACTACTTCAACCGTAATACCTTCGATATGGTGGGACCGGCTCCCGAGCTTCCCGTCATCCTGGGTACAGGCGTTCCACAGATCAACAATGCCGACATGAAATCATACGGTTTCGAAGTGGAAGCACGCTGGCAGGACAAGATCGGCAAGTTCGGCTACTCGGTGCGTGGCGTATTGTCGGACGACCAGCAGGAAGTGACCAAATATCCAAACCCTACCGGAAGCCTTTCCACATGGTATGCCGGCCGCAAAATGGGTGAGATCTGGGGATACGAAACCATTGGCATCGCCAAGACCCAGGCCGAGATGGATGCCCATCTGGCCAATGTCAACCAGAATTCATTGTCGAGCAAGTGGGGTGCCGGCGACATTATGTACCGCGACCTCAATGACAACAAACGCATCGACTCAGGTTCAAATACCCTTGCCGATCCGGGTGACCGTAAAATCATCGGTAACTCAACTCCACGCTTCCGCTACAGTCTTGACCTGAACGGACAATACTCCGGATTCGACCTGAGAATTTTCCTCCAGGGTGTAGGAAAACGCGACTGGATGCCAAACGGTCCCTATTTCTGGGGTGCCAGCGGCGGTATGTGGCAATCGGCAGGCTTCACCGAGCACATGGACTTCTTCAGGGATGAAACATCCGTGATGGTTCAGGCTGGCCTGGCCGAAGTCAACACCGACTCATATTTCCCGAAACCATACTTCAACACAGGCAAGAACCAGCAGACGCAGACACGTTACCTGCAAAGCGCCGCTTACCTGCGTGTGAAGAACCTCCAGCTGGGGTACACCATTCCTGCCAACCTGACCCAAAAGGTGGGTATTGGACGGGCACGTCTCTATGTCTCAGGTGAAAACCTGCTGACCATCACCCCGCTGACCAAAATATTCGACCCCGAAACTGTAGCCCTCTCAGGATGGAACGATGGAAAAACCTATCCATTGGCGAAAGTTTATTCGTTTGGACTCAGTGTTAACTTTTAATTGACAGGACAATGAAAAATACCACAAAATATTCAGTATTTGCCATATTCATAGCCGTTATGGCATTGGGCTTCACTTCGTGTGACGACTACCTCGACAGAACACCGCTCTCAAACGTGACTCCGACAGATTACCTTTGGAATGAGAACGACCTGGGCGCATATGCCATTGCCCGTTACAGCTTCCCAACACATGGTGGATGGGGACCTGGTACTCACGGTAACGACAACCATACCGACAACCAGGCCACCAGTGGTTATGCATCACGCTGGACTCCCGGTGAATACCGCGTTCCGCAATCAGGTGGCAGCTGGAACTTTGGCAATATCCGCCAGGCCAACTACTTCCTCGAAACCGTGATTCCCCGCTGGAAAGCCGGTGCCATTTCAGGTAATGTAAATAACGTCAACCACTATATCGGTGAGGTGTATTTCATGCGTGCCTACGAATACTTCGGAAAAGTGCAGGCCTTCGGCGATTTCCCTATCGTGAAGAATACTCTTCCCGACCAGATGGAACCGCTGGTGGATGCTTCCAAACGCCGTCCGCGTAACGAAGTGGCCCGCTTTATCATCTCTGATCTCGATTCAGCCATCATGTTGCTGAACACTGCGCCTCCCGGAGGAAAAAACCGCATCTCGAAATACAGCGCACTGCTCTTCAAATCACGCGTTGCCCTGCACGAAGCCACATGGCTGACTTACCACAAGGGTACCGCACGCGTTCCGGGTGGTCCGGGCTGGCCGGGAACAGGCAAGGTCGACAACTTCTCTATCAACATAGATGCCGAAATCGACTACTTCCTCACCCAGGCCATGTCTGCCGCTGCCGAGGTAGCCGACAACGTGCCGCTTGTGAACAACACGAAAGACAATGGTTACAACTCTTCGCAGAACCCTTACTTCAAGATGTTCGGCGACGATGACCTCAATAAATACTCTGAGGTACTGCTCTGGAGAGCCTACAAACCCAGCGAAGGGATCAACCACAACGTAAACCACTATATCAACCAGAACGGTGGAAATACCGGTTACACCCGTGGCCTGGTCGACAACTTCCCCATGGCCAATGGCCTGCCCATTTATGCAGCCGGATCGGGCTATGCAGGTGATGATTCAGTCCAGATGGTGAAAATTGGCCGCGACAACCGTTTGGTCCTCTTCCTGAAAACCCCCAGTGATCTTCGTTTTACCGACAAGAATAACGCCAATGGCACGCCTGTCGTTGAAGGTCGCCCCGACATTATCGGCCTGCAGGAAACCCGCTACGTAACCGGATACGCCCTCAAGAAGGGGATGTCATACTTCGCCATCAATTCAGAAGGTAGCATGGGATCTACCGGAAGCATCGTGTTCAGGGCTGTGGAAGCTTACCTTAACTACATCGAGGCTTCGTACCTGAAGGAAAAGACCGTCAACGCCAAGGCCAATGGTTACTGGAGGGCGATCCGTGAAAGGGCAGGTATCGAACCCGACTACATGGTGACCGTGAATGCCACCGACATGAGCCAGGAAGCCAAAAATGACATGGCTGCCTACTCAGCAGGACAAATGCTCACCGACAAGGTTCTTTACAATATCCGTCGTGAACGCCGGCTTGAGCTGATCGCCGAAGGTATGCGTTACGACGACCTGAAACGCTGGAGTGCACTCAACCAGCTCAAGACCAATCCATACATCGTGGAAGGCATGAAAGTTTGGGGCCCTATGCAGAACTGGTACAAAAATACCGATGGCACGTCACAGCTGATCGAGGCCGGAACAGCGGGTAAAACACCCAATGTTTCGAAGAAGTCGGAAAGCCTGTACCTCCGTCCTTACCGTATCAATATCTCCGACCAGAACCTGGTCAGGGACGGTTACAAATGGGCCAATGCCCATTACCTTGAACCGATTGCCATCCAGCATTTCCTGATCACGGCATCTACCACGGGCGATCCAGCCACCTCGGTGATCTACCAGAACCCGGGATGGCCTACCGTGGCAAATACCGGTGCTACAGATTAATATCATCTATCGCATAGAGGTGAAAAACAGGTAGTTTTAGAGGTTGCGTCACAACGGATTCATCATCCGGAAGGCGCAACCTTTTTCATTTATGGTAAATTTGAAATATGGAAAAGATAATGATGTTATTTATGGTAATGGTGGCCATGGTTGCATTTCAATCATGCGCCCCAAAGGAGGCTCCCGCTGAATGGGAGATGATCTGGAACGACGAATTTGATACCAACGGTGCACCCGATGCTGCCAAATGGAAATTTGCCGGACGGGGAAAGGCCGACTGGAACCGGTTTTGTTACGACGACCTGAAGAATGCCTACGTCGAGGACGGCAGGCTGTTCCTTGTGGGCACCTTGTCTGACGACCCTGCCGACACGGCTCAGTTCCACACGGGGGCCTTGCGCACCCAGGGATTGTTTGCTTTCAAGTATGGCAAGGTCGAGATTTCGGCCAAACTGGGCCAGGGACAGGGTTCATGGCCTGCCCTCTGGATGATGCCTGAGGCAAACGTGTATGGAGGCTGGCCGGTGAGCGGTGAAATTGACATCATGGAGCACCTCAATTTCGACACCATCCTGTACCAGACCCTGCACACCGATTACACATACAACCGCAAGATCAAGACGAACCCTAAAAGCTCGGTCACCTCCGGATTTAACGTGGGTGAGTTCAATGTATTCGGGCTCGAATGGTATCCCGATAGTCTCTGTTTCTTCGTCAACAGCGTGAAAACCCTGACCTATCCGCGTCTCGAAGCCGAAGGAAGCAGCCAGTGGCCTTACGACCAGGAATTCCACCTGATCGTCAACCAGGCCCTGGGAGGCAACTGGCCCGGTCCTGTCGACCCTGCCCACCTTCCCATACACATGGAGGTAGACTGGGTGCGTGTCTACAAAAAATAATTCTGGAAATCGGATTGTAAGGAAAGGGCATGCCCTTTCCCTACAATTCATTTTCCATGGGATGAAATGGGTTGCCGGCGGCAACCCATTGTTTATTGTATGGCCCCAGCCGATACGTGGCCTATATAAAATCCGGATTCATCCGGTTTATGGGCCGAAGTGATGAAATGTACATAACTGATGCCATTCACGGTCGCATGATTGATGGGGATCCGGGCCACAACATCCCCCTTTTCATTCGTGACCTCGCAACTTTGGTCTGAATCTGTCACATCCCATTCAAATCTCAACAGGTTCCACTGGTCATTTTTCAGGGTTCCGATATCAAAGGTAAACATGGCATAAACATGTGCCGTTGAATCGCCCGGATTGAACCACCTGTCGTGCAGGCTCAGCCTACCTCCCTGGCTTCCGGCCGGCACAAAGATCTCTGTTTCAAAGTACCCTCTCATGGTGGCCGGGAAATTCCATACCGCCCCCTGATGAGGAGTTTCAAGAACAGGGTCATTCGCGCGGGCAATATGCAGGACCTGCCGCTTTTCATCCTTTGGATCGGGAACCAGCCTGGCCCCTTCGGCACGGTTATAGGCACAATGTCCGACGATGCCCTTTTTGTAGAGGAAGGTGCTCCAGCCATCAAGGCCCTTCCTGAAATCATCCTCACGTGAGGTCTCATACAGCCAGTTGGGATCAAATTTCAGCAACTTCCGGTGCTTCTCGTGTTGGCCGAGCGACACCAGGATCTGGCCATCAGGAAGCTCTATAAACTGGGTCTGGTGAACGCTCATGTCGAGACTCAGGCTTTGGTCCGATTCGGCATACCGGGGATCATTCCGGTTGGGATTCAGGTACAGTTCCCTGAAGCCGGTCCATGTTTTCCCGTCATCGTCCGAAATGGCGGCATGCAGTACATCCCGGTTGGTGAACACGTCTTCCCAAACACCGGTGGTCCCTTCCTTCTCGGGCAGGGGAGTGGTATTGTTCCAGAGAAACAACAACCTCCCGTCGTTCAGCCTTCCGATGGTCGGCATGGTGATGGTGGCATAAAAGCGCGACGGCTTCAGCGGTTCCCAGGTGGCACCCCCATCGTGCGAGAAACTTTCGTAATTTTGGTCCTGTGCCGTACGTGCCAGCATCCATATCCGGCCGTCGGTCAGCTCGACCACAGTCGGTTCCACGGCCCCATGGTTCCAGCGATAGCCTTGATGCAGTCCGCCCGGCTGGTGATCGGGGGCATTCACGAACTGCGACCGCTGCCAGGTGATGCCATCGTCGTCGGAGTAGAACACGCCACACCCGAAACGGGCCGAACTGTGTGCCCCGACCAGCATTCTTTTACCATTGCGGACAAACACCGGTGGTTTAAGCATGATGTACCGACCCTCTTCGGGCTGGGCCCTGTATACCAAATTACTTTCCCATTGTCCCTCGATTCCACCCTGTGAGCGGATGCAAACCACCCCGCTGTCGGAGCTGGCCAGCCTGATGTACTCCCCGCTGGCCGGACTCTTCACGTCGGCACCCATCCAGGGGGTGTCAACCATCAACGTATCCCAGGTCATTCCCATGTCGCGACTGCGGATGTAATAAGCCCGTTTCAGGGGATTTCGCTCCGAATATGTATAATGCCTGATCTCCCCGTCGTCGGTCATCATAAGTCCTGTAAACGCGTTCTCGGGCGGGCTTCCGACCACGACAGGCTCAGTCACTTTCTTCGATGTTGGTGTACATCCGGAGATCATGACGATTCCCAGGATTAATAGAATGAAAGTCCTGGTTAACAGGTGGAAATGGCTAAAAGATGAGGAGTATTTCATGTTGGTATTGCTATAGATTATCCCGGGGTATTGGATGATTATCCCGGGGATTCATAAATATAGGAATATATTCATTTTGAAATGTGATGTCTCCACACGTCGCAGGCCAAAAAGCTGATGGTTTGGGGTGCCAATAGGAAAGGGCATGCCCTTTTCCTACGATTCGTTTTCCAATGGGATGAATGGCAGGGTTGAATTACCTGTCAATAACTCATAGCTACCGTTCAGGCCCCGAAAACCACCGTTCACACATTCGCTGTTGATTTACATACCTTTTTGTCTGTAATTTATGTCCGGATTGGGTAATCATGAGCCCCTTCCCCCCGAATTGCATGACATAACAGACATTAAAACCGTTGCAACCATGAAAAAGCTTTACTTCTTACAACTGGGTTTCTTTTTAGTGCTTCAGCTTGTTGCCGCTGGGGTATTTGCCAATCTTCCGGCCAGCACAGGCATGACCGCTGAAACCGCTACCATGGCAGGTGTTCCCGCCGCTCCGGCTTTGACGGGAACATTCACCATTGGCGCTACGGGCGATTATGCCACCATCAGCGCCGCCATCACCGCCTTGCAGACCGATGGGATATCGGGTCCGGTGGTATTTGACATCCAATCCGGCACTTATGCTGAGCAGTTTACATTGGGACCAGTTACCGGTGCATCGGCAACCAATACCATAACTTTCCGGTCGGCGACCGGTAACGCGGCAGATGTGACCATTACCCATTCGGCAGCGGGTACAGCCGACAATTATGTGGTGCTGCTTGAAAATGCATCCCATTATATATTGCAGAACCTGAAATTCGTGGCAGGCGGGACCACCTATGCCCGCACCATCCGCGGACAGCTGGAATTGCAGAATATCCTGGTCGAGGGTTGCATCCTCGAATCACCGTTGGCCACCAGTACCAGCGGCGATCGCGGGAATGTCATCATTTCGGCTTCCACCTCCGCCGATGTAAGGTTCATCAACAATACCATCACCGGCGGGTCTTACGGGATCTTTTACCAGGGGACCAACAACTCCTCTGCCCGTTCATTGGGGCTGGTGCTAAGCGGAAATACGATATCGAATATCTATTATCAGGGGATCAATCTTGACCGGTTCTTTGAGGCGCATATCATCAATAACGTGGTTTCGATCATGACGGGATCTTCCAGTTCGTCTATAGGCATTGAGCTTACCTATGTTGATGGAGCTATACGTGTGGTAGACAACCGGGTTACCGGAGCAAGATCCTATGCAATTTATTTTAATGATAGCCAGGCGCT
>DF970667.1:63607-384959 GCA_001270045.2 Bacteroidales bacterium 6E | reverse complement strand
AATCTTTTGGACACTAGTGTATTGTTTTCATCAAATACAAGAAATCGTTCACTAAATAATTTTAATTTACGTATGTCATGTTTTATCACTAAATTCTCGTCTTTTAGTAGATTGAACTTTATGGAAACACTGCTTTTATTATGCTTGTATGTGGCATCAATGTTACAATCGGCATCAATAATTCCTTCAAAATAAAATGGGGCTAATTCTGACATTTTTTCAAATGTTAAAAAATCGCCTGAATATTTTGAGCCAGCCCAAAACAGATCAACATTAAAGTCCTTAACAATTTTAACACCCGGTAAAGTTGGTGGAATCATTCTAAAGAATGCATTGGATAGTTTTTCCAGATCAGCGTATTTCCAATCATTTCGAATATCGGAAATTCGAATTAATGTACCCTGTTTCTTTTCATTCAATATCTTCTGAGGTTCATCATTAACTTCCCATTGGTTGAAAATTTCATGTAGGAACAAGTCCTTATGATAACTTTCCGTGAATTCGTCATCAGCATAATCATGAAAGTCTAAAGAAAGCTTGACTTCCTCTGTTTTTAAAGTTTTACTATATACTTCAACAATGTTGCCAAGTTTATAAACAGCAAATCTTCCAACCCCTTTGTCTCCTTGAATAACTCGTCCCTTTGCTGTAAATCTTTTATCACCAGATTTTTTTCTGTTCAGTTTGTTTGGAGTGGCTGGCATCATCCATATATTAAGAATAGTGTCTAGGTCCATTCCATGTCCATCATCCTCGATTTCGATTATCGGTTTTTTACCGCCTTCTGGATTGTTGAAGTTTAAAAATCTTACATAAACCTTTTCTGCATCAGCGTCATAACTGTTTTTTACTAATTCAATAACTCCTATCCATTTGTCACTGATTAACTGGTCTCCTAAAACACTAATCAATCTAGCATATGCCTGAAATGGGGATTCTCCTGATTTTATAATTGCCATACTATTTTTTTGCTATTAATATATACTCTTCAGGGTAAACCAACTTGCTGTTTTTATTGTCATAATTTGAGAATCTTCCTGTAATATTATCCCGAATTGTTGGGATCAATTTATTCGGAATGCTTCTCTTGATTATATCAACAATTTTGAAACCTTGTAACTGTAAAATCTCAGCAAATACTTCTGAAGACTTAATTTTTACATTCATTAAAGTAGTATTTCCAATCACAACACAAACGTGTCCTTCTGGTTTTAGAATCCGATACATCTCTTTTCCGACATCATACATGTTATTAAAATAATTTGCTACTTCTTTGGCTGTACGTTTGTCCTTCTCAATCAAATTATTCACAACTTCTTGTCCGGTGAACGAATGAGTATTCAATTCCTGATTAAGGGAATAGAATGTGCCAATAAAACCTTTACGAAAGCCATATAAATCATTTATGTATTCATACCAATAGGCAGTCAATTGATGAATGTCAGCATATTCATATGAAGTAACATACGGAGGAGAGGTTATGATGGCACTTACACTATTTGCATTAAGGGAGGTTTTTCTTGCGTCTTCAAGTTTAATTTCACTAGGAACATTTATAAATCCATTATATGTTAAATGATCAAAGAATTGATTGTTTCTTTTAATCATCTGATTCACTTGGGATTTGAAGGCTTTTATGGGATCTGCGGGTGTCTTGTTTTGATCAATTTGAGGCTTTGTGCTAGACTGAAGCCATTTTGAACAGTTTTTTAGGATATTGGAAAGAGCTACTAAAAAGAAATTCTTAATTGATTCATCCGGTTCTTTAAGAATAATATAATATAAATTTGCGATTTTCAGCTTATCTTCCGGAAAATACCAATAATCAAGTTTTTCGTGCAATTTATGATCTGTTATTTTACATTCAATATTCTCACTTAAAATTGATAATAACTGGGAATATTTTGCGTATAACACTTCAGGTTTAATCGGAGATGTCTTTGCATTAGTAATTAAAATAGCAACAGGATTTATATCAACGCCAAATGATTTTCTTCCATGCACCTTTGCTTCTACTAAAGTTGTTCCACATCCGGCAAATAGATCAGCAACTAAATCGTCTTCAACCGTATAATTTTCAATAAGCTTCTTTACAAGATTAGGAAGAAATTTTGCAGGATATCGGTGATAACCATGTGTCCACTGTTCAGTAGAACGTACATTCTTAAAACACCACTCAGGACTCACTTGAATTTCGTGAAATTTGTGTCGAATATCTGTTATCGGATTATTGTTGATTGCATTCATTTTCGTTATTCTGATATTAGCAAGTCCTTGATGTCAATTTCATAAAATTATACAAGAAGATTATCATCTTACCTAAAAAGGGATTTAGATAAATACATTGAGAGTAGTATTAGTTCACTTATACCTATGTTGTTCTCGTGTATAATCAAAAGTTATATTCGTATTAAATAAAACATTGTTTTAGGATTTTTCGTATAGTTGAATTTACTTAAAACGACACCATATGCAAATGTATTTAAAAAGTTCAGAATTTGAAATTGATAAGTTCAAATATCCCAACAGAAATCTGCCTGTTTTAGAACTTATTTTTCAGTTGGCAACGTTTCATTATTTCTAAGAGTAATTTTCTAGAATAACAAAATCTCTTTTGAAATTATATGATTTTTAAATTATACGCAGGTTTAATTTTTTAAAAATAGTGTCATTGTCTCAAGGCATACGGAATTCATTCACATATCTATGCCATTTTTCTATTTTATCAGCTTGGTTTTTTCTTGCGATCAAATTCTGTGTTTTTGCATTAAGCATTAATTTGAAATTCCTTTGTATCTTTTCAACAGTAATTGTCTATGTATGGATAAGTTTGGCCCCGAAGTGCGATCGAAGATCATGAAATCAATCAAGGGAAAGGGGACCAAGATTGAGGTTATGCTTGCCAAGGCCCTTTGGCATAAGGGAATTCGTTACCGTAAAAATGACCGGTCTGTTTTCGGAAAACCTGATCTTTCGATCAGGAAGCACAAAATCGCCATATTTGTGGATAGTGAATTCTGGCATGGGAAAGATTGGGACATCAATAAGCACAGAATTAAGTCAAATGTTGAGTTTTGGTACAAAAAAATTGAAGGTAATATTAAAAGGGATAATTTCGTAAACGAAACTTTGTTGAAAAATGGTTGGAAAGTCCTCCGATTTTGGGGTGAGGATATTAAAAAAAACCTCAACATTTGTTTGGAAAAGATTGACAAAGCGATTGAAGAAGGTTAATTATGCTGAAATACTCGGAAGTAAAAGAAAAACTCAATATTGAACCCCTAAAGGATCATGTAAATGAACAGGCATTTGTCACCCATTATTTCCACAACTTGGGGAATGATGCCGCAAAATATTTTGAAGAGCCTGCAATGGCGTATTTGTCTAAGCACAACTTGGACAACCACCATCAGCTGAGCTTCAATTGGGATATTCCATTCCCTACCGGCAAGAATCCAAAGTTTAGGTTTATTGATTTGTTTGCGGGAATTGGAGGAATTAGACTTGCATACCAGAAAGAGGGCGGTCGGTGTGTTTTTTCCTCTGAATACAATAAATTTGCCAAGGTAACCTATGAGGCCAATTTTGGCGAAGTTCCTTTTGGAGACATAACTGCCATTGACGAGAAGACCATTCCTGACCATGATGTGCTGTTGGCAGGATTTCCGTGTCAACCATTTTCAATTGCTGGGGTCTCAAAGAAAATTAGCCTTGGAAGAAACCATGGATTCCTAGACGAGACCCAAGGGACTCTGTTTTTTGACATAGCAAGAATCTTGGATGAGAAGAAGCCAAAAGCTTTTATGCTTGAGAACGTAAAGAATTTGGTGACTCATGACAAGGGGCGGACTTTCAAGGTGATTTACAATACACTCAAAGAGCTAAATTACACCGTTTTCTACTCTGTTTTGGATGGAAAGCATTTTGTCCCCCAACATCGGGAAAGAATTATAATTGTTGGTTTTAGTAAAGACCATTTTGGTGAAAACGTCAATTTTGAGTTTCCGAAATTGCCAAAACCAAAGAGGATTATTCGGGAGATATTGGAAGAAGAACCTGATTCAAAGTATACTTTGTCAGATCAATTATGGGGTTATTTAAAAGGCTATGCGGAAAAGCACAAAGCCAAAGGAAATGGATTTGGTTATGGCATGACGGATTTGAACGGCATTAGCAGAACTTTGAGCGCCCGATATTACAAAGACGGTTCTGAAATATTGATTCCCCAAGGTGGTATAAATCCTAGGCGTCTTACCCCAAGAGAATGTGCAAGACTTCAAGGATTCCCGGATGAGTTTGTCATTCCGGTATCTGATAACCAGGCATACCGTCAATTCGGTAACTCCGTGGTAATGCCTTTGATTAATTCGGTGGCAAAACAGGTTGTTAAAGTTTTGGATGAATTCCATGAATCTGACTGACATTAAAAATATATTTATTAAAAATGGCTGTAAGTCAATCTATGTAAAGGAACTTTCAGCCAATGACAATTCCAAAAATCAAGTCTATTTGGGTGGTAGCTTTGATATCCTGAATGTTTTCCCAATATCGAGCATCGTGACAGTACCTTCGGGAGATTGGGAGAGGGAACGTTTCTCGGCAAATATGAAATTCTCGTGGATTAAAGACAATGGGAATTTGTGTGCCGCTCCACATTCTAAGTTGATCCTATACCCCAAATACCCCGAAGTGCGATTTTCCGGATTTTTAAAGGGAGCTAAAGATGCCCCCTCCTCTTTAATGACTCAAAGGCTCGCAGGTAGGATTTTATTGATGGCGGTTTCAGGTAATGGCATCGTGATTGGCTATGTCGCACATCCTGACTCTGAAATGGCACGTGAGATTAAAGGATTAAGTGAGTTGGGGAAGCATGGTGTATTTAACGTAATTGAATTGTTCGAAACCGGAAATAGCAGAACTGTTTTATTGTCTGAACTGGCACGTATACACAGACTGGATTGGATTGAATCAAAAAGGCTTGATGCAAACGGTCAAGTTTTGCCTTGTTTGGCTCCCAATTGTGGTGGTTATACACTGGAAGCAGAATTGGGTATCACTCCAAATGGGTATTCTGAACCGGATTTTAGGGGTTGGGAAATCAAACAGTTTGGCGTTTCCAATTTTCAAAGATTGGAATCTTCGGTAATCACCTTGATGACCCCTGAGCCAACCGATGGATTATATAAAACCCGTGGGGTTGATTACTTTGTCAGAAAATATGGATATGAGGATAGGACTGGACGGGAAGACAGGATGAATTTTGGAGGCATTCACAAAATTGGAAAAGTCCATCCTTTGACCCATCTTGAAATGAGGTTGGTTGGTTTCGATCAAAGTAGTGGCAAAATAAGAAACTCTGATGGGAAGATTGTACTATTGGACAGAAATGAAAATGAAGCTGCCAGTTGGAGTTTTTCATCAATGCTTTTACATTGGAACCGAAAGCATAATAAGGCATGCTATGTTCCTTCCCAATCAATGAAAAACGGCTTTTTGAAGTACAAATTCGGCAACGTTGTTATATTGGGTATTGGCACTGATTTTCAGTTGTTTTTATCACAAATGGCGTTGGGAAACATTTATTACGATCCAGGTATAAAGATTGAAAATATGGCAACCAAACCGAAGACCAAAAAGCGGAGCCAATTTAGGATCAAATCCGGTTTTTTGTCCAATTTATATAAAATTAATGAGGTTGTGGATGTTGCTTGCCAATACTGATCTGGAATATTCTGAATCAATTACTATATAGTCCGGAAAGAATTATTTAAACACTTTAAAATCTATCAATCCCTAAATTTACTTCGCCAAACCTTTCCTAAGCCAACTGTCAATCACCCAACATCCTTTGACTGTATGCCTTACTTTTGCTCCACACGTTCATTATTGACATGTTGTTTTGAATGAAATGACTGCCTTTTGAGCTCAGGAGAAGTTGGTTAGGAAGGTTTGCGAAGACGAACATCGGATTTCTCCAAGGCATTTAAAGACATGAAAAAAGATAATTGGGGTTGCTGCCCCCTCCCAAATGCTGTATAAGTATTATAAGTAATTAGAATCGAGCCGGGGTTTATACCCCGTTTTTTTTTATGGGAATAAGTGAGTGCCACCTTGAATTGTTTATTCCAAATTCAACTGCCAGGATACTCCAAACTGGTCAACAACCCACCCGAATTTTTGGCTGAATCCATAGTTATCTATTGGCATTGCCACAGTTCCACTTTCTGAAAGTTTTGAAAATAGTCTTTCAAGTTCGCTTTCGTTCTTGCATTCAATATAATTGGAAACAGCAGGTGTAAAGTCCCAATTGTGTACTGGCGGACTGTCGCTGCACAGAAATTTCTGTCCATTTAATTCAAATACGGCTTGCATTATAGTTCCTTCCTTGCCCGGTCCTTCTTTACCCCAGCGTTTGACGTCAATAATTTTTGAGTTTTCAAACAAGCTCATATAAAAGTTCATTGCTTGTTCGGCATCATTTTTTTGAAAAGTCAATGATGTAATTATCTGTTGTTCCATTTCCGATTTGTTTCTATTTACAATTGATTGCAGGCTATCAGTCAATGCCTGAAGTTCTTCAATCTTACTGTTTTGTGTTTTGTCGGAATTTGTATTCATACATCCAAATCCCATAAGAGTGAAAATTAAAATTAACGATGTTGCTTTCATTTGTCAAAAATTTACTGATAAAACGAAAATACTGTTGAAGCTCTTTTACTAATCACTTCATCCAACTGAAATTCGAAAAAAAAATCTATTCCGAGTCTGATGTTTGCCCAATAGTCATCCTTAAAAGTCCCACTTTCGATTTGTCGCACTTGTATTTTCATGCATTGCTTTTCGAATCATGATGGGATTTGTTTACGTCAAATCGTTAATTGTAGATTGACTTTTAAATGTGAGAAGCAGTAACCAAATACCACCAATTCCGAGTGGAATGCTGAATAACAAGAGCCGTGTATAGGCATGAACATGGGGTTCAATTACGGAAACCGAATTAGCTTGCAATGCGATAACGATATTACCCATAAAATGGGCTGCGAATGCCGGCCAGATACTTTTAGCTTTCAATACTAATGCTCCCCACCAGGTTGATATCACTATTACTTCGAAAACCAACAGTAAAATGGAAGTTCCGGACAATCCCGAAAATGCCTGCACCACATGCATTAAGGCAAATACCAGCGACATAACGGTGACGCTGCCCAATAGCCCTTTTTCAGTATTTCCCCATACACGCACCAGTATCAAAAGAACAGCGCCTCTGAAAAACATTTCTTCGCTAATGTAAATGGCCAGATTTCTTAAGATGACATTCCCCGCTAAAGGCAAATTTACCAGGTTTGAAAAATTAAAGGATAAACTTCCAAAAAATGAATAAAGACTTGCAGGGACGAAGTAAATAATTCCAATCAGAGTCAAAAGCCAGGCTTGATAAGTGCCCGATCTTGTTATGCCGGCAGCCTTTAGCCAATCAAGTTTCCATAAAAGCAAAACAATAAAGATAATTGCGGAGATGTGACCCAAAAACACGGGAGCCGTGTCGCCAAATTCTTGGTTTAGGAGGCTTGAAGTAATCCCGGCAGATAACATCGCAAGTATAAACCATGAAATTGTGAGGATTATCACAGACAAAACCGGATGTTTAGTGAGAAATGATTCTAAGTTTTTCATTTCGCTGAAATGTTAAACGAAGTAAATTATATATCAAATTTACGAAGGTTTTTCGATCTGAATCTCATCGGAAGGCATATAACTATATCCTCCCGTTATCCCTGTCATTTCTTGTCCACCGACAGGGTATTTCCCCATAATTTAAATAGATATAATACTGTTTTTGTATACCTATAACTATACAAGCACTATTCGAGTACTATTCGATAACTATACAAGATACGACTCGGTAGTGACGAGAAAGAAAGCGGATCGCCGTTGTCAAGCAATTTGGATTGTTGTACAAGCGTGACGTGATTGTACGCATCCGGAAGCTGTTGTCCGGACCCGAAAGCGGCTATAGCCTGTTTCCAGGGGCCAACGCAAAGGCGTTCGACCTGCCAGTGCCTTGTATCTCTTCTTCACCGAAATCATTCGGAAATCATTTTCGCCCCGACCGGTACGTGGCTTTATTATGGGGTCCACATCCGTGTCGAAAACATCCATATTGGAGTCGTCAAATACGGCCGAATAGTTATGTTAATAATTTTTTGGCCTCCGGAGGCCTTTAGGCGGGAGGCCTGGTGGGGTGCTGACAAGGACTGCCATGGTGAGTATTTTGCTATATTTCAGGATATGAGTGAATAAGGTGATTTTTTCGCTCCAATGATGACAAATTGACGTGAGAATTCTATTTAACAATTTGTACGAAACCCGCAGATTTCACCATTTTTCTCTCTTTTTTCAAAAAATTGCAAGTGCCTTTTTGGTGCTTTTTGTGCCTTTTTTTCGATTTTCCCATCCATTTTCTTCCCCATTTGGCTCTTGGTACCATGATACCGCCAGCCATGTTGTCGGCTTACAAATCTGGATAGGTCTCGAACCACGGTTCCATTTCATGAATAGGGATGTTGATAAACGTGCCTGACTGATCAATTCGGTCGATTGGCTGAAGAATCTTCCAGTCGCCAAAAATTAGTAATTGTCATGATAAAGTTTTCCGGAAATAGCTAAATTTGTACTGTAAAGACGAATCTGCTTCTTTATTCCGTCGTTCTTAATTTGCCAGTCAAAGAAACATGAATTCCATAGGCCGAGACAGTTTTGATGGTACGAAATGCCGTGTCGAAACTGTTTTTCACACCTTATATAGTAAGGTGTGTAGCTGAGGTATTTTAAAAAATGAGTTCATTTTTCAGGACAAAAAATTGAGGATACCACAATGGAAAGGAGGGCACCGCCGTGGCAGATATGATGCAATTGCTCAGTGAATTTTCGGGTTCGTTAAGGGAAATGATGGTCATGGTGCTTGTGATGAAACGTAACAGGGTCAACACCTTGATTCATTCATGGATTAATCTTTGGGATTTTACGTCATGGCAACATTTGAGGATTGCCTTGGTTTTCAATTGCTTACATGCCTCCTCCTCCCTGTAAATCGGATCATATAAAATTAGAGAAAGGTCAATCAACCCACTAATTTTAAATGGGAGTAAAATTCATGAAAAAATCGAAGTTTACCGAGGCACAGATTACTTTTGCGATCAAGCAAAGTGCGACGAGTTATTGTATAACGTTTCCAATGCCAGTTAAAGTTACTTTAAACGATGGAAACAAAGCATTAAATTGAAATCTTGTTTGGCTTACATTTTTGATTTATCAACTTCAATATATATTTTTAGAGTTTGAACTGCCAAAACCTAATAAATTATAAGATTTCAAATGGGAAAGCCCAAAAACCATCAGGAAGCATTATATGATTTCGTGATTAATAATTCTGATCTAGAGTTACTTGAATCGCATTTGAATCAATTTAATCCATTCAGCATACTTCGTATCGAGAATTTTGAAATCAGACATTCCAATGTTTTGGCGTGGTTACTTAATCCTGATGGAAACCACAAGTTGGATGATTATTTTTTAAAGAAGGTGCTATCTCAGATCATTAAAAACAATTACGATAACCTATCTGACGATATTGATCTCACAAACATACATTTCGCTGATTTTGGTGATTCTATTGTGAAAAGAGAAGAGGACAATATCGATATTCTACTGATTTCGGAAAATAATCAATTGATATTGCTTATTGAAAATAAATTTGGATCGAAAGAAAGCAAGCACCAACTGACGAAATATTTGGCTCACGTAAGGGATAACTACCAAGGATATAAGATCCTTCCTGTCTTGTTAACAATGCATGGTGATGAGCCTGAATATAATAATGAATATGCAATATTCAGCCATAATGACATTTATCGTATATTGGATGAAACACTAAGGCTCAAAGGAGAAGGCCTAAATTCAGAAGTAAATAATTTCATAAAATCATATCTAAAAACCTTGGAAAAATATTTAGGCATGGATGAGGACCTTAAGAAATTGTGTATGAAAATTTATGATCATCACAAGGAAGCTATTGATATAATCAATAAAATGGTTCAGGAAAATAGAACATCATTGGAACCAGCTTTTGACATGTTTATCGAGGACCATGACGATATTACATGTATGTATAAGAATCATTCAGACCTATGGTTTTTGCCAAACGATATCCTAAGTTTACTTCCTAAAGTAAATATGGGTTGGAGAGTAGCTTACCCAATTTCGTTTTGGTTTGCGAAAACGTGGAATGACAAAATTAAATTTTCAATCGAAGTTGGCATGTTTTCGGTAAAAGAAGAAAGAGTCTTGTTCATGCGTTATTTGGAGGATAAACACTCATACAAATTGAAGCAAATGTCCGTACGCCCGGAATCGAGATATACCCGATTATATACAAAAACCGAAAATGTTAAGGACATATTAGATCCTACTGAAGTTTTGGATGCAATTCAAAAATTGTATGAGAATGCAAAACCAGAAATTCAAAAAATTCGCTCAGCAATTAATGGATATAGTTGGAATCTAGCCATTGAATAGTCGAAGATGTAATTGCCTGACTAAATCTTATAAATCTGAAGAATGGAACAGACGATACCTTTTGAACGCTCATATTGGGTCATTACCGGGAAGTTGCTGGCCGGCGAATATCCGGCGGCGGCCGACCGTGAGGAGGCGTACCGGAAACTCGATGGATTGGTGCGGGCAGGAATCAAGACCGTGGTCAACCTTACCGAAGCACATGAAACGAATCTGCACGGGATCCCGCTGTTCGATTATGGGGATTATCTTACGGGGTTTGGCATCGAGGTGCACCGAATGCCTATCAAAGACGTTTCGGTTCCTTCAACAAACGAAATGTACACGATTCTTGATCTGATCGAAAAGAGCATCAACGACGACAAGCCGGTGTATTTCCATTGTTGGGGTGGCGTGGGCCGAACCGGGACGGTATTGGGTTGCTTCCTGATTCATAACAAACTGGCAACCAGGGAGAATGTATTTGACGTGATCGATCATCTGAAGCGGAACACTTCAATAAGCCACAGGTCGTCGCCCGAAACCCGCGAACAAAGGGATTTTGTGGTGAATTATCGACGGTAACCTTCAATTGCCTTTTTCCTTGCCAGGCTTTATGTCATTACATACCTCCCATTATTCATTATGACCATCCCTGAATTGACGGCATGATCAATGCCCGTACGCATGGCCTGGTCAACAATGCCGCCTACCCGTGTGAAGCCAAAGAGCCGGGCGGTTTCCCTTACCAGGTCATCGGCCGGAAGGCTGACCTGGTTCCTCAGGATCTGCACCATGGCGGCGGCTACCTCTTCCTTCGGCAACTCGTCGGCGTTGCGCTTGTCGTCATCCCCGGCAGGAATCCTGAATTTTTCGTAATGCGCCGGATCCTGGTCGTTGCGCCAATAAACAACCGTCCCGTCCTGCTTCGTGCATTTCAGGTTCATCCGGGCATAAACCGTGTCGAGGTGCCGCATGAGCCGGGTCCCCTGCCTGGCAAACCCCCGGGCATTCAGTATCCGCCTCGACAAGAGCGACCGGCAAATGGGGGCTTCGGTCTCGATGACTTCCCTGACCTGGATTTGTATCGTTGCCAGATGCCGGGTGTCGAAAAATTCGTCGCTGACACGAAGGCTGATCTGCGGAAGGATACATGTATTGTAAACCTCAAATTCCCGGGCTTCGGTAATGACATGCTGGGTGATGCTTTGCGGCTTCCCGGCCAGCAGCTCCACCGACGAATGACGAACAGGCTGCGGGGCGGGTGATCCCGCACTGTCGCCCCGGCCTTTGCCGTTGGCGGCATGTCCCAGGGCCGACCGGATGTCGGCCAGCACCTTCCGCGAATCGTCCCACCAGTCGGGCGACCAAAGCCGGTAGATGTTCCAGCCAAGCTGCCGCAATACATTGTCCCTGATGACTTCCCTGTCTCTGGCGGTCCGGGCCGACTGGTACATTTCGCCGTCGGTGAGGATCCCCATCAGGTATTCACCGGGTTTGTCGGGATGCACGATGCCCAGGTCGATCCGGTATCCCGAACAGCCGATGCCGGTATGCACCTGGTATCCCATTTCCCTGATTTCATCGGCCACTGACTTTTCAAAGGAGCGGGGCCCGGTATTTCGCGCACCATCCTTTTGCGGCAGCACCGCTTTCCCTTTTTCCGAATATTCGAGGAATGCCCTGATCCCTGCCACCCCTTCGGAGGTGGTGCGGGTAATGTCGATCTGGTCCGATCGCAGGGTCGAGAACACCTTCATCTCGTAGCGGGCCCTCGAAACGGCCACATTCAGGCGCCGCCAGCCTCCGTCGCGGTTTAACGGGCCAAAGTTCAGGCTGATGCGTCCCTCCCTGTCGGGACCGTATCCCACCGAGAACAGGATCACGTCGCGCTCGTCGCCCTGCACGTTCTCGAGGTTCTTGATAAAGATGGGCTCGGTTGCTTCGGATGCGGCCATATCCAGGTCGGGTCGTTGTTTCAGCGCCTCGTTGAGCAGGTCGTCGACCAGGTTTTGCTGTGCGGCGCTGAAGGTGACAATGCCGATGCTGCGCTTAGATAGCACCGGGTCGGAGAGGCGTTGGATAATCTCGTCCGCAATGGCCTGCGCCTCAAACCGGTTCTGCCGGGTCTTGCCACGGTCGTAAAATCCCGGCACATGCACGTTGCTGACTTTCGTGGCCAGGTCGTCGGGCGACGGAAAGGTCAGCAGACGGTTGTCGTAGTAGTTGGAGTTGCTGAAGGCGATGAGGCTTTCATGCTTGCTCCGGTAGTGCCACACCAGGTGCTTCGAGGGCATGGAAAGGGCCAGGCAGTCGTCGAGGATGCTCTCGAGGTCCTCTTTTTCGGCGTTCTCCTCGTCGAAGCTGATGGTCGAGAAAAAGTTGGTGGGGGGCATCTGCTTCGGGTCGCCCACCACGATGACGTTCTTTCCCCGGGCGATAGCGCCCACCGCCTCGCAGGTCGGCATCTGGGAGGCCTCGTCGAAAACCACCAGGTCGAATTTCGAAGTGTCGGCCTCGAAGTACTGGGCCACCGAGATGGGGCTCATGAGCATGCACGGACAAAGCCTCGGCAAAAGATTGGGGACCAGGTCGAACAGTTTCCTGACCGACAGCCCCCGTCCCTTGTTGCGGATGGCGCGCTGAAGGATCCCGATCTCGGAGCTTTGCGATGCCTCCTGCGTAAAGGAGGGAATGGCCGATGCGAGTTTCGAAAAGAGTTCGGCTTTGGTCAGCGCCTCAAAGTAGTCGCTCTTTTCCCTGAATTGCCTGATTTTGCCTTCAAACAACCTGCCGTTAAAGTCTGCAAGGATGGAATCGTTCGAAATGATATGGTCGGCACCCAGCCTGTAAATGGCTTTCCGGAAGGCGCCGGTCACCTCTTCGTTTTTCAGGTGGCCGCACCGGCAGGCATCGATCAGGGGCAGCAGCCCCCGGGAGGTGGCCTTTTCAACCGCACGGTTCCAGCCCGACCAGTCGCGAAGCAGGTCGAGATTGTTTTTCCAGCGCATGGCAGCCTGTTTTGCGGCCATGACCCGGTCTTCGCCCTCAGGTGCAATGTCCCCGAAACTGATTCCCAGCAGACTGTTCAGCTGCGCTTCGGTTTCGGCTGTATTATCGTATGATTCGATGTAGGCCTGAAGCGTCTTCCCGTTCAGGTCGCGAAAGGATTTCGTCCCGGCGGAAAGCCGTTTCGCCAGCTTTGCCCTGATCTCCCCTGATTTCACCGGATCATTCGAGATGCGCATAAGCGACTCATGGATTTGGATGACCGAATCACAGATCCGGATCACCTGTTCCCAGTCACACTCCCCGCCGTTCCACATAAGGTCAAGCAATTGCGAGAGCATGCCGGCATTCCTGTCAATGATATCTTGTTCCTTTTGGTATCGGATGATGTTGTTAAGGATGGAAGGGATGCTTTCCTTGCCGACCTTGCCCGTTTTTGACAGTTGCCGGATGGGTTTGGCCAGCTTGTTTTGTCCAAGCCATCGGGCCACAAACCATTGTCCCGACAGCTGGTTCCATTTGTCGAGCGCAGCCTCAGCATCCAGTTGCAGGATCTCCTTGCGGAATGCCTCCGACAGTTGGCTCCGCAGCCGGTCCCTTTTGAGGCCATGCCTTGCCATGACAGCCACCCTGCCTGACGTTTGTGTTGCATTGGCGGTGCCCATGATGGCTTCGGGCGTGTCGGGGAGGCCCGACAGCGTTTGGTTGATGTCGCGGAGGGCCGAATAGTGGTCCCCGGACAAAACGGGTGTATCGATTTCCAGCAGGGAGCAAACGGCATCCCTGTTGATGGCGAGTTGTTCAAGCTGTCCGATGTAGGTCGTGATCAACTCCAGGCTTTGGGATTTGATGCCCGGATTATAGGTGCCTGATGTGATTTCGGCGAGTGGGTGCCGGTGGGGATGGCCGCACAGGGTGCCTGCATCGCGGATCTCCCCGACCAGGTCGTTCAGCCGCGCAAATAGGTCACTGTCGAGTTTCAGGAGGAAAGATTCGTCGAACCTGACCGGATCGGGGATGCCATTTAACTGTGAATATCCGTCGAAGCATTCGAACAGCGAGAAACCGAAAGGGTGTTTGCGGTGGAGCGATTCGACATACTTGTTGAGTTCCTGCCGCAGGGAGTGGAGCCTTTCCGCTTCGGCGCCAAATTCGAGCGGCGATGTTTTCCTGACCACTTCGGTGGTTTTTTGCAGCTGTTCGAGGATGGTCGATTTCCGGGCCTTGTTGGAGTGGAGTTCGAGGCAGAACGGATCGAGCCCGATGTCGGCCAGGCGTTTTTGCACCACCGACAGGGCCGCCATTTTCTCGGCCACGAACAACACCCGCTTGCCCTGGTAAAGCGCATTGGCGATGATGTTGGTGATGGTCTGCGATTTCCCGGTGCCGGGAGGGCCGTGCAGGATGAAACTCTTGTCCTGCACCGCGGCGCAGATGGCTTCGAGCTGTGACGAGTCGGCACTGATGGGAAGGGCAATATCGGCAGGCGGGTAGAGGGAGTCGAGGTCGGGGCTCTCTTCGAAGGCGTCTCCGGCCTCCCATTCCATCTTGCCCGAGATAAGGCTGGCAACGACCTTGTTTTGTGCCAGCTTGCCGGCATTGTGGTGGATGTCGTTCCACATGATGAACTTGTTGAACGAGAAGTTCCCGATAAAGGCCTGCTCCTCCACATCCCAGCGTGTCTGCGACATGATGCCGTGCCGCACGGTATTCAGGATCTTTTTGACATCCACGCCGCTTTCGTCGCGGGGCAGGTCGTCGAGTCCGTGGATGGTGATCCCGAAGTCCTGTCGCAGCATCTCGAGCAGGGTGACGTTCATCAGCGTCTCTTCCTCGCGGCTCCGGATCACATAACCTTTCTGCGCCGATTTTCGGACAATCTCGACGGGGAACAGCAGGATGGGGGCAAACCGGGCCGTTTCGCTTCTGGGTGTCTCGTACCATTTCAGGAATCCCAGGGCCAGGTAGAGGGTGTTGGCGCCATTTTCCTCGAGCGACAGTCGCGACGTTCGGTACAGGTTCTTCAGGGCGTTTTCCAGTTCTGCCTCTGACAGGTAGCTCCGCAGGCGGTTTTGTCCTAAATCGTGTTTCACCTGTCCGGCAATGGGATCCGTCTGGCTGACGGCCTGGTATATCCCCGAAACGGTGTCCGGCTTCTCCCATTCGGCCGGTTTGGGCAGCACCCCGAACTCGGCGCCATCGGCCAGCGCGTCTTCAAACAGGCTTAGGTTCACCGAAATCAGCTGGATGGTGGTTTGGGTAACCCGCAGGTTGAGGAGGTTATTGCGCAGACTCAGGTCGAGGAGTTTCCGTTCCCAGAGTTTTTGTTTCGTAAAGGTTGTTTGTCCGGGCACTACAGGCTTATCGGCAATGATCTCGTCGGGGATGCCTGAAGCGGCCACCCTGGCGGGGATGTCGACAATTTCCCAGCCATCGGAAGTCCGGATGCGCTGGGGCAGGGGCCTGATGCCGCTCAACCGGGCCCGGCAGATGTCGATAAAGAGGTGGAAATTATCTTCGTTTGCCAGATGGTCGTTGGCCAGGATCATGGCCTCGTCGAAGGAGGAGGCTTGTCCGGCATTCATGCAGACCGCCTCCACCAGGCCAATCTCGTTGATGCCGGGCACGATCCTTTTCTTCAGCAGGGAAACATCGTCGTTGACGCTGTCGGGGAAAGTCTGGTCGTCGAGCCAGCAACCGGCAAAGGCATGCCCCTTGATCACGATCACGAGCGGATTCAGTCCGGTGGCCTCCAGGCATCCTGCATACAGCAGGGCCATGTCGATGCAGGTCCCCAGCTTTTGGGTGAAGATGGTGTCGCAGGTCCTGATCCGTTGTCCCTCGTGCTCAAAACCGGGGGGAGGCGAGCAGTAGACGATGCCGATTGCCCTGATGGCCTCGTAAATGGCGGCCATCTGCTTTTTTACCCGGTCGGGGTTCTGGCTCTGGTAGCCATCGAACGACGGACTGCCGGTCCAGCGTTGAAGCACCCCGGAGGCGGCCACCAGTATGCGGGCGATTTCGGGATGGTTGGGTGTGACAAAGGCCGCCATCATCTCGGGCAAATAACCGTATCCGTTCCAGAAGTCAAAGGGCAGGACGTCGATGCCGTAACTCTTTTGCCAGACGGGCTGGATGCCGGAAAGGATTTTAACCTTGATTTCTCCCGTGATCCTTTCGGTTATTTCGGCAAGGTAACGGGCCGAAAGCCTGAAATCACCGGTAGCCACAGAAATGGTCCTTTGGGGTTGCAGCACATCGGCATGGTGGATCCACGGTTCGGCGAATTCCGGCTCACAGGTGATCTCGATCCGGATATCGGCCAGGTCGGTTTCCGCAGGATTGTGCACGGTGAATTTACGGATGACAGGGATCTTGTTTTGCTGGATGGCGAAGTTTACCACCGGGGAATACAAAAACTCAACGATTGGCTGACGGTCGGATGTGGTCATGATGGTATGGTGACAAGATGGTTTAAGATCGAAAATGTCTGAAGGTTAAACTTCTGATGCATAAAAGTAGGGATTTCAGTGGTTATTTAAAAATCAATGACAAGCTTGTCGTCTCCCTTTTTTGATGTGGTCCTTTTCCGATCTTGCAATGGCATTTCAAAACCACCATCCATGAAAATAACCACAAGGCCCCCCGGATATGGAACAACGCCCGGATTGCCCGTAAGGCTCAGCAGCATTGCGGCTTCGCGATTTTTCCTGAATGCCCTGGTGACAGAGGCTGGCCTCCACATCGTGTATCACCGGCTGGAGTCCGTTTCGTACGAAACCATCCTCGACCATTACGAAACCATGGATGCCGCGGGGCATTACAGGGATATATATATATCAATCTACCATGATGCCAATGAATGGATTCCCCCGGAGGGCTTCCTGTTCGATCCGTTTGTCATCCATTCTGCGGAACCCACCGATGGTGATGATGCGTCACCCGGCCTTGAACCTGGCCTGGTGGCCGACCCTGGTTTCATGTATTGTGATTGGGGGCCAGAGGTTGCCAAGCGTGAGGCTGACAGGGCAAATGGTTTTTCACTTCAACAATTCATGGATGAATCGTTTGGAGTCACTTTGCGGGTAGGTAATTTCCCTTTCCCCTTGCTGGAGAGGTGGCTCGAAAACCATCCGCTCGTATCGGACGGCGAGATTACCGATATCCTGGCAACGGTAAGGGCGCGCAACCCTTCAAACGGCAACTGGAGCAGCCCGGCCTGATGCTTCTTAATATAACGATTTTTATTTGAAGTTGGCCTGTTGACAAGCTTGCCGTTGTCCCAGATTTTTGATTTTTTCGCCCGACCTTTGCGGAAAGATCTTTCAAAACCATGGGAAAATCAAATTGTAAACTTTCACACACAGGCTCCCCCTCAAACGGCACAACCTCCCTGATTCTTTGCAATGGCTGTTGTCCCGTGGTTTTTTTCAAGGTCTCCCGATTTCTCGAAACCGTTAAATCCTCAAATACCCTTTGATATGGACCAGTCGTCACGCAAAAATGAAAACGCCGCCCGTTTGTGCAAGTATATCGATGAACTCACCGTGGCATTCAGGGACAAAAAGTTCGACGAGCACAGGTATTCTTCCGAAGAAAGGCAAAAGGCCGCTTTCCTGTCTGATTTTTTCGGCTTGTCGGAGTTTGACGAGCTGATGGTGCTGTGCCTCCTGATCGATAAGCGGATCCGGCATAACGGCTGGATCTCGCTCGAGGAGTTTTCGGCACGGAACGACCTGAAACTGGAAGATTGCGTCATGCTCCACTTTGCGCTCGACAACCTGGTGAGGCTGCACCTGGTGCGTGCAACCGATGAGGAGTTCCGAAGCCGTGAAAAGGAGTATTCGGTGGCGCAGAATTGCATGAATGCCATATTAGAATACGATATCGACAGGCTGAAGCCAAAGCGTGAGTTCTCGTTTGAAAGCTTCATGCTGGCTTTCCAGGAGATTGGCGACAACCGGAATCCTTTTTCCCTGAATCCCGAGGAGACCCTGACGGAACTGCTGGACGAGTTTGGCGCGCTGAAGGAGATCAGGTGGCTTGCCGGCCAGAAACTGGCCATAGCCGACCAGTATGTCGTGCTGGCGGGTGTCAGGTCGTACATGCTGCGGAATTCGGGATTCAACCTCAGCGAGGTGGTGTCGGAGTTTATGTCGGGCAAGTTGTGGCTGGTAAGGATCGAGAAGCAGATGATTGCGGGCAGGAGTCCCCTGCTGCAGAAGGGATTGGTCGAGTTCAGGCCGGGATCGTTCCAGGATGTGCGTAACATGCGGCTGACACAGAAATCGATCGAAAACCTGTGTTCCTCGGTCGAGCCCATGAACGACTTCGTGTTCTACCCCAGATATTTCAAGGTGCACAATCCTGCCGACAACACGTCGGAATATATCCACGACAATCCCGACCTGAAGCTCATCGAGAAGATGGTGAGCCGCGAGCATTACGACAAGCTGAAAGAGAAGGTGCCGCGCCTGACCATCCTGCTCACCGGTTCGCCGGGGGTGGGCAAGACCTCGTTCGTGGCGCACCTGGCGCGGCTGTCGGGACGAAAGGTACTGAGCGCCAGCATTGCCGAGGTGCTGTCGGCCTACGTGGGCGAAAGCGAGAAAAACCTGGTCGGCCTGTTCAGGGAGGCCGACCAGGCGTACGAGTGCCACGAGATTACCCCCATCATCGTGTTCGACGAGGCCGAGACCCTGCTGTACAGGCGGAATGGCCAAACCGGCAAGGCCGTCGACCAGATGAGCAACAACATCATTTCGCTGCTGCTGGCCAGCCTCGACAATTTCAGGGGCATCCTGGTGTGTTGCAGCAACTTCGGGTTCCAGACGGGCTCCTTCGACCCGGCCCTGCACAGGCGCTTTCACCTGGTCAGCGAAATCCCGGTTCCTCCCGTGCCGGTGCTGCGGTCGATCCTGCAAAGCCATTTCCCGGCGCTGGACGAAAGCGGGTGCACCGCCTTCCTGGAGCGGTACCCGTTCATTACCCCGGCCCAGATCCGGAACATCCGCGAAAAGTACGACGTGCAGGCGATGCTGGGTGAAACCTCGTCGCTGGCCGAAGACCTCGACCGCATTGCACGGCGCGACCTCAGCCTGTTCATCAGGCAGCAAACGACCAGGATCGGTTTTGGATACCATGGAACAAAAAAAATTCATAATTTCAGCACTTCCAACTAAAATAACACCTTGACCATGCTCATCCGCGTTTACAGGACCAGTGAAGTCTCCAATTCCATTTACAGGGAAATCATGCATCACCTTCGCGGTGTCGCGGGGCCGATACAGTATGCCAGCTCCTATTATACGGAGGATTGGAACAAAGCTCCGGCTAAGTTTCGTGACGGGGTGCGCTGTCTTTCGGCAGGACAGGTGTGGGAGAAATGTCGGTCGTACCGGCAGGCAAACAATGTTTCGGATGACGTGACGGTTGTGTTGCTGACCGAATACCCGACCGATGAAAACTGGTTTTCAGCCGGGGAATCAGGCGGAACCAGGAACTTTTTCATCAATGCCTCGGGCCGGGATGCCTTATATGAGGCTTCGGATCCGAAGTACCCTGTCATACATGAGCTTGCCTGCATCCCGCTGGCCGTGGCAGGATATCCCGATTACGCCGGGGTGCTGAAGGCTTCGCACGATATGCCCGCGGGGTGCTGTCTGGATCATTGCAAATCAATGGGCGACATTGACCTGAAGATGAGGACCGCCGACATCTGTCAGACCTGCCAGGCATACCTTGTTGCGGCAGGGGTCACCCCGGCACTGCTTCGCCAGGTTTTTGCGGTCATGGAAGACGTGAGGTCACGGTTGCTGTTCCGCGAACGGTTTGAGATGCTCGCCGAACCCTCGGAAATGGTGGTTAACGAGCAAAGGATGACCTTGATGTTTACATCGGTCAAGCCGGTACCGGTCAAACTGACTCCCCAGGAAATGACGGTTTACCTGTTCTTTCTGAACCATCCCGGGGGGGTGTATTTCATCAGGCTGGCCGATTATCGCGCAGAACTGCTTAAAATGTACATGCGGCTTTCCGACAAGGCTGAGCTTGATACGCTGCAAAAGTCGGTCGACAATATGATCGCGAATACGCGCAAGATCCTCAATCCGGTCATTACCAAGATTAACAACAAAATCACGAAAGCGGTAGGCGACCGGATCGACAAATACTACCAGGTCATCGGGGGCGGGAAAAAACACCGGATCGCGATTGACAGGAAATATGTAAAGCGCGTCAACCTGGTGACGGCTGACCTGCGCATTGAATCATACTGAACCACATAAAACCGTATAAGATGGGAAATTTGAAAAT
The DNA here is from genome assembly GCA_001270045.2 of Bacteroidales bacterium 6E. GTDB lineage: Bacteria > Bacteroidota > Bacteroidia > Bacteroidales > Prolixibacteraceae > UBA1413. The sequence goes on along the minus strand of DF970667.1, from coordinate 364,082 downwards.
CGACTACGCTTACATGGGTGAACAGGCACTCGAACGCCTGGGTTACACGGGCAAACTTGTCAATTCGTCGCTGCCGGTGGCATGGTGCATGCTGGCGACCGGCATCAACCGGATCTTTACCCGCGACCACTTCAGGGAGCTCTGCTTCAGGATGGCTGTCACGCTGGAAAAAACCGACCTGATGGAAGAGTGGTTTGCCCATGGACGGCTCATGGCCTACAAGGTCAACGGCATCACTTACCGCCTGCAACCGGAAGAACTGGTTGCCCATTTCGGTCTCGAGGTGGTGGATGACCTGGACGACCTGCAGCCCTGGGAACGCTTCCTCGGGAGTTTGTCGTTCAACATGCAGACGGCGGTGTTGATTGGCCAGTTCGAAAACATGAGCCTGTTGCCGTTTGACGGGCAAGACCAGGAATCCGTGTCGGAAACGATCGACCGGCTGATGCCCGAAGTGACAGAAGAACTGATGAAGCGTGCGTCGGTATTTGCCGATGACCTGCTCAGAAATGTCCCTGAAGAGCTGTTTGCCACGCAAAGCAAGAAGATTGCCGGCAAGCAAAAGGAGCTTGCCAAAAGGCGGGAGGTGGTGCTGAAGCTCCCGAAATTCAACCTGTCGCTGCTATCGGACGAGATGGTGATGCAGTGCCTGGATACGTTTTACATGCCTGAATTTGCCGAGAGCGTCAAAAATGACCCGGAGGCGTTTGCCGAACATGGCGAGCCCATGATTTACCTGGCATGGCTGTGGGCCAACGGCTTCATCATCTCCGACGACTACGGCACCCGTCCCGTCGAGGGCTTCTACATCGACGATGAGAAATATGAGCTGGAGGATGGCGGCGTGAACCTGATGGTCACCATCGAGGAGCACAACATGGACGAGCTGGTGCCCTTATTAAAAGGGTTATTTTGATTCCTTTCCGGGTCATCACCCTTTCCAGAACACCTTCAAAATGCTTTTGGCCCGGGTGCACTGGGTGTAGAATCTCTTGCTGGCCATGAGCTCTGTTGGTTCGTCGAGAACGAGCAAAACCACGTTGCTTTCCATTCCCTTGAAACGTGAGATGGAGGTGAAATAGAGCTCGTCGGGCTTGCGGACGGGTAAATCATTGCATGTTAATTTTGGTTCGGCGTCAAGTTACGGCATTCCAGTCAATTAACCTTTCATAGTAGCAAATTTTCAAGTGCGGTAATTTTCTGATACTCCGGCAGGGCGGTGTAGATGCCCGTCGGGCTGTTTTGGCGGACGCCCCGCAGGAACAGGTAGATGACGCCGCCGAAATGTCGGTGGTAGTCGAAATCAGGAATGCGTTGCGACAGCCATCGTTTGACGGCGATGGTATATATCATGTACTGCAGGTTGTAGTTGCTCAGTCGCATGGCCTCGCACACGGCGTTGCTTTCGTAGTTGCTGAGTGCGTTTCCCAGGTGGTTCGATTTCCAGTCGAGGATGTAATACCTGCCCTGGTGTTCGAACAGCAGGTCGATAAACCCGGTCATCATCCCTTCAATCCCGGCTTCGCCTGTAAGTTCTCCCTCGCCATCGAGGATTTCGTGTATGGCCTGTTTGCCAGCCGGTTTCAGCGAGTAGCAGAATTCCAGCTCGGGGAGTTTGCGGCTGTCGGAGATTTTCCCCAGACTGAATGCCTGGTCTCCTGCCTGGATCGTGACGCCCATGACGTGTTGCACCATGTCGTGGAAATGGCCAAGGTTTTCGGCCTTCAGGATGTTGGGATAGTATTTTGAGGATTCCAGGATGGTCTGCTCCCAGGTGTCGGGCCGGTCGAACGTGAGGCGCTCAAAGATGGCGTGAAGTGCCGTACCCACGCTGGCCCCACGGCCGAGGTCATGGAAGATGAACCGGTCGTAAGGCGAAAGGGCATCCAGGTCGGTGGCCTCGGGGATCACCGAATGGTGCGAAGTGCTCAGGGCGCTGAAACTGTGGACCCTGATGGCGGGGCTGTATGTGAGTTCCGGGGCTTCGCGGGGCCTGAAAACAGGCTGGTCGCCGTCGGGCTGGTATTCGCCCCCGATCCTTTCGAAGTTGTCGCCAGTCATGTCCTGCACCCTGATGAGTCCGGGGTGCCTGAATTCCCTTTCCAGAATGTCCGAAAGCGAGGAGGGGACGGATTCTTTCCTGTATTCCCGGGGGACTAGCGAGATATAGCACTTGTACACCGCCCGGGTGAGGGCCACATAAACCAGCCTGCGGTTTTCCTGTTCCTTCTGGACGTCGAACAGCTCGCGATCCTCGTTGGTCAGTCCGGGGTAATCGATGGTGAAGCAGTATTCGCCATCCTTCCTGAAATCATTGACATTCCCTTTATCGAGGAGTTTCCTTTTGGGGATCATCGACAGGCAGGGGGCGAAAACGATGTGGTATTCGAGTCCCTTGGCCTTGTGGATGGTCGAGATTTGCACCGCGTCGCTGTCGCTCTCGATGCGCTGCTCGTACTCTTCGCTCTGGCTTCCGGCATTTCGCTGCATCCAGACCAGCAGTTCAGGGGGTGTCAGTTTTGATTTCTTTTCGACGCGGTGAAGGATTTCGGCAATCTGCTGGAGATTGGTGAGGATGCGCTGTCCGGAAACCTGGTTTGCGCAGCGTGAACGGATGCCATACTCAGAAAGGAAGGCCGATATCATGTTGTAAATGCCCTCCCCGGTGAGGATCTTTCGCAGCTTCAGGAACTGACTGATGTGGAAATCATCGTCGAGGTCCCTGACCGATATTGAGTCGAGACCGGTCGGGGCCGACAACAGCACCCGGTTGATGGTGCCCCGACGGGGTGCGATTACCGCCTCGATCAGGAATTGGATGAGGGTAGCTTCGGACGATTCCATCACCCTGGCGTCGTCGCGTTTGATGGCCGGGATGTTGAAAGTGGCCAGCTCCCTGCGGATATCTTCCCCCTCGCGGTTGTCACGCACCAGGATGCCGATATCGCCGGGCTTTACAGGCCGGCCGTTGATTCGTGTGTCGCCGGTAAGCAGGTTGAAGACCTCCTGCGCCACCTCCCTGTAATTGGTCGCATTGTCGTTGGCATCAAAGCGCCAGATGGTGACCGGGCAGACGGGTGTCTCCCCCTCTGTGATTTCTCCCGTATCGGAGGCTCCTGACGTGACGGGGATATAGTGGATCTGGTCGTCGAGGAACATGTTGCCGGGTGCGGTGCCCAACAGGATGTTCAGTGCCTCGATCATCCTGCCGGTCGACCGGTAGTTGCGGCTCATGGTGAAGACCGAATCGCCCACGCCGTTGCGCGCCTGCTTGTAAGTGTCGAGGTCTGCGCCCCGCCATCCGTAGATCGATTGCTTGGGGTCGCCGATGTAAAACAGGGAGGCATGGCCTTCAAACACACATCTGAAGATTTCGTATTGGTAGCGGTCGGTGTCCTGGAACTCATCGATAAAGACCGCTTCGTACTGGTTGGCGAGCCCCGACCGGAAGGTCCCGTTTCCGAGTGCCCGGTGAATGATCCGGATCTGGTCGTCGTAGGTGATGTAGCCCTTGCGTTCCCTGATCTGCCGGATATGTCCGGAGGCCGCTTTGAAAAGACGGATATAATGATAGTGGATGGCTTCCTTGCCGGCCTGCCGGATGGCCCTGTCGTGCTCCATGAAGCCATCTTTCATGAAATCAAAATGGTCAAAATAGCCAGCCGGTTTTTTCTTCTGAAGCTGATCCCTGAATAATTTGATGAATCCTTCCCAGTCGCCTGTCTCTGCCAATGCCTTCAGGTTGTTATATTTTGAAGGGGTTTGAAGGATTTCGTTAGCCTGCTGCATGACGAATTCCCTCAACTCGTCATTGGCCCTTTCATGGATTCTTCTGATATCCTCCGGGGTTTCCTGTCCGGTAAGCCGGGTGTCGATGAACTTCATACCCGCCAGGTGCTTGCGCAGCATCTTGTCCATTTCGACCTTGCTAACTTCCTTCCATATTTCACGGAAGGTTTCAGGTTCGAGCACATTCAGTTCTTCCCTGAAGAACCGGAGCGCGGCATCCCCGAGGAGGTCGGTATCGTCGGTCAGGATTTCGTAATCGAAGGGCTGGTTGGTTTCAAAGGTGAATTCGTCGATGCACTTCTGGCAGAAGCCATGGATGGTCATGACCGATAGGCTGTCGAGACTCTGTACGGCTTGCCTGAGGATTTCCCTTTTGGCAGGACCGGGCTCGCCAATGACACTCCGGATGACAGGGTCGCTGATTGCCTTGCCTGAGGCATGTTGGTATGCCTGTCTGACGAACTTGCGGATCCGCGCTTCGAGTTCGGCGGTGGCCGCCTTGGTGAAGGTGACCATCAGGATTTTGGGCAGGGGGATTTCCCTTTCGAGGACCAGCCGCAGCACCAGGACGGCGATGGAATAGGTTTTGCCGGTTCCGGCACTGGCCTCCACCAGTTTTGAGCCTTCGAGGCCGACCGTTTGTACGTTGAAAGGATTGGGCATCATGGCAATTCATTAAGGTTTAACAACACAGCCACCTGGCGGATATCCTCCAGGTCGGTTTCGGTCAGCGGATCAAAATATCTCTCATTTAAAAGGACCTCCATGTATGGGTCGGGCGGCAGGCCGTAGTCATTTCCCTTTGCCTGTGTTTGCAATGCCGACATCACCCATGCTGTGTCGAACGGCTTGCCTGCAGGTGGCCTGGTGGCGGCGAGAGAGAATTTCAGGGGTTGTTCCATGCCCCGCCTGAAGAAATCGAGCAGACTGCCGATCCTTGTTCTGGCATCTGACTTGCCGAAAACCGGCAACTCCAGGATGTTCCCGTCGTGCTGTATCATCCGTGCCCTGTCGATGCTTCCGGCAGCGAACAGCAGCAAGGATTGCAGAAATGCCCTGGTCCACTCTTTTTCCTTTGATTTTGACAAGGCCAGGGCGAGGTAGTCGCGGTCGAACACCCGGCCGACAGGGCCTGATATACGCATTCCATCGATGTCGAGGTCAATGGCCACGGCCCGCTCGGGGGTGTCGCCCGCCAGGCCGCGCAGCCCTTCCCTGATGCCGGCTATCTCCTCATTGTACTGATCAAACGTAACCTGCCCCAGGCTCTTCAGGGGCAGCAACCCCTCCCTGATGCATCTCGTACGGTAGGCTTCCAGCTCCTCCTGCTTAATAATCCCTGCCATTTCTTTTTTGACCTGCCATTTTAGGAGGCCATCGGGAGTGATCAGCTCGGTTTCGGGCAGGGTGTCGTCGGTCACTTCGTAATGTATTCCCAGGATGTTGTTGAAATACCAGGCTACCGGGTTTTCGAAGAACTTGACGAACGAGTAAACCGACACGGAACTAAATGGTTCCGGGCTGTCGCCGGCCGTCAGGAATTCGCCTGTTTCGCCCCCGTAGAGGTAGGTGAACAGTCGTTGGTTTTCGGGCTGGTATTGCGGGGAGAAGCCATGCAGGGGTTGCCTGACGGCAAGGTCGGGCTCGCCAAGGTACTGGAACAGGATGTCAAGCGCGATCGACGGAGGGATGGGGGTATTGTCCCTGACGCTCAGTCCCGTGTAACTCAGGTAGAGTCTCTCCCGGGCGGCCATCAGCGTGTCGAGGAACAGGTACTTGTCGGCCTCCTTTTTGCTGCGGTCGCCTGCGCGGTATTCCTCCCCGAGCAGGTCGTACCCCTGGAAGCGGTCCTGGCGCGGAAACACGCCATTGTCGAGCCCCAGGAAGCAGACTACGCGGAAGGGGATTCCCCTGACCGGCACCGGCGACGAGACGGTCACCCTGCCGGTATTCAGCCGGATGGTGCGTGGTTCGGCAAACAGCCTTTTGTCGAGCTCGGCAAGGAAGACACGGAATGGAACCGAATGCCCGTAATCGAGGCGGTCGGTGTACGCTAGACTCCGGTAGATGGATGTCAGTTCGGTACGGTCGTCCTTGCTGAAGTCGTCGTGGTATACCATGGGGTCAATGACCTCTGCGAACATCCAGTTTTTCCAGTCGGCGAGGGATCTCTCTTCACTTTGGGCTGCCGTCACCGAATGGAGCGTCTCCACGAAATGCTTCAGCCTGAACAGGTCGTAACTGGCCGAGGCCTCGGTGTCTTTGAAAGGGTAGAGGGCCAGGTCTTCGCTTATAGGGAACTCCTCGTCGGTCAGCATGGCGTAGCCCAGCAGGATCTTGTCGAGCCCGTATTTCCAGCCCACATACACGGTGTCGTCCTCCTTTCGGTTCTCCAGTCCGAAGCGGATGTTGGCATTGCGGACCACCGAGCGGATGTAGCCGGTGTCGCCGATCCCGAACCTTTGGCTGATTCGTTTCTGTTCGAGCAGGCTGACCACCTTTTCGGAGGTGAAGTCGTCGTCGCCGAAGCGGAGGATCAGTCCGAGGGCGGCCACGATGGTGTCGTCGCTGGTGGCTGAGGCTCCTGAAACCTGGAAGGGGATGCTGACGGGTGCGTTATGGAAGACTGCCCTGACATAGGGCGCATATTTGTCGATGTCGGTGGCCATGACCAGGATGTCGGCCGGATTGAGCGACCGGTCCTTGTCGAGGAGGTCGAGCAGGTAGTTATAGAGGCATTCGACCTCCCGGGCCGGGGTGTAGCAGGCACTGGCCTGAATGGTATCGTCGACGCTCCCGCTGAATGTCGTTTTGTTGGTTAATATCTGGTTTTGCAATCTGGCGAGCGAGGTATTGGCAGGGTTTTCGACCGGCGTGAATCCCGACAGGTCGAACATCCCGGCGAGTTCGGCCGCCTTGGTCCCAAACGCCAGCAAAAGGTCATTCTCATAGGGTTGCAGGTCGGTGGGCAGGCAGACATAGAACCTGACGCGGGTGATCAGGGCCAGTTTACGGAAGAATTCGAGGTGGAAATTGGTATAGACGGTGATCCCGAACAGCGACACCGACGGGAAGATGTTCCTGATCAAGGCTTCCTCTTCGTCCATCTTGCGAAATATCCGGTCCCTGATTTCGGCCCTTGCCTCGATGTGCAGCGTTTGCCAGAGCCACATCTGCCACGCTTCGGCCTCGTTTTGGGCCGAACGTGTGCCCTGGTTCCAGCCACTGACCATTTCGGGACGGTAAAGCTGGTACTGGTCGAACAGGTCGGCAATCTTGCCCGCCAGCTGGAACCGCCTCAGGCTGTCGCCGGCATAATAGGCGGCCACATCGGGGAATGCTTCGGCGAAAGCGGGGTCGGCGAGCAGGTCGTACAGCCCGTACTTCAGGCTGTCGTGGTTGTTTTTGGGGCGTTCGCCGAAGAGCAGCTGGTGGATTTCAGCGAGGAAGCCATCCTGGTTCTGGAACGAAAAGTTGGCCAGGATGGTGTTCCTGCTGGTCAGTCCGTGTTTCAGCCACGACTCCATGCCTGCCGACTGGGTGATGATCACCTCTTTGGCAAACACGTCGGCCGGGGGTTCCTGCAGGTGACTGGCGAGGGTCTGGCAGAGCTGTTCCAGATGGTATGAACTGTATATCTGTGGCATGGTCATTCGTTTTTGAGTCGTTTTTCGATTCCGGAAGCCCGGGATACCGCCCGGTTGACGCATTTACGGAGCGATTCGGGGGATGCCTGGAGCAATACCCGGGTTTTGGCGCGGGTTACTGCCGTATAGAGCAGCTCGCGGGTCAGGAGCTTTTCGCCCTGCTTTTCGGGCAGGATCACCACCACGTTGTCGAACTCCGAGCCCTGGCTCTTGTGGATGGTCATGGCAAACACCGTCTCGTAATGGTTGAGGTAGCCTGCCGGAACTCTCCTGACCCCTGTTTCGGGGTCCTCGAACCAGGCATAAAAGGTGTCGCCCTCCTTCCTGATTAGTCCGACGTCGCCGTTAAAGACCCCCAGGTTGTAGTCGTTCTGCGTGATGATGACGGGCTGGTTATGGTAGAATCCCGACGGTGCGGGTTTGAAACCTTCCACCTGGCGCGACAGCAGCTTTTCGATCTGCAGGTTCACCTCCCGCACACTCCGCTCATTTTCGCGTGTCACGCACAGGAATCGGACCAGGTTGAGCTTCTGCAGGGCGGTCCTGATGTCGGGCTCTTCGATATACTGCCTGTAAAGCAGTGCCATGTTATCCGAAAGGGCGGAAGAGTGGTTGTAGTCGAGCTGTATCTGGGGGTCATCATGGTAGTCATCCGGATCGGGTTCCTTTCCGGCAATCACGCCGGCACTGAACCTGCCGATGCCTTTGCCGGCGTCGAAGCGGTAACTCTTCGTCTTCAATTCGACCTTGCCCCTGAGCAGGACGGAGTCGCTGGCACGGCAGAGGTCGCCGAACACCGAGCCCGCCTCGACCGATGCCAGCTGGTCCTTGTCGCCCAGCAGGAAAAGCCTTGACTGGCCATCGACGGCATCGAGGAGTTTGGCCATGAGGGCGACATCCACCATGGAGCATTCGTCGACGATCACCACATCGTAGGGAAGCCGGTTGGTTTCGTTGTACCTGAAGAATACGCTGTCGGGGATATAGCCCAGAAGCCGGTGGAGGGTTTGTGCCTTCAGTGAGGCAAGCCACGACCTCGCAGGGTCATCCAGTGTATTTCCAGGGTTGCCGGCAAACCGCATGATAGCCTCGTTCATGCGGGCGGCCGCCTTGCCCGTGGGAGCAGCCAGGGCCACCTTCAGGTTGGGGTTGTCGGCATGCAACCGGGCCAGGATGGTGGCCACGCCGTGTGTCTTGCCCGTTCCGGGACCACCCGTAATAATGCGGAAGTGGTCGCCTAGCCGGGCGATATGGTCAATGATCCTGGTCTCGTACTGGAAATAACGGTGCAGGTAAGCCAGTCCGCCCCGGATCACGAAAGGCTTCAGTCCGGTTTCGGAATGTGTGACGAAAGGTCCCTCCTGGCATTGCCGGGCAAATTCTTCAGGGGCGGGCCAGAACCGGGCGTCATCTTCCGTGAAGGATTCAGAGGCACGTTGCTGTTCGAGGAGGGTGGGAAGATCCTTTTGGTATTCGCCGGTATCGAGGCAGATGTTGCCCTCCGACAACTTTCGGGAGAGGGCGTAGGCCAGCGATTCGGCACCCCTGAAATAGCTTGCGAAGATTTTGTGAAGGTCGGTCAGGTCTTTCATGGTTGTCATTCAGGTTATCAGTGTGGAAATATATGAAAATCTGCCAGAACTTTTTGCGGTCATATAACATATTATTAAACAGTTGCCCGTTTTGCCACCGATACAAAGTAGCAACATCCAAATGACAAAAAAGTGGAGTCGGCAAGCTTGTCATGCACGCCGGAAATAGAAGAAAGACCCTTACTTTTGTGGTATCGAAACATTCAAACACATAAAAACGAAATTCATGGCAGCAGACAACAACCTTCCTTTCGACGGCTCATATTGGGCGATTCAAGGCCTTTTGATGGCAGGCGAGCATCCGGCAGAGGATGAAGGGCCGGAGGCGTTACAGAGGCTCGACGGGCTTGTGAGGGCCGGTATAGAGGTGGTGATCAACCTGACGGCGGAAGGCGAGACCAACCGCTGGGGGAATCCCTATTTCGATTACGAAGGATATCTGAAAGCCGCAGGGGTGGAGGTACACCGGAAAGGGATCCCCGACATGGATGTGCCGTCGGACGGGCTGATGGACGAGATCATGGCCCTGATCGACAGGAGCCTTGCCGTTGGCAAGCCTGTCTATTTTCATTGCATGGCCGGCGTGGGCCGCACCGGCACCGTGCTGGGGAGCTACTTGCTGTGGAAAGGGCTGGCAGGGCCCAACGACGTGTTTGGGAAGATCGATGCCTTGAAAAGCAAGTCGTCGCTCTGGTACAGTCCTTCGCCCCAGACCCGCCGGCAGCGCGAGTTTGTGCTTTCCTATGGGAGGAAGAACCCGATGAAGCCGATCAGTCACTATACGGGTTGCCTCGTGGGAGGAGCCGTAGGAGATGCCCTGGGGGCTCCCGTCGAGTTTTACACCATCCGCGACATACGCGACCACCACGGGGAGGCTGGCATCACGGGCTATGTGGAATTCCCCGACCACACCGGCCAGTTTACCGACGACACCCAGATGACGTTGTTCACCGCTTCAGGTTTGCTTTCGGTCCACCTGATGGATCTGCTTTCGGCCAACACCGGAAAGTTGGTCCGTGCCGTTTACCGGTCGTACCTGAACTGGCTACTCACGCAGGGATACACCCCGAAGGCCAGTGCCCTTCGCAAGGAAAATCCCGGTTCGTCCGACAGCTGGCTGATGAGGCAGAAGCTGCTGTTCAGTATACGGGCGCCCGGCACCACCACGCTCACGGCCCTGAAGAGCGGCGGTTATGGCAATCCCCGTCAACCCATCAACAGCAGCAAAGGCTGCGGCACAGTCATGAAGATTGCCCCGGCAGGGTTGCTCTATGCCGGCCGGAACCGGGAAGCCTTCCGTGTGGGCGTTGAAATATCGGCCATCACCCACGGGCACCCGACGGGCTATTTAAGTGGGGGATTCCTGGCGTCGGTGATTGCCGACCTGGCGGCAGGGGTGCCGCTCATCACCGCGATCAGGAATGCGCAGGAATTGCTGACAGAGTGGCAACGGCGCGAAGAGACCGCCCGGGCGGTGGAGGCAGCCCTGGCGCTGTATCATGATACCTGCCACAGACGCTTTACGGTGACCGCCGAGGAGGTGGAAACCCTCGGTGGCGCCTGGGTGGCCGAGGAAGCCCTGTCCATCTCGTTATACGCCTCCCTGCTCTTCGAAGACGACTTCGAAAAAGGCGTCCTGCTGTCGGTCAACCACAGTGGCGACAGCGACAGCACCGGTGCCGTCACCGGCAACATCCTGGGCCTGATCAACGGATATGACAGCATCCCGCCCACCTGGAGAAACAACCTCGAAGGAAAGGATATTGTGAAGGAAATGGCGGAAAGGGTGTTTGGGAAGGGAAGGGGGGTTCTATTCTTCAAATAATTTTATTGTGAAGCTGTGATTTATTAAAATAGCCACGACATCTTTTTATATGACACATCCTTTATGTCCTGAAACGATCTGTCAATTAATCTGTTATAGTAATGATTTTTAGTCTTCCCGGGAAATCTGAAATTAGAAACATTTTCAATTCTGCAAATGGGATCAGCATCCGCCGTATTGTCATGCTGACTTCGCTTGAAATCCACATTTTAAAATTTAATATATATCCGAACAGAGGGGTCAACATGGTCAGTTTTATCTAAACTAAACCTCCAAATGTAAAACAATCGATTTAAAGTTAAAAAACTCATTAAATAATAGAATCAATTTTTCTGTCAAGGGCAATCATACAAAATCACTTCTTTAGGAGGTGTCAGTCGAAAGTAGATACCCTAAAGGAAATATCCCATAAATGTGAATCCATCGAGGAAGTGTCCGATTGAATTGCCCTTAAAGTTTCATCAATATTATCAAGCTTTAAAACAATTTCATCTAGTTCACCATATATCATCCTGACTCCATCGCTTATTTCTTCTAAAAGATGCAAGTTGTGTTTTTCCGGACTAGTTAAAAACAATCCTTTATCTTCAAGGAAATTATAAACCTTATTGTATTTTACAATATCTCTATCGACTTGAAAAATAAGAGTTTCCAGAAGTTTATAATATTTGTTAAGGCTATTGTATTCCTTGATCCAAATATCGTAGCAGGGCAAATAAGGATCCTTGTAATAGTTTGATCTTGATTTCTCATAATTCAGGTTGTAAGATTTTTCTGTTTTTTCGACAAAATCAAGAAATCGCGTAATTTTATTAAAATTTTCCCGATCAAATAAATGGACTCTTTCATTCAATTTGTTATAATATTCGATGGTTCCAATTGCTTGATTAGGTAGCGAATTGAGTAGTTTTTCAAGCTTTATCGATACTTTTTTTGCCAATATTTTCTTCTCAATCGTAGATATTTTCTGATCTAAGTCATGTAATTCAGCATTCTTTTTGGAAATCTCACCTTTAATTGAATCCATTTCTGATACAACTTTTGAAATATTCACTGATGTATTCATTGTAATGTGCGAATTAAGATTATCTCTCTTTAATATTGTTTGTGATATGCGAGCGATTTTATCAGGTTTCTGAGTTCATCAATGCATATTTTTTTATCAAACACGTAATCAATTGATTCTGCAATATCATTAACCACAATTAATTTTTGTGATTGATAGCTTTGAGCCTTTTTTTTATATAAGTAGCCTAAGATCAATTGCCCGGACAATATGAAAGCACCTAATTCTAATGAATAATAGAAACCTAATCCAAGAAAAGAAATTGGTGCCAAAGCTAAATATAGTGTTGAAATTCGCTTTTTATCTTGATATTTTTCATCAAGTTTAGGGATATAGAGGTACTTACTTATCCAATTTGAAAAATACATCTTCAAACTTGTATCGTCGTCATTATTACTCACTAATTCACTAAGATCAGGAGATTTTTTTTTGTTAACTATTATTTCAGTTTCATATTTACTGAATAAATATGATTCAACCTCTGTCATTAAATTTCCTGTCAAATTTGAAATAATGGTTTTTATATCCTGTCGCTTAATGTGGTCAATATATGAGGCACTTTTGTTTGTTAAATCAATTAAATCCTTTTGAATAGCTTCTTTTTTTTCTTTAATAAGCTCTAAATCATTTGATAAGGTGTCGATTTCATTTTGCCATTCCATTTCTCTGGCTAATTTTTCATACTTAACCTTGTTGGCTTTTGGGGATACATAAATTCTTGGAGACGTATTAGTCTTTTTACCCTCATCAACCTCATATTTGGCACCAGAGATTTTAAGTTTAGCATTTAGAATAATTTCACATTCATCGTCAGGAACACCTAATATACTGGCCTTGCGAAAAATTACCTCTCTTTCTTTTTCTGTTAAAATCCCATCTGAGAGACATAGATCTATGAAATTGATTAACTGTTCATTCATAACGAGTAAACTAAATAAAATTCAACTTCAACAAAACATCTTGAATCAGCAGGTTTCTATAATATGCGAACCAAAATTCGACTTTCACCCGATATTCAAAGATTTAATGAGGTTTGTTTAATTTTTTGTTTTCGAGTTACCAAATAATTTACTGCCATAAAAATAATAAATATCTTAAATTCATGCGATAATCGGAAATTTCAAAGCTATTCCGAAAGATAGCTTTGAAATGTAAAATTTCTCCAGCAACATACCCGATTATAGATCCAAGGTTACATGATTTTATCAGTGCTTTCTGAATTGGAAAATTCCACACTGGTGCCTTATTTTGAGAAGGTATGTAACATACCCTAAATTGGAGTGCAGTAAACAAAGCTATTTAATTGATTAAATAGATCTTTCAATATTGCAACCATGAAAAATCACATCAGGAATTATTTGTAAAAAGGCCAGAAATCCATTATTAACAGTCAATATGAGTGATATTAATTCAAAGGTAAGGCAATGAATACATGTTTGGATCAGGGAGTTGTATTCCAATATTAACAGCTGAGAGTATTATCATTAGTATGAGAGATTTTATAAAGAAAAAAGTAATTTTGAAATCAAAGAAAAAACACCGGCTATCTATAAATAGCATGGGAATTATTGAATGCTCTCAATCAATAGAATAACATATTAAAAATGAATTTATTAGACGTAAGAGTTAATTTCAAAATTAAAAACTCAAATGGGAAGAATACAAGATAACCGTGAAGAGGCTGAGGGATGCTTGGTGTTTGTATTCCTGATTTTTTTAATAGCAGTTCCATTCTATATATATTATTTTTACATATTTGATCTTAAGGAAAGAATTGAATCTATTTTCAAAGAGAAACCTGGGTTTTGGTCAAGTGTATTTGGTAGTTTTTTTATTTTAGGTGAGAGTTTAGACAAAGATCATGATGACTATTATGAATTAAAAAAGTTAAAAAGATTAACTTTAATTGCTGTTTTATTAACTATCATTTCGGTCTATCTCCTTGCGGCTTTCCTAGGTAAATATACATGAGGTGGGTTTTGATAATTCAACGTATTGGCTTTTGGAGTTTATCCTAAAATTCTTAATGAATTTTGATTGTTGGATAATTCTATTTGAGTATTAATTTTTTACGAAAAATGTAACACACCCTTAACCAGTAAATTCAAAAATTTGATCTCTCGAAAATTATACAGATTATGTGCTGTTGAAAGAAAAATAAGGAAATAACTATATTACAAATTGTTGAAAAAGATGACAATGGAAGATTTTCTATATAAATACAATAAATCTCGAACCATTGAAGAGGCATTAAAAAAGAGTATTGGCGCTGCAGTGAAGCGCAATGTTTTATATGAAAAATCGCAATTAGCTAATAGGCTCCAGGTCAGAAACATATGGAAGCAAGAATTGTGTATGTTATTTCACGATTACAATCAAAATCATTGGGACGAAATGAGATATGAGTTTGAAATTGAAAGTCTAAAATGTGTCATGAATAGTAGCTTTCCCGGATTAATTGATTTCCGTATTTCACATTCGCAAAAAAGTATTGGTGTTTTTTTTAAGCATTTATGGTGTCTTGGAAAAATTCCCACACCACCCCAATGCCCTGTTGACAGAAAAATTCTAACTTATGCGAATGCACCTTCCAATGAACGAAGCTGGGGTTTTGTAGATGATTTGAATTCGCACAGGCACAAATATAGTTACATCAGGAATGCAGCTGCGAATGAGGGGTTTGAAGTAGTTCCCGAATGGGAATTGTGTAGTTTCAAATAAACAATATTTGGATTCATAAATATTTGTAATATAAAAGATTAACTAACTTAAGAAAAGACCTGAATTGTCTTGGATACATTGCAATCATGGAATCAATTTACTCAATAACGATGGAAAATTTCTCAGGAATGTTTAATCTGAGAGATATCATAGAGAACAGTGTTTTTTATCCTGCCTCTGGAATTGATGGAAATGCCATTAAATATTTGTCACATCTCTATTGCAGTTTTATTCATGTCGATTACTCTATGACCGAAGAATTGGTCAGAAGCGCAATGGAATCTGATTTCATTGGTGTAGGATATAATCTAATCGGGATTAAGCAGATTGGCAAGGAAGAATTAGGCCCCAAAGGGTTCAGACCATCACAAATTGCGTTAAATGAACATGAGAAACATAGGATCGGAATTGATTTTATTGGCGAACGATTTTTTGGAACAAGTTTCACTCCATTTGCTTTATGGGCAGTTTACGAACTCAGTTCTGCAGATCATGATTATCCGGCTAGCAAACCCAAACGATTTTCGCTATTACATATTGGCGGGGAGGCATGTGCCACATTTGAAGCAATATATCTGTCTAACATGATTAATCCTGCTGCTGTTGCAATTTTTAATCCTGGAGAAGGGTTTGGAGACAATTGGACAAAATTTAGAGATCCACAATACAGACTTTATCAAAGCATATTATTTAATGTCAAGAATAATGGGGCATTGATGCCTGATGTGGTGCTTGCCCATAATAGTTCGGATGAAAATGATCAATGTTTCTGGCCAGATTATCGCTATTCAACCATTCAACGGTTTTATGTACTAATCAAGTGATATTTCTTAAACGGGATTACATAACCATGAAAATCATATTGGCAATATCAGTAGTGTCCACTAAAAATTTTAAAATATCGCTGTAATGTTCTTATTATAAGAATTATACGGCATAAAAATCAACGTATCGATTTGAAATTGTAAATAGCAACCGATTTGTAAATCAGGTTGCTATGAACCGAGGGAAATATGTTTTCAGTCAACTCGTCGAGTTTCTGCCAAAGAGAGCTTTTGATTGTATCGTTATGAATTATCAAGGTGACAAATATATCAAGTCGTTCAGCTGCTGGAATCAGCTTCTGATCATGATGTATGGTCAGCTGTCTGGCTGTGAAAGCCTTAGAGAACTTATTTGTATAGTGACGGCACATTCTCCGAAGTCTTACCATATGGGTTTTGGCAAGTCGGTTATTACACGAAGCAATCTTTCGAAAGCGAACGCCAATAGGGACAGCAAGATTTTTGAAGAGTTTGCCTATAAAATGATATCTATTGCCCAAGGGAAGAGAATTACCAGGGACTTTGTACTTGATGGCAGATTCTATGCGTTCGATTCCACCACTATCGATCTGTGTATGAATCTCTTCTGGTGGGCAAACTTCCGCCAAACCAAAGCTGGAATCAAGGTACATACCCTTTATGATGTTGTAACGCAAATCCCAGCGTTTATTCATATTACCGAAGCCAGGGTTCACGACATGAATGCCATGGACGAGATCCCTTATGAGCCAAATGCCTGGTATATCTTTGATCGCGGCTATTTTGACCTTTCCCGACTGTTCACAATCAATCTTATCGGATCCAATTTTGTGATTAGGGAAAGAGGACAACTTCAATATGAAGTTATTGATGGGGAAGATCTTCTTGAATGCTCCGACAATATTGTCAAGGACCAGACAATACGACTTACCGGTCCACAAACGAGAATAAAATACCCGAGTCTTCTTCGACGAGTTGTTTATTATTCGACTGAGCATAAAAGAACCTTTACCTATCTTACTAACAGGCTTGAAATCAGCGCTAAAAACATTGCAATGCTTTATAAAAACAGGTGGCAGGTGGAGCTTTTCTTCAAATGGATCAAGCAGCATCTTCATATAAAATCCTTTTGGGGAGTTTCTGAAAATGCAGTTAGAGTCCAAATATATACGGCAATAGCAACCTATTGCCTGGTTGCAATAGTTGAACATGACCTTCGGCTTAATCGAAGCACTTTCGATGTACTCCGAATACTCAGCATGTCGCTTTTCGATAAAACTCCGATTAGAGAGCTGTTCGAAAGAGCTGAGACTACTGATGATTTGGCTGAAATTAGGCATGCACAATTAAGCTTTAATTTTTAGTGGACACTACTGTGGCAATATCTTTAATGATACTGGCATTAAGCCGGCTTTCAGCCCAAAAAGTATATTCGGTCGAGTATGCCAATCAGGCCGATATAAAAGTTTTCGTAGTGAATTATGAGAATCAGGCTGACTTAAAAGTTTTTAAGGTCGGCTATGAAAACCAGGCAGGAAAAAATGACGGCAAATGGTTTTTTACAAAATATGCCAACCGGGCTGACAAAAGGCTTTATTTTGTTAAGTATGAAAACCAGGCTGACCTTAAGATTATTTTTGTGAAGCACCAAAACCAGGCAGGCTGGAGGAAAGTGTCAAAAATGCATCTAATGTACTAACTGTTCGAACTTTGAGTTGGTGCTAATTAGTTTTAGCAAAGTTTTGTGGTTTGACTTTCACGAATTGCCATACAGTTTATTGAATCGCTATTACTGGTTGGATAATGCCTTCAAAAGCATGTATTTTTCTTCGATAAGTAATACCAGTATCCGGCGTGCCGCAAAATCAGAATTGTTGTCGGTTATAAACTCCATTTCTTCGAGCGTAAGAAGTTTGCATATTTCTTCACAATCGATAATATTGCAACGAAATAACCACATTAGGCCAACATCCATCAAACCTGCCAGGTTGTTTTCCACATTTATCCCGGGAAAGAATTTCTTTCTGTCAATCCTCATTAAGTCAATTGCAATTTCACCCATTAAACATAGGCATTTTTTATCAACTATATGCCGAAACTTTTGATAGTTGACTCAATTTCATTCCAAATTTCGTTAACATCTGGATTTCGGTAATATTCGGTGAAAATTGCCTTTGTGTCTTCAATATTTCTATCGTTATTGAAATAATATGATGTGATTAGCGTACCATATGCCTTCCTGGTGCCATCATCTCCATACTCATTGTTGTCATCCGGTTGTTCCCTGGTTGATAGATATGCCAAATCTTTAATAATTCGGTCATTAAGTGCTTGGTCCGGACTCCCCGGCTTCAATTTGTTGTCTTTATATACCAGTGTTATATCAGAAGCCGCAGATCTGCTTGGGAGTTCATTATCAATATAACACGCACCACATGCGTGAAAGTATCTGTAAGCGTGTCTGAAATCCATGACGATTCTTCCAGCCACAAGATCTATCCCAAATCCTTCATCAAACTGAATAATGTGCTGATATACATCTGATGTTACCTGTTCAAACATATTTGTGACTAAGCAACAATTAGCCCCGATTTCCATGTAAGTTATGAACAGCTCCCTTAATCCATCATTATCGACGTCTGAGAATTTCAGATTAATACTTTCATTGGAGCCAATACCATTTGCAGGATCGGGGAATTCACTTAATGGCAATAAAGTGCCATCAGAAAATTTCAGCTTTACCACATCCAATAAAATGTTACTTTCATTTTTGTCGGAAGAACTCTGTTCTGTTAAAACCGTTTGATTTTCATCTTCAATTAGTATTGTTGATTCCTGTTGCGTATTTTGACGCGAGTCCAAATCATCAATCATTCCTATGATATCCTTCAATAATCCGCCGAAAAACAAAGTATAAATGATTGCCATCAATATGGTAACAGATATAACTTTTAGAAATGATAAAAATATCTTCATTATTAAACCTCCAAAGCTGAACCTTCAGTCATGTCATAAAAATATCCTGAAGAAATAATATTTCCAAAACAATGACCTTCTTAAATTAACCTTGTCTGAAGGTCATGATGTTCAAACTATTCGTTTGCCATTTCGATACGAAAAATATTCTATGCATAGCTTCGATACTTTGAACAGAACTTATAATCATCAGTTTCCGGAGACTTCATCCTTATTGCCGATTGATCTGCAATACATTGATGCGGTAGGGGTAACCAAAGCACAAAGATAGTCTCGCGTAAACACGGGAAGGTAAGATGTTGAAATAACCTGCCCTTCCCATACAAACCTTCCTTCATTGGTAATCCTTGTCATCTATAACTCTGCGCTGGACCTCTCCCCGTGAAAGATGTCATCTTTTTTGAGACAGATTCAATGAGAACTTGACATACTGCCGGCAGAAATTCTTATCCTGTACTTAGACTTTTGATCCCATAGATTGGTTTTACAGATTGACGCCGTCAACCTGTAAAACCCCGGAGAGGGGGATAGGGAGGGTTTGTCTTTTTACAATCATGTCACCCTTTCAGGGTTTTGAAAGGTATTCCCAATTTTTAAAAATCATGCCTTCCGTCAGCCCTCGATGCCTATCGGAGCAGTCGGAATCGAGGCGAACCCTTACTGGGTTGCATTTTGCAAAGATGACATCTTTCCGAAGACGAATGCAACGAGAAGATGTCATCTTTGACATTGTCCCCCACCTCCTCACGATTTCCCAATCGCCGGATGGTCTGACCAGAGCCATCTCAGGGTGAGGGTTTGGTTGTGGTTGTCGGTTTCGTGATCGTAGTCATTGAGGGCTGCCTGGAAGGTATTGTGAAATCGCAACTTCAGGGTGCCCTCAACCATGCAAGGCCGTTTGATGGGGGGTAGTCCGGGTGGCCACACCAGGGTGCTCTTGTAGAGTTCGAAGTATTGCATGAGCCATTCTTCGCGGGGCAGGTCGATGTAGGCTACCAGGCCACGGAGGTAATCGTCTTCTTCGTATATCATTGTTGTTGGAGTTAAAATGTTTCACCACGGATTACACAGATGTACACAGATAAAAAAACATCATCTGGAAAATGAATTCGTAGGATCAGGGCATGCCCTGACCGATGATTGTTAGAGCAAAACCCCGCTTCGTGTGAAGCGGGGATGCCCAATGGGGGCATTGTGTGTTGAAGGGAAGGAGAGTGAGCATTCATTGCCAGGGCTGCGCCCTGGCCATAATAGCCTTTTATCAAGGGCGATGTCAGTCATCCTGAACGCAGTGAAGGACCTCCTCAATACCATGGCGATCTTCCAGGCGAGCCGCAATCAGTGAAGGATGACATCCTCTTGTTGCCAGACTTATCGGAAAGGATGTCATCCTCTCCGGATAGGATGTCATTCTTTCTTGCCAAAATAGTCGCGGCGGAATTCTTCCTTGTTGTGGATTTTGCGGCTGTATTGCATGCGGGCTTCCTTTTCCTGGTCGAAAAGGCGCTTCACGTCGGCATCGTTCGACTGGAACTGGATGGTGTTGGTGATGGAGATCTTCATGGCCAGCTGGTCGACATCGTGGTTGGCGCCCATGTATGTGAAGGTCCAGTTGCCCAGGGTGAGCTCGTCGATCAGCTTGCGGATAGCCTGCCCGCTGTACTCGCGCGACGAATTCTCTTCCCCGTCGGTGAGCACCGTCACCAGTACGTTGTAGTCGGCCAGCCTTTGTAGGTCGTGCTTCAGTCGTGTCACCCCAAACCCGATGGCATCGTACAGTGGCGTCGACGAGTCGGGGTTGTAACGGAATCCGTTGATCTTCCGCATGCGCGCTACGGGTTCGTTCCAGTGGAGGGTCTTGATCCCGTTCCCGTTGAAGGTAATGAACGACACCAGGTGTTCCTGCTCGGGAAACTCCCTTTCGACGCCCCTGATGCTCTGGATTAGTTCGTTAAACCCACTGATGGTGGCCTTTTTGATGATTTCCATCGATCCGCTTTCGTCGAGGATCACCAGGTTGAATACTTTGTGTCTCATGCTCATGGCTTTTTGTTTTAATGGTTGTTTTTATCTGTTTAACAGGTCAAAGATAGGGTGGGGCGTGTCTACTGTAATTAGACAGGTTTTGTATATTTGCCGGGAACCAACACTGAAGTGTATGCCTGTAAACCGCAATGCTTACAAAAGATATCTGGTGTACGACAAATGTTTCCAGAAGCAGAACCGCACCTATACCGTCCGCGACCTGATGCACGAGGTGGAGCCACGCGTGTCGAGGGCCATGTTGTACAACGACCTGGCCTACATGAGGTCGGACGAGGGATTTGGGGCGCCCATCGTCAGCAGCCTGGTCAATGGCGTGGCTTATTATACCTACTCCGATCCCGGTTTCTCGATTGTGCGGCAGCCCATCCGCGAAAGCGAAAGGGAAGTCATACTCGAGACCCTGGCGCTGCTGGGGCGGTCGGGCGGACTTCCGGGGTTTGAGTGGGTGCAGGAGACGCTGCTGCGGTTTGAGGAGTCGCTGAACATTTCGGTGCAGTCGACGCCGGTGATGATGTTCCAGCAGAATCCCTACCTGAACAACATCGGCCTGCTGGGCGACCTGTACCGGTACGTGAGCCAGAAGAAGGTGCTGAAGATCAGGTACAAGCCTTTCGTGATGAAGGAGTCCAGGTTCGTGTTCCATCCTTATTTGCTGAAGCAGTACAATTCGCGCTGGTACTATTTCGGGTGGAATGAGACTGCCGCGATGATCCATAACCTGGCTGTCGACCGGATTGTTTCGGTGAAGGAGTGTGATATGGCCTTCCGTGAGAACCGCGATATCGATTTCGGGGAGTATTTCGACGACGTGGTGGGGGTGACCGTTCCGGAAGACCGAAGTCGCGAGGAAATCTGGCTCGAAGTGCATCCCGACCTGCTTCCGTATATCGTCACCAAGCCGATCCATCATTCACAGACCCTGAAAAAGCGGCCGGGCCTGAATGGCTGGAAATCCCTTACGCTAAAGGTGATCCCCAATTATGAACTCGAGAGCCTGTTGCTGTCGTTCATGCCCCGAATCAGGGTGGTAAGTCCTGAATGGCTGCGTATGTCAATGGTGAAAAAACTACAGGACGGGCTCGGCCTGCATGAGGGTTAAGTCCTGGCCAGGTCGGGGCAGTCAGGAAAGAAAGCGCCTTCACTTAACTTTCGTGAAGGTTGGTCCCTGGCCAGTCTGCAAGATGTCAGGAGACCAGTCACTATCGTTCTGGCATCATGACGTTCAGGCCCGGTCTGGGTTGTTGGCCAGGTTGGCCTCGTAGAAGTCGATGATGTGGACGATGGCGATGACGATGGCAGTGGCATCCTGGTGGTTCAGGTGACGGTTTTTCGCATGGGATGCCTGGTTACCGTAATTCTGCAAAAGCCGGAGGTAGGAATAGACAGTCGGCTGGATTTCGACAAGCGGATGCTGCATGGCCGCAAGCTTCAGGTGGAGCGTGTCGGGTTCGATGCCCAGGTCGAGCCAGTCGAAGAGTTCGGAAGTGACCAGCTCGGCATAATGGCGTCCGGCAATTCCATAGGTGTTGAAAGAGTGGTGTTTGTATTTTGAGAGCGAGACCAGGTTGGCGACGGTTTGGGCCGACAGGTCCGACAGTGGTTGTTTAGCCAATGCGGTGAGTTCACCGGTGGCAGACTCCATGAGCCGCGATGAGCCAGCCTCTTCCCTTTGGTAAATCTGGTTGATCTTCAGGTTGAGCGATCCGATGGTCTGGAACGAATTGGCGAAGATGCGGATGATTTTCAGTCGGGTTCCCTTCAGGTGCGTGACCATGTCGAGCAGTTCGGAGATCGAATCGGCATGAGAAATCTGCTGGTTGCCCGTGCCCAACAAGGGCAGACTGAGGCTTTCGGTGTGTTTGTCGGTGATTTTCGAGAGGAAGTCGCCCAGTTCGTGGTAGCGCGACTTAAGGGTTCCGTGGGTGAAATTCCGTTTATTGGTGAGGCTGATCATTTCGAGGGCCACCAGTCGCGAGAAACAGGGATTGCATTGTACCGCGAATTCGACGACATTTTCGGAAATCCTGTTCATGGCCGCATCCGGAAGGTGGTACACATTGAGTCCCAGTGTTTCGTGCAGCCTGCCCCAGGTAGTCCCGGGCATCGGCACGAATCCGTTCTTGTATGCCGACAGGACCAGCATGTCGGAATAGACGTCGAAGATGTCGCCGGCATAGAACTCGATCAGCAGCTCGTGGTCGCCAAGGTTGACCGACTGCAAGTTAAAGAGGGATGTTGTCATGGTGTGCTGGGTAAGGTGTGATTCGTTTCATAAGGTTCCGGGTAGGTTCAACCACTGGATTGCTAATTTAATGGCTTTTTGGATGCTGAACGCCTTTGGGAGAAGATATTCACCACAGATTACGCAGATGGACATTCCACAGATTGGTTTTTCAGGTTGCCCCCCGAAAACTTTCGAGGGGGCAACCTGAAAAACCTCGTTGAGGGGGTGGGTGGGTAGCCTTTTTTACAATTGTGCCACCCCGATGGGGTTGCTCTATCTGCCCGTCGTTGCAAAGGATGGGTAGATGAGGGTGTTGGGTATTCCCATTTTACAAAAGTGCCACCCTTACAGGGTTATTGACGTGCATCGTCTGCGACGACCTGGTAACCCTCGGAGAGGGATATGTGGGTATTCCCATTTTTTACAATCATGTCACCCTTACAGGGTTATTAACGTACATCGTTTGCGACGACTTGGTAACCCTCGGAGAGGATTGGGGTGTTAGCATTCCCATTTAAACAATCATGCCACCCTTACAGGGTTTTGAAAGATGTCATCCTGGTCAATAGGCGTGTTTGTATGGCTTAAGTGAGCCATTGGACGTGGTTAGTCGGAAATTCCGACATACCACTTCTTAGTTAAGTTCGCCTTCTTTAAAAACATTATGGATATGTTTGGCTATGTTGGTACGAGCTTTACCAAATAAAGCAGCCATCTGCTCTTGTGTATTCCAAACGGTTTCTTTCTCAAGGCGAACATCAATTTTGATACTCCCTTCCGGATTTTGGTATATGAGTATTTAAAATCTATATGATGGCTTTCCAATCCAAGGCATTAAGCCTGGCAATATATTGTTTTATAGAAGAGAGCATCACGTCAAATTCAGGTGGATCAGCATAAATCATTTGCTCCTTCATAATTGAATAGTCATTTTGCCATAAATCAATCAGGTAATCAGGAGGTATTGGATTTACTGTCCCTGGGTTGTGCAATTTATAGTCGACGCCTCCAAGTTTGGTAAATAATTTTCGATGATTGACAATCTCAGAATAAAGCTCCCGGTTGGTTATTGCCTTAATGGCAAAAGGAGTTGATGCCAGTTTATAAATGTCATATAAGTGTCGGCTCATTCGGTCAACCCGAATTTTCTCATCAGACCGTTGAAATTCCTCATGCAGCAGGAATATTTTCTCCAGCAGTGTTCTTTCCGGATCAACCGTCGGGATGAATAAAGGTGGCTCAACAAATGGAGTTTCCGGATAATTTTCATCCAACATTGATGTAATTTTCATTACGGAAAAGGGCTCAACCATTGATCTGCAGCCCAGTTCAACCTGAATCCTTGGCTTTAGATATCCGGGAGACTCAATTACATTGGGATAATTGATGTAAATATTTATTGGATCCTGATCACTGGTCAGAATTTCTTCGAGTCCAAGTTTAACGTCCAATCCCTTGGCTTTAAATCTCGATTCCATTTCGGGATAAAGCTTCTCGGTGATAAAACTATTAGCAGATTTGCGTAGGTTTGTACGTTGCTTTTTTCCAGGTTTTCCTTCAAAACCATAAAACTTCAAATCTACAGCCAGATCAATGTCTTCGGAAAACCGATCGATAAGTCCCCACGCCTTACTCAAAGAAGTTCCGCCTTTAAAAACCATGTGCTTCCCAGCCTCCATTTCAAAAAGAATAGACAGGGTTTGCACCACCCACCAATCTTTCTCAACCGCAAAGTCTGGAAGATTTCTTTTCAGGCCGACCTGTTTGTAGGCAATTCTCTTGTCCTGATCGGGAACATTGAACCATTTACTCATGATTGTCGGTTTGGAGTGCTTTTCGCATGATTACTCTTATCCATTCGGGGGCCAACTTGATATCGTGTCGCAATCGGTAGGGATCTTCCGATTTCAGATGCTGAAGAATGATCCGTATTTCATTTTCGGTAGCCTGATCCTTGCCAATTTCCTTCAGGGCCTGAATGACGAGTCCACTTACCGGACCAATGGCTGACAGGTTCCTCGGCGAGGCTTTCCTGAACTTGACGGTTTGTGTCCTGATCTTAATGGTTCGGGCCGATCCATCTGTCAAATAAACCAGATTCAACGGAACCTGGGTTGAAAGTCCCAGGGCATTTAAGGCCAATACACCTGTTGGCACGATCCGCGCTTTATCTTTTTTTGCAATCGCCTTTGCGATTTCTTCAGCCGAAGGCTGCAACTCACCAAACAATGGATGTTTCTTCAGCCGGGCATATACACCTCTGGAGACGCGCGAAATCTCACCTGTATCCACTAACCTTTCCAGGGCTTTGCCAATTGCCTTTGCGCTACCAAATTTCAGGAAATCGTCTATTAAGAATACCGTACCCCCTTTGGCTTTTTTAATTTTTTTAATTATCTTATCATCAATGCTTTCAGTCATATCATGATATGATTTATTGTCGCAAATGTAGCAAATAATTGCGACAAAAATAATTATTTTGAAACGTCCTTAGCTCTTTTGCATGGGTTCTGCCGGCAACTCTCACAAATCATCCCATTCTTTGGTATAAAACGGGCTGTTTATTATCTTTGTACCAGCATCATGAGCCCATTTTTGGGCACCAACCGAGCGGCACGCCACGGTGGTTCAGTATGCGGGCAATTTCGGCCAAAAAGGTGTAAATCCGGTTTTGATTTTGTCTGGTGATCTGGTGCCAGGGGTTTAACTTTTTAAATCTTGTGTATGGAATGCTGGTGTTTGTTAAGTGGTGATTTTTTCTCGCGACGGCAAGGCCTGAAAGGCATTACAAATGCATTACAGTTAATCTCTCGTTGCTCCCGACAGTTGTCGTGGACGAGGGATAGATGAAGGTCCGGCCATTTGGGCCATATGTTTATTGTTGAATAATTTTAAATATCTGAAAGAATGAATGCATTGGAAATTTACAACCGGTTTCGCCAGCGGATGAAACAGTATGGCGACCAGGAGCTGATAGGGCTCTTTAACAAGGAAGTCGGCAAGCCGGGTTGGGGCACTGCCCGGGCCTGTTATCTGGCGGCCATCCATGCCGAATGGACTGCCCGCGGCTTCGATTATTCGCTGGTCGGCGACAGTCAGGGCTTGTCGTTCCGGCATAAGGTCAGGCTGGTTGACGGGGTGATAAAAAGGGTTGGCTACGGAATAAGATGACATCTTTTTCCGAAGACAGTTGCAACGTGAAGATGTCATCTTTTTGCATCGCTAAGATGTCATCTTTTTGCAACGAGGGGTTGTTGGATGGCCACAGCCAGTCGGCGCGATAAATCGCGCAGCCACAACTCTTTCCCCATGGGATGCCTGTCGTCCTGACCGCAGGGAAGGATCTCTTTTTTGCCCGCGGATCGGTTTTTCAGGTTGACGCCGTCAACCTGAAAAACCTCGGATAGAGGGAGGGGGTTGCCCTTTTTCTACAATCGTGCCACCCCGATGGGGTTGGAAAATGTTTCTGCCGCAGGAACCCGCAACCCGCATTGCGCCCCGAAAGCTTTCATGGGCCGCGCACCACTCTTTTCCCGCCACCTGATTCAGCTACAACCACACGTATCATCAAAAAGCTCATTATAATTTGGGAATCTCAGCGAGATGTAGTAACTTTGTAATTACATTATAGATGAAAAATCATGGAAGTATCAGTTGTAAAGATTGGAAATTCGAGGGGGATAAGGTTCAGTAAAACCATTATCGAGAGATATAATATCCGTGATACGGTAGAATTGATCCTGGATAAGGGACATATTATCATTAAACCCATTTCCAAACCCCGAAAAGGTTGGGATAAGGCATTTATGGAAATGCATGAAAACGGTGACGACAACCTGATCATGCCCGACATCTTTGAAGAAGAAAACCTTGAGGAATGGAAATAAGTCAGTACCAGATCATTCTTGTAAACCTTGATCCAACTCTGGGCAGCGAGATCATTAGCCCCAGGCCTTGTGTCGTTATTTCACCAGACGAAATGAACAAACATTTAAGGACTGTCGTAATTGCCCCATTGACAACAAGTTCAAAAAGCTATCCTACCCGAATTGAAGTTAAGCATGACAACAAGATCGGCTGGATTGTTCTTGATCAAATCCGTACGATAGATAAACAATGTATTCTTAAAGACCTTGGAAAATTATCGAAACCCGAGGTCAAAGAGGTGAAAGCGGTCATGAAGGAGATATTCGTTGACTAAACTGGCATAGGATTGATTTGTAACTGGCCACCAATTGCCCTTAATACCTTCATAATGGTGTCGAATTGGGGCTTTGACCCTTCTGACAGTGCCTTGTATAAACTTGGCCTGCTTAACCCTGTCTCCTGGGCAATTTTTGACATTCCAATAGATTTTGCGATATGGCCAATTGCGGCAATCACTTCAGCATCATCTCCTTCAGCCAATACCGCATTAAGATATTCAGCAATCATCTCGTTGCTGTCCAGGTAGTCTGAAATATTAAACCTTGAAATTCCCATTTTCTACTTTTTTAATCTGTTTAAAATGACTTTTGCCTTTTCAATATCTTTTTGCTGAGTTGATTTGTCACCTCCTATCAGAAGTAGAATGATCTTCCCGTCTGACTCGTTAAAATAAACTCTGTATCCTTTGGCATAATCAATTTTTAACTCCCGAATCCCGTTACCAACAGATTCACAATCCCCAAAATACTCGCTTTCTTCTATCTTCTGCAGTCGAAAAAGTATTTTCGCTTTGGCTCGCAAATCCTTTAGTTTCCTTAGCCATTTGTCAAATTCGGCAGTTTTTTCAATTATGTACATTCGATAAACTGTATTCACTTGGATACAAATTTATGAAATATAATTTTATTGAGAAAGATTTTGATTTTTATTTTCTCTGTTTTGCCTTCAATCAACACAGATTGGTTTTACTGGTTGTCCCCCGAAAGCTTTCGAGGGGGCAACCAGCAAAACCTCGGATAGGGGGATTGTTTGGATACCCCGTTTTTACAAATGTGCCTTCCGTCAGCCCTCGATGTCTATCGGGGCAGTCGGAATCGGGGCGAACCCTTACAGGGTTTTAAAAGGTATTCGGGGTAAAGGGCAAAGATGTCATCTTTCCCGATGATGGATGCAACGAGAAGATATCATCTTTTTGCAACGAGGGGTTGTTGGATGGCCACAACCAGTCGGCGCGATAAATGGCGCAGCCACAACTCCTTCCTCATGGGATGCCTGTCGCCCTGACCGCAGGGAAGGATCTCTTTTTTGCCCGCGGATCGGTTTTACAGGTTGACGCCGTCAACCTGAAAAACCTCGGAGAGGGGGAGGGGGTGCCCTTTTTCTACAATCGTGCCACCCCGATGGGGTTGGAAAATGTTCCTGCCGCAGGACCTCGCAACGTGCAACCCGCCCCGAAAGCCTTTGTGGGTCCAGCACCATTTCAGGCGCAGCCCCTATGCCGCTCCCGCTCGCTGGCGCGTCCGGGATCGAAACGAACCCTTACAGGGTTGGTTTCGGGCAACGTCTACGACGACCTGAATACCCTCATAGGGGGGTGGGGTTGCCCTTTTTCTACAATCGTGCCACCCCGATGGGGTTGGAAAATGTTCCTGCCGAAGGACCCCGCAACTCGCAACTCGCACCTTTTTTCACACCCCGCCTCCCCGCACCTTTTTTTCACACCCCGCACGGCCATTGGGCCGATTTCCCTATTTTTGGGTGATTCTATGAAAGAACTTCAACAACCATGCGTAAACTACTGACAATCTTGCTGATCATCAACCTGAAGCTGCTGGCGCAGGGCCAGACGACAACGGTGTGGTCAATTGGCAATACCGACAATTCGGCGGCCGACCTGGCTTTGGGACCGGATGGCTACAAGGAGTTTCTGGCCAATGACTTCGGGTACGAGGACGGACACTTTATCATCGGGAAATCGGATGCAAAAAAGGATTTCCCGTATGTGCTGCCCGGACCGGATGACACCTGGGGTGGCACTTGGTCGACCTCGGGATGGAGGACGCACCAGAACAATATCTTGTTCAACATTGCCCGTCTGGAACCCGGAACCCGGTTGAAGCTGGTGGTTGACATGCTCGACTGCAATCCGGATCGTTCGCTGCTGAAGGTGACCATCAATAACCGGCAAAGCAGCAAGTTTAACCTGAAAGGGACTTCGGGCGAATCGATCAACGGGAAAACCGGTGACATGAAAAGCAGGCAGCTGGAGGTGGTGATTGAGCCTGACGTGCTGCGGACTGGAGGTAACGAGATCGTGTTAAGCATTTTGGAGGGTTCGTGGTTTGTTTTCGACGCTGTAAGGCTCGAGGCCGACAAGCCTGTGCAGCTCAGGACCGATGACAAGATATTCATGCGCGAGGTGAAAAGCGCGGATTATGAAACCATGGCTGATGGCAAAAGGATCCAGCCATTGATTGTCGACTTGGAGGCTTTGGGCGGTGAACCCAAACTGGAAGTGCTCCTCGACAACAGGAAAGTCTTTACGACCGTGGCCGAAGGGAAAAGGCGCTATCAGTATGAAGTCCCGATGCCTGCCGTTGAAAGGAACCGCAAGAGCCGTTACAAGATACTGGCCGACGGGATCACCGTGGCGCAGGGTGAGGTGCAGCGGGGCAAGATGCCGCTGGCAACACCGGCCGATTATGTGGATACAAAAATGGGGTCGGCCCATTCGCGCTGGATGATTGCACCAGGTCCATGGATGCCCATGAGCATGGTGAAAATCAGTCCGGACAACCAGATCCGCGGCTGGCAGGCCGGGTACCAGCCTACCTTCGAAACCGTTGGAACCTTCAGCCATATCCACGAATGGACCATGGCCGGACTGGGAATCATGCCGACCAACGGACCGTTGCAGACTTCGGTGGGTGACCAGTTTGACCCCGACTCGGGCTACCGCTCACGCATCGACAAGCTGTCGGAAGAGGCCCCGCTGGGCTATTACAAGGTCTTTATGACCGATACCGAGATATTGGCCGAAATGACCGCCACCACCCGTTGTGGGATATTCCGCTTCACCTTTCCACAGGACAGGGATGGCCGGGTGATGATTGACCTGCATGTGGAGGCCGAGTATGATTACCTGCTTCCCCATGTAGATGTCAAAAAGGTCAGCGATTACCGCATCGAAGGGATTTCTCACCAGATTTCTCCCCGTCCGCATGTGTGGAGCAACGACGCCGACCAGGAATATACGGTCCATTTTGTGGTTGAGTTTGACCGCCCCATCAAAAATGCAGGCGTGTGGAAGGATACCGAAAAGCTTGCTGCCTCGCAGTTGCAGGGCAAGGACCTGAAAGAGGCCGGAATTTGGGTCGAGTTTGACACCAGACAAGCCACTGTGGTGAAAGCCCGGACCGGCATTTCGCTGGTGAGCGTGGCCAATGCCGCCGAAAACCTGGAAAAGGAGATTGCGGAGCCATTCGGCTGGGATTTCGAGGCTACCGTGGCAAACCAGAAAAGGGTATGGAACGATATCCTGTCGCGCATTGACATTGCCACCGACGACCGGATGGAGAAGGAACGTTTCTATTCAAACATGTACCGGTCGATGTGCCGGAACACCTGGAGCGACGTGAACGGAGAGTGGATGTCGGCCGGCAGGGAACTTCAGAAGTTCGACAACCCCGACCACGTGGCGCTGGGTTGCGACGCCTTCTGGAACACCTTCTGGAACCTGAACCAGTTCTGGAACCTGGTGACTCCCGAATGGTCATCGCGCTGGGTCCATTCACAGCTGGGCATGTACGATGCCGATGGCTGGCTGGCCAAAGGTCCGGCCGGCATGAAATACATCCCCGTGATGGTTGCCGAGCATGAGATTCCGCTGATGGTAGGGGCCTACCAGATGGGTATCCGCGACTTCGACACCGACAAGGGGCTCAAGGCCATGGTGAAGATGCAGACCACCCCCGCCACCCATGTGGCCGGAGGTTTTGCCGGGAACCGCGACCTTGTCAGTTACATGACTTACCGTTATGTGCCGTCGGACATGGGACGGTTCTCCAACACCCTCGAGTATTCGTACGATGACTGGACCGTGGGGCAGTTTGCAAAATCGCTCGGCAAGGAAACCGAGTACAAGATATTTTCGGAACGGGGCAACTGGTGGAAGAATGCCATCAATCCCGAAAACGGATATGCACACATGCGCGAAAGCAATGGCCGCTTCGTGGAAGGTTTCGATCCTTTCCGATCGGGCGCCAACCACCAGTACGTGGAAGGCAACGCCTGGCAGCTGAGCTATTTCGTCCCGCAGGATATTCCCGGACTGATTTCGATCATGGGTGAAGATCCCTTTGTTGAACGCCTCGACTGGGGTTTCACCCAAAGTGAGCCATGGCGTTACAATGCCCCCAATGACCAGTACTGGGATTTCCCGGTGGTACAGGGAAACCAGCAGTCGATGCACTTCGCGTTCCTGTTCAACTGGGCCAACCGTCCGTGGCTTACCCAGAAATGGAGCAGGTCGATCATTGACCGCTACTATGGCTATGGCGAGGCCAATGCCTACCTGGGCGACGAAGACCAGGGACAGATGAGCGCCTGGTTTGTGATGGCCGCCATTGGATTGTTCCAGATGGATGGCGGTTGCAGCGCTGAACCCATTTATGAACTGGGAAGCCCGATGTACCGGAAAATCAGGATAGACCTGGGCGAGCGGTATGGCAGGGGCAGTGAGTTCGTGATTGAGGCCAAAGGTGCCACCCAAAACAACAAGTACATACAAAGCGCCACCCTGAACGGCCAACCGCTGGATACCTTCTGGTTTCCGGCATCGGAACTGCTGAAGGGCGGATCGCTGGTCCTCGAAATGGGCCCCGAACCCAACGAAAAGTGGGGTATCGGCTTGCCCCCGCAGTAAAGATGTCATCTTTTCCGATGACAGATGCAACGAGAAGATGACATCTTTTCCGAAGACAGATGCAACGAGAAGATGACATCTTACCTGCCGCAACCCGCACCCCGCCCCGAAAGCTTTCGTGGGCCTCGCACCTTTTTTCCCTCCCCAAAAGGATTGTTTGCTTTTCACGTACTGAATTCGTAAAATTGTTAGCGATTTGAATGGTTGTATTACATGGCTAAACCGGAAACGAATGATATGGATATTTGGTCATCGTTTAGAATGGGCGATGATCGTTCATTATCATTCATTTACGAAGAGTATGCCCCCAAGCTCTATCAATACGGTGTAAAGTTTACGTCGGACGTGACCGTTATAGAAGATTCCATTCAGGATTTGTTTTCCACCCTGATCAAGCTCCGGCACAATCTGGGCAATACCGACAACATCCTT
The DNA here is from genome assembly GCA_001270045.2 of Bacteroidales bacterium 6E. GTDB lineage: Bacteria > Bacteroidota > Bacteroidia > Bacteroidales > Prolixibacteraceae > UBA1413. The sequence goes on along the minus strand of DF970667.1, from coordinate 332,110 downwards.
TTCTACCTGCTGAAATCATTCAAGAGAATTCTACTGAAACGGCTGCAGAAAGACAAGCACCATGATGCTACCGGCGACCCCGGGGAAATGGCATTCAACATGACTTTTTCAATCGAACATGACATCATTGTGGATGAGATCGAGTCGGAGAAGCTTGCCATGGTCAGAAATGCACTGAAGAGCCTGACAAACCGCCAAAAGGAAGCGATTTATCTCAGGTTCGCCAAAGACCTGGCATACGAAGAGATTGCGGATATTATGAACATCAGTGTTGAAGCCTGCCGAAACCTGATTTATACCGCCATCAAATCGTTGAAAATTATCCTGAAATCAAACAAATCCGACTCCATCCTACTTTTTTTGAGATTCATGATAAAAAACATCTGAAATTTTGATGATGTTTTCATTTCGGTGTGCTTATTACTAAAAAGGAGCACATGGATTTTAAACACTATATAGATTTTACAACCGAGGATTTCGCGCTTGATCCATCCTTTTCAAGATGGATATTCCACCCTGACGATGAACTTGAACGGTTCTGGAAGGAATTCATGGACAGCCATCCGGAAAAAGGGGACCAGATTATGGAGGCGAAAACCATCCTGAAATGTTTCACCCCACTGGAGCCTTCCATCACCCGTGAACAGTTGGACCGGATGTCGCCCGACAAGATCAGGCAATCGGCTAAACGCCGGGCAATGTTTGGTTTTATAAAGGCAGCGGCAGTTCTTTTGCTGGTAATCTCGCTGGGAGGATTGGCCTATTACTTTATGGGCATGGATCAGGGTGTGGACCTCGAAATTCCATATGATGCCACGGAGGAAGTGGGAAAGGTCATCCTGTCGGACGGGACCGTGAAAATGCTTGACCAGGAAGAGGCCACCATTAAACAGACCCCAACCGGTGAGACTCTGGTCAATGATGAAGCCATTACTTTAGAAAATAAAAAGGCGGGCAGAAAGAACCAGGGTGTAACCCAGGTGATTGTTCCTTATGGCAAGCGCATGCAAATAGAACTGGCCGATGGTACCCGAATATGGTTAAACTCGGGCAGTATGTTGTTGTATCCCGAAAAAATGGACGGGCACACAAGGGAAGTCCAGCTTACGGGTGAGGCATTTTTTGACGTCAAAACCGATCCGCAAAGACCTTTTAATGTCATCACCACCGATATGCGTGTCAAGGTTTTCGGGACGCGCTTCAACGTGAAATCGTACAAAGACGATCAACAGACACAGACAGTACTGGTTGCGGGAAGCGTTAGCGTCCAGAGCAATGCGAGATTTTCGAAGGGGATCGAATTGCTGCCAGGCGAGCGAATCGTGTTTGACCGAACGAATGAACGTTTCACCAAGGAACGTGTCGATATAAACCTATACACCTCGTGGGTTGAGGGTTACCTGATTTTTGACCAGAAGCCTATCCTGGAAATTTTCAGGCAATTGGAAAGATATTACGACGTGAAAATCGTGACTGAAAGGGAATTGAAACAAATTACATTCTCGGGGAAACTTGATCTGGCTGAAAACATAAATGAGGTTTTGGAAAGAATTTCGTTTTCGGCATCGATCAAATATGATCAGATTGAAAATGGATTGTATAACATAAAATGACGTGCCTATGATTCAGACCTAAGCGCATGGAAATAAAGAAACCGGGATGTGCGACCAAACAGACCCCGGTTTGATTTTCAATTAAATACATTAATAAAAAAATCAAACAAAACTATGAAAAAAAAACAACTTTCAGGGGATACCTACATGTATCTCCGTAAAACATTGCTTGTTATGCGACTGACTCTTCTCTTTCTCTTGATTGGTTCGGCGGTGGCTTTCAGTTCGAACACCTATTCACAAAACGTCAGGTTAAAGCTTGAGATGAATAATGCCACGGTGAAGGAAGTGATGACGGCTATTGAGGATCAGAGTGAATTTATATTTTTCTACCAGGACCAGCACGTTGATCTCAACAGGAGGGTCAATATCTCAATTTCGGGGAAATCGATTGAGGAGGTATTGAGCTTGTTGTTTGAAGGAACGGATAACAGTTATACCGTCCGCGACAGGCAGATTGTCATTGCAAAGTCTCCTGAGATTGAGCCCATAAAGCCTTCGGTCACGGAAGAAAAGTCGGTTGTAGAGATGCAACAGCCGCAGAGAAAGGAAGTATCGGGTTTGGTCAGGGATTCAAAGAACCAGCCCATGCCGGGTGTGGCCGTAATCGTGAAAGGTACGACCATTGGTACGGTGACTGACAATTCGGGAAGGTTCAGGCTGGAAGTGCCTGTTGATGCCGCAACCCTCGAGGTTTCGTTCGTGGGGATGAAGAAACAGGAGTTACCCATTGAGGGTCGCAGTACCTTTGAGGTGGTACTTGAGGAAGAATCTTTCGGGGTCGACGAAGTGATCGTGGTTGGATATGGAACCCAGAAGAAAAGTGACATTACGGGAACTGTGGCCTCACTGAACAAGGAGAGGCTTGAAATGGTCCCTAACCTCAACATAGCGCAGGCCATCCAGGGTTCGGTTCCCGGTATCATGATCCAGCAATCCTCATCGGGAGCCTCTCCATCTGAGTCCATCATGATCAGGGGAAGGAACTCGATTCTGGCCGACAACACCCCCCTGATAGTTATGGATGGAATTCCCTATGGAGGGGCTATCCGTGATATCAACCCCAATGACGTACAGTCGATCGAAATCCTGAAAGATGCGTCGGCCGCTGCCATTTATGGTTCGCGTGGGTCAAACGGCGTCATATTGATCACGACCAAGGCTGGTACCAATCTGGCACCCAAGATTTCGTATGATGGTTATTATTCTGTCCAGAATTATGCAAATTACCCTGAATATCTGGATGGCGCCGAGTTCTACGATTTCAAGATGAAACGTTTCGCCGGGGCCATGACCGCATCGGAGAAAAGGATCTATGAATCGGGTGAATGGGTCGACTGGACAAAACTGGGCACCCGCACCGGCAATGGCCAGCAACACAGTCTTTCAGTTTCGGGAGGCTTCAACAATACAAGCTATTACATTGCCGGCAACCTGCTGGATGTGAAGGGATTAATGCTCAATGATGATTATCAGAGGGTTACGGGCAGGATCAATGTGGATACAAAAATTGCCGGTTGGTTTACACTTGGTACCCGGACACAATTGTCGTTCGATGACAGGTCCGGATCGGGACCTGACCTTTCCTATTTATCGCGCATGAACCCGCTAACCAGGGCGTTTGAGGAAGACGGCAGCCAGGTAATCTACATATGGGAGGAAGATACCTATTTCTGGAATCCCTTGCAGCCCCTGTTGTTTGACAACATCGATGAATCCTATCAGGTTGTGACCAACAATTACGCAATTGTGGATTTCCCGTTTCTGCAAGGTTTGAGCTACCGGATAAACTCGGGTGTAAGGGCCAGGTTTTCTGATACCGCAACCTATATGGGACGTGACACAAAGGATGGTTTGGAAGCACGGGGAAGTGCGCAGACAAATCGTTCGCAAAACAGCAATGTCGTTATCGAGAATATCCTCACCTATAACCGGGATTTTGGGGCACATAACATATTCCTGACCGGATTGTATAGTTATGAGAAGAATAAGTCGACCGCCAATTCGTTGACCGCTAAAGGCTTTCCGCACGATTTTTTGAAATGGTACTCCGCTGCGCAGGCTGAATTGGTGACTCCCGGATTTTCGTTCACCGAAAATGTGCTGATGTCGCAAATGTTGCGTTTGAACTATGGTTACGATAGCCGCTATTTGGTTACGCTCACCGGCAGACGGGATGGTTTCTCGGGATTTGGAGCGGATACCAAGTGGGGTATTTTTCCATCCATTGCACTTGGCTGGAATATTGCCAGGGAAGACTTTTTCCCTCTGGCCGATATCGTCAATGACCTGAAACTTCGATTGTCGTATGGATTGAACGGAAACCAGGCCGTAGGTTCTTATGAGTCAATCTCGAGATTGAGTGAATATAATATGGTTGCCAACAAACAGACCCAGGCAGGTTATATCCCCAGCCGTTTGGGTCAGGAGAACCTTGGCTGGGAATCGTCAAAAACCCTGAATGCTGGTATGGATTTCGCCCTGTTGGAAAGCAGGATTACCGGCGATTTAAATATATACAGGACCAATACCTATGATTTGCTACTTAACAGAAGCATTTCGCCCGTTCACGGCATAACATCCATCACCCAGAACATTGGCGAGACGCAGAATTCAGGGGTTGAAGTGTCAATTAACTCCCGAAATATTGTAAAGAATGATTTCCGGTGGAATACATCGGTGAATTTCTCGTTCGGGCAAAACAAGATTGTTTCGCTATATGGCGAACTCGATGAGCAGGGGAACGAAATTGATGATGTCGCCAATGCATGGTTTATTGGCAAACCCATCAGAGTCAATTATGATTTTCTCTGGGAAGGGACCTGGCAGGAAAGTGAGGCAGAAGCTGCAGCAAAGTGGGGATCACAGCCAGGATTTATGAAATTGCAGGACGTGAACACGGATGGCAAATTGGACGCCATTGACCGTCAGATTATTGGTCAGGAAGACCCTAAGGTTTTGTGGGGTTTGACCAATTCATTTTCATACGGGAATTTCAAGCTCGATATCTTTGTCCATGGCGTGCACGGTGTTACCAAGGAAAATCCGCTGATGTCGGATTATGTATGGGCCGACGTGAGACTGAACACCATCAAAAAGAACTGGTGGACTCCCGAAAATCCCACGAATGAATGGATCGTGAACCATCTCAATGCCGAATGGATGGCCGGAATCCAGGGCGTTATGTACGAAAATGCCAGTTTTGTGCGGGTAAAGGATATTTCCTTATCCTATGACCTCCCGCAAACCATGCTGGATAATCTAAAGCTCGACAGACTGAGACTTTATGTAACTGGCAGGAATTTAATGACTTTTACGGAGTGGCGCGGTTTGGATCCTGAGCTGAGCAGTCAGAGGCAGGCTCCGTTGCAGCGCGAGTTTGTATTTGGGTTAAATCTGGGATTTTAATGATTATTCATCGTGAAAAATTTAAGCATTATGAAAAAGAAGATATTCAACACGACCATCATATTATTCATGTTAATGACTATGGGTTCATGTGATATGGACCTTTTGGATGAAAAACCTCCGCATATCATTACGGCAGAAACACTTTATACAACCCTTACCGGATTTGAGGCAGGCTTAAATGGTTTGTACGCACAGGTGAGGAGGGAGAAGGAACCGGGCATTGGGAGCCATCAGTTAATGGGAGCACTCTTTTTCTATGGTACCGACAACGCCGTTACCAACCACTGGACCGATGGGATGGCTTTGATTGCCGAATACTGGGGAGACCAGAATAATCCGCAGAATGAAGATATCCAAGAAGTTTTTATTTGGCTCTACAATGTGATCAATGCAGCCAATACCATCATTAACAGGGCTGAACTTGAGGGTGTCGACTGGTCGGGTGGATCAGGAAGTCCTGAAGAAAACAAGAATCGGGTGATTGCCGAGGCACGGGCCATCAGGGGTTGGGCATACCGACATCTTACCTACGGTTGGGGAGATGTTCCTTTGTCATTGGAGGAATCGAGCGGATCAACCGTCAGGACCGACTGGGAAAGAACACCCAAGGTTCAGGTTATGCAGCAAATCATCGATGACCTGGAGTTTGCCGAGGCCCACGTGGGTGTAGAGCCATCGCTGAGAGGAAGGATTACCAAAGGCGCCGTCCAGCATTATCTGGCAGAAATGTATCTGGCCATGAAAGACTATAACAATGCCTTATTGTATGCCAATAAAGTCATTACAAATCCTGCCTATAAGCTCATAACAGAGCGATATGGCAATAGTGCCGGCAAGCCCGGTGTTGCCTTCATGGATATGTTTCAGGATGGTAATACCAACCGTGAGGAAGGGAACAGCGAAGCCCTGTGGGTTTTCCAGTTTGGCCTCAGGATTACCGGTGGCGGCGGAAGTTTAGTCAGGCGAGTCCATTCGAGCCGGTTCTGGAACATTTCGGTTGGAGGGGTAAGGCCTTTGCAACATACCCTGGATAGGGGTGGTTTGGGATATGCCCGTACTTCGATGACCAAATGGGCACTGGATCTTTATGAACCGCAAGACGACCGCTTCTCGGAGTATGCCATCCGAAAATTCTTTATCCTTGGGGATGCCCAGACCAATGCCCCTTATCCGGCTGATCTGCTGCCTCCCGGAAGACAATATGGTGATACCCTCTGGCTTGATTGGAGCCGCGACATCACCTTTACGGCCCGGGCAAGATCAAACTGGCCATTCTCGAGAAAGTTCCAGGGGACCGACCCGACAAACATGAATGAAAATTGGAGTTATACCGACTTTGTTTATCTGCGCCTTGCCGAAACCTACCTGATCAAGGCCGAAGCCGAATATTATCTTGGAAGGATTGATGATGCCGTTAATACGATCAACGTAATACGCCGTCGTTCAAATGCCTCGGATATAACGGCTGCCCATCTGAACATCGATTTCATACTTGATGAGAGATCGCGGGAGCTGGTCATGGAGGAACATCGTCGCTGGACCCTGTTACGCACCAAAAAGTTTGTGGAAAGGACAAAAGCACATAATGGAAATGGCGGGGCCCATGTTACGGCAAGAGACACGATCTATCCAATACCTCAATCTGTGATTGATGCCAACATCACAAAACCGATGCCCCAGAATCCAGGGTGGTAATAGATAAATGGTTTAACTCCCGGTGCATAAAATGGCCGGGAGTTATTTTTTGCTTTAAAGCAGCGGTGCGATAAATTGCGATGCGAAAAATTGCATCGCCTGTTTTTTTTCCCTTATTTTACTTGTCAAACGTAGATCGGAATGAATCAAAATGGCCGCATGCTGGAAACCCGATGGGTTGCTGAATTAAAAAGCGGCAATGCGCTGGCCTTTGATGAATTGTTCCGGTTTTATGGCAAACGGTTGTACTATTTTTCGCTGGGTTACCTGAAATCAAAAACCGATGCCGAGGAGGTGGTGCAGGAGGTTTTTATGAAAATATGGCAAAACCGTGCCTCTTTAAATCCCGAGCTTTCTTTTGGTGCTTACCTGTTTAAGATTGCCTACCGGCAGATTGCCGAGAGGTTCAGGAAGGCCACCCAGGAACAGAAATATCTGCATGATGTTGCCTCTGAAGTCCTCACATTTACTGAAGAAATGGATGTACGCACCAACTACCAGTCGTTGCTTGAACTGGTCAAAAAGCTGATCCAACAACTTCCCGGACGGCAAAGAGAGGTGATCATCCTTCGGAAAATGGAAGGATTGTCGGTGGCCGAAATTGCCGCCCGGCTTGATATCTCGCCCAAAACGGTTGAAAACCACATTACCGAAGCGCTGAAGAACATCCATGCCGGAATGGATCAGGAAAGTATTGCCGGATTGTTGTTTTTTGTGCTGTTTGTAAAAGAGGATTCATTGCACATTCCATCAGAATTGCCCCAACTGGATCGGGTTTAGTCCCTGCCCCCTCTGCCTTGCCACTCTCCAGGTCAGGATTCACTTTTTTTTAAAATATATTCATTTCCGGCTGGGGGTTTTTCATTTCCCATCACTATATATTATAAGATACAGATTGAATATACGGAATAAGGAAAGAATGACAATTGACATAAATATATTAAAACGATTCTTCGAAGGGAAATATTCCCGGAAGGATTATTTAGTGATCAGAGAGAGGTTAGTTTCAGCGGAAGATGACCGCGAATTCAGGGAGCTGATGCTGTCGCACTGGAAGGAATTTGACAGCACCCGGCTTCCTGATAATGCGGTGGACCATCTTCTCGACAAGCTGCAGCACCAAATCAGGCTGGAGGAGAACAAGGAAAAACGCAAATTCAGTTTTATCCGCACTTTCCAGCGTATTGCAGCCATTCTTGTCATTCCCCTGATTCTTTCATTTTTGGCCTATATGTATTTTCAGCCTGAGCAACCTGTTTTAACCGAAGCGTATGCCGAGATACAGTGTCCGATGGGAGTCAGGACCAAGTTTGTATTGCCCGACGGGACCACCGGTTTTCTTAACAACGGTTCGACCCTTACTTACCCGGTCACTTTTAATAAAGCCAGAAAGGTTACCCTCAAGGGTGAAGCCTATTTTGATGTGGTACACAACGAAGAAATGCCATTTGTGGTAAGTTCAGGAAACCTCCATATTGAAGTGCTTGGAACCACTTTTAATGTAATATCCTATTCATCGGAAAGCACCGAGGAAGTAATTCTTCAATCCGGAAAAGTTGATATTTCAGGCCATAACGGGGAGTTTATAACGCAACTGCTTCCCAACGAGAAGTTAAGGATTGATATGGAGACCGGCAAAAAGGTCAAGAGCACGGTTATTGCATCACAATACACCAGTTGGACCGAAGGGAAACTGGTATTCAGGGATGAGGACATGAAACAGGTTGCCCAAAGGTTGAGCCGTTGGTACAATGCCGAAATCGTGCTGGAGGATAAAAGTCTCGAAGATTATACCTTTTATGCCACTTTTGTGGACGAACCGCTCGATGAGGTGCTGAAGCTGCTGGCATTTACCACGCCGATCACCTACAGGGAAGAAAAACGGGAAGCAACCACTGACGGGCAATTTTCGAAGAGAAGGATCATTATTGCCATTAATCCTAAGAAAATCAATCAGTTCAAATAAAAACAGGAAAGTGTTCGTACCACTCTCCTGTTAACTAAGCTGCTAAAGATCAATAAATTGTTTAACTACTTAATGTGTCAAAATTATGAAAAAAAAATGGATTTGGCACACGGAGCCTTTTCCGTGCTTAACTAAAACCTGGAGAATTATGCGTTTAAGTGTATTCTTTATTTTTGTGATGGCAGTCCAATCGTGGGCGCTCGACAGTTACTCCCAGGTTACCCGTCTTTCGCTAAACCTGAAAGACGCCCGGGTAATTGATGTCCTGGGGGAAATCGAGGAAAAAACCGAATTCTATTTCCTGTTTAACCAGAAGCTGGTGGATGTGGAACGCAAGGTGGATATAGAAGTCAGGCAACAGAAGGTTGAAGACATCCTGAGTGAGTTGTTTGCCGGCACCAATGTCAACCGCCTGGTGATGAACAGGCAAATCGTCCTTACCACTGCCCAACCCGGCAGCGAGGAGTATAATGAGCAAGCTGCATTGCTGCAGCAAGGGCAGGTTACCGGCAGGGTTACCGACCGGAACGGGGCACCTCTTCCAGGGGTAACCGTTGTCATTAAGGGAACAACGAACGGTACCATCACAAATACCGACGGCACCTATTCAATCAGCAACCTGCCGCCAAATGCCACCCTGTTATTTACATTTGTTGGGATGAGGGCGCAGGAGGTGGTTGTTGGCGACCGTACGAGTATCAATGTCAGTATGGCCGAAGAGACCATCGGAATTGAAGAGGTTGTGGCCGTAGGGTATGGAACCATGAAAAAGGCGGTTATAACCGGTGCCACGGCCCATTTGAGCGGAGAAACCGTGGTGAACCAAAACAGGACCGATGTTTTGAATGCTTTGCAAGGCCATCTGCCGGGCGTAAGCATTTCGCAAAACTCAGGAATGCCGGGATCGGGTTACAATGTCGTGATTCGTGGTATGGGTACCATAAACTCATACAATCCCTTGTATGTAATTGATGGAGTACCAGGCGGTAACATCTCGAATATCAATCCATCCGACATTCAGTCCATTGACGTGTTAAAAGATGCCGCATCGGCTGCAATTTACGGTTCACGTGCCGCCAACGGGGTTATTCTTGTTACGACACGTCAGGGTGGTGAAGGTAAAACCGTACTGTCATACAATGGTTATGTCGGTTTCCAGAATGTACAGAAGAAACCGGAATTGGCCAATGCCAAACAGTATATGGAGCTGAACGACGAATCGCGAATTGGCAGTGGCCTGACCCCATACAACTGGGCAGAAAGGATACCGGCTCAATATCAGTCAATCATGAATGGAACTTGGACCGGTTCCAATTGGTTCGAGGAATCGATTAATGCCAATGCACCTATACAAAACCATGCCATCAATGCTTCAGGCGGAAACAGTAATTCGCGTTTCACTATGGGCGCAAGTTATTCAAAGCAGGAAGGTGTGTTAGGCAACCCTGTTCCACTGAAAGACGAAAGATATACCGTGCGGGTTAATTCCTCACACGTGGCAATCAGGAAAGGTGATCTGGAAGTGTTAAAGATTGGCGAAAACCTTTCATTCAGCTATCGTGAAAATCAAGGCATTGGTATTGGTGACCAGTACTCAAACGATATTCGTAACATGTTGACTGTCACTCCATTGTTGCCAATGTACAACAGTCAGGGAGGATTGTATCTTGAAGCCGATAAGGTGGCCGACAAATGGAACCATTATGGTCCGGCAGGAAACCCGATCGCCACTATGGTATATGTCCGTGGAAATGATTTATCCAAAGGATTTAACTTGAGGTTCAACGCTTTTATGGAAGTCCAGCCAATCAAGAACCTGGTATATAAAAGCATGTTTGGGTATGATTTTCGTTCGGGTGCCGGTCGGTCATATCAGCCAACAATTAATGTCGCTTCCGATATCCGGTTGATTGACAATGTGCGTCAAGCCGCAAATTCTCAACATGGCTGGACCTGGGAAAACACTGTCAGTTATTCGACAATCTTCGACAGTGACCACAATGTGGATTTTCTGTTGGGTACTTCGCTCGAAAAATCAGGGATGGGACAAACCATGAGCGCCAACAACCGTACTTCCTCTTTCCCCGGATTGTGGGATTATGCATGGCTGTCGAATACGGCGGCAACAACGGTGAATACAACGGTTAGCGGCGCGCCTTATGAATTGTTGATGATGCAATCATTCTTCGGTCGTGTCAATTACAACTTCAGTGAAAAATACCTGGCAACCGTGATCATGCGTGCTGACGGTTCATCTACTTTCGCAAGGGGTAACAGATGGGGTTATTTCCCATCCGTATCAGCAGGCTGGATTGTCTCAAATGAATCGTTTATGGAATCTGCCTCGTCAGTTCTCGAGTATTTGAAACTCAGGGCCAGCTGGGGGCAAAACGGAAATAACCGTGTCAGTAACTTCCAATATGTGGGTACCTTCAGCCAGAATAAACACTATTATTTCGGGGATACAAAAACCGTCAGGACAACCGGTGCCTATAAGGATGTAATACCTAATCCCAACATTAAGTGGGAAACCTCCGAACAGTTGAACATTGGTCTGGATGCCCAGTTCCTGAGCCGTCGTTTATCGGTTGCACTTGACTGGTATAAGAAGACGACCAAGGACTGGCTGGTTCAGGCACCGATACTGGCATCGATAGGGACGGGTGCACCGTATATCAATGGTGGTAGTATCAAAAACACGGGTGTTGAACTGGGATTAAACTGGAATGACAACAAAAGCAGGGATTTCAGGTATAATGTAAATTTCAATGCCACTTACAATAAGAACGAAGTAACCCATATCGCCAACACCGAAGGGATCATCAATGGCGAGTCAGGTGTATTGATGGCTACCACCGATCTTATCAACCGTGTCCAGGTGGGTTTTCCGATTGGTTACTTCTATGGCTATGAAACAGCCGGAATTTTCCAAACCCAGCAGGAAGTGGATGCCACCCAGGCCAAATTGAGCAATGCACAACCCGGTGATGTCATTTTTGTTGACAGGAATGATGACAAAAAAATCGACAACCTGGATAAGACCATGATTGGAAATCCGAATCCGGATTTCACCACGGGATTAAGCTTTAATGCATATTATAAAGGCTTTAATTTGGGAGTCACCACTACCGGAGCTTTTGGACATCAGGTTATTAAGACTTACCGTCGTTGGGCTGACCGTCCGGAAGAGAACTTTACCCTCGATGCTTATGACCGCTGGACTGGTCCCGGATCAACGAACAAGGTGCCGAGGCTGACCTTTAATCCCCATCCAAACCGTAATTACATATCTGACTTGTATATTGAGAATGCAGATTATGTAAAAATACAGAACATCACATTGGGATATGATTTCGCACCATTATTGCCTGCCCTGAAATTCTCACAAATCCAACTCTACATGTCGGCACAGAACTTTTTCACCATTACCGGATATTCAGGATTGGATCCTGAAGTCGGTTACGGAGAAGAAAGCTGGGACTCAGGGATAGATATTGGATATTACCCGAGTGCAAAGACTTTCCTAATCGGGCTTAATGTTGAATTTTAATTTATGCGAGGTATGAAAAAAATATTGATGATAATGGCAATGGGGTTGGTATTCCTGGCTTGTGAGGATTTCATGGATACCAAAAATTTCACCAAACAGGATGATAACAGTTTTCCCCTGACTGTTGATGAAGCAAACCAGCTGATTGTGGGTGTATACAATACGCTCAACGAAGAAATAAGTGATTATGGCAAGGCAGCCTTTTTCTTTAACGAACTGGCTTCCGACGAACGGTTCGGCGGTGGTGGAACCGATAATTTTAACTGGCAAGCCATCAGTAAATTATTGAATTTCGGCCCTGACCTTACGCTTGGCTATTGGCAGAACCGTTACCAGGGAATATTCCGTGCGAATGTGGCACTCGAGAAATTTGAAACTATTCCGTGGGCCAACGACAAACAAAAGAATACAGCCTACGGTGAGGTTCATTTCTTTCGAGGTTACTATTATTTCACCCTGGTGCAGTTTTTCGAAAATGTGCCGTTGTTGACCGAATCTCTCTCTGGCAATGAACCCCAGGCTCCTGTGGATGATGTGTATGCCCAGGCTGCCTTCGACCTGAAAACGGCTATTGAAAGGTTGCCGGGCGACCCTTACACTTCAGTTGAAAAGGGGCGGGTTACCAAATGGGCAGCCCAGTCGATCATGGCCCGTATGTTTCTTTTTTACACGGGGTTTTACAACAAGAGCGAAATGCCGGTAGCTGGAGGTGGAACCATTACCAAGGCCCAGGTCGTTTCATGGCTCGAAGACTTAATTGCAAATAGCGGTCACGACCTGGTATCGGATTACAGGAATCTGTGGCCATATACAAACCAGTATACGGTTGAACACTATCATTACACCAAAGGCCAGGGCCTGAGATGGGAAGGTGAAAGTAACAAGGAAGTTGTTTTTGCGACTAAAGGTGCCGGGACTAGTTCAAGTTTTAGAAATGGATTATGCCTGGCATTCACGGTACGTCGCCCCCATGGGGAAACCTATTTCCCGTTCCCGTTTACCAGGGGATATGGGGGTGGACCAGTCAGTCCGGTCATGGTTGAACAATGGAAACAGCTCGAGCCAACCGATATGCGACTTTTGGCCTCCATTTGGCATGCCGATGAATATCCCGGCATTTATCATTGGGGCGGCGATAATCAGGCAGAAGAAACCGGATTCTGGCAAAAGAAATATATGGGTATTGCAGCTAAAACTGCAGAAGGTGTTTACCAACACTCCTATAATGTTCCCATGTATGGTCTATCTGTTTCGTCAGCGACTTCTACCGGGGCGTTTACCCAGGATTTGGTGCACATACGTTTTGCCGATGTCTTGCTGATGCATTCGGAGCTGACTGAAACCGCCACGGGGATCAACAGGGTACGCAGCCGTGCGGGGTTGGCACCGGTCAGCTACTCTTTGACTGCCCTTAAGCAGGAGCGTCGATTCGAGCTTTGCTTTGAAAATACACGCTACAACGATATCAGGAGATGGGGTGATGCCGAAGCTCTTTTGGATGCACAACTTGGTATTCCTGTGAAAACCACCAATTTGGACTCAGAAATTACCCATCAGATTGGTTTTGGAGCTCGCTACCGGGCAACCCGCGGTTTCTGGCCCATACCTCAATCACAGATTTTGCTTTCAAACGATGTCTTGAAGCAAAACGCAGGCTGGGGTACCTCTGATGTGGAATTTACCGGTTTGTAGTATTTAAAAAGTGTTCTTTAACCAAGTGGTAGTATAAAAAGTTACTTTTTATACTACCACTTTTGGAAATGGATTGCCTTGTGGCAATATTATTTATATCATTATCAATAATTTAATTCATTCTAATCTTTCAGTTATGAAAAATAAATTTCTGTTTCTCACTATACTGGTTGTCTTTTTGTCGTTGATTGCTCAGGGACAGGCTAAATATGTATTTTTAATAATAGGTGATGGAATGGGCTTGAATCAGATAACCGGGACTGAAATGTATTTGGCTGAATTGGAAGGGGAGATTGGATTCAGACCTTTGCTTTTCACACAGTTCCCGAATGCAGGCCTGCTTCGTACCCATTCGGCCTCCAACGGGGTGACCGATTCTGCTGCCGCAGGGACTGCCATTGCAACGGGGTCAAAAACAAAGAATGGAACCGTTGGACTGGACAGTACCTTATTCAATCCTGTTTACAGCATCGCCGTAAAGGCAAGAAATGCCGGGAAGAAGGTTGGTATAGTGACGAGTTGCGGTCTTGATGATGCCACGCCTTCCGCATTTTATGCACATCAGCCGAAACGAAACATGCAATACGAAATTGCAATCAATGCATATTCTTCAAGGTTTGATTTCTTCGGGGGTGCAACATTTACAAAGCCTGAAACCCGCTCTGATGGTTCTTTGGGGCATAATGTTTACAGACAAATGGAAGAAGAAGGTTATGTTTTGGCTTATGGTTTTGACGAATACAAGGAGAAATCAGCTGATGCCGACAGAATAATCGTGATGGAGAAAAAAGAGCGCAAACTGTTGGACCTTATTTATGCCATCGACCGTCAAGAATCCGATTTAACCCTGGCCCAGCTGTCTGAAGCCGCTGTTGAACACCTCAGTCGCAATAATGATAAGGGATTTTTTCTCATGATTGAAGGCGGTACAATTGATGTGGCATGCCATGCCAATGATGCGGCAACTACTTTTGCCGAAGTTCTCGACATGGATGAATCGGTTAAAATTGCTTATGATTTTTACAGGAAATACCCTGAGGAGACCTTGATTATCGTCACTGCCGACCATGAAACCGGAGGGATGGTATTGGGAGCGGGAAGCAGCCGGTTAAACCTGCAGGTTCTTCAGCACCAGAAAATGTCGCAAATGGCATTGTCATCGAGAATTGTCCAGTTAAGGGAACAGAAGAACAACAAGGTTTCATGGGAAGACATCAAATCTTTGCTTACCGAAGCCATGGGCTTTTGGGATAAGGTCACACTGACACCGGCCGAGGAGGAACAAATTCGTGAAGCGTATAAAACTACCTTTGTGGATGGAGATGCTTCGAAAGTGGAGACGCTTTATCAAAAAGATGAGAAAATCAGCGTTGCCGCGACCAGGATCCTGAACAGAAAAGCCAACGTGGGCTGGATGAGTACCGGTCATTCCGCCGGATTTGTGCCTGTTTTTGCTATAGGGGCTGGGTCCGAATCATTTAACCATTTAATGGATAATACCCAGCTCTCACAAAAAATATTGGAAGTGGCAGATTTCTGATGTAAATTCAGGGCATTATTTCGATCTCACGAGGTTTGAAAAAATATAAATCATAAACCAATACCTATGACCAAATGTAAAATCACCAGCAGTATGGCCATTTTATTGTCAGCCATGTTTATCTCTGGTTGCGCAAGCAAGGAGGAATCAACCAGTCAGCAATTGACGGAATGGAGGATTGCCCCGTCAACAACGGCAGTAACCCCCGGGTTAATGGCCCTGGCCGTGACCGATGCCGATGAAACGGTGGCCGGCACTGAATACCCCACATCGGCGTGGATTGACGCTATCGTGCCCGGGACGGTCCTGGGGAACCTCGTCGACAATGGCATTTACGACGACTTGTTCGAGCCTGATAACGACGGCGTGAAAAACGAATACTTCGGCGATAACCTGTCGAGAATACCCGCTGAGGACTTTGACCATCAATGGTGGTACAGCACCGATTTCAAGCTTCCCCAAAGTGCGGCCGGAAAACGGATAACGCTGACATTTAAGGGTATAAGCTATTCGGGTGACATTTACGTTAACGGTACAAAGGTCGTCAATAAGTATAATAACATTACCGACGAGGATTATCTCCGTAACGGTCCTACAATGATAAACCCCGACGATTCCGTGGCCGATAATGAATCGGAGGCTGCCGGCAGCCTGAAAGGGGTGACGGACTTCGAAACCTATAAGTCGCAGTTTATCGGGTCGATGCGTACGTATGACATTGATATCACCGATCTGGTAAAAACGGGCAGTGCCACGAACAATATCAAGGTGAAGGTCACGAAACCCGTGTATCGCGACGACCTGACCTACTATTGGGTGGATTGGAACCCCCAGCCAGCCGATGCCATGATGGGCCTGACCGGCGATGTCTTTGTGCAAATTTCGGGGAACACCCGGTTGGCCAATCCGGCGGTTTCTTCCAAAGTTAGCAAGGACCACACGGGTGCGCAACTGAACCTGTTTGTGGATGCAAGCAATTTCACCTCGTCGGGAGATAAGGGCACCCTGAAGGCGGTCATCAAGGACCCCGATGGAACCATCGTGGCCACCGTTACCAAAGAGGGGGTCGAGGTTCCGGCTGATGCCTATAACCATGAGATTGCCTTGTTTGCGAGTGACCATCCCGAGCTGAATCTTGCCAATCCCAGGCTTTGGTGGCCACACCTTTCGGGCGACCAGCCGCTGTATACGGTCGACTATGAATTTTCGACCGACGGGGTGGTGAGCGACCGGCTGCACCATCGTTTCGGGATCCGAGAGGTGACCGCCGAGGTGAATGTGTCGCCCTATGCCAATAACTATAACGATACCATCGCCACCAACCACTTGTCGAACATGCTCCAGATTTACGTGAACCACAGGCCGGTGCTTCTCAAAGGGGGAGGTTATTGTCCGACCGACCTGCTCCTGCGTCACGACCAACGGGCCAACGAGGCGGTGGTGGACTATGTGAAATACATGGGTATGAACATGATCCGCGACGAAGGCAAGTTCTTCGACAACCATTTGCTCGAACTCATGGACGAGAACGGCATCATGCTCATGACGGGCTGGTGCTGTTGCGACCGCTGGCAAAGTCCGGGCGAATACTCAAAAGCCGAGCGCTTTGTGGCTTTCGAGTCACTGTATGCCCAGCTTCGCAATGCCAGGAAATACGCCTCGATGTTCCTGTGGTTCAATGGCAGCGATGAGCCGCCAAGCATTGTCCGCCAGGGAGTCAATGGCCAGAATGTGGAACAGAAATACCTTGAGATACAGTCTGAACTCAGGTGGCTCGACATGGGCGTGAATTGCAACAACGGATCGGCCAAGGTGGCCACCCTGACCGGGATTACGGGTGGGATGCACATGGATGCCAGCTACGACAGCCAGTCGCCCACCTGGTTCTATGCGGAACCTAAGGGCATGTACGGATTCATTTCCGAAGGCGGGGGAGGTGGTAGCATTCCCGTGCAGGAAACCATGAGGCGGATGCTTCCTGAAGCCAATCTGTGGCCTTATAATGCATCGGAAAATTACAATGTGTGGAATTACCACACCAGCAGGGGGAGCTTCAACAATTTGGGCCAGCATACGCTGTTTATTGACGGTTCATACGGACCCTCGGCCACTTTCGATGAGTTTGTCACCCGGGCACAGGTATTCCAGTACGAGCTGCAAAGGGCGCAATTTGAGGCCCTCAACGTTAACCGTTTCAGGAACACCAGCGGCTTTATCAACTGGATGCTGAACAACGCATGGCCGATCATGTTCTGGAACCAGTTTGATTATTACCTGAATCCCAATGGGACTACCTTCGGCGCAAGAAAAGGGAATGAGCCTGTCCATATCATGTATAACGTATTCCAGAAATCCGTTCATGTGGTCAACAATACGTTTTCCGAATACCCCGGCGCCATCGCCACCATGTCGGTATATGACATCGATGGGAACCTGATCGGCAATCCGCTGGAGAAAACGATCAATATTGGGTCTGACGGTGCATCGGCCCCGGTTGAATATCCCGTGTCGGGAATTAACCGAAAAGGCGCCAAGACCGTCGGATTGGTGAAAAACCAGTCGGGCGACCATGAACCCTACAAAATCGAATATTACGGAAAAATCACGGATGCCTATGGTGTCACCGATCTTTGGGACAATGAGGCTATCCAGGCTTCGTTGACCAAACCCACATCGGATGTATATTTTATCCGTCTGGAGTTGAAAGATGCGGCAGGCAAGGTGCTCAGCATCAACTCATACGCCGTGCCAATGCGGAACGACGTAGCCCGGGCCAGCCACGCGTGGAACAGGTCGGGTACCTTCCAGGTGGGCGACCTGACGCAGCTGAACCATCTCCCCGAAGTGGAACTGAAACTCTCTTCCGCAGGCAAAAAGAGCGTTGACAACAAGAACGTTTTGACCTACAGGGTCGAGAACCCTTCCGGTTCAATCGCCTACGCGGTTGAGTTGAAGGCATACACCGGCAGTGACAGGAAAATGCTGGTGGCTCCGGTCTTTTATGGTGACAATCTCTTTACGCTGTTCCCGGGCGAGGTCCGTGACATTGAAATTTCGTACAGCAAATCGGATTTGAAGGGTGACGCTTTTGTGACCGTCAGTTGTTACAACAACGTAATCAAGGGGGCCGACAATCGCGCCGCGACCAACATTTACGGTGGTATACCCGTTGACGGTACAAAAAACCTGGCAAGGGGGAAAACGGTTATCGGGGGTACCAATCCCGCCAATATCACCACCGTAACCGAAAACGGACTTTTACAGGCATCGAATGGCAAGACCTTTATCGACTCCGACATGCATTCCTTTGCGACCCTCACCCCAGAGGAAGGATCGTTTGTGGTGGACCTGGAGTCCGTGCAGGGTTTCGACAGAATCATGCTCAGGTGGAACCGTATGAACAATTTGCGTGGCCGTCCCGACCATGTGAAGGTTGAGGTCAGCGACAACAACACGGATTACACGGTGGTTGCCGAGTATGACAACAGCAAGTCGGGTTCAATCATGACCAATATTGTCCTGCCCGCGCAGGCCAAAGGACGGTATGTGAGGATTACCCCAACCGGTTTGCTGAAGGAAGCCCCGGCGGTAGGCATGTCCGGCCGGCTCAGTTCAGGGGGTGTCAGCGGGCAAAGCGTCAGTGGCATTGATAAGGCCGATGCCCCAACAGCGTTTACCATTTCGGCCATCGAGGTTTATTCTTTCTGAGAATCTAAAAAAAATATCACACTGAATCGCAGAGACGCCCAAATTGGGCGTCTCTGCCAATTTGGGCGTATTTACGTAATACCCGCAGCGTTTTTTTTCACGGATTGACGCGAAATGCCATCGAATTTATTCACCACAGATAAACACAGACATCCATTGGAAAATGAATTCGTAGGGAAAGGTATGCCCTTTCCTGGGATTTCGCAAATTAGTTTTGCAGGTTGCCCCTCGAAGGCTTTCGGGGCGGCAAACTGAAAACCTCGTAGGGAGGTGTATGGGTTGCCTTTTTTTACAATCGTGCCTTCCGTCAGATTACGCCCGTAGAGGATGACATCTTTCCCGTTGACGACTTCAACGAAAAGATGTCATCCTGCCAACGGGGACGCAATGAGAAGATTCATCCCATCCAACCTAAACTGATTTTTCATAATTTTGATGCAAGGATTTCTGGAGGAATGCGGGTTCGCCCTGGGAGATACGCACCTGGAAAGCCTTCTGTAAACTGTACATCAACCTGGTAAACCTGACATGAAACGACCATTTTTTATTCTTGCACTACTGGCTATTTCAGCCTTGACTTCGCCTGCCCAGTATCCTGTGCTTGAGGGCGCTTCGGTGAAGGTGTTCTTCGACAGGGAGATCAGGACGTGGGACGGCTTTGGCTTTAATTATGTGGAAACCGCGCAGACGCCTGATTACAATGAGTTCAGGCAGGAGTATGGCGGGTTTAGCCTGCTCAGTGGGAAGGAGAAGGAGGAGATCATCGACATGGTTTTTGGGGAAGAAGGCCTGAAGGTCGGTCTGGTGAAAATATTTTACGACCCTTTTCACCAGTCTGTACAGGGAGGGCCTTACGATCACGAAACGACCACCCGGAACATGCGGGAGTTTGTGAGGCGAGGACTGGCAAAGACCCGTGAAAGGGGTGCCGACCTAAGCATCATCACCACCTTGTATGGACCGCCTGCGTATATGACCCTGCAAAGGAAGATCCGTGGCCGCGACCTCGACCCTGCCCACAATGGTGACCTGGCCGACTACCTGGTGAGCTGGGTGAAGTTCCTTCGCGAAAAGGAGAAGTTCCCTGTCAACTATGTTTCGTTGCATAACGAGGGCGAGGATTGGGAACGGTGGCCCCTCGACGGCAAGGATCAGAACATCGGACATGGTCACGATTATAACCTCTTCTGGAGGCCCGAACTGGTCGCGGAAATGGTGAAGCTTACGCGCCGGAAGCTCGATGAGGCTGGTTTGAAGTCGGTGGGCGTCACCCCGGGTGAAACGACCAACTGGTTCCGTTTCTCATACTGGGGATATGCCGATGCCCTGGCCGATGACCCGGGAGCATTGGAATCGCTTGCGTTGATCACCTCGCACGGCTTCTTTGTGGGCACCTACGACAACCGTTGGTTTGGCGACCACAACAGCATGGGGACCGAGCTGATCAGGAGCAGGAAGCCCGGATTACACGCCTGGGTGACCTCAACCAGCTGGAGCAGGATGGACACCAAAAACATCAAGGAGATGCACGACAACATTTACTCGGCAAGGGTGAACGGTATCATTCCATGGGCTGGAATCCAGCGTCCTGTGCAATGGGTGGGAGGCGATCCCAATCCGGGTTCGGCCTTTACGGTGAACGAAGACGGAAGTTATGTCGTTCGCCGGGGATACTATTTCTACAAGCAGATTGCCAGGGCCGGACAGCCGGGAATGGAGGTATGCCGCACCCTGTCGATGGATACGGAGATTCCGGTGATGGCATTCGGTAAGGGAAATACCCAAAACCGGGATGCCTTTGTGGTCACCAACATGAACAGTCAGAAAGACAAGACGGTGGTGATAACGATTTCCGGCACCCGGGCCCAAAAGTTCAGGGCCTACAGGACCACCGAAGACGAAACTAACCTCTATCAGGAAATTGGCACCTTCGATGTGAAGGATGGCACCATGATCTACGAGGCACCCAAAGGGTCGGTGACCACGTTCTTTGCGGAGTAAAACCGGTTGCACCACAGGTGCCACAGATTAACACAGATGGATTAGAGGCACGCCTTACGGCATGCCTGGGTTGCCCACGGATTTACACAAATTTACACGGATTTGCCTGCGGGCTTGTTCATAATGGATATCACAGATGGCCATAGTCATCCATTGGAAAATGGATTGTAGGGAAAGGGCATGCCCTTTCCTGCATTCCACAAATTAGTTTTGCAGGTTGCCCCTCGAAGGCTTTCGGGGCGGCAATTGCAAAACCTCTGAGGGTGGTGTTTGGGGGATGCCTTCGTTTACAATTGTGCCTCCCGCTCGCTGGCGCGTCCGGGATCGAAACGAACCCTTACAGGGTTTTGATTGCTGTCAGTTCATACAATCATTCATTTTATGGCGAAGCCGTCCACCGCAGGACCCCGTAACGCGCATCACGGTTCCCCGCACCTTTTTCTGCTTGCCTGACATCCCGATTCGCTACACGAAGGATGTCATCCTCCCTACAGGAGCAATAAATCATGCCTTAAATGACAATAATTGAGGATTTCTGCAGTTTTAAATACATAAACCAAGTTACCAAACCTGAAAAAACAGAGAAGCGATGAAATACATTCTTGCCATTTTTGTCACACTCCTGATATCCCAGTTGAATTATGGGCAGAAACTGCCTTTGCTGAAGGTGGGAAGCGATAGCCAGTATATTGTGACCGGAGACGATGAGCCGTTCTTCTGGCTGGGCGATACCGCCTGGGAAATGATCCACCGCCTCAACCGGGAGGAAGTGGACCAATACCTGACCGACAGGGCCAATAAGGGATATACGGTGATTCAAACCGTCGTGCTGGCTGAGCTTGATGGGCTGAATACGCCCAATGCGTATGGCGAAAAGCCGCTCGTGGGCAATGACCCTACCCGGTTGAACGACAAATACTTTCAGCATGTTGATTACGTTTTGAAGAAGGCGGATAAGCTGGGACTTTACATTGGACTGCTGCCCACGTGGGGCGATAAGTTCAACAGAAAATGGGGCACTGGTCCCGAGATTTTCACCCCCGAGAATGCGAAGGCCTACGGCAAGTTGTTGGCCCAGAGGTATATGAAGTATAACAACCTGGTGTGGATTCTTGGCGGCGATCGGGCGTTGGAAAATGAAACGCATTATGCTGTTATCAGGGCCATGGCGCAAGGCATCAGGGAGGTTGACGACAAACACCTGATCACTTACCACCCGGTTGGCGCAAAGCTGGCCACTGATTTCCTGAAGGATGACCCGTGGCTTGACCTGGATATGTACCAAAGTGGCCATAGCCGGACTGCCAGGGAATATTCGTACGTGATTAACGGGAAGAAGGCATCGACCAGGCGTCCCATCATAAACGGCGAAGCCAGGTATGAAAACATACCCGACCGGTTTTGGGAAGACAAGCTCTATGGCTGGCTCGATGATGCCGATGCGCGGGTGTCGGCCTATTGGAGCATGATTGCCGGGGCAGCCGGATACACCTATGGATGCAATGATATCTGGCAAATGTACGAGATCGGCCGGGATCCGGTCATCCAGGCACGGACGGGCTGGCAGGCGGCATTGCAACTTCCGGGCTCAACGCAAATGGGTTATATGCGGCAGATCTTCGCGAAACTGCCATGGCAAAAGATGAGCCTTCGGCAGGATTTGATCGTAAGCAACAATCCCGAAAATGAATCCTATACATTATGTGCCATGGGAGCCGACGGGAAATTTGCGGTGGCCTATACCCCGCTGGGGAATCCGGTAAAGATTGACTTGTCGATAATGGATGCAAAGAGAATCAGGGCCTGGTGGTTTAATCCGCGTAGCGGCAAGGTCAAGCCTGCCGGCGAATATGAGACTGCCCAGTCCCGGGAATTTACGCCCTGGTCGAAGGGCTGGGGGAGTGATTTCCTCCTGGTATTGGTGGCCGAGGATTTTCGGGTTGATTTTGATGGGATGATGTAAGGTTTTATATCCATCGGTTGGAAGTAAATGGCGGGATCAGGCCCGCAGCCTGAACCCGCCATTTGTTATGCCACCTGAAATTCCCTCAAATCCGAAGATTTTACAATCGAGGTGTTTAATCAATGGACCTGAAGCAATTCGATGTAACGGGCCAGCCTTTGGCGATATTCCAAAAGATCTTTCGGGTTTTTGGAATACGTTTTCTCATCGGTAATGAGTCCGGCAGGTAGTTCAAGCAGTTGCCCGGCTTCTTTGGCCAGTTCCTTCTTTTTTCCGCTGGCCTGTTCAATTCCCTTTTTCAATAAGACCAGGTATTCGTAGTCTTCGAGGCCATCGCGCAGGATTTCAAGGCGCAGCGATGGTACAGGTCCTTCCATCCATGGTTTGCTTTTGATGTTGGGTTCCTTGTTTGGCGGATAGAAAAAGCGTCCGTCGCCATTTCCCCAGATGGTTTGCTTCCCTTGTGGCCAGCCATATCCTGTCACAAATGACATAGGTTCTTGCCATGGATTTTGGAGATAGTCTCTGGGCGAAGCCGATTGTGAGTTCCAGTAGTTGGTCGACCAGATCAGGATTCCCTTAAACTGGAATTTCCATGACGCCCAGATCCACATTCTCAGGTTAACGGCATCGTGGTCGATAAACTCTGAAATCCATGGAGACTTGGGCCAGCAGCAGAGGTAGGTCCAGTATTCCAATCCGCGCTCATTCAGCTTTCGCGCCTTTTCATGGTCAAGCTTGTTCCAGATTGTGCAACTGATGTCGGTAACATCCGAAATGTCTTGTCCGGCCACATGTTCGGTGAGGAAAGTCGTCAGTTTGGGGGCATGCTTCTTGATCATCTCGTTTCCCTCACGCACAAAAGGGTAATCCTTGACATCAGGTTCGTCGAACCAATAGATATACTCTTTGCCCAGCCATCCTTTTTCTTCAAGATGCCGCTGGATTTGTCCCAGGTAACGCTGCATGAGTTTTTCATATTCCACGGTCCCCTGTTCAAATCCTTCAAAAACACCCGGAGAACGGTCGTAATAAGTTCCATGCCCCATTCCTTTAAGGGCCAGACGGAATGCATTGAAGCCAAAGCCGTCGAGGTACCGCTCCCCGGCCTTGTCAAACTCCGTAAAATCGAGGTCGATGTTGATATTGTCGGGGTCGACTTCAAAATTTCCGGCTGGCAAAAGGTTTCTCTTTTCGCCATCTTCCAGTTTCAGGTCATCGAACCAGCTTGTACCTATGTGCTCGCCTGTATAGGAATGAAAGGCCGGATAAAGGAAAACCTTCAGGAAACGGATTTCATCGGACAACGTGCCCAGGGGGAGGGAATAAGCTTTCCAGCCGGCATCGCCGGTAAATACCTCCATCCTGTTTTCAAAGATCAACAGCTCCTTTTCAGCATTGTAGCAAGCTACCTTTACACAGAACTGCTGCTCCCTGGCCTGCGTTTTTGTCCACCATGACAGCTCATGCGGGCCGAAGCCAACCTCCATGAAATCCGATTCGGCAAATGGGTCTTCACTTCGGCTTTCGTCCGTGACCTTATAAGCATACTTGCCTGCATGCTTTTCGGCACTGTCGAAAAACCCGCCACGCCAGGATATTCCCGAAACGGTTTCCCTGATTGGCGCAAATTCAAAGGGGTCGTAAGGAGCGATTTTATAGTTCCTGAACTCCTGCATGTAGAGGTCAAACACTTCTTTCGAATCGTCAGGATCCGTCAATTGGTGATATTCATTGACCGTTTCCATGTTTAATCCAAAACCCGAGCGCATGGATGTCACTTCGGGCAGGGCGAAATTCCATACATTCAGCAGAATGGGAAGGGTTGTGCTCCATCCTTCGGCGCTGATGGTCACTGTGCCGTGAAACGTTCCCGGCGACACTCCAGCCGGGGTTTTGACAGTCACCCAATAGGGTTGGTTTTCGCCGCCTGGCAGGGTCTCCGGACCTTTGGCCAGAGGCAGCGGGTCGGGCCACCAGCCCGTGAAGCCATAGCCATCGGTTGGCTTGGTCACTTTCACGTAACCGACCTTTCGAATGATGCTATGGTCGGATGGGATCGTCGAGCCATCGTCACTGGTTAACGGAGATACTGATACCCTGACATTCTCGAGTTTCCGATTGGGTCTGATGACCAGAAGAAACGATTCGTACTCATTTCGTGCCGACCAAATCCTGACGGTATCTCCCTCCTGCTCCGGGATGGGCGCGTCGTGCATGACTTTATAGGCCCCTTCGGCCCACCAGACGGCACACTGGTCATTGTTTTCGAGCAGATAGCCAAATCCGCCCGGCTCGCGGTGATATGGGTCGACCCTGGCGTTTTCCTGGGCGAATCCCCGGATTCCGATGGCCAGCAAAAGTGTCACTACAAGGAGGATTTGTTTCTTTGGAAGCATGGTGTTTAGTTTTTGGAGGATTACATCCTCACGTTTCATGGTGCCTCACATAGCTCACGATATGGATCGTGGATGCGGGGCAGTGAGTTAAAATTACGAATAAATTTAAAAAAGGATGAAATCTTTTCCAATGAGTCTGTCAACGAAAAGACATCATCCTTTGCATCGAGAAGATGTCATCTTTTTTCCGAAGAAGAGGTCATCTTTCGGTCAGGAAGTCAATTTCGGCGATGGCGGCGCCCGACATGCCACCGGCGATGACGCGCGATTCGACACGGATGAAACGGGCCTTTGCAGGCGCGCTGAAATAATGGGTCCGGGGGGTGGGATCATTGATCAGGTTCCCGAACCTGAATGACTCCAGGGTTTCCCAATTCCTGCCGTCGGCACTGGTCTTGATCACCCCTTCCTCAATCAAGCCTTCCGCATGGGCAGTGGGTGGTGTATAGACAAATCCCTTGAGACTGGCACTCTGTCCCAGATCGACAGAAAGGTAGTGAGGGCCATTTCCTTTGGAAAGCCAATAGGTTTTTGGGTTCTCGTCGAAAGCCATCGTTCCGCCATGCCCTTCCCCTTCGCGGTCGGCACCCATCAGGTTCCAGTCTTTTTTGACCATGCCGAAGACCTTCTCGGCAATGCTGCCCGACAGTCCCCTGGTAAACGAACGGGCTTTTACCTGACCGGATTCATGCAGGAAAGGACCTGAATACAAGCTTGAAGTCTGGGATGGTTCACTTCCATCCAGCGAATAACGAATTTCGAGGTCTTTGTTGAGATTCCCGGAAACATCCACGCCGTGCGATTTCCAGCCGAAATCATGCTTTTTCGGCTCAATGGTCAGCATGCCTTCAATGCTGCGCGCTAAAGCCAGTTGCGGTGGACGGTTCTCGTAATAATGGGCCGAAACGGTGGCTATGGCCGGTGCCATGCGCGATTCCAAAATCCGTAGCCTGAATTTTGACGTGGTCACGGTAGGGAAACGCAAGATCCGCTTATATCCCACATTTGTGGCTGTTACGACCTCCTGCCACTGGTTATCGATCCAGGCATCCAACGCATGTTTTTCGATACGTTCACTGTGGGTGGCTATGGCTTCCTGTATGACAAAGCGGTTGGCTTCCACCTCAGAGCCCAGGGTGATTTCAATGGACTGGTCCTCACCTGTAAGCAATTCATGGGTGTCAGTATTATCATCAAGTACCTTGCGGGGGCCTTTTGCCCCTTTCAGTAGATTGGTGCCATATGTTTCGCCGATGCGTTTCCCGACCTCCTCCAGGACCATGACATCCTCGACGGAAAAGCGGCCTTCGCGATTTGGCGGGATGTTGAGCAGGAAGATGGAGTTACCACCAACCGTCCGTTCGTAAATGTCGAACACATCGTCGGCGCTGCGCACCTTCTGGGTGGAGTCGTCGCGATAGAACCAGCTTTCACGGATGGAGGTATTGGTTTCGGCGGGCATGTAATGCAGGAATTTGGCTTCGGACAACTGGTCAATGCTTCCCAATATCTCGGCCTGCATGTTCACCGAAGGCGATCCCGTGTCGGGATGTGAGGTATACGGTATGACGTTCCACTCTGTATCGCGGGTCCGTCCGGCCTCGTTTCCGCACCAGCGGATATCCTCACGGCCAAAAATGACGGCTTCAGGCGCCAGCGTATGGATCAGCTCCTTCCAGGCTTCGTAGTCGTAGGTTTGTCCGCCCTTACGTTTTGGATGGGCCCCGTCGAACCAGACTTCGTGCACCGGGCCATACTCGGTGAGCAGCTCAAACAGCTGGTTCAGGAAATATTCGTTGTAATCGTCGACAGTGAAAGTAAACGTGGTTTTGTTCGCAAACGGACGACCTTCAACCGGTCGGGGGATGATCCGCTCTGTCTTCTGGCTCAGGTTGCCGTACAATCCTTCGGGATTCTCGATCTGGAACAAGTCGGCAGGGGAGAGGTAGACACCCAGCTTCAGTCCGTACTTTTCGCATGATTCCGAGAGATCCTTCATGACATCGCCCTGGCCGTCCCTGAAAGGTGTCGACATGATGCCATGATCGGTATAGCGGCTTTGCCACAGGCAGAACCCGTCGTGGTGCTTGGCCGTAAAAATGACTTTTTTCATTCCGGCAGCCTTCATGGCCTCGCACCATTGGTCGGTATCCAATTCCCTGAGGTCGAAAATCGCGGGGTCTTCCATGCCTGTTCCCCATTCCATCCGGGTAAAGGTATTGGGTCCAAAGTGGACAAAAGCGATGAATTCACGTTTGAGCGCCTCCAGCTGGTTGGGGGTCGGAACCACATGCGCCGCCTTCAACAGGATGGAATCGCGGGTATCGGTAGCAGTGATGGCCATGGTTGAGGCCGTTTCCATAATCAGCCCATTCGGTTGCGAACAGCCCGTCAGCAGTGCAAGCAAAAATGCAGGAATTATTTGTTTCATTTATCGGAGTTATTTGAAGATGGTAGTTGTTTTCATCTATATGTATGATAAAAGACACTGTTCGAAATCAGGGTCGAATATATGAAAACAATTTGAAAAGGGGGATATAGGGAGAGGTCCGACCTGCGGCCAGACCTCGATAAATTAATTTAAGATGTCGATAATGAGATGTCATCTTTTAGGTAGATGAATGCAACGAAAAGATGACATCTTTTTGCAACAAAAAGATGTCATCTTACCTGAACATGATAGCCACCCCAAAGGAAAGCTTATTGAGTTTTTCAATGTGTTCCCATTCGTCGTACTGGTTGGATGGGAGCTCCCTTCGGGCCACTGATTTCTTTTCCTGGTAGCGGTAGGCTGCCGAAAACAGCAGGTCGCAGTAGTCGTATAAGGGCACTTTTACCCCAATTTCGGGATGGAGCATCATCCCTCCGAAATTGCGCAGGGTGGCATCGCTGAGGTAGTAGGGCTGCCAGTTCAGCCAAAGCTCTTCATGATACTTCGCCTTGAAATCTTTGAAGGCATATCCACCTTTCAAGGCCACATAGGGCGAGATCCTGTTGTCCCAGAAGGTATACTTCAGTTCGGCAAACAGTGGGTAAAGGTTATGGTCGAAAATCTCGATTCCCGCTCCGGCTCCTGCAGCCCAATGTTTATTAAAACGGAAGCCGCCGCTCAACATGAAGGAAGGGCTGACCGAAAAGCGGGTATTGACAGACGGAACAATATAGCCCGGGAGCATCGACGATGATAAGGAATACCCTTTATAAGGCACGAAGCGTTCCGCATACTGGTGGTTCCCCATGAGCAGGTTGATTTGCATGGTGCCGTAAAATCCGCTGGACTTCCGTTTACCAATGAGTGTCAGGGTTTCCTTCCCCATAGTGTCGGGTTTATTTTCCCCGGTGATTTGGGCGAAACCTGCTGCTGCTAAGATAATTGCCAGTATGGTGATGGATATCTTTTTCATGGGATTCGGTTAAGGGATGGGTTGGATATTTTCAAGGTCGGCAATGCTGTACTGGAACACTCCCTGGGTGTTGGCCACAATCAATTTCGAGTCCTCCACCTTGCCACATATTCCGGAAATTTCGGGGTAGGTTTTCACCAGCGTGATATCATCTGAAGTTACCGTCCAGACCGACAACTCATCGCCAAGGGTGACCAGGTAGCTGCCCTTCCTGAAAATCTCGACTGCATTGGTTGCCACCCCAAAGTCTTTGTAAGTGCGCTTGAACCCCGACTGGCTGTCGCCACTGATAAAAACGCCGTGGAAGGAAGTTCCTGTAAGGACCACGAAGGCATTCAGGTTGGGCACATAGCAAATATCTTTGGCTACAAAATCGGGAAAGTAGAGCGGATAATAGAGCGGGTACTCTTCATTGTAAATATGGACATCGCAATAACTCTGTCTGAGGTTGGTGAGCTTCCCCATGATGTAAATCATTTCATCCTCCATGAAGACCTGGGTTGGGAAGGCATTGCTGTAATAGTAAGGAGGGGCGTATCCTCCTCGGGGTTCAGTCCACAGGTCTTCCTCCCTTACGCTGAAAAACCCTGTACGGTAAGAGCAAATCGACCAACTGTTGTACTTTCCATAGGTGTAGATCTGTTCGATGCCAACCCTGACCATACCCACGTAAGGAGGATCATTTTCGGGCTCTTCGCTGAACCAGGTTTCAGGCAGGTCGGTGGTGGTGATGCTTCCATATTGCTCGTCAAGTGTGGTAAAATCAAGCTCCGTCTGCTCGTCGGTGACCACCCCGGTGAGTTCGTGTGTTTCGTGTCCGACGATAAATCCTTTCCCTTCGACATAGGGCAGGTTCCACGAGGTTTTGTAGCTGGTGAAACGGTTGAAATGGTTTTTCTGGCGGTGGATGACCTGCAGCTGCAAGGGATGGGTCACATCAGCCACCACCATGTCAACCAGGTTGTTCATGTAAAGCCTGGTGCCTGCCAGCTCGAAGTCCTTCAGGTATTTGCACTCGATGAGGCAGAGGTATTGGATAGCTGACGCCTGCTTTTGGTACACGTGTACCCCTCTCAGCATCTCGCCAACGAAAAGGTGGTTGTAATTGGACAGGATCTTGAAGGGCTTCTCCAGGGGGGCGTTCTCTCTGACCAGGATGGTGTCGATCTCGCTTGTGTCGAGGTACACCGGATAGGTTTTCGACTGTGTGATGATGTGCGAATAGCGGTAGGTATCTTCAAACTGGTCCTCACATCCGAAGAGAAGCAGAAGCAGGAACAAGGCATTCCGTTGTTTCATGGTTGATTTTCAGCTAGGTTACTTTAGGCAAGACGGAGGAAGTTATGAAAAGGATGCGTGGGGGGTAGGTTGTGGGTTCCGGAAAGGATGACATCTTTTTCCGAAGACGAATGCAACGAAAAGATGTCATCCTGTTCCGTACAGCGGTAGAAGGATTTCCCTTCTGATTTATTTATCGCCTTTGCCCAGCACACTTCGCATGGTAGTGCCATTCACGAAGAATTCGTAATAGCCGCCTTCGACGGGCTTCTTGTCGCTGATGATTCTTCCCTTTTTGTTCTTGTAGAGGTAATACGACCGGTTGGTGAGCCCGATGGCCTTTCCTTGCCTGTCGACGATTGGGGCACCTGCAAATCCGGGATCGCCAAGGTAGACATTGGTCCGGATCCTGATTTCCAATTCGGCATATTTCTCGTTTGGCACCAATTCAACGAATCCTTCTACAATCCGAAGGTTATGGTCACGGTCGTACCCCACGATGAATACTGTATCGCGGTTGGGGATCTTCCTGGTGTCGGGCTCAAGCGGGATGATATTGGGATTCTTGTGCTTCAGTGAAAATGAGAGGTAATTGGCGGAGAACATAAGGATGGAGACCTTTCGCTCGATGCGTTCGGGCATGACCAGCGTATCGAGAGCAACATACTGCGATGGCTGGTCGGGGATGTACATGTTCCAGTATTTCATTTCCCGGGCGAAGTCTTTGACTAGCAGCATCTCTCCGCGGGTGTATGTAGTGCCGGTAAAATCTCTGGCCGTGATGGCAATCGTGTCGTTATTGAATCGTATCAAAAAGCCGGATCCCCAGTCCAGTTTCCCGGCATTGAATTCGGCATTGTTGGCTAACACCACCTTTTTCCAGTCGATATGAGACACCGGGTCTTCGATGCGCTGGGCTGTGGCCCCCAACGCGATCAGAAGAGAGGCTGTAATGGTCAGGAAAAGGATTTTCATGTATTGCAATCGTCTATTAGTCATAAGGGGTAAAAGTATGGAATGCAAAGAAAGAATCAGCAATAGTCAGACAGGAAATCATAATTAAATGAGGAAAATTACCTTCAATTTAGTCAACTTTGGACCATTTTTCTATCTTAAGACTAAGTTTGTATTATGTACCCAATGAAGCATAGCCTGATGAGAGAATTTTTACTGATTGCGGTGGTGGTTGTTCTGTCACTGACGGGTTTTTCGCAGGAGAACCTGGTCGGCAAGCCAGCCCCGGGAATCGATATTGAGCAATGGATCTATCCCAAAATCCAGGTTAATGATTGGCAGGTGAAGCCTATCCCGGCTGACCTGACGGGCAGAACCATCGTCCTTGATTTCTGGTTTACGCGATGTGCCCCTTGTGTGGCGTCGATTCCCGAATTAAATCACCTGGCCAGGCAGTTCCCCGAGGTGGTGTACCTGTCGGTGACGTTCGACAAACCTGACGAGATCAGCCGGTTCCTCGACAAGATGGTCATGTACTATCCGGTGGGTTCTGATCCGGACATGAAGACCATCCGGGCATTTGGGGTAACGAGTTATCCCGAGACGTTCCTGATCGACCGGAATGGGATTGTAAAGTGGCAGGGAAGCCCGTTCCATCTCGACCAACAGCTCATCAACAAGGTGCTGGGGGCTGATGCTGGACATGCAAGCGTGCAGCTCGGACAGTCGGAATCACCTTCCGAAAAGCAGGTGTATTCCTTCACGGCACAGAAGCACCAGCTCGATATGGGCGGCTCGTCGTATTATCACTTCAATCCATTCGATATCAATGTTTTTAATAAGGATCTTGAAAATATGTTGCAGGTGTTTTACGGGATCAACCGCTCCCGGATTATATCGGGCGATTCGGCGTTCCTGAAAACCACCTACGACGTTACCCTAAAAGCGGATGAGGAGATGACGTCTCAGGCCAATTGTGTGGAGATGCTGAAGTATCTGCTGCCCGGTGAGCTGGGATTTGAAATCAGGGAGATTACTATGGATACCCTCGTGAACGTTCTTCAGGTAACAAACGACTCACTGCTGGTCACGCACCTTACGATGTCAGCCGGATTGGGGACTACCATCCGTTACGATCAGTGGGAAGCCAAAGGCGCCACCCTGGATAACCTCAGGGATTTTATCGAAGCACAGTATGACCAGTTGGTGACCGTCAATGCCAAAGATGACCGGAAGTATGACTTTGTGATTCCGACCATCGACTTCGGGAAGGCTGTCGAAATCTTGAAAGATCAATACGGACTAATCCTCATTCCCCAAACCCGGAAGGAGCGGTTTTGGGAGGTCGAAAAGCTATAAGACATTCCTGTCTGCGTCCAATTTGCCTCTCTTTAACATTCGATAAGGTTGCTCCCGGCAATCCTGCAAATCCCATCAACATATTTTTGCATTTTGTAAAATAGATGATATCTTTATGGTCGAAACATCAAAATCCTGATATTAAACCATCAGGAGGGATTGTAACGGCAGGGGGGAAGTCGCATGTTAACAGCGACCTGGCAGTTGGGTAACCGTTATCGCTCATCATTGACAACCTGATTCAACTGACATAATATGATCCATTATGAGAAACCTGCTCCTTCTTTTCTTTTTCGCAATCCTGATTTCATGCAACAACGACAAAAACAAAGATTATAGTGTCCCAAAGAAAGTAGTCATTGCGGGCAAGGTCAATAACCGTGATCCGGGCAACCGTGAGGTTTCGCTGTATGTAAACCGTCCCGGGTTAAATCAACTTGTTGTTCCTGTCAAGGCCGACTCGGCAGGCCATTTTCATGCTTCTTTCAATATTTATACGCCAACGGATGTGTGGATTTTGTACAAAATGAACTTCCTTGTATTGGTGGAGCCCGGCGACAGCATCTATGTCGAGTTCGACGGCCAACCGAACCAGCGTCCCCAGGTTCTTGAAACCATCCAATTCGGTGGCGACGCGGTCATGGTCAACCAGGATGCGGCCAAATTTCAGCATATGTACTTCTCGGATCCCATTTATACCGACTGGGATGCCAAAAGGCTTACTAACCAAACATATGATGCTGACCGGTATGTGCTGTATCTTGATACTTTGCAACAGCGCATCGATGCATTGTTCCAAAAATTCATGGCAGAAGTGAAACCAGGTAAAGTCGTCGAAATCTGGGCAAAAACTTACATCGAGGAAGATTACTACGATGCCTTGTCGTTTTATCCCATGGAGCATATGATGGCGAACGATTCACTGAGAGGAAAATGGAATGTAAAGGACGACTTTTTCGACCCGCTTCTCAATAGGTTGCCTGTCGAAGAAGATATGCTCATTAGCGGGTATGCATTGACCAATTTTGTGAATCGTTTTCACTACGGCTACGCCAGGAAAAAGATTTGGCAGGAGGAGGCCAACAGGCAATACCTTACTCCTGAAGGATTTAATGTGGGGCCGGCCGAAATCATGGACTCGCTGACAGTATATGGGATCATCAAATATACGCCCGACACCTTGCTGAGGCAGATGGTCCTGACTGAGTTTTTCGCACAAAATCTCGAAAATTCGGACGTGCGCTTGTATGAAAAGTATAAGCACCTTGCCGACCAATATATTGTTGAGCCCTTTTTGAAGGAACCTCTGAATGAGATGTATACCGATTTAAAATTTAGGATCGAGAACCCGGTGCTGGCCACGGATGCCCTACTGAAGAAGCTTGAGAACACCTCGGCCCAACAACTTTTCGATTCGGTATTGACCGTCAATAAGGGCAAGGTGATTTACCTTGATTGCTGGGCAACCTGGTGTGGTCCGTGCATTTCGGAGATGCCCAATTCGAAAAAACTGAAGGAAGAACTGGATGGCAAGGATGTCGCATTTGTGTATCTTTGTGTCGATTCGGAGGAAGCATTATGGAAGGCTAGCCTGTCACAGCTCCAGATAGGCGGGCAACACTATTACCTGTCGCAGGAACAAAGTACTGACCTGAGAAAGGTATTTGATATAAAGGGAATTCCCTATTATTTCCTGATCGACCGGGAAGGGGTGATCCTCGACAAGGGCTCGCACCTGAGACCCAATATCATGAAAGAGAAGATTTTGGGATTGCTGGCATCATGACCCTTGATATAGGAGGCCATTGCACTTCATGGCGGAATGATTACGGTTGAAAGCGAGCAAGGCAAAGGCACCACATTCTTTGTTGCTTTACCCGAGTCACTGGTGATCAAGGGATAACTTCGGCATAGTTTTATTTCTTCTGAATAAAACTATACAGTTTTTGCGGATTATTGACAAACAAGTCATCGATGTGCTGATCCATACTGCGGCGATGTAACTCCTCGATAAAATCGGTGAGGAGGTATATCAAGCCGGGCTTTCCGCCATACGATTTCCAATAGGTGTTTTTGGCCATGTCCATTCCCACCACAATTTGCCTTGAGTATTTGGGCAGGAACTTCTCAAGGAGCTGATAGGTCCTGTTTTCGCCGGATTCTTTCCACCTGAAATGGCTGTCGTATTCAACATACACACCTGTCTCGAGCAATTCCCTGTGAAAATCCATGTCGGGGTGTTTGTCGACATGCGAAATGACTACATGGTGCAGGTTGGCGCCCAGTTTGTCGAAGAGCTCCACTTGTGCGAGTGCCTGCTTCCCGCCGTTGGTATGGGTCAGGATAGGGGCACCAGTCTCACGGTGGGCATTCACAACAGCTTCAAATACTTTTCGTTGGTGATCGGTAATGGGTTCATCTCCGGTAGCCAGCTTTATAAGCCCTGCCTTGTAGGGGGTCCTTTTGATAACCGGACTGTTGTAATCGAGTTCATCGACGCCCTCATTGATGTCGGCAATGAACAAATCGGTCATCTCGTCGGCAGTGAGGTGGTATCGCCAGTGGTTCGGCGGATAATATAATTCGAGATGGATGCCCGTGGGTACGATGATATGGATTTTTGACCGTTGCGATACCTCGGCCAGCTTAAGGATGTTGCGTCCGCAGGCGGCAGGCATCGTATCGACCATGGTACGGCCCCCATACTGGTATAGCTGTGATAATTCCTGCGAGACACGGTCGGTGTCATTCAGGACAAAGGCGGGATTGGCAAGGGTAGTGAACCCTTCCTCGATAATGATGTGCTCGTGGGAATAGGTAACGCCCATTTCCTCGGGGCGGATGTCACTGAGAACGGTTCTTGCAAAGGTCATCTTTTAAAAATTACATTTTCAAAAATTGTTCTTCCAGCCGTTACGGCTGGTATCGGCCTGACGGTTGGGGATTTCCAGAATTTGTCCGAGGTCGTGCAGGGTGCGACGAAGTTCGGCAACATTGACCTCCCTTGCATCGCAATCGTGCCTCAGCGAGAGGACGGCTGCCACCCCGGCTGCCTGTCCCATGCTCATGGTCTGTGCCATTGATCGGCACGAGGCATGTGCTTCATGTGTTGCCGAGAAACACCGACCAACAACCCACGACTGGGTGCTGTTACGGGGAACCAACGTACCGTAGGGTACTCCGTATATGCCGTTACCGGGGATGTATTCCCAATAGGTTTCATCCTGGCCTTCCTTGCCTTTCCGATGATCTTCTATGGGTGCCCCGCACAGGAATACCGAGTTTTCGGGAATGGCGCCTGTCAGACATTCCTCCTTCGTCAACCGATGCTCACCATAAACCCTGCGGGTTTCGCGGATGCCAATCTGGTGTGACAACCCGATGATCTTCGAGTTTTCGTATCCGGGGATTTTATCTCGGAAGAACCTTTCGTACTCGAACGACTGGATCCGGCCTTCCATTTCGGCTTTGGTCAAATCGGGCCCATCCAAGGGCCTCAGGTCGGCCACCTTGACTGCCACGGTCGAGATGCAGCCTGGCTGGCACATCTCGTGGGCCGAGCCTTCCTTACGTGGCAGCAGGTGTGTTTTTGAGGCATACGCCTCGGCCATCCTCTCCTTCATCATCTTGTTGCCGCCTGCCGCCTCAAACTTCTCCAGATCGACATTGCACATCCTGAAGGTGGTGGTCATGCTCTGTGCGGGTTCGTTCTCGCCGGCCAGTTCGTAGCCATAACCGGATTGGTGGCAGTAGTCGGCATCACCGCTGGCATCAATCACTCGGAGGGCCAGCACCTTGAAGAAGCCCGACTTGTTCCAGAATATGCAGCACTTCCGCTCGTTGGCGGTTGGCACTACCTCCACCAGGGTGGTATGTAACAGGTAACGGATTCCGGCCCGGGTCACCAGCGTGTCCCAGACCAGCTTCAGCCGTTCGGGATTGTAATTGACCCCTGTACCTGCCCCATAGGTGTTAGGTCTCAGGAAGATGTCGCCGGTGCGGTTGAGCTCGCTGACCACCTGGTCGGGCAGTCCCCCGACAATCTTCACGGGAGCCGTCCCGGGCGTGAAAAAGCCATAAAAGGTATCGAGCATTTGGGTCGATGACCCACCCGGGAAGCCGTACCTTTCGACCAGCATCACCGAGTAATCACGATCACGGGCTGCAGCGAGGGCCGCAATGCACCCCGACGAGCCCGCACCGATCACCAGAATGTCGGTTTCGGCCACTATGGGGACCGAAGGATGATGTATGATTCCTGTCATCTTGATTTTTGTGGGATTCTGCTTATTTTCCGACGTTTTCATAAAGTTTGGCCAGCCTGTGGGCATGTTCGTCATAGGCACTTTCGAACAGCGCTTCGGCTCTCTGTGCCCCGACCACAACGGCCCCGCTCAGCACCTTCGGGGGATGTCCGGCGGCTGTCAGTATGCCTGCCAGTTCGGCCTTGATGCAGTTGATCAGGAGGGCTCCCCCAACCGTTGATCCAGGTGCGACTGGCGTATCCAGACCTGGCACGGTCACCATTGCGTCACCCACCGGGGCACCCGTATCGAGCACCAGGTCCGAGAAATCGCCGAGTTTCAGTCCGTCAACCCGTTTGCTGGTTGATTTATCGGAGTGTTTACTGGAGATGATTGAAACCACCTTGATCCTGTTCTGTTGAAAGATCTCGGCCATTTCGATTGGGACCACATTGCAGCCGCTCGACGAGATAATGAGGGCCGAATCGACCTCTTTCAGGTCGAAGTTTCTAAGGATCCGCTGTGCAAATCCGGGGACATTCTCCAGGAACATGGCCTGACGTTGTCCGTTAGCCCCGACCACCAGGTTGTGGAAGGTGAGCGACATCTCCACGATGGGGTTGAATCCGGGAAAAGAGCCATACCTTGGCCACATTTCCTCGACCATGATCCTACTGTGGCCGCTGCCAAATACATGCACCATGCGGCCAGCCAGGATGGTGTCGGCGAAGATCCCAGCCGCAATCCTGATCTGGGCCTGTTGTTCCCTCACCGTATTCTGGATTTCGAGACACTTCCCGAGATAAGTTTCCGTAATATTCATGTTGTTTTGTGTTATGTTTTATTTCCGTTCCAAAAAGGATTCGCGCGCAAAACAGGCTGCGCCCACTGCCCCTGCAAGGTCGCCGTAACGGGCCTTGACAATCTCGGTCTTGTTGCCGTCGGGGCGCCATTCGTACTTTGCCATGTATTCTTCGAGGGGGTCGAAAAGGAGCGGGCCTGCCTCGGTAATGCCTCCACCGAGAATGATCATCTCGGGCGATAGGATATTGGTGAGCGTGGCAAGCCCGATGGCCAACTTCCTGACCGATGTGAGCCATACCTCGGCTGCATAGCTGTTTCCTTTGGCATACGCCTCAATCAGCTGATGGGTGGAGGTATACCGCCCTGTTGTCCGTTTTTCGACACTGCAGTTTCCGATGGCCTCCTCCAGGCTTCCGGGCATGCCAATCACGTCAGGATAGCTGTCGCTGTCAATCACCATGTGCCCGATGTGTCCTGCCTTGTTAAATGCTCCCTGGTATGGCTTGCCGTCAATCAGGATGGCTCCCCCGACACCGGTACCCAAGGTAAGCATGACCACGTTCTTCCTGCCTTGGGCAGCTCCGAACCGGGCTTCGGCCAGCATGGCCGAAATGGCATCATTGAGTACGAAAGTCCTTGTTTGCAGGAAGTCGGTCCAGATGAAGTTCTCCAATCCCTGCAATCGTCCGGGCATAAAGGCAATTGCCGAATTGTCTGCATTGGGCAATCCGGGTGCAGAGATGCCTGCCACCGATTGCTCGTTTCCTGTCCTTTTGCGTATTTCCATGACGGAGGTAGCCACGGCATTCTTCCAGATGGCATCGTCTCCGTCATTTGTTGGCTGGTAGTGTTGGTGCACCACCTGTCCGTTCGCGTCGATGGCTATCGCCTTGATGCGGGTTCCCCCGAGGTCGATTCCAATGGTAAAGTTTGACATAGTATGATTGTTATTAGGTTTTTCAGAATTGGCCTTCGCTGACTGTCCAACCCCCGTCGACCGCGATCACCTGTCCGGTGGTAAACCTCGACAGGTCGCTCATGAAATAGATGGCAAGTCCATCGAAATCGCTGGCCATGCCTATGCGCCCACCGTCGAGGGGTTGCTTGGTCTTAATGAACGAAAGGATCGACTCGTCACCGGCTGCCCTTTGTGCCATGGGGGTTTCGACCAGAGCGGGGGCAATGACGTTGAGACGGATATTGCTGGCAGCATAATAGGAGGCCAAAGATTTTGTAAATCCGATGATAGCTGCCTTGGCCGCGGCGTAAGCATGGGTGGAGAAATATTTCGGGGAGGGGGAGTAGCCCAGTACGGAACTCATGTTCAGGATTGTCCCGGCAGTTCCCTGGTCGAGGAATTGCCTGATGGCTGCCTGGTTCGACAACATCAGCGAGGTGAGGTTAAGCTCGAGGGTTTTGTTCCAGCCCTCGAGTGTCAGCTCGTGTAAGGGCCCGTCGCCCATTTTGCGGCCACTTCCGCCTGCGACATGGTAAAGTCCGTCGAAGCTTCCAAAGCGCTCCAGGCAACGCTGTATGGCCACCGTGGCGGTGTTAGGATCAACTGCATCACCGACCATGGCTACAGCATTTGTGCCTAGTATTTTCCAGGCCTCCCGGGCACTTTCAGGATTCCGTCCGACGACGGTTACTCCGGCTCCCTGCCCCGAAAATGCGCGGGCGGCAGAAAAGCCCAGTCCGGTGGTTCCGCCTATGATGACAATGTTTTTCCCGCTCAATAGTTTATCAGTCATTGCTTTGACGTATTAATCATTTATTTGGCTGGCTCCGGATAATTGTCCGGGATATGAACATACATGCGACAGCTGCATTTCTGTTCACTACTTCATTTGGAAGAGAATCCTGACCGCCCGGTGGTCCGATGGGTAATTTTCAATCGCTATATCGGAAATGCCATCACCGGATCCAAGGGTGGCAGCGTCCCTGACCTCGAGCTGTTCTCCCTTGAAAAGGACAAAGTCGATGCGGTCGTGGATTTCGCCTGGTGAATCGATCGACGACCAGGTATGTCCCGGCTTCTGCACCTCGTCTGGGAATTTCACGCGCCAGGCATCTTTCAGTCCTGTTTCGGCATAGGCCGCGGTGGTTGGCCATGTTACAGGAATGGGGTACAAGCCTGCATCAACAGCCTTTTCAGTCCAGTCAAGGTGCGACGGCTCATTAAAGTCACCGGTCAGGATAACAGGCCAGCCTTCGTTTTCAATGGTGGCAATCTCACGGATATAGTTCTCCGTTTCGGCAAACCGGGCCAGTCTGGCATAATGGATCGCTTCTTCGGCGGTCGTTATAAACGGGAAATCGCCGTATTCCTTGTTCCCCAGCTGGTAGGGCTGGTAAGGCATGTGAAAGAGGTGGCTGTTGAAAAACCAGATGTACCGGGTGTCGTCGATCCTGAGTTTTACACCCCGGTTGCCGATCGTGGTGTCGCAGATCTCATAAGGGGTGAGGATACCCGATCCGCCTTGGCTGAAATAGTTCCAGCCAAGCCTTTCGGCCAGACCGGCCCCATTGTCGGTATGGCTTCCATCTTCCCGCCACGTATAAGCTTCCTGGAGTCCGGCGATGGTGGCTCCTGATACCTTGATGACCTCGAGGGCCTCTCCGATGTCATGGTTTCCGGCCTCGCTGCCCTGCCACATGTTGTAGGTCAGTACCGTTAACGGCAGGGGTTCATGGCTGGTGGGGGGATTCTTCTTTCCGGCATTCTGGGTACAGGAAAACAGGAGAGTTATCCATACGATATGGAGTAGGCTTTTCATGGTTGGAATATTTGGTTTTATCTGGGCATGTCGGGCAATGTCCATCCATTATGGTAGGTATGTTTCACGTATTCGGATGCTGCCTCCACAGCGTTGAATCTGGCATATTTGGTATTGTTGTGCGGGTGTCCGTCAATTACCTTGAACTCGTCGGAAGTGACGATTTTCAGCTCTTCACTGTCTGAGATGTTCAGGAATTTCATGTTTTCGGCATCCCACTTCAGGGTTTTGTTCAGACTTTGCATGCGGATAGCGAGTACACCTAAGAGCACCATCTCGTTGAACGGTCCCGAGTATCCGAAATGGGAAGTTCCTTCCACTCTGTTTTCGGGCGATTCCTTGCAAGCCCTGATCCAGTCCTGCTCATGTGGGCCGTCGACATAGCCGATGGCACCCGGAATTCTTCGGAGGTATGGGGTTACCTGTGGTACCCTGCCTGATAGAAGTCGTGGGTTAAATCCTCCGCAACCGGTGATCATGGTGTCTTTGGTTCCCACAAAGATGCATCCGCCAAGTCCGTCAGCCATGAGGTCTTCCCCTTCAGGAAGCAGATCAGGACGGTTGGGCAGTATGCCTCCGTCGTACCAATGAACTTTCACGGGTGGCATGTTCACGTTTTTCACCCTTTCCCGGGCACCAAATCCAAATTCGACGGTTTCGGCCTGAGGGGCACTTTCGATGTTCATTTGGGTGGAGCTACCGTGGATCTTTTCGGGATATCCCAGTTTCAGGGCCTGGTAAACGGGATCGAGTACGTGGCAGGCCATGTCACCGAACGCTCCGGTGCCAAAATCCCACCAGCCTCGCCAGTTCCAGGGGGTATATATTTCGTGGTAGGGTCGCATGGGGGCCGGGCCGACAAACAGGTCCCAGTTGAGGGTCGACGGTACCGGCATCGCTGCGGCCGGACGTTGTAGTCCCTGCGGCCAAATCGGACGGTCAGTCCACGCATACACTTCGGTCACCTCACCAATCTCTCCATTCCAAATCCACTCGCACACCTGACGGACACCATCGCCTGAGTTGCCCTGGTTCCCCATCTGGGTGGCCACTTTGTATTTGGCTGCCAGCCTGGTGAGCAGGCGCGATTCATATACTGAGTGGGTGAGGGGCTTCTGGCAATAGACATGCTTGCCCAGGGTAAGTGCATGGGCGGCAATGGCGGCATGGGTATGGTCGGCGGTGGCGACCATCACGGCATCGAAAGAATCTTTCATCTCATCAAACATCTTGCGCCAGTCCCAGTAACGTTTGGCCTTCGGGAAATCCTCGAAGCATTGTGCGGCATATTTCCAGTCGACATCGCAGAGTCCGACTATGTTTTCGGTGTTCATGCCCATCAGGTTAGGATGTCCTTTCCCGCCAATCCCGATGCCAACGATGTTGAGTTTGTCGCTGGGCGCCTTGTAGCCCAGTCCGCTGACCGTAAAGCTGGGGACGATCGTTATGCCGGCGGTGGCTACCGACGCTTTCCTCAAAAAATCTCTTCTCGAATGATTGATCTCGTTCATATCACTGGTTATTTTCCGGTTCATTTTGCTGAAAATTAATGGTTTGTTTCGTTATATCAAAATGGTTTTTATTGGATTGAATTCAGGAACTCAATGCTATGGCGGATGTCGTCCATCTGGTTACCGCTGAAGTTCTCGTATTCGACCGAGATCAATCCATTGAATTTCTGCCTCTTCAGTTCCCTGATGACCTCCTCTACAGGTAGGATCCCTGTACCCCAGGCGGTATCTTCCATTTTTTCGTTGAGGTCTTTCAGGTGGATAACCTTCAGCCGTCCTTCAAATTTCTTCAGGGTCTCGAGGGGATCGACACCAACTCTTTTCCAGTGGCCGATATCGGCACAGACGCCGATGAGGTCGCTTCGCCCTTTGAGGGCATCGGCCAGGACTTCAGGATTGGCATATACCGAAGGGTCGGGATGGTTGTGGATGGCCACCTCGATCTGGTATTGTCCGGCCAGCTTTTCCACGAGGTCGAGGTCGTCGACGGCAGGTTCGGCCGTGACGAGTTTAACACCCATTTCGGAGGCGAACCTGAAGAATCGCTGCCAGTCCTCCTGACTGTCGTAAAAGGCCACCCCAAACGCATACAGGGTGATTCCATGGTCATTGAATTTCTGTTTCAGCAACTCGCGGTATTCGTCAGGTAAGTCGAAGTTGAGGTATGCCGAATCGGGGAATCCGGCGCCCAGCGACTGGAAGAAGAAGGCCTCTGCATAGCGAAGTCCCAGCTCTTCCGATTTCTCCAGGGACTCGGTGAGCGTAAACTGGTGAAAGGTGTAAGTCTGCATGCCTGTCTTCCACTTGGGTGACTGGCTTTTTTGACTGCAGCCGGCCAGCAACAGGGTGAATAGTAGGAATATCGTCAGTTTGTTTCGCATGATGTCTGTTTTACCAGGTGATGGTTATTTCATTGATTTGATGGGGGATCACGATGTGTCGGGTGGCCGAAGCCATGGGCTCGGTTGCCGGACGGAAATAGTCGGGCCAGATCCCGGAAAGGTGTTCCAATGGATCAAGGATCCGGTCGCTACCTTTTGCCAGCGTCATCCTGGTTCCATTGACCGCGAGATATTCGACCGTGTCAGGGAAACCATGTAAAACCAGCATGATGTGTTTGTAGCGTGAGGTGAATTTCCCCGACTGCACCCCGATGCTGAGTGTTTTTTCATCGGGAACCAGTTGGTAGCTGCGTTTGCAATAGTTCTCTTCAAGGTATTCGAAGCTGGTCCCATCGTCTTCATAATAGACAAAAGAATGGGATTCGCTGCCATGATACACATGTACCAACAGGGTGTCAGAAGGCATCTCCTTTGTTGACTGCACCTGGCTTTGCATCGGTATGATGGAGGAGGCTTTCACGTATAACGGAATGGTGTAGTCGGAGCATGCGACCGTCAATTCGGTGTTGCCGGCCAGTTTTTCATCGGTGTACAGGTTGTACCACTCCGCCCCGGGGAGATACACCTGTTTTGTCTTATCTTTAGTGGTAAGAGGAACTACGAGGATGGCATCGCCAAACAGGAACTGGTACTGGTATTGCAGGTCGTACACCTTGTCGTCGAAAGGCCAGGTGATGGCCAGGCTTCGGGCTATCGGCATCCCGGTTTGGGTGGCTTCATGAAATTTTGAATAGATATAGGGCATCAGCCGGTAGCGCAACCCGATCCAGGTTTTGGATATGGCCTCGTTTTCCTCTCCGTAACTCCATGGCTCATTGGCCGGTGTCAGGTAGCCCTTGTGGTTCCTTACATATGGTGAAAAAATGCCCACCTGGATCCACCTCCGGTAGAGGTCTTTGTTCCCGTCACCGATGTATCCGCCCAAGTCGGGACCCACGAACGGGATGCCCGACAGTCCGAGCTGGTTATTAAGCAGCACTCCGCTCAGGATTCCCTCATCGCTGGCGGTGTTGTCACCACTCCATACTGCGGCGTAACGTTGCACGCCAGCGAATCCTGACCGGGTCAGGACAAATGGACGTACGCCATTACGAATTGCGGCTTCATTGCTGCTGCGAGCCA
This sequence comes from Bacteroidales bacterium 6E, assembly GCA_001270045.2. GTDB lineage: Bacteria > Bacteroidota > Bacteroidia > Bacteroidales > Prolixibacteraceae > UBA1413. The sequence goes on along the minus strand of DF970667.1, from coordinate 288,217 downwards.
TTTGGAAGCCGTATACGTTTTTGGCTTCGAGGGAGGATGCTTTCCTTCCATCGAAATCAAAAAGGAGGTTGTCGGGCAGATAGCTACCCCCAACCGCCGGTTCGTTCATGTCGTTCCAGTAACCATTGATGCCGTTCTCTTTCATCCACACCATTTTTGTGATCCACCATTCGCGGGCTTTCGGGTTGGTATAGTCGGGAAGATAGAGGCTCAGTGGGGCGATTTCGGTTTCGAAGAGGTTGCCGTCGGCCTGTTTGATGAAGATTCCTTCCTCCAGACCCTCATTATAAGAGTCGTAGGTTGTGTCAATCTTTACTCCGGGGTATACCGAAGCCGTGAGTTCGATCTGCATGCCTGCCAGTTTTCTGGCCAGTCCGGGCATATCGGGAAACCGGTTGGTGTCGGTCCTGAAGGGCATATATTCTTTCTGGTAATCGGCATCGAGCACGATCCCGTCGATGGGTATCTGCTTTCTTCTGAAGGTTTCGGCAATCCATTCGACCTGGTCCTGGGGGTAATAGGAACACCGGCTCTGGTGATAGCCCAGGCTCCAGATGGGTGGCAATGGCATACGTCCGGTGAGCGACGTGTAGTGTCTGATGATATTTTCGACCGAAGTATCGTACATAAAGAAGTAATCGGCATCACCACCCTCCATGGTTATCGAAGCGTAGCGCGGGGTCGAGAGTCCGAAGTTGAAAAACGACCGATAGCTGTTGTTGATGAACATGCCATAGATATGCCCATGGTGGATCCCCATATAGAAGGGGATGCTGACATACATGGGAATTCGCGGGTCGCCGTATTTGTAGTTGTCGGTGTTGTCCAGCGTAATTCCGGTGGATCTGCGATCGAGGTTTCCGAGCGCTTCGCCCATCCCGATGAACCGTTCCCCTTCCTGCAAGGTCTTGTATATGCTGACCCGATCGCCTAGGAAAGTAACCCCGTATTCGTAGGTGTCGGCGTCCTGACTGATGACCTTGCCGTCGGCATTCACAAAGGTGATTTTAAAGGAAGGCTCTTTCCGGATGATGGCGGTCATGGTTCCGGTAGAGATGCGGATGGCATTTCCGTTGTCCTCCACCGAGGCCTTGTGTCCGGGTGATGTTGAATTCTGCAGGGCGTATTCCAGGGGTGTAAAGTCCTTGTTTTGGGTGACCCTGACCCTGAAGATGTGGTCGGACCATGCATTGACCTCGAAGATGTATCCTTTGCCCTTGCCCCGGATACCGTCGGGCAGTTTTGTGTAGCTTTCCACTTTCCCGGCCTGTCCGACCTGTGCGTCCACGACCTGCGAAAATAGCGTTACAATCAAAATGAATAGGATTTGCCTCATGATTTATAGGTTGGATCAAGTTACCCTGGCTTGGTCGGGGCCTCTATCGCTTCCTGCCTTCAAAAGGAGGAAGGGCCGGCTGCCGTTTGCAGGTGAGCCCGGTCATGATGATTTGACAATGTATTTGTTTCATAAATGGAGATCGCCCGGGCTGCATGGCCGATGATTTGTCGGCCATGCACACTTTTGGTGAAATCCTGCCTTGACGGTAACAATGGAAGGATTTTCAGACCACCAAAAGAGAAATGCCCGGGTATGCTCCTTCTCTCTCTAACGTATCACAGGGAACGGAAAATCAGATTTGAGCCTGATTTTCTTGCCCTGTTTATGGGATTCATGGGCTGCTTCAATGATCTCGAGAACGTGCAATGCATGTTCCACATTGATTTTAGGCTCGATGCCTGTAACCATGCTTTCCGCAACCACGCGTGCACCTTCCTGCCATTGGTATCCGCCCTTGTCGGTCGATACCAGTTGTGCCGATCCTGTTTCGGCTGTGTCCATGACCACACCATTGGTTTCCCAGTCGTAGCCCAGCAGACGCATATTCCCCTGGTCCCCATATATCTGTATGGAATGCAGCATCTGGTCGGAGGCAACATGTCCATGAGGATCAAAGAAGTTGAATCCACTCATGATATGGCTGATGACGTTGTTGTCGTGTTCTAACAGGATGTGGGCATTGTCCTCGACCTCGACCTTAATGGTCCCCTTATCGTCGACTGTCCGTTCGGGCTTGACGATACTGAGCATGGCCATCACACTGCGGGCCGGTCCAAGCAGTCCGGTAAGGGTGGTCATGTTATATACGCCCAGGTCGGGCATGCTTCCGCCGCCTTTTTCGTAAAAGAATGCACTCCAGTGCGGACCGGTATGTCCGTATTGTCCGTGGGCACTCGATACCATGCCCAGTTTCCCTTCGCGGAGGGCCTTGTTCATATAGGCGAATTGCGGACTGTTCACCACCGCGGGGGCACCCCACAGGCGGAGGTTCTTGCTGTTGGCAAGGTCGAGCAGCGCTTTTCCTGCCTTATAGGAATTGGCGAGCGGTTTTTCGCTCCACACGTGTTTTCCTGCCAGGAGGGCTTTTTTGTTCAGTTCTTCATGCACCTGCATGTCGGTGAGGGTTACCAGCATGTCGAAAGGAACGCCAGCCAGCACCTCGTCGATGTTGCGGTAGGTTTTGGCACCCACCTTATACTGTTCATTTTGTGCGACGGCCCTTTCGTATTTGATGTCACAAAGGCTGACCACCTCGATCATTTCCGACGACAATAACTGGGGCAGGTAGCTGTTGCTGACGCTGCCGCAGCCAATTACGGCCACCTTGATTTTTTTGTCGGCAGTGGATAGGGCCCACCCTTCGAGGGAAGTCATCAGCATGGCTGCACCTGCCAGGGCAGTTCGTTTCAGGAATTCCTGACGGGTGATGCCCGCTTTTGGCATGTGGTTTTCTTTCATTGATGTCAAAATTTTATCTGGATTAGTATAAATAGGCGGTATCCGAATCGGAATGACCAGGGGAAGTTTGCGCTTCCCCTGGTCTTTTGGGATTAATAGCCCGGATTCTGTGTGATGGTACCGTTTGTCATGTCAATTATGTTCTGCGGAACGGGGAACACCTCGTTCTTGCCTGGCTTGAACCCGAATGATGCCAGTCGGCTGGCAGCTTGTCCGGTACGCACGAGGTCAAAGAAGCGATCGCCTTCCATGGCGAGTTCGAGGCGACGTTCGTTGATGATCTGTTCAACAGTCGGATTGGCAATGGCCGGAAGGCCTGCCCTTTCCCTGACCAGATTGAGCGGTGCGGCGGCGCCTCCGGCATTTCCGCTGCGGGCCTTGGCTTCGGCATTAATCAGCAATACTTCGGCATAGCGGAGCACACGTACGTTGGCACCCCATGAGCACCACCATCCCAGTTCGTCCCTTTCCTGCATGGTCGAGTATACCTTACCGTTATAGCGGGGTATGACGACCCCTTCCATCTCGTTCGGACCGATGCCCGAGATCACATCGCCGCTGGGTGTGGCCTTGCCGTAATAGATGATGGTCGCGTTCTTGCGGATAGTGTCTCCTGCCGCGTCATAGGCATTGGCCAGGTCGTCAGTCGGGACATTGAATCCCCATCCGTAGTCGCCCCTGGGGCCTTGTGGCTCTGCATTCTGGCAGTTGGTGAGGTTCCAGTCACCCGGATCATACGGGCATTGGATCTCGAATACCGATTCGTCATTGTTCTCGCCGGCAATACGGAAGATTTCCCAGAAATTGGACATCAGCTGATATTGTCCGGAAGCGATCACCTGATCAGTTAGCGAAGCGGCTTCGGCCCAGTTTTCGAGATAGAGATGGACTTTTGCCAGGAGTGCCTGGGCAGCACCTTTGGTTGCACGTCCGGTGTTCTGTGCGTCATGCGCCACCGGAAGTCCGGCGACCGCGTCGGTCAGGTCGGCAACAATCTGGTTATAAACCTCCTCTTTCGGGGCCCTGACAGATGCCTGTCCAACCGCGTCATCAAGCGAGACCACCAGTGGGATGTCGCCAAAGGCACGTACCAGGTCAAAATAGTAATAGGCACGCAGGAACTTCACCTCGGCCAGCAGCCTTTCTTTCTTAGCCTCGGGAGTGTTGGTCTGGTCGATCTTTCCGATCACCTGGTTACAAAGGTTCACGCCTTTATAACGCGAGGCCCAGTAGTCGTTTACCTGCCCTTCGTTGGGAGTGACATTGAAATATACATAGTCGTTCAGGAAAGCGGCATCACCCACGACACTCCCTTTCAGGGCGTTGTCGGATGGCATTTCCTGGATGGCATAGAGCGCAAACGCCACCTGCGACCAGGTACGCATATGGGCATAGGCGGCAACCACGGCCTGGTCGGCATGTGCCTCGGTCACGAAGAACTCCGCTTCAGGAAGTTTACCCTCAGGGGCAAAGTCCAGAAAGCTTTCGGTGCAGGAGGTAGCAAAGAAAACTGCAACTGCCAGCAAAACTGTTTTGATGATATTGTTTTTCATGATGGTTCTGTTTAAATAGTTAGAAATTGATATTTACACCAAAGTTGTAAGTTGCCGACATGGGATAAACATAGCTGTCGACACCCTGGCTGGTTGCAGATTCGGGACCTGTCTTCGCAATTTCAGGGGTGAATCCCTTGTATTTGAAGAAGGTCTTTGGATTGGCGGCATTGGCGTACAATCTTACCTGTCCGATTCCGACATGTGATGTCAGCGACGATGGTAGCGTATATCCTAACTGAACGTTTTGGATTCTCCAGAAATCACCTTTCTCGATGGTCCATGAGTTGACCACCTTGTTGTCCTGGCTTGCCATATCGGCCGAAGGATAGGTATTGGAGGTCCCTTCGCCATGCCATCGGTTATCATAGAAATCCTTGTCGTAATTCTCGTTGCCGATCTGGCGGAAACGTTTGGCATTGTAAATATGGTTACCGCCTTGTCCGTACAGGTCAACCTGGAAGTCGAGCCCCTTGTATTCCATATAGTAACTTAACGCAAAATTGTAGGTTGGCAGGGCAGATCCCAGGAAGGTGCGGTCTTTATCGTTGATCACGCCGTCGCCGTTCTGGTCGGCATACTTAAAGTCGCCGGGCTGTGCATTGGGCTGGATAGGAGTTCCTTCGGGGCCTTTGTAGTTCTGGATCTCGCTCACGTTCTGGAAGATACCGAGCACTTTCCTTCCGTAGAATTCACCGATAGGATGGCCGACAGTAGTGTAGGTCGAGGAGTTGACGTTCATGAATCCGCCATAAATCCCGATGGTCCCCGGTTTCAGGGCGACAACCTCGTTATGGTTGAAGGCTACGTTTCCGTTCACCCTGTAATTGAACTGCCCGATGCTGTTTTTCCATCCAAGGCTCATTTCCACGCCCCTGTTCAATACATCGGCATTGTTGTCGAGATAAGAAGAGTTCGATGCACCCAGTGCACTGTTGACCGTTACCGGGAAGATGGCCCCGATGGTCTTTTTGTTGTAATAGTCGATTTCGAATGTCAACCTCGAATTGAACATGTATCCTTCGATGGCCAGGTCATACTCCTGGGTTTTTTCCCAAAGCAGGTTGGCGGGTCCGATATAGGTGGCAGATGCACCCTGGTGGATGGTTCCGCCGAATTCGGTCGAGTTCCACGTTTCATAATCGACTGTTCCGAAAGCAGTGAGTTCCGGGATCTTGTTATTCCCCATTTCACCCCAGCTTGCCCTGAGTTTCAGGAATTCGAACGCTGTCTGGTTGGCCATGAATCCTTCTTTGGAGAGTACCCATCCCAGACCGATGGAGGGGAATATGTCGAAACGGTTATCTTCAGGGAAGATGGATGATCCGTCGCGGCGCACTGTGGCGGTAAGCATATATTTTTCGAGGTGAGAGATGTTCACGCGCCCGAAGTACGAGCTCGATGCGATGTGTGAACCACCGTCGTTGTTGGTCTGTGAATCGGGAGTGCCCAGGTTGAGGTAAAGTGTGTTGTTCTTCGGGAAAAGAGGAACCCCCAGACGTGAGCCGAACAGAAACAATCCCTGCTGTTCCTGGGCCGACACACCAAGCATGGCTGTCATGTCGGTATTGGGTGTCACCTTGCCTGTATAGGTTAGGGTATTGTCCCAGTACCAGTCGAACGAATAGCTCATCCTTCTCTGTAACCTTTCGATCTCATCGGAAGGATTTCCACCGACCAGTTCATATTTGGGCAGATAAATCCTGTCGCGCACATAGCCTCCGTCAACACCATACGACGTTTTAAACGTCAGGTTTTTGTTGAAGTAGAGTTCGGCATAGCCACTTCCCACCAAACGGTTGCTGCTGGTCTTGTCATCGGTAAAAACCAGTCCGACCATCGGGTTGGCATAGTCGCCAAACTCGGTCATGGCCATATAATTGCCGGTGGCCTTGTCTTTCATGGCAACCGCAGGGGGAGCGATATAGGCGGCATGGGCCACATTGGGCGAGTTGTCCGAATTACGGTTCGAGAGGTTCAGGCTGAACCCGATCTTCAGGTAATCCCTCACCTTGCTGTCGACCGATGCCCTTACGTTGATCCTTTTGTAGAGGTCGAAAAGCATGAGGCCTTCCTGCTCGAAATAGTTGATGCCTGTAGCAAACAAGGTCTTTTCGTTGCCCCCCGAGAAACTCAGGTCGTGGTTGGTGGTAAAGGCATTATCGCGCAGGATCTCACCGAACCAGTCGGTGGATACGTTATATTTCGAGGCATCGTATGGAGTAAAAGATCCGCCGGTTTTCTTCGCGGCAATTTCACCTTTTTCGTTCAACAGCTGGATATATTCCTTGGCATTGGCCATTTCCATCACGTCGACCGGCACCTGCACGCCTGCATAGCCCGAATAGGACACTAGGATGCGGTCTTTGTTTCCGCGCTTGGTGGTGATGATAATGACCCCGTTGGCCGCCCTGACGCCATAGATGGCGGAAGCGGAGGCATCTTTCAGTACCGATATCGACTCAATGTCGTTGTTGCTAAGGAAGGTGATGTCGTTGGTCAAAACGCCGTCAACAACATATAAAGGCTCCGTATCGGAACGAACCGAACCGAGTCCCCTTACACGGATCACCGGTGAGCTGCCCGGAGCACCACTGTTGGTGACCTGCAATCCCGCCACCTTGCCTTGCAACGCCTGTGCTGCGTTAGCGGTGGCCTTGTAGGCGATCTCTTCGCTCTTGAGGACAGCTACCGATCCGGTGAGGTCACTTTTTTTCATGGTACCGTAACCCACGGCAACGACTTCCTCGATTCCGATGGTTTCATCCTGCAGGGCGATATTGAGTACCTCGGTGCCTTCAACGGAGGCTTCCTGCGATTTCATGCCGATAAAGGAAAATACCAGGGTGGCGTTACCGGGAATTCCCCGCAACACAAACTGGCCATTTGAATCGGTAATGGTGCCCGTTGTTGTCCCTTTAACCAGGACGGTCACGCCGGGTAAAGGCTCTCCCGAGGTATTGGTAACCTTGCCACTGACCACCTTCGAATCCTGTCCGACAGGCGTGGTGGCAGGATTTTCGAGGGGCGTGAGAACGATCTGGCGATCGTGAATGGCATACTGGATGCCCTTACCTGAAAGTACTTCTGCCAAAACCCTCTCAATCCGCTGGTTGGTTCCCTTATAGTCTACAACCTGGTTTACGTCTACATAGTTCTCGTTGTAAAGAAAATGGAATTCACTCTGGTCTTCAATGTCGTTGAGGACATCAACCAGCTTCACTTTTTCATAATTCAGGGAGAACCTAGTTTGCTGCGAATAGGAATCAATAGCCCACGACTGAACGATTCCAAGGAATAAGAAGAACAAACTCCATCTGATCATACGTAGTCCTTTTTTTAGGGAGCGATGGTACGCGTCCCATGGTTTTAGATTTTTATTCATAAATTTACGTTTGAAATGATTAAAAGTGTTACTGCATTTTTATATACATTTTATATTCAGGAGGGTGCTGGTACCACCTTCCTGATTTTGTTTAGTTCTTTTTCCTGATGTGGATGACTTTTTCGTTATACAGACCGTCGGTTCCCATTTGCCTGTTGCTGATTTCATATTCGATGGGTGCGGTCAGGGAGATCAGGCGAAGCACCTCTTCAAGAGGTTCTTCCCTGAACGTGGCGCGGTAGCGGAAAGTCTCGATCTCTTTGTCGTGAACGACAAAACGGACATTATACCACCTTCCAAGCCTTGTCAGTACCTCCGACAGCGGCGTGCTTCTGAAAATGAGAACCCCGTCTTTCCATGCGGTCAGGTTGCTGGCGTCAACATTGCTGGTTTCCCAGGTGTTCCGGGTCCTGTCGAGGGTGAGTTTCTCATCGGGGGAAAGTGTCGTTAACAGCGACCCGTTTGTGCCCGTCACCTCTACCTTGCCCTGCTCGAGCACTACCTCGGTAGTGGTTTCGTTGTCGAAGGCCACAATGTTGAACCGTGTCCCCAGAACCCTGACGCCAATGCCCATGCTTTCCACCATGAATGGATGGTCAGGATCGTGTGTCACATCGAAAAATGCCTCCCCGGTGAGTGACACTTTACGATTCTTTGCAAACATGGAGTTATAGGTCAGTCGTGTTCCGCTATTCAGGCTGACCTTGGTGCCATCGGGCAGCTGAAAGTGAGTCCTGCCACCCAGGGGCGACAATACCTCGATGGGCGTACCAGTGGTGTCGTTATAGGCGGGATTCCTGAAAATGCTGTAGGCTGCATAAACCAGAAGTGGGATGAGCAGCACGGCTGCCGCTCGCGAATACCACCAAAGCCAGCGCTCCCTTGTGATTCTTTTCTTGTCCGATTCAGCCATTTCACGTTTCAGCAGTTCGTAAATATGGGTGAGGTCTTTTTCGGGTGCCGCGTCAGACTTAAGGTTGTCTTTCCAGTGTTCCTCAAGGGAATTCCTGAGGGCCTGGTGATTTCTGCTGTCAGTGAACCAGCTTACAATCCTTTTAAACTCTCTCAAAGAGTATTTACCCCGGGTGTAATCGCGAAGCAATGTTTTATCGACTTTTTCTTTCATTTCCAACATTTCGGCAGGAATTACAACCGTTATATCTTCATGAAGAAAAAAGTCCTATTAGTTGTTCAATGTTTTTTTTGAATATTTTCTGGTTATTATTATTCGTCAGGTTCGGGAGGCAGTGAAGGATTCGACAGAAACAGATAATAGAACAGCATGGCAGAGACATCATCCTGTTCGCAAAATGATTTCTTCAGGAAATTCATGGCCTCGGTGATCTGATTTTTGACGGTTTTTGGCGAGATGCCCATTTCAATGGCAATCATTGCAATCGATTTTCCTTCCTTCTTTCGTTTCAGGAATACCTGTTTTCGTTTCTCCGGAAGCTGGTCGATAAGGAGCTCCAGCTTTTCGATAAGGTATTCGAAATCTTTCCTTGAATCAATCGACGGCTTTTCCTGGCTGAACCACTCGAGTAGCGCATGTTTGTGCTTCTCGGCCCGTTGCCTGTGGATGAAACGCTTTTTGATGGCATTGAAGGCGATGGTGAACAGGTAGGAATGGAAAGATTTGTCGCTTTTGAGGTTTTGCCTGTTTTCCCAAATCTTGAGGAAAACCTCCTGGACAATCTCTTCGGCATCAGATTCGGAACGGAGATAGGAATACGAAAACCGATATAGCTTTTGGCTGTATTTTTCAAACAGGTGTTGAAATGCTGCAGACGAGTCATTTCTGACCAGTAAAACCCAATCAGATTCAGACAACGGCGACAGCTGGCTCATACGACAACAGGTTAATCAGTTCCATCAGGCATCTCAAATTCAGGTATATGATCCCATATACACTAGTTACTCCTTATCCTGTGGGAAGATACAATATTATTGGAATTTCCAAACATGCCGTAGCTACATTTATAGGACGAGACCCGTTCTAAGGCCTGATCTCGCTTATTATAAATGCCGTCGCTGTCATCCTGAGGATGCGCAGCATCAGAAGGACCTCCTCCTGCCCAATAATTATTTATATATAGCCGTCGCTGTCATCCTGATTCCGCATCTCGGAAGAAGGACCTGCGCAAAGGATGACATCCTCCCAAATCTGAGGATGTCATCCTCTTCAATTTTAAAGAATGACATCCTTTTTGCTTTTCTTTTCCATCCAATGATAAACTATCGGCAGTACCAGCAATGTCAGGAATGTGGAGGTGATCAAGCCGCCGATCACTACCGTGGCGAGGGGGCGCTGCACCTCGGAACCCGGACCGGTATTGAAGGCCATCGGGATAAAGCCCAGACTGGCCACCAGGGCGGTCATGAGTACAGGCCGCAGCCTGTCGGCCGACCCTTCCACGATCAGGTCCCTGAGCTTGCCTTCCTTGGTTTTCCGAAGTTCGTTGATGTGGTCGATCAGCACCAATCCGTTGAGTACTGCCACCCCAAACAGGGCCACAAATCCGATGCTCGCCGATACTGAGAGGTACATACCCCGCACCCAGAGCAGGAAGACGCCTCCCGACAGGGCAAAGGGCAGATTGAGCAGGATCAGGATGGCATATTTCATCTTGCCGAAGTTCAGGTAGAGCAGCCCCAGAATGATAAAAATCGACAGCGGAACAACCAATAGCAGGTGCCGCATGGCCCTTTGCTGGTTCTCGAAGGTGCCGCCATATTCGACAAAGTATCCGGCGGGAATCTCGGCCTGTGTAGCCACCACTTCCTGTAGTTTGGCGGCATATGTGCCCAGGTCGATGTCGCGGATATTGATCCCCACGATCAGCCGGCGCCAGCCGTTCTCGCGCTGAATCTCACGCGGACCTTCCTGCAGCTCGATCAGGGCCACCCGCTTCAGCGGGATGGTGCCTCCCCCGGGCAGGTGTACGGGCACATTCTGTATCTTGTATAGCTCGTCGCGGATCTCTTTGGGGTATCTCACCGTAATCCCGAACCTTCGCTGTCCCTCGTATAACATGCCCGCCTGTTGCCCTCCGATACCGGCCTCGATTACGTGCTGCACATCATCTACATTCAGTCCGAATGTAGCCACGGCTGCCCTGTCGATCTCAATGGTCAGGTAGGGTTGTCCCACCGACTGCTCGACATAGAAATTGCCGGTTCCCTCGAGTCCGGGCAGCAGCTTCGAGATGTTCTCTCCGATCTGCCCCAGAACGTCGAGGTCCTCGCCGTAAATCTTGATGGCCAGATCGGACTTCACGCCACTGGTTAATTCATCCACGCGCATGGCGATGGGCTGTGTGAAGTTGTAAACCAGTCCAGGCTCCGACTGGAGATAAGGTTCAATCATCGCCACAATGTCGCTCTTCTCAAGTCCCTTGCGCCACTCATCCACAGGCTTGAGCACAACCCATACGTCGGTCTGGTGGATTCCCATCCAGTCGTTGGCCAGGTCGGAGCGCCCGGTTTTGGGAACCACCGTCCTGATTTCTGGGATGTTTTCCATCAGCTTTGCGGCCAGCCAGTTGGCATTTTCGATCGATTCGTCGAGGGTTACCGAGGGCATCCGCACCTGTTCGATCAGGATAGATCCTTCGTCGAGCTCGGGCAGGAATTCGGTTCCCAGCCTGCTCATCACCCAAAGCGATAGGGCGAAGATGACGATGGCGGTACTTACTGTGAAGGCCTTACGGTTCATGAATGCCGCCAGGTTTCTGACATAGAAGGGCTTGATCCACTCGATGAGGTAGTTTCGGCGCACCTTGACGCCCTTCCGGAATACGATGGTGGAAATGGCCGGCACATAGATAAGGGCCAGCAAAAGGGAGCCAAACACGGCTGCCGCCACGGTAATGGCCATGGGGCGGTAGAGAATGCCTTCCATGCCGGTAAAAGTCATGATGGGTACATAAACCATCAATATGATCAATACCCCGAAAAAAATCGGGCGTACCACCTGCATGGCTGCTTCGCGGATAACTTCGCCCTTGTTTTTGGAAGTGTCCTTCTGGAGGCGGTGGACGATGTTTTCTACCATCACTACCGAGCCGTCGACGACCATCCCGAAGTCGATGGCACCCAAACTCATCAGGTTGGCTGCCAACCCGAACTCGCGCATACCTATAAAGGCAAACAGCATGGAGAAGGGTATGACGGTGGCCACGATGAGGGCGCCCGAAATTTCTCCCAAAAGTAGAAGCAGGATCACGATGACCAGCATGCCACCCTCTGCCAGGTTGGTCGAGAGAGTACGGGTGGTACGGCTGATCAGGTCGGATTGGTCGTAGAATTTCTCGATGACAACCCCCTCGGGCAGACCTTCGTTGATGGCGGCAATCTTCTCTTCGATACTCTGGATGACCATGCGTCCGTTACCGCCACGCAGCATCATCACGATACCGGTGACCACCTCGCCTTGTCCGTCCTGTGTGACCCCGCCCTGCCTGATTTCGGTGGCGGTGTTGACGGTGGCGATGTCGCGGATAAAGACAGGACGATTATTGACGTTCTTGACGATGATGTTTTCGATGTCGGCAATGTTGCCGATTTGTCCGAGCCCCCTTACGATATACTGTTCGCCGTTGTGCTCGAGGTAGTTGCCCCCCGACACGCTGTTATTGCTGGCGATGGCGTCCATCACATCGGAGATGCCGATATTGAAGAGGTTGAGCTGTTCGGGCAGTACCGTCACCTCAAACTGCTTCACGAATCCCCCGAACGAGTTGATCTCGGTAACACCCTTCACCGTTTTCAGCTGCGGTGCAATGAGCCAGTCCTGGATCTCGCGCAGCTCGGTGAGCGAATAACCGTCCCCCTTGACGGTGTATTGGTAGATTTCGCCCAGGGCGGTGGAGATGGGACCGAGCATGGGGCTCGACACATCGCCGGGGAGGTCGTTGGTGATGGATTGCAGCCGTTGGCTGACCAGTTGTCGCGCAAAATAGATGTCGGTACCTTCGTTGAACTCGACGGTGACCGCCGACAACCCGAACTGGGAGATCGACCGTACCTGTGCCACCTCGGGAAGTCCGTTCATGGCGGTTTCCACCGGATAGCTCACCAGCTTTTCGACGTCGAAGGGCGAGTAGCGTCCGGCCTTGGTGATCACCAGTACCTGGACGGGTGTCACGTCGGGCAGTGAATTGATGGGCAGTTCGATCAGTGAGAAGTAGCCTCCCACGGCCATCAGGACGACCAGGGACAGGGCCACGAATTTCTGACGAACGCTGAACGTTATGATCTGTTGTAACATGATGTCGGTTTTAGTCTATTCTTCAGCCATGATATCGTACCTCGAAATGGCCTTCAGGCTGAATACCTTCGATACCGCAATCTCTTCTCCCTCGGCCAGTCCTCCCTGCACGGTCACCTGCCTGTCGCGGATTTCGGCAATGTTGACGTTCCGCTTCTCGTAGGTCCGTGGGTCCTTTTTCACGAAAACCACGGCCTGGTTGCCGTCGTAGGTAATGGCATCGACCGGGATGGTGATGACGTCGACCTCGACCGAGGTGGTGACGTCGAGCTGAAGGTTTTCACCAGGCTTGGGCCATCCGTTGACGGTCTCGATAATGATGTTGGCGACGACCGACCGGTTGGTGGGGTCCATGCCCGGGTTGACCGACTCGATGGTGGCCGGGAGGAACGACTGCCGTCCCTGGTTCCATACCTTCACGGAATCGCCCCGCTGGATGTGCCGGGCGTCGTCGGGCGAAACATAGCCCCTGATCAGTACCGTGCTGTTGTCGAGCAATCTCGAGAGGTCCTCAAGGGCGTTCACCGATTGCCCGAGTTCCACAAAGACGGTCTCCACTATGCCACTGATGGGGGCGTGTACGTTCAATAGGGGCGTGATCGTTTCCCCGTTGGTGAACTGGCTGATCTCCTCGTCCGACACGCCGATGGCCCTCAGTCTTGAGTAGGAAGCCCTGAGGATGGCCGAGGCCCGCTCGTATTCCGATACGGCCTTTTCGAGTTCGCTGGCTGCGCTTATGGTTTCCTCAACCAGCTGCTGGATCCTCTTCTGCTTACTCCGCTGAAACCGCTCCTCGGCGTATGCCTGCAGGTAGTCCGACACCAGGTTTCCGAACTCGATGCTCTGGATCTGGAAGAGAATGTCGCCTTTCCGTACCATGTTGCCTTCATATTTGAAAATGCGGTTGATTTGTCCGTTGATGGGGGTGCTGATCAGGCTCGAATGGGCCGGTGCCGGAAAGGTGACCGCCGGCGCCTGGAGGGTATATTTTGCCTTTGCGCCGTGAATCATCACGGTTTCGATCGCCAGTTCATCCCCTTGCTTTTCGGTCAGTTGCACCATCTGTCCCGTGGGTGATTCCTGTCGCAGCGAGGGCGGAAGTTCACCTGTGCCTTCTCCTGCGGGGATTTCTGACTTTTGCCCCGTGCCGCAGGAAGCGACGTATATGCCCAGTATCAGAGCTAAGATCCATTTGGTTTTCATATAGTGTGAGATTTAAGTTATTGTACAAGGTCCTGGCCCAGATACCTCTCCAGGGCGATCAGCTGGAGATAGTAGTCGCGCATGGCGGCCAGGTAGTGTTGTTCGCCATTCAGGAAGACCTGACGGGCATTGAGAAGCATGAGAAGGTCGATTTCGCCAAGCTGGTAGGCACGCAGACTGAGCCTCTGGAGTTCGGTGGCGCGGCTTCTCATGGTGTCGCGGTATCGGTTGATGATCTTGCGGCTGATGTCGTAGTTGTGCCATGCATGCTCGAGTTCGCGTTTCAGCTCAAGCCTGATCCGGTCTTGTTTCCAGCCTACTTCTGCCACCCTGGCCGTCGAAGCGTTGATTTTCCCCTTGTGGGCCAGTGGATACCAGAGGGGGATGCTCACGCCCACCTCAAAACCGGTGAAATCGTACCCCGAGCCATAGTCCTGCCGATAGAGGTTGAGCCTGAGGTCGGGCAGGACATTGCTTTTGGCTTCCTTCAGGAAAAGGCGGGCAGCCTGCAGTTCATGGATGGTCGACTGGAACTCGGGCTGTTGCTCTAGCAGGGCCAGGGTCAGGATCTGGTCGACCTCCACTTCGGAAGCGCTGAGTGAATCACTGAAGGTGATGGAATATTTCTGCTCGGGTACAGGCATTCCCATGGCATAGAATAGGTTATACCTGGCCTTGTGAAGAATGAATTCCGATTGGTCGAGGTCGTTGAGGGCCTCCTGGAGCTGTAGCTCCACGCTGGCAAGGTCGATACCGCTGGCCATGCCCAGTTCGAGCTTGGTCGACACCGCCTTGTGGAGGTCGGTGAGGATGTTGACCTGGTTTTGCCTTGACCGCTGCAGGCGGAGGGCATAGATCACCTCCACGTAGTTGCTTTTGATCTCGGCCCTGACCATCTTCTCGCGGGCTTTCAGCTCGTTTTCGAGGGCACTGACCTCCTCTCTGATCCCTTTTATCCGGTAAGCCGTGGTGAGCGGAAAATCGATGGTTTGGGAGACCGTGACCCGCTGTTCGTCGAAGATGTCGCCGGGGCCGTTGGAGATGCCTTCCCTGAAGTAACTGACCTCGGGATCGGCAATGCCTGTTTCCTGTCGGGCGGCATTCCGCTTTTGGTCGAGCACGGAGTAAAGCTCGCGGAGCTCTGGATTACGGTTTATGCCTGATTTGACAGCTTCCTGCAAGGTGAGCGGTTTGTCCTGTGCCTGCAGCAGCGTATTTGCCAGCAGGAACAAGGCCAGTAATGGTTTTTTCATGATTAGGATGGTTGAACAACTACCAAAGGTAGTCATATATTTTTTATGTTGTTCAGGGCTTTTGGCCTGCGTTTAATGAGGATGACATCCCTTTTAATTTTAGAGGATGTCATCCTCGATAATCTTAAAGGATGACATCCTCTTCGATTTTAAAGGATGTCATCCTAAGAACCCTTAAAGGGCTCAATGTGCACCACCACATGTGTATTGGCGCCAAATTTTCGCCGCAGGGTGTTCTCAATATCAGTGGCCATTTGGTGCGATACCTCGACCGTCAGGTGGCGGTCGACCTGGATGTGCATTTCGACCGAGTAATGGTCGCCGATTTTGCGGGTTCGCAGTCCGTGAAAACTCTTGACGCCATTCGTATCGGTGATGATTTGTTCAATTTCCTTCTGGGTGCTTTCGGGAAGAGAGCGGTCAAGCAGTTCATCGATGCTCGGCTTGGCAATGTCCCACGCCACCTTCAGGATGAAGAAGCTGACGATGACTCCTGCCAGTGGGTCGAGGATGCGCCATTTCTCGCCCAGCATGATGGCTCCCGATATGCCCAATGCGGTTCCTATTGACGAAAAGGCATCGGAACGATGGTGCCATGCGTTGGCGATCATGGCCTGGCTGTTCAGCCTCTTCCCTTCTATCTTTGTATACCAGAAAAGGGCTTCCTTGCTGACAATGGATATCAATGCCGCATAAAGGGCTATCAATCCGGGCTTGTCAATTAATTCCCCGTTCAGCGAATTATAGATCTTTTCGGCGCTTGTCCAACCAATACCGATACCCACGATGAGCAACGCAAAACTGATGATCATGGTGGCAAAGGTCTCGAACTTGCCATGTCCGTAGTGATGGGTTTCGTCTTTCTCCTTGCCCGAAATCTTTACGAACACGATCACGATCACATCGGTGGCCAGGTCGGAAAGGGAGTGTATACCGTCGGCAATCATGGCCGAACTGTGTCCGACAAACCCGGCGATCACCTTCCCGATGGTCAGCACCAGGTTAACCACTGATCCGATTAGGGTGATGTTCCTTATCTCACTGGTACGGCTGTTGGCTTTCATTGGTTTGGTTGATTTGGTATGAACCTTTGTGAGTGATCAAAGTTAGGAAAGAAAAGCTTGGCTGACGTTTGCAATCCAACTTTTTATCATTGTTGAATGTTGCCTTCTCCAGCTGGACCAAATGTATTGTCAAGCCGAGGTTGTCATCCTGATGATGCATAGCATCAGAAGGACCTCAGAAATAAACCTGTACAACCAAAAAGATCCCCGCAAGGATAAATATGGCGGCAACAGCCCTGCGTATCCAGATTTCTATGACCTTGATCTTCCCAAAAAGGGTGCCCACCCCGTTCAGGGAAAAGGCTAAAAGGTAGGCAAAGATGACTACGGGGATGGCTGAACTGAGTGCAAAAATCACGGGAAGAAGCATCCCATACGGGCTTCCAATGGTAATGGGAATGAGCATGCCGAAGTAGAGGGCGCCGGTGTTCGGACAAAAAGCCAGGGCCAGCAGCATTCCCAGCAAAAAGGCGTGCCAGGGACTTTTCTTGCCCGATTGCCCGAATCGTTGGGTGATTTGGCTGAATCCGGGAAATGGGATCCTGATCACGTCGAGCATGGCCAGCCCGATCACGATCAGCAAGGGGCCTATGATTTTCAGGGCGTAGCGCTGAAACACGACCGACAGCTCCAGCAGATCGGCCCCCAGATAGATCACGCCTGCCAGCAGTGAATACGACACGACGGTCCCCAGGGTGTAGGTCAGTCCATTCACAAAAACCTTGCGACGGTCTGCCATATCCCTGCCAATAAAACCCATGGCTGTGATGTTGGTAGCGAGCGGACAAGGGCTTAGGGAGATCAGGAATCCCAGTAGCATGGCTGTGATCCCGGGCAGGGTGCTGTTCGCGATCCATTCGGTCAGGAGTCTGTCCATTATGGCATCATTGAGTCGATGGTTTCCTTCAGTTTCTCCCGGTACCTTTCGGGATTGGCATGGGCATACAGGGAGGCTATGGCTGTGATATCAGAGCGTTTCTTCCCACCGAAGACCAGCAGTGTCTGTTGCCTGATGTTTAGCTGGGTTGCCGGCTTCTGTCCTGATTTGTCGTCAAGGTTGTACATGGCAAAGTGTACCTTGTCGCCGTATATCTCATGAATGATCTTTGCGGTTTCTGATTTGATGGCTTCGCATGATTCGCAGCGGTAGTTGGTGTGGAAGAAAATCACTTCCACCGGGGTTTGGGGCTCGTATTCCGTGCTATCGGCAGAATGACTCCGGTTGGTGCATGACCATAAGGAGACGGAGCCTAAGAGGAAGGCCATCCATACCAGAAGCGATATTGTGTTCCCAAACTTATCAACCGCCATCCGGGTCGGTTTCTCCAGGTTTTCGCAATTGGCACATCCGGTTCCGGGTATCCTGATTTCCATGATGATGAGGTTTTTATACCACGCACAAGCGTGGTACAAAAATAAAGGTTAAGGTTTTGATTCCGCAAAGCGGAATCAAAATTTAAACTGGATTTTCGCTCTGCCCTGTCTGGTTCAGCAACTGGTATTTCGCCTGGCGGGTGGCCCAGCGGTCGCGGGCAAACTTCCGCATGTCGCTGACCGTATCCTTTTCATCCACGATTTCGAGTCCCAGGAGGGTCTCGATGACGTCCTCGAGGGTGACAATGCCGTCCATACCGCCGTATTCGTCAACCACCAGCGCTATGTGTTCCTTCTTCTTCAGCAGCAGCTCCCAAAGGTTAAACAGCACCATTGAGAAGGGGACTACCACGATCTCGCGGCGAAGTTCCTTCAGTTTCATTTCATGCTGGTCTTCGGCAAGCTTCTCCATGACGCTCTGCCGAAAGACGTATCCGGTGATGTTTTCATCGCTGCCCGAGTATAACGGAATTCTCGAGTACTTCAGGTATTCCTTGTTTCTAAGGAATTCACTGAGGTTCTGGTTCTCGTCGGCAATCGCGACAACCACCCTGGGTGTCATGATTTCGTCGACCTTGACATTCCGTAGCTTGAGCAGGTTCTGTATGATCTTGTGTTCCTTTTCGTTGAAAATGCCTTCATCGGCGCCTATGCTGGCCAGTGCCGATATTTCCTCGCGACTGGTCGATTGCTCCTGGTCGCGGCTGGATATCATTTTTGTGATGACTGCAGACAACAGTACCAAAGGATAAGTCACGATGATCATTCCACTGATGGTATTGGAAGCAAATTTGGCCAATCCGCGCCAGAAACGGGCACCTATGGTTTTGGGGATAATTTCGGTCAGCACAAGTATAAGGATGGTCAATACGGCCGAAACGATGCCAAAATAGGCTTCGCCAAACACCTTGACAGCCTGGGCACCCACTCCTGCTGCCCCCACCGTGTGTGCCACGGTATTGAGCGAAAGGATGGCCGACAAGGGCTTGTCGACATCGTTCTTGTGCCTGATGAATGTGTCGGCCCACTTGTGGCCACCATCTTTTTTAACCATCAGGAATGAAATCGGGGTCGACAATAACACCGCTTCCATGATGGAGCAAAGGAATGAAACGAACAAGGCTGTAAAGAGATAAACCAGAAGTAAAAACATTGTTTGATTTTTTTTCAAAGATAAGGAAATTCAGCATTTTTTAATGCTGGCGGGTTGCCATCTGGCAACCCGCCAGCACCAAACATCACGTAGCTATTTGAATCGTGTGATTAAATCATTGATAACGCCATTCACGTCGCGTCCGCCGGTTTCCCTCATGATCTCGCGGTTCAGTTCCATGATCTTTGCGGGATTGGTTTCGTCGGTGCCGATGGTCTTGAATCGCTGGAGCATGTCTTCCCAGTACTTGATGTCGGCTGCAGCCTGCTTTTGCTGAGGACTTCCGGCGGGGGCTTGTTGCAGGTCACTCCTGAGTTTCCTGAGCAGCATGTTCTCGATCTCCTTTGACGACTCGCGGCATTTGGCCTGCATCTTGGTGGTGTTGGTGAGCATTATGTTCTTGTTGATGCCATCCATCTTTACTTCCAGTACTTTGCCAATACTGGCAATTTCATCGGGCGACAAGGTCGAGAAATCGACATCCTTGTCGAGCAGTTTCGTGGTCGAGAAGGCTTCCTTGTGCACTGATGTCACAAGGTTCATTTCAGAAGCATGGGCATCCAGTCCGGTTATGCGGCGGTATTCGGCATTCATGGCCTTCTGGGCGTCGTCGGTGAATTGCTCGAGGGTAACCATGGTGCCGTCCTTTTTCATTACCATCTTCTGTCCGTTGACAGTAAAGGCCGGTTCGTTGCGGGTTCCGGCGCGCACGGGCACCAGGTCGAGGTCCATGCTTGAGGTCCCGCCACTGTTGGCATTCCTGAACTGTACAAACTCGATTCCCTCCATATTATACCCCTGCTGGTCGAGTCTGTTCTTCATCCCGGGGGTCATCTCTGAATAATTCTGCTGTACCCTGCGGTCATACTTCGAGCGGGTAAGTGCATCAGCCTTGTATTTCAGGTTCCACTTGGTGTAGTAATTCATGTTGAGTCCTGCTGCCAGCTGGTTCAGCTCTTTTTCCATCTGGGCAATCCGGGCGCCATTGGCCACCGGGTCGCGCTTCAGGATGGCCAGCTGGCTTTCGAGCTTGCTGAAGGTGGCCAACTCGTCGGCGGCATTGAGGTGTTTGCCCTGGGTGCGAAGTCCGTCGAGGATCTCTTTCGACCTCTGCGATGGGGTTTTCACGACAGGCTTGAACAACCTGCTGTCGTTTCCGAATACCTTTTGCGATCCCTTGGCGACCACACCGGCGCCCAGTTCGAACGCTTTGCCCATGGCCCATGCTGTTCCGGCCTGTTTGGCTCCCTGCCACATCTTGGTGCGCACATCGGCATCCGGATTGAGTCCGGCCCGCTGGAACCCGTCGACAAACTGGGTGGCGGCATATCCGTAGGGCGACCAGTACGAGACGGCGGAGGTGACCCCCTCCTTAGGCCCGCCTGCAATAGCTCCGGTAGTACCGCCGTAAATGGCTCCCAACGCCTTGGTCCCGTAAATGGCGGCCGCCGATTGTGCCCCATAGGCTTCGGCAAGTGCCGACGAGCCCACACCGACAAACACGGCACCCACGGCTACGATCGCCATCTGGGCATAGAACTCGTTCACTTCCGAATCGATCTCGGCCTCCTTGGCCATGGCATTGTCGTAGCCGGCATATCCCTGCACCTGGTTGGTGATGGCCATGGCCACTTTCCGGGCCTTTTCGATGTCGCCCGATCCCACGGTTTCTCCATCCAGCATTTTGTAGGCGCGATCGCGGGCTTCGGCACGCATCTCCTCGGGCAGCAGGTCAATCTGACGGTTGATGCGCTCGGCTATTCGACGGGTGGCATCCATGCGGGCCGCATTCTCGCGGATATTGTCGATGAACTGGTTGTGGGCGTAGTCGTCGAAAACGGTGCGGGTGTGTACCAGCTCGCCTGTCTTGTGTGAGTCGACCAGGTCTTGCTCGGCCTGCATGTTCGACTGGTGGTGTATGATGCGAAGATCGAATTCCTTCAGCCGGTCGGCAATCCTTTTGGCTTCTTCGGGCGTTTTTGCTGACGCCAGCTGCTGCCTGACCTCGTTCCGTTCGGCGATGTCGCGTTCCATGTTGTGCTTGATTACGTCTACCATTTCGCTGTGGAAGGCAATGGCCTCCTGCCGGGCCACCTTTTCGGCTTCGGCAGCCGAAGGGATCCCTTCTTTCGGGGTGGCTTCTGCTGCAGGTGCAGGTGCGGTAGCGGCAGTCTTGCCCGATGCCGATCTGACGATAATATCGGAATACTCATCCTCAAGCTCACTGATCATTTGTTGTTTCTGGGCTTGTGTCAGATCCTTGTCGTTTTCGATTTCCTGCTTCTTTCGGTTGAATTCCTCGTTCTTGTCCTGCTTGTCGAAGAGTGCAAATTCGATGTCGGTTAGGAAGTTCTCGCTCTTTATCTGATTATACCCTCGCAGCTTGTTACCGCCCCAGTTATCGGCGGGCAGTAATTTTACCAAGTCTTGCCAATTATTGATTGTCCCGTCACTTGACCTGACGAGAGGGATGGGCTCCCGGGGTTCGCGGGTTTTGCGGGCCGTATATTTTTCCAAAGTCCGTTGTGACGACCAATTGCTGGGTGGGTGGTATTTTACCACTTGCATTACATCATTGTCGGGCCGGTAAACAAACATGGTGCGATCGAATGCCCAATGGTAGCTGACCCAGAAGCCGGGCTCAATCTCTTCCATCACCTTTAGCAGATCGAAAAGTCCGGGAATAATCCCCAGTCCCCCGTCTTCGGTGTTTTGCATGCCCATTGTGGTGATGTCATATCCCTTGGCCTCCATTTCGTTAAGCCATGAAATAGGAAACCAATAAACCAGCACCTTGCCGTCGGGGTAGGTGTGCCCAACTTTCAGCAGGAATTCCTCGCCGTTGTCACCCGCCCATTCGCCCTCGAAAGGGTATTCGCCCGAAAAGAAGCGGTTGTAGCGTTGACGGGCTTCACACTTGGCCTGGTTAGGGTCGGGCGGGTTGCCAAGGCCTTCGATCTGTGAGGCGATCTTTTTCATGGTGGCCTCCAGCGGGGTAAGGGTTGAGGTGTAGAGGGCGGCCTCGGCCATGGCGGCTTCCCATGCCACCTGGCTGTCGTCCTCAATGGCGATGGACGCGTCGAACATCACCATGTGCAGGTCGTTGAGCACCCTGATGTATGATTCGCGGCAGGCCAGGAACTGGCTCACCAGCGGGTTAAGTTTATTGAGGTAGTCGATGATCTCCTGAGTCGGGAAGTCGAACAGCGGTGCCCAAGCGGCCTCAAATTTCCTGGCCTCGTCGTCGGGCATGGGACCGTATACCAGTCGCATCGCCTCAAAAGCAGCCGATACTGCAGAGTTGAAGCTGAACTCCGACAAATGCTGCAGGTTGGGCACCACAGGAGGCACGATGGCCGTCACTCCTTTGGGCAGGTCGATTTTGGCATTGCCCGACTGGTTCCAGGGCATAGCCTTGTCATTTCCGGCTGGGGCACAAGGATCGGTAGCCGAAAATTTTACCATGGGGATATCACCCTTTGCAATCTGACCGGGCGTAAATGGCACATCTGCCGGGGCTTTCACCGATTGTCCCGAAGATGCCTGCGGTGCAGGGACGGCAGTGCCTGTGGCTCCCTGTGCTTGTCCAGGGGCAGTTGAGGATTGTGGCTGTGTATTTTCGGCAGTACCCTGGGCTTTATTGGTGGCAGCGGCACTCTCCTGACTGGCTGCGGCTGCACGCTCCCGATTGGCTGCGTCGGTCGTGCCGGCTCGGTAGCCCTGGGGGGTGTCGGTACTCTGCCGTGCGTTGGAGGCTGCAGTCTGGGTCTGTGACCGTCCGGCGACGTTGCTAACACTTTCGCGGGTGGTTGCTGCGGCTGTGCGGGTGGTGGTACCCGACTGGCCCTGGGTGGCTGCTGCCGTGGCCTTTTGCGGGATCGCTTCGGGCGACGGGGGCATGCCTTGTCCGCTTCCGGCAGTAATCTGGGCGATAAAGGCCATGGCATCATCGGGAGGTGTCATAGCGTTACCGTTGGCGGTCACTTCAATATGGTACATGTTAGTGCCCACGAGATGGTTAAGCACAAACCGGCGATGGTTTGTGGTGCGAGATTTCACGATGACCATGTGCCCGAATTTCTGTCCCATGAAAGGGTAGGGGGCGGCCGTTTTCCTTTGTTCTGCAAACTCCTGGTTTTTGGCCAGCGACTGGATATAGGTAAGGATCACCTTGTTGAACTCCTGGCTGTTTTCGCACAGGGTGGGTTCTTTCTTGATGTGTATGGCCGTGGTTAGGCTGGCATTCTCGAATACGTAGCTGTCGCCCGACGCGTTATCACCGGTATAGTACCACCCTTCGGTTTTCGGAATCAGGTAGTTGACGAACGACTGGGGTTGGGGTTTGGCACCCGTTGCGGCAAAGGGAAAGCAAGAAATCATGAAAAGAGCAAACAAAGCCGCAAGGGAGGTTAAGGTCTTTTTGCCCATGGTGTTGCATATTTGGTTCTGAAACGAAGGTAGGGATTTCGGGAAATGATGATTTTTAGAATGGATATAAATAATGATAATCTTTAGACCAAAGTGCCTCGCACCATCGTAACCCGCAACCCGCAACGTTTTTCTCACCACGGAAAACACAGAAAACAGCTGAAGACCAAACCTTCGCGATAAATCGCGCAGCCACAATTCATTCCCGAATTGATGTTGATGGATTGCACCTGCACAATTTTTTCCCGCAAAAACATTGTATTCCCATCGGAGGGAAAATCACCATTTACCCTCGAATTACACTAATTTGCCTTCGGGAATTATCCATGAATTGACATGAAATGTTTTTGCAGCAGATAGTGGTACAGATTATTCAATAGTTTGGTTTAACGAGTCATTTGGCCAATTCATGGGATTGTATAAGATATAGTTCCGGATTTTCAGATACGATTCATAGTTCCTGATAATATGATCGTGAAAACGCGATTGCCATGCATACCCGGCTGCAATTTTCCTTGCATGGATGGTAACCATTCGTTTGTATTGGTTTATGACAACACCCAAGGTTGCTGGTTTCCATTTTTGTGATGCCGCATAGGTGGATGATGCCGTAGAGACGCCCAATTTGGTAGAGGCTGTCCCAAAAGCGGGTCAGCCTCTTTTTATTTTTCGATGAGTCATTTTTGATCCAATCGGATCAGTTTTCCCTTTCGACTACATCTTTTGCTCGAGATTCTTCCTTATTGGTCCTTTTAAGGCTTATTTTGGCTTAAATCAGTTGATTTTTGGTCTTTTTTCCCCATTTTGGGTTATGCAATCTTCTTAAGATTATGGGCAATAGCCAGCAATCCAAACTCAATTTCAACCTTGTTCAGGCCACGGAGCATAAATCTTTTGAATCCACGGTTGTGCTTTATTATGCCAAAGACAGGTTCGACATCAACAGGCCTTTGCTTTCTGTGGTTTATCCCTTTTTCACTCCGTAATCTCTCTCTGGCTTTGTTCCTAAGCTCATTGCCCCTGTGGCTCACTTCTATAATCCTGTTTTCCTTGCTGGTGTGGCACCTGCCATGAAGAGGACATCCTTCACAGTTTTGGGCCTGGTATCTTGACAGGGTTACCCGATAACCTGTCTTGGTAATTTTTGTTTCGTACCCGATGAATACCATTGGCTGAGCCATTGGACAATAGTAACAGTCAAGCGATTTGTTATAGAAAAGATTGTCGGGATGAAACTCCCTTTTCAGATCATCCTTCCCATGTTGGGTCTTGTCAAAATAGTTGTCCTTTACATAGCCTTCTATCCCATTGTTTTCTAAAAACTCATAGTTCTCTTGTGAACCATAACCAGCATCGGCAGTCAATTCTTCGGGCATAAAACCATAGAGTTTCTCAAAGGAAACCAGGTGACTACGTAGGGTTGTCGTATCCGTTGTGCTCTGGTGGATGGAGTAGTTGCCTATAAATTGTTTGTTGGTGCTGATCTGAACATTATATCCGGGTTTTAGCTGTCCATTTTGCATATGGTCCTCTTTCATACGCATGAAAGTGGCATCGGGATCGGTTTTGGAAAAACTGTTCCTTTCCTTTAAAATCTTCTCCTTTTCCTGGTATTCTTCCAGCTTGTCGGGCCAGTTCTTCTTGGCATATTTAACTTTCTGCTTTACCTTTTCATCTGCCGGTTTATCTTTTAGAGCCTGGTCTATTTGTTCAATCGTCTGTCGAACCGTTTCCGGATTAATCGATGTGAAGTTCACGGGTGCCGTATCTTTCAACTCTTCTGAAGCAATCTCCTGTGTATATGCCCACAACTCCTCAAGCTGTTCCTTGATCCGCTGTTTATTGTTCTTTATGCTATTCCCCCAAACAAAGGTGTAACGATTGGCGTTTGCCTCTATCTTGGTCCCGTCCGTATATACTCTCTGAAGATCAATGTGTCCGGAGTCGACCAACATCAGGACAACCTGGCTGAACACCTCTTGGATCACTTCCTTCATGCGTTCACTGCGAAAGCGGTTTATGGTATTGTGATCCGGTTTCTCCATTGCACTGAGCCACATGAAATGAATGTTCTCCTGCAGGGCAGCTTCTATTTTGCGCGAAGAATACAAGTTGCACAAATAGCCATATACCAGTACTTTAAGCAGCATTCTCGGGTGATAACTGCTGGTGCCGCCCCCTTTATACGTAGCCATCAGAGGGTTCAGGTTTATCTTGTCAATCACCTGATTTACCACACGCACGGGGTGGGTGGAGGGTATCAGATCCTCAAAGCTGGGTGGTAAAACCATCAACTGGCCTTGGTTGTATGGTTTGAATTTCACTTGTTTTGTTCTCATGCTTAAATATAATCATTATTGGGCTGATAATGAGATATTTAAAGACAAGTTGCTAACATTAACATGTTGGTTGTCAACAAATTAAAGAGGCTGCCCTTTTGAGACAGCCTCTACAGGGTGCATTGAACCATTGGTCGGTGCATGTATTTTGTCAATTACGATTATTCCATGAACATGGTTGGGCATGATCACAAATGCATCCAGCGTTAAAAATGGGAAATGGGCAGGCATTTCCAGCCAGAATTTCAAGGCTATATCTCCAAGTGGCGATAATTGCATTACTCCTTGGTCAATGTTTCCAAAATAGGATTCTCTGTTTTTGGTACATATGGTTACAAAATAGGTGGCACTGTTGCCATAATCCCATTGAGGCAACCTGGCAGAAGTTATGCGGTATTTGTTATTATATTTCTCGCTCATGTTTTGAGGGTTTCTGGAATAATGATCCCTTTTCCTGATCAAACCCTGATTGAAACCATTTCCTCAAAATCGCGGGGTGAGGTTGTGTCTGGCAAACATTGAGGTCCTCAATTTTTTTTTGGGGAAATTGTGCCCCTTTTTATAAAAATAGTCTGCCTGTACATCTGTCTATATATATTGATATAAATACAAATGCAAATTCATTTCAACCAGTGGGATCTGCCTTATAAAATTGAAGGCAGATCATGGATTTTTAAACGCCCCCATCCTTTGATTGTGAACGATGGTGCAATTTATAAATAATATGATCATCGTGCAACAAAGCAGGAAAATAATTATCATTATTCTGAAAGTCAGTCTTATATCGTCAAACAATATATATGCTTCCTTTGAGAAGGATCATCATGGAGCCATTAACCCACAGGCCGTGATTTGTAAAGAACAGGCCTCATTTTTTGATTGGGGCTAATTAGAAAGAAAAATGGAAAAATTGCGAGGGGATGCCAAAAGCAAGGCAAGATAACATTCGAAAAAAAAAAGATATACGCGTGACAATTTTGACAATTTGACAATTTGGCCCGATCAGCTTAACAATAACGGGGACAAAGTGTAGACAAGCATATTTTTTTACCTTCGATTGTAATTAGGTGTACTAAAAATTGTACCAGGCGTAGACAAACCATTGACAAAGGTTGGATCACATCATGAAAGGGGCCCTGCCGGCCTTCAAAATGGCGACAAGGCCCATTCATTTTCGTCAAATTACCGTCCCGGTTTGGACTAGATTTCCACGTACTTGTCGGGCGAGAAATCCTTTCGGTCGGGTGCCGCAAAGAAGAGGTAAATTCCACGGGTGGCAGGATCTGCAAGTGTAATGACTCCTCCTTTCATTCCCCTGGTCAGTCCGGATTGGAAAGGACCGTTGAATTTGTCGCCCACAACGGCCATGTACCAGAGTTCATCTTTCAGTCGGGTTCTTGCCATATTCGGGTCATTGAACCAGCTGACCTCAAGGTTGCCCTCCTTCCTGACCGGCTTCACCTGGAGTGCCGGCGGGAGATTGCCATTTGAGAACGTGAGCATCGACAGCTCAATGAGGTTTCCCATACTGTCGAAAGCGCTGCCGTTGGCTCCCAGAAACAAGGCATATCCGCAGGCATTACCGGGCAAAAGGTTCCAGATGGGAACGATGACATTTTCCTTGAACCCTTTGCAAAATTTGACTATGATGGCGAATCGTTTTCTTGAACGGATCTGATTTTCAGTACCCGAACCCTTTTTTCGCGTGGGCAATGATCGCAGGTAAGTTGTGTTACCACGTGTTACCGCAACCACACTCCCGATTCGCCCGGAGAGTGTACCCGTAATTCCGCCTTTAACTATAGACATATTGATTTGGTTTTGGTATTATAATAAAATAGATATAAAATACTTCTCGAATAGTTATGGAATAGTTAAAGGTAATTAAAATCTATCAAATAACATAATTTATTGCATTAAAAATCACTGTCGGCAGCAAAAAAATAATGAAAAAAAACTGAGGTTTTGCAAGGTTTTTGGAGTGAATGGCGTAATGGATGAATTGGGAGATAGGATTTTAAAATGGTATTTTATACTTATTTTAAAATGAACCAATGTTATATATGGCTAATGGGTTGATTTATAGGGTAGCTGAGGATGTCATCTAAGCTGAGGATGCCATCTTCTCGTTGCATCTGTCTGCGGAAAAGATGGCATCCTTTAAAGGGGGGTGGGTTTCCTTACGTTGGTGTGTTACAATCGTGTATTCCCTACGGGAATCAGACAGGTTTCTTACGATGATATAATCGTGTCTTCCTAAGGGAATCTGACAGGTTTCTGACGATGTTACAATCGTGTCTTCACTAAGGGATTTCATGTCATCCCGGCGATGATGTTGTTACAATCATGTCTTCCGCTTGCCCTCGATGTCTATAGGGGCGTCCGGAATCAAGCTGAGGATGCCATCTTCTCGTTGCATCTGTCTGCGGAAAAGATGGCATCCTTTAACGGGGGGTTGGTTTCCTTACGATGCTGCAATCGTGTCTTCCCTACGGGAATCTGACAGGTTTCTTACGATGATACAATCATGTCTTCCCTACGGGAATCTGACAGGTTTCTTACGATGATGTGTTACAATCATGTCTTCCCTACGGGAATCAACAGAGGATGCCATCTTCTCGTTGCATCTGTCTGCGGAAAAGATGGCATCCTTTAAAGGGGGTGGGTTTCCTTACGATGGTGTGTTACAATCATGTCTACCCTACGGGATTTCATGTCATCCCGGTGATGATTGTTCTTCAAATGTGCCTCCCTCTCACATTCCAGAAGGGAATGATTACATACATGATAATTTTTGGAGATTCATTTGATTATGCATTAATTTCCCTTGATAATCTTTTTTACCATTACATTGTCCTCTGTCGTAAACCGAATGAAATACATTCCTTCCGGCAAATCGGAAACATCGATATCGACTGAAACTTCCTTCACTTCAGAGTTTTTAACAACCTCTCCTGAAGAATTAAATATACTCATGGTTCCAGGTTTCAATCCTTTTATGGAAATCTGGTCATTTGCCGGATTGGGATATACATTGAACCCATCCTGGGCAGCTTGAATATTATTGTCAATGTCAGTAGTAATTGCATTTTCATTAAATTTTACCACACCAGAATTCCCGGTAACAAACCACTTGGACCCTTGCTCATCAATGACTACTGAGTTGATCCAGTCATTAGGCAAACCCGAATTTTCACTGTCATAAACTGTCCAGTCTGATCCATTGTATTTTACAAGTGCACCTTCTGCCCAATAGGATGTCGCAAACCAGATATCACCCGTTTTGTCGGTTGCGGCAGAAAAAACCCCGAATGGCAAATCCGAATTTGATCTGGTATAAACTGTCCAGTTTTCATCGTCAAATTTTACCACTCCTCCCGGATGACCGGAATCCCAGTCAGGACTTATTCCGAACCATTTATTGCCATGGTCATCCAATGTGATGGATATAATTCCACCATTATCATTATAATAAGGAATTATGGAGGTCGAATATTTATATATGGTCCATGCGTTACCGTCATATTTTGCAATTGCCGTCATGGTTGAAAACCATTTATTGCCTTGGTCATCGATTGCAATTGAACGTACATTATTATCGGGCAAATCCGAATTCGACCTATTATACACCGTCCAGCCGGTGCTCTCAAATTTGGCTACGCCACCACCAAAAGTGCTGATCCACTTATTGCCTGATTCATCAATGGCAATATCCGTTACCGTATTGTGCGGCAGACCAGAGTTGGAGACATTATAAAGTGTCCAGCTGGCATTGTCGAATTTTATTAATCCTCCGCCTGATTTAAGGGTTGGGGAATAGGAAGCTCCAAACCATTTATTGTCTTGTGCATCAATCGCAATCGTGGTTATATTATAATCACCCGGAATTTTTGAATTGAGTTTGTTGTATACGGTCCAATTGACATCATCAAATTTAACCACCTCTCCGTAAAACGTGCCAAACCATTTATTGCCTTGCGCATCAATCGCAACCGAAAGTACCTGGTCATGGGGCAATCCTGAATTTTCGGTATTGTATACCTGAAATTTCTGGGCGTATGATTGCAATATTGCAAAGCAACAGGAAAACACGGTGAGGATAACGATTTTTAACCATCTAGTTCCCGTTTTCGATTGTCCGGATATCAAATCTACCCGATTTCTATCCAAAAGTTTGAGGTTCTTTTCCATAGTTGTAGTTATTAGAAATAAATACCTTAATATCTCAAATAAAATTAAACCATTTATTTGACGTACGATATACCCAAAATCGGGTATTTTTTAATAAGGATTCGAAAGCGGAAGGAATTGAATCAGATGAGATTAAATAACTGTGCAAAGTGGGTGCAATCGTAATTGGATTTGAAGCCTAGTTTGCGTTTAATGTTTTTTCGATGCGTGGCAACGGTTTCAGCAGAAATATAAAGTTCAGTGGAGATTGCTTCATTTGTTTTGCCAAGGGCAATATATTTCAGCAGTTCCGTTTCACGTTTGGTCAGGGAAAGAAATTTTTGCTGATTCCGGAGGCGTTCATTTTGGTCGTTTAAAATCCGTTCTGTCTTTTCAGTCATTTCAGACATTGGATTAAGAGGGATTGCCATGGCTATCAGAAATTCCGGATTTCCTTTCATATTTCTCAATAGCACTTTCACGCCAACATAAAACCATGAATAATTGTGTTGTGCTGATGTCCTGAACTCCTGGAAGAGCGAAATGATTTCATCGTTATTGTCATGTTTTAATAATTCAAATGTTGAAGCCGAATATTCAGCGGGGTTTTCGGCTTTTAGAAAGAGCGCAGGATATTTGATTCCAATGCCCTGAGGTTCTTCAGGGTTTAACCCGAAAACTTCAATCCCTCTTTTTGACAGGTATCTTATGCTAAAATCTACTGCATTGATGATTATTATAATCCCGGGAATATCATCTTCGCAAGCTGCAAATTCAGCTATTTTATTCTTAATAAGTTCATCGGTAGATTCATGTGAATCATCCATTTCGGGTGGACTTATTTTCATTTTGTAAAATTTTAGCCTAACTAAATTTACAAAATTTTATTATTAACGGTTAACTGACATCAAAATGGATTTTTCATATTTGTAGATTGTGTGGATTAAAATGCATTCCAGCCAATACCATCTGGAAAATGAATAGTGGCGGCGCGATTGATCGCGCCCTTTGCGAGACTTATATACTATTAGTTGGCTAATAATCGTAGGGGTCACAGCCTAAAGTGTATGTATTTTCGTATGGTGCGGTGACGCATTGATAGAAAAGACGCCCAATTTGGGCGTATCTCTGCGAGCCTCTCATGGGACTCGAACCCACGACCTGCTCATTACGAATGAGCTGCTCTACCAACTGAGCTAAAGAGGCTTTTTGGCGCGTTTGCGCGGGCCAAATTTATAAAATAATGGCCTTTTCCACCATCTCTTCAAAAATTTTCCGCTGGGCGATCAGTGCCTCGACCTTGTCGGACGGATCGGTGCGGCCTTCGAGCAGGATCCAGCCTTTGTAGTTCATCTCGACAAACAGTCTCACCAGATCTCCATAGGGGTAGGAGGGGTCGTTGAGCTCCCGAACATGTGCGATGTCGCCCATCCTGCTCCGCAACAGGTTAAAATTGCCTGCCAGTCCGCGCCCGTTCAGGTCCTGCGGATTGCTGTTCCAGCATACCGTGGCATTCGGATGGTCGGCCACATCCATGATGTCCTTGATGATGTCGATCTCCTGGGTCTCCTCACCGTGCACCTCGAGCCTGATCTGCTGCCCGACTCCCGCCCCGATGCGTGCCAGCTGGTTCAGGGCACGACCGATCTGGTCGACGGTGCGCGACTTGGGTACGTCGGCATGAAACTGGTTGGGCTGTAGCCTGATGCCACTGCCGCCGATGTCGTTGCTCAGAAGGATGCACTCCCGGGCCTGGTCAATGGTTTCGCGTAAGACCGACTGGTCGGGATGGTCGAGCCGAAGGGGCGTACCGATGCCCAAAACCTCCACCTTACTATCCTTGAACATCTTCCTGACTTCCTTGCGCTGATCTTTCGACATGCCGACATTTACCCCGTGGGCATGGCCAATGCGCAACTCCACCCCATAGACTTCGGCCTTGGTGAGGTTGTCGATGAGCGTGGGGAGGTTCCAGTCTTTTCCCCATAAATAGGTTACCATGCCAAACTTCACACGTGGCTTCACCCGGCGCTGAAACGGACTCGCGGCGATCGTTCCCGGTACCATCATCATCCCGGCCATGGCTGCCAGGCTGGTCAGGAACTCCTTGCGACTAAACTGGTTATGTGTCTTCATGAATCTCTGCGGCTGCTGTTCTGTTTTTCTGAAATAATTGGTATCTAATATACAGAGATTATGACAAATATAGTATGAAAAATGTTAAGTAAAAGTGAAATCTTATAATGGATTGAATATCAGCATTCTGTTTCTTAATCTAGGGGTGCCGGAAATTGGCTGGGGTAGATTGGAGATTTACCTGGTTGTGTTCAACCCACACTCCCACAAATGTTTCCAATGAATAAAAGCATGCCCTTAGAATCATGGTAAGACAAATGAAACGGCCGGATCCAGGCTTTGATGAATCGGGCCGTTTCGGGTGCGGCATCCTTTCTAATTATGGTGCTTCAGGTCGAATTTCTGCTTTTGTAGCTCCTGCAGGTCGTGCACGGGGCGTTCGAGCTCGGCGGGAATGTGCCTGCGGCTGAAAGTCTGGAAGTACAGCAGGCAGGCATCGCGCCACCATTGGGCCTCCCTGGCCTGCACCTTCAGTTTGTATTTCACTTCCTGAAAGCGTTTGTCGTCGATGGCGCCTTCGAGCATGTCCCAGATTTTCTGGAATTCCCGGGCCTCTAGCATGCCGTCGGTGTACCGGTAAGCCAGCTCATTCCACAGGGTGCGGCCCGAGCGCATGGGGTAGCCCCACGGCAGGTGGTGGAACCAGAGGAGCAGTTCGTCGGGACAGCTCCCCGGGTCGCCGTATTGCTCCCTTATAGGCGAAAAATATTGTTCCACGGCGTTGCTTCCTCGTGGCGACCGGTCGAAGCCGATGCCTGCCGTGTCGGCCTTGTGGTAATACGAGGGCAGCCAGTCAGGTCGTGCCCCTTCGAACCAGGTCCAGGGCTCCGGACCGTAATGATGGTCCCACCCCATGAGGTGATGCAGCCCGAGGGGGGTCATGTAGTTCACGGCGGCTTCCCTCGACCGCATCATTATGTTGCCTGCCTTCCTGACGAATCGTTCATCACGGGTAAAAGTCATCTTCAGCCATTCATCAGCAATGTCACCGGCTCGCAGTCCGGGGTCCCATGCCAGCCGCCCGTAGGCATACCAGTTGGCCTGGGCAAAGTGGTAGCCGGTCCAGTTGGTGTCGCGCCCAATGTTGGCCACCCCGGCAATGGCGGTGTGACGCGAGGGGTAGAGCGTTCCGTCGGTGGTTTTGGCCACGGTCGAGCCGGGTCCGCGGGCATATGTGTCTGCATCGAGGACTTCCTTCTGCAGGGGGGCCAGATATACCAGGTGCGACGAAAAGCCAAGGTATTCCTGGGTGATCTGGAATTCTGCCATCAAAGGGGTCTTTTGCATGGCCCCGAAGAGCGGACTGAACGGTTCGCGGGGCTGGAAGTCGACCGGCCCGTTTTTCACCTGAACGATCACGTTGGGGTGGAACTGTCCGTCGAGGGGCTTGAATTCAGTATACGCCTGTTTGGCCCGGTCGTCGCCTTCGGGTTGGTATACAAACGCTCGCCACATGACGATCCCGTTGTAGGGCTCGAGGGCTTCGGCCAGCATGTTGGCGCCGTCGGCATGGGTACGCCCGAAGTCCTGCGGCCCGGGTTGCCCTTCGGAATTGGCCTTCACCAGAAACCCGCCGAAGTCGGGGATCTTTGTGTAGATCTCTTTCACCTTGTCTTTCCACCACTGCCGCACTTTGGGATCAAAAGGGTCGGAGGTGGCGAGTCCGCCGATTATTTTCGGCGACGAGAAGTTGACCGACATGTAGATCTTCATGTTGTAAGGCCGAAGGTATCCGGCAAACCGGGCAAACCTGTCGATGTATTCCGGGGTAAGTACCTGCGGCGAGGCGTTGACGTTGTTGATGGAGGCCCCGTTGATGCCAATTGAGGCATTGGCGCGGGCATATGTGGTGTAGAGCTCCCTGAGCCGTTCCTCGTCGCCCTCGTGGTTCCACCAGATGGAACGGCCTGCATAGCCGCGTTCAACGGTGCCATCGAGGTTGTCCCAGTGGTTGAGGAGCCTGAATTTATAACCTGGACGTTTCTGCAGGTGAAGATCTCCCAACGGGTTGCCCGACTGCATCAGGGCGATCAGCCGGAAGGTGCCGTACAACGCGCCGGCAGGGGTGTTCGCCGCGATGAGGATTATGGGTTGCCCACGGTATTGAAGACTTCGGATCAGGAATCCTTCGTTGCCACAACCGGCCAGTTCTTCCTTGGTTACCAATTGGCGGGCCAGTGGGTTTTTCAAGGTAACGATGACCAGCGAGCCTGCCACTGGGAGGGTTGTTCTTTCGGGTTTCCGGCCGGTAAGGCCTTCCATGGCCATGTCGATTTCTGCGATCGCGGCAGCCATGGTTTCACCCTGTTCAGGGGCTACCAGCGATTTTATGGTTTCGGCATAATGGCTGCGGAGTGGTTCCTCCATGAGGTCGTACCGGAGCCAAAGCCGCGAGCCGTCTTCGCCCAATGCCGGGAGGGTGAGTGCCAGCAAAGTCGCAATGGCAAGTTTTCTGATTATGGGGGAGAAGGTGACTTTCATGGGTCAATTTTTTATTGTTTGACTTATTTTCTCTTCTTTTTCAGGGGCTGTCGGTCCATCCCCGGCAGGTAACGGAATGTACTATGTTCGGGCCCCAGGTAGCTTCTTTGCAGTCCGCCTGCATCAATCACCACCTTCTGGAATACGAGTCCGGGATCGAGGATATGGATGCGTACCCAGTTCATGCCGGGTGCGGTGACGGTATGGATTGAGGTGCCTATGGTAACGTTGGCGGCCACGCTCCGTTCCCACGCCTGCATCGACTCGTCGGCATGGATGTTGACCCGCTGCATGGGACCGTTGCCCATGGTGATGCCGTATTCGAAGCCGTCGCCACCCGTGAAGTTGAGGGTGGGGGCGAGGTGCACATGAACCTTGATTTCTCCTGTGGTATGGAAAAAGACGGGGTATTCGAGCCAGCTTTCTCCGTTCTCTTCGGGCGAGTGCCAGGGGAGGGCCGCCATGCCTGATGAACCGTATCCCAATCCGGGTATCCTTGTCCACTTCGCTGGGCCTTTCTCGCTAATGCCGGTGTAATCTTCGGCCTCGAAGGAGATGAACCCGGTGCTCTCGATAAAGCCGCCGGTCTGGCGAAGTTCCTTCGCGGTGTAGTTTCTCACCGGAACTTCCACCGTGAAACTCTTGCCGGCTGCCTCATGGGTTAACGATGCGTTGGTCACGCCCGGCGGCACTTTCTTCCAGTCGGCCGACACGAATATCCGCTCCTGGGTGACGATGGTGCCCGATAGCTGGCTTACTTTAAGCCAGGGATGCGACGGCGTGGTTGTGACCATGAAGGGTTGGCTGCCTTTGTTGAAGACCTCGACGTAGTATTCCTGGCGTGCCAGGTTGTCCATTTCCGGCAGGACTGCGGGTCCGGTGCCATCACTGCCCTCGACATAAACATCGGGTTCCGGTCCGCTGGGCAGTGTGATCCTTTCGGTTTTGGGGATGACGTCCTTGTCGGGCTGCTGCCAATAGGTGTAACCGATGCGGGTCTGCGACATCATGTGGTTCCACTTGCCGTCGGCCACCTGGGTGTGGAAGTGTCGGTTCATGGCTGCATCCCTTTCGAAGTAATGGCTTACGCTGTCGGCCATCGTATTGGTGAGGCTCCGTCCCTGGCGGGCATACATCCGGTTGCGTGCAGTGGCGTAATAAAGGTTGTAGAGGTTGGAGCCTGCCTCGACAGGGTATTGCACAAGCTGGTAATACGCGTCGGCATATCGGTGGTCGAGTTGCCGCGAAACGTCACCCGACAGGCTGGCCAGTGCATTGAACTCACGGGTGATCCTCTCGAAGTCGCGGTAATGGGTGAGGCTGTAGGTGTTGGGGTCGACCAGCTCGGGCTTGCGCATGCCAAAGATTCGGGTGTAGCCGGTCAGCAGTTGGGCGATCTTGTCGGAATGTTCCGTCCCGAATTGCTGCTTGGCCCATTCACGGGTATAGTTTTCCATGTCGGCGATGGTCATGACAGTCGGGTCCCAGGCCAGGTCGAGGAAGAAGGAGGTGGGCAGTTCCATGGGCTTGATGTCGCCCACGTTCACTATCCACAGCCGGTCGATCTGGTGGTCCCAACACAGCTGCATCTGCTCCCAGATGCGTGGCAGGGGATTGGTGTTGAGCCATTTGTAGTTGCGGGGGCCTCCCACGTAGTCGAAATGGTAATACATGCCGCTGCCGCCCTTGCGGAGTTTCTCCTTTTCTCCCGGAACCCTGCGGATGTTGCCCCAGTTGTCGTCGCAATAGAGCAGGGTCACGTCGTCGGGGACACGCATGCCCATGTCATAATAGTCCTGTACTTCCTTGTAGAGGGCCCACACCTGCGGGGTGTTCTCTGCCGGTTGGCCAGTCACTTCCTCAATGATTTTGCGCTGGTCAGTCACGATCCGGGTAAGAAGTTCAATGTTGCGGTCGTCGCTCATGGGCTCATCGCCGTCGCCACGCATGGCCAGTGTCACGATGCTTTCATGGTTTCCCATGCGCTCGATCCCGGTCCGCCAGAAATCCCTCAGTACTTCGGCATTGGTGGCATAATTCCAGTGGCCCTTACCATAACGGTCCCACTCGACATGCGCACGCATCATGGGCTCGTGGTGGGAGGTGCTGATGACGATGCCGTATTCGTCGGCAAGGGGCGCACTCAGAGGGTCGTCGTCGTAAATGGCCCGTCCCCACATCGCAGGCCACAGCAGGTTGCCTTTCAGTCGGAGGATCAGTTCGAAAACATGGTTGTAGAACCGGTGATTGAAGCCCCCGAATTTCTCGTGGGCCCAACCGGCCAGCGCCGGGGCTTCGTCGTTGATGAATATGCCCCTGTATTTTACCCTGGGTTCCCCAAAATTGTATCGGTCTTTTCTGGCGAAGAGCCTTTCGCTTGTCGTCACGGGCACGTCGGCCCACCAGTACCAGGGCGATACCCCTGCCTGTTCCGACAGCTCGAAGAGGCCGTAAATGGTGCCGCGCTTGTCGCTTCCCGCGATGACCAATGCCTGTCCGACCCCCGGAAAAGGATTGTCAACCAACTCAACCAGCGTGTTTTCCCACTTGCCGCTAACATCGTCAACATTGAGTTTTCCTGTGGAGACCAGTTGGTCGATGAGACTGCTTTTCCCTATGGTGCCGGCAATGATCACGGTTTTGGCAGTGGGAATGCCGTTGGTCACCAATACAGGATCCCTGCCCGTGACCATGCTCAGGTCGTTCTGTACGAGTCTGGCCACCCTAAGTACCCCGGGGAAGTCGTTTTCGTCGACCACAATGGACGCCAGATGCTCTTTCCCCGCGATCACCATGGCCCCCGGGGAGGATTTGGTACCGATAAAGGTCAGTGCCGACTGGCGCTCAAAAAAGCCTTGCGAAGATCCTGGAAAGGGGAGGAACGACAGGAAGAATGCCACGGTGAGCCATGGCGCCATCAGCTTCCGTAAAGGGTATTTTGGAAATAAGAAACTGATAATCAGATGAAAGACGGTTCGTTTCATGGTTGTTTCTGTCTGATTCACAAATTGGTTTGGTTTCTGCAAAATAGAGAGAAATGGCTGAATTTCCTATAATCTGTGTGAAAATGGGTTGGGATGGGGGCTAACTGGTTACATAATACCGCATTAATAGGGCATTGAGGCGGTTTTTTCGGTTATGTTTCGTAAATTCGCGTACGACAGTTGAACCAATACCTGATCCATTCAATATGAAACAGTTTCTGCCCATCCTGATTGTCCTGCTGATGGCCTCCTGCCAGCAAAAGGCCCCTGCCCCCACCCAAAATGAATATCCGATCCAGCCTGTCCCTTTTACGGAGGTGCGTGTGACCGATGATTTCTGGTCGCAAAGGATCCGGACCAACCACGAAGTGACCATTCCCATCGCCATACAAAAGAGCGAGGAGACGGGCCGTATCGACAATTTCCGGATTGCCGGGGGGTTGAAGGAGGGCATTTTCCGTTCACCATTCCCGTTTGACGATTCCGACATTTACAAGATCATCGAGGGTGCGGCCTATTCGCTGCAGATGTTCCCCGATGCCGAAATGGAGGCGACGGTCGATTCGCTGGTGATTCTGATCGGGCTGGCCCAGGAGGATGACGGTTACCTCTTTACCAACCGGACAATCATGGGCGAGAACGGGCACGACTGGATTGGCAAGACACGCTGGGAGAAGGTCGACGACCTTAGCCATGAGTTATATAACCTGGGTCACTTTTATGAATCGGCGGTGGCTTATTACCAGGCCACGGGCAAACGCGAGATCCTCGACATAGCCATCAAGAGCGCCGACCTGGTCGACAAGGTGTTTGGCCCCGGCAAACTGGAGAACTGGCCCGGGCACCAGGAGATCGAGATAGGGCTGGTGAAGCTGTATCGTGCCACAGGAGAGAAACGCTACCTCGACCTGGCCAAGTTCTTCCTCGACGTACGAAGTAACGGAATTGGCCGCAAAAACAGCTATAACCAGTCGCACATCCCGGTGGTGGAGCAGAGCGAGGCTTTGGGACACTCGGTGCGGGGTGCATATATGTGGACCGGTATGGCCGATGTGGCGGCACTCACGGGAGACCAGTCGTATGTTGATGCCATCGGCCGCATCTGGGAGGATGTGGTGTACCGTAAACTCTATATCACGGGTGGAATCGGTGCCGAGGGTGGTCACGAAGGGTTTGGCGGACCTTATGAGCTGCCCAACGGCAAGGCGTACTGCGAAACCTGCGCAGCTATTGCCAATGTATTCTGGAACCACCGGATGTTCCTGATGACGGGCGATGCCCGCTATATGGATGTCCTGGAGCGGTCGTTATACAACAATGTGCTTTCTGGTGTCGGGGTGTCGGGTGATCTTTTCTTCTATCCCAACCCACTTGAATCGAACGGCCAGCACCAGCGCAGCGAATGGTTTGGCTGTGCCTGCTGTCCTTCAAACATCTCCCGGTTTATACCGTCGATGCCCAATTATATCTATGCCCTGAAGGACAACTCAGTGTACGTGAATCTCTTTGTGGCCAGCGAGACGCATCTCCATGTGGGGGGTGCACACCTCGACGTGGCACAGGAGACTCAGATGCCATGGGACGGCAAGGTGGTGGTGAAGGTGAATCCCGACAAGCCGCTAAAGGCTGATTTCCATATCCGTATCCCGGGTTGGTCATCCGAGAACCCTGTGCCGGGCGATCTTTACACTTTTGCCGATGCTCTGGCCGAACCGGTAAAGATCTCCGTCAATGGCAAGGCTGCCAAATTTGAACTGCTGAACGGCTATGCCGTGATCGACCGCAAGTGGAAGGCTGGTGACCAGATCGAGGTGGAATTCCCGATGCAGGTCCGAAAGATATTGTCGCACCCCGAAATTGCCGCCAATGTCGACCGCGTGGCGCTTCAGTGTGGACCGCTGGTCTATTGTGCCGAGTGGCCCGACCTGCCCGACTCGCTGGTGTCGAACCTGGTGGTGAGCCGGGAAGTGCAGCCAGAGGCCAATTTTGAGGCCGGATTGCTCAACGGCATGGTCACGCTGACCTTTGATGCAGAGGGGACCCGCAGGACTGCCGAAGGGTCGGTGGAGACGTATCCGAAACGCGCAAAGGCGATTCCCTACTATGGCTGGGCCCACCGCGGAAATGGTGAAATGGCGGTATGGCTCCCTACTACCAAAGAGTCCTCGCGTCCCATTCCCGGACCGACACTGTCAAGCACCAGCGTGGTGAAGGCTTCGCACCCTACCGACGCCCTGAAAGCGGTCAACGACCAAGTGGTCCCTGAGTCGTCGGGCGATGAGAACCATCCGTTTTACCATACCTGGCCTCGCAGGAAGCAAACCGAATGGATTGAGTACCACTTTACGCAACCCACTGAGGTTACCACGTCGAGGGTCTATTGGTTCGACGACGAGCCCCGTGGCAATTGCCGGATCCCCGAAAAGTGGCGACTACTGGCCCGCCAGGGGTCACAGTGGAAAGAAGTGGCTGTTTCAGGTCCTGAGGGTGGCAATAAAGATGCCTGGGATGAGGTGACTTTCCCTGCGATCACGGCATCGGCCATGCGTTTGGAGATGAATTTACCCGGTGATTTCTCGGGGGGCGTGCACGAGTGGGAAGTAAAATAAGCAGGTTCGACTGACTGCAAAGTGATGTAATGGTGATTATTGCCAGTTCACACTTTCGGATTGTCGTCTTGTTATGATTAAAATACGAGCTTGGTTGTGCATGTTCCCAGGCATCATTATGTCCTGCATGGACTAGTCAATTGTAACATTCTGACTGTATGGTCTGGATGTACGTTATTTCCCCTCTTTCAGTCTATATTCTAACCCGGCCTCCAGGCCTTTTAGTTCGGCAAGGCCTTTGAGTCTTCCGATGAGGGGGTATCCCGGATTGGTGTTCAGGTGAAAATCGCCCAGGATGCGGATGCCATGGTCGGGACGCAGGGGCATCCGGGCATCGGGTCGTCCTTCCTTGATCCTTCGGTGCTGTTCCACAAGTAGTGTCCGCATCAGTTCGGGCATGTCGACCGAGCCATCGAGGTGCCCCGATTCATAAAAGGTATCATCATCGATCCACTGGGTGTTCCGCAGGTGAAGGAACTGGATGCGCGGGGCAAATTCGCGAGCCATGGCCACCAGGTCGTTGTCGCGGCGTGCCGACAAAGAGCCGGCACAAAAGGTAAAGCCATGGCTGGGCGATGCACTGATTTCCATGATTTTCCGGATGTCCTCAACCGATCCCACAATGCGGGGCAGTCCGAGTACCGGATAGGGCGGGTCATCGGGGTGGATCGCCAAACGGATGCCGGCCTCTTCGGCTGCGGGCAGTACCCCATTCAGGAAATAGGCCAGGTTTTGTCGGAGCTGGTCGGCATCAACCCCGGCATACCGGTCGAGATGTTCGAGAAACAGTTGTTTATAGTCCTGCGAGGACCCTTTGATGACCCCGTCAATAAAGCCCTGCGTGACCACGATGATGTTCCGTGCCAGAGTTTCGCGCTGCTCAGGGGTCATGCCCCAGAATATGGCATCCGCCTTTTTGATCATCTCCGGAGTGTAGTCGGTCACGGCTCCCGGGCGCTTGAGGATAAACACGTCGAAGGCCACGAAAGTCGGGAAGTGAAACAGCATCGACTCCCCGCCGTTGGGTGTGGCATAGTGCAGGGACGTCCTTATCCAGTCGAGCACCGGCATGAAATTGTACACCACGGTGTCGATTCCCGCCTTGCCCAGGTTATGCAAAGATTCCCGGTAGTTTTCAATCATCCAGTCGCGATCGTGGCCACCGGTCTTGACCTGTTCGTGCACCGGGAGGCTTTCGACCACGCTCCAGCGCATTCCGTAAGATTCAACCTCATCCCTGACCCTGAGGATTTCTTCGAGGGGCCACACTTCGCCGTTGGGAATGTGGTGCAGGGCGGTGACCACCCCTTCGATTCCCATCTGCTGCAGGTCGCGGAGCCTGACGGCGTCTCCCGGACCAAACCATCGCCATGTCTTTTCAAATGCCATATCCGGAAATATTTAACGGGTTAAATTCTTTCTCATACTGAGGGTCTCACACCCCCGAACTGGAGCTGAAACCACCATCGACGGGTATCACTGTGCCCGTAACGAAACTTGCGGCTTCACTGCAAAGATACAAAACAGTACCGTTCAGTTCCTCGATCCGGCCAAACCGTTTCATGGGGGTTTTGGCAAGCACCTTCAGGCTGCGTCCGGTATAAGAGCCATCGGGATTCAGGAGTGCCTGCCGGTTTTGGTTACCGATGAAAAAGCCCGGTGCGATGCAATTGACCCTGATCTTCTCGCTGAACTTGGAGGCCAGCTCCATGGCCAGCCATTTGGTAAAGATTTCGACGCCCGACTTGGCCACCGAATAGGCGGGTACGCGGCTGATGGCCGAATAGGTGGCCATACTCGACAGGTTGATGATGGAGCCGCTGCCGGTTTCGGCCATCGCTTTCCCGAAAACCAGGCTTGGGAAAACCGTCCCGTTGAGGTTGAGATCAACGTTTTTCCGGAACTCCTCCACATCCAATTCAAAGATGTTGGAATCATCGCTGACCGTGGCCCCCGGAGTATTTCCACCCGCGGTGTTGACCAGGATGTCGATCCTTCCCCATTGGGCAATGATTTCCTCACGGGCGGATTCAAGCTTTCGCATGTCGGTCACGTCGGCAATGACGCCCATGGCCTCCCGGCCTGCAGCACGCAGGTCATCCACCTGACGGGCCACGGCATCCTGATTTCTTCCCAATACGACCACCCTTGCTCCGGCCCTGGCAAGACATCTTGAAATACTTCCTCCCAGCGTGCCTGTGCCTCCGGTGACAATAGCGACTTTCCCCTTAATATCAAAAATATCCATCTCCATGCTATGTTGTTCAAACCAGTTCGATATACCCGGCCTTCATGATTTCCAGCAAAAATACCTTTTGGAAGGCCGACCTGAAAGGATGCAAAGATAATTTATTGTAAATATTGATGTTCCGCTCCGTCATGAGGTGGTCGCAAAGGATAAGGAGCCAGCATTCGCTGATGCCCGAAGAGTAATAGAGGGGTAGCTTTTCCTCTTTCTTGTCGATTACCGCGACCAGGTCATGGATGATGTCGTGGTCCATGCCGAGCGGCAGTAAAACTTCCCAGTCGGAAACGGTTTTCCAGCCGTTGTATTCAACCACCACTCCCCGGACGGGAGGCGACAAACGCCTGCTGCCCGTGACTTCCACCGGTTGATTGGCAGTGGGGAGATTCTCGCGGATGGCCACGGATGTCCTGGCCGCCAGGGAAAGGATATGGGCATCGGAGATCCGGGGGTAGGGCCCGATGAGCATCTTCACCGTCAAAGGTTCGGAAACAAAACGCTCGGTGAGTTCCCGGGTTTTTTCGAGCAGCCGGGCGTAAATGGCCTGTTCGGGTTTGTCGTGTAAT
The DNA here is from genome assembly GCA_001270045.2 of Bacteroidales bacterium 6E. Taxonomy (GTDB): domain Bacteria; phylum Bacteroidota; class Bacteroidia; order Bacteroidales; family Prolixibacteraceae; genus UBA1413. The sequence continues at coordinate 245,208 of DF970667.1, read as the reverse complement.
AGGTTGGAATGGTTCCGGTAAAGGCTGGTGATCTCGATTCCGGTGTGGTTTCCGCCCGCCGAACGCACCATGAAATCGGGGGATTCACCGGTTACCAGCTTCCCTTTGGGAAAGTCGGGAAACCTTTCCCTGAAAAAATTCAGGTAATTAATCTCGCTTTGTTTCTTGATATCCGATTCCATTCTGTAAATTTATCCATTATTTTAATGTTTCTAAATTCATATTGAGGTTGGAAACAGGATAAAAGTCAGGTGACTTTTTCGTTATTTTGCCCTGAAATTGTGTAAGGCTTAACAAAGGTTAGCCAATTTTATACACCACAAACCTTTTTCATGAGTTATACGCTATTTGATTTTCTGAAGCTTGTTGGTTCACTCGGGATGTTCCTGTATGGAATGAAGATCATGAGTGAAGCCTTACAGCGGGTAGCGGGCGCCAAGCTGCGTTCCATCCTTTCGGCCATGACGGCTAACCGGGTTTTGGGTGTGTTTACCGGTTTTCTGGTGACCACCATTATCCAGTCCTCCTCCGCAACCACCGTGATGGTAGTGAGTTTTGTGAACGCGGGCCTGATCACCCTGATGGAATCCATTGGTGTCATCATGGGAGCAAACATCGGGACCACGGTTACCGGATGGATCATATCGGTTCTGGGATTCAAGTTCAGCATCAGCGAGTATGTTTTGCCGTTGTTGGGTATCGGGCTTCCCTTTGTTTTCTCCAAATCCACCAAACGACGGTCGATAGGCGAAATCATGATCGGTTTTGCCTTCCTGTTCCTGGGACTCGATTTTCTGAAGGGCTCCACTCCCGACATCGACAAAAATCCCGAAATCCTTGCCTTTCTGGCCAATTACACCAACCTGGGCTTTGGCTCTGTGCTGATCTTCCTGGCTGTTGGTACCATCCTCACCCTTGTCATCCAGTCGTCGAGTGCCACCATGGCACTGACGTTTGTCATGGTGAACCAGGGCTGGATCTCGTTTGAGCTGGCTGCGGCCATGGTGCTGGGTGAAAACATTGGCACCACAGTGACGGCCAATATAGCGGCCTCGGTGGGGAACCTTTCGGCGAAGCGTGCGGCATTTGTCCACCTCCTCTTTAACCTTATGGGGGTTCTCTGGATGCTGGCCATCTTCAAGTTCTTTACCGGTAAAATCGACCAGTTTGTCACTTCGTTTAATGGCGATTCACCTTATACCAATCCTGCGGTTGTGCCCATCGCACTGTCGCTGTTCCATACGTCATTTAACCTGATCAATACCTTTATCTTCATCTGGTTTGTGCCCCAGCTGCGAAACCTGGTGGTCCATATTTTGCCCCAAAAGCAGTCAGAGGAAGAAGAATTCCGCCTTCAGTATATCACCTCCGGACTGATGTCGACTCCTGAGTTGTCGTTGCTTCAGGCCCGTCGTGAAACACAGTTCTTCTCGAAGCATACCCTGAAGATGTTCGGATTTGTAAGGAAGCTGATCTACGAAAAAAAGGACAAGAAGTTTAACAAGATGTTCGCACGGATCCAGAAATACGAAAGCATTTCGGATGACGTGGAGGTCGAAATCGCCAACTACCTGGCCGAAGTCGCTCAGGGCAAACTCAGTGATTTCGGTCGGCGTCGTTTACGTTCGATGCTGAAACTGGTCGATGACCTCGAAAGTATTGGCGACAGCAACTTCAACCTGGCACGTACAATAAACCGGATGTACGACAACAAGATTGAGCTTCCCGAGGAGGTGATCCAGAAACTCGAAGTGATGTTCACCCTTGTAGAGGAAGCCATGGTTGAAATGAAGGATAACCTCGAGAAGGACGAGAAGCAGGTGAATGCCACCAAGGCACGTGAACTCGAGGCCAGCATCAACAGCTACCGTAACCAGCTGAAGACCGAGCATCTCGAGTACCTCAGGACCAACTTCTACACATACGAGGTTGGGATCATCTTCAATGACCTTTTCTCGGAATGCGAAAAGCTGGCCGACTACGTGATCAATGTAACGGAAGCCTTGTGTGAAGTGAAATAAAGCTGATTCAGGCATAAGGTTTGCCTGGCCCCTGATATTAATGAAATGCGGGACTCCACTTGGATATCCCGCATTTCTTGTTTTAAGGCGGCTGAATGACTTGCCGCCATATCTTTATAGGGATCAGATGATTTCTTTCCCCATTTTTCGGATGAGGTCGTGGCTCATTTCCCCCAGTTTGTATTTCTGGATCTTGCCACTTGCGGTCATGGGGAATTCATCAACGAAAAAGATATATTTTGGGATCTTATAGCGGGCAATCTGGCCCCTGCAGAAATCCACGATTTCCTCTTCGGTCAGGCTCATGCCTTTTTTGACCTTGATAAAGGCGCCTACCTGTTCCCCGTATTTCGGACTGGGTACGCCGGCGATTTCCACAGCCTCGATTTGTGGCATCTGGTAAAGGAAATTCTCGATCTCACGGGGATAGATGTTTTCGCCCCCACGGATGATCATGTCTTTCATTCTGCCGGTTATGCGGTAAAAGCCGCTTTCGTTCTTGACGGCCAGGTCGCCCGAATGAAGCCATCCATCCTTGTCGATGGCCCTGCGGGTGGCTTCTTCGTTCTTGTAGTAGCCTTTCATGACAAGGTATCCCCTGCAGCAGATTTCACCCTGCTCGCCGGGAGCGCACTCTTCCCCGGTTTCGGGATGGACAATTTTTACTTCCACGTTGGGAAGCTCAAATCCCACGGTGGTGGCCCTCACCTCGGGTGAGTTATGGGTGCGTGTGGCGGTCATGCCTGGCGACGATTCGGTGAGACCATACACGATGATAATATCCTTGATGTGCATCTTCGACATGACCTGGTTCATGGTCTCGATAGGGCAGGGGGCTCCAGCCATGATGCCTGTCCTCAGGGAGGTGAGGTCGAACATGTCGAACATGGGATGGTTCAGTTCGGCAATGAACATGGTTGGCACACCATACAGGGCAGTACATTTTTCCTTTTGCACCGATGCCAGTACCATAAGCGGGTCGAAGTCCTCGACCATTACCATGGTTGCCCCGTGCGAGATGATGGCACAGGTGGCCAGCACGCTACCGAAACAATGGAACAGGGGAACACAGCACAGAAGCTTGTCTTCCTGTGTGTATTTCATGCATTGCCCGGCAGAATAACCGTTGTTCAGGATGTTGTGGTGCGAGAGCATCACCCCCTTGGGGAATCCGGTGGTGCCTGAGGTATACTGCATCATCACCACGTCGTAACACGATAAGGTCTCCTGGATGGTTTCCAACTCCGACTGGTCGACATGCTGTCCGAGCAAAATCAGCTCCTGGGTGTTGAACATCCCGCGGTGCTTCTGCTGCCCGATAAAAACCACGTTCTTCAGAAAAGGGAACTTTTCGGAAACAAGTTCACCCCGGGCCTGCTGCTTCAGTTCGGGCACCAGCTCAAACACCATCTGCACGTAGTCGCTGTCGCGGTAACCGTCAACGATGCAGAGCGTATTCAAATCGGCGTTCCCTATGATATAGTCGAGTTCCGACAATTTATAGTTGGGGTTGATGGTGACCAGCACGGCCCCGATCTTTGCGGTGGCAAACATGAAGGTCAGCCAGTCTGGGACATTCTTGGCCCAAATGCCCACCTTGTCGCCGGGAGTGATACCGATATAAAGGAGCCCTTTGGCCAGGCTGTCGACACGTTCGTTGAATTCGGTGTAAGTGAACCTCAGGTTACGGTCGGGATAGACCATAAACTCCCGGTCGGGTGATTCATACACCCACTTTTCCAGGATGTCGCCCAGGGTATAATCAAGTAGTTGCATGGTGTTTGTTTAATACGGGGTGTAAACGATGGCCAGGATTCTGGCAGGCTGGTCGCTGCCCGCATGGACGTTGTGCGACACGATGGAGTCGTAATAGATGCTGTCGCCCTTGCCCAGACGATAAATCTCCTTTCCGTAGTTGATCTCGATCTCTCCCTCCATGACGAAGATGAACTCTTCACCCTCGTGCGACGACAGTTTATAGTCGGGCTCATGTCCGGGCTGTATTTCCACGATAAAGGGTTCCATGTGACGCCCTGCCTTGTCGGCTGCAAGGGCATAGAAATTCAGGTGCTGACGGGTAGCCGGGTCGCTCGAGGCGAAGCTGATGGAGCTTTGTTCGGTGCCCGATCTGACGACCACAGGGCCTACCTGTCCGGCATCATCGAGGAATGTGCCGATGCGGACACCCAGTGCCCGGGCAATGCGGATCAGGGGGCCGAGCGATGGGACAATGCCCTCTTCTTCGACTTTTTGCAGCTGTTCCGGACTCAGGTTGGCGTTGATGGCCAGTTCTTCGCGCGTGATGTTGCGCATTTCACGATACTGCCGGATTTTGTCACCAATGGTACTTGTCTTCATGACAGATCTTCTTCAAGGTTGATTTCTTACGTTTTGATTACAAAAGTAAGATTATACTTTTACCATGAAACCATTTCAGTCTTTATGACTTACACTTTTAACCTAAAAAGCCTGAGGCCGGCTAATGGGCCAGCCTCAGGCTGATTTATATCGTTGCCCGGTTATGGCAGCCTTGCGACTGCCATAACCGAAACCTATCACTTCATTATAACCATCTGGTGAAGCTGAAATCCATCCTGTGAGGGAGGTTTACGTTCTTCGGGAACATCCTCAGTCCGTAGCTGTAGGTTCCGGAGTTCTGGAGGTGGATATCGAGTGTATACACGGCAACGCCATCCACACAGCTTTCCACCTTGAATTCCATGACATCAACGAGCTTCCTCTTTTCGGCATTGCCGTTCGAGGTAACCACCAGCTCGAGTCCGATCTCGTCACTCGACATGCCTTTCAGGTCAACAGTGATGCGTGCAGGATAATCTTGTCCGATCTTCATGACATTTGTGACGCCGTGTGCAACGGAGATGTCCTTCACCTCGATCTGATCCCACACCGAACTGATTTTAAATTTCCAGGCTGCCATTTCACGGGCAAGTTTGTAATTGTCACCGACAATCTTCTGTGTACGTACATGCTGTGGATGGTAGAAACGGTCCTGGTAATCGCGGATCATGCGGGTAGTGGTAAAATGGGGGGCCACACCTGCGATGTTATTCTTGATATATCCGACCCATTTCTCTGGAATGCCGTTAGTGTTGCGGTCGTAGAAAGCCGGAATGATCTGCTTTTCGAAAATGTCGTAAATGGTGGCGGCATCCAGTTCGTCCTGCAGGTCCTGTACATCGAAGGTGCGTTCCTTGGCAAGTGCCCAGCCCGCATCCTTTTTGTACCCTTCGACCCACCAGCCGTCCATGACCGAGAAGTGGAGCGTTCCGTTCATCACGCCCTTTTCACCACTGGTGCCCGAGGCTTCCAACGGACGGGTCGGGGTGTTGAGCCATACATCCACTCCCTGGAGGAGCATCTTGGCCAGGTTGATATCGTAATTCTGAACGAACAGGATCTTGCCCCTGAATTCAGGTCTTTTTGAGATCTCAACGATATATTTGATCAGGTCCTGACCCATCTTGTCGGCCGGATGTGCCTTACCTGCAAAGATGAACTGTACTGGTTTCGACGGATTGTTCACGATCTGGGCAAGACGTTCCAGGTCGCGGAACAGGAGGTGTGCCCTCTTGTATGTGGCAAACCTGCGTGCGAAACCAACGGTTAGGGCATTGGGATTCAGTTTACCCATGATCTCACTGATCAGTTTCGGGTTTTCGTGCCTCTGTATCCAGATATTGGAGAACCTTTGCCTGATGTATTCGATGGTTTTCATCCTCAGGTTCTGGCGTAGGGTCCATATCTTTTCGTCGGGGATATCGTAGATCTTGTTCCAGCGGTCGAAATCGAGCTGGTTTTCAAGGAAGTCTTCACCGAAAGCTTCCATGTGGATCTCTTTCCACTCCTTGGCTGTCCAGGTCGAGTAATGCACCCCGTTGGTGACATAGCCGACCTCGATTTCCTCTTCCATGTAACCCGGGTAGAGCCCCTTCAGTATTCCCTTGCTGACATCGCCGTGCAGCATACTTACACCGTTGATGCCTTGCGACATATGGGATGCAAGGAAGCTCATGTTGAAATGGTCTTCGTTGGGATGCGATTTCCCGAGCATCAGGAACTCTTCCCAGTCGAGGCCCAGCTTTTGTGCCCAGGGCATCATATAGCCGGCAAACAGGTCGCGATGGAATGAATCGTGTCCGGCAGGTACCGGTGTATGTGTGGTGAACAGGGTGGATGCCCTGACCACTTCTTTGGCTTCGGCAAAATTGAGCTGCTTTTCCGACATCAGGTCGGCCATGCGTTCTACCCCGATCAGGGCGGCATGTCCTTCATTACAATGGTATATGTCGCAATCGTAACCCAGCCGTTTCAGGGCACGTATTCCGCCGATACCTAGCAGCATTTCCTGCTTCAGGCGGTTTTCGATGTCGCCACCATAAAGGTTATGGGTAACGGAGCGGTCCTGTTCATTGTTGACGTCGTGGTCGGTTTCCATAAGGTAGAGCTTCACGGCTCCGACATGGGCTTCCCAGACACGTGCCTTGAGGTTGCGGCCGGGGAATTCCACCTCGATTTCAATCCAGTTGCCGTCTTTGTCGTAGGTAGGCTGTACCGGTATTTTGGAGAAATGCTCGGCGACATAATTGTTGATCTGCTCGCCGTGCATGTTGATGGTCTGCTTGAAATAGCCATAGCGGTAGAGAAGTCCCACCCCGACCAGGTTCACCTTTGAGTCGCTGGCCTCCTTGAGGTAGTCACCTGCAAGGATACCCAAACCGCCCGAAAAAATCTTCAGGCTGTCGTGCAAGCCGTATTCCATGCTGAAATAGGCAACCTGTGGCTTATCCAGGTTCTTCCGGTTATTTAAATAGGTGGTCAGTTTTCCATAAACTGAATGCATCTCGGCAATGAATACCTGGTCTTCCTCCAGTTCCTTCAGTCGCTGGAATGAGACATTTTCCAGCAGAAGGATGGGGTTGTGTTCGCACTCTTCCCAGAGCTGGTTGTCGATCGACTGGAAAAGGTCGCGTGCGCATTGGTTCCATACCCACCAGAGGTTACGGGAAAGTTCCCGAAGTGGGTTCAGTTTTTCGGGAAGGTTGGATTCCACCACAAATTTTTTCCAGTGGGGCTGGTCCACCAATGGTGGCTGTATATATCTTACACTGTCGTTGTTACTCATGTCGTTATTCTTTTAATTGTTCCTGGCAAAAATTGCCATGGTTCGAATGAAACATCATATTGTCATTCAAACATTTTTATTCTCCGCAAAAATAATGTGTAAAATTGATTTAGGGGTAAACATAAACCAATTTGGTTGATGACCTGGAGAAACAGGTATTTTAGTATGATATAAAGTCGTTGTTAATGAGTGTTTTATCAATTATTATTTTTTTGGTCAAGGCTGCTCCCCCCTTTCTTTGCGATAACTTTCCAGTTTGGCCTTCAGTTCCCTGTTTTCCTTAAGGATTTGTTCGATTTCCCTTGTTTTGATATTATCCTCGCCGGTGACGCCGATTCTTTTTCCAAGGTCGGCCAGGATGTTCATGTAATTGACGAAAGCCTCGTGCGGGGTCTTGTGGGGGTTGGGACGGTGTTTCAGTTCGCGGGCATAATAGCGCGTCGACATATAATGGAAGTGGTCGCTGGTCTGCAACAACCACCAATCGCGGATTATCGACGGATCCTGGCACTGCATGACCCTGTCGGCCAGCCTGTAGACCTTGTCCAGCGCTTCCTGCTGAAGCTCATTGCCCGTCCATGTCGAGATGTCCCTTTCCTCTTCGGCCCATGATAGTGGATGGGGGACCGATATCAGGGAACTGGGCGGGTATTGGCCGATCAATTCGGAGGGGGTGACACTTTTGAGCCTGCCCGACTTGACCATGTGCCCAAGGAAGTTCTCCATGAACGAAAAAATGCCGGTGTCGACCGTATGCAATGCCCCCAGCACTTCCATGTCGATGCAAAGGTTGAGGGCCTGTATGCCGGGTCCTTCAGCCTCTGCCCACGAGAGGAATTTCTCAGGTGTCAGGGGATATTCTTTCCAGTCGGGATTCGAATAGCGGAAGGTGAGGTCGTCGCTCAACCTGAAATGACGCATCAGCAGCCTCAGATCGGGATTCAGTGCATTGCTGTAGATCATCTCAGGACTGCGCCAGCCGAGTATGTGCCTTGCCCCTTCAGTGAGGGTGGCTTTATATCCCATGTCGGCAAGCTGCTTTCCAATGTCGTCGGAATAGATCAGCTCTGAATTGAGAAAGGTTTGCGACGTCAGGCCAAAGATTTCCCGGATGGTTTCCCGGTGCAGAAGGGCATCCTGCCTGAAAATCTCAGGATCCTGCAGAGATGCCAGCGAATGAGACCAGGTTCCCCCGATAAATTCCACATGTCCTGTTTCGGCCAGCCGTTTCAGGGCTTCAATTACCTGAGGGGCATACCTTTGGAACAGGTCGAGCGACACGCCCGAAACATAGATGGCAATCTTCAGCTTCCCTTTATATTGGATGACCTTCCGCAGCAGCATGGAACATGCCGGCAGGTAGCACTTGCGCGACAGCCAGTCGGTGAGCGCCTCGTTGGCATAATCGTCGTAATAATAATGTTCGCTTCCGATGTCGAAGAATCGGTATGGGCGCAACCGGTAGGGCTGGTGTATCTGGAATGTAAGATTGAATGCTTTCATGATCCGGGTTTGATATGATTCGAATGGGTCGACCGTGTGCCGACCGGCTGGTTTTTGTGTGGTACATGGCCTTCAGGGTGCCGGGCCGAATGGTATCGGATCTTGCTTTCGGGTGCCGGCTGTTTACCGATGATGTCTTCATACATCAGGCGCACCTTTCCGGCGCTGTCTTTCCAATGGAGGTTTTCGGCCTCCACGCGCCCATGGCGGGCAAACATTTTCCAGAGTGCGGGATACTGCAGGAATCCGTAAATGGCATTAGCCATCGAATAGGTGTCCCAGAAGTCGATCTTGTAGGCATAATCAATGATTTCAGCCACGCCCGACTGCTTAGAAATGATGACAGGAACTCCTGCCTGCATGGCTTCCAGCGGAACGATCCCGAAGGGTTCCGACACCGAGGGCATGACCAGCACGTCGCTGATGTCGAGCAGGTGGTTGACCTCGTCGGCTTCCAGGAACCCCGTGAAATGAAACCGGTCGGTGATACCCAGACGGGCGGCATGTTCGATGGTGTCATTCAGCAGGTCTCCGCTTCCGGCCATCACAAAGGTGGCATCGGGGATGTGGCGCAGGACCAGGCTTGCTGCTTCCACGAAATATTCTGGCCCCTTCTGCAAGGTGATTCTCCCCAGGAATGTGACCGTCTTTGCCGAGGTGCGTTCTGTCCTTCCGGGATTGCGCTTCCTGGGCGGGGGAGCCGAGGCATTATATATGGTGGTGACCTTTTCGGGCGGGATATTGTATTTCTCGATCACGGTCTGGCGTGTGAGGTTGCTGACGGTAATCACCTTCTCGGCGAACTCCATGCCTTCACGTTCAATGTTGTAGATACGGCTAGAGATATTTCCCCCCGACCGGTCGAAGTCGGTGGCGTGCACATGTACGACCAAGGGTTTGCCGCTCACCCTGGAGGCCTCGATCCCGGCTGGAAATGAGAGCCAGTCGTGGGCGTGGATGACATCATGTTTCTTTTGCCCGGCGATCACGCCTGCCACGGTCGAATAGTTCCTGATTTCACGGTAGAGGTCGGGGCCGTAGGTGCCCGAGAACCTTACATGGCCCTGTTCATCGGTGGGGACAAACCGGGTGCCGGGTTTTTGTATGCCTTTCTTCAGTGTCCAGAACTCTTCGGGTGTCACATAAGGGATGATATCTGACCTGACCGATATTTTGGTAAACTCTTTCGTGCTTTCGGGATCTTCCGTGATGAGGTTGAAAAGGGCGATATCGTCGGCACTGACCAGCTCAAAGTCAGTCGTTTCCTCGTCGCCAAATGACTTGGGAACCACAAAAGTGACCTCGGTGTCACCCAGTTCGGCCAGCGATTTGGTGAGCCCATAACAAGCCGTTCCCAGTCCACCGGAAATATGAGGGGGAAACTCCCAACCGAACATCAGTACCTTCATGCGTTTTATTGATCCGTTCACTCGTTAAATATACCTGATTCGATCGACATCCGGACAGAAATATTCCGGTCAGGTTGTACTTTTTTCGGCCTGGGCGACCAGATGGATGCAACTGAGCAGGGAAGCGACGTTCCAAGCCTGGGATATGGACCCTTTTCCCTGGTAAGGTGGATTCCCGTTGTACATTTCCGAAACGGTGCCGAGGCAGTTGGTGGTCATTTCCTCCTCAAAACTTTGGATCAGCTTTTTGATGGGGGAGATGCCGCTTTTATGGTGGATTTTCAGGATCAGTTCGGCATAGAGCTGCAAAAGCCAGGGATGCACGGCCCCGTTGTGCGCAGCCGATTCGCGTTGGGCGGGTGTACCCGATACGGCACCCCTGTAGTTGGGATCGTCGGGCGACAGGGTGCGTAATCCTTTGGGCGTTAGTAGCGTATGGGTGGCGATTTCGGAGATTTTGAACTGTTGTTCACGCGAGAGGGGGGTGTTGTCCATGGCGGCGGCAATCACCATGTTTGGCCTCACTGACCAATCGGTGTAGAACCCGTTGTAAACATCGGCCAGATAGCCCCGTTCATCGCTCCAATAGGATTCGATGAATGATTCGCCGATTTTTTCTGGCATCGTCTTCCATTCATTGATGAAGTCCTGGTCGCCATACGATCGTGCAAGGTCGAGTGCAAAGCTCACTGCGTTATACCAAAGAGCGTTCAGCTCGACCGGCATGCCATAGCGGGGAACCACCGGCTTACCGTCGGCATAAGAGTTCATCCAGGTGTGCGCCTGGCCCTGGTCGGCTGAAAAGAGGAGCCCGTTCTCGAGGGTGACCACAATGGCATTGCCGGTGCGATAACTTTCGAGGATGGTTCGGATGGTTTCCCAAAACTTTTCCCAGAGTTCTTTCCCCTTCATGCCCTGCTTTTTCATCTGTTGGATGGACCAGATATACCATAGTGAAGTGTCGGCTGCGTCAAATACGGGATATGGCTCGGCAATCGAGCGGGGAAACATCCCTTTGACCATGTGGGGAATGTAGGTCTGTAGTATCTCCATGCCGAGTTTCCGGTCAGTGAACACTTTCCGCAGCCCGGGAAGCGCAATGAATGTTTCCCTCGAAATGCTGGAATACCAGGGAAAACCGGCAATCAGGTCAACGCCCTGGTCGCGGAACCAAATGAACTGCGATGCGGCACACTTCAGGGTGCTTTCAAAGTCTTCGTGGGGGATGCGCTTGCTGAGTTCCCGTGCGAACAGTCCCTTGAAGGTTTTCGGCGACTCTTCCTCGAGGGAGGCCGAGAAGACGATGCTTTCGCCGGGTGTCATGAATACACGGAAGCTCCCGGGGGTGAAGAGGTCTTCGTGGCATTCGTAACCCCGGTTTTTTTCCTTGGTATATTCGATATTGTAGTACCAGTCAGGCTTTCCGGTAAATTCGACCTGTTTGCTGAACTGCATACAGAGGTCGGGATAGCCTTCATACATGCGGATGCTGATTCCCTGTGCGATTTCATTGAAACCTGTCAGGGCATACGGATTGCTTTTGCTCAGGGCGTGGATGTTCCGGAATGCGGCAAAGGGCCTGATTTCGAGGTGGACGGGTTCACGGGCCTCTTCCAGGGTATAGCGCACCAGCAATTGGTTCTTTTTGTCGGCCAGCAAACGCTCTTTCGACAGGATGATTCCGCCTACCCGGTAGGTGTATTTCGGGATTCTTTCGTAATCTAATGCATACAGGTACTTGTTTCCCCGCGGTTCAACATGGTCATCGATGAAACGCCTGACTCCAAGGTGAAATTTATTCCCCTTTTGGATGATGGTCTCGTCGAGCTGTGAAAGCAAGACGTGTTTTTCGCCGTTGAACTGTGCGATAGGTGCCACCAGCAGTCCATGGTACTTGCGGGTATTGCATCCGTTGAGGGTGGTCGATATATAGGCTCCCGCCCGGTTGGTCCGCAGGATTTCCCTCGATGAGGAAAACTCCATTTGGGTCAGTTGACTGGTTTTGAATTGAATATAGCTCATGGTCAGTGGGTTATAAGTTGAATTCCCCAGTGACATCAGGCTTGAAGAGAATCCCTTATATCCTCCATTTCCCTTTGAAGCCACTGTTGCACTGGTAGGAGTTGAATATAAGGATTATTATTCAGAATGTCAATTACTTTTTCTTCTGTTTTCTGCAGGAATGACATGTGTTCCGGTGTCAGGCGGTTAAAAGGCCTGTGTTCCACCGCCCTGATGATGGATTCGATCTTTTTGGCCATTTCCCGGCTTTCGCTGTCGATGAGGCTTTCGCTGAAGCGGCTCCAGATGTAACGGATGGCCACATCGGAGAGGTGGGTCATGTCTTCTGTATAAAACCGGTAGTCGCGCAGTTCATCATTGACGATCTCGTACGACGGAAAGTAGCTACAGCGGTCGGTGCCAAATCCCCTGACCAGGGCGTCGGAAGCCAGTAAAAGAACCGACTTGCTGACCTGGTTTCCGTTGGCGCCGTCTTTCAGGTGGCGGATGGGACTCACCGTCAATACCACGTGGAGGCCGGGGTTCACCTCAAACAAGGCCTCCAGTGCGTCTTTTAGGTGCTCAACCGCCTCTTGTACCGTCAGCCTGAAACGCCTGAACTCGTTTGCCGGGACCTTGTGGCAGTTGGCTACCGCCTTGCCGGTGGATTTCAATTCATAAATCCAGGCGGTTCCCAGGGTGATAAACAGGAAATCGGCGGTACGCAGGTTTGCTGCACTTTGTATGAATCGATCGTTGATTGCTTGCAGCGCCATTTCAGGACTGGCATGCGAGAATCGGCCGTGGTGCATAAAACTGTGCCACAATCCATTGTGTTGGAATAGCTCCTCTCGGGTAAATGGTTCGCCGCTGAGGAGGCGTTGCAGCGAGCGGGCTATCGAAACGGGATTATAGAGGATCCCGAATGGGTTGATGTCGGTGTCGAAGCAGAGACGTTGCATGTTTCCGCCGATGTTTTCGGTGAAACAGGAGCCCAGAAACATGTTTTTGCTTCGGTAACCGGTCATCTTGCCAAAGGGCGGTATCTCGACGATGGTGCGAAATTGCATGAAGTATCCTGTTGGTTACACTTTTTTCAAGACAATTCCAGTGCGCGCCGGGAGATAAAGCCTCAGGAAGTGCTGGCTTCCCGGACCCTCTGCGGGCAGGGTATAATAGGTCAGCTCCTCGTCGACACGGTCGTACCCTCCGTACCTCCCGTTATCAGTGGTCAGCACGACCTTGTATTTCCCTTCTCCCAGCGGGATGCCGTAATCGGTAAACGACTGGGAAGGATGGAAATTAAACACAAACAGGAAAAGGCCGCGGTGATAGGCAACAACCTTGTCGTCGTTCTTCTCCCATACCTTGTCAACTGACGGGTTGGATAGAATGTGGTTTTCCCTGACGAGCCGGATCATGTCGTAATCGAAGTCATACAGCCAATGGTATTTGAGTTCCGGATCGACCGAGATACTCCAGATCCTGCGGGCGTGCTGGTACGACCAGCCATTGCCTTCCCTTGGGAAGTCGATCCATTCGGGGTGGCCGAATTCATTGCCCATGAAATTGAGATATCCGCCGCCTGCACACGACAGCGTGATCAGCCTGATCATCTTGTGCAGGGCGATACCGCGGTCGACCGTCAGGTTGGGCTGGTCTTTTCGCATGCTGAAATACATCTCCTTGTCGATCAGCCTGAAGATGATGGTCTTGTCGCCCACCAGGGCCTGGTCGTGCGATTCGGCATAGGTGACCACCCTCTCTTCCAGCCGTTTCGAGGTTAGCTGATGGAACAGGTCTCCCATGTGCCATTCATCGTCGCTTTTCTCCTTGATGAGTTTGATCCAATAGTCGGGAACGCCCATCGACAGGCGCATGTCGAATCCGAGTCCACCGTCGCCCACCGGCACTGCCAGTCCGGGCATCCCGCTCATGTCTTCGGCAATCGACAGGGCGAAGGGATTGATCTCCTTGATCAGCTTGTTGGCCAGGACGAAATAGGTGACTGCCTCCTCGTCGCAGTTCAAGTCGAAGTAATCGCTGTAATTGGTGAACGCCTTTCCGAGGCCATGGTCGTGATATAACATACTGGTGACCCCGTCGAACCTGAACCCGTCGAACTGATACTCGGTGAGCCAGTATTTGATGTTCGACAACAGGAAATGGAGAACCTCATTCTTGTCGTAGTTAAAACAGTACGAATCCCAGGCAGGGTGCAATCCCCGGGAGCCTTCGTGGAAGAATTGGTACCGGGTGCCGTCATAACGTCCCAATCCCTCGATCTCGTTGCGCACCGCATGGGAGTGCACAAGGTCCATAATGACCGTGATGCCCATCTGGTGGGCGGTGTCGATCAGTTCCTTCAGGTCTTCGGGGGTGCCGAAACGCGACGAGGCGGCAAAAAAGCCCGACACATGGTATCCGAAGCTTCCATAATAGGGATGCTCGGGGATGGCCATTAGCTGCAGGGTATTGTACCCGTTGGCATGGATTTTCGGAAGCATGGTATTGGTGAATTCACGGAAGGTATGTACCCTCAGTTCCTCGCCGGCCATGCCTACGTGTGCTTCGTAAATCAGGGGCGGCTCGGGAGCCCGAACGAAGTTCTTAACCTTCCATGAATAAGATTCTTCAGGCGACCATACCTGGGCATTGAACATGTGCGTTTCGGGATCCTGGACCGTCCTGGTGGCCCATGCGGGGATGCGCTTGCCGCTTCCTCCCGGCCAGATCATGGTCAGCGCATACAGGTCGCCATGGTGCAACTGGTCGTCGTTGAGGGTGAGTTCCCATACGCCCCGCCCTACCGGCTTGAATTCATATTCGTCTGCCTCTTTCCAGTCGTTGAAGGTGCCAATCAGGTAAATCATGCTGGCCGCGGGGGCCCATTCACGGATGATCCAGCCATCCGTCAGGCGGTGCAAGCCGAAAAATAGGTGTCCGTTGGCAAAATCGGACAAATGGTGTCCTGCGGTGAGTTCGGCTTCCTTCCTGCGGGCGTTTTCCATCCTGCGAAGGATGGTTTCTGCAAAGGGTTCCAGCCATTTATCGTTGGTAATCAGTGTCGGATACTTCATAAGTCGATTATCTTTGTGTTAAAGATAGGGAAATTTTGGTCTGGACAACGGGTAAATGCAGGATATAAGGATTGACTTTGAAGCGGTCACCGTTGTCCGGCAATTTTCGCGGTGATCCAGAATTTATCCAGAATTCATTTCTAATATTGCCTCCCAAATGTCCCGGCCATGAAATTACTGATAGTTGAAGACCACCATAACCTGATCGATGCCATGGTGAAATCGCTCGAGCAGGAGCAGTTCCTGTGTGAAACCGCCATGGATTTTGAAACGGCACACGAAAAGATACATCTTTATTCATATGATATCCTTGTGGTGGATATCAACTTGCCCGATGGCTCAGGACTGAATCTGATCAGGGAGGTCAAGAAGGTCAGTCCTGATGCCGGAATCATCGTGGTGTCGGCCCGGAATTCGGTCGACAATAAGGTCGAAGGACTGGCATTGGGTGCGGATGATTACCTTACAAAGCCCTTCGACATGGCCGAACTGGTGGCCCGTATCAAATCGCTGATCCGCAGACGAAACTTTTCGGGGAATCCGACCATATCCTTTGGTAGCCTGTTGATTGATCCAGTAGCGAGGGAGCTGACCGCCAACGGACAAAAGGTTGACCTGACCCGCACCGAATTCCAGATCCTCCTCTTCTTCGCCTCCAGTCCGGGTCGTGTCATCTCGCGCGACAGCCTGGCCGAACACATCTGGGGTGACCACATGGACCTTGCCGATTCGTATGATTTTATTTACTCCCACATCAAAAACCTGAGGAAGAAGATAACGGCCACCGGGGCTGGTGATCCGATCAAGGCCGTGTATGGCATAGGGTACAAATTTGAAGTCCAATGGCCATGAGACTGATCCGGAAAACATATTCATACACCGCTTTATGGATGATCCCCGTTGTCGTGCTGGGGAGCCTGTTCGTGTTTCTGATGATCCGGTATATCGCCTACGAGGAGATTGACGAATTTCTGGCATATGAGATGGACAGGTTGGTGAGTTACCATCAGGAACACCAGGATTTGCCAGATTTTCACAATGCGGTCGAAATCATCCCGGATCTTTCCTTTGAACAGCCTTTTTACAAGGATACACTGATACTGGAGACCGGCGACAATGAGCTGATCCCATACCGGGAACTTTGGTTTACCATCCAGCATGAGGACAGGGATTTCACCATTGTACTCAGGCACCTGATGCTCGGGAAGGATGATGTCTTCCAGGGATCCATGATCATTCTGGCTGGACTGGTCATCCTTATTGCCGTCATGTCGATGCTGGCGCTGAACCAGGTGAAACAAAGAATCTGGAAGCCATTTTACCAAACGCTCTCCACCATTAGGCAGCATAAGATCGAGGATCCCCCTCCACATTTCCCTGAAACCGACATCGACGAATTCATGCAGCTGAACAAGGCCCTTCAGGGCTTCATGAAGAAGATGTCGGACGATTTCCGGAACAACAAGGCGTTCAACGAAAATGCCTCCCACGAATTGCAAACCCACCTTTCTGTCATCAGGGCAAACACCGAGAAGCTGATCAATGAAGCTGAACCTGGCGCCCCCGGGCTTGAGGAACTCGGAAGGATCGGTGAATCTGCGGGAAAGCTGTCGAGGATCCAGAAATCACTAATGCTCCTGAGCCGAATCCATAACCGCGAATTCAGCAACCTGGTGCCCCTCGACCTGAAAAAGGTGCTCGATTCGGTGCTGCCTGTCTTCGAAGATCCCATCAGCCTCCGGAATATCCAGACCACCATCAGCGCCAGCCACTGTCCTTTGGTCATGGACGAAGGACTGGCCGAGATCCTCGTTGGCAACCTGGTCAAGAATGCCGTGAAATACAATGTCCCCGACGGGTATATCCGTATTGCGCTCGATGCTCTGCACTTCGAAATTGCCAACCTGGGAAAGCCCTTTGAGGGCGATCCCGCCATGTTCACCCAAAGGTTTGCCAAGGGGCCCGACGGCAATACCGGCATCGGTTTGGCCATTGTTGGACAAATCTGTGAGCTTTATGGTTTCAGGCTTTCATACCAGGTGGAGAACAAGACCGAACACAAAATCACGGTTTTTTTCAGTTCGTAGCCTAATCTCCAAAATCTCTCCAGAATCGGGTTTTACCTTTGTTTCATCATTTAAACATTATTGCCATGAAAAGATTACAATTGATTCTGATTTTTATTTTTTTGACTGGTGCACCCCAACTGGTAAAGGGCCAGTACACCGGACCGGGCTCAGAGGTAAAACTAATGACGGTTAAAGAAGTTGAAGGATCGGCCCTCAAGCTGGATCGCAAGGACACCCAGGTGAAGCTGAAGGGCTTAATCATTGAAAAACTGAATGACGAGAATTACATGTTCTCCGATGCGACTGGCAAGATAAAGGTGGAGATCGACAAGAAGAGCCTCCCTTCTTTCCCTTTCAATGAAAAGACTGAACTTATCATCATCGGAGAGGTGGATTACGACCTTCTGGAGGGAACAGAAATCGAGGTAGAACGGGTAATGTTACCCGAATCTGAAACAAAACCAGTGCAGTAAACTGAGATTCAAATCCATTAAGTGCCGGCGGCATCGCCTTTATAAACAGGGTTTTATGCTTCCGTAATGAGAAAGTTATATCTAATTATCAATGATTAAACAATAGAAAAAGTTATGAAAACAATTCGAATGATCAGGCTGGTGGTAATGGCCACCGTAATTTCCATGGTTTTTGTATCATGTGACAAGAACCAGATGATTGAAGAGCAGGACCTGCCGCAGCAGGCAAGGACATTTATCGCCACCCACTTCCAGGGCCAGACCATGATATTCAGCCTGAAGGAACGTGATGACCTGAGTTTGTCGTACGAGGTTCGTCTGTCCGACGGTTTTGAGCTCGACTTCGACCGAAAAGGTGAAGTGACCAATATCGAGGGTAATGGTTCCAAACTGCCTGACAGCGTTTTGCCTGTCTTGATGAGGGAATACCTTACCGCAAAGTTTCCGGGTAACTGGGTGACTGACTGGGATAAGGAGCGCTACGGACAGAAGGTTGAGCTGGACAACGGCATTGAAATGGCCTTCGATTCCAAGGGCAATTTTCTCCGGTACGAAGACTAGCGAGGATGTCATCCTGATAAAAAGTGCAAATTTTTCAAATAACGTACAATGTTTTTTGTTAGTTTTGCACCCTCCTCTCCGTAGCTCAGTTGGTAGAGCAGTTGACTCTTAATCAACGGGTCGAGCGTTCGAGTCGCTCCGGGGAGACCCAAAAATCAAGGAGTTACATGAAAATGTAGCTCCTTTTTCATTTAGGTGTGGACAAATCAGACACAAACCCGGCCGGATATATTTGTTTTGGTTTCATTCTCCATGTTCGGGATTTCTCAAAAGAGACAATCAGTTTTGACTTGAAATTTGATTTTGTAATGCTTTTTATATATTTGAAAGGCAAATCATTGCGTATGGACCGCATCATCTTATTGTTTTTTTGCCTGTTAACCTTCCTGCCGGTTGGCGCCCAGACCCCGCTGCCCGAATTCATGGAAGATAGGATTCGCCGTGCCGACCTGATTGTCGAGGGAAGGGTTACCGATCGCTGGTCGTATGCAGATCCTTTGGGCAACGGGATATATACCGCCCATGCGGTTCAGGTGCTCCAATCCCTTGCAGGGGAAGAGCACCGTGAGATCATCGTGGTGACCAGGGGAGGCATTCTTGGAAACCGGATGCAGACAGTCAGCATTTCTCCCGTCATCCATAAAGGCGAGCAGGCTTATTTTATCCTTCGAAGTGCAAAGATATCCGAAATGCCTCCCAATGCGGATAAAGAGTGTTATTTCTTGTCGGGAGGCCATTCCGCCATCATTCCATTAAAGACCGAAACGATTTCAGGCAGTCCAGGCCAGACTGAAAACATTTATCAGCTGTTTGCCGACCTGATGAAGAAAGTTTATACCACCGAGGTTCGTTCTTCCTTCCCTTCCGAAATGTTGAAGTCGGCACTCAACGGGCCGGTCATCACGGGCTTGTCGCCCTCCGAAGTCACCGCAGGAACCGGCACCTTGCTGACCATCACGGGAACCGGCTTCGGGGCGGATCGGGGCGACGGACAGGTTTGGTTTGTGGCAGCCGACAATCCGGGCAATATCATTTCCTCTTCCGGATTCAAAATTGAGTCGTGGAGTGATACCCAGATCCGGATCATCGTACCCTCGGAGGCAGGTACCGGAAATGTCAGGGTGCGCAAGTCGGGTATCGAGACCGTGAGCCCTTCCGCTTTGAAAATCCGTTATTCCCATATCAACCTCGAGAATCTTCCGACCCTGATGATCAACAAGGACTCCAAGGGTGGGTATACCTGGCGGATCCATACCAATATGGGATTGAATCCTGGCGCATCCGGTGCCGTGCAAAGGGCCATCGGAAAATGGGTATGTGCTACCTCGGTCCCCTGGCAGATCTCATCCGATCCGGCATCTGGAAACGGGAAGGACGGCATATGCTCCATCTCATTTGGCGATGATGCAGGGGATCTCGAAAACAATCTGGGATATACCAATGCCTATTATATAGGGGTGCAGCGTCCGGGGGGCATGACCGAATGGCTGCTGGGCGAGGCGGATATCGTTTTTAATCCTGAGGCCAACTGGAATTTCTCGGTCGCCGGTCCGGGTTTCAACCAGATCGACTTCGAGACGGTGGTGTTGCACGAGCTCGCCCATGCCCATCTGATGGGTCATCTGGTCGACAGCCAGGATTTGATGCACTGGAACATCAGTGCGGGCCAAACCCGGCAAATCAGTGCGGTAAACATCGAATGCGGCCAGTATATCCTCAATAAAAGCAAGGCTTTTTCGTACCCCGGATTGTTAACAGTCCAGGTGAACAGTGGCGGACAGCTGGGTGCCACGGGCCCCATCTCCGGAAGTACCGGGGTGTGCTCCACTTCCGAAGCCTATCCCTATTCCGTTGCCCCGGTAACCAATGCCCAAACGTATAACTGGACGCTGAGTCCGGTCTCTGCAGGCACCCTGACATTCAACGCCAACCAGACTTCGGTGCAATGGTCGGCTGCCTTCAGCGGGAATGCCACCCTCTCGGTGACGCCGGTGAGTGCCTGTGGGGCCGTCGGTTCAACCTCTTCGCTGGTCGTCAACATTGCCAGTGCCGAAACCTCCAGTGAGTGGGTGACCATTTGTGAGGGAGATTCTTATCTTGGCTGGACCGAATCAGGCACGTATGAACGGCAGTTGGATTCAGACGGGGGATGCAACAGCATCATGATCACTTATTTGCAGGTTGTGGAGCCCAAAGTGACCAGCGAGGAAATCTCCATTTGTCAGGGCGACCGTTATAATGGCTGGTCCATGACTGGTGAATATACCCGCACCTTTACCTCTTCGGAAGGTTGTGACAGTCTGGTCACCACAAAACTGACCGTTCATCCGAAGTACGAAATCTATGCCGAAGTGACCATTTGTGAAGGGGAATCGTACCAAGGCAGGACGACGCCGGGTCAGTATAGTGAACATTATTTTACGGCCGCTGGCTGCGATTCCATTATTTATACCACGCTGAACGTGCTGCCTGTCAGCAGGATTTCAGAGGAAGTGGCCATCTGTTTTGGCGAGAATTATCTGGGGTGGACGGTAGCCGGTACCTACGAACGGGTACTGACTGCTACATCAGGTTGCGATTCAGTGGTAACTACCCATCTGTCCATTCTCGGAGTGAAAATGTCGGAAGAGCAGGTGGCCATCTGTGCAGGCGACAATTACTTCGGGTGGACCGATCAAGGGATTTATTCAGGTACCCTGACGTCGGCATCGGGCTGCGATTCGGTGGTAACGACCAATCTTACTGTTCTTCCCGTGAAGGAATCGGAAGAGTTTATCACGATATGCGAAGTCACGGATTACCTGGGGTGGAGTGCCCCTGGGACTTATTTGCGCACGCTTGAGTCATCAGATGGATGTGACTCGCTGATCGTCACGCATCTTAGTTTTCATCCACGCAAGGAGACATCAGAAGAAGTGACCCTCTGTTTTGGCGAGAGTTATATGGGCTGGACAGAATCGGGTGACTATGAAAGGTATTTGTCGACAGAGGAGGGGTGCGATAGCGTAGTCACGATTGTTTTAACCGTTCATCCCGAAGTTCATCCCGAAGTTTGGGTGAAGGGTGATTCCCTGGTCGCGTCCGAAGGTTACGCAACCTATCAGTGGTACAATGGCGATGGTGCAATAGCCGGGGCCACAGACAGGGAATTTGTGATCACGCAAAGCGGGGTGTACCACCTTGCGGTGACCGATGGGAACGGGTGTTCGGGGCAGTCGCAGCTGCTGGGCATGACCTGGTCTGCAGGTGTGGAAGTAACTGACGACGTGTTCGATTGGAAGGTGTATCCGAACCCCAACGAGGGCAGCTTTACCGTGCAGATAAGCGCACCTCACAACGAAAACATTCTCGTTCGTGTAATATCGTCCAGTGGACAGGTTATCTCCGAGCGTCGTATCGAAGTGCAAGGGGAAGCCACCTCCGAAAGGTTCCATCTTTCAGGGCTCGCCAAAGGACTCTACCTGGTGACGCTGTCGGGCACAACAACCCATGCTGTCCAAAAGGTAGTTGTGCGATAGGATTCTTTTTGCCAGACCAGATAGCCACATTATTCCCGAATCCTTTGCCAGTTAATTACTGATCATAAACTTTTTTGTACCTTGCGCTCCATTAACATCAATCTTAGATCTATGAAAAACCTGACCTGGTCCATCGTTACCCTCCTTGCCGTCATTCTACTGTCCATCTCATGCACCCATCAGGTGCCTGTTACCCCGGAACCAACGAAGTTCATCACCATCAACGGTCCCGACCTGATGGCTCCCGATGGCAGCAAGTTTTTCATCCAGGGAATCAACGTTGGCAACTGGCTGAATCCCGAAGGCTACATGTTCCGTTTTGGCCGCACCAATTCGGCACACCGGATCGACCAGGCTTTCAGGGAGCTTTTGGGACCCGACTTTACCCGCGAATTCTGGCAGCAGTTCAAGGATCACTATATCACCCGCGAAGATGTCAGGTACATCAAGTCGACCGGGATGAATTCCATCCGGATGCCGTTTCATTACAAGCTGTTTACAAATGAGGAGTTCATGGGGCTCTCCGATCCGGATGAGGGATTTCGACGGATCGACAGTATGGTGGCCTGGTGCCGTGAATCGGAGCTTTACCTGATCCTCGACATGCATGCCGCACCGGGTGGCCAGACCGGCGACAACATCGACGACAGCTACGGATATCCCTGGCTGATGGTCAGTGAGGAGAGCCAGAAGCTCTTCATCGACATATGGAAACGCATTGCCGAACGGTATAGCAATGAGCCTGTCATCCTGGGCTACGACCTGCTGAATGAACCGATTGCCACCTATTTTCAGGAGGAATATGATGTGCTGAACCCGAAGCTGGAGCCCCTTTACATGGCCGCCGTTAAAGCCATTCGCGAAGTAGATCCAAACCATATCATCCTCCTCGGGGGTGCCCAGTGGAACAGCAATTTCAGGGTATTCACCGATTCCAAATTCGACGACAAGATCATGTACACCTGTCACCGTTATTGGTCTGACACCCTGCAGCACAATATCCAGGATTTTGTCGACTTCCGCGATTCTGTCAACCTGCCGATATATATGGGTGAAACCGGCGAAAACACCTATCAGTGGGTTGCTGCATGGACCCGCCTCATGGAGCGCAACAACATTGGCTGGCATTACTGGCCTTACAAGAAGATGGGGAACCCCAGCAGCATGGTGACCATTCCGGCTCCCGAAAACTGGGATTCGATCGTCGCATTTGCAAACGATCCCAGACTGACCTACGAGGCAATCCGGAACGTGCGTCCCGACCAGGAATTGGCGCGGACTGCCCTGTTGCAGCTCATCGAAAACATGAAATTTGAAAATTGCAGGGTCAACGAAGGGTACATTAGGGCCATGGGCATGGAGCCCTAAAAGGGCCTTTTTTGAAGGATGACATCTTTTCCGAAGAGGACCTCAACGAAAAGATGTCATCCTTTCCGAAGAGGACCTCAACGCAAAGATGTCATCCTCTCATTTTTGCAGGATCTTGCCTTGAATCAAATATGTCTGTAATATAAATTTCTTCGTTCGTAACCCGGTATATTATTTTTTAATGGCCGACAATTAAGCGGCGGTGACCTAGCTCCAAATGTTCTAAATAAGGCTCTTTCCCTCCTTTTAATGGATGTAACAGCAAAGTGTCTGCTGCATCCAAGATTTCATTTCTGATTTCTATCAGTTTTGCATAGGTGACTTTTGGGGCGATAAAATTAAGGGTTTCTTCAAGGCTATTAAGAGATTGTTCCGTGAAAACAAGTTTCATCAGCGACCAATGTTTTCTGTTCTTTGTTCGATCTCTTCCCTAGAGAAGACTTTCCCAGACCGTATATCTGATTCAGCTTTTTGTGCCCTGCTTTCCAGTTTTTTCAACAAAACCTCCTCTTTACGAAGTATTTCGTAAAACTCATTGATCGTCTTTTCATTGGCTCGGTGCAAATAGCTGTGTATAAAGTCTCTTTTTTCAATGACATTCATGGCTTCCAATGTTTAATCTCCTACAAAAATAACGATTAATATTCACTTTTGGTTTCCGTTTTGAATATGTACTTATCCCATAAATTTACTATAGGACGTTTTGGTGTTTTATATTATACCGGCGGTCTTTTTCAATGCCTCGCCTTTCAGTCGGTATATCAGCCAGCCATCGCGGTTAAAGGCACCCAGGCCCTCATAGAAGTCGATCGAGGGCTTGTTCCAGTCAAGGACGGTCCACTCCATGCCCCAGCAATTATTCTCCAACGCCCGGCGTGCCAGCCATGTCAGGCAGGCCTTTCCATACCCGCGGCCCCGGAACTCCGGACGGATGTATAGGTCTTCGAGGTACAAACCGGGCTTCCCGATAAACGACGAGAAATTATAGAAGTACATCACATAACCTGCGGTTTTCCCTGCTGATTCGGCAATCAGGGTTTCGGCTACCTTGCGGACAAACAACGAATCGTGCAGCACCTCGGGGGTCACGACCATCTGGTCACTGATTTTTTCATATTCGGCCAGCTCCCTCAGCAATTCCATGATCAGGGGTATGTCTTCAGGTGTGGCTTCGCGAAGGTTAAATTCTTCCGTAGTATTCATCGTGATTTATTTTTAAAGGACCATTGGTGATCTGCCTGTAAAAATAGGGTTTGGTTTTATAGCCACACCCGGTTTAACAGTTGTTAACTTGGTTCTTATGTTCGGTTTCGTTAATTTTAGGGTTCTGGTAATCAAATGATCCCCACAATGAAAATTACACCATAATATTTTCTTCCATTCTATTTGGAGAATATGGAAATACTTCTTATTTTTACATTTTATTAAAAAGGAATAATTCTTAAATAATAAATATTCAATGGCTAATAAGGTGAACGTATACAAGGAACAGCTGGTCATGAAGGGATTGAAGGTCACCCCCCAGCGTCTGGCGGTGCTCCAGGCCATTGATGACCTGCATAACCATCCAACCGTGGAGGCCATTACCGAATACATCAGGCGTACCCACCCGCATGTGGCCGTCGGAACCGTATATAAAGTATTGGATGCCCTGGCGGAGAAGGAGCTGGTGAAGCGGGTGAAAACCGAGTCTGATTCAATGCGCTACGACGGTATACTCGAACAGCACCACCATCTCTATTGTGCCAAGTCAGACCGGATTGAGGATTATGCCAATCATGAACTGGATGTTATGCTGATGGAATATTTCAGGAAGAAGAATATCCCGGGATTCACGATTGAGGAGATAAAGTTGCAGATCAAGGGCCATTTCATTGCCGACTGAGATCTGTCTGGAAACGATTAATCATTGGTTTTAAACCATTCAATTACTAATTTATAAAGACTCTCTAATATGGAAGAACAAGTATTTTCAATGCCAAGAATCGGTGATAAAGCACCGGAATTTAAAGCCGTAACTACACAAGGCGACATTAACTTTCCTTCGGATTACAAGGGGAGCTGGGTAATCCTGTTCAGCCATCCGGCCGACTTTACCCCGGTATGTACCTCTGAGTTCATGACTTTTGCCACCATGGAAAAGCAGTTCAACCAGGCCAACACCAAGCTGGTGGGGCTGTCGGTTGACGGATTGTACAGCCACATCGCCTGGCTGCGCACCATCAAGGAAAAGATTGAATACAAAGGAATGAAGGATGTGGAGGTAACTTTCCCGCTGATCGAGGACATCACCATGGAGGTAGCCAAAAAATATGGCATGATGATGCCGGGCGAAAGCAGTACCAAGGCCGTTCGTGCCGTGTTCGTGATCGACCCCGAAGGCGTCATCCGCACCATTATTTACTACCCGCTGAGCCTTGGCCGTAACTTCGATGAGTTGTACCGCGTAGTTCTTGCCCTCCAGGCTGCCGACCATTTCAAGGTTGCCACCCCTGCCGACTGGCGACCGGGCGACGACGTGATCGTTCCTACTGCTGGTTCCTGTGGTACAGCCAAGGACCGCATGGGCGGTAAAGAGGAAGGACTCGACTGTAAAGACTGGTTCTTCTGCACCAAGAAACTGGATAAGGATAAGGTTTTGGATGCCATCCTGAAGAAGTAAATTTTTTCTGATATTGCATTTGTCTGCCCGGAAAGCATCCTTGTTTTCCGGGCATTTTTATTCCTTTGCAAAAAATGACAAGATGAAAAGGCAAGGCTTTACCACCCGGGCGTTGAATGTACCCTTCCCCAAAACCGACCCCCATCATGCACTTCAAATGCCGGTGTATGGTGCCGTGGCATTTGAGTTTGATTCGTCACGGCAAATGGCGGCCAGTTTCAGGGGCGAATATGTGGCGCATGTCTATTCACGGAGCTCCAACCCGACGGTCGAGTATTTCGAGGTTAAGCTAAGGGAGCTGACCGGTGCCCAAGCCGTTCTGGCAGTCGCCTCGGGCATGGCGGCCATTGCCGATGCCCTGCTGGCCATTGTCGGTTCGGGCGACAACATCATCGCGGGGAATCACCTCTTTGGTCATACCTACGCCTTGTTTCAGCAAACGTTCCGGGACCTGGGCATTGAAGTCCGTTTCTCGGCCCTCACCGACCCCCAGGAGATCCTTGGCCTTGTCGATGAACGCACCCGTGCCATCTTTTTTGAAACGGTCACCAATCCCCAGCTCGAGATCCCCGACATCGAAATGTTGTCGGCCGTTGCCCGGGAGAAAAATCTGGTGCTGGTTGCCGATAGCACCATGACGCCCCCCAATGTTTTTGAGGCCGGAAATTATGGGGTCGATATTGAGGTGTTGTCGACCACCAAATACGTGTCGGGAGGGGCTACCTCATTTGGTGGTGCCATCATCGACCATGGCTCTTTCGATTGGGCGAAGCTACCGCTGATGCAACCCTACGCCCGTAAATTTGGAAAGAATGCCCTTATCGCCCGGCTGCGAAAGAATATCTATCGGAACACGGGCGGCAGCATGACACCCCAAACGGCGCTGCTGCAAATCCAGGGGCTCGACATTCTCGAGCTGCGCGTCTCGAGATGCTTTGGCAACTGCATGGGAATCGGGAAATTCCTGAGTACCCGGAAGGAAGTGACACGCATTGATTATCCCGGACTGCCGGGAAATGAATTCTATGCCCTGTCGCGGAAATATTTCAGGGGGATCCCGGGGACCATCATGACCTTCGATCTGGCAACGGAGGATGCCTGCTACGATTTCATGGACCGGCTGCAGGTGATCCGCAGGGCCACCAACCTCAACGACAACAAGACATTGATCATCCATCCCTGGTCGACCATTTACGCCGAGTTCAGCGAAGAAGAAAGACGCACCATGGGGATTCGTCCCACCATGATGCGTCTCTCGTTAGGCATCGAAGATGCCGCCGACCTGATTGCCGACATTGAACAAGCCCTCGGCTAAAGGGC
The DNA here is from genome assembly GCA_001270045.2 of Bacteroidales bacterium 6E. Lineage (GTDB taxonomy): Bacteria > Bacteroidota > Bacteroidia > Bacteroidales > Prolixibacteraceae > UBA1413. The sequence goes on along the minus strand of DF970667.1, from coordinate 218,080 downwards.
TTGCATTTCTTATTGCTTGCGGTTCGCGATAAAGAAATAGACCAGGAAACCAAGGGCGATGAATACCAGCTCAATTCCCAGAGGCAAAAGGGCGTCGTGGAAATTGATCATTTCGGGGCGGTTGACCCTGATGACCTCAATGATGATCAGGCCGATCCCGGCGAAAAAGGCAACCAGGGCCCACTTCAGCGAAGGATACTTGTTCACCTCTTCACTCTGTGGGGGAGGTGCCAGGATACCTGCCTTGTCGATGTGCCCGCTGTTGATAATTTTCCGTTTCAGAAAATGTTCTGACGTCAGTCTTAAAATGGAGTAGATTCCGAAGAATACTATACCGGTTACTGCAACTTCTTCCATGATTATTGTTTTTTAATGTTGAACTTTGCCCATCTGACCCGCGAGGTTCCAAAAGGTTGCAGTGATTTCCATTTTTTTTCTGGTCACGACTGCAACTTATTTTCGTACCTTGAGTCATATTGGGTGTATGACGGACAACGAACTGGTTCAACAGGTGCTGGCGGGGAACGAAAACGCCTGCAGATTTCTGGTGGTAAAATACCAGAAACTGGTGTTTCATATTGTCCGGAGGGTCATCAACCAACAGGAAGAGCTGGAGGATCTTTGTCAGGACATATTCATGAAAGTGTTCAGCCAGCTGAAAACCTACCGCGGGAATTCAAAGCTGTCGACCTGGATTGCCACCATTTCATATAACACGTCCATCACGTGCTACAATCGCATGAAACGATCAAGTGTCGTGGGAAGGGAGGAGTTTGACCGGCTTCCCGAGTCGGAGCACCAGACCGGCAACACCGGACAGGAAGTCGAGTTCAGCGAGCTGAAAAGCTATCTGCTGAAATTTATTGAAACTTTACCGGTCCATTACCGTACAGTTTTAACTTTGTTTTATCTTGAAGAGTTTTCATACAGGGAGATTGAGGAAATCACCGGGATGCCCGAAGGGACAATCAAGAGTTACCTCTCGAGGGCACGGGTGATGATGAAGGCGAAACTTGAAAATATGCAACACCATGAAAAGGCAAGGATTTTCGAAAAAATATGATCATGAGGGGACCAGCGATCCCAACGACCAGCTGCTGGATGACATTCTGAAATCCGATTTTCAGGTGACACTTCCTTCCGATTTTGCAGCCAGGGTAGCCCGGCGTTATACCCGGCACCAGACGGCCAGCCAGTACGTGCGTGAATTCCTGACCTATGCCGCCGGCATTATCCTTGGACTGCTTGCGGGTGGGGCGGTGGTTTATTTCTTCTCGAACGACCTGGAACAATGGTTGACTTTCTGGAATGCCTATGGCACCAAATTCATTTACCTGGGCGTGTTTGTGTTCTTTATCCTCTTCTTCGACAAGCTTGTCCTGCCACTGTTATACCTCAAAAAATCGGGAAAGGTGGGGTAAGACTTATAACCACTCCTAATCTTCGTTTTCGGTATCCGTCTCTTCCTCCGTCGTTCTGGTGCGCTTTCCGGATTTCCGTTCGTGCAACACCTCAAACACCCGGTTGATCCGTTTGACTTTCTTGTCGGGATCCTTTGTTTCCATGATCCAGTAAACGTAAAACTTCCGTGCCGAATAAGGCAGGTTCCCAAATTCGGCTTTCAGGTCGGGCTCATTGTCGAGCAGCCATTGCAGCTCCTCGGGGATGTCGACGGTCCGCGGTTCGGTGTCGTGTTCAACAATTACCGACACTTTATCACCGTCGTTTTTCCCGATGGCGGCCCGGGCTTCCATGTTCACCAAAATTAAATGGCTTCCGTCACCCTTTGGCAATAGGCTCTTTCGCTGGTAAAATCCGTCAATCCATACCTTGATCTTCACCTTGCTTCGGGTACCGAAAACTTCCATGGCATCGTAAGGGAAGTCGATGTAATATCCTCCTTGCGGGCCGATATAAATTTCGGCAGTATATTCGAGTCTGGCTTCAGTCGTGCCCATCCCTGATAAATTTTAGGTTACGCAACAGTCCCTTATAGCCTGTCCGCTGAACGGCCGAACTCTTGAACAGGCTGTTGAACCGCGATTTTTCCATCGAATGCCACTCTTCGGCCAGCATTTCCAGAAGTCCCTGCCGCGGCTCCAGGGCGGGTTCTTTGTGTGGCGACGACTTCAGGTTCCAGGGGCACACATCCTGACAGATATCACATCCGAAGACACGGTTCTCGAACCTTCCCTTCAGCGATTCGTCCAGGTCGCCCCTGAGTTCAATCGTTTGGTAGGAGATACATTTCCGGGCATCGATGACCCGGTCGGAAACGATGGCGCCGGTAGGACAGGCATCGATGCAACGGGTACAACGACCGCAATGGTCGCGGATGCTTTCCGGTTCAGGATGGGGGATGTAGATATCCACCATCAGCTCGCCGATGAAAAAGAAACTGCCATGTTGCAGCGAAATCAGGTTGGCATTCTTGCCCACCCAGCCCAATCCGGCCTTTCGTGCCCAGGCCCGGTCGAGCACTGGTGCCGAGTCGACAAACGGACGGCCGGTGCAGGGGGTGATCCCCTGGATAAACCGGAGCAGGTCGTTCAGCTTTTCCTTCATCACGAAATGGTAATCGGTGCCATAGGCATATTTGGAGATCACCGGCGCTTCGGGATCTTTCTGGGTTTCCGACGGGTAATAGTTCTGGAGCACGACAATGATTGTTCGGGTACCTTCGTGCAGCAGGGTGGGGTCGAGGCGCTTTTCGATGTTGCGGGCCATGTACGACATTTCGCCATGGAGGTCGCGTGCCAGCCATTCCCTGAAATGTGCCTCCTCTTCGGCCAGAAATCCTGCAGTTACGATCCCACAATCCAGGAATCCCAACTCCCGGGATTTCTCCTTTATTCGCTCCGCAAGATGATAGTCACTCATGTTGATCCGGTTATTCCTCCCCTCTGTCTTTTCAATTCCAGAAGCTGACATTCATTGTCATTCGGCAAACAAACCGATGTACACACCCACGAAACCCCCGGCCGAAGCCGTGCTCAGATAGGTGGCATCCTGCGGCTCCCCTACCTCCTGCCAGTTTTTGCCGTCGGTGCTGAAGCTGAAACGGTAATACGGCATTTCGGCTTTCACCTGTAACCACACTTCCCGTCCCGGTTTTATCTCTTTTTCGGCTACCGCAATTTCCTCTGCAACAGCCTTGTCGCCGCTCACCGCGCTTTTGTCGAGTACCACCTGCAGGTTCCCGTTTGCTTCTTTCAGCGACAGCGAATACAGGTGGCGTTCATTCTGGAAACAGGTGATTCCGGCACTTTGTCCAGCCTTGCCGGGTGTAAAGGTAAGGGCCGTGGTGGCCGTGAAATTATGGTGTTGCTGTCTTCGGGCAATCATCGACGGGTTTTGCCTTTCCCTGATGGAGACATCCCTTGCGCGTATCTGCAGCTGGCCGTCTTTCAGGGCATGCCAGTTCTCGCGTGGGGTGCGGAGCATATTCCATGTCATTGCAGGTTTATCACCGTCAAATTCATCCCTGACCGTGAAATTCCCTGTGGGAAACCTTGATGCCTCGTCCGGCACATTGGCATCTTCCTTCACCTCAACGATCCATGGGACCGTTTCGCCTGCCGGTACGATAACCGGAATGCCCTCGGTCCACGTAACCGGCGAAAGGAAGGTTTCACGCCCGGTATTGTAATGGTTTCCGGTATAGGGGCGACATCCCAGGAAAACGGCGTACCAATCGCCCGAAGGTGTGTCGATCAGGTCGGCATGACCCGTAGACGTTATTGGATCTGGACGATCCTCTTGTAAGTCGCGTTGGGTGAGTATCGGATTGATTTTGGCAGGTTTGTATGGACCCGTCACCACATCGGAGGTGAAGATCACTTCCGAATGGTATTCGGATGTACCACCCTCGGCGGCCATGAGGTAATAGGTTCCATTGACCTTGTACAGGTGCGGCCCTTCAACCCAGACAGGCTTTTGCGAGATGTCGACCCCGCCATCGACTACCACCTTCCCGGGTGCAGGCACGGTGAGGTTTTCGGCATCGAATTCGACCAGCCTGATGGCACGGTGCCCGTCGTAGAGCGGTTCATAGTCGGGGCCGCTGTTGTAAACGATCCAGGCCTTGCCGTCGTCGTCAAAGAATATGGAAGGGTCGATGCCATGGATGTCTCTGAGCCATACCGGATCGCTCCACGGACCGGAAGGCTCTTTGGCGGTAACCACGAAGTTGCCTTGCTTGCCAACCAGGGTGGTGATCATGTAGAAAGTCTCGTTGGCCGGATTATACTGGATCGCGGGCGCAAAAATCCCCTCCGAAACCTGCAACCCGTCGAGATCGAGCTGCGTAGGCCGATCGAGGACATGCCCGATTTGCTGCCAGTGTTTCAGGTCGCGGCTGTGAAAAACCGGAACCCCGGGAAACCACGAAAAGGTGGAATTGACCATATAATAATCGCTACCCTTCCGGCATATGCTGGGATCGGGATAAAATCCCTGAAGAATGGGATTGGCGACTTCTCCGGTGCCCGGTGTCACCTGTTGGTGAATGGCATCCTGTCCCTGGTATTCGAACCAAAGGAAACCGGCCGTGCCCGGTTCGGTTTTGGGGCCGCCGCAGGCTACCAGTAACAGGGTGAACAGCAATATATATCCGGAATGATGAAAATGTTTTTTGGGGTTGAAAGCGGAAGATTCAGGCTTGTTCATGTTGTCATGATTTTTGATAGACCCAAATTTAGCAAAATCAGGTGGAATCCCATCCATATCTCAAACAGGTTAATGCCCGGCAGGGTAATCAGATGGATTTCAAAAATATTTAAATAGCTGATTAATTAGTGCTAACTATACGATCACTATTCGAGAACTATTTAATAACTATTTGAAATGCGACCCAGGACAATACGTTGCAGGATCATATCCTGAAAAGTCAGTTCATTTTGCGGATGACAATCTCTCAAACTTTTTTTTACTTTTAGCCTATGAAAACTACACTTGATCTGAACAACAGCTGGCGCTCGGTTGCTTCGGCGATCTACAAGAAAACCAGTGATTCCAAGATTCTTGGACAGGCAGAGGTCGATGTTACCGAGCTGGAAGAGTATATTTCCCGCAAGCGGAAGGAAGGTAAAAAGGTCACGCTGACGCACGTACTGACGCTGGCAGCGGCCCGTGCGCTGAAGTACGAGGTGCCCGAGCTGAATACCTATGTCGTTAGGGGAAAGATCATCAGCCGTCCTCAGATCGACGCGGTGGTCAGTGTATTGCTCGAAGGATCGGTGATGGGATCGGTGAAGATTCCGAATGCCGACCAGGTAACCCTCGATGAGATGATCGAAATGACCGCCTCCCAAATCAAATCGGCCCGCAGCGGTGAAGAGAATTCCGTCATGGACATGAAAGCCAGAATGGCCAGGGTGCCGTGGCCTTTCCGGAACTGGATTTTCTCTTTCCTGAGGTTTTATACGCTCAACATGGGCTGGTCGATCAAAAAGTACGGACTGACGCCCAACAGCTTCGGTTCATTTCTGGTGTCCAATGTGGGTACCCTGGGATTAGATCTCGGTTTTCCCTCGCTGATGCCCATCTCGAATGTGTCGTTTGTGCTGATGCTCGGTGCCGTTCACAAAAAGCCGTGGGTTGTCAACGATGAGGTGGTACCCCGGAAGATCATGTGGATAGGCTCGGCGCTCGACCACCGGGTATGCGACGGATCGCATGGCGGACGGCTTTTCAGGTATCTGAAATATATCATCAAGAATCCCCACCTTCTGGAAACAAAGCCTGAATAGTCCCTTTTGGGAAGACAGGCTTCAGGGCGACGGATTGCGGTTCACCTCAGGGACATACAGATGTGCTTTCCTGACCTGTCGGGCATAAAAATACCCCAGTCCGCCCCCCTTGATGTTGGTGCGGATATTGGCGGGAGGTCCCGAAAACAGCGGGTTCCGGTAGCCCGATTCATCGACCAGTTCGGAGTAAAAGTGATAGTAATCTTCGGTAATCGCCGACATGATCATGGTGATGGTATCGCCCCGGCTTAAAATTTCCCCTTCATAAAATGCAATGGCGAACCCGTTGGTGTTTCGTCCGTTGAAGAACCGGTCGTGCGTGGCGATGGTCCGCGATGTGGTGTCGTTACCGTTAAGGCCGTTCAGGTATGTGTCGAACCGGTAAAAGTCAACGGTGGGCGGATCCTGGGCATACACTTTCACCAGCCAGAAATCGAAGTCGCGGTTATATTCGATACCGATCGAGTCGAGCACAAACCTGCTGTCGGGCATGGTGGCCTCGGCCGAGTATGTGGCCGATCCCCCGATGGCTTCCGGGAGTTCGATATCCAGTTTATAGGAAGCACCCGGCTGTCCCAAATAGAGCATGGGCGTGAAGTAGAAGCCCGGATCGCCGGCCCGCTCAATCAGCGTGATGTTGCGGGTGCCATCATTGAGCACGACCCTGGCCCCCCGAATGGCGGGAGGCTCCTGATTGTAAAAATAGCTGGTGGATTGGGTCAGCCTGACCGAATGGTTCACGTGTTCGGTGCTGATGCTTCCTTCGACCACCAGGCGCACATCCTGCTCGTCGAGTTCGATTTCGATCCTCTCGGTGCACCCCATCCATGAACCAAACATCAGAATTGCCATATAAAGGAGAATTTTTCGCATCAGGTCAGAATGAGAAGTTATAGGATATGGAAGGCAGTATTCCGAAGAGGTAAGTCATTTCGGCATAAGTCACGTGAGGCTTGTCGGGATCGTTGATGAAGTTGATCACCCACGGGTTCTTCCGGTAATAGGCGTTGTAAACCGACAGGTTCCATTCGCCCTTCCATTTTCTTCCAGGCTTGTCCTTGCCGCGGAGCGTGGCCGTCAGGTCGAGCCGGTGGTAGTCGGGCATTCGGTAGGCGTTGCGTTCGGAATATACCGGTGCGATAAAGCTTCCGATCCTGAACCTGCCGGTCGGGAAAGTAACAGGCGACCCCGTGGCATACACCCAGGTGAATCCGGCACTGAAACGTCGGGTGGCGTCGTAATTGAGGACGACCGACACGTCGTGGGGGCGGTCATACCCTGCAGGGTATTTGTTTCCGTTGTTGATCGCGGCAATCTTCCGGAAGGTGCGCGACCAGGTATAGCTGACCCAGCCATTGAGCCGGCCTTCGCTGATCCTGGTCATGGCCTCGATACCGTACGACCATGCCTTGCCAAACCGCAGCTCGCCCTCAAGGTGGTCGTTCAGCAGCAATTCGGCATGGTCCTTAAAGTCGATGGCATTGTGGTTCAGCTTGTAAAAACCCTCGAGGGAGGTTTCGATGCCCCTGTTGGGAAAATTCCTGAAATATCCTGCCGAAAACTGGTCGCCATGCTGGGGTTTGACGTTGGGCGACGACGGGAACCAGATGTCGAGGGGAGTGCCTGCCGTGGAATTCCGGGCCAGGTGCACAAACTGAACATTCCGGGTGTAGGCGGCCTTCACCGAGCTTTCGGGCGAAACCGACCATGCCACGCTGATCCTGGGTTCAAGGGCAGGGTACGAGTGGTAGACCGAACCTGCCGGGTGGTAGGTCGAGTCGGACTTTTCGTGGTTCTCATTGAGTCTGTAAACCGTTGCCTTGCCCAGATTTGAAAAGAGCGACATCCTCAGTCCATACCTGAAAGTCAGCTGTTGCGTGGCCTTCCACTCGTGCGACAGGTAGACCGAATGATCGAGAGCCCGGTTTTGTTCGATTTCGATGGGAGTCCAGGGTGAATCGGCTCCCGTGCCCTTCACCGACCCGGGGCGGAACAGATGGTGAATCGACGAGAACCCGTACCGCAGGGTATGCCTAAGGTCGGCATACCAGGTGAAATCGCCCTTCAATTGCAGGTCTTTCATGCCGGCACTCCATTCGAACGAATTGGGCTGGTTTTTGGGTATGCCCAAACTGTAATTGTAGCGGGTGTAGATGAGCGAAAATCCCGAGAATAGGGCATTGCTGAACAGGTGAGTCCATCGCAGGGTAGCGGTTTGGTTGCCCCAACCCACCCCGAAATTGTTGTTCCTGAAAATATCGTCGCCCGAGTAGCCCGACAGGAACAGCCTGTTTTTTTGGTTGATGACATAATTGGCCTTGGCATTCAGGTCGTAAAAGAAAAGGGAGTTGTCCCTGATCTGTTCATCCGACGAGAACATCAGGAAGAGATCGGCATAGGTTCTCCTACCGGCCAGCATGAACGATGAGCGGTCCTTCTGGATGGGGCCTTCAATCATCAGTCGCGACGAGATGGTCCCGATGCCGCCCTGGGCCTTCCATTTCTGCATGTTGCCGTCGTTCATCCTGATATCGGCAAGCGATGAGAGGCGTCCGCCATATTCGGCAGGGATATCGCCTTTCCAGAGTTCGGCGCTTTTCACCGCATCGTTGTTGAAGACCGAGAAGAAACCCATCAGGTGGGAGGGATTGTAAACGGTGGCTTCATCGAGCAGGATGAGGTTTTGGTCGGGACTGCCGCCCCGGACCGAAAAGCCGGAGCCGCCCTCTGAAGTGGCCTGCACCCCCGGCAACAGCTGGATGGCTTTCAATACATCGACCTCCCCCATGAAGGCCGGAATTTTCCTGATTTCGCGGATGTTGAGTTTGTTGACGCTCATCTGGGGTTTGACGAGATTTTCGGCCAGGTTGTCGCCCCTTACCACCACCTCCCCGATAAGCAGGTCGGCGGGTTGCAATGCCATATCCAGCGTGGTGTCGCCGGTGAGGGTCAATTCCATCCTCACGGGATTGTAGCCGAGGTATGAAAAGGAAAGTATATGGGACCCCCGTGTCAGGCGAAGCGAGTAAAACCCGTAGGGGTTGGTCTGGGTTCCCGACGACAGGGTCCGGTCGGCCACGGAAGCCCCGATCAGGACCTCCCCGGTGGCGGCATCCCTCACATATCCGCTGACAGTTACCCCCTGGCGGTCGGGGCCCTCTTCGGCCTTGCCACGTGATGGGCAAAGTGCCAAAAGGACCAGTGTCAGAAAGATATTCAGGAGGGATGTTCTCATGTCAATAGAGCATTCGTGCCCGGAGTGTCTGCGGGATCTTTTTCAGTTCGTTAAGGATGTCCGGACCCAGGTCGCTTTCCGTGTCGATGATGACATATCCGATGTCGGCATCGGTTTGCAGGTAGGCCGAAGCAATGTTGATTCCCTTGCCGGTAAAGGTACGGTTTACCTCCTGAAGCAATCCGGGCATGTTTTTGTGGATATGCAGGAAGCGCTGTTTCCCCTGGTTGGGTTGCAGGGAGATCTGCGGAAAGTTGACGGCGCCAATGGTAGATCCGTTATCGCTGTATTTCACCAGTTTTTCGGCAACCTCGGCCCCTATCTTTTCCTGGGCCTCCTGGGTGCTTCCACCGATATGGGGCGTGAGGATCACGTTGTCGAATTCCTGCAATACCGAGCGGAAGGGATCCGTGTTGGAAGCCGGCTCTTCGGGGAACACGTCGGCAGCCGCCCCGGCCAGGTGACCGTTACGTAGGGCCTCCGCCACGGCTTCGTAGTCGACCACCGTTCCGCGGGAGGCGTTTATCAGCAAGGCACCCTTTTTCATGAGGGCAATTTGGGGTGCAGATATCATTTTGCGGGTTTGGGGAGTTTCCGGAACGTGCAGGGTGACCACATCCGAACGTTGCAGCAGCTCTTCGAGTGAATGGCAGGCGACCGCCTTGCCCAGACTCAGCTTCTTTTCGATGTCGTGGTACCAGACGTTCATGCCCATGGCTTCGGCGAGTATGGAAACCTGTGATCCTATGTGGCCATATCCGATGATGCCGATGTTTTTGTCCCTCACCTCGAAGGAGTGATGGGCTGCCTTTAGCCATTCTCCACGGTGGGCGGCGGCATTTTTCAGCGGTATTTCACGCATGAGCATGATTGTTTCGGCGATCACCAGTTCGGCGACCGACCGGGTATTGGAGAAAGGGGCATTGAAAACCGGGATGCCTTTCATTTTGGCAGACCGTATGTCGACCTGGTTGGTGCCAATGCTGAAACAACCGATGGCGAACAGCTTTTTTGCCTGGGCGAGCACTTTGTCGGTGAGCTGGGTTCTCGACCGGATCCCGATGATATGGGTATCCCTGAGCTTCTGCTCCAGGGTGCTATCGTCGAGGGCGGTTTTGATGCTTTCGACCTGGGTGTAGCCGGCATCCCGAAATACATCGGCAGCCGACGCGTGAATGCCTTCGAGCAGGAGAACCCTTATTTTGTCTTTGTTCAGGGAGAATTTCGGAGCCATGGTTGCAGTCTTAAGTTTCTGCAAATATAACAGCAATGGCAGAAAGTAAATTTTTACCGGGCGGAAATAAGTAGGTTCAATTGAAAGGCACCGGGAAATGATTTGCGGTTTATGCTGATGAATCACTGTGCCTGAGGGAATTTGGATTGCGATTCAATAACTGAGCCTCGCATGCCAATATAATAAGCCAATAATACAATCCACACGGATTCTAAAGTCTTTCTTTATTATTTGTGGATTCTTTTATTTGTAATATGCTTGGCTAGACGTCTAAAATGCAGATCCGCACAGACATTTTTTATAACAATCAAAATTTACAATTTGATTGTTCGGGGTAAGTAATAATTAAATATTGCACAGAAATTCATCCCAATGAAAATTTCTGTTTATCAAAGGATTTTGTTATTTTTAACATGCAAATGTGCCAAGTGATTCATTAGAGGTTAGGATCAAACATAAACCATCTCAAACATGCAATATGCAGTTGTCAATATACGGAAAAAGCAAATTTTATGATGGGGCATGCTTTGCCCCAGTATTTCAATTTTTGAAATCAATGAAATACACTGATTTAAAAATCACATTGCTTGTTATTTTCCTTATTGTAAATTTACAAGTAAGCTCACAGGTGTTTATACCTGTCGACAAGGTGTTGTATGTTTGTTCCTACCTGTATGAATTCCAACAAGATTCAAACAGTAATACATCACTTAAAAGTCAGGATATGACATTGCAAATTGGCTCATCCGTTTCAAGATTTACAAGCACCAATAATCTTTATAACGATAGCATACTCATGTTATATTCCAACGAAAAGCCTACGGCTGCAGGCTTTGGGAAAATATGGCAGCAAGTGGGGGGAAACACTACTCATCCTTTTTGTAAACCAAATATTTACAAAAACTATCCTGCCAGAAATCAGGTATTGTTTACTGATTACCTGAACAGGGAGTACCTGAAGGTTGTCGAAAACCCAGTCTTCAATTGGCAGCTCAAGCCTGGTGCTGATTCCCTGGTCAGCGGTTATGTTTGTCATCAGGCAACTGCACGTTTTGCCGGAAGAGAATATCTGGCTTGGTTCACCACCGAAATCCCCATACAGGAAGGTCCCTATAAATTTCATGGACTGCCTGGGTTGATAGTTCATCTCAGGGATACCAAAGACCAACACCGGTTCACGCTTACCTCTTTGCGTAAAGTGGGATACAATTCACATATCCACATGCACGAAAGGGATTACAGGCAGATAACGGCCCGGGAGTATGCAAAAGCACTGAACGCCAGTTTTGCCATGCTTTATAATAGGATCCAGCAAGAAAATGGATTGACCATATCCGACGATGAGCAAAAGGCAAGGGCATTGCAAACCACAAAAGCCCGGAATAATTTCATTGAAAAGTATTGACAATGATTCTTTTAGGTGAGGTTGACAATTATGAATCCTTTGCCCGGACATATTGATCAAAGATGTGGATACAACTTAATGGCATTCCGGATGGGTGTATCGTTAACAATATTCTTCACATTGATACTTTGTTTTTCCCCATTCATTGTGGATGCTCAAACACAGATTGAAGGAATCGTTTACGGACCAGGAAAGGTGCCCGCTGAAGGGGTTAGCATACTAGTAAGTCCCGTTGAACGGAAGTCCACCATGATTGGATATTCCATTACAGACGTAGATGGCAAGTATATACTCACTATTGATTACGAAGCTGATTCACTGGTCCTATCAACCCGTTCGCTGAATTTTCGCGACACGATATTGAATGTGCAGAATCTCAGCAACACACTTACATTGGAATTAAAAGCCCAGGTCAATGAAATAAGGGAAGTGAGTGTCAGAGGGTATCCTATTCTAAGCAATGGGGATACACTGACTTACATCGTACAATCTTTTGCACGGCTTAGGGACCACTCCATTGGCGATGTTATTGGAAATATGCCGGGTTTTGAAGTCACGCCTGGCGGTGTCGTCCATTTTCAGGGTCAGCCAATCCAAAAATACTATATCGAAGGGTTGGATCTTCTGGAAAAGCGTTACCCCATCGCGAACAAAAACCTTCCACATGGATCAGTGGCGTCTGTCGAGGTTTTGCTGAACCATAATCCTCTCAGGATACTGGAAGACCGGATTGCCCCCGGTTCTGCTTCCATCAATATCAAATTAAAGAATGAAGTTGCATTGACAGGAACCTTATATGGAAGTCTGGGTGTTTCGCCCTTCCTTCGGAATATAAATCTCACTCCTATGCTGTTCAATAAAAGTCAACAGGTTGTTGCCGCTTTGCAGTCAAATAATACCGGAGATGATTTAAATTCACAACACCAGGCACTCGAATACAGTGGAGGGCAGCTAAAGGATATGGGCAACGCGAAAAGGGAATTACTGTCAATCCGTCCCCTTCCCTCGCCGGAAACAGATGAAAAAAGGTATCTCGATAACAATGCCAACCTGGTCACCTATAATCACTTGTTCAAACTGGATTCTAAATCGCAGATAAGGATTAACAGCAGTTATTTACACGATATAACAAAGGTAGCAGGTGATGTTGTGACCCAATACCTTACGGAAGGAAGCGGAATGATCGTTCGTGAATCTGCCAGGAACAAATATTTCACCAGTAGCCTTTCAAATTCAATCGGCTACACACTAAATGAGAAAAACAGGTACATCGAAAACCAATTCAACCTGCATCAATTCTGGGATTCTGAATCAGGACACATTCTGAATCCGGTTCAGTTCATCCAGAACGCCGAAACGCCACATTACTCACTTGCGAATAATCTGGATCTGTTATTCACGATAAAGGACAATATTTTCCAATTTACCTCAAGGATTGATCTTAACAATTCTCCTCAAAGCCTTGTCTTTTCCCCGGGGGTATTTCCCGGACTCCTTAGCGGAGGTGAGCCCTACTCCTCTTCACGGCAATCATTTTCCGAACAAAACTTGCTGACAGACCATTCTCTTCAGTTTTATCACGGACGGAAGCCCTGGCTTTTTGAATGCGAACCGGGAGTTAAGTTTGAGAACCAACAGATTGAAACTTTCATGGAAAGGAATGGGGTGAAACTGACAACCGACACTTTACAGAACAGTGTTTCATGGAATTATATGGAATTGTATTTCAAATACAGGATAAGGTATGAAAGACAAAGCATAAGGGCAAGCTTCGACCTCCAGTTTAATCACCAGCTTTATAATTACACCGGTGCTGATGACAAATCTGCCAGGACTGTTCGGAAAACCTTCCCTGCCCCATCATTCAGGCTTCTTTATATTTTTAACAGTGAGTTGAACGGATCTCTTTCTGCCAGGTATTTCCCGACTTTTGGGAGTCCTACAGAATTATTGACCGGATACGTCATCCGCGACCACTTGCTGATGATCCGTCAGTCAGGCATAATACCAACCAACATAGGTGTCATCTTGAACGCTGGCATGGAGTATAAAAATGCTGTTGCAGGCTTGTTTGGTAGTCTTGAATGGACAGCAAGCCGCGTTTCACAAAATGTAATTCTAAAAAGAACGATTGATGAAAACGGATTGGTGAGTAGTACCGGTATCGAGCAGGATAATATTTCATTGTCCAACACTTTCAATGCAAAGTTGAGCCGTTACTTTCCTCGGATAAAGGCAACATCGGAGATCAACGGTATAATGGCGACTGTTAGCAGGGACGTTCTGGTGAATGAACATCTTGCCAGGATCCAAACCCGTATGTTATTGTTGAATCCCGGCATCAGCTTTAATGGCTGGAAATTTGCCGATGTGGGATACAGATATCATTTGGAGCTCATTAAACAAAACAATCCGGCCACAAATACCTTAATTATCCAACAGAAGCATTTTGCCGACTTGTTTTTGAGTCCCTCTACCAGACATCTGTTGGGAATAACCGGAGAGTTTTATCTTAACAATGGCAGCACAGGACAATTTCAGGATGTATTCTTTGCCAATGTAAGCTACAGGTATAAGCCCGGAAATGGTAAATTGAGATATAGACTTGAATTAAACAATATTTTCAATCAGAAGGATATCGTGAGGTACCAACATACGGATATTTCACTTATGCGAAGCACTTTTTACCTGCGTCCAAGACAAATTCTGGCAACCATTTCAGTAGGTCTTTGAGGAATGCATACACGCAAAAGTCTCCTTGATTGGACATCTATAAGGGAGTTCCGCACAGACATTTTTTATAACAATCAAAATTTACAATTTGATTGTTCGGGGTAAGTAACAATTAAATATTGGTGCTGAAATTCGATTTTGTTCTTTGTAATATTTATTTAGATCAAATACAAAAAGCAGGGCAACGAGTTTTTTTACATAAGACTTGGGTTACCTTTTCCTGATTTTGGGAATATTGAATATAAACCCTCTGTGCATGATGACACAGAACATTTAAAAGCCAACATATATCATTTTGCAGAAAAATGATTACACATACAATATCCGAGGATGGTTAACCCAGATGAATGACCCGGCGCAGCTTACGGAGGGCGACAAATTTGGGATGAAGCTTGATTACAATATGGCGACAAGTCCGGGAACAGCCATGTTTAACGGCAATATTTCAGGATTCACATGGAGCACAGCCACTTTGAACCAGACCCGTTATGTATACACGTATGACGACCAAAACCGCATGACATATGCCAATTATGCATCGACCCAGGATGCAGGGTCGTTTAATGTATCGGTGGCCTATAATGCCAATGGGAACATTACTTATCTGCAGCGAAAGTCTTCGGGTATTGCCTCCGATAATCTCGATTTTACCTATCGGGGCAACAGGGTCACGGGCATTCGGGACCTGGCCCAGGACAAGCCCATGATCATTGACTATCCCGGGGGCACCACGTTTTACCCCCTTGTATATGATTCGAGTGGCAATGTTGTTCTGGAGCCACACAAGCAATTGGAGATCAGGTATAACCTCCACAATCTTCCTTCCGAAATTATCCGTATAGGACAAAACCAACGCATAAGATATTATTATACCTTTGATGGGCTCAAGCTGGCCAGGCAATATGAGGACAACGGCACGGTAACCGGGACCGACTATTGTGGCCCATTCGTTTATGAAACCGTAAGCGGGGTACGTTCCTTGAAATATATATTGACACCACATGGGAGGGCCGTGAAAAACGGCAGTTTGTGGACCCGGGAGTTTAACCTGAGGGACCATCTTGGGAATGTCAGGGTGGTTATCAGGAAAGGCGGCAATGGACAGGCCGAGATTGTGCAGCAAAAGGGTTATTATCCGTTTGGGGGAGAGATCAGTCAGTTCAGCACAGGAACTGGCACCAACAGGCACTGGTACAACGGAAAGGAACTACAGGACGACCTTAACCTCTATTGGTACGATTATGGGGCAAGATTTTATGACCCGCAGCTGGGGAGGTGGCATAGTGTGGATCCATTGGCAGAAAGTTATTATTCTCAATCACCTTATCATTTTTCTGGTAATAACCCGATAAAATTTATTGACTTGAACGGGATGAATTATGATTGGGTAGAGAAAAAAGATAAAAGTATTTATTGGGATGAAAACGCAATTTCACAAGAAACTACAAAACAAGGTGAAAAATATTTAGGGAAGAATGTTCTTGTAGGCACACATTTCAGGGATGCGAACTTGAATGAGCCAATCAACAGTGCAAAGTTTGAATTATATCTTGAAAGTTATAAAGAAGGACCATCAGCGACTATCATGGGGAATACTGTACCTGCAGATAATAAAAAAGCCGGAACGTTGGCAGAAGGTTTATATCCTGCAAGAGCTCAAGGACGAGATAAATATTTAAGAAAAGGTAAGGAGGATTTAGCTATTCTTATTAATGAAGGAAAATCTGTTCCGACTGCACCCGGAAGCACTAAAAATTCTATGACCGAAATATTCTTTCATTCAGGGAATAATTATCAAAAATCATTATTTGATTCTAATAATAATCCGTATTCTACAGGATGCCAAACGAGTGGTTGCGGCCCTGGTTCATTGCTTAGGCATACTGAATTTATGAAATCAGCAGGGACAGGATTTAAAGGGTTTTACTATTTGCGATCTCAACCAAAACTTGAAGTTCCAAAAATTCAATAGCTATGCATTACATACTCTTTATATTTATGCTGTTACCTTGTAATTTGCATGAAAAACAGAAGGCGTTAATAAATACTAAATGGGAATATAAAGTTGCCGAAGGATGTGTAAGTTATATTACATTTAAGAAAAATGGTACATACGAGAATTATAATTGTGAAATGGATTATCCCTATTCTGGAAAATATGAAATAAAAAATGACACGATTTACTTATTAGAGATAGACTTAGAATCGAATGTTCCCAGTATTAATAAAAGAAATAACTATAAAAAAGTGATTACCCGAAGAAGTAAATTGGTCAATAAAGGAGATTCTTTGTGGTATGTAAGTTGGGAAGCATTTGAAAATAAAAAATGGTCAAAACCCATAACGCCTCCAAATGAAATCTTTTATAAAAAGAAGTGAAAGAAAGCAAGAAAACAGCTAGAGGGGAATTAACTTTATATAATCCGTTTTTTTCTGTATATGACACACAAATTTTTATACATTTAACGGCGAAAAGCTCCGGCTTACAGTTGAGGACAACGGCACGGTAACCGGGACCGACTATTGTGGCCCATTCGTTTATGAAACCGTAAGCGGGGTACGTTCCTTGAAATATATATTGACACCACATGGGAGGGCCATAAAAAACGGCAGTTTGTGGACCCGGGAGTTTAACCTGAGGGACCATCTTGGGAATGTCAGGGTGGTTATCAGGAAAGGCGGCAATGGACAGGCCGAGATTGTGCAGCAAAAGGGTTATTATCCGTTTGGGGGAGAAATCAGTCAGTTCAGCACAGGAACTGGCACCAACAGGCACTGGTACAACGGAAAGGAACTACAGGACGACCTTAACCTGTATTGGTACGATTACGGGGCTAGATTTTATGACCCGGAACTTGCACGGTGGCATACGATAGACAACAAAGCAGAGAAATATTATCAGTTTTCACCATACGTTTATGCAGCAAACAATCCTATCCGATTTATAGACCCGGACGGAAATGACTGGTGGGATGCTGTTGTAGGAACTGCAATTGGTCTTGCAACCAATATTGTTTCTGGCTCTACTTCTTTGAGGAATTCATACACGCCAACCGATGCTGCCGATTATAATAACGCCTTAAGAAGTACCGACGCTACCGCAATGACAGGTGGAGGGATAATCGTCAAAGGTGGAGGCGGTGCAGCTGCAACTGGATTAGCTACTGCAGCCGCTGGTGGAACCTTAAGTTTAACAGGGGTTGGAGCAGTTGTTGGTGCACCTGCCGCAGGAATAGGTTTAAGTGTTGCAGAAGCTGGAGCCGCAACAGTTTTGGGAGGTACCATCCTCATGGCAAATAGTTCTACTAATGCTGCTGCTGGATACAAATATGGGCAAGATGGAACACAAACGCCAAGTAAAACTGTTTGGAAGGAAAAAGGTTCAAGCGCAAGGATTGACGTTGAAAATCCAAATCCCGGTCAACGAGATGGACAGATTCATTACCAAGATGCAAATGGGAATAAATACATGTATGACCCCAATTCCAATAGTTTCAAAATGAAAAATACTGAAACAGGAAAATTTGATGTGAATGCTCCTAAAAAAGTAAATAATCTGCTAAACGATGAAAAATTTATGAAGGGAATTGATAAAGCAAAAAAATATTTGGGAGAATAGTTTATGGGCAAGATTGAAATTGAAGTGAATGAATATTTTAAGACCCATTTTTCAATTGAAGATATATCCAATTCAAAGATTAATTTATCAAATGGAATTCAAAAATTAATTGAAGAAGGGATTGTTGAGAAGGATGGTTGTTACTTTTTATATTCTAAAAAGCCTGAAGGCAAATTGTCCCCAGACTTGAACGATAAGACTGGTAATGAAGCTTTTTATAATAAGATTCTTATCGATGACTATTCTGATGAAATAGAAAATATAGAGCATTGTTACTTTTTTGAAGGAATTGCTTTTGCAAAAAAAATGGCACATTGTTTTTTAAAAGAAAAATTTTATTTCTATGTTTTGTATGATAATAATTTTTGCACGTTCACTTTTCATAAACAGAGAGAAGGCGAATATTGGTTAGTTGAAGACCTTGATAAATACAAAGAAGATGCAATAGTATTAATTAAAACATTACAGTGACCAAATTTTAAAATTTCTGAGATAGGAAAAAGGAATAATAGTAAGAGGCTGTCTCAAAAGGTTAATTCAGCCTCTTTTTATTCGTATACCTATACACAAGGAGTTTTAAATACTAAACTCTCCATGAGATAAATTGACTTATGATACAGCCTCTTTTTATGCCATATATGCCTGCCTGGTTTTAAAATGATAGTGTTTCAAAAAGTGTGTCTGTCGGCTGATCATAGTAGTGTCACATTTTGTATCTCTCGCCATTACGAATCATTCTCCTTGGGGCATCCCATAATTCGATGGTTGTTGGATCAAGATAGCCCGGATGGAGAGGCCCAAAACGGCCATTTGACAATTTTGGCATATATAGCTGCGACGTTTTTGTTCAAAAGAAAATTGATACATTTAAAACCTAACCAAAAACCAAAACCATGGTCCCAGGAATGGGGAAAATTGAGAACACCTTTGATGGGCTCAAGCTGGCCAGGCAATATGAGGACAACGGCACGGTGACCGGGACCGACTATTGTGGCCCATTCGTTTATGAATCCATTAGCGCGGTAGGTTTCTTGAAATATATAGTGACTGTCGGTTGTGGATTGGGTGCATATTCATGAGTGCAAAAAACAACCTCAACTGTCCGGTATGAATATGATGCGACAGGTTTAAAATGGGGGAAATCGGCAACCCTTGGCGGAAATACATCCACTATGGATTATTACGGGGAATTTATTTACCGGGACGGCACGCTTGACAGGGTATTGACATCGGAAGGTTATTACGACCCAACAGGTGCGGACTACCACTACCATCTGAAAGACCATTTGGGAAATACCCGCATGACAATCCATTACGATGGTTCATCTGCCACGGCCCAGGTCGACCAGGAAATCGAATATTATCCTTTCGGCAAAATGTTCAGTGCAAACAATACAGCGGAAAATAAGTACCTTTACAACGGAAAGGAATTACAAAATGAGTTCTTTGAAAACTATGATTACGGGGCAAGGTTTTATGACCCGGAATTAGCACGGTGGCACAGTGTTGACCCAATGGCGGAAAGTTATTATTCTCACTCACCTTATCACTTCTCTGGTAATAACCCGATAAAATTCGTTGACCTGAACGGAATGAATTACGACGAATGGGATTTAACAGTACGCGCAGATGGAACACAAGACCTTAAATGGGTTAGTGATAAGGGAGGAAACCAAACCCAATATGTCAACACAAAGTGGGAAACCGGCAGTGGTGAAACCTGGGATTTAGGGACAGAGACCTGGAACAATTGGCCAAACTCAAAAGCGGGGATGATGGATATCATGTCAGGCGGAGAAGCTGCATTAGGGTCATGGAATCCCAAATGGTGGGACAAGGCTTCAGGAAGGATTGATTATTCCCCGTTTGACCCTATTGATTTAGTAACCGGGGCGGTAGCTGCAAAATGGGCTGTATCGGGAACAAAGATTGCCGCTACAGAGGGGACACAAAGTTTTAAGTCTTTCTCTGCTTTCAAAAAAGCGATGGGTTCTGCTGGTTCTGGTAAGCACTGGCATCATATTATAGAACAACATGCCGATAACGTTGCAATGTTTGGGCAAGAAGCTATTCAAAATACAGATAACATAATTAAGATACCAGGGGGATTTAAGGGAGCTCTTCATTCACAGGTAACAGGGCACTATAACTCTTTGATGCCTGGTACAAATATGTTAGTTAGAGACTATGTTAAAACATTGCCTTATAATCAGCAATATCAGTATGGAATTGACGTATTAAAGAGTTTTGGATGGACACCATGATGGAAAATATAAAAGAAACATTTTTGAGATATGCAATTGAGCATGGTCAAGCAACAGGTGTGGGTGACCATAAAAAGGCAAATAAGATACATAAAAAGCTTCAAGATTTATATAATGAGACTAAATCTCATAAAATCTTAAATGTTTTTACAGAATTTCTAAATAATAATAATGAAAGTGTAAGGCTCTGGGCTGCAACTTTTTCATTGAATAATAACCCTGAAATTGCGGTTGAAGCATTGGAAAAACTAGCTGAAATAACCAGTATTACAGGGCTGTCTGCAAAAACGACTTTACATCTTTGGAAAGAAGGCAAGCTCAATCTACTATAGTTTGTTAAGATAAAAAAGCCAGGCACTGCCGGGCTTTTTTATCTTAGAGTTCCACCAACTCGTGAGTCATTTTACTTAAGAACCCGTGCATTGCTTTGGCGGTAGCTTCCTTGTTGTAAATAAACCGGTGCCTGGCGGCTTTGGTTTGCTGTATCAGTTCTTTGTATTCTTCGGGAAGATTGGTAACAAAAACAATTTGTTTGGGATGAAAGATAGTGTTGTAATCTTTTAGGGCATTGTCAAAAAGCTGGTCAAGGAGTTAAACGGTAACCTCCGGCTTTTTATTAAAAACCGGCTGGAAAGCAAACTCGCTAAAACCATCCATTGAGTGAAAAACCAAAACCCACCCTTCGGTTGTTTTAATTTTTGCTGCATGGATATAAATACGCTCAAATACTTTCCTGGGCCTGTTTTTCATTTTAGAGGGCTAATTGTTTCAATTTACCTTTGGTGATAAACGCATCGATAAGGCTTTTGATGGTTTTCTGGTCGTTCTCGTCCATTTTTTCCACCGCCTTAAACTGTTTTAAAAGCTCGGTATCTTTCAGGGTATTTTGGGCTTTTTCTGTAGAGTTCCCGTTTACCAGGAAATCCACGGAAACATCGAGTGTACCGGCAATCCTTCCGAGTACGTCAGCCGATGGCTGCACGCCCATGGTTTCATAGCGTACAATCTGCGGGTGCGAAATCCCCACCTCTTTGGCCAGTTCCTGCTGGGTCAGCCCATTTTATTTTCTGAGTTCCTGTATTCTTTTCCCCAAATCGTTCATCGTGTTTTGTCTTTTGTGAAAATTATCAACACTGAATTTATCGGTAAAGATAAGTATTTAAGACGTTTTTGTATCTGATTGTTAATATTTGCCTGTAATGAATGTTTTGAATAATTATCGTTTTTGATTTATTTTGCTCACATACGATAAGTCAAAAGTTATCAACATAGAAATCCGGGAGTTAAAACAACGTTTAAGCATCCTCAACGTTTTAAACCACTACAAACTACAACCCGACCACCATCAAATGCTAAAATGTCCTTTTCACGAAGACGACCACCCCAGTTTTAAAATTTACACCACAAAAAACTATCTGCTTACCGATAAAGTTTTGGTTTCCGGCCAAACAACAGAATCGGCCGTTAACAGTCTGGCCTATACGCAGAAACAAACCCAAACGGTTTATCTTGATGGATTGGGCAGACCCATTCAAACCAATAATTACAAGGCATCCCATGATGGTAGCCAGGACATAATTACGGCCAGGAAATATGATGCTTTTGGAAGAATCGAGAAGGAATTTATCCCTTATTCATTTGCCAGCAACAAATCATATGACTCAAACTTCCAGTCCTACTCCAGATACACTTCAGACTATAATGACACGGACGACAAATACGCTTTTTATGAAACCATTTACGAAGCCTCTCCTTTAAACAGGCTCGTCAAACAAGCTGCACCCGGCTATGGCTGGAGGAATGGCTCTGGAAAGGAATCTGAAGTTCAATATGGAACCAATTCATCCTCCGAAGTTAGAAACTATACGGTTGGGATTGGCGGTACCTTGAACCTCAGTGCCTCCAATTATGCCGTGAATTCGTTGTATAAAACCACCTTCTATGATGAGGATGATCGAAAAACGGAGGAGTTTGCAGATAAACTGGGTAATGTTGTTCTAATGCGTCGTTGGAATGGAGCAACCCAGTATTCCACCTACTATGTTTACGACTTGCACTATAGGCTGGCGTATGTTATTCCTCCAAAGGCAACTGCCGATGACGGGAGTATTTCTTCTGACGAGCTTGACCAATTGTGTTACCAGTACCAATATGACCACCGCAACAGGATGATAAAAAAAAGAATTCCCGGAAGCGATGATTTCACCTACTTGATATATGACAATCTTGACAGGTTGGTCTTAACCCAGGATAAAAAATTGCGCAATGTAAATTCAAACAAATACAACTATATAAAATACGACAGTTTCAGCCGACCTGTCGAAAAAGGTATCTGTACCGAAAACAAGTCCTATTCCACACTGGTATCAACGGTTGGTGCCAGCAACAATTATACACCATATGGGTGTTCCGCCCTGGTCAGAATCCATTACGACGACTATTCCGTTGCAAACTGGCACATCTACGCTACAGTTTATGCCGAACATACTAAAGTGACGAATGTAAAAGGCAGGGTAACAGGAGTGGAAACTAAAATGCTGGAAAGCGGTACATGGATACGAAGTTTAAATTACTACGACAAGTTTGGTCGTTTGTTACAAACTTTCCGGGGAAATCCCGAGGGAGGATATAACCGCATATCATTTGCATATGACTTTGCTGGCAACAATACAAAAAAGCAAACCTATCATAAAAAAACATCGGGTTCGACTGCCATTGCCGTAAACGAGCAGTTTGACCATGACCACATGGGACGGCCAACCTTTGTAAAACATGGCTACAATACCTCCACCCTAACCACTATTGCCAAATACACTTATGACGATATCGGACGAACGGACATTAAGGAACTGCACCAGGGATACCAGGATTTGGACATGCAATTCAATATCCGGGGATGGCTCACCCAGATGAATGACCCCGATGTCAGTGCCTCCAATGCCAAATTGTTTGCCTTTGAGCTTTATTACAACACGGTGGATGAAATATCCCCCTTGGATGAAGAAGGCCAATTCAACGGAAATGTCAGTGGAATAAGGTGGCGCAACAATAACTCCACCCGTGCCGCCTATGCGTTTAAGTACGATGGGCTTAACCGCCTAACCAAGGCTGATTATGGCTCCGGAACTTCAGGTGGCACCATAACGGATTATGACAAATATGAAGTGGATGTATCTTACGATGCCAATGGAAATATCTCAGCTTTGACACGTGAGAACTCATCGGGAGGCATTTTGGATGCTTTTACCTATGTGTATTCAGGAAACAGGTTAAGCTCACTCAGTGGTTCATCATCATACGGCTACGATGGAAACGGAAACACCACCTACGATGGCAAACGCGGGATCGGTGTCGGTTATTTTGAGGAGATTGACCTGCCTGGACACTATGCCCGGGGAACCGACACTGTCCGGTATGAATATGATGCCGCAGGTTTAAAATGGGGAAAATCGGCAACCCTTGGCGGAAATACATCCACTATGGATTATTACGGGGAATTTATTTACCGGGACGGCACGCTTGACAAGGTATTGACATCGGAAGGTTATTACGACCCAACAGGTGCGGACTACCACTACCACCTGAAAGACCATTTGGGAAATACCCGCATGACAATCCATTACGATGGTTCATCTGCCACGGCCCACGTTGACCAGGAAATCGAATATTATCCTTTCGGCAAAATGTTCAGCGCAAACAATACAGCGGAAAATAAGTACCTTTACAACGGAAAGGAATTACAAAATGAGTTCTTTGAAAACTATGATTACGGGGCAAGGTTTTATGATCCGGAGTTGGGGCGGTGGCATAGCGTGGACCCGCTGGCGGACAAATACCAAAGTTGGAGCCCGTATAATTATACACTGGATAACCCTATTAATTTTATTGACCCGGATGGACGATGGGTAAAAGGGGCTGGGTTGTTCAGGAACCTGTTTCAGTCTGATTACAAGATAGCCCAAAAAGCTACAGAAAGAGCCAATTCGGGACCGATGACTACCTTATTTATAGGGTTTAATCAAGATGGCACGTCAAGCTTTCGGATGGAAAATGGAAGTTTTGGCCAGATTTTAAATGAAAACCCGGGTTTGTTCAAAAACCTGATGAACCAACATGGCAGCAGCGATTTGGGCAAAGAAATTTTCATGAGCCGTTTTATGTATGCTACAGAGAGGGATAGAATGGCAACTGTAAATGGAATCATGGCTGTTGCATCTATTCCCAGTTTGATTGAAGCGCCATTTGCAATAGCGAATCTTGCTTCGGGATTAAGAGCTGCTACAGCAAGTACTGAAGGTGGACTAAATCTATTTAAATGGGGTGCAGAACAAACAGGAAAATCTACTGGGTGGAAAACAGGTGATTATATGTTGCATCTTCCAAATAGAGGAACGCCTAAGTTAAACTGGAAAGCTAACTATGGAGCTCTTCGCTACGAAATGAATTTAGGGAAACCAATTTTTGATTCTTATAGATTGCCTAATGGAAATCTAATCCCAACAGGCGGCTTTTTAAACGCTGAGAGATTTACTTTACAAACACGAGGCTGGTTATATAATCCCAGTATGGGAGCATGGATGCCACCAGTTAATTAAAGAGTTATGGAATTTAATAAAATTGTAATAGATAGGCTTGAACCTATTTTCCATAAAAACAATCTACGTGTAGTAGAGCAGTTTAATGATTATTTGAAAATAGAATCAGACAAAATCGTACTTACTATTAGTCATGATAAAAGAGAAAACTCTAACTCTTTTTTTATTGGCATAAAAAATAGCTCTTTATATCAAATTAATGAGAATGTCCTTAAAGATGTTTTTAACTCTGCTTTAAAAATCAACAATGTATCGCCGGATGTTTTTGTGATAAACCTTGCTCTTTTTCTTGAAGGTGAGGGAAATCAATTGATAATTGGAAATAAAGATGCTTTACATTCAGTGGAAAAATATATCCAAAATGAGAGCAATGAATACACCGCAGAATTAGTAAAAAATCAAAGCTTAGATGCTGCGAACAAAGCTTGGGAAGAAGGTAATTATAAAGACTTCATAAAAAATTTGGATAAAATAGATAGGCAGAAATTACCATCCTCTTATGATTTGAAATATAAAATGGCACAACAAAAATTGAAATAAACAAAAAGCCCCGGGAGTTCCGGGGCTTTTTTATGCCATATACGCCTGCCTGGTTTTAAAATCCCTCAGGTAGGTATCGATAATATCAAAGACTTTGGTTTTAGTCCCGGGGTCAAGCCTTTCAATATCTTTTAGCCCTTTAAGGGTGGTTTTGTCAATTTGCTGGTACTCGCCCTCTTTTACCAGGTAATCAAGCGTAACGCATAAGGTATCGGCAATTTTTGCCGCCACTTCAATAGAAGGGATGTTTTCCCAGTAGTGTTGCATTTTGTGTGTCTCGCCATTACGAATCATTTTCCTTGGGGCATTCCATAATTCGATGGTTGTTGGATAAAGATAGCCCGGATGGAGAGGCCCAAAACGGCTATTTGACAATGTTGGCATATACTGGCTTGGCAAATAAACCTGCGACTTTTTTGTTCAATAGAAAATTGATACATTTAAAACCTAACCAAAAACCAAATCCATGGTCCCAGGAATTGGGAAAATTGAGAACACCTTTGATGGGCTCAAGCTGGCCAGGCAATATGAGGACAACGGCACGGTAACCGGGACCGACTATTGTGGCCCATTCGTTTATGAAACCATAAGCGGGGTACGTTCCTTGAAAAATATAGTGACTGTCGGTTGTGGGTTGGGTGCATATTCATGAGTGCAAAAAACAACCTCAATTGAATTTTTCATTTTTTCCACTTGCCCAGGTTCGGGCAAATCAATTATTAATGTCTATTTTTGATATTCTAAGCAACAGATGTGTCATGTGGTCTGACTGGAAAGAACAAATAGAACGCTGTCCAAAGATTAGGCAAGGTTTATTGTGGGAATATGACCTTAAAGATTTTGACTGGCAATATATGCGGGCTTTGGTGGTCGAGCGTGTTATTGAAAGGGGTTGGGATGAAGATTATTATGCATTGTTTGCCCTTTATGGTGGAATGGATGGGGTAAGGCAGATAATCAGGGATAAAGTATTGCTGCTTTCCGATAAAGATATAGCTTTTGTTTGTGCCGCTTTTAATTTAAAAAAGGAGGAACTGAAATGTTATACACGCATTCAAAACGAAATACCCCCAGACAAATCCCTACCGGGCAATTAAGGGCTAACCTACTACGAGGACATCCGTTTCTCGTAAGGGATTGACCTTTTGGGAAAAGACTTTCGCTGGGAAACGATTGCCAACCGGCTGTCAGCCATGACCACGGAGGAGAACCGGCATTTTCAACCGTTGAAGTAGTGTCACATTTTGTATCTCTCGCGACCGCGGTTCCCAATTTATGGTTTCACACAAGATTGATCGAATCAGGACAATTGATAAAGGGAGATTGGTGGAGTCTAGGGGCATACTGCATATAAACGAAACCCGGGAGCAGAAATCCATAATCAGCGAAACTTTTGTTGTCTGAAAAAATCCAATTCATTGGATATGCCTGTGTGACTGTCAGGATCTGAATATTTTATAAAGCAGACAAAAAGATATTTTTTCTTTTCGCTTAAATCAGTAAATTTAAACCGGATAAGAATAAGAAGGTGAGCTGACATGGAATTTCAGGCGGGTAATTCATGGGCTGGTGTGTGGGATCGTTTTCGCAAGGGCGACAAGGAAGCCTTTGCCATTCTTTACAATTCTCATGTGGATGCTTTATATTCCTATGGCTGTAAACTTTGCCACGATTCGGGCCTTGTGAAGGATGCCCTGCAGGAAATCTTTATCGAACTCTACAACAAACGTGAATCTTCAAATATCCCTATTGTACGCCTCCGGTATTATTTGCTGCTCGCCCTGAAACGCAACCTGGTGAAAAAACTCGTGAAGGGTCGAAAATACCTGAGCATGGACGGAAAGGCCGATTTCCCCATGCTGGATGAACCTTCGGAGGAAACCAAATGGATTGAACAGGAACGTTCGGAAGAAGTCAGCGACATGGTAGGCCGGACCATCGAAATATTGCCTGCCAAACAACGGGAGGCCATTTATCTTCGTTTTACCCATTGCCTCGATTATGAGGAAATTTCCCGTATCCTGGGTATCAGTGTCGAATCGGTCAGGAAACAGGTGTACAGGGGGATCAAGAGTATTCGTAACAGTATTGGAAAAGAGTCAGTTGCATTATTTTTACTGTTTTCTGCAAAAAAAAGTTAAAAACGGTGTCCATGTTTTGGATTGTGCCGGCCTTTCAGGTTAATTAAACTAATGATGACCAATTGGAAAAGCTAAGCACATTCCTGGAGGATCTCCGCTTTATTGAATGGGTTGTTCAGCCTACCCCTGAGTTGCAGGGTTTCTGGAATGACCATTTGAGGAATCATCCGGAAGACCGTGAAAATATCGAAGCCGCCAAACGGCTTGTCATTCGTCTCCGTATCAGGGAAATCCCGCTCGACGAAAAGGAGAAAATCGTGCTCTTTTCGAGAATCATCAAACACATCGAACATCAGGGAAACCGCCGCAAGAGGATGGCCCTCGTTTCCGGCTGGCTCCGTTATGCAGCCGTAGCCATCGTCTTCTTTGCCTTGGGTTATCTGCTCTTCCATCAAAAGGAATCCATTGATCCCCGTTTTTTCACCGAGGAATACGCTGTGCCTTCAAATGGTGGTAGCGCCAAGCTGATCCGTTCGACAGGCGATGATATCATCCTGGAGCAAGACAAATCGCTGATCACCTATTCGCCCGACGGCCAGCTGCAAATTAACCAGGTCCCCATCGATAAGGCTTCCGATAGGAGCAATACCAAAGCCGGTTCACTGAACCAGCTGGTGATTCCCTATGGCAAAAGCTCACGGGTGCTGCTGTCCGATGGCACGACCGTGCACCTGAATGCAGGCAGCCGGCTGGTTTATCCCGAGGTGTTTCATGGGTCAACCCGCGAGGTGATCCTGTCGGGCGAGGCCTTTTTTGAAGTGAGCCCCGATGCGGAACGACCTTTCTTAGTTTATACCAACGATTTAAGAATCAGGGTGCTGGGCACAAAATTCAATGTCTCGGCCTATCCGCTCGACAATGTTGTCGAAACCGTATTGGCTGAGGGCAGGATCAGTCTGGGCCGAAACGACGAAAACCGTAACGTAAAATCGTACGAGTTAAAGCCGGGTGACCTGGCTTCATTTAACCGGACATCGGGGGAGACCGTGCTGAGGCAGGTCGATCTCGACAATTATATTTTATGGACTGAAGGTATCCTGAAGTTTGAAAGTACCCACCTGAGCCGGGTCCTGAAAAGACTGGAGCGGTATTATGATATCCGTTTCAACATTCAGGATGCGCTGCTGGGCACCATGCAGATTTCGGGAAAGCTGGTGCTGACCGATGACCCGGGCGAAACCATCGAGAGGATTGCCCGTACGGCCTCGGTAACGATTGAAAAGTCGAATGAGAATTATTACATGGTAAGAAAATGAAAAACCGGGTCATGTTGCAGCATGCCCCGGTCTAAGTTGTTAAATATCAAAGTGTATCATTTAACGGTTCAAATTTATGAAAAAAAAACAGGATTTGCTTTCCCGTAACCGGGGAAGGTGGCTTTTAAGATTTTTAAAGATGAAACTAACTGCCATTTTAACATTTTTGGTGTTTGTTTCCTTCGGGAACGGTTTCTCACAGGTGAAGATGTCGGTTCGGTTCGCGAATACGGATATCCGTACGGCCATCGCCACCATGGAGGAAAAATCGGATTACATTTTCCTTTATAAGGACGAGATCTTTGACTTCTCGAAGCGGGTGACAGCCGACTTCAGGGATGCGGGTTTCGATGAGGTACTGCAGTCGTTTTGCGACCAGACCAACGTGAACTATGAAGTCAGGGACCGTCAGATTATCCTGACCGAACGTCCCGTAATCCCCGGACTGGAAGATTCGAATGTCCAGCAGGACCGCCGGCAGGTGACGGGTACCGTCAGGGACAGCCGAGGCCAGCCCTTGCCGGGCGTTACCGTGCTGGTCAAGGGAACCACCACCGGTACCGTGACCAATATGGACGGAACGTTCCAGCTGATGATTCCGGCCAATGCCGAAATTATCGAGTTTTCATTTATCGGGATGCGTAAGCAGGAAATGCCTGTTGCGGGACGCAGCCTTTTCGATGTCACCATGCAGGAAGAGACCATCGGCGTGGATGAGGTCGTGGTCGTAGGGTACGGTACCCAGAAAAAGGCCAACCTTACGGGAGCGGTCGACCAGGTCACCAGCGAGGTGTTCGAGGGGCGTTCCATGTCGAACATCAACCAGGGTCTGAAAGGTGTCGTTCCCAACCTGAACATCAAGCTGATGGACGGAAAACCGACCCAGGCTCCGCAGTTTAACATCAGGGGTACCACCTCGATTGGTCAGGGTGGTAACGCACTGGTGCTGATCGACGGCGTTGAAGGTGATCCCAGTCTGATCAACCCCAACGACATCGCCAGCATCTCTATCCTGAAGGATGCCGCTTCGGCAGCCATTTACGGTGCCAGGGGAACCTTCGGGGTAATCCTAATCACCACCAAGGATCCCACACAAGGACGGACCAGCGTTACCTACTCGACCAACTACTCGGTGAAGAACCCCGTGGTTGTGCCCGACCTGGTTTCAGATGGCTATACCTGGGCCAACATGTTTGCCGAATCGTTCATCAACCGCGAAAACAGCATGCCCCAGAACGTGAACAAGACTCTGAAGTTCTCGCAGGCATACCTCGACATGTGGGAAGAACGGAAAGGCAAAACCGGCCTGCCCGAAGTGGAAATCAACCCAACCACCGGGGAATACATGTATTTTGCAAGTACCGATTGGTACAAGGAACTTTATAAGGATTACACAAGCTCCAATGAGCATAACATCACCATATCGGGGAGCACCGACAAAACCAGCCTCCTGATCACCGGAAGGTATTACAAGCAGGATGGTTTGTTCAGATACAATACCGATGATTTCAACGTGATGAACATCCGTTCGAAGGGGTCAATCCAGTTATTCCCCTGGCTGAGGATCGACAACAACACGGATTATTCGGACATGTTCTACCATAACCCGTCGAACGTGGGTGAAGGCAGCGGTATCTGGAGGAACATCGCCGACGAGGGGCACCCCCTGGCGCCAATGTTCAACCCTGACGGAACGCTGACCATGTCGGCCGTTTATACCGTTGGTGACTTCTGGTATGGCAAAAACGGATATGACACCAAGCGTAAGATTTTCAGGAACACAACGGGTTTCAATGCCGATTTCTTCAACAAAAAGATCAACCTGAAAGGTGACCTCACCCTTCAGAATACCAATTTCAACGAGAAACGCAGACAGGTTCCGGTACCTTACAGCAACAAGCCCGGGGTGATTGCCTATGTGGGAACCACCACCAACGACCTTAGGGACATCAATGCAGAAACCCAGTATATCGCTACTAACCTGTATGCCAACTTTGAGGATACCTTCAACGATGCGCACTATGTGAAACTGCTGGTGGGTTACAACTATGAGGAGTCGACCTACAAACGCTATATGGCCCAGCGTAACGGTCTCATCTTTGAAGATGCTTACGACATGAACCTGGCTCTGGGTCAATCGATCACCGTGCAGGGCGGACATGAAAAATGGGCCATCCTGGGTGGATTCTCCAGATTGAATTACTCCTACAAAGACCGTTACCTGTTTGAGATTAACGCCCGTTACGACGGATCTTCCAAGTTCCCCGAAAATGAGCGTTACGGATTCTTCCCATCCTATTCAGTCGGTTGGAGGGTATCAAACGAATCATTCTGGAATGTTCCCGACAACCTCATATCCGACCTGAAGCTCAGGGCATCCTATGGATCACTCGGAAACGGGAACATCAGTTCCTATGTCTATCAGGAACAGTTCAGCATTTCACAGTCGGGGAATATTCTGGGCGGAGTCAGGCCACAGCAGACCTCAAGGCCAAGCGTTCTTCCGGCCGGACTGACATGGGAAACCGCCACCACGCTTAATGCAGGGATTGACCTGTCGATGCTCGACGGCCGACTGTACTTTGTGGCTGATGCCTACAATCGAAAAACCACCGATATGTTTACCATCGGTATGACTCTGCCGGCGGTGTTCGGTGCCACTGCTCCCAAAGGCAACTATGCCGACCTGGAGACCACCGGATGGGAAGCCGCCTTGACCTGGAGGGACAAGTTCAACCTGAAATCGAAGCCCTTCAATTATGACGTGAAACTGACCCTCGCCGACAATAAGTCGGTGATCACCAAATACAACAATCCCGATAAACTGCTCAGTGATTATTACGAAGGCATGGTTGTCGGCGAAATTTGGGGATTTGTGACTGACGGTTACTTTACGTCACAGGAAGATATTGCCAACAGTGCAAAGCAGAGCCCGACCTTCAAGACAACAGCCAATGGGACATGGTTCCCCGGTGATGTCAAGTTCAAGGACCTTGATCCCGATGGATTTATCAACTATGGAACCGATCGCGTGGATGATCCGGGCGACCGCAAGATTATCGGAAACAACTCGCCTCGATACATGTATGGGATCAACCTGGGTGCCGACTGGAACAGTTTCAGCTTCTCTGTCTTCTTCCAGGGAGTGGGCAAGCAGGACTGGTACCCAAGATATGAGTCCAACCTCTTCTGGGGACAGTATACCCGCCCGTATGGAGATATCCCCAAATCACAGCTGGGCAATATCTGGAGTGAGGATAACCCGGATGCCTATTGGCCACGTTACGTATCCCGTATCGCGAACAATGCGGATGGCCCTTTGCGTGCAGCACAGACCAAATACCTGCAGAATGTTGCTTACGTCAGGATGAAGAATGTTCAGCTGGGTTATGACCTGCCCCGCAATCTCATCTCAAAGATATCGGCTTCGAATGCCAGAATCTATGTGTCGGCAGAGAACATCTGGACATACTCCCCTCTGTATAAAATCAGCAAGAACTTTGACGTGGAGAATGCCGTTGCCTCCGACCAGTTATTCACCTCCAGCAATGCCGGAGATGCCTATAACTATCCTATGATGAAGAGTGTTACGCTCGGGCTGTCGATTACATTCTAATCTCAAATCTTAAATTTTGCAACTATGAAAAAACAATATTTATATCTGCTTTTGATGTTTGTAGTCCTGGCTTCCTGCGATCTTGAGCAACTCCCTGAATCCACGGCTTCCAAATCAGCCGTTTTCGGCAGTGAGAGCGGACTGAAACTTTATACCAACTCGTTTTACGGGATCCTGCCCAACCGCAGTACCCACCGTGCCGACGACATGTCGGACTACCTGTGCCGCAGGGATGTTCCCACCTTTGTCATGCAGAATGCCTACAGCGCCGAGATCAGCAGCGGCTGGAGCTGGGGTGATCTCCGGAATATCAACTATTTCATTGTCAATAATTACAATGAGGCTGTTCCTGAAGCCACCAGAAAGCACTACCAGGGTATCGCACGCTTTTTCAGGGCCTATTTCTATTTCAACAAGGTGAAACGGTTTGGCGACGTGCCTTGGATCGGTTCCCCACTGGATGTCGAAGACCCTGAACTCTACAAAGGACGTGATCCCAGGACATTGGTCATGGATTCGGTTTTGGCCGACATCAATTATGCCTGTGAAAACATATCCACCACTTCGGATAATACGCGCAGCCAGGTGACCAAATTTGTCGCCTATGCCCTGAAAGCCAGGATTTGCCTCCATGAAGGCACCTTCCGGAAATACCATACTGACCTTGGATTGGGGGGATCGGCCAATGCATGGCTGACCCAGGCTGCCGAAGCTGCAGCCAAGGTGATGAACGAAGGCGGGTTTAAGCTGCACGAAGGGGAAGGAACTGACAAATCATACCGTTCGCTGTTTATTTCGGCCGCACCCAACTCAAGCGAGATCATGATGGCTGCCATCAGTGATCTGGCGCTGAGTATCCTGAATGATGCCAACTGGTATTGGACCAGCGGTACGTATGGCGACAAGGCCAGTTTCATCCGCACCTTCATCAATACCTATCTCAACATCGACGGCACTCCGTTTACCAATACCCCGGGTTATGAAACCATGACCTTTATGGATGAGGTGAAGAACCGTGACAAGCGACTGAAACAGACCATTCGCCTGGGCGATTACAAAAGGGTGAGTGGCGGCGTTCAGGTACCTGCCCCTCCGCTCTTCTCCTATACTTTTACCGGATACCAGCCCATCAAATGGACACTCGATGACATGTATTACGATACCAGGGACTTGAATATCAATGCGATTTCGATGTTCCGTTTTGCCGAAGTGCTGCTGGTTTATGCCGAAGCCAAGGCCGAATTGGGCACCCTGACCGACGACGATTGGGCCAAGACGATCGGGGCACTCAGAAAAAGGGCCGGGATTACGGGCGGACTGAATGCCAAACCGACACAGGTGGATCCTTACCTGCAATCGGTATATTTCCCCAACATTTCTGATCCGGTCATCCTCGAAGTGCGGCGTGAAAGAGGTATCGAGCTTTGTCTGGAAGGCTTCCGCTTCGATGATATCGTGCGCTGGAGAAGAGGCGAACTGATGGAACAGGAATGGAACGGATTCTACGTGCCGGAACTGGTAACACCGCTCGACCTGAATGAGGACGGCATCAAGGATGTTGCCTTCTACCAGGGCACCAGGCCTTCACCGACCGTGCCGGGCGTGACCTACATCGACGTTTCTCCCACCGTTGGCGGGAAAACCAATACCCAGCTGCTGAAAGAAGGTACCAAAGGCGAGATCACCTGGCTGAATACCATTGTCCGCAAATGGGAACCCAAGAACTATTACTACCCGATACCGGAACCTGACAGGCTGGCCAACCCCAACCTGGGACAGAACCCGGGGTGGTAACGGAAAAAGTGTATATTTGAAAGCGACCGGGCAGTATCCTCTGCCCGTTCGTTTTCTTAATCTATGATCATGATTAATACAACTTTGAAAAATATCATTGGCATGAAATTATTTTCCTCCATTCTGATTGCAGTGTTATGCATTCAATCCTTTGCATTTGCCGGTTCAAATAACACAGGTGACAAAGCCGGAAAATCTTTCCTGGTGATGTCGTACAACATCAGGCTGAATACCCCGGGCGACAGCATCAATGCGTGGCCGAACCGAATTGAAAAGGTCACCGGACTGATCCGTTTTCACCAGGCTGATATATTCGGCGTCCAGGAGGCTTTGCCTGAGCAGGTGGAAGCCCTGAAAGCCGCTTTTCCTGATTTTGAAAGTCTGGGTGTTGGTCGCGATGATGGCATATCTTCCGGCGAGCACATGTCGGTATTCTTCCGGAAATCGAGGTTTGAAAAGCTGGATGGCGGTACCTTCTGGTTGAGCGAAAATCCCTCCAGGCACGGTTTCGGATGGGATGCCGCCCATAACCGCACTTGCACCTGGTTAAAGCTCAGGGATAAGACCACCTCGCAGGAGTTCATTTTCTTCAATACCCATTTTGATCATCGTGGACGCGTGGCCAGGGTCGAATCTTCCAAACTGATCCTGAAATTCATGAAAGAGCTCAATAGCGGGAATTTACCGTTTATACTCACAGGCGATTTTAATGCCACCAAGGACTCGGAGCCCATACAGACCATCATGGCTGGGCTGAAGGATTCCAGGGAGGTATCGCAATCGAAACCGTATGGACCTGAAGGTACCAGCGGCGGTTTTCTGGTTAAGGAAAAAAGCAGGATCATTGACTACATCTTCATCAACGACAAAGTGAAAATCCTTCGTCACGGTCATTTGTCTGATTCCTTCGGGATCTATTATCCATCAGACCACCTTCCGGTACTGGCAGAGGTTGAATTCCTTCCTTAAGAGGGTTTCCTCACTTGGAGAATTTTACCTTATAAATGGGTTGTATTTCAATAAATTAATCTTTAACTTCGGAGATATGGAATAAAGGGGCAGAATGGTGTCAACCTTCTGCTCCTTCAATTTGCCGTATTTTGAAACAATACCGCATCATCTCAACCACACCACCCCTTCGCCCTTTCGGGAGCCTGAGACTCCTTTGCAATATCCCATCACCCCATAATCCAGGATTTTTCATTATTCACCATAATACGAAACGTTATGAAAAAACTGATTGCCGAATTTTTTGGAACCTTATGGTTGGTATTGGGAGGTTGCGGAAGTGCCGTGCTGGCTGCAGCCTATCCTGAACTGGGCATCGGATTTGCCGGTGTTGCCCTGGCCTTTGGCCTGACGGTGGTTACCATGGCCTATGCCATCGGTCACATTTCGGGATGTCACCTGAATCCAGCAGTTTCCATTGGTTTATGGGCCGGTGGACGGTTTAGCGCCAAAGAGTTGTTGCCCTATATCGTCGCCCAGGTTTTGGGTGGGATAGCAGGAGCTGCCATTCTGTACATTATTGCCTCAGGTAAACCTGGATTCGAGTTGGGAGGCTTTGCCGCCAACGGATACGGTGAACACTCTCCGGGTGGATACGGCATGCTGGCCGCACTGGTCTCGGAAGTGGTGATGACATTCATGTTCCTGATCGTGATACTGGGTGCCACCCATTCAAAGGCCCCGAAAGCTTTTGCCGGACTGGCCATTGGTCTGGCCCTGACACTGATCCACCTGATCAGCATCCCGGTGACCAATACGTCGGTCAACCCTGCACGCAGTACCAGCCAGGCCCTCTTTGTGGGTGACTGGGCATTGGGACAGCTCTGGTTGTTCTGGGTAGCCCCAATCGTGGGTGCCATTCTCGCCGGCTTTGTCTACAAGGCGATGTCACCGGAGGAAGAATAAGAAAAGGATGACATCCTCTCCGGAAATTTCCTCAACGAAAAGGATGTCATCCTCAATGAAAAGGATGACATCCTCAACGAAAGGATGTCATCCTGTTAAACTTAATTTATTTCCCTACGATCTTAATCAGTTTTCCGGCCTGGACGGTTGAGTTCAGTTCAAGGTTATTCAGCAGCGCAAACTCTTCCATCTTGTTCTGAGGAACGCCCAAGGAACGGAATGCTTCAGACAGGGTGCTTGTCCGGGCAACCTTTTTCACCAGCAGTTTCTGGGGCTGTACGTTCAGTTTCGACGGGTCGGTCAGCTTGGAGAAAGTTCCCATATTGGCCTGGAACACATTGGTATAGGCGTTGAAGTCGGCATCGCTTGATACCCCATGGAAAACGAAATAACTGCCATTATTGTCGATAAAATAAGACATGACCTTAATGGTCTGTGTTTGTCCGGTCGACTGGTTCTGTGAAGATTGTGTCGACATGGCGACAATGGCGGGCATTCCATTGACGGTGGTCTTCCGGCTGTCGGTCACGTTCAGTTCAAGTTGCTGCAAGGTGGCAGCGGCAGCTTCCTCCAGTGATTTTTGGGCTGCCATGGTAAAAACCATCAGGGCCTTGCCGTCAGAAGGTGCCATGGTTACCTGGGTCGGGGCATTCTGGAATTGCCAGCCTGCCGGGAAATTAAACCTGAACTTCATGTCGGGGTGGTAAAAGGTGTTCCCTTCCACGAATCCCTGCCGGGGATCTTCGCCATAGACAATGCCGTCGATCATTTGAAGATAGGCATCCTGGTTTACTTTCCAGTTGGTGCCCGGCATTTTGGCATGCCATTCACCGGCCATTTGCAATACCGCACTGTAGCGGTCACCCGGATCGGGGTGTGTCGAGAGGAAGGTGGGCACACCACCATGCTCACTGTCCATGTTCATCTTGTTCAAAACCTGGAAGAAGTCAGCCATCTTATGGGCATCGTATCCTACCTTCGACATGTATTCAACACCCAGCCTGTCGGCCTGACGTTCATCGTCCCTGCTATATTTCAGGAACAGGAGCTGCATTCCCTGCATGGCATATTCGGCCACGCTCCTGAATTTCTCGGACGCGATCATCCCCCCGATGAGTATCAGCTGCCCTAACTGCTGTTTGCTCTGCTGGCTGACCGAGTGACGGGCGGTGATGTGTCCCATTTCGTGCCCTATGACACCGATCAGCTCAGCCTCATTGTTCAGCTGCGCCAGGATACCCCTTGTGAGGTAGATGTATCCGCCGGGCACGGCGAAGGCATTCACAACCGGGGAATCAAGCAGTTTGACATGATACGTAAGGTTTGGACGGTGGGAGAGTTTTCCCATGTCGTTGGCGATCGACTGGACAAACGACTGCATACGGTCGTGCTTGTATTCCCCAAAAGTGGCGA
This sequence comes from Bacteroidales bacterium 6E, assembly GCA_001270045.2. GTDB lineage: Bacteria > Bacteroidota > Bacteroidia > Bacteroidales > Prolixibacteraceae > UBA1413. The sequence continues at coordinate 180,571 of DF970667.1, read as the reverse complement.
CCACCTGTGGATCATAGCTGGCACCCATTTGAACTTCCTGGGCTTCCGACATCAGCATGATCTGTTTCTTGCCGGTTACCGGATTGACTGCACATGAAGGAATCATCACGATGATTGCCGACAATAGAATCATTTTTACACCAAGGCGAAATAAGTTATTCATAAACGCTAAATTTTGTGTTGCCGTCTGAAAATTAAACTAGTGCAGATCAAACAATTGATCCAAGAATCATTCCGTTTTTCAGGATTAATCACACTTAAAACTAATAAAAGAAAATGATAATTGGGGAGAATTAATCTTATTAACGCCCCATACCGATAATTATTATCTTTGAAATGAACTCAGAATGTGGTCCGACCTGATGCATTTCATGAAATGGAAATGCTTAGGACCCTTAAAACCAAAACTATGAAAAAAGTGAAAAAGCAATCTGGAATCAGGTACCTTGCCCTCTTTGTATCATTAATACTATTGAGTGTAAACTTCTCTTTTGCCGGAGGTGACAATCTGGACGAAGACATTGACCGGATCAGGAAAGGTGAAATCAGGGTGGTGGCTGCCCCTGGCGAATCGGTCACCATTGAGCAGCTGTCGCACGAATTCTGGTTCGGCTGCGCCCTCAGCAACGGCATGTTCGCGAATGACGTCTCTGGTGACGATGCCCGGATCTACCGTGAAAAATTCCTCGAAAATTTCAACTCGGCTGTAACTGAGAATGCCGTTAAATGGGCCAGCATGGAGCCACGCAAGGGAGAGGTCAATTATTCGGTGATCGATAACATGCTCAACTGGACAGAGGAAAATAAAATCCCGCTTCGGGGGCATAACCTGTTCTGGGGGATCGAACAGTTTGTCCAGCCCTGGGTAAAGGAACTGGATGACAAGGAGCTGGAAAGTACCATTCGGGAAAGAGCCCGCACCGTCACCGGGAAATATAAGGGCCGCTTTGCCGAATACGATCTGAACAACGAAATGGTCCATGGCAATTATTATGAAGAGCGGTTAGGAAAAGACATCACCAAAAAGATGGCCGAATGGGCCATGGAAGGCGACAAGGATGCCAAACTGTACCTGAACGATTACGATATACTGACTGGGCGGGTACTGGTTCCCTATTTAAAACAGATCAGGGAACTGCTCGCCCAGGGCGTTCCGATTGCAGGTATCGGTGTCCAGGGACACCTTCACGGAGAGACATTCGACAGGTTGCAACTGCAGAATGCCCTCGATTCACTGGCACAGTTCGGATTGCCTGTGAAGGTAACCGAATTCAACATGCCCGGACAACGGTCACGCTATTATACCGAGAAAATCAGGGTCATGACGCCTGCAGAAGAAGAGGCGAAGGCCAAAGAGATGGTCGATTATTACAGGATCTGTTTTGCCCATCCGTCGGTCGACGGAATCCTGATGTGGGGATTCTGGGCCGGGGCTAACTGGATTCCGGTATCCTCACTGTATCGCCGGGACTGGTCGCCCACCCCTGCGGCTGAAGCTTATCAGGACCTGATCTTCAGGGATTGGTGGACAAAGGAAAAGGGAAAAGCAGATACCAATGGCCGATACTCGACCCGTGGCTTTTATGGGAAATATCGCATCACCGTCGGGAATCAGACAAGGGAGGTTGACCTGTCAAAGGAAAAAGGATCCGTGGTGGTTGACATGACCCGGAAGTCCAGGTAAAATCCCCGGAAGTGGATTTTGAGAATTGAAGAACCAGGGATATAACACCATTCGTTGAAGTAAATCCCATGCACCGCATAAGGCTGGTCGTGGGTCAGCCTTATGCGGTAAATAAGCTATGAAGATGGTAGGATTGAGTTGGGATATATCAATCCTTTTTATGTTTAGGATCATTTTGGTTTATATAAATATCTGAAAAAGAAAGGTTTATTTCGCTATGTGTAATGATTCTAAATTTAGTCATACCGAAACATTTATATATTTAAATACTAATTTCGCCCCGTCAATTTAAAATTACCATGATCTCAGAATTTGGAATTGTATTGTTGTTCTTCCTTTTGGGAGCCGTATTTGTGGGGATTGCCATGGTTGCCGCTTCGGTCGTCAGACCCAGCAAACCCAATCCGATCAAGAATTCGACGTACGAATGCGGTGAAATCCCGATCGGGGAACCATGGATCCGTTTCAATGTAAGGTTTTACGTCATTGCATTGGTTTTTCTGTTGTTTGATGTAGAAGTGGTCTTCTTGTTGCCCTGGGCTATGGTTTACAAGCAATTGGGCTGGTTTGCCTTTATCGAGATGATCATTTTTGTGGTGATCCTGCTGGCCGGCTTTGCATATGTCTGGGCCAAGGGAGATCTGGACTGGGAGAAACCGAAACCTTATATTGCCAAATTGGAAGATCTGGTTGTTGGTAAAAAGAAATCTTAATCACTAGAAGAGTATGGGATTGTTAAACCGTTTGGATGACCCTTATGAAGGCGGTGGAATAGTGCTGGGGAAGATCGAGGAGTTACTCAACTGGGGAAGAAGCAAATCAGACTGGTATCTGCATTTCGGACTGGCATGCTGCGCTATTGAATTCATGGCCATGAATGCTTCCCACTTTGACTTTATGCGCTTTGGCACCATTCCGAGAACCAGTCCGCGACAGGCTGACTTCATCATGGTCACGGGTACCGTGACCTTCAAAATGGCCGAGAGAATCAAGATATTGTACGAGCAAATGGCTGAACCCAAGTATGTGATCTCGGTGGGTTCGTGCTCCAACAGTGGTGGTCCCTACTGGGAACATGGATATCATGTCCTGAAGGGTGTCGATCGCATCATCCCCGTGGATGTTTATATCCCCGGGTGTCCTCCGCGGCCCGAAGCCTTTGAGGAAGGCATGATGAAACTTCAGGAGAAGATCAACAAGCAGGCCATTTTTAACAAACGCAAATTATTGGGCACCGAATAATCCGGTATGCCTGACCTGACTAAATATACCATTTATGTTACCAGGTGAAATTTTTACCAAGCTGAAGAATGACTTCGGTGATGCGATCATTGAACTCAATGAATCGCCTAATTCGGATCCCTGGATACTTGTCGGGGCTGACCAGCTCTTCGACATATTCCATACCCTGAGGGATGCCGATGAATTCCAATTCGATTACCTGATGAGCCTTTCAGGAACCGACCTGGGTGAAAACCTGGGCGTTGTCTATCACCTCTATTCCATGACCCATAGGCATAAACTGGTGGTGAAGGTCGAGGTTCCCAAAGGGAATCCCGTGGTGCCGACAGTCGAAAGGTTATGGCGTACGGCTGACTGGCATGAGCGGGAAGCCTACGACCTGATTGGTGTCAGGTTTGAAGGACACCAGAACCTGATCAGGATCCTGCTGCCTTACGACTGGGAAGGACACCCTCTGCAGAAGGATTATGTGACGCCAGACTCTTACCATGGAATGAAAATATCCTAATTCAGAAAGCTCTATGACTGAAATTAAAAGATATGACCTGGAATACAGCCAGCTTGATTCGGACAGGATGCGGATCAACGTGGGTCCCCAGCACCCGTCGACACACGGGGTGCTCAGGCTGGAAGTGGAGGTCGACGGGGAGATCGTGACCGAAGTGGTGCCTCACCTGGGATATTTGCATCGCAGCTTTGAAAAGCATTGTGAAAAGATGACCTTTCCGCAGATCATTCCCTACATCGACAGGATGGACTACATATCGGCCATGAACAATGAATGGCCTTATGTAATGGCACTCGAAAAGATGCTCGATGTCAAGGTTCCTGAAAAGGTGGAGTTCATCAGGGTGATCGTGGCCGAGCTGAACCGATTGGCCAACCACCAGATTGCGGTGGCAACCTTCGGGATGGATGCCGGCGCATTCACCCCCTTCCTCTATTATTTCCGCGACAGGGAAAGCATCATCTGGATACTGGAAAGACTGTCCGGTGCCCGATTGCTGTACAACTATTTCCGCGTGGGTGGCATGGCCGCCGATATCTATCCCGGATTTAAGGAAGATTGCCTGGAAGTGGTCAAAAAAGTGCGGAAGACCAATGAAGAAATCATGGACTTGCTGATCCACAACAATATTTTCATCAAACGTACAGCCAACGTCGGTGTGCTGACTCCCGAGGTTGCCATCAACTTTGCCTGCAGCGGTCCGGTATTGCGCGGATCAGGCGTGAAGTTTGACCTTCGCAAGGATGAGCCCTACTCAGTTTACGACCGCTTCGATTTTGACGTACCCGTAGGGGTGGGTGAAGTCGGCGTGGTAGGAGACTGCTGGAACCGCAACATGGTCAGGATGAAAGAGATGGAGCAGTCGTGCCGAATCATTGAGCAGGCACTTGAGATGATGCCCGAGGAGGGAGACGTGACGGGAGGGGTACCCCGGAGGATCAAGCCCCCGAAGGGCGAGATGTACATCCGGACAGAGAACCCGAAAGGTGAGTTGGGATTCTACCTGGTCACCAACGGGACCGACAAGCCAGAGCGACTGAAAGCACGCGGACCGAGTTTTGTCAACCTCTCGGTCATTCCCGAAATTTCGAAAGGATACATGTTTGCCGACCTGATCCTGATCCTGGGAAGTATCGATATCGTGCTGGGCGAAGTCGACCGTTAAAACGAACCAAGAATATTCAAAGCATAAGAAATGGAGAGTACAAACTTTATATGGGACCTGATGGGGAAAAACCTGTGGTCGGTGGTTGCAGTGATTTCGCTGCCGCTGATCTTTGTTCTCATCTATGCCCTGGTTGCCATCCTGGCTGAGTTGAAGGTTTCGGCATGGATCCAGGAGCGTCTGGGCCCTATGCGTACCGGTCCATGGGGTATCCTGCAGCCAATTGCCGAGGTGATCAAGCTGCTGCAGAAGGAAGACATTACCCCAACCGCGGCCAGTAAGATCCTTTTCAACCTGGCTCCCTATGTCATCTTTACGGGTGCCTATGCCGCATTTGCGGTGATTCCCTTCAGCGAAGCCTATGCACCGGCCAACATCAACGTAGGCCTGTTCTATATTTTCGCGGTGGGATCGTTCAGCGCCATCGGTATCGTGATGGGAGGCTGGGCATCAAACAACAAATACTCGCTGATGGGAGCCATGCGTTCGGTATCGCAGGTCATCAGCTATGAGATACCTGCCGCCGTTGCCGTATTGGCAGTGGTGGTACTTACTTCCTCCATGAACATGATGGAAATAAGTCGGATGCAGGAAGGTGGCTTCTGGAACTGGTATATTTTCGGTGGCCCCGGTGGATGGACCAAGATCTTCATGATCCCGTTCACGCTGACCCTGGCCATCATCTATTTCATTGCCTCACTGGCCGAGACCAACCGTCTGCCTTTCGACATACCGGAAGGGGAATCTGAGCTGGTTGCCGGTTTCCATACCGAATACAGCGGGATGAAGTTTGCCATGTTTTTCTTTGCCGAGTATGCCAACATGTTTGTGGTGGCAGCTGTGGTAACCACGATATTCCTGGGCGGATGGACCTCACCGTTCGGTTCATTCCTGGCCGGTGCCGGCTGGGGTGCCTTCTGGTTCATCCTGAAATCGATGTTCGTTGTATTCCTCCAGATCTGGATTCGCTGGACACTGCCCCGCTTCAGGGTCGACCAGCTCATGTACATCGGCTGGAAAGTGCTGTTGCCCATTTCGCTGGTATGCTTTATTGCCATCAGTTTTTTCTCATTGCTTAATCTGGGTTGATTATGAGCTCATATCTTAAAAATGTCTGGGCAGGTTTTTACACGGCGGTAAAGGGGATGATGATCACCTCCCGGCATATGTTTAAAAAATCGGTCACGATTCAATATCCCGACGAAAAGTTTGACTTGCCGGCCAATGCCCGTAACAAGCTCGTGCTCGACATGTCGAGGTGCAATGCCTGTACCGCGTGTGCCATTGCCTGTCCGGTAAACTGTATCACCGTTGAGGGTGTCAGGGTTTCACCCGAGGATCCGCACCAGGAAGTACATGCCGACGGCAAGCCGCGTAAAGTGTGGGTGACCCGTTACGAGATGGACCTGGCCAAATGCTGCTTCTGCGGACTGTGCCAGGCTGCCTGTCCGTCGGATGCCATCAAGCACACACAGGATTTCGAATATTCGGCTTACAATAAGGAGAGTCTCTATTTCAAATACCAGATCCTGACACCCGAGCAATCGGCCGAGAAAGTCAGGTTGCTGGCCGAGTTTAAGGAGAAAGAGGCGGCAGCGAAGGCTGCGGCAGCCGAAAAGGCAGCGACCGAGGGAAAGCCGGTTGCTCCCAAAAAGGCAGCTCCCAAGGCAGATGAAGCCTCAGAACAATAGAATAAAAACAGGTGTAAACCGACAGAAAAATATCATTCCATGGATTTAACAACACTCGCATTCTTTTTCTTTGCGGCCCTGACACTGGGATTCGGAGCTGTCGTTGTGCTGTCGAGAAACATCATGCATGCGGCATTTTCGCTCCTTTTCACCTTTTTCGGGGTAGCGGGATTATATGTTTTGCTGCATGCCGACTTCCTGGCGATCACGCAGATCATGATTTATATCGGAGGTATCCTGGTACTGATCATCTTCGGGGTAATGCTCACCACCCGGATCACCGGCGTTGATGTCAAGTCGGGCCGTACCGGAAAACTGCAGCTTGGTCTTACCGCAGCGCTGTCGGTTGCCCTTGCTGCCGTGCTGGTGAAGATCTTCCTCAGCACCCTATGGCATATTGCACCGGCAGCCGATGTAGATGCCACGGCCGAATTGATCGGCAATGCCTTGCTGACCAAATACCTGATCGCTTTTGAGGCAGCCTCCATTTTGTTACTGGTGGCTATTGTCGGGGCAGCATTTATCGCACGAAAAAAATAATACACCATATGGAGATCGGATTAAATCATTACCTCATTGTCAGTGGCATCCTTTTTTCACTGGGCATGTTCGGCATCCTTTCGAGGAAGCATGCCGTGATGGTGCTCATGGGACTGGAACTGATCCTGAATGCGGCCAACATCAATTTTGTCGCTTTCGCCCGCTACGGTGGAATGAATATCGACGGACATATCGCCGCCATTTTTGTGATCATCCTGGCCGCAGCCGAAGCCGCGGTCGCCCTGGCTATCCTGCTGAATATCTATCAGCACTTCAAGCATGTGAACCTGGATGAGGTTAATAACCTGAAAGAGTAGGAATCGTTGATTGAATTTGAGATTATGACACACGAAAAAATACTTCTCTTAAGCCTTTCGGTTCTGCTGATTCCAATGGTCAGTTTTCTGGTCAATGTTTTCTTTGGCAGGAAACTGGGAAAGATCAGCGGCTGGATCGGCACAACCATCCTGGCCATTGACCTGGTGATTGCAGCCGTGGTATCGTATAGCAAACTGGTGATCTACCCTGACATTCAGGTGATCCAGACCAAGTTTGAATGGTTCAGCCTGGGCAGTTCATCGTTCAATGTCGGTTACGGAATCGACAACATTGCGGCCATCATGTTGATGGTGGTTACGGTCATCAGTTTCCTGGTACACCTCTTCTCCACCATTTACATGGAAGGCGACAGGCGTTTCCCGACCTTCTTTGCCTACCTTGGACTGTTCACCTTCTCGATGATGGGGATCGTGATTGCCAACAATTTCCTGGTGATGTATATCTTCTGGGAACTGGTGGGTATCAGCTCCTACCTGCTGATCGGCTTCTGGTATGAAAAGAATTCGGCATCCAACGCAGGTAAAAAGGCATTCATCACCAACAGGATCGGTGACCTTGGATTCTTCGCGGGCATCATGATCCTCTTCATGACTTACGGGTCGTTCATGTTCGAAGACGTCTTTGCCGGGATCTCCTCGGGCAAGCTGCCGTTCGACAACCCGACCATGCTGACCATTGCAGGTATCTGTATATTCATGGGTGCCATGGGGAAATCGGCACAGTGGCCGCTACACGTATGGCTTCCCGATGCCATGGAAGGCCCGACACCCGTTTCGGCACTCATCCACGCCGCAACCATGGTCGCTGCCGGGGTTTACCTGGTAGCCAAGGTATTCGTGATGTTCACTGCCGACGCCCTTACCTTCATCGCGATCATCGGCACCATTACCGCTTTTGTGTCGGCAACGATAGCCATTACCCAGACCGACTTCAAGAAAGTGCTGGCCTATTCGACGGTCAGTCAGCTGGGCTTCATGGTGATGTCGCTGGGAACCGGAGGTTATACCAACGGATTCTTCCACCTGGTCACCCATGCCTGGTTCAAGGCAGCGTTATTCCTTGCCGCTGGTTCGGTGATCCATGCCATGCATCACGCAATGCACCACCTGCATGACCACCACAGCGATCCACAGGATATCAACAATATGGGCGGACTCAGGAAGAGCATGCCCTGGACATATTTTACGTTCCTGTTTGTGACCCTCGCCCTGGCAGGCATTCCGTTTACTTCGGGATTCCTCAGCAAGGACGGGATACTGGCCAATACCCTGGCGTGGGCAAACCTAACCGGAGGATGGCACTGGATTGTACCGGTACTCGCCTTCTCCGCTGCCGGCATGACTGCCTTCTATATGTTCAGGCTCACCATCATTGCCTTCCATGGCAAGCCCAAAACAGAGATTGCCCACCACGCCAAAGAGAACCAGCTCCCCATCGTATTACCTTTGGTGGTACTTTCGGTGCTGACCATCTGGTTCTTCTATTCACCCAATCCCATCGATGCCACCGCAGGCTGGTTCCACCACCGTGTGGTACAGCCCGAAACCGCAGTACCGGCCGCTTACCAATGGGATTTCCTGATTTCGGGGGATGAAGGCCACACTGACGCTTTGCATGCCGATGCCGGACATGCCGTCGCCGCAACCCAGCATGCCGAAGTCTCTGCGGAGGTAACTTCGGGTTCACACTACCAGAATAAATTACAGGAAGAGGTGCATCACTTCCACTATATTGCCATGATTCTCTCGTTGCTGATTGCAGGTTCGGGAATCGGGCTGGCATTCCTGATCTACCAGTACAAGGTGATCAGTGCCGACAAGCTGGAAGCGAGGTTTCGTAAGTTGCACACCTTCTCGCTCAATAAGTGGTATTTCGACGAATTATACGAGAAGACCGTGATCGGGGGCACCCTGCTTGCCTCGAAAGGACTCGCGCTCTTCGACAATTATATCATCGACGGGATTGTTAACCTGAGTGCCGCCATCAACCGGGTTGCCGGACAGGTCATCGGTATTTTCGATAACGTCGTGATCGACGGGGCCGTGAACCTGACCGCCAACCTGACCGGATATATGGGCGGCATGCTGAAGAAGCTGCAGACCGGCCGCGTACAGTCGTATGTGGTGTTTGCACTCCTGGGGTTGCTCATCCTCTTTTTTGTATTCATTTAACCAGAACTTGAACATTTTATAACTAAAAATATGAATTGGATAATGGACTTTCCGATTTTAACCTGGATCACATTTTTACCCTTGGTGGGAATTCTGATCGTGTTTTTGATACCTTCGGGGAAAGATGAAAAAGGACAGGAATTTTCGAAAAAGATGATTCGCTGGACCGCAGTTGGGGTTACCTTCTTGCAGCTGGTGCTGGCCGTATTGATTTACATGAGTTACAATACCGGCCTGAAGGGCGTCAATGATGTGAGTTCCTTCCAGTTCGTGGAAAAGGTTACCTGGATCCACGCACAACTGCCCATGATCGGGGACATTAAAATCGAATATTTCCTTGGACTTGACGGACTGAGTGTCCCGATGATCCTGCTGACAGCCATCATCAGTTTTCTGGCAGTATTTCCTTCCTTCGGCATCAACAAGGCCGTGAAGGGATATTTCGCCATGTACCTGTTGCTCGACCTGGGCATGATGGGAGTATTTGTGGCACTTGACTTCTTCCTGTTCTATGTGTTCTGGGAGCTGATGCTGTTGCCGATGTACTTCCTGATCGGTATCTGGGGAGGTCCGCGGAAAGAGTATGCCGCCATCAAGTTCTTTATCTATACCCTTGCAGGCAGCGTGTTCATGCTGCTGGTGATGATCGGACTGTACCACAGTACGGGTACGTTCAACATCCTTGAAATTATGAATCAGGGCAATTTTGATCCGAATTCCATATTTGGCGGAACAGCCACAACCATACGGTACGTTGCCTTCATGGCACTGTTTATCGGCTTTGCCATCAAGGTTCCGGTTTTTCCTTTCCACACCTGGCTTCCCGATGCACACGTTGAAGCCCCGACACCGATTTCGGTCATCCTGGCCGGTGTATTGCTGAAAATGGGTGCCTATGGTATGATGAGGATAGCTTTCCCGATCTTCCCTGACGCCTTTGCCTATTTCCAGAACCTGATTGCATGGATCGGCATGATCAGTATCGTTTACGGAGCCTATTGTGCCTTGGGACAACATAAGGTCGGACAGCGCGACTTCAAGAAGCTCATTGCCTACTCATCGGTATCCCACATGGGACTCGTGATGCTCGGACTGGCATCAATGCGCCCGGAAAGTGTTACCGGGGCGATCTTCCAGATGTTTAACCACGGGATCATCACTGCCATGCTCTTCATGATCGTGGGCGTAATTTACGACCGTGCCCATACCAGGGGATTGGACGACTTTGGCGGACTGGCACGCAAGATGCCGGTTTATACAGGAATCATGGCAGTGGCATTTTTTGCGGCCATCGGACTTCCCGGACTGAGCGGATTCATCTCAGAAGTACTCGTATTCCTGGGTTCATTCAAGGCCTATCCGGTGCTGACCGTCATTTCGGGACTCAGCATTGTATTGGGTGCCGCCTATATGCTGTGGGCCCTCCAGAAGATCTTCTTCGGCACATTGCCCGAGAAATGGCAGGGGCCATGGGATCCCACAGGCAAGAAATACAGGGGCAACGATGTGAACGCTCTCGAACTGACCGCCCTTCTGCCGCTGGCAGCCATCGTGATCTTCCTTGGTGTGTATCCGATGCCGGTACTCAAGCTGATGACCACGTCGGTTACGGAATTTGTCGCGTTGATTCAGCCGTTTATTCAATGATGCCCATAAAGGCACTCCTTGAAATGCATAATTAAAATCAGAAATCCACATGATCGATATAACGAGCTTTACCACCGACCTGCTGAACAGCGTGAAGCTGTTTCTGCCCGAAACAACGCTGGTCGTAACCTTTCTGGCAGCCATTTTCGCCGACTTGCTGGTGCGCAGGCAGAAACATATTGCAGGATATGTCGCCTTGGCCGGATTTGCCGTGACGGCGGTTTTCCTGGCACAACAGACCGGCATCGGGACATCCGCATTCTCAGGACTGTTCGTGATCGATTCTTTTGGCCAGTTTATCCGGTTCGTGATCCTGATCAGTTCGATGCTTGTGGTGATCTTTTCCTTTTTCTCCGACGAACTCCATCACAGCAATACCAAGCTGGGTGAATACTATATGCTGATCATTGGTATGGTTTTCGGGATGTTCCTGCTTGCAGGCTCTTCAAACCTAATCCTGATCTATCTGGCCATCGAGACCATGAGTATCAGCTCATATATCCTGACCGGCTATACCAAGGAAGCCAAAAGGGCTACCGAGGCTTCGCTGAAATACGTCATCTTTGGCGCCGTGTCCTCAGGTGTGATGATTTATGGCATTTCTATCTTGTTTGGCCTGACAGGCACGCTGAACCTTTCAGAGATCAACGCTGCCCTGGCAGTAGGTACCGTTGAATCGGTACCTTTGTTAATTGCAGGTTTGATGATCCTGTCGGGTTTTGCCTACAAAATCTCGGCCGTGCCGTTCCATTTCTGGACACCTGACGTGTACGAAGGGGCACCTGTAACCATTACGGCACTGTTATCCGTGGCTTCCAAGGCTGCGGGATTCGGTGTGTTGATCCGTTTCTTCAGGGTGGTCTTCACGTCAGGAAATGACCCGGGCACCGGTGACTGGGCCCTGGTGGGTTCGATCGACTGGCACATGGAGCTTGCCGTACTTGCCGTTCTGACCATGTCCATCGGTAACCTGGTGGCCCTTTGGCAGACCAACATCAAGCGAATGCTGGCCTATTCCAGTATCGCCCATGCCGGCTACCTGCTGATGGCTGTGGCCATGCTTAACGACACCGCCGTATCCTCGGTGCTGATATACTTCTTCGTCTACATGCTGATGAACCTGGGTGCATTCCTGATCGTTCAGGTGGTTGCCGACAAGGCCGGGACCGAGAACATTGATGATTACAGTGGGATGGGATATCGTAATCCCCTGATTGGAGTGGCACTGACCATATTGCTGATCTCGCTCACGGGACTGCCTCCCACAGCAGGATTCATCGGAAAGCTTTATGTCTTTAGCGCCGTGGTAAATGCAGGCTGGCTTTGGCTCGCCGCCATAGGGGTTCTCAACAGTGTGGTGTCACTTTACTACTATGCAAAAGTGATACGCAACATGTACCTGCGCGACGTGGAAAGCAAGAAGTCAAAACTGGCCGTTTCACCGGTAGTCCTGGGATTGATTCTTGCCCTGGCTGCCCTGACCATTGTCTTCGGACTATATTTCAGTCCTATGATCAATTGGGCCAACAGCTCGGTACAGATTCTCTCAGGTTTCTGATACAGTATTTAACAACGAAAATACATTGATAGGCTACCGGAACAATTTGAGGATTGTTCCGGTTTTTTTTTCATTGCAATTGGAATAATTGTTACCTTCAATCCACATTTCGGCTTGCAACCTTAATTCAGTGGGCAGATTGAGATTGAGCCATTACCCTCGTTGTACATTAAATACATACTGCCATGCATCCGAAGAACCATCAATCGGATTGGACAGCCAGAACCTCTGAGGTTTTGGCGTTGATTGCCAAGGGCCGGAAAAGGACAAACCTTCTTCGGGGGCCTGAACAAAGGGCTATTGCCTGGCTGGTGCAGAGAGTGCCTGCCTGGATGAGTTCGGATATGTTGTCGGCCATCGGTTTTTTCGGTAGCTTATTGGTTTTTGTCAGCTTTCTGCTGGCCGGTTGTTATCACAGGTGGATGTTGCTGTTGGGTGTTGCCGGTTTTCTGGTCAGCTGGGCGGGAGATTCGCTCGATGGCCGGCTGGCCTATTACCGGGGCAGACCCCGGAAATGGTATGGCTTTACCCTGGATATTACGATCGATTGGCTGAGCATCATCTTGATAGGTGCAGGATTCATCATTTATGTTGAAGGTCCCTGGGAAGTGGCAGGCTACTTCTTCGTGGTGATGTATGGTTGGGAAATCATCCTGGCCCTGATTCGATACCGGATCACCAATGAGTATTCCATCGACTCGGGCATCATGGGTCCAACGGAAGTCCGGATTATCGTATCGGCAGTGCTTGTCATGGAAGTAATCCTGCCCGCATCCATCCATTACGTTTCAATATTTGTATGTCTGGCATTGCTGATTGTCAACATTCTGGATTCATTTAAGCTGTTGGGCATCGCCGATAAAAAGGATAAGGAAGAGAAAATGGAGAGTGCCAGCGAGCTGAAAGGCCAGTCATAAATGGTTTATGTTTGGCTCTTTTTCTTTTTGAAAAGTAACCTGAAAATCAGGAACACCACCAAAATCAGGATTGCGGTCATGACAACCGGCATAAGGATTACCATCAACGGAAACCCGATGGCGGCAGCGTTTTCACCCGTTGATACGATGGGATTACCGATCCCTGCAGTGGTTCCTGAAGAGAGCAGCCGCAGGGCTGAAGTTCCACCCTGTACAACCGCGGAAGCTCCACCTCCGACAATCAGGGCGGTGATCCAGCGCATAAAGCCCTCATCAATGGGAAGTACCGAAGCTGCCAGCAATGTGCCGCCCCCAATGGCCAGGGGCATGGCAATGGTATCCAGCAGGTTGTCTACAAACGGAATGTAATAGGCAGCCACCTCGAATAACGCCGCTACCCCGAAAGTTATCAGGGCCATGTTGGACGAAATCCACGAAAAACTCTCATTCAGTGGGAGAACTCCCATCCGGGCGGCTACCCCGGCAATCATGAGCGGGATAAATACCCTAAAGCCCGTACTGGCACTCAGTCCTATTCCCAATGCCACCGCTACCAACCATTGATATTCCATCACGGATACTTTTTTGCTAATTTAATACAATTGGGTCAGGCTAGGGAATGTTTTGGTAAAAGTTCGCCATGTGAAAAAGAAAAGTTATTCATTTTTCAGTCTGGCGTGCAGTGGCAGCCAGTTGGCTTCGGTGGCATGCATGGCTTTGTAAATCTCGCGCTGGCATAGCACCTGATTGTGTCGTCCCTTGCAGGTTTTTCCCTCAGGATCATTGAGGTAAAGCTCTTTAAGGACGGGCATCGCTTTTTCGGAGCGGATTTGTCCAAGCGTCCAGATGGCAAGGTGCGTCCTGTCATTTGTCGAGTTGGTCGTATCCTGAAGGTAAGCGATCAAGGCATCTTCAGTTGAACCACCATATTTGTCAACGGCAATCCTGATGTTTTTCTTCAGGTCAAAATCAATCCAGATATATAAACCGGCAAACAGGATGATGAACAGGGTCACAAGGAAAATGCCTGAAAGGATCAGGACTTTCTTGAATTTTCCGATCATGGCAGATCAATTTAAGATTGTTGATTTTTTTGGTATAACGGATTGAAATTCAGTAAATTGTTTGTAGTTGTAAATATTGTTGCAGGGAGGAAAGCCAATGATCGAAACATTTATGGAGTGTAATGAATCGATGGTTAGGTGAACCTATGGGGTCACGTATGCTGAATAAATTGGATGGAAAATGTCTCTGTGTTAAGTTCTATAATATTCATAAACAGTACATTGTAAAATAATTGATTTGTTAAGTATTGTTTTTTGCAAATTTTAACACAGTTGGCATCAATATTGTCAAAGCCTAATTAGAGTATATATCGTTCAATTAATATCTGAAGCCATGAAAACAATTCGATCAATGATGTTTCTGCTGGTCATCGCGCTTTTTACCGCGTGCCAGGGAATCCCCGGAAGAGATGGGGAAGACGGACTGGATGGTGAATACATCGTAGGTTCCGTATTTGAAGTTGAGGGTGACTTTTTACCCTCAAATGACTGGACTCTTTACTTCGACATCCCAACTACCATCAATGTGTTGCCGAGTGATATCGTACTAACCTACATTCTTTGGGAAGTAGACGGGAATACCGATGTATGGAGATTGATGCCGCAAACAGTGGTGTTGCCTGAAGGTATCCTGCAGTACAATTACGATTTCACGCAGAAGGACGTAAAGATTTTCCTCGATGGTTCCCTCGACCTGCACGATCTTCTTCCTGCAGAGGCTCTCGACCAGGTATTCAGGATTGTGGTACTTCCTGCCGACTTTGCCATCAACACCTCGATGGACCTGACCGACTACAACCTTGTGATAAATGCCATCGGAATGGATAAGATGCCGGTCCTGAAACTGGATAAAGAAATCAGCCTTGAAAAATAGTGATTCAGGATTTTTCGCTTCAGGCTGCCCATCAGTCAGAAGCAGCTAATATTTACAAAAAAGCCAGGCTTCCTTTGGGAGTCTGGCTTTTTCCGTAATCAACCGTTTTATCTTTTCCTTTTTTTCAGGAAAGATATTCCGAGTTCTGCAATATCGTCCAATACACTGCCATCGCCATCGCGGTCGAGCAACTGGTTGATCATGCTTTGTGATCCCTGTGATCCGCTTTGTTTGACGTAAGCATTCAGAAGGTCGCCAATGCCTCCGCCGCCGCCACCGGCAGATTTTTGTTTGCCGAGGTAGCCCATGACGATGGGGGCAGCCATTTCAAGGATTTTGGCAGCCGAAGATGCATCGAGGCCCGTATCCTTGCTCAGGTACTGTTCCACATTCTGGCGCTTGTTGCCCAGGACATGCTTCAGGATTCCGGCACCATTGGCCGCTTCAGGGTTGTTGAGAAAACTGCCCAGGTTGTCGAGGATGCTACCATCGTGGTCTCTTTCGATAGCCTTCTGCAGTGAAGCTGCACCGTCGGGTGTGCTGCTGTTCTTTGCCAGCGCATTCATGAGAATCGGGATGGCACTTTCCAATGCACTTTTTGCCTGGGTTGGCGCTGCATGGGTCTGTTTGGAGATGGCCTGGATAGAATTGTCATCCAGTTGTCCAAGGATAGTTTGCAATAGATTTTCCATTAGCTTGTGTTATTTGAGGATGGCATCTTCATGGAAGGTGTCACCCATGGTGAAACTTTCCATGAAGTTAATAAAAAAAGGGTTCTTCCGGAATTTGTCCCAAACTTAAACTGAAACTATGCATTAACAAATTAATTGGATTTACCTTGTCAGGTATGACCAGGTCTTGTACAACTTATGGCCATTTGCATATATTCTGCGTTTATTATGCAATTAATGGCATTTCCCATATGACAGATAATTGGTGTTCATACACAAATTACATGGAAATGGTGGGAAGGGGCATGGGAGTTGGTTGTGTGATGGAGGGAAAAGATGACATCCTCGCGAAGGATGTCATCTTCTCAGAGGATGTCATCTTCTCAGAGGATGTCATCTTACTGGAAAAGGAAGCTTACGGCAGGGGACTGCCTACCGGGATATCGCAGCGGTGACCGGGTTGCCCGTGTGGCGGGTTGAGTCGCTGGGCAGGGGCTGCCTGTGCAACCGGAAGGGGTGAACCTACCGGGATGTCGCAACGATGCCCTGGCTGTCCGTGTGGCGGATTGATGGTCGGTGTGGCTGTAGCTCCCGGCTGAACCGGTGTTTGAGATACGGCTGCCGATGATACCGGCATAGCCACTGCGCCGTTGGATGAAATATTGGCTGCATCCTGTCTCAGCCTGTTAACCTGAAATTGGGTCAGGTCGGCCGGTGAGGGCTGCTGGGTTTCCTTGCTGGTCGTCTGGGTGCATGACATGGCAGTGATGCCCAGAAATATTGCCAATAAAAGTGTAATTCTTCTCATGAGTTAAAATCTAAATATGAATTTCAAACGAACGATTTCTGATTGGGTAAGGTGTCCTGAACCCATTCCGGCCTCAATATAATTATTATTCCGGTTCATAATGTTCCTAATAAACAGATGGATGCAAAAATGGTTCGCCCTAATGGGCAAATCGTTGTAAATCATCCTTGAAATGCCTGAAATTACTATTTTCCCACCCAGATCTTGAAAGCAGAGGCCCGAAGGCGGCTGATGGTAATCTTTTCATTGACGGGATGTTTTAACCTGACGACAAGTTTACTGCCGAAGTAATCCTCGAACCGGGAAACCAGGTCGATGTGGATGATGGTCTTCCTGTCGGCCCTGAAATATTGATCGGGGTCGAGCTCTTCCTCCAGTCTGTCGAGCGAGAAGTCGACAATGTGCCTTTCTCCGTTGAATGTGATGGCGGTAGTGATTTTGTTTTCGCTGGTGAAGCAGGCTATGTCGCTTGTATTCAGCTTATAATAACGATTCCCGGACGAGATCATGAATCGCTTGCGGTATTCCTTCCTGCCTTCCCTGATGGCCTGTAACATTTCGGCAAATCCTGTGGCAACAAATCCGGATGGATCAGTATGCCTTTGTTCCTCCAGTTTCCGGAGGGCTGCCTCAAGTTCCGATTCCTTGATGGGCTTGAGCAGGTAGTCGATGCTGTTGACCTTGAAAGCCCTGATGGCATAATTGTCGTAGGCGGTAGTGAAAATGATGTGACTGCTGACAGTTGTCTGTTCGAAAATTGAAAAGCAAATTCCGTCACTGAGCTGGATGTCCATCAGGATGAGTTCGGGCTGGGGATGGCTCTTTAGCCATGTGACACTTTGCTTCACCGATTCGAGGATATCCTGGATTTCCCATTCAGGACGAAGCTTATTCATCATGTTGGCCAGCATCCGGGCATTATGCGGTTCATCTTCGATGATAAGGACTTTCATGTTCATGAGGTTTTCAGTAAAGGCAATTTTACCCTGAATTTCTTATTGTCGCGTTCAATGATGACCTTCCTGTCGGTCAGCAAGGCATATCTGGCAATCAGGTTGCTTAATCCCTTCGAGGTTGAATAGGAGACGTCTCTTGGTTGGAAATTATTCTCCACAAAGAGACTATCCTCGTCGGTGCCGATCATGATGGTCAGGGGCTCCTCACGGGATGCCACATTGTGCTTGATGGCATTTTCGACCAGCAACTGAAGGGACAAAGGCGGGAGCATCAGGTTTTCAGCTTCAGGGTTGATGGCCCAGATTACCTTCAGAGCTTCGCCCAGCCTTTCGGTGTGCAGGCCGACATAAGAACGAATGAACTCCAGCTCCTCGGCCAGGCTGACGGTGGTCCGGTCGCGACTTTGGAGTACGTACCGGTATGTGTCGGTGAAGTTCTGGGTAAAGTCAACCGCCCGGTTCTGGTCATATATGATCATGGATTTCAGCACGCTGAGGGTGTTGAATAGGAAATGGGGATTCAGCTGGTCCTGCAGTGCGTTATAATCATTCTTCAGCTGTAACTGTTTCAGTTCTTCCACTTCTTTCTGGGCGAGAATCCATTTGCTGATGATGCGCAGACTGAGGGAGATGACCACAATGATGAATACGAAGATCAGCCCGAAGGAAAACATCAGCCAGGTGAAAGGCTGCTGGAGCACCTCCACGTTGTGGATCTGGGTCTCAAAATAGAGGAGGGCCAGGAATCCGATAAACAGGCTCAGCAGGAAATGCAGCAACACCCGTAACTTGATGCGCGAAGGGATGGGGAAGTACCTTTCCGAAATGTTATCGAGAAGGACGTTCATCTCGGTGACAATGTTGAATACGATTATTACACGGATGTATTGGCTGACAGGCAACTGGATGCCATTGTCGGCCAGCATGTTGGCCGAGACCATCATAAATGCTAGGGCCACGGCACTGACCGATCCCAACCGGAACAGGATATACCTTCCCTTGTAGGAGGAGAGGTCACTGATAAAGAGTAGTTCCTTGTTGTTCATGTCAATCGGTCAGATGGTTTCCTCAATGGTTCTTACAGACAACCGGTTGTTTCGTCAAATTTACTTGAATCATACTATTTATTTCAGGTTTCCTGAAGCTTTTAACCATGCTGTCTGCTTTAATTTCAGGTCGGCCCCGGCCTCGACAATCTCGCTGCGGGCATTTTGCCATTGTGTCTGTGCTTCCAGTAAATCGGACAGCACACCCATCCCCAGCTCGTAATTGTCTTTTTCGACCCGGAGGTTTTCCTCAGCCTGCAACAATGCCTCCCGGGCCATATCCAACCGAATATGGGCATCTGCCAGGTTAAGCCGTGCCTGTTCCATTTCAAGGGTGAGCAGTTTTTCGTTCTTTTCGAGTTCGGCTTTCTTGATTTCAATGTCTTTTTGGGCTGACAGCTGCTTTTGGCGACCTTCGCCCCAATGGAAAATCGGGACTTTCAACGATCCGATCAGGCTGGCATTGGAAGAGTTGTAGTCTGTTTCGCTGATCTCGATTCCGCCAATGTGGTTGAATCCCAGACTGATTCCGGCAGTGGGCAGAAAATCGGCCCTGACTATTTTTAGCTGTTGTTCGGCCAGCTCGGTATTTTTCTGGAGGAGGCGATATTCAGGACGGTTCTGCAGTTGGGCAAGTCCGGATTCCGGTGTTGCGATGACTTCCCCGACAAGCACCGTATCGGTGGTTATGACCTGGGTATCAAATGGTAGTCCGATAACACGGCACAAGGCCATGCGTGTCAGCTCCCTGCCGCTTCGGGCTTTCTGGAGTTGTAATCGTGCTTCGTTGTGTTTTACCCTTACCTTCAATAGCTCGTTTTGGGTGGTCATTCCGGTTTCGAAGGCATGTTTTACCTGGTTTTCGAGGGTTTCGAGCAGCAGGATATAGGATTCGGCCAACTTGACTTTCTCTTGTACCGAAACGTACAGCCAGTATGTCTGGTCGGTTTCAAAGAGTGTGTTGGCACGGGTCCATTCCAGGTTTTCGTTAGCCATTTCGGTGGCAATCCTGGTCATCTTGTTTGCCGCATTGATTTTGCCCCCGGTATAAATCGGCTGCTCAAGACTGATTCCGGCCAGGTACGCGCCTTTAAGACTGATGGCGAGGGGCATCCAGGCGTACATGTTGAAAACCGGGTTGCCGTCGGGTCCTACCACCACTTCACCGGTAACAGGGTGGGTCATGACATTGGGGACCAACTCTCCCGTCACGGGGTTGGGAACGGCAGTCGGCATATACAGTTCCTGCTCAATGTCCTTGTTCAAATAGAGTCCCATGGCATTTGCCGATAGGGACGGCAAGTAGTTTGTCCTGATGGCTACCCTTTCCGCATCTGCCTTTTCAATCTGCATCTGCGCGATCCTGACCGATTCACTGTTTTCGAGTGCCAGTCTGCGGCTCTCCTCGAGGGAGAGCCGGATCTGGGCAACCAGACTAATGTGTATTGTCAGTAAAACAAGTGTTATGGTGATTCTTTTCATGACTCTATGCGTAAAATTTCTGGTTCGACGGATCTTTTGGGGTGGAAGGTGCCGGATGCTCCGTTTCATGTTTGTCGATGTGGAAGAAGAATGCGTATAAAATGGGAACGAATATCAGGGTGATGATGGTCCCGATCAATAGTCCGCTGATGATGGTGACGGCCATGCTGCTGTACATCGGGTCGGTGAAGAGCGGCAACATCCCCAGGATGGTCGTGAGGGAAGCCATGATGACCGGGCGGGTTCTCGACATGGTTGCCTGCACCAGGGCTGTATATCTGGGGATGCCTTCGCCAATCTGCTTTTCGATTTCATCGAGCAGGACAATTGAGTTTTTGATCAGCATTCCCAACAGTCCGATGGCTCCCACGATGGCCATGAAGGTGAACGGTGACCCTGTGAGGACCAGTCCGGGCACAATGCCGATTGCGGTCAATGGAATGACAGCCAGCACGATGAGCGGCTTTTTTACATCGTTAAACAGCAACATGAGGATCAGCAGGATCAGCATGATCGATACCGGGAGGTAGCTGAAAATGTTTTTCAGGGCACTCTTCTGCAGTTCAAATTCCCCAACCCACTCGTAGGTGTATCCGGGTGGAAGGTCTATGGCTTCGATGTCCTCCATCATTGATTTACGGACCTGGGCCGGACTGGCACCTTCAATGGGGTCACATTGTGCCTGAATGGAACGCTGGCCGTTGGTCCGGCGTACCAGGGTTTCCTCCCACTCGAGACTGGTTCCCATGGTTACGGCACTCAGGGGTTGTGGTTTGATGACCTCACCGGTCAGCTCCTGGATGGTTTTGGTCCCAAGGATGACATCCTGAACATCATCCTGTTGGATGCCACTGAGGCTGGGGAGCATGCCCCAAACCGGAATGTCGTCGAGTTTTTGCGGGATGGAACCGTCGCTGTTCCTGGTTTTCAGCAGGATTCCGTATTCTGTCTGGCCATCATAGTAGTTTCCGAGGGGAATGCCTGACGTAGCGGCCAGCAGGGCATTGCTCACATCCGATCGGCTGATTCCGGCCCGGCTGGCCAGTTGCTGGCTGTATTGGGCCACCAGCGATTTCCCCATCGGATTCCAGTCGTCGCCTATGGTGTATTTGTCGGTGTATGGATTACGGTGCATGATTTCCTGGGCCCGACGACTCAAGTCATGGAGAATGGCAGGATCGGGTCCCCTGAATTCGACTTCCACCGTGTGGGATGCCTTGATCGACAGGTTGTATTTCCTGATCCGTATGTAGGCGTCGGGGAAATTCGCGTTCAGGTATTGTTCGAGGATCGGCTTCATGTGGACCATGGTTGGGTAGTCCTCGAAATTCACGATCAGTTCGCCGTAATTGTCACCGGCTTCCCCGATGGCCCTGACAAGGCAGTATCTCGAAGGGGTCATGCCATGGCTGCTGACTACCATCTGTACTTCCGGAAGACCGAGCAGATGATCGGTAATCTGGTGCAGGTCGTTGTTTACCTGGGTAGGATTGGTGCCGTCGGGAAGGATATATTCGATATATACCTGATTGTAATTGAAGTCGGGGAAGAATGTGTTTTTGATGTTCTTTACGTTCAGCCCGGCCAGTAACATTAAAATGGTAGCCACCGCAATGGTCGGTATTTTATGGTTGATGAGAAAGGAGAGGGCACTCCTGATCACCTTGTACATCTCTCCTTCATGTGAATGGCTGTTTTCCCTGCCCGGTTTGACTTTCAGGAATTTCCCGGCAAAGAGGGGTACCTGGGTGAGTGCAAGGATCCAGCTGATCAGCAATGAAATACACAACACGACAAACAGGTCGCGTGCATAGGTGCCTGCCGTGTCTTTTGAAAGATATACCGGAAGGAAGGCAGTTACGGCAATGAGGGTAGCTCCCAGAAGGGGCCATGCGGTTCTCCGGGCCGATCGGGTCAGGGCCGTTGGTCTGTCGGTGCCCCTGTGCAGGTCGACCAGGATGCCGTCGATCACCACAATGGCATTGTCGACCAGCATCCCCATGGCCACGATAAAGGCACCCAGGGAAATGCGCTGTAGTGTCCCGTCGGCCACCAGCAGGATCGGGAAGGTCGCCAGCACCGTCAGTACCAAACCGGCTCCAATGATCAGTCCGCTTCGCAGTCCCATGGTGATCATCAATACGATAACCACGATAGCCACCGAAGCGACCAGGTTCCACATAAAGCCATTGATGGAATCGCGCACCTTGTCGGGCTGGAAGAAGACTTTTTCAAATTCAATACCTGCCGGCAGATAGTTTTGAATTTCTGCCAGCCGGGATTCAACGCGTTGGCCGACATTCAGGATATTCTCGCCACTCTCCATGGAGATGGAGATGGCCAGTGCCTTTTCGTTGTTGACATACATGGTGTTTCGTAGGGGCTTTGCGTAATCGTTTTCGATGGTGGCAATGTCGCCCAGGCGAAACTGGTCGCCCTGCACCCCCTGGATCATGATGTTGCGTAAGTCGTCGATATCATTGATCTCGTCGCTGACATCGACCCTGATCATCTGGTCCCCACTTTCAAGAACACCGGGATAGACCACCTTATTTTGTCCGGCAATGGCCGACATGATCTGGATCGGGAATACTCCCATGCGCCCCATGGTCTCTGTCGATATAATGATATTGGCAACGGGTGTCTGTTTCCCATAAATCTGAACCCTGTTGACCCCTTCAACATCGAGCATTTCCCGCTTGACATATTCGGCGTGGCGGTTCATTTCCTCATACGGGAAATCCTTGGCGGTCATGGCATAGAACATCCCGTATACGTCCCCGAAATCATCGATGACTATGGGAGGCTGAGCGCCTGCCGGCATTTGCCTGGCCGCTGCAGCCACCTTCCTGCGCATGAACTCCCAGCGTTGCTGGATTTCATCCTGGGGGACCGTCATCTCAAGCTCTACAGTGATCATGGAGACATTGTCCTCCGATTTCGACATGATGAGGTTCAGGTCGGAGAGGGTGTTGAGTTCGTTTTCAAGGATATCGGTGACCTGAAGCTCCACCTCATGGGCCGATGCCCCGGGATAGATGGTGACCACCCTGGCCTGCATGATGACTATTTCGGGATCTTCCAGCTTGCTGATGGAGCGGAAGGAGAGAATCCCCCCGATGACGATGGCCACCATCAGAAAATAGAAAATCGCCTTTTTCCTGAATACCAGTTCAGTGATCTGCATCACAACAGTCCTCCCACATTAGTTTCGGAAGCAGGCTCGATCCTTTCAACCTTCATGCCCTCCTGCATGACCTGAATGCCTGATACCACGATCTCATCTGTCGCAGACAAGCCCGACTGTATGCGGATTTGTCCGTTGCCAGCCATTTCCCCGGTCTCTACCTCCTGCTTTTTGACGGTTGTGGATGAGGGATCAAAAAGCCAGACAAACGACTTGTCACCTTCGTGGCAGAGAGCTTTCAATGGGATGGAGAGTGTCTGGTCATCCTGGTTTTTGATATGAATTGTAACGGTTACTGGCATTCCCGGGGCCAGCCGCCGGTCCTGTCCGGGATCCAGACTGAAAGTAGCCCTGTACAATTGGCTGTTATTGGCTTTCATGCGGTAACCAGCCAGGCGGAGGGGAAAGACAGAATCTGAAACCAGTGGTTGGGTGCACGAGAAGTCCGAAAAGGAATCTTTTTGGATAAACAATGCCATGGGAAGGTCGACTTCCACCAAGAATGATTTTACGTTGATCAGCGCAGCGATGGTCATGCCCGTATTGACCAGTTCGCCCTCCTCGTATTTTACCGTCTGGATATAACCGGAGAAAGGGGCGTAAAGCTTGGTATCCCGGAGCTGGTCTTCTGCATTTTTCAGTTTCATCCTGAGCATTTTTTCTCCCGAAACCGCTTTCTCGTAATCGTTATCGGCAACGCTTTTCCGGCTGTTGAGTTCGGTCAGGCGTTCAAATTCGGCTTTGACCTGGTCGTATTGTGCCTGATATACCGCTTGCTGGATTTCATAATCGCGTGGATCGATTTCGGCAACCAGTTCTCCTTCGCGGACATGGTCCCCTTCTTTTACAAGAATGCGTTTGATGGGACCAGCTACACGGAAGGCAAGGTTCATTTCGGCAGCCTCCCTGATAGTTCCCGTGAGTTCATGGGCCGACACTGCGTTTTGAGCTAGTGGATGGGCAATGTGTACCCGGCGGATGACCTCGGGAGATACCTGGTCCTTTGGGGCACAAGATGCAAAAGCCCATACAATAATGATACAGGCCAATAATTGGAGTTTCACTCTTTTAAACATTTTATCTGTAATTTGTTGTGTCAATCAATGTTTGGAATTGCCTTTATTCCCGCGGGTTCCTGCGAATATTAAGTGATTGCATAACTACCCTGGTATATGACAATGCAACAACTATTATTCGAATGTTTAGCGTTTAAAAGTCAAAGATTCGAATTTCTGATAAAAGTAGCAGACTATATGATCAGATTGCCGAATTTTCTGCCCGAGATGCCAAAAAACTCTTCTGAGATGAAAATTTTACCGGCTGAAGATGGATGAATTGTATATAGATTTATTGGAAGAGACGGGTTCCAAAAACAAACCGCTGGTTCCACCAGGGATTATCGAGGGGGGTGATGATCACGCCCGAGGAGGTGGAGGCATGGATAAAACGGTTGTTGCCCAGAAAGATGCCTACATGGGTGATGTAGTCGGCGGTGTTATATGAAAGCGTGAAAAAAACCAGGTCACCCCGGCGGAGGGCACTTCGGTCGGTTATGATCCGGCCATACCGTGCCTGATCCTGTGACCTTCGCGGCAGCTCAATCTTATGCTCGGCGAAGGAGGCATAAGTGAGTCCGGAACAGTCCATACATCGCTCAGTGATGCCGCCCATGCAATGGGGCGTTCCCAGAAAGCGGTGGGCCGATTTGATGACCTGTTCAGGCTTGGTGCGACCGGTATCAAGTTTCTTACCGGTACCACTGTCGATGAAAGCCTTCATGCGGCTGTCGGTGACAACGGGAGAACCGGTTGGCAGGTTCCGGCGGCTGCAGGACGCAAAACCAACAGATATAACCAAAATCATCAGAAGCCACGATTTTGGCATGAAAGTCGGGGATGAGTTATTGCCGGTCATTCTCATATCAAGGTGTTATCTGCGAAACTAATAAAATTCTGGTAGTGCAAAAGAGGAAAAGTAATTGTCAAATCACTTCACAAGCGGTTTGACGGGAATCCAGATCTCTTCCTCTGCGTTTGGATCCATTACCTTGTAATTTTCTCCCAGGATCTCGAAATGTGGCCTGTTGTCGATGATGAA
This sequence comes from Bacteroidales bacterium 6E, assembly GCA_001270045.2. Taxonomy (GTDB): domain Bacteria; phylum Bacteroidota; class Bacteroidia; order Bacteroidales; family Prolixibacteraceae; genus UBA1413. Next base: position 154,924 of record DF970667.1, on the reverse strand, counting down.
GCCTGAACTGGGAAGCCAGGTTTCAAAGATGTGGGAAAAGATGGAAGGATTATTGCCCGGTCCCTGATAATGGAAAACAGCGTAAGGCCCGGCGGGAAGCACAAACGTCTCCATCCCTTCCGGTAAATGGTTGAAGTCGTGAACCTCGACAGCTGCCCATTTGTCGAAGGTCTTGGCCGGGTTAAAACGGGTAAAATAGTCGCTGTCATACACCGTCATAGATATATAGTCGGTTGTAGTCCGGTTTGTGATTTCCTTCCTTCGGGGCATTAGATTTTGCCAGAGTTCACCGGTCCTGTTGGCAGCGAGGCTCATGCTAAGCCGGATACCCACGAGATTTTTGCCGGGTGTGGTCATGAATCTGGGAGTGATTTCCGAGTTGCTATTCATGGATTTTCGTTTGATGTTTAAGGAGAATAAAAAATCAGGAGTTGTCGCTGACATATTCAAGGATATCACCAGGCTGGCATTCCAATGCCTGGCAAATGGCCTCGAGGGTACTGAACCGGATGGCCTTCGCCTTACCGGTTTTCAGGATTGACAGGTTGGAAAGCGTGATATCGACCTTCGAGGAGAGTTCATTCAGCGACATTTTCCTTTTGGCCATCATTACGTCGAGGTTTACGGTTATTGCCATAGCTAAACGGTTAGTTCGTTCTCGGATTGCAATTCCACCCCCTTTTCGAATACCTTGGCGAGCATATAGATCACGCCGGCGAAAAAAAGGATTTCCTGACCACCCATATCCAACGGTACGCTGATGTTTTTCGTTGAAAGCCATTTAATATATTCCTGCGCAATAATGGCCAATATTCCAGTAAAGAGCGCCAGTCGGCTGATCCCTGTAATCATGTGTGTGGTAATCGTGTTAAATGGCTTATCGATGTTGAATCCTGAGGCAACTCCCACAGCCATCATGGCAATCGAGGCTTTCAGCATTGCTATGATAATAGCCAGCACCATGATGCTGATGTAATGATATTTATCAAATTTAAACAATTCCGACAGGTCAATTCCCATGTAAAGATTACTGGCTGCCTGGGCGCTTACAGCCAGACTGATGATAAACGAAATGACCAGGACGCCGGCTTTGATCGACAGACCGATAAACACGATATAGAACAGCACATGCATCAAATGAAAAACAAACGGTATTTTCTGTTTCATGTTCAAAATATATTTATTGCAAATATCAATAATAATTTATTGAAATACAATAAATATATGTTGAAAAACGCAAAAAATATGAACATCATGCTTAAAAAAAACCGGTATGCCACTTGATGAATACCGGTTATTTCCCAACCACAATTAAGTATGAATCGGATCGCTTTTGAGTGATCACCTATAACTCGTTACAGATGGTTTCGAGTCTCGCTTGCAGGTCGGTCATGTCCTTTTCGAAGGTTTCCTTAAACGATTCCCAATCTGCCTGAGATACATTTTTGATCTCATGCATGCGCTGGTTCACCGATGCACGCAATTTCTCAATTTCATCGATCTCTTTGTTCTGGGCATCCGTCAGTTTCTTTTCCGTGGATTTCATTTTTTCGTTCAGATCCATGACTCTCTTGTTCACGGCCGCAATCTCTTCGTTTGCTTTGGACAAGAGTTCGGAGTGAGCCTTATTGAGGACTTCGGCAGCTTCCTGTGCCGCAGCAGCTTCCTGTTTTTGCTGCTGTACATTACCACAACCTGATATAGCGATGATCAGGCATCCCATCATAAACAGGCTGACAAATCTTTTAAATGACAACATAATGAAAGTTTTTTGGTTTTTGATTTTATGAAGATACGTTGAATTCAAGAGAATGGTTATTACAATATCAGTATTTATGATAAAAATCATATCTGCCAGTATAAGTGTTTAGCTAATGTTAACAAAACATGAAAAACGGATCTTGAACTGAACTTATCAATGTACCTTCTATTGAGACATGTTGAGGGAGGACTATTTTCCGAAATATTGGAATGGCGGTATATGTGGGTATAATATGGAAGGCAAAATCCTGAATGCCAGGTTTTAGGGGTGTTGGCCTATCGGATATTCGCGGGGCTATATGACAGCCAGGCCTGACAGAAGCGAATGGAAGAGATCAGCAATGGAATGCCCATGCCAATATAAAAAGTGTACAGATGATCTTTGTTGATAAAATCAAGGTTGCGAAGAACTACACCTAGCATGATCATCGATGACATCATAATATACCCTTTCATATCGAAAAACGATAACGCCGAAGGTCGTTCGGCCTTCAAATTCCGGATTCTGAGAATATGCTTATTTGATATCCGGATAAAGAGAAACCGATAAAACACAATACCGATCAGCACTGAAACACCCAGCCGGACCAATGGCTGGTCAGCCATTCCAAACACCCATGTGGCCCCTTTCGTGATGAGTATGCCGCTTGCGAAAGCCCAGACTACCGCGGCCACCAGCAATAAGCTTCTTTTGGAAATGTACATGAAAACGTGTCGGTTATTTTGTGATTTTTATGAATAAGGAACAGCCTGGAAAATGTGTCATCATTGTTGGGTAAGTCAGATGTGATTCATTACAGCCGAGATCAGGATGATGATAAAGGCAAGCGCAACAGACAGCATTCCGGCCAGCATTTGTGTTTTCTTCAGTTTTTCAAGCTCAGGCGATAGCCCTTTGGCTGCCAGTTTCCTGAATTTGGGGCCAAGTACATCGAAATTGATGATGGCAAGCAGGGCAAGGATGGCCACAAAAACATGCTTGACAAACATAGCGATTTGCCATTCGTTACTGAAGTTGATGATGCTTACATAATACGGACTGACAATTTTCAGCGGAATGCCGGTGATAAAGAGTATAGCCAGTGAAACATAGACAATCATCCTCGCTTTTTTCATGAACATGGCCATGAAGGGAGCAGCGGCCTGTGGGGTGAGCGTTTTTTGGACCGTACCTCTCATGATGAAAGCATTCACGAAAAGGGTTCCAAACCAGGAGATGGTCGCCAGCAGGTGAAGCAGGTCGAGAAATGATTTTACAAAGATGTTATCCATATACGATTTTTATTGTATTAAAAAAGGTCGTTCGGGTCTTGGTTTTTCTGATTATCAGCATACTCCTTTATCCCAACCGCGTGCAAAAATGCTAAAAAAAATCCAAATGGAATGAGCGACACAAAATTGTAAAGAATACCTGCCTGGAGTTTGACATGATTAATATAAAGACAATGTTGTCTTTATATATTATTTTATATATTTGATCAAGTTTAAAGATAATTGAGAAGTCATGGAAAAAGATCATTTGTATCCCAAAGTAACCAGGGAAATAGTTGAGAAAAGAGCAGCATTGGCTCCCGAGATCATGGATGCATGGTCGCAATTCAGTAAAGCTGTATTTAAGGAAGGGGCTCTGTCGGAGAAAACGAAGGAACTGATTGCGGTTGCCGTGGCACATGTCACCCAGTGTCCTTATTGCATCCGGTCGCACACAAAGGGAGCACTCAGGAAAGGTGCGAGTCAGGAAGAAATTATGGAAGCCATATGGGTAGCCGCAGAAATGAGATCGGGTGGAGCCTATGCCCATTCGTTGGTGGCCGTCGATGAAATAATCAAGAACCAGTCCGGTCAATAGGCTGTGTTGGGAATATTTATTAGGAAATAGTGTTGGAATTCATGAATAAGATCCTTGTGAAGCGAATCTATGATCCTCCATCTGATGAGGACGGTATCCGTTTGCTGGTTGATCGTCTCTGGCCCCGTGGGATTTCAAGACAAGGTGCCCGGATTGATGAATGGCTCAGGGATATTGCTCCATCGGATGGGTTAAGGAAATGATATGGCCACAAACCTGAGTTGTTTCCTGAATTCGTGCGAAAATATCGGCTGGAATTAGAGGATAAGGTTGAGATGTTGGATCGAATAAGGGAGATTAATGCCGGTTCCAATGTCACATTATTGTATTCGGCGAAGGATAGGGAACTGAATCAGGCAGTTGTGTTGCATGATTTTTTGTTGGATTATCCTGATAAGCAATCACTTTGAAGAAATCCATATATTTTTTGCATTATAAAAAGATGTCGACATCTTTTTATAGAATAGTTTATTATCTTTGTGGTGTAACAGATGTTTAAATCTTTAATTAGTCAATTATGGAAAAATTGAATGCCACGAAAATTGAACCAAGGTACAGGCATGCCACCATCTTTCAAAAATACGAAGACCTGAAACCGGGTGAGTTTTTCATTCTCGAAAACGACCACGACCCCAAGCCGCTATATTATCAGTTTGCTGCCGAAAAGGGGGATGAATTCGGTTGGGAATACCTGTTGCAGGGTCCCGAATGGTTTGAGGTCAAAATCAGCAAGAAGTAATAGCACTTAAATACAGGGGAAGAATCGAGGGGAAGTATGAGATGCCACGCTGTCCGGTGCAGTTGGGCTGCAGTTGGTCATAAAGCATATTTTTGAAATAGGGATCATGAAGCCATCAATGGCTCATCGTCTTTAAAAAAAATGCAGCTCAACCCGGGCCGGTGGCATTCTCTTTTTCCGCTAATCAGGCAAGAAGCATGAAAGTATCGTCGGAAACGAAAATATCGGCACTGATCAGGGAAAACCCAGCCGCCATTGAGGCAATTATTTCGGTCAGTCCACGGTTCAGTAAATTGAGAAATCCACTGCTTCGGGGAATTCTGGCATCCAGAACTTCATTGGACGACGCGGCAAGGATCGGGAAATGTGAGATTGGCCTGTTGTTCAAGGCACTTGAGGCGATTGGCTTTGAAACCGGAACAGTATTGAATATGCCTGAGGAAATTTCGCATAAGGCTGTACATCCTGCCATCCAGGAGGCAATCCGACGCTCCCGGGTGACCAGTCTGGATGTACGTCCGACATTGGACAGGGGGGGAGATCCTTTCAATGAGATAATTGGTGAACTTGCACTGCTTCCTGAGGGATTTGCATTACAGGTGATCAATTCATTTGAGCCTACTCCGCTGATCAATATCGCCCGGAACAAAGGTTTTGAAAGTTGGGTTGATTCCCATTATGATGATGAGGTGCATACCTATTTTATAAAGGTGGGTGATGAAAAGGAAGAGAATCCACAAGATGAATGGGTTTTTGAAATTTCCTTTCAGGAGCATGAGAAACGTTTGTCGGATCGCATGAATGACATCCGTTACCTGGATGTCCGTGATCTTGAGATGCCACTGCCAATGATCACAATCCTGAAAGAACTCGAGGACTTAGATGAAAAGAGTGCCTTGTATGTACACCATAAAAAGATACCCCGGTATTTGTTGCCCGAACTGAGGGACAGGAACTTCAGGGTATGGATTACTACCATCGATGATGAGAATGTCAAACTTTTAATACATCGATAAATGCAGCAGATAGCGAGTCAGAATGCCCCTTCACCAAGCGTAGTGATCCCACATTATGTTTTCGGGGGATTAAGCTTGTTGATTGCATCAATCCTGATAGTTTGTTATCCTGATGCATTTAACCAGCATTATTTCAATCCCCGTTTACTGTCGATCACCCATCTTTTGGTGTTGGGCTGGATAACCATGATAATTTTTGGTGCTCTATATCAGTTGCTCCCTGTCATCATGGAAGTGAAACTTAATAGTGAGGTCCTGGCCCGTATCTCCTTTTGGTTGATGGCAACCGGAACAATCATGCTTTCTTACGCTTTCTGGCAGTTTTCGTTTGGTAGCCTGATGTTCGTGGCCGGCACACTTATCGTCATGTCGGTTTTCCTCTTTGTGCTGAATGTCATCAAAACGGCCAAACAATCTGTAAAGAATACCATAGAACGCCTTTTTATCCTTAGTTCGGCATACTGGCTGATGTTTACCGTGATGGCCGGATTAACGCTGGCAGTGAATTTGTCAATGCCATTCCTGAATGTATCGCATCTTGAACTTTTAAAACTACATGCCCACGCCGGACTGGTTGGTTGGTTTATTCAGCTTATCATTGGAGTGAGTTGCAAGCTACTTCCAATGTTCATGGTGTCGCATCACGTGAAAACCGGGATATTGCATTATACATTCTGGTCGATGAACCTGGGTTTGATATTGGGGATAGTTGCCTTGTACGTTCAGATTCATGGTTTTGTGATCGTGAGTGCAGTACTTGTGGTTTCAGGGATTGTCATTTACTTAAGGTTTCTGTTGGATGCCTATCGCAAAAGGGTTAAAAAGCAACTCGATATAGGCATGCGTCAATCTGCATTTTCGTATGCAATTTTATTAATCCCGATGATTCTCGTTTTTCTGCTGTTGTTCCGGTTTGATTTTCTGGAATCACTTACCATTCAGCTATCCATTACTTATGGTACTGCCATCGTTATCGGTTTTATAACATCTCTGGTGATGGGACAGACCTATAAAACACTTCCATTTATTGTTTGGCTGAAGATTTACCGGGGAAAGGTTGGAAGAGTAGTCCTGCCACTTCCCAAAGACCTGTATTCCGAGAAAGCTGCTGTTGCCCAAGTCTGGCTGTATGGTCTGGGAATCCTTGTGCTTTTGGTAGGAATTGCTGCAGCCATTAAGGGAGTGGTATTGTTGGGAGGAATTATCCTGCTTTTATCAACGCTCCTTTATAATTTCAGCATTTTTAAAATTGTTCTGCATAAACCCACTCAAAAAAGTGATCATAAATGAATAACGAAGAAAATAATATGATGGAATTGCTCCGTGGTGTGGTTGATCCGGAGCTTATGGTCAATATCGTCGATCTTGGATTGGTATACGACATAAAATACAATGAAGCAAACAGAAAAATCCATGTTCTGTTGACACTCACTTCGCCTGGATGCCCAATGGGCAGCATCATAATTGATGATGCCCAACACACGCTTGAAAGCTGTTATCCGGGCAATGAAGTTGAAATTGAGCTGGTATGGGAGCCTGCGTGGTCAGTCGAGATGCTCTCGAGGCAGGCAAAAGAAGAGCTGGGNNCCCAGCTCTTCTTTTGCCTGAATCTGGCTATTTTGCCGACAGGATATAATCGACCAAGGCTTCCAGGTCTTTTGCCTCCATCGCCTTGGTAATTGCCAGTTGAGGTTCCATAAGGGCTTTCTGGGCAGGATCCACCTTCGATTCGGCATTGCCTTTCAAATAATTGGTCAATCCCTTTTTGTCCCCATTATAGGCTTTGGCGATTTCTTTCAGTGACGGCCCGATCAATCGGGTATCAAGCTGGTGGCAGGCCATACAGCCTTTGGTGTTAAAGAGTTTCTTGCCTGCTTCGATACTAACTGTGGGGACTTCTGCTCCCACGCTGACAGATTTTTCAGTTCCCGACAAGGAAGCCTGCTCCGAAGGATTGTTTTTTTGCTGGTCCTTACTGGAGGAATTACACGATGTCCCTACCATGAAAAATGCCGCAAATGCGCTGGCAATCAAAATTTTCCTTTTCATATGATTTTAAATTTATAAATTTTCGGAGATCCGGGAAACCTTAAAGTCTTAAACTTCGGTGCATTTTCAAAGGCGCCTGAACTTCGAAGCCTGAAGTTTTCCGATCACGGATAATTAATGCATAATTTTTCTATACGATTTCAAGTCTGTTTAACACTGCCTTGTTTTGATTGATTTTTGTTGCCAGCGACTGGATAGTCAGTTTCTTCATCAGCTCAAAGAATGAGTCCCTGACAACTGCATATTCGTCGTGCATCGGACAAGGATTATCAGCGTCGCACGATTTAAGGCCGAATCCGCATTTATGGAAAAAGTCGTGGGTCTCTGTCACCTCCATTACCTTCACCAGGCTTAAAGGCTTTTCCGGATCATCAAAGAAGAAGCCGCCACCCCTGCCTTTAAGGGATGATATCAGTCCGGCCCTTGCGATAAGCTGCAATACTTTACCGGTAAACTCCTCGGGAGAGTCAATGTTCTTTGCAATTTCCTTGAAGCCCGGTCTGGCACCCGCCTTGTTTTGAAGGTAGATGTAGACCAACGCCCTGATCGAATATTCGGTTGTTTTGCCCAGCATGGTTATTGTATGATAATTTCGCTTGTTGTTTTTCTGGCATTGGCTGGGTGCCAATGTTCAGGTTTATCTACGAAATGCAAAGATATATAATTCCCTCAAAAGATATGAATATCTTTTGAGGGAAGGAGTGCTATGAGCATTCGTTTTGACTGATTCATCAAGTTTCGGGGTTTAGATCAAAACTTGCTTTAGGAGTTTTTGAAAAAATATGATGGAAAGTTAGTGAATGTTAACTAAATTTGTAGTATCAAAATGATAATATGAATACCGAAAGACAGCAGGAAATCATTGAAAATGCGCTTGACCTGATCAATGAAAAGGGTATACAGGGCTTGACTATCAAGAATTTGTCAAAACGGCTTGGCATAACCGAACCTGCAATATACAGGCATTTCGAAAACAAAATTCAGATATTGGTTTCGATACTTGACCTGCTCAAGAAAAATACCAGTGGAATTTTCGTTGATGAAATTTCACGGGATGTATCAGCTACCCTAAAGGTGGAATTGCTTTTTGAGAAGCATTTCCAGTCGTTTGTCAGGATGCCTTCAATGGCATCTGTAGTCTTTTCTGAAGAAATATTCAGAAATGAGGAAATGCTCACCGACAAGATATCGGAGGTGATTGAGCAAAACAACCGTGATCTTTTCATGATACTGGAGGATGGGCAAAAGAAGGGTGAGATTAGGAGTGATGTAGATGCCGGTCATCTGGTTATCCTTATTATGGGATCTTTACGGTTGTTTGTCAAGAAATGGCAATATTCAGGATTCTCATTCAATCTTGAAACCGAAGGGAAGAAATTAGTTAAATCAGTCATACTGATGATTTCAGGTAAATGATGGTGGGGGTATGTTATGATTTTTTGAATTGTATACATGCTTGAAATTGATATAAATTAAAATACTTATAAAATGAAAATAGTAAGTGCATTTGAAACTGCCGTGGTGGATACGCCACATAAGGTGGATGTCAGGAAGTTATATGACCATGAGAGTGCCCAGGTAATGCATATTACACTCCAGCCAAACGAAAGCCTGAAACCCCACATCACCCCGGTAGATGTATTTTTCTACGTTCTCGAAGGGACAGTCGATGTGCGAATTGGCGACGAGACCGTCAGTGTTTCAAAAGATTGTCTGGTGGAGAGCCCGAAAGATATCATTCACTGCCTTTCGAACAGCTCCGATGCCATTACAAGAATTCTGGTAGTCAAGGCTCCCAAACCGGTTGCCAAATCCCGGGTGTTGTAAAAAACAGCCGGATTATTTTTTGAGCCGTAAACTCTAACATGGAATCTTCTGAAAAAGTCTGACTGTGGAAGTAGTATTTTTGATCGCAGCCTTTAATGCGCTGTTTTTTTCATTGCTCCTTTACCAGAAAAGGCCTGCCGCAAAACAGGATACCATCCTGATATTCTGGATGATGTATCTTGGATTTTATACAGGTGTATACGGACTTACCTCTTCATTTCTGTTCACGGATTATCCACTTTGGTCGGCAGCTTTCATCTCACTGTTGATGTTACACGGTCCATTCCTTTATTGGTATGCCAGATCTTTGGTTATGCCGCAGTACAGGCCCAGTCGATCCGATCTTCTCCATTTAATGCCATTTCTGCTTTTTAACCTCTATATATTGATCAATGCCCTGAGTCCGGCATCAACTGAAGGTATCAGGCTCGATCACTCCGGCGAACATGGTGGTGAGGCACCTTTGTTTGTTTTTTTCCTTGTCCTGACCGCCTTGTCGGGTCCCATCTATTTTGCCTTTACGATTTCTCTGTTTAAGCGATTGGACATCCGCATTTTCAATCAGTTTTCTTCCCTGAAGGATATCAACCTACGCTGGCTCCGAACACTTGTACTTGCCTTTGGCGTGGTATGGACACTGCTGATGGCTGCGGCAGCGATGCATCACATGTTTCGCCTTTTCTCATGGAGTTTTTGTACTGACGGACTGGCTTTGTCGCTTTCGATTTTTATCATTCTGATTGGCTATTTCGGGCTTCGGCAAAGGGAGATATTTCCGGGCACTACAAATTTGCAATACGCAGTTGTTGATTCCGAAGACAAAAAATATTCCTCGTCGAACCTCAAGGCGGAAGATGCAATTAAGTTGAAAAATTTGGTTGAAATGCACATGACCACTTCCAAACCTTACCTGAACCCCGAACTGAGTCTGTCCCAACTTGCGGGCGAAATCAACGTATCCCCCCATCATTTGTCGCAGGTCATCAATGAGCATTTCGAACGCAATTTTTTTGATTTTGTCAATTGGTATCGGGTGCAGGAAGTCAAGGAACGGCTGATCGATCCAGAATACAATCATCTTTCTGTACTGGGTATTGCATTTGAAGCCGGCTTCAATTCAAAATCGGCATTCAACCGGGTATTCAAGAATGTGGAGGGCGAGACACCAACGCAATTTAAGAAAAGGCAATCCGTATCACTTTAGGTCAGGAGGATACATTCAACTTTTATTTTGAAACAGGTGCCAACTTATAATATAGGTCGCACACCCTAATCATTCGGACTATGTTTGCGATGATATTTCAATTTATTCATCACAAAAATTTAAAAGAATGAAAACCATGAATTTTAACAAAGCAGCCTTTTTTCAAAAAACAGGGAGCCATCTGTCCGTGTTTGCTGGTGTCCTATTGTTTATCCTCCTTGGAATGGCAAAGCCTGCCGGTGCCCATTGCGATTCGTACGACGGCCCGGTTATTACCGATGCAAGGAAAGCTATCGATGCAAAGGACCCCGCACTTGTATTGAAATGGATCAGTGCCAGCCAGGAAGGTGAAATCATACCTCTTTTTCAAAAGGTCGTTGCCCTCAAATCAGGTGATCCTGAGATTTACCAGATTGTCGAGAAGCATTTTCTTGAAACGCTCGTCCGGCTTCATCGGGAAACCGAAGGAGCTCCCTATACCGGACTGAAGCCTGCAGGAACGACAAAGGCGATCGTCCAGATGAGTGATCAGGCATTGAATACCGAAGATGTGGACGGCATGCTTAAAAAGCTGAATAATCACATCGGCCAGGTGGTGAGGGAAAAGTATGAAACTGCAGTATTGCTCTCCCGGACCAAAGATAACAATGCCGAGGCCGGTCGTGCATGGGTGAAGGCTTATGTGGATTATACCCATACCCTTGAAGCCCTTCACGACGTTCTTGAGCATGACCATGCAGCACATGCGCACTGATATATTAGTGTAACTAATGGATTGTATCCTGATGATATATTTTTAATCAATATTGTAAAATACTGAATATGAGATATGTCATCGGGATTTTTGTTTTGGTGATAAAAAAATGCATTAAATGTTTTGAAAGTTAGTAAACACTAACTAACTTTGTATTGTTATATGAAAGTTGAATCGACCTCTTTTTTTAACTTATTAAGTTAGTGAGTATTAATTAACATCAGCTATTATGGAAACAAGTATAGAGAAAGTGACACCGGATTTTGGAAATCCTATGTCATATGGAAATGCCGGAATCAGGACAGATACAGGTAAGCATCATGCCCTGAATGCTACAAGTGGCTTGGATATTTTCACGCTTGTGAAAAAGCATGAAGAATTATTGGTGGAATTCCTGATAAGGATTGAAGGAGATATTCAAAAGATTTTATTCGAGAACTCCTTAAGTAAAATGGAACCACCCAGGGAACTGGAGATCTTATTCAGACATCTGTATGACTTGTTCCAAAGAAATCCCCATTACCTGACGCTCATTTTTGACAAGGATCTTCGGCGACGTTTCTCTGGTTCGGAAAAGATGATTGCCCGGATCAGAGAATCAGCCTCTGATTATCTGAAGGGAGTCATTAACCGGGGGAAAGATGAAGGATTCTTTACAAACCGGATCCCCACTGAATCACTGGTGGTGGATATCCTGGGCAGCTTCAGGGGATTGATGAATGATATCCGTGTGGTGGATAAAATGATTGCTGACCTGAAAAAACTTCAAACCGAAAATGACTGATTTATCATGAAACTGAAAATCTCGAAATATGGTTGGATGGTGCTGTCATTCCTGACATTCATCACATATCCATCAAAATCACAGCAACTGGTTGTCGGTATCGTCAGTGATGCTTCAGGCGAACCTTTTTCTTCTGTGAGTCGCCAGTTGCAGATTGAACTCAACGCCCTGACCGGTGTAAGAAATGAATTTGTATTTTCTCCTTCAGGCAATGACTGGAACCGGGACGAAACGGAGGAAAACCTTCACCGGTATATGAAAGATCCGGAAATCGATCTGATCGTTACCCTCGGCATTATTTCTCAAAACGTGGTTTCCCGTTTGCCTGAAACGGCCAAACCGGTAGTCTCTATCAACCTTCTTAACGATGAATTTGAAGTTTTGTCAGGCAGTCGCCTCACTCAGGGCGATGATTCCGGATTGCGACGGATTTCTTTACCGTTTAGCCTGAGAGATGATATCATCGATTTTTACCGGATTTTTGGATTCAAACATTTATCTGTGATCCTTCCTTCAGGATTATTTTCTCAGGATTCCGGACTGGAAACATATATACTTGGTGGAGGTAAAGATTTTGCGATTTCTATTTCAGAGGTTGACAAAAACGGGAATCTTATCGATGCTTTGCCTTCTGAAACTGACGCTGCGCTGGTTTTTCCGCTTGGATTTCAAGATGCGACCGTTTACCCAAAACTTTTTTCCGATTTAAATGAAAAGGGGATCCCATCTCTTGCCGTGGAAGGGACGAACGCCCTTGATTTTGGGGCTACCCTGACTTATAACCAAGCCGGCATGTTTCAGCAATTGTCGCGCCAGCTAGCCATCATGATTCTGCAAGTGAGCCGTGAATCAGAGGCCACCTTGCTCCCCGATCTGACTTCTTCCGCTCAGCGGGTTCCGGTTGTAAACATGGAGAGCCTGCGCACGACCGGACGTTACCCTGAATGGAAAATGCTCGAAAATGCTGTTCTGTTGAATCCATCGAAAATTCCTGGAGAGGAATTGACACTCCATCAGGCCATTGCCGTTGCATTGGAGAACAACCTTGGAAACAAGATCACCGACCAGGACCTGTTGATGGCACAAAAGGATGTCCACATTGCCCGTTCCAATCTCCTTCCACAGGTTGAGTTGTCGGGAAATGCCATCCAGCTAAGCGAGAACCTGGTTGAATCATCGATGGGACAAAGAGGTGAGTTTACGGTTACGGGAAGTTTAGCCCTGAAGCAGGTAATTTATTCCGAGGCTGCCTGGGCTAATGTTGCCCTCAAAGAACTGGTGGCCGAAGCAACCAAACAGAGTGGCCGGCAGGAAACGCTCGACCTGGTGCTTGATGTTTCAGGAGCCTATATCTCACTGCTGTTTGCCCGGAACAATGTCGAGATCCGCAACGAAAATATCAATGCAACCATGAAGAACCTTGAGTTTGCCAGGGCAAGGGCTGACATTGGCGAAGGTTCGGTTTCGGATGTCAACCGATGGATCAGCGAACTCAATGTTGGGAAAATGGAACTGAATGATGCCGAAGCCGGTTACCGCGCTGCCATGTTTCACTTAAACGAACTGCTCGACAAGCCGGTCGGCGATCCTGTTTCTCTGCCTGATTCTGTCGAGATCACGGAAACGATCATCAATCATCAGTCGGTCCTGGATGCCTTGTTCAGTCGAGACCCTATGTCTGATCGGTATGCCGATTTTCTGGTGGATGAAATGTTGATGCATTCTCCCGAATTACAACAGCTCTCTCTCGCCGATGAAATGCTCGACCGACAAAAGAGTATGCAAATCCGAAAGATGTATTTGCCCGAAGTGGCGCTCATTGGAAATGCAGATCAGGCATTTGTCAGGGAGGGCGTAATCCGGAATCCGCAATTGCCCGTGCCGCCTCCGCCCGACGATATCACCTGGAACCTTGGCTTGCGGGTCAGTATCCCGTTGTTTGAAGGGGGCCGTAAAAAGCAGGAGATTGAAAAGGCTACCATTGGACAGGAAAAAATTGCCTGGCAGAGAAAAGACCTGCTGAACAAGATGGAAGCCGGAATCCGTTCCAATGTCCAGTTCCTGAAGGCTTCATACCGTGAACTTGCATTGTCGGAAACGGCCGCAAAAGCTGCCAGCGAGAACTTTCAGGCCCTACAGGACGCCTATGTCCAGGGAATGGCCAATGCAGCTCAGGTTGCCGACGCACAAAGCGTGATGGTGCGCACCCGGACCATGGCCATGGGGTCGGAATACCAGTATCTGCTGGATTATGTCAAGACCGAACGGTTGCAGGGGCGATTTCTTTTTCTGGAAGATGAAATAGAAAAATCACTGTATGTCAGCAGGTTATTAGGTAGTCTAGAAACAGAATAAAAAGATATCAGTATGAAATCAGGAATGTTAATTGGAATTGTCAGCCTCATTGTATTGGTCGGATGCAAAAATGAAGATATCAGGCCCGAATCGGTCCGTCCCGTCTTCTACCAGGAGGCAGGAAGTTTCCACAGAAACGATACGATGGTCAGCTCGGGTGTCATCCAGTCAGCCACCGAGGCAAAATTGAGTTTTAAGGTTGGCGGCCTGATTGGGAAAGTCTTTGTTGACATGGGGGATACCGTCCAGCGTGGAGCCGTCATTGCCCGATTGGATGCCACAGATTACCAGATTCAGCTTGATCGGGCCTCTGCCTCATTGAAAAATGCGGAGGCACAACTTGAAACAGCACGTTCTGCATTTGCCAGGGTCGGAAATCTTTATGTAAACAATCATGTCTCATTGAGTGATTATGAAAAGGCCCGACTTCAGGCCGACTCTTCCGAAAGCATGCTGAAAACTGCACGTTCGCAATGGGAAGCTGCCCGCAACCAGTTGGAGTATACAGTATTAAGAGCCCCGTTTGATGGCGTGGTAACTGCAGTCATGGCCCGTGAAAACGAAATGACCGGAGCGGGGCTCCCGATAGTACTGGTTGCGACTGCCCAACAACTGGAGTTTAAGACAACCTTGCCCGAAAAAATGATTGGCCAGATTACACGGGGAGCCGATGTGACTGTCAGTTTACATTCGATTCCCGGTCAAACTTTTCGCGGGTATATAAGTGAAGTCAGCCCGGGTGTTTCATCCGCATCATCTTTTCCTGTCATCGTTCGGTTGACCGGTGATGTCAAGGGACTGTTGCCCGGCATGACCGGCTCAGTTGAAATTCCTCTGGAAAGAAATCAGGGTGATTCGGAAAAACTCGTTGTCACGGTCGATGCTGTGGGGCATGACAAGGAGGGTGATTATGTATATGTGGCTTCCGACAGCAATGAAGGGGGTGTTTATGTTGCCCGAAAGAGGTTGGTTTCTCTCGGTGAATTGCTTCCTGAAGGGTATGAAATCCTTCATGGGCTTGAGCAGGATGAAAAGGTCATTACGGCCGGATTGAGCTTTTTATACGATGGCCGAAAGGTGAAGCTCCTGGATGCGGAGGAATAATGTCTGTCCATTTCAAAAATGATCACAATGAATCTTACGAACATTACACTAAAAAACTCACGCATCACCCTGGTCGCGATCGTGGTGGCATCCATCATTGGCATACTGAACTATTTTGAGCTCGAACGAGATAGCATGCCTCCCTATACAGTCAGGATTGCCTCGGTGGTCACCCGTTTCCCCGGAGCAGATCCCGGTCAGGTTGAGTCACTCGTAACCGAGCCTATTGAGGAGGCAATCCGTGAAATGGCCGAGGTGAAGACCATCTCCAGTGAATCGCGACCCGGATTGTCGGTGATTACCGTTGAATTGCAGACTGAAGTTAACGGGGAAGAGCTGCAGGCTGTCTGGACCCGTATGCGCAACAAGGTGGCCGATATCAAGCCGATCCTTCCACAGGGAGTTGTTGGTCCGGTCGTAAAGGACGAAGATGTCGGGACCGTCTTCGGGATCATTCTCGGCGTGACCGGGGAGGGAGTTCCTGACCGGAAGCTGGAGGAGTATGCCGAAGAGGTCAGGGAGGAACTCTTGTTGCTCCCCGATGTGGCAAAAATCAAGCTCGGTGGTGTCCGTGAAGAGCGAATCTTTATTGAGTATGACGATAAACAGCTTGCATTGTATGGGCTGGATGCCAGCCGATTGAGAAATTTGATCTCTTCAACAAACATTCTATTTCCGGGAGGAGAAATCAATATGGGCCGGCAGAGAATTGTGCTGGAACCCACCGGCAGTTTCGAATCGACCGATGACCTGAAAAGAATGCTGGTTCCCACGCCGACGGGAACCCCGGTTTATCTTGAAGATATCACTACACGCATATACAGTGATTATGTAACCCCATCCGAAAAGCTGGCAAGGATCAATGGTAAATCGGCGGTGGCGCTATTTCTATCGCTGCGGGATGGTGCCAATATTGTTCGATTGGGCGAAGACGTGGACAAGTCGTTGGCTGAAATCAACGATCACCTGCCCCTGGGCATTGAAGTGGTGAGATCGGCCTCACAAGACCGGGTGGTGCATGGCCAGATCAACGATTTTCTGGTGAACCTGGTGCAAAGTATTGTCATCGTGCTGGCTGTCATGTTTATCTTTTTGGGCTTCCGGACAGGCTCGTGGGTGGCGGCATTGGTTCCCATGGTCATCGTTACCTCTTTCTTTTTCCTTGGACTCCTCGATTTGGGATTTAACAAAGTTTCCCTTGCTGCACTGATCATTTCGCTCGGTTTGCTGGTCGATAATGGCATCGTGGTTTCCGAGTCCATCCTGGTGAATATGAATAGGGGCATGCGTGCATGGGATGCCAGCATTTATTCGGGAAAGGTGTTGGGAATACCCCTGCTGATTTCAACCCTGACCACCTCGGCTGCATTTCTGCCGTTTGCACTGGCCAATACTCCGATGGGGGAGATCTCATCCCAACTCTTTTGGGTGGTCAGTTCGACGTTAATCGCATCGTGGTTCCTTGCGCTGACTTTCATTCCACTGCTTGCTGTCATGATCATTAAAGTGCAAAAAACAATGGTTAAGGAGAAGGAAAGATGGATCGACGAGGGGATGGAGAAGCTGAACCTCTGGTACCAAAAACTTTTGTCGAGAGTTTTGCATAAGCCTGCCCTGTTTTTGGGATTCGTGGCATTTTTGTTAATCCTGGCACTCTCCCTTGTCCGGTTTTTGCCATTCAAGCTGGTCCCCGACAGCGACCGAAACCTGGTGACAGTGGACATCAAATTTCCGGCAGGTACACAAATGGAATATACCGAACAGGCTGTCAACGACATCGGTGAATTTATCCTGCAAAATCTCTGGGTCGATCCGGAAACAGACAAGGGAAAACCTGGCGTACTTGATTTCTCATCATTTCTGGGTGAAGGCCCCGAACCGTATGACCTGGGGTATTTCAAGAGCGAGGCCAATTCGAGCTATGCTCATATCCTGCTGAACACCACGGGTGACGCCGACAATGATTATATCATTGCAAAAGTCGACAGCTTTTGTTATAACCACATTCCCGATGCCGATATCAGGGTAAACCGCCTCACAGGGGCAGGGGCATCAGGCACTCCGGTCGAGATCCGCATATCAGGCGAAAATCCTGAAAAGCTGGCCTTGATTTCAGAAAAAGTCAAGGAAAAACTGGTGACTATCGAAGGAACCAAAAATATCTCTGACAACTGGGGGCCGAAGATCAAAAAACTGGTGGTCGAGATCCATCCCGAGAATGCCCGACGTGCCGGATTAACGAATATGGAGATCGCTCAGGCCTTGCAAACCGGCCTCTCCGGAATGAAAGTCGGTGATTTTTACGAAAATGATGGCCAAATCCCGATTTTCATGAAAAGCGAAGGCAGCGATGAGCAGGGAATTGAATCTGTCAAGGCATTCAATATTTATGCTGCCTCTACCCAGCAGCATGTTCCACTGGCGCAGGTGGCCGACGTCAAAGTCGACTGGCAATTTGCAAAAGTCATCCGAAAGGATCTGAAACGCACAATGACAGTAGGTGCCTATCTTCATCCTGACTATACCGCATCGGATATTTTTGAGGATATCGGTCCGTGGATGGAAGAGCAAAAGGTAAGCTGGGATTTGGGATATAGCTATGAGTTTGGCGGAGAGGATGAAGACAAGGCCGAAAACCTGGGAGCCATATTTGCCAATCTGCCACTGGCTTTCTTTCTCATTGTTATCCTGTTGGTACTTCAGTTTAACTCCTTCCGCAAATCGGCCATCATTGTCCTGGCCATTCCATTGGGCATCATTGGTGTTGTAGCCGGTTGGTTTATCGGCGGTACGTTCATCAGTTTCTTCGGGGTATTGGGTGTCATTGCCCTTGCCGGGATTGTGGTCAACAATGCCATCATCCTGATCGACCGGATTGATGTTGAATTGGAAGAAAACCCGGGAATCGATCGTCGTGATGCCATTTTTCTGGCTACCCACAGCCGTTTCCGCCCGGTTCTGCTTACTACCCTGACAACTTCACTGGGTATGCTGCCTTTGTGGTTTTCAGGTGATTTGCTGTGGATTCCTCTGGCACTGGCGATCATCTTTGGCCTTTTGTTCGCCACATTGATCACCCTGCTGTTTGTCCCGGTTCTGTATCGGTTGTTTTATCGGATCCCGATCAGGGATTATACGTACTCTCCAACATTGTTCCAATCTTTAGAAAACGATCAACATGAAATTGGACATTAAATCCGGAATGGTAAGCCTGACAATGATTTTGTTTTCGGCAATTGCAGCTTATGGACAGAATCCTACACAGAATGGAACCGGGGTTGACCTTGCCAATGTTGCCAGGGTAAATCACGGGAACAGCTATATCACATTGCCTGCTGACATTGGCAATATCGAGCCTTTATGGTTTGAGGCCAATTCGTCACCCGACTTTTTCATCCGGCGCAGCAAAGACTCAAGGCTGATGGGCGTGCTGACACCCCAGATCATCATCCGAATGTACCAGGAAAGGTCTTTTCCGGTGCGCACTCCAAGCTATATTCCCCAGATCACCGCTTACTATTTATTGTCGGCCGATAAGCAGCAGGGAAGTTTGACCCTGTTTGGCAAGATAGCCCATCACTCCAACGGTCAGGATGGTGATTTTTTTCTGGAAAGCGGTGACGTGAATTTGCTGTCGGGTGATTTTGCCACCAATTACGTGGAAGGGGGAATCATCAAGACCAGTCAGGTAGCCAGCCTCAATGCCCAGGGCTTTTATAAGGCATCGCTGGCATTTCACCCTGCAAGCTGGTCGTCAAAGGAACTGGAGGGTAGATATAGTCCGGTGCGCTTGAACACTGCCATTTCGATGTTTAAACTGCCTCGTCAGAGTGACGGGCCGGATATGAAAGCACGCATTTCGCTGAAGGGAGAGGCAACATGGATGTTCGGGCAGGTTCACGACTGGGCAGGTTTCGAGGAGGATAGGCTCAATCTTAAACTAACGTTTTATTACCATCCCAAATTTCTGGAAGACATCGGATTGTTTGTACAGATGTATCATGGCATGGATTATTACAATATTTATTTTGACCATCATCTGGATGTCATTAGGTTTGGATTGATGACCGAAAAGCTGAGGTTTTAGGGGCAAAGGATTATTGGATCTGCAAAATGAAACCAATATTATCTATATTTTTTCAACAATGACCACAATTGACTCGATGATCCAATCATTCGAAGGAGCTGACATATATATGCTTGTCAGTAATTGGCATTAAGATTGGAAGACATAATAGTTAAACTTTTCAGGCTTTTTCGTGGTTATATACCAGGATTTAAACTTGCCGATTGAAAAATAACCACTTATGAAGGATTTGAGATTTCTTGTTTATGCCTGCCTGGTTTTACTGGTTATGCCGGCTTTATCCATAAAATCAAGCGCGCAAACACTTCCTGCAGATGAACTTGACAGTCTGCAAAACCTGGTATCTGCCACTACTGACGATTCGATCAGGGGACGGGCACTGAACAAGCTGGGATTTCACTTCATATTCAACGAGAATGACAAGGCTTTGCCATTGCTCGACCGTGGTTTGGCAGAGGCTGACCGCTTTGGATTGCTGTTCGGGAAAGCTGAGCTGCTCAACACCAAGGCGATTTATTTTGACATCATGGGGGTGAAGGATTCGGCAGAATTATATTTTGCGAAGTCATTGGAATTGAGCGAAGCCAACGGTTTTCATTCTGTCAGGGTATTGACACTGAATGGCATGGGTTTGTTCTTTTGGAAGAATGGCCGATTTGATGAGGCGTTGTCGTATTTCTACCAAGCCCTGGAGATGAACGCACAATTCTTCCCCCAACAGGAGGAAAGCAAGGCCAACTACCTAAGCAATATTGGTTTGATTTTTCAGGAACTGAGGCAATATGACAAGGCCATCAATCATCATAACCAATCATTGGAGATCAGGCAACGGCTTGGGTTGGTGAATGGCGAGGCCATTTCCTTTGCAAATTTGGGGGTATGCTACATCAAAATCGAACAATATGACCAGGCCGAACAATTTTACCTCAAGGCCATCGACAAATCCGAAACGGCTGGCAACTGGCGGATGTATTATTCCTTGCACGATAACCTGGCCAACCTTTACAGCCTGACCGACCGGCCGCAACTTGCCATCGAAGCGTATAAGAAGGCACTGGAACGACCCGCAAGCGTCGGGGAAAATCCCAAAAGCGACCTGAGTGCCTATATCAATATCGCAGCATATTACAATGATCTGAAACAACCACGAATTTCCCTGCAATATTCGGCCAAGGGTGATTCTATCCTTCAGAAGTTCCCGCAGCTTTATAATTTCTCAGAAGGGCTCCACTATGCCCGTGGTATAAGCCATTTTTTACTGGGTAACCATGATCAGGGCATGCTTCACATGAAGGAATACTCACAGGTGCTGGATTCGGTATTCTCCGACCGAAATGCACAGGCGGTGGCAGAAATCGAGAAGATGTTCAAAACGATCGAGAAGGACAATACCATTCTAAAGCAACAGCAGACCATCCAGCAGAAGGAACTCGACCTTCAAAGACGCACCCTTTGGGCGGTGTCGCTGATTTCCCTGGTTTTGATTGTGTCAGGATTTCTCTTCTCGCTGTTTAAGCGCAAGGAAGCCATAGCCCGTCAGGCCCATCTTGAATTAAGTCTGGCAGAACAGAAGGAGGTGGCACGGATTCAGGAGGAACGTCTTCGCATTTCACGTGAACTTCACGACAACATCGGCTCGTACCTAACCCTTCTTAGCGCTTCGGTCGAACAACTGAAAGAACGGCAGGTAAACGGGTCGGCCGAAAAGCTTCAGGATTTGCAGGATAACCTCAACATGAGCATGCGCGAACTTCGCAAAACCGTCTGGCTCCTGAACAAACAAGTGGTCACGGTGGATGAATTGGGCATCAGGCTCCGCGATTTTTTCAAGCCACTCCACCAGAATGGGACACGGATTGTCGTGTCAACAGGAGAGAATTCGGGACAAACCCTCACCGAAATCCAGACCACTCACCTGTTCCGAATACTGCAGGAGGCCATAAACAATGCGTATAAATATTCAGGATGCAGCCTGATTGATGTAAAACTACGGATAGAGGAAGGTACGACGCTCTGCTTCGTTGTGGAAGACGACGGAAAGGGTTTCGATCAGGAAACTATCGGCTCAGGAAATGGCTTGCGCAATATGCATTCCCGCATGGAAGAGCTTCAGGGTGAGTTGAAAATCAGATCAATCCCCAACAAGGGAACCGTTGTTGAAGGATGTTTTGGAGTGCAGAATACGAACATATTCGTATAGAATAATCTATTGGAAGCTGGTAGCTTTATCCCCATATTTCAGAGTTTATGCCGATACACATAGCCATAGCGGAAGATAACAGTTTTGCCTTGTCGGCCTTAAAGAAAAGGCTCGGGGAGTATCCCGACCTTGACATAAGGCTGGTGGCCCGCGACGGCAAGGACTTGCTGAAACAACTTGCGCGCAACTCAAATATCGACCTGGTGCTGATGGACATCGAGATGCCCGAAATGGATGGGGTGCAGGCCACTGCAGAAGTTAAAAGGCGGTATCCGCAAATCAAGGTGGTCATCCTGACCATGTTCGACGATGACGAGTTGCTCTTTAAGGCTGTCATGGCCGGCGCTTCGGGCTATTTGCTGAAGGAAGACAGTGCAACCCAGATTCACCAGTGCATTACCGATACCCTTGCCGGCGGGGCGGCCATGAGTCCGGCAATGGCCATGAAAACCCTCAACCTGATCAGGCAACCCATTTCTCTGGATAACAAGCCACAGGATTTTGGCCTTACAGAAAGGGAAATCACCATGCTAACCCAGCTTAAAAACGGGCTTACGTACGAAGAAATTGCCACAAACCTGCACATCAGCTACCACACTGTCCGCAAACACATCGAGAACGTCTACCGCAAACTTCAAGTCAACAACAAGATCGAAGCCGTGAACAAGGCTACCGATAACCGGATTGTCTGAACCGGTTGATCTTTCATAAATACGCAGAATTGCGTACTGACTGGCATCGGATGTTGCCGTTACTTTATATCCGGATTTAAATCAGATAACAACTAAAATTTTACAGGAATGAAAACGAGCATTTTTCTATGGATAACCATCCTGGCTTTTTGGAGTGCCGGGGTGCATGCGAATCCTACCGTGAAATATGACATCGGTGGCAAGATTGAACTGATGAAACTTACCGATGCGGGTGTTTTGCTGGCCATAGGCAGCAACGGACTGGCAGGTATCAAACCGGGTGCGGAAAAGCCTCATTTCGTATTCGCGGAATATGGCAAGATCAAGGAAGAAGAACTGGAGCTGGTCCCGATGACTCCTTATGCCATTGTCAGCCAGGGCGGAAAATCCCAGATTCCGGGAACGATATTCGCCAATTCGCAACGCACGGTGATTGATGTAATTACCGGAAAGAAGATGTTTGTGACCGAAGATAATGGCTGGAAACAAATTGCCCAGCTAAAGATATTCCTGCCCGAGAATAAACTGGTTGTTGTGGGCAATCGGGACAAATCGGAAAAGGATATCCTGGCGGTCGGGATTTATGACCTTGCGACTGGCAAACAGGAGGGCTTCGCCAATCTTGATCCCAATGCGGGCAAAACCCGCAGTGTCGCAGCCATTCCAATGAGTTCGGGAGTCCCGTTCCTGCTTGGCGACCGCGTGTTTGTCCCTACCACCAAAAATGTGGTTTGCGCCAACGTGAAAGACGGCAGCATCATCTGGGAAAACGAAATCAAGAACATCACCATGATGACTGCCGACGCTTCTGGTAACGAGATCTATGGTTTTGAGGAGCGCCAGAATGGAGACACCCGGATTCACAAGTTCAGCAAAGATGGCCAATCCCTGTGGGCAAAGGAGCGCAAGATCAACGGAAGCATCTCCCGGTTTCAGATCCTTCCCAATGGACTGGCAGTAGTGAGCGATGTATTCAAGGGCGGCGGAAGCAGTCTGGTGGGTAAGCTTACCGCCGGAAGTGGTGAATCAAAGATCGCCTTCCTGAGTGCCTCCACGGGAGAGGATCTTTGGGAAAAGGCTCCCAAAACCCAGGGTTACGTGCAGCATTTTTATGTGATGGACGACGGTATCCTTTTCGGAATCCAGGAGGGCGGAATCAACAAGATCTCGTTCGATGGTACTCCCTTGTTCAGGAAACCCCTGAAGACCGGTGCCAACATTCATACCATGGCTAATACCCCCAAGGGATTGATTTACATAACGGATACCGATGCCGACATCATCAGCCTTTCGACTGGCGAGTCAATATGGAAAAAGCCGGTACAATACAAAAAGGCGCCGGCAGTTTCGAGTGCCTACGATAAGGCCACCGGACGTTACCTGGTCAGCACTGGCGATGAAGTATTGGCCATCGATGAAAACAGCGGGGAAGTCAGCACACTGGCCAGCCTGAAGTTTGACGGCAAGGAAGTGGCCTCTTCAATCGAGGTACGACCAACTGGGATCCTTCTGGCTTCAGACCAGAACATGATGTCACTCAATAGTTCCGGGAAGGAAAACTTCCACGTATTTCACAAGGCGCCCGGACAAAGCACCCTGATGAAGGTTGCAATGGGTGTGGTAACGGTTGCCTCGGCCACAGTGGCGGCAGCGGCAGCTTCGCAATCGACCTATTCATATTCGCTTGGAAACTACAGCAGTGCCGAGGCACAAAGGGCCCAGAACAATGCCAGGGCAGCGGAAACCTTCAGCAATATTGCCTCGATCTCGTATCAGGAGATGACCCGAAGGTTCAAGGCTACCATGGCCACCGAAAACTCACGTTTTATCCTGACCAGCCTTGATGACGGCGTGGGTTTGGTGAAAGTGGACAAAGATTCCGGAAAAACCACCAAGGAAATTGTGCTCAAGGATAAAAAGCCTGTCTACGAAGTAGACGAAATCGAAGGCTACCTCTATCACTTATCGGGGAATGGCGAAATCAGTGCCTTCAGCCTGAAGGATTGATTTCAGCCAGCCCCTTTTTCCTAAAGAAGAGTGTGTCGTTGATTCCTATGGCACACTCTTCTTGTTCCCCTCCCGACCATAAATGCCTTGATACATCACCTTTTATGTGTTTGTCATTTGGGTGACGTCGCTGTTTTTACCCTAATGCCTTTGGTGCCGGCTTGATGTTAAGACGCTGATGATCAGGTGCGAATACAGTTATCAAATAGTCACCACTATTCGATAACTATTCGATAACTATTTCAGATGTATTTTAAGTACGACCAGGGCAGGGAGTTTCCGGGGATTTGTAACAGAAATATTGGTCAGGTTTCCCCCGACACCTATTCGGCCGGGACAATGTTCACGATCACCCGTTGGTACCGCGTGAGGGCAGGGGTTCCATTGTCCGTCACTTCAAGGATAATGTGCATGTCCTGTGGTTTCGATACGCTTGGGGCGGTAAATGTGGCAACGGGGGTGTCTTTCCCGTCCATGTCGAGCTGGTAGTTCCGGTTGCTGTTGAGCGAATAATCACGGTACAGCAAATAGGAGCCCGGCTCAAGATAGAGCCACCATTTATAGGTCAACTCGTCATTGTCGGGATCGTTTGTTGGACGGGCATCCAGGGTGACCTTGTCGCCACTTCTCACCGTGATTTCGTTGGCATGTCCCAGTCGGGCCACCGGTGGATGGTTGGATTCCGCGAATGGTTTGATGGTCCACTCTATTCTTG
The DNA here is from genome assembly GCA_001270045.2 of Bacteroidales bacterium 6E. Lineage (GTDB taxonomy): Bacteria > Bacteroidota > Bacteroidia > Bacteroidales > Prolixibacteraceae > UBA1413. Next base: position 129,781 of record DF970667.1, on the reverse strand, counting down.
CCGCAAAATCATTCTGGTAGGCAGGTCGCCAGCGCCAAATGGTGGCCTGGTCTGAAATGTGGCATACGCCATCAACCCACACCATATCCTCGACATTGCTCCAGATGGGGCGGGTTTCGGGCTCGTGGTGCCATTTTTTGTATGGAGGCGTATATAATTCGTAACGGCCACCCCACGATCCGTAGTCGGGCCTTTCGGGATACCCTAATCCATTATCGATCAGGTAGAGGAAAGAGGGAGTATCGCCTTCCATGATGTATTCGATGTCAGGATATTGTGCACCCAATGGCCCTTTTCCCTGGATGTTTGCCTTTACCCAGGGATTGTCGACGATCGAAAGATCAGCCCCCGTCCGGTACTTATACCACCACTCCCCGCTGATGCCGGTCCAGGTGCCATACTGGTAAGCCACCTCGTTGTTTTCATGAAAACCCGGGCTAACGATGAAAAACAGGTCGGGGAACATACGCCGCATCCAGGGACCTGAATTATCCTGGTCGGAGATGGCATACACCCTCAGCTTTTTGACCAGGGAAAGGAATTCCCTTTCGGGACGGGTATGGTGCAATTTCCAGAGTGCCTGTGCAAGGGTGTTGGCACCTCCCCAGACCACCACCCATACCGGGCGGTCATCGGGCTTGTCGAGAATGTTGATGATCCAATCCGAACCTTCGCTGTCCTTTTCTTTGCCGACCGCATTCATCCCGAAATCCGGAAAGCCCCTCTTCACACGTTCCAGAAGAAAGGAAGCTTCGGGGTATCCCGGTTCGTGTTTCAGCAGGTTGTCCTGCACCTTGTCGTAGGCGTTGATGATCTCGATTACGCGCCAGTCGGCAATTTTGTTTCTTTGCCAGCACGAGGTTGTGGCGATGATGCCTTCGGTGTCGAATTGGTTGGAATAGAGCAGGTAACGCACAAGTGACTGCGCATCGTCGGGTTCGTTTTCTATGTCGGTCAATATGATGACCCTAGGTTTTTCACGCAGTTGGGCAAAAGTTTTGCAAAAGGAGACAGAACTGATGGTAAGGATGAGGATCAAGGTAAGGAATATTGGTCTTTTCATGGTTCAAGCTTGTTTGGATGCCCCTAAGATACAATTTTGGATTATTTGGCATTGGTACAATGTGTTCAACTTTAACGACAAACATGAATTTCAAGATGTTGAAATCTATGTTGCATGCAAATGTTGAGCTTGTAAAACAATCAGTATCCATATTTTATAAAGCACTCTTTATTAATGATTTAAAAAATAGTTTTTCCAAAATGTTGATTTTATATTTTCAAATCGGCACGTTGATCTTTTTAGTGCATCACGCTAATAATGAAATATATACCTACTCATCTCCTAAAGTTTAGTGGACACTTCTGACCAAATGTGAAAGGGAAAAGACAGAAAGTTGTCATCCAGGATAAGTTATGCGGAGCAATTCACATTTATTTCGTAAAATTGCTTGATCCAGCCGAAATACCATTCTGTCGGTTTGCGGTTGGATTAACCATGATAAACCAGTAATAATAGCCTTATGAGACTTGTAGCTAAAGCTGCCATCCAGATACAGAAGCCTGTAAGTGAGGTTTTTGAAGCCATAGTTGATCCCGCTTGTATGACCCAATATTTCATTTCGGAGAGTTCGGGCAGGCTTGAGGAGGGAAGAGAAATCCACTGGAAATTTACCGAGTTTCCCGACTTTCCATTCCCGGTAAACCAGATCAGGATTGAAAAGAATAAGATGGTATCGTTTGTCTGGGACAAGGATACCCGGGTAACCATCCTTTTAGAGGAACAGCCCGATGTTTCTGTCGTGGTAAAGGTGGAAGAAGACGGCAAGGAGTTTTCGGAAGAGAATGTCCAATGGGCTTTGCAAAACACCGAAGGCTGGGCAAATTTCCTGGCATTTATGAAAGCGTATGTCGAATATGGCATTAATTTGCGAAAAGGGGCTTTTGATTTTATGAGGGGACAGGTGCCAGGGGAAGGGTGATAAGCTTGTAAACATGCTTACCCTGGCGAAAATGCAAAAGGTTCTGGGAATCGAATTTGAGATATCGGCCACAATAGCTTATGATACAAATCCTGATAATTCTATTCGGTAACCCTAAAGTCAAATGCCCCGCAACTTCAGTTTGGGAAAACTATTTCGAGTCTCCCCTGTTCTGTCTCGCATCCATGTTTGCTATAAACCCATTCTGAATTTACAATCCAGTTTCAAGGATTAAAAAACACATTCCATCTGAATTTCCCCTCAGGTATGAAGGTTTCTTTCAAAACATCCTTAATTTTATCATTCAAACCAATAGATCCTGTCATGAAGCCTGTTTCAGTCTTAATTCTTGCCTTCTTAATTTCTTCTGTTTTCGCATCCTGTGATTCACGGGAAATCCAGGGTGATCCCGTTACCATTTCCAAAGATGTCTTGCTGGATAAAGTCAAGGGGGGATGGGCCGGACAGGTCATCGGTTGTACCTATGGGGGGCCGACCGAGTTTCAGTGGAACGGGACCATGATCGGGGATCATGTGCCGATTCCGTGGGACGACACCCGCATGTTGTGGTATTACGAGAATTCTCCCGGATTATACGATGATGTGTATATGGACCTGACCTTTGTGGAGGTTTTTGAAAAATATGGTATCGATGCGCCCGACTCGCTTCATGCTCTGGCTTTTGCCCGCGCGGGATATCCGCTATGGCATGCCAACCAGGCTGCACGTTACAACATCCTGAACGGTATTATGCCCCCGGAGTCGGGTTTCTGGAAGTATAACCCTCATGCAGATGACATAGATTTTCAGATTGAAGCCGATTTCGCCGGACTGATGTCTCCGGGGATGGTCAATGCCGCGTCGGATGTGGCATGGCGGTTGGGACACATCATGAACTATGGCGACGGCGTTTATGGGGGTGTCTATGTGGCTGCCATGTATGCGCTGGCATTTGTCAACAACGACATGGAATTTATCGTGCGGGAGGCCCTGAAAACGATTCCTCCCCAGAGTGAGTTTTACCAGTGCATCCAGGATGTGATTACGAGTTATGAAAAGGACCCCGACGACTGGAAGTCGGCCTGGTTTGATGCCCAAAAGAAATGGACGTACGACAAGGGGTGTCCGGATGGGGTGTTCAGGCCATTCAATATCGATGCAAAGATCAATGCCGCCTATATCGTTATCGGCTTGCTGTATGGTAAGGGTGACTATGGCGCAACCATCGACATCAGCACTCGCTGCGGATACGACTCTGACTGCAATCCTGCGAATGCGGCGGGCATCCTCGGTACCATGCTCGGCTACAGCCAGATCCCCGATTACTGGAAACAGGGCCTCGACAAGGTGGAGGACCTGAACATGGTCCATACCGACATGTCGCTGAACAGGGTATATGAGGTCGGACTGGGGCACGCCCTACAAATGGTAGAAAGGAATGGCGGAAGCATCGACGGTGACCAGGTGACACTTCCTTCCCAAGTGCCAAATGTGATGCCCCTTGAGATTGGATTCGAGGGAATATACCCTAAGTCGAGAAGCAGGGTAGGGGTCAGTTTGGTTGGTTCCGACAACGAACATACCCTCCAGATAGAGGGCTGTGGCTTCGTGATTGGAGGAAGGGCCGTCAAGGAAGTCCAACTTCCCGATAGTACACTCGAAGTGGAGGTATACATCGATGACGAATTGTTTGAAGTCGCGAAATTGCCTACCCTCTCACTGGTGCGACGCCACGAAGTCACCTGGAAATATGACCTGCCCGAGGGAGCCCACGCCATCCGGCTAGTACCCCGCGACCTCCCCGACGGCTACCGTGTCGAACTGGGTGATTGCATCGTATACACCACACAGGTTCCGGGTAAGAGGACGTATTATTAGGCATAATTTGGGGTAACCACAGATTGCACGGATTACGCAGATTAGATTTTTGATGCTGACACCAAACAACGGTTGACCAAAATCAGAGAATACGATGTTTTCTCTTTAAAAACTCCATTTTGATGAATATGGGTTTAGCGAATTATTATTCCAAATTGTCTGACACCATCCGTATCCGTCAGTATATTATGATCTTTTCCATGGCTTGATGACTACCGTAACTAATGATTAAGATATAAACTCCACGGGTAAGATGGCCAACCTGGAATCGTTCGTCCCCTTGAATTTCTTTTGAATGGACAATTCTCTCTTCAAGTATTTGTCCGACAGGATTAATGAACTTAAAGGAAACCCTCTCATTTGTGTTTGTACCTATCTTTACGACAAAAAACTCGTCAGTTGGATTTGGGTAAACCAAGTATTCAAAAGCTTCCTCTGTGAACATATCATTGCCAGTAATTACCAGACTAACTATTTCAGATGTTTGGCTACAACCATATTCGTCAGTTACAACTAATTGATAATCTCCATTTTCAGTTGCAATGAAGGTGTTTGTGTTGGTGATAGATATCAAATTACCATTGGCGTACCACAAGTATGAATTGAATGACCCCGCTGCAATTAAAGTATCACCTTTTACGATAACTTCAGGCTGGAATGCAGGATTGACTGTTAATAGGACAGTTACGATTGAATCGGATCCGTAAATATCTTTAAAGATTCTCTCATATTCACCTGAAACCGTCCAGCCAAAGTATGATTCACCTTCGCATATACTTACAGTTTGTATTTGAGATGCACAACCGTAACTGGTTCCATAGGCAGCAGGACATGAGTCCATCAAATCCGGGAATCCATCACCATCAAAATCAGAATTCACATCGACAGAAATCAGTCGATCTTCCAATACCAAATAATAACTTACCAATGGATCACCCTCATTATGGACAGTATCTGTTAATGTGAGGGTGGTTTTGATTACCCTGTTTAAAAAGGCGGACAAATCTATATTTACATCAAGTGGCGGTTGGTCCTCCAATTTACCTGTAATTATAAAACCAGAAAAGCCCGTGCTTTTAATATCAGGCAAAACAGGTTCGATAGCCATTGCATAGGTTCCTCCCAAATCTTCGGGATCAAATACAATTTGAATGACCACATCGTCCAGATTGCTATGTCCTTCATTTTGTAGGTTGGTACGGGTATAATAAGCCTTGGGTCTCTGGGTGTCTTTGTCATACTCGACCGTTTTGGTTGCAATGATCTGGGATGCAGAGTCTACAAGCTGTACGGTGAGTTTTAAGATCCCATCCAACACCCCTTGTGTATTCACTCCTTGTATGATCAAGGAATCATTTGTCATCAGCCCTTCGCCACGGACAACATTGCCCCCCATCAGGCTATAGATGGTATAAACATATTTTAATCCGGCAGAAGGTTTGCAGCTGATGCTGATATCAATATTGTCAACATTCGCCAAGTTAATATACTTGGCATTGATGGAAGCATCCAATGGTTCTTCCAAAACAATCTCCGATTCAATAACATCAAAACGTACATATTCAATGAAGGAGTATCTCCTGCTATTCCCGGCTTTGTCTGTAACATTTGCGCCAGTAAATCCCCATTTGCCGGGAGGCGATCCTTTAGGAAGTAGGAAGTTGTGTGAGTAAAACATCCAATCGGAATTATTCGCAGGTACAGAACTGTAATAATTACTAACAGTAATATATGTATTATGGTCAATTCCAATAGGATCCCTGAAGAAGAATTCAATTCCGGACACCCCTGACTCTCTACCCGGAAAATCTGACAGATCCCTGACAAAAAAAGTTAAATCTACCCTGGTTTCACCATCGGGATAAATTGGATTGGTCGGAGTGGCTGAAACCGTAATCAAGTTTAAGTCAATTTCCGGTTTCACATAATCGGGAAATTCTGTTTTTATATAGATACTGTCTCTTACATCTTTAAAACTATTGTTAGAATGGGGTGAAATATAAACATCACTTGTGTCTTTTGAGAAATTTATATGTGAGGTATTTCCTGCCATATCATGTGCACCCATTGCAGTGATCGAATAATATCCACTTGGCATATATTCTTCAATTTTCAGGAAAGCTTCAATATATTTGACCGATTTGTACCCATTTGAATAATTGCGGGTTGAGTCAATGATAGCGCTTCCTCCGAGCCTCCAGAAATAAGATTCATATCCTGGTCTATCAGGCGTCGATAATATAAAATTTGATTCTGAATATACAAAGGGAATATCATCATAGAAAGAGTAGGTTACTTTTATAGCCTGTAATTCTCTGTCAATACCTTCAGGATAATTTGTGTGTGAATAGAAAGTCTTTTTTACATTTTCCATGGTTAAATCGTAATTCCATCGGGGAGGGACTATGTCTTCCAAAGGGTTTTCAATATAGAGCTTCATCCCGATGGTGGAAGTATTCTCGTATCTTTGGTTACCAACCTTATCCCAAACCGACATGCTGCCCATTGTCCAATAGCCGTTCTTTTCATGTTTGTTGAAAATTGTGGTCCCAACCAGAATTGAATCGAGGTGTCCGTTTTCGGGTGCAAATCCAATGTCATGGATTGTTCCAACGGAAGATGCAAATCTGACGTAAGCACCCGAGGCACCATCAATTTCCAGATCGGTTGAATGAAGTATCATACGTATGGTTACTTCCTTTTCTTCTTCAGGTTTTCCTTTTACTTGAATCTCAACCTTTTTAACTTTACCTGGATAAGTATAATCAGGGAACAAGTTATATACCATAAAAGTCAGGTCCTCCCTGAATTGTGCGATATATCTTGTACCATGCATCACGCGGTCCCTTATAAACTCATATTTGCGAACTGAGACAGCCATCAATTTGTCGGGATCTTCCAGATAATATGAAACCGTTTCAGCCATATCCTCATCTGGACCGCCTGCATGTCCATAGGCACTTACTGACTCTGTTGTATTGTATGTAGACCAACCGTTTGCCGAAGTTGGATCCTGGAACCAACCTCCCAGCTCAATCCAGTCATTTTTTAACTGGTCATCAAAGGTATATGCCCATAGGAAATGAGTCTTCTCATGTAAAATCAATCGTCGGGTACCACTTAGGAATGAGCCACTAAAGGAAACATCCATAAACTCTATGGTATGTAGGCCTGTCCAGGCAATCGCTGCAGCATCAGGGTATATCGGATTCGGCTGTCCATTGATCCTTCTGACCAGATATTTCAAACCTTCCTGCTTGTGAAATCCATCGGGAAGTTCCTCGAACATGGAAAGGATCTCTATTTTTTCCTCCCTGAAGAATTCCTGGAAATTGGATGCATCTTCTGACATAAGAACTTCTGTTTCCTGGTCGGCACGCATAAAGCGAACGCCAAAACGTTCCATTGCGATATGATCAATGAATGCTTCATCGTTTGCAAAATCGGACATGAAATTGACCACTGCATGGTACAATCGCTTGGAGTAGAATTTTCCCTTGATTCCGTCAATAGTCACAATCTGGGGTTCAGCATAATGGAAGGCCGCCTGTGAAATGGTCCCCACCTTTATCCCATCCTCGTATGAAATTGTCAGGTCCCTGAATTGTTCATCTTTAGTCAGTTTGATGATTCCCCTGATGTTTTCCCCTGTCGCAGGATCGGTTTTACCTCCTTCACCAAAAGTCCCGATAGGGAGATTGGTAAACATCTTGAATATACGGTAACTGTCTTCCACAGTCCATGCCTCAATGTCGTCTGACAATATGATTCCATATTTGTTTCTCAGTTCAATGCTTGAATAATCATGCGGGACTTTTACCTCTTTGTCGAGTACCACAATCTTGGCAGGCTCGGAAATGTAGGTCTGGGTTGCATGCCCAACATAGCTGTCGTCGTCTTGCCACACATAGTAATAATCTTGGTTCAGCAAAGGGGTTAACTTTACCAGGGCGGTTGAATTTCCCGGTACATCAAAGCTGGTGGCTGGAGGGAAAGTATATCCCGTTGCATCAATCACGATGGCCCATTTGCCATCTGCCAGATCAAATGTCAACTCATTGACTTTTTCGGAATTGCCTGAAGCCATTTGCTTCCAGTATATGTCTGAGTTCTTTCTGAGAATGACGGTTGCCGTATCGTTTTCGTTTAATCCTTCGAGCCTGACCTGGAAACTATTCTGGCCTGTAACCTGTTGTGTGCTGAGAATCGTTACAAGAATCAGCAAATTGAATATGATTGAGGTATAGTTTTTCATAATAGTCAATAGTGAAACGAGGTTTAAACTTAAGGTACCTAATGTTTAGCGGTTAATGAGTTGGTTTTTCTTAATTCCATTTTTGGATAAGCGTACCCGTATAAATATAATGTTTTGTCATGTATTATTGAATCTGAATTTACTAGTGTGATCTTTTTAAAGTTTATCGTAGGCTTTTTTGAGAGGATCGTTTTTTTGCTTATTTAGATGATTGTTAATTATATGCTTCATTGCAATGATTAAAATCTGATTTTAATAGGTTGCTTTTTGCCGTTATTTGAAGTTTGCTAAACTGATAACCCTTGTTTTATTACTACTGGGCTTTTTTCTTTAATCTGTTTTAACATGGTGGCTTTATCTCGCGAATTCATATTTCCATCAAAATGCAATTTTAATGGATTTAAGTTTTCATGGATTAATGTGAAATAATCATCTGCCATCTATTTACATTATATTTAAAGATTACCATCCCATCATTTGTTTACCTTTGGGAATCGGGTGAAATCTGGATCGCTATTAATAGGTTTTTAAAGGAGTCACCCAGTCTTTCCCACCCTGCCAAAGGGGTTTGGGAGATGTGAATTATATTGGTTTTTAATGAATTGTAGTACTTTACCAAATCAGGCCTTATGAAAAACATAAAATTGATTTTAGTGACTGCGCTTTTGATGGCTGGTGTTTCCGCAGTTAGCGGACAAGAAAAGGTTCGGATCGGGATTGCGGGGTTGTCGCATTCGCATGTGGTTCCGCTGTTGCGAAGCCTCGACCGGGCCGACATGGAGGTTGTCGGGATTTCTGAAAGGGACACTGCACTTTCGAATCGTTATGCCCGGCAGTTCGGCATCGACAAGAGCATCATCTATACATCGCTCGATGACATGCTCGATGCCACAAGGCCTGAGGGGGTGGTTACCTTCACGTCCATCTTCGAACACCTCGCGGTGGTGGAAGCCTGTGCTCCACGGCGTATTCACGTGATGGTTGAAAAGCCCCTGGCCGTGAGCACGAAACACGCCGCCAAAATCAAGCGCCTGTCCGACCAATATGGCATCATGGTGCTGACAAACTATGAAACCACCTGGTATCCTTCCCATTACGAAGGGTACCAGATGATCGCCGACGGCAAGGTGGGCGACCTCAGGAAAGTGATCGTTTATGATGGGCACAAAGGTCCGAAGGAGATCAATGTCAATCCGGAGTTCCTCGATTGGCTCACCGATCCTGTCCTGAACGGCGGGGGAGCCGTGATCGATTTCGGCTGCTACGGAGCCAATCTGCTCACCTGGATGCTGAAAGGCCAGAAGCCTGAATCGGTGGTCGCCAGCCTGAAGCAATACAAGCCCGGCACCTATCCGAAGGTCGATGACGATGCCACCATCCTGCTTTCCTACCCACAGATGGAAGGGGTGGTTCATGCCTCATGGAACTGGCCTTTCAACCGGAAGGACATGCATATTTACGGGTCAACGGGATACATTTATGTCGATAACCAGCAGGACATCCGCTACCGGCTGGATGAACGCTCCGGGGAACAGAAGATGAAAGCTGCTTCACAATCGGCACCCTATTCCGATCCGTTTACATTTTTCGCTTCAGCCATCAGGGGTGAGGCCAAAATGCATCCTTATGACCTGTCCTCTCTGGAGAACAACCTGATTGTGGTAGAGATCCTCGAGGCAGCCGCCAAGAGCCATCGCACCGGCAAGAGGGTCAAACTCAGCAAATAATCACTCCTCGATAATATGAACGTATTAAAAATGAAAAGATTCAGTCTGGTTATTACCATTGTGGCCACCTTTTTATATTTGGGTCTGTCGGCCCAGCCAAATGCAACCAAAGCGCCTGTCGATGAGGTCAATCCCTATATGGGCAACATCAGTCACCTGCTTGTGCCAACTTTTCCAACCATCCACCTGCCCAACAGCATGTTGCGGGTTTATCCCGAGCGGCGCGATTTCACGGAGATCACCATCAATGGTCTTCCCCTGATCGTGACCAGCCACCGGGGCAGTTCGGCCTTTAACCTGAGCACTTACCAGGGCGACCCTAAGAACCTGAAGCCCGTGATTTCTTACAGCTACGACCACGAAAAGATAACTCCCTATTCTTATTCGGTGTATCTCGACGAACAGCAGGCACATGTTGATTATGGCGTATCGCACCAGTCGGCCATCTATCATTTTTCGTACGAACGGAACGAGGATGTTTACCTTGTCCTGAATTCGCGGAACGGCGCCATGCAATGGGACGGGAAGGCGGTGTCGGGTTACCAGCAGCTGGCGAACCAGACCCGCGTATATCTCTGGTTGATCCCCGAAAGTTTGCCCTCGGAAGTGCAGGTGCTTACGGCAAGCGGACTGGCCAGCGGAACGGAAGTGGAAGGCCGCAATGCGGCTGTCGTGCTGCGTTTCCCTGCCACCACAAAGGAACTGACTCTGCGATATGGGATTTCCTTCATTGAAACTTCACAGGCGAAAAAGAATATGGAGCGTGAGGTGTCGGGCAAGTCGCTGGCCGAAGTCCGGAAGGCAGGCCGCGACATCTGGAATGAAGCGTTGGGCCGTATTGACATTGAAGGTGGATCAGAGAATGAACGGACCGTGTTTTATACCTCACTGTACCGGACTTACGAGCGGCCGGTATGCATTTCGGAAGACGGCAGGTATTTCAGTGCCTTCGACCACGAGGTGCACGAGGATAACGGACGTCCCTTTTATACCGACGACTGGATATGGGATTCATACCGTGCACATCATCCCCTGAGGATTTTGGTAGATGCCCGGCGGGAATCGGATATCCTGAACTCCTTTGTGCGTATGTCGGAGCAGATGGACCAGTTTTGGTGGCCGACTTTCCCGGAGATCACGGGCGACAGCCGTCGCATGAATTCCAACCACGGGGTGGCCTCGGTCATTGATGCCCACCGTAAAGGGGTTGCCGGTTTTGACCTTGAGAAAGCTTACCTGGCCTGCAAGGGAGCCATCACCGAAAAGACACTCGCACCCTGGTCGGGGAAACCTGCCGGAGAGCTCGACCGTTTCTACCAGGAACATGGATATATCCCGGCCCTGCACGAAGGGGAGGAGGAGACCATCCCTGAAGTACACTCTTTTGAACGCCGGCAGCCGGTGGCCGTTACCCTGGGGACTGCCTATGATGAGTGGTGCCTGGCGCAGTTGGCCTCCGATCTGGGGAAGGTCAAGGATGCCGGACACTTCATGAAGAAGTCGTTCAACTATGTCAATCTGTTCAATCCCGAAACGAAATTCTTCCATCCCAAGGACAATAAGGGGAATTTCATTCAGCCCTTCGACTATAAATTTTCGGGTGGCATGGGGGCCAGGGAATACTATGGCGAAAACAATGCCTGGGTATATCGCTGGGATGTGCAGCATAATATTCCCCACCTGATTGAGCTGATGGGCGGGAATGAGGCGTTCGTGCACGAGCTCGACGCCATGTTTAAGGAACCCCTGGGCCGAAGCAAGTATGCCTTCTATGCCCAGCTGCCCGACCATACCGGAAATGTGGGACAGTTCTCGATGGCCAATGAGCCTTCGCTTCATATCCCGTATCTCTACAATTATGCAGGGCAACCCTGGAAGACGCAGAAGCGGATTCGCAAACTGCTCGACGAATGGTTCCGGAACGACCTGATGGGTGTGCCCGGCGATGAGGATGGCGGTGGCATGACAGCCTTCGTGGTATTCTCGCAAATGGGCTTCTATCCGGTAACTCCGGGAAATCCAACGTATACCATTGGCAGTCCGGTATTCGCCAAAGCCACACTCAAAGTGTCGCAGTCGCCCGATAAAACCTTTATCGTTGAGGCACTCAACTATGCTCCCGAAAACAGGTACATCCAGTCGGCCCGGTTGAACGGCAAGGCACTCGATGGCCCCTGGATCTCGCACGACCAGATCGTGACCGGCGGTACCCTGGAACTTGAAATGGGGCAATTTCCCAACCTTGACTGGGGAAAATAGTGATGTTCCAGGTTAGATGTTCTCCGTCGTAATAACACAATGACGGGGAAAATTCTTTTTATTATTGTGGACAGTTTAGTATTTAATGGATACTTGCTGCAGTGGGCTCCAACGATAGGATTATATCATTCCTTTGTTGATTTATCAGACAAATTCGATAGGATTTTCAATAAATTGTGGTTTTGCATCAAACATTTTTTGTAAAATTGCGTTTTACTGAGTGATGATGCAAGGTTTTTCCATAATGCTATCCGTTATTCTGCTGGCCAGCCATATCAGTCTGACCATCGGAACGCATTTCTGCGGCGGAGAGCCTGTGGAAAAGAAAGTTGTTTTTGGAAATACCCATCTGGGTTGCGGAATGGAAGAAATGGATGAATCAGTAATCGATCCTTCAAATTCCAGTACAGCCGGTACATCTTTAGCTGAATTGCCTTGCTGTGAAAATGAATTTCAGCAAGTTGAGGCTACCGATGATTTTTTAAAGGATGCATCATCGCCAGCAATCCATATTGATTTTGTTTATATCCATGTATTAACATTACTTGGTCTTGAATCGGACCCTATAACAGATATAAACCTTTATGCTGATGCTTCGCCACCTCCTTTGGAGCGCGATATTCAGATTCTGTTTCAGACTTTTCTGATTTGATTTTAAATGAATAAGTGTTTCCATGTTTCCAAAGTGAAGCGTGGTTATTGTTGCATCAACGTATTGCATGCAATTCTTTATTCATTTAAAATCAAATAGTATGCTTGATAAAATTCTAAAGTATTTTCTCGAGAATAAATTGGTGACCATCCTTCTTTTATTGGGATTGGTCGGATGGGGCATTGTTACTGCTCCCTTCAATTGGGATACAGGTTTTCTTCCAAGGGATCCGGTACCGGTTGATGCAATTCCGGATATAGGGGAAAATCAGCAAATCGTATTTACTGAGTGGATGGGACGAAGTCCACAGGACGTAGAAGACCAGATAACTTATCCGCTGACCACCTCCTTGCTGGGTTTGCCTGGAGTAAAGGCAGTGCGCAGCACATCCATGTTTGGACTCTCATTCATTGCCATCATTTTTGATGAGGATGTAGAGTATTATTGGTCCCGGACACGGGTCCTGGAAAAGCTTAATTCCCTTTCATCGGATGTGCTGCCCGAGGGTGTCTCACCAACACTTGGACCTGATGCCACGGCTCTCGGACAGGTATACTGGTATACGCTTGAGGGTAGGAACCAGCAGGGAGAACCAGTTGGGGGCTGGGATCCACATGAACTCAGGACTATACAGGATTACCATGTGCGATTGGCCCTTTCTTCGGCCGAGGGTGTTTCGGAGGTTGCCTCCATCGGTGGCTTTGTAAAGGAATACCAGGTTGACCTGGATCCTGTTGCCATGAAAGCCCATGACGTAAGCATGATGATGGTCATGGATGCCATTCGCAACAGTAACCTTGATATTGGTGCAAACACGGTAGAAATGAATCTTGTGGAGTACTATGTCCGTGGTCTGGGCTATGTCACGAACCTGCAGGACATCGAGCAGGCAGTTGTGAAGGTGACCGAAAATATTCCGTTGCGCATTCGTGACATTGCCAAAGTGAATATTGGTCCTGCCCCCCGCGGCCACAGCGGTTTTCTTGACAAGGGTGGCGCTGAAGCGGTTGGAGGGGTGGTGATTGCCAGATATGGTGACAATCCCCTGAAAACAATTGAGAACGTAAAGAAAAAAATCGATGAAATCAGTCCGGGACTCCCATCCAAAACTTTGAGTGACGGTTCACTTTCCAAAGTGACAATAGTCCCGTTTTATGACCGGACAGGCCTGATATATGAAACTCTTGGTACGCTAAACGAATCCATTAGCCTGCAGATCCTGATCACCATCATTGTAATTATCATAATGGTTTTCCACCTGAGGGCTTCAATCATGATATCAGCATTGCTTCCGCTTGCGGTTTTGATGGTCTTTATCATGATGCGCTATTTCAATGTCGATGCAAATATTGTTGCCCTGTCAGGTATCGCCATTGCCATTGGGACCATGGTTGACCTGGGAATTATCCTGAGCGAAAATATCCTTCGCCACCAGGAGGAGGCGCCAAAAGGACAATCGATGCTTACAACGGTATTTAATGCCGCAAGCGAAGTTTCCTCAGCGATCATCACTGCCGTATCGACCACTATTGTGAGTTTCCTTCCTGTATTCACATTGCAGGCTGCCGAGGGTAAACTTTTCGGTCCACTCGCTTATACAAAGACTTTTGCATTGTTGGCGGCTTTGTTTATTACCCTTTTCATGATGCCAGCCTTTGCCCATTGGTTATTCTCCCTGAAAACATCCAGAAAAAGTTACAAGTTTGGTCTGTATATGCTTTTGGTCATTTCAGGTATTATTCTGCTATGGTGGTCAGCCTGGTCTGGGATAGTTCTTGTTTTGCTGGGTCTGAATAATATAATCGGATACCTTGCAGTTCAGAATAAATTTTCGACAAAAACCAATGATTGGATCCAAAGACACAATTCATCGGTCACCATTGCAATAGTGGCTTTGGCCGTATCATGGCTTCTGGCCAGTGAATGGATGCCATTGGGTGTCGCCAGGAGCCTCGTGTTGAATTTTATTTTCATTGTGCTTGTCATAGGTGTTGTTCTGGGTGGTTTCAGGATATTCATTGTCTACTATCCCCGAATTCTATCCTGGTGTCTTGAGCACAAAGTTGCATTCCTGACGATTCCCATGGTAATTCTATTGTTCGGTATCAATATCTGGCTTGGATTTGGCCAGGTTTTCGGCTTTATTCCACGTGTTGCCGATAAGATTGGTTGGAATATTCGCACCACTTCAGTCTGGAGTACAATGGTACATGCCTTCCCTGGAATGGAGAAGGAGTTTATGCCCGCCCTTGATGAAGGCTCATTTCTTTTGATGCCAACATCGATGCCGCACTCAGGCGTGGAAGCAAACCTCAGCTATTTGCAACAACTCGACATGCGGGTTCAGTCAATTCCCGAAGTCGAAATGGTTGTGGGTAAGGCTGGTCGGGTGGAGAGTGCTCTTGATCCGGCCCCTGTTTCCATGTTTGAAAATATTATTCAATATAAAAGTGAATTCATCAATGACTTAAACGGATATCCACGTCGGTTCAGGATTGATGAAAACGGACAGTTTTTAAGGGATGAAAAAGAAGACTTGATCCCAGACGACAAGGGTCAATATTTCCGGCAGTGGCGCGACCACATCATAACGCCTGATGATATCTGGAATGAAATCGTTCGTGTGACCAGTGATATTCCCGGGGTTACATCAGCTCCCAAGCTTCAGCCCATTGAAACGCGGTTGGTTATGCTTCAGACAGGTATGAGGGCTCCAATGGGTATCAAGGTTTTTGGTCCCGACCTCGAGAGCATTGAAGAATTCAGCCTTAATGTTGAACAACTCTTGAAAGAGGTCCCCTCGATCAAACCTGAGGCTGTGTATGCCGATCGAAGTCTGGGAAAACCCTATCTTGAAATTGAAATTGACCGGGTGGCCATTGGTCGGTATGGACTAAATATTGCCGATGTCCAGATGTACCTGGAGGTTGCGCTTGGTGGCATGGCTTTGACCACAACAGTTGAGGGTCGAGAACGTTACAACATAAGAGCCCGTTATGCCAGGGAATGGAGAGATGACCCGGAGGCAATGAAACAAATTTTGATACCGACTCCTAATGGGCAACAAATCCCATTGGATGAGATCGCCAACATTGAATACAGGCCAGGGCCCGGCATGATCAGGGGTGAGAATACATTTCTGGTCGGATATGTCCTCCTTGACAAGAAGGACGGATTCTCGGAAGTCACGGTGGTAGATGATGCCAATAACTATCTTAAACAAAAAATAGCATCTGGCG
Source organism: Bacteroidales bacterium 6E (assembly GCA_001270045.2). Classification (GTDB taxonomy): domain Bacteria; phylum Bacteroidota; class Bacteroidia; order Bacteroidales; family Prolixibacteraceae; genus UBA1413. The sequence goes on along the minus strand of DF970667.1, from coordinate 113,789 downwards.
AATTGATCGTACCATCCGGAGTAAGTTACCAGTTCTCGGGAAGTTATGAAAACCAGATCAGGGCCGAAAGACGATTGTCGGTTGTAGTTCCACTTGTCCTGATCGTCATATTCCTGATTCTCTATTTCCAGTTTCGGTCAACCACCACCACATTAATGATTTTTTCGGCCATTGGTCTTGCATTTGCCGGAGGATTCGTAATGCTGTGGCTGTATAGTGAAAGTTGGTTTATGGACTTCCAGTTTTTCGGGACCAACCTTCGTGATCTTTTCCAAATGAAGACCTATAACCTTAGCGTTGCCGTTTGGGTAGGGTTCATCGCACTGTTTGGTATCGCAACTGACGACGGTGTGGTAATAGCAACTTATCTGATGCAGAGTTTTCGCAAACACAAGCCTGACAATGTCAGGGAAATCAGAAAGGCGGTCCTTGAAGCCGGTGTCAAAAGGGTCAGGCCATGCCTGATGACCACAGCAACAACTTTGCTCGCACTGTTGCCAGTCCTGACTTCTACAGGTCGTGGGAGCGATATCATGATACCGATGGCTATTCCTGCGTTTGGGGGTATGACCATCGCCTTGATCACTCTCTTTGTTGTGCCGGTTTTATATGCGGCAAGAGAGGAATATCTAATCAAAAGAAATACAAAATGAAAATCAGGATAATTTATATATCGTTCTTGTTTTTTATGGCAGGAAATATTACAGGTCAGACCTTGGATGAATACCTGTTGATAGCAGCAAGGAACAATCCCGACCTGAAAGCACGGTTTCAGCAATATCAATCGTCGCTTGAACGTGTTCCCCAGGTTGGAGCACTACCTGATCCACAGCTATCATTCAATTTTCTGTTGAAGCCCATGGAGCGATTTTCAGGTGAACAGTTGGGAAGCATTTCCATCATGCAGATGTTCCCGTGGATGGGGACACTCGATGCCGCAAAACAGGAAATGGCCTATATGGCCAAAGCTCAGTATGAAGCATTCAATGAGGCAAAATCCATGCTTTTCTTTGATGTCAGATCTGTATGGTACAACTTGCAACTACTCGAATTGGAGGTGGCTGTCACGCACGAGACAATGGAATTGTTGAAATCCATGGAGCGGATTGCGATTGCACGTTTGAGCGGGGGAAGCCAAACGGGCAGTGTTCAGACGAATCCTGGTAAGTCAGGTTCTTTGGCTATCCAGGATCAGGGAAACAGCAGCGGTGGCATGGTGAATATGGCGATGGCCTCATCATCCTCTGCTTCTTCGACATCGTCTTCCTCAATGACAGGAATGTCAGCCTCAGATGGAATGTCTGGCAGCGGGGGCATGACAGATGTTCTCAGGGTACAGATGGAAATCAATGAACTGCAAAATAACCTCTCCTTGCTGGAGGATAAACGGTCGGTTCTGGTTGCGAGGTTTAACGAATTGCTTAACCGGTCACGCCAGGAACCGGTCGATTTGCGCGATTCACTGGAAAAAGTCAGTTTGCCGTTTGATTTATCGGTGATTCCCGACTCGATCCTAAGCCGAAATCCCATGCTGCATATGCTCACCCAGGAAGGAGCAGCTTATGATGCCCGTGCCGAAATGAACCGGAAGATGGGTTTGCCAATGGTAGGTTTTGGCTTACAGTATGATCTGTTCAGGAAGGGTGAGAACAGCCCTGGCATGATGAATGGAATGGATATGGTCATGCCTATGGTTACAATTTCGCTTCCTGTGTGGCGAAAAAAGTATAATGCCGCTGTCAGTGAAGCCAATGGGATGAAACAGGCCGTAGCTTACCAGAAAGAGGCATTGGAAAATCAGCTGTTGGTAAGCTATGAAAATGCACTCAAGGACTTCAGGGATGCTGATCGCAGGACAAAACTTTACAAAGACCAGGCTGCCCTGTCGCAACAAACACTGAATCTGCTTTTGGTTCAATATTCAACCGCGGGAAGCAATTTTGAAGAGGTTCTTCGGATGCAGCAACAGCTGCTTGGTTATCGCTTAAGCCATCTTAAAGCAATTGTGGATGGAAACATGGCTGTGGCTTCCTTGGAGCGATTGATTGGACGTTAATTAAAAAATCAAATCAAAATGAAAAACATTATCAACAATAAAATATTTGGCTATGGCATGGTGCTGGTGACTGGCATTTTGCTTGGATGGCTAATTTTTAAATCGGCACCTGAAACGCATGTCGATCACGATCATGATCATGATCATGAAACCACTGATGAAACTACTTATACCTGCTCAATGCATCCGCAAATCAGGCAAAACGAGCCCGGCGATTGCCCCTTGTGCGGAATGGATCTTATCCCTGTAGTTGGGGGTTCAGGTTCGGATAACGTCAATCCGCTCGAGTTGGAAATGTCGGTTGAAGCTATGGCTCTGGCGAATGTGGTAACCCGTAAGGTTGAAATGGCATCACCCGAAAAGGAGATCTCTCTTACCGGCAAGATTTCCTTAAACGAGCAGAACCTGGCCACCATTACTGCCAACTTCCCGGGTAGGATCGACAAACTATATATTGACTTTACCGGACAGGAAGTCAGAAAAGGTCAAAAGTTGGCTACCGTTTATTCGCCCGAGTTGGTGACTGCCCAACAGGAATTGATTGAAGCCGCGAAATTCAGGGAGGTCAACCAGGGCCTATACATGGCCGCAAGGGAGAAGCTTCGGTTATGGAAAATTACTGATATACAGATTGACGAAATTGAAAACAGTGGTGCCGTATTGACGGGATTTGATGTTTATGCTGACCGATCTGGCGTTGTATTGCGTCGTGCTGTTGCTTTGGGTGACTTTATTGGTAAGGGATCCGTGTTGTTTGAAATAGCTGACCTAAGCCATGTTTGGGTTTTGCTTGATGCTTATGAAAGCGACCTCCCTTTGTTGCGAAACGGACAAAAAGTAGACTTTACGGTTTCGGCATTGCCCGGAAAGATATTCACTTCCAGTATCGCTTTTATCGATCCGTTTATAAATCCTGCAACACGAACTGCTTCAGTAAGGGCCGAAATCAATAATCCGCAAAAATTACTGAAACCTGAAATGTTTGTACAGGGAACAATTCGTGCCAATTTTCCTGTTAGTGCTAAATCATTGGTTATTCCGGCAACGGCCTTGTTGTGGACCGGTAAACGGTCGGTCGTCTATGTAAAAGTTGCGGAAGCTGAGTCGCCGACGTTTGAAATGCGTGAAATAGTAATGGGACCTGCGCTTGGGGATTATTATATAGTTGAAAGTGGTTTGACAGAGGGAGAGGAGATTGTCGTTAACGGTGCCTTTAGCATTGATGCCGCGGCACAATTGGCAGGAAAACCAAGCATGATGAATCCCGGGGGAGGAACCATGAATTCAGGACACCAACATGGGACATCCTCAGGCAACACTCATGAAGAAGGCCATTCTGTCAAGGAACAAAGAGTTGTCTCCAAGCCTGAGAAATTGAGTCTGACCAATGAGGGTAAATCAGCCTTGCAGTCTCTTTTTACGTCTTATATGGGCTGGAAAGATGCCCTGGCCAACGATCAATTTGAGGTTGCAGTGAAACAGGCAGGTGTAATGAAGGTGAATGCAAACAAGATTACTGCTAATCTCTTTGCTGAAAGGGACAGGGAGGCATGGACCAAATATCTGTCGGCTTTGCGCTCAAGTCTTGAACATGTTGCACACTGGTCCGATATTGAACAGTCACGGAAATCTTTTCAGGCTACCTCTGCCATTTTGGTCGAAATGTCTGAATATGTCCAACCACTCGAAAAGCCATTATATGTACAGCACTGTCCTATGGCCGACAACAACAAGGGCGCCGACTGGCTGAGTCTTGAAAGGGAGATCAGGAATCCTTACTTTGGAAGTTCGATGCTTACATGCGGAGAAGTAACCAAAGAGTTTAAATAAATCATTTATTATAATTTTAAATTGTACGATCATGAAAAACAAGATTTTAAGTTTTGTAGCCCTGGTCCTATTCGGAACAGGTGTGACATTTGCCCAGGAGAAAACAGAAAAATTTGAAGTGAAGGGCAATTGTGGAATGTGTGAAACCAGAATCGAAAAAGCAGCCCAAAATGTAAAGGGTGTATCTTCGGCCGACTGGGACAAAAAGACAAAAATGCTGGAGGTAAAACTTGATGCTTCGGTTACCTCTGCCGATAAAGTCCAGAAAGCTGTCGCAGCCTTTGGGCATGATACACCATTGCACAAAGCAGGCGATAGTGTTTACAATAAGCTGCCCGGATGCTGCAAATATGACAGGACATCCTCGAAAAAGGATTCCGAAGACCATGGAAATCATCAACATTAATTTGAAGTTTTGGAAAATGGCTGTACGATAACAGCCATTTTCTTTTATATCATACATCAAATCACTACTTTTGCATATGTAGTACATATTAAAAGTAGCCGTGATGGATAAGCGTCATTCAGTTAGAATAGTCTTCGGCATATTCCTGGTTTTGACCGTAATGGCATTGGTTGCCTGTCGGCCTACATCAGTGCCGCAACCAGCCTTGATTCCCATGTCCCAAAAAATGAACTGGACGGGTGAGGAGTTCCGGGTAAAGGATAATGATACCCGGATTGCCAAACGACTTGTCTGGCAATTGTCCGGGGTGGAGGCTTATCCTGAAGAGGCATATTCACTTTCCGTGACAGCTGATTCGATAGTCCTGATGGCCACTACTCCCACCGGACTCTTCAGGGGAGAGCAAACACTCAGGCAACTTACGACCGGCCTTGAAGGCAAGGAAGTGGTGGCAGGGTGTGAAATCACCGACTGGCCCGCCTTCACCATGCGAGGTTTTATGCTCGACCTGGGCCGGAATTATATGTCGGTAGATATCCTAAAGGAGGTCATCGATGTGATGGCTGCCTATAAACTGAATGCATTCCATTTTCACGTGACCGACAATCCGGGGTGGCGACTAGAAAGCAAACTCTATCCCGGGCTTTCCGATCCGGCATCCATGAGCCGCTGGCCAGGAAAATTCTATACTCAGGAGGAGTTTAAGGATCTGGTTCAGTATTGCCATGAACGACACATCACACTGATACCGGAGTTTGATATCCCGGGTCATAGCGATGCCTTCAGGAAAGCTCTTGGCCTTGAAGAGATGAGCGATCCAAGGGTTCTGGACATCATGACTGACCTGATCAATGAATTATGCACACTGGCGCCACCTGAGGTAATGCCTTACATTCATCTGGGTACCGATGAGGTGTGGCATGCCCACGAACGTCCGGCACCTGACCTGCTGCCTTCCCTGGCTGATGTTGTCAGGGCAAATCAACGAGAGATGATCGTTTGGAGACCAGGCCAACCCATTGAAAACGACAGCACTTCCATCACCCAGTTATGGTCATCAAACAGCCATCCGAAACCGGGTCACCGATACCTTGATTCACGGCTGAATTACCTGAACCACCTTGATCCTTTCGCGGGGATCGGACAACTATACTTCGACCGGATTAACGGTGCGGCAAATGGTGATTCGCTTCGCATGGGCGGCATCCTCTGCTGCTGGAACGATAATCTGGTCGCGAACGAACGCGATGTAATCACCCATAATATGGTATATCCCGGGATTGTGACCTATAGTGAGACGTCATGGAAGGGGCAGCATGCCGATGTTGGCGAGAATTACCTTGCCCGCCTTCCTTTGCCTGGCGACCTATTATACGAGGAATTTACCGATTTTGAAGACAGGCTCATCAATCATCGCGATCGCTGGTTTGCCGACAAGCCTTTCCCCTATGTAAAACAGACGGACATCGCCTGGAAACTGATCGGCCCGTTTAATCACCAGGGCGACTTTAGCCGGTCTTTCCCGGTGGAGGATATGCTTGCCGACAGCTATACGGTAGATGGCAAGGATTATCACTGGACGGGCCCGTACCATGGGGGGACCATCCATGTCCGTCATTTCTTTGGTTATCCATCCTGGTTTGAAGAAACAGAAGGTACAATATATGCAGCCACCCGCATCTGGTCACCAAAGGCACAGGACGTTGATGCGTGGATCGGCTTTCACGACTGGTCGAGGTCGGGAGGCCGTCGGGGCGGGCCATTCCCGCAACAAGGCGAATGGCACATTACACAACCCAAGGCATGGCTTAACGGTGAGGAAATCATGCCGGCCGTATGGGAAAATCCGGGTACCCTGGTCGCCAGCGATGAAATTCCCTTCTCCGACGAAAACTACTTCTTCCGCGAACCTGCCAAAATCTCCCTTCGTAAGGGCTGGAACCAGGTGTTGCTTAAAGTTCCCTTCGGTAACCCTGCCTGGAAATGGATGTTCACTTTTGTCCCCGTTAAATGGGAAAACGGGCGTGTGGGCGAAGTGGAAGGGATTCGGTTTGAAGCAGGATTTTAAGATTTATAAAGAAGGCTGTATTCACTCTATATGCTGCCTTCTATATTTAGGATCACACTATTCCTGATCCTCAACAAATTCGAACCAGTCGAAGTCGGCAGGGTTCGTATTTGCCTTGCCATTGCCTGAGGCGTACATGCCGATGTGCACTCCGGTAAATCCTCCGATCCTTTCGGTCGAGAGCTCTTTTGCGGGGGCCGATCCAACCCGCATGGCAGGTTTGCCTTCACTTTGGGCCCAGAAAGTGTATTCCAGATCGGTGGTGCGGATCTGAAGCACGACTATCTCCTCATCCATCGTGATGTAATTTGAGAAGGTTTCCTTTCCTTCAGCGATGGTCCGGAACAATACTACCTGTTTACCATCCTGCTGCGTGACAACCAATTGGTAATGGTGATTGTCGTTCCCCCTGATCACAAGGCCGGCCTCCTCATTTTCGGCTGTGGGCACAAAGTACACTTTTGCCGATGCTGTAAGGTTAAAAGCGGTTTGCCGCCTTCCAATAAAAGCCGGCGAATCTTTGTCGGTTAACGCCACGTTTGATCCATTAAGCCTTAAATAGCCCGGTCGGGTGGTAAGCGACCAGTCGTTTGGGTAGGGATTGCGGAGAAAGTTCCAGTAGAGTTTCAGTTCTGGGTTGTCAAAGTCATCCCTTACAGGATCAGGTTCCCAGGGGTGTAATGGCAATGATGGCATCTGGTATTCTGACTTTACTTCGCCTGTGGTACCTACCTTTGGCCAGCCATCGGGCGTCCATGTTACCGGTGCCAGAAAGGTTTCCCTGCCCAGGTGGTGGTACTTTCCTCCTTTGGGCCTGAATCCCAGACAAACCATCCACCAGCTGCTGTCGGGAAGTTGTACCAAGTCGGCATGCCCAATCGCCTGGAAAGGACTTTCAGGCGCATACATATTAGAAGCAACCGGGTTATATGGACTGGCTTCAAAAGGCCCATAGGGCGAACGACTGCGCTGGATTACCTCGCGGTGCTCGTAGCCTGTGCCGCCCTCTGCCGACATCAGGTAGTAATATCCGTTAATCTTGTACATATGGGGTCCTTCGGGTGCCGACCCTCCCAGTCCGGCAGCGACAAGCTGCAAAGGCTTGATGAATTTGCCGGTAGCATGGTCGAAAGTTCCGGCCATGAAACTGCCCTGGTTGTCGGGACTGATCCAATACATGCTGTCGTTGGCAAACATGATGGAGGGGTCAACGTTCCAGTTGCCTACCCATACAGGGTTCGACCACGGTCCAGCAGGGTTGGTGGCCGTCACATAGAAGGCTCCCTGTGAACCTTCGCCTCCGTAATTGGTGCAGGTGACATAGAAGGTTCCGTCGTGGTGGCGGATGGCCGGGGCATAATGGCCTCCTGAGGATTGGGCGCCTTTTAGCAGGCAGTTTTCAGGTCTCGACAAAGTATGGCCAATGATTCTCCAATTTACCAGGTCTTTACTGTGGTAAACAGGAATGCCGGGGAAATATTCGAAGGTGGATGTCACCAGGTAAAAGTCGTCGCCAACCCGGCAAATGCTCGGATCGGGATTCATACCGGTTATAACGGGATTTTTAAAGGTAGTCTGGCCGCGGAGTGGCAAAATGCCTGTAAAAAGAAGGATGACCAGGAGACCAAATATACTGGTAGTTGGCTTGAAATTCATAGAATGACGTTTTTACTAAGGTGAAAGATTACTTGGCACACCGTTGTTTCGGTTTTTAATCTGTTTAATAAAGGTAAAAATAACTATTTTCTCAAGAATGGGATGGCTTGCGCGATAACAGTCGTGTTTTGATCTCCTTAGGGTATTCCTTTTGTAAAAAAGAGTGGAGGTTCCTGCAGGTTGTGTACCTTTGAAGAAAGGTTCCCGTTTATAGTGTATTGATAATTAAAAACATTGTATGATGGAAAATGAATTTATTCCATGGGCTTTTCCGCCGAGGAAATGATTGGTAAGTTTACCTGGGAAATCTCATCCAAATTGCCCATTAACCAGGTGCATGAAAAGGTCCCCGCCGCCTGCGAGGAAAAGAAGTTTGCCTTGCTGCAGACCTATGTCTATCACGATATCGTTGAGGGTAAAGGTTTTCCGATCGACCGAAAAGTGTATATCTACGAAATATGCCAAGCCAAAACCGCCGCTGGCATGCTGGCTGACTTTCCCCGTTTTGCCCTGTTTATGCCATGCAGGATAGCAGTGTATGAGAAGGATGGGGAGACAGTTTTGGCAACCATGAATATGGGTTCGGTATTGGATGCCGTCCGTTCGGACGCACAGTTGTTTAACGAAGCTACAACCCTTTATGCAACGGTAAAAGACATGTTGGCCACACTGGCCGGAAAGTAATTGATAAATGCTTAATCATTGAATACGAATAAATTATGCAGAAGATTTTGATTTTGATCAACGATGGTCCATACGGTACCGAAAAGGCTTATAACGGGTTGCGATTGGCCAACCAGTTGAACAAGGCACATGAGGATGTGGAGGTTCGCATCTTCCTGATGGCTGATGCGGCTGCCTGTGCGGTGGCCGGACAAACCACCCCCAACGGTTATTACAACATTGAGCGTATGCTGAAGTTTTCGATTAACAAAGGTGCTAAGGTGAAGATCTGCGGATCGTGTGCCGATGCCCGCGGACTGAAGAACGTCCAGCTGGTGGATGGTTCTGAAATCAGCACCATGGCCGAACTCACCGAATGGGTGGTCGATAGCGACAAGGTAATCACTTTCTAATGAATTTGCAGGCGGTTTCGTCATATTTACGATGTTGCCGCTTGCTATTTTTCTTACAATCCTCATACATCGCTTAGAATTTGCATTCTTATTACCGGCGTTGCGAAATAATTTCTGGTGCACATAATATATTTATAATCAGTAAATTATTTCGTAACTTATAGGTAGGTTTTAAATATTGGCTGCCATGAAAAGCTCAATTTTACTTTTTCTGGTGATGTCGGTATACATTGTTGAAGCACAGGAGCCTGTCTGGTATACCGATTTCAACAAGGCAAAATCTGTGTGTAAGTCGACAGGTAAGTTGATGGTCATCGATTTTTGGGCCGATTGGTGTATGCCATGCAAGGTCATGGATGAAGAATTCTGGAATAATGCGGATATCGATATCCATTATCCGGGTTTTGTTACCCTCAAGGTAAATGTGGACAAAGATCCTTTGACTCCCCCGAAATTTGATGTGGATGGAATACCAAAAATCGTGGTTACGATGCCTGACGGCAGGATCCTGTGGGAGAAAGTCGGCTTTATGAAAGGCGACGATTTTTCGGATGTACTGAATGCCATACCCGGGGATTTCAGCGATCTCTATAAGTACTATTTCAGCACGAATTCACTGGGAAAGGACAGCGAATGTGCCTTTCAGGTCGGAAGGCGATTCCAGCAGTTGGCTGCATCCATTGAAAATCTTGAATTAAAGGAGGGTTTTATCAGTCAGGATGAGTTTTTTTTCAGGAAAGCCCTAAAAGATAATACCGCCCCGGCCTTAAAAAATGATATCGAGGCCTATCTGCTATTAAATGAGGTTTATCTTGGACATGCTGACAAAGCGCTCAAAAAGTTTGGAAAGCTGGAAACAGTCACGAGTCCTGAGGTGAGACACTTTTTCCTGGCGAGTTGCTATAAAGCACTAAACCAGATTGATAATTTCGACCGTGAGTATCAGCTATTAACGAATTCAGAGATGAAGAGCCTGTTGGGCAAATAGGGTCTTGATATATTCACGGAAAATGATTACCATACAAAGCGGTTTAAAAGTTTCCGTAAATTACGATTTGTATACAGGAAGAGATTGAATGCACCGCATTTTCGGAAGAAAGCGCCTTGATTTTAGGTTTTAGGGACGCTGGAACTGATTAATTTGCAAAATATAAACAATGTACCGATATGAAACTGGATCAGCGAATCACATTTATTACACTGGGAGCAAGTAATTTACAAACATCTATCGACTTCTATGAAAAGTGTTTTGGCTGGAAGAAGTCTGAGATGAGCAGCGATAACATGGTATTGTTCACGTTAAATGGAATACACCTGGCGTTGTATCCCCGGGAAGCGTTGGCCGAAGATGCTTTAGTCAGTCCAGAGGGTGAGGGATTTAAGGGTTTTACCCTGGCCCATAATCTTTGGAGTGAGGAGGAAGTAAACAATGCGATCGAATCCCTGCGCGAAATGGGGGTGGCTATAATCAAGGAACCACAGAAGGTATTCTGGGGTGGGTATAGCAGTTATATTGCCGATCCTGATGGCTTCCTTTGGGAAATTGCATATAATCCCTTCTTGGAGAGGGGATGAGTTTGAAGATGTGAAGGAGTACAACACGCTGTGACTTTAGTACTAAATAGACACGTTTCCTAAAACAATTCAGGATTTTTTTTAAATCCGTTTAAACCAATCTTCAATTTCAACATCCAAAAACCAAGTCCTGAAAGGAAACTATGACATATAACCCTGATCCTTTATCAGGAAGTGATATAGTGGTATGTTGTCGGGGAATGCATGTGTGGTTTGGGATTAACCGGATTCATCCGGAGTTTCAGGAATTTCAACGACTATCTAAACTAAAAACCAGTCTTGCCTATTTGTAATTGGCAATGCCTTACTGTACCTGTCAGGTCGGAAGGAAATGTCATGATGATATAATGGTTGGGAAGTGACCATCACCAATACTTCCATAGATTTTAGGTTTTAGTATGTGAGGCCGTCCAAATGGGCGGCCTTTTTTATGCTCTTTTTTCGGTAATATTGTAACCATAATCACTGATACCTGAATAATGAAACTCTTATCATCCATCTTAGGCCTGTTGGCCATAATGATCACAACAATTGTTTTCGGCCAACCTTCCCATCCGGTCCTCCCGTTTCTGCCCGAAGGGACCGTATTGCACGGCAATATTCGATATGGAGAAGAGGCCAAGCAAAAGCATTTGTTGGATATTTACCTGCCACCCGGAGCTAATGGTGATGTTCCGGTCATCGTGTTTATCCATGGCGGTGCGTGGATTTCAAACGACAAGTATGCCGATTTCGGTTATATGCGCAAGACGGTTTCTGAATTTATCGAAAATGGATATGCCATTGCCTCAATCGACTACCGGTGGGCAACGGAGGCACCTTTTCCGGCACAGATCCGGGACTGCAACCTGGCGGTATCGTGGTTATATGACCATGCAGGGCAATATGGTTTCGACAGGAACCGCTTTGCATTGATCGGATTTTCAGCCGGTGGCCATCTGGCAGCTTTGCAGGGATTGTCGAATAATGACAAGGTAGATGCATTTTATGTGCCTGGTTCAACGCGCGACTTTACCTTCAGGGCAGTGGTTGATTTCTATGGTCCTGCCGAGCTTGCCTCCCTGAAGAGCAGCGAGGACCCCGGATCGCCAGAGGCCATCCTTCTGGGTGCAGCCCCTGTCAGCCGTCCCGATCTTGCGAGGATTGCCAGTCCGGTCACTTATGTCGACCCCAATGATCCTCCTTTCCTGATCATCCATGGCGAAAATGACGAGCTGGTATGGAACAGGCAGTCGAAATTGCTCAGTGCATGGCTCACCGTCAGCGATGTTGAGAATGAACTGATCATCGTGCCTGGTGCCCCCCATTTTGGCGTCATGTTCGATTCCGATCCCATCCGATCCAAAGTGCTAAGTTTTCTACGCAAACATCTACAATAGTTAAGGGGCAGCTGCGTCGCCCTTTAGCTATCCTCCATTGATTACGCCATGGTTGCCAGCTGTAACCATGGCGTAATCCATTTTGGAAGGTAGGAACTGAAAAGCGGTTTTAATATAATTTTAAAGAAAATGTTAATAGTCAAAAAAATAATCTGTCAACGTAATGATGAATTATTTTTTATTCACATATTCACATCCTATCAAAATAATAGGATTATATTAATGACAAGTTCACGCTCCATAATCAATGCCATCATGATGTGTATGTGCTGCCGTATGTCGGAAAAACATGTGGAGGGTGATCGTATGTCCTTGATATTGGAAGATTAGAGTAAGACATCAATAAATCAGACAACAGCCCTTCACGGATCCGTGAGGGGCTTTTTTTATTCATTTTAATCCAAAAAAGTTATGAGCGATTTAATTTTTCAAGTGGAAGGAAAAGCGCAAACTGCAGCGCGATTAGAGGCGAAAGCAAGACAATTCAGTATTGTGGTTGATGAACCTCCAGCGTTGGGTGGTGACGATCTGGGTGCCAATCCGGTCGAATACCTTTTGGCCAGCTATGCCGGTTGCATCAATGTGGTGGCGCACCTGACAGCCAGGGAACTGGGTATCGGACTGACAGGATTGCAAATCAAGGTTGAGGGTGATATCAATCCTGCCCGGCTGTTCGGTTATTCAGACGATGAAAGGGCTGGCTTCAAACAGATCAGGGTAGAGTTTTCCCCCGAAACCGATGCTTCACCTGAGCGTGTTAGCGAATGGATCGAGATCATCAAAAACCGCTGCCCAATCAACGACAATCTTGCCAATCCAACACCACTGGTGCTGGATGTCGTTTATGATTCAGTTCCGGTGTAATCCTGAATTTCCGGTTTGATGCCGGCCAAACATCATGAGGCGCACCTTCCCGTGCGCCTTTTTGGTGAGAAATTGTGCCAATCATTTAACGCTCATAGACCTATCCAAAAAAGATTTGCTTTATCAATATAATAGGCTTGTGTTTTTAACAATAACTTTTTACCTTGTACACCGTATCAGGGAAATGCCTGAGAATGAAACCATCTATTGTAAATCAACTGAACCAAAATGAAAACCAAACTTTTCCTGATGACATTCATGTCATGTATTGTGCTCTCTTTCAGTGCAATGGCCCAAGGCAATTCTTCCGGTAGACAAACATTCAATCCGAAGCGTGATTTTCTGTTGCTGCACTGCGATTGCAAAACTGATGTGGATGACGTTCATACGATGGCGGCCCTGGCGACGCTTTTGGCTTATCCCGACTTCAAAAAGGTGAATGCACATGTGGTGACGGGGACCTATGGAACGCAGGACGGATTGTATGTGCCCCCCAACAATGTTCTCGAGCTCGCTTTCAAGGCGAACTGGTCGGATGCCCATGCTGATTTCGATGTGGCTGTCGGACAAGTGACCAAACTGGCAGCTAAATCCTTGAAGAAGAAGGGTCATGTCTGGATAGCCGATGCGGGCCAGTCTGACTTTACCGCCACCGTAGTGAAGGCATTAAAGGCAGATTATCCCGAAATCGATACCAAAACAAGGATTACGGTGGTCCAGCATAGCAACTGGAACGAGGAGGTGACTACCCCCGAACTGCTCCAGTATGTGAAGGACGAAACCGATTACCGGAAGATCCCCGACGGAAATGCCGTGGGCAATGGTACCCCGGGATTCCGCACCCCTGGTTATGACCTGTGGAAAGAAAAGGTGACCGATCCCAAACAGAAGGCCATCTGGCAGCTGGCAGTCGATGTTGCCAACCGCTACAATGCCGCTGACGGCCGTTACCACAATGAGGCAGTCTCGGCTGGCGGGCTCGACTTTTCGGACCTTTCAGAGGTATGCTGGATTCTTGGGATTTCCAAAATAAAAGATACGGCAGAGTTTTTTGATTTGTATGCCCGATAGGGTCTGTAGGCTTATAAAAAGTTTAGTTTAAACCCGGTAATCTGAAAGCCTGATGTCTGATACTGAGCCTTTTTCCTTTCAAAAGAGAATCAAGAGCTTCATATATGCTTTTCGGGGAATCATGCGCCTTGTGAAGAAGGAACACAATGCGAGGATTCATTTGGTGATCCTGGTGTTAGTCATTGTGGCCGGACTGACATTCAAACTTGGAACCTATGAATGGATGGCTGTTGTTTTCGCTTCAGGATTGGTTTTCATTTCCGAGTTGTTTAACACGGCTATCGAAAAGCTGGCTGATGAGGTGGATCCAAAGTGGAATGAACGAATCGGGCAGGTCAAGGATTTTGCGGCGGGTGCCGTGTTGGTATCAGCCTTGGTGGCCATCTTCATCGGAGCATTGGTTTTTATTCCCCGGATCATGGCAATGTTCTGAAAATGAATGATGCAGATAATTGGTTTATATTGTCTTATTTGTAGTTTCAACATCAATCGGCAGTCATTATTTCAAGGTGTATAAAAACTGTCACATTATGCAAAGTCTTCAAAGCAAACTGATTATCCGGCTGATCCGGAACAGGAACCTTTTCCAGTTTAAGCTGAAACCGGAAGTGGTTGATGAGAACTTCTCGGTGGAAGCCTTTCGGAAAAGTGTCGATAATGCTTCATCGAAAATAAAGTTACCAAAAACCGTAACCGCCGAAGCGGAGTCAATTTACGGGATGAAAGCCGAGTGGATTATCCCTCCACATCCTGCCGAAGACAAGGTCCTGCTGTATATCCATGGCGGTGGATTCATCTCAGGATCATGCCTGACCCACCGTATGCATGTTGCCAAGTTTGCGGAGGAATGTGGCATCCGATCCCTGGTATTCGACTACCGGCTTGCACCTGAGCATCCGTTCCCGGCGGCTGTCGACGATTGCGTGGATGCTTACCGCTGGTTGCTTGACCGTGGGTACGATGCCCGTAACATCATCGTTGGAGGCGAATCGGCAGGGGCTACACTGACTCTTTCCCTGTTGCTGGCGTTGAAAGACAAGGGCATTGAATTGCCCAGGGCAGCCTTCTCGATTTCCCCGGTAACCGACCTGCGCTGTCTGGCCGACTCCTTCACCTACAATGCAGGCAAGGATGTGGCTCCAATGGGATCGTGGACGGTCTGGACACAGATGTACATAGCAGATAACGATCCGACAAACCCTTTGCTTTCGCCACAGTTTGGCAATTTCGAAGGCATTCCTCCATTGTATATTTGTGTCGGAACCCACGAGATCCACTTCGACGATTGCATGAACATCGCCCGCCTGGCCCGTGAGCATGGTGTCGATGTCACCTTGCGGCAGTGGGAGGGCATGATCCATGCATTTCCATTGCTGTCACCCTTATTTCCCGAAGCCAAGCAGGCTTTAGTCGAGATCTGCGATTTTTTGAAAGGATTTATGGATACTTCTGAACAATAATTTGATAATTTTACGGAAAGTAATATTGAATTTGTTTTCATAGACTCCTTCTTCGCACAATGACCAAACTTATGAAGATCAATTATCTATGATGAAAAATTTGAAATATTTAATAATTGCTTCATTCATTTTCATATCCTGTGAGAAGCAAACTGAATATGAGGGTCCTGTAGTCCTTACCGGTGACGTCGTCCAAATTACGCCGCTTGGGGCTGAATTGCATGGCCGGGTGACCCATCAGACCGATGATCCCGGAGTTAAATATGGTTTTATCATTAGCAAGAAACCATCTCCGGAACCAGGGCAAGGTGAAATAATTGGATGTGATGTTGATCAAAACGGTTATTTCAGTTTCTATATGGGCAGTGGGCACCGAAATGATGCCAAGTATTATGTGCGGGCATGCGCCTGGACCGCTGGTGGTTTGGTATATGGAAACAGACTGCTTTTTGAGAGCCAGGGGAGCAATCCTCCTGAGATAGATAGTTTTAATCCTCATTCTGGACCAATTGGCACCCAGGTAGTCATAAAGGGTAAGAATTTTGGTTACATGAAAGATGAGATGAATGTTTATTTTGGTGACGTGAAAGTTATCGTGGATTCACTGTCGGACCAGCAGATCAAGGTAACAATTCCGAAAATATCATTAGGCTCTGACGTAATTATCAGTGTTGAAGCTGCCGGAAAGAAAGCTGTCTCGGCAGAGAAATTCAGTATGTGGTTTCCATGGAAAAAAATACAAGATATTAATAACCTCTGGATTGGGGCATATTTCCAGATCGGCCAATTGGGTTATATGCTAAATAAAGGTTCACTATCCATTCTTGATTTTCAGACTATGCAGTGGAATGAGCCCCGGAATTATCCATTCAATGAAACTATTGCCCTTTTTGCAGGTGTGATAGATCAAACCGCTTACATACTTTTCCCGGATGGTTTTCGGAGCTATGATCCTTTGGGAAATCAATGGAAAGATTTGGCTTTTCCTCCTGTCCCTTCCATCCGTGAAATACATCTCTGGTCTCAATATGGGGTCAGGTACAATTATTTTTTCACTGTATTGAATAATAAGATCATCCTGGGAACTTTAACGGACAATATGGTTATGTATGAGTATGCTCCCGAGACAAACAGCTGGTCTGTTTTGAGTGATACGAATCCGGGAATTCTGTTGGCTCCGGCTGGATCTTTTGCCCTGTCCCTGAATGGTAGTCTCTATTTGGGTATAAATAAGGATCCTGTCAGTCAATTTTGGAAATTTGATTCTGGCAATAATGATTGGTCATTGATAGGTGAAGTGCCTATCAATTCGCGTAATGTGTGGGGGCTGGCAATTGCTAATGATAAGTTCTTTATAAGCTTTGGGAGGAATAATGAATGGCCATCAGAGAGCACAGGAGAAATCTGGGAATTCGATCCAATAAGGAATAACTGGCTTAATTATCACAGTTGTCCGGAACAGGCCCGGGCAACCGCAAGTTTTTCCTATAACGGTAAACTTTATTTCATTACTTCCTGGACGATGTGGGAATTTGATCCTTCAAAAAATTAGGTCATGGCAAAACGGATATATTTATTGTTAATCTTGGGTTTTATGGTTTGTGCCGGGCATGCCCAACTGGTTGATAAAAAGCTAAATGTTAACATCAATTACCATGGAGGTGACTTTTTTGGAAAAAAAATGTCGGACACCAAAGGATTTGTATATCCGCGTCTTTTTTCGAATATGTCCGAACTGACCGGATATTCCTTGAAGACGTTATGGAAATGGCATCCAAAGTATAGCGTCGGATTAGAATTTGACAGGATTACCGGCGATAATTGGAATGTAGATGATTATTTGCTCTATTCAGGATCAGTTGTAAATATGATTTCATTTTCTCCTGTTATCCAGATGCACAGCCGCTTCCAAAGAAGTGGCACTTATAATCGGCTGAAATTTTTCGGTGAGGTTGGTCCTGTTATAGGACAGTCAAAACTGTCATTGCGCACTCCCATTTTTGAAAATGATTATTCAGGAGACGAACATTACCTCAAGACAAAAGGTGTCGATAATTTTTTTGGTATAAATGTGGGTGCGGGAGTGGAATACTATTTTTCGAGCGCATTAGGATTGCATTTTTCCTGCAGTTTACAGAATAATTTTATTAAGCCAGAACTATATAATGACCAGCGATTTTTTTATGGTCGATATGGAATAGGGTTGATATACCGGTTTGTTTATGAGAAACGATTTACATATTAGAGATATGATGGGAAAATTAATTTTAACCCTGTTTTCTTTTTTTATCTGTGCTTTGTCCTCTGCCCAGGTGAAGGAAGATCAATTGATCTATCAAACAGAGAGTGACATGATAGTTGATTTTTGTCTGTACGAAGGAGGTGAAAAGCTGGCTGTTGCCGATAATTGCAATGTCAAAATATTTTCAACCCGCACGGGCCAGTTACTGGATGAAGTAATTACAGGTTTTAATGAGAGGATTTTGGTTGTCGACCATCCTGAGGATGGTGACCTTATTGCATGTGGTGGGGTAGACGGCGCTTTAATTGTACATGACATGAAGAGTCGGGATGTCCAATTTTCCATCCCTCCAGGCGGAAAAGCCATAACGGCCGTCAAGCTTTCGCAAGACCAGCAATTTGTTTTATGGGGCAGATCGGATGGTTGTGTAACACTATATGATATCCGAAATCAAAAGAATGTTTATGTATGGAATGATCACCTCAAGGATATCACTTCAGTCCAGTTCAGTCCTGACGGAAATTTGATTGCAACAACGGGTGGTGACACATATATACGTCTCTATTCTGTCGAGAATGGAAAACTTGTCGCAACCCTGGCAGGACACAAGAGCTGGGTGCGCAGATTATTGTTTAATGGTAATGATGAACTGTTTTCAAGTGGTGATGATTCGCGGATATTGAAATGGAATTTATCTGATCATCAGAATGTCACCTTCCAGATAAACAGATTTTCGAGAATGGATATCCTCACAGGTCTGGATTATATCCCTGCATTGCAGGCGTTTGCAGTTTCAAGCTTAAACGGAAGGCTGACGATAGTCTCTCCGGGTGTCTCATATATTGCCAGATTAAAAGGTGCAATCATGAAGATTGGATTTATCCCTTATGAGAAAGAGTTTTTGAAGTTAGTTGTTGCCTCAAATGGAGAGGGTGTGCGGGTTATAGAGGCAGCTGACATGAAATTTCAGGAGACAAGGGATTAGTCAGGATGTCGCGGACCTCTGGATATTTTTCGACTGAATGACCTTACAAAAGTATTTGCCATTTTGATCAGGTTTGACGCTTGATATACAGTCAACCCATCATGAACAACGTTAATCCTTAAAAACCTTACGGTCATACATTTATAAGAATATCTTCCCAAGGATTTTTTATGTTTATGTCCTGATAATGCATTCCCTCAAACGAATGCGCTCCCTTTTTTGGTGTTACCCTACGACACGCATGAACTGCTGTGGCATGGCCTTTATATGCCTGTTTGCCCGGCAGTGGATGTGGCGATTCCCCTTTTCAATATACTGATTGATGGATTATCCCGGACCAGTCTGGATGGAGATATTTCGGGAAATGGCTGCTATCCTAACTTCGCCGGCAGCCACAGCTCCACTTTTAAACCTGTGCGCATACCATCCTCCGACAGGTCGGTATAGGTCACCCTGAATCTGCCAGGGTTTTCTGGTGTATTAAGAAGTCTAATACGCTCAGATGTCAGGCTGCCACTGTGTTTTCGTGTTTCCGCCAGAAATCCGGAAGGCTGTTCGGCACCTTCCGGCCTGCCTTTGCCATTGTCAGTCACGGTGATTTTGACCAGGTTTTCTTCCGGCATTTCAAAGGTGACCCCAATATTTCCCATATGTGTGATGGCGTTGAATCCATGTCTTATCGAGTTCTCGACAAATGGCTGGATGGTCATTGGGGGGATCTGGACTGCCTCTGGTTGGCTATCGTTGCCCAGCCACCGGATGTCGAATTCAAACTTATCAGGGAACCGCATTTGCTCAAGGCGCAGGTAACTCGACAGGAATTCGATCTCTTCGCTAACGAGAATCCATTTTCTGGAGGTGTGTTCCATGGTGGTCCTGACCACCTTCGAAAAGTCGGACAGGTAACCCAGCACCTTGTCGGTCTTGTTGTCGAGGATATAATACTGGATGCCGTTGATGCTGTTGAAGATGAAATGGGGGTTCATCTGTGCCTGCAGTGCCTTGATCTGGAGCTCAGCCATGGTCTTTTCCATTTCATGTTTCTGCTTCTTTCCCTTTCTGATGTTGTTGATGTACAGGTGGATGCCCAGAAGTATGGCCGCAATGAAAGCCAGTCTGATATACCATAATTGCCACCAGGGGGTCAATATTTTAAAAGGGATGATTGCCGTTTCAGGACTGTTCAGGGATTGCAGGTTAATGCCTTCAACATGAAGGGTATAGGTGCCCGATGGCAAGTTTGAATAAGCGATCTTGCCGCTCTCTTCATATGTGCTCCACTGTTTGTCAAATCCCTCCAGAAAATGCCGGAAGCGGTCTTTCCCGGGATTCTTGTAATTTAAGACCTTGAAGAAGAAAGTGATGTTGTTCTCATTTGATTTTAGCACTAAGGTCTGGTCATGTTTCCATGTCCAGGGATTGAGCTGTTCCCGAATATCGGATGCTATGGGCCTGTTGTTGATTTCGATACCGGAAATGACCAGTTTGCCAGGGGTGTTGTTTTGTGACAGGAATTTTTGCCTGTTGAGCTTTACCACCTGATCACGATCGGTAAGCCACAGGTTGCCCTTGCTGTCGCTCACGGCTTTTTGCGCCGCCAGTGTCGTATAGCCTTCCTCCTGGTTCATTGTCCGAATGATGGCCTTGCCTTTCAAATAGAGTGAATCGATATTCATTACGTTGATCCCCAGGTTGGTGCCGATCCAGAGCTTGTTCCTGTCGCATACATAAAGCCAGCTGATGCTGTTGCCTAAAATGCCGTCTTCCTTCGAAAATGTATGGAATATCCTGAAGGTGTCTTTTTCATATCCTGCAAAGGAAAGCTCGCCTGAGTTTGAACCGATAATCAAATGATCTTTGGGGCCAAAACAGATCGCGGTCAGGTCGGACCCCATTAGGCTGTCGGCATCGAAGACCCTTTCAGCCTTCATTCCCTGGCTCTTCCATAATCCGTAGGTGTCGCTTGCATACCAATTGGTATAATCTTTCCTGATCACCTGTCGGGTATTGAGTGGATCTTCCCTGTCAGTAAATAAGTGGAGATCCGAGTCATCAATTTCGATGCTTTCGTGCCTGAATTTCGTAGATACCACCGTCGAGCCCCATCCGTATAAAAGAAGGGTGTCTTTGCCCATCAGCGAAAAACGGGACCTGGCGGATGCTTCCGGACCAAGGAATTTCCTTTGCCCTGTAAGGGTATTGTAGTTGAATAGACCGAACCGATTGGAGAAGAGTATTGAATGGGGCGGGTCACCGACAATGTACTGGTAGTTGAAGTCGATCTGCTCTTCAAATTCGCTCAACCGGTGGGGAGGCACGGAAATGGCTTTTATCATCACCGAATCGCGGTTCATCCATACTTTTCGGTGAAAAAAGGTCCAATATTCACCGAAGGTTGAAAGCCTCGGATGGGGATCCATATATTCAAACGTGCCGTCCCGGTCCATCTTAACCAGCTCATCTGTGGCCGTAATCCATATCCGGTCGTCACTGTCGGCATATATATCATTCAACTTCTGGTGGGGTATTCCCATCATCGAAGGGGTGTAAATCTCTATGCCCGAAAAGGTCACTTTGAAAAGCCCTTCATTGGTGGTGCCGATCCAGAGGATGTCTTGCTCTCGGTCGTACAGCACGGTCCAAATCTCTTTGTCGGTGATGCCGAATGCATCCTTATAATTGGTGAAGGTATGGCCATCATACTTAAAGACACCTTCGGCCATGGTTCTCCCGGGATACGACCAGCTGGCAATCCACAGGTTCCCGTCGTTGTCCTCGTCCATGTTGAAAATTTGTCCCATCGAGGAATTCTCGATGACACTGCCGTCACGTTTATAGATCATGACACCCACATGATTTTGGGATAGGACAGTGTCTCCATTACTTGTCAGTAACCCACCGAAGCTGAATTTCGGATAACGTCCATTACGGCCGGCAAGACTAACGTATTCGTTTGTGGCCGGGTAGAACCGTACTGGATTTTGGTATCCATAGGTAAGGATATACAGGTATTCACCCATGTCGGTAATGTCGCCGACCACGTCTATGGTTTTGCGATTTTCACCTGGTTCCGGGAAGTTAAGAATGGTATCCCTGGTGATCTTCGAGAATCCTTTATAGGATCCTGCCACTATGCAATCATACTTTTTCGAATATTCTATCACACGTATGCGGTTGTCGGCCAGTCCCCGTTTTTGGTCATAAAGCTCGAATTTCAGGCCATCGTATCTAATCACCCCATCGTCGATGCTGCCCAGCCAGATGTCCCCGTTTTTGTCTTCGGCAATACTCCAGATGTTGGTGCTGTTGAGCCCTTCCGGTTTCCCAATGACCCGGAACTGTTTTCCGTCGAAGGTGCAGAGGCCAGTACGGGTGCCAATCCACAACAATCCGCGACTGTCCTTGAATATACACTGGATACTCATGCCAGGCAGGCCGTCCTGCATGGTATAATTTCTTGTTGGATATTTTTGGGCGTTAAGATAGGATGGCGCCGCAAAGAACATCACTAACAGTCCCCACCCAAGCAGGGTAGGGATTAAGTATCCGGGCAGGTATTTTTTGATGCAGCTTTTCAATGACAGGGATTTATTTCTTGCGACGGGTCAGTATTTGCACAAAGGCTTCCACCCTTCGAAAAGCCACACTCAGCGTCACTCCGTTGTCAAGGGTCACCCGGGCTCCATCCTGCCGGCTAAAGCTTTTGACGTATTTCAGGTTGATGAGGTGCGACTTGTGGATCCGGAAAAAGGGATAGGAAAGCAGCATCTCTTCCACCTTCAGGAGCGCCCGCGACACCACCAGTCGCTCCCCGTCGTTGGTGTAAACGTTGGTATAGTTCTGGTCGGCTTCGCAATAGACGATGGAATCGACTTTCACCATTTCGAATCCTGTCATGGTTGGGAAGGCAATCTTTTCATCGGTCCCGTTTGACATATTCAGCTTCTGCAGAATTTCAGTCAAGGCCGACTGCGTCATGCGCTTCAACTGTTTTTTCTCATAAAGGGCAATAGCCGATTGGAGGTCTTGCGGACTGATCGGTTTGAGCAGGTAGTCTACAGCCGAGCGTTTCACCGCCTCGATGGCATATTCGCGGTAGGCAGTGGTGAAGATTACCGAGAAGTCAACCTCCTCGAAATGGTTGAACAGCTGTAATCCATTCTCCCCCGGCATTTCGATGTCGAGGAAAACCAGGTCGGGTTTATGAAGATAGATGGCCTCGATCCCCTCGTGGAGAGAAGCACAAATCTTATCCACCGACAGTTTTTCTGAAAAGTACCGGCTAATCAGGAGTGACAGATATTCCCTTGCCGGCTGTTCATCGTCGATAATGATGGCATGGATCATGAGGATGAGTTTGATGGTCAGTTGAATAGTTGAAATATTCAGGCATGAATATAATGATATTTTTGAATCAGTTGCAGTAATTGAACTGCTTTTGTAGGATATCCTCCGTAATTATCTTGCTGTTTATGATAAGATTATATCCGCACTGCTTTTGAATGACTGTTTTGAGGTAGACCTTAAATCCAGTCTTCCTTAATTTCAAGCGAAACTTTTCAATCCGCCAGACGTTTTAAGAAAGTAAAACGGACAATCCTTTTGTGTTTTTCAAAAAGCAGGACTGCCCATTAGTGTAAACTTTAAAATAGTGAGTATGAAAATTGCGGTAAGCGGATCCACAGGGCAATTGGGGAGATTGGCAGTGGAACTATTAAAGGAAAGGGTAGGGGCAAATCAGGTCATCGCTTTGGCACGTACACCAAACAAGGCTGCGGCAATGGGTGTTGAAGTCAGGGCCTTTGATTACGGCAAGCCAGAGGAATTGGCATCAGGACTGGAAGGAGTTGATCGTCTTCTCCTGATTTCGTCGAGTGAAATCGGACAACGTGCCGCACAACACGCAAGGGTGATTGAAG
The DNA here is from genome assembly GCA_001270045.2 of Bacteroidales bacterium 6E. Taxonomy (GTDB): domain Bacteria; phylum Bacteroidota; class Bacteroidia; order Bacteroidales; family Prolixibacteraceae; genus UBA1413. The sequence continues at coordinate 90,202 of DF970667.1, read as the reverse complement.
CTGCCTTAAAGGCTGGCGTAAAGAGAATTGTGTATACAAGTCTGCTGCATGCCGACACCTCAACTTTAAGCCTTGCCGGTGAGCACCTGGCCACCGAAGAACTTATCAGGAAGTCGGGTATCCCCTACACCATACTCCGGAATGGTTGGTATACCGAAAACTATACTGGTTCCATCAAGGGGGCTATAGCGGCAGGGGCATTTTTAGGAAGTGCCGGTGAGGGAAAAATCTCGTCAGCCACCCGACTCGACTTTGCCGAGGCAGCAGCAGTGGCTGTCGTGGAGGACTCTCATGTTGGCCATACCTATGAACTGGCCGGGGACGACAGTTACACATTGAAAGACCTTGCGGCAGAGGTCTCGAGGCAAACAGGAAAGGAGTTGCCCTTTCACAATCTGCCCGAAGCCGAGTATGCAAGCATACTTGAAAAAGTGGGTGTGCCCTCAATGTATGCGGTTGCCATCGCAAGCTGGGATACCTGTGCCTCCCGGGGCGATCTTTTCGATGATTCCGGGCAGCTATCCCGTTTGATCGGACGCCCGACCACACCCCTGTCAGAGGCAGTCAGGGCTGCATTGTGAGGATTTTATCCTTTAAAGTTCTTTCTCCCTTCCAATCCCGACCTGTTCCATGAATGTCTCATCATGGGACACAGCATCAGTCGCATTCTTTCGCACCCGCTCAGGGCATTGCATGGCTTATCCCCGCCTTCCTTTGTAAACATAAAGCGGTTCAGCCTAGTCTTGACCTCGTGTTCCTGCAAAGTGGAAGTGTTGAATTGCTGTGCCTGGCCGGTGAGATTTTTTCGATGATTCCAGGCAACTGTTCCGTTTGATCGGACGCCCGACCGCACCCCTGTCAGAGGCAGTCAGGGCTGCATTGTGAGGATTTTCGACTTTGATACAGGAAAAATTGGGGTAAGGGATGGTAATCCTTCGACTACCTATAAGAATGATAACCTTAACTTTAATGGATTTGACGAAAGGGTGTCAACCTCTTGTTTGAATAAAACGACGAGAGGCTGACATCCAGGTATTGGTCAGATTCATTTATTCATAGTTCATCGTTCCAACTCCGGTCCAGCATGCACCCTGATCGGTTTTCTCTCCAGTCATCACTACCGGTCCTGTCATTCCCAAAAATTTTCCCGTGCCTCCATACATCCACACATTACCTGTGAATGTTCCGTTAGGATGGGTAATGGTTGTCTCCGTGAATAAATAGTAATCACCATTGGCAGCCGTAATTCGTCCTGCAGAAGTTGATATGACACCCGTTCCGGGCACAAAAGCGGCTGAGGTGAATGTCACTGTGCTTTCCTGCATGATTACTTCACCCATGTGGGTTGCAAAGCCGCTGATCCATCCCTCTCTGGGCAACCAACTTGCCGGATTGGCAGGATCCAAACCTTCAATCAGGAAAAATCCGGCATCCATGTTGGGTGTCAAGCAAAACTCAGCTTTCATTGGTATCGGAACTTTTGCCTTTTTAAGGTCGACTGTTTCATCTACCGTTTCATATTTTGCACAACTTGCAAAAATCAACATGGTTGCGATGAAAAAAAAGTTCAACGTTTTCATAATCAAAATTTTTAAGTGAAACATTGGATTATATATCACCTCAAAATTCCGATAATTCCATCATCCATGTTTTGCTGTCAATCTCTGTTCTTTTACTGTGGATATAAAAGATTACTGCTTACGGTACTTACCTGGACTAATGCCAAATTGCTCCGTAAATTCCCGGCTGAAATATGACAGGTTTTTAAAACCTACAGTGAAGGCAATCTGGGTGATGTTCAGATCACTTTTTGTCAACAACTCTCTTGATTTGTGCAAACGAAGAAGTTTGAAATAGTCAGCGATGGTATGATTGCTGAGTGATTTGAATTTCCGGTATAACTGGGCATGGCTAACAGCGAGTTCCCGGCATAGATCATGAATGTCGAACTCGTCGTTTCCCAGGTTTTTTTCTAGAATATTACGCACCCTGATCATGAAACTGTCTTCAGCTTTGATTGACTCATCGCTGGTTTCGGGAAACTCTGCCAGGGTTGAATACCTTTCCTGTAATTTTTTGCGTTGCTCAATCAGGTTTTTCAATTGAACATGCAACTCATTTTCATGAAATGGTTTGGCAATGTATGCATCGGCTCCTCTTGCCAGACCTGTCAGACGTGAATCGTGGTCGGCTTTGGCGGTAAGCAGCACAATTGGGATATGACTTGTCCTGAAGTCTGATTTCAGTTTTTCAAGCATCTCTATTCCATCCATTTCGGGCATCATTACATCACTCAAAACAATGTCGGGAATGACCTGAAGGATTTTATCGAATCCGGCCTTTCCATCCGGTGCCTTCTCGACATGGTATTCCTGTCTCAGTATGGCTTCAAGGTAAAGAGCGACATCCTGGCTGTCTTCCACAATGACAATGGTGGGTATGCTGTAGTGATCTGCCTTCTTGCTGGCAAGGGGTGTTTTTGAGGAGCTCACTCCTGCGAAGGCAGCAGTCGTCAAGTCATTTAATAATTCGGCTAGGTTTTCATGCTGCGATACAGTTGCCTTTCTGGTAACAGGCAAAGAAACATGGAAAATAGTGCCGATTGCCCTCTGGCTTTCCGCCCATATTCTACCGTCAAGTAATTCAACCATTTCCTTGGTGAGTGCCAAGCCTAATCCAGTGCCTCCTTTCGAACCTGAACTGTTCCCCACCTGGTAAAAACGGTCAAATATTCTGTCCAGATGTTCGGGCTTAATTCCAATACCTGTATCGGCAACCTCTATCAAAATGTAGTCTTGTGCATTGTTGAGAACAGCTTTGATTGTTACGCTTCCACCCTGACTGGTGAATTTGAAGGCATTCGAAAGCAGGTTTGAGATAATGTGAACCAGTTTGTCGGGATCAAAATCCATATATATCGGGGTCTCGTTTCGTATATACCTCAGATTTATGTTCTTGTCAATGGCAACCGAGCGGAACAGCTCAGTAACATATCCAATGAATGATACAATGTCGGCCTGTTTCATCTGCAAACTCATAGATCCGGTTTCAATTTTGGCGATGTCGAGCATTTGGTTTATTAACCTGAGCAAAAGGAAACTGTTGTTCCTTATTTTGTCCGTACCTTCTTTAAGCCATTCCTCGGGGTGTTTCTGAATCAGGTCAGTCATTCCCTGAATAATGGTCAAGGGCGTGCGGAATTCATGGGTGATGTTGGTAAACAATTTAGTTTTGGCATCATTGAGTTCTTTCTGCTTATTGGCTTCCAGCTTTTCAAACTGATGCTGCTTCGTAATGAAATCGACCACAAAAATCAACGACAGCGCCGACATCGACAAGGTATTGATCATCCAGATAATGGAGTTTCTCGAAGGGGTAATTTGTTCTGGGACTGACAGATATGGATCCAGAAATCCGATAGAGGCCGTCAGCCCAAAATAGACACTGAACAGAACAATGGTGATGGGTACGCTCTGAAGTGGAATGGACAATAATACAAACGAAAAACTGGCAACAATGAGTCCGGCTGAGGTGACGATTCCTCCCAGTTGATAGATTGTGTAAAATGTTACGAAAACCAACCCCAGAAGGTGAAATGTGATGTAATGTTTGAAATATCGGGTGATAACTGGGATGACAGTCAAGGCTATTATCAGCAGGAACAGGCATGCAAATCCATACCTGATGAGAATGGTAAGTTCGGGGACAAAGAACAGAAACGAAAAGGTCAGGATAAAGACATGAATAAATCCAAAAATGCTGGATGTCCAGATTGCTTTCCGGGAATTTAACTCGATATGCCCACAACCTGGATAATTCAGGAGATGTTCAATCTTCTGATTGATACTAGAGGTTAGTGATCGGGACATTTTCCTTGGAGATGAGTGTTGTAAATTCCGGTGCGTTATTCGAAAACACACTTAACACTATTAAAGTTAAGACAATTTGTTCAAAGGAAGTTGTCGGTTTCAAGGAAATTGGATGCCATACAACATTATTGCCTTTGTCAAGACATGAAATCATCATTTACAAACTAATCTCCCTTCCAATCCCGACCTGTTCCATGAATGTCTCATCATGGGATATGACGACCAGGGTGCCTGAATATTCGCTGATTGCCTGGGTCAGGATCTCTATGTTGCGGATATCAAGGTTGTTGGTGGGTTCATCAAGGATGATCATGTCAGGTGCCTTTTGTCCAATGCTCAGACAACACAGCATCAGTCGCATTCTTTCGCCCCCGCTCAGGGCACTGCATGGCTTGTCCCAGCTTTCTTTTGTAAACAAAAAGCGGTTCAGCCTGATTTTAACCTCGTGTTCCTGCAAAGCGGAAGTGTTGAATTGCTGTGCCTGGCCGTAAACGGCCATACGATCATCAATCAGGGAATATTGCTGGTCGATATATACCGGTTGGCTCGCAGCCCGATAAACAGTTCCCCTTGTGGGCTCCAAAGTCCCAATAATCAATTTGATGAGGGTGGTTTTTCCTGAGCCGTTCAGTCCCTTGATGGCGATTCGTTCACCACTCAATACCTCGACGGAGAGGTCTTGCTCCCATAGATATTGAAGTCTGTTAAAGCTGACGTTGATTTCGGTAGCCTTGAAGAGGATTTTGCCTTTGTGAAGGCTAGAGTTGTCGAACCCGAATTTCATCTGGTCGGTATCCGGCAGGGATGAGCGAAGATCCTGGAGCTCCTGCCTGATGCCACCTGTCTTCTCATTGTGTACACTGGCCAATTTGGCGGTACTTCTCTGTGCATTGTTTCTCAGGGTGTTGGCTGCAATTTTGGGAAGGCCTGCCTTTACGGCATTCTTTTTTCCGCGGCTGTCCGACTTTTGCTGCCGCTCAAGCGTTTCCCGCTCTTTTACCTGTGCCTTCTTTAGTGCTTTTTGTTTGTTTTGGATGTTCTGGACAAGCGCATTCGCTTCCAACGCTTTTTGGACCGAATAAAAATCATAATTCCCACCATAGACCGAAATCCCGTTTTTATCCATTTCGCATACGGTTTCGAGAAGGTTCAGCAACTTTCGGTCGTGGCTGACGATAACCATGGTTTGTTTTGAATTGTCTACATAGTCGTATAACAGCTTCCTCCCCTCCATGTCGAGATGGTTACTTGGCTCATCCATAAGTACCAGGTCAGGCTGATGGATCATTATGCCTGCCAGAAATAATTTGGTCATTTGTCCGCCACTCAGTGTACCCATGCTTTGCCACAAGTCAGGATAATCCAATTGCCAATATTGAAAGGCCTCGGCACAGCGCATTTCAATGGTCCAGTCATTGTCGATTGCTTCGTAGTTTTCTTCCGAAATATTCCCGGAGAGGATTTCGTGAAGAGCCTTCAGCTTTTTATCGATCCCAAGTGCTTCGGCAATGGTCAGGTGGTGGTATTGCCCCACGACCTGGGGAACGTACAATGGTTGGGTTTCAACCTTCAGGGTTCCTGCTGAGGGTTCCAGTTTTCCGGCAATGATTTTCAAAAGGGTCGATTTCCCCGTGCCGTTATTTCCGATCAGGGCAATTTTTTCAGATGGGTTTACGACCATGCTGATGTTGCTGAACAACACTTCCTTGTTGGGGTGTGTATATGATAAATCCTGTATGGTAAGCATAATTTCTTTTTGTGATTAAACAATCCCTTGAAGCCTCCCGGAGGTTCGTGGTTTATGAAAATCGGAAAGAAATTATTACTTCATCTTGACTTACCTTTTAATGTTCGGGCAAATTTATATCATTTTATTTAAATTCCAAGATCAAACTGATTTGTACGATCTTACATGTTTGAGAACCCCATAATTTGAATTCCTGCGTTCAGACAATTTTACAATTTGGAAAATAATGCCAGTTGTAACGACTATCAGAATAAATATACTTGAAAACCTGAAATAATCAGGGAATCTTTACTGATGCTATTGCTTCGTGTTGTTTATTTTCATAATTTTAAACATTAAGGGTTACATAGCGCATACCATTAGAATTTAAAGCTTGTGAAAAGACTGTTCCGGGATCTCGGGACAGTCTTTTCCATATATAATTATGGCATATTTGATCTGCCTCTTTTTTTGCGGGATGCAGTTCAAATGGTCATTTTGTAGGCGAATCCGAATCTAAACTATTCCTTATAACATTTCCCTTTTGCGATCATCATACCTGTCCGGTTTGATTATATTGAAATCTGAATTCCGATTAAAATATAATCATGTTCGGGGGATATCTTCTCTTAAGCAAGCTTGAAGCCATAGCCCATCGGTTTGGGGTATCCGCAGGGTACCGGTTGGAGTGGGACGGGAACCGCATGGTTTCGGAAGGGACGGAATCGCTGATCCTGACGCAACAGCATCCGAAAGAGCTCGTCATGTCAATCTGGGGAATGATTCCTGCCTGGTCTAAGCAAAAGGTAAACTATCTGATGGCGAGGGCCGAAGGGAAGAAGAATCCCCACGACGATCCCCATTTCTCAGGCTCGAAGGCGATTTTCATGCATCCTGCATTTAAGCGGCCTTTGTTTACACGTCGGTGTGCCATCATAGCCGATGCCTATGTGGAGTTGGACCATGTGAAGCAGCCGTGGCTGGTCTACCTGCGCGAGAGGCAACGACCATTTGCCATGGCCGGATTGTACGATATCTGGATCGATCCTGTCACCAGGGCTGAGCATCATTCCTTCGCGCTGATTACCGTTCCGGGAAATGCCTTGTCGCGGGAGCTGTCGTCGACCCGTATGCCGGTGATCCTGCCCCGGGGAAGGGAGACCGATTGGCTGAAAGAGCATAGGTCGCTCACCGATATCCTCGGAATGCTCCGGATGTATCCGGTCGAAAAGATGAATGCATATCCCGTATCCCCCGAAATCTTAACGGCCAATGAGATTATGCCAGAAATGCTTAAGCCCATCGGCGACCGGTTTTACCACGAACAGGAGCTGAAGAGACTTCCCCAGAGATTCTATCTGTCAAGACCCCGTTTGATCGGTAAATCTGGGAAAGTGTAGTGACTTTAAGTTTCAATCCGAAATATACTTCTGTTGATATGGATGGTGCGGCCATAATGGTTGCGATGGATAATAGGCTTTGAACCTGTTCAAGGTATGATCAACCTCTGCCGCGGTTCGTGTTTAAGACAGATATGAGAATCATGTAATCAAGGTATTAAATAGTCGGCACTATACAAGCACTATTCTATAACTATTTTATAAGTATTTGAATACACTGTCGGCACCATTGGGATTAGGGTTTGGTTTCCTATTACGCTTTTTACAATCATGTCACCCTTACAGGGTTCTGGGTTTGGTTTGCTATTACGTTTTTTACAAATGTGTCTCCCGCACACAATGAGGGATTTGATTAATCTCCCATTGGAAAACAATTACTCAATGATGGGAGCCATTCCAAGCCCATAGGGGTGGCACATTTATAACGATGGATGCCAATAAGAATATAAAAAACCCCGTAGGGGTGATACATGGGAAAATAGTACGAATGGAATGTTGTGCCAAACTATAATCATGCCCGTGCATCCACAAATGTATCACCCCGATGGGGTTTGCCTAGTTTTCCAATGGCTGTGCGGCTACAATCGTGCCACCCCTATGGGGTTGTTTTGCTATTTTGATAGGCATCCTGTGCTACAAACGTGTCACCCTTACAGGGTTCTACTTGGAATCGTATTGCATTTTTTACAAAGGTGTCACCCTTACAGGGTTCTGTGTCTGGTTTCCTATTACGCTTTTTACAAACATGTCACTCTTACAGGGTTCTACTTGGAATCGTATTGCATTTTTTACAATCATGTCACCCTTACAGGGTTCTGGGTTTGGTTTGCTATTACGTTTTTTACAAATGTGTCTCCCGCACACAATGAGGGATTTGATTAATCTCCCATTGGAAAACAATTACTCAATGATGGGAGCCATTCCAACCCCATAGGGGTGGCACATTTATAACGATGGATGCCAATAAAAATATAAAAAACCCCGTAGGGGTGATACATGGGAAAATAGTACGAATGGAATGTTGTGCCAAACTATAATCATGCCCGTGCATCCACAAATGTATCACCCCGATGGGGTTTGCCTAGTTTTCCAATGGCTGTGCGGCTACAATCGTGCCACCCCTATGGGGTTGTTTTGCTATTTTGATAGGCATCCTGTGCTACAAACGTGTCACCCTTACAGGGTTCTACTTGGAATCGTATTGCATTTTTTACAAATGTGTCACCCTTACAGGGTTCTGGGTTTGGTTTCCTATTGCGCTTTTTACAAACATGTCACCCTTACAGGGTTCTACTTGGAATCGTATTGCATTTTTTACAATCATGTCACCCTTACAGGGTTTATCGATTGATTTCCAATCGTAATATTTTACAGTTATGCAACCCATACAGGGTTGCATTGGGCCGACCAATCATTTTACCCGCAAGATTGCGGAATGGGAGCTAATCATGTTTCTAAAAATCTGCCTCCTGCTCACAGGCGCGTCCGGGATCGAAAACGAACCCTTACAAGGTAATTTGTCTCTGGCCTGGCTGCAACCTTTTATCTCATTAATTGTTTAATGATAATAAATCAGCATTAAACAAAAAACCATATGGCTAATTATTTGATCATTGGGGGTTCGTCGGGAATTGGAAAGGCATTGGCCGAAAAGCTTGCTAAGGCCGGTCACCGGGTTTTCGCCACCTGGCATACCCATGAAGTGAATGACACTATAGGAAAAATTGTATATCAACGGCTCGATGTCTTGAATGATGATATGGCAGTCGACTGGCTTCCTGAATCCATTGATGGATTGGCTTACTGTCCGGGCAGCATTAACCTGAAACCATTTCACCGGATCAAGCCCGAAGAGTTTGTGCACGACTTCAACCTGCAGGTTTTGGGAGCCGTAAAATCTATCCAGGCCGTTTTACCCCGTCTTAAGAAATCACATTCAGCATCCATAGTTCTATTCTCGACAGTGGCGGTGCAGCGGGGATTTAATTTCCACTCACTGATAGGCACTTCGAAGGGCGCTGTTGAAGGCCTTGTCCGGTCCCTGGCGGCCGAGTTTGCCCCAGCCATCCGGGTGAATGGTATCGCACCCTCACTTACTGACACACCATTGGCCGAGCGTTTGGTGAATACCCCCGAGAAGCGTGATGCCAATGCCCAGAGGCATCCTCTGAAGCGGATAGGGGATCCTGAAGATATGGCCAATACCGCTGCATTTTTAATGTCGGCCGAAGCTTCATTTATCACCGGACAGATACTGCATGTCGACGGGGGAATTTCAGATTTGAAAGTTTAAAGATGAAAAAGATACTGCTGACCGGAGCCACCGGATATATTGGCAAGCGACTTTTACCGGTGCTGGTTCAAAACGGGCATGAAGTGATCTGTGTTGTCCGCGACAGTGCCCGATTTCATGTTCCGGCCGGAATTGAAAGCAAAGTAAGGGTCATCGAGGCCGATTTCCTGAAGGAAGAGACTTTGTCGGCCATACCGGTCGATATCGATGTGGCCTATTTTCTCATCCACTCCATGTCGGTCTCGACCGATGACTTTGATACACTTGAGGCACAAGCGGCCGGAAATTTCAGGAAGCGAATCAGTCAGACCCAAGCCAGGCAAGTGATCTATCTCAGTGGCATTGTCAATGAAGAGAAGCTGTCGAGACATCTCACTTCGAGAAAGCGAGTGGAAGAAATCCTTGCCAAGGGAGATTACGCGCTGACGACCCTCCGGGCAGGTATCATTGTGGGTTCGGGAAGCGCTTCTTTCGAGATCATACGTGACCTGGTCGAAAAGTTGCCGGTCATGGTTGCCCCGAAGTGGCTCAAAACACGCTCTCAGCCCATTGCCATCCGCAATGTAATCGAATTCCTGACAGGAGTTTTGCTGAACGAAAAGACTTATCGTCAAAGTTTTGATATTGGTGGTCCCGAGGTGATGACGTACAAGGATATGCTGCTCCGGTTTGCAATGGTCAGGGGATTGAAACGCTACATCCTGTCCGTGCCTGTCATGACCCCCAAACTATCGTCATACTGGCTTTATTTCGTGACTTCGACATCCTATAAACTGGCGGTGAACCTCGTGAACAGCATGAAAGTGGAGGTGATTGCCCGTGAGAACCGGTTGTATGAAGATCTTGGCATCCGGTTGCTATCCTATGATGAGGCTGTGCGATTGGCATTCGACCGGATAGAGCAGGAAGTGGTGGTTTCAAGCTGGACCGATGCCTTTTCGGGAGGACCGATCAGGAAAGGGATATCACAGGTGATGGAAGTTCCTGAATTCGGTTGTTATAAAGACCAGCGACGGGTAAAGGTCAGGGATGAAAATGAAACCCTGAAAAGGATCTGGTCGATTGGCGGAAAAAGCGGTTGGTATTATGCCGATTCACTCTGGGAAATCAGGGGATTTCTTGATAAGCTGGCGGGCGGGGTAGGCCTTCGCAGGGGGAGAAAAAATCCACATGATATAGAAGCTGGTGATTCACTTGATTTTTGGCGGGTCATCTATGTAAACCGGACAGAAAAGCGAATGTTACTTTATGCCGAAATGAAACTCCCCGGTGATGCATGGCTGGAGTTCAGGATAACCGATGGGGAGCTGGTACAAACGGCAACATTTCGGCCTTTGGGCCTTATGGGACGACTTTACTGGTATGCAGTTATGCCCTTTCATGGGCTCATTTTCAATGGGATGGCGAGGAAACTGGCACAATAGGATGGCGACAGATATGTTCGAATGACCAAATCAAATATTCGAATTTTACTGATTTATTTGAAACGCTTGTCATTCCTGAGGTTTCGAACACTTGTTCTCTTGAGTGACACTATTGTATCTAAAAATATATCAGATTTAAATGTCTTTATATTTGGTGATTTCGAAAATAGTTATAAATTTACTTATGGATTTAAAGTTCAATTGAGTAGAAAACATCCATTTTGAGTCAAAACGAGCCTGACAGGTACCATCGGGCTGTATGATGCACCGGACAACCCAAACTGTTTGTTGCACTGAAAGATCAAGGGATCTCGACCGGCCCTCCCGGTATATTTTAGCGAACAACTCAACTATTTTATCTGGTTGCACAAAATGCAACGAGTGAAGTACTGGTCATGTATTGTCTAAACTGACCCATTGTCCCGACTTTGGGCAATCTTCTTCTGTACCTTAAAGATCGCTTCATGATGAAGCATGCTGCCTGAAAGCATGATCAAACCCCACCACATTGATTTATGCTTCTAATCTGAAAGGCTATGAACTTTTGTTACTTAAACATTTTCAGAAGAACAACATGTAAAAATTTACCTCAAGCCATGAAAACATCCTCAATTCACACAAAATCAGGCTTACTTCGCCTTGCAATCATTTTCGTTTTCGCTTTTTTTCTGCAGCTTACTGCATTCTCCCAAACCATCACTGTCGATGGAAATCCCTCCGACTGGCCGGCGGTTTTAATTAATCAGCCAATTGCCACTTTTGAAAAGGACTTACCACAAAGTAATGATAATCAGTTTACGGAGGGAACCAAGGACTTCCATAATACGAATAACATGGTATGGTCGCTCAGTCCTGTCGGCGATAAGGTCAACCTGGTCAACGCCGGTGCCGCAATTATTGATGGTTGGTTTACTTCTTTGGCGACCGTACATCCAGTAACGGGTCGGCCCAAATCGGGTTCTGGGTTTTCCAGAATGGTACTGCGCCTACCCAGGGATTCGGATTTTCACCTGAAAAAACGGTAGGTGACCTGCTGGTCCTGAGCGAATTCACCAAAGGTGGTGGGGTTGCAACCATCAAGGTATTCAGATGGGTGGGTCCCGGCGGTGCCGAAAGCAGTCTGGTTGAGGTTCCGTTGACCCAAGCCCAGGCAATGGCCATGGTAAGCGCCAATTCAACCGGGTTTCCTGTTCCCAGCTATCCCGATTGGGAGTATTGCAACAAGGAGGCTAAGGACTGTGGAATGTATTATCCGGGGTCATTTTTTGAGGGAGCGGTAGACCTTGAAGGATTACTGACTCCTGAACAGCTCTGTAACGCCACGTTCCTGCTCGAAACCCGCCAGTCGTTTTCACTGAGTGCCATGCTTGGGGACTTCGTTGCCGGGTCTTTCAATATTTCACCGGATGCTCCAATGGTACAAGGTGCTACACTTTGTGCTCCGGGGGGAGAAGTTTCTCTATCCGTTGTGTCGCCCGACAACGATTTAACCTATAAGTGGTATTCCGATGCCGGCCTGACCAACCTTGTTCACACAGGCGATAGCTATGATGTAAATGTGGGTTCCACCACCAGCTGGTATGTGACTGCCTCGTTGTTGTCATGTGAGGGTGATCCCTCTCAGGTGACCGCAACGGTACTTCCTAATCCTGGTCTTTCTGCCACTGCATTTCATGTCTCCTGTAATGGCGAAAATGATGGAAAAGTTTCCGGAACAGCAACCAATGCCGCCACAGTCAAGCTGTTCGCGAATAATGTGCAGATTGCATCGACTGTTCCTGGTGTAGGAGGTGCTTATGAATTTTCGGGCCTTGCAGCCGGCGATTATAAAGTGGTGGCCGAATCGGCACCTGTCAATTCAGTGGTATGCTCATCTGAAGAGGATGTCACCGTAAATGAACCTGATCCGGTATCACTTTCCATTTCTTCATTGAATGTATCCTGTAATGGCGAAGGAGATGGCTCTATCAGTGTCGACAGTTACAGTGGCACCGGTACGGCCTCGTTCTACATCTCCAGCAATGGCGGTGTGAGCTGGACGGCAACCACAGAAGCCGCAATTGAGTCTGGATCTTTTGGCCCCGGTACCTATATGGTGAAGGTCAACTATCCTGACGGAAACGATGATGGCGTGTGCGAAGCCACCGATGAGGTCACCATCACCGAACCTGCCGAAGTCATGCTTTCCATCTCTTCATTGAATGTATCCTGTAATGGTGAAGAAGACGGTTCGATCAGTGTCGACAGTTACAGTGGCACCGGTATGGCCTCGTTCTACATCTCCAGTAATGGTGGTGTGAGCTGGACGGCAACCACAGAAGCCGCAATTGAGTCTGGATCTTTTGGCCCCGGTACCTATATGGTGAAGGTCACCTATCCTGACGGAAACGATGATGGCGTGTGCGAAGCCACCGATGAGGTCACCATCACCGAACCTGCCGAAGTCATGCTTTCCATCTCTTCATTGAATGTATCCTGCAATGGTGAAGGAGATGGTTCGATCACTGTCGACAGTTACAGTGGCACCGGTACGGCCTCGTTCTACATCTCCAGCAATGGTGGTGTTAGCTGGACGGCAACCACAGAAGCCGCAATTGAGTCTGGATCTTTTGGCCCCGGTACCTATATGGTGAAGGTCACCTATCCTGACGGAAACGATGATGGCGTGTGCGAAGCCACCGATGAGGTCACCATCACCGAACCTGCCGAAGTCATGCTTTCCATCTCTTCATTGAATGTATCCTGTAATGGAGAAGAAGACGGTTCGATCAGTGTCGACAGTTACAGTGGCACCGGTACGGCCTCGTTCTACATCTCCAGCAATGGCGGTGTGAGCTGGACGGCAACCACAGAAGCCGCAATTGAGTCTGGATCTTTTGGTCCGGGCACCTATATGGTAAAGGTCACCTATCCTGACGGAAACGATGATGGCGTGTGCGAAGCCACCGATGAGGTCACCATCACCGAACCTGCCGAAGTCATGCTTTCCATCTCTTCATTGAATGTATCCTGCAATGGTGAAGGAGATGGTTCGATCAGTGTCGACAGTTACAGTGGCACCGGTACGGCCTCGTTCTACATCTCCAGCAATGGTGGTTTGGACTGGACTGCTACCACAGAAGCCGAAATTGAGTCTGGATCTTTTGGTCCCGGTACCTATATGGTGAAGGTCACCTATCCTGACGGAAACGATAACGGTGTTTGCGAGGCAATCGATGAGGTCACCATCACCGAACCCGACGAAGTCATGCTTTCCATCTCTTCATTGAATGTATCGTGCAATGGTGAAGAAGACGGTTCGATCAGTGTCGACAGTTACAGTGGCACCGGTACGGCCTCGTTCTACATCTCCAGCAATGGCGGTATGAGCTGGACGGCAACCACCGAAGCCGAAATTGAGTCTGCATCCTTTGGTCCGGGCACCTATATGGTGAAGGTTACCTATCCTGACGGCAATGGCGATGGCGTTTGCGAAGCTACCGATGAGGTCACCATCACCGAACCCGACGAAGTCATGCTTTCCATTTCTTCATTGAATGTATCCTGCAATGGTGAAGGAGATGGTTCTATCAGTGTCGACAGCTATAGTGGCACTGGCGATGCCTCGTTCTATATCTCCAGCAATGGTGGTTTGGATTGGACGGCAACCACCGAAGCCGAAATTGAGTCTGGATCTTTTGGTCCGGGAACCTATATGGTGAAGGTCACCTATCCCGATGGCAATGGCGAAGGTGTTTGCGAAGCTACCGACGAGGTTACCATCAGCGAACCCGACGAAGTCATGCTTTCCATTTCTTCATTGAATGTATCCTGCAATGGTGAAGGAGATGGTTCTATCAGTGTCGACAGCTTTAGCGGCACTGGCGATGCCTCGTTCTATATCTCCAGCAATGGTGGTTTGGACTGGACGGCAACCACCGAAGCCGAAATTGAGTCTGGATCTTTTGGTCCGGGCACTTATATGGTGAAGGTCACCTATCCTGACGGAAACGATGACGGCGTTTGCGAAGCTACCGACGAGGTCACCATCACCGAACCTGCATTGGTAACTGTTACCGCTTTTGCCACAGATGCAACCTGCGAAGGAATAACCGACGGTACCGTATATGGTTCATCAACCGGAGCTGAAATGATTGAATTGTGGCTTGCCGGCGTATTGCAAGCTGTTACAGTGCCTGATGGGGCTGGCGACTATTCATTCGCCGGACTTTCAGAAGGAAGCTTCGTTGTTAAAGCCGTTGCGGCAGGCTACCAGGAAGACGTGGTTTGCTCAGCAACCGCTGACGTAACCGTGAATGCCATACCATGTGAAGTGAACTGTGAAACAGCTTTTGCCAAATTGGAGGAAGGCGCCGTTTGCTTCCTTGAAGATGGATTTAGCAGATGGGGTTGGACAAACCTCATTGCGGAAGGCGAATATACCCTGCCATTGTATGCAGGTGCTGCCCAATGCAACACTGAAAGTGGAGAACATGTAGGAAATGTATCGATTTCTTACAGTGGAGGAACCATGGTCGTGACTTATACCATATTTGAAGGCTACAGCATGAGTGAGGTACACGTCTATGTCGGAACAGGCAAGTATCCAATGCAAGGCAATAAGTTTACCGTTGCTCCCGGACAGTTTACCTTCAATGCAGCTTCACTCGACAAGGTGGTCGAATATACCGTCACATTCACCAATGTATCAGGACCGGTTTGGGTAATTGCACATGCCGTGACTTGCGATATTGGTGGAACTGCTACAGGAAGCGGCTCAATGGCACTGAATTCAGGATCGGCAAAGAAGAAATCAGCTGTCATCGGTGGTTTGGATGCATCTGAGCTGAAAGTATTCCCGAACCCATTCACAACCCGTACGACGTTCGAATTTGTATCAGCGAAGGATGTGAATGCCCGTCTTGAAATTTACAGCATCACTGGTCAGAGAATCTCCACCCTTATGGACCGTCAGGTTGAACAGGGTTTACTCAACCGTGTTGAGTTTGAACCGTCGAACCTCACTCCAGGCATGTTGCTGTACCGTCTAACCTTGGGTAACGAGGTGCAGAACGGGAAACTGCAATACACCAAATAATGGAAATCTAACGCTGTTGGAAGTGCTAAAAAGGAGGGTAAGCAGCATTCAACAGTCCCATCGAAACCGTTCAGGGCAACCTGGGCGGTTTCTTTGTTTTTCCATTTCATGTTAAAAAATAACCTATATTAGAAACATCATTGGTTGATGCCACAGGCTGCAATTCATTGCTAAAGTATGTTCAATCAGAGAGGTGGCTTGTGGCGACGCGATGAATCGCGTCGAACTGAAGTTAATACTCAGGAAAATAATCTTGAACCAGACCAGATTGAGCAGAAAGATAAATGCACACCACCTTTCAATAAAAAAGGATCATGAGAAAACTTAAAGGGATATTGATGGGAATAGCCATGTTGGGAAGCCTGGTCTTACCAACCCTGGCACAGGATCACCAGGAGCCTGCCACTTTACCAATTGGCAGCAAAGCCCCTGATTTTAGCCTGAAGGGAATTGATAACAAGACATATAGCCTGGCCTCGTTTAAGGATGCAAAAATCCTGGTGATCATATTCAGCGCCCCGCATTGTCCGACCGCCCAGGCCTATGAGGAGCGGATCATGGATATCCAGCGTGATTATGGCCAGAAAGGGGTCCAGGTGGTAATGATCAATCCAAACCATGCCCGGGCGGTTTGCCTCGAGGAGATGGGCTACTCCGAATCGGGCGACACTTTTGAGGATATGCAGCTCAGGGCAAAGGATCAGGGATTCAATTTCCCGTTTCTCGACGACGGGGAGGAGCAGAAAACCTCGCTGGCTTATGGTCCGGTAGCCACCCCGCATGCCTTTATTTTCGACAGCCAGCGAATATTACGCTACTGTGGCCGAATCGACGACCGCGAGAAGATCGGCACTGCCACACAGCACGATGCCCGAAATGCCATTGATGCCCTGCTGGCCGGCAAGGAGCTGCCCGTAAAGGAGACCCGGGTATTTGGCTGTTCGGTGAAGTGGAAATGGAAAGGGGAGTACCGGCAGCAGCTCGATAAGGAGTGGGCAACAAGACCGGTGCATTTCGAAACTATTTCGATCGAGGGAATCAAAAAGCTGGTCAGGAACGACTCGCAAAAGCTGAGGGTCATCAATTTCTGGGCAACCTGGTGCGGGCCTTGCATTGCCGAGTTCTCCGGACTTGTCGACACATACCGGATGTACCAGGCCCGAGATTTTGAGCTTGTGACCGTCAGTCTGGATAAACCCACCCAGGAAGCCAGGGTGAAGGAGTTTCTCACTTCAAAGCAGGCGGCATTCACGGCAAATTACCTTTACGGGGCCGACGATAAATATGCCTTGATCGAAGCCGTTGACCCCAAATGGCAGGGCAACATTCCCTACACCATCATCGTTGAGCCGGGAGGCAAGATTGTCCACCGTTTTCCCGGAGGCCTGAACATGCTCGACCTACGCAAAAAGATCGTTGGGCATGAGATGATTGGGAGGTATTTTTAAGAAAGTTTCCCCTTCTTGAGAATAGCGGTGGGAACTCATTTGTCCAGATAATCAACCGGATTCAAATAAAACATTTTCATCCAGCCTTGCCTGTCTTTGTCGATGCGCCAGGGGTAGGGTATGAGGGTCCCGATGGCATAATGCAGGTGTGCCGGGGTGTTGACGGCATTGCCTGTTTTTCCGACTGTGCCGATTTTCTCGCCACGGCTGACAAGTGAACCCGTCTTGGTTTGGATATCCTTGAGGTGTGCGTAGTAATGTAATCGCCATTTGGGCCCCAATATCAAAATGATGTTCCCGCCCATGCCGTATTGGGTGCACAGGAGGACCACCCCGTGGGTTGCGGAAATGACTGGTGTACCTTCCCTCGCGAATATGTCAATACCCTTGTGGGTCACTGATTTTCCCCACGGATAATGCCAGAAGGTGTCCTTGTTGTAATCCTTACCGTTGGCTCCCTCAACAGGCATCTGCAGATTCTGTGGAATGGCCAGTCCAAGAATAACGACTGTGAATATGACAAGTGATATGTATTTAAACATGATAGCTGTTTTTTAAAGGCAGTAATTGATGCGTGTGGGGATTATTAACCAAATCTGACAAACTCACTGCATACTCCCGTAAATGGCATTTGCAATGATCCTCCATCCTGCGGTGTCGAACATAATGACTTCAAAAGCATGCTCGGCAATAATGAAGATTCCTCCATATTTTAAAACCGGATGGATTCTGTTTGTAGTGTATTTCTCCCAGATCCAGGCCAGGATGATCAGGCTGTCTGCCAGCACCACCGCAAACCAGATATCGGGACGTTCGACCGATGGAAAATAGTGTCGGAACCGAAACCAGGCTGGCCATAATACCACGATGGTAGCCAGCAATAAAAGTCTTTTGTGAATGTCGGGCCGCTTTCGGTATGCGACTCCTGAAAGTGCTAAAGACAGGAACATGATCGATGATGTGCAATTTCCCACTATGCCTGAAATGGCTGTTTGTCCCAGTCCTTCTGCCAATTCTTTCTCTACCCCAAACATGGCTGCCGGTATCATGGTAATGCTGGTTGCCAACGCAATTACAATTCCTGTAAAACCCAATGTCATATGGAGTTTATACTGGCTTCGGTGGATTAAAAAGGTCTGAACCAGGAATAACAGGACCCATGCAAATGCCACCATCCCATGGATATAAATGATTGCCGGTGCCTCAAATGTCCCTTTTGTCACCGGGATCAGAAAAGTTGTCGCGAACCCGATATGAACTGCGATAAATCCAATTATCGCTATGAGTAGATAGATTGAGATCTTAGGCCTTGCGTTCCCTGAACTGATTTTCATAGATGTGAAAGAATGGTTATAATGGTTTGGTAATCCCGGGACAACAGGAATACTTCCGAAAATACGAATTTTCGGATTAAGGGGATGTGTTTCGAAGGATTAAAGTCGTGTTGAGGGCTGTGAATAAGGCAATATCCTATACCTCGGCAAACAAAATCATGTAATTATGGCCATATTTTTTGGCACATCCCGGACAGTATGCATAATGTACCATAACATCCTTGGCTGTCTTGCCCTCGGCCTGGAGTTCTTTTTGCATGGTTTTCATGTGTTTTGGGATACTGTTGTAGCTTCCCTCAAAAACCCTGGCGGCATAGGTTCCGGTAACATCGGTGTTTGTGGCTCCATCGACTGTCTTGGTGACTGAATAGAGAATTTCCGACCGGAAGGCCGAAGGATCCCTGAACAGGACCAGCGCATCGGTCTTGTCGGGAATATTGGCCTCTGCCTTATCTGCCAGCTCCATCATCTTCGTGATCCTTTTTCCGATGGTCGCCGGAAACGGAATATGGAAAATGGTGGGGATCGATTCCTTAAGAAAGTGCTTGTTCTCCCACTGAAAAGTCTTTTTGTCCCACTTCGCGGGATCGAATTCGGGACAACATT
Organism: Bacteroidales bacterium 6E; assembly: GCA_001270045.2. Taxonomy (GTDB): domain Bacteria; phylum Bacteroidota; class Bacteroidia; order Bacteroidales; family Prolixibacteraceae; genus UBA1413. Next base: position 71,025 of record DF970667.1, on the reverse strand, counting down.
CCTGATCTTCAATTTTCATTTTGATGTAATGTTTTTGGAAAGTCGCCTGTGAAGGTGGCTGTATGGTTATTACTGAGAGAAAGTTACGGTGATTTCTTTAAATGTCAAAAAGATAAATGGGGCTTATCCCAATATTGTCCACTAAAAAATGTTTATATTGAACGTCATATTTTTCCTTATGAAAAGTTGGTTGATTGGAAGTCACTGATTGTAAATTAAGCCTAAATCGAAGACCCATGAAAAAACGTATCCTTCACTCCGGAATTCTCTTGTTGTCAATTTGTTTGGTAGTGATAACCTCCCATGCCCAGGAAGCGAAAGCACGCATTGTCGAGGATGGGGGTACCGGTCCTTTCAAGGCGGTCATGATGGCCGATCCCTCCCTTCCCACCCATACGGTTTTTGTTCCACAGGACCTCACCGCGTTTGGCGACGACCATAAGTTGCCCATCATTGCATGGGGCAATGGTGCCTGCTTCAATTCGCCCTGGGAGCATGTCAACTTCCTGAACGAGGTGGCTTCGCATGGTTTTTTGGTGATTGCCATCGGCCTGATGCCCAAGGAGGAGGGCGAACAGATCAGGGATAGGTCGCAATCGGTACAGCTGATTGACGCCATCGACTGGGCCATTGCGCAGGCCAGCGATAAGGACAGTCGTTATTACCAGAAGGTCGACATAAACAAAATGGCCATCAGCGGTATGTCGTGCGGCGGACTGCAAACCCTCGAAATGGCGGCTGATCCCCGACTGACTACCATCGTGGTGTGTAACAGCGGACTGTTCGAGAATCCTGTCGGCCGAATGCCCGGAATGCCCCAGGTGAGCAAGGAACGACTGGCTGATATCCATACCCCAACCCTCTATATGCTTGGCGGAAAAACCGACATAGCCTATGAGAACGGGATGGACGACTACAAGCGCATCAACCATGTGCCGATATTCATGGCGAATATGGACGTTGGTCATGGTGGTACCTATGCCCAGCCCCACGGAGGTGAATTTGCCAAGGTGGCCACTGCCTGGTACCAGTGGCAGCTGAAAGACGATGCCGAGGCCGGAAAATTGTTCACCGGCAATCCTTGTGGACTGTCACAATCGGACGTGTGGACGGTCGAAAAAAAGAATCTTCCTTAAGGTAACTTGATAAAAGTGTGGTCAAACAGCATTTTTATCATGATAAAAGTGTTATGAGACAACATTTATGTCATGATAAAAGTGTAATCATGATTGGTCAATATCCCTTTATATGCCATCGGTTAGCCAATGGTAAATAATACCTTTACTGCGTAATTTCCTCAAAATGAGCCAGCGCCCAATCCACCATCATGTTTACGGCGGGCATCAGCTCATTGCCGGTTTGGGTTAGTGAATATTCAACCCTGGGAGGGATTTCCCCATACATCTTCCGGTGAATCAGCTTGTCGGCTTCGAGGCGCTTTAATGTTCCCGACAGCATTTTCTGGGATATGTCGGGAATGGCTGCATTCAATTCCTTGTATCGCATTACCCCATTTCGTTGCAAAGTACTCAGGATTAACAATGACCATTTGTCGCTCATCCGGTTGATGATGTTCCGGATGGGACATGTCGGATATAAGGGATCCATTTCACGCATGGGCAAGAATTTTAATACAGCAAACTTAATCAATAATCTCTTTTGGAGAGTTAATATTGATTTGGAATATTATAAAATTATTGGAGATTGACTTTTTTGAATTATTTTTTAATATTTAAGTGGTTGAAATACAGTAATTCTAACTTCAGGTGCACGTTACTAACCTGCTTGCATAACATCCGCTTATGCCCGACCTTTGATGTATAAGAACATTTAAATCTTCATAACATGAAAAATCTGACAGTTAAAAACGTACAAAAAACCGAGAGTGTTACCGTTAACCGTGATGGAAACCAGTTTTCCGTAAAAACCATTATTTCTGAAGCTGAAGCTACCAAATGCCGGGCAAATTTTGTGGAGATTGAACCTGGCAATTATGCCTATGGTTATCATTATCACGAAGCCAATGAGGAAGTCTTTTACATTATCAGCGGGACTGGTGTCGTTCGAACCCACGAAGGTGACATCCATGTGAAAGCCGGTGATGCGATTGGTTTCCCGACTGGAGTGAAAGGAGCCCATGTCATCCGAAACGAATCAGCCACAGAAAAGCTGGTTTATATCGATTTTGGCACCACCATTCTTCCGGAAGTTGTCCATCTGCCCGATTACAACAAGATCATGGTGATTAGCCAGGAAGTGAACGGGATATATGATAAACAGTAAAGATTAAGTGTCTAAATAAAATTTCTTGAAATGAAGAATCATATTATCTTAATATCCGTCTTTTTCATGATTATTGGACGAGTCTGCGCCCAGGATCCTGTCCGGCCTGATCGCCTTCAACAAGATGTTCAATTGGTGAAACAGGTCCTCGAGAGTTACAAAACTTCCATAAACCAAGCTGATACCGTTCTCGCTGCAACTTTTTGGCAGACGACTGACCAATCCAGTTTTGTCCATCCACGAGGACATGAAATAGGATGGGAGGCCATCAAATCGGGCATCTACCAAATGTTTGCAGAACGTTTCTCGGTGCGCGATCTTAAAAGCTATAATGAGTCTGTCCTGATATACGGTGATCTTGCAGTTGTTACTTTCTATTGGATTTTTGATGCCTCTTTCAGGGGTGGAGATCAGGCTTCCATGCAGACAAAGGGTCGTGAATCAATGATATTGAGAAAACTGGATAATGATTGGAAGATTGTGCATATTCATTATTCTTCGATGCCGGTAACGGGAGAACGACAGGGATTTTAGTTATATGTAAATAGACACTACATTGCCAAAACAATAACCATGAAAATTTCAACTTTAATGCTTATTCTGTTCATTGGAATCTTCGTTACATATTCCAATGCACAAAACAAGGTTGTACTCCTGGATATTTCTCTTGAGGATAAATCGGAATACCTGAAGGTCAGTCCTGACATATTTAACCACTATCGGGACATTATTGAAAACCAGTTGGGTGGTAAGCTCATTATCAATGAGGATAAGGAAGTCACCACTAAATTATTAAAGAGCATCGATGTATTGGTAGTCTTATCCACCTTATCGTCAGCGCCGGGCAAGAAGACGAGAACTGATGCTGAACGCGAGTCTATTGTCGACTTTGTAAGGAAAGGTGGAAGGCTCGTCCTTTTCACCGATGATAACCGACGAATGAACCTGAAGGCTTTCGGTGCAAACGAAATAGCCAATCCTTTTGGGATTGAATTTGGTGACGATCTTCCCATGGTCCGGAATGTGGGCGCCATCAGCTTTCCAGGTGAATTCATCAAGGGACGGTATGAATTGCCATATAGTGGGAGTCGCGAAATTAAGGGCGGAATTCCATTAAGTGTAATGAATGCCGAAGGAGGAATCATGCATGGTTCGTATGTGAAGCTTGAAGGCGGAAGTCGGCTGGTGGCATTCGGTGAAACCATGGTCGGGCTTTTTATAGGTGGGGTGACTGCTACCATGCCAGATGGCTCAAGCCTGGTATGGAAAGGCAAGGATAACTATGTCTTTATGCAAGAGCTTATCACTTGGATGGTCACGGAGAAATAATCTGTAGGTTCACAATTCACTGGAGACGAAAGGGTTTGAACCAAAATTCTTCCCATGAGATATTAAACTTTTTTATAGGTCGCAGTGTCCAATAGCCAAATCCAAAGTTACGTCAAATAAGGCTACTCAGGATTTGGCTTCTTTTTGTTTTGGGTAATCATAAGAACTTCATCCAATGAAAAGATCAAGACTACAGATGGTAATTACGGCAGTATTGCTGTTACTGCCAGGAATATTTTCAGGCCTTCAGGCACAGGATTTAAAGGATAATCCTGAACTCGATGCCAAGGTCAGGCAATTCCTGGAAGATGCCAGTGGTCGCTGGTGGGATCTTAACATCCCCCATGCTGACGGACAGCTTCTCTACGATCTTGTCATTCAGGGAAAGTATAAAAGCGCACTCGAGATTGGCACTTCCACAGGATTGTCGGGGATATACATTGCGTGGGCCCTGAGCAAAACTGGTGGCAAACTCATTACCATCGAGATTGATGAACAACGCCACCGAACAGCCCTTGAGAATTTCAGGAAGGCCGGATTGTCTGATTACATTGACGCGCGGTTGGCTGATGCCCATTTGCTTGTCAGGGAACTGAAAGGCCCCTTCGATTTCGTGTTTAGTGATGCAGATAAGGACTGGTACAAAAATTATTTTATGGATGTTGACCCCAAACTCATGGTCGGGGGATGCTATGCAACCCACAATGTCTCGGAGCGAACCTATGGCTCACGAGGTGGTCGAAGGGGAGCCGGATCAGGTGCCGATGGAGTGTCGTACCTCGAATTTATCCGCAGCCTTCCCAATTATGAGTCGACCCTTGATAACCGCGGGGGTGGAATGCTCATCAGTTACAAGAGATCGAATCAGTAAACCAGATCCTGATTATATTTGAATTTCTGAATGCCATTTTTTTGAGAATCTAATCTAAACCTTTTTGTATGAAAACCTTTGCCGGAATTGTTGCGTCCCTGTTTCTCGCCTGTACAACCTTCATGGTCATTGCCCAGGATGGCCTCCGTATTGTGCCCCTTACCGGGGAGATCGATTTCGACGGGATCCCCTCGGAAGCTGCCTGGCAGGTGCTTCCCAAACTGGAATTGGTCCAGCACTATCCGGTCTTCGGTAATTCCCCGACAGAAAAGAGCGATATATGGGTAGGGTACGACCAGCATTTCCTGTGGGTGGGCGCAAGGCTTTATTATAATGACATGACGAAGGTGGTCTCCACCAGCAAGAAACGCGATGAAACTTCCGATAATTCCGACTCCTTCGGTATCATCCTCGATACCTTTAACGATAACGAAAACGCATTGGCGTTTTTCACCATGCCCTCCGGGCTGAAAATCGATTTTACCGTTTCGAACGATGCCGCCGGAGGCGGAGGCGGTCCCGACAATACCATCAATTACACCTGGAATTCGTATTGGGATGTGAAAACCACCCGCGATGAACAATCATGGAATGTAGAAATGCGTATCCCGCTCTCAAGCCTGCGGTTCCAAAGCGTAAACCAGATCGCCCAAATGGGACTGATCATCAACCGCAGGATCAGCCATCTCAACGAGATCGACACTTATCCTTCCATAGACAGACGGTATGGCGGAAATGCCCGCATGAAACCATCGCTGGCATCGAAGGTCTACTTTGAGAATATTGAGCCACGCAACCCGGTGTATGTGTCGCCCTACGTGCTGGCCGGATACACACGGAATTTTGTCGTCAACGAAACCAATACGGCCTATGTGAAGGACAACAACCCGGAATATGATGCCGGACTGGATGTCAAATACAACATCACCAACAACCTGACGCTCGACCTGACCGCCAATACCGACTTTGCCCAGGTGGAGGCCGACGACCAGCAGGTAAACCTTACACGATACTCCCTCTTCTTCCCCGAAAAGCGCTTGTTTTTTCAGGAACGCTCGAGCATCTTCAGCTTTAACCTTGGTGGTCCGCAGGAGTTGTTTTACAGCCGGAACATCGGTATTGCCGACGGCCAGCCTGTGAGGATCATTGGTGGTGCCCGACTGGTAGGCAGGGTAGGGAAGTGGGACCTGGGCATCCTGAACATGAATACGGCCCAATACAATGGCCAACCTGCCGAGAATTTTGGCGTGGCCCGTGTCAGAAAACAGGTCATCAACCCCAACTCGTATGTGGGGGCTATCGTCTCGTCGAGGATCGACTTCGATGGGAAATACAATGTGGCCTATGGTATCGACGGGATTTGGCGAATGTTCGGCGACGATTATCTCGACGTGAAGCTGGCACAAAGTATGGAAAGCGGACTCAGTTCCAACGTGATATCGGCCGATCCCAGCTTCTTTTCGGTTGCCTGGGAACGCCGCTCTGACAAAGGATTGGGTTACGAAGTGAAATATGGTTGGTTTGGCAAGAATTTTAATCCGGGTACCGGTTTCCTCTTCAATCAGGAGATCAGGGAAGTGCGGGGCGAAATCCAGTATGGCCTGTTCCCCGAAACATCCTCCGTGTTCTGGAGAAGGTTCAGTCTCGACTTTGCCTATGTTTCACGACTCGACGACGGCAAGCTCGAGAACCTGGAGATTGCCCCACAATACCTGATGGAGTGGAAGAACGGTTTTAACCTGTTCAGCAGCTTCAATTACCTGCGAGAAGGGGTGGTAAGGGATTTCCATTTGTCGCCCAATGTGTATGTGCCGGCAGGCGACTATTCTTTCGTCAACTTCTTCGGAAACTTTTCGACACCTTCCAACAAAAAAGTGGTCGCCAACACGGGTTTCGAAATGGGTGAGTTTTTCGACGGAAACCGCTTTTCGGCCGAGCTGGAGACCAACTTCAACATTTCACAGAGTTTTCAGCTCACGGGATCCTATAAGTACGACCAGGTGAAATTTCCCGAACGGAACCAGAATTTTACCAATAACCTGGCCCGCCTGAAGTTCACCTATATGCTGAATACCCACTTGTCAATCAGTTCATACGTACAAATGAACGAGCGCGACAACCTGGTCATCACCAACCTTCGGCTAAGGTACAATCCCCGCGACGGCAACGACTTCTTTCTTGTGTTCAACGATCTTCGCAACCTGCGCGACGATAATAGCACCATCAGGCCACCAGCTTACCTGACACGTACGCTCATGCTGAAGTATACACACACGCTGATATTGTAACCGGCAATGACCAGGTTGCATTCATTTAAAGCTTGATTGTTGGGTCAACGGATTTTGAATCTCAACTGTTTTGGTTGTAGCTCACCATCCAGTTGATGCCAAATTTGTCGGTCAGCATCCCGAAATAGTCGCCCCAGAAGGTGGAGGTCATGGGCATGTTGACTTTACCGCCTCTGGAAAGTCCGTTAACAATCTCATCAGCACTTTCATTGCTGTCGGTACTGATGGAAACCGAAAAGTTATTGCCTGTGATATGCTTTTCGGTCCAACCCTCACCACCATCACTGCCCATCAGCATGGTCTCGTTGCTGACCGGCAGGGCCATGTGCATGATTCTCTCACTGTAGGCGGGCGAAACAGGCTTCGATGCATCTTCGGGAGCATCCTTGTACCTGCTGATGCCTGCAAACTCGCCACCAAGAACTTCCCTGTAAAAATTAAATGCTTCTTCACACTGTCCGTCAAAAATCAAATAGATGTTTACTGTTTTCATGGTCGTTAATTTTCAGTTGACAATAAATATTAGAGTCTGATTTTATGGATTCCTATGCTATAAGTTATTGTAATATATATTGTTGGCTCTAATGCTTATTAAGAATGATTTTATACTACGACTTTTCGGACATTCAGGTCACTAGTGTCTATTA
>DF970667.1:0-63236 GCA_001270045.2 Bacteroidales bacterium 6E | reverse complement strand
TTAATAGACACTACTGCATTCAGGTTTCAATATTGTCATAATTTAGCTGAACTGTAAATGTAGTTTTCGCAACCTAATGCAAATGAATTTCATCTTCAATAAGAAACGAAAATCTCCTAAACATGAAAAAATTAGTGTGGCTTGGATTCATGGCCATTATCCTTTTATCCTGCCATAAGACGGATGATGATGATAAAGGCATAAAACAGGAAAACGGAAAAGTTTGGCTGAGTGGTGGTTTGGCAACCTGTGCAGAACAGCTTCATCTCGACAACGGGGATACCTTGATAACTTCAATTGAAAAGATTGGTACATTAAAAACGGGCGACAAGGTAGTGGTCAAATACAGGGAGCTGGGCACCAATCCGACCTGTCCGCCATATATCAATTGTGAAATCATTGAAATATCACTTATGTTATCAAGCTATTAAGTTATTAAATGTTAATAATGACAATAGCTCAATAATTATGTGTATATTTGCAGACAGAATATTGATAGGATCTGCATTTCTTTTATCCAATGGATGGCCAGCCGGGATGCTCCGGTTTTGAGAAAAATGAGCTGGCCTTTTAAGTGTTGAATAATCAATCAGAAAGACAGGATCACATTTATTTTGTCCTCTGGGTAATCCCGGGGGAGTAATGGAATTTCATTAAATTAAAGGAGAATAGTAGTTATGTTTACAAACAAGCAAAACACCGTGCATACCCCTGACATGGGTAAGCTGAAACCTGTGATGATCGACCGGAGAACCCAGATTTTTGTTCCCATCGACATGGATCCCGAAACGGCACGTGAACGTTATTGGTCAAACCGACCGGAAATGGACCGGCAAAAGTATTACAAAGGTTGATTTGAGGCCGATGGCCAAAAACGAATATCAATGAATCTAATGGGAAGAGGCTGTTTAGGCCTCTTTTTTTTGTAGCTATTCCTGAGCAGGGCTTTGGCTCCTGTACTTTTGACCTGAATCCTGGATCCATAATTTCACAGATTGGCTGGGGATTACGCCGGATCCTGGTAACATCTATCCCCAATTCGTCTATCCGATGAAATTAATGCCTTTTCCCATGTTTGTGGTGCGCTTCCATATCCAAAAGTGCCAATCCCGAATCCCTTAGCAGTCCAACAGACCACCTCACGATGACAAAAGAGCTGACGATGGCTGCTATGGTATCGATAAAGGGTATATTCCATATCATAGCCGCAGTGATTCCGATAATGGCCGACAGGCTGGTAAGCGCATCGGCAATTACATGCAGATAGGCTGCCCGGATGTTATGATCGGAGTGTTCATGGTCGTGATGCAGCAAGAATGCACTGGCGATATTGATCACCAGGCCGAGGCTGGCTACCAGGATAGCTTCCCTGTACACGATGTCCTGAGGATTGTAAAGCCGCTCTACCGCCTCAATCAGGATGACAATGGCAAAAATGAGCAACATCAACCCGCTGCTGTAACCCGACAATGACAAGATCTTTTCCGAATTTCCGGTAAACCTTTTGTTGACCGATACCTTCCTGACAATCACGTAGGCCAACCAGCTCAATCCAATGGCCAGTACATGGGACCCCATGTGGATGCCATCGGCCAGCAATGCCATCGACTTGGTCGTCAGTCCAAATACGATCTCCACCACCATTGTAACCGCCGTCAACACTACAACCCACATGGTTTTGTGTTCATGTGTATGTTTAACCTCCGACATGACCTCAACGATAATTTCCTGATATCGCAAAGTTAGCATTCTGTCGAATGGAAAAAAGGACCATCATATCCTTTTTGAAATTTTCAGGAAAGCTGTTTGGATACTTATTCCAAACGTTTTATTGTTTTTGCACTTTCTCATGTTGATTTTTACATTTTACGGTATATCCCTGCGATACATACCGCCAAACCTGTATATGAGATTGACATTCCAGAGAAGGCTTTTACCCACGATAGTCGATTCAATGGCCTTGTTGATGGTGGTGGACAGGGACAAAGGGAAATTTCTCCTGTTCAGCGACAGTGTTCCGTTTACATAGAATCCCTCCCTGTCGTCCATTCTCAGGTAGTATGCCTGCGCCATCAGGCTTGAGTAAATTCTTTCTCCCAGGTTGATGTTGCTGATGTTTGTGACCATCGAAATGAAGTTGCTGTATTGTACGGCGTCGTCATCGACTCCATGTGTCAAGATGATGTAGGGACCTAAAGTTACGTTTTTGGCTACCCTGAAGACAGGGGCGATCTCTCCGGCCAGATAGGTGGTGGCCCTCAGGATATCGGTGTTTTTCCCAATTTGGACCATCTCTATTGTCCTAAAAGAATAGGCGGGGTGCACACCTATCCGTAATCCGAATTTTTGGGTCTGGATAGCCTGGTATCGCAGCCAGAAGATAAATGTCCATGGTTTTCCGTCGAGGCCAAACCGCAGGGTGGGATCAAACCTGAACTTGTCGCCACCTACCGAGAAATCAAAGACAGCGGCAGGTTTCCCTAACGTGAGATTTGGGAATGTCGACAATCCTTTGGTGGTCAGCGTTGCGGCTCCGGTCAACCTTAGGGTTTTATTTTGATTTTCCTGTGATGGGGCCAGCATTGTGATGCTTACCAAGACAAAGACGAGTGTTGCCTTTTTCAGTATCCTGATCCGGCAGCCGGTGGATAAAGTGCCCAACGGTTTGCCCATAAGCTCTTTATGGTTTAGATAAGATTTCATTTTTGGCGATCTTGAATGATAACTGTTAAGTTACAAATAAAGCGATTTCACGATCCCAGCGAAAGGTATCCGTCAAAATATTGAAAGAATCCGGTTAGGGGATTTTCTCAACAATCAGCAAAAAGTCTATTTTGGCAGTTCCGCCCAATATAAGAAGGGCTGGCCTGACATTTGGGATGATGGAAATTACCTCTCCAGACAGGGTGCCGAGGAATTGCTGCAATTTCTCCTGCATGTTGTCACTGTTGACTTGCAATCGATGAACCATATATTTCATAAGTTTTTTATAAAGAATGACCAGCTTTTTTGTTCAGGACAATCCATTGCTCGACATTGATGGCAGCCACAATCAGACCTATCACGGTTGATCCGTGTTTACCTGTCACGATTCCCCCAACCATGAGGATCAGTCCGAGCAATATCAGGACAAAATAGATGATTTGACGTGTTAGTTTATTTTTCATGGCGTGAGATTTAAATTCGAAATTGCGGGATTTTCATGAATACTTGCCTTTCAACTCGTTTATGCATCATTAAAGTTACGAAATTTCGTCCATTCGTGAAATGCCACTTTCCAGTCCAAAATTCAGAAATTCCTTTTGGATGCGGCTGGATGTCATCCTCCTTTCCAAAGATCTTATTCATTCAAGTTGGGATTCAAAATGAAAGTGAATTTTTATGCTGCCTGAGCCATTCGGTTTAACAACAGGATACAAAGGAATGGATACATCACACTCCACTTAAGCAATAGGAGTTCAATGATTATTGATAAATAATGTTAAATCTGTTTGTGGACTAAGTGAAGATGGGTACTTTCGTGCCACAGGCGATTACGGGATGTTTGGGTGGTGATCCAAGGGATGAAATACTGCAACGATTCAATCAGCACCTGTCCGTTACCAAGCCATTTCCTATTTAGTTTTAACAACCATTAACCAAGAATAATGAATCTAAGACCCATCTTAACCATCACCCTCATTTTCATTTTGAATTGCAACAGCGGAATTGTCACCGCACAAAATGGCCGCAAAGGCAATCCTGTCAACCATTATTCCTTCGACTTGTTCCATCAGGCCAGGGTGGCCGACAGTAACATGCTGATCTCGCCGGCAAGCACCTGGTTCGCGCTGATGGCGGCCTACGAAGGGTCGGAAGGCACCACGAAACAGGAGTTTGAAAAGGTGCTGTTCCAGAAAAGTCCGGGTTCAGGTGGTGAAATGAAACTTAAGGGAGTAGTCCAAACATCGGGTCAAGTCCCCGGAGTGCAAATTTCCAATGCCATTTGGGTAGACAAAGGCCTCGATGTTGAGAATGCCTACAAAAGGAAGGTGTCAGGCTTTCATGCCACGGATTTCAGACAAGCGGTATTCTCAAACCCGAAACGGGCGGTTACCGACATCAACCGCTGGGTTTCAGAACGAACGAATAACCGGATCAACGAGATGGTTTCGGCCGAAAATTTCAACCCCGACACCCGGTTAATGATTTCAAATGCCGTTTGGTTCAAGGATGAATGGCTCGAAAAGTTTGAGAAAAAAATGACCCGACCGGCCACTTTTTTCGCAGGTCAGGAGGATCACTATACAATCGATTTCATGCAGAAGAAGGAATTGCTTCCCTATTATGAAACCGATGATTTCCAGTTTGTTTCGAAAGCCTATGCATCGTCCGGGATGTCGTTCGGTGTCCTGCTTCCGAAAAAGTTGTCTGGTATCGGCGAACTGGAGGCAAAACTAGGCAGCGCTCTGTTCGACAGTATCCTCGACAGTGTGTATTATGCACGGGTAATGCTTACCGTTCCGAAGATGAAACTCGAAGCGAGCTTCGAACTCAGTGATGCCCTAAAAGGAGCAGGACTTACCACCGCGTTCACCGATGACGCCGATTTTTCAGGCATCACCCGTGATGCGCCGTTGAAGCTGGGACAGGTATTCCATAAGACCTGGCTGGCTATGGATGAGGAGAAGACGGAAGCAGCGGCAGCCACCACCACCAACATCATGGTCGGGGCCGGCAGGCTCGATGCCTACAAGGTGGTGAAAGCCGACCATCCGTTTGTCTTCTTTATCTTCGACAAAAACACCCGAACAATCATGTTCATGGGGCGATACGTAACTCCTGAGAATGGGACAAAAGTGTTGGCCGATGCCGCTGGCCTGGCCGAAAGTATCGAACAACGGAATAGGGAATCCTTTAGCTTTGGCGACCAGGAACGGCAAGTCCTGTATATTGTCGACGGAAAAACGATTACCCAGGCCGAACTCCATGATATCAATCCTGACAACATTGACGCTATCGACGTATACAACAATTATGAATCGATCCGCAAATTCACGCAAGGCAACTACAGTGGGGTAGTGGTGATTACCATGAAGAAATAAAGTCAGGTCGGAAATACTGTCCTTAAATCTTGAAATACTCTTCCAATTCTACCAAGGTATCTGCATCCGTTGGTGTGTCTTTTAAGATGTGGCCCTCCTCGAGCAGTAAGATGCGGCTGCAGATTTCGGTGACATGCTTCAGGTCGTGACTGGAAATCAGGATGGTGATGCCCTCGCCGTTCAGTTCCCTTAATTTGGCCTTGAGCCACATCTGCGAACTGGGATCGAGGTTGGAGAAGGGTTCGTCGAGAATCAGTATCTCCGGTTTCGCCAGAAACGAACCCAATATCCCTATTTTGTTTTTGTTTCCCGCCGATAGTTCCCGGTTGTATTTCCCCGAGAAGGTGTCCATGTCGAAGAAGCTGGTGTTGGCAAACAGGAAGGCCCTCACGTCGTCTTTGTTCATCTGGTGCAGACTGCCAATGAATTCGAGGAACTCCATCGGCTTTAAAAAGGGGATCAGGAATCCCTCGTTCAGGTACGAACCGGTATAGCTTTTCCAATCATCGGTTTCCGATACCTTCATCGATTTCGAGGTGACATATCCTTTGGTCGGCTCAATCAAGTCGAGGATCAGGCTCAGCATAGTGGTTTTGCCGGCCCCGTTGTTGCCCACCAGGCCAATGAATTCTCCCGCCTCTATCCTGATCCTGTCGACCGACAGGGCCAGCTTTTTGCCGTAAACTTTCCGTAGGTCAATTGCTTCTATCATTTCATTTTATTTTTGCCTGAATCCTAATGCCATCCTGTACTTTCTTTTCACAAAAAGGCGAACCATCATCTGCAGCAGGGTCCTGTTGAAAATGATCCCGACGATCCCGATAAGGGCGATCGAGTAAAAGTAAAATTCGAGGGCTCCCGTCAGTTTGTGCAGATAGTAGATCAGAAACGGTAAGCCCGTGGTGGGAATGATGACCAGGAAATGCGTTAGCCCGGTTCCCTGGTAGTTCATGAACTGGCTTTTTCCCAGGTCGATGTATGCAGTGTTAAAGGTGCTGAAAAACAATTGGATCATGTAGGTGACCCCGATATTGAACAGCAAAAAGGCGGCATTGATGAATGCTATTTTGTAACTGATGATTGCATACGGAAGGACGATTAAATAGCCGATGATGCCTGACATGGAAAGCAGCACGTGTTTCGATCTCAGGTAGGTATAGGGTGTGATGTCGCTCACCAATATGCGGTCGAAGTACGAACTTTCCCACGAAAACATGTATTGCCCGTAGTTCAGCGAAAAGACCGAGGGCAACAACAATCCCATAAAGCTCAGGATCAGGTAATCGTCGAGGTTCTCTTTTTTATAGAACATGAAGCCGTACAGGAAGAAGAAGCCACACACATACAGCAACGATCTTGGCCGCTTGTTGCGCAATATCAGCTTCAGCTCCACGCCTATGAGGTGGCCCAAATCGCCATACCGCCCCAGGAAATCAAGTGCCGCCGAATTCCGGGTTGCTTTGGTTGGGGTATCCTCCATGTAGGCGTTTCTTTTCAGGTAGGCATGGGCCAGGTAATAGCTCAAAGCCACCAGGGCAAGTGGCAACAAAACGCCATAGGCATGGGTTGCCAGGTGGTACACCGCTGCAGTAAAATAGGCCGATATGGAGAAAATCCCAGCCACGTCGAGATAAACCAGCAATCCCACCCCCGCCAGCAGCAATACCGTGATGAAGGGCTTTTGCGAAAAGTGTTTTTTAAGCGTGAAGTTCAGGAAGTTGTTGACGGCCACCAGCGATAAAACCGGAATGATCCAACCGATGCTGAATGCCACCGGTTGCGTCAAGGCAATGTTTTTCACGAAGAAGGGCAGAATCAGCAGCACGGCCACCAGGTTAAAGAATCCGGGAATGGTTTTCAGGATCAGGTAGTGCAACAGCCGGTTCTTTTTGATGGGCAGGGTCAGGTAGGGCAGTATCGAAAGGGTGGGGAGCTGCTGAAACAGGAACCGGATAATGAGATCGGCCGAAAAATAGTAAAACAACCATCCGGTAACGGCCTCGATGGTGTCGCGACCGGGATAAACCTGGGCCAGTATCCTGTCGGTCAGCAAACTCAGGAATACCACGTTCAGGGCAAGATACAGACCCATGATGCCCAGCACGATATTGAGCACCATGTTCTTTTGCCAGAAAGGGGAGCGAATTTTCTCCTTCCATTGGTGGACAAGCAATTCTAACATGTTTGGCTTTAGGTTGGTTCAGTTGGTCAGCTCCACTCGGGGAACTGGGTACGGTTCAGGTCGAGCGGGGCAATGGTTTGCAGGTCGGCCGCGTCGAGCTCGAAGTCGAATATGTTGAGGTTCTCGATCATGTGGGCTTTTTGCGACGACCTCGGAATGGCCACGATGCCTCTCTGATAGTGCCATCTCAGGCACACCTGGGCAATGGTTTTCCCATGTTTTTTGGCAATGGAGGCCAGAGTGGGGTTACTGAATATACCATTTCTGCCGGCGGCAAAGGGCGACCAGGCCTGCATCTGGATCTCCCGGTCCTTCAGCGAGGCATAATTGACGTGCTCCTGGAAGAAGACGTGTGTCTCAATCTGGTTGTTGGCAGGCTTGATTTTGGCATACGACAGCAGCTCTGCCAGCTGGTCGGGTTCGAAGTTGCTCACTCCGATGGCTTTGATCTTCCCGGCCTCATAGAGCTCTTCAAAAGCTTTCCATGTGCCCTTCACATCGCCCCGTGGACGGTGAATCAGGTACAGGTCGAGGTAATCGGTGCCGAGCTTGTCGATCGAGGTCTGGAAGGCCTTTTTGGTGCCCTCGTATCCCGAGTCGTCGACCCACAGCTTGGAGGTGACAAAGAGTTCTTTCCGGTCGATGCCGCTCTTTTTGATGCCTGCACCCACGGCTTCCTCGTTTCCGTACACGTGGGCTGTGTCGATGAGGCGGTAGCCCACCGATATGGCATCGGCCACGCAACGTTCACCCACATCGCCCGTGAGGGTATTGGTGCCAAAGCCCAGCAGGGGCATCATTACGCCGTTGTTGAGTCTTGCGGCAGGGATGGAAACAGTGGCGTTACCGCCCGCGAAGGCGCCAAAAACGCTGGTTCCCGTCAGGGGTAACAGCATGGCCGATGTGGCCACGGCTGTGCCGGTCCGCAGAAAATCGCGGCGGTTCATGCCATTGGATTGAGGTTGCTTTGCCATTTTATAGTCAGTTTATGGGGAATAAATATAGTGATTTTTTCGGGTGGTGAGGGTAGTATTATTTGGCTTCTGTAAATATTATGGATAATAACATTTTTGTGTAAAAATTATCATTATCAATGACTTATATGTCGTAAAAATGTCATAAGTTTATATAGTCATTTAATGATTTGTGAGATGTTAACCTGTAAATAATTACAACTAAATATTTAAACCAACATGAAAAGATTGTCAATCCTTTTATTGGGCTTGTTTCTATTTCTATTTTCGAAAGCCCAGGAGTCCCAGACTTATGTGACTTTCAGCGGTGATACAGTACCGATGTTTAAGTATGAGGGAACGAAAACTATGCTTCTGTCCAAGGAAAGTAACCTGGACACTGCCGTTATGCAGAAATGGTTGGATGCCATGGATGGTGCCTATAACTTTTATATGTTATGTACTGGCAGGGAACCTGATCCATTACCTTCAACATGGATTAATCAAAAGAGTACCATTGCCAGCGCAGATCCCACTTGTGGTGCAGGATGTGGTTATTTAGGTGCAACGGGAATTGAAATATTGGATGTCTATTTTGATATGTGTTATACTTCGATCTTGTTTGAAAACAAGTATGAACAAATCATATTTTATGAATTGGGAAGGAACTTTTGGTTTTACGGAAACAAGCTTGCCTATGAAAGCGATCCGATTACTACAGGGTATGCCGTTTTCATGCGATTTATGTCTATGAAATATATTGGGGTTGATGATTATCCATCTCATATTGATTTTGTGAATTCCATTCGTGAACTAAGATCTGCATATATGGCAGATTCAACTCTCAACTGGGCAAATACGTTAGGGGTTGGGGCGGGAGTTCCAGGGTCCCCTTGGGGCGCGGCTGATTTATTCGCTTCATTTTGTTTCTATCTAGAAGAAACTTATGGTTGGCAGTGGCTACAAAACATATGGAAATATGCAGCCTTATTGCCAGACAGGCAGTCCACCCAGGATGCAGCCGACAATTTTATAATTGCTTCATCGCAGGCAGCCAATATGAATTTAATCCCATTATTCCAGGAATGGCGTTGGCCTGTTTCACAATCGGCTATTGATTTTATTGATTCCTTGGCTTTGGAAGGACCTTCATTTTATCTGGATTACAATGGAGTGACAATAAAATGTATCCATTGTGAACCCGGTGATACAGGACGAGTTAATGGGATACTTTACGAAGCGGTGGATAGAGATCTGTTAATCCAACGTCGGGATGAAGCTGCTGATTTGTCAAAGGTTTGCACCAGTTTAGTCACAGATATGTCCGGTTTATTCAAGAATTCTTCTGGTTTTAATCAGGATATTAGTTCCTGGGACGTAAGCAAGGTGACAGATATGAGTGAAATGTTTGCATCAGCCAGTGATTTTGACAGTGAAATTGGCTCATGGGATGTGAGTAGCGTAGAGAATATGTCGGGTATGTTTAGTAATGCATATGATTTCAATCAAGATATTGGTTTATGGGATGTCAGCAATGTGAATGATATGTCATATATGTTTCAGACAGCCTCTTCGTTCGATCATCCACTTGGCAATTGGGATGTAAGTAATGTGACAAATATGAGCGGGATGTTCGATGAAATGTTTTTTAATCAGCCTATAGCAAACTGGGATGTTAGTCAAGTCGTAAATATGTCCTATATGTTTAGGACCGCATTCAAATTTAACCAGGATATAGGCTCATGGGATGTCAGTAATGTGAACAACATGAATGGGATGTTTAATTCCGCCCCGGAATTCAATCAAGACATATCTGAATGGTGTGTTTCAAATATTGCCAGTGAGCCTGACCTTTTTTCAACTGAATCTGCATTGACTGAAACAAATAAACCTGATTGGGGGAAGTGTCCTCAAACATATATTCCTGATGATAACTTTGAGCAGGCATTAATAGATTTAGGCTATGATTCAGGTCCATTGGATGATTATGTGAAAACTGTGACAATCAAAAAGATCAAGATCTTGGATGTTTCAAATAAAAATATTGATGATTTGACCGGGATTGAGGATTTTACGGCTCTTAGCACTTTAATATGCAACGATAACAATTTAACCAGCCTTGATTTTTCGCGGAATACAGTTTTAAGACAGCTAGATTGTTTCGATAACAATTTGACTGTTTTGAATATTGCTGAAAATGTACAATTGCAATACGTTGATTGTCAATTAAATATGCTGGAAGAATTGGATTTTAGTAATAATATATTTCTTACAAAACTAGTATGTGGTAAAAATCCCTTATCGAGTTTAGGCATAACTAATAATTCATATTTAACTCGTTTAGATTGTCAAGACACCAAATTGATAATTCTAGATGTTAAGTCGAATCACAAATTGCGAGAGCTAACTTGTAACTTCATAATGAATCTTACAAGTTTAGACCTCAGTAATAATAAGTACCTGAACTATTTAAACTGCGAGCACAATAAATTGACAAGTTTAGATCTTAGCAGTCAAGGAGAATTCCTGGTTTGGTTAAATTGTGGTCATAATTTGTTATCTAATATTGATGTAAGCCATAATCCATCATTAGTTCATTTTTATTGTTGGAATAATCGACTGTCTAATCTTGATATAAGCCAAAATATAAAGCTTGGTTTCTTAGGGGTCGAAAATAACCAACTTACCTTTGGCAGTCTGGAGCCGGCCATTGGTATTGAATTTTTCACTTATATACCACAAGACAGCATCGGAGTAGAGCAAGTGATTTCATTAAATGAGGGTGAAAATTTCTCTTACTCATTTGGTGTAGATGGTGAAAATAATATATATAATTGGTTCAAGGATGATGAATTGATTTCATCTCAAACATCTGACAGCCTGCGTATAATTGGGCTGGAATTATCTGATGCCGGAGTATATCGTTGTGAAGTGACCAATTCCCTTTTGCCAGGATTAACGCTTCACTCCAGAAATATCACAATTGGCGTTCAGGAATTAACTCATGCTGGATTAGATGAAAAACATGATTTTAGAATTTACCCTAATCCTGCCAATGATAGAATATTCATTGAATCAAGGATGAGTGGTAAAATTGGCATTTATAATCTGGAAGGAAAATTAATCCTTAATACGGTTATCCAAATTTCCACCAATGAAATCGATGTGTCTCATTTTGTGCCAGGCACTTATATATTGCGTTTCGAATCGTCCGATGGGAAAACCTTTCAGTTTATTAAGAAATAGATTAGCCAGCCATTTTATATTCCTGTTTTGAGGCATAAAGAATGGCTGAAGGTTCATGAAAAGTCCTTCACTTTTGTTTCTCACCCTTGTAATGTCAGATTATGGGGAAGAAATATTGATTTTTTCAGAGATATCTGTTTTACTGATATTGCAACCTCTGATACCTTGAATCCCATGGTGTTTAGAGAGGCCAAGAGCATCAGTTTATTGTTTTTGTAAATGTTAAATATTGACCCATCTCATGGTTCGCTGAACCGGACCACGTATGATAGCCTGGCTTATTCCGTCGCCGCTGTCAGTTTTTTAAACTCCTCGTCGTTGTACAGGGTGGTAAAGTCAGCATCCTGTTTTGCGGTTTCCTTCAATTTGGCATCGATCGAAACAGCTTTCTTCAGGTCGGCCAGGGCATTTTCCCTGTCACCTTTCAGGCAGTAAATGCATGCACGGTTATATATTGCCACAGGATGGCCAGGTACCATTTCGATTGCTTTGCTAATGGCGGCAATGGCTTCGTCGTACTTCCCGGCACCTGCCAGGGCACTTGCCTTCATGCCCCATACGTCGGGTCTGGAGGGATCGAGTGCGGTTGCCCGGTCAAACGCTTCAAAGGCATCCTGGTGCTTCTTTTGTGCCGACAAAACCTGTCATTTCAGGATATAATTCAGCGAGCTGTCGGGCTGGCTCTGGATGAGTTTCTCAATGTCAGCCAGGGCGGCATCATTTTGTCCGTATTCCGCTTCAATAAATGCCCTGAAAAACACGATGGCTGTATTTTGGGGGTAAGTCTTGCCCAACTCATTTAGCAACCCGATGGCTTCTTCCTCACCTGTGGGCGACCTTTTCATGTTCATGATGAGCCACATCTGGACTGGTTCCCTCTGGTCGGGATGGCTTTCCATCAATTCGAGGCACATTTTGGAGGCCTCCTCCTTTTTTCCCTCTTTCATCAGGTTCATGGCCCTTTGGAGAGCTGTGGCGACCGTGTCCTGCCGGCTGGTGTTTTTCGTCAGGATTCCTGCAGTATTTTGTAATTCAGTAGCTGTAATGATGGAAAACATTTCTTCATCCGATATGAATCCAAAGGCTGTTGACCCGTAAAATTCAGGTTCAGGATAGAGGCACGACAAGGGGGTTTGCATTTCTCCACAACCAACCTGGCTGATGTCGGGTATCCGGGCCATGGAAAAATGAAAGGCGATGAATTGCATGACCATGCAAAGAATAACAGTTTTCATTTCTCGGTTTTTTATTGTTAATGAAGATTGGAAAATGATTGTCTTGTTAATCTTTTTATACTCCGGAGGGCTCTATTAAATTTACGAAAATTTACGGAAAGTACACAATGAATATGGGTTGCAAATCTGACCCTCAAGCGAACGGTAGGGGGGTAACCAACGTTCTGCAAAATCCCTGTATGCGGGCTATCGGGGATATTTACATATATCAAAAAAGGATAATAATATTTAACTACATTCAATCGCTGATTTACTTGTCGCTTAGCCAGAAAATGAAAAAATGCAGATCACGTCAGTCGCAAATGAAACAGAACAATATGGTTTTGAAGATTGTTTTGGAATTTGTGGAAGCAATAAATTGTGCAAATATCGACAGACTTATTGGACTGTTGGGTAAAGACCATGTCTTTATTGATTCGAGAGGGACCAGGATGACTGGCAATGATCGATTGAAGGAAGCGTGGATCGGTTATTTTTCATTGTTTCCGGATTATAAAATCGAAATTGAAGATACATTTCAAAATAAGGCGATGATTGTGCTTACGGGCTATGCCAGCGGAACATATAAAGCTGCCGGAAAGAATCTGGCGGTCAGCAATCACTGGCGAATTCCAGCTTCATGGAAAGCGGTGGTCGTTAATGATAAGATCGGGCTTTGGCAGGTATATGCCGATAACGGTGTTGTGTCAGAATCAATCGGAAGAAACCTTGACATGCTGCAATGAAAACTTATAAAATAATTAGTAAAACCAATGAAGACAGAGGCCGATTCACCACAGCAATATATTGACCAACTGCCTGATGATCGAAAGGAAGCCTTCCTGAAACTAAGAAAGGTCCTTCTCGAAAATCTTCCGGAAGGATTCGCTGAAACCATGAATTACGGCATGATTGGGTTTGTTGTTCCCCATGAATTGTATCCCGGGGGCTATCATTGCGATCCAAAACAACCATTGCCTTTTGCCAGCATCGCTTCGCAAAAGAACTTTGTGGCCCTTTACCACATGGGTATTTATGCCAATCCCGAAATCCTTGACTGGTTTGTAACGGAATATATAAAACACTGTAAAACAAAACCCGATATGGGGAAAAGCTGCATTCGCTTCAAAAAGCCCGATCAGATACCCTTCGGACTCATTGCTGAACTGGCCCGCAAAATAAGTGTCAGCGAATGGGTCGACTTATATGAAAGGACCATTAAGAGATAATGGACGCA
The DNA here is from genome assembly GCA_001270045.2 of Bacteroidales bacterium 6E. Classification (GTDB taxonomy): domain Bacteria; phylum Bacteroidota; class Bacteroidia; order Bacteroidales; family Prolixibacteraceae; genus UBA1413. Next base: position 49,320 of record DF970667.1, on the reverse strand, counting down.
GATTACCCCCTGTATGCTCTTGCGGAAGGGATAACTGATGCGTGTTATAATGGAAAACCGACAATTAATCATGTAAAACCATCCTGAACCGTCAGTAATTACCGTAAATCATTTGATCAGTTTTTGGCAACCCTGAAGCCGGTGATCTTCCAGAAAGGCTGGCCCATGCCCGAACCAGGGAAGAGTTGATAGGAAGCGGTATAGTAAATGGGCAACGAGAACACCGATCCCCCTTTCAGGATTTTTTGGGTCCCGGTTGCCGGACCGGTTGGATTCACGTATTTCCCGGCCTGGTATACTTCATTGAATGGGGCATACCAGTCAGAGCACCATTCCTCAACATTTCCGCTCATGTCATGGATTCCCAATTCGTTTGGCTTTTTAGTACCCACATCCCTGAATACGCCCGTGTTGTTTGAGGTCCAGGCAACTTCCTCCGGATCGTTGCTTCCCGAATAGAGATAATTGTGGGTCAATGTTCCGCCTCTTGCGGCAAACTCCCATTCTGCCATGGTTGGCAACCTCCCGCCAACATAATTCGAGAAGGCAAGGGCTCCATCCCACGAAACGGTATTGGCCGGATTGTTTTTTGTCCCCGACCGGTACTCAAACCTTCCGGTTTCAAAGTTGAATTTTATCGCTGCCCACGATGAATAGGCATCATAATATGAACTTCCTGAAATCGGATCGCATCCGGTCTGGTTCAGGAAATCAACAAACTGGCCATTGGTGATTTCGAATTTGCCCATCAGGTAGCCGCTTAGCTCAACCTCTACCTTTTTGGATGCAATACATGAGATGTCGCCAAAACAAAAAGTACCCCCCTCAACCGATGCGAATTCGACAGTGGAAGCAATGTCGGTCTGGGCAACGGTCGTAAATGACCTGAAAGGTGTAACATCGAGCAGAAAGTCGCCTGCATTATGAATGATTTTCCAATAGTATTTTGTTGACGGTTTCAAATCCGTGAGCATAAAATAGGCCCTGCTTTTCTTTACGATATCGAATGTGTAAGGGGGTTCGGGTGGGTACGGATATTCTGAATACTCATTCATTTTGACGTAGGAGGACAAATTCAGGGTATCCTCCGTTATGACCAGGTAATCCATAAACCCGGGTCCCGACTTATAATCATCGCCAACCGTTATATAACTGGCACAAACTGCGTTCACCGTTTCATCAAATTTCCCCACAATAATCGCAGTAGTCAAACCAACTCCCTCAGATCCATCTTTAGGTCCAATCACCGTGGTGGGAAACAAAACGACTTCTTCGTCTTTGTTAAAAAGATCCTCCAGCTTGTCGCATGATGAAAGCTGTAAAATGATGGAAAAAAGAAGCGTGGAGATGATAATGGACGCTGGCTTCATTGCTCTTGCGCATTGACAGGAAGCTTTCACTGATTCGCGGAATCCGTATCGCATATTATTCCTGGTTTTATTAAACTACTTGGGAGTGTACACTGATTCAGTACTTTAAGATGTGCCGAATTGGTATCAAATATAAATTATGATCTCATTCGAAATACAAATGAGATCATAATTATTTTGACTCTTTTTTACCAGGTATTCGGCAGATAGATGACCTCTTTTTCAAAGTATCATTTTAACGTTTGGATCAAGGTCGATGCCCTTGCCATCGAAGGATATTGCGTTGATTTGTTGAAATCCTTCATGGATGAACAAACATATGTAACCTGCCAGGGTCTATAAGAAAGTGAAAATCACAAATTGGATTAAAGTTTATACCTCGGGAAGTTTCCAGGGGGTCCGGTATGCTGGTGTCAGGTATTGGTTGGCGGCATCATTGGCGATAAACGACCGCTTTCCCGGATCATACACTACCGTGGTGCCGGTCCGGTAGGATATGTTGGCCATATGTGCCAGGATGGTGGCAAATACTCCTTTTTCGACAGGGCTGTTTGTCATCCCTGAATTGTCGCGGATGGCGGCACACCAATTGGCGGTATGGGCCTCGATTCCGCCCTCCTCGAATGGTCCCGTTAACTTGACCGGTTCAACGGATGTTTCGGAGTTTCTGCCTACATAGGGAATCAGCTCATACCCTTCGCGGTTGCACACCAGGGTAGCCTTACTCCCGATCCAGGCCACCCCCTGGTTTCGGTTGTAAAGATTGGCTACCTGCTGTGCCCATTCGATATGGAAATGGTCATATTGGAAAATGGTCGTCTGGCAACTTGGGGTCTCATTAAAAGACTTTGGATTTTTGTAGGCTGTTGAATAGACTGCCTTGGGAAATACCCTTTTGCTGAGCCCCAGGGCCTCCAGACCGTCGAAAGCCGAATCAATCCAATGTACACCCCAGTCGGTCTGTTGTCCTCCGCCATAGTCCCAGAAACTCCTCCAGCTTCTTACCCGGTATGGGTTATGGGGCCGCTCACGGGCAGGCCCCAGCCACATGTCATAATTGAGGGTGGATGGCGACGGGGCATCTTCAACCACAGGTCTCGGATCTGTACTCTGGCAAAGCCAAAGTTGTACCTTGTAAACGTCGCCCAAAACACCGGTTTTCAGGATTTCATTGGCTTCCACGAAATATTTCTGGCTGGTCTGCCATAGGCCTGTTGTCACCACCCGCTTATATTTCTTCTGCAAATCGAGCATGGCATTGCACTCCGCAATGGAGTTGGCCACTGGTTTCTCTATATAGACCGCTTTACCTGCCTTCAACGCTTCGGCGAATATATAGGTGTGCCAATGATCGGGAGTGGCGATGATGACACCGTGTATATTCTTGTTGTCGAGCAGTTGGCGGAAATCATTGTACAGTTTGATTTCCGACGTCTGGGATGGAAATTCTGACTTGAACCGGGCCGCCTGTTCTTCCAGTCGTGTCCGGTTAACATCACACATGGCAATGCAATGAACCCAGGATTGGCCACTCAGGGCACCTTGAAGATCACGGCACCCCATTCCCACGCCTATGACTCCAAGGTTAACCCTTGTTTCACTGCTGGCGAGTAAACCCTTTCCCATAGCTTTATCCGTGAGCAAGCCATTGATGCCTAGCCCGGCTGCCATGGCTGATGCATATTTCAGAAATTCTCTTCGGTCGGTTGTCATACTGATTTGGTTTGGAAATTTATATTGGCTATTTTGAAAACGCTAAAGATTCCTGACCCAGATGTTCCGGTACGAAACCTTGGTACCGTGGTCCTGGAGTGAAAGTGGCAAACGGCCATGGGCCGTATATTTGGGCATGCCGGTGTATGGTGTGGTTCCCTTGAGTATATAATTGTTCTGGACCACGATGCCATTGAGCACGACGGTAATCATTGCCGGAGACTCCAGTTTGTCATCGGTGCCAAACCGTGGTGCTTTCCAGTAAATGTCATATACCTGCCATTCCCCGTTTTTGGTATAGGCATTAACCATTGGGGCACTCTGTTTGTAAATGCTGCCCACCATGCCGTTGACATAGGTGGGGTTGTTGTCGCCATCCAACACCTGGACCTCATAGCGGCCCTGTATCATGATACCGCTGTTGCCCCTATTCTGCCCGTTGTGATTTTCGGGTGCCGGTGACCTGAATTCGATATGCAACTGAAAATCCCCGAAGTATTCCTTCGTGGTGATGGTTCCTGTTCCGGGTTCAACGGTCAGGATCCCACCCTCAACCTTCCATTTGGCTGGCTCATTTCCCCTCGACTGCCATTTCGACAAGTCACTTCCATCGAACAGCACAATGGCATCCGACGGTGGTTTGGTTCCCACACCGGGGGTAACCTTTTGGGGAACAGGGGTGTACCATTCGGTACTTTCGGGCGCCCACCTTTCGGGTTGTCGCTGTGGGGCGGTCTGTTGTTGCCCGGGTGCGGCGGTGGGTTGGTTTTGGGCTGTGGCGAGTATTACCATGAACAGGCCCACCAAAAATAGAATCAGATTTTTCATATTATACCTTTTTTTTTAGGATTGATTATTTCTCTACAACAAGATATTCGTAAGGCTTCAGGTTAACCTTTTCCTTGAGGGTCACGCTTTTACCCGTAAATGCGTCTTTCCAAGGCATTGCGGCCAATTCAGGGGTCAGGCTGAAGTCGACTGTCGAATCCCTGAGATTTACCAGTACCAACACCTGTTCCTTGTCCAATTGTTTGGTAAAGGCACAAACATCATCACTACAGAACGATGTCAGTTCACCTCTCCTGATGGGGTTACTTTGGTTTCTGAATGCCACAATCTTTTTATATTCCTGTGTCATGGTCGGATCGGTTCCCCACGGGATCCTGGTTGAAGTAAAGGGGAATGTCAGCCGGTAGGGTGTCCCGGTTTCCTGTCCGTTATAGATCATGGGAATTCCCTTCATATAAGCAACTACCACAAAGGCGGCCATCGATCCACGCTCTCCCCCGAACAGATCCATTGGCGTACCGTCAGAGCCATTCACGTCGTGGTTGGAGGTGTAACGTACCATTTGCTGGCCATCGGCTGCACCTGCGTAATCAGAGACGTTGAAGGTTTCGAGCGATTTGACGGATTGCGTATTTCGGAAGATCTTTTTCAGGTTACCAAAGAAACCGAAACCGAAATTATAGTCAAAGCCGGCGGTGAAGTGGTTGCTTCTGCTTCCCTCCGAGAGCAACAGCAGCTGGTGGGTTTTTATGTTTCTGAGCGTATCTATGGCTTGTTTCCAGAAGTCAAACGGTGGTCCGTCGGAGTAATCACAGCGAAATCCGTCAATATTGGCTTTCAAGACCCAGTTCTTCATGGATCTGATCAATTCGAGCCGCATTGCCTGGTTTGAAAAGTCAAGCTGGGCAACATCCCGCCAGTTGTGTCCGGGTGGATTGATGATCTCACCGGCCTCGTTTCTCTGGTACCAGCCTGGCTTTGGAATCCAAACGTGATCAAAGGAGGTATGGTTGGCAACCCAGTCGAGGATGACAGCCATGTCTCTGGCGTGGGCTCCGTCCACGAGTTCACGAAGGTCGTCAAGGGTTCCGAATTCGGGATTGACTGCGTTGTAATCGCGGATGCAATAGGGCGAATTGACGGATCTCAAAGAGCCGACGGGGTAAATGGGCATCAGGTAAACGACGTTCGCACCCAGATCTTTTATGGAATCAAGGCGGGAGGTTACTCCCTTGAAATTGCCCTCTTTACTGAAACTTCGGATATTAACCTGGTAAATGGTGACGTCGCGACGGTCGGGTACCTTATCGAATGGAATCCCGTACTGTTTTACCACTTCCTTCGGTGCGGCCTCAACGAGCAGTTCCGGTTCCTGCGCCATGCAGGAAAGGACAGTGAGGCTGATTGCGAAGATTGAAATCAATAAATATCTAATTTTCATTTATTTAAATTTAAAAATATGATATGACTGTTATGGAGAGAGGTCGTCACCGATCTCACTCTCATTGAAAATCAACCCGCAAGGGATGTCTCGAACGCTATTTGGAAAGTACGACAGTTGAGTATTCGGGAACCTGTACCTGGCTGCCTTTTACGGTGGACGTTTTTGTCGAGAAGTGGACGGTCTTGTAGTCCTGGTATCCCTGAGGCAGTTTTACGGTTGCGTTGCCTTTACCCAGGTTGTGGATGACAAGCAACGATTGGTTGGCATCTGTCCTGGCAAAGGCACAGATTGCCGGTTGGCCTTGCAATTTTACCGTCGATAAATCACCATAGGTGAGGGCATAACTTTTATTCCTTAGCGAAATCAATGACTTGTAAAAGTTGAGTAACGAATTCTTGTCCTGTTGTTGCACCGCCAAAGGTATGATGGTCGAATCCGTCGAGTTTCGTGGCTGTATCCAGGTAGCCCTAAGCTGGTCTTTTTCTTTTTTGTCCCAAATGAAGGGTTCCCTGATATACTGGTCGGGTTTTGTGCCCACCATGCCAATTTCCTCGCCATAATACAGATAGGGGGCACCCGGAAGCGTAAACAGAAGGGCTGCGGCCATTCTGGCCTTGTCATGGTCATTGTTGACACTGCTCATTACACGATTCTGGTCATGGTTGGTCAGGAAGGTGCAATCGATATAGTCTGGATTGATGGACTGGTAGTATTCAATGATATTCCGGTGTTTCTCCACCAGCTGGTTTCCGTTCTCTTCATTGACTGCCTTGATGATTTCAAGTCCCATGTCAAAATTGAACAGGGCCGGGATACCATTCAGGTAGGGGCCGACAATCTCGGCAGGTGCCCATACCTCTCCCACTATGTACACGTCTTCTTTCACTTTTTTCATTTCCTGGAGGAAATATTCCCACCATTTGTGGTTGTCGGTTGCCCGTTCATCGGGAAATACATGTCGGGCGGCATCGAGCCTGAATCCGTCGATACCCACTTCGCCAAGCCAGAATTTTCCAATCTTAAAGACTTCCTGTTGCAGTTTGGGATTATCAAAGTTTAAATCGGGCATGTTCCTGCCGAAATGGGAGAAATAGAGGTAGTCGCTCTCCGGAACCACGTTCCAGTTGCTTCTCATCCTTCTTTCGGTTCCATCGGGCATCTTCCGGATGACTGGCTGAACGCGAGGATCATCCTTGTGCGCCCATACATAATAATCCCAATACTTGATATGCTGGTCCTTCAATGCTTCCTTGAACCAGAGATTCTGGCTGGAGCTGTGGTTCAGGACCATATCTATCACCACCCTGATATTCCTGTTATGGGCTTCCTTTACGAAGGTCTTGAAGTCTTCGAGTGTGCCGTAATCAGGATGGATATCGTAATAGTCGCTCACATCGTATTTGTGATACGAAGGGGAGGGGCTCATGGGCATCAGCCAGATGGCTTCCACCCCCAAATCACTGAGGTAGTCGAGGCGGGAGGTCATCCCCTTGATATCGCCAATGCCATCGCCATCCGAGTCGGCGAATGACTGCACGAAAATTTCGTAGGTCACTGCCCGGGGCCATTTGCTCACGTTCTTTGTGTTTTGGGCATAGAGCGCACCAGAAAGAAGGAGCGAAAGGAGAAACAGCAGGGGTAAAAACCGGTTGGTATTATGTCGTTTCATATGGTCAAAGTATTTTAATGTTGGTATCCTTTGTTTTAATGGTTTTTGCATAGTTTGGACTGGTTTCAGGCTAGCTTACCTGAGATCCATCACATATACCCCACGTGCGGGAATGGCGACGGTTTGGGTAAGGTCAATCACTTCTCCGGTAGTCACCTCGACCCCCTTTGTAAAGGTTTTCGTCACTTCGTGGTAGCGGTCCATTGTCAGGGACTGATCGTTGTTGCTGCCGTTCAGGATCACCAGACAGGTCTTGTCTCCCTTTGCCCTGGCGTATACATAACAGCCATTGGCGTTAGGGGCATAATGGGTTAAGCGGCCCTGTGTTACCGCTTCGTTTGTTTTTCTCCATTGCAGCAGTTTCTGCAGGTAGTCCCAGGCTTCATTCTGTTGAGGTGTGCGACCTTCGGCCGTAAAGGCATTGACGGTATCCTCCTTCCAACCTCCCGGGAAATCTTTGCGTATACCGCCGTCTCCACCTTCCTTGGTGCCTGTCATCAAAATCTCGGTACCATAGTACAGCTGCGGGATGCCGCGGGTGGTCAGCAGGAAGGCCATGCCTTGCTTGTATTTCCGGAGGTCTGCATCCTCTTCAAGGGAGAACCTTCCCAAATCGTGGTTGTCAAGGAAAACCAGGATGTTATTAACGTCAGGGTAAAGGAAATCCTGTGCGAGCGATTCATAGATCCGGAACAGCCCTTTTGATTTCCCGTCACTGGGATTGTTCTCGTCCATGAATGCATTCTGGCTTATAAATGTCAGGTTGAAATCCATCACGGTTTTCAGGTACGAATTTTCCGGATTGATTTTCGAATCCCGTTGCCACCATGCGGTAAATCCTGGACCATTGGGGTACCAGCTTTCGCCCACAATGTTGAAATCGGGATATTCTTCGGTGACTTCTTTACACCAGCGGGCCATAAAACCATAGTCGGCATAGGGATGCGTATCCTGGCGTATGCCGTCGATGCGGGTATGTTCAATCCACCAGATGCTGTTCTGGATCAGGTAGGTGGCCACATGCCTGTTTTTCTGGTTCAGGTCGGGCATACCCCTGGTGAACCAGCCGTCGGTAAAGCTCTTTCTTTCCGATTCGGGCGCATGGATGTCCACTACGCTCCATTTGTTATGGCTGGTTTGGGTGTATGTGCTGTTGTAGTTGTACCAATCTTGCGAGGGCAGGTCGTTCATCCATACATGGCCGCTGCCGCTATGGTTGAAAATCATGTCCATCACCACTTTCATGCCTCGGGCATGGGATTTGTCAATCATTTCGATATACTCCTCCTCGGTGCCAAAACGTGGGTCGACCTTATAGAAGTCGGTGATAGCATAACCATGATAGGTATTCGGACCGTTCTTCTGTACCGGGTTGAGCCAAATGGCGGTAATACCCAGGTTGTCAAGATAGTCAAGATGGTTGGTGATGCCCTTGATATCTCCGCCATGCCTTCCTCCCGACCGTTCCCTGTTGGCGGTGGCCCCTTCAAGCAGGTCGTTGGAGGGATCCCCGTTGGCGAATCGATCAGGGGTGATCAGGTATAATACATCACTTGTATCGAATCCCAGTGCCCCCGGCTTTGTGTTGCGGGACTTCAGTTCGTATGGCTGGATCAAGCGGTCGGATCCATCCGTGAAGACAAGCTCCATGTTGCCCGGCTTTGCCGTTTCGGAGATTTCGAGGTAAACGAAAAGATAGTTCTTGCTTTCGGCGGCAGTTATCTCTTTTATCTTGACTCCCGGGTAGTTGATGGTGACCTTGGCGTTCGAGATGTTTTCGCCATATACCATCAGCTGGAGTTCGCTGTTTTTCATGCCGGTCCACCAAAATGGCGGTTCAATGCCTGTTATATCGGCAGCAGATGTCGCAATCCTGCAGCCAATCATGAGAATAAGCAGTAGTGCCCTTATGTGAGTACCCATAACGGATCTTTTTTTTAGTGTGACAGATTTTTGGATTCCTTATGGAAGGAACGGGAATATTTAAATACGGAGAGCAGATTTTTCGGGAAGTGAATAACAACCCCCTGGCCTAAAGCCAGGGGGGATGTTCTAACTGATCAAATTTACTTGATGAAAAAAAAGCATTCATTTGTCAATCTCCACTCTGAGATGATTCTATATGAGACTCTAATTGTAATTCGGATTCTGGATGAGACCCGGGTTCACGCTAAGCGCAATTTCCGGAAGCGGGAACCATTCGTATTTACGGTCACGTGTGGCAGGTATTTGGACGCCACCGTCCGTTGCACGTCCGAAAAACCACCATCTGCCTTGCGTAAATTTGTCGAAACGTCTGAGGTCGGTGCGGCGACGACGTCCTTCATCGAGGAATTCAAGTCCCCATTCGCTCAGCATCCAGTCCTGGTCATAGGCGGTGAAACCTCTGCTTAGCCTGTCCTTGGCGGTTGTCCAGTCTTCAGGTGAAAAGTAACGCACACGTACCTGGTTCACCAGATTCCTGGCTCCCTGTACGTCGCCTGCACGCAATTTGCACTCAGCCAGTGTGTACACAACCTCGCTCAACCGAAACTCAACATTGTCGGCTTCACGTACATCGATTCCTGATGCGGTGGGGAAGAATGGATATTTGATGAATCTTACGCCCGAATTGGTTTCGCCCCAACGGGGTGACATTACCGTCTCGAGTGTACGGCCCTTGTTCTGGAAGGTACCGACCTGGTCTACATAGATTAGGGCTTGTTTATTCCTGTCGGCATCTCCGGGCAGAATGGCTCCCGTACCGAACTTTGCCTTGATGGAATCTTTCAGCATCTGGCCTACATAGAAGCCTGAGGCATCGGACCTGAAGTTCTGGCGGCGGATATCTTTGGGATCAAAGCGCTGGTATACCGCTCCCAACTTGTCGTTATAAGGTGCATCAAGGAAACAGGTAGCGGCTGATTCGGGTGCTCCCTTGTAAAAATCGGCCGAGTTATCGAACGAAGGTGAAAGTATGGTGCAGTTCCATCCACTACCTGGAGGTGTATAATCGAGATACTCCTTGATATTGTAGGGCAGGAATGCCATGTTCCTGATCCAGTTGGTATTTCGGTGGGTTGGATCACTGGCGAAAGCAAATATGATCTCATTGCATTTCTCGGCGTTCTGTGGACCGAATATCTCCTGGTAAGTAGGGGCAATCTGGTAGGTCCCGTATTTTCCGTCAATGATTTCCTGGGCGAGGGTGGCACATTCAGCATATTTGTTTTGGCCGATAAAAACCTCGGCATTGAGCAGCATCCTCATTTTGATCATGCGGTTGGTGGCCTGGTTCATCCGGTTGACACTGTTTTTTGGCAGCAGCGACACGGTTTCGTCGAGTTCCTTCACGATGAAATCATAGATTAGTTTGCATCCTTCGTTGAAATCACTGGATACACTGCCCGGAATTTCTTTCGTGGAGACACCGGTATTGATGGGAAGGACCCCGCCCCAGATTTCATAAATGGCATAGTAGCAATAGGCACGGAATGTCCTGATGTCGGCAATATAGGCTTGCTTTTTCTCTTCGGTGATGCCTATGTCCACTGGATCCAGGTTTTCGAGGTCATAGATGACGTTGTTGCATAACCCGATGGCTGTCCATCCTTTTTGCCAGGTCACCCTTATCACGGTCGATTTTGAGTCCCATGTATGGGTTGAAAGCACATATTTGTAAGCCTCGTCCCAGCCCCAGGCACCACCGTTCCAGGTGCGCCAGGCAATCTGGTCGGCCGAGAATTCCTGCATGTACCAGTAGTATTCGGCGAGGTCGGTCATTTCCTGGGCATAGATGGCCGAGATTACGGACCTGACCGAGTTCTCGTCTTTATAGAAGTTGGTGGGCGACAGTTGGTTATATGGCACTTCCTCAAGATCGAAACATCCCGAAAAGGAGAGACTCATGAGGATAATGATGCCGAATGATATGATCTTTTTCATAACGGATTCTTTATAGCGTTTTTATCATGGTTAAAATTTCATGGAGACACCCAGGGTCAGCTGAGTCGATGTGAGTGTCGAAGTTCCGGATACACCGGGGGTGAGGCCTATCGAGGTCACCGTCGATGGGTCAACGCCAGTAAAGCCGGTAAAGGTGTGCAGGTTGTTGGCCGACACGTACCAGTACATGCTTTTTACATAGGTCTTGTTCTTAAGGTTGAAATTGTACCCCAGGGTGGTCCTTTCTATCTTCATCCACGCCCCGTTTTCAACAAAGAACGATGAAAGCATCGATCCGTCGGATGTGATGTGGTCGTATTTGGTATAGGCGGTTCTCAATACATTGTTGGCGGTCGATCCTTTCAGCCCGATGTTGAACAACTGTCCATTCCACATTTTCATGCCGGCTGCGCCACGGGTAAGGATGCTGAGATCCCAGTTCTTGTATCTGATGGTGTTGTTCCACGAGAAGAAGTGTTTGGGTGCCGTGTTCCCGATATAGACCTTGTCTGAATTGTCGGCGGCACTTTTGGTGATGGCTTCGCCTTCCTTGCTCCATACCAGCAATTCGCCGGCATCATTCACGCCTGCATGCTTGTATCCGTAAAGCTGGCCTACCTTTCCGCCTTCCTCAATCCTGAAATAGTATTCCGAGGTTCCCAATCCGCCTCTCTGCATCAGATCGAGATAGGTGGCCTTGTAAATGTCGTTCGACAGTTTGGTCAGCACGGTGGTTCCGTTGGAGTAGGTTCCGTTCATCTGCCATGAGAAATCTTTCTGCTTAATGACATCTCCCTCAAGGGATACCTCAAAGCCTGTGTTTTTGGTCGAACCCACATTCACGAGAATGGAGCTGTACAGGAAGGGCGGCTGAGGTGCTGTATAGGTATAAAGAAGGTTTTCGGAACGACGGTCGAAGTATTCAACCGATCCGCGGATTCTTTTCAGGACCTCGAAATCAATTCCGATGCCGCTGGCAATGCCAAGCTCCCATTGAAGGTCGTAGTTGGCGTTTTTACTGGGGGCATAGGCCATTACCCAGTTGCCGTCCATCAGGTAGTAGGTATTGCGCGACGTGTAGGTCTGTATCGACTGGTAGTTGCTGCCTGCCTGGCGACCGGTAACCCCGTACGATGCACGAAGTCTCAGGCTGTTAATCTTGTCTTTGTAGTCCGACATGAATTCCATGTTGGCGATTTCCCATGCTGCCGAGAAGGCCGGGAAGTATCCCCATTTTTTGTTGGCGCCAAAGCGTGAGCTTCCCTCGTAACGCAACGATGCGGTGGCGGTGAGCAGGTCGTTCCACGAATAGTTGACACGGCCAAACAAACCTACCAAGCGTGACGAAGACTTGTTCGACGACATGTTGGCTTTTCCGGCTGCCAGCCAGGTTCCCGATCCGATGGCATTGTAAAGGAACTGGTCAAAGGCAAAGTCGTAGTTGGTCATCGACATGCTTTCCGAAAAATTCTCGGTGAAGGAATAACCGGCCACACCTCTAACCAAATGGTTGTTGTTGTTAAAGGTATAATTGGCGGTCGCTTCAAACTGCTTGGTCCAGTTCCGGTTTTCGCCCAGCGATGCACTGCCACGGTTACCGTCCCATGCCGAGGTGGCGTGTGTCGACGGACGGTAGTAATATGATTTTCCTGACCTGAAGTCGAGGGCATAATTCCCAGTGATGTTCAGGGTTTGTTTATCAGTCTTCAGGAGATGGAGTTTCGCTTCCACCGTACTCAGGATATAGATGTCGGTGTTGGTGTCGGTGATGTCATTGGCATTTTCAACCGGATTGGTTGCGCCTGTGCTGGTCAGCGGATGGTCATAACCGGACTTGTCCTCGTTCCAGATAGGCTGCGTGGGGTTCATGGTCACCACACTGGTGATTCCGTTTGATCCCGTCTCGGCATCCACGCCCTTGATGTTGAAGGAGGTGCCCAGTTCGAGCATGTCGTTGAGTGTCTTCTGTGAGAACGATATGCGTGCGCCATACTGCTTTGATGCATTGGCAAAGTCAAGCCCCGTCTTGTCGACATAGTTCAACGAAATATTGTACCTGCTTTTGGTGGTTGAGCCCGAGATCGACACGTATTGGTTGTTGTCGTAAGAGAAGTCGCGTTTCAGGGCACCCAGCCAATCGTCGTTGTATCCGTAGTCAATGCCCCGTTGTCTTTGCAGGTATTCATCATATCCCAGCACATCGGGGAGTTTGTGCATCAGGTTGGCACTGAAGTAACTTTCGTAATTGACGCTGAAGGTGCCTGCGCCCTCGTTTGCCCCTTGTTTGGTGGTGATCAGGATCACCCCGTTGGCTCCACGGGTACCATATATGGCTGCCGAGGCTGCATCTTTCAATACGGTAATGGATTCAATGTCCTGGATGGCCAGGTTGTTCAGGTTACCTCCGGCAATCCCGTCAATGACCACCAGGGGTGAGTTCCCTGCCGTAATGGAGGTGGCCCCGCGAATCTGGTAATTCGACGATGAATGGGGAGAAGTGGAGGATTCGTCAATGTTTAGACCTGCAACTTTGCCGATCAGGAGTTCCATGGGGTCAGAGGCGGCACCTTTGTTGAAGTTCTCCTTGGTCACGTTGACAATGGAACTTGAGATTTCCTTTTTCGACAGGGAGCCGTACCCAATGGCCACGACTTCCATAATGCCGATGGTTTCCTCCTCCAGTACCACGTTAATGACACTGCGGCCCGATACGGCCACTTCCTGCGATTTCATTCCCACGAACGAAAATACCAGGGTTGCGTTCTGTGGCAGGTTGGAGAGTGAATAACTTCCGTCGGCCGATGTGACGGTGCCCTGCGCCGTACTCTTGATCACTACGGTAACTCCCGGCATGGGTGCTCCTGCGAGGTCGGTCACTTTACCGGTGACGGTCGAAACCTGCTGTGCACTTCCGCTGGCGGTTTCAAAAGATTCTTGCAATCCGGTTGCTTCCGGTGAACCGGTTTGGTCGTGGTTTTCGGCCATGGCGTTCGTATGGCTCAGGATGAGTGTTGCCGCGAGCAGGATGACAAGGAATGAAATCCTCCTGCAGCGATTCCATAGAATGGAAGACAAATCATACAATGGTTTAAGTGCTCTAAGATTTTTCATAAATCCAGATTTGATGGTGTGACTTAACTTTTATTGGAATCACCGAAAAAGACATCGATCTTTTGCGGCAATTTTTGGTTGGAATCAAAATTAGGCCTTGCCGTTCTCCGGTCATGTCAGATTACGATCGTTCTTTTTTCATTTTGTCTCATGTTCAACCGCGATTTTAAGCCTTCAATAATTTTTGGTGACCATGAGAAGATTTGTCAAAATGATGAGACGATATTGAAATTGCTTCGATAATATTTGCAATACTTTTCAAGTTCAATAAATTGCAGAGATAATATTTCAAAAAAGCCGGAAGGCTTTTCATCCTTCAGATATGATAAACTTCCTACACATATTCAAAAAATCGGAGACAGGCAGTGCATTTCGGAAGTGGCTCTTTTCGGCTTTTTTCCTGGCCATGGCCATCTCCCAACTGTCGGCCAAAGAATATTATTTCAAACAATACCACGTCGAGGATGGGCTGAGCAACAATATCGTGACTTCCTGCCTGCAGGATACGCGCGGTTTTATCTGGATCGGGACCCGTGATGGTTTGAACAGGTTCGACGGGTATAATTTCAGGACTTTCAGGGATACCGACAACAGCCCAAAACCCATCGGGAACAGCTGGATACTGGGAATGGCCATTGATCCCAACGGTACCTTATGGGTCGGGACCTATATGGGGATATACAAGTACAACGAAAAGGAAGAGAATTTCGACATGATCCCCTTTTGCAAGGGAATGAAGGCCAAAAACCTGGTGTTCGACGCTGATGGAAACCTTTGGGTGATGCTCGACGGTAAACTGGTCAAGTATAACGTACGACTCAACGACTACCAGACTTTCAATATACCTGACAACGGGGTGCTCACTTCTTTCTGCTACACCTCTACCGAAAAAATCTGGATGTCGCTTTCAAGCGGCATGCTTTACCAGTTCGACATCACCAACGGGCAATTTACCGGGTACGATCTCTTTGCGCAGTCGCCCGATACCAAAATGCGTAACCTGACCACCGTTTACCCGACCATATCCGAGGACAAGCTTTTTGTGGGCACTACCTCCTTTGGAGCCAAGCTGTTCGACATCAATACCCTTTCGTATACCGACATCATGAGCCAGGAATCGGGACAGGATGAAATTTCGGTTAACGGGTTTGTCCAGACAACCCCCGATGAAGTGTGGATCGCCACCGAAAGCGGACTGTTCATCTATGATATGGTGGCCGCGACCAATACCTTGTACGAAAACAGGATCAGGGACCCTTTCTCGCTGTCGACCAGCCATCTGTATTCGATATTCAAGGACAAGGAGGACGGCATCTGGATCGGAACCTATGCCGGGGGTATCAACTATTATTCGCCTTACCAGCCTTTCAGGCGATATTATGCATCGCCTGGCGAAAACGCCATGAAGGGCGACATTGTCCACGATGTCACTACCGACCAGTATGGCAATTTGTGGATCGCCACCGAGGATGCCGGTCTTAACCAATACAATCCGCAGACCGGAAAGTACACCCATTTCGATGTCAGGCCCGGCGGACAGGGGGTTTCACACAAAAACCTGCACGGGTTGGTGGCCGACGGTGATCGCCTCTGGGTAGGATCAGTCAGGGGTATCGACCTGATTGACATTCCTTCGGGACGGGTAACCAAACGATACCACCTCGCTGATACCAGGGCCATCGTGATCATGAAGAAACTGCCCAACGGAATGATCCTGACCGGTACCTCCAACGGCATGTACCGATATGATAACCTGAACGACCGGTTCGAGCCGTTGCCCGAATTCCCCTCCCGTGTCAGGATCCAGAGCATCATGCAAGACCATGCCGGGGTGATCTGGGCCGGCACCTTCAACAATGGCCTCTATTATTACAATCCGGCTGATAAGTCAAACGGCAGGTTTCAGATCGATACCATGTCGACAAATAACGACAATACCATCAACGATATCCACGAGGACAATGACTATAACCTGTGGTTTGCCACCCAGGCCGGGTTGAAGAAATACGACAGGGCCACTGGGAAGATCGAGCGCTATACGGTGAAGAATGGCATGCCCGGCAACATCACCTTCCGCATTCTGTCCGACAGCCAGGGTCATCTGTGGGTGAGCACCACCAACGGACTGGTCAGTCTAAATCCCAAAACTAAGGAGATCAAGATTTTCAAAAAGGAGCATGGGCTGATCACCAACCAGTTCAACTATAATTCATCATGGAAAGACAAAAAGGGGACCATGTACTTTGGCATGGTAAAGGGCCTGGTCAGTTTCCATCCCGACGACATCAGGGATGTCAGGGAGGGGGCACAGGTCTATTTTACAAACCTGACCATCTTCGACAAGAAAGTGAACACAGGCAACCTGTCGGTGCCGGTGGCTTTTTCGAATCAGATTCAGTTGAGCAGCAACCAGTCGTCGTTCAAGATTGAGTTTTCGTCGCTGAGCTATATAGCCCCCTCCATTACCGAGTATGCGTTTTGCCTCGAGGGTTTGCAAAACGACTGGATCAACCTGGGCGGCACCCATTCGGTCACTTTCACGAAACTGCCTCCCGGATCCTATACCCTGAAGGTGAAAGGCCGCAACATTTCCGGAATCTGGAACGAGGTTCCCTCGGTCATTGCGATATCGGTGGCTCCCCCCTGGTGGTTTTCGCACACGGCCAGGATCTTCTATTTTCTGGTGGTGCTGGGTCTCGTTGTTCTGGGTGTGAGATCGTTCATACGCCGCAACCGCAGGAAGGTTGAACAGCGGATAACCCAAATGGCCTACCTGAAGGAGAAGGAGCTGCAACAGGCTAAAATCAATTTCTTCATCAACATCGCCCATGAAATCCGTACGCCGCTCACCCTGATTACCGGACCCCTCGAGAAGGTGATCAGGAAGTGTGTGTTGCCCGACGATGCCCAAAACTATTTGTCGATCATGGACAAAAACGCCAAACGGCTCCTGCAGCTGGCCGACCAGCTTCTCGACTTCAGGGATACCGAGCTCGAGGGCTACAGGTTTAATTTCGAGAACAAGAACATCATGCAGGTCCTGCACGATACGTTCAACCGGTTCAGGGAGGCTGCCGAAGAGAACAACCTCTCCTTTGAACTCACATCCGACACCAAATCGCTGTTCATACAAATGAACGAGGATGCCTTCGTGAAAATCATCGGTAACCTGCTGCTCAACGCGATCAAGTATGCAAAAAGCAGAATACAGGTCAGGTTCATGTACGCTCCCGGCGACAAGCACCTGGTGATCGATGTGGTCAACGACGGGCAAGGCATTCCCGAAGCGGTGAAGGATAAGCTGTTTGAGCCCTTTTTCAGGGGCGAGAATGCCGAGTTCAAGCCAGGAACAGGCCTTGGACTGCCCATTGCGAGGTCGTTGGCCGAGATGCATTCGGGAACCCTCGAGCTGGTCGACACCAACGGGCTGTCAATAACCTTCAGGCTGAGACTGCCGGTCAACCTTGCCGGAACCGAGCTTGAGGAGGAATCGTTGTCTGCCCCCGGGGCACAAAGGGAGTTGGCGGCAAATGCCTTTGCGTTCGACCCAAACCGGCCGACCATCCTGATTGTCGAAGACAACGAGGAGATGAAAGAGTTCATAGCCCGTGAAATCAATGCGGTTTACAACGTGGTGACCGCCAGGGATGGTGAAGAGGCCCTGGCCACCCTGAAAGACAACAGTGTGCAGCTGATTGTCAGCGACATCATGATGCCGGTGATGGATGGCCTGGCCATGTTAAGGAAGATCAAGACCGAACTGGAATACAGCCATATCCCGGTCATTCTCCTGACTGCCCGTAATACGGTGCAGTCGAGGCTTGAGGGGCTTGAACTGGGTGCCGACGCCTATATCGAGAAGCCGTTCACCCTCGATATCCTGATGGCGCAGATTCACAACCTGCTCGATAACCGCATCCACATGCGCAACCACTACTTCAATTCGCCAATCGCCAACCTGAAGTCGATGGCATATACCAAGGCCGACGAGATTTTCCTCGAGGACCTGAACGAGATCATCCACCGGAACATATCCAATCCGCAGCTCGACGTTGAAATGATCGCCAAAAGCATGAACATGAGCCGCCCAACGCTTTACCGAAAGATCAAGGCAATTTCAGACATGAGTCCAAATGAGCTGATACGCATCAGCCGGTTAAAAAAGGCGGCCGGACTGATCCTGGAAAACAAGCTCAGCCTAAGCGAGATTGCCGAGAAGGTGGGGTTCAGCTCGCAATCCTATTTCAGTCGTTCCTTCTCGAAGCAGTTCGAGATCAATCCTTCAGAGTTTGCCAAACAGCAAACCGGCAACCTGCACGAAACGCCCGAAGCGACGGCAAGGTCATAAAGGGGGTAGAGGGAGCCGGAGGCAGTCATTCCCAACCCGACAACATCCATTGTTTTGCTTATCTACCGATAGTATAATATCATATATTTTTGACAGTTAATTAATGGTTTTGGTATACCTGCAACTATACAATCACTATACGAGAACTATTCCATAACTATTTCATATACGACTCGGTCCAGCGGGGATATACTATTATGCCAGGTTTTAGGGATAACGAGATCAGTCGATCATACCAAAATGGTAAGGTATGCAGTGGTAGAGGTTGTGCTCGATGATCAGCGAAAAGGATGTAAATATTAGAAAGCTTTCGCCATCTGATATGAAATCCATCCTCAATAATCCTCTTTATCAATCTGTCAATTATTATGGTTGCCTGTAAAAGGAGTATCTTATCACCTCCTCCCTAACAACTCCCTGAGAGCCTCCCAGTCGATGGCCTTTTCCATCATTTGGATATTTTTGAGGTTGATGGCCTCACTGGTGTCGTACTGGATGGTTACCGTGATGAACTGGGGTACCCATTTGGGAAGGGTGCGGTCGAAATAGCCCGGATTGGGCTTGGCCAGATGGTAGACAGAAAGATCGTTAGCTGTCTTGAATCCCCTGAATTCGCCGTTCGGTTCGCCCCGTTCAATGATCGCCGGCTCTGCCAGTTCCGATGGTGTCATGGTTCCCAATTGCGCTTCGGTCGACTTTATCAGGTCTTCGTGTGCCTTCAGGTTGAGCAGGCTTTCGTCGTATACCCGCTTGCTGGCCACATCGAGCTGGGGATCGATCTCGCGGTGATAGCCCTGCATTTCTTCGTGGTACTGCCTTAACAGGGGGATCTTCAGGGCCAGATATTCTCCCTTGGTCAGGGGGGCCAGCGGTGATTTTCCCGGATAGGCCACCATCCAGGCTTTCTGTCCGATGGGATGCCGTTCCGAGGGTGCCCTGAATTCCCAATAAAGTAGGTCGCCCTTCTGTTCGGGCCATTTTTCGAGCAGGAGGTAACCACGGGAATGGTCGTCGGGGAGGTCGGCGGCATATAGGTTGATGCTGCCTCCGGTTTCCTGTACCCCACTGGCCTGATTGACGTAAAAGGTCACCATGGCTGAAGTCTCCGGGGCGGGTTTATAGGGAAGGTTGGTTTTGGGGTCCTTTTCGCACACATACTCGAGAAACCGCATGGTGTGGCCATAGGGACTGGCTACCCAGTTTTTGCCTTCACCGAGGGGTACCGTATGGAAATTGGAATGGCTGAGCACACCTCCGACCGGTTGGTAACGGGCTTTCATGGATTCAAGAATGCCGGTAAGGACTTTGCGTTCACTGGCCAGGTCGGCAGGGCTGACGTTGTGGATGGAGCCATCTTTGTTGGATCGCCACGTGCCGGGTATTTTGGCCAGATCGGCCGGATTGCAGTCCTGCGACCTGGCTTCCGTAGTTCGCAGCAGGAAATTGACCAGGAGCAGTAGGATAATAAGTTTGCTTTTCATGGTTATTTGAAAGTGGTGGATATTCCCTGTAGTATTCCCTTGCCTTCCATGGAGGGGCCGCTGTTCCATCCCCACCTGGCTTCGGCCCCGACCAGCGTGGCCGACAGGTCGTCGGCAAATCCCAGCGAGGCTTTGGCGTTTTCGTCGCTTACATAGTTGGTTCCAAAGGTGGCCTTTGCCCCTGCCTTCACGCCCACATCGGTAATCCCGTTGCCGTCGAACTCGATGAACCCATAGAGCTCACCTTTCAATTCGGCCTTTACCGGGCCCCATGCAACCGGATCGGCTAGGTTAGGGTCGAAACCGATTTCGACGGATCCCTGGATGATCTGGTCGGTGTCCATGTTCTCCCTGACCGTGTACTTGAAAAACTTGGAATCAAGCTGTGTGGTCATCTTGTTGCACTCGATGGTGACCGAGCCGATGAACAGGTTCATGCGACTGACTTCCTTGCAGTTGATGTCGTAGAAATCCTGCAGCTTGCCCGAAACAAGTCCAAGCATCTCTTCCTCTTCGGGCCTTTCGCATGGACTTGCAAACCTGACTTCCTGTCCGCCGATCATTGCCAGCCAGGTGATCATGGCCCTGAGTTTCTCGAGTTCGAACTCTTCGGGCCAGAGAGTGTACTGCAGGTAGTTGAGCCGGCGTCCCATGGTAAACCGCCAGTGGTCGATCCATTTTTTGTTTTCGTCGCGCAGAAGGGTGTTGACCTCGGTAAGATAGTTGTTCGATAGGTTGTCGCGTGCCTCGCAGTAGGCGTTCATGTCGGTGCTGCCGGTTCCCTCTCCGTCTTTGGCGGTCTTCACGAACTGTTCAAGAGCGATTTGGTATTGCGATTCCTTCTCCCGCACCATTTCGCTGAGCCGTTCACGGTTGGCCAGCTGCTCTTCGTACCGCTGCAGTTCGAGATCTGGATTTTCGTGGTCGTAGTATTCCATTTTGGCCGCAATCTTCGAGGAGAAGACCATCTGCTTCTTCGGAAGGTGCAGGTTGGCCTGCGGACTGAGCATTTCCATGGTGCGTTCCTGGATGGTGAGTGCATATTCGTTTTGGGCCATGGCAAACTCTTGCTGGTATTTGGCAGAAAGCCGCGAGATTTCGGAACGGTAGTTTTCCCATTCACCTTCGAGGTACCCGCTTTCGGTGACGTTCATGGGGTAATCGGGCCAGTTCATGTGTCCAAATCCCAGCGGGTCTTCGTTCAGGTCGGTGGTCCAGGTGATATCCCTACCGGTGACCTTGTGTCCGAGTGCCTTGATCCTTGCCTCTTTGCCTGAACTGTACCCCGACCGGATACTCTCTTTCAGGGCTTTCACCGCCTCGGTTTTGTTGCCTTTTTGTTCCTCGATCACGCTTTTGGTCAGGTTGGCCTGCGAGTGTCCCGGATAGAGCGCGAGGGTGCTGTCGAGGTACGCTTCGGCTGTGGGTATGTCGCCCAATCCGAACCATGCCTGAGCCAGGTTGTTGAGTACCGTGCTGTTTTGGGGATGGATGGCGTTGAGGTATTTCAGGATGGGAAGGGCGGCTTCCTCGGCGCCTGCCATGGTGAGGAAGGCCGCATAATTGTTGAGGTAATCGGCATTGAGGGGGTCGGATTGCAGGGTGTTGCCCAGCACAAGGATGGCATAGGCGGTTGAGCCGAACATCCAGAGCCCGTTGGCGATTTGGGCACCCTCGGCCGCTGAACCTGCCATGCCATACATTTCACGGGCATCGGTTGCGGGCTGGGATCCCACTTTGGCGATAACCGCGGCATGGACTTTGGCAAGGTAAGGCGAAAGGTCGGACTCTTTCAGGATTGTTTTTTTCGCTACGGCTATCCTTGCGGGATCTTTGGCGGGGATAGCACTTCTGTTGCCGCCCGCTTCGTAAGAGCCCGACAGGGCCGTTCCCAGCTTGCCGATATCGGGCACGGCAATGCCCATCTGTTTCATCATTTCCCTGGCTTCGGGATCCAGTTCCTGCATCATTTTTTCAAGCTCGCCTTTTGTGGGCGGTTTTTCCTGGGCTGAAACCCTGTCGGGTCCTGGTAGCAGGTATCCAATGGTTACCACCAGCGTGGCCAAAATCAGTTTTTTCATGCGAAACAAGTTTATGCTTATACAGAATTGTACTTATTTGATTTTTACCAGGAGGTAGTTTTCGCCCGCGTGGTTGTTGAGCGACAGAAGCCGGCCGCCCTTCACGGCCTGGAAATGGGCTTCGAAATTCATGGTTTTCCCGTTGTGTCGGTTGTCAAGCATCAGGTTCCAGTTGGAGACCTCAACGCGGCCCTTATATTCCTGCTGGAAGGTACCCAAGGCCCCGACCGCCCCGGTTGCTCCGTTGTGGATACTGGTGTAATTACCGTTGCCATGGAAATGGAACGTGGCGCTGCTGGCGGCGAGTGTGGCCCCGGCATACGCTCCCGTGACAGCATCGTACCACTGGGTGGATTGGCTGCCTCCGCTTTGCCAGGTGCCGGTGAGGTCGGCCGGTGCCACCGCAAACTTGTTGTATCGGGCCATGGCCGACAGTTCGGAGGCAAAACGGTCGTTGGCCCTGGGAAATGCCTGGCGAAAGGTGGCTTCGTCGGGGAACGAGGCTACGGTGAGCTGTGCCGCATTGGGTGAAACCGACAGCATCATGGCCACGAATGCCGGTCTTCCTGAAATGGGGTCGGTTCCCCGGCCTTCGACATAGGGGGGTTGAAACGAACTTATGGATTCGCCGGCATCGTTGTATTGTTTGGAGGTGGTGGCGAATGTTCGTGCAACATGGTTGTCCCAGTAGTAATCGCGGTCGCGCACCCCGGTGCCCGAGAAGAGATCGCTGTTGTAGGGGAGGGCATAGTAGAGGTAAATCCTGGCCTGCCCCTTTTCGGCAACCACCCATTCGGGTTGTATGGTTGCTATCCATCCATCGTCAAAATTGGAGGTAGTGAAGGTATAGCCGGTTGGTGTGGTTTGTACAGGTGGTTGGGGAGCGCTTTCCCGGCGGTTCACGGTTTCAGTGGCACCCACCAGGTCAGTGTCGGTATATTTTTGGTCGAAATACCAGGCATTTGGGAAGGTGGTGTTGCCGCTGAAATTTCCGTCGCGTTGGGTGGGTTTTGGCGCCTGTAACACCAGGTTCCATTCCTGTATGCCCTCAAAGTAGTGGAACGTGAATTTGTAAGTGACGGTTTCCAGTGGCCGGGGATCTGATTTTACGAGGTTCCCCAGTTCGTCGACGCCATTCTTTTTGGTGTAGCTTTCAATGACGCTCTTTTCGGGTATGACGGTCAGCTGGTCGCTGGAAACCGAGAACCGGCCGTTCTCCTTCACCAGGACAATATATTCGTGCAACATCCAGAAGCTTCGCTCAGTGTACAGATAGGTGCCATCGGCCCTGAATTCATACCTGCCAGTGGTGTATCCGGCTGTGCCCCAGCTTGCTGCATCGGCATAATGCGGATGTACGGCACCCGAACGGTTCCATTTGCCAATCAGCCTGGGATCATGGTTGCCCGGATTGCTGGATTGTCCACCCGTTGCTGGCTTGGCCATGACGGATGGGGTGGGTTTGTTTGGGCTCACCGGAGCGGTACCGCCGAGGTTGGTTATCGTTTGTTTTTCGGAATCGCCAAAGTCGAGTGAGCTGCCAAAATCTTCGAAAACGGTTTCATGGGCCGTGGTATTGGTGATGAACACAAAGCTCATTTTGGTGTGCTGCTTCACCAGTGTCAGCAGCAGGGCGGCATGGCTGGCATTCTTGTATTTAAATGGGGCCACACCCATTTTTGAGATCCATCCATCCTTGTATTCCGACACGTTGGTATTGGTGAATTCACCCGGCGTGTAATTGGCCTGAACCAGTTCCTGCCATTCAGTTTCGAAGTCGGCATCGATGTTGCCCGTGCCTGGCAGGCTGGGGTAAATGAGTATGCGGGCATAATCGTTGCCGGTTGTGCCGTGCATGGTATAGGCGATGAATCCGTCGCCGGTTTCCTTCACCCAGCCCTGTGGCGGTGTGTAACGCACGATGTCGAATTTTTCGGCCGGCTGGCCCGTGGCGAGAAAGGGCAGTGCCATGGCCAATGCTATCAGGTATCGTTTTGTCATGTTAAAATTGTTTGGGATTCAAAGGTGATATTTCCGTATTGTGTCTTGAACGTCTTAGGATACAGGGGTAGCCTGTACTGGCATTCACCCTTGTCAGTTTCCCAGCAAGCCTGACAGTTTTGATACATCATGGCCGGCAAGGATCCTTTTGACCAGGATCTTCAGGTTTTCGTGCACGTATTCGTTGTTGATAAACTCAATGACAATCAGTTGCGGAACATCATTGGGCAGGGTATTGTCGAAATAATCAGGGTTGATGAAGCAGACCTCGGTATTTTGTCCCCACATTCGCTGGCCGGGGGCATCATCCAGGTTTTCAATCATCCGGCTCACCGATGGTGGATCGGTAAATACGGAAGGTACACGCCTGATCGGCTTCTGAAGTACAGCTGGCGGACTTTTGGCCAGGTATTCTTTTACCAGCTTAACACTTTCCGAATAATTATCGTCCAATTCCCTGGTGAGGTTCATGATTTTACCATCCTCTTCCGATCTTTTGTTGTCAAAAAAATCGTTGGCGGTTTTTATCCGGTGATCAAGGTTGGAAGCCGAATATCCAAAAGCACCCTGTTCGGTGAATCTTTTTATTTCGGCAATTCTGGCTTCCCGTTCTTTTTCAATATCTACAGGGGGTGTTGCCATGGTAGTTTCAATAATGGATTTCCTTTCCCGGTTGTATTTGTCATTGAGGCTGGCAAGGAAGAATTCAAGGAATTCCTTTCGGGTAACGGGAATGAACAAGGGTTTGTCGTGGTGGCGCAAAACGAAGGCATCGAGGAACTCCCAGCGTGAAAAATTGACGACATAGTCGGGCACAGGCCCCGGAAACTCGTAATAATCAAGGTTCTTTTCCGTATTCTTTCGTTCGGGCACCAGGAAAACCGGCTTTCCGTTAATGATCACGGGAATTGGGTTTCCCGAATCATCGATGGTGGTTACGTTTTCACCCAGTTTGTGGAACGAATTGAAGCTGACGAGGATTTCGGCCGGCCCATCTACGGTGGCTACCCCATAAGGCCGGCAAATGACGTCGTGTAGCTTGATCCTCAGGTCATACCCTCCATTTCGCCGGGTGGCCAGATACCAGGCATTGGTCAACAGTTCATCCGGATTTCCGGGGCCGTAAAACATTTCAAACTGGTATTTCGCCTCTTTTGAGCGTTTGATGCCGTCCGCCAATTCCCTGGACCAGTCGAGGGCCACTTTCAAGTGGGGCTTCATGGCCGGAAAATGATAGGCCTTCATGTGCTGGCTTCCTGCATTGGAATGCCTGTAGAAATCCTGGGTATAATCAGGGAAGGCAATCCACTGTGGGGTAAAATTGTCGACATTGCAGGGCAGCTCCTGTGAAAATGCCAGCAATGGAAACAGAAATACCAATAATACCGTTCGTTTCATGTTACCTGTTAAAGATGTTACCGATACTGTTTACCTGGGGGGCCTCTCCCCTGAATCCAGTCAGAATGGACATTTCGTATCCTCCCGATACCCCAACGGATGCCGCTTGTCGGATGTCGGGACCGCTGTCGCCGGGATCGGATGAGTCGGGAACATGCATGCCGAGTTCTGCGCCTGCCGATACTTTTATGGCGACATCCTTGATGTTCCAGCTGCCATCGAATTTTATGGTGGCAACCGCTCCCGCACTGACACCCACCTCAAGATGATTTCCAAGGGTGGTGGCCGACTTCCCGATTTCGCCGCCGAACAGGATGGAGTGTTCGATCGTTTCGAGGGAGGTAGGATCGTATTTTTGTCCAACCCCAAATTCGACTCCCTCGACTGAGGCCGTTATCTGGACCTCCTTGCAGGTAAACTTGCTTTTAACCAGATGGAAATCGAGGTCCCAATAAGTTGCGCAATGCGTGTCTTCCCATTGTGCCAGTTTCCCCCGGGGGGTAACGGTCACTTGTTGTTTGATCTCGCAACCGTTGCCGGTGTATAGGGGTGGTACGGGGTAGGGATATGAATTCTTCAGGCGTGCGATGGTGGCCAGGTAATCGGCATACAGCCGGTAGTTGTGGCCGGTAGGATCCTGGGGCAATAAATAGAGGGTGTACCAATAGGCGGCAGCCTCCTGTTTCCCGTTCAGCCAGAACACATAGGCCGCATCTTTGGTCTGTTTCCCCTTGCCGACATAAGGTCCGGCCTGTTTGGCCGTTTCCGGACTAATGGCCTGGTCGGCACCAGCATCAAATGTTTTCAGGTACGTAACCAGTTCACCCTGGTTGCGGGGGGTTGGTTGTATTCCGGCCAAAACCCCTGGATCGGGATTGACGATAGCTCTGGGGTCGGCATCCGGGTTCTCTTCATCCATCATTTGTTTTACAATTTCCGGATCATGTCCCAGCTGCCTGATCATCTTTTCCATCATCTTGTCCGGATCCTCCTCGTCCTCGTCGAACTTTGCCTCTTCCTCCGATTGTTCGGATTCGCCCTCTTCCTGACTCTTTTCTTCGGTGAGGATTTTGGAAAGCCCGGGGATTCTGGGTCCAAGACCATCAGGAATTTTAACCTGCTTCAGCTTCGATGCCAGTCCCTTCTTTTCCGGTTTCTTTTCATCCGGGTTTTGTGCCCCGGCCGTAAACGCCAGAATGATAAAAACCAAAAGCCATGTCGCTGTTTTAACTTTTGTGCCTAATCCTTTCATATTTCAGGTAATTTTCAATGATGATTTATTTTGGGTGTTTTATAAGCTCAACTCTGTTCATGGGTCAGTCCTTGTCCTTGACGCACCGGCATGAATAGCCGTTTTGGGCAAGGGTGTAGATTCTTCCCACGGCGTTGGTGTTGTAATGGACATGGTGGTTCCAGAGGTAAAGCAAGCCGTAGCGGTCGTCGTAAACGGTCGATGTCCAGAAGTTCCCGTATTGGTTGAGCGTGGTGTATTCTCCATTGTCGAGCCTTGCACCGGCGGGCAGGATGGATAAACCGCTGGAATTATCGCTGGTAAATGCCGATGGGTTCCAATCGTGGGTGGTTTTCATTTTGGGTGCGATGTTGCCCCTTTCTCCGGTCCGCTCAAGCTCTTGTTCCGGAATGCCCAGGAACTTCTCCAGTTCACGCCAGTCGGCGTCGGTGGCCACATGCCAGCCTTCGGGACAAAGCTTCCCTGATGCTGCGGCATAGCCGTTATAGAGCAGTCCGTATTTGATCCTGTTTGCGGGCTTGTCGTCGTACATCGCATAAGCCCCTGTTTTAGTCTTCGACCACTCTTCAGCCGACAGTCCGGTGGCTATACGGGTGGTATCTTTGTATTGGGTGGTCCGCAAGTTTTCCTTCAGCCAGTAAAGGTTCCCCAGTTGAACCACATGGTACAGGTTGCTGTCGAGGTCGTAAACCACCATCCCTTGGTCCCTTTGGGGCACAGTTGGTTGCCGTGATACGGCTTGCCTGCCTGCCAGCGGGGGGATGTGCGAAGGTGTCGGCCCGATGGTTTGGGAAACACCAGATGATATTGGCTGGTTGCTGGCCTCAAATAGGGGCTGCCGGTTGTTTTGCGCATATCCGGGGCCTTGGTTTGTCTGTCCGATATAGAGGTTGGTTTCATTGGCTTCAGCCGAAAAATAAACCATCCAATGGCTGTTGTCCTTCGAAAACCACATCACCTTGGGATCGGTAGCGTCGACCGTTGCCCCATAGCCGTTGGCGGTGAGTCGCCTTATGATGTCGTCGCCGGTTAACCGGGAGGATGAAGGTATGATATAGACTTCGGCCTTCTTGATTTCCAGGTTTTGGGATTCGGTCGACATGGCCAGGAAGGTGCCGGCGGCAGCCACGGAAAGGAACCGTAAATCCTGCCGGCTGCCCTCGGGGAGTAACATCTCGAGCATTTGGGTACGGGGTACCGGGACTACATTTCTCTGTGCAAAAACCATGAGTGTGCAAGCCATGATAAACAGTGCAGCGATCATCTTTTTCATATCCCTGGATTAAATGATGTGTTATTTCAAATCTTCTGATGTGGATTGGCGGTTACCGGCGTTGCCTGATGGTTCGGTCGGCAGGTACCGACCGGGGGGCTGTCATTTGAACAGGGGAGGAGGTTTGCTGCATGGTGGGCGCCGAAGGTGCAAGAATGGTGCCCGAAGAGGGAGCCGCAACGGTTGCATTGACCGTTCCGGGGGTATATTCGGCTCGCAGCAGGATCAGGTAATTGCCGTGCTCGCGTGTGTTGCCGAGCTCTTCCTCAAAGTATTTGACCGTGAATATGCCGGTGCCAAATCCGACATTGGTGTTCAGGAAATTATTCATGGCCTGGGGGGTGAGCACCACGAGGTTGGGGACATAGTTCCCGTTGCCCGATATCCCTATGGGCCGTGTGCCTTGTTGTCCGATTACCGATTGCACGGTGGAATAGAAATCGGCACTGAAAAGGTTGGTCAGGGGGAATATGAAGCGTGACACATCGCCAAAGGTGCTGATCACCGGACTGGCAGTCCCGTCGGGCGACGCAAAGATTTTTGAGGTTTCACGGTTGATGTCGGTTGCCATTCCATGGAGCTTGTTTAACACGGGATTCATCACATCCTGTCCGGGATCCCATTCCCAAATGGTGGGGATCACGGTGAGCACATCCCGGCTGCCCATGTCAAACTCGGCAATGACATCGTTGGCCGAATAGCGGTCACCTGCCTTTATGCCACCCCGGTTTCCCCCAAACATGTCGGTGCACGATCCTGCGCTGATGCGGTTTGAAAACTGCCCTGTGGCATCGCCGTAGGTAGGTGTCTTATAGGAAAAGGATTGCTTTATGGCTCCATCGGGACCTGCCAGCGAAAAATTGAAATTCAAAAAAACCTCATCTCCCTTGCCATCGAGTTGCAAGGCATCATCCCAGGTCTCCTTGTCACAGACAAATCCCGCAAAATATATTTTCACACGGCCGTTTTGTGCCATCGACAATACGCTCAACAGCATCAAAGGAATAAGCAGAAATCGTTTTTTCATGGTCTAAAATTTTGATGGTGATTACTTTGGTAAACTTAAGGCGACTACCCGGCCGATTTTCTCCTGTAAAAACAGGATATTTTTGTCTTTTATAAAATCCTGTAAAAACAGGAGTAAATTCACATGCTTAAAATGCTTAATTTGGATCATCCGAAATTCACATGGCCATGTACAGGGGTAAGCATTTTTTATTGACCTTTCTGCTGGGATTTGCCGGTCTGACCGTGTCGGCGCAACAACAGCCAGCCGACAGCATCCGGACGATGCTTGGCAGCGAAATCCCTGATACCGTGAGGGCTTACAACATGGTATTACTGGCCATGTACACTGAACCGCTCGACCTGGACCAGGCACACTCCTTGTATAAGGAGGCCGTTGATTTCTCGTTGTCGCGCAATTTGGACTATTACGCCGCCCTGGCGTTGTATTACGAAGCGACACCCTTGTATCTGTCAGGCGATAGGGATGGGCAGTTCAATAACCTTAAGCGCTCGATTGCGTTGCTCAAGGGCTCGACACACCACAATGCCAAATCACAACTTGGAACCTTATATGGCGGCCTTGCCAGCTATTACCAATCGGTTGAAAAAACCGACTCGGCGGTTGTTGCATCGTTGCAATCCATCGAGATCCTGGAGGAGCTGAAAAAGTACCGGAGCCTTGCCATCACCTGCATCAACCTGGCAACGACTTATCAGCGCCTGCAATTGACAGAAAAGCAAAAGGAATATGTCGACAAGGGTGTGACATATGGCAGGCTGTCGGGCGACAAGGACATCATCATGCTTTCCTATTTGAGGAAGTCGAATTACTACACTGAGATATGGGATTTTACCTCGGCGCTGGCGGCTGCCGACTCGGCCACTCCCTATTTTAGCGATAAATATGATTTTTCGCGCAAGCAGAATTATTTCCTGGTGAAGGCCAATGCCTTCCAAAATGTCCAGCAATATGACAGTGCCGTGGTTTATTACCAAAAGAGCCATGACAATGCCGCACAGACAGGGTCATGCTGGAATATGACCGAGCCACTGATGCAAATCGGTTACGTGTATTTGCAGCAAAAGGACTATGGCCAGGCTGAAAAATACGTGAAAATGGGGCTCGAAATTGCGGAACAGGATTCCATACAGGTGTTCATGAAAGAAGGCTACGGCACGCTCAGCGACATTTACGCGGCCACCGGCAATTTCCCCCAGGCCTATGAATCGCTGCAGAAATACAACGTTCTAAAGGATACCTTGCAAAGTGAGGAACGAAAAAAGTTTGTCCTTGATCTGGAGAAAAAATATGAAACCGAAAAGAAGGATGCACAGGTCAGGTTGCAGGAACTGGAGATTGCCAAACGTAGAAGCATTAACCATGGGATGACGGCTTTGTCACTTTCCATTATCATCATACTGGTTTTGGTATACCGGAATTTCAGGCAAAGAAACCGCCTGCAGGAAGAAAAAATACTCAAGCTTGAAACCGAGAAGCAGCTTTCGGCAGCCGAAGCGGTGCTGAAAGGGGAGGAGCAGGAACGCAGCCGTTTGGCCAAGGACCTGCACGACGGTTTGGGAGGACTTCTTTCGGGCATCAAATATTCATTTACATCCATGAAAGAAAATCTGATCATGACTCCTGAAAACGCAAGGGTCTTTGAACGGAGTCTCGACATGCTCGACACTTCCATCAAGGAGATGCGCAGGGTGGCCCATAACCTGATGCCCGAATCCATCTTCCGGTTTGGACTGGATGCGGCGTTGAATGATTTCTGCTCGGGCATCAACGAGAGCGGAGTGTTAAAAATCACATACCAATCGTTCGGATTGGGAGATGCCAAACCGGATCACGCCATATCTGTATCGGTTTACCGCATTATCCAGGAGTTGGTCAACAATATCCTGAAACATGCTCAGGCCCGGCAAGCTTTGGTGCAGGTGACGGTATCGGGCAATCTCCTGCTGGTTGACGTGGAGGATGACGGTAAGGGTTTCGATGCCGGAAAGATTGACGGCAACAAAGGGATTGGCTGGGGCAATATCCAAAGCCGGATTGGTTACCTTGGCGGGAAACTTGATTTAAAGTCGAATCCGGGAGAGGGAACCATAGTACACATCGAAATCAATCTGGGTTGAAAGCAAGGGTATTCATAGTCGACGATCATTACATGGTCATTGAGGGAATCCGTTCCCTGCTGAACAATGAACCTGGCATCGAATGGGTGGGGCACGCCATGAATGCTGCCTCGTGTCTTGCCTTTCTCCAGAAATCACAGCCCGACGTGATATTAATGGATATCGGGCTTCCCGACATAAGCGGAATTGAATTGTGCCGCGAGGTAAAGACAAAATACCCGGCCATCCATATTTTGGGGTTGAGCACCTTCAACCAAAAGAGCTACATTTCAAAAATGCTTGAAAACGGGGCCAGTGGCTACCTGTTGAAGAATGCCGGCAGATCGGAGTTGTTAAAAGGGATTGAAATGGCCATGCAAAACAAATCGTTCATGAGTCATGAGGCAGCCTTGTCGCTACGAAAAACAGGCGATGACAACCAGCCCGTTTTGACGCACCGCGAAAAAGAAGTACTTCAGCTGATTGCCTCCGGACTCACCAACCAGGAAATTGCCGACAGGCTTTTTATCGGCAACACCACCGTTGAAACCCACCGCAAAAACCTGCTCCAGAAATTCGGGGCCAGGAATGTGGCCGCCCTGGTCAACCTGGCCACAAAGAACGGGTTTATAGTTTAGGATAAAAAGAGGAGTTCCGTAACCCTTTCGGCTACGGAACTCCTGTATATGCTGAAAAGTTGCTAATCCGGATTATAATACCAAAGCAATGTCGAGCGTGAAGATGTCGGCAATGGCATTGTCGCCCAGGTTTCCGAAGAAAGAGTTGGAGCCATAACGGACATCATATTTTGAGCGGTCGACATCAACTTTTGCCTTGTAGGCGTTTCCTTCCTTCACCACGTCGAAACTGATCTTTTCGGTCTTGCCTTTGATGGTGAGGTTTCCGTTTACCGTGGCCTTTCCATTTGCAAATTTGGTGGCGTTGGTTACCACGAATCTGGCGGTCGGGTACTTTTCAACCCCAAAGAAATCGTCTGATTTCAGGTGCCCGACCAACTTCTGGTTGTACTCCTGGTCGGCCAGGTCGGCATTGGTGATGGAATTCATGTCCATGACCACTTCTCCCTTGACGATCTGGTCGTTGTTGAATTCAAAATATCCGCTTTTTACCTTGATGGCTCCATCGTGGGCTCCCCCGATGATCTTTTTTCCGGTCCATTTCACGGTCGACGCCGTGTTGTTCACTTCCTTTTTCTGCGCAAAAACCGCTACACTCGCTGCCAATACCAGCACTAACACTAATCTAAGTTTTTTCATTTTTCCAAAATTTTAATTGTTGTTGTAAATTATTTCATTTATGATTTGTCCGTCGCAATTCCACTGTTGTATGGCAATGTGGCTGTATTTGCAATCGCCATGCACTTCGTGGGTGTAATCGAATTCCCATTCGACAACCGAGATGTCGTTGCCATAGACCACGTTTTTGACGCGGGCTGACCTGAATTCGGTAATGCCCGTGACCAGATATTCTTCTTGTGAGCGGCAGGCGTCTTTCCCGACCACCAACCGGTGGTGGTTGTCCTGCCGGACCATGTCGTCGGAATAGAATTTCTCGAAAGCTTCCAGGAAATACCCCTCGACAATCATGTCGTTCAGCTTCCCGACCCGCTCCTGGAGCGATAATTTTTTCGGATCTATTTTATGCATCGCCATATCTCTGTTGTTACGATGCAAATATAGGGTGGGGGTATGCCCCACACACTTGACCTATGGTAAGAAATGAGATTGACCTGTGTTAAGGCAATGGGGATTTGTTTCGGAAAACAGATCAGCTTTTCCTGCGGATGCGGCTGAGACTTTCGGGGGTAATGCCCAGGTATGAAGCAATATACACCAGTGGGACGCGCTGGAAGATGTCGGATTGTTCCTTCAGCATTTGGTTGTAACGGTCGACGGCCGACACCCACATGGTGTCATTCAGTCGCGCTAGTGCATTCACGTAGGCTTTCTGAAACAGGATCCGGAAATAACGCTCCAATTGCGGCACCTCGGCGTAAAGCTGTTCCAGCCGGTCGTGTGAAATGCGCAGGTACTCGGTATCCTCGAGCGATTCGATGTAGTATTTGGAGGGCTTCTGCGAAAAGAAGCTCCCGAGGTCGCTGATCCAGCTGTTGTCGAGCCTGATCTGGTAAATGTGCTCCAGGCCCTTGTCGTCGACATAATACGACCTTAAACAACCCTTGACGATGAAATAGAGGTATTGGCACACCTCACCCGGTTCGAGCAAATCCTTCTTCTTCTTTACCGATGCCGGCTCAAACGCCGAGAGGATGATGCCTTCCGCCTCCTCCGAGATATCGGTCCATTTCCTGAAATAGTAGATCAGCTTGTTGTCCATCACGAATGGGGTTAATATTCAGGCATCGGTACAAAATCCATGTCGTCGCCCGGTACTTTGGGAAAGGCATCCACATTCTGGTTTTTCCAGTTCTCCCTGGCCCGTTCGAGGCTTTGTTTGTCGGAGCTGACAAAATTCCAGAGAATGGATCGGGGTTCGGGGAAAGGTTCACCCCCAATAATAAAGATCGTGGTGTTGGCCGACATCTGCAGCACGACCGAACTGTCCTCCTTTAAGACTACCAGCTGTTGGGGGCCAAAGGTGGATTGACCGATGGCAATTTCACCGTCGAGAATATAGATGGCCGATTCGCCGAACAAGTCATGTCCAAAATCCAGCTTTTGTGGTTGTGAGGCCTTTAGTTCCAGAAAATACATGGGACTATGTACCGGTACCGGTGATTTTTTCCCTAACGCTTCGCCGACAATCAGTTTGAATTTTACCTTTTCATATTCCCAAACGGGAAGCATATTGGAAGGTATGTGATGAAAAGTGGGTTCCGTTTCCTCGAGGTTTTTGGGTAAGCCAACCCAGATCTGGAGGCCGTGAAGTTTCTTGGACTGGTTTCTCAGATAGTCAGGTGTTCTTTCGGAATGAACGATCCCCTTTCCGGCAGTCATCCAGTTGACGGCGCCGGGATTGATTTCCCTCACCGATCCGAGACTGTCCCTATGAAGGATAGCTCCCTCAATCAGGTAGGTAACGGTTGAAAGTCCGATGTGCGGGTGGGGCAGCACGTCAAGGTTTTCCTCCTCCGACAATTCTGCCGGTCCCATATGGTCCATAAACACAAAGGGGCCCACTGATCGCTTTTTCCGAAACGGCAGCAGTCGGCCCACCATGAAACTGCCAATGCTGGCAGCCCTTTCTTCAATGATCAGTTCAATGTTGTTCATCGTAAACTTTGGAAAGATATTGAACTAAGATAGTCAATATCTTTCCAGATTCTGCAAAATCATCTGTAAACAGTCAAAATCCAGCCTAATTATTCTTTCTTGCTTTTCTGTATCTCCTCCAGAAATAAACCATTAATGCAATCATGATCCAGAATGGCCAGATCTTGACCATAAAGAGCACGAAATCGACAAACCCGAACCAGCCTTTGGAGAGGGACTGCTTGATTCTTTCGCTGAATTTAGCCCGGTTTTCGGGATTGTATTTGAAATCCTTCTGTTTCGTCAGGGTCAGGTCGAGGGTGCTGTAATCAACCTGGTCGCTCAGATACTTCAGCTGGCCTGTTGTGCTCTCAATTTCCTCTTCGAGTCCCCGTATTTTTTCCTCGATTTCGAGTATGTCGTTGACACTGTTGGCCTTTTTTAACAGATCGTTATAGCGTACCAGGTAGCTCCGCTTGTTTTCGAGCCTGGTTTCCAGATCAATAAACTGGGCGGTGACATCGCGGGCATCGATCACCTTGTACAGGACTTCGCCCTCGCCGGCCTCGATTCCGGAAATAAACTTCTCGAAATTCACGCTTGGAATCCTGATTTTGAGGTTGAAGGACGATTCCCAGTCGGAATTTTGAAAGCTCTCATTGGCATAATATCCCCCGTTGGCTGTTACCAGCGTGTCGATCCGTGTCTTGGTTTTCTCCAATTCGGTAACCCGAAGTCCCAGCCGTCCATCCCTAATAATCTTTTTCTTGATTACCTCCTGAGTCATTGACGGGTTGTTTGGAGGAGGAGGTGCATCCATGGCTTGTCGGGTAATGGGCATCATTTCTGCCTCCGTATCGGCAACTTCAAAGGAAACGTCATCGGATGGACTCTGATGGCAAGAGGCGATCAGGATGGACAGGATGGATATTGCAAGGAGCTTTTTCATATGGTGATGATTGATTGATTATTTTCTGGTTTCTTGTTAGTCGAGGTTGTCAATAATCTTGCCAATGGCAAGGGCAATCTCAACCAGCCTCTCGGGATTGACGATGTCGAGGTTGTCTTTCGGGGTATGGGTGATATCCTGGGTTTCCATGTTTTCGATGAACCAGGCCGAACTAACCGCAATGGCCGGGCATCCGTATTGCACAAAGATGCTGTGGTCGCCCTGGTACCAAGGAAGTCCTTCCTTTATAACCGGATTGTTTTGGATGGTCTCCTGAACGACGTCATTAATGTTATCTGGCAAACCGAACAATGAAAGGGCTGAAGCGCCTGTCTTGTAACCGGCCCCGTCGATGTTGATGTTCAGGATTATATCCGAAAACCGGCCCTCGTTTTGTTCGATGTATTTCATTTGTCCCGGCACGGCATAATAGTCCTCGCCATTGAACGGAACCAGTTCAATGGAGTATTGATGGTTGTAATCCTTCAGCAATTCGGCAAGAAGCAGCAAAACGGTCACTCCCGTGGCATTGTCGATGGCACCTGAGGTACCTATTTTGGCGTCGATATGGGCGGTAATCACAATCTTTTTTTGCGAAGGGCCATCCTTTCGGCCAATGACATGATAGGCCGTCTCGGGGATCCGTATAGCTTTGGAGACCAGCGTGACC
This sequence comes from Bacteroidales bacterium 6E, assembly GCA_001270045.2. Lineage (GTDB taxonomy): Bacteria > Bacteroidota > Bacteroidia > Bacteroidales > Prolixibacteraceae > UBA1413. The sequence goes on along the minus strand of DF970667.1, from coordinate 13,488 downwards.
GTTCTTTCACGCCCGGCCAGCAGCTTTTCGCCCTCCGTATCTTTCATGTAAGCCGAGGGGATGTCGAAATCGCCATCCTCGAACATGGGGAATGGGTAAACACCCCCGGCGAGGGCAGGGTTGTGGCCTGTTGCACAGATGATAGCCTTTACCCCGCTTTTTTCGAGCAAGGCGACAATTTGTTGGTGCTCGTCGGGATTGTAAAAGACGAAGTTTTTGGGCATGATCTGCTCCCTGGCGATGTCGCCATGAAGCAACACTATTTTTCCCGCCAGGTCTTTAGTTTCTAATTCATGAATGGTCGATACCGGCACCAATTCTCCATGTACGGAACAACCCATGGAATAAAGACTTGAAAACACCTCGTATCGGTTTTCCCCGCATTGAAGAGTGGCGCCGTCGGTTTTCCAGTCCATCACCTGCAGCAGGGTTTCTTCCATGTCCCACGAGTGCCTGGTCAGTTCATTTTTAAAATATTCGGTGGCCCGTCGGTTTCCCTTGCTTCCCACACTGCGATCGGGAATGTCGATGCATAAAGTTTTTAGGTGCTTTTGGGCTGTTGACAGGAGTTGCTTTTTATTCATATGGATTTCATTAAATGTTGTTCGTTTTTTAAGGTTGCATCTAAAACGACCGGAATACTGTTTTATGTATGGTTAATCCTTGTTATGATGAAATAGGTATTGTCAGGCGTTGATGTTTTTTACATCAAGTATCAATTCTTCTCCTAATTTCAGAAACTTATCAATATCTTCTTCTTCGAAAAGCCACTGTTGAGTTTCCAACCCAATTACCTTATTGTTTTTCAACTCACCAATGTTTGGAAGATAATCATTTTGTACAATCATTTGAAAGGGACTAAATAATCTGGCCATTTCCAAAAACAGGCTTACTGCACTTTTGGATAATGAAAAGGAAAAATCCTTGGATCTGGACGTAACCGTTAAATATTCATCAATATGCTTAAATCCTGTCTTTCTTTTATTTGCCCTGAGAAATGTATCAGCAAAATCTTTCTTATATACTTTTAATTCAATGTCAGCAGGAAGTGTGACGGAACTGTATAATCCGGTATAAGTTTTGGTCATATACGCTTTTACTGCGTATGAATCGTAAGCATAAAAAAACAATGAACCAGTTTTGAATATGACAAATTTTGTATTGAGGATTCTATCATGTGGGTTTAAAAAAAATCTCCTGTAATCCCGATGTGTATCGAATTCCAATCCATGTTTAACAGGATAATCAATCAATATATCAAATGAACTTCGTTCTTCCATAACTTTTTGTTTGTGCCAAATCAAATATACTAAAGTATTCGGTGGCCCGGCGCTTCCCTCGCTTCCGACACTGCGATCGGGAATGTCGATGCATAAAGTTTTAAAGGACTTTCCCCAGGACATGAAATCTACATGCAAAGCATGGCATTTAGGCCGGATTCCCTATTTTTGTACAATCCTGAATTTGGGAGGGAGAAACTAAACCAATCAACCGGAAAACCATGAAAAATACAATCATATTATTATTGATTGCAGGCTTTATTCAAACTCAAATTCATTCGTTCGGACAGGAAGCTTCCGATAAGCAAACCAACCTGAATTTCTTCCTCGATTGTTGGGACTGTGACTTTACTTTTGTGCGGCAAGAGCTCAAATTTGTTTCTTTTGTCAGGGATCCAAAATTGGCTGACGTACATATATTGTCAAGTTCCCAACGAACCGGAAGCGGCGGGGAGCGGTTTGTCCTGAATTTCATAGGGTTGAACAATTTTAAGGGACAGGATTATGAATATGAATACATGGCCGACCAATCGGAGACCCGGGACGAAATCAGGCAGGGGTTGCTGAAAGTCATAAAGGCAGGGATCCTTCAGTATTATTCAAAAACCGATTTTTTTGACCGGATCAATATTGATCTTGCCGACACTGAAGAAATGACTGCAACAGAAATTGTTGCCGATCGCTGGAATAAATGGGTATTTAGCATTGAAGCGGGAAGCGATTTGCGAAAAGAAGAAAGCCAGGATGAATTCAGGCTGGGCACCGAACTCCGCATCCAGAAAGTAACCGAAGAGTGGAAAACCCGGATAGAAGGCGAGTACAATCTAAATAATGAAAATTATTACGATGATGGCGAAAAGATCGAGAATCGGCAGACTAACTCGGAGATTTCGGCCAATTACATCAAAAGCCTGAGCCCGAAATGGTCGGCGGGTGTTTTTGGGGAATACAATTCTTCGACCTACCTGAACACAAAAAATGCATACAGCTTCGATGCCGGTATTGAATACAATATCTTCCCCTGGGATATCAGTAACCGGAAAGTTTTTGTTTTTCGTTATGTGGCGGGAGTTTCGAATCATGACTACAGAGAAGAAACGGTTTACGATAAATTGACGGAAACGCTTTATTATGAAGCTTTGCAGCTTGATTTGGAGATTATACAACCCTGGGGAAGGGTTGAAACAAGGCTGGAAGGGCGACACTATTTTCACGATTTCAGCAAAAGCCGGTTGATCCTTGATTCGCAAATCTCGATACGCTTGACCAGGAATCTTTCGGTATTTGGCGAAGTTGAGTACCAGCTGGTCCACGACCAACTTTATTTGCCAAAGGGAAACGCATCGCTCGAGGATGTACTCTTGCAGCGAAGAAAAATGGCCACCGAATATGAATTGGGTTTCGAGTTTGGATTCCAGTTTACCTTTGGGTCCATTTACAACAGTGTTGTGAATGAGCGTTTCTAGTAAGGCAGTTGCCTGACATTAAAACGCTATCATTGATTTTTATCACAAATTCAAGGCAGTGATTAGTTGACAAATTTGAACATGGTTGTTTTTTTTTCTATGTATTTTCCCGGGAAATTGCCAGCGAGATCAATGCAATAATGATGTATGTTCCTATGAAGTCCATTCTTTGTCATAAAAATTGACCTAGCAGATTTCGGATGACATATCGAACGATTCTTAGCCTATCTAAAATCAAATAAAAACTAAAAAAAATGAAGAAGTTATTTTTAATGTTGATGGTATTAAGCCTGACCGTTGGAGCTTATGCCCAGGAACAAAAATCAGAAACAATGAAAAAAGTGGTTGTGGCAAGGCTTGATATCAAGCCTGAAAAAGTGGATCAATTTCTGGAATTGGCCGGAAAAATGGTGGAAGAAACCCGTAAAGAAGAGGGATGCATTACTTACGTCCTTTACAAAAGTTGCTTTACGCCTGAAAATGAATTTGTGTTTTATGAAGAATACAAGGATCAAAAGGCACTGGATATCCACAATGGGTCAGCATATCTGAAGGATTTTCTTTCAGCCACTGCACCCATGCTAAACAGTGCCCCCAAGGTTGAGGTGTTCTGACAAGAATCAAATTGCTTGTTTTGACCAGCATTAAATTATCAGTTTACAATAAGAACCTGAAAAGATCAGGGCATGACTATTTGTTTGGCATTACTCTTAACCTCGTTGCATTTTTGACAAGGTTAAAAGATCTTTCGGGTTCAAATTCAAAATCCATTTATTGTCCAACGAAATACCAAACGATATTGGTTAGATTACATTAAGAATAGAGAAAGAAATATTAAAGAAGTAAATGCTTTGTGACCAGAATCTTTTAATCTAATTTTAGCAGCCCTATTCGACTTAAGAAGTTGGTACGGCATTTCCCGATTTGGACTTCGAATACCAGAATATGAATAAAATGAAACTAAGAATCTTCTTTTTTCTTGTTGGGTTGATGTTGGGGGCATCGGCTTTTTCCCAGGTTGTGAAAGAAACCCATCTGTTTGCCATCAAAGGCAAAGATACCCTCTATGTCGATCGGATTTTCGATCCTGCCGTTGCCGCGTCCGAAAACCGGCCAACCATGATTTACATGTACGGCGGAGGTTGGGCCTTTGGAAACAGGGGTGGCGACTTCCGGTATTTGACCGATATTGGGGTTCAGGTGGTGTCGATCGATTACCGCAAAGCCTTAACCCGCTATGGCTATTCGAACGTGATTGGGACGATGCCCGACACCATGAGCTATGCCATTGATATTGCTTTGCAGGATTTGACCGATGCAATAGCCTTTGTGCTTGGCAACGCCAAAGAGTGGGGCGTTGATACCAAAAAGGTGATGTTCTCGGGGTCGAGTGCAGGTGCTATCACAACGCTTCATGCCATTTACGACATCTGCAATCAAGGGAATTATTCGAAGAAGTTCCCGGCCGATTTTATGCCTGCAGGATATATTGCCTATGCGGGTGCCATTATTTCGGAAGAAACCGAGTTGAAATGGAGCACCAAGCCTTGTCCGATGATGTTTTTCCACGGTTCGGCCGACATGACCGTGCCCTTTTCGAAGCGCAACGTGAACAAGCTTACGGTGTTTGGCCCCGAATACATTCTGGGACAACTGCATGAAATGGGGGTTCCCAGTTGGGTTTATATCGAAGAGGGAGCCGATCATGTAATATCTTACAAACCCTTTACAGGCTACAATACCGAGGAGATTCAAACATTTGTGAAGAAATTTGTGATTCAGGGGCTAAAACTTGAGATGCAAACCAAGGAGAAGAACCTTGTGGCCCCGTCGAAGTTGCCTGGATTTTAAGCACATCAGTCAACCCAGTGAGGGCAGGGCGCGAATCCCTGATGAGAACATTATTCATTTTACAATGGCTCATCCAGTTTAAGAAATAAAAAACAGCTGCAATTCAGATGGAACAAGCATTATAGCCAATGGCAGCGGGAGTGGTGATGTGATGCATCCTTCCTCGCATAAAGGTTTGTAACGGTGGATAGTGACGAAGCCCGCATGCCCCACTGTCCATATTGCCAAACGTTGTGCGCAATTTGGCGCATGACTGAAAAATGCCGATAATACTAAACAGACAGAAAAACAATAATTAATGATTTTAGAAACAGACAGATTACTTATCAGACCAATAACCATTGACGATAAACACGAAATATTTAAATATCGCCATGATAAAGAGGCAAATAAATACCAGGGGTGGATTCCTGAAACGATTGAAGATGTAGAATTATTTATTGGTGAGGTTTCAAAGCAGATTAACGTACCTGGATCATGGTTTCAACTTGTTATCGTTGACAAAGAAACTCAAGTAATAGTTGGTGATTTGGGAATTCATTTCATTGATTCCGAAAATAAGCAAGCTGAAATTGGATGTACTTTAAATAAGGATTTTCAAAAGAAAGGATTTGCAACAGAATCATTGAAAAGAGTGATTGATTATTTGTTCAACGAATTAAATAAGCACCGAATTATTACATCAATTGACCCCGATAATGAAAATTCTATTCGTCTTGTTGAGCGGATTGGATTCCGAAAAGAGACACATTTTGTTGAGAGCATATTGATAAATGGGAAATGGGTTGATGACTTGATTTATGCATTGATTGAAAAGGATTGGGATAGAAAAAGTAATAAATGATTAAATATGACATAGAAACTGCCCACAGCAAAAGGTAAAGTAAATGCGGGTTTCAGAGGTTTTCGGGCGTTTGTGGCTCGAAAAAAAAAAGGTGGTACATATTACTCCGGAATAGGTGGTACAGTTTGTCCGGAATAATCAGCTCGGTTTAAACTGATAAGTTTTTGCCTCGTAATCCCGTTCGACACCCTGCCATAAAACGTTATAAAACAATATTAAACAACCGAATATATGTAAGCCCCTCCCAAATTTTTCCGGTTTGGAATTAGGCAATATAGTTCGACTATCAGTGAAAAGGTGGGTGGCGAAATATGGTGTGGAAATAAAGTTGGTTTGGCTCTTCAATTACTGATCATACAAAATGAAAATGTCAGGATTTTCCACAATTGCTGGCAACAACCTGACAATAACAAAAAAACCACCCACGAAATAATTCGTAAGTGGTTAATAATCTGTTGTCCTGTCAGGGCTCGAACCTGAACTCTTCTGATCCAGAGGAATTTAACTATATAAATAAAATAACCTAATACATTGAATATCAATATGTAGTACAAAGATATATCTTTTGTATTTTCCTAATTTCTCTCCAATTTTGACCAAAACCTGGCAGGAAACCTAGCAACTTTTCAAAGCAAGTTTTTCAAGTAAATATTGATTTGCACAGCTAAGATTTTAACATTATCTTTTACTGGGATGATATTGTGAATTTTTTCGCATGTGATCTAAGGACAATTAGTAAAATGATTCTTAGCAATGAATATCACGAAATTTGGATTAAGCAACTTCAGAGTATTCAAAGAATATTTCGATTTTGATCTCGCTCCAATTATGGTCCTTACAGGACCAAATAATTCGGGGAAAAGTTCGCTAACTAAAGCATTGTTATTAATGAAAGAAAATGAATCTGAAATAAATAAAGAGACTCATTATGAAACCAAATTGAATTTTTTCCAGGGAGGCCATGATTTAGGAAATTATAAACTTATACGAAATTCTCCAGATGAAACAACTGATTTCTCTTTTACATTTTTCAATAATTATAAGTTTCTTATTCCGATTGGGGCTAAAGGAAAATTTTTGTATGATTATTTTCTTGCAAATGAAAAAAATGAACTAGTTATTTTTCAGTCATTAAATTATATAAGCTTTTATGTGTATGATACCTTTCAATACTTTTTAGAACGAACAAGATCAATAATCAGCGGAGATTATCCCAATGTACATTCGAAAATTAAAGAAATTGACCTTGGTAAAATTTTTTTGTTACTTTCCAAACTTTATGCGTTTGGTCAAAAATATTCGATAGTTGATGTACACATCAATGAGGATGAAATTTCAGATGAAGAAATGGCCAAGGATTTAGAGAATGGCATTTTAACTTCATTAGTGGGCATAGATCCAACGATTGGACTTATAGATGAAGATGATCACCAGCTACAGTTGATCATGTTATTAAAAGGAATTACGTCTGTGGAACTATCTAAATCCGAAATTAGTTTCCTTGTTCCACCTTCTTCTACCTTTAATTCAGGTTGGGATTTTATTGAATTTTCTAATCTAATTTACATTAATGCACTGAAAGAGAATTTAAAAAGGACCTATACCAAAGATGACTCTTCTGTATTTAAATCATTTGTTTATTCAGAAATAAATAGAGAAAGAAAAAAAGAATGGATTGAGCCTGATAAACTTTACTATCATGATATAAAATCTAAAGCTGAAGATAATTTTGAGGAAAATAAAGTCTTTTATGACTTTATCTATAAATGGCTTACGGAATTTAATTTAGGTGAGAACTTGAGTTATGGTTATGATGAAAAGAATGAGAACTATTTTATAAAGATTGATCGCAAATCATTGTTAGATAATGGATTTGGATACAGTTCTATTCTACACATTCTGCTGTCTGTAATTGATGTAGAGAAAAACTTTAATAAAAAATCCTCTACGGATGTTGACTTAGAATACAATAAGTTAACTTTTCCTGCAACTTTTATAATTGAAGAACCCGAAACTGGCCTTCACCCAGCATTCCAATCGAAAATGGCTGAAATGCTAGTTGATATCCAGCAAACATTTAAAGTCAATCTTATTATTGAAACGCATAGTGAGTATATTATACGCAAACTCCAATATTTGTCTGCTACAAAAAAAGTAAGTTCTGATGATGTTGTAATCTATTATTTCAACGATCCTAAAAAGGTACCCGAAAATGAACCACAAATCAAAAGGATATCCATGCAAAACGATGGAAGTTTGTCTGACAATTTCGGCCCTGGCTTCATTGATGAAGGATTTAACCTGAAATTCGAACTACTCCGTTTGAATAAAAGTCAAATCAATTGAGTATGAATTTATTTGTTGAAAAGGAATTCTTCGAAGAATTTGAACTCGATTATTTTTGTTCCGACAAAAAGACGGAACCACAGGTTATTTTATTTCAGTTATTTAACCAATATAGCTACATTAGGTTGTACACTAATGCATCACTAGAGTTTATTGGAGATAGTGAACTCCTTTCTAGGTTAACAGATAATAATGCAAACGTATATTTTGATGTTGATTTAGACCAATATTTTCAGAGTTATTCTGGTAGGATTTTTCAAACTTTAATATTTACAAAAGAGCCTAAAGATTGGTTTCAACCACTAATACTACTTGGAGCATTGTGTTTCAGTTTTTCGGATTATGAATCACGCATATCGGAATTTATAAAAAAGACACATCTGAAGGTCGATTTATCGGATCCTGAAAACCTACCGTTTAAATGGAATAAGTTTCGATTGATTTATGAGCACTCGAACCTTCTAATTATCTCAGATCCATATATTTTGGCAGATAAGAGTCAACAGAAATTAAAGAATAATTTGATACAAATGCTAAAGGAGAATTTGGACCAAAATCATGATTATATAGCCTTTATCTTCACCGACGTAGAGGATGAGACAACGATTGAATTAAAGATTAAAAAGATATACAGTGACTTATCTGCCTACAGAATTAAACTTTTTGTATTCAATCGACTCAAGTATATTGAAAAGATGGATATCCACGATAGAATCATTTATTCAAATTACACAATATCGGAATCTGGCATAGGATTTAATCTTAGTTCATATAAAATGGCAAATTCGCAAATTATTTGTTCATCAATTTTTGAGAAATACACATATAAACGACTTTGTAATCATCTATCTGAACTATCGGCTTATATAAACAAGCTTGAAAAATTGAATCATATAAATACCCCTTTTAAAGCAAACTCATGTCGTGGCTATGACGCATTTCGGGATATCTTACAATGCTGATATGATTTTCTTTGAAAGAGCTTGTATATCCTTGTTCTTTGATATTAAAGGATATTTTTATTAATATCTTCCAGTTTGTCCAGATCCATCGATGCAAGATAATGTTCCGTTACCATACTATTTGCATGACCCAGCATTTCACCGATTATGGAAGTGGGAATATTATTCCGTTTTAGGGATGTTGCATATGAGTCTCTGGCAGTTTTCAGTTTAAGGGGAACCGATAGATTCAGTTTTTCGGTCAGAAACTTCAGGTTCCGATTTTGTTTCTGTTGTTGCCAGTCTTTTTTATTCTTGAAATCTTCTTCAGTATCTGCCGGATCGAGTAATCCCAAAATGTACGGACTATTTTTATCCCCTATTTTTTCAATCATTCCTAATATTTTGTCATTTAACGGAACTACAATTTCACGAACATTGTTTTTCCGTGTATTTTCGGTCTTCATTCTTGTGAATATTAGAAACTTTCCCCGAATGTTAGTCCATTTCATACGAAAGAGGTCAGCAAAGTTGATTCCGTTGCATCGATATAACATCACCCATATGTCCCTGGCATATTCCTGATCCTTGGTTTCAAAATCTTTAAAATCGATTATTGACTGAATTTCCTTTTGTGACATAACCTCCTTAAGGTTTTGATATCTTTTAATTGAATAACCTCCTTTTCCGAAGGGATACTTGTAGGATGGGGGAGTGGCTTTCGCTTCATACATATAATAGTTGATGACCGCCCGAAGGTGACGAAAGTAAGCGGAAATTGTTGAAGGTCTGATATCCTTGTCAAGCTTAAACCTTTCGACCTTCAGCAATAAACCAGGTGTGATATCCAGTAATGTAATACCTTTCTTGTAATCTTCCATGAAATTGATGGTCGACATATACATATCCTTGGTTTTGAGTTTGATGGTTTCATTTTTTTCTACAAAATCCGTTATCAGGGTTTTTAACAGAAATGATTTTTCAAGCGGTTGCGATTCTTCAGCCACATCCTCTTTGTAAATTAGCTCCCGAAATCGTTTTTTGTCAAATGGTTTGATGGATAAAAATGTCTGTTCACATTTTTCAAGAAATTTCTGACAATCATTTCGGAAAGAAACCACATTTGGATCCATCGATTTTCGTAAGAAGGTCATGTTATATTGACTTTCTGTTATTGGAACGATTTTCAGATACATCACATCGTGGCCGTTAACCATTCTGACTGATAGATTGTATTTGTCGTCCTTCAGAGGAATCCTTTTATCTAGTTGTAATCGAAATGTTGCCATATTAGTTATTGAATTTCAATGATTTCGGGAATTCGGGGATATCCTCCAGAATGAAGGCTCCTCCATTCTGGATCCACTGATCAATGTCCTTTTTGACGAACCGGTTTCGTCTTCCTAACTTGGTGCAGGGAATTTTCTTCCACATCACCCATTTGTAAATGGTCGATTTTGATAGTTGGAGGTATTCTGCCACCATGTCCATCGTCATAATTTCTTGGTTTTCTGAATTTTTAATTGTTTCCATAAAAAATATTTCCTTTTGAATAAATTATACACAAAATATACCGGTAAAAGAAATCCGGGGTGCTAAGAAAACGCTAATAAGCGTCTGGTATAGAGAATGATAGATGTTTGGGTTGCCGCTTGAGATGCAGGAGGATAACCAAACATTTCCCCGACATTAAGTAATAAAAGGATTTAAATCCATGATGCCCTCGAAGGGTGCTTAGAACACAAGTCTTTTAAAAACATCTGAACTAAGTTTGAATAATCAGTTATAATTCAGATAATTAATGGATAATAAACCATTTAAGAGAAATTCTGGCCAGAAATTTCAAAATAGTACCAAATTTTTTCAGTTATCGGTATTATGCACAGTTACTGAAACTACTTGGTGGTTTGGGAAGTATGTTACTAATTAATTTTTCGTACACCAACGGATTAACAGGAGCGGAAATCAGATATCGATAAAACAAATCATAATTCAATTTCCAATAAGGATCGTTATCCTGTTTCACAAATCCCCTTTTGTGATAAAAGTTCCTTAGCTGATTAATGTCAAGTGTTGTTCCATCGTGAATATCTGATGTTCCGGCTGGTATCGGTATCAGATAAATATCTGTTATACTTTTCGTAGCCAGGTAAATTAGAAAATGAAGCAAAAACTGCCCAGCAACTCCATAACTTCGAAAAGGGTGATATACCTCAAGCCGTGAGAGTTCTATCCCGTTTTTATGCGGGATTAAGGTGATGTTAAAGACATCATCGTTGAATTTTAAAGCTGGAGATTTCTTCGCGGAATATTTGTTCTTTCCGATTTCTACCATATTACCAAATTCTTCAATAAAATCCCAACCGCAACTCAATAAATCAGACTTTACCAATGAAAATGATGGATTTTCATCTACGATTACCAAATTCTTTAATGCATTTTCAATAATTCTTTCTGTAGCCCTTCTTTCGGCTCTTTTTGTACTAAACTTTATCATATAATTTTTATTTAATGCCCTGGGTTCATTCCCAGTTCAGTTTTTCTATTTCAAATACGACCAAATAATATGGTCGAACAAAATTTTGGTCAAAAAAATATACTCCCCACTAATTCAGAAGATCATATATTTCTTTATACATTTTCCAGAGTTCGAAGGAGACAAAACTTCGGATAATGTTATCCCAGTTGGACGATTTTATTTCCACCAGCCATTTGTCCTTTTCATCCGAGACCATTAGATCTGGTTTCAAACCCAATACGTTCCCTGGCTCCTGAACTACTTTATATTGACTATTTATTTTTATGATCTTTTCAACTAAATCCGTAAGTGAGGATTCTGAATTTCCCACATTTCTTGAAATACTTCTTACCCGTTCACCATCATCATTAATCCAGTACCCCCGAATCATGTTATAGTGATTTGAAGATTTCTTATCAAATGATTTCACTGTTGTAAATTCAGGATCCAGTACACAGACCATCCGTTTGATCCGGCATAACTGCTCAGATATAAGAATGTGAACCTGTTGAGCGGTCATCTGATGATTATCGATTGGGTTGGAATAAAACTCCCTGAACCTATCGATTAATTTTCGAATTTCAGATTTCATCTGGTCTACTTCTGGTTGAAGGAAACCCCACGACTGATTATTCACATCCTGCAACCTTTTTCTTGCATAATCGACGTCTTTCTGTACTTCATCCATATGAACGAAGACCAACCCGGATGGTGATTCGTAATTCTTTTCCGATATCTCCTGAATGTATATGTCATTAAAGTCTTTCATGTATGATTGAAATTTCTTTGACAAAGATAATAGATATTTTGAATACGACCAAATTAAAAGGTCGAGAAATATCATTAAGAATTTTGAGTTAGCAATTATTTAGCACTGGAAGAAATTTGAATCTAAAAAATTCACTGCGACTTGACTTTTTAATCACATCATGTTATATTTTATTTTGTTGATACTTCTTTTTTTAATAATAGTAATTCTGGTAATATATAAATATGAGAGAGAGAATACATCTCCTCCATTAATATACCCCAGTAAAAACAAAAATAAATGAATGAAATATCAATAATAATAAGGGATTCAGGAATATTTATGACGCCCGACGAGAAAATCAGTTTATAGAATGAAAAAAAAGAACAACTATGTATTCATTAGCAGAAATTTAATCAATCTTCTAGATAATAAAAAACGACAAATTAAGAAAGGTAATAAGAATTTCAAGTATCACTATTATTACTTCTGCTCCACTATTATGATTCAATTATCAAATAATAAACAAGATAAGAATCCTTATGTACCAGTCAGTTCCTCCATTCTTCAAAAGGTTATTTCCAGGTCAGAGTATTCAAAAATAAAAGATAACCTAATTGTATGGAAAGTAATTGAAACTAATGGTACATGGAATCGGAAACAGAATTGCATTGGTTATAAACTTACAGAACCTTATCTGGAAGATGTTATTAAAGTGAAAATTCAGGATGACTTGATGAATGATAAAATAGATAGGTTCCGGTCGGAAAAATTATTATCCATTCAACAATTATCTGGCCCCCATCAAGCATTGTATGAAAACTTGAAAAAATTGGAGATATATAACAATGAAGCAAATCAATTCAATGAGCAAGAATATTCAACCGATAGTCTTAAAAAGTTCATATCCAACTACATATTAATAAGTAAACTTTCTTCTGGTGAATTCTATTACGAGGTGGATAAATTCGGACATCGGGCACATTCTAACCTGACCAACCTATCTGGTGAATTACGAAAGTTTATTCACGTGGAAAAATCAATACTTGTTCAAACGGATATAACCAATTCCCAGCCTCTGTTTTTTTATTTGGTCATCAGGAACATTCAACAGATTCCTGATATCGAAAAAAGTCGTTATAAGGGTTTGGTTGAGAATGGATTATTCTATGAGTTTTTTATGGATCAGTTAGGTGTGCCTGTTAGAGATAGGGATAAAGCTAAAAAAAGAGTGTTGTCATCGATCTTCTTTGATAAATACAGAACAAAGGAGGATAAATATATAAGGGTTTTCAGGGAATCATTCCCAACCATATTCGAATTCATTACCAATTTGAAAAAGAACAATCACCGGCTTCTAAGTCAGAAGCTTCAAAGGGAAGAATCGAATTTCATATTTAATATTGTAGTTTCTGGCTGGCTGAAAAAGTATCCTGAAAAATGGATTCTAACCATTCATGATTCAATTGTGATAAAGGTGGATATTTCGGTGAT
>DF970666.1:384483-495857 GCA_001270045.2 Bacteroidales bacterium 6E | reverse complement strand
ATCTTTTGGACACTAGTGTTCTTTTATCATTAATAAAATCCCTTGCCCCTTCCGTTTCGTCGTTAACGGGAAAAAATCAGCCATTTACCGATAAAATTTTCCTATGTCATCAAGCTGTTGTATTTTGCATCATATTTCGATGCCAGAAAACAAATATTGGGGGATATTGAAAATTTTGTATGCAAATAAGTTCTTTTCTTTCCTCCCGACAAACAATGAAAGCCATTAATTAAACAGATATTCAGATGAAAGCAACACTTCTTTTTTCAGCCATTTTTTACCTGATAGGATTAAAAATTGGCAACACCATTGAAAGCGTACTCCATTCTGTGCTACCGGCAAAGCCGGTCATTTCCTCTCCCCTGAAAAAAACGGACAAAAGTCTGAAGGATGAAAAAACCTACTCTTTCAAGGAAGGATTCATCAAAAAAGATGAAACAATAAAGGAGGAGAGGAAAGACAGCATGAGCAGCCTGAAAAAAGATACAACCGATCAGACTGACAAGAACAAATTGTAACGCGTAACTTTCATAGAGACAATTTCAGAAAACAGGATTTCCGTGATGGCATCCTGTTTTTTTATTTCATAACTTGCCAAAAAAACCATGGACTGCTGCATTACAAACAATGATATCATCATCAAAAGCTGGAAGCATTTGTCTGAGGAGGTCTATTTTGATGCCTGGAAACCGGGAATGGGACGTTACCGCAGCGACTTTGTTTTTAGGGGGCTTTCTGATTCGACTTACCAATTGAAGAACAGCTTTCTAAGAAACAGTGGAAATCATCCTGAATTTGAATATCACCTCCTTCGGAATTTCAGGAAATATGCCCGCACTACAGAGCCAAATCAAACAGGTACCCAATGGCGGTCTCTTGTACTTGCCCAACATCATGGATTGCCTACCCGATTGCTTGACTGGACTTACTCTCCATTTATCGCCATGCATTTTGCGACAGCCAACACCGAAAAATATGATATTGACGGTGTTATTTGGCAGGTTGATTTTGTCAAAATCAACCTGTTAACGCCTGACCCCTTGCAGACAATCCTCATACAGGAGAAATGCAATGCCTTTACTCTCGAAATGCTGGAAGAGAATTTTGCTTCCCTTAGTCGGTTTGATGAAGTGAACGGACCTGGCCATGCGATCTTTTTTGAACCCCCTTCACTCGATGACCGGATTGTTAACCAATATGCCCTTTTTTCGGTTATGACCTCTCCTATCGAAATCCTTGATGACTATCTGGCATTACATCCATCGCTTTACCGAAGACTTATAATTCCCAAGGAGCTGAAATGGGAAATCAGGGATAAACTTGACCAGGCAAATATTACCGAAAGGGTGCTTTTCCCAGGATTGGACGGGTTGGCTCACTGGCTTAAGAGACACTATCAACCCAGAACTGAGTAAAAGGAAATTACCTGTCCACGCTTTGTCTATTGTTTGATTATCAGGGCGCTACTATCTTTGTCCCGGACGTACAGATAGTTGCTTTCCCTATACGGCAACGCTTATTTGAAGATTTGATAAATACCCGGCTACCCCGCCGGGATTTTTTTTTGCATTTTTTCCAGCCTGATCCATTAGATGAGAAAATCAAGTCATTAGGTGTTGAGAGAACCACATCCAAGATATTTCTTATTTTGAAATCCGTTTACAGTTTCACAACATCTTAAGAATTTACCGATTTTATGTTCGAGACATAAAACGCAGAGATGTATGACATGAAAAAACGATTTTTGATACCCAAAAAATTACGGGATTTTACGGATGGATTTTACATGAGGTAAATTGTATCTTAGCAAATAACAATTCAAAAGCTGTTTATTAAGATATTTTCCCTTAACAAGGAGGAATTACAGTAAGTTGAAACTGCCGACCAGTTAATTTTCTCAATCTTGTAAAACGTTAATGGTTCTCTTAAATTCGAAGACAGTATTCGTTACCTGCATTCACCTTATGGTTAGAAATCTGAATCTTGCTTACTGTCTTTGCTCTGGTTGATCTGGAAAATATATAAAAAGGACCTGAATCCATTTTGGATTCCGGTCCTTTTTTAATCGATTAAAGCCGCACTGTCATAATGGCACGGCTCATTGGGTAACCAAAACGGACTATGCCTATTTTGAATTTTCGAGCTCTATTTTTACCTTAGTTTCCCTTTCATTGAGTATCAATGGCTCGGTTGCCTTATCATAGGAAATATAACTGGTTACCAGCTTGTACTCCCCAGGTGTCAAGTCCTTAAAAGTGAAATTGCCATCAAAGTTGGTATAACTTTTCACACCGGCTCCTTCAATTTGAACTTCAACCCCTGCAAGAGGTTCACCTGTCAAAGAATCGGTAATGGTACCTGATATAACCATTACTGATGATGATTCAGATTCAGAAACTGTTGTATTTTTTTCTTTCTCAGTTGCCGATGCAGAAATTGTTAGCATCATAGCAATTGTGGCTATCAAAAATGTTCTCATAATTTTTCTCTGTTTGTTTTGGTAATAGTACGGGCAGACCGTTACATCATCATTACAGAATTATTACAGTTCTGTTACATTTTAATCCTTGTACACCCGCTCACTGATCAGTTTTCCCTGATCGTCATAACTCCGCCATGTTCCTGTTTTCTCTCCCTTCTTGTAATGAAGTTCGTACAAGAGGATTCCACGTTCATTCCTGATGATCCATGTTCCATGTTTCATCCCTTTCTTATATCGGGCTTCCGAAATGAGAATCCCATCAGCATTATACACTTGCCATTGACCATGCATTTCGTTCATGTAAAATGAACGGATTTCATTCAATGAACCATTCTCAAAATAAAGTCGGACATCTCCATTCTTTTTACCCTTTTTCAGGTTCATTTCCATTTTGATCTTACCATTTGGATAATGGGTCACATAAGGGCCGGAATAAGGCAGCCCTTCCCGGTAGAACAAACCCTCAATTTCTTTTATCTCCTGAGCGGCAACAACCGTTACCCCAAAGCATACCATTAATAATATCAAAAATACTTGTCTCATTTTTATCGATTTGAAAAGCGCGAAATTATAATGAATATAATTACCCACCCTGCCCTTACTATACATTTAATTGAAATTTAATCGGTTGAAGAATTGAACGCAAAGTAATCTTATATTAATCCGGATGTAATCGTTTTGTAACAATGCACGGGTAGTTTTGTGGCGAATTCAGAATCAAA
Source organism: Bacteroidales bacterium 6E (assembly GCA_001270045.2). GTDB lineage: Bacteria > Bacteroidota > Bacteroidia > Bacteroidales > Prolixibacteraceae > UBA1413. Next base: position 492,653 of record DF970666.1, on the reverse strand, counting down.
ATCGATTATCATGAAAAAATTCAATCTATTGTTCAGTATGGTGCTTATTTCAGCACTATTATTTACTTCCTGCGAAAAAGAAACCACAGATCCGATAATTGACGAGGATCCTACCGCAAGGATAACTGCAAACATTACTGAAAACACAACCTGGAAATCAGGTAATGTCTATATTCTTGGAGGCAGAATCACAGTCATGAACGGCGTCACACTGACTATTGAACCAGGCGTCATCATAAAAGGTGAAGCAGGTACCGGAGCCAATGCCACTGCGTTGCTGGTGGCCAGGGGCGCGAAAATCATGGCAGAAGGAACCGCCGCGAAGCCGATCATTTTCACATCGGTAGCCGATGAAATCATGCCAGAGGACATCACGGCCGGTAACTTTGGAAGCCCCAACCTCGATCCCGACATCAACGGATTATGGGGTGGATTGATGGTCTTAGGCAAGGCTCCCATTTCGGCATCCAACGAGTCGGGCGATGTCAGTGAGGTGCAGATTGAAGGAATTCCCACTTCTGACCTGAATGGACTTTATGGAGGAAATGTTCCCAACGATAACTCAGGGGTTATCAAATATGTATCGATACGTCATGGTGGGGCTAATATTGGTTCAGGTAACGAAATTAACGGGTTGACTCTCGGGGGAGTTGGATCGGGCACCGTCATCGAAAATGTGGAAGTAGTTGCCAACCAGGACGACGGCATTGAATGGTTCGGCGGCAGTGTCAATGTCAAAAACGCAGTGGTATGGAATGCCGGCGATGATGCCATCGATACAGACCAATCGTGGAGTGGCACACTAGATAATTTTGTGGTTATCGCCCCCGGAAACCACAATTTCGAGCTCGATGGACCTGAAGGTTCCATGAAAGCCGGTCACACCATCCAAAATGGCACAGTGGTTGCCAACGATCCTTCTGCCAGCAGGGTTTCCTCTGACCTGATCAACCTTGACGACAATTCCATGGTTGTACTCAAAAACATCTGGTTCACACAGGTTGGTGCCGGACAAAAAATCAACAGGGTTTCTTTCAACACCGGAGAAGTCAGTTTCTCGGGAATCACTCTCAATGTGGCTGCAGACCAGCTTGCAACGCATGTAAACGGTAGCATTCCGGAAGGAGTACAGGCAGCATCCAATCCAACTGCCAAAGCCAATGTTTCGGTTCTCAACTGGACATGGGCTTCAAAGGCCGGAAAATTTGCCGGACTATAATATCTCAAATCTAATTGCACGACAATAAACCATCCACGCATAGATGTTCGATCTGTAACAAACAGACTTGCTTTAAGGCAGGTCTGTTTTATTGGTAAAAATTCGGATTATGAAAATTATTCTTAGCATTTTTCTTACACTTTCAGCCATGTTTGCCCTTGGCCAGAATGGTATCGTCAGGGGTACCGTTTACGACGACAAAACCGGGGAGACCCTCGTGGGTGTGGCCGTCGTGGTAAAAGGGACCACCACAGGCACCTCAACCGACCTCGACGGACAGTTTACCCTGAACCTTTCACCAGGCACATATGAATTACAGGTTTCCTACATCTCGTTCGAAACGCTCCTGATCAACAATGTAGTAGTTAACCAGGGCGGAAATACCCTTTTCGAGAATATCCGGCTCAAAACGAGCACACTCAATATCGAAGAGGTAGTGGTATCTGCCGAGGTAATCCGTACAACAGAATCAGCACTTAACACTATTAAAAGGCAGTCGGCATCGATCATGGATGGTATATCTGCATCAAAAATGAAACTGACCGGCGACAACTCAGCTGCCGAAGCTGCAAAAAGGGTCACCGGTGTTTCAATTGAGGACGGGAAATATGTGTATGTAAGGGGACTGGGCGACCGCTATTCCAAAACCACCCTGAACAATGTGGATATCCCCGGACTTGATCCGGACCGAAACACACTGCAAATGGACTTATTCCCAACGCAGCTCATCGACAACATGCTGATAAGCAAAAACTTTACCGCTGACATGCCTGCCGACTTTACCGGTGGACTGATGAATGTGGAAACCAAGGATTTTCCGGAAGAAAAAATCATGAGCGTTTCAATAGGCACCTCATTTAATCCTGACATGCATTTTAATAATGATTTCCTTACCTACAAGGGAGGATCGACTGATTTTATGGGGTTCGATGATGGTACCAGAAAGCTGCCGGCGGGAGCGGATTTACCAAAAATCCCCACCCCTATCAGCGGACACCCGGCATCTGAGGTAACCAGTTTTATCCGGAGTTTCAACCCTGAGTTGGCTGCTTCCAACCAGACCAGCCTGGCCGATATGAGCCTGAGTTTCTCGCTTGGCAACCAGGTTGAACTCTCCCCTTCAAGTGGTGGACCCAAACTGGGATATATCTTTTCACTCTCATGGCGTACCGATTACAAATTTTGGGAAAACCAGACTTTTGGCGAATACCAGCGATACATCGATCCTACCATATATGAAATGCGCGAGGCTACCATCCAGACCGGCAATGTCGGGGAGAAAAATTCCCTGGTCGGTGTATTAGGCGGACTTGCACTGAAAAGCAAAAGCTACAAAATAAGGCTGACCGCGATGCGCCTCCAGAGCGGAGAAAGCAGGGCCGGTACTTTTGAAATTTATAACAACGGCGAGGCAGTGGGTCAATCGGGATATCATGCCACCTCCGATAACCTCGAGTACAACCAGAGATCCCTGTCAAATGTCCTTCTTAACGGGATCCATACCTTTAGTGGCAAAGGTTGGGAACTCGACTGGCGACTCTCTCCTACGCTGTCAGGATCGCACGATCCCGATATCCGTAAGACAGCCTTTACCCACATGCCGGGAGGAAGCAGCTTCATGGCCGGAGCCGGTGGAAACCCAACCCGGATTTGGCGGTCACTCACGGAGTGGAACATCATGGGACGTGCCGACATTACAAGAAAATATACCTTCAGGGAAAGCGCTGCAAAACTGAAGTTCGGGGCCAGTCATAGCTTCAAGAACCGAGACTATGAAATCCTGTTTTTCGACATTCAGTTCTTCGGGGGCCAATCGTGGCCAAACCCCGATCCTGCCACGGTGCTTCAGCCTGAGAACATCTTCCCGAACCGCCCGAACAGTATCTATTACCAGACAGGCAATCCCGATCCCAATCCCAACGCCTATTCCTCCAATATCCACAACACAGGGATGTATATTTCCAATGAGCTGGAATTATTCAAAGGAATGAAGGCAATTGTCGGTTTGCGTGCCGAAAATTATGTGCAGCGACACACAGGCCGCGATCAGCGTTACGCAAGCGGTGACACACAAAATGGAAGGAACCTGAAGAATGAAAAGGTATTGGAATCTCTCGACCTATTCCCTTCTTTGAACCTGATTTATGCCCTCTCGGATAAACAGAATCTCCGACTTTCGTATTCCCGGACCATCGCTCGTCCTTCTTTCAAGGAACTTTCCTTCGCCCAGATCCTTGATCCCATCTCAAACAGGATCTTCAACGGGAGTTTATTCAGCTACCCCGGATGGGATGGCCAACTGACCGAAACACGTATCCAAAACCTGGATCTCCGATGGGAACATTTCATGGACCGTGGTCAAATCTTCTCGGTGAGCGCATTCGCCAAAACATTCGACCGGCCCATCGAGTTGGTTCGTATCCCGGAACAGCAAACCAGCACCGAATATCAACCCCGCAATGTGGGTGATGGACGTTTGTATGGTGTTGAACTTGAAGCCCGTAAAGATTTCGGATTCCTTTCCCCATCATTGAGCAACCTCAATGTCAATGGAAATGTCACCCTGGTAAAATCGACCATCGAAATGACCGATATGGAATTCAATTCAAGAATGACCTATCAAAAAGAGGGGGAAAAAGTATCGGACAAACGATCCATGGCTGGCCAGTCGCCTTATGTGATCAATGCAGGCATTGGGTATAACAACACTCAAGCCGGGTTAGATGCAGGCGTATTTTATAACGTTAAGGGATCAACTCTGGCAATTGTAGGGGCCGGACTGTTTCCGGATATTTATTCGGAGCCTTTCCATAGCCTAAATTTCAGCCTTAGCAAGAAACTTGGAAAAAACAAAAACAGTTCTGTCGACCTGAAAATCTCCAACCTGCTTGATTCTGAAGTGAAAAACGTATACCGCTCATTTCAGGCAGCTGACCAGATTTACAGCCTGCAAAATCCGGGAAGGTCATTCAGCCTGGGATTCAGTTACCAGTTTTAGGTTCTACTTTTTCGATAGCGAAAACAGGAACTCCACGCCTCCTTCAGGACGGTTCCTGACCGAAATCTCCCCTTTATGAAGCTGAACGGCATTTTTAACGATGGCCAATCCCAATCCGGTTCCTCCTGATTCACGCGTCCTTCCATGATCAACCCGGTAAAAACGTTCAAATATGCGTGAAAGGTGCTCCTCCGGGATACCTTTTCCCGTATCGGCATAGGAGATATAGTAGTATAATTCGTCGGAATGGTAGACTCGCAACTCAATGCTGATTCCATTGCCACCATAGTTGATTGAATTCTCGACCAGGTTCTGGAAAATGGAAAATAGTAATGATTCATTCCCTTTAACCTCAATTTCATCGCTTATATAGCTTCGGAAATTGATGGAATGTACATTCATCCTGTCAGCGAAATTGCCATGTACATCATCCACGATTTCTTTTAACATGACTGTTTTGAACCTGAAAAGCTCACCGGCATCTTCAATGTTGTTGAGTAAGGAAACATCATTAATCAGGCTGGTAAGCCGCTCCGACTGCAAATAGGCCTTTTCGATGAAGTTACGCTGTTTGTCGGGAGGAACTGGCCAATGGTTGATCATTGTCTCGAGATAACCTTTTATGGACGCAAGCGGGGTTTTGAGCTCATGTGCAATGTTGGAAGTCAGTTGCTGTTTCATCAACCTGCGCTTCTCCAGTCGGGTGATATCGGTCAGGATCACTTCAAAGCTGAAATCCTGGAATATGATACACTGGACTTTAAAAAAACGGTCGCCCGATGGAATGACATATTCAAGCCATGGCAAGACATCTGGTTTGATGGTTGATGAACCTGCAGGATTAGCCAATAAGAATTCTGTGAGCTTATTGAATTCCTCCATCCTGAAGATATCCTCGGGATTAAGCGCCGATTCTTTGGAAATAAAATACAGATATTGTACGAAGTGCCTGTTTACCAGTGTTTTTTGTTTATTTCTATTAAAGAAAACGATCCCTTCGTTCAATACATTCAAATGGTTCAACAGTTTTTCCTGCTCAAGGGCCAGTTTGTCTTTGGCATTTTTTAGGTTGTGAAAAATCCGCACGATCTGGCTTCCGATAATACCAAGTTCATTGTCAGGGAAATGTACTTCAGATTCGATCACTTCATCCTTTGCAGCCCTGACCGAAAAGTCTTTCAACCGGGTGACAGCCAAAGATAGCTGGCCGGTGACCAAATAAAGAATCAAGCCAATGATGGCAAACGCACCCACAATAAACACGATGAAAAATTGTCCTGCCTTCAGAAAATTCCTGATTTCCATATCGTACACCACCGCAATGCGCACAAAATGACCAGGATACCGTCGGGCATAATAGTAATACTCCTGATTGGTGGTTTCCGATTTTCGGATATGGGATCCGGTTTCTTCAAGCAATGCTTTTTGAACCTCAGGACGGTCAAGATGATTTTCCATCAGCTCTACATCCTCCACAGAGCTGTCAAACAATACCACTCCATCCAATCCGATTACCGTGATCCGGGTACTTTCACCCGGCAAAATTTCCCTTATTTCATGTATACGTGAGAGATTTCCTGAACTGATGAGTTGGTTACGTTCGATAAAACGCCGAGTAAGTTGGGCTGTGTAATCAAGGGTATTTTCAAGACGTGAAGAACGGTATTTCTTTTCACGCTGATATTGAAATGAAAGGATAGCCACCGTAAACAGCACGAAAATGACAAAGAAGTAGAAGAAGATTCTGGTGCGAAACGATTTACGACTGACCTGTACCATACATTTCTTGTTCAACTTGTTTTAAAACAGTAGCCATAACCGGTTTTCCCCTTGATGTTCTGTCCATAGGCCCCGATTTTCTTTCTGAGCCTGGCAATATTGACATCAACGTTTCGTTCGGTCACGATCACGTCATCATCCCAAATCCGGTTTAAAATATCCTCCCGAGTGATATATTGGTCCAGGTTCTTTAGCAACAACACAAGAATTTCAAATTCCTTTCGGGTAAGCTGGGCCAGTTCACCATCAACAGTCACTTCCTTCCTGCTGGCACTCACAACAAGCGTCTGGAAACGGGTATCGGTAGTCGACAATGCTTTCCTGTCACCTCTGCGCAAAATGGCCTTTACCCTGGCGGTAACCTCCTTAATGGAGTATGGTTTAGTGATATAATCATCGGCACCAAGGTTGAATCCTGTCAACACATCGTTCTCCTCGCCCTTGGCAGTCAGGAAGATTACCGGGGTATCCAGGTTTTTCTCCTTTCGGATGACATTGGCCACCTTGAACCCGGATATGCCACCCATCATGACATCGAGTAATATGAGGTCGTAATCCTCCAGATTTTGTTTGAGAGCATCTTCGCCCGAGTAGGCTATATCGATATCAAAACCTTCACTTTCAAGGTTGAACTGAAGTATTTCACATAAATCCTTTTCGTCGTCAACAATCAGAATCTTTCGGTTTCTTTCCATTTGAGCCAAGATTGGTGGTTGGATCAAATTTAAGGTTTAATAGATGTAACCCGGAGATTGGATTGCAAAATTTTGAATTTATTAATGCAATGTGCTTCCAACCTTTCTTTCCAGCAACTTTTTCTCTTTTCGAAGATCCTTCCGCTTAACCATTCTCATCATCGATGAATGAATCGGGACAGAAATCGTCTCAAATCCAGATTGGAGTCCTCTATTACGCAAAACCATCAAACCGATTGGTCGTAAGCCTTCCTGATCCAGCCAAAAACTTCGCTGTCGATATCAGCCTGGCTTGACAATGCGATAAAGTGGGAGCACATCATATTGGAAGCTGAAGTCGCTGCCAGTTTGCCTTCAGGCGTAGTTCCTTTCAGGTTGAGCCCAACCTCGAAACGTGATTTCGTGGCTGGCTGTAGCATGGCGAATTGACGTTTCCTGCGAAGGCTGACATATGCATTCTTGGGAGCAATTTCCACATCGTCACCCCACTTGAGTATCTCTTCCATCAGTCGCTCATAAACCGGAATAAAATGTTCCTTTCCTTTGTACTGCTTTTCTATCAGCTCATTCTTATCCCCGACCGAACCCGCATCCGTAGCCAAAGCTTTATGGGCCACAAGATTGGCATATCCATACGTGAGACCATGCTGATCAATCAACATTTTCCGTATTTCCCCATGCTTTTGGAGATGGCTGCCATTTACGAGATTGATCCAGTCGTTGAGAGATTTCCCTGTATTCTTCTCCAGGTTTTGAATCATGGTTTTATCAGCGTTATCCATAATTATATGGTTTAATATTAATCATCACCAAAATCAATTCTGGCTTTTACTCATATATAGATTTTCAAGATAAAGTTATCGAATTAAAAATAAAGTAACATACTAATTACTCTTTTAATTTACGAAACAATCTTTACAAATAAGTTCCCTAGCCAAATAAAAAATTACACTTATGGAATCAGCATTCTCTTTATAAAATCTTTATGGCCTCGCTACCATTCTTTATACCACACTGATGAATGATGCCACAACTTTACAGTGGTTTTTGCAAGCGTCGATATTAAAGAAAATTTTTTCAATATAAACACCATATAACTGTAAATCTGAAAGATACAAACAAAGAAGAATCATGTTCCGAAATTTGCATATTCGAGTTATCCGCAGCGTATTCAGTAATATACTTTTCATCCTGACAGCCTCGTTTATGGCATGTTCGATATTGGCATATTACTATGATGAACCAATCAAACCATTCATTTTTTCAAGTTCAATTACCCTCCTGACAGCCATTGTGCTGAGGCCTTATTCAAATCATGGTTCAGACGAAACAAACATCGACCGCCGAGATGCCTATCTGACAGTTACTCTTGCATGGATTTTCATGAGCCTGTTCGGGACCCTTCCTTATCTATTGTCAGGGTCGATACCCGCTTTTACCAATGCATTTTTTGAATCTGTTTCAGGATTCTCTACCACTGGATCATCCATATTGATGGATATTGAAGCATTGCCTCATTCCATACTTTTCTGGAGAAGCCTTACACATTGGATTGGAGGAATCGGTATTATCGTGCTGGTTATCATTGTAATGCCAGCATTAAAAATGGGAGGTTACCAATTATTTTCGTTGGAATCTTCGCTTCAGGAGAAGATCAGTCCTAAAATTAAGTCGGTAGGATTACGGTTACTAATGATATATGTTGGACTGACCATTGCGGAGGTCATGCTTCTATGGCTGGGACATATGTCCTTATTTGAAAGTGTATGTCATGCTTTCGGCACCGTGGCTACCGGGGGATTTTCACCAAAAAATACAAGTATTGCCAATTATTCTCCTTATATCCAATATGTAATCATGGGATTCATGTTACTGGCGGGAACGAACTTCGGGATTCACTATCATATTTTCAAACGACAGCTTAAGAGTATTCGAAAGAATGAAGAGCTCAGATTCTACTATTGGATAATTTTTGTGCTGGGAATAATTCTTTCTTCGGTTTTGCTGGTCAACACGCATAAATCAATCGAAGAATCCTTCCGTGAGGCCTTTTTTCAGGTCATTTCCATTGTCACATGCACAGGTTTTGCCAGCGCCGATTACCTGCAATGGCCCATATATGGATGGACCCTGATTTTTCTGGCCATGTTCCTTGGAGGCAGTACCGGATCAACGGCTGGGGGTATAAAAATGGTACGACACCTTATACTCTTAAAAAACCTTAAACGTACTTTCCGGCAATCGGCATCTCCCAATGCCGTTATTCCTATTACACTTAACGGGAATCATTTTTCAGAAGAAAATAATAATTCGGTGCTTACCTTTATGATGGTCTATTTTCTGATATTTTTAATTGGCTCACTGCTGATGTATTTAACAGGACTGGATGCCGCAACTTCAACCAGTTCAGTTGCGACATGCATGGCTGGCATCGGCCCCGGCATAGGGTCGGTTGGACCTGTAAGCAATTTTGCACATTTAACCGATTTCGGAAAATTTGTTCTGACAGCGATGATGATTTTAGGCCGACTCGAGATATATACGGTATTGCTTTTGTTTTCAGGGAATTTTTGGAGAGACTGATATAACTCCAGAGTCAACATCAACCTTATATTTACAAACAAAAAACCAATAAAAATATGACCTGGTTCGGAGAAAAAGCTGAATTCATGTTCAATTCAGAATGGAAGCAGTACCTACTGGCGCTCTTCATGGTTGGCATTACGGCGTTGGTTTGCCTTCCATTTGTCAATGATCAGGGATATCATATCGTTTCATTGATTCTCTTCCTTGTGGTTTCGGTGCAGGCAACATTTCTGGGGGTAGGACCGGTCTTTTTGGCTGCCTCGGTCAGTTCACTGGTCTGGAACTATTTTTTCATTCCACCCAGCCTGACTTTCCATATCGAAAAAGCGGAAGACATCCTCATGTTTGGCATGTTCTTCATCATCGCCGCTTTAAACGGGATATTGACTACCAGGGTCAGACGTCAGGAAAAACTTGCCCACGAAAAGGAACAGAGAACCCATAATTTGTTCGTGTTGACCAAGGAATTATCGGGCGCTGGAAATGTCGATGAAATTCTGGGTATAGCCATACATGAAATTCAGGCAAACTTTCATACTGAATCCATTTTCATCCTGCAGGACGGGAACAATTCATTAAACACTTTTGGACGATTAAGAAAAGATATAAAATTGTCGAAACCGGAACATCAGGTGGCTGAATGGGCATTCCTTCAGGGCAGGCTGGCAGGCGCCTATACCGACTCCTTTCCAGAATGCAACTATACCTACTTCCCATTACCCGGTGCCAGAATTTCCCCGGGTGTTGTTGCCCTAAAGCTTGCCAATCCCTTCAGTGATGAACAGAAAAAATTATGGGAGACTTATCTGGTGTTGATCTCAAATGCCCTGGAAAGGGAGTTTCTGGCTGAAGCAGCCCAGAAAGCAAGGTTCCTGGCCGAATCTGACCGTCTCTATAAAACCCTTTTCAACTCCATTTCTCACGAATTCAGGATCCCCGTGGCCACCATTATGGGTGCTTCTGATACTCTGATCAGTGGTGAACATTCCGAAAAAATCACACAAGCTCTGTATGCTGAAATATTTTCGGCATCGTTAAGGCTGAACAGGCTGATCGAAAACCTTTTGAACATGGCAAGGCTAGAGAGTGGCCGGTTGTCGGTCAGGCTCGACTGGTACGATATTCACGACCTCATCAACAAAGTGACAGGAGACCTTATGGATGAACTGAAAAATCACAACCTAACTATTGACATGAACGAGGATCTGCCACCTGCAAGATTTGACTTTGGACTAATGGAGCAGGTTTTATACAATCTGCTGATCAATGCGGTGCAATACTCACCACCTGCAACCCAAATCATCCTTGGCAGCCGATTCGAAAACAGGACGATGATCATACAAATCAAGGACAGGGGACCAGGTTTTCCCGAAGAACAACTACAAAATGTGTTTCAGAAATTCTTCAGGTTGAAAGGACAGAATACTGGAGGGCTTGGATTGGGTCTCAGTATTGTCAAGGGCTTCGTGGAAGCACATCAGGGAAACATATCAGTCCGAAACAGACGAAATGGAGGGGCTTGTTTCACGGTTGCCATTCCATCTGAAAATCCCGATATTTCAAATCTCACAATTGAAGAAGAATGATGGAAAATGAAACCATTCTGGTGATAGATGATGAACTCCAGATCAGGAGGCTGTTGGACATCACGCTTTCGGCCAAAGGCTACAAGGTTATATTATCCTCCAATGGACGGGAAGGCATGGTGGATGCCGCCACATATCATCCGGGTATCATCATCCTGGATCTGGGACTGCCGGATTCCGATGGAATGGATATCCTGAAAAAACTGAGAGAGTGGTTCTTCAAACCGGTTATCATTCTATCGGTGAGGAATTCAGAGGAAGACATCATAACAGCCTTGGACAACGGTGCCAACGATTACCTTACAAAACCCTTCCGCAGTGGGGAGTTATTGGCGCGTATCAGGGCTGCCTTGAGGATTTCAGACCAACGCGACGAAAACCCGATTATCCAGAGTGGCTCGCTCACAATCGACCTTGCCAATCATACGGTTTACAAATACGATGAACTTTTAAAATTGACCTCGACCGAGTTTTCCCTTTTAAGTCTTATGGTCAAAAACCAGGGACGGGTGTTAACCCATAAATACATCTTGAGAGAGGTATGGGGATTTGGCTACCAGGATCAAACCCAATATTTGCGGGTGTTCATTGCACAACTTAGAAAGAAAATCGAGGATGAACCCTCGAAGCCACAGTTACTGATCACCGAATCAGGGATCGGATACAGGTTTGGACAATAAACCATTTTCAAGTCAATTGTATTGAAAGTGACATAGGGTTTCACTTCTCAGCGCTATTGTCTGTCCAGCAATTGATACCTGCCAACAAAGTATCAGAAGAACTTTTCCAATTTCTTGATGCAATCGGGCATGGTAAATACCACAACCCTGTCGCCTGGCAGAAAAACCGTATTGCCATCGGCAATAAATGCACTGGTGTCCCTGATGATTCCACCAACCTTCGCGTTGTCGGGAAAATTCAGGTCTTTTAGTTTACCATGTGTGATCCGCGCATTGTCACGAACCCTGAACTCAATCACCTCAGCATCTGATCCGGGTATAAAACGAATCTTTGAGATATTGGCATCAAGTGTAAATTTATAAATAAACGAAGCCGCTATCTGCTTTTTGTTGATTAGGGTTCCAATGTTCATGTCTTCTGCGATGGTCGAAAACTCTGCATATTCAACCTGCGCAATGGTACGTTTCACCTGATGCGCCTTGGCAAGGTGACATGAAAGGATATTGGCTTCTGAACTGCCTGTAGTTGCGACAAAAGCATCGAACGATTCGAGATTTTCCTCCTTCAATAATTCAATGTCACGGCCATCACCGTTTATAACCAGGATATCACTGAACCGGTCGGCAAGGTATTCACACCGTTTACGGTCACTATCAATGACTTTTATCCTGAACTGTCCCTCTATCTTTTCGATAGCTTTTTGGGCAATACGGCTACCCCCAAGGAAGAGTACACTTTTAACCTCGAAAATGTCTTTTCCTGCAAGAGCAAGAACCTGTGCCTGGTCCTCTGCTTTTGTCACGAAATAAACAACATCCCCATGTCTTATGTAATCTTTTCCTCCCGGGATAATGGTCTCCTTAGCCCGCTTGATGGCAACGGCAAAAACACCCTTGGTTTTATAGGCAATCTGTTCAAAAGTCAGGTTTACAATAGGGGCATTGCTCCGAATTTTCACAGCCAGCATCACCAGGCTGCCATCGGCAAATTCGACCCTTTGGCGCGCCGCCGTAAGTTTGAGTGATGATACGATGTCCTGCGATGCCAGTTTCTCGGGGTAAACCAGTTCGTCAATGCCCATGTTAAGCAGTTTGGAACGATAACCGGCCTCCATGTATTCGGAATTATTGATGCGGGCAATGGTTTTGTGTGCGCCCAGATAGCTGGCCATCGAGCATGACAGAACATTGCGCTCCTCTGCAGTAGTGACAGCCACAAAGAGGTCGACATGTGACTGCATGGCATTTTTTAAATCTTTGAAAGAATGTGCCGATCCACAGATAGCCATCAAGTCGAGTTCATTCCTGATTTTATCGATTCTTTCGATATCATCATCGATCATCGTGATGTCATGGTCATCTTTGACCAACATCCTGGCCAAATGGGTACCAACCTGACCTGCTCCTGCAATTACAATATTCATACGATTCCTGTTCCCGTCAAATTTATGAAGCATTTGGTGCTCAAGATACCATTTAAGTTTTAATTATACATTAATTATCCTTTTATCCGGGAGCAGCAGGATTCGCAGGGTATACTTAGTCACCAGAGAAGAACATAAAAACAATTACATATGTGTACTTTGTGGTATCTTAACATGGCCGGAAATTCAAGCTTAAGATATTTGTTTCCAGATAAAACAAAAGACACTTAAAATACTTATATTTCCAAGGTTTCACGGTATGAATAGACAATTAATAAAGAAAGCCTTATGATTCTTCTCGCCGCGTTGGACCTTTCCTTACCACTGACTAATCCAGTGTTGAAGTTCTTCGTTATCCTGACAGTAATTCTTTCGGCTCCCCTGATACTAAATAAATTAAGGATTCCCCATATACTTGGACTGATCATTGCAGGGGCTATCATAGGTCCTAACGGGATCAACCTGTTGCTACGCGACAGCAGTATCATCCTTTCAGGAACGGCAGGATTGCTTTACATCATGTTTCTGGCAGGTCTTGAAATCGACCTGAATGAATTCAGGAAGAATAGTGGCAAAAGCATGGTATTTGGGATGTATACATTCTGGATACCTATGATCCTGGGTATTATGGCCGGATATTATATACTGAATATGTCAATGCCGGCATCTATCTTGCTGGCCAGTATGTTTGCCTCCCATACGTTGATCGCTTACCCTATTCTCGGCAAACTCGGGGTAACGAGAAACCGGGCAGTCAATATCACCATTGGAGGCACCATGATTACAGATACCCTGGCCCTTTTGGTTCTTGCAGTCATTGTGGGAATGTCAGCCGGCGAGGTAAATTCAGCCTTTTGGATCAGGCTTGCGATATCGATCACAGTCTTTGGACTGATTGTCATGTTACTGTTTCCGGTTCTGGGCAGATGGTTTTTGAAGAGAGTCGACGACAGCATATCCCAATATATTTTTGTATTGGTGATGGTATTTCTTGGAGCCGTATTGGCCGAAGCGGCAGGCATTGAAGCCATTATCGGGGCATTCCTTGCAGGTCTTGCATTAAACCGACTCATACCATCCACATCTCCCCTGATGAACCGTATCGAGTTTGTGGGGAATGCGGTCTTCATTCCCTTTTTTCTGATTGGCGTAGGGATGCTGGTCGATTACAGGGCTTTTTTCAACGACTGGGAAACCATCAAGGTAGCAACCGTGATGACCGTAGTGGCCACTGTTGCTAAATTTTCGGCAGCATGGCTAACACAGAAATCATTCCGATATTCGGTGGATGAACGGAGGCTGATTTTCGGACTGAGCAACGCTCAGGCTGCAGCAACCCTTGCCGCGGTATTGGTAGGCCATGGCGTAATCATCGGCCAAACGGAAACCGGCGAACCTATCCGCTTGCTTAGCGATGCCATTCTGAACGGAACCATCGTCATGATTCTCATCACCTGTACCATCGCCACATTCGTGGCCCAGAAAGGGGCACTCAACATTTCAATCGCTGAATCCGTTGAAAAAGAGGAGGAGTCATCCGAAATCCCTGAAAGAATTTTAATTCCGGTCAGCAACCCGAATACGTTCGAGGAGCTGATTAACCTTAGTTCCATCCTGAAAAGCCGACAGAATAAGTCAGGGCTTTATGCACTCAGCATCATGGACATGGAATCGGCAGATTATAGTGTAGAAAAGGACAACAAGACCCGAAAGATGCTGGAGAAGGCAGCTCACATCGCCTCAGCCAATGACCTTCGGCTGAATATCATTAAAAGATATGACATCAGTGTCGAAAATGGGATCAGGGCAGTAATCAAGGAACAGCAGATATCGGATATGATTCTTGGCCTTCATGAGAAGAAGGCCATCTCAGAATCTTTCCTGGGCCGGCTTACCGAAGGAATACTCCATCGCAACAATATCACAACCTTCGTATATAAACCCGTTCAGCCCATTGCCACTATCAAGCGACACATGGTAATGATCCCCCCTGATGCGGAAAGAGAGATTGGTTTTACATTCTGGTTATCCAGAATCTGGAATATTGGAAGAAATACCGGTACAAAAATGGTGTTTATGGGAAGTGAAGATACCATGGACATCGTCCAAAAAATCCATGCTAACTACCCCATCGATGCCGATTTCAGGCTGACAGAGAACTGGGATGACTTTCACGGTCTCGCCACAGATTTTAAGTCCGACGACAACCTGATAATCGTAATGAGCCGGAAAGGCAAGATTTCGTATAACAAAACCATGGAGGAAATACCTGAAACACTCAACAGCAAATACAGCCGGAACAGTGTCCTGTTGGTATATCCTATGCAATATGGCATTAGCGACTATTCTCTTATCGAGATGAACAATCCCTCCTTAATCGAGCCCATGGAGCGGCTCGATGTCCTTGGCAAGAACATTGCCCGGCTTTTCAGCCGAAAATGACTTTAGTCAGTTTCTCGATTGAAAAGATTTTCACGGTTTTGTGACCATGTAACCGAAAATTGCAGAAACTTCCTTCGCCTGATTGTTCAAAGCCTGATCAAGTTCGGAGGAAGGTCATGCCTTTACCGGCAGGTGTACAAAGAAAGTACTCCCTTTTCCCTGTATACTGGAAAAGCTCACGTCACCACCATGCAGACGGACACATTCGCGTACGATGGTTAGCCCCAGTCCGTTGCCTTCAATGTTGAAGACATTGCCTGCACGGAAGAAGGGCTGGAACATATTTACCATATCTTTTTCAGGGATACCAACCCCATTGTCTTTAACGCTAATCTGTATTATTTTGTCATTGGTGGTAATGTTGACCTCCACCTGGGGATCAGGTTGGGAGTATTTGATGGCATTGGACAACAAGTTGTTCATCACCTGTTGCATGAGTTGTTTGTCGAGGCGCATGGTGATATCGTCAGAATCGCTGTTAAAAGTGATTTTGTTCTGAAGGGATTTGTCCTGGTTAAAGGAATGGACAATGCTGCTCACGAGATATACCAGATCCGTTTCCTTGGGTATAAAAGTAATTTTCCCTTCCTGGATCCTTGAAACCTGGAGAACATTGGTAACGATTCCAGTCAGGTGTTTCACCTGTTCGACTACTGTATTCAGCTTACCGTGAATCCGCTCCTCATCCAGTTTGCGCCAGTAATTCAAAAGTGTTTCGGCAGCCATGAGTATGGTGGCCAGAGGAGTGCGGAATTCATGGGACGCCATGGAAACAAACCTCGACTTCAATTCGCTGAGTTCTTTCTCTCGGGCAATGTTTGCCTGCAAGGTTTCCTCCAGCTTCAATCGTTCCGTCACATCACGGGCTGCCGCATACAACCTGTCGCCCACATTGATCACATGCCACTCAATACTCCGGTATTGGCCACTGCTTGTAAGATAGCGATTTACAAATCCTTCGGCAGTTAGATTCTGTGTCAGGCTCCTGACCACTTCAGCCGTTTTTTCAACATCATCGGGATGGAGGAATTGTGTGAAATTTTTATTTTCGAAATAACTGGCCGGATATCCCAATATGGTTTCAAAAGCATTATTGACCTTTAGAAAATTGCCATGAAGATCTGTAATACCCAATAGATCAAGGGACAAAGTAAAGAACTTCTCAAGTTCTTCCGTTTTTGTCATTAGCGCTTCGTCAACACGCTTTCTCTCCTCAATTTCAGCCATCAGTTGTTCATTCGAAAGAGCCAGTTCAACCGTACGTTCTTTCACTTTCTTCTCGAGGGAGGTGTTCAATTCCAGGATTTCCTGTTCGGCTCTTTTACGCCCGGTAATGTCTTCCTTTATGGCTACGTAGTTGACAATTTCTCCCTTTTCATTGGCGATTGGACTTATGACCACTTTTTCCCAATAGAGTTCTCCGTTCTTCTTCTTATTCAACCACTCACCTTCCCATGTATGCCCACCGGTTATGGTTGACCACAGAGAGGAGTACATTTCGTCGCTGTTGAGTCCCGATTGCAATATCCGGGTGTGTTTTCCAACAACATCGTCAAATGTATAACCCGTAATTTCGGTAAACGCCGGACTGATATATTCAAATTTGCCTTGAGGATCGGTCACAACAATTGAGACCGGACTCTGTTCAATGGCGATGGTAAGTTTTTTGATTTCAAATTCTTTCAGTTTTTTATCTGTAATATCCCTGACAAAACGCAATACTTTATTTTCCCCCATGGGAACCGTACGTACCTCAAAATACCGCAACACGTCCTCAATGACCTGATGAAACTCGTGGGTGACCAAGGATTGCTCTTCCAGACATTGCCGGATACTTCGAATATTGATTTCAGCAGCTTCATGACTGAAGATATCCCGGATGTTCATGCCAATGACCTTGTCCTTTGGAGCGAGCATTGTATCAGGATCCCGCAGATAAAATCCCAGAAAATTGCCGTCCTGGTCATGCTCAAAGATTTTATCGGGCATGGCGGCGATAATGGCCTTTAGTTTATCGTTGTGAATCCTGATTTCCTCTTCCTGTTCCTTCTGGGTTGTGATGTCAATAATGGTAGCCGACAGATATTGCGGTTCGCGAAGATCATTGTAGATCACGGTAGCTGTCATTAACGACGGAAAGACAGATCCATCCTTTCTGGATCTCCATACCTCCTTTGCCTTGAAACCACCATGAAAACAAAGGGTTTCAAGCAAGTCTTCGACAACAGTAAGCCTTTCAGGAAGGTGAAGATCCCTCAGGTTCATGCCGATAAGTTCCTGACGGTCCCAACCGTGCATTTCAGAAAAAGCATCATTTACATAGACCAACTTACCTTCCAGATCTGAGATAGCGGCTCCATAATTGGCTTGGTCGGAAATGGTCCTGAACTTGCGCAGCTCCTCTTCTGCCTTCATTTTCTCGGTAATGTCATTGTCAGCCCCACGATATCCTATTGTCCGGTTATCCTGATCCACCATGACCGTTCCATCGGTGGTTACCCAAATAAGGCTACCATCCTTTTTCTGAATGGGGTTTATAAAATCGCGCAATTCCTCTCCCTTGCGGATAATTTCAAGTCCCAGAGTCCTGAACTCATCCCTTCTTTCTTCGGGCATAATGTCATAGAAATACACCTTGCCTTCCAATTCATTGGGCGAATAGCCATATACTGTTTCGGATACCGGGCTGACATAGGTATAGCGTCCTTCCATGTCGACTTCCCAGACTACCGTTTTACTATGTTCATTGACCTTTCGGTAACGGTTCTCGCTTTGTATCAGTGCTACCTGTATGTTTTTTCTGTCGGTAATGTCCTCCTTGATGGCGATATAGTGGGTGATCGTTCCCGCGGAATCCATTACCGGTGCAATGGTGGAAGATTCCCAGAAATACTCTCCATTTTTCTTCCGGTTGTGAAAGGTCCCCTTCCATTCTTTTCCCTTGCTGATTGTATTCCACAATCTGGAATACTCTTCCGGAGGGGTCTCGCCTGACTTGAGTACCCTGGGATTGGTACCCACGAGTTCCTTGAGGCTATATCCGGTTGTTTCACATGTTTTGGGATTCGCATATTCAATGATTCCCTCTTTATCAGTAATCACGATACTCACCGGACTTTGTTCAACAGCCCTGATTAGCTTGCGGATCTGATCCTCGGCCTCTCTTTGTTCGGTAATATCCTTCCATGCCAACAATAACACATCTTCCCCTTCATATCTCATCCGTGTAAGGGTGATTCCTGCCAGAAAAGGCTCACCTGTAATGCGAATGTGTGACCATTCAAAAGTATGGTTTCCCTTTTCCCAAGCCAGTTGCATCATTTGATGTGCCAATTCTTCTGAACGTTGACCATCTGATTGAAATTCCGGAGACAGGTCAATTGGCGATAAGCCAATCAGTTCATCTTTCGATGCCTTGAGGAGAATTTCGGTGGCCTTATTGCACTGTATAAACCGTCCGTTTTTAAGCAATCCATAGGCAACGGGAGAATCCTCGAAAAGGGTTCGATAATTCTCTTCCCTTTGTTTGAGTTTATCGATTGCCTTACGTCGTGCAGTGATATCAGAAATAAATCCTTCTAATGCAATCAAATGTTCATTTTCAAAAATTCCCTGTCCTCTTTCCCAAACCCATTTTGTGGATCCATCCCTCGCAATTATCCTATATTCAATAGCGTATGCTGTCCGCCCCGCCACATGTTTTTGAATTTCATGCCAAACATGACTTCGGTCTTCCTCATGGATTAACTTACCAAAGCTGACCAGGGACGATCCGACAAATTCTTCGGGAACATAACCCGTCAGTTCAGTAATCCCATGGCTGACGAACTCCATGGGCCAGTGTGTTTCATTTTTGCACCGGTAGACGACTCCCCGGAGGTTATTCATGGTTACATTCAGCCTTCGGTGTGTCTCCTTCAGCTCCTGTTCAGCTGTTACACGCCAGGTGATGTCGCTCGCAAGGACAATGATCCTTTCCTCATCGATTTTTGACATCCTTGCTTCAACAAACCTGATAGTGTCATGGCCAGGGATTTCAAATTGGAACGGTATGGTAGGCAATCCTTCAAAGGTTTGTTCCATGAATTCCTTCACTGTGTCGACAGGCAGCCAAGGAAGAGCCTCGAAAATGTTTCTACCCAATAATTGTTCCGGTGTAATGATCTGTAAGGACTGATTACTTGGAATATATTCGATTACATTACCATGACGGTCGAGGATAAATTTGGAGTCCCTGATGGCAGAAAGAATGGTTTCAATATATCGCTTCTGTTCAAGGATTTGTTCGGCATGCAGTCGTCGGTCAGTTACATCGACAAACGTGACAAGCTGGATCGATTCAGTGCTTGTCAGGTTCACCTCGAGATACTTTTGAGACCCATCCTTGCACCGAATCAAACCTTCATAAGGTTGGAGTGGAGAGCCTGTTCTATAAAATTCGGCCATCTTGTCGGAAAACTCTTCCATAACGGCATTTCTGGTGTGGTCATCAGGATAAGCCAGATTCCACCATGTCTCCATGTCAGGAATCTCCTTCATGGAATATCCGGTCATTTCGGTATATTTCCGATTGATCATCAATATTTTACCTTCCGGATTTACAATGGATATTCCTACCGGTGCGTTTTCAAACAACAACCTGAACCTGGCTTCACTTGTCCTTAAAGCCTTCTCCGCCCTGATATTTGACGTAATATCCGATATGGTCGTAAAAACTTCATAAGGCTTATCCTCACCTTCATGAAATAAAGGTGTAGAACTAACCAATATCCAGATATGTTCCTTGTCCTTTGGATGGAAAACCCCCATTACCACGTTGTTTACGGGCTTTCCGGTACGGAGGCAAACCATGGATGGATGTTCCTCTCCGGGAAAGTCAGTACCATCTTCCCGGATGGCCTTCCAACTGCCATCTGTTGAGGTACGTTTTGCCAGTTCTTCCTTTTCCAATCCAAAAATTTCCTCCGCGGCTGGGTTAAACCGAACAATATTCCCTTCATTATCCTGATAGATGACCCCTTGTGCCATACTCTCAAACATATGACGGAACCGTGCCTCGCTTTCAACCAATTTTCTCTGAGTTTTTTTCCATTCTGATATATCACGGACCATAAACACCATTCTGCCCGGACTTGATTCTGTTGGATGAATGGTTTCACCTGTCACCCCTGCATCAAATGTAGAACCATCGACCTTCACCAAAACCAATTCAAGTTCACCCCTGCGACGGTTTTTCTTGATAAAGGATATTCGTTCGACGACTGATGGATGACTGTCGGGATGGATAAAACTGAATAATGACTGACCTTTGACATCATCTGGATGACCAATGCCAAACATGCCACGTGCATTCATGGAAACTGTTTCAATGTTCCCATCCCAATCGGTAAAAATAATTACATCAGGCGAAGCTTCCATTAGGGTCTGGTTCAGTAAATTACCCTCCCGAAGCCTGGATTCTATGACTTTAACCTCAGAAATATCTGAAATGACCCCAGTAAATTCCCTGACTTGATTCTCGACAAACCTTGTACTGACCGAAACACTTAACCATACATATACCCCCTGTTTATTAGCGGCGCGAAGTTCGACTTTTGCACTCCCTCCGCTTTCAAGTTGTTCTTTAATGGATTGAAGAATGTGCCAGTCATCGGGATGTACAAAGTTGCGGATGGGTTGACCCAATATCTCCTGGGGTTGATAACCTGCAATTCGGTATACTGCAGGACTGATGAATTCAATTTCACGGTTAGTGTTGGCAATAAATATGATTTCCTGTATGGAGTTGAGGATATTGTTGATTTGCAGGGCAGAAATGGCATTCTGCCCCCAAAGTTCCATCTTTCTTTCATTGAGTTGCCTTTCCAGCAAAATATTTTCCTGCCGGCTCTTTTCCAGATGTTTTCTGGCTTCATCCAGTTCAAGGCGAAGTGCCTCCATTTCTTCAGTATGTCTGTCCTGATTTGTATTTGTGCCGTCCATAAGAAACTAGTTATGACCTAAAAATAACAGGTTTTGCCGGTTTTTTATCTTTCAATTAAAAGAACTTTCACCTAATGTGTTGTGAGAAAATAGACACTAACCATTTTTATTTTACAACAAAAAACTCATAAAAGGGTTGGATCATGGGAAAACAAATGAATTTGATTAATAATGCCTGGTCATACTTGCCATAATCAACAATAATATTCAACTTTGAATGAAACCTTAAACTAATCAACATGAAACTTAACCAACAAAACTTTGGGATAATCATCTCCCTTTTGACCGCCATTGTAACCATGACAACATTTATTATTGCTATTAACACGCCTCCCCTTACTGGTCCATTTTGCATCACAGGCTGTTATGAATATCCCTATACAAATATTGATGAAAGATTTCCCAGGGACTATTATTGGATGTTTCCGGCCATGTTGATTTCCATCTTCTACCTTATGATGATGAATGCAATCCATAAACAAGTAAAGAAAGAACGTAAACTCTTCAGCAGGATATCATTGCAATTTGCCGTGATATCATCTATTATATTGATTACTGACTATTTCCTGCAGGTTACAGTCATACAGCCCTCTCTGATCAATCAGGAAAATGACGGTATATCCCTTCTTACACAGTTTAATCCACATGGAATTTTTATAGCATTGGAGGAACTGGGATTCACTTTTATGTCCCTGTCGTTTATCATGCTCGCGCCTGCATTAGGGAATACCAGACCAGAAAAGGTCATCAGGATAACAGCGATTGCAGGATTTCTACTTGTCATTATAGCCTTTGGTTTTATCACGCTTCAATTTGGTGTAATGAGGGAATACCGGTTTGAGGTGGCAGTAATCTCCATCACCTGGTTGCAATTAATCGTGGTATCCATGATGTCAACAAAATATTACTATCTGACATCGAAATAAAATTTCATGTGTTTGTTTAATTTTTTTCTTAAATCTTTAAACATTTTCTTTATAACCCTGTTCTAATTCTGAATTCGATTAAAAACAATTAAAACTGGGAAAGAAATGAAAACAATGAAATTGAAATTCAAAAGTCTGGCACTCGTAGCCTTGGTATTCGCTGCAGTATTTGCGGTAAGTTGTGAAAAAGAAGACGACATGTTCGCCGAACAGCAGTCTTATTCCTCTGATGTTGAGCTTAAAAAAGGTCGTGCCCTGGCACCATCCGACAAATCAATTGCCACTATTGCCGGCGAAGCAGGTTTTACCGAATTGGTGGGTGCACTTGTTTATGTAGATAATAATATCATGCCAAGTCCCGGACTGGTTAATCTATTCAGCAATGGAACCGATCAGTACACAGTCTTTGCGCCGACAAACAAGGCATTCCAGGATTTATACGGATCATTGGGCGTATCTGGAATCACTGATCTTCCTGCAGAGCTTGTCCTGAATGTACTTCTTTACCATGTTGTAGAAGGCCGTCGTGCCGCCAACAGTGTGGTGCCTCCTGTCAAAGACCGTATTATCGAAACCCTGCTTGGTACTTCTTTTAGTGTATCTTCAGCAGGGATGATTACCGCAGTGGGGAATACAGCTAATATAGTTTCACCCAACATCAGCGCATCCAACGGGATTATTCATGTGATCGACGCGGTCATCCTTCCGATCGTACCGTAATTATTAAAATATTCAGAAAATATTAGAAACAGAAAGCCATTGAAAACAACCAGAGACTGCCCACAAGGCAGCCTCTGATTATTTTATGGGTACCTGAAACATGGGTAAAATAGAATATCAAAATCGCAACTAAATTTTTCATTCAACTGACATGAGATTGAAAATAAACTAACACTTAAAAATATTTTAATGCATGATTAATGGCTATTTTTTTCGAAACACTCTCATCCAAACCGGGGCATCCTTTTCATCCACAAACGACATTTCATCATCAGCCAGTTCTCTGCCACTAATTGTCTTTCCAACCACGATACTCTCATTCTCATTTACCGGTGTCAGGGTTACGACAGGATGATTGTATTCATAGGCATAAGCGGTGGTGGTTTTTTTATCTGAAACAAAATCTGTGACAGTGAAAGTACATGTAGTCCTTTCGAAAGTGATAACCAAATTCCCTGACCCATTTCTCCCATACCATTCAGTAGAATTTAACCCGTATTCCGATATGGGAAATAGCATGTTAAAAATAGGCCTTGAAGCGTCTAAAAGTTCCTCGTCATCATTTTTGTCACAACCTATTAAAAGAATCCCACCCATTGTAAGGATAAGAATCATCCGTAATAGATATCCTCTGTTTATCATGGTTGATTTGTTTTGGTTTTTCATAAAATTAGGTATTTATGCCAATGCTATTTGCAAATTCTGTGAAGACTTAGCTTATTGTTAACTTTTAAGGTGAATGGCTTTTTTATGGTCTCGTCCGTTTAAACATCCCAACAATCCAAACCAATGATTTCCGGGTTCGTCAAATGACTTGATACGCAATGGCAACTTCAGATCGAATTCTAAAAAGTTGATAAATTTATTCCATAACAGGCAAACTGTATGCAAAGAAAAAGGGTTGCAATATATCTTATTGCAACCCTTTGATTTTCTGTGATCCCGGAGAGACTCGAACCCCCAACCTTCTGATCCGTAGTCAGATGCTCTATCCATTAAGCTACGGGACCTTTTGATTTGCTTTTGTTAAAAGCGGTGCAAATATAGCTGTTTTTATTTTTGATTCAAACGATATTTTAAAAATTATCGTATTTCTCCATTTTATCCGCGATCTCCACATCCCTGGTGAAATCGGTCTGTATCTTCAGGTAGGTAAGCATACGTCTTGTTCCTGCTTTTTCACATACTTGATGAATCCTGTGAACCAGTTCGGTAGCTTCCTGTAAGGTACATTCCACCACCGTCTCAAAGGGACATACCCGATAAACCAGTCCTGAATCAGCGATTATCCGGATTGCCTCATCCACTACCCGATAGCTAATCTCACCATCAGCTTCAGGCAATACCTGAAAAGCGACATTTACCTTATTCATCTTCTTCCTCGTCAAATGATTCATCCAGATCCTCAGGATCCTCAGAGTTACCTTCCGCTTCAGCATCTCGTTGCTGATTAAGTAATTCCACAATCTCGAAAGGATTCAGCTTCTTTACATTGGTGATTACCATGTCTTCCTTCAGGAAATCCCCATATTGGTTACACTCATCGATAATACCCCTGAATAACTCTTTTAGCGGTGCCTTGATTGGAATGATCACTGTTGCCGTGGTAAAATCAATCATGCTTGACAATTCCTCCAACTCACCGTCGTTTTGATCAACTGCATATTTCAGCTCATCGTGCAGCAGTTTCTTCTGCATTTCAGAAAGTTCACCACCACTTTTATTCAGGAATACCACAAAATAGCGAAGTTTTTGGCCTTTCCCGCCCAAGCCTGTAGAGATAAAAACCTGTTGTTCGTCGAGCAGTGCACTATGCATGAGCATCCGGCTTTCCTGTAATGCCAGAACGGCCCAGTCTTTCAATTCCTTGTCGGGATCTTTCAGATATTGCTCTATAGCCCTGAATGACTCAACTTCGCTGGATGAAGCCAATGCAACAAGGATTTTTTTCCGGGTATCCAGATCAGACAGTGAATCGAACAATCCGTCTTTTAGCCCAAGGTAATAATCAACTTTGTCATCATCCCTGAACTTTCGGGCAAATTCGAAGTATTCAATTTGCAATTCAACATCAATCTGCTCTTCCAGAATATTGAAATTCTCGGGTATGCTTTCCAATGCTTCCTGAATCTTTTTATATAAGAACTCTTCGTCCATTGTTTTCATGTTGCTTAATACACAAAAATAGTCACAAAGCTCCAGAAAAAACAGAATTTGCCAATTTTTTCATAAAGTTTAAAAATCTATCTTTGCAGGACAAATTATTTTAATTTGTTCTAAATAAACATTACCCGTAGTGAAGTTAAGCGATATAAAGAACAACGAAACCGTTGTTATCACCAAAGTTCTCGGACATGGCTCATTCAGGAAAAGGATTGCTGAAATGGGATTCATCAAAGGGAAGCAGGTTAAAGTTATCAAGACTGCTCCTTTTAATGGTCCTGTTGAATACAAGATATTAAACTACAATATTTCCCTGCGCAGATCTGAAGCTGAACGAATCGAAGTCATTCCCCTGGAGGAATTTGTCACTCCTCCCCATGAAGGATTTGAGGGGGTGATTGACAGGAATATTATCATTGATTCAACCTCCCCAAGGGCCAAAACCATCAATGTGGCGCTGGCCGGGAATCCCAACTCTGGAAAAACCACCCTGTATAACCAGCTTTCCGGATCACGGGAGCGGGTAGGCAATTATAGTGGCGTAACGGTGGATATCAAAAAGACCACATTTACGGCCTACGGTTACACTTTCCATTTTTTTGACCTTCCAGGAACATACAGCCTTACAGCCTATACGGCTGAAGAAATCTATGTCAGGAAGTTCATCTATGAAGAAACTCCGGATGTGGTAATCAATGTTTTGGACGCCACCAACCTCGAAAGGAACTTGTTCCTTTCGACCCAGCTGATCGATATGGACCTTAGGGTTGTGGTGGCCCTGAACATGTTTGATGAACTCTCAAAACAAAGCCAGCAGCTCAACTTTGACAAGTTGGGAAAACTGATGGGAATGCCTTTCGTGCCTACGGTAAGCTCGAGAGGCGAAGGGCTTGACGATTTATTGCAAAAGGTTATCCGTGTTTATGAAGGCACAGAGCCGACCACCCGCCATATCCATATCAATTACGGGCAGGAACTGGAATCTTCCATTAACGCGATCAGGGATATCATCAAGGTAAATAAACCCATCACAGATAAGATTTCGAGCCGATTCCTGGCAATCAAACTTTTGGAGAAAGACCAACAGGTACTTGAACTGATGTCGGGCTACCCGAATTTCATGGAGATTGCCGCCGTCACCCATAAGGAAATCAAACGGATGGAATCTTTGCTTAACGAAGACAGCGAAACCATCGTGACTGACGCCAAGTATGCCTTTATTTCAGGGGCCCTCAAGGAAACGATGCATACCCCCAAGCCGGTCATCACCTCCATGTCAGACAAAATTGACAGGATATTGACCCACCCCAAGCTGGCCTTGCCTATTTTCGGCCTGATCCTGTTTGTGGTATTTTATACGACATTCACATTGGGTGCCTACCCGATGGGCTGGATTGACAAGGGTGTACTCTGGATCAGCGAAGGACTGAGAAGCATCATGGCTGATGGTATGCTTAAAGACTTGTTGATTGATGGAATCATTAGCGGCACCGGGAGTGTATTGGTATTTTTACCCAACATCCTGATATTGTTCTTTTTCATATCCCTTCTTGAGGGGACAGGTTATATGGCAAGGGCCTCGTTCATCATGGACAAGGTGATGCATAAATTCGGGCTTCATGGAAGATCTTTCATTCCAATGATTATGGGATTCGGCTGTAACGTACCTGCAATTCTTGCGACCCGTACACTTCGTAACAGAGGCGACAGGTTGCTGACCATGCTCATTGTTCCGTTCATGTCATGCAGTGCCCGATTGCCGGTTTATATACTGATCATCTCGGCCTTCTTTACAAAATACCAGGCTTTGATCCTGATCGGGATTTATGCTTTTGGCATCATTCTGGCCTTTATTACCGCACAGGTATTCAACAAATTAATGTTCAAAAATAAAGAGACTCCCTTTGTAATGGAACTCCCTACTTACAGGATGCCAACCATGCGGAACATCCTGTTCAACATGTGGGAAAAAACAAAACATTACCTTAAGAAAATTGGAACCGTGATATTGGTTGGAGTCATCATTATCTGGGCATTGGAGTATTTCCCTCGCACCACCGAAAGGACTGCCGGCTATGAAACAACCATCGAAATGCTCCAGGTACAGGCAGACACCGACGCGGCTGCGGCCCAATTGCTGCAACAGACAGAGATGGAGATGGAATCAGACCGTTTGATGAATTCCTACATCGGGCGAATCGGGAAAGTGATGCAACCCATCATGTCACCCATGGGATTTGACTGGAAGATGAGTATTGCACTTCTGGCAGGATTACCTGCAAAAGAAATCATCATCAGCACTATGGGGGTACTTTACCAGTCGAACGTCGATGAATCGACCGTCAACCTTCAGGAAAAGCTGATCAATGAAGTCCATGACCGAGGAAAGCTTAAAGGGCATAAAGTGTTCAACACTGCTTCGGCACTGGCCTTCCTTGTCTTTATCCTTGTTTATTTCCCTTGTATTGGAACAGTAGCCGCCATCAACAATGAGTCGGGGACCTGGAAATGGGGAGCATTCTCGGTTGCTTACACTACCTCACTGGCATGGGTACTGGCCCTGATTACCTATCAGATTGCGATCTTAATCATTTAAACATCATGATTCAGGAAATCATCACATATATCATCATTGCAGTAGCTGCATTTCTGGCTTTGAAGAAATTCTGGAAACGG
This sequence comes from Bacteroidales bacterium 6E, assembly GCA_001270045.2. GTDB lineage: Bacteria > Bacteroidota > Bacteroidia > Bacteroidales > Prolixibacteraceae > UBA1413. Next base: position 464,777 of record DF970666.1, on the reverse strand, counting down.
TTCTTTGCACCGAAAGTGGAGAAATGTTCAGATACAAAAACCCTTAAAACCTCAGGATGTGGTGGATGTGGAGCCGATTGTCCGGTAAGGCAGTTACCTTTTAAAGGGAAGAATTCCGTGGTTACTCCCTGATTATTTCTATCCTGCCACCTGGTCCCAGCCGAATAATCGATGAAGAAACGGCAGGTACAGGATCATCCTGCCTAAAGGTAACGACATAATCGACTGCCTTTAGTATATCATCAGGAATATCCATAAAAACCAAAGGCGACTGCCCCCCTGAATAGTTGGCGGATGAAGCCAAGACAGGTCTTCTGAATCGCTGAACCAGTTCCCTTGAAAAATCCTCACGCGTAAACCGGATGCCAACAGTTCCATCCTGAGCCATTACGATTCCGGGAAGGTTACGGGTATTTGAAAACACCATCGTCAGTGGAGAGGTTGAAATTTCAGCCAGATCCCAGGCGATTTCAGGAACATCGCTCACATATCTTTCCAGCAAGGCAGGATTCTCCATTAACATTAACAACCTCTTGCCTGGCTCCTTCTTTTTGACCAGGAGAAGTCTGGCAACAGCATCTTCGTTAGTAGCATCACATCCCAGACTCCAATGGGTGTCTGTCGGAAAAAGGATTACTCCTCCCCTTTTTAAAACATCGAGAGCTTTTAGAATATCATCCTTCATAAGGTGCAGTTTATATTTGGATTAAACAGCCCGGAATGGCTTAACTTTATCCCTTAATGACAGACTCGTATAGGTTCATGACCGCAGTTACGCGTTCTTCCGGATGGAAGAACTTAGCCCTGAGCCTTCCCCTTTCTGCAAGTTCAGTGCGTAATGCCTCATCGTTCATCACCTTCAGGATTAGTTTTCCCAAACCTGTATCGTCATTGGGTTCACAATAAAGTGCAGCATTTTCCCCGATTTCGGGAAGACAGGATACTGAGGATGCGATTACGGGGCATCCGGAAGCCATGGCTTCGATCACAGGCAACCCAAATCCCTCATAGTGCGAAAGATAAACCATACACAAGGCTTGCTGATATAGTGCAGGCAGGTCAATATCCGGAACGTTGTCGAGAATATAAACCTGTTCGCGCATACGGTGGGTTCCTATAAATTCCTTTAACTCCATCAGGTAAGGAGTAGGTTTACCAACGATCACATAAGGGATATCCAGACTCTTGTTGTAAATGGCTTTCAGTACAGAAAGCTGGTTCTTTCGGGGCTCAATGGTACCAACTGTCAATAGGTATTGGGCAGGCAGATTATACTTTGCCAAAACATCGTCGACCTGGTCACTTACCGAATGGAAGAAATATCTTTCGGATATACTTTGGTAAATAACTTCTATCCGTTCGGGCTCAACATGAAGGTGCTTGATCAGGTCTTCACGGGTATGGTTTGAAATGGCAATGATTTTTGAAGCCACCTGGCAGGCATACTTCGATTTTTCGAGGTAAATCTTCCGGTCAACTGGTTTATACCAGAGAGGGAAATTAAGAAAAATCAGGTCATGCATGGTAACTACTGAAGGTATCCCTGATTTGTGAATTCCGGAAGGAAGTTCATTTGAAAGTCCATGGTACAAATCGAGCTGGTCATTTTGCAAAGTCCTTGAGAGGGCAAAATTCCTCCAGAAAGAACTAAACAACTTGTAAAACAAGGAAGTAGGATAACGTACATCAAACAGAGGATTCTCCTTGAAAATATCGGTACGTACCTCAGGAGTATATAAAATATAATTGTGCTGCGGAAAAAATTTCTGTAGGGCAGTCAGGGTGTTCCGGCTGTAATTACCTAGTCCGGCCTGATTCAGGAAAGCCCTTTTCGCGTCGTATCCTATTTTCCAGTGTTCCATGAATTCGATATGAAAATGGCCGGGAAAACCGGCCAGTTCCGTTATTTTTCCTCTTAAACCTCAAAATCTTTCAAGCCACCAAAATCGAGGGTCGCAAAATAATCTTCCAAGGTCTCAGCCCTTCTGATCATGACTACCTCGCCATTTTCGCGAATCAACAACTCAGCCGATTTAAGTTTACCATTATAATTGAATCCCATGGCATGACCATGTGCTCCGGCATCATGTATAACCACTAAATCGCCTGGAGTAACCTCGGGCAGCTCCCGGTCGATGGCGAACTTATCGTTATTCTCACAAAGAGAACCGGTAACGTCGTACAGCCGGGTATCGGCCACATTCTCCTTACCGACTACCGTAATATGATGGTACGCACCATACAAAGCGGGGCGCATCAGGTTTGTCATGCAGGCATCCAAACCGACAAATTTCTTATAGGTATCCTTCAGGTGTAAAACCTTGGTAACCAGAAATCCATACGGACCAGTCATTGCCCTGCCAGATTCAAAATAAATCCTCAGAGGGGCCAATCCGTTCCCGACAATCATTTCCTCATATTTCCGGCGAATGCCATCGCTCATTAACTTAAGATCAACTTCCTTTTGTTCAGGGCGATACGGAATTCCGATTCCACCACCCAAATTGGCGAATTCAATGTGGATGCCAAGCGATTTGGATACCTCGGCAATCAGGTCGAAAAGAATTTCGGCAGTTTCGACAAAGTAGTTTGGATCCAGTTCATTGCTGGCAACCATGGTATGTATTCCAAACCGCTTCACGCCTTTATCCCGGGCAATACGGTAAGCATCGATCATCTGGTTGCGTGTCAAACCATATTTTGCTTCTTCTGGATGGCCGATGATCAGGTTACCAGCCTTTAAATTACCTGGATTATACCTGAAACAAAGGAGCTCAGGCAGGCCAACATTTTTCTCGAGGTATTCAATATGGGAGATGTCATCAAGATTTATGATGGCACCCAACTCAATAGCCTTCTTATATTCATAGTCGGGAGTATCATTCGAGGTAAACATGATATCATCACCTCTCATACCCAGCCTTTCAGCGATTTCAAGTTCGGCCAGCGAACTGCAGTCGATACCAAAGCCTTCCTGTTGCATGATTTTCATCAAATAGGGATTGGGTGCGGCCTTGATGGCATAATATTCACGATAGCCCTCATTCCATTCAAACGCCTTGTTAAATTTTCGGGCATACTCTTTAATGCCTTTCTCATCATAAATATGGAATGGGGTAGGAAAACGATTGATAATCTCTTCCAACTTCTCTTTTCCGAATGGTAACTTCTTGTCAGTCATCATTTTTTTATTAGGAACACAAATGTAGTAAATTCGCTTATACTGATTTCCAAATTAAACAATCGTGGTGGTTGATTTGATCAACCTTAAATTAAAGTAAAGCCATATTTATCAAATTATCTGTCAATCAACATAAAAGAAATCCCCAGGCAAAAGTAAAATCTCGTGCCGGGGACCTTAAGAAATATATATAAACCAAATTTCTTGTTTTGCTTAACGCTGGGGGACCTTTTCAAGTTTTGATAAATCATACCCAAGTGAAGCAGCCTTTTGGGTAAGTTTTTCATAAACTGATTCATCCATCCTGGGAGTACGGCTCAAGATCCAGAGATAATTCATGGAATTACTTCCGACAAGCGCGTATTGATACTTCTCCCTGTCAAGGTCAAGTATAAAATATCCGGCACCAATCAGCGGGACAAAGAAAACCTTGAGTTTTCCCGGTTCAGATGGGTCGGGAACTTTGGCAACAGCCCTGGCCTGTGAAAGTTCACCATCGAGACTACCCTTGTACCCTTGATTCAATACATCAATCTTTCCATCCTTCCTGAGTGTATAAGTTGCGGTTACACCCACAAGATCCCTTTCGAAACGATGAGGATAGCGGGCAATTTCATACCATACCCCTGCATATCTTTCAAGATCGACCTCGGGAACGACACTTCTTTGTGGCGCCTTCGATTTACATGAAAACGAGAATATTAACATCATCAGTATCACAGTTCTCATGGTATTCAAGCTTATTTGTAAACAATGGAACGCGGCCTGTTGTCAGGGGAAATTCCAAAATCAAGGTTTGGCTGAGGCCCCATTTCAAACTCAAGAACGCCACCTTTCAATATATCACCATGGGTGATAAAGCTCTTTTCATACGGTTGTCCGTTCAGTTTGACAGATTGAATATATGGATTATCCGTACCTTCATTCAGGGTTCGTACTGTAAAAGTACCACCATTCGGAAGATTTAACACAGCCTCTTCATGTATGGGACTTCCAAAGACATAAGCTGAATTGGAAGGATTCACGGGATAAAAACCAAGGGAAGAAAAGATATACCATGCCGACATCTGCCCGCAATCCTCGTTACCGATGATTCCATCGGGCTGGTCGGTATAATGGTGGTCAAGAATATACCTGATTTTTTCTGCTGTCTTCCATTGCTGCCCGGCGTAGGCATAAAGATAGACTGTATGATGGCTTGGTTCGTTTCCATGGGCATACTGACCGATCAGTCCGCTGATATCAGGCGAAGCACCTTCATTTAGTTCTGAAGGGATTAAAAACAGGCTGTCAAGGCGACGTATAAAAGTCTCCTCACCACCCAACAATTCGATCAAACCTTCAGGATCCTGAGGAACCAACCAGAGATACTGCCAGGCATTACCTTCGGTATAGTTGCCCTGTTCATGGATTGTATATACTGGATGAAAGGGTTCATTCCAGGAGCCATCATAGTTTTTGCCCCTAAAGAAACCCACTGCAGGATCGTAATAATTGCGGTAATAGCCGGCTCTTCTCAGGTATTCAGTGTAAACATCGTCACGTCCCATATCCTTTGCCATATGTGCAATGGCCCAATCGTCGACGGCATATTCCAGACCTTTCGATACAGACTCACGTGTCTTGTTGGCAGGCACATAGCCTAACTCAGAAACATAAGGCAGTCCGTCTCCATCGTCAAAATTGGAAGTGACAATCATGGCCTCCATTGCATGGTTGGCATCGAAATCACCGATACCCTTCAGGTAGGCATCCACAATGACAGGGATGGAGTGATTCCCAACCATGGTACCGGTTTCACATCCCATCAGGTGCCATACAGGCAAGCTACCCTGTTGGTCATAAATGGCCAGCATCGATTTCACAAAATCATTCACCCTATCAGGATCAATAATTGTGTAAAGTGGATGGGCAGCCCGGTAAGTATCCCAAAGGCTGAAAACAGTGTAATTATTGAAGCCCGGATTTGTGTATACCTCTTTGTCGGTACCCCTGTAATCGCCATTGACATCATTAAAGAGCGAAGGATGGATCATGGTATGGTAAAGGGCGGTATAGAAGGTTCGCAAACGGGCGGTATCGTTGCTATTGATGCTGATCACCGACAGCTGATTGTTCCATTTTTCATCGGCTTCGGACAAAACCCTGTCAAAATCGTTATGGGGAACTTCGGCACGCAGGTTGGCGAGGGCATTTTCCTCACTCACGGGAGAGATACCAACTTTTACCAGAACCTCCTTTTTTTCGGTTCCCGAAAAAGTAAATACAGCCTTTACAACATTAGAAGTGTCACCTTCAGTAATAAGGCTGTCGCGTCGTCCAAACAAGGCCAGCTCAGCAGGAGCTTCGGACAGTTCCATGGCAAAGAATAGCCGCTGGTCGGGGGCCCAACCTCTTGAATGACGAAATCCGGTATAGGTTTTGTCATCTACCTTTCGCAGATGGGTAGCCACAGGCATATCCCAACCAATACCGGCACGCAAGTCAACAATCATTCGGGAAGCACTGTTGCCGGGATAGGTATAACGGTGTACACCTACACGTTCAGTGGCCGTCAGTTCGACTGAAATCCCGTAACTCAATAAATCGACCTGATAATAACCCGGCCGGGCTGATTCATGGTCATGTGAATAGTAGGATGCGTATCCGTTTGAAATGTCATCCTGCTGCCCGGCATAGGTTTTAAGTTCACCTGTATATGGCATCAGCAGAACATCGCCCAGATCACCAATCCCTGTTCCACTTAAGTGAGTATGCGAGAAGCCGTGCATCACGCTGTCAGAGTAATGGTAACCGGAACACCAGTCCCACCCTTTCACAAAATTTGTTGGCCCAACCTGTACTGCACCAAATGGCACATTGGCACCCAGAAATACGTGTCCGTGATAACCTGTACCAATGTATGGATCCACAAAATCGGTGTAACGGACGGGAGACTCAGCCTTCTGGCAAGCCCCAAAGAGAAGACTGGCCATGATAGCCATCAGAAAGAACTTGAATTTATGCATATCGAATTATGAATTATTGGCCCAAAAATAGGAAAATCCGACGGAAATAACGGCAGATAAACATCTCCAATATACTATGGAAGGCAAAGACTTGATAAGAAAATATCCGGATATTGGCTGAAAACAGATTCAAAATCCTGATATAAATTCGTATACCAATATTTTTAAATGCAGGGACTGAAAAATAGTCGGAATTGAACCGGAATAAAGTTCAAATGTTCTGTACACATGCAGATAATTTCATATGAAAGGATTATTATTGCAACCAAATTCATTGTAAAACTCATAATCAGATAAAAATGTTGAAGTTGAAAGAATTAGGATTTGCCATTCTGTTGGTGGTAATGGCAGCTTGCTCAGGGAACCAGAATAACCAGTCGGCGCAGGTAGTTCCGGGAGAGGTGAACGCATTTGTGGTATCAGAAGTGATTCATGGGTCGCAATACACATATCTTCAGGTTAACGAGAACGGAGCATCTAAATGGATGGCGGTTGTCAGACAGGAAGTTAAAGCCGGCGACAAATATTACTATGACTCCGGATTGGAGATGAAGAACTTTCACAGCAAGGAACTTGACCGGACGTTTGATGTCATCTATTTCGTGAATAAAATAAGCAAGACCCAGCTGACCGAGAACCTTCTCTCGCAGGCCCCAGGACATACAGGCAAGGTGGATGTCGAAAAACAGGTCACCGTCCAGATCGAAAAACAGGAAGGAGAATTGACTATCGGACAAATTTTTGGCAATCCGGCAGCCTATGCTGATAAAGAGGTCGAATTGAGGGGTGTGGTCGTTAAGGTAAACCAACAAATCATGGGCAAAAACTGGATCCACCTTCAGGATGGTACAGGAAGTGAAGGCAGCTTTGACCTGACCATTACCACCCAGGATCTTGCAGCCGTCAATGACCAGGTAACCTTCAAGGGTAAGATCGTTTTGAACAAGGACTTCGGTGCAGGTTACAAATATGATATCATCATGGAAGATGGCACCTTACAGAAAGTCAATTAAGCGCAATTGTGATGAGGTCAAAGGACCTTGAAATAATTATATGAAAGAAGCTGGCCAAACGCCAGCTTCTTTCATTAAAAAAGGGAGCCCGAAGACTCCCTAACCACTATGTTGTCGATTTTAAAAATTGGCAGAACAGGTAAAACAAATCTTGCAGCTAATCAGATGGATTCAGTTTCGACTACTTTCGACAGGATCTCGTTATAGGGCAATAACAGGAAATTCCTGCCATCGAACTCAATTTCGGTTCCTGCATACTCTTTGTACAAAACTACGTCTCCGGGGGCAATTTCAGCATTTTCGATCTTGCTGATGGCGATTACTTTTGCCACCTTCTGTTTTTCCTTGGCGCTGTCGGGAATGATAATTCCGCTGGCAGTGCGCTGTTCAGCACGGTTCTCGGTAATCTCGAGCAACACGTTCTGGTTGATTGGCTGTAACTCTTTCATTTTTACCTTTCTTAATTTTTAATTAGTGGATAATAGAATTTTATTGATGTTGTCAACAAACATTTTCTTGGTATCCTCTTTTGAGCGGGCGATTCCGGAAGTCATGACCGGCTTGCCATTCACCGGAATGTAAAGGAATGCCGGGATGCCTCGGATCCCGAATACGGCAGCCAGTTCTTTCTCCTTTTCGGTGTCAATCTTGTAGACGTTTACCTTTCCGGCAAACTCATGCGAAATCTCTTCAAGGATTGGGGCGGCGATTTTACATGGTCCGCACCAGTCGGCATAAAAGTCGATAATTGCCGGTTTGTCACCCAGATATTTCCACTCCTGTGGAGAAGTTTCATAGTTCCACACGGTTTTGAGGAAGTCGGCTTTCACGAGGAGCTTTGTACCGCCATTTTGAGATGATGCCGGCATGGTCCCCATATCTTCGGTGAGATTTACGGCTACGCTTTGCGATTGGGCTTTCCCCTCACTTTTTCCATTAGCCTGGCTATTGCCGCAAGAAGCTAACAAGAGTGCCGCCAGTCCTAATGATAATACTAAGTTTCTCATTTGTTTCATTTTATTCGATTTCAAATTTATTCAATTATTGCAAATATTCGCTTTTACCTGATGTCCAGCAACCGGTTGATCCTTTCACGATCGAATCCTACAATCATCTGACCGTTGATGTCAGTTTGAGGAACCCCTTGCTGCCCACTCCGGCGAACCATAGCCTCAGCGGCTTTCTGGTCTTTCGAAACATCTACCTCGCGATATCTGATATGGTTGGCATCGAGATGCCTTTTCAATGTCGTACACCAAGAACAGGTTGGCGTAGTAAATACCGTCACATTTTTTGCGGGTTTTTCCTCACTTGCCTGACTGGCTGTAAAAACCTTGTTTTCAAACAATGATTTGAACTGTTCATGCTGATGGCACCCCTTTACAACATTTACCATTATTCCTCCCTTGAATTCCATCAAGGAAGGCACAGTGGTTATTTGATAAACTGGATGGATGTCTTTCACTTCGTTCACATCAGCCCATAAAAAGGAGGCACCCTCAACCTTTTCTGCAGCTTTGGCATAATTACCAAAAGCACAGTCGCTCTGCTCGGAACCTCTTTTAAATAATAACAACCAGGCATCGGGATTGGTTTTCAAAGCCTCCACTAATTCAATGTGTGATAGTAACTGTTTCATTGATAATAAGATATGTCTACAAAATTAGGGTAAAACGTATTTATGCAACACCAATATATAAGTCATATGCATATATATAGATATTTTAATATCAATTCTTGTGCCAAGGATGCTCCCCTGACATACATAAAAACGAAAAATTCAAGAAAACCATATTCAATCGCGCAACCTTTTAATTCCACATGCATCTTTTATATACGAAAATCGTAAATACAAAAAGCTATGAAAACTTTATGGTTATGGACATTTGCCCTTGTGGCAATCTTGATGACATCCTGTCAGAAAGATGATGACAGCTATTCTGTCGGGAAGTTTTGGGTCGGTTTTGGGATTATAGACAAATCCGGCCCCAATACCTTCACTGTCCTTATGGATGATGGTTCAGTCATTTATCCGGTAGCCGGACACTATAACGGCGACTGGTTTGATGACGACAGCCGTGTGCTCGTCAACTATACCATTGTAGACGACAAGAAAGTCGACGACACAAACAAGGAGTACTACGTTAAAATCAATTCGGTTCGAAAGATCCTGATGAAAGGGATTATTGACATCACCGAGGCAATTGAAGACAGTATCGGCAACAATCCCATTATTGTCAGAGATGCCTGGATGAGTTCCAATCAATTATTGAACATGGAGCTTCGTTACTTTGGAAATTCTGAGGTACATTTTATCAACCTGGTGAAGCAACCCGGCGAACTAACTGCAGCCGACCAGCCCATTGAACTCGAACTCCGTCACAACAAAAACGGTGATCGTGAGGATGTCTTGTTCAACGCATTTGTGTCGTTCGACTTGTCGGCGATCATGATCGAAGGTCAGGACTCGGTTAGCTTTATCGTCAGGTCGGTCGACTACCAGGGGAATGAGTCAACATATGAAGGAACATACAAATATGTAATTGCTGCCGAATAAGAGCAATCAATTCTTTTCTTAGTATTATTTATTCCGAACATTGAGGCTGTCACAATTTTGCGACAGCCTCTTTTTTTTATTCAGTGGATGTTGGAGAAGCCATAACCAAAGCCCTATCAGGTTCTTCTTGGGACTTGGCCCTGTTCCAGGCCCCTTAACACCATTCCCATAATTTTTCCTATCATTTACCAATCTTTAACCATAAGCCTATGGCCAAAGAATGGTAAAACAATGCAGAAACTATGGTAAAAGGTATAATGGGTACGAAACCAGTATGTACGCCACAGTGGTTTTCAGAAGGAGTCAGCAATTTATTGTTTGCGAAATTTTTTCTCCTTAATTTGCATGCCTGTTTTTAGGAGTAATTATGTCAAAACTGATAATAACCAAATATGATGAGAAAAGCATGGATTTACCTGCTGGTTGCCACATTGGCGGCCTGTCAATCACAAGAACAAACGGTACAGAACAGTAACTATATGCCTCCTGTACCCACACTGAATTCAGATGTAATGACCCCCGAAGTGCTATGGTCATTCGGCCGATTGGGTGAACCGGCCGTTTCGCCCGATGGCAAAAAGGTCGCATACACCGTTACCTGGTTTAATATCGCCGAGAACAAGTCGTACCGTGACATCTATGTCCATAATCTGGAGCAAAATACATCAGCCCGGATTATCGATAGCGCCGAGCGGGAGTTTAATCTCCAGTGGCGACCTGACGGCCAAAAAATCGGCTACCTCTCATCATCATCAGGCTCTGTACAGATCTGGGAAATCAACCCTGATGGTACTGGGGCAACCCAGGTGAGCCAGGTTGAAGGTGGTGTTTCAGGATTCAAATACAGTCCGGACCAAAATCACATCAGCTACTTTGCCAGTGTCAAACTCGACAAGGACATCCATGATCTCTATCCCGACCTGCCCCTGGCAAACGCAAGGCTCGAAACCGATTTGATGTACCGGCACTGGGACAGTTGGCACGATTATACTTACAACCATGTATTCATTGCTCCATATAAGGACGGAAAAATGGAGGCAGGTAAAGATATCATGGAAGGTGAACGCTTCGACACCCCCATGAAACCTTTTGGGGGAATCGAACAATTTTCCTGGAGCCCCGACTCAAAAAGCCTGGCCTACACCTGTAAAAAACTGTCCGGTAAAGCCTATGCAATTTCCACGAACTCCGATATCTACATTTATGATATGGCCACTGGTTCCACAGTTAACCATACCGAGGGTATGATGGGGTATGACAAAAACCCGACCTATTCGCCTGATGGCAATTACCTGGCTTGGGAATCCATGGCACGTGACGGGTACGAAGCCGACAAGATCAGACTTTGGATCACAGACCTCAGGACGGGTGAGAAAAAGGACTATTCGGCTAACTTCGACCAACATGCTGAACAACTTACCTGGACAGCCAACAGTCAGTCGATATATTTCATCAGCGACATACAGGCCACGGATGAAATTTACCGTCTCGACCTGGCCGATGGCATGATCCGAAGAATTACCGATGGTATCCACAATTATTCATCAATTGGTCTGGCCGGTGAAAAAATCATCGCCACCAAAACTTCGATGTCGATGCCTGCCGAATTATATTCCGTTGACATTTATTCAGGAGCCGACGAGCCGGTAACCTCCATCAACAAAGGTATCCTCGACCAGCTCACCATGGGGAAAGTTGAAAAACGCTGGATCAAGACCACCGACAACAAGGATATGCTTACCTGGGTGATCTATCCACCCCACTTCGATCCAAGCAAAAAATATCCTGCTATTCTGTATTGCCAGGGTGGGCCGCAGGGAACCGTCAGCCAGTACTGGTCATACCGCTGGAACTTCCAGATGATGGCCGCCAACGGTTATATCATTGTGGCACCCAATCGCAGGGGGCTTCCGGGCTTTGGCATGGAGTGGCTCGAACAGATCAGCAAGGATTATGGTGGCCAGAATATCCAGGACCAACTCTCGGCTATTGATGAATTGGCAAAGGAACCTTATGTCGACGAAAACAGATTGGGAGCCGTGGGTGCCAGTTATGGCGGATTTGCGGTAAACTATCTGGCCGGAAACCATGACGGACGGTTCAAGGCATTTATCACACACTGCGGAATTTTCAACTTTGAACAAATGTACGTCACCACAGAGGAGATGTTCTTTGTTGACTGGGATTACGGCGGCGCATTTTGGGATAAATCAAATGCAGTGGCACAAAGAAGCTACTCCTTTTCGCCCCATAACTTTGTACAGAACTGGGATACACCAATGTTAGTCATTCACGGAGAGAAGGATTTCAGAATCCCATATACACAGGGAATGGCTGCATTCAATGCAGCCGTCCTTAATGACATACCTGCTCAATTTCTCTATTTCCCAGAGGAAAACCATTGGGTTACAGGAGCACAAAACGGTATTCTATGGCAGAGGGTCTTCAAGGAATGGCTTGACAGGTGGCTGAAAGAGTAAATCGGTCAGCATTTCCTGGATAGCGAAAAGGCAAAATCAACCAGACATCCAAAACTACAGCATAAAAACCAGCCATTAATGAGTAAATACTTATGGCATGTCATTGAAAATGCCTGTAATTCAAAATTTTAGAAATGAAACAATATCTCGATTTACTTCAAACCGTTTTGGACAACGGAGTCAGGAAAGAAGACAGAACAGGAACCGGAACCATCAGTATTTTCGGGCATCAGATGCGTTTTGATTTGTCGGAAGGATTTCCGGTGCTTACCACTAAGAAATTGCACCTTAAATCAATCATCCATGAGTTATTGTGGTTTCTGAAAGGCGAAACCAATGTCAAATATCTTCAGGAAAATGGTGTTCGCATCTGGAATGAGTGGGCTGATGAAGAAGGTGAACTCGGACCGATCTATGGGTATCAATGGAGAAGTTGGCCAACCGCTGACGGTCGCCATATTGACCAAATCACAAACCTTGTGGAAGGACTGAAAAACAATCCCGATTCAAGAAGGCATCTCGTGAGTGCATGGAATGTCGGTGAAATTGAAAAGATGCACCTGCCTCCATGCCACATCCTTTTCCAGTTCTATGTAGCCGATGGAAAGCTTTCATGCCAGCTATACCAGAGAAGTTGTGACGTATTCCTGGGAGTGCCCTTCAATATTGCCTCATATGCACTTCTTACCATGATGATGGCACAGGTGACCGGATATAAACCGGGAGATTTTGTATGGACAGGTGGCGACGTACACATATATACAAACCATCTCGAACAGGTGAAGTTGCAGTTGACAAGAACTCCAAAGACCCTTCCACAGATGAAAATCAATCCGGATGTCAAAAGTATATTTGACTTTAGGTTTGATGATTTTGAATTGGTCAATTATGAAGCACATCCCCACATTCCGGGTAAAGTTGCCATATAAAGGAGTAAAATAAAATTCATCAATCAATCAAAGTGGACAGTACAAAAAGTGCTGTATTCCCTGACAATGAAACAAGTATAACATCCATGTCGAATATTTCAATTATCGTGGCCATTGCCCGGAACTTTGCCATCGGCAAAAACAACGATCTTCTTTTTCATTTACCCAACGACCTGAAGAGATTTAAACAGATTACGACAGGTTATCCGGTGATCATGGGGAGAAATACCCTTTTGTCCTTGCCCCGATGGCCGCTGCCCAACCGCAGGAACATAGTGATCACCGACAATCCCGATGATCAGTTTCCCGGCTGTGAGATTGTGTTTTCGGTTAGCGAAGCCGTCGAGCTGGTCAGACATGAATCTGAAGCCTTCATCATTGGAGGCGGTTCCATATATCGTCAGTTTTACCCGCTTGCCAACCGGCTCTACCTGACGATCGTTGACAAGGACTTTGATGCCGATATCTATTTCCCGGAAATTGATTTCAGCGAATGGAACGAACTTTCGAGGGAAGAACACTTCGATGAAGTCAACCAGTTTCAGTATGCTTACGTGAACCTTGAACGAAAACCTTCAGAAGTATGATCAGGACTTTTCTGTTTACTGTTGCGCTGATTTCTGCGATGGCGTTTCAGGTTCAGGCGCAGGTCCCTGCACTACTCTCTTTGCGTTATAATGAGAATTACTCCCCTACTTACGATGAGGTCATTGAGCTATACCGGTTGCTCGACAGGTCGTATTCCGAAGGCACCTTGCTCGAAGCGGGCCAGACTGACACAGGAAAGCCCCTTCATGTCTTCGTCATCAGCCGAAATGGGGAAATCAGTCCTGAGGTTCTCAGGGAGCAAGGGAAAACAATTCTTTTGGTTAACAACGGAATACACCCGGGGGAACCGGAAGGGATAGATGCATCACTTGAATTTGCTGACGACATTCTTCGAAACAAGGATGGCATGAATAAATGGCTCGACAACACCGCGATTGTGATCATACCTGTTTATAATATAGGTGGAGCCCTGAACAGGAGTGCATGGAACCGATCTGGCCAAACAACGCCATATGAGACCGGCTTCCGGGGAAATTACGGCAACCTTGACCTGAACCGCGACTTCGTGAAATGCGATTCTGAAAACGCACGCAGCTTTTCGAAGATATTCCACCATTGGAATCCTGACGTATTTTTGGATACCCATACAACCAATGGTTCTGACCACCAACATGCAATTACCATGATCCCGCCACAGGCTGACCAATTTCCCAAAGCCATGCAGGGATTGATCCGTGAAATCCTGCTGCCGGGCCTTTACGCGGAAATGGACAAGGGTGATTATCCCTTGATTCCTTACGTTGATTTTTTTTATGAGGATGTGAGAAGCGGTTTAAGAGGTGGACAGGAGTCTCCTCGCTATTCGTCGGGATACGCGACTACCTTCCACTCGCTGGGTATGATGACTGAAAACCTGATCTACGCCACTTATCCCGATCGCGTGAAATCGACTTACGAATTTATCAAGGCATTGTCAATGTTTACATCCGAAAACAGTGAAATCATCCTGGCTGCAAGAAAGGCTGGCATCAGTGAGTCAATGGCCCTCGACAGGTATCCCATCCGATACGAAATCGACACCACCCGGCACCAGATGATCACCTTTCATGGTTACGAGAATGACCGTCAGCAAATCAGCCAGGTTACAGGGCTGCCTCGTTTAGGATATGACCGTTCAAGGCCTTTCACTGCAAAGATCAAATATTTCGATACCTATCAACCAGTTGAATGGGTGGAAGTACCTGAATATTTTGTTCTTCCCCGGGCATGGAAACCAGTGATGGATCGCCTCGCCCTCAATCAGGTTGAATTCACCGAGTTGCCGAATGATACCACCATCGAGGTGACAGTCGATTACTTTGAAGAAGTGACCAGTCCTACGCGACCATACAATGGCCATTTTTTTCACGACAAGGTAATTACAAGGAGCGAAGTACAGAATGTGCAATTTTATGCAGGCGACTGGCTTATTCCGGTCCGTCAGGAAAGAATCCGGTTTATCATGGAAGTTTTGGAACCTTTATCGAGGGATTCCTACTTCAGATGGAATTTCTTTGATGCTGTCCTGGATCAGCGCGAATATTTTTCCTCTTTCGGATTTGAAGAGAATGCCCTTCGAACACTGGAGCAATTTCCCGAACTGAAAAAAGCCCTGGAAGAAAAACGGAAAAATGACCCTGAATTCGCCAAAAACCATAGGGCCCAATTGCAATTCATCTATGAAAATTCACCGTGGCTCGAAAAAACATGGAAGAGGAATCCGGTAGCAAAAATTTACAATCGCTAAACTAAAGCACCTGTTGAGAGGTTAAATTCAATAAAGGAGAATTTGGGATGGGTTATAAGGAAATTGACCTCAAACTGCCAACTGATTTTGACGTACAATTATTGAAGAACAAGATCAGTAAAGAACTGCGCATCAAGAATTTCAAGTTCAGGATCATCAACAAGAGCCTTGATGCACGAAATAACAGCTTTATCCACTGGCAGGTCAGGGCAGCCGTAATCTCCGACGAAATCAAGGGTGGGCAGGTTGAAAAGGAACCATCCCTTGTTATTCCCCGCAAACAACGCGACAGCAAAGCCATAGTGCTGGGAAGCGGTCCGGCAGGCTTTTTTGCCGCCTACATCCTGCAGCGAGCCGGATTCCAGACCACCATCATTGAGCGGGGTGCGGAAGTGGAAAAGAGAGACCGGGGAATCCTGCAATTCGAAAGATCCGGGATCTTCGATCCCGTCAGCAATTACGCATTTGGAGAAGGTGGCGCAGGTACCTTCAGCGACGGAAAGCTGACATCACGTTCAAAACACATATCTCTCGAGAAGAAATTCATACTCGACAGCTATATCAAAGCCGGAGCCCCGGAAGAAATCGGGTACATGACCCATCCGCATGTCGGAAGTGACAATCTGAAAATCATCGTCAAAAACCTGAGGCGTGATTTCATCCATATGGGCGGTAACATTCTCTTTGAGACAATGCTCGAAGACCTGATCATACAAAATGGTAAGGTAAAAGAGGCAGTCACCTCACAGGGGACCCTTGATGCGAGTGTTTTTGTGCTGGCCCCGGGACATTCGGCACACGAAACATACAAAATGCTCATCAACCGCGGAGTTCCCTTCCGCACCAAGAATTTCGCACTTGGATTCAGGGCTGAACATCCACAGGAGGTAATTAATCGCGGACAATGGGGCCGTGCTTCACTTCCGGGAGTCAAGGCAGCCGAATACCGGCTTACTAGCAACCGCGACGGGAGGCTTCCTGTTTTCAGCTTCTGCATGTGTCCGGGAGGAATGGTCGTCCCTGCCACCGCGTATGCCTCCAACAATATCGTCAATGGGATGAGCATGTACAAGCGAGATGGACAGTTTGCCAATGCAGCGGTCGTCGCCGGCGTTCATCCCGACCAGCTGACAGGTGGCAACACCACTCCTTTGAACGCACTGGAGTGGCTCAATACGCTCGAGGAGAGCTTTTTCCAATACAGCAACTCCTATCAGGCACCTTTCAGTACCATTGAGGGGTTTCTGAATAGAAAAGAAGCCAAAAGGACTCCTGAAACCAGTTATCCCCTGGGTTTGATACCCGCTCCCATCTGGGATATGATCCCAAAAGCCGTAACGGAAGCATTGACAGAAGGATTACAGGAATTTGACCGGAAACTGCAAGGATACAGATCAGGAATACTGCTCGGACTGGAAAGCAAAACCTCCTCTCCCATCCAGTCCATCAGGGATGAAGCGGGAAAATGTGAAGGATTCGACAATCTCTATATTGCCGGGGAAGGCAGTGGATATGCGGGAGGGATCATCAGCAGTGCTGCCGACGGGATACGGATTGCCATGAAAATAGCATCCGAAAAATAGCCTTATAGATTCTGCCTATCAGGAGTCTTTTTTAACCAGCGAAACAAAACTCACAGATTTTCATGCCCCGGCAATACCAGCAAGTCGGGGTAATGACCATATTTCTTTGAGAAGGCATTGTCCCACAATTCGCCGTAAGAAGGTTCCTTGAACTGCCAGGCAGCGAAGTGTATCAAAACGCCCAGCTTACCAAAAGCTTTATCATTGTCAGTATTTTCACCGTCTGAGGTCTGCAACGCCTGATATTCAAGGATCATTTGATCGAGTACCCTTCGAACCAGACCACTATCCGATTGCATATAACCATCCACATCGGTTTCGGTTCTTCGGCCAATTTCACCAATTTTGAAGAGATATTCGAGGCATTCAACCCTTTCAGCAAAAGAACCATTACCCCGAAGATCAGCCGATATACGGCCCTCCTCTCCGACCATTTTTCGGATAAGAGGCAGGGTGACAGATGGAATCCTTTGCTGCACAAATTCATCATCTTTCAGAAAGTGGGCGATCGCAAGCAACTGCAACTCACGTCCCAGCGCATGCCTTCCGGTCAGGGTACCTGCTTCAACCGCCATGGGACTATCGAGTAACCATTGAAACATAGACTGGAACCATTCCCTGATGTGCCTCTCTTCCGAACCACGAAGTCCCCCCGAGGTTTCGGCAACCACAATCCCGTCGAGCATTGTCACGAGGGCTATGCCTTCAGTAACTGCAGAACCCCTGCCTGGTGTACGCCCCGGTATGGAACCGGCATGATCCAGATTTGGATTCATGCGGGTCAGGCTGTCGAGGAACCAGCTCCGGACTATCTCTCCAGCCTTATCCGCATACTGTTTCTCACGCGAAAAAAACCAGGCCAGACTGAGTTCCTGGACGTGCTGGCTCATATGTTGAAGACTCCGTGTATTGATTCCGGCATCCGGATTCACTTCCGGTTCATGTCGCACATAGGGCAATCCATTGGATGTTGAAGGATCGGGCCACCAATGGGCACCGAAACTTAAATAGTCATGGGCATTGGCTCCTTCGGGCAAAACTGAACGGTTAGTAACCGAGAAAGGCCCTTCACCCATTGCCTGGTCGGCACTGTCAATCAACGCATTGTATGGCGTATTGAAAAGATACAGGCTGCGCTTCAGGGATTTACGGGCTTCATGCATCTGCTCGAAGTCCCAATACGTAAATCGCTTGTATTGAGGCTTGCGGCTGCAGGAAGTAACCATCAAATTGGCAATCAACAGGAGTATTGCATATCGAAATCTCATGCGGAATGATCTTGGAATGAGGTTATAAAAATAGGCAACAAAAACCAGATAGCCTCCTTTTTATTCATCGTCTTCAGCTTCGTCGAGCATCCATTGCGGGTCTGTATCAGTTGAAGTTTCCACTTGCCTCAGTTTTCGCTGGATGGCACGTGTTCTTTTTCCCATCACGTCATCCAGCTGGTTCAGTCCGACCTGGATGTTATTCTGCGCTTTCGACAACATACCCGCAAACGATTCGAACTCCTTTTTCACAACCCCCAGCACTTTCCAAACCTCGCTGGAACGTTTCTGGATGGCAAGGGTTTTGAATCCCATTTGCAGACTGTTCAGGATGGCAGCCAGGGTGGACGGACCGGTAACCACGATTCCATAGGTTCGCTGCAAATCCTCAAGAAGGCTTGCCTTGCGAACCACCTCGGCGTAGATGCCTTCGAACGGCAGGAACATAATTCCAAAATCAGTGGTATAAGGAGGTTCAATATATTTATCGCGAATATCCTTTGCCATCTTTCGAATTGCATTCTCAAGGTTTCGCTGAGCCAATTCAATGGCCTGTGGATCACTTCCATCCCATGCATCCTGGAGCTGTTCATAGACATCCCGCGGAAACTTTGCATCGATGGGAAGCCACACAACCCCATTGGCATCATCCCTTCCAGGAAGCCTGATGGCAAACTCAACCAGTTCATTGCTTCCCGGACGGGTCTTGACGTTAGCGGCATACTGCTCTGGTGCAAGAATCTGCTCCAGGAGCATGGCGAGCTGCACTTCACCGATGCCACCGCGAAGTTTGACATTGCTGAGAACTCGTTTCAAACCACCGACATCCTGGGCAAGAACCTGCATTTCACCCAGTCCTTTCTGGACGTTCTCAAGCTGTCGGCCAACCAGCTCAAATGACTGCCCAAGACGCTCATTCAAGGTTTTCTGTAACTTTTCATCGACAGTTACCCTGATCTCTTCCAATCGCTTTTCGGTAACACCAACCATCTTCTCCTGCTTTTCATCCATCGAGCTAATCAGTCTTTCAATGACCGACCGGTTTTGTTCTGTCAGATGATTTAGGTTTTCAGTCATCTCCTTTCGGAAATCACGCAGCGAATTTCCCAGCTCCTCCCTGTTCTCACGGGCTTGCCGGGTGGTTTCTTCCCGATTTTGGCGCTGATCATCAGACAGGTATTTTTCGAGGCGGGGAAATGAGATTGCCAGGTCATCGAGTTTTGCGTTCATCTCTTTGGTCCTGGTGAAAATACTGCGGTTATGAATAACTATGAGAATACCTAAAACGAGGATCAAAATCAACGATAAGGTAAGCAAAACAATAACAGGGTCCATAATCAAAGTTGTAAGATTCACCGAAATTAACCAATTTCCCCGACCCATTATAGGGATAAGGAGACAAAGGTTATAATTATAATCACCTGAAAATCGGAAAAATCACACTACCTTAGAGTAGGCAAACACTCAAAATTCTCTTGTAATGACACACTGTTCACAAATCGAACCCTAATCTTGATAGCTTTCAATAATTTCCTTCCACTTTTGGTAAGCCTCCTCCCAACCGGTATGAAATTGAGGTTCATACTCAAAAGGCTCAAATGAAGCCGTCACGATTGCACGCATTTCATCCAGTGAGTTAACCAAACCAAGAGCCCTGGCCTGCATCAGGATATTGCCGATTGCCGTGGCTTCCATAGGCCCGGCCGTGACCGGAAGACCGGTGGCATCGGCTGTCAGCTGGCACAGGAAAGAGTTGTTGGCGCCACCCCCAATGATATGAATTCTCTCAATCTTCTGGTCGGTAAGGTCTTCCAGCTGTCCAATCGTAAATTTATACTTCAGGGCAAGACTATCATAAATGCACCTTGCGATCTGGCCTTTGCTGACTGGAACCAATTGCCCTGTTCTACGGCAATACTCCCGAATGGCCTCCTGCATATCAGGTGGATTGAGGAATCCTGGATGATCAGGATCGATCAGAAAGGCAAAAGGTTCGCTTCTCTTGCCCATCTCCATTATTTCAGCCCATTCGATTGGTTTCTCATGGTCCCATATACGCTTACACTCCTGGATCAGCCACATGCCCATGATGTTTTTCAATAATCTTGTGGTACCATCCACTCCACCTTCATTGGTAAAATTGAGAAGTCTGGCCTTTTCCGTCACCACCGGGAAGGTTGATTCGACACCCATCAATGACCAGGTACCTGAACTGATATATGCCCAATGATTGCCAGAAGCCGGAACAGAAGCCACAGCTGAAGCCGTATCGTGCGATGCAACAGCCACACAAGGGATCTGGATACTGCCGGTTTCATTGCAGACCTCTTTCAGGATCGGTCCCAGAATCGTTCCGGGAGACACAATTTCCCCGGTGAGATCCAAAGTGGTACCAGCCGCACTGAATAGCTCAGGTACCCATTCTGCCTTTCCTGGTTTCAAAAGGGCAGAGGTACTGGCTATGGTATATTCATTCTTCCTGATTCCGGTAAACATCCAGTTCAACAGATCCGGGGTAAACAGCATGCTTTCTGCCATTTCAAGAGAAGAAAGCTTGTCCCGGGAGGATACAAAAAGCTGAAAAAGCGTATTGAACTGCATAAACTGTATACCTGAGAGTTTATAAGTCATCTCTGCATCCATCTTTTCAAAAAACTGTTCCATTGCGTGGTCAGTCCGGTGATCACGATAGGCGAAAGGCAAACCAGCCAGGAATCCGTCACGGGTCACTAATCCAAAATCAACGCCCCAGGTGTCAATTCCAATGGAGTCAGGTTGAATCCTTTCCTGACGAATACAAAGCGCCAGGCCGGTTTTCAATTCGCTGAAAAGGGAATAGATATTCCAGTGATAATGTCCATGCAGTAACATCATCTGATTCCTGAAACGATGTATTTCTTTTAATTCAAGCCTGTGTCCCTCTAATGTTCCAAGAATGGCCCTGCCACTGGAAGCACCAATATCAAACGCCAGAAAATGAGTCTTTTTCATATGGTTTTAAGATTTTGAATGCTAAAATTACCAATTCATCAGCGATTCGCATCCTGTACAAACCTGATTTAAGAACATTTCAAATATGGCAAATCATTCCAATTTGCCGAAAACATATCACGAATAATAATTTTTATTTTAAACCAATAGAGCATAATTGTATCAAATACATTATTTAATTTTACTGAACTAAATTCATTTATCTATGAACGAACCTAAAACCAACTCATTAAACCGAAGGAAATTTCTCGGTTTATCGGCTCTGGGACTTACAGGCCTTACCATTTTGCCCAGCTGGACCATCAACGGAACACGCATTGCCCCAAGCGACAGGGTAGTTCTGGGATTTATCGGCCTCGGACAGCAATCCTTGTCCGACTTTGCCGGTTTTGCCAGTGTTCCCGGTGTTCAAGTTGCCGGATGTTGCGATGTTGATTCCATCAAGCAGCTTCGTTTCAAAAAACGGGTCGAAGCCTGGCAGGAAAAGTCGGGTGTTCCCGGACGTTGCGACATGTACGAACAATACGAGCAATTATTGGAACGCAAGGATATTGATGCCATCGAGATCGCGACTCCAGACCATTGGCATGCACTGATGACCATCCACGCCATTCAGTCAGGGAAGGATGTCTATGTGCAAAAACCTCTGGCCTTCACCATCAAGGAAGGATTATGCATGGTTAAAGCGACCCGTAACAACGGCAAGGTCGTCCAGGTAGGCAGTCAGCAGCGCTCAAGCAAAGAATTCATCAAGGCAATCGAACTTGTACAATCAGGTGCAATCGGCCATATCGAAAAAATATATGCCAAGGTTGGAGATCCGCCAAAACCACTCGACCTTCCTGAAATGCTCGTACCGGCAAATCTTAACTGGAACCTTTGGATGGGACCGCTGAACGACAAAAATATCCATTATCATCCCGACCTCTGTCCTCCGATTTCCATTGAACCCGAGGAACGTGAAAAACTCTGGGGTGCATGGCGTTGGTACCGCGAAACAGGAAATGGTTATACAGCAGACTGGGGAGCCCATATGTTTGACATTGCCCAGGCAGCCATCGGAATGGACGGATCAGGGCCTTCCGAAATCATACCCAAAGGATACAACGGACAGGACTACCTGACGTTTAAATACCTGAACGGAATTGTCATGACCGAACAGCCTTATCTTGATGATATGCCGAATGCCCAAGGTATCAAATTCATCGGCACAAAAGGATGGATTGAGGTGGCTCGCGGTTATCTGGGTTGCTCTGACACATCTCTCGTTCCCGAAAATCTAGCTGGTCGTCGTCCACGACAGATGACGCCCGAAGAAAGAAGAAGAATGTTTGAAGAGATGCAGCGCAGTGCACAAAGAGGCGGTGGAAGCTTTGAAATCAGTGCTCCCCACATGCAGGACTTTATCGATGCCGTCAGGTCACGCAAAGATCCTGTCGCCCCTGTTGAAGTGGGTTGCAGTACCAATACGCTTTGCTGTCTGGGCAATATCGCCACAGAACTGGGACGTCCCGTCAAATGGAATCCGGCTACGCTGAGTTTTGGTGACGACAAAGAGGCAGCTTCGCATCGTCTATACCATTACGAATACAGAAGACCTTATAAATTAGGATAAACCATTGAAAAATTTCATTATGGAAACCAAAAGAGAATTTTTAAAGAAACTTGGATTACTGACCGTAGGCAGTATGGTTGGCGGTAGTTTTGCCACCACAAGAGCCGCAGGCAGTGTTTCTCCATTATCAGCCCCGAAGAAAAAAATCGGTTTGCAGATCTATTCATTGGGACGCGAGCTTACTGAAGACGTCCCTAACGGATTAAAGAAAATCGCCGATATCGGATACAGCACCATTGAACTGGCCGGATATCGTGAAAGGAAAATGGGTAATATTGGAGTTGCCGAATACAGAAAAATGGCAGATGATGCAGGAATCAAGATTACCGGATCTCATGTAAATCCCCCTGTCAGGAAATATACTAAAGAAAACATGGGCGAAATTGCCGATTTCTGGAAAATCGCGGTAGAAGACCATGTGAAATTCGGAACTACATCACTTGTTCAACCAAGTATGCCCGCCATCGAAAACCATGACGATGTCGCCATCATTTGTGAAGTCTTTAACAAAGCAGGTGAAATCGCCAAGGCTGCCAACATTCGCTGGGGATACCACAACCACTCTGGAGAATTCCAGAGAGTAGTCAAGGAAGAAGACAAAGGCAAACGTGCCAATCCATGGATGCCTGTGGGTGATGTCATATACGACCTGATGCTGAATGGCACCGATCCGTCACTCGTTTTCTTCGAAATGGATGTTTACTGGACGGTGATGGGCGCAAATGACCCCCTCGAATACTTTGAAAAATATGCCGGAAGGTTCCCGATCCTCCATATCAAAGACCGTTCGATCCTTGGAAAATCAGGAATGATGAACTTTGAAAACATATTCAACCATGCCTATAAAAATGGCCTGGATGAATTCTACGTAGAATTGGAAAACATAAGGGAAGGGGTTACGCAATTCGAAGGTGTCAAACAATGTTTTGATTACCTGAACAACGCTCCCTTTGTGAAGTAGAGAAAGTAGAATTCTGACAAAGTGATTTGTCACAAAGAACCGGGTATGTTCGCATACCTGGTTTTTTTTTTGCAGCTATTCCATCAAATATCCTGCAATTGGATATCAAACCGTGATTTTCAAACATAAAATCATGGAAGCTTTTTTGGCATGTTATACTTATTTGTCTTAAATTGTATGATCAATAGTTTTCAAATACTTTAAATACGCAAATCATGAAATCATTAAGACTTTTCATTCTTGTAATTACTGTTCTTATAGGAACTTCAAGTACTTCAAAAGCCCAAAGCCTGCTTGAAAGGGCGGCCCAAAAAGCAAAAAACAAGATTGAGGAAAGGGCTTCGAAAAAGGTCGAAGAAAAAGTGGACGAAAAGATTGACCAAAAAATTGATGAAACCCTTGATGAAATCGACAAGAGTGAAAACAAATCCTCATCCCAGGAAAGTCGCGACGAAAAGAACACACAACGAATGCAAAAAATCATGAAAGGGATAGGGGTTTCCGGCGAACCTGTTCCCGTTGAAAGTAATTACGCATTTTCAACCATGATTCGTATGCACCTACAGACTATCGACGGTAACGGGAAAACCACCAGCGAGGGAGACTTTGTCACTTATGTCGATCCGGGAGCCACCAATTTTGCTTATGAAGTTTTATCTGAAGATATTGGAAATAAAGGAACAGGAATTTTCATCTTTGACATGAAAAACAAGGCCTCCATCATGCTGAATGAGGAAGATGGGAAAAAGACCGGGCTGGTTTATGGTCTCGGAGCAATGATTGGAGATGAAACAACACTCCAGGAACTCACCAAGGAGGAAGAAGAGGCGGTTGAAAATGTGGCACTAAATCCCTATTTCAAGAAAACGGGAAGAACAAAAAACATCGAGGGATATTCATGCGACGAATATGAATATGATAATCCGGAAGAACAGACAAAAGGAAGCTATTGGATTACAAATGACTTATCGTTCAAAAGCAGGGATCTATATGGTACCATCCTAAAAACGGCCGCCTGGGCGCCCGGCACTCATGGAGGGCAACTCATGGAGGCTGAATCGACCGATAAAAAGACAGGTGAACGAAGTATCCTGAAAGTGACCGAAATCAATCAGAAAGCCGGAAAGAAATTTGATCTTGCCGATTATCAGGTCACCAACCTTGGAAGCATAACCATTCCTGTGGATAAATAATACATATCGAACCGTCACCCTCAGTTACAGGGATGGAAATTTATCCCGTCCTGAATTGTCGGTTTTTCCTGCTCGATTTAGAGTTTTTACCGATTGAGAAAGTGAAGATTGGCAAACCGAATGTATTGTTGCCAATCATATAGGGTCACATCATGCTCTCCCGCCCTGATATGGTAACCTACTTGATTCATGACCGGCTGGTGTATCGCCGGCATTTCAGGCGATGGTAAACCTTTTTTGCCATAAAGTTCATAAACCTTGGAAGCATGGTAGCCTGAGAGATATTCTCCTCTGGGATCTGCCCACTGGTCTTCCTCCGCACTGGCAATATACACCGGACGCGGAGCGATTAGCGCAACCAATTGGTGCTGGTCAATAGGCAGGTTATCCTCGTTATTGTTGTATGCTGTGAAGTTGTCACAGAACCAGTGTGGAAATGCGGCATTAATGATTTGGACGGTTTCCCCGAAACGACGTCTGGACAAAGCGGTCCCTCCACATCCCGAATTATTGGAAATGACCACTGCAAATCGCACATCGGTTGCACCGGCCCATAGGGCTGCCTTACCAATTCTGGAATGTCCCATCACGGCAACTTTGGAAGCATCAACATCCGGGTCTGTTTCCAGGTAATCCAGTGCACGGCTCAGTCCCCAGGCCCATGCACCCAATGCACCCCATTCATTAGGGCGAGGTTTATCCTGTCCGTAATGGTACAAAAAAGGATGAACGCCATCCGAAAAATCATCACGATCCGGATCAAAATCACCATAATAAATGGTTGCCAAACCATACCCGTTATCAATGATCTCCTGAATGGCCCAACGATTGGTACGTACACCCCTACCCTTTTCATTCGACTGATTATTCACGATACCAAACGATGACTCATTGCGCACCCATGATTCCGTAATAAGAACATTCACATCCTCAGTCACGGTATGGTTTCCATAAAAGTTAAGTCCCAAAAACACCGGCACCTTCTGATCTGTTTCCGGAAGATACATCAACATCAGAGCCCTCAGTTCTTTGCCATCTTTCTCAAGCAGTAATTCAACCTGCTTGCGGATGGCATTCTTGTAAGGTGTATTTTTTCCTTCCTCCACTATTCGGAAGGAGGTCATTTTTAAATCTCCCGGAATTTTACCATAAACCTGGTCTTCAAACAGATGAAGGGTTGCAGGACGCATTTTCCTCTCCCATTTCTTAACATTCTTCACTTGACGTCCACCTGGCATGACCAAAGGGTCAGGCAGATTATACGAAGGCACTTTTGATTCATCGTAATTGGCCTGATACTGGGCTTCGGCACCCATCGCAAATAAAAGGATTATGATCAGGAATGTGGTGTTTCTCATTGTGTTCAGATATTGAAAAACTGCACTTACAGCATGAAAACTATTCCATACTATAGGTACACTCTGGTTTTGTGTTTAAAAATAAGAAAAAATGTGGCGTGATGAATACAATCATGCACTGTGACATCTGTATTCAGCAACCAAAGAAAGGTTCCGTTTGTTAAAACATTGGTTGAGATGTAAATGAATGGCAAAAAAACAATCAGACAAAAAAATCGTTTTTTATTTTTGCGGCCCAATAAAAACAATAAATGAAAGAAATCAGAAATGTAGCAGTCATTGCCCACGTCGACCACGGTAAAACCACGCTGGTCGACAGGATCCTTCACCAGGTAAAACTTTTCCGCGATAACCAGGAAGTCCAGGATTTGATCCTCGACAACAACGACCTGGAAAGGGAACGAGGAATCACCATTCTTGCAAAGAACGTATCAGTTCAATATAAAGATGTAAAAATCAATGTTATCGATACTCCAGGCCACTCCGATTTCGGTGGTGAGGTTGAACGAGTATTGAATATGGCCGACGGTGTGCTATTAATCGTCGACGCATTTGAAGGGCCTATGCCACAGACCCGTTTCGTGCTCCAGAAGGCACTTGAACTCGGATTAAAACCTGTCGTGGTCATCAATAAAGTCGATAAACCCAATTGCAATCCGGAAGAAACCCATGAAAAGGTTTTCGATCTCATGTTCAGTTTGGATGCCACCGAAGACCAGCTTGATTTTCCTACTGTTTACGGATCGTCGAAAGTGGGCTGGATGGGTCCTGACTGGAAAACTCCCACGGAGGATGTAAGCTACCTTCTTGATACCATCATCGAACATATCCCGGCCTCCAAGGTGGTGGAAGGAACCCTGCAGATGCGTATTACTTCTCTCGATTACTCTTCCTACATGGGAAGGATTGCCGTAGGGAGGGTCAGTCGTGGAACACTCATTCCCGGGAGCCAGGTCATGTTAGTCAAACGTGATGGCACTACCGTAAAAAACACCATCAAGGAAGTATATCTTTTCGAAGGTTTGGGTAAGGAAAAAACCAAAAATCCTGTTCGCTGCGGTGAAATATGTGCAGTTTTCGGACTCGAGGACTTTGAAATCGGGGATACCGTCGCCGACTTGCTTGAACCGGAGGGACTGGCCCCTATCCAGGTAGACGAACCTACCATGAGCATGGTCTTTGCCGCCAACAACTCGCCCTTCTTTGGAAGGGAAGGAAACTTTGTCACTTCCCGGCAACTTCGTGAAAGGCTTTACAAGGAAACGGAAAAGAACCTTGCACTTCGTGTTGAGGATACGGCATCTGCCGACACTTTCCTGGTATACGGACGCGGTATCCTTCACCTTTCCATCCTGATTGAAACCATGAGACGCGAGGGGTATGAGCTCCAGGTGGGGCAGCCCAAAGTGCTGATCAAGGAAATCGACGGTGTCAAACATGAACCTGTTGAAAGCATGACGGTTCAGGTACCCGAAATCTTTGCAGGAAAGGTAATTGAACTGTCAACATCCCGCAAAGCCGAAATTGCCAATATTGAAATAAAAGGTGACCGTGCCCATCTCGAATTCTTTATCCCTGCACGCGGAATTATCGGACTGCGTAACCAGATGCTCACCGCTACGGAAGGAGAAGCTGTCATGGCCCACCGATTCAAGGGGTATGAACCATGGAAAGGTGATTTGTCGGTGAAAAGAAATGGTGCCCTGATCGCACTTGAAACCGGGACTGCAATCGCCTATTCCATCAACAAGCTTCAGGACAGGGGTAAGTTTTTTATCTTCCCCGGTGAAGATGTATATGCAGGCCAGGTGATCGGAGAAAACACCCGTATGGATGACCTTACGGTGAATGTTGCCATCACAAAGAAACTGACCAATATGAGGGCTTCCGGCTCGGATGATAAAGTGGCATTGAGTCCTCCCATCCGCTTCTCGCTCGAGGAAGCCATGGAGTACATCGCTCCCGACGAGTATATCGAAATCACGCCGAAATCAATGCGTCTGCGTAAAATCCTTCTCGACGAAAACGACAGAAAGAGGGCGTCGCGTAAAGAATCGTAATTAATTTTATATAATACAATACCCCTGAATGGAAATAAAATCCACTTCAGGGGTATTTTTTTGCCTACCTGGCTTTAAAACAAGCCGACAGCATCTATTTCACTGAATCCTAATAAGTATAGGACACAAAGGCCACTTTCCTTGAATCCGGACTCCATGATGGGACATTGATGGTTCCTTGTCCACCATACAGGAAAGCCACTGATTTGGTCTCCTTGGTCTCCAGGTTCATCAGTCTGAGCATAACTCTCTTGTTTCGTGGATGTGAGCCAGCTTCAACCTCAGGCCAGTACGACACAAAGATGATCCATTTTCCGTCGGGAGAAGGATGCGCAAACCAGTCGTTGAATTCATCAAATGTCACCTGCTCCTGATCGGCACCATCCGGCTTCATTCTCCAGATCTTCATGGCACCGCTTCTGACCGAATTGAAATAGATGTATTTCCCACATGGCGAATATTCCGGCCCATCGTCAAGTCCCGAAGCTTCAGTCAGTCGGATCTCTTCTCCACCCGTGACCGGGATCTTATACACATCATAATTGCGGTTCCTTTCGGCACAATAGGTCAGCCACTGATCATCGGGCGACCAGCCATGCCAATAGGAAGGCCCGAGTGAAGTTACCCTTTTCGGCGTACCCCCTTTCACGGGGACGGTAAAAATAATTGAATGACGAGTGTTGTTTTCCTGCATATGATGACTGATAGCCAAAGTCTTGCCATCAAATGAAATCCCATGATCGTTATTGTTCGAATCCGCGAATCCTGTATCGATAACTTTCACTTTCCGTGATTTCAGGTCAAAACGATACAGCTTACCCTCCTGGTTAAAGACCAGGAATTTCCCGTTTCGCGACCAGTTGGGGGCTTCGAAGTGCTTTTCGGAAGTATAAACAATTTCCCGCATCCCGGTTTCAATATCAAGAATCTCCATCCTTGAAGGAGAGGCTGGTGCCTGATCTCCACCCACAGCCTCGGCGGGGATGTCAAGGCGTACGTTGTAAAAGCGTGCCTGCTCGGTAACACCTTCATTGTGCGAGCAAACAAACAAACCTGCCAAAATCTCTTTGCCCAGATCTGCCTCAATCGATGCCACTTCCGACAGTGGTCCCTGGTCCTTGGAAACTCGCAGGACATAACGGATTCCCGACTTCTCAAGTTGGACAAACTGTGGCATTTTTACGTCGGTGGCAACCTCGCGGGTCTCTCCTCCTTTTTCAAGCCGGTATTGTATGGATGTAAGTCCGTCGCCATGCACGGCCACGTCAACGTATGGGGCATCTTCTTCCAGGGAGGCACGGTACATCAGACCTGCCTTCCTGTGCGGATCGGTTCCCTGTCCAATCAACTCAATATTGGTCGAGAAAATATAATCACCCGATACCGGCCTTGACACAAAATAGAACTCATCCCTATCATTCCAGATGTTATACCCCCCTCCCGTCAGCATAAAACACTGATGTTCGTGATTGTATACATGTTTTCCTTTCAGGGCCGGGTTACCGATATCCTGACCCTTGCCATCAAAAATAAGTGGATTGGATTCTTGTGACCGGGCGATACCGGCAGAAATCAGCAGCAAAATCATGCTCATCATCCATGTAGTTTTCATTTGTTTCGATTTAATGGTTCAACTGGTTTGTGACCCTCCAAATTACAATAATTTGCGATGCAGTCACCATCGTATCCCAAAAACGACCTGATGCAGGCGACAAGGCCTAAATTACAAGGAATCTCTTACCTTCATAAAAGTAGGAAGATACTCTCTGATGGGAGCCTTATCGGTCACAAAAAACGCCGCCTTTCTTCCCATCTCGGCAAAATCGGTTGAGATGACCGTGATTCCGTTACCGGCAATCTCTTTCATTGGCGTATCATTATAGGCTATTATCCCGATATCGGTTCCAAGGCTTAATCCGTTTTCGCGGCAACCTTTCAAGACATGGACTAAATCATTTTCGGTAATCACGAAGAATAGCTGTCCCGGAACCATTTTGGTCGTCATTAAATCTGGCATTACCTTGAATGACATCCCGTTATTACGGCAGAATGTTTTTAACGCTCCTGTGGTTTCCGGAGGATGGGGTGTTCTCTCTGATGAGTAAATATAGTTCAGCTGATTGTACTTTTTCAGCCGTTCATTTTCCGATTCGAGACAACTGATGACGGATGTATCAAAATTCTGCAGAATGTAATTGTACCTGGTTTCCCTGGAACATCCCATATCAAGTATCAAAAGTTTGTTCGGATCGATTTTGGTGAGTACGGGATGCATCTGTTTGGTGCTGATATTCATGATGACATACATACTGTACCGACCGACCGCACTTTGGACAAGTTGTTCGAAGACCGTGGAATTATAATGGTGAAAGAGCAGGTCGACAGAATACTCTTGTGGAAGGTGATCCCTGAACGAGCGATAGAGTTGCTCCTTAAATGCGCTAAAGTCATCAAGCAACATGAAGACCCTGAATGATTTTCCCGACACATAAAATCCTTTGGCAGGAGTAGACAGGATCACCGATTGTTGTTTCAGTATTTGATAGGCCTTCACTACCGTATCCCGGGAAAAGCCACTCATCCTGCTCATTTCATTTACCGACGGAAGTATATCACCAGATCGTAGGCGACCAGTGGCAATGGCATCCCTGATGGCCTCCAGCAAAGACTGGATTTTGGTTTGTCCTTCCTTCTGGTTTATGACCAAGATCTTCATTGCCATGTCTGAATGATTTAGGAATTCCTTTTAAGAGTAAATTAATCGAGATCCAGAGATTGAAGAAATGATCCGGGCTGCATATGGAGGCCCGGATCATCAAGTCATAATTAGCGGTATACCGGACCGTATGCGGCACAAGCCCTGTAATCAGCACCTTCCTTATTGCTGCCAAACGCGTTCCAGCTGGCTGGCCTGAAGATTTTGTCTTCACAAACATTATGCATACTCACAGGTATGCGCAACATCGAGGCCAGGGTGATCAGGTCGGCACCGATATGACCGTAACTGATGGCTCCATGGTTGGCCCCCCAGTTGGCCATTACAGCGTATACATCCTTGAATGCACCGCTTCCGTTTGTCCGGGGCACGAACCAGGTGGTTGGCCAGGTGGGATCGGTACGTCGATCCAGCACGTTATGTACCTTATCATTCAATACAACCGTGTGCCCTTCGGCAAGCTGAAGAACCGGACCTACACCCTTCACCAGGTTGATCCTCGACATGGTAACAGGCATCTCGCCTGCCGTCTTAAACTGGCTTGAAAATCCGCCTCCCCTGAAATATTCACGGTTGGCCGGGCAGAAATGCGTGTTTTCAAGGCACCTCTTTACTTCATCCTCAGTAATCTCCCAATAGGGTTTCATGACAGGGTTACCATCCTTGTCGCGTTGCTGGGCCGTGGCGTCAAGCGTGGTGGCTCCCGAGTTGATCAGGTGGATGATGCCATCCTTTGCCATCCCTGACAGTTCCTGGCCGGTCACACGCTTTACGGCTTCCGGGCTCCAGTAGGTCCTAACATCACTAAAGATCTGTGACGTTCCGGACAACAGGTGACCAAACAACATCGGCACGGCATTGAGGCTGTCATTTTCGGTGGCTAGGATAAAGGCTTCGCGGATACCGTTCCAATCAAACGACGAGCACAACAGTGCCTCCGAAAAGTCTCCGTTGGGATAGTAGTCAGTCCACTGCCGCTGACCCTGGAACCCGGCCGCTATCGCGTTGCGGCCCAGTGATTCCTCACCAAAGCCAGCCTCTTTCAACCGCGGGTTCCCAATCATCATATCACGGATGATGAGGGTCATCTTCACCACAATTTCCCATTCCCAGTCCTTACGATTGCGATCAGCCTGCACACCGGGCTTGTTGAAGTCTTCACCTTCGATGCAATGGGCTTTAGTCCAAGCCATGGCTTTGGCATACTCTTCTTTGTCATATATCTCCTGGTCAATTCGACGCAGTACCTCGGTAGAGTCAACAAATTCGGTGCGCATTCCCAGATAATCCTGAAAAAAATCGGGATTGACCATCGAACCGGCAATCCCCATCGAGGCATACCCGATCGAGAGGTAACTCTTTCCTTTCATGGTGGCCACGGCCAGGGCGGCACGCACAAATCTCAGGATCTTTTCGCGCACGTCTTCCGGAATGTTCAGGTCACCGGCATCCTGAACATCCCGGCCATAAATACCGAATGCCGGCAGTCCCTTCTGTGCATAACCGGCAAGCGCCGCAGCCAGATATACGGCACCGGGTCTTTCTGTCCCATTGAAACCCCATACTGCCTTTGGCATCGATGGATGGGTGTCCATTACCTCGGTACCATAACACCAGCACGAGGTCACAGTCAGGGAAACCCCAACCCCTTCGCGCTCAAATTTGTCGGCACACATGGCTGCTTCAGCCACACCGCCGATGGTCGTATCGGCAATCACGCATTCCACAGGTTCGCCATTTGGCATTCGCAGGTTTTCCGTAATCAGCCTCGCCGCCGCTTTGGCCAGTTCCATAGTTTGGGCTTCCAGCGATTCACGCACGCCGTGCTCACGTCCGTCAATTACCGGACGGATTCCCACTTTAGGTAATCTTCCTATCAGTCTGTTCATAGTTTATTTTTTAGGATCATAATTTACTCAGTCATATAGCTTGGAAAGATGACTTCTTTTGACTCATCATACTGTGCTGTACTGTGCTGCAATTTATGGAATAAAAATATGTGAATCCATGCATTTGGTCATTTTTAACTATTTTTAGGGACCTAAATCAAATTGTATGAGTCTTCTGAAGATTAAGTTGCACTGGCAGATATTGATAGCCCTGGTTATTGCAGTCATCATTGGTTATTATTTCCCTGGGGCTGTGGAATACCTCGACTGGATGGGCAAGATGTTCCTTCGGGGTTTGAAAATGGTCATCATACCCCTGATCTTTGCCTCGATTGTGAGTGGCGTGACCAGTATCGGCAGCGGAAAAAGCCTCGGCCGTATCGGATTGAAAACGATAACTTATTACATCAGTACAAGTTTACTGGCCATTCTGACCGGATTAATCCTTGTCAATATCATTAAGCCGGGTGTAGGCATCGAGATGGGATTCCAGGAGAGTGTAACCAGTTTGTCGACCGAATCAGGTAAAATCAACGATATTCTTATCCGGATGATTCCCGAAAACCTGATTGACTCCATGGCCAAAGGCGACATACTTCCCATCATTTTCTTTGCGATCCTTTTTGGCTTTTTCATCACACAGGTTGCCGATAGCTACAAGCAGCCTCTTACCAATTTTTTTGAAGGGCTTTTCGAGGTGATGATGAGGCTAACCATGTTCATCATCCGATTTACGCCACTGGGTATCCTGGGAATCGTCTCCGGAGAAGTGGCCAGGAATTCGGACAAGCTGGCTAACCTGGCGGGAAGTATGGCCATCTATATGCTGACAGTCATCATAGGCCTGACAATTCATGCGGTAATCACGCTTCCCCTGATTCTCAGGCTGGTCGCCCGTGTCAAACCGATTAAGCATATCAGGAATATGGCTACACCCCTGCTGACTGCCTTTTCCACGGTTTCATCCAGTGCCACCCTGCCCCTGACCATGGAAGCGGTGGAGCATAAAAGCGGCGTTTCCAATAAAATTTCGAGTTTCACTTTACCCCTGGGGGCAACCATCAACATGGATGGAACCGCTCTTTATGAGTGCGTGGCAGCCATGTTTATTGCGCAGGCATATGGAATCGACTTATCCTTCACCGAACAAATGATTGTCGTGTTTACGGCTCTGTTAGCCTCCATCGGTGCTGCCGGCATCCCGATGGCCGGACTGGTCATGATCACGGTGGTGCTTACAGCAGTTGATCTGCCCCTGGAAGGCGTCGGACTGATTATAGCTGTCGACCTGATACTCGACATGATGCGCACGACGGTTAACGTCTGGAGCGACAGCTGCGGTGCAGTGACAATAGCCCGGTCAGAAGGCGAGGAAACGAATGTGGCCTGATCTTTATAAAAACAATGAAACAAGCAAGGCCGGAATTAGTATTTCCGGCCTTGCTTGTTTCGTCTTGTAAGTATTATACAAATATCATCGCCTTGATCACGTCATCCCTGTATCCCGCAACCATATCGAAGGCTACCGCAGCCTTGCGCAGCTGAAAATAATGGGTAACCATTTGTTTCAGGTTAACTTTGCGTGAAGCGACCAATTTAATGGCTTCTTCTGTACACCCATTCTGACGACGGACATTGATCACGGTAATCTCTTTTCTCCGCATCAGGTCCATATTGAAAACATACTGGGCCGAAGGTGGGATTCCCACCAATACCAATTTCCCTCCGGGTTTGAGGATTTCCAGGGCATGGTCAATGGCTTCCTGCTCACCGCTGGCGTCAAACACCACATCCATCAGTCCACCTGCTGCCTCCTCCACTGCCGTCTTTACATCTTCCGACACCGGATCAACCATCCATGAAGCACCAATTTCACCCGCCTTTTCCAGCCTGTAGCCCAAAGGCTCAACCATACCGGTTTGCAAATGCTGGTCAGCCTTCAGCTTCATCAATATACTGAGTCCGATCGGTCCGGCACCAAATATGGCCACCTTTGTATCCGGAGCAGGATTCCCCGCCAGTTTTACGGCGTAAACCCCGATGGTAAAAGGCTCTAAAAGAGCAGCCTCCTCTGCATCCATCTTATCGTTGACCTGGAAGCATGAGGCAGCCGGCATAACGATATATTCGGTAAGACAACCTTCCAGTTGTCCCGGACAACCCAAAAATTTATTGTTCATGCATGTGTGCGGCCGACCTGACATGCATTGCTCACAATGGCCGCAATGCACACTGGGATCCACCACGACCAGGTCACCAATTTCAAGGTTCCGGACATTTGATCCTAGAGCCGCTATCTTACCCGAACATTCATGTCCGACCATAAAGGGATATTCCACTACCTGCGACCCTATTTTCCCCTCATTGTAATAATGTACATCCGATCCGCATACCCCGATATACTTGATCCGGATAAGGACTTCATCAGGTGCAAGGTGGGCAGGCTTTTCAATATCAACCAGTTCCATCTGTTCAATGCCGGTAAGCTTAACTGCTAGCATAATCTCAAATTTTCTTCAATTTTATGGAATTTTTGCCACCCAATTGTCCCGCATATAATCATTGATACTGCAAAAAACAGGAAATTTAATATTTGGACCTTCAAATTAACCATCTCCACTAATCCTCTTATAATTTCGCCATTCAAACATCTTTTAGGTATATTCTAAAACATCTTGCACATTTAATACTATCTGTAAATCATTAATTTACACAATCACGTTCACAAATCATTTAACAAAAATTAATATTTTTTTAAGAGTTTTTGCGGTTCAAAACAAATTTATACTATCTTCGTCTTCAACTAAAACAGAAATTTAACATACCAGTTCTAAAACTACCTTTTCTCTGTAAACCAACAAGACTGGTCTTACTAAACGAAACTGTGACCGAACGGGTTATCACCACCGCTGATAACCCGTTTTTTTATTCCCGATGCCCAACAACTCTTTCCATTTCTCCAGCTCTCACAGCACTTTGTCTTTAAGAATGCTGTAGAATATAGTTGTATAACATCTGTCAAAACAGCTATTATACAACATGTTTCATTTTGTTTCCCATGAATAGGTCGTACCTTCGTCATACGCGAACAACCTATGAAAATTTCCTTATCATGAAAGAATTCCTGAACAACTATCTGAAATATGTCGCGGCATCCAACCTGGAGGTTGGCGATTTTGCGGGTCCGGTGGTCACCATATCCCGCATGACCGGCTGTTCCGCAAAACGGATCGCCATCAAGCTTTCAAAAATCCTGACTGGTTACAGCTATATGTCGGAGACCAAAACGGATGCCGAGTGGCAATGGACCGACAAGGATTCATTCAGGCATGCCATCAAGGAGGTGCAGAATGAAATGGCCGCCCGTAAAATCGATGATTCTGAAATGCTTGAAAAACTAGAGATGATTGCCCAGGCTTTTTCCAGCGAATCATTCAAATCGGAACTCGATGAAAAAGCCATTGCCATATTGAAGGATGTCATTGTCAAACTGGCCATCCAGGGTAGATATATCATTCTCGGGAGGGGTGCCACCACCATCCTCAATGACTTGCCCAATAAGTTAAGCATACGTCTTGAAGCACCTCTCGAATGGAGAATCAACCGGGTTGCCCAAATCAAAAACATGAGCCATGAGGAAGCGGCAAGATACGTAAACGAAGCGGATGACCGGCGAAAACGTTTTACAGAAGCCGTGATCGGACGTACTTACGTGAATACCGACTTTGACGTGATCTTTAACTATGCCAGCCTGTCGGACGACCAAATAGTGGATGCCATTGTAAACATACTGAAGACCAAAAAGATCATTACTCCTTTCGATGATTGATCTGTCTCTGCTTTTAATCAACCAAAAAACCTTTCCATAATGTCTCAAACCGGGAGCCACGGCTTCCGGTTATTTTTTGATCCGTCCGATCTGCCGACCTTTCATATGGCCATTGTGCACCAATAACGTATATCTGAGTACAAGAGGCTTGTCAATATCCAGTACAACCGGATTCCTGCCTGGAAATGCCGCATTCTGCATGCTTGCCGAGCTACGCAATATCCATTCTTGGGGATAACCGGGGTTATTCTTATGATCGATGATGGCCAGTCCAAATCGCCTCATGGCGGGGGGAACCTGACTTGTCAGATTGATCCAGCCGGGCGATTTCACCGCGGTATTTTCAGGTAGGACTGACCCCTGTTTTCCCTGAAAACTGACTTCTCCTTGTAGTTGGGCCCTGACACTGAAGCCTCCATAACCTTTTTCATCGTCTGAACCGCCAATTGCCACATCCGGCTGCAGGGCGTAAAGCGAAATTTCAAAATCAATCTGCCGGTAGCCAACCTTTCTTTTGTGGATGATGACCTTGGTCTCCTCCCTGACCAATTCCCGGTCATTTAGGGTATGACCCATCTTCCCTGAAATCCAGACAACCTCACTCCGAAACTCACCTGCCCCATCCGGACTTGAAATAAATTCCACCTCCCGAACTTCCTGTTTGATTCCTTCCAGATCCCAAAGGTCACCGACAGGCTTCCCTTTTAACAACACCTGGTGCCAGGCCCAGAATATTCCCCGGTGGTGAGGATGGTCTTGCGGAAAATCTTCGGTAATCACCTGTCCGTCCAATCCCCAAAGCGGATGAAAGTAATGGCTTCGTTCGTACTTGCCATTGATCGATTTAGGTTTGATCTGATAAAACATTACGTCCCTGCCTGATTCCCTAAAAAGGATACCTTCCGATGATGGCTCCATTTCAATCTGGGCAATCAGATAAAAAGGAATCAACAGGAGGGAGAACATCAATATTCGTTTCATTTGTTTAGTTTTGAGTTCCTGAAAATAGGAGTTTTTCCCGTATCAGGAAATGATTGCCCAACATTGTTTGTCACCTCACCAAAAAAATGGGGATGCCTGTCAGACACCCCCATTTAATATTATTGAACCTTCAGAAATCCTTCATTCCCGGAATATATTTTTTGTCCATTCCTGTTTTACAGAACAGGTTCCCAACCGGGTTCATACTCGCGACCCCAAAGTTTCATGGCATCCCTGTCAAACATCTGGCCAGTCTTGGTGCAAACATCAAACGGTTTACCAATCCGGTATGCCACGTTGATGTAGTTGATCAGGTGATTGCTGAGTGCCCCTTCACTGATAGGTGACCGGGCTGTTTCCTTGCCACGGATGGCTTCGAAGAAGTTCACCACATGGAGGGTCGACATATCGCCACCTCCACCGAGGGCATTGCCGGCTTCCTGTCCGCCACTGCGCCTTTCACGGATCAGCTTGCCTGCCCTGTCATACAGTTTGTATCCACCCCGGTCAACATACACGGTTCCTTCGGTTCCATATATAATGGTTCCCCGGTCAGATCCATAAGTTTTATAGTTATTCCTAGATTTTCCATCCCATTTGATCACTTTTCCACCCGGAAAATGGAAAGTGGCATCCATGGTATCGTACATGGTCCAGCCATCATTCACGAAATGACGTTTGGCTCCTTCAACTTCCACTCTTTCCGGACGTGTGACCTGAAGTGCCCAGCGGGCTATATCAAGCTCATGGGTTGCATTGTTGCCCGATTCAGCTGTACCGTAATCCCAGCCATACCAATGCCAATTGTAGTTCCAGGTGTCATGTGTGTATGGTTTTCGGGGTGCAGGTCCCTGAAAAAGGTCCCAATCGAGCCCGTCGGGAACGGGAGCCTGAACCGGAACAGGCACTTCACCGCGGTTATTTGTGTAGAAGGCAACAGCCTTGTAAACCTCCCCTATGGTTCCCCGGTGAATCTCCCCGATAATTTCGATTGATTCAGGGGCTGATCGCTGTTGGTTACCCATCTGGACTACCTTGTTATATTTTTCCTGAAACTTCACCAGCATGACATCTTCGTTCAGGTTGTGTCCGCAAGGCTTCTCTACATATACATGCTTGCCAGTCTTGATGGCCATCCATGTGCCCGGTGCATGCCAGTGGTCAGGTGTGGCATTAATCAGGACATCCACTTTCGGGTCGGCGATGACCTTGCGGATATCGTTTTCCAGCTTTGGTGTATAGTCAATCAGCTTCGAAAATACTTTTGCGGCATTATCCCGCTGGCTTTTCATGACGTCACAAAGGTATACCAGTTCTACATTGCTCGATTTCAAGGCAATAGGTTCGGTATAAGCCCCCAGACGGCGTCCAAGCCCGGCAATGGCCACGAAAAGCCGGTCGTTGGCTCCAATGATCCGGGCATAGCTTTTGGCCGTCATGCCACTGGTCACGCCTGTAATTGATACCGCTGCAGCACCTGCTGACACCTTCTTTAAGAATTCTCTTCTGTTGCTCATATTATTTGATTTTTCAGGTTTATTGGATAATCCGGATCTTTATGTTTCGATATCGTACTTCATCGTTGTGGTCCTGAAGCAGTATGGGTGCCGCCTCAGCCATGCCAAATCCTTCGTTTACGGCAAACTTGCTACGGGCAACCAGAGCCCTGAAAATGTTGTTTCCCCTGACATATTCCACCACTTTACGGCCGTTCAGCCAGTGTTCTACCCTGTTGTCGGGGTATACCACGATGGCCCCGCGGTTCCATTGTCCGGGCGCGTTGACAAACCTGCCTTCGGTTTCTGACGGAATCAGGTCGTACAGGGATGCCAGCTTACGGTTGCCGGCAGCGCCCTGAGTGGCATCCGGATGACGGGCATCGTCGAGGATCTGATATTCACATCCTATCGATGGACCGTTATTGCCTGTAAAGTATTTCACGCCGCTGTTGGCACCTTCCGACATGTTGAAATCGAAACGCAATTCAAATGCCTTGAACTTTTCGGTGGTGACAATATCCCCTCCTCTTTCGCTTCCTGTAACGGATGAAGGAAGAACAACCAGTTCCCCATTTCTGAATTCCCATCCTTTGGCAGGAAATTCGGTCCCGCCGGCCTTTTTCCAACCCGAAGAGGTCTTACCGTCATACAACAGGCGAAATCCCTGCCTTTTCTCGGCATCTGACAGCTGGTTCTTCAATAGGTTGACTACATAAATATCTTCAAAAGGAGCTGGCTGAAGGTTGGTTGTCCTGATCCTGATGTTCTTCCATCGGATCTTCCAGCCTTCCTGCTCTTTGCTGTTGACCGAATGCACCTGCAAGGCAATAAAACCTTTGGGAGTCATGTCGTCGTATACCCATGCTGTAGGAATCCCATTGATCCATGTGCGGATCGAAGAGCCTATGCATTCAATCTTGTAATGGTTCCATTCGTTCCTGCGAAAGGCTGACTGTCCTGCAGGATTGACTTCCAGAGGATAGAGCCATCCGCGACGGGCTTCATCATAGATACCGCCTGACCATGCCCTGGCCGATGGATCCACTTCCACCTGATAGCCATGCACCCGGCCATTGTTGTATTCCGGAAGGCTCTGGCTGCGGATCTGGATGCCCGAATTCATCTCCGAATCCAACCTGAGTTCCAGCTCCAGCACAAAATCGCCATAATCGACTTCAGTTGCCAGAAATGAATTTGGGGTTCCATAAACCGAAGTACCCACGATTTCACCGTCAACTACCTCGAACCTGGCCTTGCCGTTCAGCTGTTTCCAACCATCCAGGTTCCTGCCGTTGAACAGGTTGATCCATCCGGATTCCTGTGAATTGGCAACCAGGGATGTTGCGGCTGCCAGAATAATCAAAAACAATCTCTTCATGAATTGAAAATTATTATGCGTAAAGTTTTTCCGTGTGCGATAACGGAGAGCTTCAAATTTACTGTTTTTTTTAAAGTGGATTCCCTGAAAGAGGCTTTTTATGCTTATGGAACCTGGCTTTTTTAAACATTTAGGGCCTGCCTTATGGCAAGCCCCAAATGTGATATGTTCCAGGGATTGATACCTGCGGTATTCAATCCCGTTTTTATTTTTTTCCTTTCTGTGTACTGGCAATTACTCCGCGGAAATAACCTATCGACTCAGCAACGCCCAGGAAGGGATTATCCATGTTCCTTTCGTGCTCAAGACTGCAGACGCCCGTGTAGCCAACCTTGCGAAGCATTTTTACAAACGCAGGAAAGTCAATGATCCCACGGCCGATCTCAACCGAATAGCCTTCCTTTGTGGTTCCGGTCACGTCCTTGATGTGGACATCGAATACCCGGCTATGGTATTTTTTCAGGTCGGCTACGGGATCTTTGCCGTTCCGGGTATCATGTCCAATGTCGAGGCACATGCCTATTCTCGGATCCAGGTCTTTCACGTGGTTCCATACGTCATCCGCATCAGGGAACAACTCAATATCTGGACCATGCAAATGGATGGCGTAATGGAAGTCATATTCTTTTACCTTTTGGTCAACATAGGGCAACAACTCGACATTGGGTACACCCACAATCAGTTTTACCCCTACCCTTTTGGCGTATTCAAAGGCATTGTCAACCTCCTCTTTGGTC
The DNA here is from genome assembly GCA_001270045.2 of Bacteroidales bacterium 6E. Classification (GTDB taxonomy): domain Bacteria; phylum Bacteroidota; class Bacteroidia; order Bacteroidales; family Prolixibacteraceae; genus UBA1413. The sequence goes on along the minus strand of DF970666.1, from coordinate 423,216 downwards.
TTCATGTAAATAGGCCCCACGGCATATCCTGTCACGCCATACTCGGCACATTTGGCATGAAAGGCGGCAATTTCTGCATCGGTGCTCTTGAATGGTAAATGAAAATCCTTGATGCAAAGATATTTGACATCACATGCCTTCAAGGTCTCAAGGGTCATTTGAAGGTCAAACCTGACAAAGGTGTATCCGGCCATGCCTACCTTGAATTTCTCCAATGTCTCAGGTGCGGGTTGTGGATCTGGCCTCTGCGAACGCGCCAACAGACTGGTAGCCATCATGACTACCGTTAGCGCAATTGAAAGTTTTCTCATAAGTAATAATTCCTTTGGTTTTTATTTGATTTATTTCAGCAATTTCTTTCTTACCCCGTATTTGAAATGCGGGGTTAGTTGCCTTGCATTTATAATGCTGTTAATCTACTTTATTTCAGCAATTTCTTCAATCCGTCACCTAACTTATTGATGGTCTTCTGCAATTCCTCCTTGGTGGCGTTCTTTACTTCCTTGGCTACCATGGCTTTGGCATCAGAAAGGTCAACCTTCACTTCCGGGTCATTCACCGGTCCCTTAATCTCAATGCCTACGGGTATCAGCTGAATGTTCTGCTGCCCTGGCAAGATTCCCAGCGTATTCTCGATGTTCTTGCTCAATGCATCCCTCTGGATCTGAAAGCCAATCTGCATTTCTATCAGGTTCTCAACATTCAGTCTTCCGGCAAAAACGGCCTGCTGTCCGGCAACTTTGGTGGCAAATGGCTTGAGTACCAGGTTACCGTTCTCGATCGAAAATTGGGCGGTAAAGTCGTCGATACGCATATCCCTGAGCTTTTCCTCGTTCAGTACACTCTTGATCTTGTTGAATACCGGTGAGTTAACCACCTGTACATTCATTGACTTCAGCAATCCACCGCCATTGATGCTCGGCATCATCAGTCCCATCTGTTCATTCAGCTGACCATTCAGACTAAGGGATGTGCTGAACCTCCCCTTGCTCTGGGCTGCAATGGGCAGGTATTTTCTGATCAATGCCAACGACCGGTAAGCTGTCGGTATATCAAAATTCAGGATGTCCACTTTCATGTCCACCAATGGACGGCTATCGGCCGAATTGGCATAATAGCCCGCCAGATTCATTTCGCCGTCCAGCATATGCATATTGACGCCTCGCAAATCAAGCCTGCCGTTGTTTACAAGAAGGGTTCCCGTTACATCCTTAATATCAAGATTGTCATACAAGGCCCGTTTGACATCGGCCTGGATGGCCAGGTTCAGGTGATCGGGCACCTGAAAGGCCGTTATAGCCGCAGCGGATGCCGGTCCATCAGTTCCCTGACCATCTGATGGAGGAGTCAAGGTAGTGGTGACGACCTTCTCGGACTGAATTTTCATGAGTTCATTCAGGTTGAGAAGGTTGCTTTTTAACTGGACATTCCCCCGCAGGGTACCCGCCGAAAAAAGATAAGGATAATAATCCGCAACTGATCCGGAAAAGGCAAAGTCGCTGTTGCCGATCTTCATGTCCATACCGGCCAGGTCAATCCGTTCGGGAGCAAAGTCCATTCTGCCAGAGCTTACGATGACCGGTAGTGTCATGTCCTTGCTGTTATAGACAAAGTCACTCAGCAGAATCCTTCCGGCTGTTTGAATCTGGTCATACTTGCGGGCTTCGATGGCCGACAGGTTGCCCCGCATGCCCAAATCCAGGTCAACCAGTCCCTGGATATCCAGACTGTCAATCGGCAAGGCATCCTTTAGGTGGGTGAAGTTCAGCTTACCTTGCATCTGGCCGTCAAAGCGGAGGTCTTCCAACAGGTTCGACAAACGCAAGTTAAGTTCCATGAGATTGTTCCGTACTTCAAAGCGGGCATTTGAAATGGAAACCACGGTTTGGTTGAAATCACCCTGTAACTTGCTGATGCCCAGGTTCAGTGTTATATTCTTTATGTCTTCGGGCATGCCGGCATACCTTGCATTCCCATTATTGAGCACCAGGTCCAGCTTCAGTTCGGGATAGGTTTCCCCAAAATAAAATCCCTTGAAGTACCCCTTAAGTGAGGCATCACCAGTTGCCTGAAGATCTTTGGTATACTGCTCATAATCGGGCGGAATCAATGCCATGATCTCGCCCAGGGTCGAAGCCTTGGATACAAAATCGAGGTCGAAATGTATGGTATCGGTGGGCATTGAAAACATGCCGCTGACATCTACAGGCAATTGGTTGACGAGCAATTCCCCCTCTGAAAAAACAAATTTCCATTCATCGAAATTGATGTCAAGAAGGGATTTCAATCCAAGGGCTGTCTTTGAAATATAACGGATGCTATCGTATGTTAGGTTGAAAACGCTCGAGGTACCCTCTGCCCTTAGTTGGGTGTCCGAACCGTACATCTCTCCGCTGATCACCATGTCGATACCGGTAAGGTCCATCTGTAGAGGCAAATTCACGTCGGTATAGGTAACGACCGAATTCCTGATCCCGATATGACTGAGCTGCAAACCGAAAGCATCGCTTTCTCCGGAACCCTGTGACGGTTCTGAAACCGTGGTTTCGGGCATGATGTCCCAATTGGCTTCTTCATTGGCGTTGACCAGCAGGTTAAGCCGGGCCTGGTCGAGGATGATCTCGTTCACGGTCAGGTCATCCGGCGTAAAGATGTCGAACAATCCAAAGGAGGTGGCGGCCGATCCAACCCACAACAGGGTGTCGCCCGCAAATGCTCCTTTCCCGGTAATGGTAAGGTCTTTGACATGGACACTGGCCTTGGGAAAATTCTTGATCAGCGATAGCTGGAAGTCTCCGAAATTTACCTCGGCATTAAGATTTTTGCTGATGGAAGCCCTGGTCTTCTCAAGGATCGTATCCCTGAAAACAAAAGGTATGGCAACCAGTATGGCCAAAACGACCACAAATATGATTCCTCCGATAATTATTCCCTTTTTCATAGATTTACCCTTTCAAAAAACGTACCGACAGGTGCAATTTCACACCCTTTTTTCAACACTCCGGACATTATTTTTCCCCTGCAACCAACAGTTTACGAAGCATTTGCAGGGCTGTCTGCGATGAGCGCAGGATGTTTCTCTCCCTGTTACTTCCAAAAACGTATTTTTGTGCAATAAATTTTGTCCGGCTTGCAACGGCTATCCATACAGTGCCCACGGGCTTGTCTTCGGTGCCGCCATCAGGACCCGCTATTCCCGTGGTTGCCACGGCAAAATCGGCATTCAGTAACCGCCTGACGCCCTGCGCCATCTCAATGGCGGTCTGTTCACTCACGGCCCCATATTGCTCCAACGTCTCAGGAAGTACTCCCAGAACACTGGTTTTGACGTTATTGTCATATGCGGTTATTCCTCCCGTGTACCAGCGTGATGCGCCCGGCACCAGCGTCAGCATATGCGAAATATGTCCGCCAGTGCAACTTTCGGCAACGGCCAGTCGGGCATTTTTCTCCATCAGCAGTTTTCCTGTCACCTCGGCCATCGTCTCCTGGCCGTATCCGTAAATATCGTTGGGCAGCAGTTTCTTCAGCATCTCCACCTGCCGGTCAATTTCTGCCTGCAATACTGCGGCATCGCTGCCGGTGGCGGTCAGTCGAAGCCGCACAGCCATGGGACCTGGCAGGTAAGCCAGCTTGATGTATGGAGGAAGGGCATTCTCCCAATCCTCGATCCGGATGGCGAGCATTGACTCAGGCACTCCCTGTGTGAGAACGGTCTTATGGATGATGACATCCAGCATACCATGACCAACCAGACGGGGCAACACTTCATGGGTCATGATCCATTTCATTTCAAATGGAACCCCAGGCATCGAGACGTAAATGGTGCCGTCACGCTCAAACCACATACCGGGTGCCGATCCCTCGGCATTGAACAGCACGGTGCAGCTTTCAGGCAACATGGCCTGTCCGCGGTTCAGCTTGTTCATGTCGACCCCCCGGTTCTTGTATTTCTCGGTGATATGGTTCAGCGTGGGCTCATGGAACACCAGTCGGGTATCAAAGAACTCACACAAACAGGTTTTGGTGATATCGTCCTTCGTAGGTCCCAGTCCGCCCGTGACCAGCACCAGGTCGGCACGCTCACCGGCTTCCTTAAGGGCGGTAAGGATATGCTCGCGCCGGTCGTGTACCGATGTGATCTGGTAAACCTCGACACCGGCCAGGTTGAGCTGCTCGGCCATCCATGCCGAATTTGTGTCAACGATCTGGCCAATCAGTATTTCATCGCCGATCGTAATAATTTCAGCTTTCATCGATTTTCAAATTTATGGAGATGTTCAAGCCTTTGTAACAGCGGTGGGTGCGAATAGTTGAAAGTTACATACACCGGATGGGGTGTCAGGTTGCTCAGGTTCTTGACAGAAAGCTTCTTCAGGGCGGTGATCAGGGGAGTCGGACTATAATTCTCAGCGGCAAAGGCATCGGCCTCGAATTCATTCTTCCTCGACAACCGGTTCATGGCCAGTCCGGTCACCATGGAAAGCGGACTGTACAATATGGAAAAGGCAATCATGCCGATGTGGAAATTGGGTTGTTCCACCCCGAGTGCCTGGCTGATGGCCGGACTTTTCATCACCACAGAGAACAGGAACAGAAGAAGTCCGGTTTGTGCAATCCCCAGGAACAGGCCCTGCACCACATGGCGCTTCCTGTAATGCCCGATCTCATGCGCCAGAACGGCCACCAATTCCTCCGTGGTCATCTCCTCAATCAGGGTGTCATACAACACGATCCGTTTTTTCGACCCCAACCCCGTAAAATAAGCATTGGCCTTCGACGACCTCCTTGAGCCGTCGATCACGAAAATATTGTCGATCTTAAAACCTACCTTTCCCGAAAATTCCTCAATGGCGGTACGCAACTCGCCTTCACCCAGGGGGGTCTGCTTGTTGAACAGCGGCACGATCAGACTGCTGTAAAACATGGCCATGAAGACCGAAAAGCCTGAAAGCACGGCCCATGCCACCACCCAGAACCATGATCCTGCCTTACCGTATAACCACACGATCAGGGCCATCAGGGCACCTCCCAGCACCATGGTAAGAGCCCAGCCCTTGAGCTTGTCAAAAACAAAGGTCCTGACAGATGACTGGTTAAAACCGTATTTCTCCTCAATCACGAAGGTATCATACCATGCAAAGGGAAGGTTGACCACTTCGGCAGCCATCATCAGGATCCCGAAAAACAGGAGTGCCGCCCAGACCGGACTGGCAGTCCAGCCCAGGACAACCGAATTGAGCCATGCAAAGCCAAACAACAACAACATTCCAAGGACCAACACAAAATTGAAGGTCGAGGTCAACAGTCCGAACCGGTGGTTCTCTCGCTGGTAGGCCTGCTGTTGCGCATATTTCTTCTCGTCGTAGATCCCTTTGACCTCATCGGGAAGTCGGTCCGACCAGCGGGTTGTATTGAGAAAGTCGACATAGCGGTCGATGAGGAAATCGGCCACGATAATGACCAGGATGACGATGAAGAGTATGCTGTACATGAATTAAGATTTTGACCAGCAAATTTAACAAATAACAGGAACACGGACTTTTAAGAAAGCCGTGATATCCAAAAATTCAGGGAAAATCACTAAACCGCCTTTCCGAAGGGTGCATTGGGCTGCGGACGGTTTCGCACCGACAGGGATACCTTGTGGATGGCCTTGAGGATACTCAGGTTGATGGGATTGTAATCGTTGGCCAGGTGGGGATCAATGGCCATGAGCCGGTAATAGTAGTCCGATACCACCGGCTGCTTCGGCATGGCCGAAATCTTCGCGCTGATATCGCCCCATTCGGCGGCGTAATTCTCTTTCAGGATCTTGCAGGCATACAGGCCCAGCTTGCCGGTTTTCGGGTCGCGCAACGGTGCCGAACCAAACAGGCGGCATATGGCACCCCGGTGGGAATAGAATCCGCAACCCGGCTGTTTGTCATCGACGCGCATTGTATTCAGGGAAACACAGATGGTCTGGCCGTTCTCGATCTTCTCGACAACCTCCTCGTCCTGCCCGGTCGAGACCAGATGGTATGCCAGAGGCAAAAACTCCAGCACGCTGGCTTCCAGATTGGGCTTCAGGCAGCATGAAATGCAACCCGACGGACACCCTGTACCCGTCACTGATTTGATGCGCTTTACGTCGGCATCAATCTCCCTGAATACCTTCTCAACCTGCCTGATCTTCTGTAGCATATATCTTATAAAAACCGGCGCTAATATAAAAAAAGGAGAAATCGCTGATCAGGCTGGCGAAAAATTTTATTTAGTTCCGTAAACGACTGCAGGACAAGGGTTACCATCACCGCTACTTCGAAATTTTCCCCTTGATTTCCTTCAGGTCGCTCCTGATGTGGAGGAGCGTCTTCCCAATGATCTCCTGGGTGAGGGTCCCCGAGGGCATCTCATTGCTTGTATAGTTCACAAAACGCCATATTTCACGCACCTCCGACACGTTCACATCGTACGGTTCATAAATGGTGTTGAGGGATATCAGCCTGAGCGACCCCTTTTCGCGGATCTGGTTTTCTACCAGCTTGAAAACAATCCCCTCGTCGAGGGTGAGCACAATGCAGGGATCGCCGTCGGAAATCGACAGCCAGTCCTGCACAAACTCACCGGTGACCCAGGCGCCGTCGGGAATCGGAAGCATGGAGTCGCCGCTCACCTGGAACGTCCGGTATTTGCGGTCGGAAGGAAGAAAGGGCAACTGGTAACGGGGCAGCTCACTGATGTATTCGGGATCGAAGAAGCCCCGGGTGTAGCCGGCCTTGGCCTTTTCGGGGACCAGCTCTATGTTCTCCACGTTGTGCGTGTCGACCGTGGTGGCCAGCACGCGCAGCTTTCCACCCCTCAGGAATACGTCCTCCCCGTGCTCGAGCATATACAGCTGATGGCCGGTGAGGGAGGTGAGGTCAACCTTTACCAGTGTGTCGATCGACATATTATAATACTTCGAAAACTCAATCAGGGCGGGAATGCCGGGCATGGCCACCTCATTCTCATAGCCGCTGAGCGTCGAGCGCTTCATCCCCAGGTCTTCGGCCACCTCGTCCTGGGTCCGGTTCCTGCGCTTCCGCAAAAATTTAATGTTCGATGCGAATACCATATCTAAAATTTGATTATATTAACGTCAGAAGTCATGATCATTTATTAATCAAATATAGGGCTTTTTAGAATACATTGAAAAATAAACCAAATTTTTTATTCAGGTTTTATAACAAAACAAAGCCATGGCAGAACGCAACATCGTCCATCTCGATCTGGACACCTATTTTGTATCGGTAGAGCGGCTGAACAATTCACGACTGGTGGGTAAACCGGTGATCATCGGCGGACTGGGCGACCGGGGCGTGGTGGCAAGCTGCAGCTACGAGGCACGCACGTTTGGCGTCCATTCGGCCATGCCGGTCAAGATGGCCCGCCAGCTTTGCGGCGAGGCGGTGTTCATACGGGGCGACATGGAGCAGTACAGCAAGTACTCCAACATGGTCACCGATATCATTGCCGAGGCCGCCCCCGTGTACGAAAAGGCCTCGATCGACGAGCATTACATTGATATCACCGGCCTCGACCGCTTCTTCGGGTGCCAGCTCTGGAGCCGCGAACTGCGCGAACGGATCATCAGGGAGACGGGATTGCCAATATCGCTCGGACTCTCAATCAATAAAACCGTATCGAAGATTGCCACGGGCGAGGCCAAACCCAACGGTATGCGCAATGTCCCCGCCCCGGTGGTGCAACCTTTCCTCGACCCGCTGTCGATCAGCCGGATCCCCATGATCGGTCCGCAAACCTACCGGCTGCTAAGGTCAATGGGCATCATCACCATCCGTACACTGAGCCAGATCCCCGTCGACATGGTCGAACGTGTGCTCGGACAAAACGGGATCACCATCTGGAAGAAGGCCAACGGCATCGACCCTACCCCCGTACAACCCTGGAGCGAACAGAAATCGATGAGTGCCGAACGCACGTTTGAACAGGATACCACCGACGTGGACGAACTGGAACGGATCCTGCTGCGGATGACCGAAGGACTCGCATTTGAGCTGCGACAGAAAGAGAAAATGACCTCCTGCATCACCGTGAAAATCCGCTACTCCAACTTCGACACGCATACCCTGCAGAAAAGGATCCCCTATACCTCTTTCGACCATGTGCTGAAGGAGGTGTCCAAAAGCCTGTTTCACCAGCTTTATAACCGGAGGATGCTCATCCGGCTCATAGGGGTCAGGCTGAGCAACCTCGTCAGCGGTACCTACCAGATGAACCTCTTCGAGGATTCCCCCGAAATGATCCGGCTCTACCAGAGCCTCGACACCATCCGCAAAAGGTTCGGGAAACACGCAATCCACAGCGCCTCCGCCATGGTATAGTTTTTATAGGATTGCCAGCGGCAGTCCAATAAAAACACATTAAAACAGGAATATCCGGCGACTGCAACCGTCAGCTGTCCGACAGGGGGATCCGTCTGAAGAAATCCTCATCAAAAGGATATAACCACAAGAAGCCCATTTTAATATCCGGATAATTCTCCTCGAAAATCTTATACTTTTTCCTGTTGACCAGATGTTGGTCGACCTTGGCCTCATAAGCTACCGGATCCGCAATGTCAGGCACGACAAAATCAACCTCGTTTCCTGCCGATGTACGCCAGAACCTGACCTCCTCGATACCATGCCTGTCAATCAGCAAACGGCAAACCTGGTTTTCCCAGATCTCTCCCCTGTCAACACGCTGTGAAAGGGGGTTGAAGTTATTTAGCAGACAGTTCCGCATGCCATTGTCAAGCACAAATACCTTTGGCATCTTCACCAGCTCCTTCCGCAAGTTGCTGTAAAACGGGCTCACCAGGGAGATATGGAAGCACTTCCTCAAAACATGGATATAGTTGCTGACCGTTTCATGCTTGATACGCAAAGTCGACGAGAGCTCATTCACATTGACCAGACTGCCGGTCTGCGATGCCAGTATCCTGAAAAGCTGGTAAAAGGCACCCTCATTGGCTACCCCCGACTCCTGGATGTCACGTTTGATGTATGAATCGCGGATTTCCTTCAAACGGTTGACTTTCTCCTGTTTGTCGGGCTCGGTGATCACCGATGGATACCCCCCGTACAACATGTAGTTTTCCCATTCAATCCTCAGGTAATCTATCTGTGTCGATTTTGATCCCTCCACCGAAATAATCCGGTCAAGTTCTCCCAGCAGATCTGGCTTGCCTCCCAGCAGAAGGTATTCCCTGAAAGAACAGGTAAACAGCTGGAATACCCTTTTCCTGCCGGCAAGCGAATCCCTGAACCGGTCATCCATGTAAAAGGCACTGCTTCCGGTAGCCACAATCTTTACTTCCGGATGGTGGTCATCGAATATCAGTTTCAGAAAATGTGACGGATCACCCAGGTATTGAATCTCATCGATGAATACAATCACCCTTTTGTCCGATTCAGGCACGTATTTCAGGAGATTCAGGGGATTTTCGTCCAGATCAGCCAAAATACCCCGGTTTTCAAGGTTCAGGAAAACGGTGGGGTCGCCTGCTTGCCGGCAATGTTCGGCCAATTGTTTCAGCAAGGTCGTTTTTCCGGTTTGCCGGGCCCCGGTAATGATGCTGTACTCCTTTTTGGCCAGGTGTTCCTGTAATTTATAAAACAACTTGCGCCGGATCATATCCAGTATTTTTCTTCAAATTTATGAATTTTTGGATATTCTTACCGGTATATGGGGAAAAATATCGGATATTTTTACCGGCGCACCGGCAAAAATATCCGATAATATTAAAGCAGGTGGATGCCGTGTGCCTTGCACTCTGTCACCATCTTCCCGGGCCAGATGCTCGACTGGATCTCCCCGATGTGGGCCTTGCGCAGGAAAAACATGCAGAGCCTCGACTGCCCGATCCCGCCGCCGATCGTCTGCGGCAGCTGGTCGTTCAGCAAAAGCTGGTGCCACATCAGTTGGGCACGCTCCTCCTGACCACGGGTTTTCAGTTGTTCCATCAGCGAACCCTTGTCGACCCTGATGCCCATCGAGGATATCTCGAATGACCTTTGCAACACCGGGTTCCACAGGATAATGTCCCCGTTCAGCCCTTTGTAACCGGGCCTCGACGGCGTAATCCAGTCGTCATAGTCAGGTGCGCGGCCGTCGTGTACCTCGCCGTTGGGCATCACCGACCCGATGCCGATGATAAATACGGCTCCGTGCTTCTTTGCGATGGCGTTCTCACGCTCTTTCGACGAGAGCTTAGGATATTCGGCAGCCAGGTCCTCGGCATGGATAAAAGTGATCTTCTCGGGTAATATTGGCGTGATCGACGGATAATAGTCATTGACGAGGTTCTCGGTCCTGACAACCGCCGAATAGATTTGCGTGACAATGTCCTTCAGGAAATGCACATGACGGTCTTCCTTGCGGATCACCCGCTCCCAGTCCCACTGGTCGACATACAGCGAGTGGATGTTGGTCAGCTCTTCGTCAGCCCTGATAGCGTTCATGTCGGTGTAAATGCCGTATCCCACCTGAATCCCCAGGTCGGCCAGCGCCATGCGCTTCCACTTGGCAAGTGACTGCACAATCTCGGCTCGCTGGTCGTTCATCTCCTTGATCGGGAAACTTACCGGACGCTCCACCCCGTTCAGGTCATCGTTGATCCCGGTCCCCTGCCTGACGAACAAAGGTGCGGTAACCCTCCGCAACCGCAGCTCCGAGGCCAGGTTGATCTGAAAAAAATCCTTGACAAGCTTGATCGCCTGCTCGGTCTGCGTTACATCCAGGATCGAACGGTAATCCTTGGGAAAATATAGCTGCATATCTTTTTTCTTTAGAATTGTTGCCAAAAATAAACCTATTTGATCAAAATGATCATATTTTGTTTCTTTTTTTAAAATTATTTTGACTTTTCACGCCATTCACCGCCAAAGTGAAATAATATCTATCCATAAAACGATATATGGATATTGGCAAGGCTTTCTTACTTTTGCACCCTGACGAACCCGTATGCCATCACTTCGTAACATACCGCTTCTCTACATCATCCGGATCTCCAAATGGTTCAACCTGGTGATGCCCGTGGTGGTGCTTTTTTACAACGACAACGGCCTTGGTATGCAGGAAATTTTCCTGCTGAAGGCGGTTTACTCAATCGGCATCGTGGCCATGGAAATCCCTTCCGGCTGGATGGCCGATGTGTGGGGACGCCGCAAGACACTGTTACTTGGCAGCATCCTGGGCACATTGGGATTTGCGGTCTATTCGCTATCCCACTCCTTCCTGTGGTTTATGGTGGCCGAAATCATCCTGGGTGTCGGGTACAGCTTTGTTTCAGGTGCCGATTCGGCCATGCTTTACGATACTTTGTACGAAAACAAACGGGAGAAACGGTATGTGCGGATCGAGGGCAGGATCACCTCGGCGGGCAATTTTGCCGAAGCTTTTGCCGGTGTGGCAGGCGGACTGCTGGCGGCCATTACCCTGCGGACGCCATTCTATTTCCAGTTCCTGATCGCCGCGGTGGCCATTCCGGCCGCCTGGCAACTGGTGGAGCCCCAACTGCACCGCGAACATATCCGGCTGACGCCCTTGCAGTTCCTTCACGAGGCCCGGAAAAACCTGACGGCAAACAAGGACCTCATGGTGGCCATCCTCTTTTCGGCGGTAACCGGAACCGCCACGCTCACGTTTGCATGGTTCGTGCAGCCCTGGTTCCAGGCCATACATTTGCCGGTCAAGTGGTTCGGGATCATGTGGGCCCTGCTGAACCTGTCGGTGGCGGTCTCCTCGGCCTATGCCTATAAGGTCGAAGACCGTTTCAGCCGGAAGACCGGCTCCATCCTGATCATCGTCAGCCTGACCCTGGGCTTCTGGTTGTCGGGACTCTTCCCTGCCGTTTGGGGTTTTGCCTTCCTGTTTTTCTTCTACCTGGCCCGTGGGGCGGCTACGGTCATTCTCAAGAACTATGTCAACGAATACACCGAATCTACTGTCAGGGCCACGCTACTATCTGTCCGCAACTTTCTCATCCGCATCATTTTTGCAGTCACCGGCCCTATCCTCGGCTGGGTCACCGACCATGTCAGCCTCACCTGGGCCCTCATCTCTGCCGGTACCGCCTACTTCCTGATGGCCCTATTCTCCGTATGGCGCTGGGTGCGGCCTAAAGCCAAAGGATGACATCCTTGGTTTCACTCAAAAGGATGACATCCTTGGTTTCACTCAAAAGGATGACATCCTTGGTTTCACTCAAAAGGATGACATCCTCTAAAATTTAAAAGGATGTCATCCTTTATCGCGCGCCTCCTCGTAATACCTTTTCAACCTGACATTAATGACCAGATACCTTGTGATTCCAACCACCAGGGAAACACCACTGATTCCCAGTGACACATACCCCAGCCACTGGATTTCCCTGAATTCGGTCATCTGCAGGAAGGCTATCCCGCCCAGCAACATATATTAGGACGTACGGATGTACGACAGCAGCGTCCGCTCATTGGCGAGGCGCGTGCGCTCCAGGGCCAGGTAATCCCTCAGGATGATCTGTTCACGGTTTTCAAAGGTGTGGCTAAAGAGCCTCAATCTTGGTAAATAATTTTTATACGGCATAAACATTTTTTTAAATGACTGTAGGGGTCAGCTGCGCTGACCCTTTTATCACGGGTTTTCAGATGTGGCTTCGCCACATCTGAAAACCTGATTAAAGATTTATTGTAAGACCATCATATGCCAGCGAAACCCCCTTGGGCAACTCCTTATCTATAATGGTATGCAGTCCCAGCGTATGACTGATATGCGTCAGGTAGGTCTGGTCGGCATCTACGTCCCCGGCGAGGGAGAGGGCTTCCGACAGGCTGAAATGCGATAGGTGGCGTTCGTGCCTTAAGGCATTTACCACCAGCACTTTGGAACCCTTCATCTTCATCTTTTCCTCTTCCGGAACATAGTTCACGTCGGTGATATAACTAAAGTCACCGATCCGGTATCCCAGCACCGGCAGCTTATGGTGGTATCCCCTGATGGGGATGATCCGGATGTCATCCACCAGAAAGGGGGTCTCGTCAATCTCGTGCAGCTCCATCTGCGGAATTCCGGGATAACGGTCTCGTGCAAAAACATAATAAAAGATGCGCCGGATAGCCTCTTCCACCCTGCTTTCGGCATAGATGTCGGTAGGGCGCTTCTGGAGCCAGTTATACGACCGTATGTCATCGAGCCCGAAGATATGGTCGACGTGTTCATGTGTCAGCAGGATGGCCCTCAGGTGGTCGACACGGTTCGCCAGCATCTGCTGCCTGAAATCGGGACCGGCATCGATCACGATGTTCGTGCCGTTTATCGACACAAGGGCCGAACTCCGCAGTCGCCGGTCACGGGGATCGGCCGATGAACATACATCACAGTGGCAGCCGATCAGGGGTACGCCCTGGGAGGTGCCGGTACCGGTGATGGTAATCCGCATAGATGGTTTGGATGGCATGGTTTCGCTCATGGACCGTAAAATTACAAAATCGTCGGAAATAATTACTTTTACCCAAATTTCAGTTATGGCGCAACTATACCTTATTCCGAACCTGTTGAGCGATTCGCCCTGGCAGCAGGTACTTCCGGGGTTCAATGCCGAACGGATGGCCGGGATCAAATTCTTTATCGTCGAGGATATCCGCAACGCCCGAAGGTTTCTGAGGAAAGTGGTGCCCGACATCGACATCGACGGCCTCACTTTCATGGAACTGAACAAGCACACCACTCCCCTCCAGAAGGCCGGCTACCTGAAGGCGCTGATCGAGGGTAACGACGTGGGCATCATCTCCGAGGCGGGTTGTCCGGGGGTGGCCGACCCGGGAGCCGACATCGTGCGTATGGCCCACGACAAGGGAATCACGGTGATCCCCCTCGTGGGACCGTCATCCATCCTGCTGGCCCTGATGGCGTCGGGCATGAACGGACAAAGCTTTGCCTTTTCGGGATACCTGCCGGTGAAACCAGCCGAACGCCAGCGCCGCATCCAACAGCTCGAAAAGCTGGCCCTGGGCCAAAACCAAGCGCAGATCTTCATGGAAACGCCTTACCGGAACCAGCATATGCTCAACGACATCCTGAAGTCGTGCATGCCCGATACGCGCCTCTGCATCGCGGCCGACATCACCGCGCCCGAACAGATGATCGCCACCAAAACCATCGCCCAATGGGCACGCCAAAAGCCCGAACTCGAAAAGAAACCGGTGATTTTTATTTTGGGACAATAATCCGGGCAACCATTCACACCTTATATTTATATGGAATTCTGTTTCAGATCAAGGCTCAATTCCTATCTTTGCCACCGGAAATTTCAAGAACGTTCAATTTAAATTCCTGTCCATGATACTCTTTTTCAGAACGCCCGGCAACTCTGTCATCGCAGTACAATCCTCCCAGGCTCCCGATGCCGCGACCATCGAAAAACTGGTGTGGCTGCTCGGAGGTGCCGTTCCGGTCGAAAATCCGTCCATCGACGGATGGTTCGCGGGTCCCCGCAAGGAAATGATCACCCCCTGGAGTACCAACGCGGTTGAAATCACGCAAAACATGGGCATCCGGGGCATCTTCCGGATGGAGGAGTTTTTCCCTGCCTCAGGGCCCGATGCCACGTTCGACCACATGCTCCAGAAGTTGTACCATGGACTCGACCAGGAGATCTTCCACATCTACCACGACCCCGAACCGGTCATCGAAATCACCGATATCGCCGCTTTTAACGAGAGCGAGGGCCTGGCGCTCACCGAGGACGAGATCGACTACCTCCACTCTGTTTCCATAGCCATCGGCCGGAAACTCACCGACAGCGAGGTCTTCGGCTTCTCGCAGGTGAACTCCGAACACTGCCGACACAAAATCTTCAACGGGACGTTCATCATCGACGGCGTCGAACAGGAATCTTCCCTCTTTCAGCTGATCAAAAGGACTTCAAAGGAGAATCCCAATAAAATCGTGTCGGCATACCGCGACAACTGCTCGTTTGTGGCCGGACCGACCGTCGAGCAGTTTGCCCCTGCAACCCAGGACAAGCCCGACTGGTTCCAGGTTAAAGAGATTGAGACAGTACTCTCCCTGAAGGCCGAAACGCACAACTTCCCCACCACCGTGGAGCCGTTTAACGGGGCCTCCACAGGCACTGGGGGCGAAATACGCGACCGCATCGCCGGAGGCAAGGGCAGCATTCCCATCGCCGGAACGGCGGTCTATATGACGGCCTATCCGCGTACCGACAACGACCGTCCCTGGGAACACAACACCGAACCTCGCCCCTGGCTTTACCAGACCCCCGAAGAGATCCTGATCAAGGCGTCCAACGGGGCCAGCGACTTCGGAAACAAATTCGGGCAACCGCTCATCACGGGATCGGTGCTCACTTTCGAACACTTCGAGAATTACAAAAAATACGGATACGACAAGGTCATCATGCTCGCCGGGGGTATCGGTTTCGGTAACCGCCGCGACAGCATGAAGGATGAGCCTGTCAAGGGCGACCAGATCGTCCTGCTGGGTGGCGATAACTACCGCATCGGCATGGGGGGTGGCGCTGTTTCCTCGGTGGCTACCGGCGAATTCGAGAATGCCATCGAGCTGAATGCCGTGCAGCGCGCCAACCCCGAGATGCAGAAGCGTGTATTCAACTCCATCCGCGCCCTCTCGGAGAGCGACCACAACCCGGTCATCTCCATCCACGACCACGGCGCCGGCGGACACCTCAACTGTCTCTCCGAGCTGGTCGAAAGCACCGGTGGCAAAATCGACACTTCCCTGCTGCCCGTGGGCGACCCTACCCTCTCGCAGAAGGAGGTCATCGGAAACGAGTCGCAGGAGCGCATGGGACTGGTCATGCACCCGAAAGACATCGGACTGCTCCAGCGGATTGCCGAACGGGAACGTGCCCCCATGTATGTCATCGGCGAAGCAACCGGCGACATGCAATTTACCTTCGAAAACTCCAAAACCGGCGAGAAGCCGATCGACTGGCAACTGGGCTATATGTTCGGAAAACCGCCGAGAACGGTCCTCGAGGACAAAACCGTTGAAGTGAATTTCAGGGACCTGGAATATGCTCCCGAAAATATGCAGACATACATCCGTAACGTGTTGCAACTCGAGTCGGTGGCCTGCAAGGACTGGCTTACCAATAAGGTCGACCGCAGCGTTACCGGAAGGATCGCCAAGCAGCAGGGGGCCGGACCGCTCCATCTGCCGCTCAACAACGTTGGGGTGATCACGCTCGACTACCAGGGGAAGGCCGGACTGGCAACCTCGGTGGGACATGCACCCGTTGCGGCCATGATCGACCCGGCTGCCGGATCGGTGCTGTCCATCGCCGAATCCCTCACAAACATCGTCTGGGCCCCGCTCACCGACGGTATCCGAAGCATAAGCCTCAGTGCCAACTGGATGTGGCCGGCCAAAAATCCGGGCGAGAATGCCCGCATCTATAACGGTGTCAAGGCGGCCAGCGACTTTGCCTGCGCCATCGGGGTCAATATCCCGACCGGCAAAGACTCGATGTCGATGACCCAAAAGTACCCCAACGATGTGGTGTATGCCCCCGGAACGGTCATCATCTCTGCCTCGGGCGAGGTGTCTGATGTCCGTAAGGTGGTCGAGCCGGTACTCGAAAACGACCCGTCCAAACCGCTCCTGTGGGTCGACTTCTCATTTACCCGTCACGAACTGGGCGGAAGTGCCTTCGCGCAAACCCTGGGCCGCATCGGCGCCAAGTCGCCCGACGTAAAGGATGCCGCACGTTTTGTCAATACATTCAATGCCATACAACAGCTCATCAATGAGGGGGTCATCACCGCCGGACACGACATAGGCTCCGGTGGATTGCTCACCACCCTGCTTGAGCTCTGCTTTGCCGATAACCACTCCGGGCTCGACCTCGACCTGTCGGCCATCGGCGAGAAAGATACCGTCAGGTTGCTCTTCAGCGAAAACCCGGCCGTGGTCATCCAGGTCAACGATGCCGCAAAGGCAGAAGCCATCCTTACCGCTGCCGGCGCACGCTTTGCCACCATCGGTAAACCGGCCGCGGCAAGAAGCTTTGTGCTGAAAAACCACGAAGATTACCTGGCGCTCGACATCAACGAACTGCGCGACACCTGGTTCAAGTCGTCATACCTGCTCGACCGTAAACAGAGCGGTGAAGGCAAGGCCCTCGAACGCTTCTTCAATTACAAGCGGAACGAGTTATCCTACGACTTCAAAAATTTCAGCTGCGTGGCCGCCGACCTGGGCATCGACATGAAACGAAGGGTTTCTTCGGGTATCAGGGCTGCCATCATCCGCGAAAAAGGCGTCAACGGCGACCGCGAAATGGCTTACATGCTTTACCTCGCCGGCTTCGACGTGAAGGATGTCCACATGACCGACCTGATCTCGGGACGCGAAAATCTCGAAGAGATCAACCTGATCGTGTTTGTGGGCGGATTCTCCAATTCCGATGTCCTCGGTTCCGCCAAGGGCTGGGCGGGTGCCTTCCGTTACAACGACAAGGCCCGCGAAGCCCTCGAAAACTTCTATGCCCGTCCCGACACCCTCAGCCTCGGTGTCTGCAACGGATGCCAGCTGATGGTCGAACTAGGGCTCATCAAGCCGGGCAGGGCCAAGGCACCCAGGATGGAACACAACGATTCGCACAAGTTTGAATCGGCCTTCCTCAACGTCGATATCCTTCCCAACAAATCGGTCATGCTGAAAAACCTCGAAGGCATGAAACTGGGAGTATGGGTGGCCCACGGCGAAGGAAAGTTCATCTTGCCGGGCGACGAGAAAGCATACCACATCCCGATGAAGTACAGCCGGAGCCAATACCCGGCCAATCCCAACGGATCGGATTACGATACGGCCGCCATCTGCTCTGCCGACGGGCGCCACCTGGCCATGATGCCCCACCTCGAAAGGGCGTTCAGGCCATACCAATGGGCCTGGTATCCCCGCGACCGCCGCGACGACGAGATCACCCCATGGATGAAAGCGTTCGTGAACGCCAGGGAATGGATCTGGAAACAATTATAAGACACAAAAAAGCCGGCTGACGCCGGCTTTTTTCATATAACAGCAGACGGTTGCCTGTTTATAGCATATACCCGTTGATCATTCCGTAGAAATACATCGGTTTCAGCACATGGACCTTGAGCATCCAGGCTGCCGACTGCTCCCTCGACATGTCGAGCATGGTGAAGGGGAAGGTGATTTGCGGTTCCTTGTTGTAGTCAAATTCGCACATCAGCACCTTGCCATATTCCGTGATAATCGGACAGGCAGCGTAACCGTTGTACTTCGCCACAGGCTCATTGCCTTCCATCAGCGACGCCAGGTTTGCGGCGGCTACAGGCACCTGCTTCCTCACGGCAGCCGAGGTCTTGCTGGTGGGAATCCCGGCACAGTCGCCCAGACAAACGATGTTCCTGTACCTCTGGTGGACCAGCGTTTCGGGATCGGTCATCACCCATCCTTCCGCCGCCAGCTTCCCTTCCGACCAACTGAGTCCCGACTCCCGAACAAAATCGGGGGCCGACATGGGTGGCGTGAAGTGCATGAAATCATAGCTCTCCTCAAAAGACGTCACCAGCTTCTCCTCTCCCATGGCCTCGTGCTTCTCGAAGTATGCCTTTTTGGCAGAGGTATCGATGCCTTTCAGCCTCACTTTCTTAAATATCGGGATATTCCGCTCCGAATAGATTTCCTCCAGCCTGGGCGTAAAATAGGGAATGTCATACAGTTCGGAAGCGGCGGTGTAATAATCGAGTGTCACCTTGTCGCGCGACTCTTGCTTTCGGGTGTAATCCTCGGTAAGCAGGCAAATCTTCTTGGGGGCGCCTCCGCACTTGTGTTTGGTATAGGTATCCGTAAAAATGCCCCTGCCGCCTGTTACCGCAAACTCCTGCAGCGCTTTCCATGTCCCCTGGGCACCCTCGAAGTCATAGATGGAATGGGCATTCCCGGCCCCAAGCGTCTCCTTCGAAACACCTTCCACCAGGCCCCAGTTGATCTGTAACCCGGGAGTCAGCACCAGAAAATCATAGTTGACTGACTCTCCGTTTGCGAGCGAGATTGTCTTGTTTTCGGGATCGACCAGTTTCACCTCGTTTTTGATCCATTTCACGCCATCGGGGATACAACTCTCCTGCGACCGCCATACCTCGTCCTGTTCATACACACCCGATGCAACCAGCGTAAATCCCGGCTGGTAATACTGGCGGTCGGCCGGATCGATAAGCGTGATGTCGGCATCATCCAACCGGCGCATCAACAGGGCAGCCATGGTCAGTCCGGCCGCTCCCCCGCCCACGATGACAATTTTCCCTTTGGCGTTGCTGCCGGCCGATGCAACCCCGCAAGCCCCCACTGTGGCGCCCACTCCGGCAGTCATCGCCAGCGAAATGAAACTGCGCCTGTCCATGCCGGTCATACCCATTTTTAGGTCCGGCTCTTCCTTCTCAAATTCAGAATTATCCATGTTGGTTTTTGATTATTTAGGATTAAAAACCCTAAATGTAGCCCGAACACATCATCTCATCCCATTATGTAATACATATTACAGGATTTATTAAGAATGATATAACACTCAATAATCGAATATAAACAGGTCCGTAATATTTCCTTAAATCAGTTTACCTAATATTGTATGTCGGTTAGGAACAACCCTTGTGGCAGGACTGAGGTTCCTGCCTCGCTTCGGTCCTTCTTTTCAAGGATGGCGATCAACCCGTCGCGGGTCAGCTTTCCGCGTCCCACCTCCAGAAGGGTGCCCACGATGGCCCTTACCATGTTCCGCAGGAAGCGGTCGGCCGATATGGTAAACACCAGTTGTGTGCCCTCCTCCTTCCAGAAAGCCTCCGTCACGCGGCAGTTGTTGGTCTTCACGTCGGTGTGCAGCTTGCTGAAACTGGTGAAATCCTCCCATTGCAGCAAAACTTCCGCCGCCCGGTTCATGGCCTCCACGTCGAGCGGCCACAGGTATTGATAACTGGTATCAAGCGTAAATGGGTCCTTGACCCTGGAAATGAAGTATTGGTAAGTCCGACGGGTGGCGCTGAACCGGGCATGCAGGTTTTCGTCCACCTCGCGAATGCTCTTCAGTGCTATGTCATTCGGAAGGAACCGGTTGAGCTTCTCCACCAGGTCGGCAGGCGCAAAAGGCAGGCTGTCGGCATCGAAATGGGCCACATAGAAAGAGGCATGCACGCCGGTATCGGTCCGTCCGGCACCGGTGACCTCGATCTTCTGCCGCATAAAGGTGCTGAAGGTCGTCTCGAGCACCTCCTGCACCGACAGCGCATTGGGCTGCACCTGCCACCCATGGTAGCGGGTCCCCTTAAAACTCAGCTCTGTGAAATACCTTGGCATAAATCAATTTATGATCCCACGAAGATAAGAATTAGGCGGCTTTCAAGGCGGCTGCGCCGCCTTGAAAATGCTCTTTCCTGCTATATCCGTGGTTAAAACATGTCACGAGGATTGATCTTTAAAAATTCCGCGTAGGGAATTCCCCCTGTACCAACCAACAACATTTTGCCGGGATGAAATTTCCGGTGAAACACTTCCATGCCGACGTTACCTGGACTGACACCGCTTTTGACTTCCAACCCGATGACATTATCCCCTTTTTCAAGCACGAAATCCACTTCATGGTTGCCCTCGCGCCAATAATACAAGTTGTATCTTTCCGAAACCGCATGGTTAAGCAAATGGGCACCCACCGATGATTCCACAAGTCGTCCCCAATGTTTGGGATTTGCCAATATATCCGGCCACGATTCATGATCCTGCGAGGTGAGCAATGCATTGTTATATACCTGAAACTTCGGGCTCGATGACCGTTGCCGGATCACACTGCCGGCATATTTTTCCAATCCACCCAGCAAACCCCCATCCGACAAAAGTTTCAGGTAATTCGCAAGTGTGGTGGTATTGCCTGCATCCTGCAACTGTCCGGTAATTTTGGTATAAGAAAGGATTTGTCCCGAATAAAGGCAGCCGAGCTCAAACAGTCGTTTCAGCAAAGCGGGCTTATCCACCCGCGTAAGCATCAGGATATCTTTTGAGATACTGGTTTCGATCAGTAAATCCTTGATGTAGCTTTTCCAGCGGTCTTCATCCCCGACCAATGATGCCGATCCGGGGTAACCGCCAAAATAGACATACTGTTCGACCGACCAGCCAAAAGCGGCCTCCATTTCGTCAAACGACCAATGCCCCAGCGGGAAAGTCTCGAAACGTCCGGCCAACGACTCGGTCAACCCTTTCTGGATAAGAAGACGTGATGATCCCAAAACGATCACCTTGATGTTTGCCTTCTCCCGGGTATCCTGGTCCCACTGCTGTTTGACCACCTCGCTCCAGTTGTCGATCTTTTGGATCTCATCGATGACCAGCAGATATTCCGACGCACCCAAAACCTTCATCTTCAATCTGGCCGATTCCCATACCTGGACCAGCCATGCCGAATTGGTTGCCGAAATGGCATCGGCCGATTCGTAGGTATAGGGTATCGATATCCTGGCCAGAAGCTGTTGCACCATGGTGGTTTTTCCCACCTGGCGTGGACCAAGAATCACCTGAATAAACTTCCTTGGCTCGTCAATACGCGCTCTAACCTGCTTTAAATAAGGACGTTCATACATGGTCAACGAATTTACTCAATGTAGTGAGTAAATTTACTCAATATTTTGATGTTTTCCATATGGCTGCCCATATGGAAAACGCTCTATCCTGATTTTGGGCTGATTGCCGTCGGCAACCAGCCCAAAATCCCATGATGGGCCATCGCCGGCCTACGGCCGACAATGTATTTATCTGTGGAATCCGCTGAGAAGGATGAATCTATGCAATCTGAGAAATCTGTGGTGAATATCCTTTTCCGCAGGCCATTGGTGTAAATTCGTGCCATTCGTGGGCAAAAACCGATGCCCGACAAGGGCATCCCAACTGAAAAATTGTCAAAATGATAACATTTTTTCAGGTCAGTTTGACATTTTCCGGAAATTTTCATTAGGATGCAATCCATGCAAGTTTTTACATAATATATTGTTTTTCATGTTTTTACATTCATCTACCTCCATCATAGATGATGGTTTGGTATCCATTTTGATCCGATACTTCCGGAAATGAACGATATAAAATTCCATTTCCGGCGTTATTTAAAACAGAAAACTTATTGTCAAACTAAAAAAAGGAGGATTAAGCCATGACACTCGCAAGAAGATCAAACACGTTTTTTCCATCCTTTTGGGACAATTTCCTCTCAAAAGAACTGATGGATTGGGGTAGCAACAACTTTTCAAGCACCGACACCACCCTTCCGGCAGTCAACGTGAAGGAAACCGACGATGCTTTCGAAATCGAGGTGGCCGCCCCCGGAATGAGCAAGAAAGATTTCAAAATCAATCTTGAAAACAATGTTCTTACCATCTCTTCCGAAAGGAAGGAAGAAAAGAAGGAAGAGGAAAAGGGACGCTTCACCCGCCGTGAATTCAGCTACCAGTCGTTCCAGCGCAGCTTCACCATCCCCGAAAACATGGTGGAAGGCGAAAAAATATCCGCCAAATATAACGACGGACTGCTCTGCATCCACCTTCCGAAACGAGAAGCGGTGAAACCCAAACCGGCCCGTGAAATCGCGATTTCATAATGGGCCAAATGGTATTGGATGATAATTACAATGGTGTGATGGGTTCTGCCGGTGCATTTTTCGCATCGGCAACCATCATTAAGTTGGGATATTTTGGAGACGCGATGAATCTTATACGCGATGAATCGCGTCTCTGTAATTCTAACACTATTGAGATTTATCTTTTTTAACAAAAATAAAACCGGATTGTGCCGGCCAACCATTATTTTCGTGGCTTTGTAAAAATTAACCATAATATATGTAATTCTCGTTCTTATGAATCAAGCCATAGATATCAGAGAGCTCAACGAGCGCATCCAGCAGGAGAGTTCCTTCGTGGATCTCATCAGCATCGAAATGAACAAGGTGATTGTAGGCCAGAAACACCTGGTGGAGAGTCTGCTGATCGGACTGCTGTCCAATGGCCATATATTGCTGGAGGGGGTACCCGGACTGGCAAAGACGCTGGCCATCAAATCACTGGCTAACACCATCGACGCCAAGTTTGCCCGCATCCAGTTCACGCCCGACCTGTTGCCGGCCGACCTTCTGGGTACCATGATCTACAGCCAGAAGCGAGAGGAATTCTCGGTAAAGAAAGGCCCCATTTTCGCCAACTTCATCCTGGCCGACGAAATCAACCGCGCCCCCGCCAAGGTGCAGTCGGCACTCCTCGAGGCAATGCAGGAACGGCAGATCACCATCGGTGACCAGACTTTCCTTCTGGATGAGCCTTTCCTGGTGATGGCCACCCAGAACCCGATCGAACAGGAAGGTACCTACCCGCTGCCCGAAGCGCAGGTCGACCGTTTCATGCTGAAGGTGATCATCAACTACCCGAAGAAGGAGGAGGAAAAGATGATTATCCAGCAGAACCTGCTGAAGGCGTTCCCCGAAACCACGAAGATCCTGAAGCCGGGCGATATCGTCAGGGCCCGAAACGTGGTGAAGGACGTGTACATGGACGAGAAAATCCAGAAATACATTGTCGACATCGTCTTCTCGACCCGCGAGCCTGAAGAGCACAAGCTGGCCAAATACAAAGACATGATCAGTTACGGATCGTCGCCCAGGGCAAGCATCAGCCTGGCCCAGGCCGCCAAGGCGTACGCATTCATCAAGCGCCGCGGTTACGTGATCCCCGAGGATGTCCGCGCCGTGTGCCCCGACGTGATGCGCCACCGCATCGGCCTGAGTTACGAAGCCGAAGCCAACAACATCACCACCGAGGAAATCATCACCGATATCCTGAACACGGTAGAGGTCCCGTAGGGGCGTATTGAATACGCCCTTTTACAGAGATGCGCGGAGCGCATCTCTGTAAAATATGCCAGACGCGCAAACGAAATAGGGCGAATTCAATTCGCCCCTACGAAATTGGAATGCGGTTCCAAAAAAATGAACAAATCCATCAATGGAAACAACCGATATATTAAAACGGGTACGCCAGATTGAAATCAAAACCCGCGGATTGTCGAGGAACATATTCGCGGGCGAATACCACAGCGCCTTCAAGGGGCGTGGGATGGCCTTTGCCGAGGTGCGCGAATACCAGTTCGGCGACGATATCCGGAACATCGACTGGAACGTCACCGCCCGCTACAACCACCCCTATATCAAGGTGTTCGAGGAAGAAAGGGAACTCACCGTCATGCTGCTGGTCGACGTCAGCGGCTCACGCGAATTCGGGTCCACGTCGAAGATCAAGAAGAACGTGATCACCGAGATCGCCGCCGTGCTGGCCTTCTCGGCCATCCAGAACAACGACAAGATCGGGGTCATCTTCTTTTCCGACACCATCGAGAAGTTCATCCCGCCCAAAAAGGGCAAGTCCCACATCCTGCGCATCATCCGCGAGATGATCGACTTCCAACCCGAAAATCCCGGGACCAACATCCCCGAGGCCCTGCGCTACCTCACCAACGCCATCAAGAAGAAGTGCACGGCGTTTGTCATTTCCGACTTCATCGACAACCACGCCGACCTCGAGAAGGCGATGTCGGTGGCCAACAGCAAGCACGACGTGGTGGCCATCCGGATCTTCGACGACCGCGAACAGGAACTCCCGCCCATCGGGATGGTCAAGCTGAAGGATGCCGAAACCGGGCACTATACCTGGGTCAACACCAGCGACCGCCGGACCCGCGACATGTACCGCAAATACTGGATGAACCAGTCGGAACGCCTCCGAACCATCTTTACCCGCTGCGGCGTCGACAGCACCCTCGTCAACACCCGTGAAGACTACGTGAAATCATTGATCAACCTGTTTAAAAAGAGGGAGGCACGCCGGTGAAAAAGTTCCACAATGCATTACTGATATTGACCTTGGGTGTCGGTTCCATTCTTTTCCCCAACCTGTCACAGGCCCAGGAAATCAGGGTGTCGGCACGCCTCGACTCCACGCAGATCCTGATCGGCGACCAGGTGAATGTCACCCTCGAGGTGCAGAAACCGGCCGATATAGCCTTGCAATTCCCCGAAACGGCCGAAAACCTGTCCGAATATATCGAGGTGCTCAAAAGCTCTCCCATCGATACCCTGATCGAGAACAACGTCGTGAAGCTGACCCGCAACCTGCTGGTGACCAGCTTCGACTCGGGCGAGCACCGCATCCCGCCCTTCTGGTTCCGCATCGACATGGGCGACCGCATCGACTCCATCGCCACCAACGAGCTGTCGCTGCGCGTCTATACCATGGAAATCGACACCTCCAAGGGGCCTACCGACATCAAGATGCCGTACGATGCCCCGCTGACGCTCAAGGAAGTCACCCCCTGGATCATGGGGGTCATCCTGGTCGCCGCCATTATCTTCTTTATCTTCTATTACCTGAGCCGCCGCAAACGCAACCTGCCGCTCTTCACCATGCCGCCGAAACCGAAGGAGCCGGCACACATCGTGGCCCTGCGCAACCTCGACCGGATCAAGGACGAGAAGCTGTGGCAGAAAGACAAGATCAAGGAATATTACAGCCAGGTGACCGACGTGCTGAGGATCTACATCGAGGAACGGTACACGATCCCGGCCATGGAACAGACCACCGACGAGATCCTGGCCTCGTTTGGCAGGCAGAAGGACAAACCGGGTGTGAAAACGCTCGAGAATCTCAGGCAGGTGCTCACGCTGGCCGACCTGGTGAAATTTGCCAAATACCTTCCGCTGCCCGACGACCATAACCTCACCCTGGTGAACTCGTACTTTTTTGTCAACGAGACCAGGCCGGCCGACATCCCCGAGGTGAAGAAACCCGAAAAGGGCAACGATGAAGATGGTGTGGAAGTACCCTTAAAATAGCTGAAACATGTTTGGAGACTATACATACAAGAACCCTGAAATGTTCTACCTGATGCTGGCGCTGATCCCCATGGCGCTCTGGTACATCCTGAGGTACAAAAAGAACTCGGCCAGCATCCGGATATCGACAACCAGCGCCCTGTCAGGTGCGCCGGTCACATCGAGGCATATCCTGCGCCACCTGCCGTTCGTGCTGCAACTGGGGGCCATGGCGCTGTTCATCACCGTACTTGCCCGTCCGCAGTCGTCGACCAACTGGGAGAACGTCACCACCGAGGGGATCGACATCATCGTGTCGCTCGACGTGTCAACGAGCATGCTGGCCATGGATTTCCAGCCCAACCGACTCGAAGCCGCCAAGAAGGTGGCACAGGAGTTTATCGCGGGCAGGGAACACGATCGCATGGGACTGGTTGTCTTTGCGGGAGAGGCCTTCACCCAATGCCCGCTGACCACCGACCGGGGCGTGTTGCTCAACCTGTTCGGGGGTATCAAGACCGGACTGATCGAGGACGGAACCGCCATCGGAAACGGACTGGCAACGGCTGTATCGAGGCTGAAGGAGAGTGACGCCATCAGCAGGGTGGTCATCCTCCTCACCGACGGCGAGAACAACCGTGGAGAAGTGGCTCCCCTCACGGCCGCCGAGATCGCCAAGACCTTCGGCATCCGTGTCTACACCGTCGGCGTAGGCTCCATCGGCACCGCCCCCTACCCTGTCCAGACTCCCTTCGGCACCCAGATCCAGGATGTCGAGGTGAAAATCGACGAGGAGATGCTGCAGCAGATCGCCCAGATCACCGACGGACGCTATTTCAGGGCTACCGGAAATACCCGCCTGGCCGAGATCTATCAGGAAATCGACCAGCTCGAGAAATCAAAAATCGAGGTCAAGGAGTTCAGCCGTCGCGCCGAGGAATTCATGCCCTTCGCGCTGGCCGGGCTGATCCTGCTCATCGCGTCGCTGGCGCTGAGAACCACGATATTCAGAAACCTTCCCTAAAAAATGGAAGCAATGGAAATGTTCAGATTCGCACATCCCGAATACTTCTGGGCCTTCTGGCTGATACCGGTCCTGACGGTCTTTTTCATCTTTTCCCGCATCCTCCGTGCCCGCGCCCTGCGCAGGTTCGGCGACCGCGAGATCATGGCCTACCTGATGCCCAACGCCTCTGGATTCAGGCCAACCCTGAAATTCATCATCCTCATGCTGGCACTCGCGGCCTTCATCCTCGGAGCCGCCCGTCCGCAGTTCGGGTCCAAGCTCAAGACGGTCAAACGTGAAGGCGTCGAGATCATCATTGCCCTCGACGTATCCAACTCCATGATGGCCGAAGACATACAGCCCAACCGCCTCGAACGTGCCAAAAGGGCCATCGACAGGCTCATCAGCAGGCTCAAGGACGACAAGATCGGGCTGATCGTGTTCGCGGGCGACGCCTACACACAGCTGCCCATCACCACCGATTACACTTCGGCCCAGCTTTTCCTGTCGACCATCAACACCAGCATCGTGCCGGTCCAGGGAACCGCCATCGGGGCCGCCATCGAGCTGGCCTCCCGGTCGTTTACCCAGAACGAGGAGAGCAGCAAGGCCATCATCATCATCACCGACGGCGAAAACCATGAGGACGATGCCATAGGGGCCGCCACTGCAGCCGCCGAAAAGGGAATCATCGTCCATACCATCGGGATGGGATTGCCGCAGGGTGCCCCGATCCCGGTCAACGCAGGGGGACAGACCGACTACCGGCGCGACCGTGAAGGGAAGGTCGTGATCACCAGACTTGACGAGGTGATGCTCGAGAAGATCAGCGCCGCCGGAAACGGCATCTACCTCAGGGCCAGCACCGCCAACGTCGGACTCGACGACCTGCTCGACGAAATCAACGAAATGGACAAAACCGAAATGGAATCCCGGGTGTTTGCCGAATATGAAGACCAGTTCCAGTATTTCTTTGCGGCCGGACTCATCCTCCTGCTGCTCGAATTCCTCATCATGGAGCGCAAAAACAAGTACCTGAAACGCATTAAACTGTTTAGTTAACGATCATGAAAGCCATGTGGAAGAAAATAGGACTCCTTGCCCTGCTTGTCACCCTCTTTGCCTCAACCCAGGCACAGAACGAGCGCAGGTTTATCCGGCAGGGAAACAAATATTACCTCGAGGGCGTGAAGGATACCACCCGCCTCGACACGGCCAGTTTCAGCCGGGCCGAAACCGAGTACCGCAGGGCGCTCGAGAAGCGTCCCGACGACCCGCTCTGGAACTTCAACCTGTCGAATGCCCAGTACAAGCAGATGCAGTTCCCCGAGGCCATTGAGTCATACAAACGGATTGCCGAACAGGAGGGCGACCCCGTGAAGAAGGCGCGTGCCCTGCACAACCTGGGCAACAGCCTCCTCTTCTCGCAGAAAATCGACGAATCCATCGAGGCATACAAGGAAGCGCTGCGCAACAACCCTTCCGACCTCGACACCAAATACAACCTGGCCTATGCCCAGAACCTGAAGAACCAGCAGGAAAACCAGGACCAGCAACAGCAGAACCAGGACCAGCAGCAGAATCAGCAGGACCAGCAACAACAGCAGCAGCAAAACCAGAACCAAAACCAAAATCAGGACCAGCAGCAGCAACAACAACAGCAGCCGCAGTCCAAAATTAGCAGGCAAAATGCCGAACAGCTGCTCCAGGCCCTCCAGAATGCCGAGAAGAATATCCAGGATAAGGTAAAAAAACAACAGGCACAGCAGGCCAAAACGGTGAGGACTGAAAAAGACTGGTAACTTTGAAGCGATAAACAAGAATTTAAAGCACTGAAAATGCTACGAAAAATATTCATCATCATGGGATTTCTCCTGCCAGCCTTCCTTGTGACGGCGCAGGACGCCACGCTGGAGATGTCGGCACCCAATGCGGTGTCGGTCGGCGACCAGTTCAGGCTCACCTTCACGGTGAACCAGCGGGGTGAAAACCTGCAACTCCCCGACCTCAGCATGTTCGACGTCCTGATGGGGCCCAGCACCTCGCAGGCGACCAGCATACAGATGATCAACGGGAAGACCACCCAAAGCCAGACCTTCTCCTTCACCTACATCCTGCGGGCAAAGGAACAAGGCACCTATAACATCCGTCCCGGCTCCATCACCGTCGACGGCAGGGTGATCCAGTCGAACCCGCTCACCATCCAGGTGGTGACCGGCCAGCCCAGCCAAAGCCAGGGACAGGCAGCCACCCCGGGCGCAGCGCAGCCTGACGGTTCCGCATCTTCGGGATCCATCAGCAAAACCGACCTCTTCATACGCCTCGAATTAAGCAAGAGAAGCGCCTACAAGGGCGAACAGATCATTGCCACGGTGAAACTATACGCCAACCCCAACCTCCCCCTGGCGGGTTTTGAGGAGGTAAATCTACCCACCTATGAAGGGTTCTATACCCAGGACATCGACATCCCGCAGCAGATCACGTTTAACCGCGAGGTGTTCAACGACCGCATCTACCAGGTGGGCGTACTGAAAAAGACCGTTCTCTTCCCGCAGCAGACCGGCACCATCACCATACGGCCGTTCAGCATGACCACCCTCGTACAGCAACGGGTACGCCAGAGAAGCTTCTTCGACGATTTCTTCAGTGGCGTGCAGACCGTCAGGGCCAAACTCACCGCCGATGCCGTCACCGTCAGCGTGCGTGACCTGCCCCCCGCCCCGGCCAGCTTCTACGGAGGCGTGGGCAATTTCAGCGTCACCTCCGACATCAGCAATACGGAAGCCACCACCAACGACGCCATCACCCTGAAAGTCAACATATCGGGAACCGGAAACCTCCGGCTTATCCAGACACCCAAGCTTGAACTGCCGGCCGACTTCGACCTGTACGATCCGCAGTCGACTGACAATGTGCGGGTCAGCGACGGGGGCATGACCGGCAGCCGTACCCTCGAGTACCTGTTCCAGCCACGTACCGCCGGCGAATATACCATCCCGCCCATCGCGTTCACCTTCTTCAATCCAGGCACCGGACAATACGAAACCCGGAACACCTCCGAATTCAAATTGCAGGTGACCCAGGGAACCGGCGACACCCGGGCCACCGGGGGTATCCGCTCGGTGCGCCAGCAGGATGTCCAGCTCATCGGACAAGACATCCGCTTTATCTGGCAGAACCCCATACCACTGAAAACCATGGGTCAATCCTTCTTCGGAAGCCTCCCCTTCTACGGATTATACTTACTTGGCATACTGGCATTTGCGGCCTTCTACTTCATCTACCGGAAGAAGCTTCAGGAGAATGCCAATCTCGCCCTTATGCGCAACAAGAAGGCCAACCGCGTCGCTCGCAAACACCTGAAAGTGGCCGCCGCCAACCTGAAGAAGAACGACGAAGGCGCCTTCCATGAATCGCTCCTCAAGGCCTTCTGGGGATACCTCAGCGACAAGCTCGGCATCCCACTGGCCAACCTGAAACGGGAAACCGCCCTCGAGGGACTGCAGCGCAGCAGTGTTGACGAGCAACTCATCCGCGACTTCCTCGAGGTGGCCGACCAGTGTGAATTCGCACGGTTTGCACCCGCCAAGGGCAACCAGGCCATGCACGAACTGTACGACCGCGCCGAAAAGATCATCGGCCGCATGGAAAAACAAATTAAAAGGTAACCCACATGAAAAGATATTTCACACTGCTGCTGCTCCTGCTGGCCCTTGCGGGTCATGCCAACGAGGAGGTCATCGCACAGGCCGGACAACATTACATGAACCAGGAATTCGAGCAGGCCATCCAGCTCTACGAGCAGGTGTTGGCCTCCGGGAAGGAATCGGCACAGGTTTATTACAATCTGGGGAACGCTTATTTCAAGACCGGCGACATGCCGAAGGCGCTGCTCAACTACGAACGGGCCAAACTGCTGGCACCCGGCAACGAGGACATCGACTTCAACATCCGGATCGCCCGGCAGAACATTGTCGACAACATCGAGCCCCTGCCACAGGCCTTTTTCGTCCGCTGGTGGAACGGGATCGTCAACCAGGCCTCGGCCGATCGCTGGGCCACCGTCAGCATCGTGCTTTTCTTTGTGGCGCTGGTGCTGCTGGCCATCTTCTTCTTTTCGCAATTCAGCATGGTCAAGCGCATCACCTTCTGGTTCTCGGTGGCCACCTTTGCCGGGGCGATCCTCACCTTCTCGTTTGCCTCACAGCAGAAGAAAGTCTTGAACCAGCGGACACAGGCCATCGTCTTCGCCCCGCGCGTCACCGTGAAGAGCTCCCCCGCCTCCACCGGCACCGACCTCTTCCTGATCCACGAAGGGCTCAAGGTCGAGATCACCGACTCCCTTTCCACCTGGAAAGAGATCCGCATCCCCGACGGTAACAAGGGCTGGCTCCCCGACAGCACCCTGGTGCGCATCTAAACGCAGGCATCAGAGCGCGCTTGCAAGCGCGCTCTGATGCCGCTTAACGAAAGAGGGAGGATTGCCGTTGGCAATCCTCCCTCTTTCCATTAAAGGCTATTCAGTGAATGCCTTGCATTCACTGAATATGCCTAATCGTAGCGATGATCCTCTGGATCATGCGCATCCCCACACTCGCAATCGCATCCCAGACCTTTCTCGTACTGTGTCAGCGCCTTCAGGCTCATGCCCATGCTCGAGAACCCGCCATCGTGGAAGAGGTTCTGCATGGTCACCTTTTTGGTGAGGTCCGAGAACAGCGTGATGCAGTAGTCGGCGCACTCGTCACCGGAGGCGTTGCCCAGTGGCGACATCCGGTCGGCAAAGTCGAGCAGCCTGTCGAAGCCCTTCACGCCGCTGCCCGCGGTGGTGATGGTCGGCGACTGTGAAATCGTGTTGATCCTGACGCGGCGTTCCCGTCCGTAGATATACCCGAAACTGCGGGCAATCGACTCGAGCAGCGCCTTGGCGTCGGCCATATCGTTGTAACCGTAAAAAGTACGTTGCGCGGCCACGTAGCTCAGGGCGACCACCGAACCCCACTCGTTGATGGCGTCGAGTTTGCGGGCCACCTGCAATACCTTGTGGAACGACACCGCCGAAATGTCGAGCGTCTTTTCCAGCATGTTATAGTCGAGGTCACTGTAATGGCGACCCTTCCGCACGTTCGGCGACATGCCGATCGAGTGCAGGACGAAGTCGATCTTCCCGCCCAGGTGATCCATCGACTTCACCACCAGGTTCTCCAGATCCTGTACGTTGGTGGCATCAGCCTCGATGGCGATGGTGTTGAATTTCTCGGCCAGTTTTGCGGTATCACCCATGCGGAGCGCTACGGCAGTGTTGGTCAGGGTGAAGGTGGCTCCCTCTTCGTGTGCCCTTTCGGCAACTTTCCATGCAATGGATTCGGTATTCAGGGCGCCGAAGATGATCCCCCTTTTACCTTTTAACAGTTGATGTGACATAGTCAATAATATTGTTTTGAATTGATGTGCAAAATTAATGCTCTTGCCTTATAAAAGACAAATTTGACTTAAAAATACGAAGAACTTCATCCCATATAGACAATCGGCACTGAATATTGTTTTTATCCGGTCGAAAATTGTAAAGATCAATGCCTGATGTTACACTTTTTTGGATTTTTTACCATAATTTTACGGTTAAGCAGCTTAATTTTGTGTAAAACGAAAGCCATGAACAAGTTATCACTTCTGATGGCACTCCTGTTTGCCGCAACAGCCGCCATCGCCCAGACAAAAAACGAACCTTCCCAACAACCTGAGGAAGAGGTCATTATCAACAAAGAGTATGACGATGAAGGTAACCTGATCCGGTATGATTCTACCCGGACCTATCGCTTTTATTCCGATCCCTCCTTCGATTCGTTCAACTTCGAGGGATTCGAAGACATGTTTTCCGAGTCGTCACCCTTGGAGCAACTATTCGAGAGACTATTCGGTAACGACAGCCTATCTTCGGATATGCCCGGGTTTGACTGGTTTCCCCAGCATTTCTTTGGAAGCGATTCGGTGTCGCCCTTCCTGTTCGGGTTCCCCGACACCTCCATGATGCGGAATTTCACATTTAAGATGGACACCACCTTTACGCGGAACTTCTCGTTCCAGATGGACTCCACCTGGTTCATCGGTCCCGACTCCAGCTTTATGCTGCCTCCCGGATTCATCATGCCCGACCAGAGAAGTTTCGATGAGTTCATCCGACAATTTGAAGAATCCTTTGGGGAGCGCGACCCGTTCTCCGACTTCCTGAAACGGCGTGACCCGGCCGATTTCGACCGCTTTTTCGATCCCGAACACCGCAAGGAGTGGGATGAGCTGATGGAACGGCACCAGCGCGAAATGGAAGAGATGTACCGGCAATGGGACCGGAAAGAACCGAAGAAAGAATACTGACATGTGTTACAACATCGCATTTCTCACCAAACGGCTCGAGAAGTATGCCGAGCGGTACAAGGAATCTCTTCCCCCGGCCCTTTTCGAGAGCGCATCGCGCATGAATGAATCACGCGACCTCCAGCCGTGGCATTTCGTGAGCGGGTTCGAGCATCCCACCCTGCCCATCGTGAGCCGCTCGGGCATCCTTTTCGCCCGCTGGGGACTCATCCCCAACTGGGTGAGAAACAGTCACGATGCCGCCGAAATCAGCACCAAGACGCTCAATGCCGTGGGTGAGACCATCTTCGAGAAGCCCTCGTTCCGGGGCAACATCCTCACCCGCAGGTGCATCCTGGGCGTCGACGGCTTCTTCGAGTGGCGTACCTTCAACAACCGGAAATATCCCTATTACATCACATCGGCAACCGGTGACCTGCTCTCGTTCGGGTGTGTATACGACCTGTGGACCGACCGCCAGACGGGCGAGGTGGTGCATTCGTTCAGTGTCATCACCACCCCCGCCAACCCCCTGATGGAGACCATCCACAACACCAAGAAGCGGATGCCCCTGATCCTGCAGAAAGAGCACGAGAAGCTGTGGGTGTCGCCAAGCCTCCAGCCCGCCGACGTCGCCAACCTGATCAGGCCCCTCCACAACGACCACCTCCGTGCCCACACCATCTCCATGAACGCCAACAACAGCCGCAACGACCGCAACTACCCCGAAATCACCGATCACGTGGTGTACCCGGCATTGGGCCTGTTCGGATGATGATTGGTCCTTCGCGTTGAGGTCGTTCTCCTTGAGGTCCTTCACTTCGAGGTCCTTCACTTCGTTCAGGATGACAAGCGTTGCGCTTTAAGAGGGGAACAATGTCACTGGCGGCTGCGCCGCCAGTGACATTGTTCATTTTTTATAAGCCGCCGCTGTCATCCTGAGTGAAACGATTGTAACCCCGTAGGGGTTTGCCATGTTAACACATACCTATTCGGATGCATATGTGTCACCCCTACAGGGTTCTGATCATTCCGCTTGCATCACGATCCAACGCTTCGCGTTGGCTACAATCCTTCCTCCCGCTCGCTGGCGCGTCCGGGATTGGAAACTTGCCTGACGATCATGTTTGTGTTACAATCGTATTAATCCTGCATTGTAGACGCCCAAATTGGGCGTCTCTACATCATAATATCTATTGGATTTTGCTGCGAAGCAGCAAAATCCGCTCCTCCCTTATTGGTGAAAACGTATCACTGTTTTCAACAATGAACTGCAGCAACTTCAGGGCCTTCCGGTAGCAGGTGAGGCTGAGGTCGTGGTTGCCGGCCGATTGCTCCACCTCGCCTTCGGCGTAGAAGAGCTCAGAGAGGAGCTCGAGGTGCCCGTGCGTGAAGTGGTGCTGCCCGATCAGCTCGTCGGTGAGCCGGTCCTCGGGGATGCCATGGAAAAAGGCCGCATCCTGCTTCAGAAAATCGTAATAGGCCGTCTCCAGCATCTGCCGCGCCTGGGGGATGCTGCCCTTCCGCAATATCGCCAGGATGGCGGCAATGAACTGCGCCATCATCTCAATCATCCGCAATATATAGTCACGCTGGTACATGATTCATAAATTTAATACAGTGAAGTTCGGGATAAATGTTTGAACCTAACCAATATTTTCGATTTTTTGCTAATATTACATTCACTTTTTTAACAAAATATTACCAAACGTTCATGATGAATCCTGCACGACTGATGAAATCGGCAGTTGTCGTGTTTATACTGACCCAACTGCTCTCCGGACTGCCAGTCATGGCGGCCGGCCCGTACCGTACACCGGCGGAGGTGGATGCCTGGACCCGCGCCCTGGCCTCAAAGCATTCCCAAAAAGTGAAATTGCATGCCATCGCCACCTCGCCCGGCGGATCTGCCCTCCGGGTAATCGAGATCGGCAACGGCGAACCTGCCGGACCGGCCATCTTTGTGGCGGCCAACTTCGACGGAATCACACCGCTGGCCACAGCCGGAGCCATCGCCCTGGCCGAATCGATCCTTGATGGAGACACCGGAACAAGCAAGGCCCGCTGGTTTATCCTCCCGATGGGGAACCCCGATGCGGCCCAAAACTTCCACGCCTCCGTGAAACGGCTCAGCTCCGCAAACGGGCTTCCTGTCAACAACGACATGGATGAGCAGTTGGACGAGGACGGAAACGAAGACCTCAACGGTGATGGCTTCATCACGCAGATGCGCGTAAAGGCCCCCGACGGCGAATGGCGAGTGTCTGACGAGGATCCGCGCTTGCTGGTGAAAGCCGACGCCTCCAAGGGCGAAAAGGGCATCTACAAGCTCTATACCGAGGGCACCGACAACGACGGCGACGGACAATACAACGAGGACGGTCCCGGTGGCGTCAACCCGGGCATCAACTTCCCGCACGAGTTCTCCATGAAGGACAAGGAAGCGGGACTCTGGCCGGGATCAACGCCCGAAACATTCGGCGTCATGAAATTCATCTACGACCACCCTGAGATCGTCATGACGGTCACCCTGGGCGAGTCAAACCTGCTGGCCGACCTGCCTCAGGAGGGGAAAACTGACTTCGACCCCTCACGCATCCGCATCCCCGAAAGGCTGGCACGGTCGACCGGGCTCTCCCCCACCGAAACCTATACCATGGAAGCCCTGGTCAGCGCACTCTCGGCGCGATACCCCGATATGATGGTCGACGAGAACATGATCATCAGCCAGCTCGGACTGGGCCCCGAGAAGTCTTTCAAGAAGGGCGACATCACCCTCTACACCGAATGGTCAAAATCATACAAGAAGGCGCTGGAAACGGCCGGAATATCGTCCCTCATGGCCCCCGAAAAGCCCCGCAACGGCTCTTTTGAGCTCTGGAGCTATTTCCACCTGGGCGTGCCTTCGGTCGCCCTGAGCCTCTGGGAACCCGAAGCGGCCAAAGACACCACCGCGAAAGCCCCGGGCAACGGTGCACGTGGTGCCGATGCCGAAAAGAAACCTTCGGCCGACAAGCAGCTGCTCGACTATCTCGATACCCGGCAGGTCAAGGGGTTTGCCGACTGGAAAGCGTTCCGCCATCCCCAGCTGGGTGATGTCGAAATCGGTGGCTTTATTCCCTATGCCGCCAATACACCTTCCGCAGAGAAGGCCGAATCGATCCTGAAATCGCAGATTCCCTGGATTGCCTCGATGGCGTCCATGGTCCCCGACATCACCCCGGGTGAGCTGAAAGTCACCTCCCTGGGCGCCGGTGTCTACCGCATCGAATGGTTCGTCACCAACCAGTCGCGCACCCCGTGGCCCACCGAAATGGGCGTACGCAACCAGCAACCCGCGCCGGTGATGGCCGTGCTGAAGGGCAGCGACATGACCATTCTCGAGGGACTGGCACGCACGCCTGTTACCCCCATCGGTGGAAACCAGTCGAAAAAGCTCACCTGGCTGGTGAAGAACGACCGCAACTCCCCCGTGACCATCGAACTCGAGAGTCCCGTCGTACGGAAGCAGTCGGTCACCATCCCGCTGTCGGGCAACTGACCCGCCCAACGGATAAACACCGACTCCTGAGAAACAGCGAATCTGAAAATCTGTAACGAATTTGATTTCATCCGACCATGAGAAAAACAACATACACCAAATCTATCCGCATACTCCGGCACCTCCTGCCGGCCCTCCTGCTATCACTCTGCCTGCCCGCAGTGGCGCAGACCAAGGCCGAAAGCAAGGTAACCGTCCCGCTTCGGTTCGACTTTTACTACGACTATCCCGAGGTGAACCAGGCCCTCGAAGCGCTCCACAAGGCCTATCCCGCCCTCACGTCGATCGAGTCGATCGGCAAGAGCGAGGAAGGGCGCGACATCATGGTGCTGACCATCCACAACCCGAAGACCGGCGACGAGCTGTCGAAACCCGGCGTGTGGATCGACGGCAACATCCACGGAAACGAGATCCAGGCGGGCGAGGTGTGCCTCTATTATGCCAACATGCTGCTGACCAAATACGGCGAGAACGACCGCATCACCAAGACTGTCGACCGCAACGTGCACTACATCGTGCCGGTAATCAATGTCGACGGGCGGGCCCGCTTTTTCTCCGATGCCAACACGCCCAGCACCAACCGCACCATCCGGGTGCCCATGGACGACGACCGTGACGGGCTCACCGACGAGGACCTGTACGACGACCTCGACGGCGACGGACACATCACCCAGATGCGTATCCGCGACCCATTCGGGCAGTACAAGACCGATCCCGAAGACGACCGGCTGATGGTGCGCGTGAAACCGGGCGAACAGGGCGAATGGACCCTCCTGGGCAACGAGGGGCTCGACAATGACGGCGACGGCCGCGTGAACGAGGATGTCGAAGGCTATATCGATCCCAACCGCAACTGGGGCTATCGCTGGTACCCGCGCTATGTCGAGCGGGGCGCCGGTTTCTATCCATTCCAGGGTGTCGGACTCAAGGCCATTGCCGAATGGATGATGAAGAAACCCAACATCATCATGTACTTTTCGTTCCACAACTCGGGCGGAATGTGGCTCCGCGGACCGGCCAGCAAGGACGAGAACCTCCCTCCGCGTGATGTGCAGCTATACGACTACCTGGGCCAGAATGCCGAGAAGATGACTCCGGGTTACCGCTATATGCCGTCGTGGCAGCTCTACCCCACCTATGGCGACGCAGGCGAGTTCGCCTATAACATCGTGGGGGCCTACTCGTTCGTGGGCGAATTGTTCATGGGATCGCAGGAGACCTACCGCAAGGACATCACCAAGCCTGTCGACGACCGCGACGCCTCCAGCCGCGAGCGCATGAAGTTCAACGACCACCTCGGACTGGGCGAAATGTACCGTCCCTGGGCAAAATATACCCATCCGCAGTATGGCGAGATCGAGATCGGGGGCTGGACCAAGATGACCTCCCGCCTGCCGCAGCCTTTCATGCTCACCGAGCTGGTGCACCGCAACGCGTCGGTGATCCTGCTGGCCGCCGAGAACACCCCCGACATCAAGCTCGAGGTATTCGACGTGAAAGAGCTCGG
This sequence comes from Bacteroidales bacterium 6E, assembly GCA_001270045.2. Lineage (GTDB taxonomy): Bacteria > Bacteroidota > Bacteroidia > Bacteroidales > Prolixibacteraceae > UBA1413. The sequence goes on along the minus strand of DF970666.1, from coordinate 384,902 downwards.
CCGCAACCTCCACAGGGTTCGGGTACGTCTGAGCAACCAGAAGGCCATGCCCTCCATGCTGGCCCAATCTGCAGCCAGCAAACTCCACCCGCAGGACCAATTGAAGGCCAGCGGCGTGAAGATCATTGCCGGAGGCCGCATCACCAACCTGCTCCACGACAAAGTCACCTACAAGGAACACAAGCCCGAGCTGCAGTTCCTCACCGTCCCCGGTTTCGGCAAGGAAGAATTCGAATTCCTGGTGGAAGGCAAAGGCACCCTCAAACTGGAGTACGTTTCCCAGAAGAGCGGAAAACGTGCGGCTGAGGTAAAGCTTTGAGGTCCTTCGAGGTCCTTCACTACGGGGTCCTTCGCTGCGGGGTCCTTCACTGCGGGGTCCTTCGCTGCGCTCAGGATGACGACAGCGTCAGTGCTAAAAA
>DF970666.1:378157-384213 GCA_001270045.2 Bacteroidales bacterium 6E | reverse complement strand
TTCATGGTTACAATCCTGTCACCCTTACAGGGTTTCTATCGTTCCTTACGTTCATGGTTATAAACCCAAAGCCACCAACCCCTAATTGCAAATTAGGGGTAGAAAGCCCATCCGTCTTGACGGCTAATAAAAATTAAAAATTATCTTTGCCAATGATTTATCACTGGCCTGATTCCCTCCTCCGGAGAGTGTATTGACAATCCCGGATTTCAGGCCGGAAATACTGCATGTCCCTCAGCATGCCCATAGTGCTTTAAACACATGATCAACATAAACGAATAGCGTTCGATATGGATAAACTACGCCGTAATGGCCAAAGGCTCAGGCTTTTGGTGCTCTGGTTGGCCCTGGCCGGGCTGGCATTTTCCTGTACCACCCCGTTGCGCGAAATCACTTATATGCATGGGGTCCAAACCAACGCGGTGCAGGAGAGTACCCCCCTGCCTGATGTCTACAAGATCCGCCCCAACGACCACCTCTACATCAGGGTGATTGGCGATGACCCGCAAACCACCGCCTTCCTGAACCTCAACGTGGGCACGCAAACTTCCGTATCTTCTTCAAGTACCGAACTGATCACCTTTACGGTCGACGAGCAGGGGGCCATCTGGTATCCCCAGCTGGGCGAACTGAAGGTGGAGGGCCTGACGGTCACCGAGTTGCGCGACCAGATACAGGAGCAGGTGAACCACTACATCGAGGGCACGTCGGTGCAGGTGAAGCTGGTGAACCGTACCATCACCGTGCTGGGCGAGGTGAGGAGTCCGGGGGTGCAGACCATGACCAAGAACCACCTGACGGTATTTGAGGCCATCGGGACCGCCGGTGACCTGACCGACTGGGCCAACCGACAGAACGTGAAACTGGTGCGTGAAACCCCGGCCGGAAGGCAGGTGGTGCAGATGGACCTGACCGCTCCCGACCTGCTGGCTTCGGATTATTACTATATCCTTCCGCACGACGTGATCTATGTTGAGCCGTCGAAGCGGGTATATGGCATCAAGACCTTGCCCTTCATGAGCCAGGTGGGACTGGGTACCACCGTCATTTCAACCGTCGTACTGATCCTAAACCTTATCAAATAATGGAAGATCCACGCTTAGAGATCCCCGGATTACCGTTTTTCCCCGAATTCGAACAGAGCGAAAGCATGATCAAACCCTTCTTGCTGAAATTGCTGGGCAAGTGGTACTGGTTTGTGCTTTCCGTCGTGCTATTCCTGGCGGCTGCCTGGTTGCTCACACGCTACAGCATGCCGGTTTACCAAAGCAGTTCGTCGCTGCTGATCCTGGAACGGAGTGGGGGATCGCCCTTCTCGCAGACCGAATCGGCCATCTCGAGCCAGGCATTCGAGGGTTTCGGGATCATGGGACAGAACAACAATATTTACAACCAGATAGAGGTGCTGAAGTCGTGGCCCATCATTGAGGAGGCGGTGCAGGAACTGGGTTTTGAGGTGTCGGTCTATTCCGTCGGGCAAATCCTGGATCCTGAAGTATACACCGCCGCACCGTTTGTGGTGGAGTGGGACCGTTCGCATCCGCAGATGATAGGGACAAGGATCCGTTTGACCTTCGCCGGCGACGGCAAGATCCGCTACCAGGCCGAAGGGGAGAATGTCAGGGTGCACGATTTTGTGACCGGCGAGAACATCCGTACAATCCCGAATGTCAATATCGACGAGACCCGCCTGTTGGGTGAGCGCTTCAGTGGCAACGATTATTCGTTTGCCATCAGGGTGAAGGAGAATGCGCCCTCGGGACTTTCAGGCACCTATGCCATCGAGTTCAACACCGTGCAGCAGACAGGCAAGCTTTATGCTTCGCGGCTGACGGTTGCGCAGTCGAATCGCCAGACTTCCATCCTCACCCTGACGGTGCAGGACCACAATTCGGCCAAGGGCAACGATTTCCTGAACAAGCTGGTGGAGGTGTACCAGCGCGACAACCTCAACCAGAAGAATGAGGTGGCCAACCGTACCATCAACTTCATCCACAGCCAGTTGGGCGAGATCAGCGATTCGCTTTCGATCTCCGAGACCGAAATGCTGCAGTTCCAGAGCGACAACCGCGTGATTGACCTGTCGGCCCAGAGCCAGCAGCTCCTCCAGCAGATGTCGGAACTCGACAACCAGCGGGTGGTGCTTGAATCACAGTTAAAATATTACCGTTACCTGCGCAATTATATCATCCAGAACCAGGAACTCGAGAGCATCATGGCCCCGTCGGCCATGGGGGTTGAGGACCCGATGATGACCAGCCTGACGCAGGAACTGAACACCCTCACGCTCGAGAAGTCGAGGCTGGGGAATGTCAGGGTTTCGCCCCGGCTGAACCAGATCAACGCCCAGATCGAGAAGCTGAAGGAGGCCCTGATGGCCAACATCAACAGCAGCATCTCGCAGGCCGAAGTGAGGCTCGACGACCTCAACCGGCGCATCCGTGCCCGGGAGAGCCAGGTGCGGCAGCTGCCGACCACCGAGCGGAACCTGGTGAACATCGAGCGGAAATACAAGCTCAACAACGAGACCTACACCTTCATGCTCGAGAAGCTGTCGACCGCCCAGATTGCCAAGGCGTCGAACATGCCCGACAGCAAGGTGGTTTCCGAAGCCATCTTCATGTCACAGGTTGCCCCGACTCCCCAGAAGAACTATGCCATCGCGCTGATGCTGGCGCTGATCATACCGGCCCTGTGGATCTTCCTGGTCGACTTCTTTACCACCAAGGTAAAGACCCAGCGTGATGTGGAGAAGCTGAGCAAGCTTCCGATCCTGGCCAGTGTTTTCTTTAACGAATCGAAAGAATCGCACAATACGCCCGTGCTGGACCTGCCCAACAGTCCGGCCAGCGAGCCCTACCGGGGCCTGCGCAACAAGCTGAACTTAATGACGAAGGGGAAGGAGAAACCGGTGGTGGCGGTCACTTCGACGGGTCCCAACGAGGGGAAATCGTATACCGCCATCAACCTGGCCTCTTCCTTTGCCCTGAACCGCAAGAAGGCGGTGTTGCTCGACCTCGACCTCCGCAATTCGCACCTGAGCGAGATGCTGGGCATCGAGGCCAACAAGGGGGTGGTGAACTACATCATGGGCGAGGCCAAACTGGCCGACATCGCCTTCCAGGTGAAGCACCCCAATTTCCATGTGATCCCGGCCGGATCGATTCCCCCGAACCCGGGCGAGATGCTCACCGACGAGAAGGTGGTGAGGCTGATGGAAGAGCTGAAGCAGATTTACGACGTGATCATCATCGACTTTGCCCCGATCGGCTTCGTGACCGACCTGTTCCAGATTTCCGACATGCTCGACTCGGTGCTGTTTGTGGTGCGCGACCGCTTCACCAACAAGAACTGGCTGAAATCGGCCCTCGAGGAGGTGAAAGCCCACGAACTGAAAGGCGTGGGACTGGTCATCAACGGCATCAAACTGAAGAAAGGCAGCTACCTGTCGTCGGGGTACGGCTATGGCTACGGTTACGGGTACAGCTACGGCTATGGCTATGGCTACGGCCACAAGAAAAAGAACACCAGCGGCCGCAAGGCGGTGAAACAGAGCGCATAAAGGTTTGCACCACAGATAAAAGGGGTTTGCCATCGGCAAACCCCTTTTATGTTATATAGTGCAGGAAGCTGGCCGCAGGCCAGCTTCCTGGTAGTTGTTTTTTACAGGCGGCGCAGCCGCCTGTAAAACCTTTTCTTAAAATGGATAATATATTATCCATTTTCTCCAAAAATCGTTATATTTGGATAATATATTATCTAAATATGTATTCATTAAAACCAACACCCGTAGAGGTTAGCAAGCAACTGGCAGAGAGATTGCGGGCGGTGCGCCGGCAAATGAAGTATTCGCAGGAGGAAATGGCCGACCGCGCTGGCGTATCTTTGGGCAGCCTGAAACGCTTCGAGCGCACCGGGAAGATCTCACTTGAATCGCTGCTTAAACTTATGCATCTGCTCGACCGGCTCCATGAATTTGATCATGTGCTGCTGATCAGGGAAAACCCTGCGGACCTTGAAAAACTGTTTTCGAAATAACCTGTCATATGTTTGGTACCGAAAAGATTTATGTATCACTTCATCTTGAAGGAAAACACCTTGAAGTGGGTGAAATGGTATCTGCCAGGGGTGCTATCTGGTTCAGGTATAATCCGGGATACCTCAGGGATGGCTTAAACCTTTCACCGATGAAGCTGCCTTTCACGGGTGAGCCACAAGCGGCAGAGAAGGAGCCTTTCGAAGGGTTGTACGGACTTTTCAACGACTCTCTTCCCGATGGGTGGGGTCGGTTGTTGCTCGACCGTACCCTGGCTTCGAGAGGTATGGATATTTCAAAAATCACCCCGCTCGACCGACTTGCGATTGTGGGTGACACAGGCATGGGAGCCCTGGTTTACCGACCTGAGATGTTTCCGGAACGAACGTCCGGACCTCTGGCCAGTCTCGACACTATAGCTGCCGAAATGACACAGGTACTCCAGGGGACTGAATCGGATGTCATTGAAACTTTGTTTGCTTTGGGTGGTTCATCGGGAGGGGCACGCCCCAAGATCTTTGTGGGTTACCACCCCGGGACGCAGCACCTGATTCATGGCATTGCTGACCTTCCTGAAGGATATGAGGATTGGATCATTAAATTTCAGTCTTCGTTGGATATGGGTGACATTGCCAGAATAGAATATGCCTATTACAGGATGGCCCTGATGGCGGGTATCGAAATGAGCGAATGCCGTTTGTTTGAGGGCAAATCGGGGTTAAAATATTTTGGGACAAAGCGTTTTGACCGCATAGCAGGGAAGCGTATCCACGTCCATACGGCTTCGGGCCTGATGCACGATAATTTCAGGATGAGTTCAATGGATTACGGGCATTTGATGGATTGTGCCTTCAGGCTTGAAAACCATGTGAAGGCTTATGAAAAGATTTTCAGGCTGGCTGCCTTCAATGTATTTGCGCATAACCGGGATGACCACAGCAAGAACTTTTCATTCGTGATGGACTCACAGGGGAGATGGCGGTTTGCCCCGGCGTATGACCTGACTTTTTCGAATTCGGGGTATGGATTCCACAGTACCATGGTGGCTGGCAACAGCCAGAATCCCGGAAGTAAGGACCTGATGAAGCTGGCTGCCCATTTCGGACTGCCCAATGCCGCAGCCATCATTGAAGAGGTGAAGGATGCGGTTAGCCAATGGCCTGCCATTGCTGCCGGGGTGGGTTTGGGTAAAGCAACCACCAAAACCATTCAGAAGGCCCTGAACGGGTTGGGTGATTGAAATGTAACTTTTTTTGCCCACGAATGGCACGGAAGGACCTCAGAGCGAAAGACCTCGCGAAGGACCCCGTAGTGAAGGATTGGTGTCCTTATTTTGGCTTGGCAATTTTGTAATATGCCCATTATGATAAAGTTCCTCTTTCACTGGATTAACAGCATTTATAAGGTCTTCCTTTTTGTTTCTGGTATAACCTTTGATCTGTTTCTCCCGACGGATTGCCATTTCAATATGATCAAATACTTCATAATATACCAGTTTGTCCACATTGTATTTTTCGGTAAAACCTTTCGTCCATTTTCTTTTGTGTTCAAATACTCTCCTTACGAGATTGTTGGTCACTCCTGTATAAATAACTGAATTGGTTTTATTGGTTAACATGTAAACATAAAAGCACCTGCAATACATATTAGAAAATCATTATTACGGTTGATGTTGTTTCATCCGATAAAGTTTCTCAAATAATTTAGAATTTCAAGGACAGTGCTGAATTATGTAACTGGTTCTGCTCCATGTGGTTCTTCGTTGTGAGGTCCTTCGAGGTCCTTCGCGTTGCTCAGGATGACAGCCGCATGGTGGTGTAAATAGGGAGGTCCTTCACTTCGCTCAGGATGACAGCCGCATGGTGGTGTAAATAGGGAGGTCCTTCACTTCGCTCAGGATGACAGCTGCATGGTGGTGTAAATAGGGAGGTCCTTCACTTCGCTCAGGATGACAGCCGCATGGTGGTGTAAATAGGGAGAGATGGGCAATGGTGGCGCAGCCACCATTGCCCATCTCCTT
>DF970666.1:197196-378137 GCA_001270045.2 Bacteroidales bacterium 6E | reverse complement strand
TCATCATTCCCGGTTACAAGCCTCCCAATCCAACGGCGAATCCAATATAGGCTGCAATCTTTCCGGTAAGAAAAAACACGATTAAACTAAATACAACGGCGATATTGATAATTCGTCTTTCATTTATATTAAAAGAAGAAATAAGTTGGGAACTTCTTATTGGAATTAAGATAGAAAGAATCACAAGGAAATATGCCCCAGCCTGCCCTGCATTTCGGAATCCAGACAAAACCTCACCTGGAGCCCTTTCCGGAAATATCCGTGGCAACCCCACAATAGTCGCAGCCATATCATAGAGCCCAAAAACCGAGGCCAATATTGCGGCTATGGCGATATAAAAGATAAGTTGCCTTAATCCATGAAGTGTATTAAAGTGGAAAATAATTACTGAAAAAATTAAAAAAAGAAAAAGCAAGATTATTACCTCTACTAACGATTTCTCGAAAGCCAATCCAAAAATACCGCCTACAAATAGTGTAAAAATAAAAAACAGGATATACCAAAATTTATCGATTCTAAACCAATGGCCACTTAAAACAAAAAATAAGATTGCCAGTCCTCCCATTATATCTGGTGGTGTTAATCGAAATAATATCCCTGATTCCCCCATACTTTGAGTAATAAAACTCATTATAACAAAGAGGATTGTAAAGAATTTTGAGATTTCGGAAGCAATATTACTGTTGGGAATATTATAAATCATAATTTAATTAATAATATTTGAAAACTCATTCGCCTGAAATCGTCTTGTAAATCGTTGAATTTTAATATTGAGTTCCTCTCCAAATTGTTCAGTATAAAGCCCTTTTTCAAAAATCTGCTTTAAAATTTCGATATTTTCATCATTCCTTTCAGGATTACATGAAAACTCCCATCCACAATCAAGTTCTGAAATAATTTTAAATGTTTCTGTACTCTCGGGTCCAAAACAAAGAATTGGACGTCGGGAACCTATATATTCAAAAGTTTTTAAAGGTATCGTGTCACTATGATTTGCCTTATCTCCAATAATTAACCAAAGCAGATGAGAATCTGACATCTTTTTAAGTACCTCACGTCTTTTCAATATTCCTAAATAACGAATTTGATTACTGATAGGAAATTGCTTGATCTCGGATTGGAGTTCATTTTCAAAATTACCAGCAACTTCAATAAGAATTTCATCCGGTTTGATTATTTGTGATTCAACAAGCGACTGTAGTGCCTTTATCAATGGCAATGGGGATCTTACACCCTTATAAAAGGATCCAGCATAAAAAATTACTATAGGAGTATGTTCAAAATTTGGCTTTGGGGTGGTCACAATTTCGCTAAATTCATCTTCATCAAATCCGTTATATATTAAAGAAAACTTATGTGAATAAATGTCATAAACTTCAGAATATTTTTTCAACATGTTTGAAGAAACTAAAGTAACCCTATCTGCATTTTTGATAACACTTTTCTCTAACCACGAATGCAATCTGGAAGTTATTTGACTAGGATTTTGGTCATGATTATTTAAATATTGAAAGTCACGAATATCGGCAATCCAGAAAGGACGATAAATTTTCTTGGCAATTAAACCCAAAAGATGATTCGTAGCCAAAGGAGCAGATGTTATTATTGAGCTCTTAAGGAATCTTGAAGGATGTATAAGAATCCATAAAAATGCCAATGGGAACCAAGAAATAGCCTTATCCGGGAAAATCCACTTTGATACATCACTGATTTTTTTCTTCGGTTTATCATTGCCCTTAACATTTGTGGTAACCATTTCCTGCTTTCTCTTGTTTCTAAACCATGATAAAGAAATCCCCGGAACTAAATATAGCCTGAATGCTTGTTTGTACTTCAATTTGCCATTAAATCCCAATGAACTATCCTGATTCGAACAAGATAAAACTGCTATATCATGTCCTTGCATACCCAAATATTTGGCTATTGAATAAGGTCGCTGCGCAGCTGGTGTATTAGAGGGAGGAAATGAATAACTAATTATCGTAATCTTTTTCATCAAATTTCGTCGTAATACTTCAATAAAACCTTAATATCATATATAAACCAGATGAACAAATCATCTTATAATCGAAAAATTTATAAAAATCAATTACTGAAGATAATTAAGAACATTAACAATCCTCTCCGCTGCCCTCCCGTCCCAAAGTTCAGGAATAGCCCCCTTTTTCCATTCACCCTTAAAAAGCTTGGACATTACAGGTTTAATAGCTTCAGGATTGGTACCAATTAATTCGTTAGTTCCAATAGAAACGGTCTCGGGACGTTCAGTATTGTCGCGTAAGGTAATACAGGGTATACCCATCACTGTGGTCTCCTCGGTGATTCCACCCGAATCGGTTATGACAGCTTTGGAGTGTTGTACAAGGTAATTGAACTCCAGGTATCCCATGGGATCGACAAGATGCAATGATCGAGAAATATTTTGAGAGTGATTCGTGTCGAGAAGGTGAGAGGATATAAGAGAGTCAGACGGATATAATGATTGGATGATTTTACCTGTGCGTGGGTGCACGGGAAAGATGATGGGCAATCCCTGCGATCCATTGATAATCTCATCCAATAATGCCTTAAACTTGGCTTCTTCATCCACGTTGGCCGGCCGATGTAAAGTCATGACCAGATAATCTTTCTTCTTTAAACCAAATTGATCGAATATGGCAGGTTTCGCAAACCGGTGTTGATTGGCCAACAACGTATCGATCATCACATTTCCCACAAAGAAGATCCGCTCATCTTTGGCTCCTATTTGCCTAAGATTTTGATTGGCCAGCTCGGTAGTTGTAAAATAATAATCGGCCAGGGCATCGGTTACCATGCGGTTTATTTCCTCAGGCATCGTTAGATCCCAGGACCGTATTCCTGCCTCGACATGTCCTACCTTTGTGTTTAGTTTCTTGGCCACGATGCTACATGCCATCGTGCTGGTAACATCACCTACCACCATAACCAAATCGGTTGGATTGGCCATCAGCTCATTTTCAAAAGCAACCATGATGGCAGCTGTTTGTTCTGCCTGTGTGCCGCCTCCACAACCCAAATTCACATCGGGGACAGGAATATTGAGTTCCTGGAAGAATGTTTCGCTCATTTTATGGTCGTAATGCTGGCCGGTATGAACAAGGCGATACTTAATATTATGGCCCTCATACTGTTTCTTTTGAATAGCGTGAATGATGGGAGCTATTTTCATGAAGTTGGGACGGGCGCCGGCGATTAGGGTGAGATTCATTTGTAATGATTTAATGCTTTCAATAATGCCAAATTCTTAAGATAAATTATTTGGTAATAAAGTTTGTAATAAAAATGGAGGACTTGAATTAACGATACAGGTAAAGTAAGAACAAAGAATTCCTTTTCATTAAGAATTTCCTTTGGCAGACTCATTATCATATGTTTAAGCTCGATGGATTTCGGATATAGCAAATAGAACCTTTTAAGATACTTGGCCTTTCTTCTTATCAACAATCTATCCCAAAAAGCATTATTAACTCCAATATAAGAATCAAGCTTTTTTATAATATGTCGTTCGAAGGGCGGCATTCTCCCAGTTGATTTTGTTAATGGATTTCCTGCAATATTATAATAAGCAATTTCCTTATTACAAAAGCAAATTTTATATCTGAATGAAATGCGAATCCACATGTCAGTATCTTCACCGTGTGTAAGTTCTTCGTCAAAAAGGCCGCACACTGAAAATACCGATTTCCTGGCAAGAATTGATGATGACCAAACAGCAAATAGATATTCATATAAATTAAAATATCCTTCTTCAATATTTGGGAAGCGATTTAATTTTAAAATCTGGTTTTTACTGTTTATTTGAACATATTGACCTGCCCAGAGCCCTGCCTCTGGATATCTTGTTGACAAACCAATCAATGTTTCCAGGAAATTAGGCGCCCACCAGTCGTCACCATCAAGAAATGCAATTAACTCATTCTTAGCTTTTTCGATTCCATAATTTCGTGCGGATGATACTCCACCATTAGTTTTTGAAAAAAGACTAATTCTCTTATCATTAAATCCCTCAACAACTTTTACACTCTTGTCGGTCGATCCATCATCAATAATAAGTAATTCAAATTCTCTATAGTTTTGATCAAGGACAGATTGAATTGCCTTCGCAATATATTGTTGCTTGTTATATAATGGAATAATTACGGAAACCATAAATTAATTACTTATCCAAATTTAGATTCTCAATCAAATATCTATTACTCTTGTTCCTTTGGTCCTTCAATATGGCATTGACATCATCCCAGTTTATGGGAACATCGATTTTGGAAAAGTCAAAATTATTAAGGTCATAAAGCAACCGATTCTCAAGATTAAACATTCTTAATAAGGATAAAAATCTGGACATACCTCTTAAGGGGTTACCGATTGCGATAAAAGGTACATTGAAGAGAATTGAAAAAACACAACCATGAAAAGAATCGGTAATTACATATTTGGCATCCATGAATCCCCTTAACCACTTAGTTACAGAAGGATATATTCCATCTTCAATTTCAGATCGGTTATTAAGCGTAATTTTTTTATTTGGCATAACTGTAAAAGGAATAAGTTCCTTATTCTTAGATACTGTACGAATAAATTTCTGCTTTTCACAGGAATCATCAAGTATATATGTCAATAAGTTACCTTCACTTTTACTTTCATTTTCATTTTCAACCAATTTAATATACTCATCACATGATAATAGTAATGTAGGATCAATATGATGTTGGGCTTCGACACCAAGGTATTTTTCACACAATTCTATACCATCATCCTCTCTAACTGAAATTGATTTGAACCTCTTTGCAAAATATGAGACAAATGGTGTAATGTAAAAAGGATAATGCCAATTACTTAATCCAAAAGAAGCAGCATATGACAATCTGATGACATTTCGGTCACTGACTAAAAAATTTAAGTAATAATTCAAAATATTTGGTGAATAACCAAATCGCCAAACTTGATCGCTACCAACAATATATGCATCATATCCTTCCTTCGAAATTTTCTTTAATGCTTTTGTGTTGTCAATTAATTCAGTTTTGGGATTGATATATTTCTCAATAAAGTATGATGTATTTTTTGAAATATAGTGTATCTCCTTTTGGGAAAGCTTATTCTTAAACGGAGATCCTTTAAACTTTTTTTTAAGAATATATTTAAATATCAGATATTTAAAATATCTATATATTAGCATTATAAAAATTGGATCCCCACTCACACGTCGAACAACCCAAGGATCACAACCTAGTTTTTTCAAATAGGTCTGCAAGGCGAATGCCTGTAACAATCCGCCATAATTATTGTGTAAGGGTTGGGTTAATATGCCGATTTTCATGAGTGATTATTAAAAATCAGAGATGCTTCTTAATAAAATTATTAAATTGTTATTTTGATTTGACATGGCCAATAATTTAATCACGCAATTAAAATATTGGTAAACCACTTCATCCAACTATTAGCAAACCTTGCACATGTCTCATAAGTAATTGTATTATTACTAAATAAAGCGATAACAGGATTAATTTATAAGCTTTTAAAAATTCAATAAACCAATTATACGCTTCTTCAATTAACAATAATGAGATTTTCTTTATAAGATTTCCTAAAGGAAAGAGTCGTTTTAAAACTTTCTGTTGGTATCCCAATGGCAATTAAGCATATTATTTGATGGGATTCTGGCAATCCAATTAATTGTCGCATTTGCTTATCAGCACTGACTGGCATACCCCAGTGTGCTGGACACGCGGCAATTTTATAGAAATGAAGCGCATACAACAAATTCATCAAATAGATTCCACCATCAATATAGAGCTGATTACGTTCTCCAATTGAATAAAAATAGTTCCGATTACCTGTGACAATCAAAACTTGATTTAAGTCCCTTGTGTACCCTTTTAATCCACCTTGAATATCAAACACTTGCTCAATCAGTTTTCTATTCTGTACCAAATAGACAGAAACAGGTTGTCTATTACAAACTGAAGGAGCATTATTAGATAAATCAATTACCTTTTGTATCATTTCTTGAGAAATTAATTCTCCAGTGAAATTCCTGACACTACAACGCGAGTTTGAGAATAATTCAAAATTATTTTCACTAAAAAGAAAATATGTGCCTCGAGTATGATTTTTTGTACTCTCAAGTTGTTGAAGTGACTTTTCTTTCAATTCTCTGTAAATGTTTTCTTTAAAAAAATCAGAAACATCCACATTTAAACTTTTATGAATTTCATAATAATTTATCAATGAAGTAATTGCTGATTGAATTTGACTGCGAGAATAGTTTTGTTTGACATCATTATCATCTAAAAAGTTAATGAGTTTAACTATTTTTTCCTTAGCAAATCTATGTCTAATTGGGTTATATAGTAATCCCTTTTCAATGGAATGATAAAGTAAAGTGACTTCTGACTCTTTTTTTTCAAAACTTGATTTACCAAAAACAGTTGAATGTTTTTTATATAGCAAATAATCTTCATTAAAATTGCTTCGTAAGATTCTCAATTTACGCCTATCTAATAAAGTCTCTAGATTTTTTTGACCTAAGATCGATTTTAATAATTTCTTTATTTGGTATTTCATCTGTTTCGAATTTTGAAAACTTTAACTAATCTATGGCAGTTTCTATACACAATATTTCTTTCAACCCTCGATAAACCAAAAAAATAAATAGAAATAAAGGTACTCAAAACTGAAATTGGCATAATAGAAAAAAAACGCATCTGAGGATCGTCCAATTTAATGAAAAGAAAAACGGGCACTAATAACGCAAGGCTAGCAACCTTAGTAGCTACCAATAATACATCTTTTATAAAGGCTCGTATTTTTAACTTTATTAATCTCTTTAATATTAACAATCTAATAGTTAGTGCCACCATTGAAATTATTATACTTACAATTATTGTTATTTCAGGAGGATAAGAAAGTCTTAATAAAAAATACGATATAGGTAAGTTTAGTATCAACAAGCCTCCAACTAAACTCTGATACAACTTAATTTTGCCGGAGGCTTGGGCAGCTGTCATGAGTGGACCCGATATGCAATCAACCAGAACATTCACCAAAACTAATTGTGTAAATATGACAGTGTAATCAGGTACTATTTTCAACCATAGCTTTAAAACATATTCAGCTTCAAGAATTATCGGTAAGGTAAGTGTCAGAAGTAAAAAAAAAGAATATTTCGCTCCCTGGAATATAAGTTGGTGCATATATTGCAAATCACCGCTCGCATAAGACTTGATGATTTGTGGATTCATGGCCATCTGGAAGTTTGTCACAAATTGATTGGATGCTGCCCTTACCTGATAAGCAATCCCCCTCGCAGCATTTACAATGGGGCCAAAGAAAATATTCAACAAAATGTTGACTCCCTGACCCATAATGACCGAAGCAGCATTCCCCCATAAATTCCATCCTGCATAACTCAACAGAGTTTTGAATAGAGGCTTGTCCCAATAGAACCTGAATTTACTTTCGTTAAAATTCCGGTTACAATAAATACCATATATAAATCTGATTATCAAGGAAACGGAGAACATCAAAACTGCATACAATTTCAATTTATCGAACCCGAACCATTGAAGCATAAAAACAATCAGAAGTTTCAAGCTTACCTCAGCAATGCTAACCCAGGCAAAAACACCCATACGTTCATGCGCAATGATCATTGCATTATAGGGTACACTCACCATGCTCACCATAAGAGTCAGAATAGAAAAATGGAATACCCACAGGGCTGCTTCCATCCTTTCGGAAGGAATTGTTAATTGGGTGTTTACAAACCAAAGACCGATTGTTTCAGCCAATATCAAGATTGCAAAGGCAATGAGAAAATGAATGTTTACGCTCATGCTAAAAACATTCCTTAACTGCACCTTGTCATTTCTCCCAATCTCAAATGCAAGAAATCTCTGCGTTGCTGATGCCATGGCACTGTTCAGAAATCCAAACATCGTAACAAAACCACCTACAACATTATAAATACCAAAGTCTTCAACCCCAAGCGTATTTAGTATAATGCGTGAAGTATACAAGGATACCAACATGGTCAGTATCATCCTGAAATACAACATCATTGTATTTTTTGCTATTCGCTTGTTATTCTCGCTTGACATTAATAACTTTTGGTGAAATAATCATATAAATTAAAGAAGTCAATTCAGTAGTGTCCACTAAAAATTTTAAAATATCGCTGTAATGTTCTTATTATAAGAATTATACGGCATAAAAATCAACGTGTCGATTTGAAATTGTAAATAGCAACCGATTTGTAAATCAGGTTGCTATGAACCGAGGGAAATATGTTTTCAGTCAACTCGTCGAGTTTCTGCCAAAGAGAGCTTTTGATTGTATCGTTATGAATTATCAAGGTGACAAATATATCAAGTCGTTCAGCTGCTGGAATCAGCTTCTGATCATGATGTATGGTCAGCTGTCTGGCTGTGAAAGCCTTAGAGAACTTATTTGTATAGTGACGGCACATTCTCCGAAGTCTTACCATATGGGTTTTGGCAAGTCGGTTATTACACGAAGCAATCTTTCGAAAGCGAACGCCAATAGGGACAGCAAGATTTTTGAAGAGTTTGCCTATAAAATGATATCTATTGCCCAAGGGAAGAGAATTACCAGGGACTTTGTACTTGATGGCAGATTCTATGCGTTCGATTCCACCACTATCGATCTGTGTATGAATCTCTTCTGGTGGGCAAACTTCCGCCAAACCAAAGCTGGAATCAAGGTACATACCCTTTATGATGTTGTAACGCAAATCCCAGCGTTTATTCATATTACCGAAGCCAGGGTTCACGACATGAATGCCATGGACGAGATCCCTTATGAGCCAAATGCCTGGTATATCTTTGATCGCGGCTATTTTGACCTTTCCCGACTGTTCACAATCAATCTTATCGGATCCAATTTTGTGATTAGGGAAAGAGGACAACTTCAATATGAAGTTATTGATGGGGAAGATCTTCTTGAATGCTCCGACAATATTGTCAAGGACCAGACAATACGACTTACCGGTCCACAAACGAGAATAAAATACCCGAGTCTTCTTCGACGAGTTGTTTATTATTCGACTGAGCATAAAAGAACCTTTACCTATCTTACTAACAGGCTTGAAATCAGCGCTAAAAACATTGCAATGCTTTATAAAAACAGGTGGCAGGTGGAGCTTTTCTTCAAATGGATCAAGCAGCATCTTCATATAAAATCCTTTTGGGGAGTTTCTGAAAATGCAGTTAGAGTCCAAATATATACGGCAATAGCAACCTATTGCCTGGTTGCAATAGTTGAACATGACCTTCGGCTTAATCGAAGCACTTTCGATGTACTCCGAATACTCAGCATGTCGCTTTTCGATAAAACTCCGATTAGAGAGCTGTTCGAAAGAGCTGAGACTACTGATGATTTGGCTGAAATTAGGCATGCACAATTAAGCTTTAATTTTTAGTGGACACTACTGAAGTCAATTAAACCATTTTATCAAAAACACCAGTAATATTCAAGTTAGAAATTACATTCTCAATAAAAGGAAAAACTCAGATAATATGTCTCCCACTCGCTTTATCCCCCACTCACCCATTCATTTTTATAACCTCCCATCAACAGCCCCCTTCTCCAGCACCCCCTTCACATCATAGATCACCGTCCCGTTGTTCCGATGTTCATCAATGTTGACATTCTTGAACTCATGATGCGCCACCGCCAGGATGATGGCACTGTAGCCATTGCTTTCAGGGTATTCGGTGACAATCGGGATACGGTATTCATGGTGAACCTCTTCCGGATCGGCCCAGGGGTCGTATACCTCGACCTCCACCCCATACTCTTTAAGTTCGTGGTAGATGTCGATGGCACGTGTGTTCCGGATATCAGGACAATTCTCCTTGAAGGTGATGCCCAGCATAAGGGCTTTGGCTCCCTTCACGGGCAATTCCTTTTTGATCATTAGCTTCACCACCTCGGAGGCCACATACTTGCCCATCTCATCGTTCATGCGGCGTCCGGCCAGGATGATTTCGGGGTGATAGCCGTATTCCTGGGCTTTCTGGGCCAGGTAATAGGGATCGACCCCTATACAGTGCCCACCCACCAACCCGGGCTTAAAGGGCAGGAAATTCCACTTGGTGCTGGCTGCCTCCAACACATCGTGGGTGTCAATCCCCATTTTGTTAAAAATCTTGGCCAGCTCGTTCACAAATGCGATGTTGATGTCTCGCTGTGAGTTCTCGATCACCTTCGCGGCTTCAGCCACCCTGATGGTCGGTGCCAGGTGGGTGCCTGCCATAATCACCGATTTATACAGTTCGTCCACAATCTTTCCAACCTCGTGTGTGGATCCGGAAGTCACCTTCTTGATCTTCTCCACGGTATGTTCCTTGTCGCCCGGATTGATCCGCTCGGGTGAGTAGCCCGCAAAGAAATCAGTATTGTATTTCAGTCCTGAGGTACTTTCCACCACCGGAATGCAATCTTCCTCGGTGGCCCCGGGATAAACTGTGCTTTCATATATCACGATATCGCCCTTGCCGATCACCTTGCCCACCGTCTCGGATGCCTTCACCAATGGTGTCAGGTCGGGACGATTATTCCGGTCAACGGGAGTGGGTACGGTGACTATGTATATGTTGCAATCGCGGATTTGGTCTAATTCTGTCGTGCAGAACAGGCCGGTGGGTGAACTGTTGGTTACGGGGTTATGTTGTGATAGCACCGATTGGAGAACGTCGGGTTCGACTTCGAGGGTGGAGTCGGTGCCGGACATGAGTTCGGCTACGCGGGCTTTGTTGATGTCGAAACCGACTACGGGGTATCTGGTGGCGAAGAGTCTTGCCAGAGGCAAGCCTACATATCCGAGGCCTATTACTGCGATTTTGATGTTTTTCATTTGTGTTATAATCCTATCACCCCTACGGGGTTCGTTTTGTTCCTTACGTTCATGGTTATAATCCAGTCACCCTTACAGGGTTCTCACCGCTCTCTTACTTCAAGTTTTGCCAATACCACTCACACGCCAGTTCAAAGCCCTTTTCGGCACTGTATTGGGGGTTGTAGCCTAATAATTGGCGGGCTTTTTCGATGGAGGCCAGGGAATGGGGGATGTCGCCTGAGCGGTAGGGACCATACTGTGGTTCGAGGGTGGCGATGGCCGGGTTGAACCGTGACAAGTTGCCTTTTAAGGTGTCAAACAGGGCATTTAAGGTAGTGTTGCCACCATAGGCAACATTGAATACCTGGCTTCGGAAACCGTCCTTATTCACGAGATTTCCACTATTGGCAAGCATGGCCTTTGCGTTGGCCTCGATGACATTGGCCACATAGGTAAAGTCGCGCGAGTACTCTCCCTGTCCGTTGATGACCGGCCGTTCAAGGTTGATCATCTGTTTCACCCAGAGTGGGATGACTGCTGCGTATGCCCCGAAGGGATCCTGACGCTTTCCGAACACGTTGAAATAACGCAAACCCACACACTCCATTCCGTATACCCTGGCAAAGACATGGGCATACAATTCATTCACATACTTGCTGATGGCATAGGGCGACAATGGATTGCCTATCACCTCCTCCACCTTGGGTAACGTTTCTGAATCACCGTAAGTGGACGAGCTGGCGGCATATACAAACCGCTTTACGCCTGCATCCCTGGCCGCCACCAGCATATTGACAAAACCTCCCACATTCACCTCATTGGTGGTTACGGGATCCTTGATGGAGCGCGGAACGCTGCCCAAAGCGGCCTGGTGAAGGACATATTCGCATCCTTCGACTGCCCTTCGACAATCATCGGCGTTGCGGATATCACCCTCCATCAACGTAAAACCGGGATGCTTGAGGGCCTCCGTCAGGTTCTCCCGTTTGCCCGTCGCAAAATTGTCGAGGCAAACCACCTGGTGTCCCCTTTCCAGGAAATAATCCACCAAATTGGAACCTATAAACCCGGCACCCCCGGTAATCAATATCCTCATTCTAAAATTGAAATTGCAATTTGATTTTCGCAATCGACGCGATAAATCGCGGCACAATCAACGCGATAAATCGCGTCGCTACAATTCATTTTCCAATTCGAATATCATATTTGTCATATCGCGCAGCCGTGTGTCGCGAAGCGCACCTCGCATCTCGCAACGCGTACCTCGCAACATTTTCACAAACACGCTGCCCTAAATGAACTCCTCTGCGCCTTTACAACCTCCGTTTTCGGGTCCAGCTCCTCAAACCTCGAATTATTCGACACAAACTTGGGCAAGATCTCCTTCATCCGGCGCACCAGTTCGAGTTCGTCGGCGGTGCCGAGGACCGTGAGGAGTGCCTCGATCTTGCGGCGGGCTTCGGCGGTAGTCTTTCGGACGGATCCTGGCAACCATGATCTTCTCGTGGGGTGTGGGCTGGGTGGTCTCCCTGGTGGCCAGCAGCTCTTCGTAAAGCTTCTCGCCGGGCCGCAACCCGGTTTCCACGATGTCGATGTCTTCGTAGGGCTTCAGTCCGGACAACGAGATCATTTTCTTGGCCAAATCGAGGATCTTCACGGGTTCGCCCATGTCGAACAGGAAGATTTCGCCTCCCTTGCCCAGGAACCCGGCCTCTAATACCAGCTGGCACGCCTCGGGGATGGTCATGAAGTAACGGATGATCTCCCTGTGGGTGATGGTCACCGGACCGCCTTTCTCGATCTGCTTGCGGAACAGCGGGATCACCGAGCCGTTTGAGCCCAGCACGTTGCCAAACCGTGTGGTGATGAACTGGGTGACGGGCCGGTCGAGCTCGGCTACCGACTGCACATAGAGTTCGCACAGCCGCTTGGATGCCCCCATCACATTGGTGGGGTTCACTGCCTTGTCGGTCGACACCATCACGAATTTCAGCACCCCATGCGCCACGGCCAGGTCGGCCATGTTTTTGGTGCCTCCCACGTTGGTGCGCAATGCCTCGTACGGGTTGTCCTCCATGAGGGGGACATGCTTGTAGGCCGAGGCATGGTATATGATCTCGGGTCGGTATCTTTCGAGTATCCGGTCCATCCGGAAGCGGTCGGTCACGTCGGCCACCTCGTAAAAGAGCGGACTGTCGGGGAATTTCACCTTCAGCTCCATCTGCAGGTCAAAGAGGGCCGATTCGGCCTGGTCGACCAGCACTATCGATTCGGGATGGAAGGTGCAGAGCTGCCGCACGATCTCGGAACCGATGGAGCCTGCCCCTCCGGTCACCATGACCCTGCGGTTGCGGATGCCTTCCGATACCTCATGGTTATCGATCTTGATGGGCGGACGCCCCAGCAGGTCTTCGATACGCACCCGCTGTATGATGTCGGTACGGAGCTGTCCGTTGATCCAGTGGGCTGGCGCGGGTACCGCCTTCACCTGCACGTGGTGCTCGAGACAGCGGTCGACAATCTCGCGCTTCCGCTGCTTGGTGATGAAGTCGGGACTGATGGCGATGACCACCTCAGCCACGTCTTTCATGGGAATGATCTTGCCGAACGCCACATCGGGGGGATAGATCTGCACGCCCCTGACGGTCTTCCCGTGCAAGGCCGGATTGTCGTCGATAAACCCGACCACGTTGTACTGCAGCCTCCGGTCGGCCCTGATCACCGTCTTGGCCATCAGTCCAACCTCCCCGGCCCCGTATATCATGATGTTCATTTTGGCCACACGCTCACTGGTGATCCTTCTGTACATGTACTGCACAAACAGCCGCACGGCAACCAGTGTCATCGCCGACACGAAAAAGTGGACAATGATGACACTGTTGGGTATAAAAAGCCCGGGCACATAGGTGCTGAGCACCGTCGACACAAAGATCAACCCCAGTGAGCCAATCAGGTGTGCCTTGATCACCACCACCACGTCGTGCATGGCCGTGTGTCGGATGAGTCCCTTGTAAGGCCTGAACAGCCAGGCCCCGAGCAAAAAGAAGGGCGCCCCTGCCGCCATCTGGAGCGCCACATGCCGGGGGTCGATAAGGATGGTGGTGAAGCTGTACCGCAACAGCAACACGAACACGAATACCGACGCGATGATGACCAGGTCGCCCACGAGCACGACTCCGCGCGGCAGGTGGATCCGGTCGAACCAATGTTTAAGCTTTTCTTTCATCTTGTTTGAGGATTATAGGGTTGTGAAAAAAAAAGCAAAGACAAGAGGGAAACTGAGGGATTGTGTTGCTCAAAGATATGATACAGGGTAAGGTTTGTCCATAGAGGACGTTTTATGGTTTTACCAGAGGAGGATACCCACCTTGAAGTTGGCAAAGGCATCCCTTTCAGGATTTCTAAGCCATTGTGCAGATAAACCTCCTGAAAATGTCAGGGAAGAGCGGTTTTTGAGTGGCACCTCTATACCGGCAACAGGTGCTATAAAAAGACCACCTGTATGGTCGGTTTCGACAAGCGGCAACAGGTAACCGGCTGCACCGCCCGCGAACACCTTGTTGCGGCGTTTGAGCAGATAATAGCGTCCGTCGAGGTAGAGTGGCAACACCCCGCCCGCGTCGTACTGCAGGTAACCGATGCCCACGCCCGCCTGGAGCGATTCGCTGAACCGGTAACCATTCACGGTGGTCAGTCCGCCGAAACCCTTACTGAAATCGGGACCCACTTCTCCCAGTCCGGTAGCCAGGTTCACCTCGGTCTGGTTGTAATAGCCCGAGAATTTGTCCATTTGCTTCGGTTCGATGCCCGAAGTGCGGCTCCAGCGGTCCTGCTGGCCGACGGCCGTTTGGCTGGTTACGGTAACCATGGTTACCAACAGGGCGAGAAGAAAGAGGGTTTTTCCTTTTGTTTGTTTCATGATATTCTATTTAAATGCAAAAAATGGTCGGGTTTTGTGTTTCAAACGGTATGGGGACTATATCCGTTTGTGATTTTGAAACAGGGGGATTATGCCTGTTTGCTTTTAAAATGGGTATTACAAATGTTTCGGTAAAAGATGAGGGAGAATTCCTTTTAAAAATGGGTGGATTAACCTGTTCTTGTTTCATATGTATTGGGCTTAACCCCGGTGATGTGCTTATAAAAGTGGGGGGCAGCCGGGACGGCGGTTCCCTCAAACCAGCCCTGGTGTCCCGGACTGCTGACCCCTCCCCGTTGTACACCCGGGGATATTATAATCATGTCACCCCTACGGGGTTATAATGATGTCCTATAATCATGTTCTATAATCATTTCACCCCTACGGGGTTATCAAAATGACTCCTTTGCAGAGATTTTGCTGATTATCGTATGGTTTTCACTGATGAACGTATGCATATTCCTGTTTAACGTAATTAAACTACCAAATGGTCACTTTATGGTTCTGCTTAACGTTTAGTATTGACTATAATTTAGAATTATTGCAATTTACTAAGTTTTCAGGCTTATTTTACTGATATTCTGTCGGTTAAAAAATTCTTGAATAAAGTTCTACAAGCCTTGGCAACCAGATGCCAAAGGGGGTAACGTTGAGAGCAAGTATAAACTGTCTTGTCGGGGTAAAACCTCTCGTCCTGGATGACCCTTTCGGGCTTTTCAGGCATGTTTCAAGGTAAAAAACCTTAAAACTCCATGCGATGATTTATGATTGTAATAACACCATTTCTTCGGTCACTACCGCGACACGACAAGTACTTAAAAAAAATTAGCGTTTGGATTTTACAGTTGCGATGAGGGAATTGCAGACTGTTGAGGGATGCGCTATCTTGGGTTATTTGTAAAAAAGGGAATCAGAATATCAGGTAGG
Source organism: Bacteroidales bacterium 6E (assembly GCA_001270045.2). Taxonomy (GTDB): domain Bacteria; phylum Bacteroidota; class Bacteroidia; order Bacteroidales; family Prolixibacteraceae; genus UBA1413. Next base: position 362,412 of record DF970666.1, on the reverse strand, counting down.
GATCTAGACAATCCTGATTCTTAAAACAGCTTGTTTGTTCATGTATGAGATGAGTTGGTTTACGTATAAATTGGGTTGATTGGGTACCGCCTTTTACGGCTTCGCCGCGTCAGTCATAGGATGCCTGTTCCAACTTGAGCGTTACTTGTACGTTTGCAAATATAACGGAATTTTTTTTTCCGGTGTCGGAAATTTACAAATTCAGAATTGTAATAAAAACAATTTAGAGGGGATGAATTTCATGGTCAGGGATTTGACCATGAAATGTATATGAAGTGAACATGGCGTGTCCACGGTTTGTCCATGGTTTGGAGTATTAGGGGTTGCCTTGGCAACCCCTAATACTCTTATAAGAGCTATTAATCTGGCCTTCGGCCAGCTTAATAGCCATAAAAGAGCTTCACTTTCCAATTGGAATTGATTCCAACCCCTTTAGGGGTGACACGATTGTAACAAACGCCATCGTAAGGAACAAGTAAAACCCCGTAGGGGTTCGTTTTTCGATCCCGGACGCGTTAGCGAGCGGGAGACACGATTGTAACCAGACATGACCGTCAGGCACCTGAGAAACCCCGTAGGGGTTCGTTTTTCGATCCCGGACGCGTTAGCGAGCGGGAGACACGGTTGTAACCAGACATGACCGTCAGGCACTCACGAACCCCGTAGGGGTTCGTTTTTCGATCCCGGACGCGTTAGCGAGCGGGAGACACGGTTGTAACCAGACATGACCGTCAGGCACTCTGTAACTAGACATGACCGTCAGGCACTCATGAACCCCGTAGGGGTGAAACGATTGTAACACATGTAAAGAACGTCTTATATCTTGCTATCTTATCTACCTTATCACCAGCTTCCGTGATCCCACCACGCCCGCTGCCGTCTCCATCCTATAGGTATACACCCCCGGGGCCCAGCCCGAGGTGTCGATCCGGAGGGCCTCGCCACCGCGGAACGTTTCCTTATATATGGCCTCTCCGGTGATGGAGAAGACGTTGATGGTGCCTTCGCCGATGCCCGATGGGACGGGGATGTTCACTGCCCCGTCGGCGGGATTGGGATATGGATCGCCGGCCATGGCCGACACATGCCACGCGGCGGTGGGTGTCGACGGCAGCGCGAATACCGACGTGCGCACCGATCCCGGCCAGAAGGAGTTGTCGTACGAATAGACCACCAGCTTGTACACGTTGTCGCCCGCCGCCACGATATAGGCATACGCCCCGTTGGGGATGTCGGCCAGCACCGTGCCCTGCTCATTGACCACCTTCGACACATAGCGGTAATAGCCCGTATCGCCCACCGGCACCCAGTTGTAGGCCGAGTACCACAGTTCGACCAATGCATCGCTGTTGAACAGGTTTTCGGTCACGAATTTGATGTCCTGCAGGTAATGGTCGGCAGGCAGCGAAATGGGGATCGTCTTGTACAAGGAATGGTCGGTGCGATAGATGCGGCACTGGCTGTTGGCCACGTCCATGAGGTAATACATATATTCGGTGGCGTTGATTCTGGTCGACGTGAGGGAATGGTCGTAGGTTTGCTCAAGCGTCAGTTGTCCGCGTGCGGCAAAGGCGGCCGACAGGAACAACAGGGCGATAATCAGCCTGGTTTTCATTTTATAATGGTTTTTGGTCTTGGATCGTCACAGTTCGCCGTCCATGGAGATCTTCTCGAACTGGCCGATATCGCCCAGCATGTCCCATGAATAGCGGATAAACATCTTACCGACCTGGTAAGTGCCGTATGGCTCAACCGGCATGCCCATGGCGAGTTTCACCAGGGCCTCCGGGAGATTTTGTCCGGCCCCCACGGCAAGGTACACCCAAGCCGGGATGCGGGGGTTGATCTCGATGAGGAAGTAGTCGCCCGACTGCGTCTTGATCATTTCGAGCTCCATGCCGCCCCTCCAGTGGGTTTGGGAGATGATGTGGCGGGTGATCTCCATCATTTTGGGATCGTCGATGGTGATACCTCCCCACGCTTTGCCCTTGTCGGTGATGTACTGCTTGCGCATCGACACCGCCCCGATGGTCCGCCCGGTGCCGTCGCCCAGCGCCACCACGTTCACCTCGGTCCCCTTGATGAACTCCTGTATGATGACCGGGAGTCCCCACTTGGCGGCGATCTTGTTGAAATGGCTGGTGACCTGTTCGGCGTTATAGGCCAGGTACGCGTCGTAGAACTTCCCCTTCACGAGGAGCGGATACTCGAAGTCGTCGCCCAGCGAAGGGATGTCCGACACCGAAACGATCTCTTTCGACTTCGGCACCGTGACGCCATACTTTTCGCCATAGGCGGGAAGGTTCGACTTGCTGCGCTCGTCGAGCTGCGCCAGGGTGGGCAGGAAGGTGCGGATGCCCTCACGGGCCAGCAGGCTTTCCGACTTGATAAAGGTATAGAGTTCGGCATCGAAATTCGGGATGACCAGGTCGATGCGTTCACGGCGGTGGATCTCGAGGATGCGGTCGAGGAAGACTTTGGTCCCCGACGACGGGTATGGGATCAGGTAAGTCTTGTCGGTGATTCCCGGCATGTAGATGCCCGGCTCGAGGTTCTCGTATGCAAGTCCGATGATGCGGACATCGAGCTCCTGCGACTCGCGGATGCCCCGGATGACCGGCACTCCCGGCCCCGGATTATCGGTGTTGTTGAGTCCGGTGACCGCGATATGGAGTTGAGGTTTGCTCATAAATCAGTGCTGTCAGCAAGGTTGTAATGGCGTAATATGGCCTGGAAATCGATCAGGTTCTTCTCGAGGGTGGTTTCATCCACGTCGTACTTGTCGAGGATGCGGGTGCGGATCTCGTCGATGGAGAGCCCCTGTTTCATCATGAAGATGATTTCGCGGGCCACCGCATTGGCGGTATACGATTCGCCGGTATTGGGATCGAACAGGAACCCGTTGTCGTTGATGGCGATGGATGGCTTGATTTTCATTGTATCAAGATTTAAACATTTTCTTACCTATCCCCAAAAACATGCAGGACGTTGCCGCCCTGCATGCCCCATTCAGGGAATAAATATGGAAAGAATTGATTGATTGTTCGATGTTGTAAAGAACTCGCCTATGACGATTTTCAAAGTTTCGGAAAAAACATTGGAAATGGGTTATAATATTTTGTAAAAGATTTATGAAATTATCATGAGGTCCTTCACTTCGTTCAGGATGACAGAGCGTTGCGGTTTAAGAGGGAACCAAGGTCACTGGCGGCTGCGCCGCCAGTGACCTTGGTTTATTTTACAAGCCGCCCTTGTCATCCTGAGTGAAACGAAGGACCTCTTCATCTTTATACACAAGCCGCCCTTGTCATCCTGAGTGAAACGAAGGACCTCTTCATTTTTATACACAAGCCGCCCTTGTCATCCTGAGTGAAACGAAGGACCTCTTCATCTTTATACACAAGCCGCCCTTGTCATCCTGAGTGAAACGAAGGACCTCAGCGAAGGACCTCATAGCGAAGCCGCCTCTATGAAAGCTTATGCAGGGAAATGCGGCCCCCGGCACCGGCCTTGTAGTCGGAGACGGTGTAGCCGGTGTACTTCCGGAACTGTGACGAGAGGTACTGCACGCTGCTGTAGTCCATCATCCAGGCGATTTCGCTGAGGGTAAACTCGTCCTGGTCGATGAGCTCCTTGATCCGCTCGATCTTGTGCAGGATGATGTATTTCTCGAGGGTCATCCCCTCATGCTTGCTGAAGAGGCGCGAGAGCTGCTGGTAGCTCATGCCCAGCTTGCCCACCAGGTATTCCGACTTCTGGACGATGGAGTTGACGTTGTTCATCCGGTGGATCAGGTCGACCACCGCCTGCTTGGTCTGCTCGACAACCATCTCCTCACGTCCGGCGATCAGCCCCATGCCCAGCTTCGCGAGCGCCTCGCTGACCTGTCGCAGCGACGTCCGCTCCGTATCGATCAGCACCACCGCCTTCCCCAGCACGACCGACTCAATGATGAGCCCCAGCGCCCCGAGATCCTCCTTTACCACCCGCAAACAGCAGTCGCACATCATGTTTTTGATGTGGAGGGTCTCCCGGGTGTAGGAGATGCGGTTGATGTAAACGATGTCGGTCATTGCCTGATTTAAGTTTTCCAGGCGGCTCCGCCGCCTGGAAAACTGCTATCTGTCTATTATAACGTATGCCACCTGCAGCCTGTTGTGTGTGTAGGTGATATGTATTTTGCCGTCGGCCGACTGGATGACGGCGGGATAGGAGAATTCGCCGGGGCCTTCCTCGAGGGTCAGGACCTCGGTCCACTCCTTGCCGTCGGCCGATACGCCCACCACGAGCGGGTAGCGCGGTCCGCCCCAATCGCCGTCCTTGCGGGTAGTGGGGTTATACACCATCAGGTGCGTGCCGTCGTTGAGCGTGACCCCGTCAAATCCCGAGTTGTTGTTGGGTAGCGGTCCGAGGGAAATCCGGCTCCATGTCTTCCCCTTGTCCTTCGACCACGACTCCGACATCACGCCCTCCTGGGTACGCATGAGCGCCTGCCAGCGTCCGCCAGGGTACTTCAGCAGTACGGGCTGTATGGAGTTGTATTCGGTCTGGAGCTCCGGCGTGAAATAGTGGTCCCAGGTCTCCTTCACCGGGTTGAAGATCTCGAAATGCGCCTTCCAGCCGTCGCTTTCGGTGCTCGACGGGCACAGCAGGGCAGTTCGTGACACCAGGACAGGCTTGTTCTTGATGGGCCCCACGAAGGGATCGGGGATTCGTTTGGCCTCGCCCCACGTTTCGCCATGGTCGGCCGACACGCGGTACATTCCCCACCAGGTCGACGGCGACGGCCCTACCTTATAAAAGAGGAACAGCTTCTGGTCGCGGTAGTTAAAGAGCACGGGGTTCCACGTCGGGTAGCGGTCGCCCGAGGTCACCACGCCGTTGGCCACCTCCACGGGGGCGCTCCAGCCGTCGGGTTTCCGTTCGGCCACCCAGATGCCCACGTCGGGATGCCGCTCGTAGGTGCCCCCAAACCAGGCCGCCAGGATACGTCCGCCCGACTCGACCACCGTGGACGCGTGGCATTCGGGCGTCGGCTTGTTGTCGGCCGGATAGATGAACTCGCGGCTCTCGACCTTCCAGGCCTGCCCGGTTACATTCAAAGCCAGCAGCAAGGCCGCAATGAGGAGGAATGCAAGAGGATGACATCTTTTCGTTGAATACCTCTTCGGAAAAGATGTCATCCTGTTAAACAGATTTATTGGCATAATGGAAGTTTTATTTCCAAAAATAGGGAAAAAAACGTTGCGGGATGCGTGATGCGCGTTACGGGGTGGCGCTGCGCGACATAGCCATGCGGCATTATAAGAAAAAGAGAGTTGCCAGCAGCAACCCTCTTTTTAAACTTCTATAGTGATATTTACTTTTCCGCCAAGACCTTTCTCAACAATCTCAAAAAGTGTGCTCAGGGTGATATTGCTTCCGTTGTTTTCGACCCTCGAGATGTAGGTCCTTTTCTTATCAATCAGCTGGCCCAGTTCTTCCTGTGTCATGTTCCGCGATTCCCTGGCTTTCTTTAATAAAAGCCCGATGCGGAAAGATTCAGATTCTCTCTCAAGATGATCCCTTCGCTCACTCCCCTTTTCACCATAAACGCGGTCCTTGATATCAGACCAGGTCCTGATTTCTGGATTTTTATTCTCTTGTTTCATAATTACCCTAAAGTAACTTAAAAGTTACAATATTGTTGTAACTTTGCTTTGCATGAGCTTCCTTTTTTATTGTATTCGCACAAAAATGCTACAAAGATCAGGGGGCTCATGCTTTTATAAAAACGTAGTCTTTTTCGATGTGTTTAAAAGGATGACATCCTCTAAAATTTAAAAGGATATCATCCTCTATCCCCCTCAGGCAATGAGGTCCTTCGTTACACTCAGGATGACAGCGGTGGCTTTAAATAAAAGAGGGAGAGCACTTGCGGCGCAGCCGCAAGTGCTCTCCCTCCCTATATAGCGCTGGTGTTGTCATCCTGAACGAAGTGAAGGACCTCGAAGGCCATCGGTGTTAATTCGTGCCATTCGTGGGCAAAAAAAAAGCATACCGGCCCACGAAAGCTTTCGGGGGCATGTTTATATATTTATCAGTGTTATCTAGGTAATCTGTGGTGTGAAAACGTTGCGTGTTGCGAGGATGCGTGTTGCGGTGTCCTGCGGGACTGGGCAACCCGTAAGGCGCACCGCTTTCCAATCGCGCAGCCACCCCGTACCACGCAACCCGTAACCCGCACCATTTTACCCCCCGCATCACGCAACAAAAAAATCCCTACCTTTCATCAACCAAAAAAAAACAATCCCATGAAAAACATCTCCATATTAATAATGATACTCGTCATCGCGTCGGCCGGCAGGGTGATGGCATGGTCGGAGCACCCGCTGATGGCATACCACGCGCTGAAGGACCTGCCGATGTGGAATTCACGGCAACCGGTGGAGGCACGCACGCTCGCCCAGTTCCTGGTGTCGCACGAGGAGGCCCTGTCGGCCTTTCTGGCGCAACATGAGGCATGGTCGGTGCAAAACATCCCCAATTACAAGGCCTGTCCTGAAGAGCTTGCATTCAAGGCTGGAGTGAAGGGCGGCAACATCAGGGAGCGGTTCTTCATGGCCATCCGGGTAAACCCCGGCATCAAGGTCCCGCTTTACCTCCACCTGGTACCCGGAAATGCCAGTCAGGATACCTACCGGAGCGGCGGCAGTCCGGCAGATCCCCGCGACATCACCACCCTGAAGGACCTGGGGGTGATGACCGGCACCCAATATGTGTGGCTGCAGGAGGGGGAAAGCGTGTCGCCGCTCGATGTGCTGGTGACCGCCAACGACGAGCCCGACTACGGCTTCGACCTCGGGTTGTTTGCCGACAACGGGACATCCTACGGGGCACGCTACGGCTTTGGGGTGCAGCCCTTCGGCAACCCCAACCTCGAGTATAGCAGTCAGGCCCCCTTTCACATGGGGTTCTTCCATGAGGCATCCATCCTCTATAAATTCGGGCCATTCCTGAAGGAGACCTACATCGAATACCGGATCATGCTCTACCACGCGCTGGCGAAGTTTGCCTTTGAACAGGGCGAACCCTACTGGGGATGGCGGTTCATGGGCTGGGGCATGCACTATGTGGCCGACCTGACCATGCCGTACCACGTGAAGCCCCTTCCGGGGGTGAGTACTGCCCGGATGATGTGGATCAACCTGAAGGCCATCCTGGGGGCTCCCAAGTCGCGCGACAATGCCGTACAGCTTGTGTCGAACCGGCATACCGTTCTCGAGGAGTTCCAGCACCAGGTGATGAAACAAGCCTGTCAGCAGGGCGACCCCGGGCATCCGCTGATCGCCGCGCTTACGCAGCCGTCGGCACCGCTTCCGTTCAGCCAGGCCTCCATCCGGGAAGTCATATCGGCAGGTGCAGCGGCAGCCTCGGGGAACACCGACAGGCTGCTGGAGAAGTACATGCCCCTTGCGATGGTGTCGGACCCCACCGTGGAAGTGAGCCGGCATGCCGACCTTCCACGCCTGGTGGAAGTGATTGAGCGGCAGCATGGCGCGGAAGGGGTGCAACAGCTCACCGGAGCGGTGGCCGAGCGGTTTGCGGCCTATGGGGTGCACGTGAGGGGGTTCATGGATTCCATTTTGGGGTCCAGCTACAAGACGCGATAAATCACGTCGCCACAATTCTACAAAAATGGAAGGGATTGTGACCACTTCACCACAATTTTTTGTCCCTGGACAATTGTAAGCCTGTAAACTGACCCTTCGGTTCCCATAGGTGACAATTGGTCCTTCCATGACTGTGATATCCATCGTTTGGTCAGGATGACAAGCGCATAATAAAAATTAAGGAGAGAAATGTTCATGGGCGACTACGATATCCTGGAACATTTCTCTTATATCGTTGTGCGCCCTGTCATCCTGAACGTAGTGAAGGACCCGTAGTGAAGGACCTGAAGTGAAGGACATCTTTATCTCACAAAAAAGTGTTAATATTTTGCCAATAATCAAGAATTTATATAATTTTGTAACAAGAAAGAGTGACAGTACATCTTTCCTGAGAATATGGAAAACAAAAGCATCATCAGTAAAAACATCAGGGATCTCAGATTAAAGTTTGGTTATACACAAGCTTTTATTGCTGAAATTCTTAACATCACTCCTGCAGCGGTAAACCAGTATGAAAAGGATGCTCGCACCATTCCGGTTACCGTGGTTGAAAAGCTCGCCCTTCTTTTTAATGTTGACGAATACGATCTTTACGAAGAGAATCCCCAAAAGCAATCTGTAATGACATCGTTTGCATTTCGAGCCGATGAGATGACTCCGGGTGACCTGCAGCAAATCAATCGTTTCAAGAAGATCATCAGCAATTATCTCAACATGTCAGAAGCCTTACAGAATGGATAAGCTGTACATCAATCTCGAATTGAAGGCAAACCGCTTCAGGCAGGATAATGGGCTTAGCCTGACCGAGGCCATCAGGCTTAAGAGCGTATTGCACAAAAACCGCATCCTGACTGTCTTTCTCCCCTTGAGTTCCAGCTTTTCGGGCATGGCCGTCAAAATATACAAAGAAAAGGAAGCGAAGCGTTTCATGCTGATAAACAGCAACATGACAATCGGACGACAACATTTTACGATATGTCACGAACTCTATCATCTCTACTTCCAGGAAAATTTCACCTCGGAAAAGACAGGCAGCATCCCGTTCAACAAATCGGGTGATCCGGAAGAGTATAATGCCGATGTTTTTGCATCGTACCTACTGATGCCCACCCATGGCCTTCTGCAGTTAATTCCGGACGCAGAACGTCGGAAAAACAAAATTTCGCTCAGCACGATATTGTCGGTTGAGCAGTATTATTCATGTTCGAGGAGCGCTTTGCTTTATCGGTTGTGGCGAATGGAATTGCTGGACAAGGACCGGTTCGATCATTTTTCGGCTGACAAAATCAAAAATGCGTTGCTCCATGGATATTCGGTGGACCTTTATCAGCCGGGCAACAATGGTGTGGTAATCGGCGACTACGGATCCCTGGCCCGGGAGTTATACGAAAAGGGCATCGTTTCTGAAAGTTCCTATTTCTCACTGCTGGAGGATATCGGGATTAATTTGTCAGATTTTGATCATCGGGTTGATAATGAGTAAGAAGCGGAAGCTTATATTAATCGATGCCGATGTAATTTCGCATTTTATTGCATGCGGTGAAATTTTATTCCTCCCCGTCATTTTTAATCCGCACCAGTTGATAATCCTGGATATTGTATATGGCGAGATTGCCCGGATCAGCTCACGACGACAGATTCTTGACCAATTGCTGAGCAGTGTAAAGAATATAACACTTGCGGCATTTCCGGAGGCGAATGTTGAAATCAAACGGGAATATGCGCTGATCAAGAGAAACAATCCATTGATTGGTGATGGGGAACGTGCTTGTATGGCAGTTGCCAAATTCAGAAAAGACGTAATAGCCAGCAGTAATTTCAGGGACATCGTTCCCTATTGCAAGAATAATGGCATACACTATTTGGGGACCCTTGACATACTGTTGATTGCTTTCAGGAGAGGGGTATTCGACGAAGATAGATGTAACCGGTTCATTAATACCGCCAGAAAGGTGAACCATGCCCGATTTCCCTTCTCGGTCGAAAAGATTACAGATTACCATGCAAGAGATCTAAGGTTTATGGATGAATAATCTTGTAATCAACAATTGTTAATAACCCCGGTTCATAAACCGTTCGTTTCTAATGTGCGGAAATATTTGGTTTGTATTACTTTAATGATTACTTTTGAAATATCAGGTGAGCGATAAAAGGCAGCTCGAAAGATAAGGAGCGGACCAGCGGCGCTTAAGTGTGCAGGCAGTCCAATCGAACGGGGAAACCCGCTTATCGGGAGAGCCGGAGCCGGCCAAAAAAAGGTAAAACCCATTCCAGGCCGTCACCAGCCACGCTTCGCAAGGAGTTCTTTGGAAGGTTGAGCAGAAGGGAGGAAGATCCAGCCTTGAAATCCTTCGGGATTTTGTTTGGATGGAATACTTTGGACAGACAGTCATTTCGGTGGCAGGATGTCACAACCGGAGGCGACCGGAAACGGTTTCCGTACGATTGTACCCCGACGCGCTTCGTCCGCGAAGATGCAGCAATGGAATGCCCGTCCTTGCAAAAGGATTGGAAACAAAATTGCATGGTCGTAAATCACGGGGTTCGGGATGAAAGTTCCGGCAACCGCGACACTGCTTCCATAAACCATCGATCGGACATCCTGAAGGCATGACCGTAACAAGTCACGCAACAGGGATCAGGGCTGAAAACAACCTTATCCGGTGCAAACCGGGGACAGGATGCCACAGCCAGCCGCAATAACAGTAACCTGGCGCTGGACATGAGAAATCACGGACAGTGAAACGGGAGCTACCATCAAAAGTAGTTCCCGTTTTTTGTTGTTATGACGTGAATGCAGGTTGCCTCCGGCAACCTGCATTCAATATAAGACCGGGGTTATCAACAAATGTTGATAACCCCGGTTCATAACACGTTAACTTAAATTAACCTCAAATACTTGACACGCATTGTTTTTTGTATTAGCTTTGATGTATCAGGTGAGCGATAAAAGACAGCTCCGAAGATAATGATCCTGGAATCGCGACTTAAGTGGAACGAGGAAATGATCCAACGGGGAAACCCGGTTATCTGAAGAGCCGAAGCCGGCCAACAGAGGGAAACCAAAGGAAACCGACAAACGCCATCCACCGAAAGGTGTTCTTTGGAAGGTTGAGCCTAACGGCGGAAAGATAATAACGAAGCCTCGGCTTTGGAAAACTTTCCGGAAATTAAGTAGGGTGCAAGCCCGAAACATTTTATCTTCGAAGGAGGGCAGCAATGCACTCCATACGAATTTCTGAAGGGTGCTTCGTCCGTGAAGAATCTTCAAAGGGAGCGATCCCCGCGAAAGGACCATCGGACATCCGGATCGTCTGGGGGTAACACGCCAGACAGGAGGGAACGGGGCCTATTTTTCTGGACCGATGACGCAAGTCTGAATTTCAGGGAAAAAAGCCGGTCATAATAACAGTAACCTGGCACTGCGAAATACTTCGGTAAATTGCAGCGGGAAGGGAATCATTGCAAGATGGTTCCCTTCTGTGTTTTTGAACAATGAGCTATTTCACAAGACCATCAAATGATGACCTGTTGATAAAATAAATTGATTCTAAATTAATTGTCAGTTTATTTTTTAAATAAAATGATGTATATTTGTAAGACTTATTCAAGTTTATAGTCCCTTATACTTGAATTGCAATTTAAATCCCAACGAAAGGAGACAGAGGTCTCCTTTCTTGTATTTTATACCCCCACCAATTTTTTCCACCAAATCCATACGATTTTCCCAATACCCCGGACGAATGCAATTCAGGGCGAATGCAATTCAGGGCGAATGCAATTCGCCCCTACGATACCCATACATTTATCATTGGATACGTTGTTGGGGCGAAATGATTTCGCCCTATATTATTTCCCGATATTTCGCCCAATATATTCCTGATTGGGCGAATGCAATTCGCCCCTACATCCTGTCGGGCATTTCGATGCCCAACATGCCCATACCGGTTCGCAGGATTTTTACCACCACCGTTGACAACACCAACCTGAAACTTTTCTTCACGGGATCGGATTCGTTCAGGATGGAATGGTCGTGGTAAAACTGGTTGAATTGCTTGGTAAGCTCGTAACAGTAATTGGCGATCACGGCGGGTGAATATTCGGTGCCGGCCTGTGTAACCGCATCCGGGAAGAGTGCGATGGTCTTCAGCAGTTCCTTCTCTTTTGCCTCCAGCTCGAAGTCGTTCGGGTAATCGATACCTATGGAAATTCCGGTGTCTTCGGCCTTGCGGAGCACCGATTGGATGCGGGCATGGGTGTATTGGATAAAGGGTCCGGTATTGCCGTTGAAATCGATCGATTCCTCGGGATTGAATGTCATGTTTTTCTTGGGGTCGACCTTCAGGATGAAGTATTTCAGGGCACCAAGCGCAATCATCTTGTAGGTGCGGTCGGCCTCTTCTTTGGTAAGGCCCTCGAGCTTGCCCAGCTCCTCTCCCATTTTGCGTGCCACCTCGGTCATTTCGGCCATTAGGTCGTCGGCATCCACCACGGTTCCTTCGCGCGATTTCATCTTTCCTGAGGGCAGTTCGACCATCCCGTACGAGAAATGGTAGAGGTCTTTGCCCCACTCATACCCCAGCATGTCGAGCAGGATGGCCAGTACCTGGAAATGGTAATTCTGCTCATTTCCGACCACATACACCATCTTGTCGATCGGGTAATCCTTGAAACGCATCTGTGCGGTGCCGATGTCCTGGGTCATGTACACCGACGTGCCGTCGCTGCGGAGGAGCAGCTTCTGGTCGAGTCCGGCAGGCGTCAGGTCGGCCCAAACCGACGAGTCGTCCTTTTGGTAGAAAATGCCCTCTTTGAGGCCCCTGAGGACCTCATCCTTGCCATGGAGGTAGGTTTCGGATTCATAATATATCTTGTCGAAATCGACGCCCATTTCCTTGTATGTGACGTCAAATCCGTCGTATACCCATTGGTTCATGGTCTTCCAAAGGTTGACGGTCTCCGCGTCGTTGGCTTCCCACTTGCGGAGCAGCTCCCTGGCGGCCTGGATGGAAGGGGCGATGTTTTCGGCCTCTTCCTGCGGCACGCCTTTCTCCTTGAGCTCGGTAATCTCCTTCTTGTATTGCTGGTCGAACATCACGTAGAAATCGCCCACGAGGTGGTCGCCCTTGATGCCGGTGGATTCGGGGGTTTTCCCCTCACCCCACTGCTGCCAGGCGTACATCGACTTGCAGATGTGGATACCGCGGTCGTTGACAATGTTGGTCTTGACCACCTTGTACCCGTTGTTTTTCATGATCTCGGAAAGTGAATATCCCAGCAGGTTGTTGCGGATGTGGCCCAGGTGGAGGGGCTTGTTGGTGTTGGGCGATGAATACTCTATCATCACCAGATTGCTGTCGTCAGTCACTTCAGTCACACCAAACTTATCCTGCCTGAATGCATTGGCCAGCACCTTGATCCACCATTCACGGACAATGGTCAGGTTCAGGAATCCCTTGACAACGTTGTAATCCTCGACCAAATCGCTGTTTTGGGTCAGGTATTCTCCCAACAGGCGTGCGGTTTCCTCGGGTGATTTACGTGCGTTTTTCACAAACGGGAAAACCACCAGGGTGATGTCGCCCTCGAATTCCCTGCGGGTTTGCTGCAACTGCACCGATCCTTCGGCCGGGGTAAAACCAAACACTTTTTCAATGGCTGCCGTGATTTGGCCCTGAAGTAACTTTTCGATGTTCATCTTTCGGATTTTTAAACGGTGCAAAGATAGATTTTTACGAAAAAAAACAGCCTTTCGGTGAGGAAAGGCTGCTGTAAGGTGATTAGAAGTAATTATTTAATTAAAATAACTCCGCTTTCGCGGAAAACTCTTGTCAAAGTTAATGGTTTATCCGGGCCTAAACAACGATTTGCTCGTTTTCCTTGTCCCAGAACACCTGTTTTTTATGGTGGTATGAAAGCGTACCCATGTGGGCTGTCATGGCTTCCTCGAATCCCTGGTCGATGTCGCAGCTGGTCTTGCCGTTGTTGCGGATGGCATCGAGCCACTCCTTCATGTGGAGGTGGGTGGTATCGACGCGTTTGCCGCCACGGTAGGTGTAGAGCAGTCCCCTGCCCGCAAAGTAACGTTCGGTTGCGGAGGTGACCGTATCGGCACCCCTTCCGGGGATATAGCTGTAGATGGGCATGTCGGGCTTGATGATGCCTTGTTTGATCTTCTCGGCATAGCGGGTCGAGCGCGGGTCGGCATAAATGGTCAGGGTGTTGCCCATTTCCATGTAGGCATCGTGACCCATGACTTTCTTGCCCCGGTTGAGCTGGCTGGCCAGGGTGGCCGAGTACATCAGCGAGAGATCCCTGTCGGGGAACTCGAATACCGTATGCAGCACGTCGGGCACGGTACGCCCGTCCTTGAAGAAATAGACGCCTCCGGTTGACATGGCCGAATGGGGAATTCCCAGTCCCATGATCTGGTTGATGGCATCGTATTCGTGGGTCAGGAGGTCGCCCGAGAGGCCCGTGCTGTAATCCCACCAGCAGCGCCAGCGGAAGAAGCGTTCGAGGCTGAAATCGTGCCATGGGGCCGGACCGATGAACTGTTCCCAGTCGATGGTATTTTCGTTGGCGGTTTCGTGGATCGGATAGACCCATGCACCGTTGGGATCGTTGCGGTTGGTGGTCACCTCGATCAGGGTGATGGGTCCGAGGACCCCCTTCTCGATGGCTTCCTGGGCTTTCAGGTAAGCGTCGGTCTGCCTTCCCTGGTGACCCAGCTGGAACACTACGCCCGATTCCTTGACAGCCTTGCGCACCTCATAGGTCTCCTCGACGGTCCAGGTAAGCGGTTTCTCGCAATAGACATGCTTACCGGCCCTGGCAGCCTCGATGGTCATGGGGCCATGCCAGTGGTCGGGGGTGGCAATCACGACGGCATCCACATCGGGAGCGGCGATCAGGTCCTTATAGTTCGCATATCTTTTGACGGTTTCACCCATTTGTCCGCCTTTACCTTCACGGTTGATGTTGGCGGCGGCTTCCTGGGCCATGGTGCCGTAGGTGTCGAATATGTCGCAAACGGCGGTCACCCGGATGTTCAGGTCGTCCTGCTGTTTGAAATCGAGGTAACGGGTATCGTTCTTGTTGGATTCGGCAGCCTTGCGCCACTCCTCCACCTGTTCGGGATGCGCGAAGCCGAGCGCCTTGGCCAGCTGTTTTCCGCGGATACCGAAACCGATGAGCCCGACCCTGATCTCCTTGCCTTCCGATTTCACGGGAGCGGCAGGTTCGTCGACCGACATGTTCAGTTCTTCGGTGATGGCATTCTTGAGGTAACGGTCGTATGATTTCTTTTTATAGAGTCCGTATGCGACAGCACCGAGTACGGGTACGGTGGCGAGGCCTTTCAGGACGTCCCTGCGGTTTACAGGGTTTCCTCCGTTTTGCGTGGTATTTTTGTTGTCTTCCATGTTTACGTCCTTTCTACTTGTTTTTTCTGAAAATAAGGCGATCGAGGCCGATGTACTTACTGGTCGGGAACAGGTACAGCACTCCCAGTGCGACGAATTCAATCACGACCTTGTCGACCAGGAAATAGCTTCCTTCGCTGGGCAGGGCATAGCTGACCCCCACAAACGGCGGATGCGACAGGTAATAGAATGTCAGGATGAGCATACCGGCCAGAATGGCGAGCCTGGTGAAAACACCCAGGATCAGTCCAATGCCGATGAGCACCAGTCCCCACTGATTCAGAAAATCGACTGCGTTTAACACGGATGGATTGGAGGCCAGGGCGTAGAAAAATGGCGCCATGAATCCCTTGGAATCAAGGAGGTAACCCAGCGGTGACCATCCAGGATTGAACACTTTCACCAATCCCTCATACAAAAAATGCCAACCGATGGCCACACGGAGAATCACCAGCCAGGTTACCTGTCCGGTCGTGTACTTACATTGGGTTTCTTTCATTGGTATTAATACATTTAGGTACTTGGAACAATATTTTTGACAGACAACTTTGGGTTGCTCTGTCTGGTTTTAAAAACTGCGCCTAAAATTAGATTATAATTGTAATTCATACAATATAAAACCTGTTTTTATCGCAATTCCTATTAAAAAAAGAAAAAAAAGAAGGAAAAAACAGGTTTGATCCTGAATTTTCCTTCCTGAAACCGGGAATGTTAAACTAAACTTCAGATAGCACCCGGAGTGTTGAATTTTTCGTCGCAAACAATCATAAATTATCTATACCTCAGTTAATTATGTATTACATAACAAACCTTTCCTTTCAGGTATGATCATCGCATGAAAATGACCCGGGCCGTTGGTTTCACGACCAGCGGCAGCAACAAACCCTGTTCTTCCTACAACTTGTGGATGACCAGTCCGGACCTCAATTTAGGTTCGAACCAGGTGGTTTTGGGCGGCATGATGTTACCGGTATCGGCGATATTGATGAGCTGCTGCATGGAAACGGGATAGAGGGCAAATGCCACCTTCATCTCGCCATTGTCGACACGCCGCTTCAGTTCGCCGAGTCCGCGGATGCCCCCCACAAAGTCGATCCGTTTGGAAGTCCGGAGGTCTTCAATACCCAGCAGCGGGGTCAGGATCTGCGCTGAGAGGATGGTCACGTCGAGCACACCGATCGGATCATCGTCGTTATAGGTCCCCTTGCGCGCGTTGAGCCGGTACCAGCGGCCACCGAGGTACATCGAGAACTCATGCAGGGCGGCAGGCTTGTAGATATCAGGGCCCATGTCGGTCACCTCGAATCCCTTCTCGAGTTCGGCGAGGAATTCCGCTTCGGATTTGCCGTCGAGGTCTTTCACCAGCCGGTTGTAATCAATGATTTTCAGCTGGTTGTCGGGGAAGTGAACGGCCATGAAGAAGTTGTACTCCTCATCGCCGGTATGGTTTGGGTTCTGTGCACGCTTTTCGGCACCGATCCTGGCGGCTGCGGCAGTGCGGTGATGCCCGTCGGCCACATAGGTAAAGGGCACCTTTTCGATGAACAGCTGCTCGAGCCTCCGGTTGGTATCGCGGTCGGTGACCGGCCAGAAATGGTGTCCGAAGCCATCATCGGCCACGAAATCATATTCGGCCGGAATGTTTTTCACGATATTGTTGACGATCTCGTCGATTTCGGGAACCGCCTTGTATGAAAAGAATACCGGCTCGATGTTGGCGTTGAGGTACCGGGTGAGGACCATGCGGTCCTCCTCCTTGTCGGGACGCGTCAGCTCATGCTTCTTGATGATCCCGTTCTCATAATCGGCCGTGGCCGCACAACCGACGATCCCGTACTGGGTGCGCCCGTCCATGGTCTGGGCATAGATGTAATAACGGGGCTCGTCATCCTCCAAAAGCCAGCCGTTGGCCTGGAAGTGGTTGAAATTGTCGACCGACTTGAGATAGACCTCTTCCGAGTGGATGTCGGTACCGGGAGGGCAGTCGATCTCGGCGCGTGTGATATGGAGGAGCGAGCGGGGTTTCCCCTGGGCCATGACCATGGCCTCGTCGCTGTTCATGACATCGTAGGGCAAGGCAGCCACCTCTTCGACGTATTGTTTTGGGGGACGGAGCCCCCTGAAAGGTTTTACTATAGCCATTGTAATTTAATTTGGCGGGAGACTGCGTCCCCCGCAATTATTAATTCGGATTTGACGCTGCTTCGCAGCATCAAATCCGTCTAATTAACCTGAAATGAGGAATCGTTGCTTTCGAAGAAAGCGACGATCTGCTCAGCCGCGGCCACCCCTGCATTGGTGTTTGCCTCGGCGGTCTGTGCCCCCATCTTTTTCGGTGTGGCATAATACCGTCCCTTGAACTCGTCGGTGAACACCTGTTTCTGGTCGGGCTCGATGTCGGTCAGGTACTTCACGTCGTCCCTTTCACGCATGAACCGAACCAGGTCGTCCTCGTTGATGACCTCCTTACGGGCGGTATTGACGAGGATGGCCCCCTTCTTCAATTCACTGAGGACCTTATAGCTGACTGAGCGGATGTGCTCCCCTTTGGCAGGTACGTGGATCGACACCACATCGCTTTTACCGTAGAGATCCTCAAGCGAATGGGTAACCTTGAGTCCGATGGCAGCGGCGGCTTCCCTGCTGTGGCGGGTATACACGATCACCTTCATCCCGAGGGCACGGGCGATACGGAAGACATTACGGGCCACGTATCCGAACCCATGGAGCCCGAGGGTGCGTCCGCGCAGTTCCCTTCCGGCCTTTCCGGAGTACATTTCACGCATGCCATATATGGCCAGTCCGATGGCCAGTTCAGCCACCGCATTGGCATTTTGCCCGGGGGTATTCATCACCACCACGTCTTTTTCCTTTGCATAGGCACAGTCGATGTTATCGTAACCTGCACCTGCACGGATCACTATTTTCAGTTTCGGGGCATTGTCGAGCACTTCGCGGTCGACGATATCGCTTCGGACAATCATTGCCTCGGCATCGGCACAAGCCTCGAGAAGCTGCGATTTCGCGGTATATTTTTCAAGCAAGGCCACTTCGTAACCCGCCTTTTTGAACACCTTGGTGATTTTGGCCAGGGCTTCGGCGGCGAATGGCTTATCGGTTGCAATCAGTACTTTTCTCATTTCTTCCTTTCTTTGAGCAAAGAAAAGTTCCCGGTCCGGAGCGCGGCGGACAGTATACATCAGCCGGGACCCAGTCCCGGGAACCTTTTGGCTGATTAGTTATTCTTTTCGAATTCCTGCATGACGTCGATCAGCGCCTGTACGCTTTCGACCGGCATGGCGTTGTAAAGCGAAGCCCTGAAACCGCCTACCGAACGGTGGCCTTTCAATCCGACCATTCCCCTGGAGGAAGCGAAATCACTGAAAGCCTTTTCAAGTTCGGCATATTCGGGTTTCATCACGAAGATGACGTTCATGCGTGAGCGATCGGCCGGATCGGCGACGGTCGACATGAACATCCGGTTACGTTCGATCTCGTCGTAGAGCATGTCAGCCTTCTGTTGGTTCACCTTTTCGATGGCGGCGACTCCACCCAGCTCCTTCAGCCACAGCAGGGTCTGCAAGCTTCCGAATACCGGGACGGTGGCCGGGGTGTTGAACATCGAATCGTTGGCGATATGCGTGCGGTAGTCGAGCATGGTTGGGATCGGACGGGTAACCTTGCCCAGGGCCGATTCCTTGACGATCACGAGTGTGGCGCCCGATGGCCCGAGGTTTTTCTGGGCACCGGCATAGATCAGGTCATATTTGGAAACATCGACCGGCCGGCTGAAGATATCCGACGACATGTCGCAGACCATGGGCACAGGAACCACAGGATCCCTGAGGATTTCGGTACCGTAGATGGTATTGTTTGACGTGTAGTGGAAATAGTCGACATCGGCCGGAACCACATAATTCTTGGGAATATAATTGTAGTTCTGGTCTTTGGAAGAAGCCACCTCAACCACTTCACCCACGTAGGTTTTGGCTTCCTTGAGGGCTTTTGACGCCCATGTGCCGGTGTTCAGGTAGGCTGCCTTCTTTTCGAGTAGGTTCATGGGGGCCATGAGGAATTGAAGACTGGCACCGCCCTGCAGGAACAGGACTGAATACCCTTCGGGCACCCCGAGAAGCTCTTTCACCAGTTCGCGGGCTTGTTCCATGACAGCGACAAACTCCTTGCTGCGATGGCTGACTTCCATGACCGACAATCCGGTGCCGGCAAAATTCAGGATGGCTTCAGCCGTCTTTTCCTTCGTGAATTCGGGAAGAATCGAAGGACCTGCGGAAAAATTGTGTTTCTTCATCTGTTTAGTACTTTTTTGCGTATTTATGATTTTTTATTGGCAAGCGCAGCTCAAAGAAAGGAAAAAGAAAGTGCGCTGCCGATGAGTTTTGTCAATGTTCTTGATTTAAGTGTGTTGGCTGAGCCAGCACGATTCGGTTCCACGTCAATTCAGGTTCGCCATAGTGGCTGTTCACGGAGGCACAACGACTGAGCCGCCATGCCATTAAGTTGCCCATTGACGCTTCGCCGCATTTACACTTACTGGCAGCCTGATACCACAATACATGACAAATATCAGAAAAAAGAGATATAAAGTCTCATTTTGATTGAATGAAGCTGGTAAATTACCATAAAGTTTACCTGAACGGCATAACGTTGAAGGATTGCTTTGCGTGAGGCCCGTCATGCATAAAAAAATCCGGAGACCTGGCTGACAGGTTTCCGGATATCATTCACTCACCGAAGTTTGTGAATTGGGTATACCTCCGCAAATGGGGTATACCTTATATAAAAGGCAAAACTTTCAAACGGCAATCCCTAAATGAAGGGTGTCTTAACGATTTCGGCAGGAACTTTCTTGTCGCGGATACCGATGTAAACGACGGTACCGAAGGCTGCATACTCTTTCGACACATAACCCATTCCGATGCCGATGCCCAGCATGGGTGACATGGTTCCGGAGGTTACGGTTCCGATCACGCTTCCTTCGGCATTATAGATGGTATAACCATGGCGCGGGATGGCGCGGTCTTTCATCTCGAATCCGCGGAGGCGGCGGGTGATGCCTTCCTTCTGCTGCATGGCCAGGAATTCACGATCGATGAACTTGCGGTCGCCGTTGAACTTGGTGATCCATCCCAATCCAGCCTCGATGGGTGAAGTGGTGTCGTCGATATCGTTCCCATAGAGGCAGTAGCCCATTTCGAGCCTTAAGGTATCACGCGCACCCAGTCCGATGGGTTTGATCCCATACTCTTCGCCTGCCTCGAATACCGCTTTCCAGATGGTCACGGCATCGGCATTTTTCATGTAGAGTTCAAAACCTCCTGCACCGGTGTAACCCGTATTGGAGATGATCACGTCGTTCACGCCGGCCATTTCGCCAATGGCGAAGGTGTAATATTTTAGTTCGGACAGGTTCACGGAGGTCAGTTTCTGCAGGGTAGCCAAAGCCCTGGGTCCCTGGATGGCCAGCTGGCTGAGCTGTTCCGACAGGTTTTCGACGTCGGCACCCATGGTATTGTGCCGGGTGACCCAGTTCCAGTCCTTATCGATATTGGCGGCATTGACCACCATCATGTACTGTTCGGGGCCCATGCAATATAAAACGTAATCGTCAATGATACCGCCCTTGCCATTTGGGAAACAGGAATACTGTGCCTGCCCGGGTGCCAGCAGCGATGGTGCGTTAGAGCCCACCAGACGAAGCAGCTCAAGTGCATTGGGCCCGGAAATCCTGAATTCGCCCATATGGGAAACATCGAAAACCCCGACCGCATTCCTGACAGTCATGTGTTCATCCTTGATTCCGGTAAATTCCACCGGAAGCTCATATCCGGCAAAATCGACCATTTTGCCGCCTGCATCCTTGTGCAACTGATTAAAAGCAGTTTTCTTCATGATTTATGTTGTATTTCAGAATTAGCTGGTTATTCCGTTTCGGGGTGCAAATTTAGGCTTTCACCCATGAAAAAAGGTGAAAAATATCACCATATTTATATCCTCTTATGTGGAAAAGAGATTGGAACGTAAATTTATTAAATTTAAGCTGCTTTAAACCTATATCTGTGGAAAAGATCATCAACCTGACTTACATTGAGGAAGTTGCAGCCGGCGATCGGGAATTTATCAAGGAAATGATTGAAACTTTCATGCGACAGGTGCCTGAATTTGTAACCCACATGCAGGAATTTTACATTGAAAGGGATTATCAGAACCTTGCAAAAGAGGCACATACCGCCAAATCATCGGTCATGCTGTTTGGGCTGGATGAGCTGGCGCGAAGGCTGAAAGCGTTTCAATTGCTGGCGGAAAAGGGAGAACATGCCGAGACCTATCCCGCATACATTCGCGAATTTGAGCAGGTATGCCTGACGGCGATTTCCCAACTCGAGGAAGAACTAGACAAATAAAAAAGCCGGCACCTGGCGAACTACAACTCAGGTACCGGCTGGTTCAAGACATCACAATGCCCCTAAAGTGAATTATCCGTTGGTTTCATTTCTGAATACCAGTTCCTCATTTTGTATGTCTATAACGATCGTGTGCGACTGGTCGACATCCCCTGCCAGGATTCGTTTCGACAGCTCATTCAGCACATAGCGCTGGAGCAAACGTTTCACAGGTCGTGCTCCGTATGCAGGATCGAAGCCCACCGCTGCAATCCAGTTCACTGCCTCATCGGTTATCCTGACTGACATCCCATTCTGGCTCATCCTTTCCATGATCCTTTCGAACTGGAGTCCGACGATGGTTTTCACATCGGCCCTGGTCAGAGGCGAGAACACAATGATATCGTCGATCCTGTTCAGGAACTCGGGACGGATGGTCCGTTCGAGCAAGGCCAGCAGATCTTCGCGGGTTTCCTCCATCACCATGCCCAGTTGGTCTTCATGGAGGTTGACCAGCTTCTCGTGTATCAGGTGCGATCCCAGGTTGGAGGTCATGATGATGATGGTATTCTTGAAATTGACCACCCTTCCCTTGTTATCGGTAAGACGGCCATCATCGAGTACCTGTAGAAGCACGTTAAAGACGTCGGGATGTGCCTTTTCGATCTCGTCGAACAGCACTACCGAATATGGCTTGTGTCGTACCGCCTCTGTCAGTTGTCCGCCTTCATCGTAGCCCACGTATCCGGGAGGGCTGCCGATGAGTCGGGTCACCGAGAACTTTTCCTGGTACTCCGACATGTCGATACGTGTAATGAGGTGTTCATCGTCGAACAGGTATTCGGCGAGTGCTTTTGCCAACTCGGTTTTGCCCACCCCTGTGGTTCCCAGGAAGATGAACGAACCAATGGGACGCTTCTCGTCCTGAAGTCCGGCCCTGCTCCTGCGCACGGCATCCGACACGGCAGCGATGGCCTCGTGCTGTCCTACAACCCTTTTATGGAGCTCATCCTCCATGTGGAGAAGCTTTTCACGCTCGCTCTGCATCATGCGCGACACCGGGATGCCTGTCCATCGGGCCACAACCTCGGCAATGTCCTCCGGTTCGACCTCCTCCTTGATTACCGATCCAGAGACATGCAGCTGATCGAGTTCGGCCTTCAGTTTTGCAATCTCGGCCTCTTTCTCCCCGATCCGGCCATAGCGCAACTCGGCCACCCTGCCATAATCGCCCTGACGTTCAGCCTGGTCGGCCTCAAATTTCAGCTCCTCGATTTCCGATTTATGCTTTTGGATCGCATCAATCAACGTCTTTTCAGACTGCCAGCGGGCACGGTGCTTCGACTGCTCCTCCTTGAGGTTGGCGATCTCCTCGCCCAGTTGCTGCAGTTTCTTCTCGTCCTTTTCCCTGCGGATGGCCTCCCGTTCGATCTCGAGCTGCTTGATACGGCGTTCGATCTCGTCGAGTTCCTCGGGCAAAGAGTCCATTTCAAGGCGAAGCTTGGCCGCGGCCTCATCCATGAGGTCGATGGCCTTGTCGGGCAGAAAGCGGTCGGTGATGTAGCGCTGCGACAGCTCGACCGAGGCGATGATGGCGTTATCCTTGATGCGCACACGGTGGTGGTTCTCGTACCGTTCTTTCAGTCCTCGCAATATGGAGATTGCCTCCAGGGTATCGGGCTCATCGACATGTACCACCTGGAAGCGGCGTTCAAGGGCTTTGTCCTTCTCAAAATACTTCTGGTACTCTGCCAGGGTGGTGGCACCAATGGCACGCAGCTCACCCCTGGCCAGGGCAGGCTTCAGGATATTGGCGGCATCCATGGCCCCTTCGCTCTTCCCGGCACCAACCAGCGTATGGATTTCGTCGATAAAGAGAATGACTTCCTCGTTTGATTTCACGACTTCATTCACGACCGCCTTAAGTCGTTCCTCAAACTCTCCCTTGTATTTGGCACCAGCGATCAGCGCCCCCATGTCAAGTGAGAAAACCTGCTTGGTCTTCAGGTTCTCGGGAACGTCGCCACGTACGATACGGTGCGCCAGTCCTTCGGCAATGGCCGTTTTCCCGGTACCTGGCTCTCCGATCAGGATGGGGTTGTTTTTGGTACGGCGTGACAGGATCTGAAGGATGCGGCGGATCTCGTCATCACGTCCGATCACCGGGTCGAGCTTGCCCGAGCGGGCACGCTCATTAAGGTTGATGGCGAAACGGCTGAGGGAGTTAAAGCGGTCCTCGGCTGTCTGGGAATCCACCTTCGAGCCCTTGCGCAATTCGGCGATGGCCTTCTGGAGTTCGCCCTTCTGCACACCGCTGTCTTTCAGCATCTGGGCCACCTGGTCACCGGCATCCAGCAAGGCAAGCAGGATATGCTCGACCGACACGAACTGGTCGCCCATTTCACGGGCATATTCCAGTGATTTCTGGAGTACCCGGTTAGCCGAAGAGGCCAGGTATTGCTCGCCTCCGGTCACCTTGGGATACGACTCGATCATCTTGTCGAGGGCCTGCACCATGATGGCAGTGTTGACCCCCAGCTTTCTGAACAGGAACATGACTACACTCTCGGCCTCATGGATCAGACCCTTTAGCAAGTGGGCCGTTTCGATGGCCTGCTGGTTATTGCCCTGTGCAATTCCGAAGGCATGTTGCAATGCCTCCTGCGATTTTATGGTGAAATTGTTAAAGTTCATGGTGGTTACTTTTATTTGCATTTTGAAGCAACAAAAAGGAAACCAGAGGCGGAATCATGACATTCTGTCCTGATTCCTAAAACTTTATATGAAAATATAGCAGAGAAGGCAAGGGCTGCGCCCTTCATCCTTCTCTTCAACAGCAATGCCGGCGTAGCCGGCATTGCTGTAAACTAGAGATAGTGGTTTGCCTCCGGCAAACCACTATACGTTTAACTCCACTATAGTGATGCCGGCACCGCCGAACTGGACGTGCTCATCGCGAAAAGAGGTGACGACCGGTTCGGAGCGCAGGTAGTTGCGGATCATCTCCTTGAGGATGCCATGGCCTTTGCCATGCAGCAGCCGCAAGGGGGTCACCCCAAACATGACAGCTTCGTCGATCAGGTTTTGGACTTTGGGGATGGCTTCTTCGGCGCGCATGCCCCGGAGGTCGAGCTCCGACTTGAAATTCATCCTCCGTTCGCTGAAATCGAGGGTCATGGAGACCCCGCTCCTACCCTTTGTCTTCTGGGCCTTTCGGGCTTCGTTGCCACTGATGGGCTCCACATTATCGACCGGCATGGTCATCATCAGGTTACCCAGGGCCACAACTGCGGTTTTCTCATTGAATTCGACCAATTCGCCAATCGCATCCTGGCTGATGATCCTGACCTTGTCGCCTTTCGAAAGCCCTTTCTTTTCAGGGACCTTCTCTTCAGCCTTCACCGGTTCAGGTTTCACTTTTTCCGACTTCTTCTCGTCGCGTTTCTTCAGTTTTGCCATTTTCCGGGCGATGGACTCATCCTCGGGCACAGTTTCCGGATCAACCTTCACCTTGATTTGTTCCAGTTCAACGCGAAGTTGTTTTGTGCGTTCCTTCTCGGCCTGTGATTCGCGGATTTCGCGGATAATGTTCTCGATCTGGCGGTTTACGCCAGCCAGCATTTCACGTGCCTCGTCCTTTGCCTTTTTCAGGATCTCCTTGCGCATCTGACGGGTTTCCTCGAGTTCCTTCTTATAGGTTTCGGCCAGCTCGTCGACTGTCTTCTCTACGCGCCTGATTTTCTGGCGCTTGGTCTCCCAGTAATATTTATCGCGGGTAATGGACCGGAGGTTCTTGTCGAAGTCGATGTGTTTGCTGCCGACCTTTTCGGTAGCCTCTTGCAATATCTCCTCGGGCAGTCCGATCTTGCGTGCAATCTCAAAGGCAAACGAACTTCCGGGCTTGCCGATCTCGAGCTGGAACAGCGGGTCCATCCTCTGCGAGTCGTAGAGCATGGCCCCGTTGATAACGCCGGGAGCCGACGAGGCGAAGTGTTTCAGGTTGGTATAGTGGGTTGTGATGACACCAAAAGTGCCCAGTTGGTTCAGGCGGTTCAGGATCGATTCGGCGATGGCGCCCCCCAGCATAGGCTCAGTTCCGGTCCCAAACTCATCGATCAGCACCAGCGACCGGTTGTCGCAATTCTTCACGAAATGCTTCATGTTGAGCAGGTGCGAACTGTAGGTGCTCAGGTCGTTCTCGATCGATTGCTCATCGCCGATGTCGATCAGGATGGAATTGAATATGCCCGTCCGGGAACCTTCCTGGACCGGGATGAGCATCCCGTTCTGCAGCATGTACTGGAGCAGGCCCACCGTTTTGAGGCACACCGATTTCCCGCCGGCATTGGGACCCGAGATCAGTAGGATATGGTTCTCATCGCTAAGCTCGATGTCGAGCGGCACAATCTGCCTGTTTTCACGTTTCAGCGACATCATCAGGAGCGGATGCACCGCCTTCTTCCAACTGATCAGGCTCCTGTCGGAGAGGTCGGGAAGGATGGCCCCGAATTCCACGGCCAGGGCAGCCTTTGCCCTGATAAAATCCATCTCGCCCAGAAACTCGACCGACCAGATCAGGTCGTCGATATAGGGCCGGATATCCGAAGCGATGGCCGTGAGTATCCTGACGATCTCGCGACGCTCGGCATAACCCAGCTCCCGTACCTCGTTGTTCATTTCAACGATTTCGGACGGTTCGATATAAGCGGTTTTGCCGGTGGCCGATTCGTCGTAGATGATGCCCTTCAGTTTGCGCTTGTTGGCCGACAGTACCGGAATGACCGAACGGCCGTCGCGCACAGCCACCGAGGCATCCTCATCGACCAGTCCGTCGTGCTGGGCCTGTTTGAGGATCTGCTGCAACCTGCGCGAAATGCTCGACTGAAGAGAGAGTATCTCCCTGCGGATTCGGCCCAGCTCGGGGGAGGCATTGTCCCTGATCTGGCCCGTTTTATTGAGGATGGTGTCAATCCGTTCGCTGATATAAGGATAAACCTGCACGCGTGAAGCCTTGCCGCAAAGCAGGGGGAAAATCTCCTGCTTGGGAGGGGCAAAGAATGCCACGATCGCCTTCAGGGTATCGAGGGCGCGTTTCAGGTCGAAGAGGTCCTCAACCTCCATGAAACGACCTTCGAGTCGGATGCTTTTCAGCGCCTCGCGCACGTCGAAATAATAACTGGTCGGGAAATTGGGGAATTCGGCCAGGATTCGCTGAAACTCGGCCGTTTCGCGAAGCTGGCGATGGATCGATTCAAAATCGGTGCCGAAAGCCATCTCTTCGACGTGCTCCTCTCCCAGTAAACTCAGGCACTTGTCCTTGAGCAATTCCCGGACCCGGTCAAAACCGATCTTTACTTCAAAGTTATCAGGATAAATCCGTTTCATAGTCCGCAAAGGTAGAAAGCGAACTGAAATTTCCGGTCGGATCATGCGGGAATTTCAACCACCTGAACAAATTCGGTGTCATCATCAGCAGAGATCCGTCAGATTATGCCTGACACCAGATCAATCAGGCACCTTTTCGTCGGGAAACCGGTTGGCATATTCCTGCCAGAACAGCTTCACCTCATTTTTCATCTCCTTGTGCAGGAAGAGGATTCCGAACAGGTTGGGGATGGTCATAAGGGCAATGGCAATACCGGAGAAGGTCCACACGATGGTGGTATCGGTGAAGGACGCAAAAAAGAAACCCACCACGTAGGCCAGCCGGTACCAAAGGATACCCTTTACCCCAACGATGTAAGTCACGGCACGGTCGCCATAATATGACCAGCTGATGGCTGTCGAAAAGGCAAACAAGAGCAACCCGATGGCCACGATGTAACTTCCGTAGATACCGAACCAGCTCTTCGTAAACGCTACCGTGGTAAGGGGAGCACTGTGAATCAACGATTTTCCGGCAAATGTGAGTCCGGCAACCTGTGCTGGTTTCCCATTATTGAAATCGATATCCCCACTAAAAGGTGTGCCGTTCATGAGCACCTTTACCTCCTCGGCAACCGAACGGGCATGGAAAAAGGTGACTCCAGACTGTGGAATACCTTCAGACACCTGCATTTTGCCAGAGAAAAGCGGAAGATCTTCCTTCCCTTTCATATAATTGAAAAGCTTTTCCGTGTCCTGTTCATTCTTATCAGAATATACCTCACTTAAAACCACGAGATCGGAATATTGGAACTGGTTCTCGTGCTTTTCGGTCCACACACCCGACGACAGCAAAACCATACCAGTGAGCATACAGATGATAATGGTATCGATAAAAGGCTCGAGCAAGGCCACCAAGCCTTCCGAAACAGGCTCATGGGCACGTGCGGCTGCGTGGGCGATCGGGGCCGAACCTTGTCCTGCCTCGTTGGAAAACAGTCCGCGGTTTACGCCCCTGTTAAAGGCGAATGCCAGACTGGCCCCCAGGAAGCCCCCCATGGCCGACGAACCGGTGAAAATGTCACTGACGATGTGGACCAATGAAGGTATAATGTTTTCGTAATTATAGAGAATGACGGCAGCCGACCCTATAAAATAGATGAGCGCCATGGCCGGCACCAGCATGGAGGTAACGATCGCAATTCGTTTGATGCCTCCAATGATCACGGCTGCCAGCAGGACTGCCAATACCGCACCGGTGACCACATGGTTGATTCCGAATGTGGCGAACATGGAGTTGGAGATGCTGTTGATCTGGGGAAGGCTTCCGGTTCCGAACGAGCTGATGATGGTGGCAATGGCGAAGATGGCAGCCAGCCATTTCATGTTCAGGCGATTTTTCATGTAGTACATGGGACCACCCGCCACCGAGCCGTCTTCGGCAAACTCGCGGTACTTATGCGAAAGGGTAACCTCGACGAACTTGGTGGTCATACCCAGGGCGGCCGTCATCATCATCCAGAACAAGGCAGCCGGGCCTCCGAGGTGCACTGCCAGGGCCACCCCGGCGATGTTGCCTGTCCCCACCGTACCGGAAAGGGCGGTTGTGAGTGCCTGAAAGTGCGAAGTATCGCCCTTGTCACCTTCCCGGTCGAATTTTCCCCTGACGATTCTCAGTGAATATTTCAGGTAGCGGAACTGCGGAAAACGCAAATATAGGGTGAAGAATAAGCCTGTTCCGAGAAGTAGAAAAACAAACCATTGGGAGCCTCCAATATAACTGTCGATGATAGCCAGGTAGTCGTTTAGTTTTTGCATGTACCGTTTTTTCAGAAATTGGGTTTAAAAATAGCATTCTCAGCCAACCTAAAAAACCACACAGGATAAAAGTATTGTCCAAAGGGCAAAAAAAGCAGGACTTTCACTCAAGCATGACCAGAAATGACCTTTACAAAAGATGTCAAATTGCATGGTTTAATTCTTCCGTGGACAGATTGCATGGTATACATTTTGTGTAATCCGTGATATCAATCCATTGTTATGAAAAAACTGCGAACCATTATTTGGACCGTCATCATCCTGATCATTGGATATCTCATCCTGAAGCCTGACCACGAACCGGAAGAGGAACAAATCGTGCATCTCAAGGCTGAAATCGCCTTGAAAGACGATCATATCGAAGTAAGAAACCTCGATGATTTCGACTACCTGAACACAAGGCTGACCATCAATGAATATTACCGGCTGAACGGTTTCAACATGGCTTCGGGAGAGCAATACAGGTTATGGCAGACTGAGTTTGCCCACGCCAACAAGCAGCGAATGCCTCTTGGGCAGAAACCGGTACTTTTCACGATTTGGTGTGACCTGCCCGATGGCAGGAAAGGATATTTCACGCAGCGCTTTTGATATATGAAACCAGATTATTTAAGTATATCGAGCAAAAGTTCCTCCTCGGTCACTTCACCCCCTTGCAGCAATACGGCCGTTTCGATCAATGCCAGGTGGGAATAAGCCTGCGGGAAATTCCCCAGCAACCTTCCGCTTTCGAAATCTATATCCTCACTCAGGAGCCCTACATGGTTCGTATAGGTCAGCATTTTCCGGAACATCAGCTCCGCTTCCTTGCGATCACCAATCTTGAACAAGGCCATGATGTACCAGAAGGTACAGATGGTAAAAGAGCTTGAGGGCAATCCAAAATCATCCTGGTTCTTGTAGCGATACATTAAGCCGTTGCGCAGCAGTTGGCGGCCGGTTTCCCTGACCGTGGCCACATATCTTGGATCGGAGGCCTCGATAAACCCGAGCTGCTCCATCAGGAGCGTGGAGGCATCCATGTCAGACGAACCGTAGAATTGTCCGAAAGCCCCGGTCTTGTGGTCCAATGCATGGTCGAGTATGTCCTTCCGGATTTCGTCCCTGAGTTTTGTCCACCCGGGAATATAGCTATCCATATTGATAAGGCCTGCCACCTTGATGGCACGGTCGACAGCCACCCAGCACAACACCTTCGAGAATGTGAAATGCTTGTTTTCATTCCGGATCTCCCAAATACCACGGTCGGGTTTTTGCCAGTTCTTCTCGACCGTATTGACGATATTGCGTACCATGGTCCAGAGTGCCTCGCTGTTCTGGAGGGAGGTCCGGAAGAGCTCGAACCGTTGCAGGATCACATCCAGCAGGATACCATAGATGTCATTCTGTTTCTGTCGGTAAGCGTCGTTTCCGATCCTGACCGGCTTTGAACCCTCGTACCCGTCGAGGTGGTGCAGGATTTTCTCGGTCAGGCGAGATTCACCATCGATGCCATACATGATCTGGATCTTCTCGTCCTTGTCGGAGATCTGGTTCAGCAAAAAGTTGACAAACCGGTGGGCGACATTCTGGTGTCCAAGGTGGCTCATCACCCTGACCACCATCGACGCATCCCTGATCCAGCAGAACCGGTAATCCCAGTTCCGCTCTTCCCCTATGGTCTCGGGCAGTGAGGTGGTAGCCGCGGCAAGCACTGCACCCGATTTGTCGTAACTCAGTAACTTCAGGACCAGAGCACTTCGGTTGATGGCATCCCCGTATTTAACGTAGCGTGTGGTCTTTTCCGACCAGTTGAGCCAATAAACTTCGGTGCGCTGCAGTTTCAAATACGACCGTTCCACGGTTTGGGGAAGTATCTTCTGGTGGTAACTCAAAAGGATGAAATGGTCTTGTACCATATCAATCATTTCTGCACTAAGTATTTTATCATAATCGAAATCGGAATAGAAATAGAGTGAATCATACGGTCCCCTCTTGGTAAAGCTTTTGATATACCCGTTCTCCTTTATGGTATAAGTTGTATACTGGCCATATTCGAGTTTGGGGTCATGGACAATCTTGAAAGAAGGCTTGCCCGACCTGTACCTGAAATAACGGATAAGATCCGGCGGGTTATACAGTACCTGGTCGCTGGTCCGGTAACGCGGCATAAAATCGAGGACTTCAAACCAGTCGTTTCCGTTGCGGAACGATGTGATGAGCACGTTGGTGTTTTTCAGGTAATATTGATGGACAGTATATTGTTCGTCAACGACAATATTAAGGCTTCCACCTTTCTTGTCGTCCAGCAATTTGGCATAGACCGAAGATGAATTAAAATGGGGCAGGCAGAGCCAGTCGATCGATCCATCTTTGGAAATCAGCGCACTGCTTCGGCAGTTACCGACAATTCCATAATCGAGGTTATCCATAAATCGTGAATTTAATGCTTAAAATAATTGTTGTATCTTTGCAAATAGTTTCTGAACGAACAAAAATAGTCATTTTATGCAAAAACTACTTATAGTATCGAATCGATTACCCGTTAATGTAGACACAACGGGCGATGAAATCAGGATCATTCCCAGTGTTGGCGGGTTGGCAACCGGCATGAGTTCGGTGTCAGGATCGTACCGGAATCTTTGGATTGGCTGGTCGGGCCTCACCAAAGGACAAACCGACGAAAAGACAGAGAAAGCGATTGAAAAAGAATTGATTGCAGAGAACTACCTTCCATTGCACCTCACTCAGGAAGACCTGGATGGATTCTATTTCGGCTTCAGCAACCGAACCATCTGGCCCTTGTTCCATTACTTCACCCAATACGTGCAGTACGACGACAACGACTGGGAAACCTACCAGCGGGTAAACAGGATATATGCCGACGCAATCCTGTCGGCCGCGTGTGATGAAGACATGATCTGGATTCACGATTACCAGCTGATGCTGGTTCCACAGATGGTAAAGGAACAGAAGCCCGACATGAAGATCGGTTTCTTCCTGCACATCCCCTTCCCGTCGTTTGAAATATTCAGGATCCTTCCCTGGAGAAAAGAGATTATCGAAGGACTGCTCGGAGCCGACCTGCTCGGATTCCATACTTTCGACTACCAGCGTCACTTCCTGAGTACCGTCAGAAGGTTACTGGGGCTTGAAGTCAATTTCAATGAAATCACCTATGGGCACCGGATCATCAAGACCGATATCTTCCCAATGGGTATCGATTACGAAAAATTCCATGGGGCCGCTTTGGAGCAGAAAGCCAGGGCGGTGAAAGACAAGACCAAGGTGCAACAGGAGATGGAGAAGTACATACTCACCAATCCAGAGATCAAGCTTGTCATTTCCATCGACCGGCTCGACTACAGCAAGGGCATCGAGAAAAGGCTTCAGGCGATCGACTATTTCCTCGACCACCATCCCGAATACCTCGAAAAAATCACCCTGATCATGATAACGGTGCCCAGCAGGTCGGAAGTTCCTCAATATAAACAGATGAAAAGCGAGGTAGACGAACTGGTCGGCAGGATCAACGGGAAATTCGGCACCATCAACTGGACCCCCATCTGGTACTTCTACCGAAGCTTCCCCTTTGAGGAGCTGGTCGACCTGTACAGCACAAGCGACATTGCGCTCGTTACACCGAACCGTGATGGCATGAACCTGGTGGCCAAGGAGTTTGTCGCAACCAAAACCGACAAAAAGGGAGTCCTGATCCTGAGTGAGATGGCAGGTGCCGCCAGGGAGATGGCTGAAGCCATCCTTGTAAACCCGAACAACATGAAAGAGCTGTCGGATGCCATCCTGACTGCCTGCGAAATGGGCGTTGAAGAGATGATTCTACGAAACACACAACTGCAGGATCGTCTACAAAGATATGATGTCAAAAAGTGGGCTTCGGAATTCCTGAAGGCATTGACCAAGGCTACAGATAACCGTCCTGTTTTGGGAGGCACGAAAATTACCCCTCAGGTGGAAACCGAAATCATCAGTCAATACCGGAAGGCCGACACACGCATACTGTTCCTTGATTACGACGGGACACTGGTAGGCTTCAAGAACAACCCAATGAAAGCTTCACCCGATGAAGAACTGATGCAAACATTGGAAGCCCTTGCCAGTCAGGCCAACACAGAACTGGTACTGATCAGCGGAAGGGATAAGGAAACCTTCGACCAGTGGTTTCCCGGAAAACCATTTTCGATGGTGACAGAGCATGGCGTTTGGAGCAAAAAACCCGGACAGGAAGAATGGAAGCTGCTCGAATATATCAGCTCCGATTGGAAAATGCTGGTCAGGCCGGTACTGGAATTCTTTGCCGACCGGACACCCGGGACCTTCATCGAGGAAAAAAACTACTCGCTGGTATGGCATTACCGCAACACCGACCAGGAGCTGGGATTGCAACGGGCCATCGAGCTTAAGGATGAACTGAACAGTTTGCTCTCGAACTTCAATCTCGAGATCATGGAAGGCAACAAAGTGATTGAGGTAAAGAACAGCGGTATCAACAAAGGGAAGGCTGCAGCCAGGTTTCTGAGGAACAAGGAATATGGGTTTATCCTTGCGGCCGGTGACGACTGGACGGATGAATACCTGTTCCAGGAACTCCCGAATGAGACCATTTCCATCAAGATAGGCGCAGCCAAGACACGCGCCCGGTATTCGTATGCCGATTTCAGGAACATGCGGAACCTGTTGAACCAGTTAGCCACCGAGTAGCTCCCTGAACATGCATACCACGGAAATCCTGATCCAGTTGCGACAAATCATGCGGTCTATCAACCACGAGTCGAAGCGCATTGAGAAAGATTACGGCGTAAGCATCCCACAGGTGCTCTGCCTCAAATACCTGAAGGAAAGTCCCCAATTCCAGACATCCCAGAATGACCTGCGCCTGTTCCTGAAGCTGACATCCAGCACCATGAACGGCATCATAGAGCGGCTGGAGAAGAAAGGGTTGATAGCCCGCCTGCCCAAGATGGGCGATAAACGGAAAGTCATGTTGAGTCTTACCTCTAAGGGAGACAAGCTGATTTCGTCGCTGCCACCCCTGCTTGAGGACCGACTTGCCAGGAACCTCGAAAACCTTGACCAGGAAAAGATTACGGAGATCAAGTCCAATCTGGACTTTCTATCCAAGTTAATGGGATAGCATGAATGGACATCCGCGATATCTGGCGGTTTAGCTGCCAGATATGGCAACCGCAAAACATTTCTACCAGGATTTACGTTAATAACTCAAATCTCTATTTAACACAAACCGACATCTTCAATTAAAACCTGCAGGGATTGCCTTTGGCGGTCAACCTGTGAGCAAGTTGGATTTACAAATTTATAAGAAAACGAGATGAGCAAGTTATTTAACACACGCAGCCATCAGGTGCTGAATGACCTGTGGCTGTTGGTTTTCCGGGTTTCGGCAGGCGCCTTCATGATTACCCATGGATTACCTAAACTGAACAGGTTATTTTCGGGTGGAAGTGCCGATTTCCCCGATCCACTGGGAGTAGGTGGATTGTTTTCGAACATCCTGGCCGTATCGGGTGAGGTTTTGTTCCCGGCCATGATTATTCTTGGACTGCTGACCCGGTTGTCGGCCATTCCGGTGATAATCACCATGGCAGTGGCCGCATTTGTGGTTCACGGCAACGATCCTTTCCAACGTAAGGAGATGGCCCTCCTCTACCTGGTGGTATTCACCACGATTTTGGTCTTCGGTGCAGGAAAATACTCTTTCGACAACTTCCTCGGCAAGAAAAGACGTTAATCATACAATATCAGGAGTCTGGCACTTGGCAAGGCTCCTGATATTCCCTACTTTTGGGCCGGCAATATAAATCCGGCATGACAGAAAACCAGACTATACAGCAGCAAAGAAGCAGGCACGCGAGAATCATCCGATTATTCAGGAAGCTCCATCGTCAGACCGCCATAGTGTTAATGGTGGCCTTTTTGATTATGGCCATCAGCGGCATCCTGCTGGGCTGGAAAAAGAATGCAGGAAGCCTTTTATTGGCTCCCACCCAGACGGGCACCTCAACAAACCTGGAAGCATGGCTTCCCATCAGCCAGCTTGCGGATGCAGCCACGGCCTATATGAGGGATTCCATTCCGGGAAATAAATCGGCTGAGATAGACCGGATGGATGTCCGTCCGTCAAAAGGGATCGTAAAATTCAGTTTTACCGGACACTACAAGGGATTGCAGGTCGACGGTGCCACAGGCAAGATCCTCCTGGTGGAGCAGAGAAGATCAGACCTGATAGAGCACATCCACGACGGCACCATTGCAGACAGGATATTTCCAAACCAGGAAGGCTGGTTCAAACTGATATACACTATGGTCATGGGATTGTCGTTGATGCTGTTCGTCATCACCGGATTCTGGTTGTGGATGGGACCAAAACGCATGAGAAAGCTGGGCAGGCATCATTTAAAAAAATGATGCAGTGAAATAAGGGAATCCGGCCTACAGCCAGATTCCCTTATTTTTATTTAACAGGCGGCTTCGCCGATTGGGTAGCTTTCCTGGCAGTGGATTTGCGCTGGCGGGTGGCTTTAACGGGGGCTTTGGCCGGTGACTTCTTGATCTTCACAAACACCCTTTTGATGTTTGCCTTGTCGGTTTTGCGTTCATCGATCTCGAAATATCGCACCAATGATTTCAGCATGGGCGTCAGTTTCATGAAGCCATAGTTTCGGGGGTCAAACTCAGGCCGTTTCTTGTTGACAAGGTTGCCTACATCACCAAGGTAAGCCCATCCGTCTTCATCGGCCAGGTCGTTGATCGAATCCGAGATCAACTTCAAGGTATCCTTGTCGACAGTCTGCAGCGACTTCTTCTCCACCGGCTTCTTGCCACTCTTTTCGTCGTCGCCTTCCGATTCGGAGTACTCCTGCCTCAGGATTTCGAGGAAGATAAACTTGTCGCAAGCCACGATAAAGGGATTGGGAGTCTTCTTCTCCCCGATCCCGATGACCTTCATGCCTGACTCGCGCAACCGGATGGCCAGTCGGGTAAAATCGCTGTCGCTCGACACGATGCAGAAACCGTTCACCTTTCCCGAATAGAGGATATCCATGGCATCGATGATCATGGCCGAGTCAGACGAGTTCTTCCCCGAAGTATAGCTGTACTGCTGCACCGGGGTGATGGCATTTTCGAGGAGGACACTTTTCCAACCTGAGGTCACGTTGCGGGTCCAGTCGCCATAGATTCTCTTGGTGGTGGGAACCCCATACTTCGTAATCTCCTCCATCATGGCCTTCACGTTGTGATAAGGCACGTTTTCCGCATCGATCAATACGGCCATCTTCAATTCCTGTTGTTTTTCCATATAGGTATCTGTAATTCGGATAAGGGTTTATGTAATTATTTTCAAAAGAATAAAAATTATCCGTGACTCTTCGTAAGGAATTCTAAAAATACTAAAAATCGGGAAACGGAACAGGAAGCTGAATCCTGATAAAATGATTATTTGAGGGAGCAACCCGGAAAATTATTTTATGGTGCAAAAAACGTAAACCGGACAATGGGGAAGCATCCCGGTACAATGATTATCTTTGGGATCAATCTTAAAATACAATTACCATGATAACAGCCATCATACTCATCAACACCGAAAAGAACCAGGTCAACACCGTGGGTGGCCAGCTGGCAGCCCTCGATGGCGTGGATGAAGTGTATTCCGTAAGCGGGCGTTACGACCTGATCGCCCTGATCAGGCTGAAGAACATCGAAGACCTGGCCCGGTTGGCTACCGAGCAGATCTCGAAGATCGATGGGATAACCAATACCGAGTCGATGGTCGCCTTCAAAAAGATTTCCCCCGGGGATATTGCCGGCATGTTTGACCTGGGCAGCTGATCCACTACTTTTATCGTGGCTATTTCCTATCTTTGCGGCTCAATTTTTAATTCAGAACAAACATGGCTGACGACAAGCAGATTATATTTTCGATGTACAAGGTAAGCAAGACTTACCCACCCAACAAGACAGTCATCAAGGACATTTCCCTGTCCTTCTTTCTCGGTGCCAAAATCGGCATCATCGGTCTGAACGGAAGCGGTAAATCGACTCTGCTTCGCATCATCGCGGGAGTCGACAAATCGTTCAACGGAGAGCTGGTGTTCGCACCCGGCTATACGGTAGGATTGCTCGAACAGGAACCACACCTCGACGAGAACAAGACCGTCAAGGAGATTGTCCAGGAGGGAGTCCAGGAGATCGTTGACGTGCTTGCCGCCTATGAGGATATCAACCTGAAGTTTGGACTGCCGGAGTATTATGAAGATCCCGACAAAATGGACAAGCTGATGGCCGAACAGGAACGTTTGCAGGAGAAGATTGACCAGTATGATGCATGGAACCTTGACAGCCGTTTGGAGAGGGCCATGGACGCATTGCAGTGTCCGCCCGACGACCAGCCCGTCAGGGAACTTTCGGGCGGTGAGCGCCGCAGGGTGGCCTTGTGCAGGCTACTGCTCCGCGAACCCGATGTACTGCTGCTCGATGAGCCCACCAACCACCTGGATGCCGAAAGTATCCTCTGGCTCGAGCAGCACCTCCAGCAATACAAGGGAACCGTGATCTGCATCACGCACGACCGCTACTTCCTCGACAACGTGGCAGGGTGGATTCTCGAACTCGACCGTGGACAGGGAATCCCATGGAAAGGCAATTACACCTCATGGCTCGAGCAGAAATCAAAGCGCCTCGAGATGGAAGAAAAGGGAGTCTCGAAGAGACGCAAGACCCTGGAGCGCGAGCTCGAATGGGTCAGGATGGCCCCGAAAGCCCGTCATGCCAAATCCAAAGCCCGTTTGTCGGCTTACGACAAGCTGTTGAACGAAGACGTCAAACAGAAGGAAGATAAACTTGAAATATACATCCCCAATGGCCCACGCCTGGGCAACAAGGTCATTGACATGGCCGGAGTCACCAAAGGGTACGGCGACCGGATCCTGTTCCAGGACCTCGACTTTTCGCTTCCGCCGAACGGGATCATCGGGGTGATCGGACCCAACGGGGCAGGAAAAACCACACTCTTCAGGCTGATCATGGGACAGGAAACTGCCGAAACAGGCACCATCGACATTGGCGAAACCGTCAGGATCAGCTATGTTGACCAGACCCACAAGGTCATCGATCCCGAAAAAACCGTCTTTGAGGTGGTCACCGGCGGTACCGAAAGCATGATGCTGGGAGGCCGCATGGTAAACAGCCGCGCTTACGTGGCCCGCTTTAACTTCACCGGCTCCGACCAGGAAAAGAAATGCGGTGTACTCTCGGGTGGCGAGCGGAACAGGCTCCACCTTGCACTGGCCCTGAAAGGCGAAGGAAACGTACTGCTTCTTGACGAACCCACCAACGACATCGACGTCAATACCCTCAGGGCACTGGAAGAAGGCCTCGACAGCTTTGCCGGATGTGCCGTGATCATCAGTCACGACCGCTGGTTCCTCGACAGGGTAGCGACACACATCCTTGCATTTGAAGGTGATTCAAAGGTATTCTATTTTGAGGGATCATTCTCGGAGTACGAGGAGAACCGTAAGAAGAGACAAGGCGACACCACCCCAAAAAGGTTTAGGTACAGGAAGTTACAATAAAAAAGATGACCCCGCGCCCGCGGGGTCATCCCTTCAAACCTAACCAAACCTTTTCTATGAAAAAATTACACTCTTGTTGTACAGTTACAAAGGTACGTTGAGATTTAGTTAATACGTATCAACCAAAGTTAAAGAATGTTAAGGTTGCAAAACCGGCGTATAACACATCATCAAGGTACGATTCCATATGGAGGATTTTATTCTTTTTAATATATTTGTGACCTCGTTGACAAAAATTATGTCACAACCTGAAAGTGCTGAGAATCATTAATTATTAACTACAATAATAAATTTTCAATTTATGACAAAGTATGTTTATACATTCGGCGCTGGAAAAGCTGAAGGGAAGGCAAACATGAAAGAACTGCTGGGCGGCAAGGGTGCCAACCTCGCAGAAATGAACCTGATCGGGGTTCCGGTTCCTCCCGGCTTTACCATCACCACTGAAGCTTGTACCCTTTACAACGAAAAAGGTCAGGAATACACCTTTAACCTCATCAAGGCAGAAGTCGAGAAGGCAGTTGCCCTTATCGAGGAACTGACCGGCACCAAATGGGGTGACAAAACCAATCCCTGTCTGGTTTCAGTTCGTTCAGGTGCCCGTGCTTCGATGCCCGGCATGATGGATACCGTCCTGAACCTCGGTATGAACGATGAAGCGGTGGAAGGAATTGCCCGCAAATCAAACAACGACCGTTTTGCCTGGGACTCATACCGTCGCTTCGTCCAGATGTTCGGCGATGTCGTTCTCGACATGAAACCCCACAGCAAGGAAGAAATTGATCCCTTCGAAGAAATCATCGAAGAGATGAAGGAAGAAAAAGGCATCCACCTGGATACCGAATTCACCACCGAAGACCTGAAAGAACTGGTAAAAAGGTTCAAGGAAGCCGTTTATAAGGTTACCGGAAAAGTATTCCCTACCGATCCGTGGGAACAGCTCTGGGGTGCCGTTGCAGCCGTTTTCAACAGCTGGAACAACGAAAGGGCTATCTTCTACCGCAGGCTCAACCAGATTCCTGACGAATGGGGAACAGCAGTAAACGTACAGGCCATGGTATTCGGTAACATGGGAGAAACCTCGGGAACAGGGGTTGCATTTACCCGTGACGCCGGTACAGGTGAAAACGTGTTCAACGGCGAATACCTGATCAATGCCCAAGGCGAAGACGTCGTGGCCGGTATCCGCACACCACAGGAAATTACCCTCTCCGGTTCAAGGAAATGGGCAGCCCTGCAGGGAGTTAGCGAAGAAGAACGTGCCGCCAACTATCCTTCTCTCGAAGAAGCGATGCCTGAAATCTACAAGCAGCTTTTCGATACCCAGAAGAAACTGGAAAACCACAATAAAGACATGCAGGACCTCGAGTTTACCATCCAGGAAGGAAAACTCTGGTTATTGCAGACCCGTAACGGAAAACGTACCGGTGCAGCCATGGTGAAAATTGCCGTCGATATGATGAATGAAGGCATGATTGACGAGCAGACTGCCCTGATGCGCGTTGAGCCCAACAAACTGGATGAGCTCCTCCACCCGGTATTCGACAAAAACGAACTGAAGAAAACCAAGGTTCTTGCCAAAGGTCTTCCGGCATCACCCGGTGCAGCCACAGGCCAGATCGTTTTCTTCGCCGACGAAGCTTCAAAATACCCGACAGCCATTCTCGTACGTCAGGAAACCTCTCCCGAGGACCTCGAAGGTATGCACATTGCCAAAGGTATCCTTACCGCCCGTGGAGGCATGACTTCACACGCCGCAGTTGTGGCCAGGGGTATGGGTAAATGTTGCGTATCAGGTGCAGGTGCACTGAAGATCAACTACAAAACCCGTGTCATGACCGTTGATGGCAAGGATTTCAAAGAAG
The DNA here is from genome assembly GCA_001270045.2 of Bacteroidales bacterium 6E. GTDB lineage: Bacteria > Bacteroidota > Bacteroidia > Bacteroidales > Prolixibacteraceae > UBA1413. Next base: position 322,295 of record DF970666.1, on the reverse strand, counting down.
GTGACTGGATTTCGCTGAACGGTTCAACCGGTGAAGTTTATGAAGGCAAGGTAAAGACCCAGGATCCCGACATGAGCGGTGACTTTGGTACCATCATGAAGCTGGCCGAAAAATTCACCCGCATGAATGTCCGCACCAATGCCGATTCTCCCAAGGATGCCCGCATTGCCCGCGAATTTGGCGCAACCGGTATCGGTCTCTGCCGTACCGAGCACATGTTCTTCGAAGGCGAAAGAATCAAGGCCATGCGTGAAATGATCCTTGCAGAGAATGAAACTGACCGCAGGAAAGCCCTCGAAAAGCTTCTCCCCTACCAGAGGGAAGATTTTGAAGGCATCTTTGAAGCCATGGAAGGATACGGGGTAACCGTACGTCTTCTTGACCCGCCACTGCATGAGTTTGTTCCCCACGAAGATGCCAACCAGGCAGAAATGGCCAAAGAAATGGGCATCAGCGTTGAGGAAATCAAACATAAAGTGGAATCACTCCACGAATTCAACCCCATGCTGGGTCACCGTGGATGCCGCCTGGGTATTACCTATCCCGAAATCACCGAGATGCAGGCACGCGCCATCATTGAAGCTGCCGTGAACCTGAAAGTGAAAGGTGTGGATGCCCGTCCCGAAATCATGGTTCCGCTGGTTGGTAGCCTGAAAGAGCTTGAGCTCCAGGTGAAAATCATCAAGGATACCGCCGAAAAGGTATTCGCAGAAAAAGGTGCACGCATCGACTTCCTCGTGGGTACCATGATCGAAGTTCCCCGCGCCGCACTGACCGCCGACAAGATCGCCGGAGTGGCCGAGTTCTTCTCATTCGGAACCAATGACCTTACCCAGATGACCTTCGGGTTCTCACGCGACGATGCCGGCAAATTCCTGCCCGTTTATGTCGATAACGGAATCCTGAAGCACGATCCGTTCCAGGTGCTCGACCGTGAAGGTGTTGGCCAGCTGGTTCGCATGGGCGTTGAAAAAGGACGTGGCGTGAACAATAAACTGAAAGTGGGTATCTGTGGCGAACACGGTGGTGAACCTTCATCAGTGGAATTCTGTGACATGGTTGGCATGGATTACGTCAGCTGCTCACCTTATCGCGTGCCGATCGCAAGGGTAGCCGCCGCACAGGCCAATATTCTTGCCACCAAATCAGGAGCAGCCTATACCACTGCCTAATGATCTGACAAAAGTGTAAATCAACACTATACAAGGGAAGCCTTTCGAAAGAGAGGCTTCTTTTTTTATGTTATAACCGGCCATTACCAGCCATTGCGGTAAACACGCACCAAAACACAGGTATAAATACCTATGCAAAAAACAGGTATTTATACTCTTGTAAAGCGATCGCTAAATGCGGAAATTTGTAACACGTTCTTGAAGAAAACGTGTAGACTATTGAAGAATTAGGTATGCAACCCTTTTCAGGTCGTTAAACAACTCCACACAAGTTGTAATTAGGTTGCCGGTTGATATTTATTCCTTATCCGATCAATTTTACGTTCTCTCTCTTTCACAAAAGAAAAACTGATACCGGCAACTTTTTACAACACATAAAAACAGGCTGCTTCATCCATTGAAACAGCCTGTTTTGTATTTGTCACCCTGGATCTTGCTCAGGTTTTTACAATTCCGTTCCTGACGGCATATAACACCAGACCGGCAGTATTCCTGATCCCTGCCTTCTCAAAAATCATGGTTCGGTGGCCCTCAACCGTTCGTTTGCTGACATTGAGTTTGTCGGCAATCTCGGCATTGGTATATTCCTCACAAATCAGGCGGATTACCTCGAGCTCACGCTCGGTAAACAACGAGTCATAGTATATTCCTGCAGGCCGTCGTCCTTTGCTGTGTAGCGCACGAACCACCAAATCGGTAAGTCGTTCATTAAAATATATGTCACGGGTCCGCAGCATTTCAAGAGCCTTTTCCAGCTCTTCAGGTTCGACATTCTTCAGCAGATATCCGTTGATCCCTTTCTCAATCATGAATACGATAAAGTTTTCGTCATCCTGCATGGTAAGAATGATGATCTTCATGTCGGGATATTTTGCCCTGATTCTCTCGGTGGCCTCCACCCCATCCATAATGGGCATTCTCACATCGAGCAAAACCAAGCCAGGCTTCGGGTCAGCACGATCCAGCAGGTCGAGCAGTTCCTGGCCATTTGAGGCTTCGTGGATTTCCCCTATAAAATCGAGATCCTCAAGCAATGAAACCAGACCTTTCCTGAACAAAGAGTGGTCATCGGCAACTGCAATGGGGATTTTTTCAGAAACTTCAGTATTCATGACATTATATTGGTATGATCAAAATATTGGACGAACCATGGCCAGTCTTTGACTTGATACGGATTACGCCGCCGAGGCTTCTTGTCCTGCCCTCCAGGTTCTGTAATCCCAATCCCTTACCCCTGGCCTCATTGACGTCATATCCTTTACCATTATCGGTCACAAGCACGGCCAGGTATTTTTGTCCGTATCTCAAAAGGATCTTGATTTCACTGGCATCCGCATATTTGAGGGCATTGTTCAACAGCTCCTGGATAATCCGGAATACAGCCATCTCTACGTTGGCATCGAACCTTCTGACAGCACCGGTCTCCCTGTATACTAGTTGGGTATGCCCGTTGTGGGCGATCCAGCCCAAAAGCTCTTCAACCGAATAACCCAGTCCAAACCGCTCGAGCGAGGGAGGGAGCAAAGCCCTGGTAATCCTGCGAATGTTTAAAATCACTTCATCCAGGTTGCCACGGGTTTCCGATACCACGCCCTTGAAATTCTCATCGGGAGCCTTCTTTTCGAGGCGACCCAAATTCATTTTGATGGCTGAAAGCATGGCCCCGATCTCGTCGTGGAGGTCTTCGGCAAACCGCTTCCTCTCCTTTTCCTGCGCAAAGATGGTCGTCCGCAACAAGTCCTCCTGCTGCTTCGCCTTGATCAGGTTCATCTCGATCTCCTTCGACATCAATCGCTTCTGGTAAACCAGGAAAAAGAAGAATATGGCGAATGCCAGAATCAGCATCGCCAGGGTACCAATGACAAGAAAGAGAATCAGGGTCATTCCGTCGCCTTCGTTCATAAAGCCTGATTTAGGTGCAAACCAAAATATTAAATCCGATCAGAAAAATCAAAATTAACAATTAAACCTATTGGATTGACACCAAAAGGAGATAATGATGAAAATGGAGTCCTGGATTCTGTCGGTTATCGTGACGATCAATAATTTCGAAATACAAGAACTACATCCGGAATGCAGGATTACTGCCTGCAGCTTTGCTTTTTGCATTTTTACCCACCAGAAAAAATGAATAGGCAATGATTTGGTAAAAGATGACCATCAGGGTAGAGCTGATCAGCCAAACTTGCTTGCTTAGCTCGACAGACTGAAACAACACCTGGTTACTCAGGATAAATACAAAAAAACTGCCGGCGAAATAGATCAAAACTCCCGTATTGAACCACACGACAGGTTCATCCCGCATCCGGCGAATCTCCATATTGGTAAGGGTTTTCAGATACCACAAAATGGCGTAGATTGAAATCAGGAAGCTGCCTAATGCCCTTGGGTAACTGTTGTACTCTGTTATACTCTGAATGAACATTGTATTAAAAATATTGTAACCAATGAACAAGACAACCACCCAAACCAAAATCCTGGTAGAAACAAAGCCTTTCAAAAAGTGGCGGTATGCCCCGGTGAATAAGATAAACTTCAGTGGAACATACAGATGCATAAGGAACAGATTATTGACTCCCGCAAAAACATGCTCAATGAGCATCGAAATAATAAACCCAAACACAACAAAACCAAATACCCATTGCCATCCATCCCTTAGATATTTCAGGTTCAACAAACCTAGAACCAAGGGTGCAATCGTGGAGAAATTGTTTATAAAATTTAGGTATAATTTCAACATCCTGATCAGTTTTACTTCATATCGGAGGAAGTGTCACAATAAGGCGGACAAGGTTTGGCAAAGTTATAAAACTCCTGTGTGCCTTCCGGATTGTCACTGACCATCAACAAGTTCACTTCCGTGTCCATGATGGGTTGAAGAGTCACACTTGCTAAGTTTCCATCCTCAAACAATTCAGACAACACTCCCGGATGCAACAAGACAGCATTGGGGAGATTGACTTCTTCCCGATCTTCAGCTTTTGATGGTTTTTTGAACCGCTTTTGCCATTCTTTCCAAATACTTACGGATACTTTCCATCCCCCCTTGATGTACTTCAGGTTCAACAATCCCAGTACCTGAATGATAAGTGTTTGAAAGTATCCCTTGTAATAAAAAATAACATCGATCATTTTCGAATCATCTCTGGATTAAATTAGATGTGGCTTCATGACTGCCTGCAGCTTTGCTTTTTGCATTTTTACCTACCAGAAAAAATGAATAGGCAATGATTTGGTAAAAAATGAACATCAGGGTAGAGCTGATCAACCAAACTTGCTTGCTTAACTGGACAGACTGAAACAACACCTGGTTGCTCAGTATGAATACAAAAAAACTACCGGCGAAATAGATCAAAACTCCCGTATTGAACCACACGACAGGTTCATCCCGCATTCGGCGTATCTCCATATTGGTCAAGGTTTTCAGGTACCACAGAATGGCGTAGATTGAAATCAGGAAGCTGCCCAACGCCCTTGGGTAACTGTTGTACTCTGTTATTCTCTGAATGAACATTGTATTGAAAATATTGTATCCAATGAACAAGACAACCACCCAAACCAAAATTCTGGTGGAAACAAAGCCTTTCAAAAAGTGGCGGTATGCCCCGGTGAATAAGATAAACTTCAGTGGAACATACAGATGCACAAGGAACAGATTATTGACTCCCACAAAAACATGTACATTGAGCATCGAAATAATAAACCCAAGCACAACAAAACCAAATATCCATTGCCATCCATCCCTAAGATATTTCAGGTTTAACAAACCCAATATCAGGGGTGTAATCGTGCCAAAAGTGCCTAAAAAATATCTCACGTAAAATATCAACATTCTGATAAATTTTAAAACAACCCGGTGGAAGAGTCACAATAAGGTGGACAAGGCATCGAGAAATTATAATACTCCTGTGAACCTTCCGGATCGTCACTGACCATCAGCAAGTTCACTTCCGTGTCCATGATGGGTTGAAGAGTCACACTTGCTAAGTTTCCATCCTCAAACAATTCAGACAACACTCCCGGATGCAACAAGACAGCATTGGGGAGATTGACTTCTTCCCGATCTTCAGCTTTTAATGGTTTTTTGAACCGCTTTTGCCATTGCTTCCAGTTTCTCCTGGATTCTTTCCACACCTCCTGGGATTGTGAAATTTCACGGACTGAATCTCCCAATGCCATGACCGTACCCAAGCTGTCACGATGGTTACCTGTTTCGTCGGGAGATGTACCAACACCAATCATTTCAACAATGGATCTGCCGTGTTCACCAGGCCGTAGCCCAAAATATACACGGACGCTCCTGTCTGCCTTGCCCCCGGTCAGGACTTCCCAGGTGGACTTATCCAGGACCACCGGCATAAAATCAACCGGTTCATTTGACAACAAATCCTTGAATGCACCTATTCCGGCCTTTGCCTTTGCTTCATCAACCCTGGCCTTATTCCTGTTTTCCTTTGTCATATCAGGTTTACGTTTTGGTTTATTCCGTTTGTATCCGATCAGTGGAACATCATCCCGGAGACAAATATCCGGAATGATTTCACACGGGAAAGATACTAAGAATTTTTGCCGTAAAATAGTACTTTTGCGGTCCATCTATCCCAACCGATGTATTCGAAGGAAGAAATAAGATTATTGCGACAAGAGTTCTGGGACACTTTTGGGAAGCGCTGTGACATGGCGCCTGAGCTGAAAGGCCGGAAAAAGAAATGGCTTTTGCACAAGACTGGCATCTCGCATGTTGATCTGAAGTTCGAGGCAGATCGCAACGAAGCCAGGGTAATCCTTGAAATCAACCACCGAAGCGAGAGTCGCCGGCTGCATGCATTTGAAGTGATACAACAATATCAAAAGATACTCGAACAGGGCTTTAAGGACGGCTTGATATGGGATTACGTGCATGTCAGGGAAGACAGCAACCAGGCTGTTTGCAGGATATTTACCACCCTCAGGGGCGCCGATTACCATAAGCGTGCCCATTGGTCGGACATATTCGATTTCTACATTGAGAATATGCTGCGTTTGGAACGAAACTTCCTTGAGATCAAGGAATGGATAGAAGACGAGATCAACTATTATGACCCCGGCGCATAATAATTGCTTCCTGATCAGATATAAAACCTGACACGATTACTTTTCGAACAGCTGCTCGAGCCCTCCGAGGTAATCGACCAGCCATCCTTCGGCAATATTTTCGTAGGCATCGTCGGGGATGTTCGACTGCTTTACCTCGAGTGTGGTTCCCTGGCCTTTCGGATGTAGTTTCATGGTCACTACGGAAGGTTCCTCCTCCTCTTCTCCGAAATACCAATGCTGGACGATCATCGCATTCTTCCTGAATTCGATGTTCTTTCCCGATATGCTCCCATCCCAAAGAGAAAATTCGCTTCCCGGTTCTTCAGACATGACGGCTGGTTCGCCTGTCCAGATTTCGAGCATCACCGGATTTACCAGCGCATTGTAAACATCCTCGGGAGAAGCCGCGAGATGGAAATGTTTCTTGAACTCTTTCATAATCAAAAGATATAAGGCAAACTTACGAAAAAAGAAATGAGTAATCCGATGGCACCATCACATTTCAGAAACCTATTCTTTACGGTTATCGGATTTCACGGGCCCTGACCACCCTGCGGTTGATCTTGTATGAGAAACCGATGGTGACGAATTCACGCAGCTGCAGTTTGGGCTCCCTGATTTTGTTTCCGTTAACATCCAGCACCGGATTACCTTCTTTGTCGGTCTTGTCGAACAGGATCTTCGTATCGTATATGGTGTGGAGCATGGCCCTCAGACTGATAAAATCATTCAATTGCACCGACAACAGGTTTTCCCATTCCATCTCGAATCGGTCGCGTGGTTCAAGATAGTTGATGAACATCCTGTACTTGGTCTCGAAAGTGATGTTGCCGGCAAAATCCTTCTTGAATTTCAGGTCGGTATGCAAACCAGGCTCCCAATGTGCCCTTTTTCCCCTGGGAATCCCGAAGTTGGTCTGGTCAATCTTCATGGTATCCTGTACCAGCACCGTTTTGGAGGTCAGAGGAGAAACAAACAATGAGAAATCCTTGCTGGGTTTATAGTCGAGCCCCACCTTAAACATCAGCCTGGCAGGTGCCATGAAGGCAGAAATGGGATCATCGGTATTGGGATACTTATACCCATTGAAGAACTGGGTTTCAAAGTCGACCTCGGTGCTGTAGTACCACTTTTTGATTGCGCTTAATCCAAAACGGGAAGTAAGTTTGAGCTTATCATCGTTCTTCTGGATCGGATTCTTCTCGTCGCCCTCACCCGGTAGCTTTACCCACCCGTTCCTGAGCTCTGCACTGTTTTCCCACCTGATTTTATCGAGTGAATAATTGGCATAAGTCCTGGCCACAAACAAGATCGACATGGCACTGGATCCCCCCTTCTTCCAGTTGCTGAGGTAAGTCTGGGTAAACCCGACATTCCCGTCGCCCCCCAGTGTCCAGGGTGTAACCGCCTGATAACGGCTGTTGACCTTGTCGAGATTGACAGAGGGTTTATTAAGTGAGGCAAAGTCAAAATCTTTCACGGCTTGCTGCCTGAACCTCGAAAAAGTGTATCCATCCTCGATTACCAGCCTCATACTCGCTTTATCTATATTTTGCACCAGCACTGAAATGGAGTCATTTTGTCTGTTCTTCAGCCAAACACGCGTAAAGAAATTACCGGCATTGCTTAACACCAGAGGCGAGGCATCATCGGTCAGGTTGACCAGGTTCACCGTCGAATTATCAATCAGGTCGGCAAATCCAGCCACCCAGGCCAGGGCCTGTTTCAGGGAATCGTTTACGGAAGCAACAGCCTGATCGTTATGGAATTTCAGGACCTGGAAATTATTGACCCGTACCGAATCAGCCAGCCTGCCATATTGGGCAGCCACCTGCTGATCGATTAACTGGAGGCGATATCTCTGGGCAATCCGGGTTTTATATGCCTCTTCAAGTGAATCGTTATATTCGATCCTTTTGGCTTCGACATATTGTTTCCGTTGCTCTTCCAATCGAAGGATACGTCGGAAATCTTCGGGCGACTGGACCATGTCATCAGGAATGGCATCAAGCATCCGCAACGAATCGGGCATGACAAAAATGCTGTCGGCAAACAGCCTCATCCCCTCACCTTCAGGAATAAAAACGACTTCCCTTTCCATTTTATTGAGCAGCTCACCCGGCACATTGATAGGCCTTCCCGTATATTCGCGTTCCACCTGCCGGCGAATGGCAGTCACACGTGCCCTGAGATAGTCGGCATTGGCATACCCAGGAAGGGCAAGTGAATCGGGATAGTTTTCGGGAAGCCGGTAAATAAAGGTCACTTCTTCCTGATTCCTTGCATTGCGGAAATATTGGATTATTGTGTCGATGGGTTCATTCTCGATGAAATCGATCAAACCCGACAGCCGTTTTTCAATCAATGGGTTGGTAAATTGCCAGTCGGATCCCTCGGAAAGGTATCTTTTAAGAATCAACAAATTATGGTCAAGGGAATCCGAATATCCGACTTCGTTCTCTTCCTGGGCTTGGACAAACAGTGTCGGGACAAACAAAAGCAAAAACAAAATGGCGCTGAACTTCATGTTTCGTTGAAATTTGTTTTTCATGGAAACGTAAAAATAGGGTTTATGTTATTTTTTGGGATTAAGGAAGCAGAAAATTCCCGCTTTCTTAAAGGTTTGGTTACCTGCAGCAATTAACGGGCCAATTTTATGGCCACTGGCAAAAGGGAACCTGTGATAACTGCGAATTGTAGTAGCGCCGATCGTGGGTAACCTCCTCCCCGATCCATTCGGGAGCCTCAAACGGCTCGTTTTCGTCGTGCAACTCGATTTCGGCAAGCCACAGACCGGCATTCTGCCCCATGAATTCATCGACTTCCCAAAGGTGATCGCCAACCTGCACCCTGTGCCTGATCTTTTCAATGGGTGTATAAAGCGAAATCCTGAGCATTTCCAGGGCTTCCGATACGGGAATGGCAAATTCCCATTCAGGCCGTGTAATGCCTGCCATCCTTCCTTTTATGGTAAGCCATGCCTGTTCTCCTTCGACCCTCACCCTTACGACCCGCTCGGGATCGACCGAGAGGTAGCCCTGTCGCATGACCATGGATTGGCCGCTTCGGGGGAAAAGTGATGTTTTGACCAGAAATTTCCTTTCAATTTCGTTCATCTCGAATAAATTTGCCTAAAATTAACCAACTGTTTTGAAATCCCATGACAATCACGAGAGAAGAAGCGATAACGCTGCTGAATACACACATCGAATCGGACAGCATGAAGAAACACTGCCTGGCGAGCGAGGCAGTCATGAAAGCGATTGCCCGACGGTTGGGCCGGGACGAACATGAGTGGGGTCTGGCAGGGTTGCTTCACGACATCGATGTCGAAATCACCAAGGCAGATCCACTGGTACACGGTCCTTATGCCGCCAATATCCTCGAAGGGAAAATTTCTCCTGAGGCACTGGATGCCATTGTGATGCATAACGAAATGGCTACCGGCATGGAACGGTCAACGGAGTTTCAGCATGCCCTGGCGGCTGGAGAAACCATCACCGGACTGATCACCGCCACGGCATTGGTTTATCCCGACAGGAAACTATCATCAGTAAAGGTGAAATCAATTACCAAGAGGATGAAAGAAAAGGCATTTGCCGCATCGGTCAAAAGGGAAAACATCATGGAATGCGAGAAAATCGGGATCCCGATCGATGTATTCGCCGGATTATCATTGGAGTCCATGCAGGCAATCAGTGATGACCTTGGATTATGATGGCGAGCCTGCCTCCTTATTCAGGGTCACCCACCTCCTGATAAATTTCTCATACGCCCTCCAACTTTGAACTACCCCATTGGATTGGTTCATGTCAACTATTTGAATTACTTCATTGGATTGGTTCAAGTCAGCCATTTGAATTACCCAGTCGGTTTGGCCAAAGTCTTATACCGGTTATTGGTTTCTCCATTGTTTCTCCATACTTTTACCATACTTTTGGGATTTATATATGGCAAAAGTATGGTAATGGATTGGTAATTCTATCCAAATACCAATAAGTTGTCTGGTACCGGCAAAAGCGGGACAAAGAGTTTTCAGTATATCCTTAAGTAAATTTCACAATCTTTCTTAGAATAAGACCTGGTACTTTTGCCAGTCAATTGCTTCCATCGAAGGGCATTGACAGATTTAAGATGCTCATTTTTGGGAAAGTATGTTCTCATAGCAAAACATTAATAAAACTTGTTTTTTACTGACAATTTATCACCAAAACGTTCTTACATATTGCATTTTAGAATTTGAACACTATTTTTGGGACTTTATTATCAACCAAAATCAAAAATCAAGTTTTAAATATGGTACAACCAACGCTTACCGAAGTCAAATTCTCGAACGGTGCCAAAATCCCTGTTGAACTCCATAAAGTCAGGGTAGTCCAAAAACTCCATCTCAAGCCTGTCGATGAACGCCTTGCGGCCATGGCAGCAGGAGGGTACAATACTTTCCAGCTGAATACCAGGGACATTTTCCTGGACATGCTTACCGACAGTGGCACGAATGCCATGAGTGACAACCAGGTATCCTCAATGTTACATGCCGACGATGCCTATGCCGGATCGCAAAGCTTTTACCGGATGGAAAAGGCCGTTCAGCACGTATTCGGAAAAAAATGGGTACTGCCTGTGCACCAGGGCAGGGCTGCCGAGAATATCATTTCCCAGGCATTCATCAGCAAGGGACATGTCATACCCATGAATTACCATTTCACCACCACCATGGCACACATGGAGCTGAACGGTGGAAAAGTTTTTGAAATCTATACCGATGAAGCCCTGAAGATCAAGAGCGATAACCAATTCAAGGGCAACATCGACATCAACAAACTGCAAGCCCTGATCGACCAATACGGTCCGGAAAGGATTCCTTTTATCCGGATGGAGGCCTCAACGAATTTAATTGGGGGACAGCCCTTCAGTATCCAGAACATGCGTGAGGTGCGAGCCATTGCCGACAAATACGGAATTATGGTAGTGCTCGATGCCAGTTTGATCGGCGAAAACGCCTGGTTCATCAAAAAGCGCGAAGAGGAATTCAAAAACCAGTCGATCCACGACATCCTTCTCACCATGTGCGATTTAGCCCAGCTGGTATATTTCTCAAGCCGCAAGGTCAGCTCGACCCGTGGCGGAGGTATTGCCACCAACGACGAATCGATTTTCCTGAAAATGCGCGATTTGGTGGTTCTTTACGAAGGATTCACCACTTACGGCGGGATATCGGTCCGCGAGATTGAAGCCATGGCTGTAGGATTATATGAGACCATGGATGAGACCGTGATTTCACAGTCGCCTTCCTTTATCGAATACACCGTCAACGAACTTGACAGTTTGGGGGTACCGGTGATCATGCCTGCCGGGGCGCTGGGATGCCATATCGATGCAAGGGGATTCCTGCCCCATCTGCCACAGAGTGAATATCCTGCGGGAGCGCTCGCGGCTGCCCTGTTTATCGTATCCGGAATCAGGGGTATGGAAAGGGGGACCATATCAAGCGTAAGGGATGAAAACGGCAACGACATCCTGGCCGATGTGGAACTGCTTCGCCTGGCCTTCCCCAGAAGGGTTTTTACCCTCTCGCAAACCATGTTCGTGATTGACAGGGTGCATTGGCTTTACAAAAACCGGGAACTGATCGGAGGCCTTCGTTTCGTGGATGAACCGAAAGTGCTCCGCTTCTTTAACGGGAAGCTGGAACCAACCTCCGACTGGCCACAAAAACTGGTTGCAAAATTCAAGGAAGACTTTGGGAACAGCCTTTAACTGGAATTATTCATACAATGAACGGCACGGACATGATGATCATGCTCCGTGCTTTTCTTTTTTATGGGCATTCCTTAACGTTTGACCCATTTTCGGCTGACTGGTTTCATGTCAGGACCACTGATTCTGAGCATATAAATTCCAGCCGGAAGATGCGAGACCTGGATCTGGTTCTCGTCGCCTCCCTGGACCATTCGCTGTTCTGACCAGATTTTCGTCCCCTGCAGTGTAAATACCTCGATAACACAATCACTGAGACCCGAATCGGGCAGCGTGTATATCAACTTATCGGCCACCGGATTTGGATAAACCAATACCTGGTCACCTTTTTCATCCTGATCAATGCCCGTCAGGTCAATCAGCCACTGGGTATCCATCCATGCCAGGCGCCGTGAAATCCAGTTCTTCAGCTCACTGACTTCGGCCCCATGACTCTGGCCGACGAACCGGTTTGGCCATACATAGGTTCCCATGATCTTCCAGCGGTCAAAATTCCGGTCAACTGCAGGTCCTAAATGAGCAACCTGACGCTCGATATAACTGAACACAGAATCGGTATGGAGAACTCCCTGACGCAACTGGCTGTATCGTGTTTTCACCTTTGTGGCATAATCAGGGTCTTCCATGAGCCGGGCCCACCAGTGCATGCAATTGGGCTCACCCGGACCGTAGTTCTCGTAACACCAGAAACTGGTCACCTCATGGCGGTAACTGTAATCGAGGTTTCCGTAGCCCAGGTCAAAATCCCACAAAGGACCAGCCACCATTTTGCCCCCTTTCGAATCGCGTTCCTTGTAGAAATAGGTGCTATACCGGTAACCGTCTATATTGTTGGACAATTCGTTCACAATCTGGAAATCGATGAAAGACTGGATGTCGATCATTTTAGCATAACCACTGGTTGGATTCTTGAATCCAGTGCCGTTAAGGGTGTTCTGGAAACTCATGATAAAGTTGCTCAAATAGCTTTTCTGTGCATTCACGATATCTTCGCTCTTGGGATAATACCATGAGAACTGGTAGTTCCGTGCATTCCTGTATCCGTAGGAAGGCACGCTGGTGAAGTATTCATAAGGACTCAGGTCGTGAACCTTGTCGACCTTAAAGATGTACCCTCCCGTAAGGGCATCACCCGACGTGTCATCCTTTTCCAGTTTATTGATATCGACCCTGTCCTTGCCCCTCTTGATTCTCTCGACCAGCTGATATACGCCGATATACTCACCATTGAGGTAGGCTTCGACAAACCTGGCGTCGGGCTGCCACCTGAGCATTCTCCGACCCAGGTAATAGGAAAGGTCATTCCTCAGCATCGTTTTGTCGGAGTAGGGAGCATACAAGACCCAGTCGTCATGTTCGGGCATCCCGAGCAGGCTAACCTTATTTTCGCCTCCCTGTGCATCGCGTGTTTCGAAACCATAGCTTTTCTTGGGAAATGACTGTGAAGATTGTCCCCTGATTTCAATGCCCACATGGCCGTCATAAACATTCCCCGGATCGAAAAAGCCATTGTTCTTTCCCGGACCGTTGTCCACAATTTTCATATGCACATCCACCTTTTCGCTGTTTCCGATGACCTTGCCTCCGGTTTCGATGATTACCAGCGGAAGATGGCTCTTCTCGTCTTCAGGATCCTTGAACCAGGCAGGGGTTGATTGGTACTGCGTCGCCATAGTGACCATACCAGCAACCAGGAAGGCCGACGACGATAAATCACTGGAAGTGGCATTGCAATTATGCACCTGGATGGCCAGTACATTGTCACCCTGCTTTAGGTAACCTTTCTGGGCGGCAGTCAGGATGAATCTGGGAGGAACGCCTCCATTGGGCAAACTGGGTTCGCGGTCGCAGTTGATGGCATACGCCGTATAGGGAGGCCTTACACCCGGGGTACCCACATTGGCACGGGCAATCTCCTGTCCGTTCAGATAAGCGACAAAGCCATCATCATAATCGACAAACAACATCAGTGAAGCGATATCACCGGGATAAGCCACCGTAAAGTTTTTTCGCAGGTACACCACCCTTGCTGAAGAAATGGTGGTTCCGTCGTCACCATCACCATAACCGATACCTCCGGGCCCCTGTAACCAGGAAGAGTCATCAAAACCAGTCTGGATCCAGGTCGCAGGAGGCTCTGAATTCCCCACCATGTATTTCCAGATGTTATTGGCATTCACCAGTGATTCCCAATGATTAACCGTTTGGGAGTGCGATCCGTGAAATAAAAAAATCAGAAGAACAAGAAAACTAAGGCGCATCGGTTAGGATTGATTATGACAAACAGACCAAAAATAGCCATTTTTACCGAAAGGCATGATGCAAAACTCCACAGCATGGTTATTTATATTAAATCCACGGTTGACAGCATGGGAATACTCATTTTTTCTAATTTTGAGGAAAATGACCTATCATGAAGAGACAAACTATTAAACATATCTGCCTATTGGCGCTATTAGTGCTCATTTCAGGTGTGATCAGGGCTGAAGTCAGGCTTCCCCGCATATTCAGTTCCAACATGGTCCTGCAACAGGGCAAGGAAATCCCGGTATGGGGCTGGGCAACTCCCGGAGAGCGGGTGACCGTGACCCTCGACAAGAAGAGTGTCAGCACCAGAACCGCCAGGGATGGCAAATGGATGGCCAAACTTCCCGCATTTGAATATGGGGGACCGTATACGATGACAGTTTCAGGCAAAAACAAAATAACGTTTGAGAACGTCCTTATTGGCGAAGTCTGGATCGCTTCGGGGCAGTCGAACATGGAGTGGCAACTGGCACAAAGCAACAATGCCGAAGAAGAGATCGCGGAGGCTGATTTTCCGGAAATCAGGCTGTTCCAGGTACCCCGTGCGGTGGCTCAACTTCCACAGGAAGACATCACGTCAGGTGAATGGGTGGCTTGTTCACCTGAAACCGTTCCCGGGTTTTCGGCTATAGCCTATTTCTTTGGCAGGCATTTGCACAAAGACCTGAAAGTCCCTGTCGGGTTGATACAGAGCGCCTGGGGTGGTACCGTTGCCGAAACGTGGATCAGCGGCGAAACCATCAGCCAGGATCCCGATTTCAAAGGCCCAATGAACAATCTTCTGGCCATGGACCTTGACGCATACGAAAAAGAGCAGATGGAAAAGATAAAGACACTGCTTGGAGGAAAAATTCCGGAAACCGACCAGGGGATCGTGAATGGTGAACCCGTCTGGAGTGCCATCGACCTGCAGGACGGCAGCTGGAAATCGCTGATCGTCCCTAAATACTGGGAAGAACAGGGATATGCCAACATTGATGGGATTGGCTGGTATCGCAAGGAAGTAATGCTGACGGAAGAACAGACCAAAAGCAACGTGACACTGCACCTTGGCAAAGTTGATGATTCGGACATCACATGGATAAACGGCATCGAGGTTGGCAAAACCGAAGGGCTGTATGACAAGGACAGGATCTATACAGTTGACGCTGATATACTCAGGCCCGGTAAGAACATGATTGTGGTAAGAGTTAACGATACAGGCGGAAACGGAGGAATCTGGGGTGATCCGCAAGAGCAGTTTCTGGCCATCGGCGGAGAAAAAGTGGATATCTCAGGCGATTGGAAATTCAGGATTGCAAAAGCCACGCTTTCCGCGGTCAACATCGGCCCCAACAGCTACCCTACCCTGCTCTACAACGCAATGATCAATCCGTTGGTACCTTACGCGTTCCAGGGAGTCATCTGGTACCAGGGCGAATCCAATGCCGGAAGGGCCAAACAATACCAGCGTATCTTCCCCGCCCTGATCAACGACTGGCGTACACACTGGAACCAGGGTGAATTTCCTTTCCTTTGGGTATCACTCGCCAACTATATGCAGCCAAAGGAAATCCCGGGTGAAAGTGGCTGGGCCGAACTCAGGGAAGCCCAGAGCATGACCTTGTCATTACCGAATACCGGCATGGCACTCGCCATTGATATTGGTGAAGCCAATGATATCCACCCAAGAAACAAGCAGGATGTCGGTTACCGCTTGGCACTCAATGCACTGAAAGTAGCCTACAACAAAGATCTTGTCTACTCAGGTCCGGTTTTCAAATCAGTCGAGTGGAAAGGGGACAAGGCCATCGTGACTTTCGACCATGTAGCCGACGGTTTGGTAGCGCGTGACAGGTACGGTTATGTGAAGGGTTTCACCCTGGCAGGTGCCGACCAGAAATTTCATTGGGCACAGGCACGCATCATCAGCCCGAACCAGGTAGAGGTGACTGCCGAACAGGTGAAATCACCTTCGGCATTGCGCTATGGCTGGGCAGATAATCCAGATGACGTGAACCTCTACAATTCGGCAGGATTGCCTGCTGATCCATTCAGGACAAAATAAAGATTGATCCGCCAGATTGAAGGACATGCGCTTGTCTATTTCCAGGACAAGAGCCGCTGCTCGCCCTGCAGCCCCCGGATGCCCGTCACATCCTGGCTGACCTCGATGGTGCCCCGGTAATTCTGTTGAGGATCCCGGAGTGCATAGTAACGGATATGGATAAACCTTCCTTTCATCTGTATCCAGAACTCAGCCACATCCCTTTCGCCTGACCTGAATGCATCCACGATTTCATTAACGATATGGACACTGGATGGCGGATGGCAGTTTTGCACCTTTCGTCCGATGATGGCTTTTGACCTGGGAAATATGCGGTGTTTGATGCCCGAGAAATAACGTACTTCATCGTTTTCGTCGATATAGGTGATGTCGACTGGCAGGTTTTCCATCATCATGATGATCTGGGCAGCCGACAAGGCACCTGTTTCCAGATCAACCAGTCCGTCGGGAAGGTCAGACATCCTTTGATGTTCAGTCCCTTTCAACCGAGGTTCACCGATGTAGCACCAGCCCACTTCGTAAGACTGCTCGGCAAGTCCGGCCCAGACCTCTTCAGGGATCTTTCTTAAGGCCATGGGATAAACCACCTTTTCTTCCCTGAAAATAATGGGAAGCACCACGAAAAACAATTTGCCCAACTCCCTGTTCAGGGCTTGTTCATTGGGATTATCATCACCGAGGATTTGGTCAAGTGCTTTAAGACTTGCCCTGAAGTCGTCGTGGAATGCCCACATCAGCTGCAGGCACCGGTATGAAGGATACCTGCTTTCTATCAAAGGAAAAAGAATATTCTCCTTTTTGATATAATGAAGTTCATAGGGTTGAAGCGCTTCGATTTTGTCACGAAGGTGCCTGAAATATCTTTTTTTCTGGTCATCAGGGGCACCCTGGAATGATTTCACGACATCCTTCACCTCCTGCATTCTCTTTTCCATCTCCCGATTTTCAAGCATCATAAAGTAAAGGAAGTGATCTTCTGACGGCTGGATTGGCTGAAAAGACTCAAGAGACTTATAGAAGATGTTCATGATCTTCCCGACGTTAGACTTGACGATTTCGAAAGGAATCGATCCCTGGAGGAGATTATCAAACACCTCCATGGCATTTTCGGGGGAAACGGTTTCAATCTCTGCCAGATACTCATCGTAAAGCATGCGGCCGTTTTCTCCGGAAATGAGTCTTGTACAATATTCAGTAAGCCGGGAAGTGCGTATGTGGTCGTGGTTGAGAAATTCAGACATAGCGGGTTCTTTTAAGAAAAGATGACATCTTTACCACTTGATCCAGGATCAGGAAAAGATGTCATCCCCAGGGTATTTTCGGCGGAAAGCGAGGGATTCGAACCCCCGGTACCGCATAGCGGTACAACAGATTTCGAGTCTGCCCCGATCGACCACTCCGGCAGCTTTCCAATTCAGGCCTCAAATTTAGGGATTTTTTATTTTTACAGAACCCTATGGTTTATCTTTGTAAGAAAAACAGAGCATCTTCTGTAACCGTCATGCAGAAACAGACAACCAACCGAATAAATCATTACGCTCAAGTAGCGAAAGCGATACTTGCAATCTCCCTCCTATACTCCTGTACAACAACACAATATATAACCGACACGGAGAGTCTTGAAATACACAAAATGATGAAATCGAAGCGCAGTGGCAACATTGTGGCCACCTCTGCCCTTTCGGTTGGTTCTGTAATTCTTTCACTGATCATGGAAATGGAACCGGTCTTCCAGCCTACCATCGGGAGTGGAGCGTTTAAGAGGGTAAAGCTCAAAAACACCAGTCAGGATACATTGTATGTCAACATGTTGTCTGACTATGAATTATCAGACAGTATTTTCTGTGATTATTTGGGTATCCGTATCCCTCCCCAGAAAACCTGCAGGTTGCTGATCCCGCATCCATCAAGCTACTTTATATATTTCAGTACTGCCATGCAACAAGGCAATGATGAAATGATTGAGCTGCAATCGAGCGGAAAACGCAAGCAGGTCCTTTACCCGGGGATGACCATACCCTTTATTGAAGAGCAGAAAAATCCGGATAATTAGCGCCATAAAATATCATGTAATTAAAATGAATTGATTAAAATTACACTCCTTTAACAATAATGTATGTCATGGCTTAACTGAAACAGCTTATGAAAAGAAGAACCTTTATCCAAAACACGGCAGCCACTGCCGGCATGGCAGCCGCATTTCCTGCTGCCGCAGGGATTTCATCTCCCGCAGACCAAAAATCAAAAATGATTTATGAACTTCGGAAATACCAACTGAAAAGTGGTGGTGCCAAAACGCAATTAAGGAAATATTTACTGGAAGCGGTAGCCCCCATGCTAAACGAACAAGGCGGCAAAGTCGGAATTTTCGGGGAATACTCCCTTGAAGAGCCACCCATGTTATATGTGCTGCTTTGTTTTCCAGACATGAACCAGTATTTCACGATGAAAAACAAAATGGACACTGATCCCGGATTTCAGGCCAAAGCAAAGGCTTACAATGAACTTCCCTATGACAAGCCATTGTTTGACCGGTATGAAACTCTTCTGCTCGAGGCTTTCGATGCGATTCCGCAAGTTCGTCAGCCGGATGCCGGTCGCGGGCTCTTTGAACTTCGCATTTATGAAAGTTACAATGAAGATGCAAGCCGCAGAAAGATCCTGATGTTTAACAAGGAGGAGTTACCGTTATTCGATAAAGTGGAACTCAATTCCGTATTTTTTGGCAAGAACCTGGCCGGCAGCCATCTTCCGGCCATGACTTATATGCTGTGGTTCAGGGACATGAAACACAGGGATGAAGCCTGGGGTCGGTTCATCCCTCATCCTGAATGGATTGCCATGCGCGACAAACCGGAATATGCCAATACCGTAAGCACCATACACCGGGTTTTCCTGGTGCCCGATGAAGGATCTCAATTATAACCATAAGGCTATAATTCGTTCGCAAGAACCAAACGACCAAACTTTTCGATATAAAAAAAGGCAGTGGATCTCTCCCTGCCTTTTTTCATGTCTCTTGCACAGAACCTACAACGAAGCCTGAGCCCTTTTGATACCACATCCCATCGGCTTGGTTTCGGAAACAGCCACTTCCTTGCCGCTGACGATAGACTTAATGGCATCTTTCACATAAGCTTTTTTTACGGCTGAAGCATCTTCATGATTATCATCGATCACTCCTTTATAAACCAGTTTCATCTCTTTGTCAAAGAGGAATGCATGGGGAGTCGTTTGGGCAACCAAGGCATTCGCCAGTTTGCTTCCACCATCGATTACGTATGGAAACTGATATCCTTTTTCTTTTGCATGCTTCTTCATTTCTTCCATTGACTCGGTGGTGCCACGGTTTGCACAGTTCGAGTTCAGAACAATAAAACCCACCTTATTTTGGTCGGCATACTTTTTCAGTTCATTGTAACGATCTTCCCATTTGATAACAAAAGGGCAAGAGTTGCACGAAAACACCAGCAATACGCCATTTTCACCCTTGACATCATCGATGCTGTATTTGGCACCTGTTACATCGGTCATTTTTACGTCGGTATGGACAGCCTTGTCACCAACCGCAAATTTTTGGGCTTCCGCCTGGAGAACCACACTTAAAATCAATGCTAAAACAACAAATAATCCTCTTTTCATAGCTTTCAATAATTTTGATTGTTAATCCCTGATTTAGAACTTTTATACTGTTGTTAAGACCTTCTCCCCCCCGACCCGGCATCCACAAAACATTAATGTATGGCAGAAATCATCCATGATCAGGAATTACTTTGCAGCAAAACAACAGACTATTTACTCCTTTATAAACAACGACAGGAAAAAAATTGTTTAGTTTGCATTCGAAAGAAATCACATCGGAAAAGAAATGAATATCAGGGATATCAGGCAAGAGTATACATTGGGCGGGATGGATGACAGCTATTTGGGAGCTAATCCCATTGACCTGTTTGACCGTTGGTTCAGGGAGGCAGTCAATGCTGGCATAAACGAACCGTCGGCCATGGCATTATCAACTTTGGGAACCGACGGATATCCCCAATCCAGGATCGTGCTCCTGAAAGGCTATGGAGAAGAGGGGTTCTCCTTTTTCACCAATTATGAAAGCCAAAAGGGGAATGCACTGGCCCAATATCCCAAAGCTTCACTTTTGTTTTTCTGGCCTGAATTACAAAGGCAGATCCGGATAACAGGCAAGGTTGAAAAAACGAGTGTTGAAGAATCAGAGGAGTATTTCCGTAGCCGGCCACGTGGCAGCCGCCTGGGTGCATGGACATCGGAGCAAAGCCAGGAAATCCCGTCAAGGAAAACGCTCGAAGAAAGATATGAAGTTTTTGACCGGAAATTTCCGGAAGAGGATATTCCAAAACCTCCCCATTGGGGCGGATACCGGTTGACACCCCTTACCTTCGAATTCTGGCAGGGACGCGAAAACAGGCTTCACGACCGGATATCCTTCAGGAAAGAAAACGGAAAATGGAAGACGGCCAGACTAGCTCCCTGA
This sequence comes from Bacteroidales bacterium 6E, assembly GCA_001270045.2. Classification (GTDB taxonomy): domain Bacteria; phylum Bacteroidota; class Bacteroidia; order Bacteroidales; family Prolixibacteraceae; genus UBA1413. Next base: position 301,429 of record DF970666.1, on the reverse strand, counting down.
CACAAAAATCAATTATCGAAGTCGAGATTAAACTTCTGCTTAAAATAAGCCAGGTCAGGATTCTTTTGCAACATTTCCTCAAACTTTTCGCCATCGGTATAGGCAAATCGTTTTGACACTTCCTCGCGAACTTCGGTCACAAGATCAATGGCCGAGTTTTTCAATTCACGCCTTAACCAGGAAACCAATTGGGGTTTTACATTTCTGATCACTTCATCCTGGACATGGTTATCAATCACCAGCCTGACCACCCAATTTTCCAACAAGACAGGGTCTTTCGCAAGGGTAGCTTTCAAACTGGGACGATCCTCGAGCGTCGTGAGATATTCCTTCCATTTTTCAATCAGTGCCTCGCTTGTAAACGGCTCAAAATAATCCTGCCGACTGAAAAGTTCATGCTGCTCCTTAACCGATATCTTTTCCTCCTCGACAGGTCCGCCATTCATCACCGACTTAATCGAAGGTCCACTGATATCACGGGTCAGTTTTTTTAACGGAGCCTTGATGGAAGCAGACTGGGGCTGGACCGTTGTGGAATTCGTTGAGGATGATTGCTTTGCAGACTCCGTTAACTGATTGGCACGATCAGGTTGAGTGGAACCCACTTGGACTGGTGTTCCATCCTGATTTAAGCCGACAATTGGTTCAAGGGTAAAGTCGTCGCTATCAGCTATTTTTTTTTTTAAGGTAAGCTGTGCAATTCTCACCAAGGCCAGTTCCACCGATAATCGTTTATTCTGGCTGATTTTGTACTGAAAATCGCATTCATTGCTGATGCGGAGTGCCTCAAGAAGAAAATCGGGAGGACAATTGGCCGCCTGTGCCTTATATCTGTCTCGTATATCGCCACCAACTTCGAGAAGCTGTATGGTTGAAGGATCACGACTGACAAGCAAATCCCGGAAATGGCCGGCAAGTCCGCCGATAAAATGCTGTCCTTCGAAACCACTGTCGAGTACTTCATTGAAAATTAACAAGGTATCCGCTACCTCATTCCGAAGGAAATGGTCGGTCAACCTGAAATAATACTCATAGTCGAGCACGTTAAGATTGGTGATCACATCCTGGTAAGTGATTTCCCGTCCCGAGAAACTCACGATCTGGTCAAAAATCGACAGGGCATCACGCATGGCGCCATCAGCTTTGTTGGCAATGACATTCAGTGCACTCTGTTCGATGCTGATCTTTTCTTCCCTCGCTACGTGGTCAAGATGGCGCACAATATCCCCCACCTTGATCCGGTTGAAGTCAAAAATCTGGCATCTTGACAAAATTGTCGGGATGATCTTATGCTTTTCAGTGGTAGCCAGGATGAAAAGTGCATGGCGCGGTGGTTCTTCCAGGGTTTTCAAAAAAGCATTAAACGCCTGGGAAGAAAGCATATGGACCTCATCAATGATATAAACACTATAACTGCCAATTTGCGGCGGAATCCGCACCTGGTCTATCAGGTTCCGGATATCATCCACCGAGTTATTGGAAGCGGCATCGAGTTCATGAATATTATAACTGCGGCTGCTGTTAAAAGCGACGCAGGATTCACATTGATTACATGCTTCGGTATCGGGAGAAAGGTTGCTGCAATTGATGGTTTTGGCAAAAATACGGGCACATGTGGTTTTCCCAACCCCTCTCGGTCCGCAAAAAAGATATGAATGGGCCAGCTGTTTGCTTCTTATCGCATTTTTCAGTGTACCGGTTATGGTATCCTGGGCAACAACGGTGCTGAATGTGTCAGGTCTGTATTTTCTGGCTGAAACAATGAAATTCTCCATAAATGCGCAACTTGTGCTTGTGACGCCAAATATAGTCAAATCATCCAAGCATACAGGGAAAAATTATTAACATCAGCACGATGGGAAACTATTTCCGCCAGTAAACGTTATTAATACAAACTTTTTAAAACGATAAAAAAATATGAAAAAATACGTAATGGCAATGCTGGTCTTGATGGTTACCATGAGTGGTTTCAGCCAGGTTAAGAACCTGCACAGTTTTAAGGTGACTGCCATAGATGGCAGTGAATTTGACCTCTCCTCCCTGAAGGGGAAAAAGGTGATGGTAGTCAATACCGCATCAAAATGCGGACTCACCCCACAGTATAAAATCCTTCAGGAACTGTATGACCAGTATGGTGGCGAGAAATTTGAAATCATCGGATTTCCGGCCAACAACTTCATGAACCAGGAGCCCGGATCCAATAAGGAGATCAGCTCATTTTGTTCGTCAAACTATGGGGTTACTTTCCCAATGATGTCTAAAATATCTGTCAAGGGAAATGACATCCATCCCCTATATGCCTGGCTTACACAGAAATCGCAAAATGGTAAACTGGATGCCGATGTAACATGGAACTTCCAGAAATTCTTGATCGACGAAAACGGTAATTTGGTTGACTTTCTCAAACCTGCCGACAAGCCTGATGACAAGAAGGTTTTAGACTGGCTGAAGAAATAATTATGCATGATACAAAAAGAGGCTTGCCGATGGCAGGCCTCTTTTTCATTGGGGGTAAGCGATGACTTACTGAAAGGTGGTTATAAATTTTTATATGCCATGAGTGCCCTCTCACGAGCCATCTTATGGTCAATCATTGGGCGAGGATAAGCGATAGTTCCAAGCTCTGGCACCCATTTCCTTACATATTCACCCTTTGGGTCAAACCTCTGCTGTTGGGTTTCGGGATTGAATATCCGGAAATAAGGTACGGCATCGCACCCTGTACTGGCAGCCCACTGCCAATTGCCATTGTTGCTGGCAAGCTCAAAATCGAGCAGTTTTTCGGCAAACCAGGTTTCTCCCCATCGCCAGTCAATCAGCAGATGTTTGACCAAAAAGCTGGCAGTGATCATGCGCACACGGTTATGCATGAAACCTGTCTCGTTCAATTCCCTCATGCCGGCATCCACAATGGGAAAACCCGTCATTCCTTTGCACCACCGGTCAAACTCCTTCTCGTCATTTCGCCACCTGATATTTTCATACTGCTTCTTAAACGGGCCATTGACGACATAGGGGTAATGCCCCATGATTTGCATGAAAAAGTCACGCCATATCAGTTCATTCAGGAAAGTCTCACCCAAATCCCTACTCACGCCGACCAATTCACGGATACTCATGGCGCCAAACCGAAGGTGTACGCCCAATCTCGAAGTTCCATTGACGGCCGGGATATCCCTGGTCTCCCCATATTTGCGGATCAATTCAGGGTCGATACGGCAGTCCGGAAAGGGAAAATCAAAATCATCGAATCCCAAATCCTGCAATGAAGGCATATTTGCCGCGGTGCACTTTAAAAAATGTGATGTTTTTGATTCTGAATGATAATACTTCACCCCATTCTCCTGCAACCGTTCCTTCCATCTTCGACTGTATGGCGTAAATACCGTGTAGGGTTTCCCGTCACTTTTTAAAACCTCATCCTTGCCGAACATCACATGGTCGGCAAAAAGGTGAAATTCAATTCCTTTAGACTTTAAAAATTCCTCCACTTCGCGGTCTCGGGCCAAGGCCAATGGTTCCTCGTCACCATTTGCAAATACATGGGAAACAGCCCCATATCCTTCAATCAGTTGACCGAAGACATCCAAAGGTTTTCCATGAATTACAAGCAGGGAAGAACCCATGGATTCAATTTTCTTTTTCAGCGAACTGATCTGTCGGTGTATAAAAACCACACGGGCGTCATACCGTGACGACAACCGGTCAAGGATGTCAGAATCGAAAATGAAAATGGGCAAAACCTCCAGGCCACAAGAGAGGGCAGCATCAAGTGCATGATTATCATGAAGTCGCAAGTCACGACGAAACCAGAATATGGCAATTCTCTTTTCCATCCTTATTATCTTCCGTGTGATGCACTGACAGCCGCACTGATTGCGACATTGGTAGCGACCATGGCAGCTGCCTGTATTGCCTGTTTTACTGCTTCAGGCACCTGATTTCCGGCTTTTATCAGCTTCAGCCTTCTTTTTGCCTCCTTCACTCCTGCCCTGTCTTTATAGATTTTGGGCAACAGCTGGGCAGACTCGATCAGTGTAACCAGGTAAAGATCTTCCCTTGAATCACCCGGGTTCATGATTGTATTCTTAATATCATTGATTATGCGGTATGCGCTGTTTCCCGACTGACGGAAAGGTACCTTCCAGCGAAAAAAAAGAAAATGTTTTTCAACCAGACGCAATTCCTTTTTTTCAATCAACGACCGTATGATTTCCTGACGGATCAGCTTCCGTGACACAGAAAAAGAATTTAACCAATGCCTGACCTGCCTGATTTTCGAGGATGCCCTGATTTTCCCGAGGAAATATCCGGCAGGCTCACCCGGTGCGTTACCCTTATCGGGAACCACCAACTTGTTATCCAAACGGATTGCTCCGGCCAGCTCCAGATCAAGAATAAGTGCTCCCCGCAAACTTAGGTCAAGTGATCCCGATTGTGCCATATAATACCCTCCTTTCTCCGGATGCACCGAAAGAAGCAAGATTTTTTCGCTGATGGTCAATTCTGGTTTCATGGGAAAATATCATAAGGTAAGTTCTAACAAAGATAATCCCGTCAGACAGATTTTCATTGCCAGATCAAAAAAATCATGGGAATTGACTTGAAATGCCTGAAGATAAAATCTACTTTTGAAGACCAAAACCACAGATCAATGTTAAAAAAAGGATTTGCCAGTGACAATAACTCCGGAGTACATCCGGAAATACTCGCGGCCATGGTTGCAGCAAACCAGGGACATGTGACAGGGTACGGAAACGACCCATACTGCTCAGAAGCGATAAAACTCTTTAAAGATCAATTTGGCAGTGATACAGAAGTTTTTTTTGTTTTTAATGGTACGGGGGCCAATGTGTTGAGCCTGGCCACACTAACCCGCAGCTTCCATTCCGTCATCTGTGCAGAGACGGCACATATACAGACCGATGAATGCGGTGCACCCGAAAAATTCACGGGATGCAAATTATTACCGGTTGAAACCAGCGATGGAAAAATCACCCCTTCAGGAGTGGAACATTACCTCGAAGGATTTGATTTTGAGCACCATTCACAGCCACGGGTCATTTCCATATCGCAGGTTACAGAAATGGGAACCCTCTACCAGACCGACGAGATCAGGGCATTGGCTGACCTGGCCCATCAGCATGGCATGTACCTCCATATGGATGGGGCAAGGATTGCCAATGCTGCAGTTGCCCTCGGACTTTCGTTCAGGGAATTTACACGCGACTGTGGCGTGGATGCCCTTTCTTTTGGCGGCACCAAAAACGGGATGATGATGGGTGAAGCGGTGTTGTTCTTTGATCCCACACTGACCCGCGAAACAAAATACATCAGAAAGCAGAATGCACAACTATTTTCCAAAATGCGTTATGTCGGAGCCCAATTTACGGCCTATTTCAAAGATGACCTCTGGAAGAGAAGTGCAACCCATGCCAATCGAATGGCCCGTCTTCTTGCAGAGGAAGTTTCAGGTATCCCTGGCATAACCATCACCCAAAAGGTCGAAGCAAACGGGGTATTTGCTATCATCCCCAAGGAAATCATCAGCCCACTTCAGGAGAAGTTCTTCTTTTATGTTTGGAACGATTTCACCAATGAAGTCCGCTGGATGACCTCTTTCGACACAACAGAACAGGAAATTTCAGAATTTGGCAGAAATATTCGTGAGTTGATATCGTAATGGGTATTTTTGGCTACTATCCGCACAACTCTTCAACTGAAGACAGGGAACTGGAGAAGAAAATCTTCAGGCATAGCTTACTGTTGCCCGGCATTTTTGTATTGCTGTTCTGGCTTGTTAAGCTGACTGAAATCCTTTTGGATACATCATTCGTGACCGGAGGAGTCCTCCCCAGATCACTCAGGGGACTTACGGGTATTCTTACCTCCCCCTTTATCCATTCGGGATATGCCCACCTTGTATCCAATTCACTTCCGTTTTTCATCCTGTTTTTCGCGTTAATTTACTTCTACAGGAAATATTCATATCGAATTTTCTGGCAGATTTACCTGATTTCCGGACTATGTGTGTGGCTGGGAGGTCGTGAGGCATGGCATATTGGTGCCAGTGGAGTGGTTTATGGATTGGCAGCTTTTCATTTCACAAGCGGAATCATCCGGAACGACCTGAGATTGCTTACGGTGTCTATCGTAGTGGTATTCCTGTATGGAGGTATGGTCTGGGGGATGTTTCCCATCAATCCTGATATCTCCTGGGAATCACATCTTTGGGGGGCCGCCTCAGGGGTATTGCTGGCCCTCTATTACCGGAAATATAACATTAAACGGAAACCTTATGAATGGGAAGAAGAACCGGATGACGAAGATCCGGCAGATCCGGAAACAAGTGAAAAGTATCCATTGAAAAAGTCTGATGCCCTAAATACCACAACAACCGGAACTGGTCCCTCCTTCACTTCAGGCAGTTACTCTTCTTCAATCCATCAAGTGCCAAACAATAACGCTTCAGGGGAAAATGGGAAACTGAATACGGAATAAGCAAAAAAGTGCTACATTTGCCGCCAAATATCAACATAGTTCTATAGGATGATAAGCAGGCGAACGATCAGGATCAAGGTATTACAGACTTTGTACACATATTATTCCACGCCGGAGAGGTCGATCAATAATTCGGAAAAAGAATTGTTCTTTTCACTTGGCAAGACTTTTGATCTCTATCACCTTATCTTCCAATTAATCACGGAACTGGCCGACTTCGCACAACACAGGATTGACACCAACATGGGTAAACTGAGGCCTTCATATGAAGACCTTCACCCTAACCTTCGGTTTGTAAACAACCGTGTCATTCACATGATCCGTGAAAACAGACGACTGAAAGCGTATATCAACCAATCGAAGTTGTCTTGGGCAAATCATCCCGAACTGGTTAGGGAACTATATCAGTTTATGATTGAATCCGACTTCTACAACGATTATATGTCGGCACAGGCTGACTCATTCGCCGAGGACAAACGACTGATCGATAAAATCCTGAACAACATCATACTTATATCGGAAGATGTCCATCTGATGTTAGAGGAAGACAGCATTTACTGGAACGATGACCTGGATCTTGTAATTGCCATGATCTCGAAGACCATCAAGGGATTCAGGCCCGACTCAGATGAGAATCAACCCCTGTTACCCATGTTCAAGGATGATGACGACCGTCAGTTTGCCAAGGATCTTTTCAGGAAAACGATCCTGAACAATGACGAGCTCAGAAGCATTGTCGACCAGCATGCCAGCAATTGGGACATAGAAAGGATTGCCTTTATGGACATCCTTATTATGGAGTTGGCTCTTGCCGAATTCCTCTATTTCCCGTCGATACCCACCAAGGTGACACTGAATGAGTATATTGAGATGGCAAAGTTCTACAGTACCGAAAAAAGCCGCACCTTTATTAACGGTATCCTTGATAAGGCATTGAAAGAACTGAAACTGGAAAACAAGATAGAAAAGGCCGGCCGGGGATTGATCGGAGAAGCATAATGAAAGTTTCTTTTATCCTTTTGATTACGCTTATCTTTTCCGCCTGCAGTGGTGGAGGTGAACAACAGTCAGGCACGTCAGTCAATAATCAGAAAAATGCGACGCCGGCGGCATTTGATTTTGTGGAAGAGATTCATAATTTTGGAGAACTAATTGCCGGGGAAAAGGTCATTTATAGTTTCCCTTTTACAAATACCGGCGGTAGTGACATAAAGATTGAAAAGGCAGAATCAGAATGTGTTTGTCTTGAAATCAGTTTTGACCAGAAGGCAATTAAGCCAGGAGAAAAAGGGCTGCTTAGGGTAGTTTACGATACATCCGGGCTGTTTGGCACCCAATTCCAAATGTTTAGAATCAGTGCCAATAACGGTACCCTGACCAAGGAATTGGCAGTTACCGCTGATGTTAGAAATGAAAATATTATTTATCAATAAATTAAAATCAAGAAACATGAATTATTTATTAATGGCAGCTCCTGCCGAAGGAGCCAATCCGCTGATGAGCTTTCTTCCCCTGTTGATCATCATTGTGATTTTCTACTTCTTCATGATCAGGCCACAGGTTAAAAGACAGAAAGAACTCAGGGCATTCCGTGACAGCCTGGCCAAGGGCGATAAGGTAGTAACCACAGGTGGTATCTATGGAAAAATTGTTGAAGTGAAGGACAATGTTGTCCACTTGCAGGTTGACAACGATGTAACCATCAAGGTTGACAAGGCAGCTGTCATCAAGGATATGACCGATGCTGTCCAGCAGAAATAAACTGGATTCATATCATGGAATGGCCGTTCCCGGATCTCGGGTGCGGCCATTTCTTATTTTTGGCAAATGATTCCAAAATCAATCTTTTAGATCCTGTTTTTGATAATTGATCCTGTGGATCCATTCCTTTTTATTAATTTCGGCTCACCAAAAGTGATATTATACCCTTGTAATTCTTAGTAGGAACATCATGTACAATTCTATCATTTCAAGTCTGAGAAAGATATTTGAAGGATTCAGTTTTGATTCCCTGCTAAAGAACCAACGTCTGGCAATTTTCATGGTATGCCTGGTCATGGCCACCATCCTGTGGCTTTTGAATGCCCTCAGCAAGAATTACACAACTTCCATCTCCTACCCTGTTCGCTATGTGAATCTTCCGGAGAATAAATTTATCATCAATGATCCGCCAAAACAACTTGATTTGAGGGTAAACGGACACGGTTTTACCTTACTTCGACATAAAATGAGATTGGCATTCACTCCGGTTGCCCTCGACATATCCACAATTCTTGCCGAAAAGGGAATTCATTCACGTGGAGGATATACCATTGTTCCATCCACAGTCATGGATAAAATTTCAGGCCAGGTCAGTAGTGACCTTCAAATCCTGGACGTAAAACCGGATGGCATTTCCCTTGTTTTCGACAGTCTGGAGACGCGTCAGGTTCCGGTAAAACCGAATATTGACATTCAGTTCAGGTCAAGATTCGACCTTGCCGGCAGAATGTCTACACGACCATCCACGGTTGAAATTACAGGGCCACGTGCCATCGTTGAAGACATTGACACTCTTTATACACGAAGGCGAATCCTGAAGACGGTCGACGAGGATATTGTCAAGGAAATTTCCTTGGTAATTCCTGATGAAGTCAGTACAAAAACAGAAAAAGTCACTTTGCTGATTCCAGTGGATGAGTTTACGGAAAAAAGTTTTCAGGTGCCGATCAGAATCGACTCTCTCCCACCTGACCGTCTGGTCAGGTTATTTCCACAGGAAGTTACCCTACATTTCAGTGCAGGTTTGAAACAATATTCATCCATAACACCTGAATCATTCGACTTTTATGTGAAAAACTCTGATCTTCAGTCAGGTCATATAAGTCTTCCTGTACATACCGGCAAGACTCCCGATGGTATTAAATCATTGAAAATCTACCCATTGCATGTCGAATACCTCATCGAAAAAAAATAATCTTCCTCTCAAAATTGGAGTTACGGGAGGCATCGGAAGCGGCAAATCATTGGTATGTCAGATCTTTAAAACGCTGAAGGTTCCGGTTTTCGAAGCCGACAGGGAAGCAAAAGAGATCATCGATTCAGATTCCCATACCAGACAGGCTTTGGAAAAACTTCTAGGTAATGGGATTTTGGGTCCGGACGGAAAAATAAACCGCCATGCCATGGCTGGTATCATTTTCAATGATCAGGAATTACTAAAGGAAGTAAACGCTATCATTCATCCTGCCGTCAGACATAGGTTTAACAGCTGGCATGCTGAGCAAAAATCTCGATATATTATCCAGGAAGCAGCCATCTTGTTCGAAAGCGGCGTATTTCGGATGATGGACATGAACATTGTGGTTACCGCACCTGAAGAAATGAGAATCAGGAGAGTAATGCAACGGGATGGTGTAACAAATGAAAAGGTTTACGAACGAATGAAGAACCAGTGGCCCGAAGAAGAGAAGGTTGCAATGGCTGACTATATCATCAGGAATGATGAAAGCCAGTCACTGATTCAACAGGTCCTGGAAATACATCAAAAAATATTGAATTATGGCAAAATACGCTAAATGGTTAGGTGGTGGCCTGGGATGGGCTGTTGGGGGGCCCATTGGAGCCATCCTTGGATTTGTGATTGGTTCTGTAGTAGATGGAAGCAGCGTAAAATTAGAGACATACAAGGGTGGTGGTGGCTACCGCCAAACCACCGCAGGTGGTTATATGATGAGCCTGCTGGTCCTTATAGCTGCCATAATGAAAGCGGATGGAAGGGTTATGCGTTCTGAGCTGGATTTTGTAAGAACTTTTCTACGTCAGAATTTCGGTGAGGATTCAGCGAATGAAGCAGTGAAAATGCTTCGGGATTTGTTACAACAAACAATTCCGGTAACCGATGTGTGTCACCAGATCCGTAACAATATGCATTACTCAGCCCGCCTACAGCTGATTCATTTCTTGTTTGGATTGGCTCAGGCTGACCAGAATGTCAGCGAAGAAGAGCTCCGCCTGATCGAACACATCGCCCGTGAAACAGGCATCAATGATCCTGACGTGCAGTCGATCAAGGCAATGTTTGTGCAGGATACCGGATATGCCTATAAAATCCTGGAAATAGAATCATCTGCATCGGACGAAGAGGTCAAAAAAGCCTATCGGCGAATGGCCATGAAGTATCATCCTGATAAATTGGGGAATATGGGTGAGGAATTCCAGCATGCTGCCCAGGAAAAGTTCAAGAAAGTAAATGAAGCATACCAGATCATCAAGAAGGAAAGAAACCTGCCCTGATAAAAGCAGTGGTCTGAGGGTTAAGTATTGAAAAATCAGAAAGAGAGATCTTCGAACTGGATGTCGACAAAACCTTTGGTTTCATCCTCTTCAGTTGAATCTTCAGTCTGTGGCTGATTTTCCTGGATATAGTCCATAATTTCCTTCAAGCTCTCAATAAATTTCTCAAAATCCTCACGATACAGAAAAATTTTATGCTTGTCAAAAACCGGGGCACCATCCGATTCAAAACGACGCTTACTTTCGGTGATTGTCAGATAAAGCTCATCTTGCCGGGTACTCTTGACATCAAAAAAATAGGTCCTCTTACCTGCCCTGATCACTTTGGAGTGAATGTCCTGGTTAAATCGGCTCCCCGAGTGATCTGAAGGATCATTTTTATTTATCATTTCCATGGATTGAAATAGTTTAAGTAAAGGTTTCTTCTTCAAAAGTAAAAAAAAACACAGGAAACGGACTTATTCAAATCGAATTGGGTTTCGAATTAATATTAAATAAATTCAAAATTGCATTTACCCCAGTTTGGGATGCATTTAAGTGTTTAAGGTCTTATTCTCGTGACAGTTAGACAAGTAACAAAAAGCCATTATCCTTTTTGGGATAATGGCTTTTTATTATGATTCCCCGTGAAGTCCTAAACCAGGAATTTCAAGATATCCATGCGCATTATTTACAGAATCATCTGTGGGAGTTTCTGGTTGCGGCAATTAGCGTATTGTGTAACAGCGACACACGTGTCATTGGACCTACTCCGCCGGGAACCGGGGTTATGAAGGAACATTTTGGGGCAACCTGGTCAAAATCAACATCACCCTTCAGTCTGAAACCAGACTTGGTATCGTTAGCCGGTACGCGGGTGGTCCCCACATCAATTACCACGGCACCTTCCTTGACCATATCTGCCTTGACAAATCCCGGAACACCGATTGCTGCAATCAGTATGTCCGCATTTGCACAGACCTCTTTAAGGTTATGGGTCCGGCTGTGCGCCACCGTTACCGTGGCATTGATATTCTTATGGGACATCAAAACGCTGAGTGGCCTACCTACAATATTGCTGCGGCCAATGATCACGCAGTTTTTTCCGCTGGTTTCGATCCCATATCTTTTAATAAGTTCAACTATACCGAATGGCGTAGCCGAAACAAATGAAGGCAAACCAATGACCATCCTTCCAACATTGACAGGGTGAAAACCGTCAACATCCTTTGAAGGGTCAATGGCCTCAATAATTTTTTGCTCATTTATATGTTTGGGCAAGGGCAACTGGACAATAAACCCGTCAATCTCAGGATCCTGGTTCAGCTCCTCGATTTTTGCCAGCAACTCGGCTTCGGTGACATCGTCTTCGAAACGCACGAGCGAGGATCCAAATCCAACCTCGGCACAGTCCTTAATCTTATAGGCCACATAAGTTTCACTTCCTCCGTCATGACCGACCAGTATGGCCGCCAAATGCGGAGCTTTACCCCCACGGGCCACCAAGTCTTTCACCTTTTCGGCAATTTCCGACTTGATCTCAGCAGATATTTTTTTCCCGTCTATCAGTTGCATGATCAAAAAATATATCTTCCTGCTGCCACAAAAGCGACAGCCTCGCATTTATAAACAATTATCTCCTTGGACGAGGCGCTCCTGACATCATCCGGTTTAGGTTTTTGCCCTGGGCCACCATTTTCATCATTTTGCTGGTTTCGGTAAACTGTTTCAGCAACCGATTCACCTCCTGGATTTGGGTACCAGAACCATCGGCAATGCGTTTCCTTCGGCTTCCGTTCAAAAGTGAAGGGTTTTCACGTTCTGCAGGTGTCATGGAATGGATGATTGCCTCGATGTGCTTGAATGCATCATCATCGAAATCAACATTCTTCAATGCCTTGCCCATACCAGGAATCATGGAGGCCACATCCTTCAGGTTACCCATTTTCTTGATTTGCTGGATCTGTTTCAGGAAGTCATTGAAATTAAACTGATCCTTGGCCAGTTTCTGCTGCAGCCTTTTAGCTTCGGCCTCATCAAACTGTTCCTGGGCCTTTTCAACCAATGAAACGATGTCACCCATGCCAAGAATCCTGTCGGCCATACGATCAGGGTGGAAAACCTCAATGGCTTCCATTTTTTCTCCGGTACCAACAAACTTAATAGGCTTATCTACCACCGACCGGATGGAAAGTGCGGCACCACCCCGTGTATCACCATCGAGTTTGGTCAGCACAACACCATCGAAGTCGAGACGATCGTTAAATTCCTTGGCTGTATTGACGGCATCCTGACCGGTCATTGAATCGACCACGAACAAAATCTCATGAGGCTTAACCTCTTCCTTGATGGCAGCTATCTCCTTCATCATCTGCTCATCGATAGCCAGACGACCGGCGGTGTCAATGATGACTACATCATTCCCGTGTGATTTGGCATGTTTGATGGCATTCCGTGCAATCTGGACAGGATCCATGACACCCTCTTCGGTATATACGGGAACATTGATTTGTCCACCGACAACCTTTAGCTGTTCAATAGCGGCAGGACGATATACGTCACCGGCCACCAGCAAAGGATGGCGGCCCTTTTTGCTTTTGAGCATATTGGCCAGCTTACCCGAAAAAGTGGTTTTACCGGAACCCTGAAGACCAGACATGAGGATGATCGCCGGGGATCCTTTGAGATTTACGTCGGTGTACTTTCCTCCCATCAGCAGAGCCAGTTCATCATGAACCAACTTGACCATCATCTGGCCAGGCTTGACAGCGTTAAGGACATCCATCCCAAGTGCCTTGTCCTTTACCGTATCAGTGAAAGTTTTGGCAATCTTATAATTTACGTCGGCATCCAGCAATGCCTTGCGAATATCTTTCAGTGTTTCTGCAATATTGATCTCGGTAATTCTACCCTGACCTTTTAGCAGCTTAAATGACCTTTCAAGCTTGTCACTAAGATTTTCAAACATAGTTCGTCAATTTTTTTACCCCCGCAAAAATACAAAAATTGTTGAGCCACACGGCCTGAATTGAGGATTGGTTACTTTTGTGCCATAAAACAATGATATGACCGATACCATTATAAGAATCATTGCCGAAACCGTTGGCATCAGCACCACATCGGCAAAAAACACGGTACTTCTCCTTGAGGAGGGTTGCACCGTCCCGTTCATCGCACGATACCGTAAGGAAAGGACCGGCAGTCTCGACGAGGTGGCCATTGGAAAGATCAGGGAGCAACATATCCGGCTGCAGGAACTTGAAAAGAGGAAGCAAACCATTCTGTCGACCATTCAGGAACAGAACGCACTGACCGGGGAGTTGAAAACCAGGATTGAAAACTGCTTTGACCCATCGGAGCTGGAGGACATATACCTCCCTTTCAAACCAAAACGAAGGACCAGGGCAACCATTGCAAGGGAATTGGGACTGGAACCGCTTGCCAGGATTTTGATGGGCCAGCATGAAAAGAATCCTGCCCAAAGAGCCAGTTCATTTCTCAATGACAAGGTTAAAGATACGGATGCTGCCCTGGCAGGTGCGCGGGACATCATCGCGGAATGGGTCAGCGAAAACGAGAAGACCCGCAACATCGTGCGACAAGAATTCAAAAGAAACGCCATGATCGTCTCGAAGGTTGTCAAGGGGAAGGAAGAAGAAGGTGCTAAATACCGCGACTATTTCGATTGGCATGAACCTCTGAAGAAGTGTCCTTCCCATCGGCTTCTGGCAATGCGCAGGGGAGAAAAGGAAGGATTCCTTAGGGTCTCGATCGATATTGAAAACGAACAGGCAATCCAGAGGGTTGAGCAATTCTTTGTAAAAGGCTATGGTCCCTCATCTGAGCAAGTCAGTTTGGCAGTAACCGATTCCCTAAAAAGGCTCGTAGTACCTTCCATTGAAACAGAGTTTGCGCAAATTGCCAAAACCTCGGCCGACCAGGAAGCGATCCGGGTTTTCGCCGAGAATCTCAGGCAGCTGTTGCTTGCTCCGCCTCTCGGCCAATTCAGGACACTGGCCATTGATCCGGGTTACAGGACAGGTTGCAAAGTTGTCTGTCTTGATGCACAGGGGAACCTGTTACACAATGAAACCATCTATCCAAATCCTCCGCAAAACGACAAGAAACTGGCTGCAAAAAAACTGACATCCATGGTGGAAGCCTACCAAATTGAGGCCATAGCCATCGGAAACGGGACCGCCAGCAGGGAAACCGAGCAGTTTGTCAAAAACCTGCGTTACGATCGTGAGCTCAGGGTATTCGTGGTCAGTGAAGACGGTGCGTCGGTTTATTCGGCCTCATCGGTGGCCCGTGAGGAATTCCCGCAATATGATGTCACGGTCAGGGGTGCGGTATCCATTGGACGACGGCTTATGGATCCTTTGGCGGAATTGGTCAAAATTGATCCCAAAAGCATTGGTGTTGGGCAATACCAACATGATGTCGACCAGAAAGAATTAAAATCAGGACTTGACCAGGTAGTTGAGTCGGCTGTCAATGCAGTTGGTGTAAATGTCAATACCGCCAGCAAGGAACTGCTGACCTATATCTCGGGGCTAGGGCCACAGCTTGCATTGAACATTGTGGAATACAGGCGTGAAAACGGGCCATTCCCCAGTCGAAAAGCACTGATGAAAGTTCCTCGTATGGGTGCCAAGGCATATGAGCAGTCGGCCGGATTCCTTAGAATTCCCGGATCCGATTATCCACTCGACAATTCGGCAGTGCATCCTGAATCGTACGGTATTGTCGAAAAAATGGCCAGGGATCTTGGAATTCAATTGGAGGACCTTATTAGCAAGGATGAAATGGTAAATAAAATACAACTTGCCAAATATGTTACCGAAACAGTTGGATTGCCGACATTGAACGATATCCGGAATGAATTGCTCAAACCCGGACGTGATCCCAGGAAGGCCATCAAGGTATTTGAATTTGCCGAAGGAATATTTTCGATGGAAGACCTTCAAGTCGGTATGGTCTTGCCCGGCATCGTGAATAACATCACAAAATTCGGTGCTTTTGTAGATATAGGCGTCAAACAATCGGGATTGGTCCACCTATCGGAAATGGCTGACAGGTTTATAAGTGATCCTAATGAAATTGTAAAGCTACACCAGCATGTTACCGTTAAAGTCATAGATCTTGACATTCCCAGAAAACGAATTCAGCTGTCAATAAGACAAGCTCAATCATAATTCGGTAAGCACACAACATCGGAAGAAATTACTTTCAGCTGGCTTTAATGACCAACTGGAAGCCTTTTCTTCCGCTTTAAATAACAATTCAGCCCAGGAATGTCAGTGCCTGACTGAATAAATTAGCCTATTCCTCCTCGTCTTCGTCTTCGTCGAATTCCTGTTCGAACTCAAGTTCGAGAAATTCTTCGGCCTCCTCAATTAACTGGGCTACCATTTCCTCATTGTCAGGCTCCTCATCGATCCAATGGATTTTCTGGTTACTCCAAAAATCATCGATATCACTTTCGATAATGAACCTTGGATTTTCATTGTGAACAACAAAGATGGATTCGGGAGTCTGGAGTGAATTATCAGCCAGTAAGAATTTTGGTAACATGCTATTGAATTTTGGTGATAAAACAAATGTACTGAAATTTTAGAATTGAAATTACCCACACATAACAGATAATTTTATCGATCCTTTTTTCGGGTCGTTAAAATATTTGGGAGCTAGCATTACATGTTAATGAAAAAGATCTTAAATTAAGCCATAATAATATGTGATACAAATTTATAACCTTCCGGGCATGGATCTAAACGTTTCTGGCATTACAAACCAACAAATTTTTGCCTTCATTGTCCTGATGGCGGTCTGTATCATTCAACTGACTTTTTTCATAGTCTCGCGAAAGTATTTATTCAATCCAGAAAGAACCGCAACCCCTTCACGTGAAAGATTTCAATCAATGCAATTTTTGAAAATGAAGCTATACGGGTTTCTGATGATGGGAATTATTCCCTACCTGTTTTTCTCCACAATCATGATCTCTCCGGTAGCAAATGACCCTGCGATATCTGTCTTCTGGCGAATACCTTCCCATATTTTACTGATCTTGCCGATACTTATCATTATCATGAACTTTTTCGTTGCCAGCAAGGAAGATTTCCATGCAAGGATTCCCCAAATGAGGATTACGGAATGGGGTATCCCCAATCTCATAATTAGTATTGGAGGTTGGGGCATTTATCTGCTTGGATATGAATATCTATTTCGAGGCTTATTTCTTTCCTCATGGGTTGAAGCCTTCGGTCCAATTACTGCGATTGCGGTCAATGTATTTTTTTATTCCCTGTTTCATATTCCTAATGGGACGAAAGAAGCCGTTGGAGCTATTCCTTTCGGTATTATCCTTTGTTTACTAACCATCCAGATGGGCTCATTTTTGCCCGCATTCCTGTTGCATTGGCTACTTTCGGTATCCGCCGAGATTTTCTCGATACATCATCATCCGGATATGCAGTTTAACCTGAAAAAGCTACATGTATGGAAAGATATTTCATAACCGGAAGTACCGGACTGATCGGCAGGGCACTGACCGAGCTACTGAGCTCGCATGGAAAATCTTTGCATCTATTGGTAAGGTCTCCTTCAAAGCTTTCCTTCACAAATCTTGAAGGGGTTAAAGTTTTTCAGGGTGACATTACTGATTTCGATAGTGTTGAGAAGGCCATAAAAGGATGTTCCCATGTTTTTCATTTGGCAGCTTGTGCCACCCAGTTTGACAAGGATCCGGGAGTTTTCGACCGGGTAAATGTCGAAGGCACCCGAAATGTGCTGCTTGCGGCAGCCAACAACCATATCCAAAAAGTGGTTTATACCTCAACAGCCGGACTTTTTCCTGTCACATCAAAGACAGAGGATGCCAATGAAGATAGTGGGAAGCCGGTAAACTTTTCGACAGATTACATCCGTACCAAATACCTGGCTGAAAAGGTCATACAAGAATTTTCCGAAGAAGGATTGCCAATCACTACCGTCTACCCAACAAGGGTTTATGGACCGGGATCATTGCGTGAGAGCAATTCGGTGACAAAAATCCTGAAGTTATATTCACGGGGCAAGTGGCACTTGATACCAGGAGACGGACAAACCTATGGGAATTATGTATTCCTGGATGACATTACCCAAGGACTTCTCCATGCCATGAAATCGGGCAAAACAGGCGAGGGTTATATTCTGGGAGGCGAAAATGTGACCTTTGATGAATTGTTTCGTAACATAAAAGAAGCATCAGGAAAGAAACATATCCTTGTCCATTTGCCTTATCCGGTGTTATGGACTGGTGCAGCCTTATTACTTATATTCTCAAGGCTATTGGGAAAGCCACCCCTTATCACTCCGGAGTGGATCAGACGATACCTTGAGCACCGGCGACTATCCAGCGATAAAGCAATTCGGGAACTTGGGTATACCATCACGCCATTAAAAGAAGGCTTAACTAAAACCATGGAATGGATCAACCAACAATAAATTCACCCGCCCATTTGAAATATACCCTGATAACAGGAGGAAGCGGCGGAATTGGACGTGCATTTGCCGAAGAGTGTGCCTCTCGGGGACATAACCTTTTCCTCATTGATCTTCCGGGGACAGGCTTGCCTGATTTATCTGACACTCTGGAGAAAAACCATGCGATAAAGGTATCATTTCTGGAAATTGACCTAAGTAACGCTGAATCGGTCAGGGATATATCCAGGTTTGCAGTCGAGCAAGAAATAAATGTTAACTTCCTGATCAACAATGTTGGGAAAGGACATAATGGAACGCTAGAAAACCTTGACGGTGAACAAATTGCAACAATGCTGAGGCTAAATATCCTGGCAACCACCCTTCTCACCCATGAATTTCTGCCCATGCTCAAAGCACAGGCGCCATCCCATATTTTGAACATATCCAGTTTCGCGGCCTTCACTGCCTTGCCTGGAAAAAGTGTCTATTCTGCAAGCAAGGCATATGTATTGTTCTTTTCAAAATCAATTCGTACTGAACTGGAACCTTTCAACATCAAGGTTGCAGCTGTTTGTCCGGCGGGTGTACCTACCAGTCATATCGTAAGGGAACGCATACAACAATCGAGCATGGTTGCGAAGTCACTGGTTAGCAGTGCTGAACGGGTCGCCAAAATTGCCATTGACGGAGTCATGAAAGGTAAGTCAGTCATATTTCCGGGGCATTGGCTGAGAACATTCTTTGCATGCGCCTCGTTTGTCCCCCAAGGTCTTGTTTTAAAAATTCTCGGCCGGGAAATCAGACGAGCTCCCAAATAGTACGCCTAAAGGTTAACTATCGGTTCATCCATTGCTTAAATTGGTTCATCCTTTCCCTGCTTACTATACAATCACCTTGTCTTAATCCATCCTTCAGAATCACTTTTAGCTTGGTTCCCGACAATGTCACAACTTCGGAAATTGCCTTAAAACCAATAATCTGACTCCTGTTAATCCTGAAAAACTGCGAAGGACTAAGCATCTCTTCCAACTTTTGGATCGGAAATTCAATATCATAACTTTTGCCTTCCTGGGTATACAGAAAGGTAGTATGGTCTTCAGAGTAAAACAATGCGATTTCTGATGCTGGAATAGAACGAAACTTATTTGCGATTTTAACCAGGAATCTTTCCTTCATCGTCGGGGCAAAGTCTTTTTTCACCTGTTCCCAAACGAAATTGTACGCTTTATTAATCATGTAAAGCCTGTCAAATTTATCAAGCGCCATTCCCAGTTCTTCTTCAGATACAGGCTTCAGCAGATAATCAACACTGTTGACTTTAAATGCCCGAATAGCATAAGAATCGTAGGCGGTCGTGAAGATAACCGGAACCTGTACCTGAACTGTTTCGAAAATCTCGAAACACAAACCATCTTCCAGCCTTATATCCATGATAATCAGATCAGGGTCTGGATGGGTCATCATCCAGTTAACCGTCTGCTCAATTCCTGGCAAAACACCACATATTTCCAAAGGTCTTCCGGTACTGCGCAGAAGTCTGACCATACGGTCGGCAGCAGGCTGCTCATCTTCAACTATTAATATTTTCATGCTTTTTGAATTTCTGGTTTCTCGATTTCAGGTACCATCTCTTTTTTCGCTTTCAAAGGAATGGTCACCTTAAATTCCAGTTCACTTTCCGTAATGCGAATATCTTTGCCATACGCCAATCGGTAACGTTCCCCAAGATTCTTCAATCCAAATCTTGTATCTGAATTCCACTTGCTTCTCCTTTGAAGCGAGTTCGACACAACCAATGATTCCCCGTCCAGGAACACCCTTACTGCCAAAGGCTTGTCAATTGAGGCAATATTATGCTTGAAAACATTTTCAAGAAGCAATTGCAAAGAAAGAGGCATAACTTCATAATTATCGGCATCCGGGACATCGGTAAACAACGTTATTTTCCCTTTATCACGTATTTCCTGCAGGGCAAAATAATTGCGTGCGAATTCTAACTCGTCATGCAAATCAACCCAGTCGAGTTCCTGCTTTTCCAATAAATATCGATACAATTGGGATAACCGGGAGACATACATTCCGGCAGCAGGCGGATCAACTTCAACAAGAGAGGTCAGTGTGTTCAGACTGTTGAAAAGAAAGTGCGGATTCATCTGGCTCTTAAGAGTTTGGTACCTGAATAAAAGTTTCTCTTCCCGAAGCTTGTGTTCCCGCTTTAGTGACTCCTGCCAACTAAAGTAAAAGAAGATTATGATCCCTAATAAAAATCCTACGGCAGTTGAATTCAATAATGGTTTAAGTTCCGTGAACGAATAGTTTTGCAGGTAATCAAGAACATGATCGCCCTGAATAATGGATCTCACCATAAGATTCAAGATAAAAATCATTGCGGCAATCAGCATAACAATGATATAATACAGCAACAACCGTGTCAAAATCACCCATGTTGTATTTCGCGGATTTGAACTTTCCTTCAGGTTATCCGGGAAAAACTTTCTCCCTAACCAAAGAAATATCTCAAGCTGGATTAACACCGGAACCAACATGGATAAAACTACCTGATAATCAATCTTCCCTGTAAGAATAACATTAAAAAAGGCGGACATGACAAGGCTACCTGCCAACACTTTCAGATGATAAGCCAGGCTCCCTATGGTTTTATGATATTTTGAATCCATGAATTTCATTTTCAAAACATATATCAATAAATTATTATCAGAGGGTATATGCCAACCAACGGTCAATTGTTACCTCGGATCCATTTTATCCAGCCTTATCTCACGTAAGGTATTAAACCATTGTCCCTGCTGACCTTCGAATCGAATATTCATCACGACATCTTCCGTCATTTCTGCATGTTCAATTAACCTGGTTTCCAAGGAAATCCATATATATCCCCAATAATGGCTCCGGCCTTTCATATCCATTCCCGGTATCGACGTTTCCACCTTGCCATCCATTTGTCTGTATTCTATAAGGACACATGGAATACCTTTCCATTCGGTAACCCCTATCCAGCGGATGGTCGAGTTTCGGTTTTCGAAAGTTCCCTGTCCCGCCAATGGGATTTCAGTATTAATCTCAGTGGGTACAAGGTACTCGTTTAGTTTGAGACGTTCAAGATAGACCGGACCAAAAGCATCAAACGCCAACATATCCCAAACCAGGTTCTTTGCATGGAAACTGTTCTCGGGCCAACCTTCAAAAGCGGCTGCAGTCGACATTTGATAACCGGGCACATAGGTGAAATTTTCCATATACGGGAAAGGTTCGCCCTTTGTTAAGTCAGCATTTTCATCGGGTAAAGTCTCCAGGGAACAATCATTCCAGCGGACACGTCCTTCAGGAAGACCAATGGTACAGTCTCCCATAACCCGGGTCTTATCCGTAAAGAAACCTTCAATTGTCCGATTAAAATAGTCGGCGGTCATCCTGTATCTGACAGGTTCTTCCAGCCGGTACTTGATTTCGGATAAGTTTAAATTCAACCAGTCACAATCTCCCACGGTTTGTGCATTGACACCCTTATTAAGGCAGATGAAGGTAAACAGAATTACCAGCTTTGTAAATGTTCTTGTTTTCATGACATCGTTTTTTTTTTGTACATTAAAATCAAATCTGGAATAAAATTACCCCGTTGTAAAAAATGTGGCAAAAAAAACAGACTGAAGCGTAAAATAACCAAACTGAACCGTTCAAGTAATATTGCGGCAGCCAAAAAAACAAGCAAAAACAAATGCCTGACTCAAGAAATTCAAATATGTGATCTGGCAAAAGGAACAGTATCCTGGCCTGCAAACTCCCCTTTTTGATATTTAAAGTACCCGGTAATGGCGATCATAGCCGCATTGTCCATGGTATATTGCAAATCAGGGATATAGAGATTCCAGCGTTGTTTATCGGCTTCCATGCGCAAAGCATCGCGAAGACCCGAATTGGCCGACACTCCACCAGCGACCGCAACTTCCTTTATTCTCAAGGATTTCGCAGCCCTGACCAACTTATTCATCAATATCTCTATGATGGTCCTCTGAAGTGCGGCACTTAAATCAGCCATATTATTGCGAATGAATTCAGGGTCTATAGCCAGTTGGTCTCTCAGAAAATAGAGAAAGCTGGTTTTCAGTCCGCTGAAACTATAATCATAACCCTGAACCGATGGTTTTGCAAAAGTAAACCGACCGGGATCTCCTTCGCGAGCAAGACGGTCGATATGCGGACCTCCCGGATAGGGCAATCCCATTACCTTGGCGCACTTGTCGAAGGCTTCACCGGCAGCGTCATCAATGGTCTGGCCGATGATCTCCATTTCAAGATGGTTTTTGACCAAAATAATCTGTGAATTACCTCCAGATACCAACAAACAAAGAAACGGAAATTGGGGCACCGGTTTCTGCAATTCCTTTTCCTGTATGAAAAGTGCAAGCACATGGGCCTGAAGGTGATTCACGTCAATCAGTGGGATTCCCTTGGCCAAGGCAAAACCTTTTGCAAATGAAGTGCCTACCAACAATGAACCCAAAAGACCCGGCCCCCGAGTGAAAGCTACTGCCGATATTTCGGCTGGAGAAATTCCAGCCTGGCGAATGGCCGTATCGACCACCGGTATGATGTTTTGCTGGTGTGCCCTTGATGCCAGCTCAGGAACCACTCCTCCATAAATCTCATGAACCTTCTGTCCGGCAACCACATTTGACAACAAGGTCTGATTGCTTATGATGGCTGCTGAAGTGTCATCACACGATGATTCAATTCCAAGGATAATTACTGGGTCTTTCAAAAATCGCTCCTCCCGATAATGATCTTAACCAACACAAAAAGAATTGCGCGGTTTTTGTATACTTTTGTAAAAATCGCAAAGCTATTAAAAAAGGCTGGAAAATAGTACTTATACCTCTGGCAGTGTTGTTTTTCACACTGACCGCACTATATCTATCGGTTCAGACCCGACCGGTACAGTCATTGATTGCCAAAAAGCTAACCGCCTATCTGTCAGAAGAGACCGGCGTTAAAATCCACGTTGGAGGAATCGATGTGGCGCTTTTCAGGCGCATCATTTTGAAAGATATCTGGATGGAAGACCAACATGCCGACACCCTCGCCTATGCCATGCGACTTTCAGCAACCATTGAATCTCTGAAATTCAAGACAAAATCCATTGACATCAGCCGATTATCGCTCGACAATGCCCACATTACCATCGTCCAGGATTCTTTGGGAGAGATGAATTATGCTTTTTTGGGCAAATTGAAAAAAGATGAGGAAAGCGACGATGAAAAATGGACATTCTCCTGTAACAGGTTTATCCTTCGAAACTCGACATTTGGATATGAATCAGCAGGACAGAACTTTCGGGAGATCACCATCGATGAAGTCAGGATGAGAATTGACCAGTTCAGGTTCACACCAGGTCACCTGAGCTTTCAATTGTTTTCCATGTCGCTGAACGATCGTAAAGGATTCTATCTAAACGGACTATCCGCCAGGGTCGAGCAAATCAACAAAGACTTCTTTATACATGACCTTTCACTTGAAACTCTCAACTCCGTCGTTAAAAGCAGTGAAATTGCCATTGTCAGTGATACGCTTCCGGGAAGTTACGAAACCCTGACCCAGGTGGACATCAACCTCGACCCATCAAAAATCAGTTTCCGTGATCTCGCCCTGTTTATCCCCCAACTGGATGGCATGGATCAGGACCTTGAGGTTTCCGGTAAGATTTCGGGAAACATCGAAAATATCCGTGCCCGCGACCTGGAAATAAAGACCGGATTAAATACGCGCATTGCCTGTGATTTTTCCATGAGTCATCTTCCGGGATTCGGTGAACCCTTCTTTTTTGTAGATTTCAGAAATGCACAAACCAATTTCACGGATATCAGCAATATAAAGCTGCCAAACGGACTGAATATTCAAAGGCTTCGTTTTCCCGAACAGTTATACCGAACCGGGAACCTCACATACAAGGGGAATTTTACCGGCTTCCTGAGCGATTTCGTGGCATACGGAACTATCAACAGCCGAATGGGAACGCTCACCACCGACATTGCCATCTCCCCCGAATCAAATGATCAGGTGAGGTACAAAGGACAGCTGAAAACAGCCGGTTTTAACCTGGCCCGGTTGTTTCAGGCTCCCAAACTAGGACAGATATCACTCAATGGCATGGTTAACGGGACATTCAAGAAAAACGGCACCTCTGTCAATGGTGATTTTGACGGTGTCATCTCACGATGGCTTCTTAACGATTACATATATAATGACATCACGATGGATGGGCATCTCGACAATCGGAAATTCGATGGAAACATTAAGGTCGAGGACCCAAATCTGGAAATGCATTTTGCCGGAACACTCGACCTTAACGAAAAAATACCGGTATTCGATTTTATCATGCATCTTGGCAAAGCCGACCTTGTTGCACTAAAGCTTGATTCCCTCCATTCTGTCAGCGAGATAAGACTTGACATGGCAGCCAACTTTTCAGGGAATAACATCGATAATATGGAAGGCTTGATTCAGTTGTTCAATGGCCGTTATTTCAATCAAAACGATTCGCTGTCCTTCGAAAACCTGATCGTCAATACCCATCTTGAAGAAACTGAAAGTCACATTTCGGTTTATTCCGACTATGCCGATTTATCGGTCAAAGGAACATATAATTTTCAGTCTTTGGTCGAATCATTCCGCACTGTGCTGGCCAGTTATATACCGGCATTGAAGGCTCCGGATTCATTACCTGAATTTGAGAATCAGTTCATCCTGGATCTAAACGTCAAAAACATGGACGACATCACGGCTGTTTTCGTTCCCGGAATGCATATCGACACTCCTTTTCAATTAAAAGGTGAAATTGACACAAAAAACAGACTATTCACATTTAAAGGAGAAATTCCCGGAATAACGTGGAATGAGTTCAGATTGCAGGATATCGGTCTCGACATACAACCAATTCCAGGGAAATTGACCAGCCATGTCTCTATGACTGAACTCAGTTATGGCGATACGCGTCTGCATAACCTCGCACTATTGGTTGATGCCAGCAACAACGCACTTGATACCCGATTGCTCTGGGATAACAAAAAAGACAACCAATATTCCGGAAACATTTCAACAGCGGTTCTGATAACCCAAAACGATTCAACCGGAAATCCAGTATTCCGAATGAATATTGCCCCGTCAGAAATTGTCATCGCCGATTCCATGTGGACCATAGAGCCGGCCGAAATTACAATTGATTCCACAACCATTGATGTCAAGAATTTCAGGTTTGCGCACTATAACCAGTCATTCGAGGCCAATGGAAAGATTTCTCACAATACCGATGATCACCTTTCACTATCTTTTGAAAATCTGGATATTGAAAGTCTGGATGTCTATCTTCAAAAATCCCTCGGCATGAAGGGAAAGATCAGTGGTTCATTTGGGCTATTTGATTTTTACAGGAGCAGGATTTTTTATTCAGACCTGAAGGTAAATGATTTCACGTTCAGGAATGAAGAGATCGGTGACATCAGCGTTGTCAATAAGTGGGACAGGCAAACCAGCCTGATCGATACTGAAGTAAAGATTATCCACAATGGCAGGACCAATTTTACAGGCCGGGGATATTTTAATCCATTCAGCAAGAATCTGCAATATACCCTGGATGCAGACAGGTTTCCACTGGGATTGCTGGGGACGGTAATCCGATCCACTTTTTCGAATTTCCATGGCGACGGATCAGGCAAGATTGTCGTTTCAGGCACTCCCGAAAAATTATATATGGATGGTGCGGTTTATGCGGCAAATGCCGGACTTACCATTGATTTCACCCAGGTAAGTTATCATCTGAATGACAGCATCCGGTTTAAAAATGACGTGATTCGATTCGACCGGATTGAAATGAAAGACGTCCTGGGCAACCGGGGTATTTTCAATGGGACCATCCGCCATGACAATTTCAGGAACATGGATTACAACCTGATGGTTACCTCGAACCAAATTCTGGCAATGAATACAACCGGCCGACATAACGATAACTTTTACGGACGTGTAGAGGCAAGAGGCAACCTGAGAATCACGGGTAAAGGAACCGATGTAAGGATGGCAGGTGAGGCCACGACCCTTCCCGGCACAGATATCACCATCGTTTTGGGTGATGACGAAGAAGTGACCCGTTATGATTTTATCAGGTTCATGACCGAAGAACAACAATCGATAACAAAAGGTAACCAGACATCACAAACCTCTGCCGGGGGACTTGAAATTGACCTGACCATCACGGCAACCCCCGAAGCCCAGGCGCAAATGATTTACAATACCCAAATCACCGACGTGATTAGGGCACGTGGAGAAGGAGTGATACGCTTCCGGATGGACAAAGAAGCCAATATGAGCCTCTATGGAAATTATAACGTATCTGATGGAGAATACCTTTTTACGCTTCAAAATGTCATCAACAAAAGATTCTCCATCGATCCGGGTGGATCCATCGTATGGTCTGGTGATCCATATAATGCCATCATCGATATCAGTGCCGTATACAGATTGAAGGCAAGCCTGCGTGAATTGTATATGGGGAGTATGCGCACCGATGTTGACTATACGCAACGTATTCCCGTTGAATGCAAGATTTTGCTGACCGACGACCTGATTAGTCCTGACATCAACTTCGACATAGTACTGCCTACCGTGGAAGACAGGATTCGCGATGAAATTCGCCAGTATTTTGCGGCACAGGAAGACCTGAACCGTCAGATGCTGTCACTGTTGGTTCTTGGTCAGTTCTACACTCCTGAATATATGCGAGGTTCTTATGAGGCCAGTAACCCCAACCTGATTGGAAATACGGCAAGTGACCTCTTTTCGAACCAACTTAGCAATTGGCTGTCACAGATCAACCGAGACATTGACATAGGCGTAAACTACCGGCCAGGGAACCAGCTGACCAACGATGAGATCGAACTGGCATTGAGTACCCAAATCTTTAACGACAGGGTAATCCTAAACGGCAACATCGGGAACAACACCAATCCAAACAGTGTTAACAACAGCGAGTTGGTTGGTGATTTCGACCTTATCGTGAAATTGACACCCAACGGAAAATTACAATTAAAAGCATACAACAGGGCAAATAATAACCTGATCTACGAAACGGCACCCTATACCCAGGGAATCGGCATCAGTTACAAGGAAGAGTACAACACTTTCGGTGAGTTGTGGAAAAAATTTCTTGCCATATTCAAAAAGGAAAAAGCCACAGAATTCGAAACCCGGGAGGCACTCATCACAGATTAACAAAATATTTTCGACTGGTTAAAATGTTGTCTGAAAATAAGTTATTAACATCCCTAACCTGATGAGAAGCGGGTACCAGTACCTGATTCTCTTAATAACATTTTGATTGCATTTCAGGTGCTTCGGCAAATAATCCCTATTTTTGGGGTGCAAAATAAAACATATGGCATCCCGTTTGTTTAAAAATTAATCTTAGTTAATACAACATCCGCTATGATGAATACTCTTTTGATGATCCAGACTGACATGGCAGCGGCCGGCAGCGAAATGATGAGTCCGGAACCCACCGGCATTTCCATGAAATTTATTGATCTTGCCCTAAAGGGAGGGTGGATCATGATTCCGATCATCGCATTGTCGTTTATCGGTGTCTATATTTTTATCGACAGGTACCTCGCCATCAAACGGGCAGGAAAATTCGATACAGGCTTGATGGAAAAAGTGAAAGCCTACATCACTGCAGGTAAAATGGATGCTGCCATCGCACTCTGCCGAAGCAACGACAATCCTGCTTCCCGCATGATCGAGAAAGGCATCAGTCGCATTGGCAGGCCTCTGAACGACGTGAACGCAGCCATTGAAAACGTGGGTAACCTTGAAATCCAGAAGCTGGAAAAAGGTCTGCCTGTTTTGGCTTCAGTTGCCGGGGGTGCCCCGATGCTCGGGTTCCTCGGAACTGTACTCGGGATGATCCAGGCTTTTTACGACATGGCGAATGCCGGAAACAATATTGACGTCACTCTATTGTCCACTGGTATATACCAGGCAATGGTTACCACTGTCGCAGGACTGATCGTTGGCATTATCGCATATTTCGCCTATAACATTCTGGTATCCAATGTCGAAAAGGTAGTATACAAAATGGAAGCCACAACTTCCGAATTTATGGACTTACTCTACGAACCAGCATAACAAAGAAACCATGGGATTACAAAGGAGAAATAAAATCAATGCCACCTTCAGCATGTCGTCGATGACAGACATCGTATTCCTGCTGTTGATTTTTTTCATGGTTACATCCACGTTGGTTGCACCCAATGCCCTCAAGCTTTTATTACCCCAAAGTAATAGCCAGACTGCGGCAAAGCCTGTTACCACGATCTCGATCACCAAAGACCTGCAATATTTCATCAATGATGACGGTGCGGTGAAAAGGGTTGCCTTTCAGGAAATCGAGCCCTTCCTTGCACAGAGATTCGGAGGACAGGAAGAGGCCTATGTTTCGCTGCATGCAGAGAAAACCGTACCCATCGAAGAGGTGGTTAAAGTAATGAACATTGCACGTAAAAACCAGTTAAAATTAATCCTGGCCACAGCGCCTGAAAAATAATGACAGAATATTTCCGGAAACATAGAAAAGGTATCATTGGATCGCTGATTTTTCATATCGCCATCCTGGTGTTTCTGATTATCTTCGGATTCTTCACTCCTCTGCCTTTGCCTGGAGAGGAAGGGATCCTGGTGAATTTCGGGAACAGTGAAACCGGTTTCGGATCGGAAGAACCTGCCGCACGTCAGATCGAACCTGAACCCACCCGGACGCAACCCACAGAGGAAGTGGTTCCCAGTACTACCCCACCGCCTCCACCCGCATCAACCCAACGTGCCCGGGAAGAGGTCATGACCCAGGATTACGAACAGACTGCAGCTATCGAGGAAGCCAACCGGAAAAAGGCGGAAGAGGACCGCAAAAGACAACAGGAACTGGATGAACAAAGACGACGCCAACAGGCAGAGACGGAACGTCGCCGACAGGAAGAAATCGAAAGACAGCGTATTGAGGCTGAAGCCCGAAGAAAACAGGAAGAGGAAGCTCGCCGGGTAGCTGAAATCAATAGCAGGACAAGGGATGCATTCGGAAAAACAAATACCGGTTCGAGCACCGGAACCGGTACCGGACAAAGCCAGGGTGCCACATATCCGGGAGGAAACCAGGGAGTGCCAACGGGTGATCCCAATGCCAGTACTTACGGACAAGGTGGCCGTGGTTCAGGAACCCAGGGCAGTGGCATTTCATACAGCCTTTCGGGACGAACGGCGACCTCCACTCCCAAACCGAACTATCCGGGAAGGGAGGAAGGTGTTGTTGTCGTTACCATAACCGTAGACAAAAACGGGAATGTAACCCAGGCAAATCCGGGAGCCAGAGGTTCAACAACCATGAATCCGGAATTACTTGAAGCAGCCCGGAAAGCAGCGTTGCTTGCAAAATTCAACGTTGATCCGAATGCCGCAACACAACAGACAGGTACAATTACATACCGGTTTATTTTAGGTCAATAAATCATCTTACCGCAAAAAGAAGGTTGTCAAATAAGAATGACAACCTTCTTTTTGCATTGGATGTTTGAATTCTTCAACAGAATGGCCTTGCAAATCATGCAACTGTTTTGGTCAAGTCCCATACAACTTATGACTGTTTAAATATAAGTTGTATGTGCATTCCAAACCAATTGCATTTGGGTACAGCGATTATATGAAAAATAAACGCAGAAGATATGGAAATGGTCAGGCCCGGTCCAAGACCTGGGCAAACCCGTCAGGGTAATTCGAGAAGAGTCGTCAAATAATCGGTTCAGTTTAATACTGTTGCATTTCTGAATTAGATTTTTTTAAACCTTTTTCTTGCAACAATGTTGCATTTTTGAATTTTTACCTACTTTTGCAACCCTGTTGCAAATATTACATCGTGGAATCCGGTCATCCCATCCATCCCAAAAACCCCGAACCTGAAGAATTACTTCAGAGCAGGAACCTGCGGCGAACCAGTTGCCGTCAGGGAATTCTGGATATTCTCGCACAGGCAACCGCCGCGCTAACCGAGAATGAGATCAAGGCCCTATTGGATAAATCACACGATCGTACCACCTTTTACAGGTCTTTCAGAACACTGATCGACAAGAATCTGGTACATCGTATCGTTGTCGACAACCTGGTGGTGAAATATGCCCTAAATCCCCAATCATACGGCAGTGGAGAACATGTCCATTTCTATTGTACCCGATGTGACAACATTATATGTATCGATAATACCCACGTTTCGGGGATTTCACTTCCTCTTGGTTTCGAGGCGGAAGAAACAGAGGTGATTATTAAAGGTACCTGCAAATCATGTAAGTTAAATAAGAATACTGACCATAATGAGTAACGTTTGGATTGGATCACTGCTAAGTACAGTGATAGTAAGTATCATATCGATTACCGGAATCTTTTTCCTTTCACTGAAAACAGCGAAACTGCAGAAAATCGTATTTGTACTCGTGAGTTTTGCCATTGGGGCATTGCTTGGAAATGTTTTTTTCCACCTGTTACCCGAGTCCTTTGAACTCATCGAGAACAAAACAGTGATTGCCGTTCTGGTAATGGTCGGGATTCTGGTCTTTTTTGTCCTCGAAAAATTCCTGCACTGGCACCATGGCCACCATGTGGAGGATGTACATACACATCATCCGAAATCATATGGATACATCAGCCTCTTTGCCGACAGCATGCACAATTTTACCGACGGGATCCTGATTGCCGCAGGATGGATGGCCAGTCCTGAAATAGGGATCGCTACGACTTTAGCAGTTGTACTGCACGAAATACCACAGGAAATCAGCGACTTCGGGATTCTGATCCATGCCGGTTTCACGGCAAAAAGAGCTTTATGGCTCAATTTCTATGCTGCCCTGGCGGCTGTTTTGGGTACCATCATCACCCTGCTTTTGGGCACGAATGTCGAATCACTGGCAACTTATGTATTGCCGGTGGCTGCAGGTGGTTTTATCTACCTTGCCGGAACGGACTTAATGCCAGAACTGAATAAAGACCGGTCAAAACTCAATTCCCTGATTCAATTGGTGATGATCATAGCCGGATTGCTTCTGATGTATTTTGTGATGGGCGACCATAGTCATGCTGAACAGCTCCATATTCATGGACCAGGTGACCACCATCATCACTAAAAAAAGAAATAAGAGGGCCCGGTTAATTGCCGGGCCCGCATTTTTGAATGGAAGCAAGCACTTTGCTTGCTTCAAAGTATGATTTATCCAAGGATCAGATAGGCTATATAAGCAACATACATCAATACAAATAAAATACCTTCCCAGCGTTCCAGCCGACGCCCTTTTCCGGTAAATATAAAGGCAAACAGCAGCAAACCCAACAGAATGTTGACCAACATGTCGATCTGGGCTCCGGCCTGTGTGGGAACCGGATATATGACAGCTGATGTACCAAGGATAAAGAAAATGTTGAAGATATTGGAGCCGACGATATTGCCTACGGCAATGTCGGTGTTCTTTTTGGTAGCCGCAACTACAGAAGTCGCCAATTCTGGGAGTGAAGTACCAATAGACACAATTGTTAAACCAATCAGGCGCTCCGGCATACCCCATGCCGTCGCCAACTCCACTGCAGAAAATACAATCAGCCTTCCACCTAATACAAGTAACGCCAAACCGGCGAAAACAAGCAACGTTGCTTTCCTGGGAGCAATATCCTTTATCGGGATATCTTCCGTAAATTCACCCTTTTTGATCAACTGATAATTATAAACCAAAAAGATCAGAAAAAAAACAAGTAAAACGATACCGTCAATCCGACTTATCAGGGAGCTTCCCCCCTTATCAATCAGGATGTCGTTACCCAAAACCAAAACCATGACACCTGCCAACAAAGCCAAAGGGACTTCAATCCAAGTAGTTGCCGACTTTACTGTCAATGGATAGATGATTGCAGAAATGCCAAGAATGGCAGCCACATTAAATATATTGCTTCCTATCACATTTCCCAGGGCAAGGTCGGCATTCTTCTGAACTGCCGAGAAAACGTTGACGACAAGCTCAGGAGCAGAGGTTCCAAATGCAACAATGGTCAGACCAATAACCATATTAGGGATATTATATCGTTTCGCCAGCGACGAGGCACTGTCGACCAATATATTGGCACCATAAATCAATGGCAGGAAACCGACTATCAATAATATAAAATACCACATGACTTTGTTGTTTTACGTATTAATATATAAACTTAATCGCTAAACTCCGGGACTTAATTTTACTACCCCTTAAATATATCTAACCTGAAAAATATTGCGAATATGAAGAAATATATGATTTGCATATCGTTTGGTCAGAAAAAAATAACACTTATAGGTCCCATTTAATATTCTTACAAGTAACATCATGTAAATCAACCAAATACAAATTATCCAAGACAGATGAAATTCAAGTACATTTGTCCTGTTTTTAAGCTATTTTTGTACCATGGTTTTCCGGAGTAAAAACATAGCGGCCATTTTCTTTTCACTGCTGGTTGTATACATCAGCATGGCATTCCCTGTTATGCCCGGTACCGAAAGCAAGGTTCAGGGTTCAGAACAGACCTCCCTTGCCTTTGTAAGTTCGTTAGATAAGGTCATCTTTCTTCAGGGCCCATCCGCACCGGTTCAATTAGATGGTTGGAAAACTGAAGCAAAGGTACCCGGACTCATCTTCCGGAAAACAGATCCCGTCGTCACATTGTTTGCCCTGCCGGGTTTGAAAAACAGGTGGATCCGCGACGTGGAAACATATTCACCCTGTAAGCGTGTACTGCTATACCCCTATCACGAATTTCTCTGATAAAATGTTGTTGCTGCTTTGATTACCTGGATATTGACATTTGTATCCATGTATTCTGTATTTGTGCATGGGTATAATCCACCAAACCACAATTCCAGAGTGCAAGGAAAGTCGGTATGTAATATCCTCGTAATGCGGGCGGTCAGGCTTTCACGTGGATGATAGATTATCAAATCCTTATCCCGTTTACTCAATGATATCATTGAATTGACAGATCCAATTCGATGATCCATAAAACCAACATTTTTATCACTTACAATATTATTTTTCATGGATACAATAACCATTATCGGAATATTGGTTTTGGCAGCATTTGCCATACCGGTTGCAATTGTCATGCAAAAACAGAACAGGGAAAAGAAAAAACTGGTTGAAATGCTTGCCCAACTGGGGCAGGAATATCAGATAAACATCACTGAACATGAAGCGTGGAGGAACAAACTGATTGGGCTTGACCCAAAATCAGGGAAGGCTATTCTGATCATAAAAGGCGCCGACGGAAACGATGTCAATATTGTCGACTTACATAAGTTTACCAAATGTGAGGTTGAGAAATTTGCAATCGCCTCCGAAACCGATAGCTCATTGCAGGCTGTCAGCCAGGTCAGGATCCGTTTTACCCCCAGAGAAAAGGCCCAGAAAGACAACCATTTCATCTTGTTTAACGAAGAATCAGACCATACCCTGGGTGTAGAACTCCGGATTGGAAATGATTGGGTTGAAAAGTTCAGCAAAATACTCAAAACAGGTCTGAAAGCGGCCTGATCAAAAAAAAGCTCACGGTTCAATTCCGTGAGCTTTTTGCTTTTAAGGTATAGACTCCCCCTTCCTTATATGGCACTCTTTAAAAATCAAACTCAACAAATTTTCCAAGTTGTTGGTATTTCCGGTAAAGTTCTTGATATTTTCTGACGTTTTCAGGATTGGGCTGATATTCCGTTTCAATACCGCCGCCCATTTTTTCCTGGGCCTCACTTGTAGTGGAATAAACACCCGCAACCACGGCAGCCGCCATCGCCGATCCCAGGGCGCATGCCTGTTCCGATCGGGCAACTTTAATGGGCATGTTAAGTACATCAGCCACTATTTGCATCACGAAAGGCGATTTCTTGGCAACCCCTCCAAGCGCGATGACGCCATCTATTCTGATCCCTTCCGAAATAAAACGGTCATTTATAGCCTTTGAACCGAAGGCGGTTGCTTCAACCAACGCCCTGAAGATCCTGGGCGCATCGGTTCCAAGGGTCAAGCCGGCGATCGCTCCCTTCAGGTTTTGGTTGGCATCAGGTGTCCTGCGGCCATTCAGCCAGTCGAGGGCAACCAATGCGCTTTCCCCTGGTGGAATTTTTTCGGCTTCCTCGCTTAGCCGCCTTATTATCTGATCCTTCACCTCAGCGATCAATTGTTGTTTTAGGTCATCCCCTATCAGATTCGTTTCAGCAAGTATTGTATCAAGGGGCCACTCCAACAGTTTTTTGAACCAGGCATAGATATCACCAAATGCCGACTGTCCGGCTTCCAATCCCATCATTCCTGGCACGATAGAGCCATCCACCTGTCCGCAAATCCCGCGTACAAGCCGGTCTCCCACTTCCTCGAGCGGTGCCACCAGCATGTCACAAGTAGAAGTACCCATCACTTTCGAAAGGTAATAGGGCTGAATTTCAGCTCCGAGGGCGCCTAAGTGGGCGTCAAAGGCACCAACGCCAACCACTACCTGCGTGGGGAGTCCC
The DNA here is from genome assembly GCA_001270045.2 of Bacteroidales bacterium 6E. Lineage (GTDB taxonomy): Bacteria > Bacteroidota > Bacteroidia > Bacteroidales > Prolixibacteraceae > UBA1413. The sequence goes on along the minus strand of DF970666.1, from coordinate 266,583 downwards.
AGTCGGCTAGCCCATTCAGGCGTCAGCCTGCCTGCAGCCACATCGCAGGTGTAGGTTTCCTTGAAGAGGCGATCGCGCAAGCCGGCCAAGGCTGGATCCAGCGCTTCCAGGAAAGCATCAGAGGGCAATCCATTAAAAGCCTCATGCCACATGGCTTTATGGCCGGCCGCACAACGGCTTCTCTTGATGGTTTTCGGATGTGTATTGCCTGTCAGGACACCCGGGATCCAGTCGCAATGTTCAACCCATGAATAGGCGGAACGCAAGATGGCGATATCGGTTCTTGTCACATGCAGGATCTTGGCCCAGAACCATTCCGAAGAATAGATCCCCCCTTCATATTTTGTAAAATCAATATCCCAACTGGCGGCCAGTTCATTGATTTCATCGGCTTCCTTCACTGCCGTATGGTCTTTCCACAACACAAACATGGCATTGGGATTCTCCTCAAATCCAGGCGTCAGCGACAGGGGTGTTCCCTTTTCATCAACAGCAACTGGCGTGGAACCGGTGGTATCGACAGATATGCCGACCACATTTTCTGCAACACCTTCAGGAGCTTTTCGGAGTGCCTCTGTAACGACAAACTCCAGCCCTTCAAGATAGTCTTTGGGATGTTGCCTGAATTGGTTCCTGACCGGATCACAGTATAAGCCCTTCTTCCAGCGTGGATAGTCAAATACGGCACCCGATACCTCTTCCCCTGTTTCGGTGTTGACAATCAATGACCTGACCGAATCGGTTCCATAGTCAAGACCAATGGTATATTTTGCAGACATAAACGTAAATTTTTATGGATGGAATAACCTTAAAGCGCAGGGGTCATCCCCTGCGCTTCCGGCTGTATGATTAACAATTCCAGTGAATCACCGGATATAAAAAATAATCGGTTTCTACCAGAAATAGCCGTAGAAGATCACGATGACGGCAATGATAATGGCAGAATGCACCAAATCCCAGTTGTTGTAACTGGCCCTGATTTCAGCTTTCTCTTCCGCAGTAAAGGAACCAAAGGTCAAACCTTGTATCAGTGCAGGATCCTTACGGGTGGTGAAATAGCTTATTACAACCATCGATAAGATCACGATGATGAACAGGTAGATCTCGTAATGGAGCCAGTTGTGCTGGAGGAAGATGGTGTGGATCAGGCCACCTTCGGGGAAAGATTCCTTGAAAATACTGAAGCCAAGGCGGGCCATACCCAGTATGAAACCAATCAGAAGGCCATAGAATCCGGCAGCAGGAGTAGTTTTTTTCGAAATGACACCCAAAAGGAAAACGGCCGCAATACCCGGGGCCAGCAACGACTGGACATCCTGAAGGTATTCGTAGAGCACCTTACCCATCCCCTTCATTACCGGAATCCACAGGATTCCAAGAATCACTATAACCGCGGTAGCAATCCGGCCAACCCTGACATAATGTTTTTCGGTGGCTTCAGGTTTATACTTTTTATAGAAATCGATGGTGAACAACATGGCCGAGGAGTTGAAAAGTGAAGCCAGCGAGCTCATCAAAGCCGCCAGGATACCCCCCACAACTATCCCTTTGAAACCTATGGGCAGAAGTTCCTTTACCAGGGTTGAGAATGCGGCATCATTGCTTGCAAGAGTGATGATTCCTTTCTGGTTGAGTGCATAGGCAATCATTCCGGGAATCAGGAAGATAAAAACCGGTGTCAGTTTAAGGTATGCACCGAAAATGGCACCCCTGCGTGCATGTTTCAGGTTTCGGCCCGACAATACACGCTGAACAATATATTGGTCGGTACACCAGTACCAGAAGCCAATGATCGCCGAACCAAGTATGATCCCGGTCCAGGGGTACTCCGGATCCTTGGCCGAACGCATCAGGCTGGTCATGTCATCTCCCAGCGGTGTAACATTGGCACGGCATATTTCGAGCAATTCAGTCCACCCGCCCACTTTGATCAAACCAATGATCAGGACCGCGAAGGATCCGATCAGCAGGATGGGCGTCTGCAGTACTGAAGTCCACAACACCGCTTTCATGCCACCGAAGGTTGTATATATTCCGGTGATCACAACCAGGCCGATGGCGCTGATCCAGAAGAAATCGATATTATACCCCAGAAAATTAATGGATTCAATGTTGAAAACATCCTTGAACACCACGCCGCCAGCATAAACGGTAACGGCCACCTTGGTCAAAACATAGCTGACCAGTGAAATGATGGATAGAAAAGAACGCGCACCTGAGTTATAGCGTCGTTCCAGGAATTCAGGCATGGTGAAAACACCGCTACGTGCATAGAAGGGGACAAAAAACCATCCAAGTATCAGGATGACCCAGCCATGCATCTCCCAGTGCGCCATGGCCATTCCGCTTTCTGCACCGGTTCCGGCCAGGCCCACCAGGTGTTCAGAACCGATATTGGAGGCAAATATGGAGGCGCCTATGGCGAGCCAGGTGGCATCACGCCCTGCCAGAAAATAGTCGGATGTGGTCTCATCTTTCTGGAACATAACCCACACGACAATTGCAACCAGTCCCAGAACGAACAATCCCAGAACAATCCAGTCAAGTGTACTCATTATAAATCAGTTTTAATGTTAGTTTTAGTTTATATTGTGGAATGGGGTTCCATCATTCGTATTTCCCCATTTCCCTTTTCGTTTCTTAGGTTTCAGAATTTCACGATCCGTTCTGTTTCGGTATCGGACTGACTATATCGTATTCGGTAATAGAATGCTCCCTTGCGCGATTCCGTCAGGTTTTTCTCTTCCAGCTTTTCGAGTGCATCAAGTGACAATACTTTTTTCCTGAAATTCCCGGCATCGAATTTACGTTGATAGATGGCTTCATAAAGCTTCCGAAGCTGCAGGAGCGTAAACTTGTCGGGCAGTAACTCAATACCCACCAGGCTATATCCAGCCTTCTGCTGCAACAGTGCCAGCGCCTCCCGTATCATGTCCTCATGATCGAATATCAATTCCGGAAGATTTGACAATGGCCACCACTCGGCCCCCATTTCTTTCACCAACTCATGGTTGTGCTGCCTGATATCGATCAGGGCAACATGCGCCACGCTGATGACACGCGTATATTCTTCACGATCGGGATTGGAAAAAGTCGCCACCTGTTCGAGAAAGATGTTTTGCAGGCCGGTGGTCTGGTGCAAAACCCGGCAGGCGGCCTGTTCGCACGACTCCTGTGGCATGACAAAGCCGCCCATAAGTGACCATTTTCCCTTAACCGGTTCAAAAGCACGGGGATAGAGCAACAATTTCAATTCGCCCTCCTCGTAACCAAAAACAACGCAATCCACTGCGAACAGATATTTCGAATGACCGCTGTAATAGTCTACCATGCTGTTTCAAATATATCGAGTAAATATATTAAAAGTATTTCATACTTTATTTTGAAGAATAAAAAAGAATGGCTCTCCGGATAAGATAATTTCTTGCTGATTCTATTGATTTCATTGACTTTTCAGGTGAATGCCGATCAGACAGCCATACCGGCAAGCTGGATATTGACATCAACAAGTTGCCTCACAAGGACATAAAAAAAAATGCCGGTTCACCATCAGGCGAACCGGCAATCCTTATTTTTTACCGAGACTGTCGGGAATTATACCCAGGTCCCGTGTTTCATTAATCTACACGAATGTCTTTATTTACGTTTTTGCTTCCAATTGAACCGTAGAACAACAGGTAAGCAAAACCAGCCACGATTACCCAATAGCTGATGTCAAAGTTGGCGATGTCGGCAACCCATCCCTGGATAGCGGGAAGGATACCACCACCTGAAACGAGAACCATGAAGATTCCGGATGCGGCAGCAAGGTACTTACCCAATCCTTCCACTGCCAGGTTAAAGATGCTACCCCACATGATGGAGGTACACAACCCAACCAGGGCGAGGAAAAAGAACTTGATTGGTACGGGTACAAGCCCAAATTCAAGGGACCCGCTGGCGACACTGAAAGATGGCATCGAGAACATGGTTGTCACAGGCCAGAAAATGGCGAGCAGGACGAGAACGACTCCCGCCAATGAAGCTGAACTCAACATGGTGGAACTTGAAATCTTGTGTCCGAATCCGGCACCAAACAAACGGCCCACCAACATCAGCAACCAATAGAAACCTACAACACCACCGGCAATTCCGGTTGCGATACCCAAACCGGGAGTGTCTTTTCCATCAACGATTCTTTGTGCGGTAGTGAAAGCATCTTCCGAAACAGTGCCAGGCTGGCTGGCGTAAGTTGCCAAAATTTCCTGCGACTGCTCAACGGTTGGAGTGGTCATATACAGGTTGGCGATACCGGGGGTACCCACTTCAACACCTACATATACGAAAATGGCAATGGCTCCGAACACGAAATGGCGGAACTTGAGTGCACCAGCCATGAGGCCTCCCAGTGGTTCTTTCGGCAGGTCGGCATGTGGTTCAGGAATGGAAGTTGCCCAAAGGATGAAGAATACCAGAGCGAATACGCCCATGGCAATGTACATGATCGGGAATACATCGGTAATGTTGGCTTTGGTAGCTTCACCAATCAGGATACCCACAAATACGGGAGTAAATGTAGCCATCACGGAGTTAAAGGAACCACCCACCTGAATAAGCTGGTTGCCGGTGTTTCCACCACCACCCAAGGTGTTCAGCATAGGGTTGACAACGATATTCAGAAGACACATCGAGAAACCGGCAACGAAAGCTCCCAGAAGATATACACCGAAGCTACCGGCATGTCCCGAAAGATACTGGATACCTACACCCACAAAACCCACGGCAATCGCGATCAAGGCAGTCTTCTTGTAACCGACTTTCTGGAGCAGGATTCCGCCGGGAATACCCATCACTGCATAGGCAATGAAGTTTGCAAAATTACCCAGCATCCCCAACGAGTTGGGTACATTAAACTGGTTCTTCAACACGATGCCCATTGGCGCTGCCAGGTTGGTAACGAATGAGATCATACCAAACAGCAGGATCATCATGATAATAGGCACAACATAACTTTTCTTACTCTGATTCATAATTGATTCAATTAGAGTTTATCACTAATCTGGTTTACTAAATATAATTTGGTTATTAATCGCTAAAACAGTCTTTTGGCTCCGTCGCCGATTTCAGCCACATAAAAGGCTGGTTTCAACCCGGTACGGGCTTCGTAGTTCTTTCCGACCTGCTCAATGAATGTGTCGATGGCCTCATCTTTCACCAGGCTGACGGTACATCCGCCGAAACCACCGCCGGTCATGCGCGAACCTACCACGCCGTCAATCTTGCGGGCTTCCTCGACCATGGTGTCGAGTTCTTCACCAGTCACCTCATAATCGTCGCGAAGTGAGTCATGCGATCCGTTCATCAATTGTCCAAACGTATCGATATTTCCGTTGCGAAGTTCAGAAACTGCCTGTTCGGTACGTGCAATTTCGCTGATCACGTGGCGGGCGCGTTTCCTGGCGGTTTCATCTTCAATCTGGCCTTCCAACTTCTTGAATTCGTCCCAGCTCACCTCGGCCAAAACCTTGATGGGTCTAACCTTGCTGATGGCATCAACGGCTGCGTGGCATTCAGATACCCTTTGGTTATACATTCCTGAGTCAAGTTTATGCGGACTATTGGTGTTGCTGATCACGATCTTGATGCCGTCGAGTTCAACTGGTACCAGGTCATAATCCAAAGTGTCACAATTCAGGAAAATGGCATGGTTGGCCTTGCCCATTCCCGATGCAAACTGGTCCATGATTCCGCACATCACGCCGGCAAACTCATGTTCGGCTTTCTGGCTCATTTTCACCAGCTCAAGTCGTTCAAGTCCAAAACCCCATGTCTCATTGATGGCCATGGCGGTCACCATTTCAAGTGCGGCAGACGAAGAAAGTCCTGCACCGTTAGGGACATCCCCATAAATCAGGATGTCGGCCCCCTGCTCAAATTTGATGCCCTTTTTCAAAAACTGGGCAAAAACACCAATGGGATAATTCACCCATTCCTTGCCTACAGGCTTGTTGAGGTCGTCGACCGACACCTCGGTTTCAAACGGAAGGTTAAGTGACGCAAACCTGACGGACTTCCGGTCTGTCCTGCGGATCATGCAATAGGCACCAAAGCTAAGTGCGCATGGGAAAACGAATCCGCCGTTATAATCGGTGTGCTCACCGATCAGGTTTACCCTGCCGGGTGAAAAATAACCGTGAAAGTCACCCTCACCATATTTTTCAACGAATTTTTGTTTTAACTCGGATAAAGTAATCATGGTTGATTTTAATGATTTGTTATTGATGAATTTTTACTTTTTTTTCGGTTGACAACAAAAATAGAACTTTTTTCTACCTTTAAACTTTTGGAGTCAGGCAATTTGCAGAAAAACGCAAACAAATCGGGAAAAAATGACGCATTTGGTGGCACAAACAGGCTGATTTTAACGTTTTTTGACACATAGGTTCTCATGTCTCCAAAACTCTGACAAATAATGATTTTCAGAAACAGTTTTCTATCATTCTGGACAACCTGTAGTGATTTTGGCTGACACGCAGACAATAACACATTATGGATCAGGTTATTTGAAGGATTTTAATATTTTGGATATCCAATTTTCAATATTATAATTAAACATATGAACATTCAAAAAGAGCATTTTGGAAAACTGGCCGACGGCAGCGATGTTTTCCTGTTCACCCTGCAAAACAAAAACGGCATAAAGATCTCCATTACAAACTATGGTGCAATTATCACTTCCGTCATGGCGCCCGACAAGGAGGGAAATTTTGAGAACATTGTATGTGGGTTCGACAGCCTTGAAGGCTACCTGTCTGAGCCTTACGTTTCCAATTATCCTTATTTTGGAGCGGTTTGCGGACGCGTGGCCAACCGGATCGCCAAAGGTAAATTTACCCTTGAGGGAAAAGGTTACCAGCTGGCGGTCAATAATGGTCCAAACCACCTTCATGGCGGACTGGTAGGCTTTGACAAGCGTTTATGGAGTGCCGAAACCCTCGAAACGGAAGGGAAAGTCGGGGTGTTACTATCTCTTGAAAGTCCAGACTGTGAGGAGAATTACCCCGGTAAACTAGAGGTGACCTGCCTCTACTCGCTGAACAACGACAATGAGCTGGTGATCGACTACAATGCACATACCGACCAGACTACCATCGTGAACCTGACCAACCACAGTTATTTTAACCTGACCGGCGGCAAGGAAAACATTCTTAACCATGAGCTTTTGATTCCGGCTACCACCATGACCGAACTTGACGACATGATTCCGACCGGAGAGATCTTGCCGGTGGTCGACACTCCTTTCAATTTCAGGCAGTTCAAGGCAATTGGCAGGGACATGGGACAACTTCCTACCGGATATGACCTGAACTATGTCCTCGACAATATTTCCGGCCGGCTGATGTTTGCGGGATGTCTCCGTGAACCGTCCAGCAAACGACAGGTGGAGGTCTATACCACCCAACCGGGGATACAACTGTATACCGGATATTGGATTCCTGAACTGACCATCAATGGCGAAAAGCGATTTGGCAGCTATTCGGGCGTTGCCCTGGAAACGCAACATTATCCCGACTCGATCAACCATCCCGAATTTCCGTCGGTGGTGTTGAAGCCCGGACAAAAATACCACGAGCAGACCATCTACAAAATGATGTTATCTGAATAGCTTTAAAAACGGACACCCGGCGCTGTTCAAAGCTGCCGGGTGTCCATCCTGTAAAGAGGCTGTCCCATATGTTTGGTGCAGCCTCTTTTCATTTGCATGCCTGTCACAAACCGTATCTACAATTCAATTTTCCAATGGATTATCTGACTTGTGATACAGCCCTGTATGATTATTTTTTAAGTGATGCCTTGGTAAATAAATAATCTGGTATTTGCTGGTCAAAGCGAATGTCGGTGATCTTAAACTCGGTCCCGCCACCCTGCTTCAGCATGTCGCGATACATTGCTGTAAACGGGAACCAGCGACCATTTACTTGCCTCACGTCACTCATTTCGGTACGTTTCAGCAATTGTCCGCTCCGTGCAAACATGTCCTGCTTCAAAGGGACATATCGCTCTGCATCCACCCAGAGTTTTTGTGAATGATAGGCTACATCACTTACCTTGGCCTTCAGCTCCAGGATAACCGTTTTTCGGTCACCGACCTTCTCCTCCCCGATCATCCGCGCATCGTAAACATCAGTCAGCTTTCGGTCGTCCATCATGTCTTCATATGACAGGTCACTACCCATCACCGACTGCCGCAGCATATGTCCCGAAATCTGGATGATCCGGTCAGTCGAAGGGGAATAGATCCACAACTGACCCTCGAGCTTCAGCATTTTGGTTCCCTTTTCCGATGCGGGCGAAAGATACTCGGTGAAAGCCTTCGTTGTCCCCACACCCCAGGATTTGGAGGTAACTGTACGACTGCTTCTTTTGCCATGGATGGTCATCGAGGATTCCATGATCCTGTTATCCGACGACATGTTCTTATCGACACGGTCCAGGATGGCATTGGCATCCTGTGCCTTGAGGTTGGCAAAGGGAAGTGTCAGCAACCAGGCCAGCAGATATATGGTTTTGATTTTCATAGATGATTATTTGAGTATTGTTAATATATAGGTCAATTCACCAATTGCAAGGATCATGCCTTAAGCTTCCAGTTCCTTGAACAACCGGGCGGTCTGACGTTTAAAGATGCCAATCCCCGACAACATCGTGCCGATCACGGTCGATAACAGTCCGGGAAAAAATCCCAGCCATAAATCAGGTGGTGTAATACGAGCCCTGATCACCGAAGGCATCATTACCGACGACCCCTCCATCATCCCGGATATATCCAGACCGTATTTCTGCAACAACCATGCGCAGAACAATCCAATACCCGTACCAACCACCGATCCGGCCAGGCCGATAAATACCGATTCCCAGATCATGGTAACATATACATGTCGTTTCTCCTCACCCATCGCCAGTCTTATCCCGACTTCACCATAACGGCGCAGTCCGCCCAGCAATCCGGCATTCCACAGAACAAGTGACATGGCTATGATAAAAATGAGTGAAATGTAGTATAGCCATACCTCCGACAACTCGACATAAAAGGACATTTTCTCCTGTTGGCCCAGCGCCACCATTTGAGGGGCATACTCATCCTGGTCACCGGAATAACCGGCATTGAATGCCTCTGCCATTTTCACGGCTTCTTCGTGGTCATAAAATCCATCAGGAAGGAATCCCAGAATCTCACCGGCCGCACCTTCCATCTGAAGGGCCTTTCCAACATCCGTCAGGTCGGCAATGATGGTACCCCTATCCATGGCTTCCATCCCAAACGACAGGGTTCCGGCAACTGTAAAGTTATACATCGACATGCCTCCCTCCATGGTCGAACCAATCAGGGTCACTGGATCACCGATGTTGACACCTAATTTGGTAGCGAAGTGGTCACTGATCAGCACTTCACCCGATTGCCGTGGCATTTGTCCGCGCACCAGTGATTTAGTAAGGTTCAGCCGGGCAGGCTCTTCGCTTTCGGTCGATAGCAGGTCAATCCCGATCCCCATGGCAGGGCCTTGCGCCTTGGTTTCACCATTTTCATCGGGAGCGTCTATCAGGCCGCCAAATTTGATCCTCGAAGCCCAGCTTACCCCGGCAAATTGATTCTCCAGCTTGGATACAAGCCCATCAGCTTCCAGTATCGCCAAATCATTGGGCACCTGGTCAATTTCAGCGGCATAGGCACGGGTAGTCACCTTCATGTGTCCCTCCGAAAAACGGGCGTTCATCTCAATGGTGTCACCCATGATACCCGCGATGTAGGCATGCATAAAAACCGTCAGCATCACACCTATGGCAACCACGATAATGGGTAATGCACTCCGGCTTTTATCCCTGATAAGTCCTTTTATTAAAAACCTGATCATTGCAATTTCCCCCTTAATGCTTCTGTTGGATTCATTTTCGCAATTTTTCTCGACGGCCAGTAACTGACAATGGCGGTAGTCAGGGTTATGATCAGCACGGTTGTTACAACCAGTCCTACCGTGTATACGGGAAAGAGAGTCTGTGCGATGGCCATACCAAACTGGCTGGTATCCATGGGCATGGTCCAGCCTACCTTAGCCTGCCACAGCAGGAACGGCAATCCATAGGCGGTTGCCATGACCGCTGCCAGGGCGGCATGCATGGTTCCTTCGACCGTAAAAAGCCCGACCACTTGCTGGCGGGTATAACCCAGCGCAATGTATGTGCCGATTTCCTTCTGCCTCCTGAAGATGGAGAGCACCTGTGTATCAAATATAGCAAGCATGGCCAGCAACAGCAATATAAAATAGAAGATGGATTGTGCTGTTGTTTTAGTCTTGATCAGCTCATCGATCTGTTTCGTCAGTTCGGCTTTGGTCTTTAATGTCCATCCGGGAATCGCTTCCCTTTCCGGCTCCGGATCGCGGAAGGTCACCAGGGTGGCCTGGCCCTGCAGGGAGGTCATCGACCTGAGTTTTTCCAGCGGGATATAAATCTGTCCGGCTTCGGCCGATGGAACATTGGATGCAAAGATGTCGGCTATCAATACCTCGGCGGCATCAAAGGTTCCATTGACATCCCTCCAGCGCAGTACGGCATAGTCGCCCTTCTCCAAACGGGAAGTCCGGGCCATCACCGATCCGATTACAGCCGGAATTACCTCAGTCAGTGTATCCAATGATTGGGTCGGCACGTCCAAAAGAGTCTGACCGGGTCTGATACCCCGTATGATGACGCTCTGCATCCTTCCTTTCGGGTAGATCGTCCCCTGCACCATCAGGATGGGTTCAGCTTCATCGTTAGCTATTTCGGACGAAAGTGCTGACGGAATCGGGGCATGGCTGTCTTCCAGGGTCATGGGATCAAATGGGTCATAAGCTTGATGCCAATACTGGCCTCCGCCAATTTCCCAGCGGGTCATGTCGTTTTTGGCCTGATGATCCCATCCGGCCATGATTCCTTTCAGCCAGATGATCACCACAAACGAAAACGAGAGGACAATCACATTGAGCCAGGTCCGCAGGCCGGCACCGATGAGATTTCTGTATGCGAGTTGAATGGCCAGTCTCATGATGGTACAGTATCATTTACGGCAACATGTTCTATTTTATCGATCTTCCCGTCGAGCAGGTAGATTTTCCTTCGGAGGTAACTGATCACTTTCTCATCGTGGGTGGCAAAGAGGAAAGTGGTTCCCAGTTCTTCATTGAGTTTCACCATGGTCTGCAATATATGATGTGAATTCGCGGCATCCAGGTTGGCAGTCGGTTCATCAGCCAATACCAGGGAGGGCCTCTTTACCATGGCACGGGCTATGGCCACCCGTTGGCATTCACCTCCGCTCAGCTGCGGGGGTTTCGACTTCTCCTTGCTGGTCAGGCCGACCCATTCCAGGGCGTCCATCACCATCTTCCTCCGTTCGGCTGCCTGTATATTCAGCAACAATAAAGGAAACTCCACATTCTCGTAAACGGTGTGTACCTGAAGCAGATTATAGCTTTGAAAAATGAAGCCCAGGTTCTCCTTGCGGAGCCGGGCAGCCTCACGCGGCCCCAGCTTGCTGATAGGCTGGCCCAGAACGGTAGCCTCTCCCCTGGTGGGGGCATCCAGCGATCCAACAATATTGAGCAGGGTGGTCTTTCCCGAACCGCTGGGACCAATCAATCCCGAGAACTCGCCCTTTTGAACGGTCAGGTCAATCTCATTCAGGGCCGTAAATACCCCCTGTCCCATCGGGAATTGCTTGACCAGCTTTTCAATGGAGATGATGACAGAATTTTCCATATGATTTGATTTTTGGTTGCATGTTTAAAAATTGATGACAATCATGGCCAAGGCACCTTTGCCTCCCATGGTGTTTGCCGAACGTTGCTGTGGCAGGATGGTTCCCTCGGGATTGACATAACCCATCAGGTAGAGATCGAAATGCTTAAGGTCCATCCTCCAGTTGACGAACTGGTAGCGATCGTTGTTTTTCCAGTCGTAATAAACAATGGCACTGACGTTATGCACCAGACTGACAGGATAAGACAGGGATAAAGCGGAAAAGGACAGCGGATCTTTGCCGAGCACAAATGATTCGCTTCCGAATCCGGTGACAAAATGTTCACCCACCACATGCAGGCCGTTGCCGACCCCGAAGGTGTAATCGGCTCCCACTGTGAGCATCTGGTGGTTTCGCATAAGGTCGGGACCGTCAGCCTTATGAATCCAGACTGCCTCAAACCATAATCCGACAAGCACATCCCAACGGCCATCGAGGGCCCACCGCTGTTCACTTACCTTGCCTGAAACGGCTTCAGGATCCAGCGGATAATAATGGCTGGCACCATCCACTTTCCTGAAATGACTCGTCAAGGCAGCTTCACCGCGTGGAATAGGCCATTGGACGCGGCCACCCCATTCAGGCGATCCGCTTGCGGGCTTTCCGGTGTCCCAGGCACGTTGTCCCTCATTTCCATAGAGTACCCAAGCCCATAGGTTGGCGTTATTCAACAGGTAATATCTGCCCAACACTCCCCAAACCCCTTCAGTAAGCTGAAGCGGATCGCGGGGGTCGATCTGGTCGAACCACATCAGGGGACGCAACATCATGGCCGGGCCGAAATTGATCTTCTGCAGTCCGCCCCTTACCTCGAACTGTCGTCCCGAATAGCGGCCCCAAAGACGGTATGGCTTCACCTTCCCATAATAATCATTGGGTGCCGCACCAGTAAACGAGCCACTACCGGTAATATGGACCGAACCCTCGAAATCGAGCAGGGTTTCATTGGATAATTCTATGCCGGCATTGACCTGGGGTATCAGGTTACCACCCAACCGAAAAGGATATTCGGCTTGGTGGCCATATTGAGTCATCGCCGAAAACTGTCCCTGCCAGGTCAGGGTATCTCCATGGCAAGGCATAAATGACAGCAACAATGCGATCATTAAAACAACTATGATTCCATTATTTTTCATGCGACGAGTGGGGAGCCACCCCATATACAAGAAGGTTCGTAAATTCCAGCAACAAATCCTGCGGGGTGTCATACATGGCCAGTAACGATTCGTCTTTCAGGAGTTCGACCAGTTTGGTCGCTATCTTGAGCAACAGCTCCGGCTTAAAATCGTTTCGCAACATCCCCTCCTCCTGTGCTTTCCTGTAATCCTTGATCAGTTCGTTCCAAACTTCCGTGGTTGTTTTCTCCACAAACTCCTTGAGTTCAGGTTCGGCTCCCAGGTAAAAATCGGCCAGGAACTCACGGCTGACTTCATTGGTGCCTTCTACCTTTGTTAATATCAAACGATGCATTTTTTCGCCTACCGGAAGATCAGCAGCCATGATCGACTTAAAATCGGTCACTCCCTTCCCGACCACCTCCATAAATACAGCCTTGGCCAATTCGAACTTGTTGGGGAAATACTTGTAGAAGGTCATCTTGCTGACTTTAGCCTCTTCGCAGACCTCCTCTACAGATACCCTGCGAAACCCGTGCTTCCAGAACAACCTCCGGCCTGTTTCCATGAGGGCTTTGTACTTTTTGTTATGACTGATGTTTTCCATGACGCTTTACGATAACGATACAAATATACGATATTTATATTTTTATACGTAATTCGTATATTTAATTAATTTTAATATATTCATTGATACTTGAAATGCGTTAAAAACGAGAGCCTTGTCTGATGGCGATCAGGCCACCTGACAAGGCTCTTGAATATGGTATGGTACCGGCTATTGGGCCGGATTGTCCTTACTGACCGTAATAAGCGTCCTTTCCGTGCTTCCTCATATAATGTTTATCCAGCAAAAAAGAATCCAGGGAAGCCTGAGGGTTTAACTGAAGCGTATGGAAGGCCATCTTGGCGACTTCCTCCAATACCCGTGCATTGTGTACCGCTTTTGCGGGATTCCCTCCCCACGTAAAGGGTGCATGGTTGGCTACAATCACGCCCGGAATCGCCAGCGGATCAAGGTTCCTGAAAGTTTCAACAATAACTTTTCCCGTTTCCGCCTCATAGGCGCTCTCCACTTCCTCCTTTGTCAGGGGGCGGGTACATGGAACATCGCCATAAAAATAATCTGCGTGTGTAGTGCCCAGGGCAGGGATCGGTCTTCCGGCCTGGGCCCATGCAGTTGCCCAGTGAGAATGGGTATGTACAATCCCGCCGATGGCAGGAAATGCCTTGTAAAGTTCAATATGTGTAGGCGTATCACTCGATGGCTTCAGGTATCCATCCACCACATTACCTTCCAGGTCGGTTACTACCATGTCATCGGCGGTCATGGCATCATAGTCAACCCCGCTGGGCTTGATGACCACCAATCCCTTTTCACGGTCGATACCACTGACATTTCCCCACGTAAAAATGACCAGCTCATGATAAACGAGTTGCATGTTGGCCAGATATACCGCCTTTTTCAGTTCCGAAAGCATAGGTAGTGAATATAAAGTCTAACTAAACAGGGAATCAACAAATTCCTTCCTGTTAAAGATTTGCAAATCAGTCAGTTTTTCACCGATTCCAATGTACTTCACCGGAATTTTGAACTGGTCGGAAATCCCGATCACAACACCTCCCTTTGCGGTACCGTCCAGTTTGGTGAGCGCCAGGGCAGTCACATCGGTAGCCTTGGTAAATTGCTTGGCCTGTTCAAAGGCATTTTGTCCGGTCGACCCGTCGAGGATCAGTAGTACCTCGTGAGGTGCATCTGGGATCACCTTTTGCATCACTTTCTTGATTTTCGAAAGCTCATTCATCAGGTTTATTTTGTTATGCAGACGACCTGCCGTATCGATAATCACGACATCGGCGCCTGTCGCTTTGGCGGAAGCCACGGTATCGTATGCCACCGAGGCAGGGTCGGCACCCATCTTCTGACGCACAAGCGGAACATCCACCCTGTCGGCCCATATCTGAAGCTGGTCAATTGCGGCTGCCCTGAAGGTATCAGCAGCACCCAAAAGCACTGACTTACCGGCCTTCTTGAAATTATAGGCCAGCTTCCCGATGGTGGTAGTCTTGCCAACGCCGTTGACGCCCACCACCATGATCACGTATGGTTCATTCCTCTCGGGAAGGTCGAAGTCGGATACATCGGCCGAGTTATTCTCTTCCAGCAATGCAACGATCTCTTCCCTGAGTATCTTGTTTAATTCAGCGGTTCCCAGGTATTTATCCTTCGACACCCTTTCCTCGATGCGCTGAATGATTTTCAGGGTAGTTTCCACACCCACGTCAGAGGTGATCAGCACCTCTTCAAGGTTGTCGAGCACTTCGTCATCAACCTTCGACTTACCCACGATGGCCCTGCTCAGCTTCGAGAAAACACTTTCCCGTGTTTTCTCGAGCCCTTTGTTCAGGTCCTCTTTCTTTTCTTTGCCAAAAAATCCGAAAATGCCCATAATTAGTTGATTACGTGTGGCCGAAAATATAAAAAACAGTGGAGATAACCCCGTTTTACAGAAACAAAAAAGCTTTCACCGGTCTGATGAAAGCTCTTTCACGCATTTCATTGCGCAATTATTTCTTGAAGTGATTAGCTACCTCTTCATTGGCAATGATCTCTTCCTTAAAAGTGTAGGCACCGGTTTTTTCCGATTTGACCATCTTTACCACCTTTGAGAAACCTTTTCCCGACCCTTTCTGCAGGGTTGCAACTGTTTTCTTTGCCATGGTTAAATATTATTTAATTTCTTTATGTACGGTTACTTTCTTCAGAATGGGGTTGTATTTTTTCAACTCCAGACGTTCGGTAGTGTTCTTGCGGTTTTTGACGGTGATGTACCTTGAGGTTCCCGGCATTCCGCTTGCTTTGTGCTCGGTACATTCCATAATTACCTGCACCCTGTTACCTTTTGCTTTCTTAGCCATTTCTCTACAAATTAAACGTTACCAATAATTCCATTCACCTGGGCTTTCTGGATTGCATTATGGATGCCCACTTTGTTGATTGTTCTTAAACCTGCAGCTGAAACGGTAAGTGTAACCCAACGGTCTTCATCTGGCAAATAAAATTTCTTGTTGAACAGGTTTACGTCGAACTTTCTTTTGGTGCGCCTTTTCGAGTGTGAAACATTGTTTCCCACCATGGCTCTCTTTCCGGTTATCTGACAAATTCTCGACATTTCTTTTTATCTTTTTTACTATAACTTACGCTTTCGAAACGGAACGCAAAATAAATACTTTTTTCCTGAACAATCAAACGTGTCTAAAACTTTTTTGCCAAAGATTCAATTATTTAGCATTAATCTTTAAAATGTCAACTCCCCTGTCAGCACTTTCTTGAAAAACCTTCCCTGACGGGTGGGTTCAAAGTCATAATTCTCAAACAGAGCAGGTGCCCAATGGGGATCGAAAACCCAGACGGTATAGGATATCCCCTTGGAATTAAAATACTTGATGATGGCTTCGCCGTAGGTTTCATCGCCGATACAGGGAATATGTTCTCCCCGGTCGCCCTTGGCGACAAACCCGAATTCGGTAGCCATGATCGGATAACTTTCGGCCACCTTCCCCCAGTCTTTTTCCCATTGAGGCTCCCAGGGCTGGTTCCTTTTCTGGGGATAGGGATGCGTCACATACGCCACATTCTTACGGTTAACTGGTTTTTGGAGCACTTCATCCAAAAGATATGCCCAATCCATTCCGGCCACGAGATATACTTTCTGGTCGTCGATGGCATTCACCTTGTCGATCAACTCTTCCATGATGGGCTTCCAGGTAGTCCAGGTCAATTCGCCAAGACTCTTGTTGCTGTCGGTAGGCTCATTGTACAATTCATAGAAGGCAACAGTCGCATTGCCTTTATATCGGCGGGCAATCTGCTCCCAGAAAGATACCGTTTCAGGAAGCGTCGTATCATAATTGTGGCTCTGGAATTTTTCGTCCTTCAGGTTCCCTATCGAATGCCAGTCGATCACGACATACATTCCCAGTTCTCCGGCCCACTTCACGCCCTTGTCGAGCATATCCAGATAGGCAGCTGCACCAAGCCTTCTCCATTCGGCCGGATGCACCGGAAAACGTACGACATTGCAGCCCCAGTTTTTGGCCTCTTCAAAGAACCGCAGGTTCCAATGGCCGTCGCGACTCAGTTTGGCCGGATCGGAAAAGCTGACGCCCGTAAACCTGACCACCTCATTTTTTGAATTCACAAAATCTTTTCCCTTTACGCTGATGCGATCCAGATTTCCTGAAAGGGCTGTTGAATGGAAGCCTGTCAGCATGAAGACACAGGCAATGATAAATAAATATGCTATTTTCATGATTTGTTGTTCTTCTTTACAGGATGACATCTTTTACGATGCGTCTGTCAACAAAAAGATGTCATCCTTTTAAAAGATGTCATCCTTTTAATTTACCACTTGGCAATCAACGCCTTGAATGTCTGTACGGAGGGATCGTTCTTGCCACGTTCAGTCTTCTCCAGCATTCCGTCCATAAAGCCACGGGCTCCACTCCAGTATGTATGGATGATGCCGGCATAGCGATCCTTCATGATCTGGGGGGCGTTGGCACGCAACATTTCCATCATGTCCACCTGGGCTTCTGCAACGGCAGGTTTGTTCCAAGGACACGCAACCACATTGAGACCTTTGGATGCAAACAGTACCGGCGTCGGATGGGCGCGTTCATAGTGCCAGTCGCAAATCAGGACATCCTTGGGAATCATGTCGATGGCGCGGTGTGTATGGTTATAACTGCCCTCCCACAAGCCAATACCGGTGGTTTTGCCGTCGATCAGGCGATCGCCCCAGATCCAGAGCTCAGCACCCGATTCGGCCAGATGATTGCGGATTTTGGTGACCTCCCCGGCAAAAAGCACCGAAGGATCATGGCCACTGCATCGTGGGCAGTCGGGATGCGCAATGTAAAACACCTCATCCATGCCGGCATGAAATGCGTCGGTCTCAAACACCTTCACTATCTCATCAACAAGATCAAAGACGACTTCATGGACCTCCGGGTGCAACGGACAATAACTTTTACAGTACAATCCATCAGGGTTGGGCCACTTATACTCTTCAGGCATGTTGATCCCGGGAGTTTCGTCGAATTGGGGGTATACTTCCAATAATTTGCCAATGTTTGTCGACCACGACTGATGTCCCAGCAGGTTAATCTGCGGTACCAACCGGATGTTGTGTTTTTTGCACACGGCCACCAGCTTCTTGACATCTGCTTCTGAAAGCGGATTGGGATCCCTGAGTTCGGGTCTCGACTTAAACTCATAACCGAAGTCAACCCTTAGGATCAGGGTATTGACACCAGCGGGAGCCAGTTTTGTGTCAATAAGCGTAACGAATTCATCCACGTCAGCCTTGGCAGGAGCCGCCACACACAAACCCTTCATGGGAAAATCCACGGCGGCGGCGGTCATGCTTACCGCCAACATCAACATAAATAGGTAAGACAGTTTTTTCATAGGTTTCAATTTTTTTCATCAAATTTATAAAAATCTGATGAAATGCGGCTGTTCCACCTTGCCTTTGACATAAACATGAAAGACGATAATGTCGGCAGCACCGACTTTATCGATCTTTATTTATTTTAGTGGCTTGCTGGCGCAAGCCACCAAAACTGCCCTTGCAAAAAATAGTAATAATTTGTATCCTTGCTCCCGACAAATCAATAATGCATTCCCAGTATATGAAGCTGACCGGTCTGGATATCGCCATCATCCTTGTCTACCTGTTTTCCACGGTATTTATTGGCATCATCCTGAAAAAGCAAGCCCAGAAAAGCAAATCCAACTACCTTCTGGGTGGAAATACGTTGCCCTGGTATATGCTGGGTATTTCCAATGCATCCGGTATGTTCGACATCTCTGGGACTATGTGGCTGGTGACGCTCCTCTTTGTATACGGACTCAAAAGCATTTGGATCCCATGGCTCTGGCCCGTCTTTAACCAGATCTTCCTGATGGTTTTCCTCAGCATATGGCTCCGCCGGTCAAACGTCACCACGGGGGCCGAATGGATGCTTACCCGCTTCGGCCGAAAAAAGGACAGCCAGTTGTCGCATGGCATCATTGTCATATTCGCCCTGATCAACTGTCTGGGCTTTCTGGCATACGGTTTTATTGGGCTTGGAAAATTCATGATGATCTTCATCCCCTGGGAAAGTGTGGCTCCATTCATCCCCTTTGATGTCCCAGAAACTTATGTGCCCCATTTGTATGGGATCGCCTTCACCATGTTTGCGGTTTTTTATGCCATCCTGGGAGGCATGACCAGTATCGTTTGGGCAGACGTACTTCAATTTTTGATCATGACGGTAGCTGCCATCGTCATTGGCATCATTGCCATGAAAGCACTGGCAGCCAATACACTCAATGTTCCCGAAGGATGGCACACCCCTTTCTTCGGATGGAAGCTCGATGACCTCGACTGGCGCGGGATCATCAATGAGGTGAACGACAAGATTGCAAGCGACGGCTACTCCCTATTCACCATTTTCTTCTGGATGATGGTATTTAAAGGTATACTTCTATCCCTTGCGGGACCGGCACCCAATTACGACATGCAGAAAGTTTTGGCCACCAAATCGCCCAAAGAGGCTGCCAAGATGAGTGGCTTTGTTTCGGTGGTGTTAATGCCTGTACGCTATTTCATGATTGCCGGCTTTGCGGTCCTGGCCCTGATCTATTACGACCAACTGCACCTGGTGGTGGCGGGGCGTATCGACTTCGAGCAGATCCTGCCGTCAGCCATCAGCCAGTTTGTGCCGGTCGGACTCATGGGCTTGCTGCTGGCCGGACTCCTCGCAGCGTTTAACAGTACTTTTGCCGGAACCCTGAATGCCGCTCAGGCATATATTGTCAACGATATCTACCTGAAATATTTCAGGCCCGACGCCAACGAAAAACAGATCCGTAACCTCAACTATTCCAGCGGGATCATCGTGGTGATCATCAGCATCATCTTCGGCATTTTCGCCCAGGACGTCAACAGTGTGCTGCAATGGATTGTCTCGGCGCTTTATGGAAGTTACGTAATCTCGAACGTCCTGAAATGGTACTGGTGGAGGTTCAACGGCTACGGCTATTTCTGGGGTATGGTGGCAGGTATCATCCCGGCCCTGATCTTTCCTTACCTGTTCAAGGATACGCTCGATCTCTGGTACTTCCCGTGGATCCTGCTGATCTCGCTGGCGGGTGCGCTGGCAGGCACGTTCCTGTCGAAGCCTACCGATGAAGCCACCCTGAAATCGTTCTACTCGACCGTCAATCCATGGGGATTCTGGAAACCGATTCGTATGAAGGTACTGGCCGAGAACCCAGGCTTCAAGCCCAACAAGAACTTCGGCATCGACATGTTCAACGTGCTGATGGGCACCATTGCCCAAACCGCCCTGATTGCCCTGCCAATTTACATTGTCCTCCAGAAATCCGTACCCATCTGGATCAGCTCCATCATCGTCGTGATCTCCGCCATTGTCCTCAAGAGGACCTGGTGGGACAAATTACCAGATAAATAGGGTTTTACTGGATGCCGGTCTGCGACCGGCATCCAGTAAAACATTCATAACAATAGGATTCCGGGGTGCATTTTGGTAAACCATAAAACATATGGTAATAGGGTTGGCGCAGCCAACCCCTACGAACACCATTTGGAAAATGAACAATCATGTTAACATCAGGTATGCAGGCCGCAGGCCTGCGTGCCTGTGCATTCACAGGGATTATGGTTGGCACAGCCAACCATAATCATGAACATTTTGTTGAATGTTTTGTTATAATAATATAAACAAAAACAAAATTCAACAATCATGAAAAACATAAATTCAATTGGTCTTGACGTACAAAAATCAGAAAATCTTGCCGGCAAACTCAATGTATTGCTGGCCAATTATTCCATCTTTTACCAGAATGTCCGTGGCTACCATTGGAACATCAAGGGAGAGAAATTCTTTGAACTGCACCTGAAGTTCGAGGAGTTGTACAACGACCTTTTCACAAAGATCGACGAGGTGGCCGAGCGTGTCCTCACCCTGGGCCATACCCCGCACCACAGTTTCTCGGAATATCGGAAAATATCAACCATCCAGGAGAGTGAAAAAGTCACCGAAGGCAGAAAGGCAGTCGAGGCCATCCTCGAGGCTTTCAAGACCTTGCTGGTCATGCAGCGCGAACTCCTCGACCTGTCGGGCGATGCCAACGACGAAGGGACCAACGCCCTGATGAGTGACTACATCCGTGAACAGGAAAAGCTGGTGTGGATGTATTCATCCTTCCTGAGGTAAGACATTTTCAGGCACGCAAGGGTCTATAAGATGTCATCTTTTCGTTGACGAATGCATCGAAAAAGATGACATCTTTCATTGCGACCAGCATTCTCAAATGAGGGTTGGCGCTGCCAACCCCTACGTTAAAACCCGTTTAGTTTCATGGTAACCGTGGGGATCAACAAAAGGAATCCCAGGATTCCCAGGATGATCATCAACGGGGTTACCCATTTCACCCATTTGCTGAAAGGTATGCGGGCAACTCCCAGAACCCCGATCAGGACCCCTGAAGTGGGCGTGATCATGTTGGTGAACCCATCGCCGAACTGGAAAGCCATCACCGTGGCTTGACGCGAAAGCCCTACCAGGTCGGAAAACTGCGACATAATGGGCATGGTCAGGGCTGCCTTGGCCGACCCCGACGGAATGAATATGTTGATGCCGGTCTGGATCACATACATGGCCCCTACCGTCCCGATTTTCCCCATGCCGTCCATTGCCCCCGACGCATAATATAATAAGGTATCCATGATCTGTCCGCGGGTCAGGATGATGATGATCCCCCCTGCCAGTCCGACCACAAGGGCCGCCGGCAGGATGTCCTTCACCCCTTCGAGAAACAATTTGGTGATCGTGTTGGGCGAATATCCCATAGCAATCCCCGTGAAGATCCCCAATGCCATGAACAGGGTGGCGATCTCCATCACGTACCAGCCATAGCCCATCACACCGACAATCAACATCAGGATGGTAAACGCCAGCATATTCAGGATCAGGAAATGGACCGATTTTCGCATGGCCAGCAGGCTGGTCACGATGAAAGCCACCGCAAGCACAGGCATTACAGGTAAAACCGCCGAAGAAAGCCCGATCTTCATCTCGGTCATCGGCATCGTGATGGCATACCAGACGAACACCAGCGTAAGCATACCCGTCATCACCCAGGCTGAACGAGGCTTCTGGTAGTCGACCGTGGCCGACGATTCGGCATGCAGCTGGCGCCAGTATTCGTCTTCCTCATAAACCGGGGATTTCTTTGGATTCTTCCTGATCCTCCGCATATAGTAGAGAATGTAACCTATTCCAAACAGGTTAATCATGATCCAGGAAAAGAACCTGTACTCGATGCCCGAAAACAGGGGCAGGTGCGACAATCCCTGGGCAATCCCGATGGTAAACGGATTCAGCAATGCCCCGGCAAATCCAAGGGCGGCGGCCACGAAACACATGCTGACACCCACAATGGAGTCGTATCCCATGCCAATGGACAGCGGTACAAATATGATCACGAAAGCGATGGTCTCCTCACTCATCCCGAAGGTGGCACCAAAAACACTGAACATCAGCATGATCAGCACAATGATGATATTCTCGACGCCCAGTTTTTTCAGCCAATGGTACCTTTCAAGCGACCGGGCCTTTTTCAGGAAGGCATAAATGCCCACATCAATGGCCTTCGACTCGTTCATGATCCAGAAAGCCCCGCCTATCATCAGGATAAACACGATGATGTCGGCCTTATCGACAAACCCGTCAAAGATGGCAGAGAACACCTGCCAGGTTTGCGGATGGTTCTCCGTAAACGTGAAGCTGTCACTGCGGATCACCTCGCGCGAAGTCCCCTGTACCTCCACCACTTCCCGTTCGTACTCGCCACCCGGGACAAACCAGGTCATGGCCGCCGCCATCATGATTATGTAGAAGACTATGACATAGGTATGGGGGAATTTCTTCGTTTTGGCCATTTTTATGGATTTGTGATTTCCACAAATCTATAAAAAAACTAAACGGCAGGTTTCCGTAGACGGCCAAAGGCCGTCTACGGAAACCTCCAAAATCCAATATAAGGCATTCGCTGGCAATGGGCAATTGCCAGTGAACAATCGTATCTGTTTAATGTTTTTAATAAAAACATTAAACACCATGTCCACCAAATCACTTACTACCCATCAAATATTGCCCTTAACCATGGCGGAAGTCTGGGATTTCTTTTCATCGCCACGAAACCTGAACGAGATCACCCCCAACGACATGACCTTCGTGATCACATCAAATGTGCCCGAGAAAATGTACGAGGGATTGATGATCACCTACAAGGTGTCTCCTTTCCTGAAAATTCCCATGAACTGGGTCACCGAGATCACCCACATCCGCGAGCCATTCAACTTCGTCGATGAGCAGCGCATAGGCCCATATCGAATGTGGCACCACGAACACCATTTCCGCGAAGTGCCCGGAGGTGTCGAAATGACCGACATACTGCATTACAACGTCGGCATGGGATTCATCGGCCGGTTGGCATCCTGGCTTTTCGTCGACCGTAAAGTGAAATCCATCTTTGCTTTCCGTGAGCAAAAACTAAAAGAAATGTTCCCCGAAAAAGCCTGATTTATCCCCTCTTCCTCTTTTTGAATTCACAAGGTTGTCTATCTTTGGATAGTCTGGAACCATTCTGATCCCGACAGTTGCCTATCGGGACGATTTGTTGCGGCCAAATGAAAGTTATGTCGCCATCCTGGCACAGGATTCACCACAATGAATGATTCCAAAGGGCAACCCAAATTGTCAATTCTAAAAAATGAAGATATGAAGACCAAGAAAGAGTTCAGGAAAAGATGGAAATTGCTTGTCAAAGAGCATGAAGCACTTCTTGCCAAACCCAACAAGAAGGTCAAAAAAGGATACAACGGGATTTATCACCGATGGAAACGCCCGGTATTGACGGCAGCCCATGCCCCACTTCACTGGCGGTACGACCTGAACTATGAGTCGAATCCCTACCTGATGCAGCGGATCGGCATCAATGCCACCTTCAACAGCGGGGCCCTTTATATCGACGGTCGCTACCTCCTGATGGTCCGTGTCGAGGGCTGGGACCGCAAATCATTCTTTGCCCTGGCCGAGAGCCCAACGGGTGTTGACCAATTCAGGTTCTGGGACCGTCCCGTGACGCTTCCCGAGACCGATGACCCCGATACCAACGTCTATGACATGCGCCTGGTTGCCCACGAGGATGGCTGGATTTACGGCATCTTCTGTGCCGAACGCAAGGATCCTTCCGCACCGGCGGGTGACACGTCCATGGCCACGGCCAGCGGCGGTATTGTCCGCACCAAAAACCTGGTCGACTGGGAGCGTCTCCCCGATTTCATCTCGCATCACGGGCAACAACGCAACCTGGTTCTACACCCCGAATTTGTCGGAGGAAAATATGCCTTCTACACCCGTCCGCAGGATGGCTTCATCGAAGTGGGAGGCGGTGGCGGCATCGGCTGGGCACTCGTCGACGACATCACCCAGGCCGAGGCTTTCGAGGAAAAGATCATCGAGGAGAAGGTGTACCACACCATCAAGGAACTGAAGAACGGGCAGGGCCCCGCTCCCATCAAGACCACTGCAGGATGGCTTCACCTGGCCCATGGGGTGCGCAATTGTGCCGCCGGACTGCGTTACGTGCTCTATATGTTCATGACCAGTCTCGACGACCCCACCGAGGTCATTGCCCGTCCGGGAGGCTATTTCATGGCTCCTGAGGGTGACGAACGCATCGGTGACGTTTCCAACGTACTTTTCTCCAACGGCTGGATCTGTGATGAAAAAGGAAATGTACATATCTATTACGGATCGTCGGATACCCGCATGCACGTGGCCACCTCGACGGTCGACAAGCTGGTCGACTACTGCATGAACACGCCCGAAGACGGCCTTCGCTCGGCCGCCAGCGTGGCAACCATCCAATCACTCATCGACAAAAACCTTTCATTATGAAGACATACAACTGGGCCATTCTGGGCTGCGGTAAAATAGCCCGCAAATTCAGCAGCGACCTGAAACTGTTGCCGAATGCCCGACTTTACGCCGCGGCTGCCCGCGACCTTTCACGGGCCAAAGAATTCGCGGCCGAATTTGGATTCGAGAAAGCCTATGGCAGCTACGAAGAGATGGTCGCCGATCCCGCCGTTGACGCGGTGTATGTGGCCACACCCCACTCCCACCACCACGAGCACGTGCTGTTGTGCCTCAACGCCGGAAAGGCAGTACTGAACGAAAAGGCCTTCGCCCTTACATTGACTGAGGCACAAGAGATGGTGAAAACCGCACGTGACAAAAGCATCTTCCTGATGGAAGCATTCTGGACCCGCTTCCAGCCTTCCTTCCTGAAGACACTTGAAATCCTTAAATCGGGCGAGTTGGGCGACCTGAAGATCGTACGTTCCGACTTCGCCTTCAGGGCACCGAAGGATCCCGTAAAACGGCTGTATAACCTGAGCCTGGGGGGAGGTTCGTTGCTCGACATCGGCATCTACCCGGTGTTTGCCGCCCTGTCGGTGCTGGGAAAACCCAAACGTATCAAGGCATTGGCCACTTTTGCCGACACGAGGGCCGAGGAAAGCATCGCCATGATCTTCCAGTATCCCGGTGGCGAACTCGCTTCGCTCTTCTCGAGTTTTGCCACCAACTCCTTCGTGACCACCGAATACAATTGTGAAACCGGCTCCATCCGGATGGCCCGACGATGGATGGCACCCACTACCGTGACGGTTTGGAAGGAGGGAGGACACGAGGAAACCTTCAGCTTTGAGGAACCCGGACTCGGCTATCACCACGAGGCCGCACATGTCATGTCTTGCCTCGATCAGGGCAAGATCGAGAGCGACTGGATGCCTCTCGATTTTACGCTCGACATGATGGAAACGCTCGACCGCATCCGTCGCGAAACGGGCATCGTTTTCCCCGGACGAGACCCCGGATTTGAGAGATAAAACACCATCATGGCCGACCTTTCAAATTGAATAAACTTCCAAAGACTATACCCATATTTCTTTTCACATGATGACAACCGACAACGAAACCATCAAACAGTTCAGCAACGAATTGACCGACAATATCCTGAATTACTGGATCCGGAAGGTATATGATCCACAGCGCCAGACTTTCTTTGGACTGATCGACGCCAATGAAAATGCCCATCCCGACGCGCCCCAGGGCGTGGTGATGATGACCCGGATCCTGTGGACCTTCTCTGCCGCTTACAAGGAATTGCCCAATGCCGTCTACCAGAAGATGGCCGACGAGGCTTTCCGGATTCTGACCCATCATTTCTGGGACGACGAAAACGGGGGCGTCTTTTGGGAGGTCACTCCTGACGGCAAACCGACCAACACCAGCAAACAGTTTTATGCACAGGCATTTGCCATATATGCTTTTGCCGAATATTCCCGGATCTTCAACAACAAGGAGGCCCGGCAACTGGCAGTAACCCTCTTTCACCTGCTCGAAAAGCATGCTTTCCTTCCCAAAAACGGAGGTTACCTTGAAGCCTCGGCGGCCAACTGGAAGGATCCGGCCCCCGACTTCATCACCCCGGCCGGCAAAGATGTAAGAAAGTCGATGAACACCCACCTCCACGTACTCGAGGCTTATACCAACCTCTATCGGATATGCCACCAGGAGGATGTCAGGGAGAAGATCGTCCATGTGCTCGACTTGTTCACAAAATACATCATCAATCCCGAAAACCACCATTTCCACATGTTTTTCGACATGGAGTGGAACGCGAAAACCACGGCCATCTCCTATGGCCACGACATTGAAGGTTCATGGCTGCTCTGGGAAGCCGCCGAGGTCATCCACGACGAAAAGATCATGGCCGAACTGCGACCACTGGTAATCAAAATGGCCGAAGCGGTGGGCAGGAAAGCCCTCGACCCGAAAGGCGGGCTATACAATGAATCGGACGGCAACCATTGGGATAAGGACTTCCACTGGTGGCCGCAAGCCGAGGCGGTGGTAGGGTTTTACAATGCCTGGCAGCTCACTGGCGACGTGCGGTTCAAGACTTGGTCAGACCAGGCCTGGAGCTTTATCAGACAATACGTGGTCGATTCCAAAAACGGCGAATGGTTCGGCCTGCTGAATCCCGACTACACCGTCCAACCCATGGCCAAGGTCTCCCCCTGGAAATGTCCGTACCACAACGGCCGGATGTGTTTGGAGATGATGAGAAGGACGGAATTGTAAAACGGTTCGGGGTGCGGAAAAACGGTGCGAGATGCGAGTTGCGCGATGCGGGGTAGCGAGTTGCGGGTTGCGAGTTAACCTGCGGACATCAGGCTGTGCCTGTGGTCTGCGGACGTGAAATTCACAACAAAGACCTTCGGGGATTACTTTGTAAAATACCAATGAACTTATCAGGATATTCTGTTTACAGGACTTGATTGAAAACCGATAATATATTACATTTGCTCAAAATGATGTGTGATGAATTATCGGGATTTGGATATCTACAAATTGAGTTTAGAATTGTTTTTCAAGGTTCATCCATTATCGATGATGTTGCCCAAACATGAGCTTTTTGAACTTGGCAGTCAGATTCGAAGATCAGCAGATTCAATTGTCACCAATATCGTAGAAGGTTACGGCCGAAGGATGTATAAAGCCGAATATATCCGTTTTCTAATATATTCACATAGTAGCACCGACGAAACACTGAATCACCTGCAAAAGATTGCTACACTGTATCCTGAACTCAGAGAAGACATGCAAAATATTGAAATGGAATACAATAGGTTAGGATCAAAGATCAATGCATATATCAAGTTTGTACAAACCAACTGGCGAACCTAATCAATCCATAACTATCAGCAAGTCCTTTTGCGCAGTTAATTCTCAGGATAAAATCTCGCGCAGCCCATGTCCGCAGGCCAACCCGCAACTCGCACCGCGCAACGTTTTCACGCACCCCGTAACTCGCACCTTCAAATCTGCAATCTGCAACGAAGGGCAGTCACTATCATATGATAGCCCAAAACCTGTCATATGACAGCCTCCAAAATCTGGTGGTAACGCCAGCATCCCGTATCTTTGCCATCGAAATCCTGATCATGTCAGGCAGAAAAAAACCATCGAATTATATATTAAAAAAAAAATTGATTATGAAAATGTTACAGACCAATCTGCAGGAGGTTGAAACCGCTGCCGATCTTCAGAAACTTCTGGAAGAAAACGAAAACGTCATGGTATGCTGCGGCCGCATGGGACCCATGTGTATCCCCGTGTACGAAGTGATGGAAGAGATTGAGGATGAATATACCAACGTCAAGTTTGCCGTGATGGCTTTCGACAGTCCTGAGGCCGGCGTAATCCGGAATGCCCCGGAATGCCGCGGATTCATGGGACTTCCCTTTACCATGTACTATAAGAATGGCAAAGTGGTAAAAGCCACCTCTAGTATCCAGAATTTCAAACAGGTGACCAACATCCTGGACGAAAACTTCGGAAAAAACTAATCTGTAACAATGGCACGGCGGCAGGTTTCCGAAGGATTCCGCCCCGTGCTTTTGTTTTTTAAACAACCAGAAACGCTAAAGGAGAACAGAAACGATGTCAAAAGATATGTATGATGTGATGATTTTGGGTGCCGGGGCGGCCGGACTGACAGCCGGCATCTATTCGTCACGTGCAAAACTCAATACATTGATCCTTAATGAGGGTGCGGTGGGCGGACAAATGGTGCTGACCCACGAAATCGCCAATTACCCGGGTGTGGAAAACATCAGCGGATATGCGCTGGCCAATATCATGAAGAAGCAAGCCAGGGACTTTGGCTGCGCCATCAAGTCGAACGTAAAAGTTTCGCGCTATGGTTTCGAAGGCAACGTCAAGGAGGTGGAACTGGAAGACGGACGCACGTTCAAGGCGAAGACCGTGATCGTCGCCCCAGGGGGCAGGCCCCGTCCGCTGGGAATTCCCGGCGAAGATGCTTTCAAGGGAAAAGGTATTTCTTACTGCGCGACTTGCGACGGTGACTTCTTTACCGGCAAGGAGCTGGTCGTGGTGGGTGGCGGAAACTCTGCCCTCGAGGAGGCTGTTTCGCTGACCAAATATGCCACCAAGGTGACCATTGTACACCAGTTTGACCATTTCCAGGCATTCGCCCATGCCATCAAAGAGGCTAAGGAGAATCCGAAAATCAGTTTCGTAATGGAGTCGGAACTTCGCGAAGTGAAAGGAAACGAGAATGTCGAATCGGTGGTGATCGAGAACCTGAAAACCGGTGAACGCTCCGAAATGAAAACCGACGGGGTGTTTGTCTTTATTGGTTACCTTCCCAATACCGAATCGCTGCAGGGAACCGTGCCCATGAACGAAAGGGGCGAAATTGTGGTCGACCCCCTCATGAAGACCTCTATCCCGGGCGTATTTGCAGCCGGCGACAGCATCACCAAGCGTTTCCGCCAGGTGACCACCGCCGTGGCCGATGGAACCATCGCCGCATTGAGTGCCGCCGAATTTATCAGGACGAGCGAGGTTTCCTGAACTTTTTCGGATCTTTTCAGTTACTTTGGCTGAGGCTCCCGGGATGTTACGTACTATGCCGGGGTTCACTTATGCAAACGGGAGAAGGACTGATCAACAGCTCTTTTCTTCGGATACCTGGCAAGTCAATAAAATGAAATGAAGATATGAAGCATCCTTTGCAGTACTTTCCGATAACCACCTATGCGATCGTCATGGGACTGTCGGGACTCACACTTGTGTTTCAGCGGTTTTTCCAGATGGGCGTGTTGCCGGAAATATTTTTCCGCGTGAACCTGTTTTTCGTATCGGCACTGTTCCTGCTGTTTACGGTGACCTACCTTCGTAAGGCGATCCGCTATCCCGCACAGGTGAAGGTTGATTTTACCCACCGGATCAGGGTCAACTTCTTTTCGGCGGTCTCCATTTCACTGTTGCTGCTGGCAACCAATTATATGGAGTTTATGCCCCAGGTGGCCAAGGTGCTGTGGTGGATGGGCATGGTGTTGCACACCTACCTTATGCTCCATACCATCAGCTTCTGGATCCAGCACAACTTTGAGATCCATACCATGAACCCGGCGTGGTTTATCCCCGTGGTGGGTAACATCATCATACCGGTGGCAGGCGTTGAATTCATGCCGGCCATGTTTAACTATTTCTATTTCTCGGTCGGCTTCTTCTTCTGGCTGGTGCTTTTTACCATATTCCTGAACAGGGCGGTATTTCACCACCAAATGCCCCAGAAATTCATGCCCACGCTGTTTATCCTGATAGCCCCTCCGGCTGTCGGGTTCATAGCCTACATGAAAATCGCGCAGAGCTTCGACCTGTTTGCTCAGTTCATGCTGATGCTGACCTATTTCTTCCTGGCATTGCTGTTGTTCCTGAGAAAGAATTTTTACAAGCTCACCTTCTACCTGTCGTGGTGGGCATTCACTTTCCCCCTGACCGCTGCCACGCTGGCGTCGGTAATGGCATTTCACCAGACACACTTCCAGTTTTTCAGGGTGATGGCATTTGTTTTGGCGGCAATATCGGCCATCGTAATAGCCGGAGTTACCTGGAAAACCATATTGCAGGTGCGAAAGGGAGAGATCTGTGTAGATGAAGATAAATAATTAAAAACAAGATATTTATGGCAAGAGAAGAGATAAAGGTTGACTGGCTCGAGAACATGGCCTTCAAGGCCGAAGTCAACGGACACGAAATTCTCCTTGATGCAGCGGATGCTGTAGGAGGCGAAAACCGGGGTCCCCGTCCGAAGCCCCTGATGATGGTGGCACTGGCCGGATGTACAGGAATGGACGTGATCTCCATCCTCAAAAAGATGCGTGTTGAAGTCGAGGGCTTTGCAGTCCGCGTGGTCGGTGACCTCACCGAAGAGCATCCAAAACATTTCGAGAAGATGCACGTGATTTATGAGTTCAAGGGCAAGGACCTCCCCATGGACAAGCTCGAAAAGGCCATCAACCTCTCCGAAGAGCGCTACTGCGGCGTAAGCGTATCGTATCGAAAAGCCATGGGAATCACCTCGGAAATAAGGATAGTAGATTAAACGGATGACATCTTTTAAACGGATGACATCTTCTACGTAGACGGATGCAACGAAAAAGATGTCATCCGATAAATTTGGAAAGATGTCATCCGATTAAACAATTAATTTTACCAAGCTGGCCTGCGGCCAGCTTGAAATAAAAAAAATCATGAGCACCACCACCATCATTCTAATAGTCGTTGCAGCAGCCATCGCCTTTATTGGCTGGATTGCCTGGTCGTATCGCAAGCTGCAAAAAGCCCCTCCGGTAGCCGATCATCCTAATGTCAGGAACCTGACTCAAAATAACTTTAAGCAACATACGGCAGGGGGCATCATCCTTGTCGATTTCTGGGCACCATGGTGTGGCCCTTGCAAGATGGTCGCCCCGATCCTGAACGAGATTGCCGAAGAGCAAGCCGGCAAGGTGCGTATCGGCAAGGTAAACGTCGACCAGCAACAAACACTGGCCGCCAAATTCAAGGTACGCAACATCCCTACCTTGATCCTGTTTAAGAACGGCAAGGAAGTGAAGCGCATTGTCGGGGTGAAGCCCAAAAAGGCCTTGCTTGCCGAAATCGCCGAGGTTTCTTAAAAGAGAAAGGTCGACTGCGCCGCCCTGTCTCTTTTGAATTATTTACCTTTGAACCATGTCTCATAAAGCCTTATACTCCCCTGAGAATCTCCGTATAATGACGCATGCGGAGGCCATCCGCCGGATGCGAAAGAGCCGTGTGCAGGAGTTGCTGGAGTATGCCCGTCGAGCCGACCTGCTAACCATTGGCATCGCCCATTGCACCTCTTTCACCCGCGAGGCCGAGGCACTGGAACTGGAGTTTACCCAGGCCGGATTCAAGGTGGCGAGGGTGCACTGCAAATACGGCCATGTGCCGGCCGCCGATCTTGTGGAGGAAGGCAAAGGCACCATCTGCAATCCGGCCGGACAGGCACAATTCCTGGCCGAAGCCGGCACCCAACTGAACATCGTGCTGGGCCTCTGTCTGGGCCACGACATGGTTTTCAATGCACTGAGCAAAGTGCCGACAACTACACTTATCGTTAAAGAAAGGAAATAAACGTTGCGAGAGGCGGGTTACGTGATGCGAGGTGGCCTGCGGGCTTTTGCTTCGCCATTAAGGTTTAGCCGGCTGCGCCGGCTAAACCGCCCAAAATACTACCTTTGTGTCCACAATTGAACAATTATGGACACAAAATCCTGGCTAATTGCCAATTCACCGGATTGCTTTACGGAGTTATATCCCGAGGAGCTGAAGCTGATCGATGAGAAACGTACCCAGCTGGTGTACCAGAAGGGCGAGAACCTGCTGAAGCAGGGGGCCTTCGCCACACACGTCATCTATGTGATCGACGGACTGGTCAAACTTTACCTGCAGACTGGCTTCAACAAGCAGATCAATATCCGTTTGGCACGACGGGGCGACTTTCTGGCTTTCCCCACCCTTTTCGGTGAAACGGTGTACGGATATTCGGCCGTGGCGGTCAAGAACTCGACGGTGAGCATGATCGATAAGGAGGCGTTGCAGAATTTGCTGCGCGAGAACACCAACTTCGCCATGCGCATCACGGCCAAAAACTTCCGGCATGAGGCCTACCTGCTCGAGATCATCAAGAATTTGTCATATAAGCAGATGCGCGGAAAACTCGCCTCTGCTCTCCTCTACCTCTCTCAGCCTGATTTCCTCGAAGAGGAGGTCTTCCAGCACCTTACCCGTCAGGATATTGGCGATTTTGCCAGTATCTCGGCCGAAAGCACCATCAAGTTTTTGAAGGAGTTCGAGAAGGAGGGGATTCTTTCCCTTTCAGGGAAAGAAGTTATCATCAATGATCTTAGGATGTTGACTGAGATCAGCCTCAAAGGATAAGTAAAACAGGTGGCCGTTGGCCACCTGTTTTACTTATTTGCTTTTGGAGGTGGCGAAGCCACCTCCAAAAGCTCTAAGGCGGCTTTGCGGGCGATGTCCGAAGGGTTGTCGCCACCAACCATGACGGCGAGTTCTTCGATACGCTCAGCGGCGGTGAGCTTCCTGATAGAGGTGATCGAGGCGGTGGCGGTTTCCTGTTTGTATACTTTGTAGTGGTGGTCGCCCTTGCCTGCTATCTGCGGCAAATGGGTGATATTGATGACCTGCATGCCTTCCGAGAGTTTCTTCAGGATAGTACCCATTTTCAGGGCCACCTCACCCGACACGCCGGTGTCAATCTCGTCGAAGATGATGGTGGGCAGCATCCTCGATCCCGAGATCAAGGTCTTGAGTGCCAGCATTACACGCGAGATCTCCCCTCCGGAGGCAATTCTTGAAATCTCGTCAGGGGTGCCGTTCTTGTTGGCCGAAAAGTGAAATTGCACCATGTCGTTGCCTGTCGGGCCATAATTCGCAGCACTTTGGTGTTCCACCTTAAACACGGCATGGGGAATTCCCAGTTGCACCAGCACTTCGTCCACCTTTTTCCCGATTTCGGGGAAGACGCTCTTTCGGAGCTTGGTGAGCTTATCGGCCTCTGCCTTCATCGACTGCAAAGCTGCGGCATGGGCTTTCTCCAGACGGGCAATCTCTTCTTCATGTCCGGTCACTGCCGCAATTTTCCTTCCCAGCTCATCCTGCAATGCCAGCAGCTCTTCAACCGTAGCCACCTGGTGCTTTTGCTGCAGGGTATAGACCAGGTCGAGCCTATCGCTCACCGCCTGTAAACGTGCAGGCTGAAATTCAATGTTTTCGGCATTGTGCGACACCTCGGCGGCAATGTCTTTCAGTTCGAGGTAGGTGCTTTCGAGCCGTCCATGCAGCTCCGCGGCCTCCTTCAGGAACCCCCTGATCTTGTCGAGGTTCCGCACCGATTCCTTTACCTGCTGCAATACTGGAAAATGGTCGCCATCGAGAAGGTCGGCCACCTGTGAAAATCCCTCCTTGATCTCGCCGGCATGCAACAGCCGATCGCGCTCTTCCTCCAGCTCTTCCTGCTCACCGGCCTTCAAACGGGCCTCTTCGAGCTGGTTATACTGAAATTCATGGTAATCAAGCTCAGCACGGGCCGTTCTTGCGGCTTCACGCAACTCTTCCAGTTTCCGTGCAAGCGTGGTGGTTTCGTCATAAAGTGCACGATACCCATTCAGTTGCGGCTCGCTCCCGGCGACCAGGTCGACCAGCTGCAGCTGGAATTTCTGTCCCGAAAGTTCAAGGTTCTGGTGTTGCGAATGGATGTCGATGAGCCGCAGCGACAACTCCCTCAGCAGGGGCAGATTGACAGGCGTATCGTTGATAAAGGCACGCGACTTGCCCGATGGCAGGATTTCGCGCCTTACAATGGTAACGGTATCGTAATCGAGGTCGTTTTCGGTGAAGAAGGATTCCAGCCGGAGGCCGTCGACCTTAAAGGCGCCTTCCACAATGCATTTCCGGTCGGGATGGCGAAGGCTCCCCGTATCGGCACGGGCACCCAGGATCAGCGATAACGCCCCCAGGATGATCGACTTACCAGCCCCGGTTTCGCCCGTGATGATGTTCAGTCCTGACTCAAAGCCGACGGTCAGTTCATCAATGAGGGCATAGTTGGAAATGGTTAGTCGGGAAAGCATCGGTCCGTGGTTTAGAAGCTCTCTGATTCGGTAATTTTCTTGTATTTGCTGCCGTTCGAGGGATCTACCTCGTTGAGGATGGCCATCACACGGTTCCGCTCGTCGGGGTACGACTTCGAGAAGATGTTGACCAGCTCGTCGGCCTTGGCGTCGAAAAAGACCTGCAGGATGTAGGTCGACGGACGCCTGCGGAAGACGGTCTGCACTCCCTTCAGCGACTCGGCAATGGCTGCCCTGCCCTCTTCGGTCCGCTCCGACATCATGTCGAGGCCCTGCCGGTGATAGGTATAATAGGTTTCGCGCATCGACGAATAGGAACGGTTCATGAGGTTCTCCATCAGCCAGTACCGGTTGCGTTCGCTTTCGAAAGCCTTCCACCCCTTCTCGCGGGCGTTCTGCGAGT
Source organism: Bacteroidales bacterium 6E (assembly GCA_001270045.2). Lineage (GTDB taxonomy): Bacteria > Bacteroidota > Bacteroidia > Bacteroidales > Prolixibacteraceae > UBA1413. The sequence continues at coordinate 231,543 of DF970666.1, read as the reverse complement.
TGTTCACGATAGCCTGTGCCTTCTCAAAATAGGGCGTTCCCCCCTCACGCGAAAAGGTGTCGTAGTCGAAACCGAGGATCACATAGGCATAGTAAGCGATGATATTGGTGAGGTTATCGGTGTTGTTGGTCTCATTGAACTCGATCGGTTGAAATTCAACATACTTGCAGTGGAAATCATTATCCTTGATATTCAGGATGGTGGTTTCGTATGAAGAGTTGTAAACCGGACGCTTGGCCTGTATCTGGATGCTACCCTTGAACTCGTCGACCGACACCTGCTCCTCGAGCCGGATGAAAATATTGCACTCGATCCGTTCGTTCTGGGTATAGGTATGCTCGGTCCACCGGCGGTTGTTCATGAACTCGTACAGGTCGGCCTGCATGGTGCGGAAAAGGTTCCGATTGGCCGCCTGTATCCGCTCATGGCTGATGCTGATGTTGCACCTGAACTCCTGCGCCATGGTGGCTACCGGAAAGAGCAATATGGTAATGATCAGGAAAAGAAGCTGTTTCATCGTTAAATTCCTCCGTGGGTTCTGAATTGTTTACTTTTCAGGCTCCGGTGAAAGTAATGATTTTTTCAACAATATCTGCCGCCACCGAGGCCTTACTTTTTAACTCGAATTCTTCGGAATTATTGTATCTGTCGAGGATGGTTACCTTGTTCGTATCGGTCCCGAAGCCGGCCCCCGGATCGTTCAGCGAGTTGAGCACGATCAGGTCGAGGTTCTTTTTGGCCAGTTTCTTCCGGGCATTCGCAAGCTCATCATGGGTCTCGAGGGCAAATCCGACCAGCACCTGGCCTTCCCGTTTCGAAGCCCCAAGGGCAGCCGCAATATCGGTGGTGGGTTTGAGCTCGAGCGACCAGTTATCCCTGCCCCTCTTGGTCTTTTGCGAAGCGGGATGGGCTGGCGTGAAATCGGCCACGGCAGCACTCATTACGGCACCGTCGCAGGTTCCGAAATGTTCGACGCAAGCCTCGAGCATCTCCCCGGCCGATTCGACACGGATGGTCTCCACCATGGGGTGCGACAATGACAAGTGGGTCGGGCCGGTCACCAGGATTACCCTGGCACCCTGTTCTGCCAGTTCGGAAGCGATGGCAAAGCCCATCTTGCCTGAAGAGTAATTTCCGATGAAACGCACGGGATCGATCTTCTCGAAGGTCGGCCCCGCAGTGACCAGAAAGGTCTTATTCAGCAGTTTTTTTTTTGAACCGATCGACGCGATGAGCAGCTCAACGATCCGTTCCGGCTCTTCCATCCGTCCCTTGCCATGCAGTCCGCTTGCCAGGGCACCCTCACCGGGTTCGATGACGATGTTGCCGTACGATTTCAGGATGTCGAGGTTCTGTTGCGTCGAGGGATGCCCGAACATATCGAGGTCCATGGCAGGAGCCACGAAAACCGGACACCTTGCCGAAAGATAGGTGGTAACCAGCATGTTGTCGGCGATTCCATGGGCCATTTTGCCCATCGTGGCAGCCGTCAAAGGGGCAATGACCATGGCGTCGGCCCAGAGGCCCAGGTCGACATGGCTATGCCAGGTGCCGTCGTTGCTCGCAAAGAATTCCGACACCACAGGGTGGCCCGACAATGCCGACATGGTAACCGGGGTGATGAACTCCTTCGCGGCCGGTGTCATCACCACACGCACGTCGGCACCCTCGCGCGTCAATAAACGCAAAAGTATAGCCGCCTTGTAGGCAGCTATACTTCCGGTTATTCCCAATATTATTTTTTTACCTTCGAGCCTCATAGGCCGTGGGTTCAGATCCTCTTGCGGTTTTCGCGGGCGGGATTACGGTGGTAGATTTCACCGTCTTTCCACTCTTCGAAAGCGATCAGTGAGGGTTTCGGCAATCTTTCATAAAATTTTGAAATCTCAATCTGCTCGCGGTTCTCGAAAACCTCCTCGAGGTTGTCGGTAAACGAGGCAAATTCCTGGAGCTTCTGGTTCAGCTCTTCCTTCAGCTCGGAAGAGATCTGGTTGGCCCTTTTGGCCATCACCATCACGGTTTCGTATACATTTCCGGTTTCCCTTTCCAGAATGTCGAGGTCACGCGGAATGGTACTCAAAGCAGCCTTTGTCTTTTTATAATCCATATTCCTTATTGATTGCTAATAATTTGATCTTCATTGTAATTAAGGAGTTTCGCCAGGGTTTCGTAGTACCTGTCGACTTCCCTTCTGTATTTCGTTTCCGGAAATTCGTCGACGAACGCAAAATATTCATCCAGCGCACTCGACAAACGGAGTTCCTTCTTGTCTTCGACACTGTTCACCGCCAGCAGGTAGCGCGATTTCACCAGCATGTACATCAGCTCCTCACGAAAACGAGTGTCGGGATACTCCTTCAGGGCATTCTCCAACGACACCACGGCAGCCTTGTAGTTGTCGAAATCGTAGTAAAGGCGGGCATTCAGGTAAGATTTCTCGACCAGCTTGTCGCGAAGCTCGTCTATCAGGCGGTTGGCCTCGTCAACCCTTTCGCTGAAAGGATAGAGGTTGATGTAGAGCTGTAGCGCATCAATGGCATTCACGGTCACCTCCTGGTCGAGTCGCACCTTGGGCGACTGCAGGTAAGCGGCATAACCGACCATAAACTGCGCCTCCTCGGCAAACTGGCTTGTCGGGTGTTCGCGCAGCAAAGTCCTGAAATACTGGTTGGCCATCAGGTAATCGCTCTGCCCCATCATGCTTTTGGCATAATAGAAGTAAATCTGGTCGGCACGGCTCGTACCGCGATATATGTTGATGAGTTCCTGAAAGAGGGTCCCCGACCGTACGAATTCCCCGGCCTCGTAATATTCAATGGCCTTCTTGAACTTGAATTCGTAGTCGGAACTCTTCAGCACCTTGTTGTAATCGCCGCACGACGCCAGCAAAACCGACGCCAGCAGGAGCACAAAACCGATATTTCTCATTTTCATAAACATCGCGCAAAGATATAGTTTTTGCGAATATGATTAACGCCCGAAAAACCAATTTGTTTTCATATAACAATTCGTTATCAATTTTTAACATCCTTCCCCATCAATCCAAAAAAGTTTACATTTGCACGTTTTAAATATCAAAACAACAAGTTATGGCAGACATATTTGACAAATTCGAGCGGAATCTCGGAGATATCGGCCGCTACATGAAGATGGCCCACGGCTATTTCGCGTTTCCGAAGCTCGAGGGGGAAATTGGTCCCTACATGAATTTCAGGGGCAAGAGAATGTTGGTTTGGAGCCTCAACAATTATCTCGGACTCGCCAACCATCCTGAGGTCAGGAAGGCCGATGCCGAAGCGGCTGCCCAGTACGGCATGGGATACCCGATGGGTGCCCGAATGATGTCGGGACAAACCGTCAAACATGAAGAACTGGAACGGAACCTGGCCGATTTCGTGGGCAAGGAAGATGCCTTCCTGCTCAACTACGGCTACCAGGGAATGGTTTCCATCATCGATACCGTATGCGGACGTAACGACGTGATCGTGTATGATTCCGAATCGCACGCCTGCATCCTCGACGGCGTTCGCCTCCACATGGGCAAGCGCTTTGTCTTCCAGCACAATAACATCGATAGCCTGCGCAAGCAGCTCGACCATGCCACCAAGCTGGCCGACAAGCAAAACGGCGGGGTATTGGTGATCACCGAAGGGGTGTTCGGCATGGCCGGTGACCTCGGCAAGCTCGACGAAATCGCTGCCCTCAAGAAAGAATACAGCTTCCGCCTGCTGGTCGACGATGCCCACGGGTTCGGAACCATGGGTGCCACCGGTGCCGGTGCTCCCGAGCATTTCGGGGTGACCGAAGAGGTCGACCTGCTCTTCGGGACCTTTGCCAAGTCGATGGCCGGAATCGGTGCGTTTGTCGCCGGACCGAACCATATCGTGAACATCCTTCGTTATAACATGCGTTCGCAGACCTTTGCCAAGTCGCTGCCCATGACCATGGTTATCGGCGCGCTGAAACGTCTCGAACTCATCAGGACCCAGCCCGAACTCCGCACCAAGTTGTGGGATGTCGTGCATGCCATTCAGGGCGGACTGAAAGAGGCCGGTTTCGACCTCGGACGTACCAACTCACCTGTCACTCCGGTATACCTGAAGGGTGGTCCAGTGGAAGGAACCAACATGATCCGCGACCTGAGGGAAAATTACAATGTCTTCTGCTCGATCGTGGTATATCCCGTCATTCCGAAAGGCGAACTGATCATCAGGATCATCCCAACGGCAGTCCACACCCTCGACGACGTGAAATACACCATCGACGCCTTCAAGGAGATCAAGAAGAAGCTCGAAGCCGGTGTTTACAACACCGACGAGATGGCGAAAGTCGAAGTAGATCAGTTATAATTGTGAAAGTGCTCTTCGAGCACTTTCAAATAAAGATAAAAAAAAAGGCCCGTAAGGGCCTTTTTTAATTATGTTTCTCTGATAGATAGCGCTCGGCATCAATGGCTGCCATACAACCCGAACCGGCCGCGGTAACCGCCTGGCGGTAGATGGGATCCTGGACGTCGCCGCAGGCGAACACACCGGGAACCTTCGTCTTCGAAGTACCCGGAACCGTCTTGATGTATCCCACGTTATCGAGATCCAGATACTCGGCAAAGATGTCAGAATTCGGTTTGTGGCCAATGGCCAGGAAGAAACCGTCGATCTTGATCTTCACCTCTTCCTCGTTGGCTTCGCCCTTGTTCTTCACCAGGGTGGCACCCTGCACCACACCGTCGCCAAACAACCCTTTGGTCTGGTGTTTCCAGAGCACCTCGATGTTCGGGGTCTTCATGACACGGTCGGCCATCACCTTCGAGGCCCGCAGCTCATCGCGGCGGACGATCAGGTACACCTTGTTGCAGAGTCCGGCCAGGTACATGGCCTCTTCGGCGGCGGTATCGCCACCACCCACCACGGCCACATCCTTACCGCGGTAGAAGAAACCGTCGCAGGTAGCGCAGGCCGACACCCCGCCACCGGCATATTTGGCCTCATCCTCGAGACCCAGGTACTTGGCGGTGGCACCCGTTGCGATAATCACCGCTTCGGCCTCGATCAGCTTGGTATCATCGATCCACACCTTCTTGATGTCACCCGAGAAATCGACCTTGGTGGCCAGCCCCCAGCGGACATCCGTCCCGAAGCGCTCGGCCTGTTTCTTGAAATCATCCATCATCACCGGACCGGTCACCCCCTCAGGATAACCAGGGTAGTTCTCGACCTCGGTAGTGGTGGTCAGCTGTCCACCAGGCTGCAGGCCCTCGTACATTACGGGACTCAGGTTGGCACGGGCGGCATAGATGGCTGCGGTATAACCGGCAGGACCCGACCCGATGATCAGGCACTTCACCCTTTCGGCTTCGGTTGCCACGGGCGCGGTGTTCGGTTTATCTTCAATCTGTAATGACTTAAACATATCTTTTTGGTTTTAAATTCTGGCCGCAAATTTACGAAACCTGCATGGATAAAACGCATGAAACAAATTCAATAATATCTAACATTCAATAGAATAAACCAATGGAAGCGTGGAGGGTGAAAGTTGGTGAAAAAATATTTTGGCGGAATCATTTCAAATGCTACTTTTGCACCACCAAAGCCGGGAGAAATTCCGGTGGCGGAATACCAGAAAACACCGATTCGGGGCGTAGCGCAGCCTGGTAGCGCACACGTCTGGGGGGCGTGGGGTCGCTGGTTCAAATCCAGTCGCCCCGACGAATCAGGAAAAAGTCCGGCAGCCAACAGCTGCCGGATTTTTTTGTTTTTGGCAGGAGACGAAACTCCGTTTCGGTGACTGGTAAAAACGAAAAAAATCGAAGCGAGTGCCAACGAGCGGACTTTTTCCTGATTCGAACACACCCCCCAAGGATTCGCCGTAAGGCAAATCCAGGCAAGGGATTTCATTTGGAAATTTTAAAATTCCACATTTTGGATTTTCGCAAAGGGCGGAAAGGGCATGCCCTTTCCTTACAATTCATTTTCCAATGGGAAAATGGTTATAATCCCGTTGGTAAAGCCATATGGCACAAATATATGGGTTCGTTTTCGATCCCGGATGCGTTAGTGAGCGGGAGGAATGATTCTTTAAAAAACCCAATGAAAATTATAAAAAACCCCATCGGGGTGGAATGATTGTAAAAACAGTGCATCCCCACCCCACCTTGTTTTCTGGGTTGCCTGCGGCAACCCAGAAAACCAATCTGTGTAATTACATGATGTTTGGGTTATCCGGGAATAATCCCTCTGTGTTCATCTGTTGTTTCCATGGTGAAAAACAGCGAATAGGCGAATGTATATTTATATCTTCTCTAAAAGATTCTCCTTCACAAAACCATAAGCTTCATGAATGTCATATTGGATCCCAAGCCGAAGCAGCTGATTGATATCATTGCTGAAATCAGCATCTTCAATTTTCCTTTCCAGGTTTTCGACAAAAACTTTTTGCGACACTTCGTTTCCCTCCTCCTTCATATAGAATTTAAATGCCACGATGACCTTATCCACATTTACAATTGTGTTTTTCATGGCATACCAAAGGTCAAACAGGTCACGCCCTTTCTTACGCTGATATAAGGCCCTCAGCTTGGTTGCCAATAATTCTTCCAATTCATATGAAGAAACTACTGCCTCTCCTTTATGCCATTCGGAATCCAACTTTAAGGGAACGCTTTTTATGCCATAAACCGAAAAATGTTCCCGTGTATTGATTTCAATTTTCAGCTTGATGATCACATCTTCTTCGGACTGGAAACTATACACAATCGTGTTATTATGTTGCTTTTGTTTGATTCGTGGGGTACCCAGAAATTCAAGCCGTTCACGTATTTTGTCAATCATTAACCCGAAAGGTTCAGCATGCAACTGTACCAGGTCAATGTCTTCTGAATATCTGGCAGCAGGGGCCAGAAACAGCTTATGCAGGGCAGTCCCTCCCCTGAATGCCAATCGATCCCTAATGAATTCATCACTGAATAATGCAATCAACGATCTTTGGATGATCAAATCCTGTTCTACCTGAAAGTTTTCTCGCCATGGCGCTTGCTTTTGCCATGCCGTTATGTATGATTGTGGAATCATAAATCTGATTCAATTTCAATATTCGGAACTATTTTCCACCTATTACCGGTTTTCATGTGAACTGATTTCTCTTTTTGGGCACGCAATAAAGCCGGATAATACTCGATTGATTCAAGATATTGATAGAGTGCATCGCTGAGTTCAATATCATTAAGATGGTAATCCAACAGATAACCCAGTCTCTGGGCAACTACAACCTGGTCATACTGTCTTGCAGCTACTGCCAATACCTCTCCGTCCATTACTTCACGCAATTCGTCCAAAACGGTTGCCACCCGGCTAAATCCGCCCACCTCAGAGTAATAGTTAACCAAATCCAGGGCAGTCAGCTCGGGCGTCGAAATGTTCATGTAACCGGTTTCTACTTTTCTTTTCATGATGCCAGACTTATCCCATGATTTTCGAATGAAGAAATCAATGCTCACCAGTTCATTTTTGATCGGCCTCAGGGAAATTCCTTCGGTTATGACCGCAAAGCTTTGTGGTTGCTGATGGGCCGCTCCATGATAAGCAGCCGCATTTAGCAAACCGACGTAATAATCCCTGTTCAGGAATTTCAATAGGTCATTTACATAAAAACTGGTTGGAATAATCCCTTTTACCCTGTATTCAGGTGGAACAATCACATAAAACCCACGCCGAACGATCGCCACCGCCTTCCGGCTTTTAAGTCTTTGCAATGACTTTTTCAAGGCATTCTCCGAAACACCCAGTTGCCGATGCAAACCTAAAGTGGTAAAACTATACTTGCCATTTGATCTTTGCTCATCGATAAAGGCATCAAGATATTTGTACTGCTCCACCATAATATTAGTTAAAGATTGCGATATGGGTGTGTTTTTAACCCCTAATGCAAACACAAACTTAATAAATTCTAATGTCATAAGCAAGGTTTTAAGTGAAATTTAACCGAGGCTGGTGCCTTGATCACCCCCGAAAAAATCCGGGGTCGTAAACGAGATTTTTTTTGCACGTCCTAAGATCCCTTAGCGCCTTGAAGGGTTTGTTTTCCAATGGGAAATGGTTTTAATCCCGCAGGGATGGCATATTTGTAAAAACCATCCATTGGAAATCATAAAAAAACCCCATCGGGGTGGAATGATTGTAAAAACGGTGCATCCCCACCCCACCTTGTTTTCTGGGTTGCCGCAGGCAACCCAGAAAACCAATCCTTGTAATCCGTGGTGAATAATGGCGGAAAATAGCGAAACCCACCCAGGGATCCCTATTTTCTTTATGACCATTAAATTTCAGCTTCATTTGTTAGCCATAAATATCTACTTTTGTAATTATACTAAAGATTGTATGTTTTTTGCAGCGACATTTAAAACGATTGCACAATGAAAATATCCGAAACCAAAATATTACATCTTCCCATCCTTATTGAACAGGACGAGGATAATTTCTTCATTGTAAGCTGCCCTGTCTTCAAAGGCTGCCATTCATATGGCTCCACCATTGACGAGGCGTTGGACAACATTAAGGAAGTGATTGACATGTGCATCGAAGAAGAGAAAGAAAAAGCCTCTGAGATGAACCGTTTTGTCGGTTTCAGGGAAATGCAGGTGCAAATCAAAAACATGACGATTTAATCCTTTTTTCCATGCCACAGCTGCCAGTTATTTCGGGAAAAGCACTAATAAAGTTCCTATCAACAATAGGATGACATCTTTTCGTTGCATTCATTTACGGAAAAGATGTCATCCTCTGTGTTCATCCGTGTAATCCGTGGGCAACCCCATATCCCCCACCCCTCTTCTTTAAAAAGTGACTGACCAAAAACAGGATACCAACCACTATAAAAGGGAAAGTGATCATGGCGATTATACCCAGGCTAGTTCCCACCGAATGGTTTCGGTTGTAGTTGAGCATAAATATGAATGGGCTTAGTCCCAGTCCGATGACGATAAAGACAATTCCCCCGACAAGCTCCCAATTCCAGGCCACCAGCAGGAAGGCAATCAAAATGAAGGAAGGGATCAGATGCATCACGAACGCCCCCAGCTGCTGCCAGATGGTTAGTCCGGGAGCAAAGGCATCGGCCGCGAACATGCTGACAAAGAGAATGGCAAGAATACAGATTATCCTTGGAAACCAATGAAATATCCAGATTGTTGTTTTCATCTTCTGTAGTTTTATCTTGAAGTCAACCTCATCTGGCTTATAGGAATACGCCCCGTTTTTTTAGTGGTCTCCGGACTCCACATTCTTATGATTTTCCGTTTTCTATATGAAAGTTACGGAAAATTAAGAAAATATGGCAGGCCGATTTTGCTAAGGTTGCCGACGGCAATCCCGGCAAAATCAAAAGAGGCATTTTTACATATGGCTGCACGACCTGAAAAAAGGAAAAATTTGCTATTTTTGAATCATGAAAACTTATTCCAGAAGTGATCTTGACAAAATCGGCAATGCCATTATTTATCTTGCCGAAAGAATACCCGATCTGTCAAAGACGAAGCTATTGAAGCTATTATATCTTTTGGAGGAGACTTATGTAAAAAAATACCAACTGCCATTTCTGAACCTCGAATTTGAAGTATGGCAGGCAGGTCCGGTGGCCCGTGATATATTCATTGACTTATCAGATGAACCAAACTTACTGAAAGAATACATCAGGATCAAAAAAAAATCTGATGGCACTTATATTAAGCCTGTTATTAAGTTTTCGGATGATGAATTCAGCGACAATGAAATTGAAATGCTCGACCTAATCATAGAACATTTCGGTTCAAAAACAGCGGCAGAGTTGGTCAACCGAACACACCAGAAAAATTCCAATTGGTATGCCATCGCGAAAAGCAAGGGATTACTTGAATTGTTCAAGGAAAAAATGACCAATTCCTCCGACGAAAAGATTGATCTGACATGGTACCTGGATGATAAAGGCAAGCAAATCTTCACCGAACAAAGTCACTTCAATCGCTTAATAAGCCATATCAACGATTAGGAATGTACACGCCAGGCAACATTTTGTACTTTACCCCTTTTTATTTTCCTGACGGTGGTAAGGTAAAAAACAAATACTTCATCGTTCTTGCAACCTCTCCGGAAAATACATTGATTGCGACTCTGCCTACCAGTAAAGATCATATCCCAGCTCAAATAGAGAAAAGTCATGGGTGCATCGATTTGCCCGATATTAACTTCAACTGTTACTATTTTGAAGCACAGAAGCCCATTACTGATGAAGGACGGGGATTTCCATTAGAAACCTACATCTACGGGCCCCAGGTTGCATTATTTGATAAATGCAAATTTAAAAATCTCTATTCTGTTCAAGAAATCGATTATGAAATCGTGGGTAAACTGCTGGAGCCCGAATTTGTTGCAATCATAAATTGCATAAAAAACTCAAGAACCGTTAAGAGAAAGATCAGAAGGGCTTTGGGGGCGACTTTTAAAGGATGACATACTATCTCCGCAGGCATCCTAGGCTAACGAAGTAAGCCACCGGATGAATCTGTGTAATTCTATAAAGTTTGGGGTATCCGGAAATTATCCATCTGTGTTCATCCGTGTAATCCGTGGTGAACCCCATCCCCGCTCCCGTCCGGCTACGATAGCCCCGAGCCATCGGGGACGCGTTCGGGATTTCAAGGCCATCCAAGGCTAACAAAGTAAGCCGTCGGATGAATCTGTGTAATTCTATAAAGTTTGGCATATCCGGGAATTATCCATCTGTGTTCATCCGTGTAATCCGTGGTGAACCAATCCCGTAGGCCACCTCGCAACGCGTATCACGCATCCCGCAACGTTTTCACATCACGCATCCCGCAACGTTTTCATATCACGCACCACGCACCGTTTTGGCATACCATCCATACAGCCTCGCCACCCCTTCCTCGATACCAACGGTATGGTGCCAGCCGAGGGCATGGAGTTTCGAGGGGTCGGTGAGTTTGCGCATGGTGCCGTCGGGTTTCGACGGATCAAAGATCAGGTCGCCGTGAAAGCCTATCGTCCGGCGGACCAGGTATGCCAGTCCCCTGATCGAAGTCTCCTGTCCGGTGCCAATGTTGATATGGGTATTCCGTATCTCACCAGGCGGTTCGCTGTTGAATCGTCCCCCCTTGCGGATTCCGGCAATGTCTTTGAAATCGATGTTTTCCATCAGGAAGACACACGCATCGGCCAGGTCATCGCTCCACAGGAACTCACGCATCGGACGGCCCGAGCCCCAGATTTCCACTTCGCACGCCCCCTCCCCGTCCTTGCCCGGCTTCCTTAGGATACCATATTTCTCCAGCACCCTAAGGATATCCATGTCATCCGACTGCCCCGTCACCCCTTCGACCGGACGCTTGTCCAGGTCTTCACGAATCGACTTCCAATCATTGCTTTCGAGGCACTTTCCGAGGTGGATCTTGCGAATCAGGGCTGGCAGCACATGCGACTTCTCAAGGTCGAAATTGTCGTGGGGGCCGTACAGGTTAGTGGGCATTACCGCGATGAAGTTGGTGCCATATTGCAGGTTGTAGCTCTCACAAAGTTTCAGTCCGGCGATTTTGGCAATGGCATACGGCTCGTTGGTGTACTCCAGCTCGCCCGTCAGAAGGCAATCCTCGGGCATCGGCTGGGGCGCCTCTCGCGGGTATATGCAGGTACTGCCCAGGAAGAGCAGTTTCTTCACCCCATGGAGGTACGACTGGTGGATGATATTGTTCTGTATCTGGAGGTTTTCGTAGATGAACTGTCCGCGGTAGGTATTGTTGGCGACAATTCCGCCCACCCTGGCAGCCGCAAGCACCACATATTCAGGCTTCTCCTCGGCAAAGAACCGGGCCACCAACGGCTGGTCGAGCAGGTCGAGCTCCCCGATGGAGCTACCGATCAAGTGGGTATATCCCTTGCTTTCCAGCTTCCGCCAGATTGCCGAGCCCACCAATCCCAGGTGCCCGGCCACATAGATCCTCGAATTCGTTTTCATGGCCCATTCCAAAAGATCACGAAACAGCCTGCATCATGGTGCAGACCCACATGCCGGACCAAACCCGGCCGAATCAGCAAAATTCCCTTTAACAGGTTTCTGTTGAATGACTTACGGTATGAAAGTTACAACAAATTTTGGTATGGAACAAGTAGGGAAAGGGCATTTCCCTTCCTGACTGTACCTACCCCTCGTCTACGACAACTGTCGGGAGCAACGAGGGGTTATGGGCAATGGGTTTGTAACCCATACATGTTGTTTCTAATCCAGTTAGGAATTGTTTTTAAATAGACCTATGCATTGCAAATGCATACTTGTTGGCCCCTCGTTGCTCCCGATGACTATCGAGGACGAGGGGCAGAGGGAAGTTCCCTTTAACAGGTTTCTGTTTAATGACTTACGTAATGCAAATTACGAATAATTTGGGGACGAAAAAAACAGATCAATCATTCATTTTCCTCGAAGTAATATGAATAATCGATTCCCTTCATAAACATTTCGCGGTCGTTTATTTTTGTGGTGAGGGCATTCTTCAGCAATGTGACCAACACCTTACAGTCTGTCGGACTTTGTATCATTGCGTTCATGTATTCCTGTTTGCCGATTTTGCTCCAGTCGACGCATACCTTCAGCCGTTTCTTCAAAATCAAATCAAGCCATATCCGCGCGCTTCTGCCGTTTCCTTCCATGAAAGGATGGGCTATATTCATTTCGACATATTTATTCACGATTTCCTCGAAAGTGGTTTCTGGCATGGCATCGATTTGCTTCAACGTGTCGCCCAAAAAGCGTGAAACGGCAAACTGGAAACCACCTTTTGAGATATTTTTCTGCCTGATTTGGCCAGCAAAATCATACAGTCCGCCAAATAACCAGGCATGAATTTGCATTAGGTCTTTGGATGTGCCAACTTCGATGCTGTTGATGAATGAACTTTCAAACAAGGCATAGGCTTTTGTTTTGCTTTTCCCGTCAATGCTCTCGTCGCTAAACGTAAACCATTCCATGAACCGGTTAGCCCTCTTGCCCGGAAATTCCTTGCCCAAAGCAATGATTCCGGCGTAATCGAGCATATCGGTCTTATATCGTTTGCCGTCCCTCGCCAGCAATTTCAGTTGGGTAGTGGCACTAACCAACTCGCTGTTCTCTTTTTTCAATTTGGCTTTCAGGTACTTCCAGTAGTTGCGGGTTTTGGAGTAATCGTCCTGGTCGGTCAGCACTGCCACGATATCCAACACGCTGAACCACCACCTGGCGTTCTGGTCGTCCCAAACGGCCCGCACCTCGCGGTCGTCAAAAAAACGGATGGATATTCTTGCGTTACTCATTCCAAAATGGCTTTCTATTCTTTCACGCTGGACTGTCAGCCCAAAGTTAGGATAATTTAAGGGATCCGGTCAAAATGGCCTCCACATATCCTTCGGGAACTTCCGCCTCCCGGGCAAATTCACCAAACCGCGATACGGCATCTGTTACCTGTTGGATAAGTGAGCGTACATCCTGGATATCGTTTTCGACCCCGACTTTCTCCAGGTCTGTAATGGAAATCCCGTCAGTCTTGCCCCTGATGGTCATCGAATGCCGGTTTACATAGGCCGTGGCAGTAAGATCCACACTGAAAGTCAGGTCATATGCAGGACTCAGCCTCCAAACTCCCTGCCGGTCCATGCAAAACGAGACGTTCTTCGAATGATCGTCGACATTCCCCGACAGCACGTTAAACACCATCCGAAGGAACTGTTGCCGATGGTCTTCCCAAGGCATCCGAAGCCGCCGCAATACCACAAATATATCCTCATACGCTTCGCTGTAAGGCGACATGGCGGCCAGGGTCTGGGTATGTATCTTGTTGTTTTCCTTTCGGTCGAACCGCTCGGTCAGGAAGTGGATTACATTTCCGTAAGTTCGCAGCTCCGAGGGCATCATCTGAATCCCGGCGGCACACGCCATCCTGTACCAGACATACTCAAGCCGCGCATAGGGAAAGCCCTGTCCATCGTCATACTTCAGAATATAGTGCCTGAATCCCTCCGGAATTCTCCCCTGGCCCGATATGACCTCTCCTGTGGCATGGTTAAGGGCCACGATGGCCTTGGGCCGTTTTCCTCCGGGCGAGGAACTGATTTTCACAAGGTCCTGCCACAGTATCGAGTTCTCCTGGCTCATCGTAATCGACGGCCGGTCGTTGATGACCTGCCGTGAAAAGTCGTACAACTTCCTGACATCCACCGAAAAGGCCGTATCGTCGCCCAGTGGGATGGCCGGTTCGAATTCGAGGGCCCCAATGGCCCGGCTCCCGATAAATGCAAGGTGGTCAACTGGCGTGACATTCTTTACCGAAATGCGCTGTTCGGCCAGCCATGCCCCGAAGAGCGTATTCCCCCACTGGTCAGGCAACGAATCGGCAATCATGGGCGGAAGTCCCTGATAAATTTTCTCCTTCATTCCCGTCCAGGGCAACTTCGACCTGCTGCGGGGCGAATTCACCGACATGGTCAGCGGCGCGGGATCCAAACCCATTTCAAGAAATTCCGGATCATACTCAAAAATGGCCACCCCCGATGATTTCTGCCACGAGAGATACCCTAGATCCAGATCCCATATTTTTACTTTGACGACATTGGTTTCCATGGCAGCTATCGGTTTTGTTTCATGAACAGGCTGCGCGGACTTTCAGGCAAGTCGGGAAGCAATTTTCCGATCTCCTCCAGGAACCCGATTGCCCGGAGCAGTTTGACCAACGATGCCAGGGTAATGCCTGTTGATGAGCCATTCTCGAACGAACTGATGGTGAATACGCTCAAACCCGAACGCTCGGCCACTTCCCGCTGGGTTATCCCCATTTTCCTGCGATATATCCCATACCGCTTCCCCAACTCACGGATGATTTCCGTCCCCGATTTTTCATACAGATCAATGTCCATGACATGAAATATTTCTTTGATGTAAATATAGATATTTCTATATTATATCGCAAATTAAAGAATATATTATTGGTTTAGCTATATATGTATTCCTTCACTACGTTCAGGATGACTGGTATGGCGTTATAAGTAGGGGGAGAGTGATGGGCTGAGGTCCTTCGCTGCACTCAGGATGACAGGCATGGCGTTATAAGTAGGGGGAGAGGGGCAATGGCGCGCAGCCGCCATTGCCCCTCTCCTTGTAAAGTGCTGACGTTGTCATACTGAACGAAGTGAAGCACCTCCCCAAATAATTTCCACAAGCAACAGAAACCACCTGAAAAAATCCTAATTTTGAAACATATCGTCAACTATTATATCCATGGAACTACCCATCATCTCCCTGAAGGACATGCTCATGAGCGGCACCAAAGAAGACCTGGTGAATAATGCACGACAGCTGCATGTCAAGATCAGCTCCTCCCTCCGCAAGGAACCGTTTGCCGAAAAATTGGCTGACGTGATTTTAAGGGAACCGCTGGTGGTCCTCAACGCGCTGTCGTGGGGCGAACTGATGAGACTTCGCGGCTGGGTCAACGATCCCACACCAAGACCCTACGACAACAGGGACCTGAAACGCGACTCGCTCGAAATGATGGGCATCGTTTTGTTTATCAAGGACAATGACAATGATGAAATGCATTCTTTTCCCAGCTTTGAGTTGGTCGAGCGCCTGAAAAACAGGATCGATCCCTATATCGCCAGCCAGGACCCGAATTCAACCAAATTCAGGCGAAGGCAACTGCTGACCGGACTGATCAACCTCTACGGAATGATTGCTTTTACCGACCTTGAGAAGATCGCCCGCAGGTATGATCCCGAATTTCATACCTACGATGTCATGAAATGCATCGACGCCTCCTACGAATTGCAGAGCAGCGTACTCGAGGATTATGGCTCATGGTACATATCACCCTACATGGAACCCGGGCCCGAACTGTTTTACGAATTCAGTGTACGCCAGGATATCCCCCACAAGATATTCAGCCTGGAAGAGGTAATGGCTGCCGGAGATTCGTACCTTCCCATTCCACCGGTTAATCCGGGCACAGCGGAATTCAGGAAAATGCTCAGAATATACATGGGTTCAGATGAGGATGCCCAATATAAGCTCCGCGATGTCTGGATGATGTTGAACAACGATCTCCACGTTTCCGATGTCCTATCGTCAATCATTGAATCCATTACCTTCGAAAAAAAGGATGTGCAGAAATTTATCAAGGCCTTCATGGAGTACACCAACCATCTCCCCCGCTGGATCCTGAAAGGCAATACCTCCCGCGAGGTATTCGAGAAATACGAGAAACCGAATCTCATGCCATTGCCCAAAACCCCGTTTGTCTATCCAAAACCTTCAGGCCAACCCGATAAGGAAGGCCGGGTTGTGCAGTTCCCCCTTGACCCGAACATCACCGGCAGTCCCAACCCACCCGGGCAGCCCCACAAAAAAATCGGGCGAAACGACCCCTGTTTCTGCGGCAGCGGCCGCAAGTATAAGCACTGTTGCGGGAATTGAAAACCAAAGGATGACATCTTCTCGTTGAGGACCTCTGCGAAAAAGATGACATCTTCTCGTTGCATTCGTCATCGTAAAAAGATGTCATCCTTTTTGCACTCATAATTCTTGCATTACCCCCGGATTTTCCATAAATTGCACTCAGATTTATTGGCCAATGAATAATTACACCCATTTTTCTCAGGCAACACTCATTTTTCACGGAAAGCAATGCCCCGAAGAAGGACATATCGTTGGATATTCAGCCATCATTGATAAGTTGGGTCTGCAAGTGCCCATTCCAAACCAGATCACGCTTGTCTGCACCCGGAACAAGAATTACCAAACGGATGACTGGAAGATCCTGCCCAAATCCTATTTACCTGAAGATAACCAGGATATGACCGAAATTGAGGCATTATACAAACATCTGGTTTTTGCCCTGAAATATGAAGGTGTAAATCTTCTGGTTTATCGAAAACTCACCCTACACTATTCGACGAAACAACTGACCGATCTTTGCCATATTGAACCAACCGGACAATACAGCCGGAGAATCTGGTTCCTGGTTGAATGGATTTCGGGTGAAAAACTGGCAGGAAAAAAAGACCTTACCCGAAAAAGCTACATCCCGTTGCTCGACGATAAGCTGCAATATGCCATAGAAGGCGAAAAATCATCCCGGCATCTGGTCATCAACAATCTTCCGGGCACACCCGAATTTTGTCCGCTTATCAGGAAAACCCTGAAACTCGAACATTATATCGAGTCCCGCTTTTCCGAAAAAAACAAATTATACCTCAACGAAATCCACAAAGATATCCTGCAGCGTGCATCTTCATTTCTCATGCTGAAAGATTCAAAAGCATCGTTCACGATTGAAGGGGAAACCCCAAAAGGCGGACGTGCCGTGCGTTGGGGACAGGCTATCGGTCAAGCCGGAACCAAAAATCTGAGCATCGGGGAACTGATCAGGCTACAGCAAACCGTCATCGAAAATACCCGGTTTATTGAGATGGGATTTCGCAGGAAAGGGGGCTTTGTAGGGGAATACGACCGAACCACGGGAGAACCTCTGCCCGAGCACATCTCGGCAAAATGGCAGGATCTTGAATCACTGGTGAATGGTTTGATAAAAACCAACAACCTGCTGGCCGAAAATGCGTTTGATGCCGTACTGGCAGCTGCCATCATTGCGTTTGGGTTTGTCTTCATCCATCCGTTTGAGGATGGGAACGGAAGAATTCACCGGTACCTGATTCATCATACTTTAGCGAAAAAACAATTCTCGCAGCCAGGCATCATTTTCCCGGTATCCGCGTCCATCCTTAACCATATCGACAACTATCGGGTGGTGTTGGAACACTTTTCCCATCCGCTTCTTAACTTTATTGAATGGAAGGAAACGAAAGACCATAACATAGAAGTCATTAGCGAAACCATTGATTATTACCGATATTTCGATGCCACACTTCAGGCCGAATTCCTGTATGATTGTGTTGTCGACACCATCGAAAACATCATTCCGGCCGAAGTTGCCTACTTTGCCCAATACGATGAATTTAAACGCTTTGTGGATGACGAATTTGAAATGCCCGATAAAATGGTCGCCCTTCTGGTCAGGTTCCTGGACCAGAATAAGGGCATACTCTCGAAACGTGCCAGGGAAAATGAATTTGGGGCTCTTACCGAAGCCGAAATCAACCAGATAGAAACCCGGTATCGGGAGATTTTCAATAAATAAAGGGTTTTATTCTCACAATCCACTAGCAACATATACTGCTATGCCTGCGGCCCGTATAAAATTATTCGACGGCTGCGCCCGCTCCTACCCCTCGTCCACGACAATTGTCGGGAGCAACGAGGGGTAGTAAGAATTCCATCCATTGGAAAAGGATAAAAACCCCATCGGGGTGGAATGATTGTAAAAACGGTGCATCCCCACCCCACTATGTTTTCGGGGTTGCCGCAGGCAACCCTGAAAACCAATCCGTGTAATATTATAATGTTTGGGATATCTGGGAATTATCTCTCTGTGTTCATCCGCGCAATCTGTGGTGAACCCCATCCCCGCAGGCCTACGTCGCGAAGCGCAACCCGCATCATGCAACTCGCAACCCGCAACGTTTTTTCTACCTCACCTCCTCAACGGCACTAAACTCCATCCGGGGCTTCTTGATAACCGGGGCCTGAGGCTGGGGGATCCCGTTCTTTTTATCGCGATAAATCAGCAATGATTTGGGGATCAGGGCAACCATGATACCCAGGATAAAGAGCAGGGCAAACTTGACATTGATATTCACCCCGATCTTGCAGATGGCCAACCCGGCAAGGATCAGCAAAATATTGACGACCACTATCGTGGAAGTCACCTTGATGTGGTTTTTGTAGAGATCAAGCAGCCAGTGGTGCACATGGTTCTTGTCGGGCGAAAAAGGTGATTTTCCGCGAAGGATGCGAACCGTGAACACCCGGATGGTATCAATGACCGGCACGATGATGACAGCCAGGGAAACCACTGGGGCCGCGACTATATCATGAGGACCGTTATACAGTATATTCACCTCATTGAAGCGGATCACCAGGGCCGAAATCACCAATCCAATGATCAGCGAACCGGTATCGCCCATAAAAAGTTTATATTCCTTACCGAAGACATTATATCGGATAAATGCCAGCAAGCTTCCCGTCAGGGCATATGAAAGCACGGCATACTCAGGATGGCCTGCCACCAGGAACCAGGTACCAAAAGTCAGGGCAGCCACCATGGCCACACCCGATGCCAGTCCGTCAATACCGTCAATCAGGTTATAGGCGTTTGTTATGCCCACAATGGCGAATACCGAAATCAGTACGCTCCACGTATAACCCAAATCATGGATGCCAAACATCCCGTGAAGATTCGTAAAACGATAACCTCCCAAAACCGTAATGATCAGGGCTGCGGTGATCTGGACGAGAAGTTTCTTGTGGGCCGAGATCACCATGATGTCGTCTTTCAACCCGATAAAGAAAACCATGATCACACCGGCCAACAGGTATTTCATTTTCAGAAAGTCAAAGCCATTGATTGTCAGCAGCAAACTGATAACCAAACCAATAAAAATGGCGACACCGCCAAGAGAGGGGATTTGTGATTTATGGACTTTTCGTTTATTGATTTCGTCGAACAGATGTTTTGCTTTTGATACCCTGATGATAGGTGGAATGGATATATAGGTCAGCACAAAGGCCAATATAGCAGAAGTCAATATCAATATTGTGTCCATGGGTTAAGATATAAAGATGTATTTTGGTAGTCACACATAAGCTTTCATCCCAAAAGTCCAAGCGCAAATTTACTAATTTCGAATCGAAATGAAACATATTCCGCTGATTTTTAAGAAGCAATTAATATAAGCGTAAGAGTTTACCATGAACGTGGTGTTTTTTCCGACCAACGTATGGAAGGGATGACATCCTCTCGAAGGGATGACATCCTCTCCGAAAAGGGATGCAACGAAAGGATGTCATCCCATTAAGACGCCCGGGTCGGGCGTCTCTACACATTAAATAACAACCACATACCGGTCGGGCGAAAACGTATTTTCATCCCGGGCAGCGAAGAACACATATATTCCGGTGATGTTACCGTCAGGATCAGGGATTACGCCTTCCATCACGCCACGGGTGATTTCGGTTTTGAAAGGACCGGTAAACTTTCCTTCGGCAACAGCCATGTACCACAGTTGGTCATTATCACGGATACGGGATTGGCTGGCCTCGTTCTTCCAGGTGATCCTGATTTCCCCCGATTGCCTTTCGGCCAGCACCAGGAACGGAGCGGGTAATATCCCTTCCGAAAAGCGGATCAGCGACCATTCCTTCACGGTACCATCGAGGTCGAAAGCCTGGATGTTTGCCCCCAGAAACTTGTGGTAACCGCCACCCTTTCCCGGGGCCAGCTTCCAGATTTGCCAGATCATGGATTTTTTGTACTGTTGGACAAACCGGCTTACCTCCTTGAAACGGTTCCGGAGGCTTACCTGCTTCTCCGACCACGACTCTTCGGTATACGTGGGTGCCATGCGAATATGGGCCGACTCGCCGTTGTTAACCACCACGATGGGACCCAGTTTTCCTGAAATCCCTTCCAGGATTCCTTGTTTGATTTTTGCCATAAAAACTAAAAGTTAAGAGTGAAGAACGAAAAGTTAATAGTGAAAAACGAACAGTGTAAAGTGATGGTATAAACGGGATAAGGGTGAATCCAGACCCGGTTATTGGTATTCCCAATCTTTTACCAACCTTTTACCATTGTTTTGCCATGTAAAAATAATAAAACTATGGTAAAAGACTGGAGAAACTATGGTAAAACCATTACTTTGGTTCATACTTAACCAAAGCATAACTTAGGACAGATCTAAGGCCGCCTTAATGCAAATAGCCGGCCGGCGGCCGGCTATTTGTCTTTATATGGGTTTTGAGGGGTTGCCGACGGCAACCCCTCAAAACCACATCAGCCCCGCAGGCAATAAATTCAAAAAACCTCTGTTTAAGAGTGGAGAGAAATGTTATTATTTTTGACGCTTTTAAACACAATCCATGAATTTAAAAAATCTTCGGGTAAGCCTTTTGGCTTTAGTTGGCTTGTTGATGCAACTTTCAACAAGCAGCCAGGAAACCAATGTTGAATTGTTCCTGCACTCCTATGCCGGAAAATACCCCCACATCCCCTATTACATTTGGGCTAACCAGTTTGGACAAATCAAGGATACCACCGGGAACATGGTGGCCATCAACCTGTATGCCGACGGCAAATGGCAGCTTCCCAACAGCAACACGGCCCTTAAGGGGGGCTTTCGTATGTACCACAAAAGAAATCCCGACGAGAAGACCATCAAGTTCCTCGAACTGTTTGCGGGAGTCGAAACCAAAAAGTTCGCCGCAACGGCCGGCTGGTTTGCCGATTCCCTGATCCAGGGTAACCTGTCGATGACCAACGGTAATTTCCTGTCGACACGCAATTCGCAGCCCTATTTCAGGGCACGGGTGGGTACCAACGGTTTTATCCCACTAGGGAAGAAGAACCTCCGGGTCTCGGGACTCTGGGAAGAGGGATTGATGGGCGACCATAACTTTGTACGACATGCCAAAATCCACCATAAAAACCTCCACTTCAGGTGGGGCAATTACTACAGGGGCGAATTCACCGCCGGAATCGATCACTATGCCATGTGGGGTGGTACATCCAGGGCAATCGGGGACTTACCCCAGAAGCCGATGGATTACGTTCGGTCGGTATTCTCGCTGCCGGGAGGGAAAGATGCCACAGTGATGGACCAGGAGAATGTCAGCGGCAACCAGCTTGGACAAAACATCTTCACCTACCGGAAGCAGTTCAAAAACAAGGTGATGGAAGCCCGTTTGGTGCATCCGTTCGAGGATTTCTCGGGCATGGTGTTCGTCAATTACCCCGACAATCTTTATTCGCTGGCCCTCGATTACGACGACCATCCCTTGTTCAAAAGGATCCTGCTTGAATTCATGTACACCAAGCACCAAAGTGGCGAGGACCTCGACAAGGAAACCGGGGTATACCGTCACAGGAACGGACGCGACAACTATTTCAACCATGGCATCTACCGGTCATTCTCCCACAGGGGTTTCATGATAGGATCGCCTATGTTCCAGCCACTGCTGATCACTGAAGACGACGTGGCCTTCGGACTCGAGAACAACCGGATCATGGCCTTCAGCGCCGGACTGCAAGGCACCCTGTTCCATGACATCCTCAATTGGAAAACCATCGTCACCAAATCATACCACCACGGCAGGTATGGTGCCGACTATGATCCCGTGCGCGAACAACTCTACACCTTTACCGAACTCTCGTTCTTCTTTCCCAGTACCCCCGTCATGGGCAAAATCGCCGTCTCGTGGGACCAGGGCGACCTGAAACCCGGGCAGTACTATAACAAGGTGTATTCGGTGTTCTCGCTGGGGGTGACGTTTTAAAAAGTTGCGGGATGCGGGATGCCAAAAACGTTGCGGGTTACGGGTTGCGTGATGCGGGGTAGCCTGCGGGATTGCCTGCGGACATAGTTTTTGACAGTTAATTAGTCGGTAAAAATGACGAAAAAATTCTGGGTTAATCCTTGAAATCCGTGGCACTTAGGTCCGCAGGGATACTTCGCGAAGCGAACCCCGCATCTCGTAACTCGCAACCCGCACCGTTTCAGACCTCGCAACCCGCAACACGCATCGCGCAACGTTTTTTTAACTATTTTTGCCTCCATCACTAAAAAATTTTCTCATGTCCTTTCCTTCAAAAATCACCCACATAGCCTGCATCGGGGCCGGATACGTTGGTGGTCCCACCATGGCGGTGATCGCACAGCAGTGTCCACACATTAAAGTAAACGTAGTAGATATCAATCCACAGCGGATTGCGGCCTGGAACGACGAAGACCTCTTGAAGCTGCCGGTATATGAACCCGGACTGCCCGAGGTGGTGGCTGAAGCCCGGGGCCGTAACCTCTTCTTCTCGACCGACGTGGAGGGCGCCATCCGGGAAGCACAGATGATTTTCATCTCCGTAAATACCCCTACCAAAACCTACGGCGTGGGAAAGGGAATGGCAGCCGACCTGAAATTTGTGGAGCTGTGTGCCCGACAGATTGCCGAGACCGCCAACAGTGACAAAATCATCGTCGAGAAGTCGACCCTCCCGGTACGCACCGCCGAGTCGATCCGACGCATACTCGAAGCCTACGATACCCCCTACCGTTTCAGGGTGCTCTCCAATCCCGAGTTCCTGGCCGAAGGGACCGCCATCACCGACTTGCTCGAGGCCGACCGGGTGCTGATTGGCAGCGAGGACGACGAATTGGGCAAGGTGGCCGAACAGGCACTGGCCGACATCTATGCCCACTGGATTCCGCGTGAGCGGATCCTTACCACCCGGCTCTGGAGCAGCGAACTGAGCAAGCTAACCGCCAATGCCTTCCTGGCACAACGTGTATCATCCATCAACGCCATTTCGGCCCTCTGCGAACGCACCGGGGCCGATGTCGACGAGGTGGCACGTGCCATAGGCATGGACAGCCGCATCGGGCCGAAGTTCCTGAAATCATCGGTAGGCTTTGGGGGCTCCTGTTTCCAGAAAGACATCCTCAACCTGGTGTACCTTTGCCGCCACTTTAACCTGCCCGAGGTAGCCGACTATTGGGAGCAGGTGGTGAAGCTCAACGACTACCAGAAACACCGCTTTGCCAAGCAGATCATCGACACCCTGTTCAATACCGTGTCGGGCAAGAAGATTGCCTTTCTGGGCTGGGCGTTCAAGAAAGACACCAACGACACCCGCGAGAGTGCCGCCATTTATGTGGCCGACGAGCTGCTACACGACCGCGCCGAGATCCACGTTTACGATCCGAGGGTAACTGCCGAACAGATTTACGCCGACCTGGAATACCTGCAGCACCACCGCAGACCCGTGGCCGGAAGCCCAGACAGCTGCCCTTCCAGCGAACCCCTCACCCCGGAAGAGATTCGGGAATTGGTGAAGGTACACCCCCACCCCACAGCCGCCACTGACAAAGCCCACGCCATTGCCATCCTCACCGAATGGGACGAATTCAAAACCTACGACTGGTCCACCATCTACAACCACATGCTGAAACCCGCCTTTGTGTTTGATGGGCGCAACATCCTTGATCAGAATATGATGAAAGAGATTGGTTTTGTTTATCGGGGCATAGGGAAAGGTGTCTGAACTGGGATTTGTGGGAGGCTAAAATGTCTGAAATGGGATTCGTGGGATTTTTAGGATTAAAGGATTACCATAATCACTACATGAGGATTTTAGATTCTGTAAATAACTATAAGCGGGAAAAAGGATGTTACATGAGAGGTTGACGCACAAGATTATTGGGTGTGCCATGAAGGTTCATTCTGTTTTGGGGAATGGCTTTCAGGAAGTCATTTATCAAAGGGCACTTGCCATTGAATTGGCGTCACAAGGATTGGACTTCAAGAGAGAATTCGAGATGAGAATATTCTACGAAGGTCATGACATCGGTACCCGAAGGGTTGATTTCTTTGTGGAAGAAGCCATCATGGTTGAATTGAAAGCACTGACCCAATTAGAAGACGTTCATCTGGCACAGGCTATGAATTACTGCCAGGCTTACAACCTGCCCATCGGACTCCTTATCAACTTCGGAGGTAAAAGTTTGGAGTTTAAAAGGGTGATCAATTTGCATTATCCGAAAACTGTCTGAACTAGGATTTGTGGGATTTATTGGATTAAAGGATTAGGGACAAATCCTATTAATCCTTAAATCCGATAAATCCCATTTCTGACTTTTTTATCGGGATCGCTAAATGTATACCAAATGTAAAAAAATCAAAATCGGGATAAAATTATAATCCCTGAGAGAACACCCTATAGGAAATTGAGTAAATTTGCTACTCGTATCAACACACTTAGTCTTTGTTAGCCCATGTTAATATGGGACTGACCCGGCGAAGCCATCAAAACCCTATCTTGCTCGAAAGCTTAATCACTTCCCAAACCCGCATCAAACTCCTCGTAAAGTTCTTCTTAAATAGTGCCACTTTTGCCTATTTACGGGGATTGGAATCCGAATTTGAAGAATCGTCGAATGCCATACGGCTCGAGCTAAACAGGTTTGAGCAGGCGGGGCTGTTGACCTCCTTTTCGGAGGGAAACAAGAAGATGTACCAGGCCAATACGAAACATCCCTTTTTCACCGATATACACAAACTCTTATTGAAATATGTCGGCATCGACCAGCTCATCAATGAGGTGGTCTCCCACATTGGCAACCTTGAGAGAGCCTATATCACGGGCGACTTCGCCAAAGGCAAGCCCGGTAAACTCCTCGACCTGTTGCTTGTAGGAACCGATTTCGACCAGGATTATATCCGTAAGTTGGTACACAAAGCCGAGGAGAATGTTTCATTCCGGATCAATTATGCCATTGTCGCACCGGGAGAAGAGGATGGGAAGGTTGAGAAAGCGCTGTTGGTTTGGAGCACCTAGTTAGGAGTGAAGAACGAAAAGTGAAAAGTGAAGAGGGAGAAGTGAAAAGTGATAAATGAGAAGTGAGGTTTGCAAGGAATTTACAAACGAAGCTAAGATATAATAATTGGAAATTAGACATTTACATCCGAAGGCTACCCCGTAACACGCATCTCGCAACTCGCACCAATTCAAGATACACAAAAAAAGAAAAATTTAGAACGTTAGAAACCATATTACCACATTGAAAAACATTACAATGAGTTACAAACAACAAATATTAGATAAGATTGCTGCCGGGCAAGAAGTTGTCGGGGTGATCGGACTTGGATACGTAGGCCTCCCGTTAGCCGTCAACTTTGCCCAGGCAGGAGTTGAAGTGATAGGCTTTGACAAGTCACAGGCTAAGGTTGATAAGATTAACCATGGCGAAAACTACATCAAGGATATACGTGATGCCGTTCTTCGTGAAGTGGTTGACCAGGTAAAGCTTCAGGCAACCACCGACATTTCAAGGATGAGCGAATGTGATGCCCTTTTGATATGTGTACCCACTCCCCTCGATATCTTCAAGAAACCCGATATGAGCTATATTGAATCAGCATGTATCGATATTGGGAAGTACATGAAACCGGGCACCTTTATCAGTTTGGAGAGTACAACCTACCCTACCACTACCGAGGATTTCATGTTGCCTATCATAGAAAGGGAATCAGGATTAAAACACGGAGAGGATTTCTGGTTGGCTTATTCCCCCGAACGTGTCGACCCGGGTAATGCCACATTCTATACCAAGAACACACCAAAGGTGATGGGAGCCATGACACCCGACGGACTGGAAATCGGACAGCAGATTTATTCCAAGGCTATTGACCACCTCCATCTGGTAAGCTCACCACGTGTAGCTGAAATGGTGAAGATCCTGGAGAACACCTACCGGTTGGTCAACATCAGCCTGATCAACGAATTGGCATTGCTGGCTGGAAAGATGGACATCAATATCTGGGAAGTGATCGAGGCGGCCAAAACCAAACCATTCGGATTTCAGGCATTCTATCCCGGACCGGGCATTGGAGGGCATTGCATCCCGTTGGATCCATTCTATTTGGAACATATTGCCAAGAAATACAATTTCGACCTCAGTATGATCCATGCTGCCGGACACATTAATATGCGGATGCCGCATTACATGTATATCAAGATTGCAGCCGCCCTGAACCGACACAAAAAAGCGGTCAATGGCAGCAATCTGCTTTTCCTGGGCGTGGCCTATAAACCCAATATTGATGACGAAAGGGAATCCCCTGCCTTGGAAATTATGGATACTGTTGCTCACAAAGGAGGAATAGTGAGTTATAATGACCCCCATATACCACACGTAACTACCCATCATGGGCACAAATACCAATCAGTTCCATTAACTGCCAAAACGCTTAAAGAAGCTGATGTTGTTGTGCTAACCACCAATCACAGTATTTATGATGTGGAATATATTCAGCAGCATGCCCAAATGATTGTGGATTTGAGGAATATGGTAAAAGAGGGGGGTGAGAAAGTTTACAAATTGTAGATATGTGGATTCAAGAAGGTATTATATTCATTCACAATAAATTAACATTATATTATGACCAATGTTTAATTTTGCAACAAGAATATAATTATTTAATTTCTATAACATGTAAATAGCAATTAATGAGTTTTTTAAAGTGGTTTAACAATATAGTATGTTAAGATGATAGGAATAATTATACAAGCAAGAACAGGATCGACTCGTCTAATTCAAAAAATGATAATTCCTTTTTGGGGAGAAATTGGAATATTCGAACTCATTTTAGGCAGACTGAAAAATGCAAAGCTGGGTGTACCAATTGTTCTAGCCACAACAGTAAACCCTTCCGATGATGTACTTGAGGAGATTGCAAATAGACACTATGTTAAAGTATATAGAGGAAGCATGGATAATGTTTTGGATAGGTTTATAAAAGCAGCAGAAATATTTGGGTTTGACAAAATAATAAGAATTTGCGCTGATAATCCATTTCTTGACATGGATGCACTTGATTATCAAATTACTGAATTTAAAAATACAGATGTGGATTATTGGTGTTATTCATTAGAGGATAATACTCCAACAATCAAAACCCATTACGGCTTCTGGGCTGAAGGGATTAAGCTTTCTACTCTAAAAAGAATAGCAAAGATGACTGAAGAAAAGCTATTCCAGGAGCATGTGACCAATTTTATTTACACATATCAAGAGCATTTTGAATTACATTTTGAACATATCCCGAAATGGATTGAAAATGAGGATTTTTTGCGGTTGACTGTAGATACTGATCGAGACTTTCAAACAGCAAAATTGATATATTCTGAATTATATTCCAATAATACTTCTATTACAGTTGAGAAAATATTAGCTTATATTAAAAGTAATCATTTGCTAATAGATGAAATGAAAAATCAAATCAATTCTAATAAAAAATAATATGCAACATACTTATATAATTGGTGAAATTGGGCAAAACCATAATGGTTCTGTCGATATAGCAAAATTATTAGTTGAATTAGTCTCCCGACCGGTTAAGGAGGAAGTATTTGGATTAGACCTAAAACCAATGGACGCCGTTAAACTGACGAAAAGAGATTTGAAGGCTGAGTTATCTGCATCGCAAATGGTAAGGCTATATGATAATCCCAATTCATTTGGGAGGACTTATGGTGAACATAGAGAATATCTAGAATTATCAGACGAGGAGCACTTTGAGGTATACAAACATGCCAAACAACATGGTTTAGACTTTGTTGATACACTTTGTGGTATTGCATGTTTGAGTGTCCTTAAGTTATTTACTCCTGACAGGTTGAAGGTCGCTAGTCGAGATTTAACAAATCTTCCTCTAATTGAGTCAATGGCAGAAACAAAAATTCCAATAATTCTCTCTACCGGAATGGCGGGAAGAGTCGAATTAGATGAGGCAATAAATGTAATTACAAAGTATCATTCGAATATTTCAATCCTCCATTGTGTATCCCAATATCCTACCCACCCCGACAATTTAAACCTTAGAACCATAACTTATTTAAAAAAGAATTATGGGCAATATACAATAGGCTTTTCAGATCATACAATTGGAATATCCGCTCCTTCAATAGCAGTTGGAATGGGGGCTGAAATTATTGAAAAGCACGTAACAATAGATCGCAGAATGAAAGGTACTGACCAGGCAGGATCTTTGGGTCCTGATGGCGTAAATCGTATGATCAGGGATATTCGAATTGCTGAAAGATGGATGGGGATCGAAGATCTCTATATTGATGACAGTGTTAGTATTGCAAAAAACAAGCTTGAAAGATCAATAGCAACAAAAAGACAAATGTTTAAGGGCGAAATAATTAGTGCTGATGACATCCATTTATTAAGTCCTGGTGACGGTTTTAAGTGGTCCGAGAAAGATAAGGTTATCGGTAAAACCCTAAAGAGAGATGTTCCACAAAATGAAATTATATATTCTTCTTTTTTATTAGGCCAAAAGAACTTACAGAATTAATTGAGGATTGGAAAAAATATCTTTGGTTCAAGAATAAAAAAATTGAATATATTGAGAATACTCTGGAAGATGTTATTACCGAATTCAGATTTGATTATTTACGTTGGTTTCCCAACCATACTAATATCGAGTTTGAATATTTAGAAAGAACGCCACAGCTAATTGCAGTACTTTGTTATCGATTGTACAATTTATACCATAGATTAAACATAGGTGTTCAATCAAAAGACATCATTTCATTAATTGGAAGAACAATAGGGCAAATTGAATTATACTATTCATCACAGATCGGTAGAGGAATGAAATAAATCATGGTATAGGAATAGTAATAGGTGCGAGAGTAAAAATAGGTTCAAATTGTCTGATACACCAAAATGTTACTTTAGAAGATAAAGGGGGGGGGAAGACCTACCATAGGTGATAATGTTAAAATTTATGCAGGAGCAAAAATATTAGGTGATATTTATATTGGAAATAATCCTATTATTGCTGCTAATGCTGTTGTTTTAAATAGCTCAAATGATAATTCTGTGTTAATCGGCATGCCGGCTGTAAATAAACAACGATGAAAAAACCAAAGCTTGTTTTAACGGATATTGATGGGGTTTGGACAGATGGAGGTATGTATTATGACCAAACTGGAAACGAATGGAAAAAATTTCATACCTATGATAGTGCGGGCGTGCTTTTCTGCCATCAACAAGATATTCCTGTTGGCATTATAACAGGTGAAGATACTGATATAGTTAGACGAAGAGCCGAAAAGTTAGGTGTGGATTTTCTTTTTCAAGGAGTAAAAAATAAGCTTAAAGTTGCTACGGATCTTTGTCAAAAGTTAAATCTAAGTATGAGTGATGTTGCATATATCGGTGATGATATAAATGATATTGAATTACTTAAAAATTGTGGAATATCAGCATCGCCATCATCAGCCCCTTCGTATATTCAGAATGTAGTCACTTTAATAACCAAAAAAGGAGGTGGTGAAGGTGCTTTCAGGGAATTTGTGGAAACCGTTTTAAATATCCGAGATTATAAGTAGAAAGCTAATTCTTATTTGGATTCTACTAATTACTCGTATTCGAATTGAATAAGTCATCAACAACCTATGGGATCATCTACAGTATTCTGTTAATTATTATATTAATTGAAAAAGCTTAACGTTTTAAAAAATCCCGCAATAGTATATGTACTCAGCCGTTATGGTACATATTTTATTCAGTTTATTAATTCACTGTTTATTGCGGCATTTCTTGGTCCGTTCTATTTGGGAATATGGGGATTTATAAATCTTGTAATTGGATATGCGGGGCAAATAAATTTAGGTATCTCTCATTCAGTGAATGTAATCATATCAGTAAATAAGAATGATGAGGAGTATATACGAAAGATAATCGGGAATGGATTATCAATGGTATTAGGATTATCCATTGGTGTATTCATCTTTTTTACTTTTATCAATTTAGGCCTCATAAGTCTGGGAAATAAATACGAATTCCAAGCTTTTGCAATGCCAATTGCCATTATCGCTATTTTATCTCATATCAATACCTTATATTCCAATATATATAGGGTATTTGGTAAGATCTATGCAATAGCACTAAATCAGTCTCTGTATCCAATATTCGTATTGTTTTTTATCCCTTTCCTTAAAGGAGAACAACTGCTTTGGGCAATGGTTTTGGCAAATTGTAGTGCTTTCATTGCATCTTTTTTAATTTTCATTATCCAGTCTCCAATAAAGATTAAGCCACTATTCAATTGGGACATTATCAAAAATATTCAGTTGAAAGGATGGCATTTATTTGTATATAATACATCCTTTTATCTGATCCTACTGACAACAAAATCATTCATAAGTGGTTACTATGATATAAGAGAATTCGGATATTTTACCTTTTCCTATTCATTAGCCAATGTAGTATTATTGTTATTGAATTCCATATCATTTTTGATATTTCCCAAATTACTTCATCGCTTCGCAAGTTATGATAATAAACTTATAAGTGAAATTCTTTTTGAAGTAAGGGATGTCTATGTATCCATGTCCCATCTTCTAATTCATTTGATTATAATCACATTTCCTGTTTTATTAATTTTCTTTCCATCATATGCACAATCTTCATCAGTATTTAATTTTACAGCTCTTTCGGTAGTGCTTTATACAAATTCTTTTGGTTACCAAGGCCTACTATTAGCTCGAGGAAAAGAGAGGCTTATTGGACTTATTGCATTTATCGCACTAATTTTAAATATTATCATAGCGACAACTTTTGTTACATATTTTAAGGTCGCTTTTCAATATGTTATACTTGCCACAATGGCAACATACTTTATTTATGTATTAGTAATTGGCTTTTATGGCAGACGTCAATTGAATTTGAAAAATGATATTATTACAACCTTTAATGATATATTTCCATTGAGAATATTAATACCATTTTGTTTAAGCTTAATTCTAACTTTTCTCAAGTTACGCGTCATATATTATTTAATTCCGATATTTCTTTTTTTGGCATTAAATGTAAACGGAATAAAAAGAACTATTAAATTAGCAATAAGGATAATAAAAAATCCAAAATTCATTAATATTTAGATAGATGGAAACAACTCAATTCTGAGTTATATTTTATTCCACTTTTTCTCTCCTATGTCAAACACTCTTAAATGGCGGTTAACTATTTATGAAGTTGTGCTGATTCCAAGAATATATTTCTTCGATTATTCTCCGAATTAATCACTGTAACTAAAACTACAGGTCTTCAGAGGCATCAAAGAACTATCTCTTTTAACAATTTAATGATTAAGCATATATGTCTCAAATAAGAGAAATAGTAGATTCTATTATTAAAGCAGAAAGAAAACACGGCTTATTTAATATAAAATATAAAGATGAATATCCAATATGGCCATTTTATAGAATGTATTTTTACTTTGGATATAGAGAGTTCCTTGACAATACACAAAAGCGAATTGGTTTTAAAAAAACCAAAATTCTAAATAGCATCAAAAGATTTCTCGTGTTATTATATTATTCAAGATTATTTACGCTTTGGTTTCCACAAAATAAAAGATTTTTAATTTTTTCTAGTCAAAGATATGTCAACAAACAGGAAATATACACAAAAGATCTAAAGGAAATAATTAAGAACGATTACATCGAATTATCCCTTAGCGATAATTTTGTTTTCGAAAAGGGGCCTATTTATTTAGACTATCTAAAAGTTATTTTAAAGATACTAAGTTTTCTTATATCTCGATTTACAAAGTCACCGCAATCAATTATTTCATTTATGGATGAGTTAAATGCACCTCCCAAATTCATTAACGAATTTAAGAGGTATAAACTAGAATATGCCCTTTGGTTTAATATTTTCAATATTATTCTAAAAATACAAAAACCTCATAAAGTTTTTTTTGTATCAGGCACATATCTTACTCCTTTAGTCGCTTCTGCAATTTTTAACAGAATCGAAATTTATGAAATTCAACATGGCGTTATCAACAATTTGCATTTAGCCTATCAATTTCCTGATTTAAAACGTGATGGATTTTATTCTGACGGATTATTACTATTCTCAGATTATTGGAAAAACAAAGCTAATTTTCCAATTGGTACAAAACTATTGGTAACAGGAAACAACACCTACGCAAATCAAAGCGAATGTCCTAAAAGAAAAACAATTACTTTATTAAATCAACCAAATGCAACAAGTTACTTATTAGAATTTTTAACTACAAATATTAACTTTCTGAATAACATAGGATACAAAACATATTACAAACTTCACCCTAGTGAATATTCTGATTGGCAATATAAGTATAGTAAATTACGAGAGCTGAATGAAGCTAAAGAAATTGAAGTAATAACTAATGAAATTCCTTTAAATGAACTATTGGAGGAATCCGAGTATATTTTTGGGGTTAGTTCAACTGCAATTTATGAAGGCTTAGATAGAAAATGTAAAGCATTTATTATTAAAGCTCCGACATTTACATATTTTGAAGATTTAATTGAAAAGGGAATCGTAAAATTACTATATCCAAATTCTAAATTAACAATAGAGATATTAAAATTTCAGCCCAAAGAATATGACAATTTCTTTTCACCAACAAATATTGCCAATTGGAGAGAGCTACTGGAATTTAAAAAATACCCAAATATTAGATAGCCGAATAAGCTTTCAAAACCCACTTAAATTTATTTGAGATAAAAGACAATAAGGATACAGCCGGATTCTATGCGAAGATTGAAAAAAAACAATAGAAAAAAAGAAACATTTAAGAATTAGGCTAACCGTTTTAATCTGTATCCGCAATTGATTTATGAATTTAAGTTATAGTTATTTTCTGCAGGGATCCGAGACTTTTTCAACCAAAGACCCCAACGAATAAGTGACAAATAGGACAGGTAATCATATGAAAACAAACTGTATTTTAATATATATTGCTCAATACAACATCTTTCAAATATTTTTTAGATACTAATAGATAAATATCACCGAAATAATCATCGATTTAGTATTTAGAATATAACCACACAATTTAGGCTAATTATTGAACATGTAAGAAATTTTTGTGGACAATACAGAAATCTAACAATTAAATTCTCGAATACAATTGGCTGCAATTTTAATATATTTAGCAACAATAGCATATATCCCAGTAAGCCTTGGGTACATTTCATTTTTCTTTATAAAGAAGGAAAAATTTGTTCTTAAAGAAAAAATCAATATAAATATTGTAATAATATTATCGATAATTTCTCTTTCGTTTATAAACAAACTCGTTGGCTATGAAAAAGCAAATAATTATTTTAATATTATGCCTGAGACAGGATTGATGTTAATAATGTATTATATTTCAAAATCTGCAAATGACAAATTCTTACGATTCTTAGTAATTCTAACAATTATTGAAACGGTAATCACATTTATTCAATTTAGTTTAGGCATTAATACATTTTTTCAATCCTTGTATCAGGAATTTAGAGAAAGTGATTTGTTGTATGACTCTCGACCTTACGGATTAAGTTCAAATACAAGCGTAATAGCCCTAAAAATGTTTCTAAGCATAATAATTCTTACCAGGTATAATGTTTTTGAAAATAAATCAATACATTATTTGTTAATTTCTATATTACTATTTGGGTTGTTAATTACTTTCAACAGGACAGTTATTATTTCGGTATTATCTTTATTTGCAATATATTACAAAAATCATATATTTAAAAAGAAATTTCGGACATACATATTCTTTTTCTTAGTTACTTTAATCTTGATAGTTTATATAAATCATCAGTAGTGTCCACTAAAA
>DF970666.1:0-197034 GCA_001270045.2 Bacteroidales bacterium 6E | reverse complement strand
AGTGGACACTACTGATAAATCATGAAGAAATTTTATATCAATTCACAAGAGGAAAAGAAGGAGTAAATATGTTTAGTGGCAGATTTTATATATGGAATGAATTTTACAATTTTATTAAACAAAATTTATTCTGGGGAAATAATTCATATAAATATTTTATCGATTATTTTGGAAAAAGGGCTCATGCACATTCAAGTTTCTTACAAATATTAGCAACTCACGGAATTTTCATAACTATACTATACTTAATTCTAATTGTTAAAAATCTTAATAAAATTAACTTTCCTTTCGTATTAGTTATGCTAATATATTCAACCTCTCAATATGGAATATTTTGGGGATTTTCAATGACTGATATTGTTCTTTTTATACTAATATTCAACACGCGAATAGACAATGAAAAAGATCCTAATTTCCATGCAGTCGATTGTAATATTTATATTCAATCTTCTTTTCCGACCAAACGTATTTAGTTCTAATATTGCAATTAAAACCAAAGTTGGAAAATCTAGCAAAATTGATTCATATACCTTTATTGACAAATATACAATAATAGGCGATTATACATTTATTGGAAAATCAACCCTAATAACGAAATCAAAAATCGGAAATTATTGTTCAATCGCTCCAGATGTAAAGATAGGATTGGGGGAACATGACTACACAAGAATATCAACATCAGTTCGCTTTATAGATCACATCTATGAAGATCTAACCAAAAACGATTGTAACATTGGAAATGATGTTTGGATTGGAGCCGGTGCTGTAATATTAAGAGGAGTCACAATTGGAGATGGCGCAATTGTTGGAGCTAATGCAGTTGTTACCAAAAATATTCCTCCATTCTCAATTGCGGTTGGTGTGCCTGCCAAAATTATCAAGTATCGCTTTCCCGAATCAAAAATAATTAGAATACAAGAAAGTAATTGGTGGAATTATCCTCCCCATATTGCAAAAGAGATATTTAACGAAATCGAAAATGAAGAATAATACCGCATTAGTTGTTCTATCATGTGACAATTACTCAGATTTATGGCCATTGTTTATCTCTCAATTTGAAAAGGAATGGCCAAACTGCCAATACGATAAATTTATTACTTCTAATTTTTTAGATGTACAATCAAGTACTTTTAAATGTCTGAAAGTTGGTAAGGACAATTCTTGGTCTGATGGTGTCATTAAAGCACTAAATATATTAAAGAATAATTATGAATACGCATTGGTTACACTGGAAGATTTAATCTTAACTGAAAAAGTAAATAATGATTTATTTCAATCGATGGTTTCAGAATTTATTAAACTTAATGGCAATTATTTAAAGTTTATTAGAAAACCGCGTCCCACAAATTACTTCAACGAATACTTTGGTGAAATTCAGCCCGGATCATTGTATCGTCCTACTTGTGTATATGCATTGTGGAAAATTGATACTTTATTAATGATTATAAGAGAGGAAGAAAATGCATGGGAATTTGAAAGATTTGGATCAATTAGAAGTGATAAGTACCCAAATTTCTTTGTCGTATACCAGGATTTTTTTAAGGTATCAAATACAGTTGTAAAAGGAAGTTGGGTGCCAAAAGAAAAACGAAAATTTGAAAAACTAAATTATACTATTTCTCCAGATCGAAAAACTCTATCTTATAATGAATCAGTAAGATTGAAATTGTCCACCTTTGTTTTCAATCTATTTACTAGTATTTGTCCGTGGAAGTTTCGTCGCACTATCGTATTTAAACTAAAAGGCTATGCTAGTTAGTATTATTACACCAACTTATAATTCATTGAAATTCATTGACGAGACTATCAAGTCCATTATAGACCAAACTTATTCGAATTGGGAGCTAGTAATTACAGATGATTGTTCCTCAGATGGTACATGGGAATACTTAAAAACACTTCCAAAAAAAGATGATAGAATTAAAGTCTATAGATTAGAAAAAAATTCTGGGGCTGGTATTGCAAGGAATAATTCTATAATGCATGCTATTGGCCGTTATATTGCATTTTGCGATAGTGATGACAAATGGTTGCCAGAAAAATTGGAAAAGCAACTTAAATTCATGGATTCTAATAATCTTGCATTTACATATTCTTCCTATCAGAAAATTAATGAATTAGGATTAGAAAGAGGAGTTGTTCATGTTCCTAAGGAATTAACCTATAAAATGTTACTTAAAACATGTCCTATTGGATGTCTAACCGCAATATATGATTCACAAATAATTGGAAAAGTTTACATGCCTGAAATTCGAAAAAGACAAGATTATGGTCTATGGTTATTAATAATGCAAAAAATTAAACAGACAAAAGGAATGACTGAAGTACTGGCATTATATAGAGAAAGGTCCAACTCCATATCGAGTAATAAATTCAAGGCTGCTCTATATCATTATAAAGTATTGCGCAAGGTTGGTAATGTTTCTACTATCAAAGCATGGTACTATTTTAGCTTTTATGCTTTTTTGGGCTTACAGAAATACCTCAAATAATCCTAGACAAAGTGTTAATCCTTCATACTAAAAAATAGATTGATTTTTCTTCTCCATTTGGTATATTTAAAATCACAAAAAGTTTCATTGTTAAATATCGTAATCTGCCATAAACAATAATTAATGTCAAATAAAACAGCCCTAATCACAGGCATCACCGGACAAGATGGTGCCTATCTTGCTGAATACCTTCTAAAGAAAGGATATATCGTTCATGGTATGAAGCGCCGCTCCTCGCTTTTCAATACCGATCGAATTGACCATTTATACCAGGATCCTCATGTAGAGAATCGCAACTTGATACTCCATTATGGTGACCTGACCGACAGCATGAACATCACCCGGATTATTCAGGAAGTACAGCCTAATGAAATTTATAACCTGGCAGCCATGAGTCATGTGGCGGTGAGTTTTGAAACACCTGAATATGTGGGGAATGCCGATGGAATAGGCACCCTTCGTATTCTGGAAGCTGTCCGATTGTTAGGTCTGACTCAAAAAACCCGGATTTACCAGGCTTCTACATCTGAATTGTACGGCTTGGTCCAGGAGGTACCGCAATCTGAAAAAACACCATTTTATCCACGCTCTCCCTATGCAGTAGCCAAGTTATATGCATACTGGATCACGGTCAATTACCGCGAGGCCTATAATATGCATGCAAGCAATGGAATTCTGTTCAACCATGAAAGTCCCATCAGGGGTGAAACATTTGTCACCCGAAAGGTTACCAGGGCTTTGTCGAAAATTGCCCTTGGGTTGCAGGATGTGGTTTATATGGGTAATCTGAACAGTCAACGCGACTGGGGCCATGCCAAGGATTACATCCGTGCCATGTACTTGATACTCCAACAGGATGAACCAAGCGATTATGTCATTGCCACGGGTATAACAACCACTATTCGCGATTTCATTGACATGGCTGCCCGTGAAGTAGGATTAAAAATTGAATTCCGTGGAGAAAATGCCGACGAAGTCGGTGTATTGGTAGATGTGGATCAAAAGCTATTTATCGAAAAAGTGGGTGAAGCTTATTTAGAGAAGGTACTATCCAGAGCCAAAAATCAGGATATTGTTGTAGGCGTCGACAAGCGTTACTTCAGGCCCACAGAAGTGGATCTGCTGATAGGGGATCCCACGAAAGCCAAAACAAGATTAGGCTGGGAGCCGCGATATGATTTGCCGGCTCTGGTAGCCGACATGATGCAAAGCGACATCAAACTGATGCAAAAAGAGGCATACCTACGGGATGGAGGCTATCGTACGCTTAACTATTTTGAATAATTGGAGTTGTCCACTAATTACACGAATGGTACGAATAAATTAAACCTTCTGCCCACAGAAAACACAGAAAAACACAGACATCAAATTTTTCAGTGATTTTCAGTGTCCTTTGTGGGTAGAAATTATGATACAAAAGGTTCTGTGTAATTCAGTGTAATCAGTGGGCAAAAATAAAATTATGAATAA
Source organism: Bacteroidales bacterium 6E (assembly GCA_001270045.2). Taxonomy (GTDB): domain Bacteria; phylum Bacteroidota; class Bacteroidia; order Bacteroidales; family Prolixibacteraceae; genus UBA1413. The sequence continues at coordinate 193,072 of DF970666.1, read as the reverse complement.
AGATTCAAAGATATATATTGCAGGGCATAAAGGGTTAGTTGGATCGGCGATATGGAGGAATCTGGAGGGAAAGGGTTATTCCAATCTAGTGGGACGAACCTTTGAGGAGCTGGACCTGATGGATCAGGCTGCCGTGGCAAAGTTCTTCAAGGAAGAAAAACCTGAATATGTTGTTCTCGCTGCTGCCAAGGTTGGTGGCATTGTCGCCAATAACACCTACCGTGGCCAATTCATCTACGAGAACCTCCAGATACAAAACAACGTCATCCACCAAGCCTACCTTCATGGTGTAAAGAAGCTCCTCTTTCTGGGCAGTACCTGCATCTACCCGCGCGAAGCACCCCAGCCTATGCCCGAAGATTGCCTCCTGACGGGCGAGTTGGAATATACCAACGAGCCGTATGCCATCGCCAAGATTGCCGGACTTAAGATGTGCGAAAGCTACAACCTGCAATATGGCACCAACTTCATTGCAGTTATGCCCACCAACCTTTACGGTCCCAATGACAACTTCAATTTGGAGAAGTCGCATGTTCTGCCTGCCCTTATTCGTAAGATTCATTTGGGGAAATGCCTTGAGAAGAACGATTGGAAGGCAATCAGGGAAGATATGTATAATCGACCGGTGAAAGGTGTTTCTGGGAGCTCGGATGAACAGGAGATTCTCTCAATGCTGGCAAAGTACGGCATCCGTAAAAGAATTACCGATTCCAAAAAAACAGTCGAGGTTGAAATCTGGGGTTCTGGTAGTCCGATGCGTGAGTTCTTGTGGAGCGAGGACATGGCAGATGCATGTGTTTACCTGATGGAAAATATAGACTTCATGGATATAGTCAGGATACATGCCGGTAAAACTAATGACCATGAGAAACCAAAGGAAATTAAAAATACCCATTTGAATATTGGAACGGGACTGGAGATCTCCATCCGGGATTTGGCATATCTAATCCGCGAAAAGGTGGGCTTCCAGGGAGAACTGGTTTTCAATACCTCTAAACCCGACGGCACCATGCGCAAACTCACCAACCCTTCAAAGCTCCATTCCCTCGGCTGGCACCACACCGTCGACATCACCGACGGCATCGACCGTTTATACCAATGGTACCTTAATAATTTGAAGGCCCACTGAGGACACAGAAAAACACTGAATTTTTCCTTCTGTCTATGACGATGAAATCAATAGGAAATAATCGGGTTGCAAAGTTTTCAGTGAAATTCAGTGCACTCTGTGGGCAAATATTAGTTTATCTCAGACCGTTAAGTGGGGTATAATATACTTATGAAAAAAGTTTTTGTTAGTGGATGCTATGATATGCTGCATAGCGGGCACGTAGCGTTTTTCGAGGAAGCGGCTTCGCATGGTGAGCTATACGTCGGTATAGGCTCCGATGCCACAATAGCAGGACTGAAAGCCCGTAAGACCATCAATACCGAGCAGGAACGCCTTTACATGGTGAAGGCACTCAAGGTAGTGAAAGACGCCTGGGTTAACAGTGGATCTGGACTGATGGATTTTGCCCATGAAGTCCGACAACTCAAGCCTGAAATATTCTTCGTCAATGAGGATGGCTATACCCCCGACAAACAGAAATTTTGCGAAGAACTGGGTATTCGGCTGGTGGTCAGCAAACGGATTCCGGCTGCTGGTTTGCCTGCCCGATCAACCACCGCACTGCGCAAGGAGTGCAGGATTCCCTTTCGACTCGATTTGGCCGGGGGATGGCTCGACCAGCCCTACGTTTCGAAATATTATCCCGGACCTGTCATTACCATTTCCATTGAGCCTGAGATTGAGTTCAACGACCGAAGTGGCATGAGCAGTTCGACCCGGGCCAAAGCCATTGAGTTGTGGCAGACCGATATTCCGGAAGGGGATAAGGAGAAACTGGCCAAGACGCTGTTTTGCTACGAGAATCCTCCCGGAACGAAGTATGTAAGTGGCTCCCAGGACTCCATCGGAATTGTTTACCCTGGAGTAAATAAGCTTGATTATCCAAAGGGTAATTACTGGCCGGAAAGGATTGTTTCGGTTATTGACAACGATATCCTGAAATGGCTTGAATCGAAATTGTGGTTTATCAATTTATCACCCCGAGGACAGGAATTTGATGTATTGTCGGATACCCGGATTGACGAAGAAGGCGCCAAGGCTCTGGCCGATGCTGCTGTGGGTGCCTGGGGTGCAATTCTTCAAAAAGACCTGAAGGCATTTGGTAAGTACTTTAAAGCATCATTTGAAGCACAAATCCGGATGTTCCCGAACATGGTAAATCCCCAGATTTTAGATACCATCGAATCATATAAAAACAAAGCATTAGGATGGAAAATTTCCGGTGCAGGCGGTGGTGGCTATCTGGTACTCGTATCAAACAAACCTATCGCAAATGCTTTGCAAATCCGTATCCGACGATAGAAAAAAAGTGTCCACTAATTTCACGAATTGCACCAATTTATAATTAGTGAAATTTGTGAAATTCGTGGACCCATATAATCATTCACCTTCGTTGAATTTCTTTTTAATGTCGGCCAAATAACCTCTCCCCAAGACAATCCCTATCCCAGCGACAACACCCAAAAAAAGCCAAATTAACAGAATCATGGGGCGATTTGGCTTTGATTTTTCAAGGGGTACCACTACCGGTTTGATGACCGATAGCACCGGGGTATCTTCCTTCACCTGAATACGGGCTTGCTCAAGCTGTTTGGCCAGTTCGTTGTAGACATTGTAGGCAATGGTGAACTCACCGTTCAAACGCTCCTCTTCGGTACGGGCGATAGCTGATGTGACATTCTTGTTACGGTCGCGGAAAGCGGCCAAACGTGCCTGGGCTTGCTCATACTCAGCCTTCTTTTCGGCATAACGCTCCTCAATAAACTTTAATTGATCCGCCGCCTTGGCAATCTTGAATTCGGTGATGTAACGCTGAAGCATTTCTTGTACCTTCATGGCTACTTCGGCAGCCGTTATAGCCTCAGGCATCGTAACCGAAAGTGTAAGGTAACCATCTTTTGTATCAGTTGAGAGAGAAATCGTTTCTGACAGCTGTTTTCTTATTTCTTCCTGATCTTCTGTAAGTGAGATCAATTTTGCATCGGATGATACTATTGTAGTTTCTGTTTGCTCTCCCTTTAGTGCCTTCAAAATAACAAACGGCAACCCAATCGTATATTTCTTAACCTGCGACAATATGCCCGGTTTAGCAATCTCGGTGTAATAGGTATAAATGGATACCGGTTCGGGTGAATCGGCAAAGGTAAAGGGGGTATTCATCAACTCAAGCTGGAAGGGCACCGACTGCAGGATCTGGGGATAGATGACCGGGGAGAGCGGTCCGGCCCCACCCGACATATCGAGGTTAAAACCGGCCATGGCCGCCAGGGAGGAGAGTCCGCCCAGACTGCTGCCTTTGCTGCTGACCTGTGGCACCATGGTGGTGGTGGTGGTATAGGCCTTGGGCGATAACAGGGCCACGGCCACACCCAGGATGGCTGCCACAACGATGGAAACAATGATGGTCTTCCTTCCCTTCCAGAGGGTCTTGGCCAGCTGGATCAGGTCAATTTCGTCGTCCTGTGGAATGGATTGTGGAGTATTCTCTGGTGTTGTCATTTTCTTTCTTTCAATTTTCAATCCTTCATACAGTTATAATACCCTGATCAGTGCGGCAATGGCTACGGCTACGGTCGACATGGTGCTGGCTATCCCAACCCACTCGGTACCTGTTCCGGCACGCTCGGGTTTGGTGGGCACGACTACCTGCGATCCCCGCTGTACCTTCGGGTAGTTGTGGAAGATAAAGTTCTTGGTCACCTGGGCTGTCCCGTTACTGTGGATCACGTATACTTTCCCTTTCTTTGCCTTCTGGCTGAATCCCCCGGCTTTCTCGATGTAGTATTTGGCTGATTTGCCTGGTTCATAGGCCAAAGCAATGGGATTCAGGATCTCGCCGGCGACACGGATCTCTTCAGTTACCTCGGGAATCACGATCTCGTCGCCTGCCTTCAGTTCGTAATTATAGATGGAATTGGGATTCTTCAGGATCTCCTCCAAACGCAACTCCATCTTCTCGACATGTAACCTGGCCTCTGTACTTTCGAGCAGTGAATCTTCGGCCAACAGGGCCAGGGTGCTTTCCATCTGCTCTGCATCGCGGGGGGCACGGCGCATATAGGCCCCTTTTACATAGGCATTGGTGGTGAGTCCACCTGCCCTTAGCAGCACATCGGATATTTTCTCATCCTTCGAAACGATGCTGTAATCGCCGGGATACATCACCTCGCCACTGATCATGACGGTTTGCTGCTCGAAATAGGATGGCGCCCGGCGCACATACACATAGTCGAATGGCTGCAACACGAAATTCTGCTCACTGGCATCGAGTTTCAGGTCACGACTGATGTCGAAACGGTGAATGGTCACCATTTTGGGCGTCAGTTCGGCCGCTTCGGTATAGGAGTTCCGCCGCGACACCTCGAGGTACGACTCGCTGGCCGCTTCGGTAAATCCGCGGGCCATGAAGATCAGGTCGCGCAGGGTCATATTGTCGCGGTACCCGAAACTTCCTGGTTCCTGCACCTGTCCAAGGATCCGCACAAACCGCTCCTGGCGGAGGCTGTCCTTGCCCTGGATCACAACGGCATCCTCGCGGCGAAGGGGTATGTCGCCATTACCGCGCATCACCTCATCCACATTAAAGGAAATATTCATGGGCGTCAGGTCGTCCTGCAATCGGACGATCAGTCCACGGTTCGAGAAAACATCCTCTTTCAGTCCACCCGCCTTTTGTATCAATCCGGAAAGTTTCATCCCGTCAGTGAGTTCATAGGTTCCCGGACGGAATACCGCTCCCTCGATGGATACCCTGTTATCATACCGGTCGATGATTTCGCCGGCGGTAACCACATCGCCATTCCTCAGCAGGAATGAATCATACAGGGAAGCAGGCACATCGTTTACCTTTCGCTGGGTATCGGTGATCCGTTCGACCGACACCTGTCCGGTATATGCGTCATCGCCAAAACCGCCTGCAAATTTCAAAAGGTCGGCCATGGTTTCTGATTCCTTCAGCTCGAAGAAGTTGTTCCGTTTGAAACTTCCCCTGGTTTCGACACGGGTGGTATAGGTGGGGATAAACAGGATGTCCTGTTCGCGGAGGGTTACGTTCGATTTGGTATTTCCGTTGATAAGAAATTCGTATACGTCGATGGTAGCAATCACCTGGTTGTCGCGGATCAGCTGCACATTGCGGAAAGAGCCGTTCTCGCCCGGTCCGCCCGACAGATAAAGCGCATTGAACACCGAAGCCGTGGCCGGCAGGGTGTAAGTTCCCGGGACCAACGCCTCCCCTGCCACGCTGACACGAATGGAGCGGAGATTGTTGAGACTTACCTCGGCCCAGGTATTGGGGTAACTGCCCGCCATGCCGCTATAGATCGACATGAGGCGCCGCTTGATCAGGCTCCGGGCATCCTCGAAATTCATGCCCTTGACATTGACCGGACCCACATCGGGGATCTGGATATTTCCGTTCTGGTCAACCGTGAGGTTATAGACATTCTGGCTGGCCCCCCACACGTTGATCACCAGCTCGTCGCCGATGCCCATCACGTAATTCTTCGGGGTGGGAATATTCACCGACGGCTCGAAGGTGAGGTTATCGGAATTGAAGAGCGAGAACCCGAACACCTTACGGGCCTTGGGAGATGCCACCACCTCGGGTTTAGGCGAGAAAGGCTCGTCAATAAACTGAAAGGGCTGAAAACCTTGATTGCCAGTTTGTGAAGCGGCATTACCCTGCGAAAGGCTGAGTTCCTGGATGCGGCGAATCACGGTCGCCACCTGGGCTTCGCTGGCACCCTGGGCGCGGGCCAGGGCAGCCGCCTGGTCCATGGAGAGCCCTCTTGTCCTCACCTGTTCGGCTATCTGCCGGATTTGGGCGTCGGACAATTCATTGACGTTCACCTGCGATGGATTGACCTGTCCCGCCACCGGGAAGGCAAAACCCACTGTCGCAATGGCCAGAACCACTGTGATGACCAATCTCTTCATATGTTGTATGCTATAGATGATTACCAAAATTGAATATCGCCGTCAAAAATATAAAAGTATGCTGATTTTATCATGCATTTGGGGGGACGAATCTGCACAAAAGCCTGATTATCTTTCGGCAGGTGCGGCAGAGTCGACCAACGCGACTTGCGAAAGGGGGACTTCAACCTGGATAATGTTGTTGAGCGCCTCGAGGCGTACGATGATTCGCGATTTGCCTTTTTCGCTGACCATTTCGGCCTGCAGTCCGATCATGGGACCCGAAGTGATCTCGACGGTTTGCCCGGGAGCAGGCATCTGGTTGGAAATGGTGAAATCGACCTCGGTCTGGCTTAACATTCGCCTCATAAACTCGATGTGCGACGGCTGGATCAGGGCAGGCTGGCCGTTGAACCTTACAAACTGCACCACATTGGGAAGGGTAAGCACCTGCAGTCGGTCGGCCAGGTCGAGATGCACAAAGCAATAGCCCGGGATCAGCGGCAACTCGATCCACTTCTTTCGGTCACTCCACTTGCGGAGGCTCCGCTGTAACGGCAGGTAATGGTCGATACCCACGTCAGACAAAACCTTCGCTACCTTCTTCTCCGACCGTGGCCTGACATATATGGCGTACCAGTTTTTCATGAATCAATGTTTGAGGGGGCAAATATATAAAAAAGGTGCGGGTTGCGATGTTGCGAGATGCGGGGTGGCGCTTCGCGACGTAACCCTTCGGACAGAAACACTACAGATTCTTTAAAACAATTTTACCGACTTATTTTATACCGAAGGCATTCCCGAAGGCATGTCCGCAGGACCTCGCAACTCGCAACTCGGTTCCCCGCACCTTTTCAGCCCCCGCAACCCGCAACTCGGTTCCTCGCACCTTTTCAGCCCCCGCAACCCGCAACTCGGTTCCTCGCACCTTTTCAGCCACCCCGCAACACGTACCCCGCACCACCGCACCTCTTTCCCGCCAAAATGTCACCCCACTCCGACATCCTTTCCTGCCTTTCCGCCCGTCAGGGTGCCATAATTTCGTGTCAGACGGCAAAAATCCGAGTGGCATAATCATTGCCCTGAAATGGCTGACAAACAATTTTGACACATCAAGACATACTTAAAAATATCATACAATGGGAAAAATTATCGGAATTGACTTAGGTACCACCAACTCGTGTGTTGCCGTTATGGAAGGAAATGAGCCTGTGGTGATCCCCAACAGCGAGGGCAAACGTACCACTCCCTCAATTGTGGCTTTCGTCGAAAACGGCGAACGCAAAATCGGTGATCCGGCCAAACGCCAGGCCATTACCAACCCCAAGAAAACCGTTTACTCCATCAAGCGACTGATGGGTGAATCATTTGACCAGTGCGCCAAGGAAGTGGGCCGCGTGACTTACGACGTGGTTCGCGGCGACAACAATACACCCCGCGTGCAGATCGACGACCGCAAATATTCGCCGCAGGAAATTTCGGCCATGGTGCTCCAGAAAATGAAGAAAACCGCCGAAGATTACCTCGGACAGGAAGTGACCGAAGCCGTGATCACCGTGCCCGCATACTTTAACGATGCCCAGCGTCAGGCCACCAAGGAAGCCGGCGAGATTGCCGGCCTGAAAGTGCGCCGTATCATCAACGAGCCTACTGCCGCTTCGCTGGCATATGGTCTCGACAAGATGCACAAGGACATGAAAATTGCGGTATTCGACCTCGGTGGCGGTACCTTCGACATCTCGATCCTCGAGCTCGGAGACGGCGTATTCGAGGTAAAATCGACCGACGGTGACACCCACCTCGGGGGCGACGACTTCGACCAGGTGATCATCGACTGGCTGGCTGCCGAATTCCAGAGCGAGGAAGGCCTCGACCTGCGCAAGGACCCGATGGCGCTGCAGCGTTTAAAGGAAGCCGCCGAGAAGGCCAAGATCGAGCTCTCGAGCTCTACCCAGACCGAAATCAACCTGCCCTATATCATGCCGGTGAACGGTATCCCGAAACACCTCGTGAAAACCCTGACCCGCGCGAAGTTTGAGCAGCTGGCCGACCGCCTGATCCAGGCTACCATCGAGCCCTGCCGCAAGGCATTGAAAAATGCCGGACTGAACTCCTCTGACATCGACGAGGTGATCCTCGTGGGCGGTTCAACCCGTATCCCTGCCATCCAGCAGAAGGTGGAAGAGTTCTTCGGCAAGAAACCGTCGAAGGGCGTGAACCCCGATGAAGTGGTGGCCGTAGGTGCCGCCATCCAGGGTGGCGTACTCACCGGTGAGGTGAAGGATGTGCTCCTTCTCGACGTGACCCCGCTGTCGCTCGGTATCGAAACCATGGGTGGCGTGATGACCCGTTTGATCGAATCGAACACCACCATCCCCACCAAGAAGGCCGAAACCTTCACCACCGCGAGCGATAACCAGCCTTCGGTAGAGATTCACGTCCTCCAGGGTGAAAGGCCCATGGCGGCAGGCAACAAGACCATCGGACGTTTCCACCTCGACGGCATACCGCCGGCACCACGCGGCGTTCCACAGATCGAGGTCACTTTCGACATCGACGCCAACGGTATCCTGCACGTATCGGCCAAGGACAAAGCCACCGGCAAGACCCAGTCGATCCGCATTGAGGCTTCGAGCGGCCTGACCGACGACGAAATTCGCAAGATGAAGGAAGAAGCTGCCGCCAACGCCGAAGCCGACAGGCTGGCAAAGGAAAAGGTCGACAAGATCAACCAGGCCGACAGCCTGATCTTCCAGACCGAAAAGCAGCTGAAGGAGTTTGGCGACAAGATTCCGGCCGACAAGAAACAGCCGATTGAGGCTGCCCTGGCCAAACTGAAGGAAGCCCACCAGAAGCAGGATCTCCCGGCAATAGACGCGGCCATGGCCGAGTTGAATACGGTCTTCCAGGCCGCATCGCAGGAGATGTACAACGCAGGTGGCGCCCAGGCAGGCCCGCAGCAAGGCCCGACAGCCGGCAACGGCGGCGGTCCGACCGGCGGACAGCAAGGCCAGAAAACCAATGCCGACGGGGAAGTCACCGACGTAGACTTCGAGGAAGTGAAATAACCATATAGGACGGTTTCGTAGGGAAAGGGCATGCCCTTTCCCTGCCTCCCACCACATGACATGATGAAAAGCTGGCCGCAAGGCTGGCTTTTTTTTGTTGCGGGATGCGCGATGCGTGTTACGAGGTGGCGCTTCGCGACGTATCCGCCCGCAAAAACACAATCACATAATTGGCAATATTCCTTGTTTATTGCCATAAATGTGATACATTTGTTTGGTTCAAATTTCAGAATGGTATCAACAAATGACATATTAAGCTTTGCGCTTGTCCGAAAAATGTTTACCCGAAAAGAGCTGACAGATTATCTGGAAGCTCAGACGCAAACGGGTTCATCCAATTATTTGTCAGAGCAGCTCGACAGGTTGCTAAAATCAAATCTTCTCGTTCGCGAAGACAGGGGTGTCTATGCTTTGTCATCGACTTCAAAACATAAATATGTCCCATTTTTGTCGGAAGAGCTAAAGCAACTCAATTTGCGTCTCAAAGCCAAATTCCCCTTCATTAAAGTCTGTATTTGGGACAGTCAATCCATCATCCCCTATTTGCATCACATACCCGGCGTCAATCACACCTATGTGGATGTGGATCGGGATGCAACCACTTCTGTATTCGACTTCCTGAACAGGGACAATCCTGTACGGGTTTATGTAACTCCTGGCAAGGATGATTTCTACCGATATATTGACGGTAACGAATCAATTATCGTCCGCCCCTTAATTTCGGAGGCCCCCCTTCAAAAGGTACAAGGGTTTAAAATGCCCGCCATCGAAAAAATACTGGTAGATGTGGCGCTCGATGTGGAGTTTGATTTTATGCAGGGTGCCGAATTGTCGTATTTCTACAAGAACGTGCTGGATCGGAACAACGTCAACCAAAGCAAGCTATTGCGCTATGCCTCACGACGTGGTCGCCGAGGGGAAATCGAACAGCTATACAATAATTCCTTAATCGAATACTGATTATTGTGAATATTGATTAAATACCGATATTTGAAATTCAAACATGGCAAGGTTAAAAGAAATATTACAACAACCCGAAGGAAGACGATTGGAGTTTAAGGCAAAACTGCCAACCAGTGCCGAATTAGCTAAAACCATTGTTAGTTTTGCCAATGATGCCGGTGGTGAATTTTATCTGGGTATTCAGGATAATCCGAGGGAAATTATTGGACTTGAGGAAGACGAGTTGATAGAACTTGAAGAGAAAATAAGTAACATTATTCATGACCAATGTTCTCCCGTTATTTTGCCGGAAATAGTATTTCTGAATCATGATGAGAAACATGTAATACGTACCAAAGTCTATAAAGGGAGCGCTCCTCCTTATTACCTGAGAAATAGAGGAATTGAATCAGGAACTTTTATTCGGGTTGGTTCTTCAAATCGGCAGGCAAGTCGTGAAATAATTCAGGAACTCGAACGACAAAAGCAGAATATTTCTTTCGACAGTGAATTGGTTTTTCAAAAAACATTGGACGAAATTAATATTGATTCTTTTAAAGCATTATTTATTGAAAAGACCGGAGAGAAACTAAGTAAGCAGGTCCTTCAGAAATTAGAATTATTCAAAACCGAACAGGGGCAGGAACTACCAACTAATGCTTTAATACTGCTTTCTGATGACGATTTGGGAAAACAGATGTTTCCTTATGCAAAAATTGAATGTGCCAGGTTTAAAGGAACTGTCCCCGGTAATTTTATCGACCAGAAAACTATAGATTCAAATATTGGGTTACAAGCCGAACAAGCCTATCAATTTATTTTGCGCCATATTTCACAAGGTACAACCGATTATCAGGGAGTTTTCAGAAACGACCGTTGGGAATACCCGATAGTTGCCATCAGGGAAGTTATCCGTAATGCAGTGATTCATCGTGATTATTCTCTTTCCGGTAAAGACATTAAAATTGCCATTTTCGATGATAAAGTTGAAATTACCAGTCCGGGCAAACTTATGCCAACTGTGGATTTTAGCGATATGGATTCTGGTCAGTCTGATATTCGGAATAAAATATTGGCACCTGTTTTTAAACGCTTAGGAATTATTGAACAATGGGGCAACGGCTTGAGATTAATTGCCAGTGAAATGCAATCTTATCCTGAAATTGAATTATCATGGAAAGAACCGGGAATTGCATTTCGGGTTGTTTTCACCAACAAAAACTATTTGCAGCAGCACGAGTTACAGCACGAGTTACAGCACGAGTTACAGCACGAGTTACAGCACGAGTTACAGCACGAGTTGCAGCACGAGTTGCAGCACGAGTTGCAAAAAGAAACGTTATATAGCAAAGTACTTCGTTTGGTATCAGACAGAACATTATCAACAAAAGAATTGTCAGTTGCACTAGGACAAAAATCCATATCAGGACAGCTAAAGAAAATTGTGTCGAAGCTGAGAAAAGACAATTTAGTAGAATGGACTGTACCGGATACGGAACAGAGTTCCAATCAGAAATATCGGATTACTGAGAAAGGTAATTTGTTTTTAAAACTCTTGAAAAAAGATGGGGAATGAAAGTTTACTCAAACCCTAACACAAAATACTACCATTTTCGAAAAACAAGCCCTCCGGGTTGTTGATGTTTGGCAAACGCGAAGTAATTGAAAAACATTTTGCCGATTTTCGGGTCGATTTACTGGCAAGTGACGGAATAAAAATGAAGGTGCGTAAATTGGCACCTTATCTTGAGCTTTACATCCATTTCTTTTCCCAAACCATCAACTGAAAAATAAATTGTGGCGACCCGATTCACAATCATCAATTGGCAAACGAATTGTGGTGACGCGATTGATCGCGTCAATTCAAAAGTAATGGCAGAATATGCACTCTCTAGGTGCATTTTTCACTCATATTTGCACTGCAATAGTGCATTTTTCACCAAAATATGCACTCCTTAAGTGCATATTTTGTATTTTTACGGAAAATATACTGCCATGGACAAGCTATTCCAGCTATTTACAAAGATCCTTCAGGAGACTGATGCCACTTTCTTCCGGTACATTTATTCAGAAATTAACTGGAAAAACCGGATGATCGGTCTGACCGGTCCACGTGGCGTGGGGAAGACCACCTTGGTTTTGCAGCATATTAAAAAGGACCTGAATCCGGCCGAAACGCTTTATGTAACAGCCGAGGATTTCTATTTTGCCGATAGGAAGCTGCTTGACCTCGCCGACGATTTCGTGAAAATGGGTGGCAAATACCTTTTTATCGACGAGATCCATAAATACAAGGAGTGGTCGAAGGAACTGAAGCTGATTTACGATTACCATCCCGGGCTAAATGTTGTCTTCACGGGTTCTTCTATCTTGGATATTAAAAAAGGGGCAGCCGACCTAAGCCGCCGGGCAATCATCTATTCAATGCAAGGACTGTCATTCAGGGAGTACTTGCAACTGTTTCACAACTTGTCGTTCCCTGCCTATACACTTGAAGAGATCCTTGCCCACAAGGCCGAAATCCCCGATATTCAGCATCCGTTGCCATTGTTTGAAGATTACCTGAAAAGAGGATATTATCCTTTTGCCCTGGAAGATGATTTCGACCTGAGGATTCAACAAATTGTGAACCAGACTCTCGAAACGGACATTCCCATGTATGCCGGCATGAACATGTCGACCGGTCGCAAACTCAAGCAACTGATGGCCATTATTGCCCGAAGCGTTCCGTTCAAGCCCAACATGAAAAGCATTGCGACTGCCTTGTCTGCCAGCAGGAACAATATCACGGATTATTGCCTGTTTATTGAGGAGGCCGGTATGATTGCGCAACTGCGCGATTCGACCGGGGGAATCAGGGGCTTGGGCAAGGTGGACAAAATTTACCTCGACAATACAAATTTAATATACAGTTTGGCCAGCGATAATGCCAATAAAGGCAATATCAGGGAAACATTTTTCGTGAACCAGTTGCGGGTCAGGCATAATGTCACAGTCTCCCCTGTCGCTGACTTCAAGGTAGGCGACATAACCTTCGAGGTAGGTGGCAAGAACAAAGGATTGAAGCAAATCCAGGGTTTAGACAATGCCTTTATCGTCAAAGACGACATTGAACACGGTTACCTTAACACGATACCACTTTGGCAGTTTGGGATGACGTACTGAAACGGTTCGGGGTCCGGGTATTTTTCAAATTGCAGTGAATTAAATGTAAATAAATTTGTTTACATTTGAGGTAATTAATGTCATGAGTACCATTGAAGAAAATATTACACTACTGAAGGGTATACATCCGGGAATTATCCTCGAAAGGGAGTTGAAAAAAAGAAAACTCCCCAAAAGACGTTTTGCCTTGATTATTGGAGAGTATCCTCAACTGTTGGGAGATATCACCAAAGGCAAACGTCGTATAAACCCGGCACTTTCCATAGGACTTGGCGATGCATTAGGTATTGATGAAAGTTTCTTTTTGGTTTTACAAGCTTATTACGACATAGAGCAACAAAAGAAAAAACAAGCCCGGGAAAAACTGCCTGACTTAAAGCTTTTACGACCTGTTTTATTTTGGGATACAGATATTCATTCCATCGATTGGGAAAAGAGCAAAGCCAGTGTAATAAAGCGAACATTTGAGCGGGGTAACGACCAGGAAATTCTTGAAATAATTCGATTTTATGGGAAAGAGGAAGTTCAAGCCATCTTGGCCCAAATTACAAACCGTTCCTACATATTAGAAAAAAATATCGAGAAATATCTTTGATGAGCTGGACTATTATTCAATTCCTCAAATGATTCAGTTACATGCAGAGCGTTATCGGTATGCACACTACCCCCATGAAATACTCCGGAACTTTACCAATTTTGAAATTGCCGATAATGATTTTGAGCCAATCTGCCATAAAAATAAATATTGGGAACTCATTAAATTAGATTTTGTTGAAGCAGTTGAAAAGTTAAGTTAAAGTGAACCCCGTTCCGTTTCGCAACACGCATCACGCACCAGTTTTTCGCACCCCGCAACAGTTATTTTCCTAACTTTGCCCCTAAATCCCATCAACTATGTCCGTACATCAGGAAATCAGGAAAGTGACCACACATCGGCTTACCGAGATGAAGTCGAGGGGCGAGAAGATTGCCATGCTGACCGCCTATGATTACAGTCTGGCCCGGCTGGTCGACGAAGCCGGGGTGGATGTCATCCTTGTCGGTGACTCGGCCTCCAACGTCATGGCCGGCAACGAGACCACGCTGCCCATCACACTCGACCAGATGATATACCATGGCGCATCGGTGGTCAGGGCCGTCAAAAGGGCTCTTGTGGTGGTCGACCTCCCCTTCGGCACCTACCAGGGCAATTCGCGTGCCGCACTCAACTCGGCCATCCGCATCATGAAGGAAACCGCTGCCGATGCCGTCAAGCTCGAAGGCGGCAAGGAAGTCATCAAGTCGGTGAAGCGCATCCTCACGGCAGGCATCCCGGTAATGGGACACCTCGGACTGATGCCCCAGAGCATCAACAAATACGGCACCTATGCCGTCAGGGCGAAAGACGAGGAGGAGGCCGAAAAGCTGATCGAGGACGCCCTCCTGCTGCAGGAAGCAGGCTGTTTCTCGGTGGTTCTCGAGAAAATCCCGGCATCATTGGGCAAGGCGGTTGCCGAAAAGCTCTCCATCCCGGTGATCGGCATCGGGGCTGGTGGCAATGTCGACGGACAGGTGCTGGTGCTACACGACATGCTGGGCATCACGCAACAGTTCTCGCCACGCTTCCTGAGACGGTATGCCAGTCTGGCCGACACCGTGCACGAGGCCGTCGGGAAATACGCCGACGACGTCAGGGCAGGCAACTTTCCTTCGGAAAAAGAGTCTTATTAATGAAATGATGTCCGGTGCCCGATAAATTGTTATATTGGGAGTTTCCGAACCGTTTTCCTGAACCATGCAAATCATTTACGAAGATAACCACCTGATTGCCGTCAACAAGGAGTGCGGCGAGATTGTCATGATCGACCAGACCGGCGACGCCCCGCTGACCGACCAGGTGAAAGCCTATATCAAGGAGAAATACCAGAAGCCGGGGAATGTTTTCCTGGGCCTCCCCCACCGGATTGACCGTCCGACCAGCGGCATCGTGCTGATGGCCCGCACCAGCAAGGTGCTGACACGCCTCAACAAGATGTTCCAGAAGAAGGACCAGATCAAAAAGATATACTGGGCGGTGGTCGACAAGATGCCGGTACCATCGGAAGGCACCCTCGAACACTACATTACCCGCAGTCGCGACGTGAACAAGTCGTACGCCCATACCGGGGAGGTGGAAGGTTCGAAATATGCCTCCCTGGCTTACAAAACCATCGCGAAGAGCGACCGGTTCTTCCTGCTGGAGATTGAACTGCACACGGGACGTCACCACCAGATCAGGGCGCAGCTGGCAAAGATCGGATTGCACATCAAGGGTGACCTGAAGTATGGGTTCCCGCGGTCGAATCCCGATGGCGGTATCCACCTGCATGCCCGCACCATCGAATTCCTGCACCCGGTCCGCAAGGAAATGCTGACCATCACCGCCGAGCCCCCGGATGATGCGGTATGGAAGGCGTTTTTGACACAGATTTAATCGGTTATATTTGCATATATTTCGTTTGTTTCGAATATTTCGATTAAATTTGTTGTATTAAAAGTATAATACATGAAGTATTCGAAGAATGATATAAAAAGCCCAGGTAAGTCAGAGCAAAAAATTGCCAAAGCATCATTTCCTGCCTTATCCAATGTAATATTGCAATTAAGAAAAGATAATGTAGTCATTGAAATTGAAGAAAACGGTGAAAGGATTAGAATTCCGGTCAGGGCTTTGGTTTTGTTGCGGGATATCCTTGAGGCAATGAGTCAGGGTAAGCCCGTTTCGATCGTGCCTCAGGCCACTGAGGTAACCACGCAGGGCGCCGCTGAAATGCTTGGATGTTCGAGACCACATGTTATAAAACTATTGGAAGAAGGCCAAATCGCATACACCAAGGTTGGGAAACATCGCCGCATTCAGTTTGAAGATGTCGTTAGCTACAAGCAAAAAATGAAAGAGGAGCAAAAGCAGCACCTGATCGACATCATGCATACTGATGAAGAATCAGGGCTTTATGATTCATAGTTCGCGCTTTATCGTTATACTCGACACCAATGTAATATATCCGATAATCATTCGGGACCTGTTATTTTGGTTTGCCCATTATGAATTGTTCATCCCAAAATGGAGCAATCATATCTTTGACGAATGGATTGCCGTAATGCAACGAAAAGGAGTATCATCGAGAGAAGCAGGAATAAGGGTTCAAAAGGCCAATATGGCATTTCCGGATGCCCTTGTAAAAAACTACGAAGATTTGATTAATTGTGTTGAATTGCCTGATGAAAAAGACCGGCATGTGTTAGCGGCAGCGATAAAATGCAATGCACACTTTATTGTTTCAAATAATATCAAGGATTTCCCTGATTTAATATTAAATAGATTTGGCATTAAAATCAAGACAGCTGACGAATTCTTGTCTGGCATCATCGATTTAGATCCGGTTACGGCTTTGGATGCCTTTAAAGAGATGGTATCATTTAAGAAAAACCCATCTTTGGATGAATATGAAGTACTATATAATTTGAGAAAGGTTGGCCTTTTGGCAACTGCCGATGCGTTGCATAAACTGCTGTAGACATACATGGATTAATCCCAAGAATGATGTCGCCATGATGGGGTTTTCCGGTGCTTCACTACATTGCGGGTTATTATCATGTCACCCCAAAAGGGTTCACCATTGTATCATAGCATCGCTGTTATTATCATGTCACCCCTAAAGGGCTTATGTTGATTCAATCGATATCCTTATCCCCAATTGGAAAACAAATTGTGGCGACGCGATTCATCGCGTCGTTTAAGTCAAATTCCACTATGCCAATTCAATAAAATCAGTGTTATCCGAGTAATCTGTGGTGAATCCCCGCAGGGGTTAGTCGCGAAGTAACCCCGTATCTCGCAACCCGCACCTTTTCTAACCTAACTTGCTAATCCTATCCAACTTATACAAATCCAGCAACTTGATCTTTCTGCCGTCGATGGCGATCAGCATTTCGTTGGCGAAGGTCGACAGGGTGCGGATGGCATTGGAGGTGGTCATGTTCGACAGGTTGGCGATGTCCTCCCGCGAGATATATACTTTCAGGGTGATGCCGTCGTGCTCGAAGCCGTATTTCTGGGCGAGCAGGATGAGCGATTCGGCCAGCCTTCCACGGATGTGCTTTTGGGTGAGCGCGACCGTGCGTGAGTTGGAGAAGCCCAGTTCGCGGGCCAGTTTATGGATGATGCTCAACGAGAAATCGGGGTTCCGGAGTGCCTTCCCGAAAATATATTCATTGCTGATGGTGGCGATGACCGATTCTTCGAGGGTGATGGCCGAAGCAATGTGGTTTTCCTCGGCAAAGATAGCCCGGTAGCCGATCACGCCAAGGGCCTTCGACATGCGGATGATCTGTTCGCGGCCGCCAACGCCTTCCTTGATGATCTTGACCTTTCCCTTGACCAGCACCATGAACCCGGAAGGTTTGTCGCCCTCACGGAATACCATTTCGTTACGACGGTATTTGGTGAAAGAGACATGGTTTCTGAAGTCCTTTTTTTCCTCGGGAGTCAGGACGAAAAAAAGTGAATTCGGATTTTCGAGAATTTCCTTGATACCTTCAGCATACAGCATAATCAGCCTAAATATATGTTTTAGAGCATCAAAATTAACTTTTTCTGGAAATTTTCGGGTATCGGAACACGAAATCATCCCATTTGGGAGACTTTTCCGGAAATTTGATATAAATGGAGACTCAGAACCTGGCGATCAGCGGCATTTTGCGTCCGGCACCGAATGCCTTTGACGTGACGCGTAGGATCGGGGCAGCCTGGAAACGCTTGTATTCGTTGATGTTGACCATGCGGATCACCTTCGTGACCAGCGCAGGATCGTATCCTCGGGCAGCAATCTCGGTGGGAGATTCGTTCATTTCAATAAAATGGTAAAGGATGTCGTCGAGCACGGGATACTCGGGCAGCGAATCGCTGTCTTTTTGTCCGGGCCGCAGTTCGGCCGATGGCGGCTTGACAATCGAGTTTTCGGGGATGATTTCCCTGTCGCGGTTGATGAAGCGTGCAAGTCGGTAGACTTCCATCTTGTAAACATCGCCCAGCACTGCCAGCCCGCCGTTCATGTCGCCATACAGCGTTCCGTATCCGACGGCGCACTCGCTCTTGTTGGTGGTATTAAGCACGATATGCCCAAACTTGTTCGACAGTGCCATGATGTAAATTCCCCGCGCACGGGCCTGGATATTCTCCTCGGTAACGTCGGGCTCCAATCCCTCAAAAATGGATGCCAGTCCGCGCTCAAAGCTCTCCACTGCCTCGTGGATCGGGACGATATCGTAGCGGATACCGAGGTTTTCGGCCAGAACCCGGGCATCGTCGACACTGTGGCCCGATGAATAGCGTGAAGGCATCAGCAGCACCCTGACGTTTTCGGCACCCAGGGCACGCACGGCGAGCACGGCCACCACGGCCGAGTCGATTCCCCCTGACAGTCCCAGGGTGGCTTTGGCGAATCCCGATTTATGGAAATAGTCGCGGATGCCCAGCACCAGTGCGTCGTGTATTTTTTCGGTGGTTTCGCGGACAGGCTGCACCTGGTTTTCGCCTTTCAGACCGAGGTCAACCACCCGGAAGTCCTCCCCGAAATAGCGCAACTCGTGCCTGATTTCACCATCTCCCCCGATGACCATTGATCCGCCGTCGAAAATCATCTCGGCATGGGCACCCACCTGGTTGACATACACCAGCGGCAAGCCCGACGACTTCGCCTTCTTCACCAGGATATCCTTGCGCCACGCCTCCTGGTTATGAGAAAAGGGCGAGGCCGACAGGTTGATGATCAGGTCGGGTTTCATGAATGACAACTCCTGCAAAGGTGAGACGCTGTAAATTTTGTCCTTTCCGAACGAACTGAAGGTAGGCTGTTCATCCCATACATCCTCGCAGATTGTCACGGCAATGCGTCGGCCACCCGATTCGAGGAGCCTGAATTCACGGTTCGGCTCGAAATGGCGGTACTCATCGAACACGTCGTAAGTGGGCAACAAAGACTTATAAAACACGTCCTGCACTTCTCCGTCGGCGAGATACCAGGCCGCGTTGAACAGCTTCTTTCCGGTGGCCGACTGGTTAATGGCCGGACCGCCAACCAGGGCGGTTATGCCCGTGCAATGAACCGCAATGGCCCGGATGGTCTCTTCGGCCTTCGCGATGAACTCCTTCTTCTCGAGCAGGTCGTGTGGGTAATAGCCGGTCACGGCCAGCTCGGAAAATACCGCCAGGTGGGCTCCTTCAGCCTTTGCCTGAGTGATGGCCCGGATGATTTTCGTGGAATTCCCCTCGAAATCCCCGATGCGGTAGTTCAATTGTGCCAGTGCGATTTTCATGGTATGATGCTTTGATCGATTTGCAAATCTCCGCTTTTTCGCAGACATTCGCAATAATGTAACCGTTCAGTCGTATTCAGGATAAATGTTTTAACAATGAGGAAAGAGAAAACGATCATATTTGGGATTGCCCTGGTGCTGCTTTTGGCCGGCTGTGGCCGGAATCCGCTCAACGTGGACATCTCGGGCATCAGCGAGGAGGTCAGCATCATCCGTTTTGAACAGGAACTCTTGTCGCCCGAAAACCAGCCCATGGATAAGCTTTTGCCGGCTTTGGCAGATAAATATCCCGATTTTACTCCCCTGTTTACCGACCAGGTGTTGCGTGTAGGAAACCCCGAAGAGGAAGGCACGTCCGAAGGGTTGGCCACTTTCCGCAGTGACACTATGATCCAGTCGGCCTACCGTCTTTCCGAAATCAGGCACGCCTCTTTCGACAAGACGGAAAAGGAGCTGGTAAAGGCTTTCAAACGTTACCGGTACCACTTTCCACAGGCCCCCCTGCCGAATATATACACCTGCATTTCGGGGTACAACGAATCGGCATTTGTGGGGGAGGGCGTTATCGGCATCAGCCTCGACAAATACCTTGGGCAGGATGTTGCCTATTATTCTCTTCTGGGATATCCGCGATACAAGCAGCGGAAGATGATTCCCGAAATGATCGCCCCGGATGCGGTTTATGTGTGGGCCATGGGTGAATTCCCGATCAGCCTGAAGGCCACCAACCTGATGGAGCACATTGTGCATGAGGGGAAAATGCTCTATTTCATGGAGGCCATGCTTCCGGAGGCGCACGACACGCTGATCACCGGATTCACGGAGCCCCAGGTACGATGGTGCCGCAACAACGAGTCGCAGATGTGGAGCTACCTGATCGAGCATGAGCTGCTCTATTCGTCCAAACAGATGGACATTGTCCGTTACATCAATGACGGCCCGATGACCAACGGATTCCCGCCCGAATCACCTGGCCGCACGGGAGCTTGGATAGGCTGGCAGATCATCTGTAAGTACATGAAGAAATTCCCGGAGACCACCCTTCCGCAGTTGATGGCCAACGAAAACTACCAGGAAATTCTCACACAATCGGGCTACCTGCCATAAAAAAAGCCACTCCGCAGTGGAATGGCTTCTTTTGATGATATCGGGATTGCTTACAATTCCTTGATTTTGATGTTGCGGAACCAAACGTCGTCGCCATGGTCCTGCAATGCGATGTAACCGGTTTCGGGAACATTGGCCCAGTCGGGGTTCAGGCCCGGGAATTTGGAAGCGGCCACCATCTTGTTCCAGTCTTCGGTCCAGAGGTGATATTCCAAAACCTGTTCGCCGTTCTGTTTGTGAACAACGGTACCGCGGTAAACCATGATCTCGACTGAGTTCCATTCGCCGGCAGGTTTAGCGTTCTGCGGATTGGCAGGAATCAAGTCATACAGTGAACCGGCCTTGCGGTTGCCATCTTTGCCCATGAGCGCGTCGGGGTGACGTTCGTTGTCGAGCACCTGCATTTCGGGAGCGGTCTGCCAGATGGGCTGGCCTTCAACTTCCTTACCCAGGTAGAAGATACCGGAGTTACCGCCTTCAGAGATTTTCCACTCGAGGCGAAGGATGAAGTTGCTGAACTGCTGGTCGTAAAGGATGTCGCCACCGTCGGCGGCACCAGCTTCACCACGTCCTGAACCCTGGCACATGATGGTGCCGTCAACCACCTGCCATGCAGCGGGGAAGTTGGTTTTGTTGACGCCCCTCCATCCGGTGGATGTGGTTCCGTCGAACAGGAGCTTCCAACCTTCCGCTTTTTCAGCTTCGCTCAGCTGGTTTGGACCTGCTTCGGCAGATTTGGTTGTGTCTTCGGTAGTGGTGTTTTTTTGCTGACCGCCGGTGCAGGCAAACAAAAAGACCATTGAAAATGCCATGAGACTTAATGCAATCTTTTTCATTGTCAATCGATTTATTAGTTAAAAAAATTACTGTTTCGGTTATATTTTACAAAAATATGAAAATTGGATATTCTACCGAGGATTTTCGTAAATTCGGCTATAAGTTTTACAATTGTCTTGATTTTATCCATCACAAATCATAATCATTATGTCAGAACGCAAGAAAAGAATCGGCATTCTCACGGCAGGGGGCGATTGCCCCGGACTGAATGCCGCCATCAGGGGGGTAGGAAAAACTGCCATAGTTGAATACGGAATGGAAGTGATCGGCTTCCGTTCGGGTTACAGCGGATTGATCCACAACGACTACATCGAACTACACGAATCGCAGTTGTCGGGGATCCTGACCCTGGGAGGCACCATCCTCGGGACGTCGCGCGAGAAGCCCTACAAGCTGGTCGACAACAACGGGCAGGCCAACGAGAAACCCGACAGCATCCTCCAGAATTACGAGCAGCTTGGTCTGGATGCCCTGATCTGCATAGGCGGAAACGGCACCATGAAGACGGCCAACATGCTGGCGAAGCAGGGTCTGAACATCATCGGGATGCCCAAAACGATCGACAATGATGTGTGGGGCACCGATGTCACCTTCGGGTTCGATTCGGCAGTATATATCGCCACCGAGGCGATTGACAGGTTGCACACTACCGCCAACTCGCACCAGCGGGTGATGATCATCGAGGTGATGGGACACAATGCCGGTTGGCTGGCTCTTTATGCCGGTTCGGCAGGCGGCGGCGACATCGTTTTGTTGCCCGAGATACCATATAACATCCATTCGGTGGTGAAGAAGGTCGAGCAGCGTTACGAAGACCACAAGCCCTACTCGATCGTGGTGGTGGCCGAGGGGATCGAGCATCCCAAGAAAATGTCGGCCGCCAGTTACATTGCCGATGCAATATCAAGTTATACCGGACTGGAAACCCGTGAGACAGTATTAGGGTACATCCAGCGGGGTGGCAGTCCGACCCCGGCCGACCGGATCCTGGCCACGCGTTACGGATTCTTCGCGGCCGAGTGTATCGTGAACAAGCAATTCGGCACCATGGTGGCCGTCAAGGACAACAAGCTGGTGGCTGTGCCCCTCGACGAGGTCGGTGGCAAGACCCGCCTTGTCTGTCCCGACAACCCCCTCATCGAAATCGCCCGCAAAATGGGGGTCTCCTTCGGGGAATGATTCTTTTTCGTTTGCCTGCGGCAAACGAAAAAGCCTTTATTGAAAATCTAAGCACAAGTCAAAGACTTGCGCTTAGATTTTCCTTTTTATTATATTTACGCCATAACTTGAAGCGACATCACAAGCCATGTTCAAAAAGATATTCATTCTCAGTTCAGTAATCTTCTTTCTATCAGGTTCTCTTCTGGCCCAACGCATGACCCGCCAGGAATATATCCAGCGCTACCAGTTGCTGGCCATCAGCGAAATGAGCCGTAGCGGAATCCCCGCCAGCATCAAGATGGCCCAGGCCTGCCTCGAGTCGTCAGACGGCAACAGCGACCTTTCCCGGAAATCAAACAACCACTTCGGGATCAAGTGCAAATCGAACTGGAACGGCGACCGCTCCTACCACGATGACGATGAACGGAATGAATGTTTCCGAAAATACCAGTCGGTCGAGGATTCATATATCGACCACACCAACTTCCTGATGGGCAACGCACGGTATGCCGCCCTTTTTGACTTGCAACCCACCGACTATGTGGGCTGGGCCAAAGGACTGAAACAGGCAGGCTATGCCACCAATCCCATTTACGACCGCATGCTGATTGACATCATTGAGCTGAACCAGCTTTGGAGGCTCGACCACAAGATGACCGCCAGTGAAATGGCGCAGTTCGAGCAGCGCAAACTGGGCAGCCATGTCAATAAGAAGCTGCTGATGAATCCATACAGTACCCGGAACATCTCGCTGAACAACGGACTGAAAACTGCCATTGCCCGCGAGGGGGATACCTTTGAGACGCTGGGACAGGAATTTGGCAAGAAGCCCTGGGAGCTGATGCGTTACAACGACTACCCTAACGGCTACCAGCCAAAACCCAACGAGATCATCTACCTGCAGGGAAAACGGAATCAGGCCAAAGGGATGTATGAATACCATGTGGTCGGGCACGGTGAGTCGATGCACTACATTGCCCAGCTATATGGCATCAAGCTCAGGTCGCTTTATAAAATGAACGACCTTGATTCCGGGAAGCCCGTGCAGGTCGGACAAGTGCTTCAGCTCAAGAAAAGGATCAAGGGCAGGTAATCAGGGCTGACTTTTACGAAAGGCAAGCAACATCACACAAACTTATACTGGTCGACCTGCTGGAATCCCCGCAGGAACTCGTCCGTTTTCATGCGCTTCTTACCGGATAGCTGCAGTTCGGTGATTTCGAGCCATCCATCGCCACAGGCGACTTTCAGGAACTTCCGGCCATCGGTTTGTATAGTGCCCGGGATGGCTGGATTACCAGATGTAAGTTGAGCAAAGAAAACCTTCACTTCGGTGCTTGAACCGGAAGTTTTATGCTCAAGGGTAGTCCAGGCAGCCGGGTAAGGCGAGAGTCCGCGTATCAGGTTGCGAATGTTCCCGGCCTTTCCAGACCAGTCGATATGCATGGTATCGCGGAACAACTTCGGGGCGGGTTTCATCATTTCAGGATCGGTTATCAGTGCCTCCTGGGGAACCGGGGTAACGTCGCCCTGTGAAAGCGCGTCGACCGTTTTCAGCACCAGTCGGGCACCCGTAACCATCAGCCGGTCGTGGATATCACCCACCGTTTCATCGTCGCCAATGGGGGTTCTTTCGGCAAACAATATCTGTCCGGTATCAATTTCATGGGAGAGCAGAAATGTGGTGACACCCGTCTCCTTTTCCCCGTTGATGACCGCCCAGTTGAGTGGGGCGGCACCCCGGTATTGTGGCAGCAAAGATCCATGCAGGTTGAAAGTTCCCATTGAAGGCATCGCCCATACCACCTCAGGCAACATACGGAAAGCCACGATGATTTGCAGGTCGGCCTTGAGTGAACGCAGTTCCTCCAGGAAGTCAGGGTTCTTCAGCTTTTCGGGCTGCAGAACATGTAATCCGACCGACAAGGCATACGATTTAACGGCCGGTTCGGTAAACTTTCGGCCTCGTCCGGCAGGCTTGTCGGGCGCGGTGACGACCCCCACCACATTATATTCGTTTTCGACAAGTGCACGCAGGCTTTCGACGGCAAAATCGGGGGTACCCATAAAGACGATGCGAACTTTCTTTGGATCCATAATTTGAGATTGTGGGGCAAAGATACAAACTAGCAGAAGAGGAAACCCCCGGATATGTCGGAACAAATCCTAAAAAATAATACGCCACGACAAAATTAAAAGATCACGATACCCGGGGGTTGGGAGATGCTTTGGCACCATGCGGTGCAAAACATCACAATTTATAACAACAATCATGTCAATATGTTTGAAAATGCATGAACCCATTGGCTCTTCCAATGGGTTCATGCATTCACTAAAGCAGGGGCTGGCCTCCGGCCAGCCCCTGCTTTAGCCAGAATCCGCTACTTCAGTGGAGCTGCATAGCTCAAAACATCCTCCCTGGTGATCTTTTTGTCACACAAGATGATCAGTCTTTCCACCACGTTGCGGAATTCGCGGATATTGCCGGTCCACTGGATCTTGCTGAGTTCCTGGATGGCTTCGGCAGTCATGATTTTTTCGGGAATGCCATATTCATTGCAGATCTGGCCGATGAAGTGGTTGGCCAGCAGCGGGATATCCTCTACCCTCTCGTTCAGGGTGGGGACGCGGATCAGGATGACACTCAGGCGGTGATACAGGTCCTCCCTGAAATTGCCCCGTTCGATCTCCTCCGACAGGTTCTTGTTGGTGGCGGCCACCACACGCACATCAACCTTGATGGCGCTGTCGCTGCCCACACGGCTGATGATACTTTCCTGAAGTGCCCTTAAGACCTTGGCTTGTGCCGAGAGGCTCATGTCGCCGATCTCGTCGAGGAAAAGCGTACCACCATTGGCTTGCTCAAATTTCCCTTTACGCTGCTTGACGGCCGAGGTAAAGGCACCTTTTTCATGCCCGAACAGCTCGCTTTCAATCAGTTCGGAAGGAATGGCGGCGCAATTCACCTCAACGAACGGTCCGTTGACACGAGGACTCAGATCGTGGATCCTTCGGGCCACTAACTCCTTGCCGGTGCCGTTGGAGCCGGTAATGAGCACTCTTGCATCGGTACGTGCCACCCTGTCGGCCATTTCAATCACCTTGAGGATTGCCTCCGACTGTCCGACGATTTCATATTTCTTGTTGACTTTCTTCTTCAGGTTCTTTGTCTCGGTGACCAGCGTCGACTTGTCCATGGCGTTGCGGATGGTGATGAGCAACCGGTTCAGGTCGAGAGGCTTCTCAATAAAATCGTAAGCCCCCTTCTTGATGGCCTCCACGGCGGTATCGATATTCCCGTGGCCCGAAATCATCACCACCGGCATGTCGGCACCCATCTCGTTCAGCTTTTCCAGCACCTCGATCCCGTCCATTGCCGGCATCTTGATGTCGCACAGGATGATGTCGTATTCGCCACCTTTTACCTTTTCGAGTCCCTTCACCCCATCTTCGGCCACGTCGACCACATATTTTTCGTATTCCAGGATATCCTTGAGTGTGTTGCGGATGCTCCGTTCATCATCAATCACCAAAATTCTAGACATATCAATTCATTTTTTACAAAAATAGAAATAAATAACAGAGTATGCCGCAGCGCAGCACCGGCATAGTCTTTACCATAAATTTTTTAATTTTACCCCCTAAATCAAAAACAGGATGATCAACAACAAGAAGGTTGTGGTGGTGCTGCCGGCATATAATGCGGCCAAAACGCTGAAAAAGACTTATGACGAAATTGACTTCTCGATCGTCGACGAGGTGATTCTGGTGGATGACCTGAGCAGGGACGACACCGTGAAGGTTGCCCGCGAGATCGGGATCCGACACATTGTGGAGCACCAGGTAAACCGCGGATACGGCGGCAACCAGAAGAGCTGTTACAACAAGGCACTGGAGCTGGGTGCCGACATCGTGATCATGCTGCACCCTGATTACCAGTACACGCCCATGCTGATCCCTTCGATGGCACACCTGCTGGCCAGTGGGCTCTATGAAGTGGTGCTCGGGTCAAGGATCCTTGGCAAGGGAGCGCTGAAGGGCGGAATGCCGGTTTATAAATATGTGGCCAACCGCTTCCTGACCTTATTCCAGAATATCATGATGAACGCCAAACTGTCGGAATACCACACCGGATACCGTGCCTTTACCAGGAAAGTGCTTGAGAGTGTGAACTACAATGCCAACTCCGACAACTTCGTGTTTGACAACCAGATGCTGGCCCAGATCTGGTTCCAGGGATATGAAATCGCTGAGATTACGTGTCCGACGAAATACTTCGAGGAAGCATCGAGCATCAACATCAAAAACAGCACAATCTATGGATTGGGGGTCCTTGGAACATCGGTAATTTATCGCCTTAACCGCTGGAAGATGCTGAAGTCGCCCCTGTTTAACAGGGCATAGCGCTTATAAAGCCTTTCAAAAAAATATGTACTTTTAGGGTAAAATTCTCAGCATGAATTGGAAAGAGATCAAAATCGCCTATCGGGAATATGCTTCAGTCGATGAACTGCCTGACAACTGGAAGGAACTGGTTTTGAAAGCACGTGAAGCGGCCAAAAATGCATATGCCCCCTACTCTAACTTCCATGTGGGAGCGGCGCTTCAACTGGCAGGCGGTCGGATCGTTACCGGAAATAACCAGGAGAATGCCGCTTATCCGGTAGGACTTTGTGCCGAGCGGACGGCCCTTTTCTATGCCAATGCCAATTATCCCGACGAAGAGGTTGAGATTATTGCTGTCACTGCCACCAATTCAAACGGCCGCGTGGGCGACCCAGTGAAGCCCTGCGGAGGGTGCAGGCAAGCCCTTCTGGAGGTCGAGAACCGCTACAAAAAGCCCATCACGATCATCCTCGACGGCTCCAATGCCATATATGTCCTCGATGGCGTTGATTCCTTGCTGCCTTTGAATTTCAGGCCGCAAGCCCTGACCAGCTAATTGGGTGCTTAGTAGGGAAAGGGCATGCCCTTTCCCTACTAAGCCATTTCCCACATCTACCTCTCGTTTGCAACGAGAGGTTAGTTGCACTGGGTTTGCAACCCGGAAATTTCAGTTTAAAAGGCTAAAAATCGGTGGCAATCCATGTAACCTCTGGTTAATCCTCCAGATTGAAATCAATAGTCAAATAGCATAATTTGCTGGTCTCATCATGCAATTTATGGCAATAATTGCTGGTTGTATCATGCAAAATGACTATTTTTGTATGGAAATGCCGTATCACAATGGAACAATTCTATGAACAATTCCGCCAAAGACTAGAGAGAACCGACACAAGGTTTGTCAGGAGCATCATGGACAATATCCACTGGAATGCCCGGTTAATCGGGATCAAGGGATCCCGTGGTGTAGGAAAAACAACCTTGATCCTGCAATACATCAAACTGAATCTGTCGGCCGAACTGGATGCCACCTTGTATGTCAGCCTCGACCATATCTGGTTCAGCGAACACCGGTTTATTCATTTGGTTGATGAATTTTATAAAAGGGGTGGAAAATACCTTTTTCTCGATGAAGTCCACAAATACAAAGATTGGTCGGTTGAAATCAAAAACATATATGACCAGTACCCTGACCTGAAGGTTGTTTTCACAGGTTCTTCGATGCTGGAGATTCTCAATGCCCGCGCAGACCTTAGCCGAAGGGCCATTATTTATACCATGCAGGGACTATCATTCAGGGAATATCTGGAGCTCGAAACTGGGACCCATTTTCAACCCTGTTCATTGAAGGATATCATCCATGACCATGGCACCATTGCTGAACAAATCCTCAAAAAGATTAAACCCTTCCAGTTTTTCGCCGACTACCTTGCAGGTGGATATTACCCTTTTTTTACAGAACATAAGGAGTTATATAACAGCCGGTTGGAAGAGGTGGTAAACATGATCCTGGAAATTGAATTGCCCCAGCTAAGGAACGTGAATATGGCTTTCGTCACAAAATTAAAAAGGCTTATGCTGGTTATTTCACAATCGGCGCCCTTCATACCAAACATTTCGAAACTGAGTGAAAGAATTGGCATTAACCGGGAAACGCTTCTTACATATTTATGGCATTTGGCCGAGGCCAGCCTGGTTTATCCGCTATACAAAGACGCACTTGGAATCAGTAAACTCCAGAAACCTGACAAATTATTCCTCGAAAACACCAATCTGATGGTTGTTTTTGGAAGTGGATCAGTTAACCGGGGCAATATCATGGAGACCTTTTTCCTGAATCAACTCAAGAACGGGCATCAGGTGGAATATACCGAGAGGGGTGATTTTCTAATAGATTCGAAATACACCTTCGAAATTGGAGGCAAGAATAAAAAACACAAGCAGATTATGGAAATTGACGATGCATTTATTGTTTGCGATGACCTCGAATACGGTCATGGAAATAAAATACCTATTTGGCTGTTTGGATTTTTGTATTGAAAACCCGACTCGCACCTCGTATCACGCACCTCGCAACATTTTCTCATTCCTGTATATACACCCTTTTCACACGCTGGGAGATACCGGTAAGGACTTCATAGGGAATGGTGTTCATGGCATTGGCCACGTCGAGGATGGAGATATGGCTTCCGAAGAATTCGGCTTCATCGCCGGGCTGGGCATCGATTTCGGTGATGTCGGCCATGCACATGTCCATGCAAATATTACCGGTTATGGGTGCCGCCTTGCCATTGATCCAAACATTTCCAACCCCATTGCTAAGTCGGCGGTCTAAACCATCGGCATACCCGAGCGGGATGACGGCAATCCGCGAAGGGCGAACCACCTTGCCGGCACGACTGTATCCTATGGTTTCGCCTTCGCCCACCTCCTTGACCTGTGAGATGACACTTTTCAGCACGCCAATCGGTTTCAGGGGCTGATGGGTGGAACTGACACCATAGAGGCCAATGCCTAATCGCACCATTTCGAACTGGTAATGCGGGAACCGCTCTATTCCGGCCGAATTAAGGATATGACGGGCGGCACGGTACCCGGTTTTACGGTGAAGGTAACTGCTCAGCTCCATGAACTTCGACACCTGGTCATTGGTAAAATCATCGAACGTGGGATCATCACTGGCAACCAAATGGCTGAAAACAGACTCTATCTTCAGTTCAGGATGATTGTCAAGAATGGCAATCAGTTGATCCAGTTCTTTGCGGGTCTTAAATCCCAGACGGTTCATGCCTGTGTCGATCTTGATGTGCACCGGGAATTCACGCAGGGCATTTTGACCGGCCACCAAGGCAAAATCGGCTGCGAGTGACACAGAATAAAGATTGGGTTCGAGATGATAATCAATGAGGTGCTGAAAGCTGTGGATTTCGGGATTCATCACGATGATCGGCGTGGTGATGCCGGCATTACGCAGCTCCATTCCCTCATCGGCGACGGCCACTGCCAGGTAGTCGACATGCTGGTATTGCAGGATTTTGGCAATTTCGACATCGCCGGTGCCATACGAAAAAGCCTTCACCATGACCATGATCCTGGTTTCGGGCTTCAACATCGACCGAAAATGGTTGAGGTTATCAACCATCGTATTGAGGTGTACCTCAAAAACACTCTGGTGTGCTTTTTTCTGGAGTGCCGACGAAATCTCCTCGAAGTGGAAATCCCTGGCACCCTTTATCAGTATGGCCGCCTGACGGAAATCGTCAGTCTTCAATCTGGAGAGAAAAGCGGCTGTCGATTCAAACATCGAGGTTTTCAAGGTAAAGAAAGGTTCCGCCCTTTCCAAGTCGCGGCCTATACCGATCAAGGTCTCGATACCGGCATCCTTCAGCATCTGGTTTACCTTCCGGTAGAGGTCGCCGTGAGAGTAGCCCGACTGCCGGAAATCGGATAGGATGGCCACCTTTGTGAGGTGATCCTTTTCGGCCTGGTGGTTCAGCACCGACAAGGCAATTTCGAGAGAGTTGACATCCGAATTATAATAGTCATTCAGCAATAAGCAATTATTGACACCCTTTTTGATTTCGAGCCGCATGGCAAGTGGGGTCAGTTTGGCGAACTGGAGTGCCAGTTGTTCGACAGGGGCATACAGGGCCACCAATGCGGCAAAACAATGACAGGCATTTTCGACAGAAGATGCATCTGTAAATGGAATACGAAATTCAAGATGGTTTTCGTTCCAGTCTGCAGTCAGTCGTGTTCCTGAAGGTTCGGTGACACCCCGAAACCGGATCAGGGCCTTCTCTCCTCTTAGCGACCAGCTGATGGGCGTGATTTCCTTTTCGTTGCAATATCTTTGAGCCATCTGGCTCGTCCGTCCCTGGTCGGCACAAAAAACCAGCTTGTCGGCCGAATGGAATAGCTTCAGTTTCTCGGCCGCTTTGATGTCGAGTGAGCTAAAATTTTCCTGGTGCGCATCGCCAATATTGGTAAGAATTCCGATAGTTGGCCGGATACACTGCTCAAGATGCTCCATCTCACCGGGTTTGGAGATACCCGCCTCAAAAATGGCCAGGTTATTCTCCTTTCGCATGTTCCATACCGAAAGTGGAACACCAACCTGCGAGTTATAGCTCTTGGGACTCCGCACCACCGAAAAGTGGGACGAGAGAATGTCGTTGAGCCACTCCTTGACGATGGTCTTGCCATTGCTCCCCGTGATCCCGAGGACCGGCCACATGAATTGGGACCGGTGATAACCGGCAAGCTTCTGCAAAGCCTCCAACGTATCCTCCACCTGAATGACGGCGCAAGCCAGGTAAGCCGGAATTTTCACCGGCTCGGAGACCACAAACACCTTCACGTCGCGATCGAGGAGATCAGGGATATAATGGTGACCGTTATTGCGCTGTCCCCTGATCGCAAAGAAGAGCGTATGGTGGGCCGCCAGGAGCGTACGGCTGTCGATCGATATATTATGAATGGTATAGCCGGGGTGTAGGTCGTTCCTCAGGACGAACCCACCGGTGGCGAGGGCCATATTTTCGATGGTGTATTCCATCATTTCCCTTTATTGGCCTTGTTGTAGCATTTGCGGCATAGCGCTTCGTAAAGGTCGCGTTCACCCAGCAGGACAACCTGTTCCTTTTCGGTCAGTCGATGCGAAAACTGGGCAATATTGCCGCAACGAACGCATACTGCGTGAACCTTGGTGACATAGTCGGCCACCGCCATCAGTCCGGGAATGGGCCCAAACGGCTGGCCACGGAAATCCATGTCGAGCCCTGCCACAATGACGCGTACACCCTGGTTGGCCAGTTGGATCACCACCTCTACCAGGTTTTTGTCGAAAAACTGTGCCTCATCGATACCAACAACGTCGATCCCGGACGCCAGCAGCAGGATGTTGGCGGAATTCTCGACAGGAGTCGACCTGATGGCATTCTCGTCGTGCGACACCACTTCGGTAGCTGAATACCGCACATCGATGGCCGGTTTGAAAATCTCTATTTTCTGCCGGGCGATACGGGCCCTTTTGATACGACGGATCAATTCTTCCGTCTTTCCGGAGAACATGGAACCGCAGATGACTTCTATTGCGCCGGTGCGCTGACCGTTATTTAACTCCCTTTCAATAAACATGGATTGGATTCTGAAGCGAAATTAAATTTGTATTTTTACGTTTTTATTGCGAATTGCAAATAAACAGAAAAGATAGGGATTTTTAAGAAAAACCGATTCCAACTATGGATAATAAAAAACTGATTCAGATTTTGCTCAGGGACATCTCTGACCTCCAGGAACTTATCACAGACATGAAAACTTCGGGGCAAGTCGACCCGCTTGATCTCGACTTGCTTGACACCAAAATGGCAGCCATCAGGCACCTGATGGAAGTCATAGCTGATCGCGATAAGTCTCCAGTACAAAATATTACGCCACCCTCCCCAGGGAAGGTGGCACCATTCAGCCCAACACCAATTACCAAACCTGAAGAACCTATACCTGCACCTACCATCCCTCCCGTGATTCCGGAGGAAATAACCCCTCCCTCAGAGCCGGAACTGCCCTTAATGGCAGAAAAGATGCCTGAGCCGGACAATGCGATTAACCTGAACCCGGCCACAAGCCATACAAATATTCATGAGCCATCAGTCAAAAATGTTCAGGAAAATAATCCGATACCTGATCATGGAAACGAATCCGAAAATCTGGCCGTCAAGCCAGAACCAATCCATAAAGTGGAACCACCAAAATCACAGCCCGAACCAGTTGCCCAACAAAAGCCAGAGTCTGCGATGGAAGTAAAAGTTGCGCCTCCTGCCCCGGCCGAACCTGCCCAAACAGACAACTCGCACCAGGAATCATGGAGCGACGAAGAGGAACTTGAACTGGAAGAATCTGCACCTATTGAAAAACAAGCCTTTGGCGAGAAATTCGTGCAGGGAAAATCGGTCAACGACCTGCTCCTCGAACAGGCACGTCCCGATTCCAAGTTCTCGAACATGCCGGTTTCAAGCCTGCAGGCAGTCATCGGCATCAACGACCGGTTCCTGTTTACCCGCGAGCTGTTCGACGGCAACGGCGAACGATTTAGCGAAACCGTTAAAAAGCTCGATGCCATGGGCAATCTACATGATGCGGCCACCTACCTGCGTGAGAACTATAAATGGAAGAAAACAGAAACCAGCCTCAAGTTTATTGAGTTGGTCAAACGACGTTTCATATAGATATTAGATAGTATTGACAGGGCTTGCCCTGTCAATACATAAAAACCCAACATTGAAAAACGGAAAATTATACATAGTGCCCACCCCTATCGGGAACCTTGAAGACATGACCTTCAGGGCGGTAAGGATCCTGAAGGAGGTTGACCTGATCTTGGCCGAAGACACCAGGACATCTGCAAAACTGTTGTTTCATTACGGCATTCAGGCCCGCATGACATCGCACCACAAATTCAATGAACACGGGACAGTCAGGCGAGTAGCCACCCAGATTGAAGAGGGGCTGACCGTAGCCCTCATCTCCGATGCGGGTACCCCTTCAGTTTCCGATCCGGGATACCTTTTGGTACATACCTGCGTTGAAATGGGACTAGATGTTGAGTGCCTTCCCGGAGCCACCGCTTTCGTACCAGCATTGGTCAATTCCGGATTCCCCTCCGACCGCTTTGTGTTTGAAGGCTTCCTTCCCCAGAAGAAAGGCAGGCAAAAAAGGCTGTTGGCATTGGCGGAAGAGCCACGCACCATCATTTTCTATGAGTCGCCCCATCGCCTTGTAAAGTTATTGAACCAAGCCTCTGAAGTCTTCGGGGCAGGGCGTCAGGTGTGTGTTAGTCGCGAACTCTCCAAGATCCACGAAGAAAATGTCAGGGGCACCATTGCTGATGTCCAGGCCCATTTTGAAGCCAATCCCCCACGAGGTGAAATCGTGGTAGTCTTCGAAGGCATTGGCAAAGGCAAAAGTGAAGACAGCGACACCGAAGAATCCGATTGACCGTTATGTACAAACATCTCTTTTTCGACCTCGACAATACCATTTGGGATTTTGACCTGAACTCGTACCATGCCTTAAGGGAAGTGTATGAACAATATGGGCTTCCGGCCTTAGGATACGAAAACTTCAACCAGGTATACAACCGTAACAACGACCACCTCTGGGAGCTTTACCGCAAACATGAGATCACCAAGGCAGACCTTGCGGCTTCACGGTTTTCGCTGACCTTTGAAGAACTTGGCATCGCAAGCATCGACGGATCGGAGTTCAACCATCTTTACCTTGAACGGATGCCCCACCAGACAAGGTTATGTGAAGGGGCCCGTGAGCTGCTCGACGAATTGGCACCCTGGTTTAAAATGCACATCATCACCAACGGATTTGTGGAAGTGCAACACAAAAAGCTGGCCAACAGCGACCTTGCGAAATATTTCACGCATGTATTCATATCAGAGGAGCTTAAGTCGCCCAAGCCAGCCCCTGAAATATACCATCACGCGCTGAAGACATCGAACGCCCGTAAGAAAGAGAGCCTGATGATTGGCGATTCGTGGGATGTGGATATCATAGGTGCCATGAATGTTGGAATTGACCAGGTCCATTTTTTGCATACCGGCGGTGACACAGGATTCTCCGCTGAAGAAAAAGAGCAGATGGGCAGGTCGGTCACCAAAACCTGGCGATTCAGTCGTTTATCGGACATCTGCCCCATTTTAAGGAAATATTGACACTTAATTGGGCATAGGCAAACCCGGCTTCATAAAGAATGGATTTGTAATCTTATTCGTGCAGGAGTGCAGATCTTTAGCTTAACGCCCTAGGACAACTTCCTGCAAACTCTCATTTATAAACACTTACTTTTTCAGACAAGACAGGAATGCTGTAATTGACAGCAGCCCCTATGTCATCTCAGTGACTTTGGTCACAGGATAACCCACCTTTTGATTGATGTTATAACTCGTTGACAGTTATTGATAACTGTTAAAATTCCTAAAAATTCTGAAAAAATAGTTGAACATTTAGTTGGCTCTTACAAAAATTCTTTTTTAACTTTGAAGTAGTGAAAATCTATAAGATTAAGTTGTCTAATTTAAATAAAGTGTCATCACTAGATATTTGAATATTTCGATATGGTTTGTTTCGGGAGAAAGGCAGATCATATCAGCGAAGCAGAGATAATTCATACTATTTTTTATTAATTCTTAACTTAAAACGATTTCTATGAAAAAAGTTACGCTGTTATTGGCCATGTTTTTGCTTGGCCTGCAGGTCTTGTTTGCACAGACCAGAGAGATTACAGGTGTCGTAACTTCCGGGGAGGACGGATCGCCCATTCCCGGGGTTTCTGTAATTGTGAAAGGGACTACTCTGGGAACTGTCACCGACATGGATGGCCGTTTCGCGCTCCAGGTCCCGACTGATGCTCAGGATCTCGTGTTCTCTTTTGTGGGTATGGCTTCCCAAGACATTGCCATCGCCGGAAGAAACACCATTAACATCGTCATGCAGCCCCAGGCCATTGGCGTGGATGAGGTTGTAGTCACCGCTTTGGGTATCTCAAGGGAGAAGAAATCCCTCGGATACGCGGTGCAGGACGTAAAAAGCGATGAACTGGTAAAAGCCGCTTCCCCCAACGTGATCAATTCACTTTCGGGTAAGGTAGCGGGTGTCCAGATCAGCCAGGCTGGTGGACAGATCGGTTCTTCATCGCGAATCGTTATCCGTGGTAACAGCTCATTTGGTGACAACCAACCTTTGATTGTGGTTGACGGTATCCCGATCAGCAACAGCAACTTGTCACAGAACGCGGTTGACTTCGGCAGTGGCTTGAATGACATCAATCCCCAGGATATTGAATCCATTTCGGTACTGAAAGGTGGATCAGCCGCACTGTATGGTATGCGTGCTGGTCATGGCGTTATCCTGATCACCACCAAATCAGGTGCAGGAAGAGCTAAAGGGGTTTCAGTAACTTACGATGGAAACCACAATTTTGACCAGATTTATGGCATCCAGAAATTCCAGAATAAGTATGGTCAGGGTTATATGGGTGATGAATGGTTCTATAAAGAAGCCCAGGCCGATGGTTATACCGGAAGCTACCAGGACTTTGCCACCGGAGGTTATGATCCGGGTATGGGTTTTAAATATGTCGACGGTATCGGTAATGGTGTGAACGACGGCGTGGATGAAAGCTGGGGTCCGAGACTTGATATCGGCCTGATGATTCCGCAGTTTAACAGCCCTTATTCGAATGGTGTATACCAACCTACTCCTTGGGTATCTAATCCAAGTAACGTCAAGGATTATTTCCAGATGGGATATTCCTCAAACCATAACTTCGCAGTAACTTCGGTTACTGACAATTCCAACACCAGACTTTCTGTAGGTATGCGTGACCAGCAGGGTACTCTCCCAAACACTAACCTTACCCGCTACACGGCTGCAGTCAATTCAATCATGAATATTAACAAAATGTTGGATTTTGATTTTGCTTTGAACTATACCCGTACGGAAAGTGACAACCTCCCCATTACCGAATATAATGCCAGCAACCCGATGCAGGCATTCGGACAGTGGTTTGGTCGTCAGGTTGACATGAAAGCCGTTGAGGCCAATTGGAAAACCACCATGCCTAATGGATTCCCATACAACTGGAACAGCAACTACCACAACAACCCATTCTGGAGTTTGAACAAAAACACCAATGGTTACCAAAGGGACAGGGTTTTCGGTAAAACTTCATTGTGGCTGAAACCAACCGACTTCCTTAAATTTGAAGGACGTCTTGGTCTTGACTATTACAACTCAAAAAATAAACTTGTCACCCATTCAGGATCCAATGAGACCTTATTGGATGCTTCTACCGCCACATTTGATGGTGGATGGTTCCGCCTCAACCAGGACAGGAATACTGAAGTAAACGCCGACCTGATTGGTTATTTCGACAAACGATTTGGAGAATTGTCTGTCACCGCGGTAGCTGGTGCCAACTACAGGAACCTGCGTTGGGAAAACTCCACCATAGGAGCTAACTCCCTTACAGTACCAAACCTGTTTACAATTTCTAACGTCAAGGGTAGTCCTGTAACCGCCATGGACCATTCCTGGATCCGCAGCAACAGTGTATATGCGTCGGCATCACTTGGTTATGGCAATTTCGTTTATCTCGATGCCAGTGCACGTAACGACTGGAGTTCAACCATCAAGGATCCTTTCTTCTACCCTGCTTTCAGTTTAAGCTTCCTCCCGCTCGATGCATTTGACATTGAAAGTGGTGTGGTTTCATTCCTTAAAGTACGCGGTGGATGGGCAAAAGTTGGTTCCGCTACCGGAGCTTACCGTACCGATCCTTATTTCAGTGCAGGTACTGCCACCATTTATGGCGTAACACAGTATAACCAGGCAACTGAATTCCCGCCAGCCAGTCTTGCTCCCGAGCAGGTTGTAACCTCAGAATTCGGCGTTGAAGCCAATTTCCTGAACAACCGTCTGGGACTGGATGTGGCAGTATATGACAAAACCACCACCAACCAGATCATGAGTGTTGCCATTTCAAAAGCAACCGGTTACAATACAACCCTCGTCAACGCTGGTGAAATCAACAACCAGGGTATTGAAGTCCAATTACGTGGTTCTGTTATCAAACAGGCCAATGGTCTGAACTGGGACATCACCCTGAACTGGGCACGCGACGTGAGTAAAATAGTCGAGCTCTATACCGACCCGGTTACCGGACAGAAACTGGAATCATACAACATCGGCGACCAGTGGAGTACATTCGTGCAGGCACGTCCTGGCGAACCTTGGGGCGTGATTTATGGTACCGGGATGGTCCGCAGGAAATCTGATGGAGCAGTAATTGTCGCAGCATCTGGTCGTCCAAGATTGCAGTCCAACATGAAGCTTGGGAATGTCAATCCTGATTGGATTGGTGGTATCCGCAATGAATTCTCATACAAAAACCTGAGTTTTGGTTTCCTGGTTGACATCCGCAAAGGTGGCGATGTATTCTCTGTAAGCCAGATGTTTGGATCGTATGCCGGTCAGCTTGAATTTACCGCATTGGAAGATCATCGTGAAAATGGTATCATCCTTGGTAAAAACTACATGGAAGACACTAAATTCGTAAAGGTAGTTGGTACTCCTGCCGCAGACATCCAGGATTCTGAATTTGCAGAAAACGACATCACCACACCAGCTCAGTATTTCTTCGAATCATTCTACAGCAACCGCGAGCTTAGCGTTTATGATGGTTCTTACGGCAAACTCCGTGAAGCCCATATCACCTATGAATTGCCAAAGAATCTTTTTGGAAGCGGAAGCTTTGTTAAAGGTGGCACACTTGGACTTGTAGGTACCAACCTGGCCATCCTGTGGCGTCATAAATCCAATATTTCCGGACTTGATCCTGAAAACTCCGTAGGCAATAACGGCAACGGTAGTGTTGGTCTTGAAACCACCAGCTACCCACCTACCCGCAGCTTCGGTCTTAAGTTAAATTTAAAATTCTAATGTCTAATATAGCATGATTATGAAAAGATATATTGGAAAAATATTTGCACTGGCATTCATTGCAACCCTCTTCCTTGCCGGTTGCACTGACACGTTCGAGGAGGTAAACACCGACCCGGACCGCGCCAAGGACGCACCAGCCACTAACGTACTTGCTTACGTGCTGAGATACCATTCATCCACATTCTACGATCCGTGGAATGACATGAACGAACCTTCCACTTACGGTGGACACATCGCCAAGATCCAATACATTGACGAAGCAAGGTATACATTCCGTCCTACCGTTGTCGAAAACAAATGGTACTATGGCTACATCCAGCTGAATAACATCAATGAAATCAAGAAGAAAGCAGAGGCCGATGACGCCAAAAACCTTCTTGGTGTCGCCAAAGTGCTGGAAGCCTACATTTACCAGATCATGACCGACACCTGGAGAGACATCCCATTTACCGAGGCCATAAAAATGGCCGATGGTATTCTCCTTCCCAAATATGACAAACAGGAAGATATCTATCCTGCCCTGCTTGCTATTTTGGCCGAAGCCAATACCCTTTTGGGATCAGGTTCAAACGACCAGTTGGGAGACGGCGATTTGCTCTTTAACGGAGAGGTAATGAATTGGAGAAAGTTCGCCAACTCTCTTCGTCTCCGTATCGCCATGCGTATGTCGGGCGTGAATTCAGGTCTTGCCAAAAGCACGGTTGAAGCCATTCTGGGCAATCCCGGTGCCAATCCGATCATGACCAGCAATGATGACAATGCCTTCTTCTGGTGGCCTGGAGTCAATCCATATGAAGAACCATGGTTTGTGGACTCAAAAGGACGTGACGATCACGGGATGAGTGACTTGCTGATCAACCATTTGAAAAACCTGAATGACCCGAGGCTTCCGGTATATGCCATGCCAGCTGCCGCTGACGGTGAATATCGTGGCTTTACCATTGGTGCATCTGCCCAGCCGAATATTTCAACCATCAGCCGTATTGGCGAAAGATTCCGTAAGGATCCTGCAGGTTTCTCTCCCTTTATGAGGTATGCCGAAGTCATGTTCCACATTGCCGAAGCTGCCCATAAGGGATACAGCGTTGGCATGACCGCCGAAGCAGCCTATAATAAGGCAGTGGAAGCATCGCTGCTGGAAAATGGACTGGGTGCATCAGATGTAACCGCTTACCTGAATGGGGCAGCCAAGTATAACAATACCCTGGAGCAAATCTATCTTCAGGAATGGATTGCCATGTTCAAACAAGGTATGGAAGTCTGGTCACTCTATCGTCGTACCGGCGTTCCGACCAACCATTACATTGCACCGGGAACAACCTATACGGGACACAATTCTCCTCCCTTCAGGTATCCTTACCCACAGAACGAACTCACTTTGAATGAAGCTAACGCCAAGTCGTTTGCCGATCAGGTGAAGGACGATTTCTGGGGAGTGAAAATGTGGTGGGATACCCGCTCAGGTGTACAGTAAATCGTATTGGCCGGAGGAACTGTACAGACTCTACTTTCTCCTTCAATCTTAGATTAGTAATTACAATACACCTCCGGCCATTTTAAAATATAACCGCTGCCTGACATTCAGGCGGCGGTTTTTATTTGTTATCTGCAAATGCAACCAGGCTGCAGTGGTTCGATTCCAATCAGTCTTGGAGGGGGAATTAATTCCATGCAGAAATAATTTATAAAAGGCGGATAAATATTGAAGTGGTAAGAAGATCCGGTTCCACCAGCTTTCTGAAATCACACTTGATCAATTAAATAAGCTTGATTCAGACATCTATTGGCTTCTGAGGCAACGGGCCCATTCATCGGCCAAACAGGTTGTATTGTCTCCATAGGCACCCATGGAACAAGCATTCCTTCGTCCTATACTTATGTGATGACCATTATCACAAGTACTCAGCATCTCCCAGCATACCGAACCCATGGATAAAAAATCGGAGGAACGTTGCCGGTGACAACCCTCCTCCGGTTTTTATAATCCACCTAATTCCGGCATTTCCGAATAAAAGGCAAACTTAGATTGACAAAACCCAAAAACCGCTAGCAACCTCCCTTGACTGTCACTACCTGCCGTTTGACGGGAGCTCCAATGTTTTTGAGGGACTCCATCAGGTTGGTCATCTGGGCAGCAGTCTGCGACCTGTAATTATACAAGCTCAATTGCTGCTTGGTGGCTTCCGGTCCGGGAGGGGTCAATTCAAAAAACATCTCCCTGAATTCGGTACTGCTTTCCTTCATGATATAATTCTCGGACTTGCCAATGAATTTGGCATGCAGACAAGCCATGCGGACCAAGGTATCACTATCTGCATAGAAGACGTTGGTCTTCAGTTTCTGCCTGAAAATGGGCTCATACTGACGATCCATCATCTGGTCAAAAGGTATGTTGATCGCAGTAGGAAGGTGGTATGCCTCAAACTCTTCAGGCGTGCGAACATCAATGACATTCAGCACATAGTAATTGTTCACGATCTCATGGGCAAGCTTGTCAGCCGGCATTTCCTTGAAAACGCAGGTCTGCTGCCTTTTCTGGTCGGCAATTCGTTTGTTGATGATATCATACTTTCCAGGAAGAAATGCGACTATTCCCAGGACTACGAAGGGTCCAAGCACAGCATAGGCGTATTGGTTCCTGAGCTTTCCTGAAATGACGGGCTTCCTCTTGTTTACTTTGTTCTCGATATACCAGGTGGCCACAAAGGCACCAACAGCCATGGCTGCCAACAAGAAACCAAAGAGGATGTCGGACATGCCCAGGTACTCCGAAATCTTAACCTGCCCCATGTTATTGCTGTTGTATATTCCCTCAACCAGGGGAAATCCTTCGGTAAAGGCAAAAACTCCCAAAATTGCCCCGAAAACAAAGGCAAGGGCATCAAGTTTTCCAATAGCCAGTGCGCACACGCTGGTTCCCGGACAAAAGCCGCCAATGATGAAACCCACGCCCATGATGGCACCTCCAAGGAGTGCCGATTTCAGGAAGGTTGGATTCACATAAATGACATCCAGGTCAAGCAGGCCATAATGGCCAAGAAGCAACACACCGGCCATGGCTGTTATCCCGGCGGTGAAGAACACACGGAGAACCGTGAAATCGTATCCGTAAAATAATCCGACCAGTTTTCTGGTAGAAGAAAATCCAGCCTGTTCGAGAATAAAACCGAATCCGATACCGAGGAATAGCGCAATGACCAGGCTAAATTCCTCACTGATGATAAAAGGTACTAAGGGTCCCATGTTGTTCTATTTTAACCAAAGTTTACGAAAAAAGAAGGCAAGAGCATAGGCTGCTCCGAATATGGCCAGCATGGTAAGAATGCCACCCAATGACAAAACGGCCATGCCGCTGAGGGCCGATCCGCTGGTACATCCCCTGCCCAGTTGTGAGCCAAATCCAAAAAGTGCACCTCCGATGATGGCTCCGATAATACGCGTGGTATTGGAAACCGCAGGTCCCTTTTCAAGCTTCAGGCCTGTGCGACCTGCAAGCACTCCCGAAAAGAAAGCGCCAATGAGAACTCCCACGATCTCAAATACGAGGAAGTTCTTCCAGGGACCTTCGGGATTGGTGGCCTTGAAATCGGCATAATAGGCCGTATTTGCCGCATGCTGGGGAGCCACACCCTCGACTGTGGCAATGACTACACTTTTGAAAGCCCCGCTGGCACCTAGTCCTCGACCGGTTATATAAATGGTGGCCAGCAATACCAACCCCAGCAGAAAGCCTGCCAGGTAAGGATTCATGTATGGTTTTGGTTGCATATCCAATTGTATTTTTTCGTTATTCAACAGTATTAGAATTTA
Source organism: Bacteroidales bacterium 6E (assembly GCA_001270045.2). Classification (GTDB taxonomy): domain Bacteria; phylum Bacteroidota; class Bacteroidia; order Bacteroidales; family Prolixibacteraceae; genus UBA1413. Next base: position 150,721 of record DF970666.1, on the reverse strand, counting down.
TTCCGGCGTGCCGGATTTTTCGGTTGTCTTGTCCTCCTCATCTTCCAGGTCTTCGTAACCCGTAATCATCGCCTGGATATTGGAAGTAGGGGTATGCCCGGTGGTAGTCATATATACATGGATGACAAGGAATATCATGAGGAGGAAGGCTCCCAATGTATGCCAAAAAGCCAGGCTTTCAAGGCTGAACTCATTGATCACGACAATGTCGTTACGGTCGATGGTCTTGTGGAACATATATAAGATTCCCGAAATGACAGTCACGGGGATCAGCACAAGCTTAAAGCCAAGATAAACCAAACGCTGGAGGGGATTCAACTTTTTCACCTCCGTCTTGTTGGTCGGGTGTTTTTCTCCCTTGAACATTCCATATGAATAAAAGCGGATCTGGTCCATCAGGTTTTTGGTAGTGGGTATGTATTGTTTCCACTCACCGGTCACAAAGTGCCAGAAGATGGCAAAAACGATCAGGCCAATCAGCATCCAGGAAGCGACGCGATGGTAACGTGCTGCATATTCAAAGCCCAGGATGTCAAATGTTCCGTGAACTTCAAAGCCGGTCAGGGCAAGAAAAATGATCAGTGAAGCCTGCGACCAGTGCCAGAAGCGTTCAAAACCCTTATAAACATATACTCTTCTCATGGAATCAGTGTTTTCAATTTTGGTTATTCCCTTTGATTATCCAGAAGTATTGCTGATTTGTTTTCCCTTCAAATCCAGTTGTGCGTCCAATACCATTAAGGGATGTAAATTCTTTTAATTAAGGTCTGGGTGATTCTTTTCAAAATCGATGACATCCATTTCGTAATCCTTTTTGCGAATCGAAATTATGATTCGGATTACCGCATGGATGATCACACCACCCAGGGCACCGAAAAATGCAAGGATGCCAAACCAGTCGAGCCCTTTGTTGTAATCACGGCCAGGCAGGTAAAAGCCAGCCAGGTTTGCAAGACGTCCATTGTCTCGGGTATGGCATTCGGCGCATCCAACTGCCTGGTCTTTGGGGGCCACCATATGGTTGATGGGCCAGTACATTTCGGTTTCAACAAAGTCATATTCTCCGCTGAAAGGCAAACCTACCGCTTTCATACCCGCAGCAGCGGCAGTCTCCCAGTTGAAATCCATCCAAAAGGCACTGTCTCCCTTTTCGAGGGCAAAAACTTTTGGCTGGATCATCGTTTTGTATTTCGTATCATAAATCTGGTCTCCCCTGTGGATCTTCACCGGCACGATCTTCGATTCAGGATCATCGTGTGAGCCATAGAGGGTATTCATCTGCACCGGTGCCGATTTAATTGTGTCACCCAAAAGGTAATGGTCAGCAGTCCCGTTGAACCAAACATAGTCGGGTTTCACGTTCTTTGCCCAGGTAAAAGTTCCTTTAATCGATTGGTATTCCTGGGTGCTGTCGGCATTAAATTCCTGATAAGGCTGGCCGTCGCGCAGCTTACCGGCATCTGACCAGTGCCACGACATTTTGGTGGCATTGGCCTTTGCATAAACGGGAATATGACAGGCCTGGCAAGAGACTTTGGCGCCATGTCGGTTCAGGATATCATCGAAATGGGGGGTTCCGGAATGGCACTGTTCACAGGTGGCCCGGTTGGTGTTAGTGGATGATACCGAATAGAGGCGGCCTTTGATCTGGTGATTCTCGGCGGTGTGGCACTCAACACACGACATGTTCATTCCATTGGAAGCCATGTGTACATCGAGATCACGGTCGCTCGATAACTGTGCCTCTTCCAGGTCACCATGCTTGACATTGTTCCCTCCTCCACTGTAGAAGTGACAGCTTCCGCAGTTGATCCTGCCCGGAGCCCCCACACTCTGGGCTACCTTGGTAAGGTTTACGCTACGATCGGGGTAACCGGCCATGGATGATCCCTTGCGATACTCCTCGCTGTTGTCGTGGCAAACCATACAGTCGACATTTCGGGCATTGGCGAAGTCGTAGTGGTCATTGGTCATGCCATAACCAATATGGCATTTGGCACAACTCAGCTCGTTCGACTGGGCACCCAGACAGAAGTTGTTGAGTACATTTTTCTTTCCGGCGGCGGCCACACCCCTACCCTCAATGTAGGAAACCCGTTCCCAGTTCCAGTGCGCCGAATTCATGATCTCTTTGTGACGTTCGGTATGGCAACCGATGCAGGCTTCAGTGACATCCTGCGGGGTGGCAAATTCCTTCTGGAGTGCAGGTAATTTGCTGTGGTCAACCGATGGCACTGGTTTGATGGCATACTCCTGCTTGAGTTTCTCAAGCTTCAGGTTGTAATATTCATCCTCCGTAGTGAAAATATTGATCAATACAAGGACGAAAACAGACAGTAAAATGATACTTATTATAGCTCTCTTCATATCATAATGTGTTAATATAAAGCTTCTTATAGTTAATGTCACCGATTCGAACAAATGGCTCAAATCATCGATGCAAAAATATCTAATTATCTAGATATATTAATTCAAGATATTATATTGTACAACACAAAAAGAAAGAAGAAGTCAGCATATTATACTATATTTCAATCACTTAGATGAATATATCCCAAATTCCGACCACGCTAATATATACTGATTCTAAAGAATAAAATTAATATTAATTTCGGGCTGAATGTATGATATCCGTCTGTATATTTGAATGGAAATAGGGAGATGATCATCGGTAGCATGCTCTCATTTGACTGACTTTAAAAGAATTAGAACAGCTATTCAGAACGAGTATAAACTGCAAAAAGTAATCATCATGGACAAATCGAAACAAGTACAAAAGAAAGGAAACCTGACGGCGTTTATAATTGGAATGATTTTGATTCTTCTTTTGATAATCATCATGATGTATATGTGATAGCCCGGGGGATCAAAAAGCCTGTTAAGCTAAATTGCTTAACAGGCTTTTTTTTTGATTATGTCATTAGGGTTGACTGTAGCACCCTTCGTGACATGAATTGAAAAGTTAATAAGCTGGTCCTCGGCCAGCTTATTATAAATATTATAGTTTAAGAACCACCTGTCCTCTGGGCGGAAGAGCCCGGTAAAACGATTTCGCTTCATTGGCCGGAATAAAGATAGTCATCTCGGGATAGAGGTCCGGCTTCCGGAAACGAAGTGTTGACCGGTTGGTCTCGATCAATGTCTTCAGATGCCGTCTGAAACGATATTTCAGGGTGGCAAGCGTAACAGGTCCATTTAACTGGTCAGATTGCACAAAACTCACCATTAAGGCACTGTCGAGCGTAAAATGCCACTCGACAAACTCAACACCGGTGGTGTCCACTTTCACCTCATTTTGTGCCGCTTCAATGGTGTCCTTGGGTACCTTCCTGACTGTTATGGGCTCTTTCACGATCGATCCTTCTATCTCTCCGATCGTAAACGGAGTTGAAAAATGGTTAGCATAGGCAACCGGTGTAAGTCCTTTATAAAAACGTGACATTTCAAACTTGTCAAATTTTACCTGCCTTAGAACCACTCCTTTCATCTCAAGTTGAACCAGGCTGTCGCGAAGGTTGATGGTCATGCCGATTGAATCAGACGCAGACATTACAAGACGGGCATCCAGAAAGGTCTTGTTCCTGATCAATTGCCATTCCTCTTCAGTGTACCGGATTGTATCGGCCGATTCAACGGAGTTCCATTCTTTCAGCTGGCTGCGGATGGCCACGGTATAGAAAACTGTATAATAAACAAAATATGTAAGCAGGATGAAAGGGATTATCCGTCCAAATGTTATTCGCAAAAAACTATTCTTTTCTTTATTCATTTTCAGAAGGTTCAGGTTAGTAAATGAACACTTTGGCCCCTGCAGGAAGGGTTTCGAATACCACCTTCAGGTCATCGTCCAACATACGGATACAACCGTGCGTGACAGGAAGTCCGATAAAACGCTGATAAAGAGTTCCGTGTATCATGTACCCATCTCCCAGGGTAAGGGCATAGTCACCTAGCACTCCACGCTCATAGCGCGATGGATGATCACCGGGAGGAACGGGCAGTCCCTCTTCAATAAAAGCCCAATCGGGTCTGCGCCATACAGGATTCTCAATTTTTCCCTGCACCCTGTAATCGCCACGGGGAGTCCTAAAGAACCATTTCTGGTCACCCTCTCCCTCCAGACTGATCATGCTGCCTGTCGAACAGAGTCCTTCGCGGATCATCTGACGGTTTTTATAGAGCATGAAACGGTTTTCTGTAGTATTGACCACTAGATAAGCATTTCCCGGGGTTAGTCGTTCGATACGACGCTCGAGGTTTTTTACCTGTGTCTGGAGATTTTTGATGCGCTTTTCAGCACCCGGATCGACTACGTCAGCGTGTCTGACCTTGTTTGCCGGGATCAGCAGTTCGGCCAATGCCGGTGTGATAATGAGGAGAAACGGAACAAAAAGGATGTATAGAAACGGAACCGTCAACCTTTTTATCCACACTTTTAATGTGTTGACCCATCGATTTCCCTGATTTTCCGGAACTGCACCAGTTGGGGTTCCGGTTTGTCCATCTATTTCTGTCATGGTATTATATATATTGTCTGAAAATTCTTTCCATTCTAATCTCCCTGTTTAACATGGCCAGCCATTAAGGCTTTCAAGGACTTGATTGATCTGCCCATTATACGGGAGATACTATTCGGCCAGTTTCAAATCGATCCAATCTTCCATCGTCAGTCGTGAACCGATGATCACCACAGGGGTATTGACCGATGCATTCCGATATACTACATCCATGTCGCGATCGCTTAATGCCACGCATCCGTTGGTCCAATTGAATCCCTGGCCACCATGGCCATGAATCTCGATCAGTCCACCCACATCTATGTTGCGCGGTATCTTTCCGGCGGCGACATTCTTGCGGTAGCGTGCCATATCCTCATTATTGGGATAATTAATCAGCAGAGCCTTGTAATAACGGGTTTGTCTTCTTTCCTTCTTTTTGGTCACCAGGTATGAACCTTCCGGGGTGCCCTCATCGCCCTGATGGTTTTTGTCACCCATCCATCTAGGCCCAAATTCGGCTTTGAATGTCGACCTCACTTTGCCATCACGGTATAATAACAATTCGTGGGCCATTTTGTCAACAACGATCAGCACCGAATTATTACGGGCTGAGGTTTCAATGCTTTTCTTAAATAATGATTCCCAGTCATGGAAGTGACTGAAGAACTCCTTCAACATATCAGAGGCACCCTTTTCACTGTTGTCAATCAGTGATCCGGCCCTTTTCAATAATTCGGATGCCTTATGGAAATCGCGCTTTCCCCGGGCAATCCGAATCTCTTCAACAATCAGTTTTGACTGGTTGAATTGGTCCCTGATCCGGTCTGCCAATGGTAACTGACCATAAACCTTTTCAAACCGCCTTATTTTACTGACTAGGTTTTCAAGTGATTCCGCTGTTTCATGGTGTGCGGTACGGGCGCTATGGGTAGCTTTTGATACTGCATTTTGGGAGATTTCGGAGGATTGGGAAGCCATCTTGGAAACGGACTTATAATCTCTTAAAAAGAACAGCCTCTCATTCTCCTGTTTCCACAAAACCATGGCTGAGTCATACAGCATAGATGCCTTTGCATATTCGCGGGGGACATATTTCTCGGCCTGGGCATCACGAGCCGCCGATAAATTCTCGCGTGCTAATCTGATGTCGGGTTCGGGTGATTCAGGAGTGATAAAGATTAACAACGCAACAATCAATCCCAGCAAAAACCCTGGAATCAAAAAATATTTCACCCAACGTTTCAGTTTTCTACGCCTGACCATCCGAATAATTTAAAAAAATCCCCGGAGAATCGTCCTCCGGGGAACACCAATGAAACAAACAAAAATCAAATAAGATTATCTTTTGCCTGTGAATTTAGCGATCACTGTTTCGAGCTCAGTTTTTACTGCGGTAACTTTTTCTTTAGCAGCATTCAATTTGTCAAGAGCTTCGATCCATTTGCCCTGCTCAACCAATGTGGTGGCTTCAGCGGCTGAAGCTTCAACTGCGGCAATCTCGGTAGAGATAGCGTCAACGGCAGCTTTTCCTTCTTTACCTTTGGGTGCGGAAGCAACCAATGTCTTGGCATCGCTGATCAGGGTGTTCACTTCAGTCATAACTGCATCAACTTCAGCCTGAACTTCGGCTTTGCGGGTTTCAGTATTGGCCTTCAGTGCAGCTGTCAGTTCAGATACCTGGGCCAATTTGGTTTTTACTTCGCTGAAATTGGCGAACATTTTACCTTTATTGGCTTCAATAGCTGCGTTAATTGAATTCATAGAATCCTGGATAGCATTGAATTCAGCCGGTAAATAAAGGTCAGCCTGAAGAGTACGGGCTTCCTCGATGGCAGCTTTTGCTGCATCCAGTTCAGCCTGGGGAACTTTAGAACAACTGCTCAGCAGTACAACGGCGCTCAACATTACAAAAGCAAGTGCAATTTTGTTTTTCATACCAATTAAAAATTATTTTTGTTTTACCTTTTTGTTTTTCAAGCGGGAGAGTGGAATGATTCACAGACATTTTATCTTCCGTTTGATTTTGTCATTTAGACGTGACAATTTTCAGAAGTAACTGAAGGAACGAAAAAAAAATAGAAAAATTGCTCAAAAATTGAATTCGACGGGTGAAGGAGACGTATAACCATCTCAAAGACGAGGATTTAGCAAAACGGATCATATCAGGTGAGGCTCCTGAATTATTTGCCGTTCTGCACCACAGGTACCATCATAAAATCAATGACAAAGTCTTTGGTTTTATTAAGGACCGTGTAAAATCAGAGGAGTTTACCAACGACATTCTCTCCAGGATTTATGAAAAGTTGCCTGGATTCAAGGGAAACGCAACATTTTCTTCGTGGGTATACTCAATAACCTACAACTATTGTATCGATTATTTAAGGTTCCAAAAGAAACTCCATTACCCCGAGTGGAACAAAAACAACGACATCCCGGAAATCCCGGATGAAGCCGAAGAGGACCTTTCGGGTGTTACCTATGAGAACCTTCTGAAAATATTGGAGATGATTCACCCCGAGGAAAAGGCGCTGATCCTGATGAAATACCAGGATGATCTCTCACTCAAACAGATCACCTCAACCCTCCGAATCAGCGAAGATGCAGTGAAGATGCGTCTGAAACGGGCCAGGACGCGTATCATTTTCTTTTACAAAAAACATTTTCAGGATTAAACCTCAGATTCTCCGTTACATCCAAGGTTTTCAACGTCTATACAAGAAAAACAAATGCATAGGATATTACAACACATATTTCATGCCGGTAGGAAAAACCCGCCCAAAGCAGTGCTGGATGCCTTTGTGGCACAATATGGGGAGTCATTGAACATCGAATGGCTAAAGGAAAATGAAAATTACGAAGCGGTGTTTTATAAAGAGAATACCGAAATCATAGCCATTTTTTCAGCCAGTGGCGTATTACTGGAACAGAAATTCAATCTTGACCTGAGCCTGGTGACTCCTCCCGTTGCCGCTCAGGCATCTGCCGTCGGAGAATTGATGAACCTGATTGAAATTGACCGGCAGGGTAAGATCTATTATGAAATCATTGCACGCGACGGCATGCTCGACCGGTACTCCCTCCTCCTTGAGGAAAACGGGACCGTACTTGAAAAGAGAAAACTTTGACAAGATGACATCTTTTTCGTTGATAGGATGACATCTTTTTCGTTGAGGACCTCTTCGTAAAAGATGTCATCCTATCAAAAACAAAATAGCTGGCCACAAGCCAGCTATTTTTTTGGGTGGAAGACCGGGCTCGAACCGGCGACCTTCGGAACCACAATCCGACGCTCTAACCTACTGAGCTACATCCACCATGTAAATTTTGCGGTGGCAAAGATAAATACTTTGCCGATATTACCAACTGCCGGTTCAAATTTTTCAATCCATTTTTTTCGAAAAATTATCGCTTTTTTTCAAATCTCCCGCAACGTTTTTGATTTTCAGGCGTCATAACAACATCAGAAAACAGATTTAAACAATTTTAACAATTATAGCCATGAAAAAACATCTTGTTTATCGCCTTGCAGGTGCCATTCTCCTGTTTGTTACGGTTACCGGTTGTGTGGATGATCTATTTATCCGTGGAAACGGAATTTTGGATTCCGAAACCAGGTTCGTGACGCCATTCAGTGAAGTAAACCACAGCGGAAATTTCATTGTTCACATTACCTCGGGAACCAAACATGAAGTGGTGGTAAATGCAGAAAGCAACCTGCTGCCCTATATCGAAACCGATGTACGTAATGGTAATCTAAACCTTTCAGTGGCCGGCATTCATAGCCTTAAAAACACACGTCCCATTGAAATCTACATTACCACTCCCATTCTTGAGGCAGTAAGGCTGAGTGGATCAGGCGAAATCACCACTGGAATGTTCAATATCGACACATTCAAAACCGTGATATCAGGTTCGGGAACCATCGCCACCGCCATAAATGCACGATCAGCGGATATCGTAATTTCGGGTTCAGGAAATGTCGAAATCTTTGGAAATGTAAATGAAGCCCGCATGACCATAAGCGGATCCGGGAAAATATATGCCTACGATCTTCAGTTACGGGAGTGTATCGCCAATATTTCGGGATCTGGCGACATGTTCGTAAAAATTTCACGATCACTTCAAGCAGCCATTTCAGGGAGCGGATATGTATATTATATCGGTACGCCCAGTGTGCAAACCCAGATATCCGGCTCAGGAAAAGTCATCAGGGAGTTTTAGGCTCACCCTAATTTATTGACTTCCATCAATTTATTATCATTCTCCATTTCAATAATTTCGCGAAATGTGTATGCAACTGTAATGCAGATACATAGCGACATACTCATTCACATTCAGTTAATTATTTAGCCATTGAAAACTAAAAACTTTTATTACATGAAGAAGACAATGTTGATTCTGCTGATGTCGGTCATGACAGTGGCAGCCATGGCCCAGGAGGAAAAAAGGGGTAGAGAGATTGAAACATTATTTGACAAAGGTGACGGACTAGGCTTTTACGGTGCCTTTTCGATGGGGTATACCACCCTGGATGCCAAAGATGCCTTTACGGCTGGCGGCAGGGGCGGGATCATCCTGGGTCGCATGCTGGCCATAGGAATAAGCGGTACCGGATTTGTCAACGACATCAAATATCACCAGATCGTTGAAGGCAATCCACTGGCATATAGCCTGGCCGGGGGTTATGGCGGGATCTTCATTGAGCCTGTCATCGGTTACAAGAAGCCGGTCCACGTGTCTTTCCCCATATTGTTTGGGGGTGGCGGACTGGCCATTATCGAATCGCAGGGATGGCATGGCTGGGAACCATGGGATCCCCAGAAACAGGACGGGTTCATGCTGATTGAACCCTCTGTAGAGGTAGAATTTAACTTTACACGATATCTCAGGGTAGCTGCCTTTGCCAGCCATCGGTTCACTACCAAAATTGACATGATCGCTACCTCTCCAACTGTTCTAAATACGGCAACTGTTGGTTTAACGGTCAAATTGGGCATGTTTTAAGTAGGATGAAGTTGAGTCTGTACCCGAATTAAAAGTTTACGGGAAAAAAGAATGCCGGACTTCCAACCCGGCATTCCCTTTTATATTCAGCAGAATAATTGACCTTTCAACTCGGCAGGCATCAGGTGCTGCACACTTGCTGAATGTCCACTAATATATCAAGGATCTTTATGGCAGAACCACAAAGGGCGAATTATTAAGGTAGTCAAGGCTAACCTTTACACTTTCGAATGGATCCATGTTATATTCCTCAACCTCAACCACGCCGTATTTCATGCCTGAAGTCGCTGCCTCGGCCCAGTAGGACTCAAAATCCATGGTGCCACTGGCACCCAGTTCGGCTTTGTCCTTGATGTGCCATACTTCGAAACGTCCGGGATATTTTTTGAAATAATCGACGGGATTTTTGCCACCAACCACACACCAGTATACATCGAGCTGGAACATTACCTTATCGGCATCCATATTTTCGAGCATAAAGTCATAAATGACCTGTCCTTCGAGCTCGGTGAATTCCTTGTCATGGTTATGATATCCGAACCGGATGCCTTTGGCGTTACACTTTTCGCCAACGGCGTTCCAGTATTCGCAATATTTCTTCAATCCCTCGAGGCTTTCATATCCCACGCGTCCCATCCAAGGCTGGACGATCCATTTCACGCCGGCTGCGGCATGTGCATCGATACACTGGTCCCACCAGGCCATGGTTTCATCCCAGCCACCTTCCTCGGGAAGATCACGACCGGTATGCGACCCCAGGAACTGTAATCCGTTGGTTTCGCACAGGGTTTTAAACTCGACAGGATCCATTCCATAGAATTTGCCGTCGCTGTAGCCGGCAGCTTCCACAAATTTGTACCCCATGGTCCCGACTTTTTCTACAGTACCTTTCACGTCCTGTCCCATGGCATCCCGAAGGGAATAGAGTTGAAGACCAACATTTTTCTGTTCCACAGGCTTTTCGCAGGAAACGAAACCTGATGCGAAACCGGCAAACAGCATCGCGATGACATACGTCCTGATAGTAGTAAATTTCCTCATAATCGTTGGTAATTTTAATTTGGGCACAAAGTACCGCTTGTTAATTATTTGGTTTAAATGATTGACTGAAGTGGTTTATCATATGTAAAAATAGAACGAATTCATGAATCCTAAAACCTGTAGCCCCAATTTTTCTAATTTTGTCGCCACAAGTTTACAAATGATGCAAAAACACCGCGATTTATTACCAATAGGGGCTGCCTTGCTGGCCATGATATTCTGGAGCTTCTCCTTTGTATGGGTAAAGGTGGCTTATCAGGCTTATGGTCCACTGACTGTGGTCCTGCTACGGTTGGTCATTTCCGTGGTTCTGCTTTTCAGCTTCATGTTCATCATCCGTAGGCTGCAGTTCATCGCAAAGAAAGACATCGGCATTTTTGTGCTGCTGGCTTTTTTTGAACCATTCCTGTACTTTATGGGCGAAAGTTACGGACTGCTTTATGTATCCTCGACTGTCGCGGCAGTCATTGTTGCCACCATTCCCCTTCTGGCACCAATATCTGCCTATTATTTCTTTAAGGAACGGCTCAGTCTGATGAATGTGATCGGGTTGGCCATATCATTCCTTGGGGTTTGTCTCGTAATCCTTAACGATGACCTATCATTTTCGGCCTCACCCCTCGGAGTCATGCTTGAAGTGCTTGCCGTGATCGCTGCCATCGCCTATTCAACTGTTCTCCGTAAATTGGCCTTTCGTTACAATACCTTTACCATAATCAGCTACCAGAACCTCTTCGGAATCATCATGTTCCTGCCTTTCTGGCTTGTCTTTGAATCACGCGATTTCATCGCGACACCATTCCACAGGGAAGCTTTCACTTCCATCATCCTGTTGTCGGTATTTGCCTCTTCACTGGCTTTTATCTTCTTCACCTACAGTGTCAGGAATATCGGAATTAACCGATCAAATACTTTCATCAACCTTATCCCGGTATTTGTGGCCATTTTTGCCTGGTTTGTGCTGGGTGACAAACTTTCGGGTCAGGCTGCTACCGGAATTGCCATCGTGATTGCCGGGCTTTTCCTCGCACAGGTCAGGTGGCGAAGGAAAAAGATCATCAGCGCTTCATGAAAAAAATCATATATCAAACCCCTGACGAACTGAAAATCAGGGTCGACCGGAACATGAAGGAGTTGCTTCCAGTAATCCGTCAGCTTAAAAAGAAAAAGCCCCCGCAGCTGGATGAAAAGGTTCATGCCTTGCACGAGGAGGCATTCGATAATTTTAGTTGCCTCGATTGTGCCAACTGCTGCAAAACCATTGGTCCCCGACTGATTCCTGCCGATGTGGAAAGACTGGCCCGCTACCTGAAGTTGAAAGTGGCCGATTTTGAGGCGCAGTATATCCTCTCCGATGAGGATGGAGACCTGGTTTTTAAAAGCCATCCCTGTCCTTTCTTGATGCCCGACAACTACTGCATGGTTTATGAGCAGCGTCCGAGAGCCTGCAGGGAATATCCGCACACCGACCGTAAAAGGTTCTACCAGATCCTCGACCTCTCACTCAGGAATTGTGAAACCTGTCCGGTGGTTTGTGCCATCATGGAAGAACTGAAAGAAAATAAATAGATATATTTGGCGTTATCGAACAAATCAATCGGTTTATGCGACATTTCGCGATCTTCTGCCTCTTCTTTTTGCTGCTGTATTTCCAGTCTGCCGCACAAATCGGCGGGGAGAATACATACAGGTTCCTGTCGCTGACCAACTCAGCAAGGGTGGCATCCCTCGGGGGAAACCATGTTTCACTCATGGATTCGACCGACCTGAACCTCCCCTACCATAATCCGGCTCTCTTGCATTCCAATATGGCCCTCAAGGTACTGGTCAATTATGTCAATTACATGACCGACATTAATTACGGATATGCATCATATGCGGTTCCTTTACCCAAATTTGGAACTGTGGCAGCCGGAATGCATTATATCAATTATGGAAATTTCACCGAGGCCAACGAAGAAGGCGAAGTCACTGGAATCCAGTTCAAGGCTGCCGAATACGCCCTAAACCTGATCTGGTCACATCATTACCAGCGGCTTAGGTATGGAATCAACATCAAGCCTGTCCTTTCGGTCTTCGAAAAATACCAGTCATTCGGAATGGCTTTCGATGCAGGAATGGCATGGTCGGCAAAAAACGGCAGGACTATGGCAGGACTGGCGGCCCGAAATTTCGGGACCCAGGTTACCACATACTATGATAACGGTGAAAAGGAGTCCCTGCCATTCGATGTCCAGGCAGGATTCACGCATCGACTGGCATACGCACCAATTCAGTTTTCGCTGACGGCCCACAACCTGAACAACTGGACATTGGGCGTTCCCGAGAAAAGCATGCAGGAACCTGAGGGGGAAGAACTTTTTCTTGAACCCGCCGAAAGTTTCGGAAAACAGTTCATGCGTCACCTGATTTGGGGACTCGAAGTGATGCCATCGCCCCATTTTACCCTTCGAGCCGGATATAACTATCATTTAAGGCAGGAACTCAAGGTGGAAGAACGACTGTCGACCGTTGGTTTCTCTATGGGTTTTGGGGTTAAAATCAAACGTTTCAGGCTCGATTACGCCAATACCCGTTATCATATCGCGGGTTCTTCGAACCATTTCTCTCTCGCATTTAACATCAGCAATAATCTCTATTAAACAGACCTTCCTGTCCTTTTTAAAAAAGAAACGTATCTTTGTCCGACAGCCGGATCAGGGGTCCGGACGGCACAATATGAATACTTATGCCTGAGAAAAAGATAGTCATTGCCATCGACGGATATTCTTCATGCGGCAAGAGCACGCTTGCCAAATCACTGGCCCGAAAACTGGGCTACGCTTTCATCGACAGTGGTGCCATGTACAGGGCTGTCACGCTTTATGCACTTCGCCATCATCTGGTCAAAGACCTGATACCCGACGAGGAAGCGATTATCAATAGCCTCGGCCAAATCAATATCACCTTTCAATATGATCGGGAGACCGAGAAGAACACCACTTTTCTCAACGGCGAAAACGTGGAGGAAGAGATTCGCAAACTGGAGGTCTCGGAAAATGTGAGTCCTGTGAGTGCCATACGTGAGGTTCGTCACGAGATGGTAAGGCAGCAACAACGCATGGGTCAGGAAAAAGGCATAGTGATGGATGGCCGTGATATCGGAACCGTCGTCTTTCCCAATGCCGAACTGAAAATTTTCATGACCGCCTCTCCCGAAATCAGGGCACAAAGGCGATACCTGGAATTATTTCAAAAGGGTTTGGAAGTCAGTCTGGATGAGATCAGGAAGAACATCGAAAGCCGTGACCACATTGACCAAAACCGAGAGGAAAGCCCGTTACGCCAGGCGATCGACGCTGTGGTGCTTGACAACAGCCACCTTACCCCCGATGAACAGTTGGATTGGGCTTACCGGAAAGCAATCGAATTGATAGAAAGAAATGATCGTTGAAATCGATAAAAAATCAGGCTTCTGTTTTGGGGTTGTCAAAGCCATCGCCAAAGCCGAAAATGAGCTGACCGACAGTGAAACACTTTATTGCCTGGGCGATATCGTCCACAATGGAGAGGAAGTCAATCGCCTGGCGAATCAAGGCATGGTCACCATCAGCCGGGAGGAGTTTTTTACCATGCACAAATGCAGGGTATTGATCAGGGCACATGGCGAACCGCCTGAAACATATGAATATGCGCGGCAAAACGATATCGAGCTGGTAGATGCCACCTGTCCGATTGTACTGCAGCTCCAGAATAAAATCCGTGCCTCTTTTGAGCTTCAGCAACAGCAGAATGGCCAGGTCGTCATCTTCGGAAAGCCAGGCCATGCAGAGGTCATCGGTTTGAATGGCCAAACCGGCAACCAGGCACTCATCATCAGTTCGCTCGATGAAGTTGACAAAATTGACTTCACACGCCCAATTTCCCTCTATTCACAAACAACCAAGCCGCTGAATGAATTCAGGATGCTGGCCGAACTCGTGAAACTTAGGGCTGCCGACAATGTACCGATTGAAATCAGGGATACGGTTTGCCGTCAGGTCTCCAACCGCGGTCCACATCTGCAGGAATTCGCCAAACGTCATGATGTCATAATCTTTGTGGCTGGCCGAAAAAGCTCCAATGGGCAGGCCCTTTTCGGGGAAGTGAGTGCCATCAATCCCAACAGCCATTTTGTGGCCTCACCCATAGACCTGGATACCAATTGGTTCAGGGATGCAAACAGCGTAGGAATCTGTGGGGCAACCTCAACACCCATGTGGCTGATGGAAAAGGTGGCGGAAGCCATACAAAAGGCCACCTGAAATTGGATACTCCATCCGATTCTGTTAAATTTACCTGCTCATCTTTCTGCCATGATCGAAAGCTTCGCCGAAGTCATTCTACCTTTACCTCTTTATGACCGGTTTACATACCGCATTCCGGATGAACTGGTTTCTGTCGTAAAACCAGGAATCCGGGTGATCGTTCAATTCGGGGCAAGGAAGTTTTATTCCGGACTGGTGTATTCAGTTTCCGATAAGGCCCCCGATGGGGTGGATATCAAACTGGTGGAAGCTGTAATCGATGACAATGAGGTGATTTTCCCTGTCAATTTCGAGCTCTGGCAATGGATTTCTGATTATTATATGGCCCCCATGGGTGACGTCATGAAGGCGGCTCTGCCTTCTGCCCTGAAACTGGAAAGCACTTCAACACTCTATCCCGGACCAGTGTCAGAATCGATGCCACTTACACCTGAAGAAGTGGAAATCCTGCAAAGAGTTAGGGAAAAACCAATCCCCATCAAGGAACTGCAGATGAAATCAGGTGGGTTATTCCCCTTGAGGAGCCTGCGTAAAATGATCGAAGAGCAGCTGATCAGCGTGGAAGAGGAGATTGATGAAAAATACCATGAAAAGACCCGGACTGTATATCGCCTGCATGCTCTTTACGACAAGGAGGAACCATGGAATCTAATGATGGCTTCGCTAAAATGGGCTCCCAAACAGGCCGGGTTGCTGAGTCATTTCAAGACCCTTCTCCAATTCGGGTCATTCGATGGACAAAAAGGGATTGCAAGGGAGAAACTTCTTGTAAATGGCAGATTTTCAGATAATACAATCAGGGAGCTTGTAAAAAAAGGGATTCTGATACAGGACGAGGAAATTCTTTCCCGGCTGACAACAGATATGCCCGAACAAGCCGATATCAACCTTTTGAACAAGGACCAAATGGAGGCAATCGCCCAAATCAGGGCACAGCTCAGTGACAAAAGGGTTGTCCTGTTGCATGGCGTAACCGCCAGCGGCAAGACAGAGATTTATATTCACCTCATTGAGGAGGCTTGCAGGCAGAATAAACAGGTTCTTTACCTTGTTCCTGAAATTGCCCTGACCCCTCAGATTGTCCACCGCCTCAGAAAGATTTTCGGCAACAGGGTACTGGTGTATCACTCGAAGATGAGCGATGCCGAGCGGGTGGAGGTATGGAACCGGGTACTCGAACACTCATCAGGGAGAAATCCGGAAGCACAAGTCATCCTTGGGGCAAGGTCGGCCGTCTTTTTGCCAATGACCAATCCCGGACTGATCATCGTGGATGAAGAGCACGAAAACTCTTACAAACAACAGGATCCCTCCCCCAGATACAACGCCCGTGACATGGCTGTGGTCATGGGGGCACGGCATGGCATCCCCGTTCTGTTGGGCTCGGCGACTCCGTCGTTTGAGTCATACTTGAATGCCTCCTCCGGTAAGTATGGACTGGTAAAGCTCACCAAGAGACATGGGTCGTCAAAGTTGCCGGCCATCGTCATAGCCGATGTCCAGGATGCCTACAAGCGTAGGAAAATGAAGTCGATGCTGACCCCTCAACTTTATGAGGCCATGGTTACCGCCCTCGAAAACCGGGAACAGATCGTGCTTTTCCAGAACCGCCGGGGCTATTCGCCTTATACCGAATGTATGGATTGTGGCTGGATACCGATGTGCAAGAATTGTGACGTCAGCCTGACCTACCACAAGAAGAGCGGGTGGCTGACCTGCCATTATTGCGGATACCACCTGAGGATGCCTACCAATTGCGACCGGTGCCATTCGTCCAATATCAAATCCCGCGGTATGGGTACCGAGAAGGTGGAAGATGAAATCGCAGCCCTTTTCCCGGAAGCCCGGATCGCACGCATGGATTTGGATACCACTCGGTCGAAACACGCGTTTGAAAGGATGATCCGTCAGTTCGAAGGTCATAAGATTGACATCGTGATAGGCACCCAAATGGTTACCAAGGGGCTCGACATCCAACACATCAGCCTTGTGGGTATCCTGAATGCCGACAATCTGCTTAACTTTCCCGATTTCAGGGCGCACGAAAGGGCATTCCAGCTGATGCAACAGGTTAGTGGCCGGTCGGGAAGACGCGAAAAGGAAGGGAAGGTCGTAATCCAAACCTCCCAAAAAGGGCACAGTGTGATAGGGGCATTGGTGAAACAGGATTACGAGAAGTTTTTTCGGGATAGCATGGCCGAGAGGAAAATATTTTTTTACCCACCCTGGTTCAGGCTGATCCGGATCATCGTCAAGCACCGAAACCAATCGAACGTCGACAATGCCGCCCAATTCCTGGCTGATCTCTTACGAAAAAATGTCCAGGTAAGGGTACTGGGACCTGAATATCCCCTGATTGGCAGGATTCAACTTTGGTATACCAAGGAAATCTGGATGAAGTTTTCGCGCGACAGGAAAGGACCTGAACTGAAGGAAAATATCCGTGAGGCCATGGCACAGGTCAAATCGCTGCCTGGCAATTCAGGACTGGTCATCCAGGTGGATGTCGACCCTATGTAAAGTCTATCTTTTGGGCCGGAATATCATAAGTTAGCCAACCGAAAAAGGAGGACTCTGGAGAATTTTGTTACTTTTGCAAATCAATTTTTTTGAAGTGGGAAAAACTGAAATTCAACAACTATTTGACAAGTTCAGTAAAGTGACCGCGGTCGTCATTGGAGACGCCATGGTTGACAGCTATTTGTGGGGAAAAGTTGACAGGGTATCCCCCGAAGCCCCCATTCCCATTGTATCCGTAACCAAGAAGGAAAGCCGTCTTGGCGGAGCCGCCAATGTCTCGCTCAACTTTCAGGCACTCGGTGCCACCCCCCTCCTCTTCTCCGTGATCGGCGACGACGACAAGGGCCGCAGATTCAGGAAACTGATGGAAAAGAATAATCTCTCGACCGAAGGAATCTTTATCGACCCACATCGAATCACAACCGTCAAGAGCCGCATAATCAGCGGAGGACAGCATATTGCCAGGGTTGATGAGGAATCCACCGAATTCATTGAGCCTGATCTTGAATTGCTGATCTTTAATGCCATTAAACGGACACTCGAAAGCAAAAAGGTGGATGTCATCATCTTTGTCGATTACGACAAGGGTGTCATCACCCCCAACCTCTTCCGCAAGGTGCATGCCATTGCCCGGGAGAAGAACATACCGGTAGCCGTCGATCCCAAAAAGAGAAATTTCGGCATTTACGAAAACATTGAACTCTTCAAACCCAATTTTAAGGAATTCGTGGAAGGTGTGGGGTTGCCCATTCGGAAGGGTGACCTTGAAAAACTGAAAAAAGCGGCAGAGGAATATAAAAAAGAAAAATCATTCCGGTATATTTTCATTACCCTTTCCGAATTGGGGGTTTTCCTAAGCAACAGTGTAAGCAAAACCTATTACCCGGCCCAGATCCGTTACATTGCCGATGTATCGGGAGCCGGTGATACCGTATTGAGCGTCGCGGGATTATGCCTCGCTTCCGGGGTCGATCCGGCCCTGATGGCCCTGTTGTCAAACGTGGCAGGCGGACTGGTGTGCGAGAAGGTGGGAGTGGTTCCGATCGACAGGGCCGTTCTGCTTCAGGAGCTTGAGAAAATTGACTTCAACATTTTACCGTAACGGAGGGATTTTGATGATCGGCTATCCGAAATCCGGATCCCGTTTCTGAAAAAATAATAACTTTGACCCCCGTCAACAAGAGAAAATTTATGGGAAAAATTATCGCATTGGCCAACCAAAAAGGAGGAGTTGGCAAAACAACAACCACAATCAACCTGGCTGCCAGTCTGGCTGTTCTCGAACAGAAAGTACTGGTGATCGATGCTGATCCACAGGCTAATGCCACGTCCGGTTTCGGTTTCGACCTGAAAACCATCAAGACCAGCATCTACGAATGCATCGTCGACGAAATCGATATCAAAAAGATCATTCTGCATACCGACATCGCCAATCTCGACCTGATCCCATCCCATATCGACCTGGTTGGTGCGGAAATCGAAATGCTGAACCTTCCCAACCGGGAAAAGGTGCTGAAACATACCATCCAAAACCTGAAAGAAGAATATGATTTCATATTGATCGACTGCTCGCCGTCGCTCGGATTGATTACAGTCAACGCCCTGACTGCCGCCGATTCGGTCATCATACCGGTACAGTGCGAATATTTCGCTCTTGAAGGTCTGGGCAAATTGCTCAATACCATCAAGATCATCCAGAACCGTCTCAATCCAGAGTTGGAGATCGAAGGATTCCTCCTCACCATGTTCGACTCCCGACTGAATCTTTCAAACCAGGTGTATGAAGAAGTGAAGAGACATTTTCAGGACATGGTGTTCGATACCGTGATCCAGCGGAACGTCAAACTCAGCGAAGCCCCCAGCTTTGGGAAACCGGTGGTATTGTACGATGCCAGCTCAAGAGGTGCCATCAACCACATGAACCTTGCACGTGAAATACTTCAGAGAAATGGTTTGACCAGCATGAGACAGGAAGAAAAGTTGAATAAAACTAATTAAGCAGGACATGGTAAAACGGACCGGATTAGGAAGGGGCCTCGGGGCTCTCATTGATGATGCCGACAAAGTTAAAGAACAGATTTCAGGGGTTGCCGAAGTTGAAGTATCCAAAATTGAAGCCAATCCCTTTCAGCCCAGGACGACCTTCGACCAGGAGGCTCTCGAGGAACTGGCCATATCGATCCGAGAAATCGGCCTGATCCAGCCAATCACCCTTCGCAAAACGGGTGATGACCAATTCCAGATCATTGCGGGTGAACGACGTTTCAGGGCCGCCCAGATTGCGGGACTGACCAAAATCCCGGCCTTTATCAGGGAAGTTGACAACGACGCCATGCTTGAAATGGCCCTGGTTGAGAACATCCAGCGTGAGGACCTGAATCCGGTTGAAATAGGGGTCAGTTACCAGCGACTTATCGAAGAGTGTAACCTCACTCAGGAAACACTCAGCGCCAGATTGGGCAAAAAACGGTCAACGGTAGCCAATTATCTTCGATTGCTCAAGCTGCCGGCCATTATCCAAAAGGGCCTGATCGACAAGGAACTGTCGATGGGACATGCCCGTGCACTTATCAATATCGAGGATACCGAAACCCAGGTCATGATCTTCGAACAGATCAAGAAATATGATTTCTCGGTTCGCAAGGTCGAAGAGATTGTCCGCAACCTCAATGAGGAAAAAAAGGAAAAGGAAGACCGCATAAACGGTAAGCCCAAATATCCGCACCACTTTGCACCCATGAAGGAAAAGCTCGACAATTTTTTCCCCACGCCGGTCAAGTTGTCGGCTGACAGTCAGGGCAAGGGCAAGATCGTGATTCCATTTAAATCGGAGGAAGACCTGCAAAAGATTGTTAAATTGATCGACACTCTGAAATAATCATTCAATTGTTCTGTTTATAGTCAAAAGAAAAATCAACAAGCAGTGACGAATAGTGTAATCCGGTTCTCCTATGCCATGATGGGCATGATTCTGGCCATAACAGTCAAACCGTTGACTGCACAGGAAATCCCGGCCGACACCTCCCTCGTCACTCCCCTGATGGTACAACCGGCCATGCCGATGGTTGCACCTGATACCGTACCGGTTGCTATTGATAACCTGGCCCCGGATTCCACACCTGCCCTGCCTGCAGATTCCATCCCGGAAAAAGAAATCCATTCCCCAAAAAAGGCTGCCATTTATTCGGCTGTTCTGCCCGGACTTGGCCAGGCTTATAACAGGAAATACTGGAAAATCCCCCTTGTATATGGTGGATTCGCAGCATTCGGTTATTTCATTGACTGGAACAACGACAACTACCGGATCAGCAAAAACGCCTATCTCGACCTGACCGACACTGATGAGAACACCAATTCCTTCATGAACCTGAAGTACATTGAGTACTATGACCTGACCAACCCTACCATGGTCGAAAGGCTGAAAGACGGGTTAATCAAACGCCAGGATTACTACCGGCGCAATCGCGATTTACTGGTGATCCTTACCGTGGCCTTCTATGGCCTGAACATTATCGATGCAAGTGTGGATGCCCATTTTTTCGACTGGGACATCAGCGATGACCTGACCATGAATTTGAAACCAACTTTTCAACAGTTAAATCATCAAAACCTTTTTTCATTAAATTGCACCCTGCGTTTTTAAAATTAAATAATTTACCCTGACTTACCGGGGTCATAAACACTTAACAGAATGATGAAACCAATGAGGACACTCATGTTTGCCCTGACCTTGCTATTTGTCGCCGGCAGCCTCAATGCCAACAACAATAACATCCGCAGGATCGGGCAATACCTGGTTACCTACCTGGACACCAATTCCTACGAAACCGTTTTTATCGAACCTGATGAAGTGATCCGTGCCATGTTTGCCGAAAAACTCGACAGCATGGTTCATAACCTATATTACAGCAATGTTTTCCTGGCCGACAGCAGTGAATTTGATTTCACGATTCCCGCCAACATGCAGGTTTCCGATTCGCTGATCATCGCCCGGCTGCAAAGCCTCCCTTCCGAAGTACCGCTCTCCTTTAACAAGGTGGTTCGGGACTTTATCGAAATGTACACTTACCGTAAAAGAGGACAGGTTGAAATGATGCTCGGCAGGGCAGCTTTTTATTTTCCGATCTTCGAGGAAATCTTCGACAAATATAACCTGCCACACGAGCTGAAATACCTCTCTATCATTGAATCGGCACTGAACCCGGTTGCCACCTCCCGAGTCGGGGCAGTCGGACTTTGGCAATTCATGTATGGCACCGCTAAATACCTGAACATGGACGTTTCAACGTTTATCGATGAACGCAGGGACGTGCTCAAGGCTACCGATGCAGCAGCCCGTTACCTGAAGCAGTTGTATGACATATACGGCGACTGGCACCTGGTCATTGCAGCATACAACTGTGGTCCGGGAAATGTCAACAAGGCCATACGCCGGTCGGGAGGCAAAACCGATTACTGGCAGGTTTATTATGCGCTGCCACGGGAAACCAGGGGCTATGTCCCGGCATACATTGCGGCAACCTACGTGATGAATTACCACAAGGAACATCAGCTCGTTCCTCGTCTTCCCGAAATCCCCATAGCCACAGATACATTAATGATCAATGACTACCTGAACCTTAAACAGGTTGCTGACAATCTAGATCTTGACCTGTCCTTGTTGCGTGAAATGAACCCCATGTACCGTCGTGACGTCATTCCGGCAACCGAAGAAAAGTCATATCCTTTGAGGATACCCTTAGAACAGGTTTCTGCTTTTATCGATAACTCAGAACAAATCTTCAGTCATGAACGGGAAGCCCATTTCCCCGACAACTCTCTGGTAGCTCCCAAAACTACCTCGTCAGGAGGTGGATCGTATGCTCCTGCCGATATCAAGGGAAAAACCAGGATCACCTACACGGTCAAATCGGGGGACAATCCCGGATATATCGCGCGCTGGTATAATGTCGACCTTCGTGACCTAAGGGCATGGAACAATCTGAACAGAAACCTGATCAGGGTGGGTCAAAAACTGACCATCTACGTACCGGAAGACAAAAAAGACCATTATGAGCGTATCAACCTTTTGTCTTTCAGCGCAAAACAGGAAATGGTCGGCCAACCTGTCCCTACAAATGCGATAGCCTCCCAGTCTGCAAGTGCGTCAAACGCATCCGACAATACCCCATCACAGTCACAGGAAGGCGAATTCGAATATTACACCGTGAAAAATGGGGATAACCTCTGGAGTATCGCCCAAAAATACCCTGGCATTTCCAACAGCGACATCATGCGTTTGAATAATATCAGCAATGTACGTAACCTGAAGGTTGGACAGAAACTGAAAATCAGGCCCAAATCCTGATCAATCTTAACCATATGATTGGCCAATAGGTCATTTTCTGATTGAATTCCCCCAAAAATAAGTTATCATGAAGAAGTACCGTCATTATATCGGACCCATTTCCGTAACGATCATCCTGATGGCCGTTGCCTTGGTGCTGGCAGGTGCCTCTTGTAAATCAAGACAGAAACTTGCCGTTTCCCCTGAAAAGATCCGTGAGATTTTTTCAACGCCATTTACCCCTATCTCCCTTAATGGCGATGCATTGATGGTTGACCCGGAATCTCTCCCCTGGATGGATATCGAACCCGATTCGTTGCGCATGGCCGGATATACCGGATGCAACCGGTTTTTCGGCTCAGCCAGGGTCACGGGCGACTCACTCTTTACAGAGCATCTGGGAGCCACAAAAATGGCATGCAAGGATATGGAAAATGAACAAATATTGCTCAATTTCTTTAGCAATCAGGAAATGGCATGGAGCTTCAAGGATGGACAATTGACACTGGTATCAGGAAGCGACACCCTTCTTCTGAAAAGACATTCCATCGGCGAATAATCGTTCAGGAAGCCAATTACCAATCCATCGACTTATCGCTTTGCTGCCCTGCTTCCTCCCCCAAACAGGATTCCGGCACCAATCACGAAACCGAAATCATACCATCCACCGTTGTTATTTATGGCGTACATGGCGATATCGTCACTCAGAAGGCTCCCGAAAAAAGAGAGGGGAGCGATCAGGCCGTGCCATAATCCAGAGAGAAAACCATAAGGTTCGGTCTGTCGACAGGCGTCAATGTCAGTCACGTCGGCACAGCCACTCAAAATGAACAAAGCCGTCGCAGCAACAGCTGCAACGGCCATGATTCGACGCCAGGGCATCTTTTTCATATCATTGAATATTATAATCCAAGCTTCGACTTAATCAGTCCGGGGATCTGTGAAGGCTCCTTGGCCACCGGAACTCCGGCATCGCCAAAGGCCTTGATCTTCTCCTCTGCTGTACCCGAACCGCTCGAGATGATGGCTCCGGCATGTCCCATTCTCTTTCCGGGAGGGGCTGTTTGTCCGGCAATAAACGCCACCACGGGCTTTGTCATTTTCTCCTTGATGAATTTGGCTGCCTGTTCTTCAGCGTCACCACCAATCTCGCCGATCAGCACCACTGCATCGGTTTTGGGATCATCCTCGAACATCTGGAGCAAATCCTGGTAGTAGAGACCGGCAACAGGGTCACCGCCAATACCCACACAGGTGGTTTGTCCAAGCCCGTTTTCGGTCAGCAGGTTCACAACCTCATAGGTAAGGGTCCCACTGCGCGACATCAGCCCGATGTTCCCCTGCAGGAAGATATTTCCTGGAAGGATTCCGATCAGGCATTCACCCGGGGTAATGAGTCCCGGACAGTTAGGCCCGATGAGTTTGGTTCCATTCTGCTTAATGAAGGGCATCACCCGGATCATGTCCTGCTGTGGCACGCCCTCGGTGATGGCTATCACCAGTTCTATACCGGCAAAGCTGGCCTCCAGGATCGCATCGGCAGCGAAAGGAGCCGGCACGAAAATTACGGATGCATTGGCATCGGTAGCTTCCCTGGCCTCTTTCACGGTATTGAAAATCGGCACCCCGTCGATGTGTTGTCCGCCTTTTCCTGGAGAGACACCACCTACAACGTGTGTTCCATATGCTTTCATTTTACCGGCATGGAAAGCTCCATCTCGACCGGTAATCCCCTGTACTATTAATTTGGTTTCTTTATTGATCAGTATACTCATGGTTTTTCAATTTACTCGATCCACACTCCTATTTACTTAATTCGATGGCCTTTTGGGCAGCCTCACTCATGGTGCTCACCGTAGGCAGACCGGTAGCCTTGAGCATTTCGAGACCCTCTTTGGCATTGGTGCCCGAAAGCCTGACCACGATCGGGATGTCCGTCTTGATCTGCTCCAGGGCAATGATCAGGCCACGAGCAACATCATCACAGCGGGTTATACCCCCGAAGATATTGATCATCACCGCCTTCACGTTTGTGTCACCCAGAAGGATATTCATGGCATCGATCACCTTTTGCGGATTCGAGGAACCACCGATGTCGAGGAAGTTGGCAGGTTCGCCGCCGTACAGCTTGATCATGTCCATGGTGGCCATGGCCAGTCCTGCCCCATTCACCATACAGCCTATAGAACCATCGAGTTTGATGTAAGAAAGTCCTTTTTCGTTGGCGTCAATCTCCTTCTGTTCGTCTTCGGTCACCTCCCGCATCGCGAGGATGTCGTCCTGGCGAAACAGTGCATTGTCATCGAAGTTCATTTTTCCGTCGATGGCCATGACCTCACCCTGTTCGGTAATGACCAGCGGGTTGATTTCTGCCAGGGTCGAATCGGTCTCGATATAGAGTTTGTATAATTTCTTGAGGATGTCGGTGGCAGCCCTTACATGTTTGATATCAGTAAACAGCTTGAATGCGATTTCCCGTGCCTGCCAGTCCATCAGTCCAGCCACGGGATTGATCGACAGCTTGATGATTTTCTCGGGAGAGACTTTGGCGACTTCCTCAATTTCGACCCCACCTTCGGCACTGGCCATCAGGGTCACCGACTTGGTATTTCGATCGTTGATCAACCCTACATAAAACTCTTTGCTGATGTCGACTGCATTGGCGACGAGCACTTTTTCAACCGTATAGCCCTTGATATCCATTCCCAGGATTTTGGAGGCATTTTCAATGGCGTCGGCCTTTGAACGGGCGAGTTTCACTCCCCCCGCCTTGCCTCGTCCGCCTGCATGAACCTGTGCCTTGATCACCCTGAGCTGGTTGTCATCCGGCACCAGGGCCCTGACTTCATCTACCGTATGGCAAACTGCACCATCCGGAACCGGTATTCCATAGGCCCGGAACAGATCCCGCGCCTGATATTCATGAATTTTCATTGGTATGTATTTTAATTATTTTACTGGGTGGTTAAAAGTATAAATTATTTAAACATTTAGAAATTTATATATATCTCAGTTGGCGAAAATATTTTAACAAATGTTTCCATTTGTCGGAAAACCATCGGTTTCATCAAAGGTGGCCACAGCCTTCCGGAACTTCCATTAATCCGGACGACACCTAGGCAGGAATTCGCCCCCAATGTTGGAAATTTCAGTTATTTTTGCGCAAACTGAAAACATCGCATGAAAGAAATCATAGAACAGGTCATCCAGCATGAGTCGGAAGCCATCAGAAACATACCGGTCACAGGAGAGTTCGAGAAAGCCATCGACCTGATATACAACAGGGTACATGAGAAAAAAGGCAAGGTTGTTGCGAGCGGAATGGGCAAGGCAGGTCAAATTGCCCTGAACATCGCCACCACCTTTAGTTCGACGGGCACGCCTGCCGTATTTCTGCATCCCAGTGATTCCCAGCACGGTGATTTGGGTGTGGTTCAGGAAAATGATGCGTTGTTGCTGATCTCCAATTCGGGAAAAACCCGCGAGATCCTCGAACTGATCGACCTCGCCGATAATTTATACCCTGACCTGCCCTTAATCGTCATAACCGGGAACATCGATAGCGAACTCGCCCATAAGGCCGATGCATGCCTGTTCACCGGTGCCCCGGCAGAGGTTTGCCCTCTCGGACTGACACCAAGTACCTCGACCACAGCCATGACCGTCATAGGCGACGTTCTGATGGTCATGATGATGAAAAAAATCAATTTCACCAACGAACAATACGCCAAACGCCATCATGGAGGCTATCTCGGTGACCTGTCGCGCAGGAAATCCAATGAACACAGAAACAACAGTTAAAAATTACCATGCGAATAATCAAGGAAAATACAACAGGATTGTTGGTTGACATCCAGGAAAGACTGGTGCCGGCCATGGCAGAGAAGGAAAACTTTCTAAAAAACAGCTCCATCCTTATCAAGGGATTCCAGGCATTGTCGGTGCCCTTGCTCGTTACCCAGCAATATACCCGTGGATTGGGGAACACCCAACCCGAAATAGCTGAACTGATTCCCAATTTCAGCCACATCGAAAAAAGGGATTTCAGCTGTTGCGATGAACCGGAACTGATGACTGCACTCCAGGCACTGAACAAAAGGGATGTCATTCTCTTCGGGATAGAGTCGCATGTGTGTGTTTTACAGACTGCCCTCGACCTGAAAGCGTCAGGATTCAATCCGGTAGTCGTGATGGATGCCACCACCTCAAGGTCTTTAACAAGCGTCGACCTTGCTAAAGAGCGGTTCCGTCATGAAGGCATCATGATGACCTCGGTCGAATCGATCCTTTTTGAACTGACCCGCAGTTCAGCCGCAGCAGAGTTCAAAACCATATCCGGACTGGTAAAGTAATGCACGATTCCTCCACGATTGAAATATGTGCCCTGGCCTCAGGGAGTAACGGAAACTGCTATTATATAGGCAACCACAACGATGCAGTCCTGATAGATGCAGGGATCTCGACCCGTCAGCTGATGCTCCGTTTCCGGCAGGTTGGACTAGATCCTTCCAAAGTCAAGGCACTTTTCATCTCCCACGAACATTCAGACCATGCCCGTGGCATGCAGGTGCTGAGCAAAAAGCTGGGCATCAGTGTATACATGACATCGAGCACGTATTATGCCCTGCCCCGCCCTTTCAGGCCCGATTACATCAAGTTTTTCCAACCTGGCGAAACGATAAACATCGGTTCCCTTGCAGTCCACTCTTTCCTGAAAAACCACGATGCTGCCGAACCCTGTTCATTCCGGATTGAACACAACGGCAAGAGTATCGGGGTTCTCACCGATATTGGCGAACCCTGTGCCAATGTTACCAGACATGTCAGTCAGTGCAATGCACTCTTTCTCGAAAGCAATTATGACGAAAAAATGCTGATGGATGGCAATTATCCATGGTATCTGAAAACCAGGGTGGCATCTGCCAAGGGACATCTTTCCAACCTGCAGGCCCTCCAGCTCGTTCAGGAACATGCAGGTCTATCGCTCGAGTGCATTTTCCTCAGCCATCTTTCACAGGAAAACAACACACCTGAAATTGCCATGGCGACATTCGAACCGGTCAAGGACAAATTCAGGATCAAACTTACACACCGGCATCAGCCTGCAGAGGTCTATACATTGGGACCTCCGATTCAAAAAACCCTTTTTTCCTGACTCTAAAATACATTTCCAAGGCAAACGGCTTTGGGTCGGCTTGCAACCAAGTATCGACCAACTTCCTGCTGTCTGCATATCATTCACAAATAATTTCCATAAAACCTGCAACTGGCTAATCTCTTTAATTGCAAATCATATGTAGAAGATATGCAAATGGTAGGAACTTGGTCAAAAGATGGCAGGAGATTGCCATCATGTTTGAGTAACACTAACAACTTAATTTGTCGCTTCGTTTCAAAAATGGGAAACCCGATATAAATATGCAAAATAATGTGAAATGGCCCCATCCAACTTCTATAAACACTTAATTATTCCCCCAAGTGAATTTTCAATCATCAAAGCAGCATTGTTAAATAAAAAAAAAGCCTAATTTTACAGGAGAAGGAAATGAGGTATGCGAAAATTTATAATGATTGTTCAATTATCGATTTTCAAAGGGAAGTCTTCACATTTTTAACCTGATTGATATGAAAAAATTACATTTCAAAATTCTCAGCGTCTTCATGGCTTTGGCCATGCTTGCCGCCCAAACCCACAGCCTGTCGGCCAAGCCACTCAACATGGGTGTACCCTCGGTTGATGAGTCGGTGTTCAGTCTGGACGAAACTGCCTTGGATGCAGCATTCGCCGGGCTTGATGAATTGGATCAGTATCTCGACGCCAACCATGGAACCACTTTTTCAGAATTGAAAGAGTCGGGCAGTGAACTGGTTGCCGGACTGAGCGACATGGCCGCACCCATGGGTGCAGCAGCCAGTGGAGAAATTCCCTTGGGAATTCCAGCATTCTGGTGGGGATGTATTCTCGGCTGGGTCGGAATACTGCTGATCTACATCTTTACGGATAACGACAAAGAAGCCGTCAAGAAATCATTCTATGGCTGTCTGGTAGGAACCCTACTTGGTGTGGGTATATATTTTGTTGCCTTCGGAGCTGCAGTATCTACATCTAATTAAGAATCATTCATACCCTAATATGTAAGATGCCTTCCCTGCAGAAGGCATCTTGCATATTACGGGATATGTAATTGCAAAAACGCGTTGATATGACCCGAGCCGTGATCCGGATCTTTACAGTTTTCCTTTTTCTCGTACTTTTTCAAACGGCAGTATTCAGCCAGGATTATTTCAGGATCAAGGCTGACTTTACCGTAAAGATCAGCAACTCTGACGGTACCCGCAATCTCACACGGGGAGTGGTGTATTACGACAAAAATATCAGGGAACTGATCTATGATATCAGTTTCCCCGAAAAGGAAACCTGGGTAAGCCGCGACACCAGCCTTCTGAAAATCAGGGATGGCAAGGTTTATGAAAAGATGTCAATACCTTCTATCAATGAATTTACTATCTTCCACCTGGCCCTGAATTCGATGCTGAACGACTTCGGACTGAAAAACTCTCCTTTCAAAATACAGAAGGTCGAGAAGAAGGGCGATCTGACCCTCTCCTACTGGAACATCCCGGAGCAAGCCAGTACCCTGATGGATTTCGTGGTTGTCGCCCGAAATGGTAACCGTCTCGAGAGCGTTGTGATCATGGCCGACGAGCAAAAGGTGTTGAGCAAACAGTTCTTTCGTAACTATACCAAGGTGAAGGCTTTCGAGTTCCCGACACAAATCGTCCAGATCCTTTACGACACCCAGAACAGGGAAAATTACCAGTTGACCGAATTCAAGAACCTGGTGGTAAACGAAACCGGGAATAACGAATCATACAAAACTACATTCTGATGCGAAAAATGCGACATATCATGATTGCCTTGCTGCTGGTGGCGTGTTTTTCACAAGGGAATGCACAGAAAGTCATCGATCCTGAACTGCGGACCCTTTTCACTCCTGTCAAAACCGGCATGCATCACCATATCTCTGTAATAAAAGGGGCGTCCAACGAGGCAGAACTTGCGCTAGGTGCGGCATTTTATGTGTATAAGACATTTATTTCCTCACAGGACATGCCGTCGTGCATTTTTAGTCCATCGTGTTCCCAATATGCCGTGGATGCATTCCAGCAGAAAGGCCTGATTACAGGGTGGCTTGCCACGTTTGACCGTTTGTCTCGGTGCCATGGACTGGCAAATCCTGCCCATTACATTTTGAGTCCCGATAAAAAACTATTCTATGATCCGGTACATTAAGGCACTTCTTTTTCTTGTCTGGTTCGGGACATCTCATCTTCTCGCAGGGGCCCAGCAAAACCTGTTTGATTACGGACATACCCTTCGGTTCGCCAGACATTTGTCGGCCAGCGGGCAACACAGGTTTGCAGCTGATGAGTACGAACGACTGTTCTTTAAAAATCCCGCCGACACTACAGTAGCATTGGAAATGGCCCGGAACTATCGTCTGGGCAACATGTGTGAACAATCAGCCTGGTTGTTCGGGGAACTTCTGAAAAAAGACGATACTGTTCTCAGTGGCAATTTTAACCGTGAGTACCTCCGCTATGCTCTTCATTGTGGTGTGCCGGCTGACGACTATTTCAGACATACTTCCGCGCTTCCCGTTGAAGAGGCGGTTTTCTACAACCTGAGTTATTATTGGGCTACCCAAAACTACAATGAGGCAATCCGATATAACCGTGAACAGCGTGCATTGCTTGAACAGGAATACCCCGAAATTTATCATATGGGAGTCATGTATGATCTTGAAAAACGGAAAAGCCCAGCCATTGCTGCCTTGATGTCGGCTGTCATACCCGGTAGTGGAAAGGCGTATTCCGAACGCTGGGGCGATGCCGTAATCTCCCTCCTGTTTGTAGGTTCCAATGCCTGGGCTTCTTACCGGGCTTTTAATAAAAAAGGAGTCAAAAGCGTAAATGGGTGGATTTTTGGCACCCTCGCATTCAGTTTTTACTCATCCAATATCTGGGGATCGGCACAGGCAGCGAAAAGTTACAATTCAGAGGTTAACCAAAGATACCAGCGCAATGCGGAAGCGATTATCCATCTTTCTTATTAGCCTGCTGGCAGGGTTGACGTCGGTAGCGCAGGACCTTCATTTCGTGAAAGCCCATGCCGACCGTCAGTTTGCCAACGGGCAATACGATTCGGCATTGAAAGAATACCAAAGGGTTCAGCTGTTCGACACCGAAAACCAATATCAGGATATTTTCCCCAACATAGCATCCATCTATTACGAAAGATCTGAATTCGACGAGGCCACCAAATATTTTGACCTTGCCTATAAAACCACATCGAATGACAGTCTGCGCTTCGAAATGGCTCTCAAGAAAGCCCTCTGTAACCTGAAGCAGGAGGCATATTTTGCAGCACTCTATGAGCTGCTTGACCTGCCGGACCCAGGCAATGATCTGCTTAAGCAAAAACGGGATTTGTACATGGGGATCTGTCACTTTGGACTCAATGATTATACCACGGCACATCAACAATTCATGTCTTTGGCCGACACATCAAAAATTGAAGACCTGGACGAAGTGTTCAGTGACTTTGAACATTTCATGAAGAAATACAATCCACGGAAGGTAGCAACCATGAGCAAGATTCTCCCGGGATTGGGACAGGTATACGTGGGGGAAACCGGCAGCGGAATAAACTCTTTCGCTCTGGTAGGCGGAGTGGTTGGCTATGCAGTGCATACAGCCTTTAGTTATGGAATATTGGACGGGGTGTTGGTACTATCTTCTTGGTTTAACCGCTATTATTCAGGAGGATTCCACAATGCCGAAGACTTTGCCACCGACAAAATCGAGCATCGAAAAACAGAGGTTTATGATGAAGTTCTCGATATTCTCGAAGGAAGCGAAAACGATGAATGATAGGTGATATCATCGGAATGAACCAGACAGTCCAAAAAAAGTGAAGGTCTGGCCGGCTATGCCGACCAGACCTTCATCCTGTTTATATAATCGGTTGATGAACTTACCTGAAAATACTGTAGGTCAGACCAAATCCAAGATCTAAAGTTGTTTTACCCAACACTTCCTTGTAAGAAGCATTTAGGTCAGGATCGTTGAAGGAAACTTCAGCATCCTTGTAGAAGGTATTCAGGAAACCGGCGTCGAAAGTCAGCTGGTCAGTGATTCTCCATTCGATACCAAAGGCACCGGTAACTGAAGGATTACTGTAGCTGAAATCGCTTTGGTAGCTGTCGGCAATACCCGGGTTTGAGGTCAGTCCACCGATACTGGCCGAGAACTTGTCGCTAAAGTTGAACTGCAAACCAAGTGCAAGTTCCCAGTAGTTTTTGTCGATTCCGCGCTGTACATCTCTTTTATAAACTTTCTCTCTTACATTCTCTCCCCAGCTCACACCTTTGTCGAAATAGAGGTTATACGAAAGCTGGGTTTCAATGAATTTGGAAGGCTTGTAACCCACACCCACCGCAAGGATCGAGGGGATATCACTGTTAGAAGATCGTCCGTCAGGGAATAGTCCAAGGTCATCGACCTTGGTGCTGTTTTTCAGCTTGAGGGCGGTTTTATACTCATACTTCACACCAATGTTAAGATTGTCGGTCGGTGCGTAATTAAAGCCGAAGATTGGGGTAAAACCGGTTCCGGTCTGCTCGGTTTCAACTTGTTTGTCACCAAGCTGGGCGGCTCCGCCAATCAGTTGGTTCCCCTGGTTGATAAAGCCTGCGGCATAACCGCTATATGCACCCTGAATTTGGGCAACACTCATGGCATCGACTGCAGCAGGCTGCATACCAACCTGTACTAGGCCACCTTTGATCATATCGGCTTGTGCCTGTGACATCTGTCCGGCAGCCACTAAAGTGGCCAGGTTATAGTTTCCTGCACCTCCATCGATTACCGGCTGCAACTGGGTTGCTGCACCCTGAAGGGGAACTGCCAGACCCTTCAGTGTATTACCTGCCATCGTCATAAACTGTCCGGCATTGATAAAATCACCATTCACGCGAACCTGAATATTCTCAATCGATCCGGCATACGTGTTTTTGCTTGGCAATATACGGACACCGCCATACACCGAGAAGTTTACGGCAAGTTCGTAGGTGAGACCAGCCTGGAATCCATAAAAGACTGAAGAACCATCAAAATAAAGGTCAGCGTCATAATTGGATACATTGTATCCGAGGGCAGCCAATCCGGAAAGGCTAGGCACTACCTTTGAAATCGGAATTTCGAATGAAGGCAAACCTCTGTCGAAAGTGGCCGATCCACCACCACCATTCGGTCCGAAACCAAACGACAGGGCATAATTATCTTTTTTATAAACCGCAAATGCAGAAGGGAAAATGGGAGCCTTTACTTCACCTACATACTTACCGTCATTCAGGAGGGGGAACTGGCTATTGACCGTCTTGTCCTGGAAAATGGTCTGGTTCTGCAACGAGAAATGCCATCCGTCTTCCATCATGGTCAGACCAGCGGGATTAAAGTATACCGCATCGATCTGGGTAGAGGCGTTACGGCTTAACATACGCACAAACTGTGCACTCTGATTGGTATTGGTGAGCAGGCCACCGGCATAGGTCGTAAGTGCCATAGCACTAATAACCAGGGTTACAAGCAACGTTTTTCTCATGTTGATTTCAGTTTTTTTAACCCTGCAAATGTATAAACAATATCGAATTGACAAAAAAATCTTGATTTTCAATAGATTGAGAATTTTTGAACATATAAATCAATTAGTCAAATGGACTTCATGCCAATAACAAAACCTTTTTATAATCTCAATGAGCCCGATAAGTCAATTCCAGTTGGGAGAATGGATTGCAACATAATTTGGAAATGGCAATAAAAGTACTCATGTTGTACGTATAAAATTAAAAAATGAAAGCGGTCAATTATTCTGAGTTGAGACAAAACCTGAAAGAAAATCTGGGTATTGTGGCAGAAAATGAGGAATTTCTGGTAGTGCACAGGCCAAAAGGAAAAAGCGTCGTAATGATGTCGTTAAAGGAGTTCAATGCCATGCAAGAAACTATTCATTTAATTAAAAGCAAGGCTAACCGTCAAAGGCTCGAGAAGGCCATTGAAAACATTAATGCAAAAACCAACCTCCACAAACATAACCTTGAAAAATAATGGATATTTTCTGGGATGAGACTGCCTTGGATGACTATTTATACTGGCAAGACAACAACAGGAAAGTTTTACGTAAGGAAAATTCACTGATCAAAGAATGTCAGCGCACACCATTAGAAGGATCAGGCAAACCCGAACCACTCAGGCAAAATCTCACAGGATTCTGGAGCAGGAGAATTATCGGGGAACATCGGCTGGTTTATAAAGCAGAGAATGGTATTCTTTATATTGCGCAATGCAGGTATCATTATTGATTAAATTCAACACCAAAAGCGAAGAAGACAGCTGCGCCAACTACTGATAAAGGTTTTCAGCCGGGTGAAAAATATTATAAGACACCTGTTTAATGCAATAAGGGACTCAGAATTATTCAGATTAAAAGTAATCTCTTCACTTTGCCGCTGGTAGTCTCCTCGAATCTGGACCTGAAGTAAATCCTGACCGGACGGGCATAATGTGGAAGCAATTCGTTTATGGCTGTCTGAAGCCCGGACATCTGGAAGTCGGGCCAGGGATCGGATTCGATGAACAGCACAGGTACTCTCCCGAATTTGTCGTCGGGTTGACCGACCAGGTAAAATCGTTGGCTGATGAATGGCGCCAGGATTTTCTCCATCTGCTCCGGAATGATTTTTTGTCCTCCCCGGTTAATGACATGATCATACCTGCCCAACCACCTGAAATGCTGCTCATCGGCCAGTTCGGCAAGATCATTGGTGACTATCGGATCTTTGGATATGTGAGAGGCCTTGATGATCAGGCATCCCCGTTCATCCAAATCGACGGCAACTCCTGTCAATGTGGAAAAATACTCTTCACTGGCACTTCCATTGATCCGGCGCAGGGCAATATGGGTGATGGTCTCTGTCATTCCATAGGTGGCATATATCTCTCCTGGATAGTCTTTCAGCAATTCTTCGAGGGCATGGGCAATTTCTCCCCCGCCAATAATGAGCTTACGTATCTTCATGAATCGCTCCCGGAAATGATCATCTTGCAAACTATTGAAGACCTGGGCAGGTACCATGGCGGCAAAACCTGGTTCTACTCCCTCAGCAAGGTTCCGGAACGGATGTCCATCGGGCTTGACCGTGACCAGATTCTGTCCATAGGACATAGCCCTGACTACCATCATCATTCCGGCAATATAGTTGGGAGAAAGGCATAACAGGGCATCCGGACAGTGACTTGCCTGCAAGGCCTTATCAGTGGCGAAAGCCGAGGCAACCATAGCCCTTTTCGATATTTGAATGGGCTTTGGGGATCCGGTTGAGCCGGAAGTTTGCACTGTTATGGTTTCGGAATCGGAAAGCCACTGGACCAAAAACCTTCCCAAATCCTGTTCCCATGTTGGAACACTCCCTAAGGAAGACATTTTGTCGGCCACTTCCTTCAGCTCCTTACCGGATAACCGTCGGCCGTTAAGCACCAATGATGGCTCGGCATCAAGACTTGCGATCGTTTCAGACCCGGTATTTTTCAGATCCCAATCATGTGACGGAATAAAATGCAGTGTACCCCCTTCGACCTTTAGAGGTGAAGGAATATTGTTGGTATATAATGAACCGGTACCCAAACCTTGTGGCATGTGATTTCCTAAAGTGGCGGTCCATTGGGCAATGGCATTCAGACCGATATTCGATTCGAGCGCTGATGTAACCCACCAGCCTATATCCATTGAACCAGCAAGATTGATCCACTCCAGACTCCCGGTAAATCCTCCAACCAGGGAAGGTTTCAGGATGATATAATGGGGATGGATATGTCTCAGCAGTTCCTCCTTGCTTCTATAATCGTGAATCCCGATCAATTCTTCATCCAAGGCAATGGGGATCGGTGATTTCCGGCAAAGTTCAGCCATGTCCTCATGCTGACCAGCCCTTATGGGTTGCTCGATGCTATGTATCGAGAACTGCGAGAGATAATCCAGCTTATCTGCAGCTTTGTCAACCGGAAAGGCACCATTGGCGTCCAACCGGATTTCAATTCGATCACCATCGAAACGGTCGCGTATTCCAGACAATATATCGCACTCTTTTTGGAAGTCGATGGCACCTACTTTCATCTTGATAACCCGGAAGCCTTGGGAAAGCCGATTCTCCACTTCCCGAATCATAAAATCCATGTCACCCATCCATACCAGTCCATTGATGGATATGACTTCCTCTCCCGCGGTGAATGCTGAAGGAAAGAGAATCCTGTTGCCTCCCATCGACAAGTCCCTTAAGGCCATTTCGACACCAAACCGGATGGATGGCCAGCGTTGGAGCTCACCATAAAGTATTTCGGGAGGCAGGTGTATACGGGAAGTTGCCCAATGAAGCATAGCCTCGTAACCATGGCTGTCGTCGCAGCTCAGTCCGCTCAACGGGCTGCACTCCCCAATTCCCCGGATTTCTGGACGTGTATCATCCCACACGGCAAGATACCAGACCGGTTTTTCGAGCATTACCCCTCTTGAAGTCCCGGCAGGTCTTTTAAATTGAAGAATATGTTTGTGAAAGTTGGCTTTCAGCATGACAGGATGATTCCCAGTCCAAACAGAATGGTCAGCATGAATGTCCCGATCGCCAGCCGCTTCAGCTGTGGATCGAGTCCGGCATCAGCAGTCCGCATCACCTGCAAGAGGTGAACCACAAAGAGAGGCAATGAGATCAGGTAAATATATTGCCATGGCGATTGGTAATTGAGCTGGGTCCAGATGAGCAGTGCAGCCCATCCCCCGGCAACCAGAAAGACATGGTACCCTTTGGCACGTGACAGTCCAAGCATAACGGCTACGGTCTTTTTTCCCGCTTTCCTGTCACTTTTAATGTCCCTCATATTATTGACATTCAGCACTCCTGAACTCAGAAAACCCAAAGTGACGGCAGGCAAAAAGAGGGAAATCCCGATAGTGCGTGTATGCAGGAAATAGGTACCGGCAACCGCAATCAGTCCGAAGAATATAAATACGAACAGGTCACCCAGACCTATATAACCATAAGGTCGTTTTCCGGCGGTATACATAAGTGCGGCCAATATAGCGGTTACCCCCAGGACCACAAAAAAGAGCCATACCTGCCAATGTCCAAATCCAACCCCCGCACCAATCAATGCCAGCCCGCTCAGGAAAGAGAGTACCGAAGTCACCACCATGCCCCTTTTCATTTGTCCGGGGGTGATATCACCTCCCTGTACAGCCCTGACAGGTCCGACTCGCTCATGGTTGTCGGCACCGTTTATGGCATCGCCATAATCGTTGGCCAGATTCGACAAGATTTGCAGAAACAATGTGGTCACCAAAGCCAACGCCATTACCTGCCACCGGAAACCATGGTCATGCAATGCCACGAAACTGCCCATCAGGGAACTTGAAAACGCCAGAGGGAGTGTCCGCAAACGTGCTGCATGGATCCATGCCTTTACCGTACTTTTTTGCATCGTATATCAGCGCAATGACAAGTTTAGGGGAATTTTGGAAACTGCTGGAAATCGGGAGCGCGTTTCTCGAGGAATGCCTTCTTCCCTTCCTGGGCCTCTTCGGTCAGGTAATAGAGCAGAGTGGCATTTCCGGCCAGTTCCTGCAGGCCTGCCTGTCCATCGAGTTCGGCATTGAGGCACATCTTGAGCATTCGCAATGCCAGCGGGCTCCTTTCCATCATGGTTTTACACCAATCGACCACCTCATCTTCGAGTTGGTCAAATGGAACCACCTTGTTGACGAGTCCCATTTCAAGAGCCTCCTGTGCAGAATACTGCCTGCAGAGGAACCAGATTTCCCGGGCCTTCTTTTGTCCGACGATCCTTGCCAGATAGGAAGAACCAAAGCCACCGTCGAAGCTGCCCACCTTAGGTCCGGTTTGTCCAAAAATGGCATTGTCGGATGCAATGGTCAGGTCGCATACAACGTGCAGGACATGTCCACCACCGATTGCATAACCATTCACCATGGCTACCACCGGTTTGGGCAAGGAACGGATCAGCTTTTGCAGGTCGAGGACATTCAGGCGTGGCACTCCGTCTTTCCCGACATAGCCACCATGTCCCTTGACATTCTGGTCACCACCGCTGCAAAAGGCCTTGTCACCCTCACCTGTAATCACGACCACGCCAATCTTGTCGTTTTCACGGCTATGGTGCATGGCATCGATCATTTCCTTGATGGTATCAGGTGTAAAAGCATTGCGGTAACGCGGCCTGTTAATGGTGATCCGGGCAATTCCCTCAAAGAAATCAAACTTGATTTCCTCGTACTTCTTAATGGTTGTCCAGGTTCTTGAACTACTCATGATATCAGGTATTTAAAGTAATTTTTCAATGTTTCGGCACTCGCTTCGGCCGGGGTAAAAATCTCAAGAAGTGCAGGTCGCTGGCTTTCTGCATAAAAAGCCGGAAGCACCTCCTCCAGTTGTTTTTCATCAGAAGCAACAAAATAACCAAGGCCAAAGTTCGATGCCAAACCGTCGGCATGCAAAGAATGGGCGGTCTCAAGGAATGGCCCCATGACTGGGTATTTGTCGGGACCCGGCAAAATCCTGAAGATGTTTCCACCACCGTTATTGATCAGGATGATCTTGAAATTGGGTGTCAGATGATGGTTCCACAGTGCATTACTGTCGTAGAAAAATCCTATGTCACCGGTTATTACAGTTACCATTTCACTGGTGGCCATCGCAGCTCCGGCTGCGGTTGATACACATCCATCAATACCACTGGTTCCCCGGTTCGACCAGAACCAAAAGTTCCTCTGATGGTCAAAAAGCTGGGCATAGCGCACGGGCGTGCTGTTTGAAAGGTGCACATGGCTTCCCTCAGGGATACCATTGAATAACACCTCGTAAGCCTTCATGTCGCACCACGGAAGCTGTTTTAGATAATCTTTATGCCGCTCTTTCCTGATCTTCTTCCGGTTTGCCCAATCAATGAAATAACTCCCGGCCGCCGGCTTCACGACCTCTGCAAACTGGAACAGGAAAGATGAGGTCGTTAGCGGAATGGTCAGTGTAAGCGACTGGTAGGTATCCAGGTGAAACTCATCAGGATCAGGATTGACATGCCAATGGTGTGGTGGCCTATATTTTCTCAGCAGTGCCTTGATCTTTTTGGATACGATTGCTCCGCCAAACGAAAGCAGTATTTCGGGCTGAAAAGTATTCATCTCGCGGCCGATACCTTCAATAACCCGGTCGATACAGCGGATATGGGAATCACCCCCGAGGTTGGAGGTGGTTTCCGTTAAGAGTATAACAGAAGGATCATCGGTGATCTTCTTCACCAGGGCATCCAGCCCGTGGTCCGGCGAGAGCTGGCCTGCAATGACCATTTTCCGCGAAGATCCATTCCAGAGACCAGCCAGTTCATTCAGCTGATCATAGGTTAACCTGGTTTCGCCCTGTGCTATCCCCATGATACGCATTGCCTGTGGTTCAGGGGTATAGTCAAGGTTATACAAAGGTTCAGATAAGGGTAAATTCACATGGACCGGACCTTGAACGGGAAAAACACAGCGGTCGGCAGCTTCGCTCACCTGACGGTCGAAGTACCAGCGATATTCAGGTGTTTGGGTATCGGAAGGCAACTGATAACTCTTCCGGATATAGTTGGCAAAAAGATGATGCTGGCGGATGGTCTGTCCGTCACCCTGGTCAATCCACTCAACAGGGCGGTCGGCCGTAATGACAAACAACGGAACCTTTTGGTAAAAAGCCTCCGAGATGGCCGGACCATAATTGATTGCCGCAGAGCCAGAGGTACATAACACCGCTACGGTCTCATTCAGCATTTGGGCCATACCCAGCGCGACGAAGCCAGCACTGCGCTCGTCAGCCACACTGACCAGCTTCAGTTCAGGATATCTTGAAAAAAGTATTACGACGGGAGCATTACGTGACCCGGGTGAAACCACAACATTCCGGATACCTTTCCGGATCATAATTTCTGCCAATCGGGCTATCTGTTCTTTACCTTCAGTCATTTCAGACAAATTAGTCAGCAAAATTGGCTAATTTTTCGATTGCACCCAACATGGTGCGGCTTTTCATTTCAGTTTCGTTCCATTCATCTTGAGGGTTCGAATCGATGGTTATCCCGCCTCCCACATATATTACCGCCTGATCTTTCAGGATATTCATGCAACGGAGGTTGACAAAAAAGCTGAAATCATTTCGATTGAACAAAGGTCCCATAAAACCGGTGTAAAAACTTCGGTCATAGTTCTCGATCCTGCGGATCAGGTTGTAGGCCGACATGGTAGGCCAGCCGCAAACGGCGGGAGTTGGATGCAAGGCATAGATCAGGGAAGCAGTGCGTGATTCACTGCAGGTTGCCGAGAAAGTGGTTCTCAAGTGCTCAACCCTTCCGGCGGGAACAGTGTGCATCGGGCTCACTTTCATGTTTTCACAGCCGAGAAACTCAAGTTGCTCAGCAATAAACCGACTGACCCATAGGTGCTCATTGGTTTCCTTGTCGCCCCACGGAACATCTCCGGAGGAGGCTGCACGGGTTCCCGATAAAGATATGGTTTGGATTTCAGGACCATCTTTCCGAAGAAGAAGTTCAGGGGACGCACCCGTCCAAAGCCCCATCCCCGGCATATGGGCCAGATAGACGAATGCAGAAGGGTACATCTCACACAAAATCGCGAACAACCCTCCTGAATGCATTACCGAATCTTTCAACTCATGGACGATTGGGCGCGAAAGCACGATCTTTCCGGCTTCACCTCTCTCGATATGATGGATCGCATCCGATACCATCCGGATATACTGATCCCTTGAAGGCGGCGTAACTGTTAAGGATGAAAATTCCATCTGCGGTGCTGTATCTTTGGGAAGATATCTGATGTCAACAAAATTGCCCACCACCCTGTTTTCAGACTCAAGCCACCATATGGGACCATTCTCCTCGAAAGGAGCCATCACAAAACCATTGGCCTGATCGAGCAAACTGCGGAAAGAGTCCAGCTTTTGAAAAGAACCAGGCCCGAAAATGGTGACAGTAAGCGGTTCGCCAGGCAGACGATAGCTGACAAAAGGCCTACCCGCCCTGACCATCACCTTTTGGAAAACAGCCAGGGAAACTTGATCCGAAGAATTCATGATTTGGTTTTTTCAAGCACCATTACCGATAGCCGGGAAACACATACCAATTCTCCTTCATCATCGGTGATCCGGATATCCCATACATGCAATTTCCTGCTTTTCAGCAACAGGGAAGCCTTGCCATGAACAAATCCCCCAGTGACCTTACGAAGGTGGTTGGCATTGATTTCGACACCCACCACCGCTTGATGGGCAAGATCGACCATTGCTGCCGAACCGACGCTACCCAATGTCTCCGCCAGGGCGGCTGAAGCACCACCGTGTAAGAGGCCCATCGGTTGTTTGGTCCGGTGGTCGACCGGCATCTTTCCACAAATGAAACCATCGCCCAGTTCGGTAAATTCAATACCCAGATTCTCTCCCATATTGCCCACCGACATCGCATTAAGTTCAGCCAGTGACATCCTGAAATGTTTCATAATCCTGAAATATTCAGCGAACTTAAAAATTAGTTTTGATTTAATGTATGCCCGGAGGCGTCAAAAACAGATTGTCCAAGGCATCCGGAAATAAGGAAGGGCCATAGCATGATGCCATTGCCCTTCCTGTATGCTTTATCATGCGGGAATGATGGTTCCCGACAAAAATCAGATGTGAATCACTTCGCCGTATGCAGCTGCGGCAGCTTCCATAACGGCTTCGCTCATGGTCGGGTGCGGATGGATGGCCTTGATCAGCTCGTGACCGGTAGCTTCCAGCTTTTTGGCCAACACCAGCTCTGCGATCATTTCGGTTACGTTTCCACCTATCATGTGAGCTCCCAGGAGTTCACCATACTTGGCATCGAATATCAGCTTGACGAAACCGTCCTTGTGGCCGGCAGCACTGGCTTTTCCGCTGGCAGAGAAGGGGAATTTACCCACCTTGATCTCATAACCGGCTTCTTTGGCCTTGGCTTCGGTCAGACCCACAGAGGAGACTTCAGGCATGGTATAGGTACAACCCGGGATATTCTTATAATCGATTGGTTCAGGATTCAGGCCCGCAATCTTTTCCACACAGGTGATCCCTTCGGCCGAAGCTACGTGAGCCAATGCTGGAGTGGCAATGATATCGCCGATGGCATACACACCCTCGACATTGGTTTTATAGAATTCATCAACTGACACGCGACCATTCTCGACATTTACGCCCAATTCCTCAAGACCAATACCTTCGGTGTTCGGCGTAATACCCACAGCCGACAGGACTACTTCGGCATCTACCACTTCTTCACCCTTTTTGGTTTTGATGGTCACTTTGCAAACATCGCCCGAAGTATCAACCTTTTCGACCGATGAGTTAGTCAGGACCTTCATGCCAAGTTTTTTGAACGAGCGTTCAAGCTGTTTGCTGACTTCCTCGTCTTCAAGCGGAACAACGTTGGGAAGGAACTCCACGAGGGTAACCTGGGTGCCGATCGATTGGTAGAAATAGGCGAACTCACTACCAATGGCACCTGAACCAACAACAACCATTGACTTTGGCTGTTTGGGCAGGGTCATCGCCGTGCGATATCCAAATATTTTCTGGCCATCAAGGGGCAGATTCGGTAATTGTCTTGATCTGGCACCGGTTGCCAAAATGATGTGTTTGGCTGTAATTTCCTGAACTTTTCCGTCTTCGGCAGTTACGCTGACTTTATTTTTTCCGGTCAGCTTGCCAAAACCGCTGATGGCTTCAATCTTGTTTTTCTTGAAGAGAAACTGGATTCCTTTGCTCATACCATCAGCAACACCGCGGCTGCGTTTGACCATGGCTTCAAAATCAGGCTTTATTTCACCTGAAATGGAGACTCCATAATCGGCTGCGTGCACAGCATACTCATAAGCCTGGGCACTCTTCAGCAACGATTTGGTGGGAATACACCCCCAGTTCAGGCAAATGCCCCCCAGGTTTTCTTTTTCCACAACCCCTACTTTCATTCCAAGCTGTGCAGCCCGGATAGCGGCGACATAACCGCCCGGTCCGCTTCCGATTATCAATACATCGTAATTCATCTGCATTTTATTTTTGTTATTAGTGGCCAGATGTTCCCGTGATCGACCGGGATCGCCTTCCAAACCTGCTCGAACAAAATTGGCCTGGATATATTCCAAAAGCGAAAATCACCTGGTGTCTTTTTGATTTTGTTCAAATATTAACACTTTCAGGATAAAAAAGTTGATTCAAAGATATTGAAAATATCAATATGGGGTGGGTTATAAAAGATGTGAGATTCCAACATCCATAAGCTGTTTTCGGGAGGTGTAGCTGGTTCTGGTTGCAGGCAGGCCCTTGCCTTATTGGGGCTGCTTCATTTGGCCATTGGGAAGATGAAGCGATAGTTACCGGCTTTAAAGCATTTCTATAGTCTGCTACCAAATTGGTAAGGCGAAACACAAAAGGGAATGACTAATTAGTTTGCGGCAGGGGAAATGGAAAAGATGTCAGTCTTTACGGTACATTTCGAGGAGCAGTCGGGCAGCCTCGAATGAACTGACTTCTGCGTTCATGACCCTGCGTTCCATGTCAGAAAGCATTCCTTTGACATTCGAATCATGGTAGAATCCCTGCCTTAGCTGTTCATCAATGGTTTCGTACATCCAGTATCGGGCCTGTGCATTTCGGTTGGCCTGAAAATGGCCATTCTCCGAGACTGCCTTCCGGTAATGGGTCAGGGTATCCCAAATCTCCCGGATTCCGGTTTTTTCTATGGAAGAGCAGGTCAGCACAACAGGGTCCCACTTAGAATCCTTGGCAGGGAAAAGATGTAGTGCATTCTTGTACTGGACGCGTGCCAAACCCGCCTTTTCGACATTATTACCGTCGGCCTTGTTGATGGCTACGAGATCGGCCATTTCCATAATTCCCCGTTTGATTCCCTGCAGTTCATCACCGGCACCAGCCAGCATCAGCAAAAGAAAAAAATCGGTCATACTGTGTACGGCAGTTTCACTTTGACCTACACCAACCGTTTCAATAAAAATGGTATCAAAGCCTGCAGCTTCGCAGAGGATCACCGTTTCACGGGTCTTCCGGGCAACACCACCCAATGAACCGGCCGAAGGGCTGGGACGAATATAGGCATTGGGATCGGAGGAGAGCTCTTCCATGCGGGTCTTGTCGCCCAAAATACTCCCCCGACTGCGTTCGCTACTCGGATCAATGGCGAGTACTGCCAGTTTATGGCCTTCACGGGTAATCAGGGTTCCCAGAGCTTCGATAAAGGTACTTTTGCCTGCTCCGGGCACTCCGGTAATTCCCACGCGAAGTGATTTTCCGCTGTATGGCAGGCATTCGCTGATCACTTCCCGGGCAATCATCTGGTGCTCGGGCCTGGCACTTTCCACCATGGTTACGGCCCTGCTCAGCATGGTGATATCCCCTTTCAGGATTCCTTCCACAAACTCCCCGGCAGTATGTTGCCGTCGACGGTTCTGCAGAAACCGGCGAACCGATGCCTCATTAACCGGAGCCGGCTGTTCGATTCCTTCATTAACCTTTAGTCCCTTATAATCAGGGTGGTTCTCAATATGTTTATCCTTCGGGTGCATG
Source organism: Bacteroidales bacterium 6E (assembly GCA_001270045.2). Classification (GTDB taxonomy): domain Bacteria; phylum Bacteroidota; class Bacteroidia; order Bacteroidales; family Prolixibacteraceae; genus UBA1413. The sequence goes on along the minus strand of DF970666.1, from coordinate 106,278 downwards.
TCAAACTATTTTTTGGCAAAAATACACCGATAAAGTCAGGTAAAAAAAGAAAGGTGTCAAAGAAATTTCCCTGACACCTTAAGGTATTGATAAAAAGTAAAGTCGATCAGATAATGTTGGTGGAAACCCTTAATGTGGTTGTCGGAGTTTTCGGATCGTTGGTTATTACGGTAACTGTCTTGCTCTGGCGTCCCTTTTTTCCGGTTGAGTCGAAGACAACCTTGATGGGCGCGGTTTCACCGGCACCAATGACATTCTTGCTGGGAGAAACAGCGGTGCAACCGCATGATGACCGGACATTGCGAATGACCAGGTCACGCTTTCCCTTGTTGGCCAATTCGAAGGTGTATTCCTTTTTTTCACCCTGTTTGATGTCGCCAAAATCATATGACAGCGTATTGAAGTTTACCACGGGAGCATTAGCCATTTCGGCAGCTGACAATGCAGAGAAGTCTTCCTCGATGGTTGCGCTGATACCGATGGAACTCTTGTAATCATTGCTTCCATTCAGGCTGAGATAGATCCTGTGAGATGCGAATCCATAGGTATTGGCAGCCTTGGCATCATACTCGACAGTCAAAACACCTTTGCCTTTGGCAGGAATGGTGGCAGGATTTACTGTTGCCTTGATATGAGGAGGAACAGTACGGAAACCAACCGATACAGGCTTGTCAGTGTCATTCAGCAGTTCAAGGGTTTCGGTTTTGACCTCACTCATCTTGATGGTTGGGAAAGAAATGTGGTTGCGCTGTGCACGCAGTACACCGATTTCACGGGGATAGAGTTCAGCCAGCGTCTTTTCGCGTTCTTCCACTCTTCCGCTGATGGTAAGTACCACAACTGCGGTTTCGGCATTGCTCCTTACGGTGGCAGTTTTACTGAAGGCACCGGGCCTGTTGGCCGGATTATAGGCAACCTTGACGGTACCCTTCTGTCCGGGGGCGATTGGCTGGCGTGACCAGTCGGGAGTAGTGCATCCACAGGAAGCGGTAACCGCATTCAGGATCAGCGGAGCATCACCGGTATTGGTGAACTCAAACGTGGTCGTCTGAACTCCGTCACTTTCCTTAAAAGAGCCAAAGTTATGCTCGGTTTTCTGAAAAACAATTTTCGGTTTGCCTTGGGCAACCAATTGGCTGTATGACCCGGCAACCAAAATGACCATCAGAAGAGTAAATAATCTTTTCATAATTGAATGTTTTGATTTATCATGTAATTTTACTGTCTGAAAACTGAAACGGATAAACCTGGGGGCAGAAGTCTGCACATTTGATTTACCTTTACAAATTTACGGTAATGAAGGCAATGAATTGTTAATCAATAGCAATATATTGTTAATGAATTGTTAAACAACCATATATCCGAAGAGTTCAACGGATTTTAAAAAAAATGAAAAGGAATGCGATAAAATATACCATCATTTTGGCAGTGCTGTCGGTAGCGGGCATATTCGTGATCCAGTTCGGGATTCTGAAAAACTCCTACAGCCTGAATGAGCAGCAATTCCACGAATCGGCGACGGTAGCACTGAAGGAAGTTGCATGGCAGCTCCTGCAGGCAGGGGGCCAGACTGAAAAATTCGACAACATCGAGCCTGTCGAGAGGCTCGACAACAACTATTTTCTGGTGAATGTCAACGACATCATCGACCCCGAGGTTCTCGGCATCCAGCTTCGAGAGCAGTTTAACCGGCATGCCCTTCACCTTGATTTTGAGTACGCCATTTATAATGGAGAACTCGACTCCATGATTTATATGGAATATGTTTGTGCAGGTTCCGACTCCTGCAAACATACTCCCACGTCCTGGTTTCCCAAGAGCGCAAAATATGAACATTATTTCAGTGTTTACTTTCCCACGCTTAAACCTTTTATCAGGGAACGGCTCAAGGGGTGGTACCTGATGACCAGCCTCCTGGTTCTGGTTCTCACCTTTTTTGGATACGCCATTTGGGTAATTATCAGGCAAAGAAGATTATCTGAAACCCAGAAGGTATTCATCAACAACTTGACGCACGAGCTCAAAACCCCCATATCTTCCATCAGTCTTTCGGCCCAGGTATTGAGCGACAAAAGTATTCTTGATAATCCTGAACGTTTATTCGCCTACGTAAAAATCATCAATGAACAAAGCGCCCGGCTGGGCAAGAACATTGAGAAAGTACTGAAAATGGCCACGCTTGAAAAGAACAAGATTAACCTGGTGAAGGAAGAAATCGTCATCGGCGAGTTCGTTGGAAAAACCGTGGTGCGTTTCGGCCACAGCGAACTGGGGCAACCAGCCAGGATTCATTTCCATGACACAACGACTCCAATCAGGATCTGGGCAGATCCTTTCCATCTGGGCAATATCCTCCAGAATATTCTTGAGAATGCTGTAAAGTATTGCAAGCGACAGCCTGAAATAGATATTTCCATCCAGATCGTACACCATAAAGTTCACCTTAAGATCAGCGACAACGGTATTGGGATCGCACCCGAAATGCGCAAAAAGATCTTCAAGAAGTTTTATCGCGTGCCAACCGGTAATGTTCATGATGTAAAAGGTTTTGGATTGGGTCTCAACTATGTCGACAAGTTGGTCAGGGCCCATCGGTGGAGTATCACGGTATCCGATAATGACCTGGGTGGAAGCGTGTTTAACCTGATAATTCCTGTAATTCATGAATAACGAAGTCAGATTTCCTGTTTTACTTGTAGAGGATGATGAAGCCCTCAGTTTTATCATCAAAGACAACCTGATCCAGCATAATTACAAGGTAGATGTTGCCGAAAATGGCGAGTTGGCCCTTGAACTATACCGGTCTGGCAACTATGCCCTGATCCTGCTCGATGTGATGCTGCCCAGAATGGATGGTTTTTCGCTGGCCCAAGAAATCCGCAAGACCGATGAGCAGATTCCCATTATTTTCCTAACCGCCAGATCCATGACAGAGGATAAAATCACCGGCCTTTCAATTGGTGGCGATGACTATGTTACGAAGCCCTTCAGCATGGAAGAGCTGCTTCTGAAGATGAAAATTTTCCTGAAACGCAGTAGTATTTCAAACCATAATCATGTCAACAACGAGATTATCCTTGGAAAATACAGGTTTATTGAGGAGGAACTGATGCTGAAACATCCCGATTACGAAAAGCGGCTAACGCTGAAGGAGGCAGAACTGATAAGGCTTTTCGCCTCCAATATCAACGTAATCTTAAGTCGCGACGAGATTCTCATGAAAGTGTGGGGATCAAACGACTATTTTATGGGTCGCAGTCTGGATGTCTTTATTTCCCGTCTTCGTAAATACTTAAGCCACGATCCCAACATCAAAATCACCAATTTGCATGGTATAGGGTTCAGGTTCACTGTAAAACCTGAACAAAAACTTGACAAATGAGTTGCAAGTATTAAAAATTAACCTATTTTTGCAGTCCGAAATTTAGAACGAATAATCAATCAGGTAAAAATATATCGGCGATGAAAAGAACATTTCAACCATCGAACAGAAAAAGAAGGAACAAGCACGGTTTCAGGGAAAGAATGGCAACAGCCAACGGCCGTAAGGTACTGAAATCACGTCGCGCCAAAGGAAGAAAGAGACTGACCGTTTCAGACGAGCCAAGGCATAAAAGATAATTCTCTTTTAATGTAAATTTCTTTTCGGGAAGGTAAGGAAAAATAATTCCTTACCTTTTCGTGTTTATGCGAAGCAGATAATTGAATTATCTTTGACAGATAACTATCACAAATACAACCGATGAGTCTGAAGCAATTCCTGACCAGTCGCCTGTTTTTCAGGCATCTTGCGCTTGCGGTGGCCCTTGTTACCGTATCCATCCTGATTGTTCTGCTGGCACTGAAATTTTATACACGGCACGGCGAATCACTTGCTGTTCCGGATTTGTTGGGAATGACCGAAGAACAATTCTCCGTCGTTCTTGAAAAATCGAACCTGAAATACGTGATAGTTGACTCCACCTATAAGGAGGAAGTGGTAGCCGGAGGTGTGATCGACCAGGTACCTGATGCAGGAATGCATGTCAAGCGTAACAGAAAAGTCTTTATCACCATCAATGCAGTGGCACCCGAACAGGTTTCAGTACCTCCGCTGACCGACATATCCATGCGTCAGAGCCTTGCACAGCTGGAGTCGGTTGGTCTGCTGCCCGGAGCCATCACCTATAAGCCTTCCGAGTTTCACAACCTGGTTTTGGAAGCTACCTATAATGGACGCAGGGTTATTACCGGCGAACTGTTGCCCAAAGGCAGCCAGATTAACCTTGTGGTTGGAACTGGCGACGGAAGAGGATCTGTAAGTTTACCAGATTTGAAAGGACTAACGCTGGATATGGCCCGAGCCATTTTGATTGATTCAATGCTTAACCTTGGAGCAGTCATTTATGACCAGTCGGTGATTTCCCGTATTGACACCCTTCAGGCCCGGGTCTGGAAACAGCATCCTGACCGTTCTGGATCACCCTATGTTTCAGTCGGGGCCTCGGTCGATGTCTGGCTTACAATCGATGAATTGCGTCTTAGTCAGGAATATCCTGAAGACCAGGATACAGAAATCCGAAACGAAGAAGAAGAATCATTTTTTTAAAGAAAAGTATGAGCAGGGACCCTGAAGAATTTGAAGACCAGGAAGAGAATGGCCTGTTCGAACATCATCGTCTGGTGGCAGATCCGGGTCAATCCATGGTCAGAGTGGATAAATTCCTGGCCAACCGGATCGACAATGCTTCCAGAAGCCGAATCCAGGCGGCAGCCGACGCGGGTTGCATCCTGGTTAACGATACCCCTGTCAAATCAAACTATAAAGTTAAGCCGGGTGACGTGGTCGTGGTGGCCATGGACTATCCCAGGCGGGAACTTCAGATTATTCCCGAAGACATCCCTCTTGATATAGTATATGAGGATGATGACCTTCTGGTAATAAACAAACCACCGGGGCTGGTCGTACATCCCGGACACGGAAATTATTCCGGAACCCTGGTCAATGCCCTCGCCTGGCACCTGAAGGATCTGCCTCTGTTTAATGCCGGAGATACCAGGCCCGGATTGGTTCACCGCATCGACAAAGATACCTCGGGATTGCTCGTGGTCGCAAAAACCGAACAAGCCAAGAATGGTCTCGGACTCCAGTTTTTCGAAAAGACTTCCTACAGGAAATATGTAGCCATCGTTTGGGGCAACCTCAAGGAAGAAAAGGGAACCGTAACCGGGAATATTGGCCGGAGCCTGAGCAACCGCCAGGTTTTTACCGTATTCCCCGAGGGTGAACATGGTAAGCCGGCGATTACCCATTACAAAGTTATTGAAAGGCTTGGCTATGTCAACCTGATCGAATGCCAGCTTGAAACAGGCCGGACCCACCAGATCAGGGTACATATGAAGCACATCGGACATCCGTTGTTCAACGACTCCACTTATGGTGGCGACCAGATCCTAAGGGGCACCACGTTCTCCAAATACCGGCAGTTTATCCAGAATTGCTTCCAGATTCTGCCACGCCAGGCCTTGCATGCGCAGTCACTTGGATTTCTGCATCCCACCACAGGAAAGATGATGCTTTTTGAATCTGACCTTCCGGATGACATGCTCCAGGTAATCGAAAAATGGAGAACTTATACCAAAAACAGAGATAATTTTTAAACTTTCATTCATTATATGAAGCCAAACATTGCCATCATTGCAGGAGGGGACTCCTCTGAATACCAGATATCCGTTAAAAGCGGCAGAAACGTTTTCCAGGCAGTCGACACGACCCTGTTCACCCCCTGGCTGGTTCATATGAAAGGCAAGGAATGGAAGGTACTGGATAATGGAAATACCATTGCCGACATCGATAAATCCGATTTCAGCTTTACCATTGACGGACAGAAAATCATCCCTGATTTTGCCTACATCACCATACACGGAACCCCGGGTGAAGACGGTATCCTCCAGGGATATCTCGAACTGGTCGGTATCCCCTATTCCACCTGTAATGTCCAGGTATCGTCACTGACTTTCAACAAATGGCATTGCAGCAATTTCCTGAGAAGCTTCGGGGTTCGGATGGCCAGGTCGAAACGGTTGGTGGCTGGCGATGAAATCCATGAAGACCAACTGATCGGGGAACTTGGACTGCCGCTGTTTGTCAAACCCAATGCAGGAGGTTCCAGTTTCGGGGTTACCAAGGTTAAAACCAGGGACCAACTCCGGACGGCCATCGAACACGCCTGGACTGAAAGCAGGGAAGCACTTGTCGAAGAGTACATCGAGGGTAAGGAATTTACCTGCGGACTGGTCAGGACAGGCTCAGAACTTACCATTTTCCCTGTGACTGAAGTACTCCCCAAAAACGAATTCTTTGATTTTGAAGCCAAGTACACTCCCGGGGGAGCCGAAGAAATCACGCCTGCCCGCTTACCACAGGACCTTTTCAAAAAATGCCAGAACCTGAGTGCACAGATATATAATTGGTGTGGATGCGAAGGTATAGTCAGGGTAGACTATATCCTGAAGGGGGAAGATTTCTATTTCCTGGAAATCAACACCACCCCTGGCATGACTGAAACCAGCTTTATCCCTCAGCAAATCAATGCCATGGGAAGTTCCCTTAAAAAGATTTTAACAATGATTATCAGGGATAGGTTAACATCCCGTTCGTAACCTGTCGATTTTTTTGGGTTGCCCACCTGTCAAATTTGACTAATTTTATCGGGCAGTTAAAAAAACCGATGCTATCAACAACCTTGTAAGCATCAGATTATAAATCTTTTAAACACATCCAATCCGTATACATGGCAAAAAAGAACGAAAAATCGGCACAACAAGTAACCATTGACCAAATCAATGCACAATACGGTAAATTACCCCCTCAGGCCATTGAGGTTGAAGAAGCCGTGTTGGGAGCACTCATGCTGGAAAGAGATGCATATGTAACGGTTGCGGATATCATTGACACCCAAAGTTTTTACAAGGAAGAACACCAGAAAATATTTGAGGCGATAAAAGCTCTGTCGATGAACGAGAAACCGGTTGACCTTCTGATGGTCACACAGGAGCTAAAAGACCGTCATCACCTTGACGCAGTGGGTGGCCCGTCGTTTATTGCCCAGCTGACAAGAAGGGTAGCCTCGGCAGCCCATATTGAATTCCACGCGCGTATTATTGCACAGAAATTTATTCAGCGTGAACTGATCAGGGTCTCCTCTGAGATCCAGGGAAGAGCCTACGATGACACCATTGATGTTGACGACCTGATCGACTTCTCGGAGTCGGCGCTTTTCAAGGTAGCCGAAGGCAATATCAAGAAGGAAACAGTGCCGATCAAGCCCGTATTGAAGGAAGCTATCGACCTGATCGAGGAGGCCCGAAACCGTGAAGATGGTCTCCATGGCGTTCCATCGGGATTTACGGCCCTCGACCGAATCACCTCGGGTTGGCAGAATACCGACCTCATCATCGTTGCAGCCCGGCCTTCCATGGGTAAAACCGCGTTCGTGCTTTCAATGGCACGAAACATGGCAGTTGACCATACCCGGCCCACCGCCATCTTTTCGCTTGAAATGTCGAGTTTGCAGTTGGTCAACCGTCTGATCGCCTCGGAAACCGAATTGGGTTCCCAGAAAATCAAGAATGGAAAACTTGAGGAGTGGGAATGGGCACTTCTTCATAATAAGATTGGCCGACTGTCGAGCTCTCCCCTCTTTATCGACGATACCCCTGCCCTTTCAATCTTTGAATTCAGGGCTAAATGCCGAAGGTTGAAGATGCAACATAACATCCAATGTGTCATCGTCGACTACTTGCAGCTGATGACAGCGGGCACCGACAACCGGGGAAGTCGCGAACAGGAAGTGAGTACCATCTCCAGGTCGCTCAAGGCCATTGCGAAGGAGCTGAACATACCGATCCTGGCCCTTTCACAGCTGAACCGTTCGGTAGAATCACGTGAAGGGAAAAGGCCACAGCTATCTGACCTTAGGGAATCGGGAGCTATCGAACAGGATGCCGACATTGTGCTGTTTATTCACCGTCCCGAGTATTATGGAATCACGGAAGACGATAATGGGAACTCGCTTCGCGGACTTGCAGAAATCATCATCGCCAAGCACCGAAACGGGGCAACAGGTGACGTTCTCCTCTCATTCAGGAAAGAGCTAGCCAAATTTGCCGACATGGAAACCCACATCGCCAATACAGCACCGCAGGCAGGTCAGGTTTACTCTTCCAAAATGAATGAAGATTCTGATTTTGCCGAATCAGGTTCGATGCCAAGAAATGAATCTTTCGATTCCTATTATCAGGGTGGCACCGACATTCCTTTCTGATAAATCCATAATAAATCAGGAATGACGTTCGTTTCCTCATAACAGAATTCACTAATTCTGAACGGATATTGTATTTTTGTGTTATAAGTACATGATGACACAACCGATCGATGATCGTCCAGAACAGAAAAACATGAAGAAACTGTTATTGATACTTTTTTCGGGAATGCTTTCATTATGGGTCCAGGGAGCATATCTGCTCATTCCCATGGACGCATCCCAGAAAAATCACCTGAAATCTTACGGTGTCGCCTACTGGGTACTCAACCGGGAAGTGGAGGTCAAATGGCTGCTTAACTACCGGGGAGGAAGCTTCCTGATGCAACACTCACCTGAAATACAGGCCGAGTGTGTCATTCGTGGAGTCTCCTTTGAATCACTGGGTGATGGGGCTGCCAATGCGCTGCTCACCGAAATCAGTTCTCCCGATGTGAACCAGGATGCGGTCAGCATGTTCAAGGCCCCGAAAATTGCAGTTTATTCTCCTCCCAGCAAACTCCCCTGGGATGATGCCGTAACCTTGGTCCTGACCTACGCCGAAATCGATTATGACGTGATTTATGATGAAGAAATCATCAACGGAAAACTCACCGATTACGACTGGCTACACCTCCACCATGAGGATTTCACCGGCCAATTCGGTAAATTCTGGCGAACCTACCAGCACATGCCATGGTACCAGGAGGATGTCAGGATAAACAGGATGATGGCCGAAAGGCTTGGCTTCATGAAAGTTTCGGAAATGAAACTGGCCGTTGCCCGTGAAATGAAAAAATATATCAATAACGGTGGATTCCTGTTTGCCATGTGTGCCGCTACCGACACTTACGACATTTCGCTGGCCTCGGCCGGAATCGACATCTGCGAGCCGATGTTTGACGGAGATCCTGCTGACCAAAACATCAATCAAAAACTAGATTACACCGGGACTCTGGCATTTCGTAATTTCCAACTGGTGACCAATCCCTATGAATATGAATTCTCGGACATAGACGTGACCGACACCCGTAAGGTCCTCAGGGAAAATGACTTTTTCACCCTCTTTGAATTCTCGGCCAAATGGGACCCCATCCCGACAATGCTCTGCCAGAACCATGAAAATGTAATCAAGGGTTTCATGGGACAAACCACCGCTTTCAGAAAGGATCTGGTGAAGCCTGAGGTAGTGGTGATGGGCGAGAACAAAAGCCTCAATGAGGTGCGTTATATCCATGGTGAACAAGGTGAAGGATTCTGGACTTTTTACGGCGGGCACGATCCGGAAGATTACCGTCATTTGGTCGGAGATCCGGCAACAGACCTCAGTCTCTATCCAAATTCCCCCGGCTACCGGTTGATCCTGAACAACGTACTGTTCCCATCAGCCAAGAAGAAAAAACAAAAAACGTAATAACCATTTAGTCCATATGAAACCAACATTACTAACCATCCTGTTATTTTTTATCCTGCAACTGTCAGGACAGGAAGTAAAATGGGAAGGACCATCCGTCAACTTAAACCATGGAAAGTTACGCGTATCCCAGAACAGCCGCTACCTGACCTTCGAAAACGGACACCCGTTTTTCTATCTGGGGGACACTGCTTGGGAATTGTTCCACAGACTCAACAAGACCGAGGTGGAGAAATTTCTGGAGAACAGGAGGGAAAAGGGATTTACGGTGATTCAGGCTGTCATTCTTGCTGAACTGGACGGATTGAACACGCCCAACGCAGAAGGCGAACGCCCTCTCATCGACAACGATCCCACCAAGCCCAACGAGAAATATTTCGCACACGTCGACTGGGTCATCCGACTGGCCCAGCAAAAAGGGATGTTTATCGGACTCCTGCCTACATGGGGAGACAAAGTCGACAAGCAATGGGGAGTAGGCCCCGTGATATTCAACGAAACCAATGCCTATGCTTATGGCCAGTTTCTGGGCGAACGATATAAAAACTTCCCAAACATCATTTGGATCAACGGCGGTGACCGTCAGGGAGGGGGCAACAATTTTCAGGTATGGGAGGCGCTCGGCAAGGGTATCAAATCAAAAGACCCCAACCACCTCATGACCTTCCATCCCTGGGGAGAGCATAGCTCCTCCCAATGGTTCAGACATTCGGACTGGCTTGATTTCAATATGCTGCAGACAGGACATGGACAACGTTCTTATGCCATCTACAAACGCCTTCTCACACCCGATTATGAAACAATTCCCGAGAAACCGGTTTTGGATGGAGAGCCAAGGTACGAAGACCATCCGGTAAACTGGAATCCCCAGGTGTTGGGATGGTTCGATGATGCTGACGTCAGGCAGGCCGCATACTGGAGCATGTTTTCCGGCAGCTTTGGACACACCTATGGCAATCATGCCATCTGGCAAATGCTGAAACCCGGTCGCGAACCTATCGGCCAGGCACGGAATTCATGGGAAAAAAACCTGGACATGCCCGGAGCATGGGATATGCTCAACTTCAGACGCCTCCTCGAATCACGTCCTTTTACGGAAGGAACACCCTTTCAGTCAATAGTCATGAACAGCTATGTTCCGGAAACCGACTATATCGTGGCTTCAAGGGGGAAGAACTACATATTTGTGTACCTCCCGACAGGCTGGAGTGCTGAAATCAACCTCTTACGTTGTGGGTGGGTCAGGGCCAAGGCATGGTGGTACAATCCCCGCACTGGGGAAGCCACTGAAATAGGAACCTTCCAGGGGCGGGATATCCGGACATTCTCCCCACCGACTCGAGGTAGGGGCAACGATTGGGTGCTCGTGCTCGACAATGCGAAGATGAACTTCCCTCCTCCCGGAAAAATCTGATTCATTCAAACAGACAATTATTGTAAAAGTAGGCCAAAGTAAGGCAAATGACCTGTTTTATTGGTAAAAACGACCTCTAATACGGGTCATTCTGTAACTACGTTGACAAATTCACCATCCATAAATTCTTGTATAGGCACTGGAGGGTGAATTCATTGTTCAGGAAGACGATCATCAAAAATGAGGTATCAAGGCGGACCTCCACCAAGTAAAATATTCATCCTCAAGTTGCTCAACGGAAGGAAAAGGATAGAATTTCATTTGGGTACCTCCGCCTACAAAGAATCCATCCTTGATGGTCCTGTATGCCAAATCACACCGAAGCGAACGCAACACGGTCTTGGTTGACCTTTCGTCAGATTCCATAAGCCTGATAAGACAATCCCTCAGGTGGTCAGGATTAGGGTAAGGAAGATTATTCAGAGGCGCATAAGGATTGGTAGCCAATTCATTGAGCAGCAGTTCGGCAAACATGATTTTTGGGGCCGAAACCGGTCGTCTGTGGTCGGTCAGGAAGCTGATGAACTCCGCCGGAGTTAGTTTACTGGCCACACGGGTCGTAGATGGAATAAATTGCTGGTAGAGGTGGGTATCAACACTATTGTCAAATTGATACTCCGAAGGTTTCAATTCAAGAACCAAACCCTCGTCAGATACCAGGTACAGGTTCTTTAAGGCCTCCAGGGGAGTATGTTCAAGAACACGGTAGATGGAGAGATAAACCGAATGTTTGGGTTGGCCTTCAGGCGTTGGTACCAGTTTTTTGTTGATATGGTCCCAGGGAAGACCTGGCATCAGTTCAGGATCCACTTCAAAAAATATTACTTGTCCGCGGGTACGCTTCTTTGTGCCGACAGCCATGTAATTTCCAAAATCACGGGGAGACAAATGGGAAGCGAGCAAGGATTCGGGTGTTGCAACCAGGTAAAAGAACTTTTCCATAGCCAGAATTTTGAAGTTACTATTAAAGTTACCAAATCATGGCCACATAGGCAATGGAAATATTCAATTTATGTCTGAAATTCAGTAATTTCCGACAAACAAAAAATCAATGGCCCTAACCATTTGGATTTTCGATGACGATAATTGGGTTAAATCTTTTTCCTATAGAAAAAACGTCCTGTAATCAACAATCCAGCAAATGTGAACAAGGCAAACAGGTAACTGCTGAAGGCCATTTGCATCCCCCCTGAGATCACGTGGCCGCTGGTGCATCCGTCAGCCATCCTGGCCCCGAACAACAGCAGAAACCCACCCAGGAAAGCGTAAACGAGACGTACTGGAACTGACTGCCCCCTGTACTTTGCCCAGCGCGAATGAATCACCGTCAACTTAAACTCCTTTTTCATGACAGAAAATACAAAACCTGCCATGAGGGCACCTCCCAAAAAGATCAGCTGCCATGAACCCGAACCGGTAACTTTGCCAAACCAGTCTGCTTCTGTCTGCCCTGCAACCATGCCTCCAATATAGGGGAAAACACTGCTGGCACCGATTGGCTTGCCTAGAGTGATATCCATGAACATCATCCCGTTCAGGACTGCCAGTCCGGCCCCGGTATAAACCCATTTTTTGCTGGTCGATTTTTCCATCCGGTCGAGATAGAGTGCCCCCCCAATCATCAGTGCAGCCCATAAGGCAACGATGAAGAAATAGGCCGGACCGAACCCTCCCAACACGCTGAAAAGACTCATCTTACCCAGCTCGGTGGCTTTAAGAAATGCAAGTGATGGAGCCACTGCATAATAAGTCAGGCTACCAATGATCCCACCTGCAATTCCAGCCAATGCATCCATGGAACCTTCGCCCAGGGAAATGGCAAGTGTACCCGGACAATACCCCAGGATGGCCATACCTGTTCCGAAAATCATCCCACCCAGGATCTGCGCCCAGGGAATCAGCGTTTTTACATGAAAATCAGCCATCCCCATACTGATTTCAAATCCTATAAGGATTGAACCTATACCGAGGGCAAGCATAATGGCTTTAGCCACCGAAAAATCCTCTAGTGTAGCCATCCCACTGATGGTGTCAAACCTGTTCAGTTTTGCCTGTAGCAGGAAATAACCGAACAAAAATCCAAACAACAGATAAATAAAGGTCATATTGGAAAAGTTAAAGGGGAAGTTTTTGACTTCCCCTATATGATTCAATTGATATTACTTCTTATTTGGTGGCCTTTTCAAGCCTTTTCAGGATGCTGAAGATAAATGCTGCTGAAAGGATACAGCAAACCACAAAGATCAGCCAGAGCTGCCACAGGTCAAGCTTGCCCCAGAAATCACTACCGATGAAGAGGAACTTGTTACCAACCGCGGTAGCCAACAACCAACCACCCTGCATCAAACCCTGGAAACGGGCCGGTGCCACTTTCGACACAAACGACAATCCCATGGGTGACAGGAAAAGCTCGGCAATGGTGAGAATCAGGTAACTGCTCATCAACCAGTAAGGAAGCACCCTGGATGAGTCGGGAACCGGGTTGTACTTGGTCACACCATTCTCGACATACTGCAGTTCGTGAGGAGACACAAGACCCAGGGAGCCAATCAGGATAACAACAAAGCCCAAAGCGGCAATCACCATACCAATACCGATTTTTTTCGGGGTCGATGGCTCCATGTTTTTGGAACGTAGCCATGTGAATAGTCCCATGACCGGGAAGGTCAGCGACACGATAAACAATGGGTTGAACGACTGGAATACCTCAGGTGCGATTGGGTTGCTTGGAGCTGCAGACGATATGAAATAATAAGTCAGGCCACCGAAAACCAGCACCATTGATAACCCTATAAGCATATTCGACTTTTTCTTGTTGAAAAGCAGCACAACACCAGCGATGGCCCCGATAAAGGAGAGAATCGAATCGAGCCCGAAGAATATATTGGTAAAGGGTCCCACCTCCTTGACGGTATAGTCACGGGCAAAGAAGGTTTGTGTCAATCCGTTCTGGTGGAACGACATCCAGAAGAAAATGACCACAAAGAATACCAGGATCAGGGAAACAACCCTTGGACGTTCATCTTTTGTTGAGATCTGGAACATCATGGCCACGAAACCGATAAAGAGTCCCACAGCCATACCAAGGGCAAGATCATCAAGTGCGAGGTAAAATATAACCGAAGTGGCAATCATTAAACCGGCCGATAGCAGAAAACTGACCAGATTGCCTTTGGCTCCTGTGTTCTCTTTCTTCTCGGTAACCACTTTGGAAACCGTGGGCAAATACTTGTTGAAGAATACATACACCAAAAGGGAAATCACCATGGCAACCGAGGCAACCCCAAAAGCATAGTTGTAACCCTTTCCGAACGCCTCAATATATTGCGTAGCAAAAGCGGCCAGATCGGTCACGTTTTGTCCGGATACCTGATTGGCCAGAGCCTGAAACTGTTCAGTGTTCTCAAGTGTTCCGTTATTATAGGCATGACACATGGCGGGTAAACTGCCATCGTGCATCAAACCCTGGGTTTTCAGAAACCAGTTACGTATACCGGTTGCCACAAATGGGGCAAAAAATGCACCGATATTGATACCCATGTAGAAAATCATGAATGCGGTATCACGAACCTTTGAGTATTTCGGATCATCGTATAACTGTCCGACCACTGCCTGCAGGTTACCCTTAAAGAGACCGTTACCCAATGCGATGGTGAAAAGACCGATAACTGTAATGGTCAGTGGATTACCAGGAATTGCCATCACGATATAACCGGCAAACATCACCAGGATACCCAGCAAAATCACCGATTTATACTTTCTTGTCGAGTCGGCGATGATACCACCAATCAATGCCAAAGCATATATACCAAAATAAAACCAACTGTAAATACCTCCGGCCTGAGATTCGGTCAGGCCGTACTTGGCCTGAAGAAACAGCACCAGAATGGCCATCATGGTATAAAACCCAAACCGCTCTCCCATATTGGAGAAAAATGCCACAAATAAACCCTTCGGATGATTCTTAAACATAAGTTACTTTTTTGTGAGTGATTTTTGTAAATTTCAAAGAGTGTGGCAAATATAAAATTCTTTTTAGGTTGGGAAAGAGGTAGTATGTCATGAAATGCACTTTTTTTATCAAGTACATTTAGCCAGCGTATACATCATTCATTGCGGCTTAGCGATAAAAGTCCAAAATCTGGCTGCTCTCCTTTCTGACCTTCAGTTTGAACTGGTACTTATCATCATCGGCCCTGTATCCGATAGCGGCTGCCACCATGGTCGAATAACCTTTTTGTTCAAGACCCAGCAAGGCATCATATTCCGGCTTCCTGATGCCTTCGATGGGACACGCATCTACCTCTTCGGCGGCACAGGCAACAAGCAGGAACCCTAAAGCGATGTATGCCTGACGGGCAGCCCACTGGAAAAGCTCCTCCGGGCTCCTCGCGGCCATGCTTGTCTTGATTTTTGTACGGTAAGCCTCGAGGGAATCCAGGGTGACACCGCGAACTTCGGCAATTCGGTTGATATAGGCATCCACATCGGCAGATGTCAGTCCTTTATTGACTGCAAAAACCAACAGATGGGAAGCATCAGTGATCTGGCTTTGGTCACCCGATACCGCCCGAAGTTGTTCCCTGAGCGCAGGATTCTCAATCACAAGCAACCGGAATGGTTGTAAACCGTATGAGGTCGCTGAAAGGTTGACCGATTCGAGCAAAACAGCCAGTTTCTTTTCGTCAAGCTTTTTTTCAGGATTGAATTTTTTTGTGGCATATCGCCAGTTCAGTATTTGTAATATATCCATTTGTTTAACCTTTATTTTAAATCAATGAACAAAAGTAATAAGAATTTAGGTCCTACATCTCAAACCGGTTGTTCAACAGATTAAAAGACCTAAAGATTTAACATGAGATTCGAAAAAGAAATACAGACATATCCCATGTCAAAATTCATGAACTATGGTTTTCGTGAAAATTGTCTACTTTTAAGAGTCATTTCAAACAGGCAGACCTTTTGCAAGGATGCATGCTTGAAGAACGATTTGATATGTTTTGGGAATTCCGGGTTTCAAATGACATCGATGCTAAACCATTTGATTTTTGAAGCAGGACCCGGCAAGATTCCAAATGTTGACACACAGTAGTTGAATTTAACCTTACAGGGATGAAACTATTTACGACGCGACAGATTGCCGAAATTGACAAATATACGATTGAGAATGAGCCCATTTCTGATCTCGACCTGATGGAACGGGCTGCCACTGAGATGTTTCTGGAACTTGAATCAGCATTCGACTATGACATTCCACTGGTATTTTTTGCCGGACCGGGCAATAATGGGGGCGATGCGCTGGCAATGGCCAGATTATTCGCCAAGTCGGGACATCCCTGCACGGTATACTTGCTAGATACCGGTAAACCCCTGAAAGGTTCACCCGCCGCAAACTGGGATCGGCTGACCCCTATAGGTAACGTCTCGAAATACATCATAAATTCTGAAGCTGACTTTCCCTTCCTTGACCCTGCATGCCTAGTCTTCGACGGACTGTTCGGATCAGGACTAAAACGTCCGCTCGAAGGACTTCCTGCTGCCCTGGTAAAACATATCAACAAAAGCAAGGCAAAGGTATATGCCATTGATATTCCCAGCGGCATGCATGGTGAAGAAAATCCAGGTGGCAACCCACATGCCATCATCAAGGCTGATATGACCCTAACCCTGCAATTTCCGAAAATAAGCCTGTTATTTCCTGAGAATGAGCCCTACATCGGAAAACTGAAGATTATTGATATAGGATTACACCCTTTTGCCATCGAAAAAACTGAAACCCCTTACAGGGTATCCTCGGCCTACATGATCCGGCAAATAATCCCCAAAAGAAAAAGGTACGACCATAAGGGTACATTCGGACACGCCCTTCTGATTGCAGGCAGTTACGGCAAAATGGGGGCAGCCTTACTTGCAGCCAGGGGTTGTGTCCGTGCGGGCGCTGGACTGACAACCGCACATATCCCCAAGGCAGGGTATGAAATCATGCAGACATCCAATCCCGAGGTCATGGTCAGCATCGACAGGCACGATCATTTCTTTTCATCCCCGGAAATTTCCGACCGATACACAGCCATAGGCATCGGTCCCGGACTGGGCACCTCCACTGAAACAGTCACGGCATTCGGTGAATTGCTGGCAAAATGCAAGGTCCCCATGGTTGTTGATGCCGATGCCTTGAATATATTGGCAAGTCAACCGGGATGGCTGGCACAACTACCCAAAAAGTCAATTCTGACGCCACATCCAGGCGAATTCAATCGCCTCTTCGGAAATACATCCAATTCATGGCAGCGCCTGCAACTTCTACGTGACAAAGCCATGGTCTATGGAATCACCATTGTCTTGAAAGGGGCCTGGACAGCCATTGCCTATCCAGACGGTTCAGTCTCGTTCAATCCGACCGGCAATCCGGGAATGGCCACCGGCGGCAGTGGCGATGTTCTGACAGGCATCATCCTGGGACTGCTGGCCCAAGGGATTTCACCGGAAAAGGCTGCCGAGACAGGTGTCTATCTGCATGGTCTTGCAGGTGACCTGGCAGCACGTAAAATATCGATGCCTGCCCTGATTGCATCCGATATCATTGACTATCTGGGGAAAGCATTCATGAAGATTAATAATCGCTGGCAACAAGATTTTTGATATTTTTGACGTTTCACCATAAAATTTGATCCATGAAGATTTTAGCAGTGTTCGCAGCGTTGCTGTTCATGTTACCGGCAACAGCGCAAAAAAGAGGTAAAACAGAGACGCCTGAGTTACCCGTCATCACACAGGGTATCTCCTACTCATTGCCACGCACAGGAATCCGTATGGTGGTATCAGCAACCCAGACATCGTTCGTACCAGGTCCGTACGCCCCATATGCCGAGCAGTTACTTGGAATCAGGGATGCCAAAACCCAGGCACAAACCACATGGGAAATCACGGATGTAAAGCTCGAAAGCTTTGCTGAACCGGATCCCGAAGCTACCTTCAAAGTCACGGGTAGCGGTGCGGCATTTCTTCAACTGACTCCTGCCGGAATTATCGCAGGAATCAACAGCCAGGCTAAATCTGATGCCCATGGGCTTGTGAATTCAACCTCGCTGGCTACGGTCAATGAATCGGGCAAGCTTACGTTCAGTAACCTCATCGACTCTCCCGGCTTGACTGGCAGGTCATCGGTTGACCAAAGGGCTGTTTCCGCCGCCAGCCGAATCATCAAGGCACGCAATACCCGCAACGAAATTGCCTCAGGCATGCTCGATGAATTCCATCCCGATGGAGACGCATACGAAGCCAGTCTTGAAGAATTGCATCGCACGGAAAAAGAATTACTCGAACTTTTCATTGGAAAATCAGCCCGCGAAAAATACACCTTCTCTTTTGACTATGTTCCCAGCGGTCCGGTTACCGGCGAGGTGATCTTCCGATTTGACGAGAACAGAGGCTTCCTGCCCAAGTCCGACCTCTCCGGAAAGCCTGTCATGATGGATATCGTCAGCAATGATGCCCTCTCGTCCAAAATTAAGGCAGTACAAGGATCTCAAATGGTGGCTGGTGACTTTTCAGGAGTATATTTCAGACAACCGGGGGTTGCCGAAATCAGGATTGTCAGGGAACTCACCACCATCGCCACAGGCAGGGCCACCATTGCCCAGCTGGGAGGGATATGCGCACTGCCGGCCTCTCTTCTTGATGGCAATTATAGTATTGAATTTCACCCTGAAACAGGTGCCGTCAAAAGCATCCTGAGAAAATAAAAACCAACCTGGCCATTGGCCATTAATACAAATAACACCTTATGAACCAAATCAGGAAAACGCTGAAAGATTCAGCTGTCGCACGATGGATAGCCTTGTTGCTGATCTCATCCACCATGTTCTTTGCCTATTTTTTTATCGATGTGGTTGCCCCGTTGCAAACCATGCTCGAAACCGATTACAAATGGAGTCCTGAGGTA
Organism: Bacteroidales bacterium 6E; assembly: GCA_001270045.2. Classification (GTDB taxonomy): domain Bacteria; phylum Bacteroidota; class Bacteroidia; order Bacteroidales; family Prolixibacteraceae; genus UBA1413. The sequence continues at coordinate 87,223 of DF970666.1, read as the reverse complement.
TTCGGGATGCTTGGCGGTTCGGAATTCTTCCTGAACGTATTTGCCGGATTTCTGATCCTCTCAGGGGTGATCCTCGACAAGATGGGCATCCGCTTCACTTTGATCACCGCAGGCCTGACCATGGTCATTGGCGCCGGACTCAAATATTATGCCCTGACCGCCGGCTTTGGCGAAACAGCCATCGCCGGATTCCTTGGGTCGTTTATCACCTGGGTGCCCGCTTCCGCAAAAATGGCGTTTATCGGTTTTGCCATCTTCGGAGTGGGTGTTGAAATGGCAGGGATCACTGTGTCGAAAACCATCGTCAAGTGGTTCAAGGGAAAAGAAATGGCACTGGCCATGGGATTGGAAATGGCAATCGCCCGGCTGGGTGTTTTCGCCGTGTTCAGGCTGACTCCCATCTTTGCTGAAAGCGGGGGCCCCTCAAATTCTGTATTGTGGGGTTTGGGATTCCTGTGCATCGGTTTTATCACTTTCTTCATCTATACCTTTATGGATACCAAGCTCGACAAGCAGTTGGGTGAAGAAGCCAACGATTCAGGTGAAGAGAGTTTCCGGATCAGCGACCTGCTGAAGATCATTACCAATCCGGGATTCCTTGCCATCGCAGGTCTATGCGTATTGTTCTATTCAGCCATTTTCCCGTTCCAGAAGTTTGCGACAGACATGCTTGCCAGCAAGCTCGGCATTGATATCAAAACGGCAGCAGCCTATTTCTCTTATTTCCCCATCGGTGCCATGATACTTACCCCGTTTATCGGATATTTTCTCGACATCAAGGGGAAAGGGGCATCCCTGATGCTTTATGGAGCCTTGTTGCTCACCGTTTCGCACCTGATCTTTGCATTGGTTCCGGCTGACGTATTTAACGTTGCCATCGCCCTGGGAACCATCGTCATCCTGGGAACCGCATTTTCTTTAGTACCGGCCTCTATGTGGCCCTCAATACCCAAAATTGTTGAAGACCGTTACCTCGGTTCGGCATACGGACTGATATTCTACATCCAGAACATCGGATTGTTGCTGGTACCGATCCTGATCGGCTGGGCCGTGACCCAATCCAATCCCGGAGTGGCTGAACAAATTGCCGCTGGCGTGGAAGGAGCCAAATACGATTATACCGTTCCGGAACTGATTTTCGCAGGATTCGGGGCGATGGCCATTATCCTGAGCATTGTTCTCAAAAGAGTGGATGCAAAACAGGGATATGGACTCGAACTACCCAATAAAAAATAATAACGTATGAGTAATTCAGTTAAAGATTTAGAACCCGGAAGGGTATGGGAAATTTTCCATGAAATGACCAAAATTCCGCGACCCTCGAAACATGAGGACCAGATCCGTGCGTGGGCCGTGGATTTCGGGAAGAACCTGGGTTTGGAAACCATGATGGATGAGGCAGGAAACGTGATCATCCGTAAACCGGCAACCGCCGGCATGGAAGATCGTAAAGGCGTGATCCTTCAAGCCCACCTCGATATGGTTCCCCAAAAGAACAGCGATAAAGAGCACGACTTCACCAAAGATCCGATCGAAACTATCGTTGATGGTGAATGGGTACGCGCCAACGGAACCACCCTGGGTGCCGACAACGGCATCGGTGCAGCTTCGATCCTGGCGGTTCTGGCCGCGGATGATATCGCACACGGTCCTATCGAGGCATTGCTTACGGCTACAGAGGAAACCGGCATGGATGGTGCCAATGGTCTGGAACCCGGACTTCTGCAAGGCGACATCCTGATTAATACCGACTCTGAAGATGAAGGAGAACTTTATGTAGGCTGCGCCGGTGGTGAAGATGCATCTATCAAGTTCAGCTATGACAAGAAGAAAACCCCGGAAAATTATACGGGATGCAAACTGAGTGTTACGGGACTCAAGGGGGGGCATTCAGGGATCGACATCATCCTGGGCAGGGGAAATGCCATCAAGGTATTCTTCCGCATCCTGAATGAGGTTGCCTACCAATGTAAGGTGCGCCTTTCGTCGATCGATGGTGGCAGCCTCCGCAACGCCATCCCAAGGGAAGCATTCGGGCAGCTGGCCATCAAAAAGAAAGACGTGGCAGACTTTGTCGCGATTGTTGACCATCTGGCCGGGATCATCAAGAGTGAGTTGTCGGCGGTTGAACCCGACCTGACCATCACCATTGAGGAAACCGAGGCACCCAAATATATCATCGACAAGGAAACCCAGTGGAACCTGACTCGTGCCATTGTGGCCGTTCCCAACGGAGTCATCAGGATGAGCGATTCAATGCCCGGACTGGTTGAAACTTCAACCAATCTGGCCATCGTCAAATCTGACGAGAAAAAGCAGACCATCAATGCCGCCTGCCTGATGCGCAGTTCGGTCGACTCAGCCAAAGAAGAGCTGGGCTCACGCCTGGAAGCCGTATTCACCCTTGCAGACGCCAAAACCAAATTTTCAGGCGCTTATCCCGGTTGGAAACCCAACATGGATTCGCCCATCCTGAAAACCATGCAGGACGTATACCAGAAAAAGTTTGGCAGAATTCCTGAAATCAAGGCTATCCACGCCGGACTCGAATGTGGTATCCTCGGCGGAAAATACCCGAACTGGGATATGATCTCCTTCGGTCCTACCATTCGCCATCCCCATTCACCTGATGAAAAAGTAAACATCGAAACCGTGAAGAAATTCTGGGATTACCTGGTGGAAACACTGAAGCACATACCCGTAAAATAACCTCACAAAGCATTGATTAACAATCAATATGAAGTACAAACAAGTAAAAAGGGGAGCTCCGGAAGGATCTCCCCTTTTTTGCCTTCCAAATACAATGTTAACAATGAATTAATTCTTGGAAAATTAAACAGCGTTAATATAATTAAGCATCATTTAATTCATATCATTGCATCACAAAGATTAAAACAAGATGAAGCGGTTAGGTGAACGAATCAAACGGAAACGGGAAAGTTTCAAAATGCAGCTGAACGAGCTTGCCCGCAGAGTTGGTGTTACGCCAAGTGCATTGTCTCAGATCGAAAATGCAAAGGCCTTCCCTTCGATCATCACCCTGAAAGCCATAGCAGAAGCGCTTCATACAACCGTTGGAGAGTTGATCGGCGAAAACGAGACACTGAACAACAATCCATTGATCAGGTATGACGACAAGAAATTCGTGAAATCCAATGCATCAGGCACGAGTTTATACCTGCTTTCGCACCATGATCCGCTGAAGCAGATGGAAACCTACCTGCTGACCTTCAAAGCGGGAGGTAACAGTGAGGATTTTTTTACCGAACATCCCGGGCAGGAGTTCTGTCATTTGCTGAAAGGAGAATTGGTACTGAAGCTCGAGGACCTGACCTACCGGCTACTTCCAGGCGACAGCATCTATTACAATTCGGCCAAGGTCCACAGTATCGTGAACGAAACCGGCAAGCCTGCAGAAATGCTTTGGATATCGACCAGCGGACCACTCTGATATTTTTTTGGACTTATGATTAAATTGCTCTTAAATATTTAACTACTAATTAATCGCGATCGGCACAAAATCAACCTTACCCTGAAGAAAAAACCGGAATAAAAACCTTTAACAAAGTATTGCCATGCGACCAGAAGCGATTTTAACACTAGAGAAAAAGGGGATTTCCCTTCCTGAAGAAATCAAGGAACTTCTCAACAACGCCAGAAGCGTGACCCACTTCAATACCACTGCCGAATTGCTGAAGGCAGCTACAGGAGGTGATTCCAACGCAAGTTTCGAGGTTCAGTATGAAATTCCGGGCAAGGGACTTTACACCGAGGCGGTGGTCCATAGGGTGGAGAACGGCATTTCAGCCAATTACACCGAGGCTTACATGCGCAGGCGTGACCCTGACACCATGTTGATTGCCGACCATTTGCCATCAGACAAGGAAAGATTCTCTGACATCATGGGTTATGAATTTGACACATTGAGGAAAGAGACCTTCGAATGGCTTGAAAACAACGACCTGGCAACCTTCTTTTATTATGCCGGCCATCATCCGGCAGGTACAGGCGGACTGGTCATCGCTCCTGCCAATGCAGGTTTCTTTGCCTTTGGGTTGGCACAGTTACAGCAGATGGTTTCCTCATCGGAACTACCAGGCGATTTCAGCATCGAATCGGTGATTTATGTTGCCCCACCTTTCCGCCACACCCATTTTAGCGGTAAGCAAAAGGTAGTGCACAACCGTACCGAAAACATACACGAACTCTTCTCTTATAACCTATACCCTGGCCCTAGTGCAAAAAAAGGGCTATATGGAGTCCTGCTCGGAAAAGGAGAGCGAGAAGGCTGGATTACGGCCCACTGTTCCACAGTCCAGGTAACCAGTCCATACGACAACATCACCACGTTCATGCACGAAGGTGCCAGCGGAGGAGGGAAAAGCGAGATGAACCAGCACATCATCCGGGAACCCAACGGCCAGATCATCATTGGAACCAATACCGTTTCAGGAGAATCGCGCCTCATCAACATTCCCATCTTCTCGTCTTTCAATCCTGTGACCGACGACATGGCTCTTTGCCACCCCTCTTACCAGAGCAACAACGGCAAGCTGTGGGTAATGGATGCCGAAAACGCATGGTTTATCAGGGTTGATGGGATCCACCAATACGGAGATGACCCAACGCTGGAGAAGATTACCATGAATCCCGACGAGCCTGTCCTGTTCCTGAACATCGACACCAAGCCCGACGGTATTGCACTGGTCTGGAAACACAAGGAAGACGCTCCGGGAAAGAAGTGCCCGAATCCAAGGGTAATTCTCCCAAGACACATCGTACCGGGAGTAATCAACCATCCCGTCTCGGTCGATGTCAGGAGTTTCGGGGTCAGGACTCCCCCCTGCTCAGCTGAAAACCCTTCCTATGGCATTCTCGGACTCTTCCACATCCTCCCACCTGCTCTTGCATGGCTCTGGAGGCTGGTCAGCCCTCGCGGGTACGCCAATCCCAGCATTGTCGACAAAGGATCGATGGAGAGTGAGGGAGTGGGTTCCTACTGGCCATTTGCCACCGGAGAGAAGGTACGCCATGCCAACCTGCTGCTCGAACAGATCATACAGACACCCAGGGTTCGGTATACCCTAACCCCCAACCAGCATGTAGGTGTATGGAAAGTCGGATTCAAGCCCCAGTTGATGATGCGTGAATACCTTACTCGAAGAGGAAATGCAAAACTCAGGCACGACCAGTACCAGCCGGCACGCTGTCCGCTACTCGGATACGAACTCAACTATCTCACCATTGAGGGAGCGAAAATACCTTCCCGATTCCTGAAGGTATACCGCCAGAAAGAGGTTGGGGAGGCAGGTTATGATGCAGGTGCCGATATGCTGTACGACTTCTTCAGGAAGGAATTGCCACAATACCTTACACCTGAACTGTCGCCCCTGGGCAGGCAGATTATCGAGACCTGCCTTGCCGGCAAGCCGGTCGATGAGTACAACCGCATCCTGCCCATGGATTACCAATATGCCTTTACGCACATCAGCAGCCATGAAACTGTGCCTGTGCAATAAAAAATAGTGACATCAATTCCCGAGATTCCTTCATGATTGTAATTTTTCGATAGCCAAATACTTTACTTGAGGAGTTGATGATTGGAGGGGCCAAATTTGGCTCCTCCATTTTTTGGACATACTTTTGCATCGCAAAATGATTGTATCTGTAAATGGAAAGAGGAACTGACATGCAAAAGGCGGCAGCCATCCTTCGTGAGGGAGGTTTGGTGGCTTTTCCTACAGAAACCGTATATGGACTGGGAGCCAATGGATTGAACCCGGTAGCGGTAGCAAGGATTTTTGAGGTAAAACGACGCCCGGCATTTGACCCCCTCATCCTTCACGTCGGCTCTCCGGAGCAGGCCGCAGACCTGTTTCTCTATCCCGAAGATAACCGGATCAAAGCCCTTATGGAAAGATTCTGGCCCGGTCCGTTAACCATTGTAGCTCCAAGGAAACCCATTGTTCCCGATATCGTCACTTCAGGAATGCCAACGGTCGCAGTCAGAATACCAGCCCATCCCATTGCCCTTGAACTCATCAGGACTGCAGGAGTACCCGTTGCAGCACCCAGTGCCAACTTGTTTGGGAGATTGAGCCCTACCCTTCCGCATCATGTCCAGAAACAGCTGACCGGTGTCGATTACCTTCTCGATGGTGGCAAAACCCAGATTGGGGTCGAATCGACCATCATCTCCCTCACAGGGGAAACAGCCACCCTTTTACGCCCGGGTTTCATCACGTTGGAGCAGATCAGGGAAATCATACCTGTTGAGATGGCCAATGCAAGTGATGCCGAAGACCAGCCCCTGGCCCCGGGATTGTTGAAAAGCCACTATTCACCTGAAAAGCCACTGACTGTTTTTGAGTCACTCCAAAAAGATCCCGGATCGCATGCAGGCGTGATCTTTCTGGCTCACGACCCAGTCCGGCAAAACCTGAAAGCCCACATCATCAACCTGAGTGCCTCAGGCGACCTGATTGAGGCGGCTGCGCACCTGTTCACCGCTCTGCACGAAATGGAAAACAATCCGGAAGTGAAGGAAATTTATATCCAGAAGGTAGAGGAAAGAGGAATCGGGATCGCCATCATGGACCGTATCAGGAAGGCTGCTTACCGCCACGGCAATTAGGGTATCTATTTCCCCATTTTCTCAATGATTTCCCCTTCGGTAGTTATGTAATGTCCGGCTAAATCGGCGGCCAGACAAGAATGCACGGGAATGATTTCGGTAACTCCGCCCAAGGTAAAATGGCGGATGTCATCAAAATCAGCCTTGATGATTCCATGTTCCTGTGATAGTCCCGACACCCAGGTCTGGTCTCCAGCAACAGCTTCATGTCCATAGGTACATTGTCCGACCGCCCCATAGCATCGTTTCGATTGCCCATTGATGATAAATTCCTTGGAGAGATGGACAGCACCACCATACATGACAAACTCGTTCCGCGACAGGTGCCTTGACACAACAGGACATAATACCCTGGCTGCAATTTCTTCCCTGCTGCAGACTCCCAATTGTTCCTGCATCAGGTCAAAAAAGACAAAATTACCAGGCCTGATCTCATTGATGCCATCAAAATTGTCGCATAATGTGCAGGAGGGTGTATCACCCAATGAGACTTCAATGTTAGGGAAGATATCACTGTAATAGCTCTTGATCGACAGCATTTTCATCATCGAATCGGCATGCCTGACCCGGATCTCGTCAGTTGAATGCGTGGTATAGGTTTGTCCTGTATGGGTAAGGAATCCTTTAAATTCGAGCAACTTATGCCCCCTGATCAGGGAAATCATTTCATCGACCTGGTTTACCCGGTTGATTTCCACCCCTGAACGGTAATATCCGGTGTCGATTTCAATATAGACGCCCACCTTGGCTTTCAATGACTTCTTGACTAACTGGAGCATGGCACTGTTCTCGACCAGGATATTCAGGCTGATGGATGAAGCAAGGTCATTGATTTCACCAATCTCCAAAACATTGACAGGAAAAGCAATGGTAATGTCATCCCATCCTGCTTGAGCAAAATAGCGAGCCATGCCGACCGAAGACACGGTGATGGCCCGAACTCCAAAGTCGCGGAACCAGTTGCCTATTTCCCTCGACTGGTGGGTCTTGAAATGGGGTCTGAACCGTAGCTGGTTCCTGACCGCCTTTTCAGACATATTGCGGATATTGGAAATACATACCTCTTTATTGACAACCAACGTCGGCTTGGTGATTTTCAGCATAATTCGAAGCGGTTAAATTGTTCTATAAAGATATAAAAAGTATATCTTGGTAATGTATGGGGACAAGTGGTGATAAATCAACAGGAAAAGATTTCTGATCGCGGATCATTAATTGTCACTGTTCATTCCAAACCAATGATTTCAGGGAGGTTTGGCTTAACACATCCGAACTTTAGGGATGCATTTTTGTTACCTTTATTCAGCAGATCAGATGCAATGAAAAAAACGGCAATTGTCATAGGGGCTACAGGACTTGTAGGCAGGGAACTGACCAGCCAGCTACTGCAACACGACAGTATTGGAAAGGTCAAGGTTTTTACCAGAAGACCAACCGGAATCAGGCATGCCTTGCTCGATGAGCATGTGATTAACTTTGAAACTCCGGATGAATGGCAAGACAAGGTTACCGGTGATGTTTTATATTCAACACTGGGAACCACTTTGAAGCAGGCAGGGTCAAAATCGGCCCAATACAAGGTTGATTACACCTATCAGCATAGTTTTGCAGATATTGCTTCCAAAAATAAGGTACCGGCATATGTTCTGGTCTCATCTATGGGAGCCAATCCAAATTCCGCCCTGTTCTATCCCCGCATAAAAGGAGAGCTCGACCTGGCTGTCCAGGTGCTTCCGTTCAAGAGCTGTGTCATCATGCGCCCATCCATACTCGTTGGAGAAAGGGAAAAGAAAAGGATTGCCGAAACCATTGCCCATCAGATCATGAAAGTGGTTACACGCTACGCCCTCAGAAAATACAGACCGATTGCCGGTACTGAAGTTGCCAGGGCTATGATCGCGGTATCCCTTGATAATCCGGTACCGGGAACTTCCATCCATGAGGCGGATGCCATTTTCCAACTGATTTAATTTCCGATTGAATAACCTATAAATGTTTAATTATGTATCCAGTTCTATTGCAAATTCATCATTATCTCAGCTATTTGGTAGTCCTTTTGGCAGTTTACGTAACCGTCAAGGCTTGGATCGGCTTCACCGGCAAAAAAAGATTCCTGCCTGCCGACGAAAAATCGGGATTGGTCTATTCCATCCTTTTTGACATCCAGGTATTGGCAGGACTGATCCTGTATGTATTCGTCAGCCCGATCACCAAAGCCGGATTTGCGGATATGGGAGCCACCATGAAAAATGCGGACCTCCGTTTTTATGTGATCGAACACATCATGGTCATGTTAATTGCGCTGATCCTTGTCCACATCGGAAGGTCGAAGACAAAGAAAGCCCATACCGACATTTCAAAACACAAAACATCGGCGATATTCTATACCATAGCTTTGGTACTGATTCTTTCCCGCTTTCCCTGGGATAAGATTTTCGGTTAGTGATAAAGGTGCCGGGCTGCCAATGCCAAAAACATGAAATTGGTAGCCCCACCTCCCATCACATATTCGGTTTGCTGCCAGAAGAACGGCCATACCTTCAGTTCAGGAAAATCAGGACGGATAATTCCGGTACCCGAAACTGACCCACCAGGTATGAATGACCAGTCGGCCCTGTTTACACCATAAGCCACGGTTACGGATTTGCTTCCCACACCCGAGACAAACGAGGAAGTGTTTTCTCCCGGATGGTTTCCCAACACAAAATGGAGGGCATTCAGCATGTAGCGGTCGTCGAAGATTTCGGGATAATATCGTTGGAGGAAATATTGCCTGACACCAAAACTCTGGATATTCCAGCCATCGCCCCAGATATGGGGACGGTAAGGTACGCCAAACGGGTTTTCCTGTTGCAGCTTGTCAACCTCCTGACGGTAAGCTTTTACGGATTCAGTGGCCGCCAAATTGATCTCGCTGCTGTTTAACTTATCCAATACCCTTCCGGCATGGGCGGCAATGTCGCTATCCTTCAGGAGATCGGCCGTCAATAAACCTTTTAAATCATTGGCATATCGTTGATCACCGGTGGTCAACAGTAACTCAATCGCCACCTTGGCCTTGAGCACGGTCAGCCGACGGTTCGTTGTGGCATCGGCAGCGCGATAAATGGCATCGGCAGCATTGAGGGCCAGTAGAGCCAGGGTGTCGTTAAACCCTTTCATTACCCTTGCCGAAGCGGCCAGGGCCTTTGCGACATCCAGCTCACGGGCAGGGTTATTCTCGGTAAACACCCAACGGTCATCGGCAATACCCGACTCAATACCTGTCTTTTCTCCCGGTTTCAGTTCTGGATTGTGTTTCAATCCATCCGTCATGGCGGCCCCATCGCCCAGGAGCACATACTGACGCAGGTGGTTGCATATAATGCCACGGTACAATCGTCCCAGGCTTTTGTACCCCCCGACGATCGACAACAATCCATGCTCGATCTGTTGCAGCATGTCGTTCTTTCCGTCGGGCAGGTGTATTTCGACAATCCGCGATTGTTGGTCAATGTGGGTCATGTCCCACTCAGGTTTAAACTGCTCGTAGGCCATGGTCAGCACCCAAACGGTTCCCGCCTGTGATTCAACCCTCAGGTCATAGTCGCCGGCATCATGCCAACCACCGATGTTCAAACCCGGAACCTGGTCGCCCGGTTCAAAATCAGTAAGTGTTTCGGGGCCCTGAATATACCCATCGAAATGGTTGGTATCGACAGGTGCCATCAGGGCATCGTCCATATGACAGAGGTCGTGCCAAACCCGATAGCCTTCATTGATCCTCATATGGCACATCTGTACCGGCAGGAAATATTCGAGCGTGGGTTGCCAAACATCCCTTTCGAAGACTTTTTTGCCGATCCGGAAAGGCTCCGTAAGGTAATCACCATATTTCACACGGTATACCCCTTCGCCGGTTACCTTCGAGAAATCGGTACGGAAATAATTGAAACGAAGGAATTTGCCCCAGAATTCAGGCTTTCCCGACTGGATCACTTCCTGGGTTCCGTCTTCGGAGTAACGGATCAATGTGAGGTCTTCAGGGCTGGAAACCGAAGCATCCAGTTCAACCACGGCCATCTTTTCCTGTTGTGGGTGATATCCCACCTGACTCACATGCACTACCGGTTTGGACACAAACCCAGGCATGACGTGGGCATCAACCAACCACTCGACAGCCCCTTTCGTTTTCCCGGGCGTCACCAGCGAACGCACCACATACCAGCCATTGTTATGATAGAAACGACCGTCGAGCAGCTGGATCGGTTCACCAAAACTTTCGATCTTCATCGTCTGGGCAGGTTCCTCAGGCGCGATGGTCAGCTTTTTGCCAGTCGCCATCGGAGCTGCCTGCCATTTCCCGTGAAGGTCCTTTTCCATTGGCCCGTTAGGTTGGATATTGAACAATCCATGGTTTCCATCAAGGTACCACGACTTTCCAAAGAGAAGACCTGGGAATAATTCCAGGTTGAAACCTACCTGTTTCTCCCATTCTGCCGGCAGAGGCTTTTCAAGATCGACCAATATGCGAAACTTGCTGCCTTCACCTATGACCCTCACTTTGTAAACAAAGGAAAGGTCGGGGTAAATGATTGGATTGAAGCCCTTACGGTTGATGGCGGTATCGGGGAACCAGCAGACAACATTCAATTCATTGTTTTCAGGAACCACAGTCCTTGCGCCCACTTTCGGAATCGGTTGCCATTGTCCGGGAGTCGGCTCCAACCTCAGGTCCCCGTTGGTGGCCACACGGGTACCATTCTGTATGATTCCCACTGCCCCCTGGTGCCCCTCTGGATAGATGTCATAAAACACCATGACGTTCAGTCCGGGCATTTCAAAATATTCGTGTTCGTTGATTTTCAAACCCTGGCCTATAGCGGCAATTACCAGGAGTAACAATAGAAACAAGCTGGAAATGTGTTTCATAAATCAGGAAGTTTATTGGTTTTCAGTTTCTTAATTATTCCGGCATCCTTTTGCCAGAATTAATAGCAAGATACTAATTGTATTTTAAACAATCTCAATATCGGCAATGAAAAATGTCCACCCAATCCTGAAAATCCGAACAGGAATTTCAGCATGAGGCAAACAATAAAGGGTGAAAAATGTAAGGGGAGAAATAACGGATTAGCATTATTGCAATCAAAAAAGCCAAAAATTAATCAATGACCCCTGTTTCAATTAATTTCCCATTTAAGGGTAACACCACCAATATAGAAAGTTTCAGGTTCAGGAATATTGATATCCGTTTCAATGCGAAAGAACGGATCCAGGACCAGGCTTTTGGTCAGGTCAATTTCCATACCTGCCGTATATCGCATCTGGTCAATCTTATTCCCTTCAGGATCATTGAGTTGATAATACATTTCGGCATTCACGTATGGTTCCAGTCCGGCCTTCTTGAAATTACGGGATACCTGCAGCCGGCTTTTCAGTTCATTGGCAGGCGAATACCGTTCATCGTCAAATGCAGGATCATAGTATGTGCTTTGAAATTTCTCACGAAGGTCAATCTTGAAACCACCCAAACGGACACGACCACGAAGATAGAGGTAGTAACGGTGACGATTCTCATACACGTCTTGCTTGACCTTATGGTCAAGAATCAAGGAATAGCCGGCCCCTGCCTTCAGGAAATCAGTAATGGTATAAGCAGCCCCCAGACTGGTTATTATCCTATCGATTTCGGTTACATCCTTAAAAAACCGGATCTCCTCCTCAAGTTCCAGCTCAAGGTTATTGGAAACTTTTCCCGAAACCTCAACGGAAAACCAGGCGGCACGATCGGTTTTCTGCCCTTTCAAGAGCGAAACAATGGACAAACAAAAGAAAACAAGCAAAAAGTACTTTTTCATGGATTGATCTTTGAATAGCATTAATCATCATTTTCCGACCGGAAGTCATCCCTGTCGAAGGTGTCGGCCATATTGGCTTCATTGGAATTATAGTAGACATTCAGCAGGGCCGTATCTTTCAGGAAATCAATGGTTCCCACTTCCACCTTGGTAATGTTCAGTCCTGTACGGTTTTTCAGGTCGGCCAGTAAGGCTGCCTTATTCTCGGGGCGGATCAAGTCTATTTTCTCGTAAATGATTTTCTTGCTTGATACATGGCGAAGGATGTTGCTGCTTTCCATAATCCATGTAACAGCGATGAATATTAGGTTAATAACCGCCAAATCGAGCCAGCTTGCATTTTTATAAAGCGCATTGATGACCGATATACCGATGATCATGAACAGATATGTCATTTCCCTGATGGGCAAGGTGTCGGTCCGGTAACGAAGGATCCCGAAAATGGCGAACAGTCCCAGCGCAAACCCCACCTGGATCTGGACCGAATCGAGCAGGAACAGCAGCATGAAAATGGTGGTACTGGTCAACAGGAAGGTGAAAAAGTAATCCCTTCGCCTCGAACGGGGATAATAAAGAAAACGGATAATTCCACCCGTGATCAGGAAATTGACCAGAAACCGTATGAGCAGCATGGTCAGGCTTTGCCCATCGCCAGAATATTCAAAAAAATTGGGTTCTATCAGGTCAGTAAGAAGGTTCATGTTGCATCATTTTTTGGAGTTGAAGAATTTTATTCTTGTATCGGTTGGTTTTTTGGTCTGTCAAAAGCATCGACCCGCCCAGCAGGTAACGACTGAAAGAGAAAGGCCGGATCCGGAGGTCACCAAAAAAGCGGGTCGCCAAAGTATCCTGTCCCTGGTTACCGGAAATACGAACGACCGCCAGAGGCAAAATCAGTTCCTTTTCTCCAATACCAGGAAGGGAAAAGCGAATTTCCGCATCCACTTCTATCCTTTCATGGTGCATCCTACCCAACAAGACAAATTTTCCCGAACTTGATCCCACTACGGGCCTTAAATCTGAAACCGACATTCCGGTAATTAGGGAAAACTTGTCCTTGACCTCATCCGGCAAAAAATGAAAAAGATCCTCCTGAAATGGCACCAGATGTTTACCTGAGACCCCTTTATTGGACCTGAACTTCACTTCAAGAACCGGAGCCTGAAATTCAGGTGACGTTTTCAGCTTTACCTGACATCTGCCGGCTTTTCCATTCATATGATCCCTGAACAGCCTGTAACCAGGAACATCGTAATATACCATCGAGTTCAAGGTTACCAGTTCAGAACTCAAAGGCATAACCTCATAATGATCCCTGACGGTTTCCAGAAATTTATATAATAAGCCCAAGGGAATGACATATCTGGAAGGCTTCGATTTTGTGAGTGTTGGAATTGAGACACGAGTATTTTCAGGATTTGAGATGGAAAATTCAGACAATAACTCAAGCAAATAAGAACCGGGATGGGTGTTATAAGGAATGCCGGAATAATCTATATCTATGTCATCACCTGCCTCTGGCCAGAACCCGTACCCATTTCCCATATACATAAAACATTAGTCTTTGAAAAACTGTACCGACATGGTCAACACATCCCGAAAGTCAGGTATCATCCATGTCTTTTACAGACTTGGTGTGCAAGATATAAACAGTTTTCCAATTCCAGAAGGCTCTATACCACCTTAGTTGACCGACCCCTAAGGAAAAATTCTGATTTATACATAAAAGAGGGCTATGTAAAGTGAAAAAAATCACCAATTGAATGGCACATTTCAAATTAGTCCCAATCTACTTCTCACCCGATTCGCATATCTGATATGCTTTTGATGCAACTAAAAAACATTTCAATTACCACCGACTATACGATAACTATTCTATAACTATTTCAGAACTATTTGAAATACGACTATGCTCCGAATTTAACCTTAGGGGAAACGGGTGTTTTGCTGGCGTATAGATAGATTCACGATCCCCATTTCATCATATGATAGCCCATGCTGAAGCAAAAGAAAAAGAGGGTGTCTCAAGTTTTCGAAACACCCTCTTTCCGGATCAGTTCTTTGAAACCGAATAAATTTCGTCGATTATATCCTTGTACTTTTCAGCGATTACGTTTCGCCTCAATTTAAGGGTGGGCGAGAGCTCTCCGGTTAGCGGACTCCATTCGGCACAAACCAGCCTGAAACGTTTGATTTCTTCATGCTGCCCCAGTGTTTTGTTGATGGCATTCACCTCTTTCTGGATCTGGGCTACCACCTCAGGAATCTGGATCAGTTCCTTGTTATCTTCAAAATGGATCTTATGCTCGGCACACCAGTCGTGCAACAGGACGAAGTTGGGTGAAATGAGTGCCGAAGCAAACTTTTGGTTGGCACCAATCACCATGGCCTGTTCGATCAGGTTCGAAACCTTCAGCTTATTCTCGATCATCTGTGGGGCAATATATTTGCCGCCCGAAAGCTTAAACATCTCTTTTTTCCGGTCGGTTATCTTCAGGTAGATCCCATCTTCAAAAGTGCCAATATCGCCGGTATGGAACCATCCATCCTCATCAATAACTTCGGCGGTCAGGTCGGGAGCCTTGTAATACCCCATCATGACACCTGGTCCCTTGCACAGGATTTCGCCATCCTCGGCAATCTTCACCTCATAGCCTTCCAATACCGGACCTACAGTCCCTATCTTCATTTTACCGGTTGCAGGATTATTCACGGCAATAACAGGTGATGTTTCGGTAAGGCCGTAACCTTCGAGATTGTACATACCGGCCATTCCCAGCGTACGCGCAATCCTGGGTTGCAAGGCAGCTCCCCCTGATACCGCATAAACAATATTTCCCCCGAGGGCTTCACGCCACTTCGAGTATATCAGCTTATCGGCGATCTTGATCTTCAATGACAGGAGAGGACCATATTTTTTATTGTATTCGAAATGCTGGGTAAGATTGATCGCCCAGAAATAGAGCTTCTGTTTAAAACCAGTCAGCTCTTTGCCTTTGGCAATGAATCCGTCATACACACGTTCCAGCAAACGGGGAACCGAATTGAACATGTGCGGTTTCACCTCCTTGAGTGAAGAGAGGATCTGTCCGAGGTTACCTACATAATAGATACCCATTCCCTTATGTTGAAAATGGTAGTTGACACTTCTTTCATAAACGTGACACAGCGGCAGGAAGCTGATGACGCGGTGATCCTTGCCCAGGCTGTGCATTTTCACGTGAGCCGTGAAATTGGAAACCAGGTTCCGCTGTGACAGCATTACTCCCTTAGGCACTCCGGTAGTTCCGGAAGTGTAAATGATGGTGGCAAGGTCATCGGGCATAATGCTCTTCTTGGTCTCCTCAAGCAGTCCGGCAAGCTCACCACTCTTGCTTTCACCGAGGTTCATGATATCGTCAATATTCCTGATGCCAGACAACTCTTCAAAACCGAAAATCTCCAGGATTGTCGGAATCTTTTCAGCTACAGGCTTCAGTTTTTCGAGTAGTTTCTGGTCACCCACCACCAAATATTTGGCTTCGCAATGTTCAAGGATATAACTGTATTCTTCCTCGCCGATGGTGGGATAAATTGGTACATGCACTGCCCCTATCATCGCGAGACCCATGTCCGCAAAGTTCCATTCGGGCCTGTTGTTGGTCACTGTCGCCACCTTATCACCCCTGGAAATGCCAAGTGCCATCATGCCCAACGCAAACTGGTGGGCCTTTTTATAATATTCTTCCGTTGAATAGGTAAACCATTCATTTCCCCTCTTACCAGCTATTGCATCTGGACGAGGAAACATGTTCAATGCCCTTTCCAGCACATCGAACGTCCGGGTAACTACATACTCCATATTCGAAATCAATTTTAAAATTGAGCAAATATACAGAATTGACCTGCCCTAACTTCCGAAAAATCAGGACTCATTGTTCTATAAAGTTATTTGTATTCATTTTAAACAAAGCACATACCATTGATTTACAATACATTTCAAATTTTTATTTTGAAGTTTTTATATGTTTATTCCAATTTTCAGGTATTCGAACATGAACTGTCTTACTCGCTTTAAAATGAAAACCACGGGTTAACTTTTTATTTTGTTATTGTGTTGAATGGCATCCGACATTAAAAAAGGTGCCACCCTCTTGATTAAAAAGGTGGCACCTTAAAATATATGTCCTTGATACAACGGAATCCCTTAATCAGGGAACTGATTCCTATTCGGATTCGTTATTTTCCTTTTTGCCGGTTCGTTTCTGGCTTTTGAGATACCTGTCATAGGCTGAATCCTTCAACATGGCATAAAACATCAGTCCGGCGATGATCAGGAAACTGATATATACAGCAGGGTTCACGCCATCGGCCGAACCACGTCCGTATGAATGGAGACCCGACAGGTAGTAATTGACCCCGAAATAGGTCATTAACACCGAAAGAAATCCAAGTATCGAGGCAAAGTTATAATTGTACAAACCTTTAAGTGACGGGATCAATCGCATATGCACGATAAAAGAGTATACCAGCATGGTGATCAGCGACCAGGTTTCCTTCGGATCCCAGCCCCAATACCTTCCCCAGCTTTCATTGGCCCAAATTCCACCCAGGAATGTACCGATACTCAGGAAATAGAGTCCGACAGTAGCCGACATCTCGTTGATCGAAGTTAGTTGTTCGATGATTACCGTAACCTTTTTGCCATTGACTGGGTTCCGGATAATAAAGAGGATCATCACCAGGATTCCCAGGAAGGCACTCAGTCCGATAAAGCCGTAACTGGCCGTGATTATGGATACGTGTATGGTCAGCCAGTATGATTTCAATACAGGCACCAATGGGGTGATTTCGGGATTCATCCAGCTGAGATGCGCCACGAAAAGCGAAATTCCGGCAAAGAAGGCCGCCGTACCCGTCACCATAGGATATTTCCGGCCAAAGATCAATCCGGCGAGCATGGAAGCCCAGGCCACATAGGTCACCGATTCGTAGCCGTTCGACCATGGCGCATGACCCGAAATGTACCAGCGCATGATGAGGCCAATCGTGTGGATGGCAAAGGTGAACCCAATCAGACTGTAAAATGTGATTTTCAGTCCCCGGTTCATGTTTTTCTGGCGGAAAATATTGATGAACAGAATAAAGAGCAAAACAAAACCCAATGCCAGATACCATGGGAATATCCTTTCGAACGGATTGATCCGGTTATACAGGATTTCAGCATTTTTACGGCCGTCGGAAGGCAACACGGAAGCTGCCTGCTTGCTTTGGAACACGCCAATGGCATCGATAACCTGCAGGGCATCGGAGGTTTTGCCCTCGGCAATAAATTGTTTCAACACTTCCACCCCGCTGGCCACGAAAAGGGAATCACCTTTGTTCAGGCTGGGATCAGTGGCACCCGGAGGCATCCATGGCTTGGTAACATCCTGGTTGGGAAACAGGGTTATCAGCGTTCCACGGAAGATCATGAAACTAATGTTAACCTTCTCATCAAGGTAGATATACTCCTTTTCCACACGGTTTCGGAGTGCAGGAGCCTTGTTATAGGCAGCCCTGACGCTCTCGATCAGCTTATATTGTCCCTGTTCGTCAAACAACTGTGTCAGCGACACATAGGATCCCTGGGCACCCAGCTGCTGGGCAAGCGTTTTGTTTGACACCTTCAGATACGGCAACTGCTGCCACATCTGCGGATTGATCATCATGCTGAGGATGGCCTGTTCCGGCTCAAGGTTGTAGAGCTTTTGTTTGCGGCTGAGTTTTCTGACCACATCACTCGCAAGTGTACCCACAGGCTCGATACGGCCATCCGGACCATGAACCCAGAGCTTTCCGAAAGCTCCGGCAATTTCTTTGTTGACTACCGGAATATGGGCTGCTGATCCGGGCTGTGCAGAAGCGGTAAAACCTGCGCCAACCATCACCAAGACAAGGATTACCTTCGCGGCCGACAACTTCTTGAGTTTCTTTACAAGGCCCTGGAAATGGCTGTTTGGGTTCACCAGTGAGAGCAGCATCCCCAACGTCATCAGGAAATATCCGATATAGGTAATCCAGGTTCCCCAGGTATCATGGTTGACCGACAAGATGGTTCCCAGTTCGTCCTGGTCGTACGACGACTGGAAAAATTTGAATCCTCTGTATGTTAAAGTATTATTCATATATATGCGTAAATCCCGGTTCACGTTTCTTTCATTGTCGATAAGGGTGACCTCAGAAGCATAGGATGATGGCGAGTCTGATCCGGGATATCTCTCCAGCTGGAAATCACGCAGGTGAAGCGAGAATGGGATAGGAATTTCCTTCGAACCGTAGGCCAATTCAACAGGATGTCCGTTCCAGTCGACAGTGACGGTATCGGCCTTGTATCCCGGACTTCCGAACACAGGTACAATTTTCTCCCTGGTACCATCTGTAAGACGAATAATTACGGCATTCTCTCCTGTTCGGCCCTGTGTGCTTTTTGATGCGGTGAAAGTTGCATTCTCCATGAAATTCCGGAGAATAAACCTATATCCTCCCAGATTGTAGATATTCATTTTCTCCATTACAACAGTGTCGCCCGGATTATAGGTGATCATGTCCTGGGCACCCATTGACATTTGGGTTACGGTATCGACCGGAATCATCATCAAGCGGTCGCCTTCATTGAACATCTGGATTGCAACAGGATGCGGCGCCTCAAATCCAGCCGAAAACATCCCCAGGTTGAAGTGCTCACCCTTCTTGATATAGATACTCTGCATCCCTTGTGTTTCGGGTCCTGAAACCACAAAATCAATTACGGGATCACCGCTGTCCGAGGCCATGGGCGTGCGAAGGGCATCCATGATATAAGCGACCGATCTGGCTTCTACCTTGCTTCCGCCAATCGTAAGGCTACCCTTGAACTCCTTGGGCGTGATTTCGGAAAAAAGCACTTCCTTTTCAACGGCATCCTCGGTTGATCCTACATAAAGATAGTTTTCATATGAAAGTATGGAAGAATTGGTAAATCCTTCGCGGATGTGCATGGTCCCCTCATAACTGATATATCGTGTTATGGCGGCACCGATTACGATTACAAGGAAGGAGACGTGAAAGATAAACATGGTAAAACTCTTCCCTTTGTATTGACGGAACTTGATAATGTTATCGATCAGGTTGATGCCCAGGATCACAAAAATCAACTCAAACCACCAGGCATTGTAAACAAGAACCTTGGCGGCAGGCGTTCCATATCCTGTCTCGATAAACGTGGCAATGGCCATGGCAACGGCCAGCACGATAAACAGGAATGCCATGGTTGGCAGGGAGGTTATCAGAATCCAGATTTTTTTCATGTGTATGTCTATTATATTGATTTGGCAATTGGGGTGACTCGCTGAAGATTCCATTCCTGAAGACTGATCCTCACTAACATTAGCAAGGTCATGATGACCTCAGAAATAAATATCCCCGCTTTGAGCATGATGACGCATTTAATCCGTCCGCAAAATATATCTTTTTTTAGAATCATTCAAAATAATTCGCCCCTTCCACATCATCATTTATGTTTGCATTGATGAATGACCGGGAACAAAGAAAAAGGATCAACCGGACACGGTCATCCGGTTGATCCCTTTCATCTAAGATACCTACTTGACGTATGATTTGGCCTTTGCTACGGCAGCGGCCAGTCCGGCTGAATCTTTGCCTCCGGCTGTGGCATAGAAGGCTTGTCCTCCGCCACCGCCCTTGATCTCTTTGCCGGCCTCCCTGACGATTTTTCCGGCATCAAGGCCTCTTGACTGCACGACCTCATCCGAAATCATGACGGTCAGGGAAGGTTTGCCTTCCAGGTCGACGCCAAGCACAAGGAAGAGGTTAGGTATTTCACCCCTGAGCTGGTATGCCAGATCCTTGATGGCCTGTGCTGAGGCAAGTCTCGGTGTTGCAGCGATAACATTCACGTCACCCACCTTTTCGACCTGCAGTTTCAGTTCTTCCTTGATTCCCAGGGTCTCCTTCCTTTCATAATCGGCAATCTGCTTTCGCAATTTTGCATTTTCCTCAAGCAGACCTTCAACCGATTTCTTCAGGTTGTTGGTTTGACTGAACAAGGCCTTTGTGGCAGCCAGCTCCTCCAGGTTCTTCCGGATATATTGATCAGCCTTTGGGCCGGTTATGGCTTCGATCCTGCGCACACCGGCAGAAATGGCACTCTCCGAGGTAATGATGAACTGCCCGATTTGTCCGGTAGAATGCACATGCGTACCTCCGCACAGCTCTATTGAATCACCAAACCGGATGACCCTGACGGTATCGCCATATTTTTCGCCGAATAATGCAATGGCACCCATATCCCGTGCTTCCTGGAATGCAACACCGTTCATTTCTTCCTGGCCTATATTCTTACGGATCATTTGGTTAACCATATCCTCGACAGCCTGTAGCTCTTCCGTGGTGACACGTCCGAAATGTGAGAAGTCAAAACGAAGATAATCAGGATGGACCAGCGAACCTTTCTGTTCAACATGTTTACCCAGGATTTCACGAAGCGCATGGTCCAACAAATGGGTCGCCGTATGGTTGTTCGCGGTTTGCTCCCTGGCTTCCAAGTTCACGATTGCCTTGAATCCGGCTTCAGGATTGGCGGGCAGTTTCTGTAGGATATGAACGATCAGGTTGTTTTCTTTTTGCGTATCGGTCACTTTTATGGTTTCATGATCCGATTTCAACACGCCGGTATCTCCAACCTGACCACCCGACTCAGCATAAAATGGTGTTTTGTCAAGTACCACCTGATAATAGGTTTTCCCTTTCTGCGACACCTTACGGTAACGGGCAATGCGGGTATCACATTCATACTGGTGATATCCCACAAACTCAACCTTGTCAATTTTATGAAGTTCCACCCAGTCATCGGTTTCCTGTACCGCAGCACTTCTCGACCGATCCTTTTGTGCCTGCATTTCTTTTTCAAACTCTTTGACATCCACCTCCAGACCGCTTTCACGTGCAATCAGCTGGGTAAGGTCGAGAGGGAAACCGAACGTATCGTAAAGCGTAAAGGCATCCTTGCCGGATATTACCTTTTCCCCTGACAAGGCAGCCTTTTCGGTCAGCTGGTCGAGCAAACGGATACCTGTCTCAAGGGTGCGAAGGAATGATTCCTCCTCCTCACGGATCACCTTTTCGATCAGTACCTGCTGGGCTGACAACTCGGGAAACATTTCCCCCATGGTGTTTTTCAGGGCATCAACCAAACTGAAGATGAAAGGTTCCCTGAATCCCAGGAAAGTATAGCCATAGCGAACGGCCCGGCGAAGGATCCGCCTGATTACATAGCCGGCCTTGTTGTTGGAAGGCAGCTGACCGTCGGCAATCGCAAAAGAGACCGCCCTTAGGTGGTCGGCAATCACGCGCATGGCAATGTCAGTCTTTTCAGACTCGCCATATTTTTTATCGCAAAGTTTTGCGATCTCGGCAATGGTGTTCTGGAAAACATCGGTATCATAATTCGATTTTTTTCCCTGTATCACCATGCAAAGGCGCTCAAAACCCATTCCCGTATCCACGTGTTTGGCCGGCAGGGGTTCGAGTGATCCGTTTGCCTTACGGTTATATTGTATAAACACCAGGTTCCAGATCTCAATCACGTGAGGATGATCGTTGTTCACCAGGTCACGCCCCGGTACAAGCGCCCTCTCCTCGTCGCTGCGGATATCAACATGGATTTCGGAACAAGGTCCGCATGGGCCGCTATCACCCATTTCCCAGAAATTATCCTTTTTGTTGCCGTTCAGGATCCGGTCAGCCGGGAGATACTTACCCCAAAGTCCGGCGGCTTCGTTATCCCTTTCCAGATTTTCGGAGGCATCTCCCTCAAAAACGGTTGCATACAACCTGTCGGGCGATATATTGTACTTTCCGACCAGCAACTCCCAGGCCCAGTCAATGGCATCCTGCTTGAAATAGTCGCCAAACGACCAGTTTCCAAGCATTTCAAACATGGTATGATGATAGGTGTCGATACCTACTTCTTCAAGGTCATTATGCTTTCCCGATACCCTGAGACACTTCTGGGTATCAGCAATACGGCTCCATTTAACAGGCTCATTTCCAAGGAATATATCCTTGAACTGGTTCATACCGGCATTCGTGAACATCAGTGTGGGGTCATCCTTGACCACCATTGGTGCTGAAGGCACGATCTGGTGTGCCTTCCCGGCAAAAAAGTCGAGAAAAGTCTGTCGTATTTCTTTAGAATTCAATGACATATAATATTAATTTTTGTATACTTTGTTTGTTAAAAAATATTAAACGGTCCCCTTCGTTTTTTCACATGTTCGCATATATGTTACTTTTGCGCATTGTGAATTGCAACTATTTGAAATTAAGTGTGCAAATTTATTCGAAATAATCAATTCCCTGAATTAAGACCGTAAATTTTAAAGATATTGTATGGTAAAGAAAAAGTACCGTTTTAATCCGGAAACCCTGAGTTATGAGCAGCACGGAGTTTCGCTCAAGGAAAGGCTTACCCGGTTTTTAACCTACTTCTCAAGCAGTCTTGCCTTCGCCATCGTAATTGTGGTTGTGATCATTAACCATTACGAAACCCCCAGAACCAAAGAGGTTTCGCGGGAAAATCAACGATTGCTCACACAGATAAGGCTGATGCAAAAAGACCTTCAGGACATCGAAAAGGTCCTCGATGACATCCAGCAGAGAGACGACTATATTTACAGGGTTATCTTCGAAACAGAACCGATTCCTTCAACCATCAGAAAGGCAGGCTTTGGCGGAACCAACAAATATGCGTACCTCGAAAGCCTATCGAATAGCGAACTTATCATCGAAACCGCAAAAAAACTGGACATCGTGGCCAAACAGGCTTACATCCAGTCGAAGTCCTACGATGAGGTTCTGACTCTCGCGCTCGACAAGGAGAAAATGCTGGCAGCCATCCCGGCCATCCAGCCGGTGGCCAACCAGGACTTGAAACGGACTGCCTCGGGGTGGGGTTTCAGAATCCATCCGATATACAAAATCCGGAAATTCCACTATGGCATGGATTTTACCGCACCGGTTGGTACTGAGGTATACTCGACCGGTGACGGGGTGGTAAAGGATGTATCCTCATCAAAAGTAGGCTATGGCAAGTTTATCGAAATAGACCATGGTTATGGATATACCACACTCTATGCCCACCTGCACGACTTCAACGTCAGGAAAGGACAAAAGGTAAAACGAGGCGAAGTCATCGGATATGTCGGAAATACCGGCACATCAACGGCACCGCACCTTCATTATGAAGTGCATCGCAACGGAACCGCCGTGAATCCACAGAACTATTACTACATGGATCTGACTCCGGCCGAATACGAAAGAATGATCGCCCTGTCGTCCAATATGGGTCAAAGCTTCGACTAATCCGCCCGGTTCAGTAAAAAGTTCCTCTTTAATTCGCACTTTCCGAAGTGATTATTGCGGTTAAACATTATTTTTGTTTATTGGTTAGGACCAATGGAACGGTTTTCTCTGATTTTTTATTGGTTTCACCCAAGGGTTGAATCATTTCAAACATCCAAAACGTGCCATACAAGGAACCCAAAATAGAAAAGGTATTCTACTCCATCGGAGAAGTAGCCGAGATGTTTCAGGTAAATGCCTCACTGATCCGCTTTTGGGACAAGGAATTTACAACCCTGAAGCCAACGAAGAACAAAAAAGGCAACCGTCTTTTCACTCCTCAGGATCTTGAACACTTCAGGCTGATCTACCACCTTGTCAAGGAAAAGGGCATGACAATCAAAGGGGCACGACAGCTTCTCCAGAACAACAAGGAAGGTGCCACCCGGACCTTTGAGGCAGTAAAAAAATTGCTTGACATCAAAGCACAGCTGATCGCGCTTCGGGATGAGATGGAACCTGGAACTGACGAAGAAGATAAAGAATGAGCCAAAAAACAACAATCTCCGAAATCATACAGCTAATCGAGTCGATTGCCCCACTCTCCTTACAGGAAAGTTACGACAATGCCGGATTGCAAACAGGGAATGCGTCAGCTACTGTCGAATCAGTGCTGATTTCACTCGACGTGACTGAAGAGGTTATTGATGAAGCCATTGCCAAAGGTACCTCACTGATCATTGCCCATCATCCAGTCATATTTGGTGGAATCAAGAAGCTGACAGGGAAAAATCCTGTTGAACGGATAATTATCAAAGCCATCCGGAATAACATCGCCATTTATGCTGCACACACCAATATCGACAGCATTGTGGGTGGTGTTAACACAAAAATCGCGGACCTGATTGGCCTCGGCAACCAAAGAATACTGCAGCCTGCAAAAGACAAACTTAAAAAACTTGTCACCTTTGTCCCGTCAAGTCATCTTGAGGAAATCAGACAGGCCATTTTTGATGCCGGTGCCGGCACCATCGGCAATTATGACCAGTGCAGTTTTAATGCTGAAGGTCATGGAACATTTAGGGGAAACGACGACACCAACCCTTTTGTTGGCACCAAAGGTGAACTCCACACCGAACCGGAGACCAGATTCGAAACCATTTTCCCCGAATGGAAGCAGAATACCATTATAAATGCATTGACAAAAGCCCATCCATACGAGGAGGTGGCATATGACATTTACCCACTCGACAACCTGAATCCTCAAACAGGGGCCGGAGTTATCGGTATATTGCCTGAGGCGATGGATGCCCGGGAGTTTTTGGCCAGAATCCAGACCATATTTCAAACACCTGTAATCAGGCATACGCCACTGACGGGCAAAAAGGTCAAAACAGTGGCGGTATGCGGAGGTGCAGGCTCATTCCTGCTCAGGGATGCGATAGCTGCCGGTGCCGACTTTTTCATCACGGGCGATGTCAAATACCATCAGTTCTTCGATGCTGACCAAAGGATTGTGCTTGCCGATATCGGACACTATGAGAGTGAGCAGTTTACTAAAGAACTTTTTTATGAATTACTTACGAAAAAATTCTCTACATTTGCAGTCCATTTATCGGAGGTAAACACCAACCCCGTAAATTATTACTTTAGAAATTCATAGTGAAATCTTATTCTTAATAATGTTATGAATACTCAGTTTGTAAGGCCCGACGAAAAAGACATATCCATCGAAGAAAAACTGCGCGCTCTGCACGAATTGCAAAGCGTGGCATCAGCCATTGACAAAATCAAGGTTCTCAGGGGTGAATTGCCGCTTGAGGTGCAAGACCTTGAAGATGAAATCACAGGCCTCAAGACCAGGCTTCATAACCTGGACGATGAAATCAGAACCCTTGAAACTGCCATCAACAACAAAAAGACAGCTATCAAGGAATCCCAGACATTGATTGCCAAGTATACCGAGCAGCAGAACAATGTAAGGAACAACCGTGAATTTGACTCCCTCGCAAAGGAAATCGAATACCAGACGCTCGAAATCCAGCTGTCAGAAAAAAGGATCAAGGAGTATACTGCAGAAATGGCCGTAAAAAAAGAAGCCATTGATGCATCCAAGGAACAGCTCAATGACAGAATGGACGATCTCGTCAGAAAAAATAAGGAACTGGAAGAAATTACCGAAGAAACCAGGATCGAAGAAGACAAACTGAAGGCAAAATCCGAAAAGATCGAATCGTTTATCGAGCCCCGCCTGCTTTCAGCATTCAAAAGAATCAGGAAAAACGCCCGTAACGGTCTGGCCGTGGTTACGATTCAGCGTGATGCGTGCGGTGGATGTTTCAACAAGATTCCGCCTCAGAGACAGCTTGACATCGCCAGCCGTAAAAAGATTATCGTTTGTGAATATTGCGGACGAATCCTTGTTGACGATAAAATCAACGAACTACCGGAGTAAGAAAAATTTTTAACAGATATTCAGGCTGTCTCACCGGTACAACCGTGTGAAACAGCCTTTTTTACACTCAAAATTTTAATTCCACAAACAATGAAAGCACTAATTTCAACGATTCTTGCCCTTTGGATCACTACCGCCTCCTTTGCCCAGGAAGCCGATACCATCCAATCAAACTGGAAAAATGGAGGTGATTTTACCCTGACTTTCAGCCAAGTGTCATTCTCCAACTGGGCAGCCGGCGGTAAAAATTCCGTTTCCGGCGTGAGCTTGCTGAACTATTCGGCCAACTATGCGAAAGACCGTCTGAATTGGGACAATACATTCCAATTGGGTTATGGTCTTTTGAAAGAAGGCACACAGGACCTGATCAAGTCGGAAGACAAGATGGATTTCAGTTCAAAACTGGGATACAAAATCTCTGACGAAAGCAAATGGCTGTACAGTGGGTTGTTCAACTTCAGGTCTCAGTTCGCCAACGGATACAAATATCCGGACACGGACAACAAGATCTCAGCACTCTTTTCTCCGGCATACATCACATTGGCGTTGGGTGCCGACTACAAACCCTCCGATATGTTCAGCCTCTTCCTCTCTCCGCTCGGATCCAAATTTACCATCGTCACCGATGAGGATCTGTCAGCTGAAGGAGCATTTGGTGTGGATCCGGGAAAGAAATTCAGGGCTGAGATGGGTGCCAGCCTCAAATCGGAACTCAAATTTCCGGTTGTAAAAAACGTGGATGTCCAAACTGTGCTCGGATTGTTCTCCAATTATCTCAATAATCCCCAAAACATTGATGTCAACTGGGATTTCAGGGTCAACATGAAGATCAATGAATATTTGTCGGCCAACTTCCTGACCAACATGATCTATGACCATGACATTCTGATACCCATTGATGACCAGGGAAATAAAGGTCGTCGTGTTCAGTGGAAACAGCTGTTTGGGGCAGGTTTAAGTTTCAAATTTTAAAAAAGAAAAGAGGCTGTTTTGTTCGAACAGCCTCCTTTTTTTTCACCAGCTTCCGCCGGCTCCACCGCCACCGAAGCTTCCTCCGCCGAAGCCGCCGAAGCCTCCACCGCCGCCGAATCCACCGCCAAATGAGCCCCTTCCCGACGAAAAGTCACCAAATGAGCCTCCATGACGTTTTCCTGAATTCATCATTGCAAGCAATAACCAAAAAGGAATATCTTTCTTTCCGGCTGAATGTACCTTGCTTTTGCCCCGCATGATGGGAAGAACAATAAACATGAAGATCAGAATGATAAACAGGATGACGGAGCCACCGCCTCCTCCTTCGGATGATTGGTTTCCTGCATACTCCTCTGCGGTATATTCACCACGGGCGAGGTTCATAATCACGTTTGCCCCCTGAACGATGCCCCCATAATAATCATTCTCTTTAAAACGGGGAATCATTTCATTGTCGATGACCTGCCGGTTGGCCACTGCATCAGGAATAACCCCTTCCAAACCGTATCCAACCGAGATATAGACTTCACCACGCTCATTCCCAACTTTGGGCTTCACCAGCATGACGATACCGTTGTTCTTGCCCTGTTGTCCGACGCCCCATGTTTCGCCAATCCTGAAGGCAAAATCGGCCCTGTCGTAACCATTTAATGATGGTACAGTCACCACAACGATCTGGGTACTGGTTTCATTGTCAAATTGCACCAGGGTCTGTTCAAGGGATTGTTCCTGACCGGCATCCAGAATATCTACGAGATCATTGACAAGCTTTGGCGGATTGGGGCGTTCAGGAATCTGGGCAAAGGTGACCAGCGGAATGATCCATAAAACCAGCCAGAGATATCCTATTCTATTCCATTTCATGATTCCAGATCCTCCCCGTAAGATATTTCGTTCGACAGTTCATTTTTATCATCCCTTTGATATGGAAAATGCGCCTTAAGCTGCTGTCCGGCCATCCGAACACCCTCTACGAGTCCTTCAGTGATTTTGCCTTCCCTGAAATTCTGCAAAACCACCTCCGTGATATTCTCCCAAAAATCCGCGGGTACCTTCTGATTGATTCCGGCATCACCCAATATGACGAATTTCCTGTCGCGAACGGCCAAATAAAAGAGCACTCCATTACGATTGGCAGTCTTTTGCATCCCGAGTTTACTGAAAACATAGGCAGCCCTGTCCATGGGTTCTTCCTTACAGGTATTTTCAATATGCACACGGATCTCACCTGAAGTATCCATTTCGGCCACTTCTATGGCCCTTCGTATCATTGCCTTTTGCTGATCCGTAAAACTTTTCCAGAAATTCATCATATATTCTTTAAGCATCTATTCTTTAAGCTAAAACTGGACCTGAGGGGCAGTTTTGGCGCCTTCGGCTGCTTCAAAATAAGCCCTGGTCTTAAAGCCAAAAATCTTGGCGGTTAACAGTGCAGGAAATTTCCGGATGTAGGCATTATAGCTTTGTGTGGTTTCGTTGAATTTCATACGTTCAACCGTAATTCTGTTCTCTGTACCTTCCAGCTGTGCCTGAAGATCCAAAAAATTCTGGTTCGCCTTCAGGTCGGGATAGCTTTCGACCACTACCAAAAGGCGGCTCAAAGCCGAGGAAACACCATCCTGTGCCTGCTGAAATTGCTGGATGGCTTCAGGAGTCAGGTTTGAAGGATCGACCTTGATGGAAGTTGCCTGTGAACGGGCCTCAATCACACCTGTGAGTGTTTCCTGTTCGTGTTCAGCATACCCTTTGACAGTTGCCACCAGGTTAGGGATAAGGTCAGCCCTTCTTTGGTAAACATTCTCCACTTGCGACCACTGTGAGGTAACCGCTTCGTCCATTTCAACCATCGTATTATAACCGCATCCCGTGAAAAGGAATCCGGAAATGATCACTGCGAAAATCAAGAAATAGTTCTTCATGGTAAATTGAATTTAAGTCTGACAAAAATGATTAACAACTGTCAAATATCATTCAAAATTTCGGTGAATCCATCTAATTTGCCGCTGAATTCATAACTTATGAGGATAAACAGGCAATCGACATGGAACTAAAATCATTTCAGGCAGCCATCAGGGAAGGCATCCCGGCAGAATTACCACCCAGGGCAACTTTTGATCCGACGGTTAACCATGCACCAAAACGTTCCGACATATTGACATCAGAAGAAAAGAAGCTGGCATTGCAAAATGCACTGCGTTATTTTCCTGAAAGGCATCACAAGGTTCTTGCCACTGAATTTCTGGAAGAACTGAAAACGTACGGAAGAATCTACATGTACCGGTTCAGGCCTGCGTATCCCATGTATGCCAGGCCCATTTCCGATTATCCGGCAAATTCTTTACAGGCCGCATCCATCATGCTGATGATACAGAACAACCTGGATCCACAAGTGGCCCAGCATCCGCATGAACTGATCACCTATGGTGGAAACGGTGCGGTTTTTCAAAACTGGGCACAATACCTGCTCACCATGCAATATCTGAGTGAAATGACCGATGATCAAACATTGGTCATGTATTCAGGGCATCCCATGGGACTGTTTCCTTCCCATCCCGGTGCCCCCAGGGTGGTCGTAACCAATGGCATGATGATTCCCAATTACTCAACGAAAGAGGATTACGAAAGGTTCAACGCTTTGGGGGTTACCCAATACGGACAGATGACAGCCGGCTCCTATATGTACATCGGACCTCAGGGTATCGTTCATGGCACTGCCATAACCCTGATGAATGCGGCCCGTCTCCACAAAGGCCCTGCGGGAAAATCAAAGATATTTGTCACTTCGGGCCTGGGTGGTATGTCGGGTGCGCAACCTAAGGCGGCAGTCATAGCCGGAATGGTTTGTGTGGTGGCCGAGATCAATTCCAAAGCTACCGAAATCCGCCATGTCCAGGGCTGGGTGGATGAGGTATACCATGACCTGCCTGCGATCCTGAAAAGAATGAAGGAGGCCTCCGAAAAAGGAGAGGCTGTTTCCCTCGCCTATCAGGGAAATGTCGTTGACCTTTGGGAAGCATTGGCCAGATCGGACATCAAGGTTGAGCTTGGATCTGACCAGACATCACTTCATAATCCATTTGCGGGTGGGTACTATCCAGTCGGATTGACATTTGAGGAGGCCAACAGCATGATGGCCCTGAATCCGGGGCTATTCAAGGAAAAAGTGGCTGAATCATTGAAACGGCAGGTTACCGCTATCAATAAACTGACAGCCAAGGGCATGTACTTCTGGGATTATGGCAATGCCTTTCTTTTGGAGGCAGGAAGAGCAGGAGCTGATGTATTTTCAGAAAAGGGATACCGATACCCCTCCTATGTACAGGATATCATGGGCCCACTCTATTTCGATTACGGATTTGGACCATTCCGATGGGTATGCACTTCCTGTTCACAAACCGATTTGGAATTGACAGACCACATAGCCGCTGAGGTACTTGAGAAATTAGCTTCGACAGCCCCAATAGAGATCAATCGACAGATGCTTGACAATCTGCATTGGATCAGGGAGGCAGGGAAAAACAGATTAGTGGTAGGCTCGCAGGCAAGAATTCTTTATGCCGACGCCAATGGCCGGATTGCCATTGCCTCGGCATTTAACGAAGCGATTCGTCAAGGAAAGATCTCCGCACCAGTCGTGCTGGGACGTGACCATCACGATGTTTCGGGTACAGATTCTCCTTACAGGGAGACATCAAATATCTACGATGGATCAAGGTTCACTGCAGATATGGCCGTACAGAATTTTGCCGGCGACAGTTTCAGGGGTGCCACCTGGGTATCAATCCACAATGGCGGAGGTGTAGGCTGGGGAGAAGTGGTCAATGGTGGGTTCGGACTGACACTCGATGGCAGTGCAGAAGCCGACAAGCGCCTTCAAAACATGCTATTCTGGGACGTTAACAACGGGATCGCACGCCGAAGCTGGGCAAGAAACCATCCTTCACGATTTGCCATTGAGAGAGCGATGAGGGAAAATCCCAAACTGAAGGTCACCCTACCCCACCTGGCTGATGATGATTTGCTGGATAACCTTATCCTTTAAGTGATAAGATATTGATGCTGTTTACTCCGAAAACATCAGTTCATACGGGCGCCTGAGCTCATTCCGAAACTCCTCCAATCCAAAGTTGCGGCTTTTACGGATATATTCACGGCCTTCAAAGAATACCACCAGGGTGGGCACAGCAAATACAGTATATCGGGCAGCCAGTTCTGGTGATTGGTTGATTTCGACATAAACCATCTTTACTTTGGGAAAATCCTTCTCAAGAATTTCAAATACCTTTGGTTTCAGAACCTTGCACACATTACATTCCACGGTGGAGAAATAGGCCAGGACAGCGGCTTCCTGTTCTAAAAAGCCACTGAATTCATTTACGTCGGTTATTTGTCTGATCATAAGCTAATATTGTCCGGTTGCAAGCATGACAAGGGTGCAGGCTTCCAAAACCTCCACCCCATTCTCTTCCAGTAAAGATTGAAGTTCGGGATTCTCGGCTCCCGGATTAAAAATCACCCGCTGAGGATTCAGTTTTAACAACCATTCCTGGTATGCGGATTGGTGAGCGGCACCAACATACATGGTCACCGTGTGGATGTTCTTGTCATCGGGGAATTCTTTTCGAATCGGTACGCCGGCAACTTCTCCTTCTCTAAGTCCTATTGCCACAACGTCATGTTGGTGGAATCGCAGACTCTCAATGGCTTTATGGGAATATCGCCATGGCTTGGTGCTGGCACCTACCACCAAAGTTTTTTTGTTTTCCATAAAAGGGGGTAAATATTTCGGAGTTTATTTTTTCCTGATCAGAACAGCTGCATGGGCTGATATACCTTCTTCTCTGCCCTCAAATCCAAGTTTCTCGGTAGTGGTAGCCTTAATTGAAACTAGATCCGGATCAATTTTCATTATTCCGGCTAGAACTTCTTCCATCTCCAGGATAAAAGGCCTGAGTTTTGGTCGTTGGGCACATAAAGTGGAGTCAACATTCACAATTTCATAACCCTTTTGGCTGATCAGTTCACAACATCGACCCAAAAGCAACTTGCTGTCAATATTCTTATATTCTGAATCAGTATCGGGGAAATTTGATCCAATATCTCCCAATTTGGCGGCGCCCAGCAATGCATCACAAAGCGCGTGAATAAGGACATCGCCGTCGGAATGGGCGACAGTCCCTTTTTCATGGGGAATCAAAACACCGCCCAACCATAGCGTTTCGCCTTCGGCCAAACGGTGGACATCAAAACCATATCCAATCCTGAATCCCATCATCGGCTCTGTCCGCTGAATGCATCAACATCAAAAGAGAGCGTGAAACGCAGAGTATTTTCCAATGGGTGGTTCCTGACCAAGGGTAGCAGATATGAGAAATCCAGTGCAAAAACATTCAATTTCAAACCGGCACCTGCAGTCATGAATTTACGGTTACCCTTATTCTCGTGTTCATAAAAATAACCGGCCCTGAGTGCAAACTGCTGATTATACCAATACTCGACACCAGCCGAAATATTCACTTCCTGTAGTTCTTCCTTCATGCCGCCCGGTGCATCACCAAACGAAGTAAACATACCGCCAACCACCGATTTATCGGAATTGATGCCTCCGGGATAAATAATTGTGCCATCATCATACGTGGTGGTATCCCGTGGAGGTGTTGGAACAAGCAGTTTATTCAGGTCAACTGCAAAAGTGATGGTATTGTAATCATCGAGTTCGGTGGTATAGGCAGCACCCAATTTCATGTTAGTCGGAATGAAATCCTTGACCTCTCCATCAGTGTATGAGATTTTTGCACCGATATTCTGGATATTGATACCTGCAGAAAAGAGATTTTCCTGTCGGCCGGTCATGAATTCGTTACGAAAATAGAAAGCCACATCCACGGCATATGAGTTTCCGGCATGAGATTCAACGCCGTTGATCATTTGTCCACCGGTAAGATCCGAACGTATATAACGTCCTGTGACAGCCCCCGAAAAATAATCGGACAATAACCGGGTATAGCCGAAGTCAATCGCAAATTCATTGGGATTCTGCTGACCCTGGTATTGGGCCTGGTCGTCATAAAAGAGAATGTCTCCCAGTGAAAAATAGCGCAATGAAGCACTTAAAGTCTGATAATCATCCAACCTTTTATAACCTACCAGATAGGCAAGGTTGATGTCATCGGCCAGGTTGCGAAGCCATGGTGAATATGACAGGGCTACACCCATGTCGCTCTCCGTAAATGCATACTTGGCTGCGTTCCAGTGCTGGGAGTTAACATCTGCAGAGGTGCCTACACCGACGTCACCCATCCCTGCAGCCCTTGAATCGGGAGAGATGGTCAAAAACGGAACTGCAGTGGTAACCACATTTGCACCACTCAGGGTGGCCTGGGCAAAAGCCTGGTTTACAGCAACAACTAAAATGAGTCCGACAACAAAAATTCTTATCAGTTTAAACATAACATGGTTTTCTAATGAGCGCACAAATATAAAGTTTATTTACTTTTCAGTAAAGCATACAGTGCAAACGATCATTTAAGGTAAAAATTATCCGCAAGGCTTAATTTATGGGCTTATGGTAAACCTTCCGCTTTTAGCCGCCAATCGCCCGTCATCAGAACGGATGGTAATCCTGAATGGATATACTCCACCCCGAAGCCTCAAACCCTTTTCACCAGGGCTCCATCGCAATGGAGTGCTGGTCTTGCCACTTGATGATGTGGTAACCTGAACCATGTCGACCCGTTTCCCTGTCATATCGAATATTTCGATCAGGGTACGGAATGTTGCATCCGGCTGGTTGTGTGTAAAAACAAAATAGGTATGATCAGTCAACGGATTGGGATAATTGGTTACCGACTCGATCATAAAATCACCGGTGACGACAAACTTTATTTCTGCCTCCGTCGAATTGTTGGCAACATCCCAGGCTTTAAGTTTCAAGGAATGTTCACCCGGAGGAAGATTCCTGAAAGGAAACTCAATGGTACCGCTGCGGTATTCATCCTGGTCTGACTTATAAAACTCGTTCAAAATGTAGACCTTTGAATAATCCTCATTCAAAACAGCAGTAATATCATGTCCTATTCCTGAGCCAACCGTATTGATCCCGTTCTCGTCAAACAGCCGCGCGATAAGCAAGGGATTCTGGCTGGTTTCATCACCCGACTGGAATGAAGTGTCATCCATATACAACTCGATTTCAGGACCTTCATTGTCGACTACCTGCCCACCGGAACTGCCACCTACATAAAAGCCTTCAAAGAATCCATTGGCATCTTCTGATCCGTTTTCCGCATAATAAAGAATACGTCCTTTGCCAATATTATATGATATGTCTTTGGGTATCACGAAACTGAAAGAAAATTCTCCGTTGCGAACCGTTGTTTGCCCCTTATAAATCACGTTGTTCTGCACTTTATAGCTAAATGGAGTCTGCCCACTGTTGCCCAGGGTGTTCATCCGCTGTTCCTTGTCATATACAACAGAGGTAATGGTACCGGAGAAATTATTCAATTTCTGGCCTGAAATATCGGTAATGATTCCGGCAATGGTAACCTTGCTCAATGCCGACAAGGTATCGGCTGTTTCAGAAATTCCGGCATTGTTGAGAGAAGTAGTCGCTACCCTGTATTTAGGATAGGATAAACGAAGGGCAGGATTGGCCAGCAATGAGAAATTCCGCTTGTTCAGCGTATTCACCGTATTGATTTTTGCCAGGCGCATGACATCACCCATCCGGTAATTCTCTCCGCTTAAGTCTTTTTCAAAAATATACCTGTAGAAATTCTGGCTTAACAGGAAATTGGAATATGCATATACAACCCTAGTGGTTGAAAACAATCCGATTCCACCACCGTTTGGATTGAGTAGAATATATTCCCCTGCCGAGGTTTCATCGGCATCGAAGCGACTGAATTCACAAGTGGCCGTAACAAAGATCGGCAACTTGTCCTTGTTGGTCCAGGCATTGATAGTTGAAATATCCAAAACACGCTCATCAGCCATGAACCGCTCATTGGCATGTCCAACATAATTCAGCACCAGAACACCATCGCGTACCCTTTGGTTGATGGCATCGGTAACGCCAGGATATCTTTTGCCTGCCGGGGTGCTGGATACAGGATAGGCATCAAAATATATCTTGTCAGTTTGAAATTCACGAAGAACAGAATTCACATGATTGGCAAGACTTTCGGAATCGCCCATATGAAGTCCACCGTCACCGTCATCACCAATAAAAGTGACAATATTTCGCCACATGCCCAAAGCGTTGGCAGAATAATAATTCAATATCTTGCCTGCCACGATCCTCGCTTCATATTGGGTCGCCACCGGAAGGCGGCCAATACCAAGGTCAACCAAACCATTATAAACACTTTCCCCTTCATCGAGAATGACAAAATAATCGTCTGACACAAAGGAAGAAGTTGGAACCAGTGAGTTTTCGGACTGGTATGTGGGAATCATGGCCCTGCTGCCTCCTTTTATATTTCGGTTGTCATAACTTCCGTCCCCGACCAGCATGACATATTTTATTTTCTTGTCGCGATCATAAAACATGCGGATAAAATTACGGATAGCGGTTGCATCCGGATTACCACTGCCAAACTCATGATATACCTGGACAGTAGTGGCCACATGCACCTTCATGGCATCACGGGTTCGGTGAAAATCGGCGATTTCCTCCGAAATCTGCAAAAAATCGGGGTGAGTGATGATCAGGAAATCAGGGGTATCAAGTCCGTGAAGGTTCTGGTTGGGAATATCGCCAATATAATCGGGTTCAGGATAGTTACCCGCAGGCTTGAATGCGACATATTCCCGCAGACCGCCAGAGGGCCTTACAAATGACATCAGCGTTCCTTCAATTGTCACAGGCACTTCTATGATTTCTTCCGGCTGGGTAATGTCAAATACCCTCATTCCGGAAGCGCTGCCCCCAACTTCATACCTGACAGGATCCTGACCTGCCATACTTCCTGTATCCCTGAAATAAAGTTCATCGCCATTCATTTGGAGTTTTCGCCGCCAGTTCACGGTGATATAATCAAGCCAGGCATTTGAGAGGTTATTCGTGGCGGCATATTGGATGGACACATCGATTTTCCCGGATGATACCGGAATTGACCACGAGTTTTGCTTCTCAGAAGCGTATAGTGTGGTAGCATCATCGGTATTGACAGGATTGAAAACCAGTCCCGACTGTTTGCTTCCATTGATGGTGATATCCAGTGTCGAGGAGCCCGAAGACCTGCCTGCAGCATTGATGGTTACACGGGCATCCATCCCTGTAACGGCATCAGGACAGGCAAGGGAAAAATTGCGGTTGGTTCCCCGCAGGAATGATTCACCAAACCATTGTGAGCCGGAAGAAATAAGGTTGGTAAGCTCATTTTCGTAGCGTACGTAATCATCAAAGTCAATGACACTCCTCACCGACTGGTCTGTCACGGGCTCAAACTTTGCAACATTTTTGCGGGGTCCTTCAGTACTCAAAAAGTAGAAGCTTTCATTCACATACACGTTTTGCTGATGCCTGAATCTTTTCGATACAGGGTCATACTCCCATTTAACATTACCGGTTGAAAAAAAATAGAGACAATCCTTGCCTGATCCATCCTTTCCCTGCCAGGTAGCATTAACGACCATATCATCGAATGGAATCCCGGCAAGCGATTCAGGCAACGCATATCCACCGTATCCATAAACATTAACTTTCGACGGGTCTGAAAAACCAAGAGATGACAGCTTTTCAAAAGGAATGCGATAAATTCCCTTCCTGGAAGTTTTGATCTTCACCCACTTCCCTGAAGCAAGCATAGACCCGGATTTCCACGCAAAAGGGGTCATTAATGATTTTGTTTCAGTCTGTTCGGTAATTTTAATCCCAAATTTCTTCAGAAGATAAATTTTCCCGTCTTTGAGTATGATCGGGATAAAACTGATTTCTGCAAATACATCATTTCCGGATCGCAGGACATTAACCCTGACTTCCGGTTTTTCCCCGATATAGTCACCAATTTCGGGAGGAACCTCACCCTCCCATTCAACATAAAAGGGCTGGACAATTTCAGCCTCCATACTTGTGGTTGAGCTGGTCGGAAGACGCTTAACGAAATTTGGCAAATATGGAGAACGGTCACCATAAACAGCGCCCTCAAACCTGAAAAAATCAGACATGATTCCGTTCCGGTCCGATTCACTGACAGTAATCCAGGTCAAGGAGTGTCCCGAATGTGTCAAATCACCAGGAACCAGTGAAGTAAGAATGAAGAATAAGGGTATAATAAGGTAACGATACATTCAGGTTCAATTTAAATTGTTGAACGAAATTACTTGTTGAATATTGCAAATTAACTACTTTGGCGCCCGAATTCAAACACGCATGTTAATAAAAATGCGGTTGAATATGCTCCCCACATGGGAAATAATCATTTTGGCAAACAATAATGCAATAATGATTTAGTTATATTTGTGACACTTAATAAAATTGAAATTCAATAATAAGGTGAATATGAAGGCCAAACTTCTGATATTCTTAGTGATCGCAGCTCTATTGTCCG
This sequence comes from Bacteroidales bacterium 6E, assembly GCA_001270045.2. GTDB lineage: Bacteria > Bacteroidota > Bacteroidia > Bacteroidales > Prolixibacteraceae > UBA1413. The sequence continues at coordinate 49,405 of DF970666.1, read as the reverse complement.
GATGCGGATTATTCAGCCGGTCAAAAAAACAATCATCAAAGACAACAGGCTGGACATACAATGATCCTGAAACTGGCAATATACCCTATACTTCCGGTTATAAGCAGGAAGGTGGTCCAGGATTGGTTTTTATTGAGGGAGGTACATTTACCATGGGCCGCGTTGAGGAAGACGTGATGTCAAAATGGGATAATGTCCCTAGAAGAATTACCGTAGCTTCGTTCTGGATGGATGAAGCCGAAGTTTCAAATCAGGACTATCGTGAATACCTTTACTGGATCAGTCGGGTATATCCCAACGACAGGGCCCGTATGGAGGCAGCCCTTCCTGACACGCTACAATGGAGGGAAGAACTTGCATACAATGAACCTTACATCCAGAATTACCTTCGCCACCCTGCCTACAGCGATTATCCGGTAGTCGGAGTTTCCTGGCTACAGGCTGAAGCCTATGCCTCATGGCGTACCGACAGGGTAAATGAGCAAATACTGGTGAGCAAGGGTATTCTGGCCCACGATCTGGCACAGAATGGTCAAAATGTATTTACGACCGACACATATCTTACCGGGCTATACGCCGGAACTTCAGGCCGCCGTCCACAGGAAATGGCTGACGGAACTGTTCGTCCGGTGCGCTGGGAGGATGGAATCCTGCTTTCCAGATACAGGCTTCCCACCGAAGCTGAATGGGAATATGCAGCATATGGCCTTATTGGCAACACCGAAGGTGAACTGTTGACCGACCGCAAAATGTATCCATGGAACGGAGCCCATATGCGTGTAGACACTAAGAAAAATAAGGGAAGAATGCAGGCCAACTTTACCCGCGGACGTGGTGACCTTATGGGTATGGCCGGCGCACTGAACGACAACGCCGATATTGCGGCACCCGTAAGATCTTATATCCCCAATGATTTTGGGCTTTACTGTATGGCAGGCAATGTCAATGAATGGGTAGCCGATGTATATCGCCCTCTGAACTTTAAAGATGTAGCTGAATTCCAACCTTTCAGGGGTAATGTATTTACTGTTCCGAGAAGGGATGGCAACGGCAACTATGAGAAAAACCAATATGGTGAAATGGTCTATGATACCATAGCCGACTACAGGAATTTCAAGGATGGTGACCCCAATTCACAGATGATTGAAGGAAATGACTGGGTATCGGCAGGCAATAACAAAACTGAGGATATGTATATCCAGGACGACCGTCAGGGCTATTTCTCATCGCTGATAGGTGACGACGTTAGGGTATACAAAGGTGGTTCATGGAAAGACCGTGCCTATTGGCTTACTCCAGGTGCCCGCAGGTACCTGCAACAGGAAAAATCAATGAATGATCTTGGATTCAGATGTGCCATGACCAATGTTGGCAGTCCCGGAGGATTTTAACAATAGATCATGAAGTAAACGCGGCATTGAGTGTCCGAAAATAAAATATAACACGGGCCTTGTTTCAGAAGAAATAAGGCCCGTGTTGTATACAGTACCTTCATCCCATTATATTTGCAAATATTTAATGCATAACCATGGATATCCAATCTCTGTACACAATTTTCAGGCAATACCCCATTGTAATCACCGACAGTCGGAAAGTGGTAAAAGATTCTCTCTTCTTTGCCCTGAAAGGCGCAAATTTCAATGGGAATCTCTTTGCCAGGCAAGCATTGGACAATGGGGCGGCCTATGCAGTAGTTGACGAACTTTATGATCAAAAGGATGACAGGATAATTTTGGTCGACGATGTGCTTTTGACATTACAAAACCTCTCTTCATATCATAGAAGAATACTGGGGATCCCGATTCTGGCCATTACCGGCAGCAACGGTAAAACTACCACCAAAGAACTCACAGCAGCAGTTCTTTCAAAAAAATTCAATCTCCGGTATACCCAGGGGAACCTGAATAACCATATTGGTGTACCCTTGACCTTGCTTTCCCTGGATGAGAGTACCGAATTTGCGGTCGTGGAGATGGGAGCCAACCATCCGGGAGAGATCGATTTCCTGTGTAGAATTGCACAACCGGATTTTGGACTGATCACTAATGTTGGGAAAGCCCATCTGGAAGGTTTTGGAAGTTTCGAAATGGTGATTCAGACTAAAACGGAAATGTATCAGTACCTGGCCGAAAAGAATGGACACCTATTTATTAATGCAGGTAACAAATACCTGATGGAAGCAGCCATTGACTTTCATGCAAAAATTACTTATGGTAACGAAGAAGGGGTATACCTGAGGGGAGAAACTTTGAATTCAGGTCCCTTTCTTTCTGTCAGGGCATGGTTTCCCTCGGGCATTTTATATATCAATACCAAATTGATTGGAAATTACAATACCGAAAATGTTTTGGCTGCCGCTGCCATCGGAAAGTACTTCGGAGTAGATCCATTGGTGATTAAAGAAGGCCTGGAAACCTATGTTCCATCGAATAACCGCTCTCAAATGATCAAGACCCAGAGCAACCAAATAATAATGGATGCCTACAATGCTAATCCGTCCAGCATGCAGGCATCCATTCATAATTTTGTATCCATCGACCATCCCAGCAAGACACTGATCATTGGGGATATGCTTGAACTCGGTGAATATTCTCCTTTTGAACATCAGAAAATTATTGACCTCGTGGCAAGCTCCCCCATTTGCCGGACCTTCGTTGTGGGCGAATTATTCAACCAATGCAACCTCCCCGAAAAGTGTACCGGGTTTAAACAGGTTGCAGATTTGGCTCAATATCTTACCGTCAATCCCATTACCGATAACCTCATCCTGATCAAGGGATCCAGAGGTATTGGACTGGAAAGGGTCCTGGATGTAATTATTTAATTAACTGGTTTTTCAACTTTCAGTACATCGGCAATAGCCCGTTCAAAAGTATTCTTGGGAAGGGCACCCATCGCCATCTGTGGTTGGCCATCCATGGGAACAAACAGCAGAGAGGGAATACTCTGGATTCCAAACATACCTGCAAGTTCCTGCTGATCTTCGGTGTCGACCTTGTAAATGACGATTGAGTCACCATACTCTTTTTGAAGTTCTTCCAGAATTGGAGCCACCATTTTGCACGGGCCACACCAATCTGCATAAAAATCAATCATACAAGGCACGGATCCTTCATATTTCCAATCCTTATTCTCTTCCCAGTTGAAAACCTTTTCTTTAAAAGTTTCCTTTGTTAAATGTTCTAACATAATACTGCGTTTAAATATTATATATCTAATTATCTAGATATGTCTATGCAAATGACATACCACATTCCAATTACGGTAAAATTACCATGAAAAAACTGAATTTATTGTAATTTTGTCACATCTTTGACAAAATTGTCAGATTAGAATCGCACAACAAATACAGCGTGGACAAGAAAATTCAGAAGATACTTAACCGGAATATATTTAAGGTAATAGCACAGGCTGCTGACGAACTCGGGCAGCCTGCATTTGTTATCGGAGGTTTTGTCAGGGACATTATCCTTAACAGACCAAGTACAGACATTGACATCATGACGGTTGGCAATGGGATCATGTTGGCAGAAAAAGTCGGAGAGAAGCTTGGTTTAAAGCAAAAGGTTACCGTTTTTAAGAATTTTGGTACGGCAATGCTGCGCTATCGCAATCTCGACATTGAGTTTGTTGGCGCCAGGCGGGAATCATACCAACGAAATTCAAGAAAGCCGATAGTTGAAGACGGAACTCTGGAAGATGACCAGAAAAGAAGGGATTTTACCATCAATGCCATGGCCATTCAGTTAAATGGCCAAAATTATGGTGACTTTATCGATCCTTTTAATGGGATAGAGGATCTCAGGCTGGGAATCATCAGAACTCCTTTGGATCCGGACATTACATTTTCTGACGATCCTTTGCGAATGATGAGAGCCATCCGATTTGCCACGCAACTTGGCTTTTCCATCAACGATGAAACCTTGTCTGCCATAGCCCGAAACCGAAACCGCATGTCCATTGTTTCGCCTGAAAGAACCATGGAAGAACTCAACAAGATCGTTTTGGCTGACAAACCTTCCAAAGGCATTATCCTGATGGAGGAAACAGGACTTCTTCCTTTGGTATTTCCCGAGCTGCAAAAGATGAAAGGGGTTGACTCAATCAAAGGCATTGCCCATAAAGACAATTTTTATCACACCCTGAAGGTATTGGATCAACTTGCACATAAATCCGACAACCTTTGGCTTCGTTGGTCGGCCATTTTGCACGATATAGCGAAACCCGCCACTAAGAGATTCGTGGAAGGTATAGGCTGGACATTTTACGGACACAATTATGTGGGTGCCAAAATGGTTCCGGGAATCTTTAAACGGATGAAACTTCCCCTGAATGAAAAAATGAAGTTTGTCCAGAAAATGGTTGAACTCCATATGCGCCCAATTGCTTTGGTTGAGGAAGAGGTAACCGATTCGGCAGTGCGAAGATTGCTGTTCGATGCCGGCGACGATATTGATGACCTGATGACCCTCTGTGAAGCAGACATCACATCAAAGAATCAGGAGAAAGTCCGACGGCATCTCGAAAACTTTCAGATCGTAAGGCAGAAATTAAAGGAGATTGATGAAAAAGATGCCATCCGGAATTTCCAGCCGCCGGTCAGCGGGGAGGAAATCATGGAAACCTTTGGAATCCCACCTGGAAGGGAAATCGGTATCATTAAGAATGCCATCAAAGACGCAATCCTGGATGGCCTTATAAGCAATAACCATGAAGAAGCCTATAGGCTAATGCTTGATAAAGCTGCCGAAATTGGCCTTTACCCGGTAAACAGGCAGGCAACATAGCCACCTGTCATTATTCCCTGATCCGCACTCCCAGAATAACAGGCAGGTGATCGCTGAATCCCCCTTTATATTTGTACCCCTCATATGTCCTGAAGAGTTTCCTCCCGAAATACTTTTCATCTTGGGTGAATAAAAAGTTAGCCTCCAAAATTTCGGCGTCACGCTGTGTTACATAAAGTTTCCGCGTGGTCCCGAGCATGCTCCCAGACACAAAGATCTGGTCAAATACGTTCCACTCAGCCTGATGTTTCAATGTGCCACGATTCTGGCTTACCCAATAATAACTAAGATTATATAACTGATCAGGATTTGATCCCATCTCATTGGAAGCTCTTAGGTGTCTTGTAAGGCTTTGATCAAAAGGCTGATCATTAAAATCTCCCATAATGATGATATGGGGATAAACATAGGTCTTTTGAAGCATTTCCACTTCTTTCTTCAAGATACTTGCCGCTTTGTTTCTACCGTCTCTTGTCTCCATAAGCCCGCTATATCTGGAAGGCCAATGGTTAAAAAATAAGTGAATTGTATCACGATTTGCCAAAACACCAGTAATGGCAAGAATTTCTCTTGACTGGTTCTTCTCACCTGACTCACCTGTCATGGGGAAATACCAGTATCTAAGAGGTAAAAACTGATCAGGACGGTAAATGGCTGCAACATCAATTCCCCTCTCATCAGGCGAATCCTTATGGATTATCCGATAATTCCAATTTTGGAGTGCCTTCTTAGCAACCAGGCGTTCCAGGACATATCGATTTTCAATTTCACAAAATCCTATAATAGCAGGAGGTTCCCAATTTCCGGTATTGGAAATCACTTTGGCAATATTATTCAGCTTCAGGTTCATCCGGAAGGAATTCCAATGCCGGTCACCACCCGGCAAAAACTCATCGTCAGAAGTTTCAGGATCATTTCTTACATCGAACAGATTCTCGACATTGTAGAACATCACAAATGCCTGCTTCTCTTGTCCGTAAAATGTAAAGTGAAGAAAAATGGCCATTATAGCCAATAACCAACGAAAAAACATTCCTATTGCACTTTTTTCTCGATCCTTTCAAACGCACCTAAATCAGGACCAGCGTCAGCAGTTCGGTCGCTTCCCTTAAAATCAAACGGAAACATTTTCGCATAAGCTTGGCTGCCACGATCCTTGGCAGGTGAAAGGGTATCCAATTCAAAAACCAACTTCTGATATGGATCAACAAATTTTGGGTCAAAATTTTTGCCCTTCCAGACGTTGTTATAATGGTTACGGTTGGAGATATTGAAAGTATCGGGCACCTGTATTATGCAATGATCAAAGAAGAAATTAAACAAATTCTCACCATTGTTGCCCAGCTCCAATTCCACAGGATTGTTACCATAAATGATACAATTCCCGAAATGAGCCTTATTCAAGTCTCCCGAAAAAACATTATTGCTTCCATCAGGATTAGGATACTGTACCAAATTTGAAATGGCCAGTGAACTGGTGGTTCTTGGTTTCCGGGAATAACCACCCCAATAGTTGGCGATGGTACTGTGATAGAATTCGTATTCGCCTCCCACCAATAATGCAGTTGCATAAAAACCACAATTGGCAATAATGCTATTGTAAGCGGTGATCTTTGATTTCAGTGCAAAAATGCCCGCATAAGCCATATTTTCGATACGTACATTCGACAGGGTTGCAGATGCATTACCCTCATGCTCAAGGGTACCAACCTGCAAACCAATGTTTGCGTTCCTGATTTGTGTATAATTAAATACATTCCCCTTACTCCCCGAAAACAATAAAATGCCATTCCATTGGTCAGGAACATTGGCATAAGCTTGTTCGAGCCGGTCTGCCGTAAAAATGACTGGCTGCTCACGGGTACCGTTTGATATGATATTGCCTTTGACATACAACCCGGCCCCTTTGTGGAAATAAATTCTTGCTCCGGGATCAATGGTCAATGTTGCCAATGAGTCAACATAGGCGTAATCATATACGAGATAAGGCTTATCATTGCTCCACCTCGAAGTTTTCAAGACTGATTTTCGAATCAGGTGGAAATCCTGTCCCCATGCAATCAGTTTAATATTTTGAAAATTAAAATTTGTTGTAAACTCAATACTGTCCTTTATAACCATCGGACTGTTTCCTCCATTGGGATCGACTGTAACCTCCACAAAAATGAATATGCTGTCATTGGGTGGAATTTCAACATCATAGGCTTCATTGGCAGCCATTCCGTTAATGTTCATCCTGAAATTCGACAACTCGCCTGAACCCATTTTGATGCTTGATATCATGACTTTCTCATGATAAGGGTTGAAAATCTTCAAAAGACGGGTAGTGGAACCAATAGTGGTGAAGATAGTATCGAATGTAATGGTATCGGCAGAAAAGCGCAACTGTGCATCAGGAGACGTCAGATACTTCTCGTCTTCGCAGGCATAAACCGCCACAAAAACAAGAGCCACCAGCAATATTTGATAAAGATATTTGACCAATGCGCCGATTTTTTATAAAAACGTACTGGATGCTGACTTTATTACAAAAATACCAAATAAGAATTTACATTTTTTAACAAATATAAACAAATATCGAATCGAACGTATTATTTACGATTTGAAATTGCATACAATCCCAAAATCATGATCAGTCCATTTAAAATCAATATTTCAAATCCGAATTTATAACCCCACAACCACTTCTCAGAATTCAGTGAAATGATGTATGAAATCAATGGCGCAAGAACGGCTATAAAAGGAGTAAGACGATCAATGATCGCACGTCTGGAGAACAATCCAAAAAGAAAAAGTCCAAGTATTGGTCCATAGGTATAACCGGCCACCTTAAAGACAGCAACTACCACACTCTCATTATTGATAGCCCTGAATATCAAAATGGTTAAACCCAGAAGTATTGAAAAAACAAGATGAGACACCATTCTCACTTTCACCTTTTTCTTTTCGCTGTAGTTCTTTGTCTGGAGAAAATCGATATTGACCGTGGTGGTGAGAGCTGTCAAGGCAGAGTCAGCACTTGAATATGCGGCAGCGATTACCCCGATAAGAAATGCGATACCAACGGCGAATCCAAAATGATTCAATGCCAGCAATGGATAAAGATCATCGGTTGCTGCAGGAACGGCAATCTGGTGCTCGGCTGCATATCGGATCAGAAGGACACCTAAACTTAAGAAGAGAAAAACGGTGATCAAAAATGCCAAACTGAAAACAACCATGTTTTTTTGGGCTTCCCGCTTGTTCTTGCAGGTCAGGTTCTTTTGCATCATATCCTGATCCATACCAACCATAACGAGAGTGGTAAACATCCCTGCAAAAAACTGTTTAAAGAAATTATTCCCTGATTTCCAATCCCATGTAAATATGGTGGAGTAATTATCGGAGCTAACTTCACGGATCATTTGTCCAAAACTCCAACCCAGGCTGTCTGCAATGGATGAGATGGTCAGTACCACCGCCGATACAAGGAAAAGGGTCTGGAGAGTATCGGTCCAGACAATGGTTTTGATTCCCCCCCGAAAGGTATAAATCCATATCAGTGCAATACTCACGAATACCGTCACGGAAAAAGGGATGCCATAGGCTTCAAAAAAAGCGAGCTGAAGGACTCCGGCGACGAGATATAACCTGAACGCTGCCCCAATCAGTTTTGACAAGATAAAAAATGCCGATCCGGTTTTATGGGCGAATTCCCCAAAGCGATCACCCAGATAGGAATAAATCGAAACCAGATTGAGCCGATAATACACTGGTAGCAATAGCCCTGCCACCAACCAGTATCCAACCAGGTTACCCAAAACGAACTGAAGATATGCAAAGGCCGAATTATAAACCTCACCAGGAACAGAGATAAAGGTCACGCCCGACAAAGTGGCTCCCACCATTCCGAAAGCAACCAGAAACCAGGGAGATTTTCGGTTGGCCGTAAAAAACGTGGTTGATGTGGCTCCCCGTGAAGTGAACCACGATATGATCAAAAGAAGGCCGAAATATCCTGTGATGACGGCCAGTACAGACAATGGATTCATACTATTAGAAATCGGGATATAATAGATACTTTCTGCGGACTGACTTATAAGCGTTTATCTCCTGTTCCCATGAAGCAACAATTTCGGCTTCTTCCTTACCAGCCCTGATGTCCTTGATCAGCGAGTCGGTTCCTGCCAACAGGTTTAACCAACGCTCACTGGTGAGAAAATCCTTTTCGGTCGGATATTTCTTATAAAAGTCAAGGAAATATTTCAAGGTAAAAGGAGGTACCGGATCAATATCCCGAAGGTCAACGCCAAAACATTTCTTGTTCATGTTGATCGGGTTCACGGCGACTCCTGGCATGTTTACCGGTGTGAATGTAAAATCCCCCAAATGTTCAAGAGTTCCGCCAATCACCTGAAACGGGAAATCGGTGCCTCTTCCAATACTTACCGAGGTTGCCTCAAAGAAACATAGAGAGGGGTATAGTCGCACAGAGGTATAGTTGGGAAGATTTGGCGAAGGGCTTACGGGTAGCTCATAACGGTCGGCATGACTGTAGTTCTTAACTTTAACCACATCAATTCTGGCTTTGAGACCCGGCCAGCCTTCTCCGTTAATCATCAATGCCATTTCACCCAATGTACATCCGTGGACGATTGGCACGGGAACCATTCCCACAAATGAAATAAAATCATGTTTCCTGACAGGCCCGGCAATATAGTCGCCGTTTGGGTTGGGCCTGTCGAGCACAAGAAGGGGAACATTGTATTCAGCACAGGATTCGATACAATAATAGAGGGTAGACAAGTACGTATAAAAACGACAGCCAACATCCTGAATATCAAAAACAAGAATATCCAATCCAGCCAAATGTTCCTGGGTAGGTTTCTTGACATCTCCATACAGGGAAAAAACCCGGATCCCGGTTTTCGGGTCTTTTCCGTCCTTTATGACTTCGCCTGCAGCAGCCTCACCACGGAAGCCATGTTCGGGTGCGAATATTTTTTGAACGTCAACTCCTTGCTCGACCAAATAATCAGGAAGCAATTTATTTCCGGCAATTGCGGTGTGATTCACGACAAGGCCAACTTTCTTGCCTTGCAGCATGGGCAGATACATTTCGGGTTGGTCTGCTCCGGTGACGATTACAGACTGAGCCGTCTCTGAGCCCTGATTTCTGGCTTGACAGCCAAAGGACAAGGTTATCAATACAGTGAAAAGGAAAAATAATCGTATTGGTTTCATAAATTTATCTGACTTATTGAATCTACTAAGATAATACTTTGATTTGCCTGTCTGGAAAATTTTAATCGAAACTTCCCAGGATTCACAAAACTCTGAAATCCTTGAACGAGATTTCAGTTTATTTATGACGCTACCAAGAATTTTCATAACCTATCAACACATCCGACGTTAGATTTTGATTTTGAACAGTCAACTGATTCTTCGCTAAACTTATTATATTAGGGGCCATCAAGACAGGATCACAATGTTTTCAAGATATCTTCTTTTCCTTACAATTTTTCTCTTGCCAACCGGCTCCTTTGCCCAAAAGCCGGAATTCACCAAGTATTTGGATGATCCTTGGGTGAACCAGCAACTGGAGAAGATGACCCTAAGGCAGAAAATAGGGCAATTAATCATGATTGAGGTATATCCCGACCAAAGTGAGTTACACAGAGGCAATATCATCCAGAATATCCAAAGGTACCAACCGGGCGGAATCCTGGTCATGAAAGGGAATCCTACCAAAACTTTCCGGTGGATCAACGATTTCAGACAAGCCACGCAAGTGCCATTGCTCATGGCCATTGACGGCGAAACCGGACCCGCTTTCCGTATCGACAGCCTACTCTCCTTTCCGACTGCCCAGGCTTTAGGGGCTATCCAGGGAACTGAGGCTGTCTATCAGATTGGTAAATCCATCGGAAAGCAGATGAGGGCGATGGGGCTCAACATGAATTTTGCCCCAGTTGCAGATATCAATACCAATCCGGCAAATCCAATCATTAACTTCAGGGCTTTTGGAGATGACCGGGTCAATGTCGCGAAAAAAGCGGATGCTTTTGCAAAAGGGCTTCAGGATGCAGGAGTGGTGCCTGTTGCCAAACATTTCCCGGGACATGGTGACTCCAGAACCGACTCTCATCATACCCTTCCCGTACTGCAACATTCAGCCAGCCGACTCGACTCTGTCGAACTATACCCGTTTCGTTACCTGGCACAAAACGGAATCGCGGGCATTATGACCGGACATCTTAACATACCAGTTCTCGATCCTTCCCAAAAACCCTCATCCCTATCAGAACCCATAATTACAGGGATACTCCGCAAAAAGATGGGGTTTGAAGGACTGATTGTTACCGATGCCATGAACATGAAAGGTGTTACCATGCCATCCGGGCAGGCAGAGGTCCAGGCATTAAAGGCCGGCAACGACATGGTTGAATTTGTCACCAATCTTCCGGGAACCGTCAGTGCCATTGAAAAGGCAGTCGCCGATGGGGTACTCACCAAAGAGATGGTTGACCAAAAGGTCAGGAAAATTCTGGCCATCAAAAGATGGATACAGTCAAATAATCCCGATACAGTTCAACATTCATCACTTTTAGCCCAAGTCAACCATACCAACATCGAATTGTCGGTCAGAAATGCTACTGAAAGAAGCCTGACAGTCCTTGCCAATAAAAACCTGATACCTCTTGAGAGGCTTGACACACTTACGATAGCCACGGTCAGTTTCGATGAGGGTGGGATTAAATCTTTCCAACAAATGACTGACCGGTATACCAATGCCGTTCATTTTCAACTGCCATCTGATGCTACCCAACAACAGATCGATGACCTGGTCCGCAGGCTCAAACCTTTTAATCTTGTCATTGCAGGCATTGGAGGATTGAGATCCTATCCCGGTCGCAATTATGGGGTGACATCATCGCATGTTAATGCATTGAAAGCTATTCGCGACAAAACACGCTTGATTACTTTGGTCTTTGGAAACGCATACGCCCTGAGATATCTGACAGGTATTGAATCTTCAGATGCCTTGGTACTTGGATACCAGGACAATCGTTTTTCGCAGGAACTGTCGGTACAGCTTATATTTGGTGCATTTGATGCAAACGGAAGGCTTCCGGTAACCGTCGACAACCGATTTAAGACAGGCATGGGCGTAGACGTAAAAAAAAATGGCCGTTTGAAATATACGATCCCGGAAGAAGTTGGAATTTCGACCGATACCCTGTCAAAGTGGATCGACCAGATCGCAAATGAAGGACTTCGGGAACAGGCATACCCCGGAGGACAGGTGCTTATTGCAAAAGAGGGAAAGGTCATCTATCATAAATGCTATGGTTACCTAACCTACGACAATACTGAACCAGTTGTTCCCGAAAACGTATACGACTGGGCATCTGTAACCAAGGTGAGCGGTCCGTTGCCTGCCCTGATGCGGTTATATGATGAAGGGAAATTCGACCTGAACAAGAAACTGGGTGACTACAGAACAGACTTTAAGGGTTCTGACAAGGCCAACATTCCGATCCGGGACGTCCTGACACATCAGGCTCGTCTGCGGCCCATAATCCCTCTCTGGCAATCACAATTTGCCAGAAATGCAAAGTTAAGGGAAGAGGTATTCACCAACCGGCCGGTTGCTGACGATGACATGAGAGTCTCGTCAGACCTTTATATCGGACATCAATACAGGGATGAATTCTTCAAGGAAATACGCGAGTCGACACTCCTTCCCCGCAAAAGTTATACATACACATGTATTGGTTTTCACCTTTGGCCGGATGTCATAGCCAAACTTACAAGCACCCCTTATGAGGATTATATTAAAAATACTTTCTACCGCCGTTTGGGTGCCCATACCATTACTTATAATGCCTACCTCCATTTTCCACAGAGCCAGATCGTTCCAACCGAGTCGGACGACTATTTCAGGATGGAAACGCTCAGGGGGTTTGTACATGATGAAGGAGCTGCCATACTCGGTGGGGTATCAGGTAATGCAGGACTGTTTGGAACCGTAAACGATATCGCGAAACTTTTCCAGATGTACCTTGCCGGAGGGTATTATGGCGGGGAGCAGTTTATCCGGAAATCGACCTTGGAAGAATTTACCAGTGTACAATTTGCTCCATCCAACAGAAGAGGTCTGGGATTCGACAAACCGGAAATCAACAATCAACTTAAATCCCAGGATGATCCTTACCCTTCCTCACGGGTGAGTTCCAGGAGTTTTGGACATAGCGGCTATACCGGAACATTTGTATGGGCTGATCCTGAAACCGAGATTCTATACATATTTTTTACAAACCGGGTATATCCCACCAGAAACAACAATAAAATTTCGCAATTGAGAATCAGGGGTGCAATGCTCGATGCCATCTATGATTCGATTGGAAGCTTCAGTCTTGAAAATTAAAAATTGTTAAAAGCAAAAAGTCACCTTACAAGTCCGACTGGATCCAAAATTCGCCTTTCGCCTTACTATTGCATCTTTAGCCATTTATCAGTCCATTTCTGCAACCAAATTTTTTAACATACGTTAATTCTATACGGAATTATCTTGTTTTAATATGGCTACATTTGATATTTAAATCCTATATTTAGGAATCTTTTAAAAAATTGTCGAACAATTATAAATCTTACTGCTATGGAGCTGAAAATCACCTTTAATGAGCTACGCAAAATCAAAGACAGCTTGCCTGACGGTTCAATCAGAAAACTTGCCAACGAGTTTAACGTATCTGAGGAAACCGTCAGAAATTATTTTGGAGGATCAAATTATGAAAAAGGTTCGGCCGTTGGTATTCACATGGAGCCGGGACCGAATGGCGGGATAGTCCTTCTGGATGATGCAAAGATCCTTGAACGAGCGCAGGAGCTGATTGCGGAACATGCATAATTTTTTCAATTTTTAAAATATTAGGGGAAACTGTCCTATATTAGGGCAGTTTTTTTTTATTTCAAACAGGATCAAATGGTTAATCAGAATGAAAACTGATTGCCTTTAACAACATTATAAATCACACCTAAAGATTTTTATACGAAACCTGACACCAACATCTTAAAATTTACCATATGAAAAAATCTCTATTCCAGATTGCATTCTTTACGCTGATTCTAAGTCTGGGACTTGGTTGCAGCCAGCAGCCCGCCGATACGTGGGTCCAGCTTTACAACGGACAAAATCTTGAAAACTGGGATCTCCAGCTCGGTTCGTCTCTGGGAGCTGATTTCGACAGCCTGGCACAGGCCGCGACTGTCGACAAAGTTTTTACCATCGTTGAGGAAAATGGCGAAAAATTCATCCGCATTTCCGGCGAAATCAATGGAGCCCTTGCTACCAAGGAATCATTTGAGAACTATCACCTGCAGTTGGTTTACAGATGGGGGGAAACCGTTTATTCTTCCAGAAACAGTGGACTTCTCTATCATAGTTTCGGACCTTTCAGAGCAGCTTTCGGCACCTGGATGGCAAATATTGAATGCCAGCTCATGCATGAAAACCTTGGAGATACCTACCTGATGGTTAATACCACGTGTGAAACCGCAGCAGTTCAGGACACAACCAACCAACAATTCTATTTCACCCCCGGAGCAAACCCTGTTCAGTTTGGGGAACAGGCAAACGGACGGATGATCCGTAAAGCAGTGGATGCAGAAAAGCCTTTAGGCGGCTGGAACACAGTCGACCTTTATTGTGTAGGGCGCACAGCCGTCCATGTAGTGAATGGGGTAACCGTAATGGTAAACAACAATACAGGAATTCTGGTGGATGGCAACATCCAACCCCTAACCAGCGGAAAAATTCAAATTCAATCCGAAGGAGCTGAGCTCTTTGTCAAAAAAGTGGCAATCCAGCCCATTACTGAAATCCCGGCAGAATTATTGCAATAGCATTTTACGAGTAGGCTTGCCTGGATTAAGTTTAAAGCCACAATATCTGGTATTAACCGGTTATTGTGGCTTTAGTGTTTATGGGATTGGATTTCTTCGCGAAAAGTAAATTACCCAGACGATCTAACCTTTGGAACTAATCATTTCAAGTTTTGGAATGTCCAGTAATTCAAGGTAATCATTGTCAAGTGAAATCAAGCCGTCATTCTTGAATTTCGTAAAAATCCTGGAAACACTTTCAATGGTCATGCCCGACAGCTCAGCGAAGTCTTTCCTGGAAAGCTGCAGAGGAAAACGAGGAGTTCGGTAGATCCTGTTCCCCAGACATAGCAATACATCCGCCAGGCGTCCATATGTCTGTTTCATGGTCAGGCAATAAAACCTTCCACTGGTAATGATAAACTGTTCTGCAACCAGTGAAACGATCTTTGATGCAAAAGCTGCATTTGAAGCCATCAATTGACGTATGACTCCAATCTCAATCAAGCTGAGCCGCGATTCAACATATACCTGTGCCGAATAATGCCTGACATGGCTGTTTTCCAGTAAGGCCGAAAGGCCAACCATCTTGACAGGAGAAAAAACCTGTAGCACTAACCGGTTATCATTACCTTCAATGTAAGTTTTCAGCAAACCTTCGTGAATAATGCAAATATTGTTGGCAAACGAACCTTGCTTGAAAACAACTTCGCCTTTTCTGTATTTAACCTCAACGGTTTTTGAATCGATTAACGCCAACTCATCAGGGGTCAAAATACTCCGGTAATCCAGCTCCACATTACTGATTGTACAACTGCTCCGGGTTAATCTGTTTGAGTCTATCATAAAAAAGTTATAAGTCTGTTGTGGCCAATGAATTACCCGCAATATAATAATAATTCATTTGATTTATATCAAATATTTTATAATCCTGATTGGTATTTTTTGAAATTTTCGTTGCCGGCATCTGGAGATTTCACCCCCGAAGACATGACTCATTCTCGAAGTCCAAATAAACTATGATAAATGAGTATTGTGTATCGTCTCAAAAAAAAGCAAGCAGGGATACACACTGCATCCCTGCTCTTCTTGTAATAATTATAGCCCTCAGGCAAATCGCTTTATTCCTGACACTTACGAATATAGGTTTTAACTTGCCCTAACGCTTGCAGGCTCCATACCTGAAATCCTTTTTCCTTAAGGATACCAATGATTGGTGCCGGAACAAACGGTGTTACCAGTTCAAAAATCTGATCCCCGGAGAGACGTTTGGCGTGTGATAGTATTTCATTCATAGGATTTTCTCCCCGGTTTATCATGACCGTAGCGTCGAAATGTGGTAAAATCGCTTCATTATGAAACCACTCCGGCGGGTTGGCCGATAAATAATCCTCATCACCTGCAGATTCTGACATTTGATCTTGTCCGACAGCCAAACGCAGATGATTCACCAGATTTTCAACCGGCATATTTCCAATAATCGCAGCCTGCTGTAAAGTCGCAACTTTGGCAACCGTCCTGCGAAGGACGGGATTTTTCAATTTTGCAAAAACCGGTGAAATGTCAATCAAAACCTGTTCGAGTGCGGGATAGGCTTCCAACAGCTCCCCTACCCTAGTCTTTGGTGTTATCATCAATAGCTTGTGAGACATTCAATTACTTTTTAGAATAGGACAGCAACCTTTGTTCACCTTCCAGTTTTCGGTAAGTTGTCAGGTCCTGCGTAAACTCCACCGTTCCCAGATATTCACCATTGCTTCCCCTGAGGGCAAAATATTCAATATAGATAAACCGCTCCTTGAAATTAATCCAGAAAGCAGCTGTACTTTCACGGCCACTCTTGAAATCATCCAGGATTCTGTCGACGATATCCACACTGGATGGTGGATGACAGTTACGGACATCCCTGCCTATAATGGCGCGGTTCCGTGTGAAGATACGGTCAGGTCCCATGCTGAAGAACTTCACTTTGTCGTTCTTGTCTACGAAAGTGAGATCAATGGGCAGGGTCCTGAAAAGTGCCTCCATTTCATCCTGGTGGAAACTGCCGGTCGACAGCTGGATGCCTCCCTTTATACCGTATTCAATATCACTCACACTTATCCCTTCCGGTTTCCATTCAACCTGGGGATCATACAGACAATAACCGAATTCCATGGTTTGCTGGTAAATATGGTACCAATCATCGTCCGATAATTTATCCATTGCCATGGGAAAAAGTATTTCCTCTTCCTTCATGACCATGTCTATTACCGCCTGAACTGCCGGTACCAGCAGCATATCGGTGATGGTTCTGACTTCTTCGGCAGTCACCTGGCCTTCGGCACTCACTGCTTCAATGGCCGTCTTGAGCAATTCGCGTGTCTCATCGTGCTTTCCCCACATCACTTTAGGGGGACCTGTAATCTCCTGTTTTTCAAGAAACGGGAACAAAAGGTATTCCTTTCTCAGGTAATGTTTGTCAACATCCATCAAACTGTTGAGCCCACCATGCACCTTGATCATCCAGTCTTTAACCTCTTTATCCTTAAGATATGGGACGATGCCGAAAAGCTGTTGCAGTTCATCAGCTACTTTCTCGAGTTCCCTGTTCTCCATTTTAAAGGTGTCGACAGGATGTCCGGCCGGAATTGATCTAGCGCCCGACTGGTCAATGTGCCCATCGAGGACAGCAGTGTGAATGTCACAAAACCGGAGAACTTCCTCTTCGGGAAGGCCTTCCCAAATAAGTTCCTGTTCAACCTCTACCACCTCGTCGTATGGTATCGATTTCAACAACTCAACAAGTCTGGCCCGAACCAGTTCAGGAGCTTCCCCGCTATGTAGCTGGAGAATCATGTGCTTAAGCAGCTCTTTGCGTTTCTGCGAATTATTAATGATTTCACTCATAAAATGATAAATTATTTGATGGACAAAGTTATTTCCTAACAAGGATCTTAAAATCCCTATTTATAATGATTTTATAATAATGCATTTACTAAATCAGACCAATGATCGCATCTCCATGCATGGCTTTTTTTGCCAGCGACTGGATGGTTTGGTTGGTTGTCAATTCGTTGAGGGCGTGTCGTATGGGAGCATAGTGGTCGTGCAGGGGGCATGGATTGTCCTCGTCGCATTGTTTCAAACCAAATCCACAACCCGAGAAGAGCTTCTCACCTTCAATCGCGGTAATAAAATCCTTTAATGGCAAATCTGGCTTATCCGGATCAAAATAGAAGCCACCGTTTTTGCCTTTCATGGAATCAACAAATCCCATTTTCACCAAACGGTGCAGGATCTTGGCAGTGAAAAACTGGGGAGATTCAATCTCCCTTGAAATTTCCACCACTCCGGGTTTCCGGCCATTCAGGTTCTGTGCCTGAATATATACCAGACTCCTGAGTGCATATTCTGTTTCTTTTGTAAACAAGGTAGTTGACTTTTTGGATTCAACAAATGTAATTAAAACTTGATGCAAAAATACAAAAATTATTAAATGACCTTTTTGTCATCTTATTATTTTTTTATACGTTTGCCACATGAAATTTTAATTGATTCAATCATGAGTACAGTTTATCATTCCAACACTCCCATCGGGGAGATAGTCGCCAACGATTACCGGACTGCCACAGTTTTCTCAAGTGCCGGAATTGACTTCTGCTGCGGCGGTAAAAAAAGTCTTGGCGAAACATGTGCCGAGAAAGGGATCTCTGTGGAAGATATCACAGCCGAATTGACCGAGGCAACCGCCACCCCGGTAAGTTATGCCCAGAATTTTAAGGCCTGGAATCTTGATTTTCTTTGTGATTACATTGTAAACACACATCATAAATATGTTATTGAATCCCTGCCGGAACTAAAATTCTACACCCGGAAAATAGCGGATGTCCATGGCGAAAATCACCCGGAACTGCTTAAGGTGGCCGACCTATTCAGCCAGGTTGATGCTGAACTTCGTCAGCACCTGGGTCACGAGGAAGAGGATCTTTTTCCCGCCATCAAGAGAATGCTTTCTAATCCAAATGAAACCGACAGGGGAACCATACGCAGTGAAATCGACAGGATGCACGGAGAACACGATTTTGCGGGTGGGGCCATGGATACAATAAACGAAATAACCAATGGATATGATGTCCCTGCAGATGGATGCAACACCTACCAGGTTGCCTTCAGATTGCTGAAAGAGTTCGAAGATGACCTGCACACCCATGTCCATCTTGAAAACAACATTCTTTTCCCAAAAGCATATACATTATAAAAACAGTTTCATGAACAGGGCTACCCAGAACCTCGAAAATGACCATGTCCACATCCTGCAACTTACGCATGTGATGGAAAAAATGGCCCAAATGTCACAGCTGGATCCGGTATACCTTGATGAAGTGGCTGACCTTATCCGCAGCTTTGCAGATGGCTTGCACCACGCCAAAGAAGAGGAACTTCTTTTCCCCCTGATGGTCGAAAAAGGATTCTCAAACCAAAACGGCCCAGTGGCTGTCATGTTGCATGAACATGTACTTGGTCGCAATTTCGTCAAGGCCATGACCGAGGGATCAAGGGAACTAAAAAACGGGAACAAGGATGCCGAAAATAAAGTAAGGGAAGCGCTTATGGGTTATGCAAATCTCTTGCAATCGCACATCGGGAAGGAAAACAACATTCTGTTCCGCATGGCCGACAACCTCATGAGCATATCTGAAGAGCATCAGCTGTATGAGCTGTTCATGCATCTCGATTCGGGTAGTGAATCCGGTCCTTCCTCTGAGGATTATATTCGGCGGGTTCAACATCTTGTCAATTTATACTTAACCAAATAAATGAATTAAAAATTAAAATTCAGCTTTATGACCACACGTAAACTTTGGTTGGGCTTTATTGCCGTAATGACCATTTCATTCGGGATCTTGCTGTATTATGGCAGGGAAATATACCGTGAAGCACCTCCGGTTCCCGAAAAAGTTGTGACTACTGACGGCCGGGTAATCTTCTCGGGTCAGGAAATCAAGGACGGACAAAATGTCTGGCAATCATTGGGCGGACAGCAGTTGGGGACCATTTGGGGCCATGGCGCCTACCAGGCACCCGACTGGAGTGCAGACTGGCTCCACAAGGAGGCGGTTTTCATGCTCGATGCCATGTCAATGGAAACAACCGGAAAGAAATTCGACCAATTGAACAATGAGGAGCAGGCTGCCATGAAGGTCAGACTGCAGAATGAGGTTCGAAAAAACACCTACGATCCGGCCACAGGCACTTTGACCATTTCCTCTTTAAGGGCTCAGGCTATCGAAGCAAACTCAGCCTTTTACGGCGGACTTTTCACCAACGATCCTGCCATGGATGGGCTTCGTAATGCTTACAGCATTCCACTGAATTCTCTCAAGGATACAGAAAGGGTAAAATTGCTGAATGCTTTCTTCTTCTGGACATCATGGGCATGTGTAACCGAACGCCCCAACAGTGACATTACTTATACAAATAACTGGCCTGCAGAAGAACTGGTGGCCAATGAACCTACAGGGGCCATGATACTCTGGACAGGATTCAGTGTTATCATCCTCCTTGCGGGTATCGGCCTTATGGTTGCCTATTATGCACGTCGCCGCGAAGATGCTGAAGGTGAAGTACCGAAAATAATGCCTTATGCCAAGGCAGTGCAAACACCCTCCCAGAAGGCAACCTTGAAGTACTTTTGGGTTGTGTCCCTTCTCTTCCTGGTCCAGATTGTACTGGGCATCATCACCGCACACTATGGTGTCGAAGGACACGCCCTTTACGGCATTCCCCTCTCCGACTGGCTACCCTACTCCATCACCCGGACATGGCATACACAGATCGCCATTTTCTGGATCGCCACCTCTTGGCTTGCCACTGGATTATATTACGCACCTGCCATATCAGGTGTTGAACCAAAGTTCCAGAAACTCGGCGTTGATGTACTCTTTGGAGCACTCCTGGTGATTGTTGTAGGCTCACTTGCCGGTCAGTGGTTTGGTGTGATGCAAAAACTTGGCCTGACCCAGAACTTCTGGTTCGGACACCAGGGATATGAATATGTCGACCTTGGCCGCTTCTGGCAGATCTTCCTGTTTGCCGGCCTGTTCATCTGGTTGTTCCTCATGGGCAGGGCAATGCTCCCGGCACTGAAGGCTAAAACCGAAAACAGAAGCCTTTTGGTGATGTTCCTGATCTCAACCATTGCCATTGCTTCATTCTATGGTGCAGGACTAATGTGGGGACAGCAAACCAACCTGGCAATCGCCGAATACTGGCGCTGGTGGGTGGTTCACCTTTGGGTAGAAGGCTTCTTCGAAGTGTTTGCCGTGGTTGTGACTGCCTTCCTGTTTGTCAGGATGCAGATCGTCAAAGTGGCCACCGCGACTGTTTCCGTACTCTTTACTACCATCATTTTCCTTACCGGGGGTATTCTTGGCACCTTCCACCATCTATATTTTACGGGTACTCCAACAGCAGTTATGGCACTAGGCGCAAGTTTCAGTGCACTCGAGGTCGTGCCACTTGTATTGATGGGATACGAAGCCTGGGACAACCTGAAAATCAGTCGTAGTGCCGACTGGATCAAGGCCTACAAATGGCCGATTTATTTCTTCATTGCCGTGGCATTCTGGAACCTTGTTGGTGCAGGTATCTTCGGATTCCTGATCAACCCGCCCATCGCCCTCTATTATATGCAGGGGCTCAATACCACACCAGTACATGGACACACTGCGCTCTTCGGTGTCTATGGCATGCTGGGCATCGGGCTGATGCTTTTCGTCCTCCGCGACCTGAACACCAACGTGGTATGGAAAGAAAAATCCCTGAAAGTGGCATTCTGGAGCATGAACATCGGGCTGATGGCCATGGTGCTCCTGAGCGTTTTGCCCATCGGATTGCTGCAAACCCTTGCCAGTGTTAAAGAAGGCCTTTGGTATGCCAGGTCAGCCGAATTTTTGAACACCGACCACATGATGACCCTGAAATGGCTTCGTGCCATTGGTGACACGATCTTTGCCGTAGGTACCGTTTCCCTTGCATGGTTCGTATTCGGCCTCAAAGGGGGCTGGAGCATTGAAAAGAAGTAGTTTCCAAATTATACAAAATCAAAAAACGCCCGGGGCGTAAAAATCCCGGGCGTTCATAACCCTCACTCAAATACTGGTCTCCATCTGGCTCAACCCATTATACAAGAATTATGAAGACATTCTTTCATCCTGTCCACAAAAATATCATGCAGGGAATCCTGGTTGCAGGCCTGATGATGATCGCCTTCACCGGCTCGGCATGTGAAGCCTGTAACCGGTCATTCCTGATCGATCTTTTGGGCAAGGAAAAACTGCACAGCCTGATGTCAAAGGAACTCAGGAATGCCATAGCAGCACAGGAGACCAGGAGCGAGAACCAGACCGCCTGGGTGGCTGATGTGCTGGCAAACAACAATGTTTCACTTCAGGATCTGAACAGCCCATTGACCGATGGTACCGCTTCAATGACTCAAAATGTCACCGAAAACGTTCAAACCCCATCAGGTGACCAAAAGCCAGCAAAAAAGGAATTCATTGATATTATCCGTCGCGACAACCGGTTGCCCATCCCGGCCACCAGTTATGTACCCCAAAATACCAGACCCAACAAGAATGTGCGCATCACACTGGAAGAGAACGATACCTATATCGGAAATGGTGTCATCTATAAAGGTTTTACCATCGAAAAAAAAATACCTGGCCCGACCATTATCGTTGAAGAAGGCGATATTGTCGATTTCAAAATCGTGAACCAGGGCAACATTGTCCATGGGGCTTCCATCCATGCCGTCAATTCACAGACATCCAAATACCTGGGCAAGATATTTCCTGGAGACAGCGCATCGGTTGTCTTTCAGGCCAATACACCAGGCGTTTACATGTACCACTGTGCCCCGGGCGGACATGCCATTCCCATGCACATCATTTTTGGACAGTATGGCATGATCGTAGTCAAACCCAAGAAAAAATATGAGCTCGAACGCATCCTGAACAAGGAACCCGATATTGAAATCTTTCTGCTCCAGCATGAATTCTATGCATCAGGGAAAGATGCCGTTGACGGACAGGGCCGCCCTATGTATACCGCATTTAACGGAAAACTATTCCGCTACGTCGAGGAACCGATAGTCGGGAAACCGGGTGATTATGTCAGGATCAATTTCCTGAATGCGGGCCCCAACCTTCTTTCAACCTTCCATATTGTGGGAATTGTCTGGGACTTCGCCTACTGGCAGGGGCACCCTGACAACCGCTTTAGCGGAGGACAGACGGTTACTGCCGGTCCTTCCGATTCATGGGTGATCGAATTCAGGATACCGCCAGATGAAGGCAGTTACCTGATGCTTTCCCATGCAGTTGGATCAACCGACAGGGGTGCACTTGGTTTGCTGATCTGCGATGAGGATGGGGAAGGACCGAAAACTGTCTTGTCTGACGGTCCGGAATATACCAAGGCTGAGATGGAGGAATTCAGGGCCAAGGCACTCAGGACCATCACGCCTTTCGGATTGGGATCAGCCGATGTTGAAGTTCCGGTAGTTTACGGCAACGACACCAAAGAGGTGACTGTCAAGATCATCGGCAACTCATTCCATCCCAAAGTGGTCCAGGTAACACCCGGAACCACCATCAAATGGGTTAACGAAGATGTGTTTACTTTCATGGAAGGCGAATTTTCGGGAATCCATAACGTCATGGTCAAAGATGGCCCTGAAAGATTTGCGGGTCCTCTTCTGGCCCATGCCGAGAGTTATTCACAAGTAATGGAAAAACAGGGTGAATATGTCTATATTTGCGTGCCCCATCCTTACATGGAAGGCAAGATTATAGTGGCTGAAGACAAGGGTGGTAAAAGGGTATACTCAGCGGCAGTAGCACCTGCGAACACAACCACTATCCACTGGATCCTGCTGGCTCTCGCAGCACTGGCTCTCATGATCTCGGTGTACACCATGGTCGTGGTCAGTGGCAAAAAAGAACAGGACCTTAAAAACTGATATTCATAAAAAATCATTGTTCAGGCATGACAGACAGGATTCTCTTCAGGATGGTGGAACGATTCGGCAGTGATCTGAAACGAATTACCCATGCATTCAAGGTGGTTGGATTCGCCCAGACAATCGCCTCAGGGGAGCATCTTGACTATCAAACCAGGGATACAACGGTCCTGGCAGCCATTCTGCACGATATCGGAATCCCTGCAGCCAAGGAAAAATATGGTTCATCGGCCGGACATCTCCAGGAAAAAGAAGGACCTCCTATCGCACGGGAGATCCTTCTTGGAGAGGGGGTACCGAAAGCGATCACCGACAGGGTATGCTACCTGGTCGGGCATCACCACACATACACCAAAATAGATGGCATCGACTTCCAGATCCTGGTCGAGGCCGACCTCCTGGTCAACATACAGGAAGGATATCTCACCCATGAGGCCGGACAAACGGCCATCCGTAAATACTTCAGGACGGAATCAGGCAGAAAACTGGCCTCCACCCTGTTCCCAACAACTTCAGCGGATTAGATTTCGGGATAAACATGTATTTTTGTCGTCTCTTATTGTAGCCTGGACAATGTATTGCAATGGCCGGCAAGAGAAAAAATATTCTTTTTCAGAAACGGAAATATCAAAGCATGAAATACAAATACGTCATTTTCGACTTTAACGGAACCTTGTACTGGGATACCCACCTCCATAACGAGGCATGGAACAGTTTTCTTGAAAAGCACCTGCTCTCCTTGTCAGACCAGGAAAAGGGTGAAATACTCCATGGCAAGAATAATGAGGAGATTCTTAGGATGCTCTTTGGTGAAACGGTGACCGACACACAGATAAGGTCATTTATTCTCGAGAAGGAAGGTATGTATCAACAGCTTTGCAAGAATTCAAATTTGGCACTGGCCCCCGGTGTGGCCTCATTCCTGAACTTCCTGAAATCAAGGAATGTACCTTTCACCATAGCCTCCGCATCGGGAATCGAGAATATCAACTTTTACTTCGATTACCTGAAACTCGGACAGTGGTTCGATTACAGAAAGGTAGTATATAATGATGGTACACTCAAAAGCAAGCCCGATCCCGGCTTTTTCCTGAAGGCCATGGAAGTGCTGGTGGCAAATCCAGAAGAAACATTGATATTTGAGGATTCGGTAACAGGCATCAAGTCGGCTCTTGCGTCAAATCCGGGGAAAGTGGTTGTCGTCAATTCAAATCCCCACAATTTCCAGGACACAGAACTTGATGTAATCCAAAACTTCGATGAGGTGAACCGTGACTGGTTTTAGTGGTTGAATAACCGCCGATCCCTGACCAAAAGGTTTTATACCGGGAGGTAGACCAGTTTCTTGGTCTCAAAAAATTCCTCTTCGAACCATTCTTTCAAATCGTATACAACCGTTCGGCGGCCAAAGGGCTTAAGCTCTTCCGTCAGGTCGCCACCCTTGAGATAGAGTATTCCGTTGGGAAGGGAATTCCGGTTGACACCTGAAACATTCTTCCTGATCCAGCCGTGAAATTCAGGCAACAAGGTCACGGCTCGGCTCACGACAAAGTCATATTTGTCATTGAGTTGCTCGGCCCTAACCTGTTCAGCGGATAAATTGGCCAATCCGAGAGCCTCGGCCACAGCATTGACCACCTTGATTTTTTTCCCAATGGAATCGACAAGGTGAAAATTGGTTTCCGGAAACATGATGGCCAGGGGAATACCGGGAAATCCTCCGCCGGTCCCCACATCCAGGATCTTTGTCCCCGATGTGAACCTGATGGCTTTGGCGATGGCCAATGAGTGGAGCACATGCTTTTCATACAACGACCCGATATCCTTTCGTGAAATCACATTGATTTTTTCGTTCCATTCACCGTACAGGCTTTCCAGTGCTGAAAACCTTTCGGTCTGCTGCCTGTCGAGCCCCTTGAAATATTTCTGAATCAATCCGATATTCTCTGACATACTTTACTGCTTTAAAAATAAAAACCGGCATTAACGGCAGTTGACCCATCTTGTGATACAATGTGGGCTGGTCATCCCATTGACCCCGATCACCATGAAATAATATTTTTAGTCCTTATCGCTCATCTCGGTGGTTTCGATCAATTTGAAGAGCATCTCCCGTGCCCTGAAAAGCTGGGCCTTCACGGTACCCAACGGAAGTTTAAGTTCCTGGGCAATTTCCTCGTACGACAATTCACGGAAATACCGATACTCCACCAATGTTTGATAGCGAGGTTTCAGTTTCCTGACAACCCTGCGCATCAGGATTGCCTTTTGCTTCCTGATCAGTTTTTCCTCCGGATTGGGATCCTTTGAACGAAGCTTCACGGGAGATTCATTTTCGGGTGTATCCGTGGCACCTTCGATAGGGACCATGTTTCCCCGCTTCTTTCTTAAAAAGTCAATACAGTTATTTGATGCGATTTTAAATAACCAGGTACTGAAGGCGTAACTCGGCGAATACTGGTGAAGGTTCTTGAAGGCTTTCCCGAAAGCTTCAAGGGTAAGGTCTTCCGCATCACTTTTATTGTTGACCATCTTTAAAAGCATAAAATAGATGGCATCCTTGTATCTCGCAAGCAGTCTGGCAAATGCCTTTTCGTCACCCTCCAGGGCTGCATTGACTAACTCAAAGTCAAGCTGTGCTTTGTCAGAAAGATTGGTTTTCAGGTTCCCCATCTGCGCTTTCTCCTGCTGTTGATAAACCGCCAATGCACTAATATTTTGTAATAGGGTGCAAAAAGGGCGTATATGAACGAAGATACAATAATTTTCGGTTCATTCAAGCGGTTAAGCAACCTTTTTATGATAAGCACATTTACCAGTACTTTCAGGATAAGGATGCCACCCCAAACCAGACTCAGATTCGGATAGGCGATGAACAGAAAAGCAAATGCAAACGGGAGCAGCATCGTCAGCAACCCCGATAAATTAATCATGGTCCGGGTACCGGCCCCCAAATAACCTTTCAGCCTGAAATACCTGTGATACAAATCTTTCCATTCATCCTTGCCCACCGAAACCTTCTTCCTGATCGAAAGCTTTCCGTCGGGCATCACCGCTACTTTGCCCTTTCTCACGATCTCATTGATCACCAACTCGAGGTTCAGGTACTCTTCCCTGATTTTTCCTGCCAGTCCGCCATGATCAAAATAGGAACCCTTGAAAAAGGCGACATTCTCTTCGTTGGTCACATAAGGCATCCCATTCAGGCAATAAGCCATACTCTGGATTTGCTGGAAAAAGGACTCCACGCGGTACATACGGTGGTAGAATCCCTCCCCGGGCACAATGCCGCTATACCCAACCACCACATGCTTGCCTTTCGAGAAGGCTGTAGATATGCCTGGTAACCAGTGGTCATCGGGCGACACTGCAGTGGCATGGATCATTACCACAATTTCATGTGAAGCTGCCTTAAGCGCCAGGTTTCGGGCCATCTTGGCAGAAAACCTGGTCTCTTGCTTAAGTGAGGTAATCTTCAGGCGAGGATAGTTTGTCCTGTATATTCCCAGGACTCCCGGAGAATTGTCCTCCGAAAAATCATCAACCACCAGAATTTCATAATGGGGATAGCCCATCAATAGCCATTCGGGAAGGTTGTTCCGAAGATTTTCTTCT
Source organism: Bacteroidales bacterium 6E (assembly GCA_001270045.2). Classification (GTDB taxonomy): domain Bacteria; phylum Bacteroidota; class Bacteroidia; order Bacteroidales; family Prolixibacteraceae; genus UBA1413. The sequence goes on along the minus strand of DF970666.1, from coordinate 22,132 downwards.
TCATTCCGCTCCACCAGGAATACCGTAATGGGCTCCGATGAGAGTCCTGCAGGTGGAATTTTCCTGAATGCAAGTCTTCCATAGAAAAAAATATCATACAGTAACCGGAGGAGCCACACCAGTAACAAAACCCCGATAATGATCCAATCTGTGACAGTAAGCGCTTGAAAGTAAGGTAAAATATCGAATGCCATAGGCCTATTTTGACGGCAAAATTAGCAGTTATCTTCAACTGGCTGTTCGTAGATGCCAAATTGATATCAACAGGCAGTGAACAAAGGTGTGTAAACCTCACTTGATTCGTCAATTGCATGCATTGTAAAGAGTCACCCGGTTTTAGCACTTTTTAAAGATTTGGCTGATACCCTGATACGGATTCATTATGCCGAAATCATTATCTTTGTGCCCATTTTTAACGGTAACGATGCAATTTGAGCTTCAAAACACCTGTAATGGGTCCAAAGCGAGGGCCGGGAAACTGTCGACTCCTCACGGTGATATATTGACACCGATTTTTATGCCGGTTGGTACGGCTGGCTCAGTGAAAGGGATCCATGCCAGGGACCTCAGGGATGACATCCATGCCCAGATCATCCTGGGAAATACATACCATCTCTATCTCAGGCCCGGCCTTCAGGTTCTGGAACAGGCCGGTGGTCTGCACCGGTTCAATGGATGGAACGGCCCCATACTCACCGACAGTGGCGGTTTTCAGGTGTTTTCCCTGGGTGACCTGAGGAAGCTATCAGAGGAAGGCGTAAAGTTCCAGTCGCACATCGATGGGTCCTATCACCTCTTCACTCCTGAAAACGTGATGGATATCCAACGCACCATCGGCGCCGACATCATCATGGCCTTCGACGAGTGCGCCCCGGGTGATGCCGATTACGACTATGCCCGCAAATCACTCGAGCTTACGCAGCGCTGGCTCGACCGGTGTTTTAACCGCTTCACAAGTACACAGCCAAAGTATGGGTATGAGCAGTCGCTATTCCCGATTGTCCAGGGGGCTGCCTATGCCGACCTGAGAAAAAGGGCAGCCATTGACATCCAAAAATATGATGCCCATGGTTATGCCATCGGCGGACTTGCGGTTGGCGAGCCTGAACAGGAGATGTACGACATGATCGAGGTTGTCAATGCCGAATTACCACTTGACAAACCACGTTACCTGATGGGGGTCGGAACACCTGTCAACATCCTCGAGGCCATCGACCGGGGAGTCGACATGTTCGATTGTGTCATGCCCACCCGCAATGGCCGAAACGGAATGCTATTCACCAGTGAGGGAATCATCAATATCCGCAACAACAAGTGGGCCAACGACCATTCACCGGTCGACCCCAATGGCACATCGTTTGTTGATCACCACTATACAAAGGCTTACCTCCGGCACCTCGTCATTGCCAAAGAGATGCTGGGGGCCCAGATTGCCAGTCACCATAACCTGGCGTTCTATCTTTGGCTCGTTGGGGAAGCCCGGCGAAGGATTGCCGATAACACCTTCAAGGCTTGGAAAGAGGAAATGGTGGTGCGATTGAAACACAGATTGTAGGATGAAGCATTACAAGATCATAGACTTTTATATCACCCGGAAGTTCCTGGGGACCTTTTTCTATTCCATAGCCCTGATCATCAGTATTGCCACCGTCTTCGACATCTCCGAAAACCTCGATGAATTCATTTCCAAGGATATCCCCACCAACGATATCGTCTTTGATTATTACCTCAATTTTATCCCTTATTTCGCCAACCTGTTCTCCGGACTGTTCACTTTTATTGCGGTCATCTACTTTACCTCCAAAATGGCCTATAACAGTGAAATCATCGCCATCCTGAGCAGCGGGGTCTCCTATCGCAGGCTGATGCGGCCTTATATGGTCTCGGCGGCCATCATCGCCATATTCACTTTCGTTATGGGTAACTACATCATCCCTGAAGCGAATGAGGTAAGGGTCAACTTCCGGAACAAATACATCAACCAGGGAAGGGTGCAAACCGAAAGAAATATCCATCGGCAGATCGAACCGGGCGTATATATATATATGTATGCCTTCACCAACGGTGCCATTGGCCAGAAATTCACCCTCGAAAAGTTTGAGAATGGACAACTGGTCGAGAAGCTCACCGCCGACAACATCCGCTGGGATGCCGAAAAAGAGCGTTGGATTATCAATACCTACTGGAAAAGGACTTTCCACGATGGCTATGAAACCATCACCAACGGCTACCAGCTCGACACCACCCTGAACATGACCCCCGCTGAATTCAAGATGGAACTCGACCTGATGGAAACCCTGACCACACCGGAACTGAATGCGGAACTGGAAAGCATGAAAATGAGGGGTGTCAATTATGTGAGCTATGCCATCGAAAAGCATAAAAGATTTGCGGGACCCTTTTCCGCGTTTATCCTCACCATCATCGGGGTGTCACTCGCTTCACGGAAAATAAAGGGTGGACTGGGGTTACATCTCGGACTGGGACTTCTTCTCAGTTTTTCCTACATCCTGTTCCAGCAGATTGCGGTGGTTTTCTCCATCAACGGCAACATGCCTCCGGTTATCGCCGTGTGGATACCCAACCTGTTGTATGCGATCATTGCCCTGTTCCTATACAAATGGGCGGCACGTTAATTCCGCAGGTCAGGTAACCTTAATTGTTAAACGCACGTAACCTGACTATACCAACCTATCACCCTTTTCCATCCCAAAAAAGGTATTGGCCTGTATGATACATCATTACGGAACCTATCCTTGTGCATATGGCCCGATTGCCGCCAAAAAACTTTCAACTTATTTGTAAAATTATTCAAAAACAACGAGTTACGAAAGTTTAAAATCAGTTAAAAGAGCGCATATTCAAAAAGGCTGTATGAAAATTTACTTATTTTTGACCGCTGTTTTTTAATAAATATCCGTTGATCGGATCAGTGATAATTAAAAAATCAAAGTTCTATGTCATTAAGAAACAATATCCTTGATCTCCGCAAACGCAAGCTGGAAGTCCAGAAAGGCGGTGGTGACGAAGCCATCGAAAAACAGGCACAGATGGGGAAACTCACGGCCCGTGAAAGGATTCTTGCCATCCTAGATGAAGATTCCTTCCATGAGTACGACCTGTTCGTTGAACACATGGCCCGTGACTTCGGAATGGAAACCAAGGTGCTGCATGGCGACGGTGTTGTCATCGGTACAGGGACCATCTACAACAAGCCTGTCTGTATTTTTGCCCAGGACTTTACCGTTGCGGGGGGTTCATTGGGGCAGATGCACGCACGGAAGATTACCAAAATTATGGACCATGCACTGAAAATGAGGGTCCCTCTGATCGGAATCAACGACTCAGGTGGTGCCCGTATCCAGGAAGGAGTAAACTCTCTCGCGGGATATGGCGAAATTTTCTTTCGCAACACACTGGCATCAGGAGTAATTCCGCAGATTTCCGTGATCCTCGGCCCATGCGCCGGTGGTGCGGTTTATTCTCCGGCACTCACAGACTTCGTTTTTGTGGTCGAGAACATCTCAAAAATGTTCATTACCGGCCCGAGTGTCATCAAATCAGTATTGGGTGAAGACATTTCCATGGAAGAGCTGGGCGGTGCCCGTGTTCATGCCGAAGTGACCGGTAACGCTCACTTCTATGCCATGACCGAAGCCGAGTGCTTTGACCAGATCAAAAAACTGATGTCCTATATTCCATGGAACAATACCGAAAAAGCCCAGACTTTTCCTCCCAAGCCACCGAAAAAGGGCCTGAAGATCGAGAAACTTGTGCCCGTCGATCCAAGGATTCCATATGATATGAGGGAAATTATCAAGTCCATCACCGATGGATCTGAATTCCAGGAAATCATGGAGCATTTCGCTCCCAACATCATTATCGGGTTTGGCCGTCTCGATGGCGAAACCGTAGGTTTCGTGGCCAACCAGCCTCTGGTGCTTGCAGGGGTTCTCGACACCGATAGCTCCGACAAGGCCGCGCGCTTTATCCGCTATTGCGATGCCTTCAACATCCCGATTGTCACCCTCGAAGACTTGCCAGGCTACCTTCCTGGTGTCGATCAGGAACATGCAGGTGTTATCCGTCACGGAGCCAAAATCCTGTATGCCTATAGCGAGGCAACCGTACCCAAAGTGACCGTCATCCTCCGTAAGGCTTATGGTGGTGGATACATTGCCATGAACTCAAGACACCTGCGTGCCGACTTCGTATTTGCATGGCCAAATGCAGAAATTGCCGTTATGGGTCCCGAAGGTGCCGCCAATATCGTTTTCCGCAAGGAAATCATGGAAGCCGAGGATCCGGAGGCCATGCGCCAACAAAAGATCCAGGAATACAAGGAAAAATTCGCCAACCCATACGTAGCTGCCGCTAAAGGTTACATCGACGAAGTGATCGAACCGGCCGATACCCGCCATCGCATCTTGCATGCCCTCAAGGTATCGAAGAACAAAAGCGTGTTCCTTCCAAACAAGAAACATGGTATTCCACCGTTTTAATCCGCAAGAACCGAGGTCAGTAACCTATAATATATTGTTATGGCAGACAAAAAAGAAGAAATCCAGTATGAATCCCTGATTGTACAGGGTGCCAAATACGAAACCACCCTGACAAACAAGTTCAGGAACCGCAAGGTATGGCAACCCCACAATCCAAACCTGATCGTTTCCTTTATTCCGGGAACCATTATCGACGTGATGGTAAAAACCGGACAAAAGGTTAAGGCAGGCGAAACCATTCTCGTGCTGGAAGCAATGAAAATGCACAACAATGTGTTGATGCCTTTTGACGGCGAGATCGTCAAAATTAATGTAAAAAACGACGAGATCGTCCCGAAAAACCACGTGATGATCGAAATCAAGCCTATCCAGGGAAGGATCAAATAAATCTGATATTCATTGTTGAATTATATGGAGGCTGTCCCGCTCAAGTGAGACAGCCTCTTTTTTTTTAAATAAGTGACTTAAATCTCCATTGATACCCAATTATACCAATAATCCCGATTAACCAGGTCCCGACCCGGTTATTACTATTTCCATACAATTTCCATAAAATTGCCATTCTATCGCCATACTGAAATGGAAAAAGAATGGAAAAAGAACGCAGAAGATATGGAAAAACCCAAAAGGGGTAATGGATTTGGACTTACCCGGAAGGGGATTGCAAAAAAAAGACAGGCTGCCCTGATGGCAACCTGTCCTAAAAAAAACCAAATAACTAACCTACCAAATTGTTGGTTATCGCAGAGATTATACTATTTCCAGTTTTCTTCTTTGAGCATCCAGTCTGAAAGCACCAATGGATTTTCAACTTCGGTTTCAACTACCAGGCTTCCGTTGCCCCATACCATGGAATTGACCATCCATCCCTCGAGTGAAAGACCTGTATCCATTTCTGTTTCCATCATGTCCCACATCATCGGTGTGGTCATCCAGGCTTCGATCATCAGGACATCATCCACGGCAATGACCGGCATGTCCCATACAAGAGAGTTGGTCATCCAGGTTTCCATATCGAGGCTGTTTTCGAGAGCAAGGTCAAAGTTAGATGCCAGTGAGTTGTTCCAGAGAATTTCGCTGGTCATCCAGTTTTCGATCGTCATGGCGGGATCTGTTGCGTTTTCAAGGCTTGAGGCAGAACGTGATACTCTTTCTATGGCATTTACCGATGTTGCGGATGTTAACACTGTTATCACCGCCATCATCACTATTGAAAGAATTCTTGTTTTCATCGTTTTCTGTTTTTAAATATTTCTGATTCTGTTTCTGTTGTTTTCTTACACTGTTATAGACTAAATAACGATACAAATGTTACATCAATCCAAAGAAAATAAAGGTCCTAATCTGCCAACAGCCTGTTTTTACCGATGAATGGAGAATTTGGCAAGACGAATAAAATAGTAACAAGTATTTTATTTTTTGCCGGTGTAACCGACTCCTGGCGGCAATGGATAGTTCAAAAAAAAACAGGCTGTCTTGCGACAACCTGTTCTCATTACCAAATAAACTAACCTACTAAACCTACTATGATGAAAAACTATTTGTTGTTTTCTGAAAGATAAGCTGAATATGCCGATTCGGTACCGGTAAAGACAGGACTGCTGATACCTGGGCAGTTCCACATTTCATCACAGGTCATCCAGTGTTCAAGAACCAGCTGTTCATCCTTTTCAACCGGCATCATCTGCCACATCATGGAGTTGGTCATCCATGATTCCACTTCAAGGCTTGCTTCGGTGGCAGCCGGATAATATGCCCAGCTAACGGTATTGGTCATCCAGGCTTCCAGTTCGAGAGACTCATCGGCCGCTGCCGTATAATTGGCGAAATTACCCTGGTTCCAAACCAGGTCACTGGTCATCCAGCTTTCAAGGTCAAGAGAAGGATCCATAACGTTTTCAAGGCTTGAGGCAAGCTTAAGGGATTTACCCTTTGCACCGTCAGCGTTCGAAGCTAATCCGACTATCATTACTGCGGCGATTGCGATGGAAAGAATTCTTGTTTTCATTGTTTTCTGTATTTAATATTTTTAATCTGTCGTTGTTGTTTTGTCACATCATTAAGACTAAATGACGATACAAATGTTACACGCAAAAAACCCCTTTAAATCCCTGAATCTGCCAACAGCCATTTTTTACCGATGAATGGAGAAATTTCAGAGATCAAGGCGAAAAGTTTTTTTTACCCTACTACCGGCAAGTGGCCAAAATCCACCCGTTTTATGGGTGAACGGCATTATCTATCGAATACCCCATACAGAAGAATAAAATAAATATGTGAAAATGCATACAACAAATGTGTAATATTTCTAACTTTGTGTTAGATATTAATAACAATGTCATGAAAAAATCAGGTTTGGTATTTCTCGTTGCAATTCTCGTGGTGGCCAGTACCATCCTATGGATTGCCAAATCCGGCGTTTTGTCCGGGGTCGATGTGCTTCAGATCGGGGTGATAGCCGTTCTTGTCATCCTTGCACTGGTTTTCGGTTACCGAAGGCTGACCAGCGAGCGTAGGGGCGAACCCGTGGAAGATGAACTTTCCAAAAAAGTGATGATGAAAGCGTCGGCCTGGGCCTATTTCATATCATTATATATGTGGGTATTCATGATCTGGCTGAAAGACAGGGTGACATTTGACACAGAACAGTTGCTTGGGACCGGCATACTCGCGATGGCTGTCATCTGGGCACTCTGCTGGCTGGTGGTTTATTGGAGGGGGATCAGGGATGAATAACAGGATCAGGGAATTACGTGCCCGACACAACCTGACCCAGGAAGAGCTGGCTCTGAAGGTGAATGTACGGCGCGAAACCATCGTGTTTCTTGAGAAGAACAAGTACAATCCTTCCCTGAAGCTGGCCTTCAGCATAGCCAGGGTATTCGGGTTACCCATTGAGGAAGTGTTCCAGATGGATGACGATGAATAGGCCAACCAGGCTGAAATCAGCCATGGTGCACATGAAATCCTTTTTGTGTCTGAGGATATTTTATATATTGCATCGAAAATGAAACCTATGGAATCATCTTCAATCAGGCACATCATACAAAACATACCCAAAGCCGAATTACACCTCCACATCGAGGGTACCCTTGAACCCGACCTGCTTTTCAGTCTGGCTGCAAAAAACAAGGTAAGCCTCCCCTATTCTTCACCCGAAGCCGTCAAGGCTGCCTATACTTTTAATAACCTTCAGGAGTTCCTGGACATCTATTATGCCGGTGCATCCGTTTTGCTGCATGAAGAGGATTTTTACCTCCTGACCAGGGCTTACCTTCATAAGGCTCACGAACAAAAGGTGGTCCATACCGAAATGTTCTTTGATCCCCAAACCCATACCAGTCGGGGCATCCCTTTCGGAACTGTCATACGGGGCATCAACCGGGCCAGGGAGGAAGCCCATGCCGAACTGGGCATCACCAGTCATTTGATCATGTGTTTTTTGAGGCACCTTGATGAAGCCTCTGCCATAAAGACATTGCAGCAGGCACTCCCATGGAAGGATTCCTTTCTTGGGGTTGGACTCGATTCCTCTGAAAAGGGCAATCCCCCTTCCAAATTCCGACATGTCTTTGAAATGGCAAAGGCCAAAGGCTTCATGACGGTCGCCCATGCCGGGGAGGAAGGACCTGCAGGATACATCGACGAGGCGCTTGATCTATTGAATGTCGACCGGATAGACCATGGCAACCGGTCGGTCGATTCACCCGAACTGGTCAGCCGGCTTAGGGAACGTCAATTGGCCCTGACCATGTGTCCACTCTCCAACCTGAAACTCAAGGTGCATACTGATTTAAGCCAACACCCTGCCAAACGATTGATGGAACAGGGCGTGCTGGTCACGGTCAATTCCGACGACCCTGCCTATTTCGGTGGATATGTCAACGAGAATTACATGGCACTTGCCGAAGCGCTGCATCTCAATGCCACCGATATTGCAACGCTGGCAGGCAATTCATTCAAGGCTTCCTTCCTTGACCCAATAACCAAAAATCAATGGTTACAAACCCTCCATGACCAGTACGGCCCGAAGGATACCAACACTCAATGATTTGGTTAACAAACCTATGTTGATAATTTCCTAATTATAATCATTCTTTATTATAACCTTTTAAGCCCAACAAAGTATATATTTGGGTAAACCTGAATGGAAGATAGTTTTGTTCCGGCACAGAAAAAATGTCAACCGCGACCAATACACTTTTCCACAATTGCACCGAGAGGGTTTGGCTGTAAAGGCAATCAGTGCAAACCATATTTATATCTTATTTGTTTTAAAGGATCCATACAAACGTAACATCATGAAGAATAATTTCATCCTCGTCACTCTCCTGTTCTTTGCGGCAGTATTCTATTCATCGACCAGCCAAGCCCAGGCGATCGTGATTACCGATCATGAGGTGGTCTTTATTGATGCGGATGACAAGGAATTTCCTTCCATACAGGCAAAATCCATTGTATCCCCAAACGGAAATGTCACCATCATTGCCACGTTTCAATTGGAGAAAGGCAATAATTTGATTCTCCAAAAAGGAGTTAATATTATTGGAGTATCATTATTTAGGCAAGGTTTGGCTGAACCTCTAATCTATGTCGTAAATATTCCACCCAGTGGCAGGTTCACCATCAAATATCATCTGAATGGTGCGGGACATATATTTCCCCAGGTTTGGGAACCCTTTCTCTAATAATACAATCCTACAATATATATTATTGAATCAAAATTCGTGAGAATACATTTCTGGCAGCTTTTCTATTTTTAATCATGCCCGATATTATGAACAAGGTAATCCGTCTTACACTGGTAACATTCTGATTATTCTTTGTTCAGCATATTTGATTTAAACAATTTGGTCTTCAGGATAAATATTCTCTATAATGCTGCATTTCACCCTATTGCTAACAGCCAGGCAGCCAGTCCTCAAATAACAGCCACTTTATAATTACCCATCATCAAATCCCGGACATTATTGATATTTCGGCACTCTTCCTTATTTTTACCCCTCCAAGATTGATTTTTTTCACTCCATGCAAATTCTTGAGGTAAACGATAATGAATCCCTCGACCGGTTCCACGAACTGCCCGGAATGATCTACCGGAACGATCCCAATTATGTGGAAGTGTTGAGGCCACTGATCGAAAACGGGTTCAACCGCAACACCAACGCCGCACTGGCCGGGGGTCACGCCTGCAGGTGGATTGTCGTTAACAACAACCACACAGTTGGCCGAATCGGGGCTTTTATCGTCAGGAACTACACCAGCTCCTACGACCAGCCAACCGGTGGTATCGGCTTCTTTGAGTGCATCGACGACCAACAAGTGGCCAACCTCCTGTTCGACACTGCAAAGGATTTCCTGGCGAAAAACGGTATGGAAGCCATGGATGGCCCCATCAACCCGGGAGAGAACTTCTTCAACTGGGGATTACACATCCATGGCGACATGAAGCAAACTTTCGGGATGCAATACCACAAGCCTTACTACCGAAAGTTATTTGATACTTATGGATTCCAGACTTTATACGAGCAATATAGTTACCGCCTCGACATCACCAGCAGGTACCTGCCTGAGCGATTCTGGAAGATTGCCGCATGGGTTCACCGGAAACCGGGATATACCTACGAGCATTTTACGTTCGGGGACCAGGACAAATACATTACCGACTTTATCGACATCCACGAAAAGGCATGGAGCCACCATGCTAACTATAAACGTATCGACCCGGAGGAAATCCGAACCTTGCTCAAGGATGCCAAACCTTTCCTTGTAGAGGAGTTCATATGGTACGCTTACCGCGACGGCGAACCTGCCGCATTCTTTATGATGATCCCCGACATGAACCAGGTGATCCGCCGGCTGAAAGGCAACAGGCTCAACCTGGCTAACCTTGTCCGCTTGTTCCTTTACAATCGCCCCAAAGCCATCAATCGGGCGCGGGTGATCGTGATGGGTGTGGTACCGAAGTACCAGAAATCAGGTCTCGAATCGGCCATCTTTTACCAGCTAAAGGAAATGATGGAATCAAAACCCTGGTACCGCGATGTGGAAATCAGCTGGGTGGGCGACTTCAATCCCAAGATGATTTCGATACTGGAGGCAGCAGGAGCCGGACATGTCATTACCCACCTGACCCTTCGGTACCTCTTTGATCGTACACGTAAATTCAAAAGGGCACCCATTATTAAAGATTAAAATTTATCTTTCGGATGTTCGAATTCAATTTTATCCATATTTTGCAAAAAAAACAAGACTATGCAAATAGCCATCGTTAACAGTCAGAAAACAATCCGCCAGTTTCACCAGGTCCCCCACCTGATTTACAAGGACGACCCCAACTGGGCATGTCCGCTGGAAGCCATGGTCGACAATATTTTTTCACCCGAAAAAAACCCGTCGTTCAAGAATGGCGATGCCACCAGGTGGGTACTGACCGATGACAATGGGAAGCCAATTGGAAGGATTGGCGCTTTCTTTAACCGCGATAAAGCTTTCGTGTTTGAGCAACCAACCGGCGGATGCGGTTTTTTCGAGTGCATCGACAATCAGGAAGCAGCCAACCTGCTGTTCGACAGTGCCAGGGAATGGCTGAGGGGACATGGTATGGAAGCCATGGACGGGCCGGTCAATTTCGGAGAGAATTACATGAACTGGGGATTGCTGGTCGACGGTTTTATGCCTCAGGGTTTTGGAATGCCCTATAACCCACCCTATTACCTGAAATTGTTTGAGGGATATGGCTTCCAGATGTATTTCAAGCAGTTCAGTTATCACCTCGACACCACCCTCCCCGAACTTCCCGAAAGGTTCTGGAAGGTGGCTGAATGGGTGGCCAAAAAACCGCAATTCAGTTTCCGCCATTTTTCGTGGAAGGAGAAGGATAAGTTCGTCGATGATTTTGCCTACGTATACGACAACGCATGGAGGAACCATGAACATTTCAAGCCCATCGACAAAGACGAACTCCGCGATTTCCTCGTCAATTCAAAAATGCTCATCGAGGAAAAGTTCATCTGGTATGCCTACCACGAAGATGAACCCATCGCGGTATTCGTCATGATTCCCGACGTGAACCAGATCCTCCGGAAACTTAACGGAAAACTGACACCCTGGAACATATTGAAACTGATGTGGTATAAAAAACGGCGGACCATGACCCGTACCCGGAGCATTATCATAGGGATATCCCCTAAATACCAACGCTCGGGCATCGATGCGGCTATCTTCTGGAACCTCAGACCGGTCATGTACACCATGCCTTGGTATACCGAAATGGAGCTTTCATGGGCAGGCGATTTTAACCCAAAGATCATCTCCCTCTACGAATCGGTGGGCGGAAAACACATGAAAACCCACTATACCATGCGTTACCTATTCGACCGGACCAAGCCTTTTAAACGGGCACCAATCATCACGCCTAAAGAAGGTTAAAAAATTCGGAATATTCATTTGCACCCATTTGGAAATTAATAAAGTATCGCTATCTTTGCGAGCCGTTTTAAGAGTAGAAGTTTAAGAAAGGCGATGGTATTTACCGGGTCGTAAATCCCCTCTGGCCGTAAAAAATTATAGAAAAATGAAAAAAGGAATACATCCGGAAAGCTACAGATTGGTTGCATTCAGAGACATGTCGAATGGCCACACTTTTTTAACCCGGTCGACTGTACAGACCAGGGACACCGTTGATATTGATGGTACGGAATATCCTCTCGTGAAGATCGAGATTTCCAATACCTCACATCCTTTCTATACCGGCAAAGTGAAGCTGGTGGATACAGCAGGCCGTGTCGACAAATTCATGAGCCGCTACAAAAACCACATGGATCAAAGAAAAAAGTAATCCCGTCAGGGTATGTCATAAAGCTCCTTTAAAGGAGCTTTTTTTTTGCCCTACCTTCACATAACCCTGCAAAACAGCTTATTACATATCAAGATACGACACTCGCCTGCCACATCCTACCGTACAAAACCCTGCGTGGCACGACTATTGCCTTATGGGATACCGCTTTAACATGCAGGCACATACCGACATATTGTCATACATCATTAAACAATGGTAAAATTGAAAGACGAAAAAGTACATAACCTGTTTTTACGGGACCTGATCCATAAGGACAGTGACTTTATCCCAATCATCGCCGATGGGGACGATGAATCACTGCACAACCTTGAAATCCCTGAGGCATTGCCCATACTCCCGCTTCGAAATACAGTTCTCTTCCCCGGGGTGGTAATCCCCATCACCGTAGGAAGACAGAAATCGTTGAAACTTATCCAGGAGGTTTACCGAGGCAAAAAACTACTGGGAACGGTTGCACAAAAGGACTTCAAGCTCGATGATCCTGCCACTGGCGATCTGTTCGGAGTGGGTACCGTAGCCGAAGTTCTCAAGCTTCTCGAAATGCCTGATGGAACCACCACGGTCATCATTCAGGGAAGAAAGAGATTCCGCATCAGGGAGTTCGTTTCCGAGGAGCCCTATTTCATGGCTAAAGTTGAGGCCATGACGGATGTCGTACCTGAAACCAACAACGAGTTCTCGGCTGTGGTGGGTTCACTCAAGGACCTGTCGATCAAGATCGCCCAATACACTTCGAATATACCCCCCGAAGCCTCATTTGCCGTCAAAAATATCGAGAACTCCACTTTCCTTATCAATTATATCTGTTCCAATACCGATATCGAGGTGAAGGAAAAGCAGTTGTTGCTCGAAATCGACAACCTGCTTGAGCGTGGCATGCAAGCCATTGGCTTCCTCGTCAAGGAGGTCCAGATGCTGGAGCTGAAACGCGATATCCAGAGCAAGGTAAAAACTGACATGGACAAGCAACAGCGCGAATACATGTTGCATCAGCAGATGAAGACTATACAGGATGAACTCGGTGGCAATCCGGTGGAAAAAGAGATCCGTGACCTGAAAGAGAAAGGGCGTACCAAGAAATGGAGCGAGGAAACCGGCAAATACTTCGAGAAGGAGGTCGACAAGCTGAGCAGGCTCAATCCTGCCGCCGGCGAATATTCTGTTCAGTTCAGTTATTGCCAGACTCTGCTGGAGCTTCCATGGAACGAATATACTGAAGACAACTTCGACCTCGAATTTGCAAGGCATGTACTCGACGAGGACCATTTTGGGCTCGAAAAGGTGAAGGAGCGTATCCTTGAACACCTGGCGGTACTGAAGTTGAAGAACGACCTGAAATCACCCATCCTTTGCCTCTATGGCCCCCCCGGTGTAGGGAAGACATCACTCGGGAAGTCAATATCCAGGGCATTGGGTAGGAAATATATCCGCATGAGCCTGGGTGGGCTGCATGATGAATCGGAAATCAGGGGACACCGCAAAACCTATATCGGTGCCATGCCCGGCCGCATCATCCAGAACATCAAAAAGGCTAAATCATCGAACCCTGTATTTGTGCTCGACGAGATCGACAAGGTTTCAAAACAGTTCCATGGCGATCCTGAATCGGCTCTCCTTGAGGTGCTCGACCCTGAACAGAACGGAGAATTCCACGACAACTATGTCGATGTCGATTACGACCTGAGTCGCGTGATGTTCATCGCTACCGCCAATACCCTGTCGACCATTGCACCACCGCTGCGCGACAGGCTTGAAATGATTGAGGTGAGCGGTTACCTTGTCGAGGAAAAGATAGAGATCGCCATCAGGCACCTGATCCCACGACAACTCGATAATCACGGCCTGAAAGCCGAACAGTTGCAGCTCACCAGGGAGGCACTCAGCTATATTATCGAACGCTACACCCGCGAATCGGGCGTCAGGGAGCTCGACAAGAAACTGGCCCGAATCGCCCGCAGGATCGCCCGGAAAGTGGCATTCGAAGAGCAGTACAATCCGTTGATTGCGATTGCCGACTTAAAGGAATATCTGGGCATCGAGGAGTTCTCACGTGAACAATACCAGGGGAATGAATTCCCTGGTGTGGTTACCGGACTGGCATGGACAGCGGCAGGAGGCGAAATCCTGTTCGTGGAAAGCAGTCTGAGCAAAGGCAAGGGAAGCCTTACCCTGACCGGCAACCTCGGCGACGTGATGAAGGAATCGGCCATGCTGGCCCTCGAATATCTCAAGAGCCATGCCACTGAATTAAACATCAATCCCGTGCTGTTTTCGGAATACAACGTTCACCTGCACGTACCGGAAGGGGCTATCCCCAAAGACGGTCCGTCGGCCGGCGTAACCATGGTCACCGCACTGGCATCGGCATTCACCAGAAGAAAAGTGAAGAAGAATATCGCCATGACCGGCGAAATCACCCTAAGGGGAAAAGTGTTGCCTGTGGGTGGTATCAAAGAGAAGATCCTGGCCGCCAAAAGGGCTGGAATCATGGAGATCATCCTTTCCGAAGATAACCGGAGACACCTGGAGGAGATCAATCAGGAGTATCTCGAAGGATTGAATTTCATATATGTAAAAACCATCATGGAAGTCCTCGGCGCAGCACTCACCGACGAGGTGTCGGGTACCCTGGAGCTTCCCGACAAGAAGGAGAAAGCAGATTAGTAAATAAGAAAAGGCAGCTTAAAGGCTGCCTTTTACTTTATATCCTCTCGACTCGATCGCCTTGGCAATCTCGTCCTTGTTTACCTGGTCAGGGTTGAACCTGACAAAAGCGATGGAATCATTCAGCACGGCCCGCACCGAATCCACCCCGGCCAGCTGTCCGACAGCCTTCTCAATGGAAGCTACACACATGTCACAATGCATACCCGATACCTGAAAGGTCAGGTCGGTGGTAGCAACCGTTGCCTCTGCTTTTTTCTGGTCCGTTCCCGAACCACCGCCGCAAGCCATGCCAAAGATGGCCAACAGAAGTATCAATATCGTCTTTTTCATATGGATAGGTATTAATGCCGACATTATTTCACCAGCTGTTCAATCATTTTTTCGTTCTCGTCACTGGCCAATACCATGGCTTCCTTTGAAACACCCGACAGCATCGATGAAACGGCGCTGGCCTTCATTCTTGAAATATAGGTCTTCCCGTCGGAGGTCATGTAAATCGACACGCGGCAAGGCATCATTACAGAGGTAGGCCTTTCTGTGTCGGAACCGAGTATCTTATGGGCAATCTGTGGTTTACAAAGGGAATAGACCAGGATCGGCTGCACCGAATATCCGTTCTTTTCCATGGTTGCCTGTAGGTTGTAGATATGGCTGATGGTCCAGCCACCCTCTTTGGCCAATGCCTCTAGTTTGTCGGAAGTCTCTTCGAAACCATACTTACTCTCGTCAACCACGAAAACCTGGTTTTTCATTACGGCTGCGCCCAGGAGGACGACCAGCACCAATCCACCGGCAAAACCGGCCAATACATATCCAATCTTTTTCATCACTGTATCATTTTAGTTTTACAGTGAAACAATGCAAATCTGAAATTGTTTTTAGGGATTTTTGAGTACGGTGTTGCCTTTCTGTGCTTTGGGCCAGTATGGACAATGGCGGCAACCATTGGCACAGCAATATCCGCGGCGCCGCAAGTACGATTCAGTCATCACCCTGTAACCGTTCGAATCGAGGTAATAGTCTTCTCCCTCTTTCTGGTTGTCGTTACCATAGCTGATATCTTCGTAATCGGGATTCCAGGTAAAGCCCATTGTGTCGGTCGTTTATTCGGTTGGAATTATTCTTCGGTCTGCGGCTTTTCGTCGTCGTAAGTAAAACGCTGCAGGGTATGCCCCATGCGGTCGCGTTTGGTCTTAAGGTAACGGGCGTTGAACTTGTTGGGTTTAACCTCAAGCGGCATCACTTTCACTACTTCCAGCCCATAGGCTTCAAGTCCGACCCTTTTCACCGGATTATTGGTCAGTAGTACCATCTTCCTTACTTCGAGGCTCCGGAGGATCTGGGCACCTACGCCATAATCCCTTTCATCGGCCTTGAATCCCAGGTGAATGTTGGCTTCCACGGTATCCAGACCCTGGTCCTGCAGCTTGTAGGCAGCGATTTTGTTGATCAGTCCAATGCCACGGCCTTCCTGTATCATATACACGATTACGCCCCTTCCCTCCTTCTCGATATAATCCATGGCAGCATGTAACTGGTCGCCACATTCGCAGCGAAGCGACCCGAAAATGTCACCGGTCATGCATGAGGAATGCACCCTTACGGGGATGGCATCATCCGGATTCCATTCGCCCTTAACCAGCGCAACATGTTCTTTATTATTGCTTTTCTGCAGAAAAGGGATGATCCTGAAATCGCCGAAACGGGTAGGCAATTGAACCTCTTCACCTCTCTTGATCAGGCTTTCGCTTTGCAGGCGATAGGCAATCAGGTCCTTTATGGTCACTACCTTCAGGTTGAACCTTTCGGCAATTTTCAACAGGTCGGGGAGCCTTGCCATGGTGCCGTCGTCATTCATTACCTCCACCAGAGTACCCGACGGGCTCAAACCTGCCAGGCGGGCCAGGTCAACTGCCGCCTCGGTATGGCCGGCCCTGCGGAGCACACCCCTGTTCTTGGCTTTCAGCGGGAAAACATGTCCGGGCCGACCCAATACCTCAGGACGGGTATTGGGATCAACCAATGCCTTGATGGTGATGGCACGGTCGGAAGCTGAAATACCTGTACTGACGCCAGGCAGGATGGCATCGACCGAAACCGTGAACTGGGTTTCATGGAAAGAAGTATTTTGTCCGACCATCATCTCGAGCTCAAGCTCATCGCAGCGCTGTTCGGTCAGGGCAACACATATCAGCCCGCGGCCATGGATGGCCATGAAATTGATCTTTTCAGGAGTTATCAACTCCGAAGCGGTTATGAAATCGCCTTCATTTTCACGATCCTCGTCATCGACCACAATGATCAGTTCACCTTTCTTGATCGCTTCAATGGCTTCGGGGATGGTATTGAGCTTGAATTCTGACATTTTTCGTTTTCAGTGATACGGCCGCAAAATTAGCTAAAAAAATCAACCGATAACCTGACAAAAAGGGGTGAAACCAAAAGGTTAACAGATCAGGCCCTTTTTGATTTTTCCCAGGTCACTTGCTGGGTCCGTTTGAAATATCGGATCATGCCCAGTATGGCGGCATAGTTTATGGCCACGAAATAGTATGGGGCAAACAGGATCTTGACCCTCAACTGCCTGTGTTCGAGTGCCCGGCCGGCCAGTGCCATCAGGTAACAGACCATCTGCAGACCAAGCATCAGTGTGTAGAATGAGGGTACAGCCCACAGATCGTTGGCGGCCACCACCCAGAAATTCACGGGTAGAAAGAGAAACAGGAAAATGGGGGCAAGACTCCATCGCAGAACCTTGTGCGAAAGGTACTGCCAGCTCAGCCAGCCATGGCGGAATGGATTCAGCAGCCATCCCAGCCGGAACATGGTCTGCACTCCGCCTGCCGCGATGCGGATCTTTCGCTTCAGTTCTTCCTTCACGTTCAGCGAGGCCTTCTCTTCGGCATAGGCATTGGGAGTATAGGCGATACGATAGCCTTTCCCGGCAATCCGCAAGGAAATGATGAAGTCGTCGAGCAGTGTGTCAGGTTCCACCTCGGCAAAGAGTCCGGTGCGTATGGCAAAGAGTTCGCCAACGCCCCCAACGGCCGAATTCAGCTCGGCATCCCACTCCTTGATTTTGCTTTCGATGCGCCAGTAAAGGCCCTCACCGGCTGCCGAGGCATTCTCGGCTTCTTTCTCGGTGATCCGCTTTTCACCGGCTACACAACCCACTTTCGGATCACGGAAACGAGCCACCATTTCGCGGATGGTATTGTGGCTCAACAGCGTATTGGTATCCGAAAAGATGACAATGGGCGCCTTGACGAAGTGCATGCCCCTGTTCATGGCATGTATCTTCCCCCTTCGCTCCGGTTGGTGGTGTACCTCCAGGTCGGGAAACTTGCGAAGGATATCAGGTGTACCGTCATCCGAACCGTCGGTAACCCAAAGGTACTGCACCTTTTCGCGCGGATAATCGAGCCTGAATGAGTTCTCGACCTTCTGGAAGATATAGTCTTTTTCGTTGTATGCCGTGACAAACAGGCATACCTCTGGTTCAGTAGTCCATTCCGGAAGGACTTCCCTTCTTTTGCCCAGCAACTTTTTGATGGTCACCAGCACAAACAGCACCAGTGCATATCCGGCATAGGTGTATGCCAGCGTCACAAACAGAAGCCAGAACAGGAATTCATCCATCATGAACGGCAGTTTTGGTAAAAACCGGCCAGTTTACCTGCCAGCACCCGATTATCAAAATGTTCGCCGATAAAAGCATAGGCCTGTTCGCCCATTTTCCTTATCCGGGATGGATCCGAAAGCAAGGTTTGCACCGACTGGACAAATTCATCCGGACGGTCAGCCACCATCACCTGCTCTTCATGGGTCACGCCCAATCCCTCTGCTCCAACCGGGGTGGATACGATAGCCTTGCCCATGGCCATCCCCTCGATGATCTTGATGCGCATGCCACTGCCGGAAAGCAGCGGAACCACCATCACCGAATGTTCACGCATAAAGGCATGGGCATCGTCTATCTCCCCGTGGAAGACCACCCCCGGACGCTTGAACTTCCGGATCAGCCATTCGGGGGCGTTGCGGCCAGCGATGTGCATCTCAAGATCAGGGAACGCTTTCCGCAGGGGAACCCAACAGTTGAACAGGAACCAGAGCAGTCCCTCCTGGTTGGGCGACCAGTCGAGCGATCCGATATGGAAGAGGCTCGGCGCATGGCTGTTCCAAACCGGCTTCATGTTGTCCATGTCAATACCTGTTGACGACACGAACGAAGGCTTTTGGTTGCCCATCCTTTCCAGGATCGATTCATCCCTGGCCGTGATGGGGACCAGCATATCATAGGTATTAAGGCAATCCTTTTCGAATCGCTCAATTCGTTTTGACAGGTTTCGTAAATACCATTTTTTGGCACCATGGCTCATCAGGGCCGTCCGGGCCCATATCTCATGCTCCACGTTGTGGGCACGGTAAACCACCAGGGCATCCGAATGCTTGCGGATCAAGGGAATGTAAGGACACAGGTAGAGTCCTTCGAGCTGGATGATATCGAAGCGGTTTTCCTTCAGAACTGAAACCAGTTGCCGTTCATATTCCTTCGAGAGAAACCTGACCGCATTGTAAGGCATACCAGAGAAAACCAAATTGAATAATGCTGCCAGGGGATTAATCCCCGCATCCACCTGCACAAACCGGAAATCAGCCATTCGGGCCATCTCCTCCGGAATATTGGAAGCGTTGGTGTGGTGCTTCAGGGTATTCATCGACAACACGGTTACCCGATGCCCCAGACGGGCAAAACCAAGAGTCAGGTTCAGCATCGCAATTGCACCGCCATCCCGTGCCGGATAAGGAGGTTTATTGGTCAGTTGGAGTATATTCATGTCCTGTCCGTTTTCTGAAAAACCTCTTCAGGTTTAACTTTTTAAACAAGGCGATATAAGTTTCGGCCGACATCACCGGTGAATCGGTCACGGCCTTGTGGGTCAGCCACAAGCCGACAGGGAGGAAAATGAAAGACGAAAACCACATTCCCGCCAACATTTCCCACACATCTTCACGGGCCGACTTTTCACCGGTCATTGAAAAGATATAATACGAGATAAACAGCAAAATGGATACCACCACGGGCATCCCGAGTCCTCCTTTCCGGATGATCGCCCCTAGCGGGGCGCCAATAAAGAAAAAGATCAGTACGGCAAACGAAAGCGTAAATTTCCGGTGCCGCTCCATCATATGCTGGTTGATTCGCTTCTTCCTTCCGTAGAGGTTATTTTCGATATTGTTGATTTCCTGGTAGTTGTTCCGTGCCGTATACAAGGCATTCTGCACAAACTCACTGGCACCGAAACTCTGGTAACTGGCCAGCAGGCTGTCGATGTCGTACACCGTATACGGCTGACTGTCAAGGCGCCTGAGCATGGAATCATTCTCCATGGCCAGTGCCGAAATTCGTCGGTCGAGGTGATAGGTATACCGGGTATTGAGCAGAAAATTCCGCAGGCGGTCCTTGTAATCGACCAGCAGGGAATCCTCGGCATATTTCAATTGGGCAATGTTCAGCATACGGTAGGTATTCCGGTAAATGCTCTCATCCCTTCGCTGGAAGTCGAAATTCATCACACGAACGTTGATCACCTGTTTGTCGAAACGATCGCGGCGGAACGGGAAGTTGGTATTACGTTGCCCCGGGGTTGACGAACCTTCGGCAAAATTCTCGCCGTTGTAAAGGGTCATCACCATATAGTTCTTGTCTTCCGTCATTTTCAGATACCCCGAGTCGGCCACGGTCACGCTCTCGTTGGCCTTGTTGTTGGTATGGTCGTAAATCAGGATGTCGTGCAGTGTATTGGTTCGGTTGTCCTTTTTCCCGATCCGTATGCTGTAACCGTCGATTTCGCTGGTAAAAACACCTTCCTTTAACACCAATTCGGGACGTTGGTTACGGATGCTGAATAGCAAGGTGGTAAAACGGAGGTTGGTATGTGGAAGTACGTTATTGGCAAAGAAGAAAGCCATTCCTGTGATCAGCACGGCCACCACCAGCAAGGGACGCATGATGCGGAAGAGCGAGATTCCCGATGATTTCATGGCCACCAGCTCATAGTTTTCGCCCAGTTCACCGAAGGTCATGATCGAGGCCAGCAGCATCGAAAGCGGAAAGGCGAAAGGAAGGAGGCCAAAAGCGGCATAAAAGAGCAATTCGGCCAGGATATTCCAATCGAGCCCCTTGCCGACCAGGTCATCCACGTATTTCCAGAGGAACTGCATGAGCAGGATGAATACGCAGATAAAGAAGGTCATGACAAACGGACCCAGAAAAGTCTTGAGAACATACCAATATAACCTCTTCATCGAAATCAATGACGTTGTTGAGTACGGTACAAAACTACTCTATTTATCGGGAAAGCAAAGCAAAAAAGTGTTAAGTGGCGGTGTGTCGGGGTAGTGATCCCAAGCCCTCCGGCATGGAGTTAATCAAGAGCCGATGATATGTTTAAGATCGTTGATATGATTGTTCCACATACCGATTGATTCTTCCTTGTCCTCAGGCTCGACAAAGTCAGTCACGATCAGCGACACGTCACCCGTAAGTTCGTCCTGGGTGATGCGAAACTCAAAATAGGTATCCGGATCGTCGATCCAGGAGAAGCGAACCATTTTATTTTCCTTTTGCATGATCAGTTCGGCGATCTCCTCCGAGCCTTTCCACTTGAAGGTAAATTCGCGTCCGCTGATGCTGACGTCTTCGGCAAACCACTCAGCGAGACCCGAAGGTGTACTGAGCCGGTTGAACAGCACTTTGGGGGAACAATTGACGATGTATTCCAGTTGTATCTTGGTTTTATCGGTCATACGACTACTTTAGTTCCATTCAGGATTAGTTAGAAATCAAGTTATCGGCTTCAATATACTATATTTTTTAACTCCCGCTTATTTTTTAAAAAAAATTGTATATTTGCACCGCGTTTCCGGGGTTTAGCCCAGTGATTGCAAGGAGTTCAAAAAACCACAACAAAATGGCGAGGTAGCTCAGCTGGTTAGAGCGCATGATTCATAATCATGAGGTCGGCGGATCATGCCCGCCTCTCGCTACGAATTAAAGGGTCCCATGAAGGGGCCCTTTTTTCATTGTTGGTGATTAAGG